>NZ_LMKN01000015.1 GCF_001421535.1 Sphingomonas sp. Leaf20 | reverse complement strand
CCAACGCCGCCCAAGCCGCTGAAGCAGGACATGTCGATCGTCTACTGACAGATCGGGAACGACCGCTAACCACCATTCTGGACGTTCCAAAGCCGGTCGCATCGAATGACCGCTGACGCCCAATTGCGGACATACAGGCGCGCGTGATATCAACTTACAATCGGTCATCCTCTACATCACCAGTTGCGGTAGCGATTCCGAAGCAAAGCAATTTGGTGGTGGCATTGATAGCAATGGTCGCGCGAGATGCCATCGTAGTAATTCTGCAAACCAAGCGCGAGAACCGGAGGGGACGCCACGATAATGTTTAACTCGTTCGGAAGCAGCGCGGCGATGGCTATCATTTTTGCTACGCAACCAGAGACCTATCAACCAAGAATTGATCGGTTGCCGCCGCCACCGCGACCGGGCGGTCCGATAGTTCAATGCGTCGCGCCGAACGCAACGTGGAATCCCGACGCTCCGAAGATATTTCCCAACATTGTAAGAGCAAGACTTCTTAGCGCGCCGCAACCGTATGGCCAGCATGTCAAAATCAAGGTCCGTATCATCAAGCATCTGAAGGGCTACTTTACCCCTTCTGACGTTGAATTGGTTTTCGGCATGGCTTGTGGTCCGGGCGGATCATTGCCGCTAACGAAAGGGACGGAACTCACCCTATATCTGACGATCCCGCATCATAAAGGACGCTCTATTGGGGTCGTCACATATTTCCGCCCCGTCAACCTTTGGCCTGAGTAAGTATGCGCGGCGGCGATGCGGACTGCCATATAATAGCTGTCCATATATCTTGAATGCCGCGCCGAGGCCGCTTCATAGAACTTACCGTTATTGCTGGCCGTCCGGCGATCCACCAGGAAGCGGCCCTTCGGGCCCGAACTCGCTTCCTGAACGAACGTACGTCTATGAGGGTCGCCGCCCGATAGCGGACAGGCCGCTATCCACCAGGAAGCGGCCGATTGCCTCCCGTGCCCCATCAAATGAACGAACGTCCGCTTACGATGATCGTCACCCGAAATCGGCCGGGCCGCTTTCCACCAGTTTTGCCTAAATGCAGACGGTCCGCGTGCAAAGATCGGCTCTTTGCGCCGACGTCAAAAAGCAGACATTCCCAACTGTTTCGACGGTCCTACAAGCGATAACGGCACGGAAGCACGACCCTACGTATTCTCAACCACAGGTCGTCGGTGATAAGGCTGTTTCTCGCGAGTTTCCGCGTTCACCTGCGCCAGACGCTCAAGAAGCTCCCCCTGCGCGGCCATCGCGTCCCATGCCTCCGCGGATCGAAGATGACGCGCTCGAACAAGCGGTAGCAAGGACCGCTCCGCCTCGGACCGTTCTTTGGCGGCGGCGTTACGAAATGACTCAGTTTGCGATAGGCTCATCCGGCAACCTTTACCTGACATACATGGATCCGGAAGCGTGGACGGTAAGGCTGCTCATGGTAGGAAAGCGTATGCTCAAGATAAAAAGGAAGCGGCTGACCGATCGCAGTGTTCGCGCGGTCGGACGCCTTGCAAAAATCGAGACATCCATCATCGACCTTACCGACGAGGATCTGCTCGATCTAGCCGACATATTCAAAGCCGAGCCCCGCGCCCCGATCGGCGATATGGCATTCCTCGAGATGGCACGGCGCAACATTAGCCTTTGAAGGCAGCCAACTATGCGGAGGTAGCTCTTGTGCCCACGCTGGGCTGAATTTGGTCAAAGAGCGCGTCCGGTTTATCGGTACGTTGGTTGGCTCAGATCTCGCAAGCGTTGACGGCCTCGCACCAGCTTGGCCGGTCGAGGATGCATTTGGCTCGGTCGTCAGCCACTGAGCGCGATTCCGATTCACCCTGACTCAATGCCGTTGCGCACAAACCACGAACAGCCATCATCCCAACAATGGAACAGCGGATCATTCATGCCTGCGGTCACGAGCAGGCTCACTATCTTACCGGCTTTGAAAGCCAGCAGGAACGGAAAGCAAAATGGCTGAAGACGACGACCTGTCGAGACTGCTTCGTTGCGAAAAAGCGAGCAGAGGAAGCCGTTGCATCAGCGGTAAGCAGCGCTGCTGTCTCACACCTTAATCTTGTACCGCTAACAGGCACCGATCGGCAAATCAGCTGGGCGTCGGCGATCAGGACCAAGCGGCTTGCAGCGCTAATCAACCTGAATAGCGAGGCCGAATGTAACGGATGCCTCCGGGTCACTGACGCCAAATGGTGGATCGATTGCCGCGATCTGACGGACGTCGACCTGATGGCGGCAGCGGCGCATGCACCGGACGTCGGAAGCGCCATGGCGGACACGGCGGTCACGGCGTCGATCACGGATATGCCTCGGACGGCATGATCATTTCGCCGGCGCCATCGCGACGACCAACCTTGCGACGGCGGTGTCGTTGATAGCACGAACTCCAACGCGATATCACGCGCGTGCCCCACTCCTCGAGATGCTAGCCGGTGCGAACCGTAACCCTGACAGCCCGGAGCTCTTAGGGTATACCCGGATTGACGCTGCACGTGACTTCTCGCCCTTTCGGATCGGCGGCGGAAAACCTCCGGACTTTGGTTTCCGCACAGTCGGACAAAGCGACAGGGTTTGTCGCATGTGGCACGCATAGCTTGGGGCAGCTCCGGTCGCCCGACCTGCCGCCTAACGACAATCATGTCAGGCCGTCCGAAAACGTCATGAGGGATTCCAGCGTGGCGGCCGGATTGATATGATCCGGCATGGGGTACATCGAAGGGCTTCCAGGCGATCAGATGCTGTTGCTGCCGGCGTCGGTCGACGACTACGTATCGGCGGAAAACCCGGCGCGGTTCATCGCGACGTTCGTCGGCGAGCTGGATCTGGGTGAGCTTGGTTTTGGCCGGGCGCGACCCAAGTCGACGGCCCGGCCCGGCTATGATCCTGCTGATCTACTGAAGCTGTACCTTTACGCCTATCTCAACCGGGTCCTGTCGAGCCGGTGCTTGGCGGCAGAGGCAGGACGCAACTTGGAAGTGATGTGGCTGCTGGGCGGCCTGCAACCGGACTTCCGCACGATCGCGGATTTCCGGCGCGTCAACGTTGGCGCGTTCAAGCCACTGTTCCGGTCGTTCGTGTTGCTATGCCGCAGGCTCGACCTGTTCGGGCGGGAGTTGGTGGCGGTGGACGGCACACGGCTCAAGGCTGTGAACAGCCGCCGGCGCAACTTCACTCGCCAGAAGCTGGCTAGGTGGATCACGATCGCCGATGAGCGGATCGAGGAGTATCTGACCCGGCTCGACCGCGCCGACCAGGCCGAAACTAAGGCGGAAGGAGCCATCGCACGCGCCGCTGTGCTGACGGCGAAGATCGCGCGCATGCGCGAGCGCCGGCTCCGGCATTCGGCGATGCTGGCCGAGCTGATGGCCAGCGGTGAGAGCCAGAAGTCGCTGACTGATCCAGATGCTCGCGGCATGGCGATGCACCCCAAAGTCGGCGTCGGCTACAACGCGCAGATCGCAGTCGACGCTCGCAACAAGCTGATCGTGGAACAGCAAGTTACCAACGCCGGTAACGACCTTGCCCTGCTCGCGCAGACCGCAGGTGCCGCACGCGAGCTGCTGGGCGTAGAGCGGATCGCTGCGGTAGTCGACAAGGGCTACTACAAAGGGGAGGACATCGCTGCCTGCGAGACGGTCGGTGTGATCCCCTACGTCGCACGTCCGGAGCGTGGTCCTGCCATCGACCAAGGCTATTTCGGCAAGGACGCTTTCCCTTACGATGCGGCGCAGGACTGCTACACCTGCCCTGCCAGGCAGCGCCTCGATCCGTTCAGCCGCTTGGAGAAGGGCGGTCATTGCACCATCCGCTACGGCAACCGGCAAGCCTGCCGGGACTGCACACTCAAGCCACAATGCACGTCCGGTACGGCGCGGACCATCAACCGTTGGGAAGGCGAGGCGGTGCTCGACCGCATGGCCGACCGGCTTGCCACCCGCCCCGACATTCTCGACCGGCGCCGCGAAACGGTTGAGCACCCCTTCGGCTCGATCAAACAGTGGATGAATCAAGGGGCGTTCCTGACGCGCGGGCTTGCTAGCGTGAACGCGGAGTTCAGCCTCACCTCGATCGCCTACAATCTGAGGCGAGCCATCACGATCCTTGGGATCCCCGCCATGCTCCAGGCCATGCAGACCTGAAAGGGACGCGTCTGGCTGCCAGAAACACCCTTACAAGCCGGCTATCAGCGGCCAAGGCGCAGTTCTTGCGATATCAAAGCGGACTTGGCCGAAAATAGCGTTAGCGACGGCGATCCTGACACTCGATCGATTTCGCATCTGCCCAGAATGCGTTTTCGGACGGTCTGATGTGTTTTAAGTCACTCCTAGCTTGCCCATTTTCCCATCAAAATTCGCAATTTGAAGAATTTCAATTCGGGAACAGATTTTGGGAAGGCGAAACCCGCTTGTTGCCGTCAGCCCGATTGGCAGTGCGGCTTTGCAAAAGAGCTGCCACCCTCAAGCCAGCTTGGACGCGACCAGGCGCCCGACGCCAGCGAACGCCTGATCGAACTGCTTCTCGGTCGGGCGGCCCCCGCGCGTGTAGACCGCGATGACGATCGGTGTGTCCGGCCTAGGCCAGGCGACGGCGATGTCGCCGGCCATGTCGCGACCGCTGTGGCCGGTCTTGTTGCCGATCCGCCAACTAGTGGGCAGGCCGCCCCGCAACCGGGGATTGGTCTGGTTTCCGACCAGCCAGCGCGTCAGCAGTGCCTTCGATTGATCGGATAGCACCTTGCCGAGTACGGCCTTCTGCAACGTGCTGGCCATCATCGCCGGCGTCGTGGAGTCCTCCGGCCCGCCCGAAGGCACGCGATCGAGCTGCGGCTCGTAATGGTCGATGCGGGTCGCCCGGTCGCCGATCGACCGCAGGAACGCCGTCAGCGCAAGCGGACCACCGGACCGCGCCATCAACAGGTTGGCGCAAACCCCGTCGCTGATCTCGACCGCGGCCTTGCACATGGCCTCGACCGTCATGGCACCCTTCGCGAGATTGGCCTTCGATACCGGCCCCCACAGGTCCAGCGTGTCCTTGACCGTATAGGGAACCAGCGCATCCAGCCGTTCCTCGCCGCGATCGACCCGCGACAGCACGAATGCTGCAAGTGACGCCTTGTAGGAGCTGCATGTGATGAAGCGTTCGTCGGCGCGCCAGGAAAGCTTGGCGCCCGTCTTCACGTTAATGGCAAAGACGCCGATCCGTCCGCCCGTCGCACGCTCGTACTCTGCGATCGGATCGGATGCGGCGGATCGCGCGAAAGCAGGCCAGCATACCAAGGCAGGAATACCCAAGACGAGGGCGCGTCGGGTCTGGTTCATTACTTACCTCGCAAACTGAAGGGTGGATGAAGTCTGGCCAACCCACGGAAGGCATAGTCGTTGGACGAATCGAGCTTCAGCGAACGCTCGAGATAGTGGATCGCGTCACCCTTCGTCTCGCGCTGCCGCGCTGTCGGCTAGCCCGCCCCGAGCATCAGTCGGGAGCGATTAAGGCGTCGGTGCAGTTTCTCGCTACTTGATCCGGCTAGACATTACGGAAGCGATAGATTCGGCCATCGGGGGCGTAGGCGAAGCTTACATGACGCGCTCGGCCTTTGCGGGTCAATCTGTAGCGCCGTACTTGGCCGCCAGGCTCGAAGTGACGCCCGACAAGCCGCCATTCGACGCCGGTCGTGTCGGTCCCCAGATTGAACGGCAACACGACGCCGCCGGCTCGACCATTCATTAGGACAGAGATTTCGGGCGTGAACAGGGTCGGATCTAGCGCCCGGTCGCCACGCGCAAGCAAGGCCAGCGCCTGCGCCGTGACCGCCGGCGCGTCGTCCTTGATCGGAACTAGCGACAATGGAGTAGATCCTGGGGCGACGAACTCCGCCAGCATCAGGCAGGCTTCCTCAATGAACCGCCCGGCTGCCCCGCTTTCGATGTTGACCATGACGGTCACCGCAGTCCGGGTAAAAGGCGCGCGGTAGGCAAAGGTCAGGAAACCGGGCACGCTGCCCGAATGATACTGGACCGCCCGACCATTGACCTCGTCGGTGAACCAACCTGCGCCATAGGCGGTACTACGTCCCGAGGACATGAGCGCCGGACGCATCAATCTTGCGACCGTCGCTGACGATGGGATCGGGCCAAGCTGTAGTGCCTGCTCCCATTTCGCCGCATCACGCGCCGACATCAGAACGCCGCCATCGGCTGATTTTGAATATTCGGAACTCATTCCCACAGCGTGTAACGTGGTTTTGTCTTCCAGCACGTACGGCTCCGCCCGCCCGGCGATGACTGCGCTGGCGTCGTCGACCCGGGCATCGGGCATGTCAGCACGTCTCAGCAGACGCTCCGTCACGAGGTCGCGATAAGATTTCCCTGTTACATCGGCCAGCAAATAGCCGAGCAGAACATAACCCGTATTGGAATAGGCCCAAGCACGTCCCGGATGAAAATCGACCGGGACGGCGGATACGCCAGCTAGAAAGGCCTGGCGAGTGATGGAGCGATCGGTCTCGAACCCGGGTAATCCTTCGTAATCTGGCACGCCCCCTGTGTGGCTCAGTAAGGCGCTAACGGGAATCGTAGCGAAGGTGTCTGGGAGGTCCCGTGCATAGCGTCCGACCGGACCATTCAGATCTATCGCGCCGGCTTCGGCCAACTCGAAGACCAGAGCCGCGGTCATTTGCTTGCCCACTGACCCGAAATGGAAAAGTGTTTTTTCATTTGCCGGAACTGCGAACGGCAGAGAGGCCGATCCCAGACCTGTGGCCATCATCGTAATCCCGTTGTGCACCACCGCTATTCCCGCCGCCGGAATCTGCCTGTCGCGCATCATCTCCCGGACGCGATCAAGCGCTGCGGACGGCAATTCGGCCGCGCGCGATGCCGTCGCGAAGCTTGGAACCGCCAGCACCCCCGCACCCAGCGCCATCACAGATCGTCGGTTCCAGCCATTCAAGTCCTTCCTCATCCTCAATCCTTTTGATAGCGGCGGAGACGGTATTGGGTATCATTCCCGCCGCCCATTTCCCTGTGGCGACACGCCTATGAACGATCAAGGTACCGATGAACCAAGCATCATCGCAAATTGCTAAACGCGCCGGTATGTGTCCGTATTGTAGCGTAACGCGGAAGGCCCAGCCCCCTCGAACACAATCGAATCGCCAGATGATGGCATCAATTCGACGTAGAGCGTGTCGGGCTTCGTGTACGGCTCCGCACTGGCGTGCATGACGCCGTAATTCGCGCGTAGCCCATCACCTTCGGCAACAAGCTCAATGCAGCCGTAATTTTCGTTTTCATAGCTTCCGGCATAGTCGATGGATGGCCGCGTCAGGTTCCATACCCGCTTGGCGCGCTCTGCGCGTTCCAGCGTGACGCGGGTGAAGAAGCGATCGCGCCGCGCGATCAAATCGTCAATTTTCATGTTGAACGCCGTCAGCGCATCCTTGCGTCCAGCCGTGCGGTCGTAGACGTAATTGGCTACCGCATCCGTCAATTGGGCGGCAACACTCGAATCATTGACGAAGGCGGCGACACCGATGCGGCGCGCGGGAATGTATGAGACGTGGGCGCGCGCGCCCGGAAATCCCCCAAAATGATGCAGCATCCGTTCGTCGCGATAGGGACCGTGATACCAGCCCAGGCCATAAGCTTCGCGCGTATAACCTGCGTATTTCTCGTTCAAGGTTGCAATGGGAGTGCGGGTTGCCAGGATTGAAGCCGCGGGAAGGATTTGCCTGCCACCGACCGCCCCGGTCTCAATCATCAATTCGAGCCATCGCAAAGCGTCGTTGGCGCTCATGACGGCGCCTCCGGCCGAATGCATCGTCTGATCGGTTTTTTCCAGATAAAGCTTGGTCACGCCGTCGGGCGACGCTGTATGCGGTTCGGCGATAGACCAGCGGCCGTGACGTGCGCGAGACATCCGCGCCGTCGCGTGCTGCATTCCGGTAGGCCTGAATATCTCGCGATCAAGCATGTCCTGCCACGGCTGGCCGAAATGGCGATCGGTCAGGATGGTGGCGATGTTGTAGCCGGTATTGGTATAGTTGAACGTTCCCAGTGGCGCTTTGGCTTCAACATCGCTCGCGGCTAGCAAGCGCCATAGCTGATCCGGATTATGCTGGCCGGAATAGGCCAGTCGGAAGGCGATCGGGTCGCAAGCGATACCGGAAGTGTGCGCCAACAAATGGCGGAACGTGACGGTGTCAGCGCGCACTGCGGGGGGGAATGGCGCGTCCGGCGGGAATGCGGCAAGCGTGGCGGAAAGGTCTATCTCGCCCCGCACCGCCATGGCGGACAAGACCAGTGCCGTGAGAGGCTTGGTCGATGACGCGATATAGAAAGCGGTATTGGCGTCAGCCCGCTCGCCGGTGCTGACGTCGGTTACACCGAAGCCGCGCGTGTAGACTCCATCCCGGGAATAAACTGCTACAGCGAGCCCAGCTAGCGCCGCGAGGCGTTGCATGGCCTCCTCTATGAGGTCATCGAGCTCCCCCGCGAAAGGCAGCGAAGTAGCTCCCGCCGCAGCAGCAGCAGCGGCTGCGCTCCACGTCGGAACGCAACCGGAGAACATAGTCGCACCAGCGCCGACCAGCAGAGAACGTCGATCCATGCAGACAGCGTTAAGTGTGAGAACACGAGGCTGTATTGGACGATCTTAACCGATTGTCGCGGTGAGCAGAGTCCGCTGCATGCCCGGCGTACGCCCGAACATGCGCAGAAAGGCGCGGTTCATGTGGCTTTGATCATAGAAGCCAGCAATGAATGCGGCATCGCTCAGCGACACGTTCGGCTGTGCCAGCGCCCCGATCGCGCGCCGTATACCATGTGCATGCGAATGCTCGGTCATAGATGCGCCGTAACATTGGCGGAACAACCGCGAGGCATGGGCAGGATGTGCGCCAGCCGCTTGAGCGCGGGCCGCGACGTCGACGGTAGCAAAACTGTGCTCTTCCAACTCGGCTTTGAGCTGTTTCAGCCAAGGCGGAGCCCCGCGCTTTTGGTCATCAGCATAAACGCTACCAGTAACCAGATCCCCCCCTGCAACGCTGGCGCCATGCGAATCTCCCGCACGTACCGCTTCCAAAACCGCAATCATGTGTCTGAGTGCAAAGGCGTCTGTTCGCTGACGCCAGTAGGGAGCGGCTGGCCCCGCAGCGAACGGATCATTATCAAGAAACTCGATTGCCGCGACATATGCACCTCCGTCGCCGAACCGGTCCTCATGCTCAGCCCGTTCAGACTTTAACAGGATGTCGCCGGGCCGCATTCGGATCGCTCCGGATCTACTTTCCTCATGATAGCTGCCCCGCAGTAGGAAGCTTACCCGGGAATGCGGGTCAGTATGCGCCTTATGGCGTTCGCCCGGCGCATACTTACAGACCGCTACCCTTAGGTTCGGTGCCTCGATCAACAGCTTCTTTCGCGACGCCATTTAACGGATATAAGTTGCCGGCCATGGCAAGTCGTCATTTTTTCGCGACTGACCCGGGATGATTCGAGCTGCATTCGCAACCCGATGCTCAAGAGCCTACGCGCTGAATAGATAGAGGAACCGAGCGGTATCGGTATGTAACCGGCGCCCGGCAGGCATAGGATCCCAATTTGAAAAATCATCATCCTCGTAAAGCATATCAGGGACGCTTAACGGTGATCTTTAGGGATTTGAAGTATGCTCTGGAGCCAGGACCGACCCATAATCCGATGCCACCGCTTGCGGGCGTCAGCTTCAAATCGTTGACGATCAGGGCTGGCTGCAAGGCGTCATTGACATAGAGCTGAGCAGACGATCCGCTCACGACCAACCGCATCTTCGTCCACCGATCGGCATCCAGGTCGACATAGGATTCATATTTTCCAGGATGCTGGTCGCGAAGGCGCTCCCAAGGATACTCGGGATGCGAGATATATTGCGTGGTATGGTTGCGCCGAAGCTGATCGTCGGCCCTCGCATTGGTCGGGCGCACGTAGATCGCCTCGAACCGGGTGAGGTCATTTGAGATGCGAAAAGCGATCCCGACAAAACCGCGCGCCGTCGAAGCATTGTCGATAGGAACCCCCTTGAGGATGGCTTCGACGACAAAATTCTGTGCCGTTATGCCTTTCAAGGCGGCAAAAGTTGCATCATCCGATGGATTTAACGGCGATACAGTCAACAAGCGCGCGTCGGCACCGAAGTGGCGCACTCTGGTCGCCTGAACGCCGGACACGATCAAAGGGGCGGACGTCACGGACAGGTCTTGCTGCCTGGCGCTGGGCGTCGATTGGCCTGCGAAAGCTGGCAAGGCAAACGCAGTTGCTATCATGGCCACCGCCTTTAAAACTGGTAACTGCATCGTATCCCTCAATCCGCGGTGGTGAGCCGTCAGCCAGATTTCGGTGATGATAATGTCATTAGCGGACATTCCAGCCAAGGTTTATGTACCCAACTAGACTGTCGGATCAGCATGGAAGCTTCAAATGCGGTGGGCGTGGTTCGTGATACTCGCGGCGTCGGCAACAATGGCTCCCGCAAAGATGCCGACAAACCCTGTCGACAAACTCAACCTGATGACCTCTGGAGATAGGCTGGATCGGTTGGACCGGTTCCGTGGCAGTCTATCGCCAAACGATAGAACCCGCCTCGACGAGGAAATACCTCGAAGTGCCGATGGTGGCATTGCTCGATGTGATAAAGACAACGAAAGCCGAGCGTCGTGCGAAGCGGCCGCTTATCTGACCGCGTTGAAATCGACAGGCCTCATGCCTCGCTTCCTAGCCACCGTCAAAGCCGAGCACCATTGAAGTCGGTCACGACTATCGCTTGCCGAGATCGAACCGCAGTCACGGACGAGGAGATGCAAAATCCAGCGCGCAGGAATGGTCGTCGCCGGTTGCTTTTTGCCGCCGCGTTTATCCAAATCTTTTGATTTTTTCCGCCAAGTGTGAGCGGTTGCCACTAAGTCGGGCCATTCTCAAAATTCGATCCCATTCGAGACGGCCTCCCATGTCCCGATCGCGGTTCGTTTGTGGGAATGACTCAACTACCTGTTTGTCGGTTACGGATTGGCAAGAATCTGCAGCGTGGGTTCACGGTAGACCTCCCCCTGATAGCAGACCTGCCACCATATTCGGGAAGGCGTTGAAAAACCCAAATACGGTCTCGGGAGGGGTTCACTTTTGATCCTCCTTTTATTGAGTATGGGCTGGTCGGTTATCGATCAGCCCATTGTTGCTCGGCATTAGATCCAGGTCGGCGCAAGTTCTTTGGCATAGCGCTCGCCGAAACCGCCCTCAGGCAGGATTTCCGTGATCCTGGCCAAGTCTTCTGCCGACAGCGCCAGATCAGCGGCACCGACGTTTTCCACGACGCGTTCTGCCTTGCGGGAGCCCGGGATCGGTACGATGTCGTTGCCCTGAGCGAGCAACCAGGCGAGCGCCAATTGCGAAACGGTGGCGCCCTTCGTTGTCGCAAGCTCTTTCAACTGCCGAACGGCTTCGACGTTCTTCTCGAAATTGCCGGGCTGCCAGCGCGGATCGCCCCGACGCATATCGCCCTCTTCATACTTGGCGGCCGGCTTGACCGCACCTGTCAGAAAGCCGCGACCGAGAGGCGAGTACGGGACGAGGCCAACACCAAGCTCGCGCAAGACCGGGAACAGGACTTCAACATCGCGCTCGAACACCGAATATTCGGTCTGAAGCATCGCCACTTCCTGCACGGCGTGCGCCTTGCGGATGGTTTGGGGACCAGCTTCGCTCAGCCCGAAATGCTTGACCTTTCCCTCGGCGATCAGGTCCTTGACCGTGCCGGCCACATCTTCGATCGGCACGTTCGGATCGACCCGGTGCTGGTAGAGCACATCGATATGATCGACTCCCAGATAGCGCAGGCTGTTCTCGGTGACTTCGCGAATGTGCGCGGGCCGGCTGTCAGCTTCCCATGACGGGGTGAAGCCGAACTTGGTGGCCAACACCACGTCGTCTCGGAAGCCTTTGACAGCACGGCCGATGAACTTCTCGTTGTCGCCCCAGCCATAGACCTCGGCCGTATCGAAGAACGTGACGCCGAGATCATAGGCACGACGGATCGTCGCCAGCCCGGCCTCCTCGTCGGCGGAGCCGTAAGCCAGATGAAAGCCCATCGCGCCATAGCCGATGGCAGAGACTTCAGGACCGTTCGTGCCCAATTTACGTTTTTGCATGACCGCACCTTCTAATGTGTCAAAGAAATCTGGGTCGCGGGCGGCATTTCCGCCATGCCTGATCGTCCCGATAAGTTGCCTGATCCCGCCGGGGCATTGATCTTTTCAGGCAACTGATCCTTGATAAGACATGGATAAGCTCGATGAAATCCGCGCGCTGGCGATGCGTTATACTGATGCCAAACATCCCGGCATGTCGCGGCTGAGCATATACAGCGTCATCGGACCGACCGAGTTGAGTGCCCTGGTCTATAATCCGACGGCGGTCATCGTTCTGCAGGGAACCAAGCGGACGATTATCGGCGATCAGGTGTTCGAATACGGCCCCGGACAGACCATGCTGGTCGCTGCCGAGATCACTGCAATGGGTCAGATTATAGAAGCGTCGCCCGACAAGCCGTTTCTGGCGATCGGTCTCAATCTCGATCCAGCCGTAATCATGAACGTGGTGCTCTATCTGTCCGAAACCCGGGAGTTGCAGATGCAGCCGGGCTTCGCTTTCAGCGTGGCCAATGTCGAGCTGATTGGCGCTTGGCAAAGATTGCTGGCACTGTACGAGCGCCCAGAGGAAATTCCGGTTATGGCGCTCCACCTGGAGCGTGAGCTGATGTTTCGGCTGATGTTGAGTCCGCACGCTGAGATGTTGCGTCAGATTGCCGGCGTCGACTCCCGATTGTCGCATATTCGACAGGCTATGGCGTGGATACGTGAGCACTACACCGAGCCACTCAGCGTTGAGGATATGGCCGCCGTGGCTGGCATGAGCGCGTCCGTGTTCCACCGACGTTTCAAGGCGGTTACAGCTCTAAGCCCGCTGCAGTACCAAAAGCACATCCGGCTTCAGGAAGCGCGCCGTCGCCTGGTTTCCAGGGGTGCCGACGCAGCTTCTATATCGTTCGCTGTCGGCTATAAGAGTAGCTCGCAGTTTAGCAGGGAATACAAACGCCTCTTTGGTGATACGGCAGCAGGCGACCGATCTCGCCATCGATGGCGAGATGCACGCCGACAGCGCGCTCAACGCCGCGATCCGGGCAAGAAGCGTCAGTCGATCGACACTCGACGGGGCAGCTAATCTGCTGGTCATGTCATCGCTCGACACCGCTAACGTTGCGCTGACGCTCGCGACGTCGATCACCCGTGGGCTGCCAATCGGACCAATGCTGCTCGGCATGTCAAAACCTGTGCACGTCCTCGTTTCTTCGACGACAACGCGCGGCATCGTCAACATGACCGCCTTGGTTGCCAGCGACAGCGTACAGGTGGACGCTTGATGCAGAAACAGGAGCGCCTTGGCATGCAAGATATCCATTGAAGCGGGGCCAGATTGTCAGCACTGGCGCGTTGACCGGTGTCCATAGGATAGCCATCGGGCAGATGTGCTCGGCCCGATTTGCCAACCTTGCTACGATCGACTGCGTTGTAACATCACGGCCAGCGAACCAATAGGCCGCGATTACAAAGAGCCCGGCCGTGGCGGTACTCTACCTCCAGCTTAGATCGGACACTTGGCAAACCTAAAGCTTCTCGAAATCGTATCGATTCCGAGAATGCCCGCGCCGTCTCGCTTGCGGTTCCTAATTGGGAAAACCGTTTCAGGTGGGCCTTGGCTATCTATCATGTGGCTAGCAATAATTTAGCGCCTTCGCTGCCGTCTCCGTGACAGCAAGTAGCCTTGCCTCCTTCCATCCCTCCCGCGCAGCGGCCGACAGGCCGAGCATGGTCATGGCAACGTAATCCGCGATACGCTCAGGCGCTTCGCTGTCGGACGCTTTAAGAAACACTCGCACTCGTTCGCGATTTTCGGTTGCGATCTGTGCAGCCGCGATGCCCCAATCTGTTGTCCCGGCCTTGGCATGTTCGAGGATAAGGCAACCACGCCGCTGCGGATGGGCGGCATACGCACGCGCCGCAGCGCGTAGCATATCGCAGAGCGCCGTCGTGGGGGCGATACCTGGAACCAGAAAGCGATCCAGCGGCACGACGGTGGCCGAATAGAGCCGCAACGTATCCTTGAAGAAGGCGGTCTTGCTGCCGAACGCCGCGTAGAAGCTCGGCGGGGTAATCCCGATCGCCTCGGTCAGCGCGGCGACGCTGACGTTCTCATAGCCGTGCTCGTGAAAGAGATGTTGTCCGACCTCGACCGCTGCGTCGAGAACGAACCCGCGCGGCCGTCCCCGCTGCCGCTTATTTTCGTTAATGATCATTACATAACCCCTTGCATCGCTGGATCATATTTGTATAGCGGTCATTAAGTTAAATAGCCATGCCCCGGATCGTTGAGGTCTGAGAGCAGGTACGAACTGTCGAATAAGGACAATCATGCCGCCTTCCCCCTCGCTAGGCCTCGTCGAAACCGGGGCGGTGCCGCGTACCGCACTCCCTGCCGCAGCACTGTCAGGCCTCGCCGCCAGTGGCTTCCTGTGCATCGTTACCGAGACGCTTCCCGCTGGCTTGCTGCCGCAAATTGCCTCTGGCCTGCGAATCTCTGAAGCAATCGCGGGACAACTTGTTGCGGTCTATGCTCTGGGGTCCTTGCTCGCGGCGATTCCGCTTACCAGCTTGACCCAAGGCCTTCCCCGCCGGCCGTTATTGCTCGGTACCATCATCTGCTTCGTTGTCGGGAACACGCTGACGGCATGGGCAGGGTCTATCAGCCTCGTGCTGGTCGCGCGGTTCGTCGGCGGGTGCGCAGCGGGGCTCGCCTGGGGGATTCTCGCGGGTTACGCGCGCAGCATCGTACGTCCGGACCAGACCGGCCCGGCCATGGCGCTTGCCATGGTTGGCGTGCCGCTGGCGCTCTCGCTAGGGGTGCCCTTGGGGACCTTCCTGGGTGGTCTGGTTGGTTGGCGCGGGTCGTTTCTGGTCCTCTCCGCGCTCAGCGTCGTGCTGATCGGCTGGATCATCGCAAAAGTGCCCGATGCTCCTGGCCGGACGGCCGATGATCGTCCGTCGCTACGCCGGGTCATAGCCACGCCGGGAGTCGTGCCGATTCTGCTCGTCATCCTAACCTGGATGACGGCGCACAACATCCTGTACACCTACATTGCGCCGTTCGCGACGGCTGCGGCCGTTCGGGTCGATCTCGTGCTGCTTGCATTCGGTGTCAGTTCGCTGGCCGGCATCTGGACCGTAGGGCGACTGGTAGATCGGATGCTCCGTGTGCTGGTACTGCTTGCGATCGGATCGTTCGCGGCGGTCGCGGTGCTCCTCACGATTGCTGGCGGACAGGGCATCGCCGTCTATGCGGCGGCCGTCATCTGGGGCCTCGGCTTTGGCGGTGCCGGAGCGATGATGCAGACGGCGTCGGCAGACGCGGCCGGTGATGGCGTCGATCTGGCGCAGGCGATGGTGACCACGGCGTGGAACCTGGCGATCGCGGTCGGCGGTGCGCTCGGCGGTGCGCTGCTCACGACGGGAGGGACCTCGCTGTTGCCGCCCGCTGTCGCGGCGCTGGCCCTGATAGCCTTTCTCATCGCGCTGGCCGCACGCCGTTTCGCCTTTCCACCCGGTCACCGCGCGCCGTCAGGCCGCTGACCGCTCCTTTTTTGAGAACGAGGTTCAGACATGAAGCCCTACAGCATCTCCTTTGCGCTTGCTGCACTCGCTATGACAGCGACGCCGATCCAAGCCGCGCCGCGTGCGGTTCTACCCGCCGCGCATGAAGAATTTCCGATTCCTGATGGATTTAGCGGCGGTTACGAAACCATTGACGGCGTGAAGCTGCATTTCGTGCGCGGCGGTCGAGGCCCGCTCGTGCTCCTCGTCCACGGTTTTGGGCAGACATGGTATGAGTGGAACCGCCTCATGCCGAAACTTGCCGGGCGCTATACGGTGGTGGCGGTCGAGCTGCCGGGTCTTGGCCTGTCGGAAGCACCTCGCACGTCTTACACCGGCGTCGACATTTCCGACTATCTGTACAAATTCGCCAAGCGTTTCAGCCCGGACAAACCCTTCTATCTGGTCGCGCACGATATCGGCATCTGGAACAGCTATCCAATGGTCGCGCGTCACCCCGCCGACATCGTCAAGGCCGCCTTCATAGAAGCGACCGTACCCGACGACACGCTCTATTCGCTACCCGCGTTCGTCGCGACCGGTGAGGCACCGGGCTGGCACCATAGCTTTTTCGCAGCCGACGATCAGTTGGCGGACGCGATGGTGAAAGGCAATGAGCGGCTGTTCCTGACGCACTTCATTCGCCATCATGCGAGCAACCAGGCGGTGTTCACCGATGGGCTGATCGATCGCTACGTTCGCTCTTATGCAAAGCCGCAGACGTTCCATCACGCGTTCGAATATTACCGTGCGTTACCCCGATCTATCGTGCAAAATCAGGCACTGGCAGCGAGTAAGCTGACCATGCCGGTTCTTGCCGTTGGCGGGGGTGGCAATGGCGGTTTCGGCGTCAGTCAGCCGGAAAACATCCGACGCTACGCCACCAACGTCGAGGCGCACGTGCTGCCCGGGTGCGGTCACTGGGTTCCCGAGGAATGCGCGCCGGCGCTGGACCCACTAATTACCTCGTTCCTGGCTCGACCATGACACCCGATGCCAGCATGGCCGGCAATGTACGCGGGATCGATCACATTGGGATTACGGTGCCTGACGTGGAAGCGGCGACCCGGTTTCTAAGTCAGGCATTCAACGCAACCGTCGTTTACGATACGGTAGCTGATGGTCTACCGCGCCGGTTAGCCGAACCGCGCGCGACCCGGGCGCGCCGACCAGGCTGCAGCAGGATCGGTTCGCGAGACACCTTCGAAATCCTTCGAGCCACCAGGCTTCGTGCTGACACTGCCCTGATCGCTCAGCCACTCCCGGACGGGACGACCGCCGTTTGCCACATAGGGCAAATAGCCGGGCACGGTCTTGCGCTGCCAGCACGCGTCAGCTTCGATGAACGAGGCGTCGATCGCGGCGTCCTTGCCTCCGACCAGACCCTCCCCGATGCAGCGGCGCACCGTGGCGTCGAACAGCTGCCGGAAGACGCCGGCGTCGCGAAAGCGTCCATGCCGGTTCTTGCTGAATGTCGAGTGGTGCGGAACCTTGTCTCCCGGCGTGAGACGGCAGAACCAGCGATAGGCAAGATTGTAGCGCAGCTCCTCACACAGGCGCCGCTCGGACGTGATCGCGTAGATGCGGCCGATCAGGGTCATGCGGATGAGAAGTTCGGGGTCGATCGACGGCCGACCTCGCACGCTGTAATGACAGGCCAGCGCTTCTCTCAGTTCAGCCGTGTCGAGACACCGATCGATGCGGCGCAAGAGGTGGTCTGCGGGCAACATGGCTTCTATAGTGCGACGGGACGCCCCTTCCCGCCCACCGCGACAGGCTGGTCCCATCATAGCGGCGCTCCTCACGGTAGGAGTGAAACGAAGGAGCACCCCGGCATGTCCGGCATTTTTCAACAGGCCCGATCGTTTGTGAGATAGGCTCGGACGCCGGAACCCTCGTCTATTCTGCCGCGCTATAGCCATGAAGGAGAGACGGCATGGACGACCAGCGCGTGTGGGAATTTGAAGGTAGCCTATGGGATGCCAGCGACGAGCATTACCAGAACCGGATCGACGAGGAGATCGTCATGGTCCTTCCTCGTCCGCCTTATGTCTTCCAGGGCCAGGACGCGAAGGATGCGGTCAAGGCTACGCCCGATTGGGATACGGTCGAGTTATCGGATCGACGAGTGTCACGCCCTCAGGAGGGTCTGATCGTCGTTGCCTACACAGCGCGATGCACGAGCGGCGACGAGAAGTACGAGGCACACTGCACCTCGACTTTGCGCATGCGGGGACACGACGATTGGCTGGTCGTTCAACATCAGCAGACGCCACCCTTGACCGCCAGCGTCGAGGCCTGACCACTGAGTCGCCGTTGCGCCTGATACGTACCTGTAACAGCCGCGACGGTACTGAACCGGAAGTCAGCGCCCTCATTGCTGGTGTGATCCCGACAGCCTCAACTGCGACCGGTTATCGCGACCAATGGATCGCCCAGGCGACCGTCGGCGAGTAAGGATGCCGTGACTCCGCGAAAACCCGCCGTCTCGAGATAGAGGCGGACAAGCGAGGCGTGGCCCTGCGTATCGAGAGCGCGCCAGACCGCCACGGCCTTGGTCGGGAAGCACCGGTTCGAAAAGCTTATGATGACGCGGCCTCCCGGCTTCAGCACACGACGAACCTCGCGCAGTACCGCCAGGGGGTGTTGCAGATATTGAACCCCGACACAGATCAGTACGGCATCGTAGCGCGCATCCTCTTCGGACAGGTTAGGCACATCGTTCAGGTTCTGGACGAACCAGCGATCGAGGCGCGGGTTGGCCGTGAGTTCCTCTGCGTTCATGCCGTGGCCGACGACCTCAGCATAGGCGACGTCGTCCGGCAGGTGGCTGACCCAGCTCGACATGAGGTCGAGCACCCGCCCGCCAGCGGGGATCGCATCACGGTATAGGCTGGTCAGTGCGCCGACAGCTGTCTCGTCGATGTGCGTGACTAAACGCGGGGGCGCATAGAAGCCAAGGTCGTCGCCATCATCCTGTCGGTCGAAGGCCTGTGCCGGCAGTCCCAACTCGATCGCTTCGGTCACGCGATGAACCCTTGCCGATTACATCCGCCAATATTTGAGACCACAGCGTCCATTCGTAACCGTATGCCCGAGCGCACCGCGAGATAGCGATCGTCCTCAATCACCGGCGAAGGCCGAGCCATACACCGACCCCCGCAAGGCCTAGAACCGCCATACTGCCAGCCGCGGCTGCCACCTTGCGCCCCCGTTGTGGATCGCGTCGGCCGCCATCAGGCCCGGCGGGGACGCCCGGTTCGAACAACACCCCATCGTTGTCGTTACCGTCGGCAGCACGGGCCGACCAGGAGTCGAGAAAACCGCTCATGATCGCCGCCAGCAGGTTCGGCGCCGCGAACTCGCCGAGTTTGAATGCGATTGCCGGTGCGCCGACGGCGGTAAGGTTACGAGGGTGCGTGGCAAGCCGCACGACTGCCTTCGCCACCGTCTCTGGTGCGAGCGAACCTGGGGGCAACGAGAGTCGGGCACCTGTATAGTTACCGGCGTGATCGACGCCGGGTGTATCAACAAAGGTCGGGCAGACGTCGCATATGTGGATATGCGGGCGCTTCGACACCTCACCGCGCAATGCGGAACTGAATCCGCGCAACCCGAACTTGCTCGCCGAATAGGCCGCGGCATAAGGCGTAGCGACAAAACCGCCGGCTGAGATCATGTTTACCCAAGTGCCGTGATCCTGCGCGAGGAAGATCGGCAGTACGGCATGGACGTCGTTCATGTGGGCGACGAGGTTCACATCGACGACACGGGCGTGATCCGCGATCGGGACGTCTTCGTACCGGCCAAGCACACCGACGCCTTCACAGCTGAACCACAGGTCAATGCCACCGAGCAGATCGCGCGCCTCAGCGGCGAATGCGGCCACTGCGCCTGCGTCGGTGCAATCTACCGGTCGGACGACTGCGCTGCCGCCAGCTTCGACGCAGCGCTCCGCGACGTTATCCAGCCCGTCTTTGCCTCGTGCCCCCAAGACAAGCCGCGCTCCCGTTTTGGCGAAAGCCACCGCCGTTGCCGCGCCGATACCGCTCGATGCACCGGTAATCACTACGCGCCGTCCGGCCAGGTTACGACCAGCGCTCATCGGACGATGCTCAGGGCGGCTGCCTCACCTACGGGAAGACAACGCGGGCGCGTTAGATAAATTGTCCTATCATCATGCATAGACACCCAACGTCCCGGAGGCCTCGGGGTGTCCACCCGACGGCGCACGATGTTCCTCGAAATACTCTGAGGATGATCAGTTCGGATTGGTGTGCGGTTCCTTTGGGCCGTCGTTCAAAGACCTGAGCTGCGCTTCGCGAGTTGGGTCGCCACCACCGCCATGGGGAACTGGCACATCGATAGGCTGTTCGGCGTCGCACCACCGCTAAGCTTTCCCGATCCGCTCAAGACATCCGCGGCATCGGCACCGCCTCGACCCCCGCCACCACGCGTTTTGGTGATGTGCGCATCGTCTAAAACGGTCGCAGCGCTATCCGCGTCGTGCGGCTCAGGCTTCACGTCGTTGGGTGCAACGTTCGGCTGTTCGGTCGTCATGTCGATCTCCTCTGCTCGCTCTAAAACCTTTCAAGCGGGGCTAGTTTCCCATTATCTCAACGATCTGAGTGCTTTTCGAGAAAAGATAGCCAGCGCCGAGAATACCGTCTCGTCCCGCCCAACCCAATGCCGAGCGTCCGCAACACAACAGAAGCGATTGCGAAACTATTCAACTTTCCGGTTGTATATGATGAGCCGGAACAACCCCCAAATGTGTTTGGTCGGCTCGCTCGGGGATTTTGCCAAGGGCGGGCTGTAATCCCTACGGGTATCACAGCCAATGTAACAAAAGTTTCATCCAGACGTCTCGATTTATCTGGCGCGACCGGTTTACGGTGCCTTTTGCACCGCCTCCCTAAATACCGTTGCTATGGGGCAGGCATGATGCGCGGAGCCGCTAATGACCCACGTTCGCCACCCTGCCCGATGGCCCCATATCCTGGCCGTCATCATTGGCGTCGTAGGGCTTCTCAACCTTGTTGGCGGTGTGTGGCTCGCAACGTTGGGCGGCAGCCTGTTTTACATCTTTGCTGGGCTTGCCATGCTGGCGACGGCGGTGTTGCTCTGGCGCAGACGTGTACTCGCTTTGCACGTGTTTGCCGCGCTGGTGCTCGGCACGGTAATTTGGGCATGGGCAGAGATCGGCGCCGATTGGTGGCCGCTAGTGCCACGCGGCGACCTGATCTTCATCTTCGGTGCGTTGCTGGCCCTGCCTTGGACGGTTAAGCGCCTGACACCAGGCGTTTCATGGACGCGTGGTGCTGGTCCGCTGACCCTGGCACTAGGCATAGCCATAGTGTTCGGCGCTGTCTCACTGACGTGCGATGTGCACAATCTCGACGGCAGCCTGCCGGGGCCACGCCACGCGCTTGCCGCGAACCTCCACGGCGTGCCTGATGACGATTGGCAAGCCTATGCGCGCAGCTGGTACGGCGACAAATTCTCGCCGCTTACGCAGATCACGCCAGCCAATGTCGGCAATTTGAAAGTCGCCTGGCAACTACGCACCGGTGACATGAAGCGCGACACCGATCCCGGTGAGACGACGTACGAGATGACGCCGATCAAGGTTGGGGATACGGTGTATCTGTGTACCCCGCATAACTGGGTCATCGCGGTCGACGCCGAGACCGGCAAGGAACGCTGGCGCTTCGATCCGAAGATCGCGACATCGCAGAAGAACATGCAGCACCTCACGTGCCGCGGTGTCTCTTACTGGGATAGCACGAAGGCGGGCGAACCTAGCGCTACAAGTGTCGGCGACTGCCCACAGCGCATCATCCTGGCCACGAATGACAGCCGGCTCATCGCGCTCGATCCGCGAACGGGTTCGCTGTGTCGCAGCTTTGGTCAGAACGGCACCGTCAGCCTGCTGCCAGGTCAGCCGCACTACAATCAGGGCTGGTATCAGGTGACCTCAGCGCCACTGGTCGCAAAGGGGCTCATCATTACTGGCGGCGCAGTGTTCGACAACATCGCTACCAAGGTACCTTCCGGCGTCATCCGGGGTTACGATGCCGCAACCGGCCGGCTCGTCTGGAACTTCGATCCCGGCAACCCGTCCGACACGGCACCGCTTGGCACCGGCAAACAGTACACGCCGTCGTCGCCCAACAGCTGGAGCACGCCGGCAGCCGATGAAGCGCTCGGGCTGGTCTATCTGCCGATGGGCATGGGGGCGGTCGATCAGTGGGGCGGCAACCGTCCTGCTACCACCGAGCGATTTGCAACTTCGGTCCTCGCGCTCGACATCGCGACTGGCCGACCGCGCTGGATCTATCAGACCGTCCATCACGATCTGTGGGACATGGACGTGCCAGCGCAGCCAGCGCTGGTTGACCTGACACTGCCTGGCCGCGGCAGAGTGCCGGCGCTGGTCCAGTCGACCAAGACCGGCAATCTGTTCGTGCTTGATCGCCGGACTGGCAAGCCGATCTTCCCGGCGCCCGAACGCGCCGTGCCAGCCGGAGCCGCGCCCAGCGATCACACGTCGCCGACCCAACCCTTCTCTTCGGTATCGCTGATGCCAGCACCGGCACGTGAGACGGACATGTGGGGCACGACGATGCTCGACCAGCTCTGGTGTCGGATCCGCTTCAAGTCGCTCGATTATCGCGGGCCGTTCACGCCACCTTCGCTGAAAGGTTCTTTGGTCTTCCCAGGAAACTTCGGTGTCATGGACTGGGGCGGCATCTCGATCGACCCGGTGCGACAGGTCATATTCGCACATCCAAACTACGTGGCGTTCGTCGACCGACTGGTGCCACGTCGCGACGATAGTGGTGGCCCCAACGAACGCGGGCCGGCCGGCGGATCGGATCGGCGCGGATCGCAAGAGCAGGGCTATAATCCCAACACAGGCGCACCATTCGCGGTCGACATGAACCCTTTCCTGTCCTTTGCCGGTCTGCCCTGTCAGGCGCCGCCCTGGGGCTATGTCGCCGGCATCGATCTGACCACGGGCAAGAAGGTCTGGGAGCACAAGAACGGTACGATCCGCGACGAGACGATCCTGCCGCTGCCAGTCAAGATGGGGGTGCCATCGCTTGGTGGGCCGATCACGACCGCAAGCGGTGTAGCGTTCATGGCTGCGGCAATCGACAACTACGTCCGAGCTTACGACACGCGAACGGGTAAGGTCTTGTGGCGCGCCCGGCTACCCGCTGGTGGTCAAGCAACGCCGATGTCGTATCGCTCTACCGCGAGCGGTAGGCAGTTTGTTGTCGTGGTGGCGGGTGGCCATGGTTCGCTTGGAACGAAGCTCGGCGATCACGTCATCGCGTATGCGTTGCCAAAGTAGAAAGTTCGAGCGCGCGCAGGCATTGGTGGCAGTTCGGAGCCACCAATGATTTGCACGTCGGCCTCTAACAACTACCACTTGCACGACAAACGGCCGATCCCTTGACTGGAGCACGTTGACGCCGCGTGCTCCGACGAAACGACCGCAGGATGACCGACTAGGCGCTTTCGCTACGCCCGCAGCGCCAATGATCACCTCGGCGGGGTCCTAATCGTCCTGTGCCGCGACGTAGTGGCCTTTGGCAGTAAAGAAAATTATCTCCTGCGGCCGATCATGCCACCTTGTCGATTATGCCCGACGAACGGAAAGTCTTCACGATCTCGGTCGGATCATCGAACTCCTTCTCGTAGCTGTGCGGTACGTCGAGCTTTGCCCAAGGCATCGAACTTCGGACGAAGATCTGAGCGACGGGTTTGACCCACTCTGCGTCGTCAAGGGTCGAGGGACGCACCACGACTGTATCCGGAGTTCCGTCCGTTATCGTCTGCGTCCACACTGCGCACGTGGGACACCGATATGCGCGACTCTCGTTTCCGCTTTCGGCGGTCTTGGTGATGACGACTGGTTCACCCGTATGGGAAAAGCCGTCCTTGTCTACAGGCATGCCCAGCGAGAAGGCACTCGACGTCTGCTCCTGGCAGTCCGTGCAATGGCAAGCCATCACGAATAGCGGCGCGTTCGTGATGCGGTATCGGATGCCCCCGCAGCGGCAACCGCCCGTGATTGCGTAAGTCCCGTCAGCGTCGCGCATTGATAAATCTCCTTGACCTTCCAACCGCTTAAGAAGCCAAATCGTTCACCAAAGGCATGAGCAGGTCGACCATCACTTCAGTTTGCCTGCCAGCGGGGCCAAATGCCTATGGGATCGTAGGTTCTTCGATCCTGATGCCATTGGCTTGCCCACGATATTCTCGAGCTGCAGCGTAGGCAGGCTTCCGAGCACGCATGATCGATCCCAGCGGCCGGTGCGCGGCCAAACCGATCCAAGGGTTAAACGCTAACCCGCTTTCGATCTCGGCCCACAGCTCTTCTGACCATGACTGCTGTGGGGTGGCAGTAACGCGGGCTACCGCGACGTAAGGACTTTCGTGCTCGGGCCATTCGGTAGCGGAGTCTTCGACAGGCATCGCCTCGATGTCCGTCGCCAACTGAACCCTTAACTCCCATACTGCTGGAAGCGTGGCAAAGTAGCGCTGGATCGACTCTCGGATTGCGTCGGGATGGCCGGAAACGTCAAGTGACTTGCCAGATAGTGCGACCAGCTCGGTCGCCACGGGTGCAAGAACCACCTTGGCAAAATAGTCACCGTGGAGGATCGCTGCCTGCGAATAGAAGTTGTCACCGAGTAATTCGGTGGTTGCTTGGCCGGCAAGCGTGGTCAATGTTGCCGATTTTAGCCCGACCTTCTCCAGGCCAGCATTTGTCGTACGCGAGAGAACAGAGAGCGCTTCTTTGACCGGCTCGGCATGCCCCGTAGTGGCGGCCAATATCTTCAATTGCTTTAGAAAGCCGGCAGCAGTTGCCACTTGAAACGATGGCGAATTACCGAGAACGTAGTTCTGCGTCGTATCGCTTTCGCTTCCGGGCAAACGTGCTCCGCTTACCCCTAACACCTTCAGCGCCACCCCGCGCGGGGTCGAAACATTGTCGTCGAGCACGTCGCCTGGTGTCGTGCTGAAACGCAGAATGGTATCGTATGTAGCAGGTCTCTCGAACAGTCCCTGCGCGAGAGATGTCGGAAGATCGGGGAGCACCTCGAACCTGGCTTTAAGATAGCCGTGAGCTTTGGCGTGTACGGCCCGGTGAGCATAACCTGTATCTGCGTGCGTCTTGCGCTGGATCGCTAGCATCGCGTCGGTAAGGCCGCGCTGCGTCTCAACCTCGTCATCCGGCACGTTTTCGAAGCTAGAATCGAAGCGAAGCGGAAAATGGGTTTTGCTCATTCACTTGAAACGTTCTGGGATCGTCCCTGGACGCATAACTTCCTCATCCAACAGTGTATTTATGCTTCAGCTGGTATGCGACATTCATGGCGTGAGTACGAACCGTTCCTACATGGTGAAGGACAACAGCAGGGGACGATAAGCGGCCGGTGGATGGAGCCGAGACGGCGCGGTGCAGACCAGATTGATGATACCATTACCGATGCCGTTCTGGCGGCCCGCGCGCAGATGCCGGCGGGTGAAAGCCGACTTACCTGCACCTTGTGTGGGGACGACATTCCCGAAGGGCGCCGACGCGCGCTACCGGGCGTACACACCTGCGTAGCCTGTCAGAGCGGTCGGGACCGTCCCGTGGCAACCGGCATGAACCGACGTGGGAGCAAGGACAGCCAACTGAAATAGTTTAGGCACCCCGCAGGGTTGTACCCTTCTCACAACTGCGTCGCCTATCGACGAGGTCAGACTCCTACGAGAATATAAGCGAAGCTTCCGGAGCTGGCCCCTTTAGCTGCCGCAAGCGTCGATGGCAGCAACGACTGCCTGACCCATCTGAGCGCTTTAGCTAAGCATCTGTTTCGGCTACGAATGCCTGGCGAGGCAAGCGCCCGTCCGGAGAGATGTTGATGGCTGATATGGATCACTTCCTGGGCGTGCCGCTGACGCGGCGCACCGCACTGGGTGGTACCGCCGCGCTTACAGCGTCTAGCCTTATTGCTGAGAGCGATCCGGCGGTCGCAGCACAGCTCGCCAAGCCTGTGGGCGTCCGATTGGCGATCCGGACGACGGTCAACGGCAAGGCGGTACCGGTAGAGATCGATGTGCGGACATCGCTGCTCGATCTCCTGCGTGAGCAACTGCATCTGACTGGCGCCAAGAAGGGCTGCGACCATGGCCAGTGCGGCGCATGTACCGTTCACGTCGACGGTCGGCGCGTAGCATCCTGCCTCACGCTAGCAGCCAAGGTCGACGGACGTGCCGTGACAACGATTGAAGGGCTTGCCGATGGCGAGACGCTGCACCCGATGCAGCAGGCCTTCATCGACCACGACGCGCTGCAATGCGGCTATTGCACACCGGGACAGATCATGGCGGCAGTGGCGTGCGTGCGCGAAGGCAACGCCACATCGAAGGACCGCATTCGCGAATATATGAGCGGCAACATCTGCCGCTGCGGCGCCTATGTCGGCATCGTCGCGGCGATCGAGCAGTTTGCGGGAAGGGAGAAAGCCTGATGCGCCCCTTCACCTACGCACGACCCGAAAGCGACGTAGCGGCAGTCCAGGCCTTCACAGCCGCGGGAGCCGGTGCCCGCTACATCGCAGGCGGCACCTCGCTCTATGACCTGATGAAGCTCGACATCGAGAAGCCTCAGCACCTGATTGACGTCACCACGATCCGAGGGCTCGATGGAATTGAGACGGACGGTGAGCGGCTACGCTTCGAGGCGCTCGCACCGATGAGCACGGTCGCGACCGACAAGGTCGTGCTGCGCGACTATCCCGTCCTTGCCGAGGCGTTGTGGAAGGCTGCCTCGCAGCAGTTGCGCAACATGGCGACGGTCGGCGGTAACCTGCTCCAGCGGACCCGCTGCCTTTATTTCCGCAACGGCGCAGGCGGAACATCGGTCGGCAACACCTACCCTTGCAACAAGCGGGAGCCGGGTTCGGGTTGCGCGGCAATCGGTGGACTCGACCGCGGCCAGGCCGTGCTAGGCCAGAGTTCGTCATGCACCGCCGTCTCGCCTGGCGACTGGCCCGTCGCGCTCGTCGCGCTCGACGCCTATGTCGAAGTGCTGGGCGCCAGCGGTAGCCGCGCGATCCCGATTGCCGAACTCTATCGTCTACCGGGCAGCACGCCGAACCTGGAGTTCACGCTGCAGCCAGGCGAGATGATCACGGCGATCGTCGTGCCAAAGACGAAGGCAGGCCGGCATTCGACGTATCACAAGATCCGTGACCGGGAGAGCTACGCCTTCGCGCTCGCCTCGGCAGCGGTCGCGTTGGAGATGGATGGTGACACCGTGACGCGCGCTCGGATCGCACTTGGCGGGGTGGCGACCAAGCCATGGCGGGCGACCGCGGCAGAAGCGCTGCTGGCTGGTAAGCCTCTGACCCCGGCGACCGCACTGGCGGCAGGGCGAGCCGCCTTCGCCGATGCCAAAGCTGGTAAGCAGAACGGCTTCAAGATCGAACTCGGCGCGCGAACCGTTGCCGACGCCCTGACTATAGCCGCAGCGAGGAACCGGTCATGACCGCCCCCTTCCCCAACCGCCCCCGTGCCGATGCCCGCGAGAAGGTGATGGGCGCTGCCCGCTATGGAGCCGACCATCAGGTCGCTGGGCTGCTGTACGCCATGCAGGTCCCGGCAACCATTGCGAAGGGGCGGATTGCCTCGCTGTCGGTCGATGCAGCGATGCAGGTGCCGGGCGTTATTCGCGTGCTGACCGCGACCGACTTTCTGCCGCCCCCTCCTGCGACCCCTGGCGCACCGCCCCCGCCTGCGACGCTCACGGCCGACATTGCCTATCGCGGCCAGCCGGTCGCACTTGTCGTTGCCGAGACGCTCGAGGCCGCGATCGAGGGCGCCGAGGCCATTCGTCCGACCTACACAACAGCACCCGCGTTCACCTCGCTCATCGAGCAGCCGGGGATGGTGCGCGAAGCCGTCAAACCGGTGACAGCGGGCGATGCGACGCAGGCGATGGCGCGCGCGGTAACCCGGCACAAGGCGGACTATGTCTCACCGCCACAGCACCATAACCCGATCGAGATGCTGTCGACGACGGCTGTATGGGAAAACGGGCAACTTACCATCTACGAAAGTACGCAGAGCAGCAGCAACACTAAGGGTGCCGTAATGCGGAATATGCGCCTGACGCCCGAGCAGGTGACGGTAAAAAGCCCACAGATCGGCGGGGGCTTCGGCCAGCGTGGCGGAGCACAGAGACAGACCGCTCTGGTTGCCCGCGCTGCAATGCTGCTCGGCCGACCGGTCAAACTCGTCCTGCCGCGCGGGCAGATCTTTCATAACGCGACCTTCCGGCCAAAGAACCGTCACCGGATCGAGATCGGTGCGGATGCCAGCGGCAAAATGATCGCGGTGCGCTACGACGCCGATCAGCAGCAATCGCGCGAAGGCCAGTTTCCGCCTGACTACCATGAGTCCGTACCCATGCTGTACGGCATCGAGAACTACCACGGGACCGCCGCCAATCTGCGGATCGATACGCAGGCGCCAGGCTATATGCGGTCGCCGACACCGCATCCGTCGTGCTTTGCCTTCGAAAGCGCAGTAGACGAACTTGCCCTCAAGCTCGGCGTCGATCCGGTCGCCTTCCGACTGCGCCACCGGGCGACGACCGATCCGATCCACGGCCAGAAACTCTCGTCCTGCTATCTATCGGAATGCCTCACGGAGGGCGCACGTCGTTTTGGGTGGGAACGGCGTAGTCTCCAGCCGGGATCGATGACGCTGCCCGACGGCACGCAGGTCGGCTGGGGCGTAGCATCAGGCGCCTATCCGGGCTCTGCCCATCCTAACATCGTTACTCTGCGTGTGAACGCAGACGGCACGACCCGGTTTGCGGCTGCGGGGCATGAGATGGGCCAGGGCATCCGCTCGACCATTGAACAGGTTCTCGTACGCGAACTGGCGATCGATCCTTCGAAGCTGGAGATCGCTATCGGCGACACCAGTGTAGCGCCACAGCATACGACAGCGGGATCCTGGGGCACTGCAAGCGTCGTGCCGGCAGCGGCAGAGGCGGCCGCAAAACTCAACGCTGCCATGGCCGAGCTGTTGGCGGGGCGTCAGGTGGCGGGCAATCTTCACCGACAGCTTGCGACTGTACGGCGTCCATCGCTTCAGGTTGAGGTCGAGCATGTTGCGGTCGACCAGGGTCCGAAAGATCTGGCGACACTGCGCAAGGGCGGCATGGCGCTGGTCGGGCCGGATTATTCGACCTTTACGACCTACAGCTACATTGCCCACTTCGTTGAAGTTCATGTCGAACCCGGCACGCGCCGCGTCCGCGTGCCGCGCGTCGTCAGCATCGCCGATTGTGGACGGGTGATCTCGCCGCGCACGGCCGAGAGTCAGGTTCGGGGCGGCGTGATCTGGGGCATTGGTGCGGCGCTCCGCGAAGCGACTGAAGTCGATCCTCGCTATGGTGGGTGGCTCAACAACGACCTTGCCGACTATGTCGTGCCTGTGAATGCCGACATCGGGTCGATAGACGTCGGCTTTATCGATCGACCGGATCCTCTCATCAATGCCCTTGGCGCAAAGGGGCTTGGCGAAGTTGCCATGACGGGCTGTGCAGGCGCCATTGCCAATGCCATTCATCATGCGACGGGCAAGCGGCTGCGTGAGATGCCGTTCAGGATCGAAGATCTTCTGTAATCGAACCGAGGCGGAAGACCGCGGCTGAGACGGGAAATCACATGCCTCCGACGTGCCGAGCTACATCAAAAGCCCCTTAAAGCATCGGACCTTGTTGGATGTACGTACTTCCTCTCGCTGCGGCCGCAGCCCTCATGCAATCGCCGGTTGCCACCACCGCGGTTAGGCCCGGCACGATAGCGATCGTGGCTGCTGATAGTCCGACTACGTCTCCCGCTATCACGAGAACGTTCACGGACGCCGTTCAGCGAACCCTGCTTCGAACACCATTCCTGCCCCTACCCGACCCAAACCACAGCCTTTATGTCGCCAAGGTTGAGGTATCGCAGACCCAGCGCGGCGTTGTCCGGTCCGGCAACGACCGATCAGACCGGCCGGGCATGGCGGCCGGGCTTGGCGGCCTGTCGCTGACTTTGCCTTCGGGGAAGGATCAATTGCGCGGACTGATCGTAACCCGTCTCAAGGTGACGGTATCGCTGCGCCGCGACAATCACGTCGTGTGGACGGGGCAGGCGACCACGGTGCGCGCTAGTGGCACCCGAACGGGCGAGCCCTCAGTTGTCGCTACGGCGCTGTCAGACGCCCTCCTGACGTGGTTCCCTCGGCAGCTGCCGGGACCGCTGTCTGTTCCGTAAGGCTCCCTGAGCTGATTTACGTATTCTCGGTTGAAGGTCGTCGCTGGTACGGTTGTTTTATGCGGTTCTCCGCGTTCGCCTGCGCCAGTCGCTCAGTCAGCTCACCCTGACTGGCCATTGCATCCCATGCTTCGGCCGATCTTAGATGACGCTCTCGGACACGAGGTAGCGGAGACTGCTCCGCTGCTGATCGTTCAAGGGTGGCCGCGTTACGGTATGACTCGGTTTGAGAAAGGTTCATAGGCAAACCTATAACCGACACGCACGGTTTTCGTTTGTGCGAATTCAAGTTTCCAACGATTTAAAGGACATGCGAGATGGACGTGAATGCTGAGGGCGAAGATACTCCTTCTGAACGCGCCGAGATCCATTTTCTTGCGGCGCTCGTCGACGAACTCATGCGTAAGATGCTGACGGCGGGCGTGGTTTCGCAAGCTGACCTGAATGAGATAGAAGCAGCGGTAGCAGCACGGACCGGAGCTGAGCCTAGAGCTTGGTAGAACACCGACCATGTGGATTGGCGCCGAAAAGGGACCACCGGAAAGGTTTGACCACGCCGTTGTATCTGGGTCGAAGCTTACCGTGCAGGGGTCCCGATCAACGCCGATCGGGACCCCTTCTTCATCCATACGTTCGAGGAGATTATAGGTAGTTGGCTCGCGTAATGCTGGAGTCCCTCTTCCAAAGCAGATCCAAAAAAAATTAGCCCACGCCTGATCGCGTCGCTATCGGCGCTCGCGCAATGCCCTGCGCATGCCCGAGGAGAAGGGCGGTTGTCGTCTCGCGATTGACTGCAGGCGAGAAGATGTACCCCTGCCCCAAGGCGCAGCCGATCGCGCGAAGCTGTTCGACTTGCTCTTCAGTTTCGATCCCCTCGGCGACGATCCTGATGCCCATCTTTCTCGCGGTACGGATCAGGCCTTCGACGATGGTCACGCTGACACCGTCTGGTTCCAGGTGGTCAACGAACAGTTTGTCGATCTTGATGACATCGACGGGAACGGTGAGCAGGTGCGTCAGCGATGCGAAACCCGTTCCGAAGTCGTCCAGCGCGACCCGTATGCCGTCAGCCCGTAATGCCCTGATCGCTTGCTGAATCGCTTGGTCCCCGCGGCCCATGTACACCGTCTCGGTTACCTCGAGAATGACGTGATCGTGAGGGACCCGCTCGCGCTCGAGCGCTGCGGAGAGAACCTGTCCTACGGCACCGCCACTCAAATCCGCAGACGAGACATTGATACCAACGTGCTGAAAGGGAATACCCAAATCCAGCCATCGACGTAGGTCAGCCGCTACCAAGGTCATCATCCTGGCAGTGAGCGAGGTCGCCACCTGTGCGTCGGCAGTCGCCTCATGAAAAGAGGCAGCCGAGACCAGATTGTCGCCGATGCGCATGCGGCAAAGCGCTTCCAGGCCGACGATCTCGCGCGTGTCTAATCGGAAGATCGGTTGATAATGGACCTCGATCCGGTCCTCTCGCAAAGCCGCACTCAGGTCCCTGATTGCGCCCATACGCCGCGTCATGTTCGAGCGGAGCCCTGCCCAGTATCGTACAAAACCACCACGACCGGTTTCCTTGGCGTGGTAGAGGGCAAAGTCGGCATTCTGCCGAACACTCCCAACCCCGGCGTCGTCCGATGAGAACGTAGCGCCTCCGATGGTAGCGCGAGGGACGATGCTATGCCCGCCGCAGTCGGCAGCAACCGAGAGCGCGCTTAGAACCTCATCCGCGATCTTCTCTAGGTCACGAAGGGTATCGGTAGCCTGGAGAATGACAGCGAACTCGTCGCCACCGACGCGAAACGTTCGCCCGGGGCTGACTGCTGCTGAGATCCTGTCGCTGGCGATCTGAAGAAGCTCGTCACCCGCATGATGCCCAAACGTGTCATTCACGACCTTGAGATTATCGAGATCCAACACGAACAGCGCCCAACTGCCAACCGCAGCGCCTTCGAGTTTGGAAAGTGCGGCATGATAAGCGGCCCGATTGGGGCAACCGGTCAAGGCGTCGGTAAAAGCCCGTCGTTGGTGCTCGAGGACACGCTCATGTCGCTCGATAGCGATTTGCGTGAGGTTAACGCAGTTAGCCACCACCTCGCGTTCGAAGGCCGTCGGTCCGCGGGCGTTACGATAACAAAAGGCAAATGTCGCGATCGCGCGACCGTCTGCATCACATATCGGACTGGACCAGCAGGCGCGGAGCCCGTGGGGAAGTGCGAGGTGTTTGAACTGCGCCCAGCGGACGTCGGTCTCGATATCAACGACGGTAATTTCTGTTTTCAGATAGGCCGCAGTTCCGCAGGAGCCGGCTAACGGGCCGACAGACAAGCCATCCAAGGCTTGGGAATATACTTCCGGTAGGCTCGGGCCAGCTAGCGGATGAAGCAGGCCTGCCACATCGACCGTTAATACCGAACAGATTACCTCCGGGAGGATCCGCTCTACCTCCGCACACAGCATGGTACACGTTGGCGCCAGCCCAGCACCCTTGGCAATCATCTTCAGAATAGCATTCTGAAGATGAAGCAGGACACTCACTGTATCATTGCCTCCTTGATACTGAGATTCTCCAGAAAGGCTCATGGAGCGGGAACCTATCAAATCGCTGGTTTAGATATCTTTAATGCGATAGTCGACAAGGACTCTAATACTGCCCGTGGCGGTTTTATCTCAGCCCAATTTGACTATATTTAGATAACTGGCCAGCATCTGAATGGCGATCATATGTTTTCTAGATTAACGGTTAGCGGATTGGTCGCGAGACTCAACGACGAATACAGTGTGCCCATCCATCGCGAACTCAACCCGACACCCAAATAGGCTGCATCGGTTTCGCAAGTTCAAGCTCTGATGCGAGACAATACGCGCGCTGCGACATTGCTCCTGGCTGCAAGCTTGCGCCCATAGCGTAGCGCGGTCGACGGTGAAGACCATCGCAGCGCCTGTGCAATGCCAACGCCGTCCTCGCCGGCCGCAAACAGATCTTGCGTCAGCCCTACTCTCAGCGAGTGGCTTGATAGCGCCCTCGCCGCCTCCTCAACCTTCGCGATCGGCATCTCGACCAGCCCCTGATCGAACGCGCTGAGCGCCACGCGCCGATAGATCCCGTTGACGCCCTGCCGGCTCAGCGAGGCCGTACCGACCGTGTAGACGGCGCGCGCCGGCTCGGCCTTCTTGCCACGGAGCTTCTCCTGCCAGTGCCGCGTGTGCCCCGGTATCGCCTCGTACGCCATCGGCGGAACTGCGGCGCGTAGACGGCGCCGATCGACCCCCACGCGCCGAAAGACGGGCCCCTCGGTGATGGTACTCGCCACTAGCCAGGCGCCGACCCGGCGCATCGTGTCCGCGGACAGCCAGCCCCAGGCCCCCTGCCCTTCCTGATCGGTTTTGGATGATGGAATGAAAAGGAGCGCCGAACCATCGCTGTGCGGATCGATGTGCGCGACGGTGACGGCGACGAGCTCGCTGACGCGCAATCCCGCATCGTAACCGAGCGACAGCAGGGCGGCATCGCGCAACCCCTGCAGCTCGCCGCCACAGGCGCCTAACAGCGCGGTCAGCGTGAACCCCTTGGTATGGGGATCTAGCGAGGCCCCGAAGCGCAACGGGGCCGCCTGGCGTTGGGCCGCACCACGACGCCGGCGCAGGCCCTTGAGCGCAGCGCGGACCATCACGTGGCTCGTCGGCGCGTGCCCCCTCTCCTGCAGGCCTGACAGGGCGTGTGCGGTGGCCAGGCTGGCAACCCGCCGGGCCACCGTGGCGGGCTTGGCGCCGCGAGCCTCGAGCATGGTAATGTAGCGGACCAGGTTTTCGGGCTCGGCGGGCAGCGGCGCGATACGGGTGTCTCCACACCAGCGCAGATAGCAGGCCAGGTCCGACGCCAGCGCCGCCTTGCTCGCCGCTGCCATAGCGCCGAGCTGCGCCGCAAAACCGATCTCGCTGACCGGGACACCTTCAGCCGGCAGCGCAAGACCCAGCAACCGGGTAACGCGGACATCGATCGGCTCGACGATCCCCCGCCGCGTTCGGACCGGCAGCCCCTCCCCGTCTGTGCGGTAGACGACGATCTCGCTCATGCGGCGCCTGCCGGCTGGTCCAATTTACCCTGCATTTCGCCGTTGTAGCACATCGCTGTAGTTACCATAATGTCCGATTATGGTAAGTGCTTCGGCGCTCTCTGAAAACCAAGCAAACAGAGTAGGCGTCGTCCGCATTGAGCATCGAGGTCACTACGAAATCTAAGTCTGAGGCGGGGCGTTAGTAAAGCCGCCCCGCCCGCATTTCGGTACCTATTGACCGGCTCGTGCTTTGCAACAGGCTCGAACCACATCAGCTGCGGCTCGCTCAAGCCCAGCCGCACGATCGGTCCACCGGTCGAACGGTGCGATGAGCGACACCCAGATCCCATCGGGGCCGACCGTGAGGAACAGGTCCTGGTGCTGTGGCACGAGGTGGAGCTGCCCGTCCAGGTCGCGGAAGAGACTGAGGTCAGGCAGGCGGATCGGCCCGGTGGTCGACCTGAGGGCGACGTCGACCCGCACCGGGTCGAGCGTCTCGGGGTAGAAGCCGTGACGCACGAGGAGCGTATCGCGATACTCAGCCGATCGCAGCAGCGCCTCGTCGAAAACGCGGACGCTGACCGGGGTGGCGGCCAGCACGACATTGTGGTCGAGGCTCTCAAGGGCGCCGGCGGGCAAGCCGGTGTTGCCGCCGAGCGGGTAGTAGGTTTCGCCGCCGAGCGCGGCGAGGAAATAGTCGAGCAATGCGTTCGACGTGGACGGCAGTGGTTCGTGGAGCATGCGGTGCATGACGGTAGGCCTTCTTTTTGGCGTGATCCCCGAACCGACTGGTTCGGATCAGGCCCGTTCGCTTTTCATCGCGCTTCCCGGGCTTCGCCTGCCTGTCCTGCCGATCCCTTCCCCTTTCCGCGGTCGCGGCAGCGTGCAGCGATCCCTACCGTTCCATCCGGTCCGATCGCCGAGAAGGGCGTAGCCCCAGCGGTCGAGCAAACGGGCGCTGTCCGCCACGGTGAGCGGGCCAGCTTCGCCACCGACGCCAGGACAATAGGAGTGCATCATGGTCACCAAAGCATGGCCATCGGCGCCAAGCGGCTGCCGCTGCCACCACTGACCGAGCACGGCAGAACTGAGCAGCAGCATGGCGGCGAAGCGGAACACCATGGGTGGATTGCGCGCGATCATCGTCTTTTCTCCATCGGGCTTGTTGCCCCATCGAGATCATCCAGCGTCTCGCCACCGGTATCCGGATGCCGGTGGTGCCGATTGCCGGAGGCGCTCGGAACCCTCATCTTCAAGCCTCCGGCCTACGACGCCATGCCTCGCAGAAGTCGAGCCATCGCTCGGCCCAGGCGCCATGCTCGCTTTCGGCGAGGTCCGGATGCAGCTGAGCCCATCCGCACGCATTATGGATACGGCTGAGCACGACGATGTGAGCGTGCGGCGCTTCCGCGGCGAGTTGATCACCGGGCGCGTGCAGCACGGCAAGGCTGGTGAGCTGCCTCGCCCGTGCCAGATGCAGCATGGCCCAGGTGGTCACCTTGTCGAACTGATCGTGCAGCGGTTCACCGCGAACGAACGGCAGCGTCAGGACGGCAGCGAGCAACCGCTGATGCTCGGGCACCGCCTCGTCATAATCGGCGAACAGGCGTTCGAGCGACACCGGGTCTGCGACACCCGGCGCGAGCAGCAGTCGGTGATCCCGAGCAGTGGTCGGCATGCCGCAGCGGGTTTGCGGGCTGGTCGGTCCGGGCTCGATTGGGTTCATCTTGGCGAATGCGAGCCGCGACAGGCTGCGCTCCTTCCCCTTGGAGCGGGGACGTAACAGCGCGTAGCCAAGACCCGTCACGCCCGGCTGGCGCACATCGAACATCATGTCCGACGCTTCGCTGGGGCTGGCCCAAACCTGGAGACGGCTCATATCAGCGCCCCGCCATCAAGGCCGCAAGCGCGTCGGCGCCGAGCGCGAACCCATCTTCGCGCTCCTCGTCGCTGCTCCACGGTGGCACCTCACAACCGCGCAGCCCTACGCTGAAGAGGGCAAAGACGGTGTCGTCCGGATGATTGGGGACAAAATGCGCCGGTGCCGCTGCTCCGAGCCACAGCCGGGTAGGCGCCGACCAGAACAGGCGATGTCCATGCAGACCGACCGTAAAGCGGGCACGCCTTGCATCGGCGCCATCTGCTCGCGCCATCAGCGCGTCGCACCCGAACGCCGCCATCACCTCGCCCACGGCGGCGGCATCGCTGCCGTCCGACAGGGTTGAGGGCACAAGTAGCAGCCGCGCAGTGCGCGCGTGGAGGTAGTTGCGAATCTTCAACATCGGCACGTCGACGTCCGGTTCGAAGCGCAAAGCCGCCAAGCGTGCAACCATGAGCGCTGCCGCGATGGCGGCAGCCTCGTTCGAATAATGGTTCATTATGTTCGTCTCTCTAGGGAGCAGGCGCGCGGGCTGTTCGCGGCGCCTGTCAGGGATCATTTCACCTTCCGGTTCAGCCGAAAGGCTCCCCCCACCCTCTCTTCACTCGTCTCTGGGTTAACGTCATGCCGCTGCCGTGCAGCCGGCTCATCGGTGCGTACAGATCGTCTTGGCTTGTAAACTGGCTCGCCTAGATTTGAGTAGCCCCTCGTTTTCTAGACGCCTTGAGCCATCAAAGCCTGCTGCCGTTCGAACTCGACGGGCGACAGCATCCCGTTCCTGACATGCTTGCGGACCGGGTTGTAGAACATCTCGATGTAATCGAACACGTCCTGCCGGGCTTCGTCGCGGGTTTTATAGGTCCGACGCCGGATGCGCTCACGCTTGAGCGAGGAGAAGAAGCTCTCGGCCACGGCATTGTCGTGGCAGTTGCCGCGTCGGCTCATCGAGTGCTCAAGATTGTGAGCGCGGATGAAGGCAGCCCAGTCCATGCTCGTGAACTGCGATCCCTGGTCTGAATGGATCAGCACCCGACACTTCGGCTTACGCCGCCAGACCGCCATGTGCAGCGCCTGCAAAACAACATCGGTTGTCTGACGGCTTTGCAACGACCATCCCACCACGCGACGGGAGTACAGATCGAGCACGACCGCCAGATAGGCGAAGCCCTCCATCGTGCGGATATAGGTGATGTCCGTCACCCAGGCGCGATCAGCCTGCGGCACGTCGAACTGCCGATCCAACGTGTTGGCAGCGACGGCCGAAGGCCTTCCTCCTGAACTGCCTGGACGCCGCTGGTAGCCGATCTGCGCCTTGATGCCTGCCAGGTTGGTCAGGCGGGCAACGCGATTGGGACAACAGGTCTCGCCCTGATCGAGCAGATCGTCGTGCAACTTTCGATACCCATAGACCTTGCCGCTGTCGCTCCAGGCCTGCCGGATCAATGCAATCTGCCGAGCATCTTCTTGCGCTCGCCGGCTCAGCGGCGCTTTGCGCCAGGCGTAAAAACCGCTGGGCTGGATCGCCAGGCACCGGCACATCGCGCGGACGCCAAACTGGTTCTGATGCTCGGCAACAAACGCGTATCTCACTTGGCATCCCTGGCGAAATACGCGGTGGCTTTTTTTAAGATGTCGCGCTCCTCGGTCACCCGAGCCATCTCGCGCTTCAACTGGCGGATCTCTGCGTCCTTATTGCCGTCGCCCGACGCGACCTTCGCAAACCGCTTCTTCCACGCATACAGCGAGTGTGGGCTGACGCCGAGGCGCTGCGAAACCTCCGCTACCGGGTAACCCCGCTCCGTGATCTGCACCACTGCGTCACGCTTGAACTCATCGCTGAAATTGGGTTTCCCCATCGTCGCCTCCTGTCCTCAAAATTAGGACCCGAGGCGTCCAGAAATCTAGGGGCTACTCAATTTGGCCTCCCCAGCATGCGAGCTGAGGCGCTGAAACCTTGTCAGTAAGTAGCCGAAGGCCCAATTCGAACCAGCTTTGGCCGGGGCGCGGGCGTGCATGTCCAAGCTTTCTTCGTGGCCTAAGACGCGCGCGCCTTCATTGCAGGTTTCCAATCTTCGGCTCGATTAGCCATCTCATCGACGATAAATTACCCTGCTGGGCGACGCTTTTAGTTCAGGGTTGCCAACCAGGAACGAGCGCCATGAGCCGAAGCGCCTCGATGTGACCGATTGCCTTACAGGCGACCAGAGGTTCCAAATCGGCTGCCGCGAGATGACGCAGTTCAGGCTGAGCGAACGGTGGCGTCTTTAAAGTCGCCAAGCATTCGATGATTTCGATGATGGTCCAGCTACGGACATCCACCTCAATCACGCGTCGCTGCTCAAAGGTCCAGATCGTTTCGCTGTCGGTCAGCACACTTCCGTTCAGACCGGACGATCGCAGCCACAAGCCGCGCACGGTCGTCCAGTGAGGCGGTAGGACAAGCCGACGGCCGCCTCTCACAATGTCACCTGAGCGATCTGGCGGCGCGCGCATGCACAGTCCATCTCCGCTAGCGCCGCTAGATATGCGACCTCCGTGATGGTCATGCGCCACTCGAACTGCTCGCCGCCGCAAGCCGTTTGTGCGATCGTTCGATTGGCCGGTAATGAGATAAATCCGTCCAGCCGGGCGACTATACCGCGCAAACCAGTCCGATACTCGTGCGCTGCCCGCACGTTGTTGAAACCGTCCATATGTCCTCCGCGTCGCGGGGGCCTAGGCGAGCTGCCTTTTGCTCCTTCCCATCACGACACGGCGCTCCTCACGCTTCAACTTCATATCAGGAATCGTTTGAGTGGTAGGACAATCACGACAGAGACATTGGCTAGACTTGATATTTCTAATCAGACATTGACGGTATCAGCGCCCGCGATCGCGTGGTCTACCAATACCAGAACTCGGCATTTCTGCCTCGACCTTATCTGCGATGATTATTCGGTTCCATTGAAGATCTGATTTAAACTTATCGTTTTCTGACGATGGCCGCGCAACGGCGTTGAGCATTTCCCATCCACCGGGAATTTCCCGTAACGCGCAGACGCTTTCCCATACCGCTGCAGAACTGAAGCCGATATTTAGGTAATCGTCGCTTCGCACGATCGCACCAAGACCTGCCCCAAGGTAGTGCGATGGCATCGCGGCTGCTTCATCGAGAAGATCGCGCTGCGGGCTTGGCAACCCCCGATACTGCGGTGACTCTCGGTGGGCGGCTAGCTTATTGGAAAGCCAAGGTTCAGGAAAAAGTGCCTCTTCAACGGCCGAGTGAGTGCGCCCGACAGGTTTGCTATTTGGAGCCGTCGCTTGCCCACGCGTCAACGTCGTCGGCGTTGCTCGGCCGTCTACAGGACGACCTGCGATGTCAAGCAATGCACCGTTCTGAACTTTTACTGGCATCGGAGGGGCCGCTCGATCAACCGTCCGAGTTTTAGCGATATCGCGGGCACGCTCTGTGAATGACTTTATGCGAATTTCGCCTTTCGCCAGCGTGTTCGGCATCTGGCTGTTGTCTGCTTTCGAGCGGTTCCCGTCCTCGCTCCGAGTCTCTTTAGTCTCCGAATGCTTCTTCCCGCGGGGCAGCGTCTCCTGATCCGCGACGGAAGCGGGATCCATCGCGATGACCGGCGAAATTGGACGACGTTTCGGACGCCGTGGGATGCGATCGTCTGTTAGCTCCGGCGCTGGCTCATTGGGATCAACGGCGCTCGCTTGCTTAGCCGAACCATTCGGAGAAGCTTCATCTGACGAACGGGTCAGCGGATTGTCCGACGAGGGACCGTTATTTTGCGCGTGTGGGTCTGGCTCATTCTGAAGCGCCGCATTAGTCGCAACGGTGTCGGGACCGATTAGTCCAACCGCATCGCCCGAGATCGGCTTCATGCGAGCGGCAGAAGCCGACATCGGCTTGTCAGCGGTATTCGGCAGTTTTGGCGAATCAGTAAAATCGATGTTTCCGGATTCTTGGAAGGGACGATCATGGATCCTCGCCTCGTTTTCGGCTTGATCATTCTCGCTTATTTCTACCTCTGAGAGCTGGCTTAGGGCGATATACTTCCCCCTCGTATCTGGAGCGTCCATGGCATGGGCCTGGACGTCCGCCCTAGAAATCGATCCCGGTCCACCATCGTCTTCGCCGCTCAAGCGTGGGTAGAAGTTTGCTGCGCCCAGTGCGGCCCTGACATCCTCGTCAAGATTCCAACTGGCGGTAATCGGGGCCGTAGTTTCCACAGACTTGGTCTCTGCAGATGTCGGTTGTTTTGCGAACAGCCCGGCGTCGTTTGGCCGAAACGTCCGGGTCGCGACTGGGACAACAGCAGCGCTGACTCCGCCTGAACCGGCACGTAGCGGCGAGAGTGCCGACACCAGTTTTACCGTCGAGTGATCCGTTACGGGTTTCATCATCTCGCCGCGTTCTTGCGTCGCATGCGGCTTGCCAATCAAGATTTTCTCGTTCGGCGCGTTCCTGTTGACGAAGGCAACGTCAGCGTCGAAGCGGCCTCGCAGAAACAGCGGATGCGCCCCATAACGCCGGTTAAGTGTTGCTATCGCATCGTTGGCTGTTTTCGGGTGCCGTGTCCGGACTTCAAGTTGGTCAACACCGTGTTTCGCGACGTAGCGGAGCAGGCGCCCAACGCCGTCGGTCTGCGCCAAGATGGCCGCTTCAAGAGCACGGTCTGCACGAAACGCAAAGGCGGCGTTTACGAGCAATTCAAGGTCGAGCGACTTGAGCCCCTTAAACTGCGTGCGCCCGTCCTCACGCCAAAGGTGAACAAACGTAGTAGCGTCATCAGCCTGTTGTGGATGCCGGTGAATGTATCGGATGAGCTCGTCGAAGTGCCGGTGCGGTGAAAGACGAGTGATATGCTGCGCCGCCAACACCGAGTTGGCAACCCAGGCCTGCTCTAACGCAATCCGGTCGCACAGCTTTTGAGCCCGCGCTTCCAGGCGCTCCATTTCCAAGGTATGACGTTGCGCTGTGGCTTGATACGGTGCGATGGCCTGCTCAATTTCATCCATGTGGGCGAGCGCCAGCTGGTGCCTGGCCGCGATCCTGCTCCGCTCTCGAACATCCGCCGATTTCGCCAGCCCGGCATCGATATCCGCAATAAGGCGAGCGCAGTTCTCGGCCAGCCGAACTGCCGCCGACAAAGCCATTTCACGCTGTAGAGCCACCTCATCGAGTGCATCACGGCCCTCTTCGATATGTTGAAATATGCCGATGAGCTCGTCTCTCAACTTTGCCATCGGCATGTCGCCCCCACTCGGCTCGACCGATTGCAACGCCTTAAGAATTTCGAAGTGACGATCACGCCGCTCGCGCGAACGGTTGGCCAGCTCGAGCTTGCGTGCAGACCAGTATGTTTGCGCATTGTCGCGATCTTTCGGCACATCGATGCCCGCCTTCACCAACGCCGAAGCCGCCTTGCCGAGCGACATCATCGGTGCCGCTGCTATGCCCATCTGTTCGTAGGTGCGCGGATCGTACAACCGTCCGGAACGTGCCCGCGTGAGATGGAAGTTACATATTTCGGCAAAACGTTTGCGCAGGGCAACAACGTCTGCGCTGGCACTGGTTTGATGAAACGTGCTTTGCCGACGTTCCTTCGTCCAGCCCGCCAGTTCGCCAGGACGGAGCTTGCGGCCCGAAGCAAGATCAAAGCGACCGTCCGCGCCGCGCCTGCATATCGCTGGATAGAATATGAAATGAGGATGATGATTGGCGCGGTGGTTGTAGCCATTGGGTCTGTGAAGTGCTGCTGTGAAGGGAAGGCCAAGGGTGTCAAGCTCTGCACCAAACTGTGTGACGATGTCCCTATGCGCGGCGGCATCAAGCTCGGCTGGCAGTGATGCTACGAACTGTTTTTGCACTTGCCCAAAACGTGGTCGAACGAAGTGCAGCCCTCGTGCCTTCAGGTCCGCGCCGTAGGTTGTGCCAAGCTGTCCTGCCCAGTCGAGATCTTCTTGTCGAAGCTCGAGTTCCAGCAATCGGCTACCGTCGCGGACGTAGCAGCGACCTTGATCAATTTGCTCCCCTCTCCTGAGCGCCGCAACAATGTTGATCAGGGCTGCCGGGGCGTTCGGGTCGGCGCTCAGCGTCTCCCAATCGCTTTCGCTCATCGTGGTCAGGTTCAATCGCAGGCGCGGCGCGCCGGCCTTGCGTTCGACCCTCCAAGCTTCTTCCCAGAACGCGATGCGTTCTACACCAACGTCCGAGATGTTCGAGTGAATGAAGACGACGCGAGAGTCCGGGTCGTTGACTGAATCATCGGCTTGATCACCATCGACGACATAGCGCTCGGAACCTGCTGCCCTCGACAATTCACGGGCCCAGTTGTCGGTAAGATACCGTTCTTGCCCTACCGCAGCATTAACTGAACTACGGCCTGCTGCGGTCGCGCTGTCGCTTCTGGAGATCGTCGAAAGGCGCGTGTGAAAACTGATTGCGCCATTCGCCGCGGTCGGCCGTTCGCCGGCAGCCGGTCGTTGAAGATTGATGGTACCGACCCAACGAGACTTCCGGCTTGTCACGTCTTGGATTCCACGCTGCCGTCCAGGCCTGACTGTCCCGACAAGCGCTTCCCGCTCCTGCCAATCGATACGTCGACGCAACGCTTCGGTCATGTGAGTTACGTCGGCGGGAACGGGCATCTCGGTGTCCAGGATGATGGTGCGACAACCAGCATGCCCGAATGGCGATACGCAGTAATGGGTAACTAACAATCGCCCAAGATATGCTGCCCCTACCCCGCCTTCCGGAGGCACAGCCAGAGGACCCCTGCGCGCTCGGCGTGCAGGCCGACCCTGCCCCCGACTTCCGCACGCGGAAATCCAATTATAGCGCAGCGCGCGCAAATACCGGCTTGAGCCGTTGTTTGCAGCTTTGCACAAAAACCTGAACTTCCCACTGTTTCCTCCCCCTCGCGTACACGTGCACGCGAACACGCATGTGCGGGTGAGCACGTCATGGGCGAAGGCGCGCACATCCGCGCCTGTGTGAAATGAAGATTTAGGTACCCTGTCAGGGGCTCGGTCAGCCGCCTTAAAACATGGTCGATGACGCACTGTCGCATCATCAGGAGCCAAAGACAATGACCAATAAAACCGACCCCGCCATCACGGGTGTGCTCGCTGCTCTCGCCGTCGAACTAGGCATCACGGCCAATCGGCAACCGTGGAGTATGGACCGGATCGCCGCTCTGATCGATATGCCTGCGCGACGTGATCTCGTCACCGAATTGCTGTTCGGCATCCTGCCTGCAACGATCGATGCCGGCCAATGGATTGCCTGGATACAGGGCGACCAGCCGCCAGTCCCGGCCAGTCTGCAGAACCCGGAGAACAGCGCCCGGCCATCCGCACGTGGCGCAGTGCAAGCAGCGACGACCAAGCATCAGTCGGCAATGGATAAAGTCGCCCGTCTGGAAGCGCAGCTGCTGCAGGCGAAGCAGGAACAGGTAGTTGCCGAAGCAGACCGTCAACGTAGTGCTGACCAGCTCCGCGCTGTGGTCGTCTACCGAATCATGGTCGAGATTGGCCGTCAGGCATCCGGTATCGCGCTGGGTCCTCTCTATGCCCTCGCGCGCGCGGTCTCCCCCTATCTGCAGCAGGATCTGGCGTTCGAAAACGCCCTCGACGATCAGGGACGTATCCTCCTGAACGAACGTCGCCAAACCCGCGAACAAGACAGTCGCGAGATGCTTGACCGGCTCGACCGCTACGCAGGCGAGCAGGCGCTCGAACTGAAGCTTCATCGCGCCATGCTGAAGGTGATCCGCGCCTTTCATGACGAGAGGGAAGCCGAGAACGCGGCAGCGCGTGAAGCTGGTGAGAGGTTGCCCACCGTCAGGAAGCGACAGGCGGTACGCCGCACCTCCGAGGCGCAACAGCGCGACGTCCACCCGGCCGCACCGCGGGCAGACGTCATCGATGTCTTCGATGCCTTCGCGAGCCTGCGGGCAGACGCTTCCAACGACAACGACGAGCCCGCGTGAGTTCATTCGTGGAAACAAATGCGAGTGGCTGCTCCGCTCAAATTGTCGAGCAGCCGGGACTTTTCGCCGAACATACGAACATGAATGAGGAGCAAAGACGATGGGCACGATCAACGACGTTAAGACCACAGCCTCCAGGGTTTCGACACATCCGGTAAACGGCCTTCCGAAGGCCGCCTCGTCCTCCCCGCAGTTGACGTTCGATCCAAAGCCGTCAGCCATGACGAAACGAGCGGCAAGCAACGACAATGGAGCGTCAGACAGGAAGTACGACCAGTACTATACGCGACCGGATGTCGCCGCCTTTTTCTACGACCGTTTCAAAGAATATTTCGATCCTTCTGACTACTTAATGGTCGAGCCTAGCGCCGGGACGGGATCGTTTTACAGGATATTGCCCAACGGCAGTATCGCCTTTGATATCGAACCTAAATACCCTGGTATCATTAACGCCGACTTTCTCGAGGTTGAAATCGAAACTGACCGCCCAATTGCAATCATCGGCAATCCGCCTTTTGGCAAGAACTCCAGCACAGCAGTCAGATTCTTTAACCATGCTGCTCGCCAGTCCAGCGTAATTGCGTTCATTCTGCCAAGGACGTTCCGCAAGGCATCGATCGTGAACCGGCTCGATCGTTCCTTCCATCTGGTGCGCGAATGGGATGTGCCTGCCGACGCATTCCTGTTCCGGTCCAAGCCGTACGATGTTCCAGCGGTATTCCAGATCTGGTGTCGCAAGCCGGAACTCCGCAAACCGCGGCCAGTCGAGACGCGACACCCCGACTTCAAATTCACGACGAAGGAATGTGCCGATTTCGCAATTCAGCGCGTAGGTGGACAGGCCGGTCGAGTGCATCAAGACTTTTCCAAGCGCCCGTCTGCGCATTACTTCATCAAGGGAAACGTCAGGCACGTCATGGAACAACTCGACTTCGCTAAAGTCGCTGGTGACGTTGCAGGCAATCCAAGCCTCGCAAAGTCCGAGATCGTCTCGATGTATCGCGAGTGGGAGTTAAAGAATTCGAAAATCAACGGTAGCTCGCGTATCATTACAAAACAGCTTTAGTACCTGAAGCTACGGTTCCTCCCGAGCATCGAATACAATCGGCATTTCGGCGGGATAAACCTCAGTGTCTGTCAGATCGCGACAGTTCGGAAATCAACCGAGTTTTTCGGCGGTGTGCCGGAACAGCGTATTCTTATTTCGACCATACACCGCTGACGTAAATGGCTTGCCAGAACAGAACACCCGGCATGGGCGGGAGAGAGAGAGCGCTCCGTCTTTTGACGCCCAATGCTTTGCCGACGCTTAAGCGATTACGCTGTCACCAACCGCACCCGCTCGCAAAAAGGTTCCGCGCTTTCACCATGGCCATGCGATTACGATCAGCCTCGCAGCCGCGCCTATTATACTCGTCTTGCGTTGGACGCAGTCCGCCACGTGCTGTTGGCGCAACTAAAATTTATCGGCTGGACATGAGGCGTTTCGCGAATTATATTCATTGTGCCTGGTTTTGAGATGCGCGAACGAGGCACAGGTATTCGACTGCTGCTCGGAGTGGTTGCACGATAGGTTGCCGGGGCGCGCTATCAACCCTGCCTTTCCTCTCCCCGCCCGTGTGAGCGCGGGCCGGCTTGGATCGCGAGGTTCGGGCATGCGGGGCACCGGAAGCGGTCTCGCCGACCCGAGTACAACTCATGACGACTTCCGTTCTATCTACGCCGCATTCGGCTACCCGCCTGCGTGCATCGCGCATGGCGACGCATGCGGTCTTGGCCTCTAATGTCATATCGACAGACATCGAGGCACGCGCGATAGGTTACATTCGCTCGGCTCTGACAAGCGATGCCAATGGGCTGCACTCCAGCACTGCTATCGACGCGTCACCCCTACCCGAACCCACCCCCGGTATTGTTTGGGAGGGCTCGCAGAGCGATCTACGCAACGTCGCCACTCCATCCCTATTGACCAAGTTGACGGTGCCGCCCCGCTATCGCCCGGCTGGTAACCCAAAATGGTGGGTGACCCGGATGCTCTTCGGCGGTTGCAACATCGACAAACCGGAACAACTGCAAAAAGACCTTGGGCTGGACCTCGATCGTCACGCAGCCAACCTGCATATCCTGCGGGACTCATGCCTAATAGGATGGCGGCGGTTGGTCCGTGGAAACCTTCTCGGGCTTTATCAGCTGGCGGAAACGACGCCGCAGCACGCGGGCCTGATCCGGAGTGTGGTTCATGATCACACGATCCTCATCGGGGCCCTTCGTGCACGCATGCTTGCCGAATATCTCCGTCGTATGGCAACCGAGCCGATGGGACCCCGCCTGGATATCGACGATCCGATTTGGGTAAAGCGCGGGGCCCTGTTTGCCGACCGTCTCGCCAGACCTGCAAAAAGCCTTGACCAGCTCCTGAGCAAGCTAGACCGCGACAAAGTTTACGACACGCCGCAGGAGGCATTCGCGTCCGCGCAGTTCGAGTATGATCCCCGGCTGTTGCAAATGGCCGAAAGAATCTCTGAGCAGCTCAGCGATGTCGATCTCCATGGAGACGCATTCACTGCGCTCGTTCGCGCAATACGAACCGAAATAGCCCCGTTAACGGCCATTACGCCTGCGATGCTACGTAAAGAAGGTTTCGGACGCAAGACCCTTGCCGAGGCGCAACTCGGCATGTCCGTTCCCGAGGCGGTTACCGTCCTCGCGATAAACCTTGTCTGCCTCAAGGGGCAGGTGCGAAAGGCCATGAAGGCGCTGGACGGCGGTTGCGGTCTTCCAGCCCTCTCACCCGTGCCAGCCGTTCCCGTGGGCGGCCGCGCGAAGGTGTGCCGCACCGCCAGTGCGCTGAAAGCCATCAGCGGCTGCGACCGTAATGTGGGAGACAGGAGTACCAATTCGGACAATAACTCTGGATCGACGCTGCTTGACCGCGTTGAGTCCCGGCTGGCGGAACCGATGCCAGCAGCCAGTCTCGACCAGTTTCAGCTGCTAATGCCAGAGTGGTCGCGGCGAAACGGCGAGTTTTAGATACCCTGTTCACTCATCGTCCGAGTCGTCATCCCATCATGGATGAGACCCGCTGCCACTGCTGTTTGCGCCACCCCACCCGACGCTGCCAATCCGGCCTTCGCCATCGGCATGGCGAAGCTCGTCCGGCTGATGGCGAAGCAGGCGGCAGCCGACCATTATGAACGCTGCGCGCCCGCCTCGCGGGCAACTAATGATCCCGGCACGCCCGCCGCTTAATATACTCCTGACAGAAGGTGCTCCTCTGCCATGCTGATGCGCCCTGCCCCCCGCATCGTCCTCTACGGGCGCCACTCGACCGCGATGCAGACGGCCACGTCGAGTATTGATCAGACCGAATCGTGCATGAAGCTCGTCACCTATGTTGGCGGCACCGTGATGGCAACGTATCATGACCCCGAACAGTCCGGCTATCGCCGTGATCGGGCGGGCCTGAGGAAACTGCTGGCGGACATCGAGTCGGGAACAGTCGACTTGATCGTCTGCGAAGCGCTCGACAGGCTTGCGCGCGATGCGGAGGATGTCGCGTGGCTCGGCAAGAAGCTGGCCTACCACCGTGTGCAATTGCACACGGTGAGCGAGGGCCATGTCGACGAGATCAAGTTCGCGGTTGCCGGGCTGCTGGGAGCGATCTTCCTCAAGCACCTTGTCGACAAGACCCTGCGCGGCATGGAGGCGGCAGTGCTTGCGGGGCGGTGCGCCGGTGGTCGCTCCTACGGCTACAGGCGGGTCATCCGCCTTGATGACCGCGGTGAGCGTATTCGTGGCCTGCTCGAGATCGACGAGGCGCAGGCCGCCATCGTCGAGCGCATATTCACCGAGTTCGCGGCCGGCGCTTCGTCCATCCAGATAGCGACCAAGCTGAATACCGACGGCGTGCCTGGCCCACGTGGCGGGCAGTGGAATGCCTCTACGGTCCGCGGCGACCCGAAAAAGGCGACCGGCATTCTCAACAACCCGCTTTATGTTGGCCGGCTGGTATGGGGACGCCGGCAATGGCGTCGCAACCCCGACAGCGAGAAGCGCGAGCGACGCTATCGCCTACGCGAACATTCAGAATGGATCGAGGTCGCCGTGCCGGATCTGCGCATCGTCGATGACGCACAGTGGAGCGCGGTTCAGGCACAGATCGAGCAGCGTTCGCGTCCCAGCACCGATGTTCCGGTCGCCCGTCAGAACCGCAAGAAGCACTTGCTGTCGGGTCTCATCCGCTGCAGCTGTTGCGGGTCGGGCTACACTATCTCGGGCAAGGACTATTATCGCTGCGCCGGTCAGAAGGAGCGCGGCAGCTGCTCGAACACGGTCTCGGTCCGAAAGGGCCCTCTCGAAACGGCAACCCTATCGATTCTCCAACACCAGTTGCTAACCGAGGATCATGCTCGGCTGTTCGCCGAGGAGTTCCAGCGGGAGCTGGCGCGGCTGACGAGCACGTCGGCGAGGCAGGATCAATCGATCATCGACCGCCTCGCCGTCGTTACCCGCGAGATCGACACGCTGGCCGCCAACATGCTGGCAGCGGTGGCCAGCCCCGCCCTGCTGAAGCTCCTTGGCGACCGCGAGTCCGAGAAAGCGCGCCTGGAGAAACAATTGAGTATGCCAACGGCGGTCGCGCCCTCCGCGACGATCCTGTCGCATCCGGCTGTGCAGCAACTGTTCAAGGAGAAAGTCAGCCGGTTGCGCGAGGCGCTCGACGCTGAGACGGTCCGCGGCGAAGCGGCAGAAATCCTGTCGACGCTCATCGAAAGCGTGACGATCTACCCGGACGGCAGGGATGGCCCGGAGGCGGAGGTCGTCGCTAAGGTCGCAGACCTCGTCGCCTTTGCCACAAACGACAACGCCGCCCGTGAGGGCGGCATGTCGAGTTCTATGGTGGTGGTTGCGGGGACGTGCAGCCACTTTGATTTGTTGACCAACGGTCGTTGCTAACGCCATTTTTGGCTCAATGTATACTGTACACCATCATCACTTTAGGCCGACACATAATACTGGAATAGTTAGCAGCTTCGCCGGTGCCGTAGCCTAACGCGGGACTTTTAGTCAGCGCATGGGTCATCCGCTGGTACTGGATCGAATGGACGAGGTGCTGCGCATCTTTCGAAAGTCTGCTCCCGCAGCGGTATTCCGAAGCGCGTTCACCGCGACAGGCATCACCAGCATGCCGCCGCTCGTGCATCGCCTACATATCCCGTGATTGCCCTCCAAACGCATAGGCTGAGCAAGCGATTCACGCGGGTACGTTAGACACATCCCTAATGTGTTCAATCTCGCTGTTGCCGACTTTGCTTGAACGGGATTTGTGTTCCAAACCACATGCTCAATCAGGGTACACCCGGATTGACGATAAGCGTGACTTCCCGCCCTTTTGGTAGGTGACGGAAAACCTCCGGATTTTGGTTTCCACACAGTCGAACAAAGCGACAGGGTTTGTCGCATGTGCCACGCATCGGCTGGGGCAACCCTGGTCGCCTGACCTACGCCTGACGACAATCATGTGTTTTCCGACAGTCTCAAAACGCTGCGGCAGCCTATACCAGCGTCATGACCAAGATACCGGATACGCACAAGAGATCGCAGGTTTCACCGGAATCCTCATTTTTGCACCTGAACGACAGCGCCCGGCATCATCGGGTCGCCCGGAGCAATGACGAGGTAACGGCGCATGTCGCCTTTCGCGTCGCTGACGATCTGGCGGAGCGGTCCGAGCGTGTAGTCGCTGACGATCTGGCGGAGCGGTCCGGCCCGCAGGTTTCACCGGAATCCTCATTTTTGCACCTGAACGACAGCGCCCGGCATCATCGGGTCGCCCGGAGCAATGACGAGGTAACGGCGCATGTCGCCTTTCGCGTCGCTGACGATCTGGCGGAGCGGTCCGAGCGTGTTTACTATCGCGCCGCCCGCCGGATTGGTCATGAACTTCGCCAGAGGCTGGATCACGCCGCTGCCRTCAGCGTGGGAGGATARTCCAAGGACATAGGGCATCTTTGGGCTGAGGCCCGCAACCGCCGCCTGCAAAATCTGGACCTGGCCTTGATCGAACAGCGTGACCTGGCTGCGCCCAGTCCCGGATAGAGTCAGCTGGATCTTCATGCCGGCCTGCGCGAGCGGCACCAGGTTTGCACGGCCATCGCCTACCGGCACCGCGCCGGGAGCCGCTGGAAATCCTCGCCGACCAGCAATTCCGAACAGCGTGACCTGGCTGCGCCCAGTCCCGGATAGAGTCAGCTGGATCTTCATGCCGGCCTGCGCGAGCGGCACCAGGTTTGCACGGCCATCGCCTACCGGCACCGCGCCGGAAACATATGCCACGCCTTGCGGCCCCTGACCGATCGGAATTGTCTCGATGACGGTGTTGCTGGCGGTATCGATCGCCGCGACCGAATCGGCGTTCTCCAGCCCGACATACATCCGCGTGCCGTCGCCCGACGGCCAAAGGCCATGAGGAAGCGCGCCGACCGGAATGCTCGCGACCTGCACGAAGTCGGTAGTGCGGAATACCTTGACGACGTTCTCGGTGCCGACCGTTACATAGGCGAACTGGCCGTTCTTATTGCGGGCGATATTGACGTGGTTGGTGATCGCGCCGGTATCGAACGTCTTCAGCACTGCGAAGGGCGGCTTGGCGTCAAACACCATGACCTTGCCGACGTCCTTCAGCGTCAGCCAGACCTGCGTGCCATCGGGCGTCGCGGCGATGTCAGGGCAGAACGGGCTCGCCTGCTTGACGCGACCGACGATCTTCTTCGAGGCGGTGTCGATCACCACGGTCTCGGGTGTGAAGCTCGAACAGACGTAACCGTATTTTCCGTTCGGCGAGAAGATCGTCATGCCGGGGCCGTTGGGGACGGGGATGCGCGTGGTCGGCGCGAAGGTCTTGCCGTCGAGCACCTGGATATAATCCTCGCCGCGCACCGCGACCCAGACTTCGCGACCGTCGGGGCGGAAAAACGCCTCATGCGGCGCTCGGCCAGATCGCGCACCAGACCAGCGTGAAACTGCTCGGGCCGTTGGGGACGGGGATGCGCGTGGTCGGCGCGAAGGTCTTGCCGTCGAGCACCTGGATATAATCCTCGCCGCGCACCGCGACCCAGACTTCGCGACCGTCGGGGCGGAAGAACGCTTCGTGCGGCGATCGGCCCACATAGGTCGTGTGCTTCACGGCATTGGTCGCAGTGTCGATGAACGTCACCGAGTTCGAGCCGATCGAGATTACCGCCAGCGTCTTGCGATCAGGCGAGAAGCCCATGCCGTGCACGAGCAGCTGTCCTTTGTAGAGCGGGCTGAGGTTCGAGGGGGTCTGGTCGCCGAGCTTTATCACGCCGAGCAGCGTGTTGGTCGACGGATCGATCACCGACACGGTGTTGGAGAACTGGTCCGAAGTGTAGAACCGATCGTGCGCGCTAACAGGGATGTCGGGGGTCGCGTTCGGTACCTGCTGCGCAAATGCCGGGGCCGAAAAAGACAGGGCAGCACAGGCGGTTAAGGTAAAACGCTTCATGGACGGTCTCCGTGATGGGGGTGACCGGTCGCGGTCGGTTCAGTGTGAAGCGGCAACGCGCCGCCTTCGGATAAGATGCCCTGCATCACCGCGATTTCTTGACGCTGTTCGACGATGATTCCCTGGGCGAGCCGGCGCAGGCGTTCATCCTTGCCGAACCGCAGTTCGACTTCGGCCATGTCGATCGCGCCCTGATGATGCGGGATCATCATCTTTGCGAAGTCGCGATCGGGATCGCTCGAATAACCGGTCATCATCGCGCCGTGCATCCGCGCCATCGCCGCATCCATTGCGGACGCGAAACCGTCCGTTTGCGCTAAAGCACCCGTCGATACGGACACGGCTATCGCCGTTAGCAAGGCCGTGCGAGATTTCATCGTCATGCCTTTAGTGTTCCCATTTATGACACGCGAGCGATGAATGCCGAGCGTGACAGCGTAAGTAATTGCGGCGCAGCCGCCGGTCCAACGCATAAGCATGGTCGTTCCGATCATCTAACAAGAACGGTAGGCGATCTATGATCGCGTTTTCGTATTGAAACCATCGCGACTATGCGTTGGACGCGAGGGACATATCGGTCGATCTAGCGGCATCGGACTGGCACGATCACCCGCCGGATCCGCGATAAGGATCAAACGATGAAAGCCACGATCGTTCTGGTTGCCGCGATGTTGGCCTCCGTAGCGCCAGTCCCGGCGATCGCTCAGGCCTATTGGGCTGCACCTGCGGCGGACGACTTTCCCTGCGATATCAAGGCGGTTCAGGCACCGTGGTCGAAGGCTGATATCGACCTTAGTCATCATGACCGGATCTATGTGTCTGACCCKACATCGACGAAGATCGTTGTCATCGATCCTGCAGCGGGCAACGAACTGGGACGSATCGACCTCGCCAAAAGCGCGATAGCTGAGCCCAGCTTTTCCAGCYCCAAAGTCCAGCACCTGGCTGCAACGCGTGACGGGCGGACCCTGGCGGTATCGGCATTAGCGCAGCACAGTGTGACGCTCGTAGATCTGGCCACGAACCAGCACAGTGTGACGCTCGTAGATCTGGCCATTTCCAGCCCCAAAGTCCAGCACCTGGCTGCAACGCGTGACGGGCGGACCCTGGCGGTATCGGCATTAGCGCAGCACAGTGTGACGCTCGTAGATCTGGCCACGAACACGGAACGAGGCCGGACCGTGTTCCAGACGTCGCCTACCGCCGTCGCGTTTACGCCCAATGGGCACGAACTCTGGGTTTCGCTCGGCGATGAACATGCCATCGCGGTCGTGGATCCTAAGACMGCGCGGGAGATCACCCGCGTACCAGCAAGTGGCGGAGCGGGCGCGACCATCCTGTCGCCAAACGGACGYTATGCCTTTGTATCGCTTACTGAAAGGCCGTCCATCCTGGTTGTCGACGTCGAGCATCGGCGCGTCGTCGGACACGTTGCCAGCAACGGTGCAGGTGCGGGAGCAATCGCGGTCTCGCCAGATGGCAAACARATCTGGGCAACACGCCGCGAGAGCGGCACGACCACGGTCTTTGCTGCCAAACCGCCGTTTGCGGTACGCGAAGTGATAAACACTGGTCCAGCAACGGGCGCGGTCAACTTCGCCCAGCGCGCRGACGATTCCTTTGCCTATGTCAGCGTTGGCGGCGATCAACCTGCAATCAAGGTCTATAGAACCGACAGCCTGGAGGCTGTGRCAACCRTCCCGCTACAAGCGGCTCCGAGTGCGGTTTGGCCGTCGGGCGATGGTACGAGGATCTATGCCAGCCTGGCCGGAACCAACAAGGTCGCTGGGATCGACACGCTGACGTACACCACCGYGTCGACGATCCCGATCAGTACGGATGCGCARAGCCTGATCTACGTTCCTGGTGCCGTRMGATCAGGAAAAGGTCTCGCCAATCTRGTGCCATCCGGGCGCGATGCGGCGCTTGCCCTGGCGGCGCGTTGATCGGTCTYACACCGTCTGTAATCTYCCAACGAAAGCCCTTTCCAAAATGACCAAGCCCCCCGTCAGGATCGCGATCAGCGGTGCCGCAGGACAAATTTGCTATTCGCTGCTCTTCCGGGTCGCGCAGGGTGACGTGTTCGGACCGGACCAGCCCGTTATCCTTCAACTGCTCGACGTGCCGCAGGCGMTGGACGCAGTACGCGGCGTGGTCATGGAACTGGAGGATTGCGCGTTCCCGCTGCTGGCAGATGTGATCATTACTGATGATCCGATGGTGGCTTTCAAGGACATCGATGCGGCCATGCTGGTCGGGTCTCGTCCCCGCTCGAAGGGCATGGAGCGCCGTGATTTGCTCGCTGCCAACGCAGCGATCTTCAAGACGCAGGGCGCAGCGCTGGACGCAGTGGCCAAACGCGACGCCAAGATCCTGGTCGTCGGAGTGGCCAAACGCGACGCCAAGATCCTGGTCGTCGG
>NZ_LMKN01000014.1 GCF_001421535.1 Sphingomonas sp. Leaf20 | reverse complement strand
TATTGCGCCATGACGCCGTGCCCCTTGCTAAGCACGAGATAGTCGCGATCAGGATGCCGGGGATCGCCACCGGGATAGCGCACGAACGAGCGGTACAGCACTGCCATGATCTCCACGATGGAGAAGGCGCAGCCGACGTGGCCGGTATTGCCGGCGCGTGCCATCGCAAGTACCGTCTCGCGCAGCGAACGAGGATTGAAGGCATCATTCTGCGGCCAGGAAACCAAGGGCGTCATTAGCGAGCAGCCCCGGGGGAAGTGACGCATCGGGCCGCAGCGCGGCACGAACGGCGAATGCAGAGGGTTCGTGTCATAATGCTCCTATGCCCGGAATGAGCATCTTTAGACAAGGTGTGGTCCTTCAGCACGTGGCGGGAAGGCTCAGGCGCGCGGCCGGCGGAATTGCAACAATTTAAGCGGCATGCGCAGCCATACTGCACCGCGGCTTAATGGTTGACCGAGTGCCCGAAGGCTACGTGCCAGTTCGCGGCTGAGCAAAAGCTTCGAGCTGATACCTGCGGTCGATACGCCTCCCGGGCGAAAATGGGTTAGTACGACTGGCAGCTTGGCGAAGCTGGCGCCACGACCGAGCACCGCCCGTGCAACAAGATCAAAATCGCCCGCGATCCGATAGCTCGTGTCGAAGCCACCTAGATCGCGAACGAGTGCGCGGCGCATAAACATCGACGGATGTGGCGGTTGCGCACCGACCCTGAGCCACCACGGCGCAAAACTGCGCGCCGAATAGAGACGCTGGCGCGCTGTATTGCCACCGTTGACGACAAACTGAGTATCCGCAAACAAACAATCTGAGTCTGTTAGGCCCAGACTTTCAGCAGCCAGCGCCAAGGCGTCGGGGCGCGCCAGATAATCGTCTGCGTTGAGGAACAGGAGATAATCGCCCGTCGCACGTGCTACGCCCTTATTCATGGCATCGTAGATACCAGCGTCAGGCTCACTCTTCGCCGACAGGCGGTCATGATCGTGCTGATGGACAACGTCCATTGTGCCATCGCGTGATCCGCCATCGACGATGATATGTTCGTAATCCACGCCGGTTTGTCGGGCGACGCTGGCAAGCGTATCGGCAATGGTCGCTGCTGCGTTAAAGCTTACGGTGACGACGGAAATGCTCGGCTTCATAGTGCTGGAGGTTCCCTGCAAGCAAATAGCGGTAAGGATCAGGGCGATAGCTAGGACTTACGCGCCGCCCATCGGCTTCTCTGGCATCGATAGGGCAATCTGCCTGACGGAAACTCTATTTTGCTCCCTTACCCGTCAGCATGGTCTGCGCCGTCCTGATCATTATCAGGATGTCCAACCAGACAGAGTAATTCTTGACGTAGTAGAAGTCATAATGGAGCTTTTCACGAACATCCGCCACATCTGCGACGTGGCCCTGGTTGATTTGGGCCCATCCAGTAACGCCAGGTTTAATAATGTGCCGATAATGATAAAAAGGAAGTTCGGTTGCGTACCATTCCGACAGCGCCAATGCCTCAGGTCGCGGCCCGATGAGGCTCATGTCGCCTTTGATAATATTAAAGAGCTGTGGCAACTCATCGAGCCTCGAACGTCGAAGGAAGCGCCCTAATCGGGTGATCCGTGGATCGTTATCCAGCGTGATTGCCGCATTTCGCGCGCTAGATGGCGCAGCCGGCGTCGCGTGACGCATGGTCCTGAACTTGTATACAAGGAAAGATTTCGCGCGAAACCCGACGCGGACCTGACGAAATAACGCCGGGCCCGGTGAATCAATTTTAATCGCCAAAGCCACTAAAGCCATAGGTACCGCAAGAAGAATTACACCTAATGTGGCAAGTATTACATCAATGAACGTCTTAGTCTTAAGAAAAACATCGTTTGGGTTGATCGACCCAAGCGTGTTTTCCGACAAAGCCTCTACTTCCACCCGGCCAGTTAGCTGCTCTACCGCCTGTTTTACGTGATAGACGGGAACACCTTGTAGAACTAGGTCAGCGATCCTGACGTCCCATTCGTCACTATGATCGTGGTTCAAATCTGCGACGACGCCATCGATTTCCGAGACCGGTCCTGGGAACTGCTCAAGCTGATGCCATACGACGTTATCGATCCGGTCGAGCCGGTCCGTTGCCCCTCCTGGCACGATCCCAAAAACCAGCCTTTTGTGATTGTCGATCTTGAAATGGAGAAACGCAAAAAACGCTATCGAAAGTAGGTAGCTAACGAGGAACTGCCCCCGGCTATAGTCAATCCGAAAAAAGATCAGTATCAACGATAGCATTCCGAACATAATCGTGAAGCTAGTTATGATATAGCCGCCAGACGCAATGCCTGGAAAGACGTGTAATCTTCTATATCCAATATAACCAAGTAAAATGGCAAATAATCCGCCAATCGCGGTATTGTACTGGGTTGGGGAAAATATAGAGACATCAAAAATATATTGCCTAAACAATACCGGTATGATGACGCAGAATAAGACGCCAAATGTCACTCGATACCGAATGCGATCGAGCCAGATGTACGAAGAATTGAGAACGGATCGTTGCTCGTGCACCATGTCGACTCGCAAAAAGGCATTACAAAGAATTTAGCGCATCATATTTGCTTTGAGACGCAGAAAGTAGGTAATTACGCACTCGATACAGTCAGTTACGACATATCACAACATAAGGCGTGTCTCGAACGGTCTGACGGTGGGGCTGAGCGTTATCCGCTCCGAAGTTCCTTGCTCTAGTAACATAAGAGACAATGATCGGCGCAAGGTTTCGAAGATAACGCTTCCTTTAACACATTGATCATCACCGCAAAACTCGGTTTAATGGGGCATTCTACCCGAACCGGTTGGTGTAAGTACTATACGATCGACCTGACCTGATATCCCGCTGGTTGCGTCCGATGGCTGCGCAAACAGCGTGAGCACCTGCACAGGGCAGCTAGCTGGTACAGTGAGGGTGCCTGTGAACACGCCATTCGCCGTCGCTGAATTCGGCATGGCGACGCGCCCCAGCTCATGCCCGTCGCTGCGGCAAATAAGGCTCCAGTATGGAAGCGCGCGGGCTTCTTGCTCTATTCCACTGCTGTGTCCAGCAACACGGTACGTGCCAGGCGGCAAGAGCTGCACCTGCTGAAGCACCGGTCCGCCGATACTTGCTGGTGCCGAGAACTCGAACGAACCGCCTTCGCGTGTGCGCTGGATCGACGTCGAGATGCTGCCATCATTCACCGGCGTCCAATCGAACAACGACGGTGTCTGAAGCAATGCAGCAAAGCGAGGATCGCGCGAGCGGTGGCGATCGGCGCCAGGTCGCACGTTCGCGTAATAGCTCCAAGCCTGATCGGCCTTGCCGGCATTAAGCAAGGCATTGACTACTGCAGCACGCGCGGGTTCGGGCACCGCGATCCCGCGCCCGCGGAGCCCTGAGAAAAGCGCTGCGGTATTTTCAGGATCGTCCTTCTGCTCAGCGGCATAGGTAATGTAACTGTCTGTCCAAAGCGGCTTGGCGGCTAGCGTGTTCACTAGCGCGGTCCGGATCGCAGGATCGTGCGCAGCCTGCGTCAAAACAGGATAGAGCAGATCGCTCATCATTGGCTTTGTGCGTAGAGCGATGTCGTACCAGCGTAACGCCCCGACAACGTCGCTGTGTGCAATAGCATCTTCTATCGACCACAATTGCGTCTGAACGTTCCGGCGAGAAAGCATTTGTGCGTAAGCGAGGAGGCGGCGTCCGCCTTTTCCGTTACCGTCCACTGTCGCAAGCCCGAGATTAGCTGCAGCAATTACCACAGTTGGATCCCGACGCAGCGACGTGCGTGAAAGAGCTTGTACCTCGACGCGGTCACGCGCAGTCGCTTCGGGGGTGACAAGCGCGCTGGCATGTAGCGCGGTCAGGCGGCCGTCATAGGGGAAAATCGCATCGGCAGCCGCAGGGCGTGTCTTAGCGGTAACTTGCGCAATCGAGAACGTAATGCTCGGAAGCGCAAGCACGGCAACGCCGCAGGCAAGCGCAATCCGCCCAGCCGACGCCGTGCGTGAACGACGCTTACGAATAGGGGAGCGCGGCATGTCGCTCGCCTCAGCCCTCGCCTTTCGTTTCGCGACCGTAGCCATATCCATAGTCATATCCGTAACCGTACGTTGCACGCCGTGATTCGAACTTGGTCAGCACGCCGCCGAAAATACGAACGTTGGCGGCAGCAAGGCGACCCAGTGCGGTTTTTACTTGGCTTGCACGAATACCATGCGACTCAACTGCATATATCACACCCTCAACGCGCGCAGCGATCAACGGCGCATCAGCGAGGCCCATCACCGGTGGCCCGTCAATTACGACGTGATCGTAATCTTCGAGTAGCCGCTCGATTAATCGGGCGAGGCGGTTGCCTGTCAACAACTCCGCTGCATTGGGTGGGATCGGCCCTGCAGACATCGCAGTGAACCCAAAATCGACCATTGAGAACGTCAAAGGCTCGATAGCGTCTTCGCCCGCGAGGAAGTTACTAAGGCCACGCTCGTGCCCGACATTGCCCAGGTGGTGAACCGACGGCGCACGCATATCGGCGTCGACAAGAATCACACGCTTTCCGGCACGAGCTAGCATTATCGCAAGCGCAAGTGCGGTCGTCGACTTCCCCTCGCCGGGGCGCGTCGACGTGACCGACAACGAACGAGGCGCGCCATGCTCGGTGGTAAAGCCAAGATTTGTACTGATGGCGAGATAGGCATCGACAAGATCGGACTTACGATCAAGCAGTTCGTCGCGTGGCGAGCTGTTATTAGCAACCTTCGGTGCCGACCCAAGCAAAGCGAGCCCAAGGCGGCGCTCCACTTCGCCAGGATCACCGAACGCCTCGTCCATTTGCTCAAGGATCAGAGCCGTGGCTGCACCCAATGCGAGGCCAGCTAAGAGCGAGATGAGCAGATTAAGGAAAAGGCGTGGGCTGGACGGCCGCTGCGGCTCATCGGCAATATCAACGACAGAAATGTTGTTAACTCCGACGCCATTGGCAACGCCAATTTCTTTATAGCGCTGAAGCAGACCGTCGTAGAGTGCGCGGTTGGTGTCTACTTCCTGCTGATAGATATTATACTGAATGCTACGCCGACGGTTGTCGAGATAACTCGACTTCAGCTGGTTGACGCGAGTCTGAAGCGAGTTTTCGCGAGCTGCTGCGATGCGATAGGCGCCTTCAATCGACCCTGACACACGCGATTCCTCGCGAGTAATCGCCCGATCGAGTTGGTCGATCTGCGATTTCATCGCCCTCGCACTCGGATAGCCGGGCTCGAACTGAACCATTAGCTGCTGATATTGCGCAGCAAGCTCCGCGCGGCGCTGACGCAGGCTGTTTATGGCCACGTTGCTAAGCGCCTCAGCTGGTGTGCCGCCCTTTTTAGCTCGGTACCGTGCTTCGGCTTCAATGCGGTCGGTGATTGCTTGCGTCAGTGCGGTGTTGAGCGCTGCAAGATCGTCCGCGACAATCGAACGCTCTGAGGTCACCGCGCCGTTGGCGCCGCTGCCCTGCGAAGGCAGATTGATGATCTGCTGCTGCGTGGCGTAGGTCACCAATTGGCGCTGGGTTTCATCAAGTCGTTGCTTCTGCAAGGCAAGCTGCCGCTCGAGCAGGTTGCGCCCGTATGATGTCGCCTGAACTTTGCGCTCAAGATTGGTCTGTATATAGTTCTCTGCCCAAGCGTTCGCGATACGTGTCGAGAACGATGCGCGAGGACTAGTGAACGAAATATCGACGAGGCGCGACAGTCGCGCCGGGGTCACCGAAAGGTTCTGCTGGAGAACCTCACCAGCGACGCGTTGGCGCTCGGCACGTCCTGTTGCGCTGTAGCGTCCATTTGAAAGCTCAAACGCTGGGCCATCGCTCGATATGCCGAACATCGTATAAAAGTCGGGATCGTCAACGAGGCGAAGCTGCGTTGCAACGCGCTCCGATAAAGCACGCGATCTTAGCAGGCCATATTGCGTCTGGTAAAACTCCTGATCAACACTATTCGTCTGGCGTTCAACGCCTTGAAAATTTGTGACCTGGTTGGCATCGCGCGCGATTTCGACAGTCGCGGTTGCCGTATATTTGGGAGTCATCAGCAAAGTAATGACAAGCCCCAGTACAACGCATGCAACGGTCACGCCAATAATGACGTATTTCCAGCGCAGCGCGATGCGTAGATACTGCTGGATGAGCGGCGTACGCTCGCTGTCGATTGGGCGCGGCGAGACAGGCATCGGTTCCGATGCGCCAGCTCCGGGCTGCAGGTTCGTCGTTACGGCGTTCATGCTTTTATCCGAACTTTACTGCAGGACAGCAATTAGCGGCGCGGCAAGAAGCGGCGCGACTGAGACTATATCGCGGAACCGACGTCGTGCGGGTGAGTCACCGACGACAACGACGTCATTAGCGTAAATTGCAGGGTCGTCGTAGGCACCCCGGCGGATGGCATCGATGTCATAAAGCCCTGCCATGTGACGCCCATCAACGGTGCGTAGGATCACGACTTCGTTCTGCTTTGCAAATTCAGACAAGCCCTTGGCGGATGCGATCGCACGTAGGAGCGTCATCTGGTTCGTTACCGGATAGAGGCCGGGCTCTATAACTTGCCCTTCCATCGTCACCACTTGGCTTACCGAACTCCGGATGTTCACTGTAACGTCGGGGTTGCGAACGTAGTGGCCGCGCAACGCAGTCTCGATCGACTGCGCAAGCTCCTGGGCAGTTCGGCCGCTTGCGTCGATCGTGCCAATCAGCGGCATGGCAATTCGCCCGCCGGCGTCGACTTGGACCTCGCGGCTGAGATCGCGAATATTAAAAACATCGACCTGAATCGTGTCGAGCGGTCCGATCAAAGATGGCCTATCGCCCGCGGTCAAATCCTTGCGGCCGGGGGCGGGTAGGACCGTACTGTCCGGTACGACGGTGAGGCGATCGTTCGACACAAGTGGCGGTTGATGCGCGCAACCCGAGAGGGCGATGCCAGGAACGGCAAGTAGCCCCATAAGGGCAAAACAGATCGTTCGCATACGCGTGGAAGACACTTTACAAGACGGGATAGCCATATTGGTCATAGATGCCGCTCCGTCGGGGGTAAAGACCCTTTGCCGCTCGCGGAGGGGACCGTCCCTTCCAGCCAGATTGCTGCGATGGTCGCCAATGCCATTATTATAGGCGTGCGTGCGGGATAATCAGTAACGCTGGCAATCAGGATAAGTAGTAGCATTGCTGAGCCAAGCCGAGGCAGCAGATACGCCGCGTCTCCGCGCCATGCGAGCAAGCTCTTCCATCCCCACCAGCCGATAGCGACGAGGAGGAGTAGTAGCCCTGGCAGCCCCCCGTTGAGTATGATCTCCAGGAAATCATTGTGCGCGTGATTGAAATAGGTTGGCTTCAAAAGGGTGAATGGCTCATGCATTCGAAAGATGGGATCAAAACTTCCCATCCCTGTTCCAAACGGGAAATAGGTGCGGATCATCGCGAGCACGATGGGCAGGCCGCGACCCCGCATATCCTGTCCGGCATCTTGGTCGACAAGGCGATCGATCGATACCGCGCGATCCGCCGCGATGCTCGCGAGCACAAAGATCGCAAGCATCGCTATGAGACTGATGCTTACTGCTGGAAGAACCCATCGAGGATAGCGTTGGAATGCAGTTCTTAAGCTACGCCGCGACAACATTACTCCCAACGCGAGTGCCAATCCGCCAAGTACTAGACCTGCACGTGACCCGGTCGCTAGGATCGTGAGAACGAGCAATACGACGAAACCAAGGGCAGCCGGCGCGCGGTTCTTCGATCGCCCGCTGTAGCCGAACGCCCAAACGGGGGTGATCAGAAGGCCCAGAGCAAGGATCAACGCATAATGATTGCGATTTGCAATCAGTCCGTCGATCGCGCCCGGTGTACCGTTGACCAATGGGTTGGCGATCCGGGTCCCTGTGATCTGAATTAGCCCAATGACAAGTGACGAGGCGATCACCGCAAGAATTATGGCCGGAAGCCACCGCTTTTGATCTTCATGGATCCCTGTTGCGAGCAGAAGTACGGCGAATGGCACCACGAGCGAGAAGAGCGCGTTGAGGGTCGCGCCGGGAACGAGTGATAAAGGCCGCCAAAGGTCAGGTGGCGAGACGATTGGATCAGCGAAAGCTGCGCGACCAGGCAACGCGCGCCATAAATCGGGCGGCAGCGGCACCAGTTGCACGACGCATAAAATGATTGCAGCAAGGAGAAGCAGCGCGGTCCCTCGGGCTTCTTTGATACGTGGACGCCCCGTGAAGAGGATCGCGAGTATGATCGAGGCCCAGGCTGCCGCACGAGCAATGATCTGCCCCGAAACATTTTCACGCGAGGCACCCCCCGCGACCCAGAGGACGAAAAGGAATGCTGCCAGCAGCACGAATGAGGGGCTCGGGCGAAAGCGCGCAAGCCGATGACGTAAAAAAGCCATGCGCGCCCCTAAATCATCTCGCAGTCTGATGGAACTACCGCGTGACCTTAACGGGGGCCCCCAGGTTTAGTACGACCCTGTGGTATCATCGTCTGGCTCTATTTCTGACGGAGATAAGAAAGGTGACGACGCTTGCGCAGAGAACCGGTCGTCCGGTTGCGACGACTGCGGCAGCGTCGAGGCTGTGCCTATACGCGCATTGTCAGTGACCTGCGTTGCAAAGGCGGCGGTTGGATCGGCCACGCTGTCAGGCTGGTAGCGCTCGATACGAAGCCGGAGTCGGGTCTCGAGCCGGCTATTGATCCGGTTATTGTTTCGATTCTGGTTGAGCCCCGCGGGCTCCCCCTTGGCGTCCAGCCGCGCCCCGTAAGCCGTCGCGGTGTCGCGCGCGGTTCGGGTCTGCGCTACAGCCCCAGTAGCGAGGCAAAGCACGCCGGCTCCCGTTGCAATAGCGACAATGCGTTGGCTGTTTGTCATCTGCATCTATCCGTTTCGGAAGGTTCGCCGCAGCGACCCATTGTAAACGAGTCTAGGGCTTTGCAGCGTCCGCGTCACCGCGGAAACGGCACGCGGCGATGCGCTTGCTTCTCGTGCCGAATGTAACGAGCTGGCGAAACGTGAGCTGTTACGTCCGATAAATGTAATTCCCGGACATAAGAGTAGCGCGTCGGAATTGAGCGTGGCACACGCTTTTATATGGCCGCTTCCCATACTTTTGGACCGATCCCGTTCGATCCGGACCTCACGTCATCGCGAACCGCGCTCGTCGCCCTGCACTCGGATGAACCGATGTTGCCCGCGGTCCTGCATGAAAAGATCGAGCGTGCTGCCGCGTACGCCAAATCGGCCCGTGCCGGTGCGACGCGGCGCGCATATGATTCCGATTGGGCAATCTTCACCGCTTGGTGCACGCAGCACGGCTTGGCATCGCTGCCGGCAACGCCGGATATCGTTGCGGTCTTTGCCAGCGACCAGGCGACGGCGGGGCTCAACCCGTCAACGATCAACCGGCGGGTGGCGGCGATCGGGCATCATCACCGCGCTGGCGGGTATCCGGCACCGACCGCAATGCCGACCGCGGGGCGTCTGGCTGAAGTGCTCGCGGGCATTCGCACGGAACATGGCGGTGCCAAACGGCAGAAGCGTCCGGCAGACGCGGCCGCGTTGCGCAACATGCTGGCCGCGATCGACGGCGAAGGTTTGCGGGCGCTGCGCGATCGCGCGATCCTGGCGATCGGCATGGCCGCGGCGTTACGGCGTTCCGAAATCGTCGCACTGCAGGTCGAGCATATCCAAATCGTGCCCGAAGGGCTGAGGCTGACGGTTGCCCATTCGAAAACCGATCAGACCCGGCAAGGCATCGGCATCGCTATTCCCGAGGGCTCGCGCATTCGGCCCAAGGCGTTGCTTCTCGCGTGGGTGGCTGCGGCCGGACATGCTGAAGGACCGCTGTTTCGACGTCTCTCGCGTCGCGATGCGCTGACCCCTGCTGCGATGTCAGACCGTGCGATCGCGCGTCTGGTCCAGCATTATGCGGCGGCAGCAGGCTATGACCCGACGGAGTTCGCAGGGCATTCTTTACGCGCGGGGTTCCTCACGGAGGGCGCATCGCAAGGCGCGACGATCTTCAAACTTCAGGAAGTCAGCCGGCATAAATCGGTGCAGGTGCTCGCCGACTATGTGCGCAATGCGGATCTATTCAAGGATCATGCGGGCCAACGCTTCCTATAACCTACTCAATATACAGAATAAAACGCCGTAGGACGATCATCGGACTTCAACGCACAAACAGGCGTACTCGACACCCTTGGCACCTCGACACCTCGACACCTCGACACGTTGGAATGTTGGTGTGCTAGATTCCGTTTTTGACCAAAAACGTCTGCAGTAGACCGCAATATCGTTCATCGGTGGACACAGGTAGCGCCGACATTGTCGGCTCGAGCGATCACAACTGGCAGGCGGCCTGGAGGCTGACGGGGTTTTCCGTGTAATAGCACGAAGTCTCCTGTTCCGGTCGTACGGCACATGCCACAGCCTAGCGTTTTCCTCGTGAAAGCACGCAACGCCACACGGAATTCTGAGCTATTGCACAGAAACTGCTGTGCTTTTTCGAGGGCTGGCGGTCCGAACGCGTCTGCCCGGAGAATAGCCCAGCTAATGTTCGTGCTATCACACGGAAAACCCCCTTTCCGTTGGACAAGCATGAGGCACCGACACAGGTTGATCGCTGATAAAGGCGAGTTTGGGATCATGAGCGACGTTTCGGTTTTTCAGGGTGACCTGTTTTCAGTGCATAGCCCGCTGTACGGCGACGTGCAGGGCGAGCGGACCGTGGCTGAATTTCCGTTTTTCGCCCTGTCGAAAAAGGCTCATATGACGCCGATGGTCTTTGAATCGGGCGAAGCTCGGATCGAGATCAATCCGAGCAAGACCGGCGTCGCGACGATCTACGACAAGGAAATCCTGCTCTATATCGCCAGTCTGATGGCGGAGCGGGCGGAAAATGGCGAAAAAGCCGACCGGATCATGACGTTTACCGCCAATGATCTTTTCCGCGTTACCGGTACGAACTCGTCGGCACGGTCCTATACGTCGCTCAAGGCCTCATTGAACAGGCTGCAAGGTACACAGATTGTCACCAATATTGAAACCGGTGGCGAAGGGTCGGACAGCTCCTTCTCTTGGCTGCTCAAGGCTGACATCAAGTACATCAAGACATCGACAGGCGAGCGCCGGGTAAAATGGGTCGAAGTCATGGTGTGCGATTGGCTGTATCGTGCGATCCTGACGGATCAGCGGATCGCCGCATATCATCACGACTTCTTCAAGCTTGGTCCGATCGAACGGCGTCTGTACGAACTGGCCAAGTTCAACTGCAAGGACGACGGGTTCACACTCGATATTGGCGAGCTCGCGGCGCGCGTAGGCTGCGCTTCGGACCGACGTGGCCTTGAATATTTTAAGAAGCAGCTTCGCGACGTATCCGAACAGGATAGTCTACCCGAATATACTCTCGACGTGGTCGAAACGAAAATTCCGTCGGGACGCGGTGGTCGGCCGCGGTTGCACACGACGATCGGCTTTCGACCCAAAAGAGAGCCCGAAATCCTTGAAGACGGCACGGACGCGTAATCCGTCTGCAGGCAGGCACGAGGTTTTCCGTGTAATAGCACGAACGCAAACTCGATGCTCGTCGACCTACCCGGCCAAGCTATCGGACCTCGGCGAGAGTTTTCCGTGTAATAGCACGAACATTTCCCAGGTTTTCCGTGTGAAAGCACGAACCTTGGCGCTTTGCCCTGCCCCCATAAACCGCAAGGATGACTGAACGGCAGTTATCGTTCGTCGAATCCGGTTTGTTGCGGATCCGATGAGCGAGGATGTGGCCGTAACGATCATCGGCAAGGGAGGACAAGTGCCGGCGTTTCTGAGCCGCATCGCGCGCAGCGTCTACGCTGGCGCAGGATGCATACGCCGCTCAGATCGGCACCCTGCCCTATCTTGCCCATGGCATTGGTGACGAAGGAATGGCTGTGAGCGGATAAAAGGAAACCCGGCACAAAGGCCGGGCATCCCAAAAGCACATACTAGGTTCGTGCCGGCAAGCACAAACGATCGCTTCAACAACGATCCCTAAATATGCGCTTTTCAGATTGAATTCAAGGATGCGCGTTTCGTGCCACGGCTGACTTTTGCCTGTTTCCGCCACCCTCAAAAGGGAACGGACGATGGGGACTATAACGATAGGCGATGCCGCGCTTAAGGCGTTCGGCCGGCTGACGCACGAGCGGTCGCCTGGGCGGTCCGGGGGGCGATCGGGTGCGCCGCACCGGACGGGCGCGCCTGTGCTGCGCGACAGCCTGGAGGCGGGCAGCTTCGAGGAGGCGTTCTGGACGGTGCCGGCCAAGGGTGAAACCGACCGTTTGCTGCATGTCGCGCGTAAGACCCTTGATGCTGCGCGACGTTTGCGCCGTGATGCGCGATCGGGGGAACGGACGTTGACGGCCGTCGAGCGGGGCATTGCCAAACTGACCGGCAGCGCCGTCCGGGTCTTTGAGGAAATCCTGACACTGGCGCGGTTGAATCGCGGCCGCGTCTATCCTTCCTACGATTATCTTGCCGAGGCGACGGGGCTTGGTCGTGCAACGGTCGGCCGCGCGCTCGTGATCCTCGAAGCGATCGGTTTTCTGGTGCGTCAGCGACGTTTTAACCGCGTGAAGAGTGAAGGGCCCGGACCGCGCTACGTTCAGACATCAAACGCCTATCGGCCTTTGTTGCCTGGCAGCGTCCGATCCTACCTGCCCCGCTGGATGCGTCCTGCACCGCTGCCGGATGACGTCGTTCAGCATCGCATGGATCATGAGCTGGAAACCGCGGCGATGCTGGATACGCTGTCGTGCCGTGAGCTTGCGCAGATAACCGTGGATGGTCCTTTGGGTAAAATCCTTGCCAAGCTGGGCGCTGCGATCGATCGCACAGAGCGTGAAACTCAAAACGATCCAGAACCGCTTATGAATTCTATAGATACAGGTGACAAAGGTGTTGCCCTAGCCGGGCAACGCTCTGTCTAACGACAAACACAGCGACGGTACCTGACGATCACTACCGAATAACACGCGGAAAACCCTGAACGCGCCGACTTTGTCGGCGCGAATGCTCCCTAAGGGATCATGCGGATTATGCATCTGAACCCTCAGGCCGCACCGGTGGCTGAACCGTCGTGATATTTGCAGGATGATCGAGCGATCAACGCATTTTCGAGCGTTGATTGGTGAGCCCGAACAGTAGTCGGGTCGGGAAAAAAGGCTGTCTTATGGCAACCCCCGAATGTGGCTGCGTGTGATTTTCGCGCAATAAGCGCCCATCCCACACCAGCTTGCCGACCGAAATCAAGGTGACGAGAGCGGCCTTCCATCAATCCCCGATAGGGCTTTCCCCGTGCTTGCGTAACACGTCGTTAAAGGCCTCCGCCATCAGCGACTGGAGGCTCCTGCCCTGCCGTCGCGCCAGCGTATGCATGGCGAACGACATTTCGGGTGTGAAGAACCCGGCGATCTGCTTGCGGCCTTGGCGGCTGGCGGGACCCGATGCCCCACCCTGCCCCGCCAGCGCTGGGGTCGACGGCTGATTTGTCGTTTGTCCGGCAACCTGTTGTGTCGATTGGAGTGCCACGACCGGCTCGGGCGCAGTGCGATCACGCAGATTTGCAAAAGACGGCTTGCGGCTCATGCTAGTGTTTTTCCCTTCTTCATCATGGCCTTGGAGCCAGACTTCTTCGCTGCGTGTGTCGACAGGTTGAGCTGTCGACACGTCCACTCGTAGATCTGTCGAACATCGTCCGCCGCTTTGCCGTCGGGCTCGAATTCCATGACGGTGCGCCCTTCCGCACTGGCGTGGCGAAAGGCGGCACGGTCGGGGATCTGGATCGGGCAGGCCGGCGTACCGAAGCCCTCGACCAGTTCGCCGGCTTCCTGGTACATGCGCGGCGCATTGGGCGAGCCGGCCGTGAACACGACGAAGGCAGGCTTGCGGAGCAACTGCACGAGCTTCGCCGTCGTCTGGATTGCCGACAGATCGAAAGCGCTGGGACGACACGGGATCAGGACCAGGTCGGCGATCTCGACGGCAGCACGCGCGGCACTGTCGGCATGGGGCGGCGTATCGATGACGATGAACTCCGCCCCCTGCCCTATTGCCTGCTCGATCTTGGCAGCAAGCCGCGGCGGTGGGCTGTCGATGACTTCCGGGGGCGCATCCTGGCGCCAGCTGGCCCATTGGCTGGCCGTCGCTTGGGGATCGGTGTCGATGACGAGCGCGACACGCCCTGCGTCATGAGCGGCAGCGGCGAGATGGAGCGCCAGCGTCGTCTTGCCGGCCCCCCCCTTCTGGCTGATGATTGCGATAGTCGGCATGTCGGCTCTCCTACATGTCTACATGGCGACAGTGCAACACCGCTGACGAGGACGATCGCTTTCGTCCTGCTGTATGTCGAGACTTACACACGTGGACGATCATACATGTCGACATTCTAGATATAGCCCGACGGACACGATGGTGTTCTCTACATCCGATCGTTCGGGAGCCGCATATGGTGTTGTGCAGATGCCGATCGCACCCAGTGCGGCAGCCAGGCAAATACGCACCGGACAGGGTGGTGGCATTAGACGATGGGTTGTGGCGCGGTTCGCGGCTTTACCTGAAACATCTGCCCGAGCCGACCGAGTGGCCGTCCGCGTGCGCTTTGCGTTGGGCGGTTCGAAGATGGCTGGCCCAAAGATCGCCCATGTCGACATGTTGGCCGGCGGTACGTGAGTGGCGATACGACACGCGGTTTGGAGGTTTCGACAGCATGGCCTCAAGCCCGATGTCCTCGACAAATCGTGTCATCGACACCTCGACATTCCCACGAGACAGCGTCCCGGAGTGAAACCAGATCAGCGCGTCGACGAACTCACATGTAAACACGTCGACATGACGACATGTCGTAGATTTCGCTTTTGTTCGTGTCCGCACTGACTCATATAGTCGTGATGCCGATCCGCCCCGAGAACCGCTGGCTTTACCCGATCGATTGGCAGCAGCTGTCGGATACGATCCGTTTCGATCGTGCCGGTGCGCGCTGCGAGCGATGTGCGCGGCCGCATCTGCGCTTCGTCGCGCATCTTGGCGACGGGCGATGGTGGGATGCCGATACCGGCTATTGGCGTTCGGACCGTGGTCGACGGATCGCGGTTCGCGAACGGTTGGACATGCTTAGCGTCCGTACGACCTATGTCGTGCTCGCCTGCGCGCATCTCGATCATGATCCGGGCCACAACCTGCCGGGCAATCTCTCCGCATTATGCCAGCGCTGCCATATGCTCCACGATGCGGCCGAACACCGCTGGCAGCGATGGTGGAACGTCTTTCGCCTGTGCGCACTGCGTGACCTGTACGAAGATCCTCAGCTCACACGAGAGCGCCTCGCGCATCGTCTTTCGCGGGCCGGGGCAGGGGGGAAGCCGCCAAGGTTCGCGATTGCCGGATACGTCACTCCCCGTGACCGGACGCAGAGGCAATCTACACTGTACGGTGGGGCAGGTTCGTCCGACGCCTGAACTTAAACGGAGGATAGGCCCAGCGACGGATACGGGTAGTGTGCTAACCAACCCGCCGATGAGAGCCTGATCGATCGTCGTCGATCAGGCGCCCGCAGCACACCGGCCAAGGTCGACGCAACCGCTGGCCTCTTCGCCAGCAAAGGAGTCATGAGAGCGTATGTTTTCGAACATCCTCTTACCAGCCTCCTGGGTTGGGCGAAATGTTTGAACGTCATCAACGGTCGGTACCGCGCGGTCATCACGCATGCTTGCGTGCCGCGATAGTCGCAATCGCGTTCCGCATAAGGGCAGCACGGCTGGTCTCAGGCTGATCTCGCGTGTCGTAATGATCGTCCAGCGCTCGCGTCGCAGCTGGCTTTTCCGTGTCCGGGGCCTTCGTAAGGGTCTGCCGCAACTGTGCCGCCTGAAGCGCCCACCGCTGGGCATGAAGGTAGTCAAGATTTGCATCGATGCCGCTGCGGACAAGTTCCAGCTCCGTCATCTGCCCCGCTCTCCGACGATCGGGATAGGCTTCACCCAGTTCGCGAACGGCGATAAATCGGCGGGCAGGGGACGCACGGCCCTCGCGATCGACCCACCGCGCACGCGATCCGGCCTGGACGGCGCCGACGATATCGTCGCGCCAGGTATCGCCCACCATCAGCAGTTCACTGGCCTCGCAGCCGAGCTTGGCCGTCAGGCCGGCGTAGAACGGCCTGTCAGGCTTGACCGCGCCTGCATCGAAGGAGAAGTGCCAGACATCCACCAGATTGCCCAGGAGGGCCTTCAATGGAGCCGCATAGGGCAGGGCTAGGTTGGAGGCGACGGCGATCCTCACACCCTGCTCCCGGACCCGCCGCAACGCATCCAGCGTGTCGGGGTACAGCGCGATCGTCGCCAGTTCTTCCTCCAGCATCGCCAGCTCGGCGTCCGGGTGCGGCAACCCCAGTGCAGCGGCATAGTCCGCGAGGCCGATCGGCTGGACCATCGGCCAGGGCAGGGCCTCCGCCCGGTCACGGGCCTGCCGGATCAGCCGCTCGAATGGATGCCGCTTGCGACCGATATGGACCAGCGTACCAAACGCATCGAATGCGACTGCACGGGTGACCGGCGGTGGAGCATAGAGGTGATCGGCAGCGGCAAGCAGGCGGGCGTACAGCTCATCGCTGACGTTGCCGGCGCGGATCATGGCATCGGCGACCACCGCCGCGTCCGGGTCGGTCGGTTCGCGGAAGATCATGACCGCCTCGTTTCCCCGATCGCGGCCGGCGAGGTCAGCCAGGACGGCAGTGTAGGCGGTTTGCTCGGCCAGTGTACGGAAACTCGGAAGGGGATCGCTCATGGCAGGATCGTCCTGGCTCGATGGGGGAATGATCGTCAAAACGCCCGTCTCTGCTGCAGCTGCTTGTCCGAAGCGTCCCCTTCTGCGACCATAGACCTGCGGTTCGGTCAATCCCGGCCGTGGGGCGTAGGAACCCCGATGATCACAAGTCCGGTCGAGAGCTTCTCGGCCGGGTGGCTGTCACGCATGTCCAAGGCTTGCCCAAAGGTGGCAGCGCCTTGTGCTTGTGCAGGGTTCCTAACACCCGGCTTTGCGCGCCGGGCCTGCCTCCATTCTAGGTGAGGAGGCATCGCGGTGAGCGATCTGAAACAGAAAATGCGGGAATTGCTGGGCGGGCTGGATGAATGCCGGCAGCCTGGATCAGGTCTTGGCGAGCTTGAGAATTTGCTGTGTCTTAGGATGACAGAGATCACGCTGAACAGGCCAATTGGCATGAGCTGTTCCAAGGATGTTTATGCCGAATGGATGGCCGAGGAGGCTGAGCAGTTCGTGTCATTGGCGAGAATGTTGATGCTGGAAATGCGTGACGGGTTTTCAGGCCATCAGCGATTGCTGTTGGGGGGAATCATTTACGACCTAAACCAGAATCTTGAGAGATTTATCAACGATACTCTTTTGATAATGGGTGACAGGCAGGAGATACGCCGGCGTCTCGAAGCCAACTAGAGCGATCACGCCTGAGTGCCGTAAGCCGGATCAACATTTGGCGTCCGTCTGGCGTCCGTCTGGCGTCCATCTGGCGTCCGATGTACGTCAGTGCTCCTAATTTGCACCCTTCCTGCACTCTATCCGCACCCTAATTGCCCCCTATTTGCACTCCAATCCTTTCTGGAGAGCGTCTTTTGCGCAAGAATGCATCATAATTGCATTATATTTGCACTATAAACGCATCACACTTGCATCATTGGGCAAGCTTGCCTGCTGAGCTGCACTCATCAGGGTAGTTTGGACCCCCTTAAGCTCGGCCAGCCCGTTTCGGACCTGTCAGGGCTTCATTTTCGATCCTTAAATCCGTGATTTCGGGTCGTACACCATACGCACCTTTCGGTGCCGGTAAGTCATTGATAAATAACGCCAGTTGCCCAAAGTTTGCGTTTAGGTGGGACCCTACGCGGACCCTATTATGGTGCAACTAACTATAATCATTGTAGTTTATCATGTAAAATTGGGTCCACCCTGTGGTTGGAGGCAATATGGCGCTGTCAGATTCCATCAAGGTCCGGTTGAGGGAGGGGCAGGCGCTTGTTTTTGCCGCCCAAGCCGAACAACGGGGGGTCGGTATCGCGGCCTTCATACGTGACCGCCTTGATCAGATCGATCGGGTCGAGGAAGAGCTGGCAAGTATCCGTGCGGCCATGATCGATATGGGCGAAACGCTGGACGAACTCCGCGATCGGCTCGCTGATACCGGTAATAGCGCAAGCGCCCAAGTGCAGCCGGAGCTGGCAATACCGAACGCCGCTCAGATCGAAACGCTGATGCTGTTGCGGGCAATTGCATCGCCTGAAAAAATGCGAATGATCCGAGCCGAACTTGACCGCCAGGGAATAGAACCGTGGCGCGGAAAAGTGCGATAACGCCGGCGATTAGTGGACGGTCACAAGGCGTATAAGCCGGTTATGGTAACGCAGAAACGCAGATTGAAAGGGAGCGGCCAAATGTATTTCGATCGGAAGCGCCATATCTCGCCGGGCCGGCTAATCGGAATGGGTATAGGCATGATCGCCCTGGCTGGACTTTCGGCTCAGGCAGATGCCGCTGTTACGACCTTGTTGGCCCAGCCTAACCCTACCCAGTCCGCCGCTGTCGATAAGGCGCTCGGTTCCGCACCGGCATCGTTGAAGACCGACGTGACGGCCGCTCTGTCGACGCTGCGCCCGTATATCGTCACGCTGATGTGCGTGCAGGACGACATGGCGACACGGGGCCTGGTCGAAAAATTCGTCGGATCGCGAGGGACTGTCATGTTCAATGGATGGTCGGGTGCCATGTCGCCGGCAAAGCGGATGCGACATCACGATATGGTCGGATGCCTTACCGTCACCCGTATCCAGAACTGGCGGCGGATCGCTGCGAACGAGTTCGCCTTCGACATCCTGTTTACCGCCAACGACAGCGGCGAGAGCTACCTGTGGCAGAACAAGGTCCACAAGGAGCCCGACGGGACGTGGCTGATCGCCTGAGCAGCTAACGGCTTTCCTAGTCCAGGGCGGTCTAGCATCCAAGGCGAATGTACCGCTGGGGCCACCCCCGTGTCACGCTTGATGACCTGATCGGGTTTGCCTGGTCGGCGCCCATGCGGGAACTGGCCGCGCAAGTGGGCCTATCTGACGTGACCGGACTTGGCGTCGCGTGCACGCAAACAATTTACGCGACGCCAGCCTGCTTGAGCGTGAGCAAGGGCCACTCCATCACGCCGCCCCATCCACAAACAACGCAACCAGACGCTGGTTGATATAATAGTTGTTCCGCCCAATCCGGTGCTTGGTCAGCAAGCCGCCCTCCGCCAGTTCGTCGAGATATTTGGTCGCGGTCGGGCGCGACACGGTCAGTTCGGTCTGCACGTAATCGATCCGTGTATAAGGGTGGCGGAACAGGTTGTTGAGCAGGTCCTGCGAATAGATCCGGGCGTGGTCGGCGCGCAGGCGCTGCTTGAAATCGGCCATCAGGCCGTGGATCGCCTCGATCAGGCGCAGTGTCTCCTGCGCGGTCTCGGCGACGCCGCGTAGCATGTAGAGCAGCCACGGTTCCCAGTGGCCGGTATCGCGCACCGATTGCAGCAGCCGGTAATAGTCCGCCTTGCGGCTGGTGATGAACCGGCTGAGATACAGGATCGGGATGTCGAGCAGTCCGGTCCGCGTCAGGTACAGCACGTTAATGATCCGCCCGAGCCTGCCGTTGCCGTCGGGGAAGGGGTGGATGCTTTCGAACTGGTGATGGATGATTGCCATCTTGACCAGCGGGTCGAGATCGCTGTGCCCGCGCCCCCCGATCCCGTCCGCCCCAATGGCATCGTCGTTGATGAAGATCTCCAGCGCGTTCATGTGCGCGACGATCGCATTGGCGTCCTGCGGCGGGATATAGACCATCGCGCCGGTCTGGTCGTTCTTGAGCGCAGTGCCCGGCGTCGCGCGAAACCCGCTGTCGGTGCGCTTGAGCATCTGGAACATGGTGATGATCATGGTGTTGGTCAGCAGCCCGTCGAGGCGGTGCTGTTCGCTGAAGCCATGGCGCAGCGCGTCGGCATACAGCGCGACTTCCTTTGCCGCCGGGGACGATGGGTTTTCGGGAAAGGCGCGCGCCTGGAACAGCTCGTCCTGCGTGGTGACGATGTTCTCGATCTCGGAGCTCGCCTTGGCTTCCTGCATCGCGAGCGTATCGATCAGGATGCCCTGGTTGGGGATCGACGCGGCGCGGCCCTTCAGCTCGGCGAGGTGCCGGTGCGCCTGCGCGAGCGCGCGGAGCACCGCGGGCGTTTCCTCCAGCCCCGGCGGGGGCAGGGCGGGGATGGCGTAGCTGGGCGTCAGCATGGGGCGAGGACGTCGATCAACATTCTGCCGAAGAGTTTGCACATGGCGTGTGACGTGTAAAGAAAACTGCGTTTTCTTGACACGTCGCGCGAACGTGGAAAAAGGCGGGCGTCATTCCGCCGGAACGATGACGTCGGCGAGCCGGTGGCGGATCACCTCGGCCACCCTTGTCAGTGGCACGCCATCAACCAGATGTGGTCGCAACACGGCCAAGCGCTTTGCGACCTCGGCGCTTCCAATTTCCAGACCCCGATCATCCGCCATGGTGATCTACCCCGTCCGATAGAGGATCGTTCAGCGGACGGTCGCTGCCTGACCTGTCGAGGCACGGGAAACCGCCAAAAGCCGAGTCTCACATAGATGGTACTATATCTTTTGCGTTGAGGGACCCCTTTACGTTACAGGTTCTGTCATGACGCACACATTGATCGGTTACGCCCGCTGCTCCACTGACAAGCAGGACCTTGCCGCCCAGCAGGACGCGCTGGTCAGGCTCGGCGTCGCGGCCGATCGGATATACACCGACAAGGGGTTCACCGGCACAAACCGCAGCCGCCCCGGTCTGGATCAGGCGCTGGCGGCGGTACGAAGCGGCGACACGCTCGTGGTGCCAAAGCTCGACCGTCTCGCGCGATCGGTGCCGGATGCGAGGGCCATCGGCGATGACCTCGCCGTGCGGGGCATCAAGCTTCAGCTCGGAGCCAGCGTCCACGATCCGTCCGACCCGATGGGAAAGCTGTTCTTCAACATCCTCGCGACATTTGCCGAGTTCGAGGCCGACCTGATACGGATGCGGACGCGCGAAGGTATGGCCGTCGCGCGCTCGAAGGGGAAGCTGCGCGGCAAGAAGCCCAAGCTATCGGATCGTCAGCAGAAGGAACTGCGCCGCATGTATGACACCGACGATTATTCGATCAGCGATCTTGCGGAGGTGTTCTCGATATCACGGCCAACTGTGTACCGGACGCTTGGACGCCAACCTTCCGCACCTGTGGCAAAGGCGGCGTGATTCTGCCACGACGATCCCGCTGAATCTTCGTTTTTGGGAAGGCATGCACACTTCCGCTTGGGACGCCGTTCGTTAGACGCAGGTCACTAACCCGTCGATCAGCGCGCGGGCGGCGATGACAAGGTGAGCGTTGTCTAGTGCTGGCTGCCCGTCCGGCATAACCACCACATCCTCCATGCCGGTCCTGATACCATGTCCGCGCTCCAGCGCCCGCCTGTTCACCGCCCAGCACGACCCATCAAAGCCATGATGTACTTGTGGGAGCGTGACCCCCGCGTCAGCGAGGATCGCTTCCATCTCCGCTGCATCCCGCAAGGCAATTTCCGAATCAGGATCGAGGGGCTCGATCAGAACGCGACGGCACCGATCGGGCAAGGACGAAGCCACGAACCGACGTGCATCATCCGGGCACAGCAATCCGGCCTCGATCTCTACGCCGCGTCCGAGAAGCCATTCGGCCAGTTCGACAATGCCCGCCTCGCCCTGATTGGCCGTTACGAGATCGGGAAGGACGGCCCACTCTTTTACGATCGCCAGACGCTGCGACGGATCAGAGACGATGCTGGCCGACGTCGTGAGCGATACAGGGATACCGGGGCACCGCGCGCGGATCGCTGCCACAACCGCGTCGCATTCGACCGCGTTCAAAGTTTCCCGTCCGGCCCCGTCATAGGCATGAACATGGACGGACTGCGCCCCCGCCCTCACTGCTGCTTCGGCATCGGCCGCAATGGCGCCGGGGGTCTGGGGAACGGCGTCATGCCGACGATCACCGTTCAGTGCTGCTTGTAGAAAGGTCATCTTCACCTCCGCACCTCGCTGTCGTTGTAACCAACGCTTACCCTGCCCCGGCAGAGTTGGAAAAGCCTGTTGTAGGCTATGTTGGTTCAGTCCCGACGTGTCCCGATACACCATCGTTTTCGAGACGTTATGCGCCGCTGTGACTTGCCATTTATCGCTGACAGACCCTGCCAAATAGCTCTGATATCTACAGGGTGAGTGCTTGGCGCGCTGTCGCGAAACTTAGCACTTTGGCGACAGTCGGGTGGTGGGCTTTGGGGGCCTGCCCTCGCAGGTCATTGGTGGTACGATGATCGCATGCTGAAAATACGGATGAAGCGGGATGCAGAGCAGAATGCTGCCGCAATGAAGCGTCTCACTCAGATCGAGACATCAATCATAGAGCTCCCAAACGAGGACCTGCTCGATCTCGCTGACATTTTTAGGAAAAAATCCGAGACGGCTATCGCGCACTATGCTTTCGCCGAGATGGCCCGACGCAAAATTAGCCTTTAAGCCACCTTCCCAATGCGGACAGTATGACGGCTTTCGCCTAATTCCAGACATTCAGCCCGTTTTACACGCTTCTCAACGTCGTCCATCCGTTCATCTGGCTCGATGGCAACTGACGTGACAATGAGGGAAGGGGCCACAAGCCGTTATACCGGGTTGGTTCTCGGTCATTCAGGAATGCACAGCATTTCCGCAGCGGTAGCGGATCGCAACGTCGATGGTACCGCATGCGTACAATCTGCGTTCGACCGCAATGACTGCGCCGACTTTACCCGCTGACCGTCGAGACATACCGTCATGGGGGCTGATTGCGGCGATGATGCTGAGCTTCATCGCTGCAGAATATCCCCATGCATTTTCAATTGATCGGGTTCGGGCGGTGCCTGCTGTCTTGGCGTTAGTCGCACTCAGCGTGGCTATCATCATCGGCCGGCGCACCGCGCGACCTCGCCTCGCTGCTGGCGCAACCGCCTTCCTCCAAATGACGCTCTTTACGTTACTGGGCGTTGTTTTGGCCTATGCGCTGGCCGCGAAGTCGGGACTGCTGTGGGACGACCGTCTGGCAGCGGCAGACCGCATGATCGGGTTCAACTGGCCAGTGATACTGGCTCTCCTCGACAAATTTCCGACCGCGATCTGGGTGCTAGGATTGGCCTATCACAGTCTAACGGTTCAGATGATTGTCGTGATCGTGGCGCTGAGCAGCCTGTCAAAGTTCGACGTGCTCAGGACTACCGTGTGCGCAGCGATCCTTTCCGGGTTCGTCACGATCCTGATCTCGGGGCTGACGCCCGCAATGGGCAACCTGTTTGATCCTTCACACTACCAGCATCTTTGGCCGTCTGTGGCATGGCTCGAGCAAGGATTGATCACTGGCCTTCGCGATGGATCGCACAAGGTGCTGGATCTCACGATGCTTATGGGAATAGTCAGCTTCCCGAGCTTCCATGCAACGCTCGCTGCGATCTTCATCTGGTCGTTCCGAGCCATACCCCGGCTGACGGTCCCAGGCGCGGCATGGGCGGTACTTACCATTCTTGCGACGCCAATTTTCGGTGGCCATTATGGGGCGGACGTCATCATGGGCCTGATCCTGGCGCCACCTGCGATCATCTTTGCCCAGCGCCTCACGCGGCGCAGGCCGTCTCCTCGTCCGCTGACCTCCGCCTTGTCGGCATTAGGTCCTCTTGATCGCCAAGGGCGGCATTAACCAGCGCCGCTGCTTCGGTCACGCCTCCGCCGGCGGCAATATCCGCGGCGAACTGGCGTGCGACCCGGCGATAAGTCGGGATGGTCAACAGGCGTCGCAACGCCGGTTCAAGGCCGCCCCGGCGTGCGTCCGCCGGAGATACAGTGCAAGCGGCGCCGATCCGCACAAGACGTGCGGCCGTCGCTGGTTGTTCAAACGCCAGTGGCACGGCCACGATCGGGATTCCGGCAGCCAAAGCGTCCAACACGGTGTTAAAGCCGCCGTGCAGTATCGCGGCCGAGCATTGGTGAAGGATCTGGGTCTGCGGCAGGAACGCCCGGACCAGCGGATCACCGGGAAGCGAGGCGGCTTCGCTGTCGCTCAGCCCGCCGCCATGCGCTACCACCGCACGAGCACCAACAGCGGCGCATGCGCTCGTCATCGCTGCAAACAGCGCTCGCCGCGCACCCTGCAAGGATCCGAGCGAACAGAATATCAACGGCCGCCCGTCCTCCACCGGGAGGGTTTCTGCCAGTTCGCCAAGCCGCCATGGTGAACCATATCGGAAACTTGCTGGAAGTGCGGCGCGGGGGAAGTCGAGGCTTGCTGGACATTGGGCGATCTGCAGGCGTTCCGACCACTGATATTTCGGGTCTGGATCAAGACCCCAACGACGGGCGTAGGTCGAGACGGTACCGGTGATCGGTCTCATAAGTAGATCGCTTACCGCGTAACCGCCCTTGTTCCGGTTGATACCGACCGCATCCGGACGATACGCCCACCCAAGAAACGGCGGTGGGACCATTTCCTCCCTGAGGAGGGGCAACCCGGTAACTGCGGTGATAAACGGCAAACGGAGATGCCGAGCCGCCAGCGCGCCAGCCGGTTCCACGGAGTCCGCAATTACCGCGTCGATGCCAAGCCTCGTCAAAGCTGATGGCAAGGTCTCGAGAAGCAGGCGGGTCATTGTGGCAGTGCTGCGGATCATCCTGGGGAGTCCGATAAACCCTGAAGGGTTTGCCAACGTGCACATATGTTTCGCCAGCGAACCTTCGTGGTCCGCGGGATGGTCGATCGCGGCGAAGTGCACTGCCGAACTGGTTACAAGCGATGCCGCCTCAGCCATGTGAACCACGGTGATCCGGGATCCGGTCGATGCGAGGGCGGCACCCAGAGCTACCAAAGGGTTGATATGCCCGGCGGTTGGCGGTGCAATGATCGCGATATGTCGCCTTCCGAAGGTCACGTTCGTATAGCTTTCCATCGCCACCAGGTAATCACCGGCTCCTATCAGCAATCGCGTCTGGCGATAGTTCCATCACCTTGCCCGATGATAGCGTGGGTCGTGTCCGACCGACTGTCCGGTTGGTGGGCGCCAGCGCGTTCGCGCACAGTCCGATTTCCTCTCCAACCCGGTCTTTTGGCAAGTCATTCTACCCGGACTCGGACGAACCCTGATTGACGAAAAGGCGCTTTACCTCGTCCCGGTCCATTCTTGCTCGCCCGCCGGATATTGTGACGGCGATGGTGCGAAAGAACCGAAGCCAGCGCTTCCGCCCCTCAACCTCCCGCACCGCATTGCCCAGAAACAAAGCGGCAGCTTCTGGGTCAGCGATCACGCAGTGTTGAGATGAGAACGGTCGGGGAGCTAGGCGGGCGACGTCTGACCTGTGGCGATTTTGGTAGGCCGAACGTGATGTGGCGAGATCGTTGCGTTGTAATGGGCGGTGAACACCGAGCCTCCGTGCAAGCTACGATACTTGGCAAGGCATCCGGTTTTTACCTAGCTCCCCAAAAGTCATCATAAATGGCTACATGTCGACACATCGACATGTAGCCATCCTATGTTTCAGAACCGCAGCCGTACGCCCGTAGCGATGCTCTCGCGGTGGTCGTCCTGGCCGGTCTGCGCTTCGACCGTCGAGAACAGTTCGACGCCGCTCGGCAGGCGGTATGCGACGCCGGCCGATGCGGTGCCGGTCACCTGTGCGCGCGGTGCGCCCAGCGCGGTCAGCGTCAGCGGTGCACCGGCATAGCCTGCGACCGCATCGGCGCGCTTGCCTTCGATCCGGGTGCGGGCGCCGAACCCGACATAGGGACGGAACGCGGCGTCTGACGCCTCGCTGCGCGCGAATGTCACGCCGGCATCGGCAAAGCCGGTGACATGGCGATCGCGCGCCACAGTCAGTGCGAACGGTCCGCCGGCCTCGCCCACCCGGTCTCGGGTGGTGCGCAGATAGGTCACGCCGACCTTGGGGGTCAGCGTCCAGTCGTCCGCCATCGCCAGTGCATAGCCGAGCGACACGTCGCTCGCCCAGCTGTGCAGGCCGTAGCGCCCGGTTGCGCTGCTCGCCCCCGGTAGCGCGCGCGTGGTGCGCGCATCGCCGCCATCATACAGGATCGACGCGCCGATCCGGATATTGCCTGCCGTGTAGCGGCCATGAACGCCTGCGACGACACCATCGGTGCTGGTCGCAGCGCCAAGGGCAGTGATCCGCTGGCGGCTGTCGAGATAGCCTGCAAACGCGCCGACCGACCAGTCACGGTTGCCGATGCCGATCCCGCCGAGGAAGCCGTAGCCGCTGCTGCGGGCCTTGGCGGTGCCCGCGTCGCGATCGGCACCGAGCGTGTGCCACTGCGCGATCCCTTGCGCGAAGGTGAAGAGGCCGACATCCTCGCGGTCGGTGGTCGCAAAGCCGGGTCCGCGTGCGACGTCGGTCAGGCTCAGCGTCTGGTCGACGCCCATCTGCGTCGCCGATGCATAGGCTTCGGGCGTCAATTGCGCGAACGCCTGGCTGTTCGACGTGCCGCTCGCGGTCAGAAGTGCGGGCAGGGCGGCGAACAGCGTACTGGTCGCCGGCTGCACCTGGATCGCGGCATTGGCATAGTCGATGCTGCGCGTGACCTGCGGGTTAAACGCGGGATCGCCCAGGAACTGGCCGAGCAGCTGGATCCGGTCGGCACGCTGCACGACGAAGCCGAACAGCGACGCCGACTTGTCGATCGTCGTATAGCTGCCGTTGATCCCGCCGCTTGCGACGATCAGGTCGTAGGACGTACCCGGCCGTACCGCACCGTCCGCGACAATGCGGAGCGTCGACCCCGACGCGATCGAAAGCCCACCGTTGATCACGAGCTTGTCGGCTACGGTCGGCGTGATCTCGAACAGCGACACCGATCCGCTCGCAAGCGAGACGTTGCCCGTCACGCTCATCGTGCCCGGCGACGCCCCGGGGCTGAGCGTGCCAGCGACGGCGATGTTGCCGATCACCGACCCGGCCGACCCGAAGGTCGCGCCTGAGCGTACCGCGATCTGCGCCGCGCGGATCGTCGATCCCGCCAGGCCGACAAGTCGACCACCCGACATGTCGACACTGCTCAGCGATGCATTGCCGGCGATCGTCGCATAGCCTGCGGTCATGCCGAACGTCTCGACATTCGCGATCGACCCGAATGCGACCGGTGCCGCGGCGCTGCCGCCCGATACCAGGATGGTGTCGCTGCCAGCCCCGCCATCGACGGACCCTGCAAACCTGCCTGCGATCGTGAAGCGGTTATCGGCTGCCCCGAACACGACAGGCGCCGTGAGCGACGCCCCCGCGCCAATCGTCAGGTTGGTGGCAGCATTGACGCGCTCATAGGTCTGAGCACCCGTCAGCGTCAGCGTGCCACTACCTTCGCCGTTCAGGATCTCGAAGTCGCGCAGCATGTCCGCGCCGAGCGTGCGGTCGCCCGCCAGCTCGAGCGTCGCGGTGTCGGTCCCGGCTCCACCCGAGACGGTGCCAAGCAGCGTACCGCCTGCCGTCAGGCGGAAGCCGTCATTGCCCGCACCGAGATCGATCATCCCGGCGAGCGTGCCGCCCGCCGCGACGACGACGTTCTGCGCATCGTCGCCGAAGGTCAGCGCGGTGCCGGCGGTGCCGAGCGTTCCCGTCACGGTCAGCGCGCCGCCTGCAAGCGCGATGCGCTCGAAGCCCGTTGCCGTGCCGGCCAGCGTGACCGGTGCGTTTGCGGTGAAGCGCAGCAGGTCGGCGCCCGTACCGCCCATATAGAGGCCGGTCGCGCGCGTCGTGCCGAGCGCCAGCTCGTCGTTGCCGGCGCCGAGCGAGACCATCGCGACATCGCCGTCCACCGACAGCATTTCGGCCGCGTCCGAGCCCGTCACGGTGCCGACGACGAAGCCACCCAGCGCGAGGTTGAGGCCGGTGCCCGCAAGCGCGATCGACTGGAAATTCTGGTCGAGCGTCAGGCCCAGCGTGCCGCTGCCCTCGACGCTCAGACGCTCGAAGTTGCTGCGCTGGCCGATGCCGCTGCGGTTGCCGGCGAGCATGACGGTGTACAGATCGTCGCCGGCGCCGCCATCGACATCGCCTGCCACGCTGCTTCCAGCGCCCTCAACGAAGCGGTCGTTGCCGGCACCCAGCAACACGGCGCCCTGGATCGTGCCGGTGTTGACGACGCGGTCGTCGCCAGCGGCCAGGTCGACGCTGCCGGCGATCGTACCCGCATTGGTTACGGTTTCGTTACCCGCCCCGCCGGTGATCGTCACTGCGCCGGTGCTGGCGAGGACCTGACCGGTCGCGACCGTCACATCACCGCCCGACACGCCGATCGTGTCGAAGCGGAAAGTCCCCGAATAGGCGACATTGCCGCTGCCGACCTGCGTGAAGCGCTCGAAATTGACGAACTGGTCGCCATTGACGGCGCCACCCACGGTCGCATCGACGATCAGGCCGTCATTGCCCTCGCCGGCGTCGACGGTGCCGACCAGCACCGCATCCGCGCGCTGGAGGAAGCTGTCGTCGCCCGCGCCGAGCAGGACATTGCCCTCGATCCGGCCGCGGTTCTCGATGCTGTCGTTGCCGTCGCCGAGATCGACCGACCCGAAGATCGCGCCGGTATTGACGATACGGTCGTCGGCGCGGCCCGAGCTCTGGATCGCACCCGCCAGGCTGGTGCCGGCAAGCGGGTCGCCGTTCGCCAGCACGCTGCCGGTGCCGCCCCGGATCGTGCCGCTGTTGGTCAGGTCGAGCGCGGTGCCGGATACCAGCAGTGCGACCGCGGACGTGCCGGTCGCCTGGATCGTCCCGCTGTTGGCGATCGTCCCGGTTACATTGGTCCCGGTATTGACCAGCAGGCCGACCGCCGGACTGGTGTAGGTGTAGGTCGTACCGTCCCAATCCTGATAGGTCTGTGTCAGGCCGTTGCCGGTCGCCTCGATCGTCCCGCTATTGGCGATCGCGTAGGTCGAGCTGACGGTCGAGCCAAACCTGTCCTGTATGTACAGCTCCGCAGCAACGCCGCCTTCTCCGCTGGCGGTGACGGTACCGCCATTGGTCAGCGAGACCGCGCTTGCGCCGCTCGAATAGTAATCGCTGCCGGTCGAGATCACTAGCGCGGTGCCAGTGGTGGACGTGATCCTACCGCTATTGGCGACCGCGATTGCGGCCGGAGCCGTCTGGTCGAGGCGCGTGGTGGCCGATATCGCAAGTCCGCCGGTGATCGTCCCGCTGTTGCTGGCGGTGAGAGCGTCGATGCCATAGGCATCGAGGCTTGCGGCGAAATAGTCGGTGGACGAGGCGATCGCCCCGCTGTTGTCGAAGGACAACGTTCCCGACGAAACGCCTTGGTACACGGCGTTCGACAGAAGCGATTCCGCGCCGATCGTACCACTGTTGGTGAAGGCGTAGATCGTGCCGTTCACGCCGCCCGAGATCGTCCCCCGGTTGACGAACGCGGCCAGCCCGTTGGTCTGGGCCAATCCGGCCGTGTTGAAGAACGGAAGATAGGTCTGTGCGGCGCCATCGATGGTCGCCTCGTTGACGATCGTGCCGTCGCCCCGAAGGTACAGGTCGCCTGCAACACGGCTCGTCGCGGTCAACGTCACGCGCGTGTCGGTGCCGAGCGCCTCGACGTAATCGGCTTCGAAATTGATCGCCGTCCGCTGGTCGAGCGCGATGCTGTCGCTGGTTTTGCGCGACCAGCCGAAGATGTCGAAGCCCTCGCCGCCATCGATAATCCCGCTCACCCCGGTCGTCGTGCCGGTCTGGAGGAACATGTCGGTGCTCGACCCGAAGGTCACGTTCCCGGCGACCGTGCCGCCATCCGCGACGTAGAGGGCACTCCCATAGGAATAGGGCGACGTCGCCGCGACATCGCCGATGATCGAGCCGCGGTTGACGATCGTCCCGCCGTTCGAGAGGTCGATCGCGGTCAGCCCGCTGATCGTCCCGGTCGTTTCGTTGGTCAGTACGCTGCCATAGCCCAGCGTGACGGCGGTCGCCCTGCGGCTCTCGATCGTGCCGCTGTTGGTGATCTGCAGGGGGGTATAATAATAATAGCTGCCCTGCACGGCGGTACCATCGACCCGGATCGTACCGCTGTTGGCCAGCGTGGTGAAGCCCGTCACCCCTATTGCGCCGGCACCGGTGCCGGAAACATCCGTGATCGTGCCCGAATTGACGATGTCGCGCGCACCAATGATCGCCGTGCCGCCCCCGGTCAGGGTGATCGTGCCGCTATTGGTGACCGTGTTCCCGCCGCTGATCGCGACTGCCGGATAATAGAGGCCGGCCGCATTGGCGACGGTGATCGTGCCGCTATTGGTGACGTCGGCGGTCCCTGCGGCGATCGCCGCCAGCGTCGAATAGAAATTGTTCTGCGTGGTCGTGGTCAGCGCCAGCGTGCCGGCGTTGGTGATCGTCAGCGCCTGTGCCGGCCCCGCGGTGCCCATGGTCAGCTGGTCGACCGTCCGGATCCCGGTATCGACCAGCGTGCGATCGGTCGCCGAGATCGTCCCGTTCAGCGTCACCGACCCGTTGCCGGTCAGCCCGATCGTGGTGGCAAACGGCGTCGCGGCGGTCAGCGTCAGCGCCGCGGCGTTGGTCAGTTCATAGGCGAGACCCTCGAACCCGTTGGTCAGCGCCAGCGCCGCGCTGGCATCGGCATTGACCCGGTAGCGCAGCGTATCATAGCCGGCGCCCGCATCGACCCCGCCGATCGCCCCTGCGAGCGGTCGCGTGCCCGTGCTTGCCAGGTCGACGACGAGCATATCGTCACCGCCACCCAGCCGGATCGCGCCGCTCACCGTGCCACCCGCATCGACGAACACATCGTTGCTGGAATCGAAGCTGAAGGGCGAAACCAGGTTCACGGTACCGGCGATCTGGCCGGCGTTGACGATCGCAACAGGCGATCCGGTGCCGCTCACCGCCGCGGTACCGCCCGTGATCGTGCCGGATGCGGCGTTGATCAGCGTGCTGCCATATCCCAGCGAAACGCCCGTGGTTCCGCCCGTTATGGTGCCCGTGTTGACCAGTCGCCCGCTCGACAGCGATAGACCGGTGGTCGCGCCGATGATCGTCCCGTCGTTGGTCGATCCGCTGAAACCCCCGCCGGAAATCGTCGCGCCGGTACCCCCGGTCGAGCGGATCGTCCCGCTATTGGCCAGCGTGCCATAGACGACCGCAGCGCCGGTCCCCGTCGCGGTGATGGTGCCGCTGTTGGTCAGCATCGTATAGGCCTGCACGCCCGAGCCGCCATTGGCGGTAATCGTGCCCGAGTTGGTCACCGTCGATGGCGTGCCCACGGCAAACAGGCCGGTGCTACCGAGCGATGCGGTGATCGACCCCCGGTTGGTGAAGTCGAGACCGTAGGACGAGAATGCAGCGACCACGGCCTGCCCGTTGGTCACGAGCGCGGCCTGATTGACGAGCGCGCCGGTGCCACTGACCGATACGCCGGTGCCGGACGTAAAGCCCGCGGCCAGCGTCGCCACCGCATTGTTGCTTAGGTCGAAGCCGAGCAGCTCGAAATTGGTCGGCAGCACCGCGCGGGTGAACACCGCATCGGCATCGACGCCGATCGCCAGCGTATCACTCCCCGCTCCGCCGTCGATCGTTCCGGTGACCGAAGCGATCCGGCCCGTCGCGGCATCATAGCGCGCGCGGACCGTGTCGTTGCCCGCGCCCAGCAGCAGATCGCCGTTGATCACGCCCCCGCGCGTGTCGATCGTGCTGTTCAGTCCCGACCCGGCGGTCGAGACGACCGACCCGTTGATCGTGCCTGCATTGGTCAGCGACAGCGCACCGCTGGTGCGGATCGCGGTCGTGCTGCCCCCGATCACCGCGTCTGTCGCGTTGCTGACGTAGAGATAGCTGCCGGTACCGCTCAGCGTCGCGGCCGAGCCGCTCGACACGATCCGGCCCGTGTTGACGACGTTCATCCCCGAGAGGGTCGAGGCGAGGGCAGCATTGCCGCCTCCGTCGATCGTCCCGGCGTTGGTGACGTAGGAGATCACGCCGGCGATACCGCCGATCGTCCCGGTCGCGCGGTTGGTGACCGAGAGCGAGCCAAAGCCGATCTGGTCCGTGACCACGGCGGGCCCCGCGGTGCCGGTGATCGTGCCGGCATTGTCGATCGAAGCGGAGATATAGCCATTGGTGTTGCTGGCATCGCGCCGGATCAGGATCCCTTGCGCGCCCGTCATCGTACCGCCCGCCGCGACCGTCACCGTCGCGCTGGCCGACGGATAGCTGGTCTGGGTGGAACCGGGGACGCAATAGCCGACGGAGGCCCCTGAATATGGATCGCACGGTACTGTGGTGGGGGCAGCGGTAGTGATGAACAGCCCGGCCTTGCCCGTCCCGCCATCAATCAGGCCATTGACCTGGAAAGATGCATTATTAGCCCGACTGATGATCGCAGCAGTACCACTGCCGGGGCGCACGGTCGCTCCGCTTGCAATGACGATGCGACTATTGTCGGTTGCAACCGAGAGCCCATCGGCATCAGTACCTGTGCAGGTCGTTGTGCCATTGTTGACCGTGGGATCCGGCGCGCATTGCGCAAATGCCGGGCCCGCTACGAAAAACGTCGCCACGATTGCGCTCGTCTGCAACGCGCACATGCGCACACGCCGCTTCCGCGACGTCATTTCCCCGACCTTCATGCATTCCCCCATATCCTGTCGACGAATGCTAGCTTCGCGCGCCACCCGTGTCCATGGGGTGATCTGTGCCGAAAATGCTCAAAACCTTTAAAGGCTTCGCAATCGGCAATTCAGATCTTCGCGTTACACGTGGGGCACAGTTATCGGCCTCACAGGCGACCACGATATCCTGGGAGGGTTAATAGTGATCATCAAAGATCTTCGTGTTCGTGAATCGCCCAGTCCGGCCCTTCTATAGGGCGCGGCAGTCGTCGCGAATTTCGAACAGCGACGAACCTATCGAGAGTGTTTCCGGCGCGACGGGCGCGTTATTCTCACCCTCCGCATGGCTGTCATAAAAACGGGCGCGCATGCTGATCATCGTATAGCGGCGATACTTTGCCGCCCGAGGACGGCGCCTTCTGCATGCGTCCAGCTGCCGACGGGGTGGAGGTGAGGAGGGGGCACTGCCCCCTCTCGTTATGCAGGCGGTTGGGAAGCTGCCACGTTCGCAAGAAACCATGCGTAGGTTTCCTTGACGCCTTCGCTGAGCGCGACGGATGGTTTCCATCCCATTGCCGTCAGTCTTCCCGAGTCCATCAATTTGCGCATCGTGCCGTCCGGCTTCGATGCGTCAAAGGCGATCTGCCCGGTAAAGCCGGTTATGGCGGCCACCAGTTGTGCAAGATCGCTGATCGTGACATCCTCGCCGTAGCCCACGTTGATGTGGCTCAGCATCGGCTGAGTGTTCGCCTCGTATGTTTCCTTGTCGAGATCGAACACGAACAGCGAGGCCTCAGCCATATCGTCGACGTGAAGGAATTCGCGCCAAGGCTTCCCCGTGCCCCAGATCACGACCTCTTTGGCGCCGCTGACCGTCGCTTCGTGAAAGCGGCGGATCAGGGCCGGCATTACATGGCTGTTTTCAGGATGAAAATTGTCGCCTGGACCATAGAGGTTGGTCGGCATGACGCTGCGATAGTCGGTACCGTATTGGCGGTTATAGCTTTCGCACAACTTGATGCCGGCAATTTTGGCGACCGCATAGGGCTCGTTGGTCGGCTCAAGAACGCCTGTCAGAAGCGCGTCCTCACGCATTGGCTGTTCGACGGCCCGCGGGTAGATGCACGAGGAACCTAGGAACAGCAGACGCTGCACGCCTTGTGCATAGGCCTGATGGATGACGTTGGCTTCGATCATAAGATTTTCGTAGATGAAGTCGGCCGGGTATGTGTTGTTGGCGTGAATGCCACCTACTTTAGCGGCTGCCAGCACCACGCCGTCAGGCTTTTCGCTTGCAAAGAAAGCGCGCACCGCCGCCTGGTCGGTCAGGTCGAGTTCGGCGTGAGTGCGCGTGATGACTTCGGCGCCGCGCTCGCGCAGCTTACGCGAGATCGCTCCGCCGACCATGCCGCGATGGCCCGCCACATAGATGCGCATCGGAAGTTGCTCCATCAGCCTTCGACCGAAACTGGAAGATCGTAGCCATGGGTCTTAAGAAGAGCATGCCGCTTAGCGGTGTGGAGGTCTGCTGCGACCATTTCCCGGCACATTTCCTGCGCGGTGATCTCGGGGATCCAGCCGAGCCGGTCCTTGGCCCGGGTTGGATCGCCGAGCAGCGTTTCAACTTCGGCCGGACGGAAATAGCGCGGGTCTATGCGAACGATGACGTCGCCGGCTTTGACCGCCGGGGCATCGTCGCCCTCGACCTTGTCGACAATACCAATCTCGTCAATGCCTTCACCCTCGAACCGCAGCGTTATGCCAAGGTGCGCAGCCGACCAGGTGATGAATTCGCGCACCGAATATTGCACGCCAGTAGCGATGACGAAATCTTCCGCCTGCTCCTGCTGCAGCATCATCCATTGCATGCGGACATAGTCCTTGGCATGACCCCAATCGCGCAGGGAGTCGATATTGCCCATAAACAGGCCGGTCTCCAGGCCCTGTGCGATGTTGGCAAGACCACGGGTGATCTTGCGGGTCACGAACGTCTCGCCGCGGCGCGGGCTCTCGTGGTTAAACAGTATTCCGTTGCAGGCATATATGCCGTATGCCTCGCGGTAGTTGACCGTGATCCAGTACGCATAGAGTTTAGCCACCGCATAGGGCGAGCGCGGATAGAAAGGCGTCGTCTCCTTCTGAGGAGTTTCCTGAACGAGGCCGTAGAGTTCCGAGGTCGATGCCTGATAGAAGCGCGTCTTCTTTTCCAGACCCAGGAAACGGATCGCTTCAAGCAGACGTAGCGTGCCAAGTCCATCGACGTCTGCGGTATATTCGGGCGCTTCGAAGCTGACCGCAACATGGCTTTGTGCACCAAGATTGTAGACTTCGTCAGGCTGGACCTCGCTCAGGATGCGCGTGAGGTTCGACGTGTCCGAAAGATCACCGTAGTGCAGCTTCAGGTTAGGCTGGGGCGCGTGTGGATCCTGGTAGATATGATCAATGCGCTGCGTGTTGAACAGCGAGGCCCGGCGCTTTATGCCGTGAACCTCATAGCCCTTTTCAAGCAGGAGCTCAGCCAGATAGGAGCCATCCTGCCCGGTGACGCCCGTAATGAGGGCTACTTTCTTACCGCTCAATGTAATTTCCTCTGTGTAAAGTCTTTGGTCACCGAGACTGACTCAAAAATACACCGCACTTATTATAGTAGATAAATATAATATTGCGGTATGCGCATTGCCGGCTCTTTCGGGTCAAACCAAATCGAAGGTGTCGTGATGTTGCAATATACTGATACGGCCTCATGAGCCGTGGAACACGGTTATGATCCGCTCACCGCATTCAAGATGGCACGTCCATAATTTGTCTTCTTGAACCGTTCGCCGGCTTCGCGCGCCTGATCGGCGGTGATGAAGCCCTGATGATACGCGATCTCTTCGAGACAGGCGACCTGGATGCCCTGGCGGTGCTGGATGGTGCGGACGAACTCCGAGGCCTCCAGCAGGCTGTCGTGCGTGCCGGTGTCGAGCCACGCATAGCCACGACCCATCTGTTCGACGAACAGGTCGCCGGCGTCCATGTAGAGGCGGTTGAGATCGGTGATCTCGAGCTCGCCGCGGGCGGAGGGCTTCAGGTCGCGCGCGAACTGGACGACGCGGTTGTCGTAGAAATACAGCCCCGTGACCGCATGGTGCGACTTGGGCTTTGCCGGCTTTTCCTCGAGGCTGACCGCCTTGCCGCCTTCGCCGAACTCGACCACGCCGTAGCGCTCGGGATCCTCGACACGGTAGGAGAACACCGTCGCGCCGCCCTTGCGCGCGACCGCGCTCGCCAGCAGATCGGTCAGGTGCGCGCCGAAGAAGATGTTGTCGCCGAGCACGAGCGCGACATCGTCGTCGCCGATGAAGTCCGCGCCGATCGTGAACGCCTGGGCGAGGCCCTCGGGGCGGGGCTGTTCGGCATAGGAGATCGCCAGCCCGAATGCCGACCCGTCGTCGAACAGGCGACGGTAATTGTCGATATATTCGGGGCTCGAGATGATCAGGATGTCGCGGATGCCCGCGAGCATCAGCACCGACAGCGGATAATAGATCATCGGCTTGTCGTAGACCGGCAGCAGCTGCTTGTTCACGGCGAGCGTCGCCGGATGAAGCCGCGTGCCCGAACCGCCGGCGAGAATGATGCCCTTCATTGGGAGATGTCCTTCTTGGGGGCCCCGAGCAGTTCGTCGAGGATGTTGCCGAGCGCGGTCTGCCACGCGGGCGGATGGATGCCATAGTCGCGCGTGATCGCGTCATGGCTGAGCAGCGAGTTTGCCGGGCGCGTCGCAGGCGTCGGGTATTCGCTGGTCGGGATGCCATCGACCTCGGCGCTCGCGCCGCCCCGCGCGGCGCTCTGCGCGAAGATCTCGCGTGCGAAGCCGGCCCAGGTGACCGCGCCAGCGTTGCTGAAATGATAGATGCCGGTGGGGGCGGTGGGATCCTCGACGAGGCGCATCGCGATCGTCGCGAGCGCCGCGGCGAGATCGGCCGCGGACGTCGGGCTGCCATGCTGGTCGTCGACCACGCGCAGGCGTGGGTTGGTCGCGCCGACGCGGAGCATCGTCTTCACGAAATTGTTGCCGTGCGCGCTGACTACCCAGGCGGTCCGGACGATCGCGTGGCGCGCGCCCGAGGTCCGTACCGCGAGCTCGCCGCCAAGCTTGGAGGCGCCGTACACGCCGAGCGGCGCGACCGGATCGTTGACGTCCCATGCGCCCTCGCGCGCGCCGTCGAAGACGTAATCGGTCGAGACCTGGACGATCGGGATCGCCGCCTTCGCGCACGCCTCGGCAAACGCCGCGGGCGCCATCGCGTTGACCGCCCAGGCGGTGACAATATCGCTCTCCGCCTTGTCGACCGCGGTATAGGCGCCGGCCGAAATCACCGCGGCCCAGGGCGTGCCGTCATGGCCGCCAGCGACCATCGCGGCGATCGCCGCGGTATCGCGCAGGTCGAGCGCGTCGATGTCGATCGCGGTGACCGCCCAGCCCTCGGGCCAGGCATAGCGCCTGAGCTCGGTGCCGAGCTGGCCGTTCCCGCCGGTGACGAGGACGTGCTTCATACGGCCGGATGCGGAAGCATCGCTCATACCGACAGCCCGCGACGCTGGTCGGCCTTGTGCTCGGCGACGATCGCCTGCCACCAGTCCTGGTTGTCGAGATACCAGGCGACGGTCTTCTCGATGCCCGTCTCAAACGTCTCGGCGGGCTCCCAGCCGAGCTCGTCCTTGATCCGGGTCGCGTCGATCGCATAGCGCTTGTCGTGGCCGGGGCGGTCGGCGACATAGGTGATCTGCGTGGCGTATGGCTGGCCGTCGGCGCGCGGGCGGAGGCGATCGAGGATCGTGCAGACGGTCTTCACGACCTCGAGATTCTGCTTCTCGTTGTTTCCGCCGACATTGTAGGTCCGGCCGGGCTCGCCCTTTTCGAACACCGCGTGGAGCGCGCGGACATGATCCTCGACATACAGCCAGTCGCGGACCTGGTCGCCCTTGCCGTAGACGGGCAGGTCGGCGCCCGCGAGCGCCTTGACGATCATCAGCGGGATCAGCTTTTCGGGGAAGTGATACGGCCCGTAATTGTTCGAGCAGTTGGTGATCAGCACGGGCAGGCCAAAGGTGTGGCCCCAGGCGCTGACGAGGTGATCCGACCCCGCCTTCGACGCCGAATAGGGCGAACGCGGATCATAGGGCGTCTCTTCGGTGAACAGCCCGGTCTCGCCGAGCGAGCCATACACCTCGTCGGTCGAGATGTGGTGGAAGCGGAACGCCGCCTTCGCCGCGTCGCCGAGCGACAGCCAATAGGCGCGTGCCTCGCTCAGCATCGTGAAGGTGCCGACGACGTTGGTCTGGACGAACGCGCCGGGGCCGTCGATCGAGCGATCGACATGGCTCTCGGCGGCGAGATGCGTGATCACGTCGGGCTTGAACTCGGCGATCGCCGCGCGGACCGCGTCCGCATCGCAGATGTCGCCCTGGACGAAGCGGTAGCGGTTCGAACTCGCGACGCGTTCGACGGTGGTCAGTGTGCCCGCATAGGTCAGCTTGTCGAAGTTGAGCACTTCATGGTCGGTGTTTTCCATCAGGTGGCGGACAAGGGCCGAACCGATGAAGCCGGCCCCGCCGGTGACGAAAATACGCATTAGTCTGTCCTTCAGGCGAGAGGCGCGAGGGGCCGGCCGTCATAGGGGAAGGGGCTGTTAAAATCTTTTATCGCGGGCTGCACCATGTCCTTGGCGCTCAGTTCGGGGACAGTCCCGACAGGCATCGGCCAACTAATGCCGATTGCCGGGTCGTCCCAACGAATTCCGCCATCGGACTCGGGCGCATAGGTGTCTGAACATTTATAGCTAACTTCGCAATTGTCCTCGAGCGTCAGAAAGCCATGCGCGAAGCCGACCGGAACAAAAAGCTGATGACCGTTTTCAGCTGACAGCTCTGCACCAACCCATTGGCCATAGGTAGGGGAGGTCGCTCGTATGTCGACAGCGACGTCGAAGATACGCCCGCGGATGCATCGCACGAGTTTGTCCTGCGCGCGCGGCGGTGTTTGAAAATGTAAGCCGCGCAAGGTAAATGCGGGAGCGGAAAGTGAGTGGTTGTCCTGAACGAACGTGACGTCAATGCCGAGCCCCGCAAACGTATCGCGATTATATGTTTCGGTGAACCAACCGCGCGCGTCGCCATGGCGACGGGGGTGGATCAGTTGAACGGGGCTGTTCATTTAAATCTTCCTATTGCCGCCCGATTGATAGCGATGCCCGTTACGGCAAGGCTGCGGCAAAGGCTACCCACCGAGACATCCACGGCGCCAATGGAGAGAGAAAGAGGCGTCGACATCATCGAAAATCGCGCAGTGGCAATCTACGCACTCGATAGGATGCCAAGCGACAATTGACGTAGTGAGGTCAGACGATTTCAGCATGAAGCGTATGCGAAAACTTGTCGTTCTCGTCATGGGCGCGGGTGGTGACCTTGTAGACTATGCCATTGTCCTCGAAGGTCAGGTTAATTTGCGGTTCGCCGTCGAACGCATATTCGAAGGTTTTTTCTTCGCCTTCGACAATAACGTGATAAATCGTCATAAAACCTCCTAGCTCACATATGGCAACGCACGGACCCTGGTATGGGGTGCAATCACAGGTGTTTGCCAGGCGCACAAATGCTGGACTGTATCGAGGAATCAACTAACAGCCTGCATCGCATGCCAACTGTAACGCTAAATACCGGTCACACCTTCACCGCGGACCGCGCCGTTTCGATCCTCGATGCAGCGCGCAACGAGGGCGTGACCCTCGAATATAGCTGCCGGACCGGGCGCTGTGGGATCTGCAAGGCACCGCTGCTCGCAGGTGTAACCGAGGTGCTCCGTACGGAAGAGAGTCTTAGCACCGAAGACGCACGGGGCGGGCTCATCCTCACTTGCTGCCGATCGGCAACCAGCGATGTGACGTTGGACATCGAACCGCTCGACCGGCTAGCCGGGATCGAGATCAAGACGATGGCCAGCCGGATCGTGTCGATCGAGCGGCTCGCTCCCGACATCGTTCGCGTGATGCTGAAGACGCCACCCGCCTCGCCGATGCGGTTTCTGCCGGGGCAATATATTGATGTCATCGTCGAAGGCGTGCGGCGCAGCTATTCCCTCGCCAACGCGCCGCGCGGTGACGGCCTGCTCGAGCTCATCATCAAGCGCTACAAGGGCGGTATCCTCAGCGAGTATTGGTTCGAGCGCGCCAAGGCCAACGACCTCCTGCGGATCGAGGGGCCATTTGGGACGTTCTTCCTGCGCGAGCAAGGCCCCACCAACATCGTGTTCCTGGCAACCGGTACCGGTATTGCCCCCGTAAAAGCTCTCCTCGAAGAGCTTGCGGCAGATCGCGAGCGTGCCGCGCAACACCGGCTCACCGTCTTCTGGGGCAACCGCGAAGCCGAGAGCTTTTGCTGGGATCCGGTTGGATTGGGCCTCGACGTCGGGGTTCACCACTTGCTATCGGGCACCGATGCCAATTGGAGCGCCGCCCGGGGCTATGTTCACGATGCGGCGATCCGTCAGGGTATCGATCCTGACGACACGGTCGTTTATGCATGCGGCTCGAACGCCATGATTACATCTGCACGCGAGAAGCTGTTGGCGCTGGGGCTTCCAGCCAAACGCTTCTTCTCCGACGCATTTGTCAGCTCGAACTGAGGTAGGACAATGAAGGCAGTCATTCTCGCCGGGGGCCTCGGCACGCGTTTCGCCGAAGAAACCAGCCTGCGCCCCAAGCCGATGATCGAAATCGGCGGTCGCCCGATCCTGTGGCACATCATGAAGATCTACGCCGCACATGGCGTCACCGAGTTCATCATCTGCTGCGGCTACAAGGGCTATGTGATCAAGGAGTATTTTGCGAACTACTTCCTGCACATGTCCGATGTCACCTTCGACATGAAGGCGAACGAGATGATCGTGCACGAAAAGCGCGCGGAGCCATGGAAGGTCACGCTGATCGACACGGGCGACGATTCGATGACCGGCGGTCGCCTGAAGCGCGTTGCCGAGTACGTTAAGGACGAAGAGTTCTTCTTCTTCACGTACGGCGACGGTGTTGCCGACATCGACATCACCAAGTCGATCGAATTCCACCGCAGCCACGGCAAGGCGGCGACGCTGACCGCGACCTATCCGCCGGGCCGGTTCGGCGCACTGCAGATCGAGGGCGGCCAGATCACCGAATTCCTCGAAAAGCCGCAGGGTGACGGTGGCATGATCAATGGTGGCTATTTCGTGCTGTCGCCAAAGGTCCTCGACTACCTCGAAGACGATTCAACCACGTGGGAGCAGGAGCCGCTGCGCACACTAGCCACCGACGGCGAGTTGATGGCGTACGAGCATCATGGCTTCTGGCAGCCGATGGATACGCTGCGTGACAAGCAGCATCTTGAAAGCCTGTGGCAGAGCGGCAAGGCCCCGTGGCGTATATGGTAACGCCCTCCGACATGACCGCGCCGATCGTGACCAAGGGCAATGTGGATCCCGCTTTCTGGGCGGGTAAGCGCGTTTTTCTGACCGGCCATACCGGGTTCAAGGGCAGCTGGATGTCGCTTTGGCTCCAGCAGATGGGCGCCCAGGTTACCGGCTTCGCGCTCGCCCCTCCGACGAGCCCCGCGCTGTTCGAGGTCGCTGGCGTCGCGGCCGGCATGACGTCGATCATCGGCGACATCCGCGACCGCGAGGCCCTGGAGACCGCGTTGGTCGCGGCCGATCCCGAGATCGTCATCCACATGGCGGCGCAGCCGCTGGTGCGCGCTTCCTATGACGATCCGGTCGGCACCTATGCCACCAACGTCATGGGCACCGTCCACCTGCTCGAGGCGGTCCGCAAAGCTGCGTCGGTCCGCGCGGTCTGCGTGGTTACGACCGACAAATGCTACGAGAACCGCGAATGGGTCTGGGGCTACCGCGAAGACGAGGCGATGGGCGGCTATGATCCGTACAGCAACTCGAAGGGGTGTTCCGAACTGGTCACCTCTGCCTATCGCCGGTCGTTCTTCACCGGCAATGGCCAACCTGCGCTGGCCTCGGGCCGCGCTGGCAACGTCATAGGCGGGGGCGACTGGGCGGCTGATCGCCTGATCCCGGACATCCTGCGCGCGGTCGCCGACGGCGATCCGGTGCTGATCCGTAATCCGCTTGCGACCCGGCCGTGGCAGCACGTGCTGGAACCGGTGTCGGGCTATCTCGTGCTGTGCCAGGCGTTATGGGCCGATCCTGCGGCAGCCCAAGCGTGGAACTTTGGTCCGCGCGACGAGGATGCGCAGCCAGTACAGTGGATCGTCGAGCGCATGTGTGCACGTTGGGGCGACGGCGCCGACTGGACGCGCGACGAGTCGGTCCAGCCGCATGAGGCCAACTACCTCAAACTCGACATCTCAAAGGCACGCTTCGGTCTCGGCTGGCAGCCACGCTGGTCGTTGTCCGAAGCGCTCGACCGGATTGTTGCCTGGCATCGCGCCTGGCTGTCGGGCACCGACATGCATGCATATTCGCTTGAAGAACTGGAGCGCTTCACCCGCGCCAGCCATACCCTTTCCGCATAGGACCTATTCCCCATGACCGCTGACGAACTTCGCAAGCAGATCCGCACCCTGGTCGGCCAATATGCCGAACAGCAATTCGCACCCAAGCCGTTCGTGCCCGGTGAATCCGTGATCCCGCCCGCGGGCAAGGTGATCGGCGCACCCGAGATCGAGATGATGGTCGAAGCGTCGCTTGACGGCTGGCTGACTACCGGCCGCTTCAACACCGAGTTCGAAGCGAAACTCGCCAAGATGGTCGGTGCACCGTTCCTGCTGACCACCACCTCAGGCTCGTCCGCGAACCTGCTGGCGCTGTCGTGCCTGACCAGCCACAAGCTTGGCGATCGTCGCCTGAAGCCTGGGGACGAAGTCATCACCGTCGCGGCCGGCTTCCCGACCACGGTCAACCCGTCGATCCAGCACGGCCTGATCCCGGTGTTCGTCGACGTCGAAGTGCCGACCTACAACATCGACGCCAGCCTGATCGAGGCGGCAATCACCGAGAAGACCGGTGCGATCATGATCGCGCACACGCTCGGCAACCCCTTCAACCTCGCCGAAGTCCGCCGGATCTGCGACGAGCATGATTTGTGGCTGGTCGAGGATTGCTGCGACGCGCTCGGCGCGACTTATGACGGCAAGCTGGTTGGCACTTGGGGCGACGTCGCAACGCTCAGCTTCTACCCGGCGCACCACATGACGATGGGCGAAGGCGGTGCGGTCTTCACCAAGTCGGCCGAACTGCGTCCGCTGATCGAATCAATTCGTGACTGGGGCCGCGATTGTTATTGCGCGCCCGGCTGCGACAATACCTGCGGCTCGCGCTTCGGCCAGCAGCACGGCACGCTGCCGTTCGGCTATGACCACAAGTATGTCTACTCGCATCTCGGCTATAACCTGAAGATCACGGACATGCAGGCCGCCTGCGGCCTCGCGCAGCTCGATCGTGCGGAAGGCTTCATCGCGGCTCGCCGGCGCAATTTCGGGCTGCTTACCGAGCGGTTGAAGAGCCTCGAAGAGATTTTCATCATGCCCGAGGCAACGCCGAATTCGGATCCGTCGTGGTTCGGCTTCCCGCTGATGCTGCGCGATGGCGTCGATGCCAAGCGCGTCGATGTGACCCGCTTCCTCGACCAGAACAAGATCGGCACGCGCCTGTTGTTCGCCGGCAACCTGACGCGCCAGCCCTATTTCGAACACGTCAACTATCGCGTCGTTGGAGATCTGACGCAGACCGACCGGGTGATGAACAACACGTTCTGGCTTGGCCTGTATCCGGCCCTTGGCGCAGAGCATTTCGACTATGTCGGCAGCAAGCTCGAAGAGTTTTTTGGACTGAACTTCTAATCTACGGCCCCACATGTCGAATTGACGACATGTGGGGCCGCTAGTGCAACATCGTCGTAAAGATGATCAGCGAGCCGGTATCGACCTTCATTTGAAGATCTTTGCCCAATGCTCGGAACGCTACTCCCCTGCCGGTTGCATTGAGCGGTGGCACGACATCCCGGACTGTAGCACCCTGCCAATCCTTGATGACGCGGAACTGTGCTCCGCCATTGGGATCATAGCCCGAGACGATGCACGTTCCACCCAATCCAGTTTGGGAAGTGGCAACGGTCGCGAAAGACGACGCAACGCGGATTTCAGCACGTGACATGAAGCCCTGCGTCGCCGCGATGCCACCTTCGTTCTGAAACGTCATTGAGGCGACATTGTTGTCGCTCGCGCCGTTGATCTGACGCCGCCCGTTTAGATAGCTATCCTGATGCGTCCCGGTAAAGAAATCGGCCGCTCCAGCGCCGGACCCCGCCAGATTGTCTTCGTTGACCGTGATCCGCGAGCCTGTGTCACAAAGACGAACGCCGACACTAACCGGGTTGAACATGTTGCCTCGTAGCGCGACGCTCCCCTGCGCCTCCACAGTCACAACGCGCCGCGCAGATCCTGTCAGGGCAAAGATGCAGCAATCAAATGCGATGGTTGAGGCCGCATGAGTTCCTGAAAAGGTGCCCGCATGGACGATCGCGGGTGCATTGATACCCTCAAACCAGCAATTCGAAAAATGCACTTTGACGATGTCGTACGCAGCGAAAGCACGCGTTTGTAACGCCTCGAAATTACTGTTCTCGATCGTCCATAACGTTCCATAGGAGCCGGTGATCGCGGCCTCTCCCCCGAACGCGTTAAAGAACATCGAATCTTTGATGCGGTTGAGGTTTTGCCGATTGGGCTGACCGTATGTATCTGCCAGCGCAACGATCGCACTATGCTCCCGGTCCGTTCCTGTTCCAAGATAACCGTCGCGGCAGCGATCCCATACTGCGAAGATGAAAAGGCCGACATAGCTTGCTCGCAGATTGCCGTAAGTCTCGATCTGACGGAACGTGAAATATGCACTATAGTCGGCTCGTTTCGCCTGCGCGTAAAACGATGCATTGACGACGCGGGGACCGGCGCGACACGCTAGATTCTCGAACACACAGTGAAAGATGCTTTTGCTGGCACTGTTTCGGAAGGCCGCCGCATTTGACTCGGCAACTATCAACGTCGGGGCAAGTGCCATTCCCGCTTTCTCGCCGACCACCTGCATATTGTCGACGACATCGATGTTCGCGACTGCGTAACCAGCGGCGGTGTAGGGTACAGAGACAGCCTTGCCGGTTGCAATCGCCGCGTTGAAGGCGGCAGTATCATCCGTAATGCCGTCCCCCTTGGCTCCGAAATCGACCACCGAAACGATTTCGCGCGCCTTGGCCTCCACACTGCGTATCTGCGCACCTGCGCCAGCCTGAACAAAGGCAATGCCATCCGCGCGCGCAGCTAGCGCGGGCGTTGGCGCGCTTTCCTCGGCCAGCGCGTCACCTACATGGACTGCAGGGTAGGACGCGAGCATCGCGCGCAGAAAGCCAAGTGTTGAGCGCCGCGTTAGATTCGGGAACGTCACCGCAGGCGCCTCGATGTTTCTGCCGGCAGAGCCGATCGGTCAGCGTTACGCCAGCGCGTTTCAACAAGCTTTGCATCGACGAGGAAGCGGTACCAGAACCCGTGCAGAAAGTGGAATATGAACCCGGCCTTCCCATCCAGGAAGCCCAGCAGAATAAAGTAGCGATAGATGTAGTAGGCGAGAGGACGGATAAACGGTGGCATCCTGTAGAAAACCCTTTCCTTCAACCACCGTATACGTTCATTCTTGTTACCGAGAAAACGTGGCTGAAGAGCATTTCCGGAGTCTGCCGCACTATCATGCACCGCTGTTTGAGCCTCGAGACTTGAGTATTCATTGTGCTTGGTGATCCACAGCGCAAGATCGGTTAGCGGAATATCATCGATATCAGCTTCGAGCGTTGTACTGGCGCCACCACTCAGCAGCATATGCTCGTCGAGCGCACGCACTTCGCAACGCGCCATGCGCGGGCGCCACAGGCGCATTGAATGGCGGGGGTAAACGCCACCAAAACGCATTGGGCGGCCCATGAACCATAAACGGCGCCGCACGAACACACCATTTATCGTGCCTGGTTGTTGCGCGAGAAAACCGGGCAATCGCGCAACAAGATTATTTGACAGGACCTCGTCTGCATCGATGCGCATTACCCACGGGGTATCGAAATCAATCTCGTCGCTGGCCCAATTTAGCTTTTGGGCGAAGGAGGTAAAATTGCCCGTATGCACCACCGCGCCTTCTTCTTCGGCAATTGCACGAGTGCGGTCGTTTGAGTTCGAGTCGATCACGTGAACGACGTCGCATACCCGCCGGGCACTACGCAGGCAGCGCCGAATATGAGCTTCCTCGTTACGGGTCAGAACTATTCCACTGATCCCGGTACGCACGTCGGTCATGTCGCCTTTCCCGTCGTCGCATGATCTGATCGCTCGCGGAACCGAGCGCTCAACCGAAGCTGGACGAGCGACGTCATCAATCCGATCCGCCAGGTTAACCGTTGAATCATCGAGTAGCGCGACTGTGTGTAATTCTCGCCCGATCGACGAAACAACATCGTTGCGCCAGGCTCGAAAGTCACTGGACCGAGACTTTCCGAGACAAGTCCTAGCCATACGTCGTGCATCGGAATAGCGCGCGGGAATGGCATGGCGATGTCAAGAAGTTGGCGCCGGAAAGCCATATGGCATCCGACATAGGTGTTGCGCAAGATGTTCTTGATAAGCCCGGGTCCGGCAGATAGCAGCTCGAACAACGATCCCAGAGTCGGTTTTAGATCGCCATCAACAATATTGCTGTCGAGTACTAGAAGATCATACGGCATCGTATTCCCGGAGAAATGATCTCGAACACGAGTGAGACGACCTTCTAGCCACACGTCATCTTGATCGGATAACACAATCACGCTTCCTCGGGCTTGGGCAAGCGCATATTCAAAATTACGAATTGGGCCCAAATTTCCTGGCGTTTGGACAATTCGCACTTGACCGCTGGCATATTCTCTAAGAAGCTCAAGCGTTTTGTCATTAGATCGATCGTCGCTAATTACGAGTTCATCCTCGGCATCAAGCTGTAAGATAATGGAATCGATCTGCGGCCGTAAATATCGAGATCCATTATATGTTGTCATCACAACGCTAATGCCAACTTTATCTGATGAATAGATGTCTATATTTCCAGTTTTCACACTTATGCTACCCATTCACAAAATCTGAAAAATAATCTTCGTTATGTGGCTACGCATAAGACTCAGCCTTTCTATTAAAGGTGAATAAAACAAGTATGATATAAATCCCGAAGAAATAACGATGTTGAATTACTGGAGACAAGCACAGAAGTATCGTAACGTAGACAATAAAGAGCAATATGTTCCAGAAATCGGCTGTCTTCGACATATCGCTCGGTATCCCTCGGTAAACGAGAAGTCCGCTAAGGAAAATAAAGATCGTTGATGAGCCAGCTACAGCGACAGTGTAATAATTTGCACCTTCACCCTGTAGAAGATTGGTAAACCCTATCGCCCCGCTATAGAAATTCAATAAAAGTCGCATAACGTATACGACCGTATAAAGACCTGATGCAGACAGATTGTTCAAAGACAAAGAAAACTCGGTAGACCGGCTAACATCTTCGGCCGTGGAAAAATCGCCAAGTAAGTTAAGCTGCAATGCTTCACCGAAAACAACAGAAACAAGAGTTGTAAAAACTACCATTCCGGCAATTATAAACCAGTATCTCTGCTTAATATTTGCGCTAATACTGCCCGATCGTGGTAGCATTATAACCAAAAGAAGGCAGTAGGAGACAGTTGTCGCAAATGCGGGAAGGCGGGTAAACAACGCCGTGACAAGGCAGATGCACAGGGCGAGTAAGGATCGCGATCGGATGAATATTGCTAACATTGCAAAGGACGTAAGGGCGAATACCTCTTTATTTGCACCAAAAATACTGCAAAAAGTAATGGGATTTATCAATACCAAGGCGAGCATAGGCTCCCACGCTCGGCCGTACGTCTTGGCTAACCATATAACAGACAATACTATAAGGCCGGCGTTGACAAACGAAAGTAGTCCGGAATTATAAGAAAATATCCATAACCCAAGACAGGGGCCAATATCGCGAATAGTAGCTAAATCGAGAAACTCGCGCTCGATAGTACAGATTGCCTCATATGTGATAGAGTCCGCAAGAAGGCGTGGACCATAGACATCGCCTGAAGCAAGGTATGGTTGTATAACGGAATAGTAAAAATATACCGTAAAAGCACAATAGGCTAAAAAGAACGGTCTATAAAAAAGTGATGTTTGGCGCGCGGGCAGCTTTTCACTGACCTTACTAGTATTCTCTAAATGATTATGCATCGGATCGATCTCTATCCGGCTGATGCCCACTCAAAGCACTTCGTGAGTGTACTGCGTTGCTCCGGGGGCCCATCCGCATCATAACATAATCGCGCATGCCGTGAACTACCATGCCGAACCGTTCTCGGCGCTTCGGTGCCAAAAGGAGCGCGGCTGCGATCGTTTTGCCTAAGCTGGCCAGCCGGCCTGCGGAATAGCGAAAATGGCGACGTCGGTGTTTGGATGCCATGTAGAGGCCGTTGCGAACCATGTAGTAGTGCCGAATGGGAGCGTGGACATTCCAACGAACTGTCTTCCCCAAAACCGAAACCGTCCGGGATTGCCCAAGTCGATGCTCTAGTCGCACATCTGGCAGGGTAACGACGCGCAGCCCCACATCATGCGCGCGCAAGCAGTAATCATGATCGACCTCGTCGATAAACAGACGTTCGTCAAACGATCCTATCCGGGGCTGGTTGGCGAGGCTGACAATACTGCCTGACGTGATAACGGTGGGACTGTCGACGACGGTCGTCGCCATAGTGTCCTCAATCAGAAAGCTGGGGGCGGCGATGGCCAGGTCTTTTACGAAAGGCAGTGATAAGACGCGATCCCGAAAAGCATGGAACGGGACGTCGTCGAAGCTGCTGTCTTGATCCATCGTCAGCAGGAAGTCGGCGCCGCGCCCACGCGCCCAATCCACTGCCATGTTGAGAGCAGCGGCGATACCGAGATTGGTGCCGTTGAACACATATTCAGCATTGGCATGAGCGCGTACCGCTGCGACAATAGCCGGATCACGCGATGCGGAATTGTCGATAACAACCAGCATATCAAGGTCATCGGCGTAGGTCGCCAGATTGGCACCAATACTGATATCACATTCATACAGGATGACGCACCCAGCAACGATCTGCTTTGTATGTGTCATAGTCGCGAGCTCCGAATGTTTACCGCGAGCCGGGCGATGGACGCTGGTACGAGCGCGCAAGCTAGCAATAGGAAACGTGTACGACCCGTCGCCAAGCGCAACGCGTTCCATCGAGGGGTTATTTTCACGATCGTGAGAATGCCACTCGCGCGCAGCTTTACGATATTGGCGAGCGAGAACAACGCGCTGTATTGAGCGTGAAGCCCGATACAGGCAAGTTTTGCCTGCAGATCGTAGGTCGCCGGCAACGACAGCACGAAGTCAGTCCATCGGTCGATCCAGACCTCGAAAATCCGCTGTTCCCAGACGCTCACCTTGGCCTGGCCGACGATCCGCAGGGCTTTTGCGCCCTGTCCGTTTAACCAAAGTACCGAAGGCGTTCGCCGGGAAATATGATCGAAGACGATACCAACATGGATGAACGAGGTATCACGATATCGTTCGAAAGCGCCCGCGTTGACTAGATCGCGATTCAAGATCAGTGCCGACATACAGGTCATGTGCCAGCCGAGTTCTGCGAGCAGCGCGTTGCGGTTGGTGTAGATTTGTTCGGGAATAGCCTTTGCACGTTGCTCGACGTCGACGACGATCGCATCGAATGCATGCTCGCCTGTGGCGGCGATGAGAACCCGCTGCAAAGCGGCGGCCTCGATTTCATACGTATCGCCTAGCAACCAGACGTAGCGGGTAGACGTCTGTCGCAGTACGGCTTCAAAATTGCCGTCAGGACCCAGATTCTCCGCGTTGCAGACATAATCGAGCAATGGGTAATGGGCTGCATGTCGCCTTACCACAGCCGCAGTGTCGTCCGTGGAGGCGTTGTCAGATACCAGGATTCGTATGCCATAGGGAGCGACCGTCGCTATCAGTCGCGTCAGAGCTGTGTCGAGGAGCGGTCCTCGATTATACGTCGGCAGGGCCATGGACAGGGCCGTGTTCATAGCGCGGCTGGCCCCGTTCCGGCCATCCGTGTCCGCTGCCGCGCCGAGTAGCGACGAAATATTAAGATCGTCCATGGCAGCGTGACTCCAGCGGTAATGCCTGCATACAGCGCCAGCATGGCGGTGACGCTTACATCGGATCCGACGTATACGGCCACGCACGTCAAGACTGCAGCGCCGATCGAGACCGGCAGCATGGGCTCCTCACGAAACGCGCGCATGTAGGTTGCCGCAGACGAGATTACTGCATTGGCAATGACTGCGATCGCGAGCAGCAGCAAGTCGGTTGATCCGAGGAGCCGTGTCGCTGCGTCGGGGCGTATTCGCACGACGATCTGCGCGAGGATCACGAACAAGAGGCATAGAGCGATGGTGACCCCGACCGCGCGCAGCGCAGCCGGCCGAAACTGCTGGCCAAGTGCGTCGAGATCGCCGCGTGACGCATGTCGTGCGAATTCCGGCACCTTGGCATACATCCAGCTCATGCTGACGGTAGAAAGACCGGTAAAGATTGCCATCGACAGACCGAACCTCCCTGCTGCAATGGGACCGGCGGTACTGAAGATCAGCGGTGTAAACAGGCTGAAAATGAAATAGCCGCTTATCCAGCTAAGGCTAATACGCCATTGCAACGGGAGGATATCGCGTCGCCACGACATGGTATTGTGGTTGCGCAGCGGTATGGTGAACCGCCGCCCGAAACCGCGCGTTCTATACAACCACCAGGCAGTGCCAATACAGGCGGCGAGCGGTACGCATACTGCAGCCCATATTCCTCCTCCGACACCTAGCGTGATCCAGGCACAACCATAGCCGACCAGTGACTGGTATAGTCGCATCTGCGCAACATTGCCGATCCTGCCACATCCTTCGAGAAATGCCAGCCGCGGACTGAGGTAAAGATTGACGCCAGTCACCAGCACGAGTGTGAGCCAGGGCAACGCCCAAACCTCGGGCGACAGCGTGTGATTGCGACCGAAAAACAGCAGGCCTGCCGGACCGACCCCCAGGACGAAAGCCGCTGCCGCAACCAGATACCAGCGGCGGGTAAGACTGGACAGAGCCCCCAAACGCGCCAGATGAATGCTCGCGCCGTTTAGGCTTCCATCCTCATCTACTGCTAGTTCTGCCGCTTCGTGGCCAGCAATTTGGGTAATGACCTGATTGAACCCGAGCTCAAAGAATACTTGCAAACCCAGTATGCTGGCGAAGGCGAAATAATAGCCAAGTTCGGTCGCTGAAAGCAGGATTGGTAGCAGTAAAGTCGTGAGAAATCCGGCCCCAATGCCCCATCCACGCAGCACCACAGTGCTGAAGACATGGAAATCGAGGCCCATGATGCCTCTGATGGTGCCAATCATTTTCTTCACGAATGTTGGTCCTGTCGCTCTAGCAGCGCTCAACCGCAGCGTGCCGTATCGCTTCTTCCAGTCCCGTTTCAATCCGGAGGCCAAGCGTGCGCGCCTTGCCGATCGCAGGAACATAGACAGAGTGCGGCCGTGCGGTGGCGGCAGGATCTATCCGGACTGGTTTATCGATCGACAACGCGGTGCAGACCGTGCGCGCAAGTGTCGTGATCGAGACCGCTTCGTCCGAGCCGACGTTGTACGCCTCGCCTGCAACACCGTGCGACAATATGACGCAAAGCCAATGCGCCATGTCCCGTCCATCTATGTAGGAGCGGAGCGTCTCGGGATTCCCTGCGATGTCGATCGTGGCACACTCGTTCGACAGTGCGTCGCGGATAAAATTGCCCGCGGCATAAGGCCCGTCCAACGGCATGTGTGGGCTGATAATTGCAAAGCACCGCGCAATCACGCAGCCGATGGCGTGCTGTTCGTTGAACAGCGCGCACAAATGTTCTGCTGCCCGTTTGCCTTGGCCGTAGACGGATGCCGTCTTTGACAGGGCAGGGGCATGCACTGCGTCGGCTTCGGTGGGGAAATTATTCCCTTTGCCACCATAGACCGCGCCCGAGCTGACGAACAACGTTCGCACGACGCCCGTCCGTGCTGCAAAATCCAGCACCTTGTGGGTTCCGTCGACGAGCTGATGGAACCAGGCGATACGATCGCCCGCGCGATGCGTATCGGCCGCGGCGTGGATCAGATCGGTGAAGCGGCCGATATCGGGCAACGTGTCGAGATCGCCCGCGACGAAATGTAACCAAGACTGGCCGGCATAGACAGGAAAGCGTGCAAGAAATGCGTCGGCCTGTCGTGACAGGACGACTACTTCGAAGTTCGCACCATGCTGCGCCGCAGACTCCGCAAAATAGTCCAGTAGCGAGCGCCCTACGAACCCTGTGCCGCCGGTCACAAAGACACGGCGGCCATCCATTGCTATCGGCTCAGATAGTAGCGGTGAAGGCATCCACGCGCTCCTTCACGCTGGCCAGATCAAGTCCGTGCTCGCGCAGGAGATAGTCGTAGCTGCCGCAGTGCTTGGAGAAGCGATCTTGGATACCGATGCGGAGCACCCGGCAAGGTTCTACCTCAGTCACGATCTCGGTCACCGCTGCGCCGAGTCCACCGTGGACTGAATGCTCTTCCATAACGACGATCGCGCTACTCGAGCGTGAGATCGCGGCGATCGCCTCGGTCGACAGCGGCTTGACCGAGGGGACACTCCATACTGCCATTGGCCCATGCTGTTCTGCCAGTTGCACTGCCGTTGTAAGCATAGCCCCTGTCGCCAGCAGCGCAGGCGCATCGGCTGGACCGGAGCGTACACAGATCGGTTCGCCGACCACGAGCGGTGACAGCGTCCCGGCGTGGACCTCGCCGCGATCGGCCTTGCCCATTCGCATGTAGACCGGGCCGCGTAGATCATAAGCAAGATCCATGCACGCCGTCATCTCGTAGCGGTCGCCTGGGGAAAGGACCGTAAGTCCGGGCACCGAACGCGCACATGCGATGTCCTCGGCGGACTGATGGCTCGGCCCTAGGTGGCTATACACGAAGCCCGCACCGTCCCCTAAAAGAACGACCGGCAGATCGTCATGCGCGATGTCCATTTTGATCTGCTCGACCACGCGGATCGGTACGAAGGCGCTCAAGCCATAGACGAACGGCCTGAACCCCAGTCGGGCAAGTCCTGCCGCCATGCCAACCATGTTCTGCTCGGCAATGCCGGCGTTGATGAACTGGTCCGGGCACGCCGTCCGGAACTCGTCGAACAGGGCGTAGCCGTGATCGCCTGTGATCAAGAGAACGTCGGGATTGTCCCGCCCGAGCCGGGTGAGGGCGGCAGAGAATGCGCTTCTCATAATGCCACCTCCGCGCGCAACGCTTCGATCGACGCCTCGTAATCCTGCGCCGACAGATGGCGGTAATGCCACTGGTTGTCGTGTTCCATGAAGGGCACCCCCTTGCCCTTGATCGTCTTCGCAACGAGCGCCTTGGGACGCGGGGAATCGCTGTCGATCAGCGTGCGGATCGTCGTCTCGAGCGCGCCTTGATCATGTCCGTCAACGTCTGCGGTCTCGAAGCCAAAGCTCTCCAGCTTCTGCCGGATCGAGCCCAGTTCCATGACGTCGTCGGTGCGACCCATTGCCTGGAACCCGTTGGCATCGACGATCATCATGAGGTTGCTGAGCTTGTTATGGCTTGCAAACAGCATTCCTTCCCAGATCGGCCCCTCATTAAGCTCACCGTCGCCGACGATCGCGAACACGCGCTGATCGGTACCGCGCCGACGCAGCCCCTCTGCAATCCCGACGCCGACTGAGAAGCCATGGCCCAGCGAGCCCGACGATACTTCAAGCCCGGGAGTACGCGAGTCCGATAATCCCATAAGATCGCTGCCGTCGCCAAAGTAGCGCTCAATGTGCTCCTTGTCGTTCAGCCAGCCCATCTCGCGCATGCAGGCATATTGCGCCATGACGCCGTGCCCCTTGCTAAGCACGAGATAGTCGCGATCAGGATGCCGGGGATCGCCACCGGGATAGCGCACGAACGAGCGGTACAGCACTGCCATGATCTCCACGATGGAGAAGGCGCAGCCGACGTGGCGATCACGCGGTTATCGCGGTGACGAT
>NZ_LMKN01000013.1 GCF_001421535.1 Sphingomonas sp. Leaf20 | reverse complement strand
CCGGTCATCAACCCGGGGCTTGCCGTGGCTCTTGGGAAAATACGGTTCGAGCCGCGCCATCTGCTCGTCAGTCAGCCAGTACAGGTCGCTCATCCTCGATCTACTCACGGAGCCTGAATCAGATTGAGCCGCTCAGATCAATGGGTCCTGACCCTAACATAATTGTTTCAATGGCAAAGGTAGTCCAAATCAGATTTTTGCTTCGATCTGATGTCATCGGTGGCAAGCTTTGTGCGACCGCTTAACGCCGACATCTCGGCCGCCACGACGGCGAAGGCTCCTCCTGCATCGCCCGATCGCGCCGCTTCAATCCGGGCATTGAGGCTGAGCATCTGACTTTCACGTGCAATATCCGACACGGTGACGCTGATCGACGCGACACCTTCCGCCGATCGGGTGAGGGCATCAATCACCGGCTTGTTGATCGCCAGGGTAGCGCGTGCGTGGGCCAACGTCTCCGTCTGGCGACGTGCCCCCTCCTCGATCGCAGCGGCTGCCTCGGCCAAAGCCGCGGCAAGCTGAGCAATGCGATGCGCTTGCTCGGTAGTTCCTCTCATGACCGCGGTCGCGGCCTCCGCTTCGGACGCCACGCACCCAGCGATGTCGGTAAGGCGCGCGGCGATGGCTCCAAGCTGTCCGCCCAGCTGATCGTCAGCATCTGCCATGTTCGCGCTCACGCGCGCTCAGACCTTCTCGCGAACGGCCGCCAGCATCGTGTCAGACAGGATCGTATAGGCAGCGATCCATGCTGCTTCGGTGTCGCGGTCGAAAGCTGGCCCAAGCCCTACGCGCAAGGTCTCTACCAGCGCCGAGCCCACTGCGGCATAATGCTGCTCGCGGGCGCCGTAGCCGATATGCCGGATCGCCAGCTCGCTCGCGACCGGTACGATCGTGTCGAGACGATCAAGCGCGTCGACCACCGTTGCGAGCGTTAGGAACAACTTACGCCCCTGCTCGGCCATGTCGTGCCGGAACAGCGCTCGGGTGTCGGGCGCGATTTCGAACAGCCGGCGGTAAAACTCCGCCGCTGCCGCATCGGTGATCGGCACCACCTCGGCGAAGCTGTCTTGAACTAAGTCGATCTGTCGGGAAGTAAGCATGGCCCATACGCTAACCGAGAATTAGACCCAAAATGGTTAATGCCGGTAAGCGTCGGCTTTGACCGTCGTGGTTAGAATTACATGTCCATGTCAAAGTCTCGAGACATCTCGATCTCGAGCTCCTTACGGCTTGGTCCGATCGGCTCGCCCCGCGCCACCGCGACCGGTTCGGGCACTGGCATGACAGGTGCCACGATGACCTCATCCTTCCCGATCGCCTGCAAGGCGGCGCTCATCGCATCCAGCAGGCGCGTGTCTCTGCTATCGGCACTTTCCACCACAATTCCTGCCGGGGCCAGTTCGCCCGTCGCCGGATCGAAGCGTTCCCCGCCCGACGGCGACAGTTCGGGTGCGAGGTCGAGCGCGTGCGGTACATCGCCGTGGTGGCTCTCGATCGCCGCCACCAAGGCAACCCGGTCGTCGGTGTGCAGCGACATGTCCTCGCGTGCCCGGGTCTGAAGAACATAGTACAGGCTTTGGCTGTTAAGCAGGCGGTCGTGGCTGTCCATGACCGTGATCGCGCGGTCCACGGTGATCCCCTGCGCCCGGTGCATGTTGAGCACCGCACCGTGCCCAAGCCGCTCACGCATCGGATCGTCCGGCGCGATGACATAGTCGCGGTCGCGGCCTGACAGATGCAGCATACCGCCCTCGAGGCGATCGAGGGTGACTGCGGTGCCGTTGGTCATACCGCGCGTCTTGTCCTCACCCGTGAAGATCAGGCGGTCGCCCTCCCGCACCTCGATCTCGCCTGGCACCGCCAGCGCGGCCCCCTGTCCGGCATGGTGAAGGCTGCGCGGATCAAAGTATCGGGTATGCCCGTCACGATCGAGCCGGACGATCCCGGTCGCCCACTCTGTCGCGCCGACCGTGTACGTGCCCGGCGCCAGTCCAGCCTGATGCCGGTAGATGTCGAGCCGCATGCCCTCGGCCCAGTGCCGCGGCTGGCGCAGTTCCTCGCGCGTCAGGTTGAGATTGTCCCAGACCCTGAGCGTGACGACATCGGGTCCGAGCAGACCTTCGGCGATCAGCCCGTCCCGCACCGCGCCGAGCACCGCCTCGCGCAGTACATGCCCCGAGGTCAGCAGCGCGGTGCGGTCACGCTCCCCGGGGGGCAGACCGAGATATTGCGCGACCGCAGCCGCAGCCGGATCGGCGCTCTCGCATACCCGCTCGCCGAGCAGCGCCACAGTATCGCTGATGCGGCCTTCACGGGCGAGCGAAGCGGCCTCGCGCAACGTGTCGTTCTGCTGGCGGCGGTTCTCGGCGAGGCGCACCGTCGGCATGCTGGCCTCCTGCAGTAACGCGAACGGTCGCCCCGCGGCCGGCGACGCGATCTGCCTCACGTCGCCTACCAGCACCAGCTTTGCCGCCTCCCCTACCCGCACCACGTCGATCAGCCCGGCCAGTTGACGCGATGACACCATCGACGCCTCCTCCAGTACGACGATCTTGCCCGCCATCAGCGTGGACAGCGTCTCGCTCGCACGGGCGCGACCATCGCTGCGACCATGCGCCTGAAGTACCGATGCGAGCGAACGCATCTCGAGCCCGCGCCCGGCCATCTCCTCCATCAGCTTGTTCTGCGGCACCAGCACCAGCAGCCCCACCCCGCCTTCCGCGCCCGCCCGGCCGACCGTCTCGAACAGGAAGGATTTGCCGCTGCCGGCATCGCCCTGGACCAGCTGGATGCGATCGGTGCCGGACAGCATCGCCAGCCCCGCCTGGCGCTGCTCGTCCGCCAGCGTCACGCCGCGCGCCTCCGCCACATGGGTCAGCGCCGCATCCGCCATGCCTGCCGCCATCGGCGAGGCCGCGGTGCCGACACCGGCGCGCACCGCGGCCAGGATCGCCTTCTCGGTCGCCAGTATATCCCGCGTCGTCAGCCGGTCGGCATGGAGACCGCCACGCGGACCCGCGATCAGGACGCCGGCCTGCCGCAAGGCATCGATCCGTACCTCTATGCCGCGCACCGTCGCCCCCTTTTCCGCCATGGAAAGGCTGGCGGCAAGGACATCGCGGTGTTCGAAGCTCGCCGTCCGCTCGCCGAGATGACGGACGCCCGCCGTGACCGCATAGGTGCTGGCGAGATCGCCGCCACGGCGGACATCGTCCAGACCGCGCAGCAGCGGCTCCGGCGTAGGCCCGAACCCGCGCGTGACCCGCTCGACTAGGGCAGCGCCCCAGTCACGCACCGCATCCAGCACCGAGCGGGGTCGCACCATGTCGTACGCAGCCTGCGTCACCCCGCGGATCGCCGGACCATGGACAACCGCCTTCTGGGCCCATAGCGCGCGCGCCGCCTGTGCATCGCCCGCCTGCTTGGCCTCGCGCGAGCGGGTCGCGATCTGCTCCATCGCGTGCGGCGAGGTCAGCCCGAGTTCGGCCGCCTTTCGCAGGATCTCCTCGCGCCGGACACTGAACGCCTCGATCACGTCGCGAGGGATACCGAGGATATCGAACTGGCCGTGCTTGCCGTTGATTTCGGTTTGATAGCCAAGCTTGCCCAGTTCAGATCGGAGCTCGGCATGATAGGCGGCACCGATCAGTGCCGACTGCTTCCACAGGGGCCGGTTGTTGAGGGCCACCCATGACCCGTCGGCACGTAAGGCTGCGTTGACCACCACGGTGTGGGTATGGAGGTGCGGATCGAGCTTGCGGCTGAGATCGTGCTGGAACAGCGCATAGACCATCCGTGCCGACTGCAGCGTTTCACCGGCCTTGCCCGAGCGCGCCTGTCCGAACCGCGCCTCCGCCCATTCCATCGTCGCCGATACCGCCCTGGCATGCGCTGCGACGACACGCGCATCGCCGCCAATCAGCGCCACCAGCGATACCGATTTCGGGGCGTTAAACGTGAGGTCGAACCCTGGGTTGCGCGTGCCGTCCCCACCGGCTGCGATGACCACGCCGCCCGGTAGCCGACCGTCCAGCACGGCGTTAAAGGTATCACCATCAACATGGCCAGCCAGTCCGAGTTCGGCTGCCCCCTCCCCGCCCCAGGCGGAGGGTCCTTCCTGCTCGCCAGTATAGTAGTTGTCGGCAGCGTAATAGGCCGCCGCGTTCCCGCCTCCGGCCAGACCGGCGGGGCGGACGGTCATGGCTTCCCCGGTACGTACGGCGGCATCGAAATTCGGCAGCTGAACCGGCGCTTCACCTCCCGCGTACGCGTCGTGCAACGCGTGTAGTCGGAGCGGAATTGCGCGTCGTCCAGCAGCGCCTTGGTCTGCGCCATGAGCTTACCCGTCGCCCGGTCGTCGCCGGCAAGTGCGTAGGCTGCACCGACGGTCGTGGTCTCGCCCACCAAGCGGATCGCCAGCCAGCGCGTTGGTTGAGTCCCGGCCAGCACGAAGGCCAGCGCCATAAGGCCTGCCAACGTGCTCAGCACCCCCCCCACAAAGGTCCAGCCCCGCCCTTTGTGCCAGGCACGTAGAACGACCACCTCGTTCTTCAAGGCATCGATCTGTCTGGCCAGTTCCCTGTTACCGTTTTCGAGCAGCAGCGTCTGCGCGTTCCGCCCTTTTTCGTGCGCGGTCTGCATCTCTTCGAGCCGCTGCATGTGCACCGCATTGTGCTTGCCGAGCATGTCGCGCAGATGCCCGGTTCCGCCGCTTTGCCGCACCGTCTCGATCGCTTTCGGTACCTCGTCCGTCACACGCCTGATGAGCGCGTCGATACGTTTGGCGTTGTCCTCCAGCGAGCTCGGTGCCGGCTCGTTCGAAAGGGTCGGATGCGTACTGCGCTGATGGCGAACCGCGGCGTCCGTCTGACCACGACGTTCGGTCATGTCGCGGACGATCTGTTCGATCAGATCACGCACTGTAATACCCTGTCGGCGTGCCTCGGTTTCGAGCTGCGCGTGAGCCTGGTTCGAGACGTCGATACGCGCGCGTTTAGGGTCGCTCATCGACCCACTCGCTCCCGTGCTTCGGCAAGCATGCGGGCGGCAAGATCGCGGCCACGTTGCCGGATTTCAGCCAGCCCCGCCTTGCCCTTCGGTCCATGCCCGGCCTGGCCTTCGACCAGCAGCTCGACGCTGGCGCGCATCTTGGTCAACTGGTCGAGCAGGATCTCATCGAGCGGCAGCAGTTCGTCGTCCAGCGCGCGCACCAGCGTGTCCGCCACCCAGGCGCTGCGCTGCTTGCCGACCTGCGCCGCGCGCCGCTCAATGCCCGCCAGCTGGTCCGGCTGGAGGTAGACCGTGATCGGTACGCGCGCCATCGAATGCCCCTTTTGCCCTTCGCATGAGTGTGCAGCGCATGATCCCGGCGCGCAATACCTTGGGCAGAGCAACAGCCTTTAAAACGTCCCAAAAATGGCGTTACTTGCTCTGTGCTACCTTCGGTCCATGTGGTCCATGCACAGAGCGGGGTATGGACCATCTATCTGTAGCCCTTGTTTTCCGCCGTTTTTCCCGCACCCTCAGGGTGCATCAGGTGTGCCCCTACCCTTTTGCAGAGTCTGATGCCGACTTTGGACCATCTAGGTGACTCCGATATCGTTTACGATTTTCCGTGGGGGTTACGGCCGGCGTGAGACCCGGCCAGGAGATAAAGCGATTTCGGTTGATACGAGGCCCCCCAGGACCGGCTGACTCAGGCGCCAGTATCACAGCGAGTTGTCTGTTATTTGTTGTCACTGCCACGAGTAGGCTTCGACTGCTCGGCACTCGCCTAGTCAGGCGAACAATCTGACGCGGATGGCTGTCTTGAGGCCATCACCGATCGTCAGCGCGGGATATCGTTTGCCAAGATGATCGTGACATAAAAATGGCGTCTAACGGTCCGTCGAAGCGGGGTCGGGTCGTTCGAAAAGTTCGATGCCGTTAGCGTACATGAGCAGCGTCGTTCGGTCCGCCGACAGGGTCTCTGGCACCGACCGAACAGCCCCATCGTTGTGATCACCATCAACACGAGCATCTATGCGCCAGTAACACGGCCCAGTCGGCCTGATCCTTGATCATTGCGACCTGCATCACACAGATCGCACCGCCAACATTCAGCACGATTTGCCAGGGCGGCATCGGCCAGTTAGCGATGCCGCTGCGAACGACGATAACTGTCCCCCGTGAGGGAGATATGGGGATCACTAATTGCTAGATTGCGGAATTTTTCTCTTGGTTATCTTGTAGCGATGGATGCGATTGGATCGTCCCTTCGGAGCAGGTTCGGGTCGCCTGGATTGCTCGATCACTTTGCACAGATCGGGAGCGTGGTTCAGTGCGATGGAGCGATCTGCGATACGGATTGCACATCCTCATGCTACTGCCCGGCTGAGGCATAACTGATCCTGAAATACAGCGGCCAGGACGGTTGATTATGGTTGCGGTTTGCTGGCTTCAGGTTGGCGAAAGTCGATCAAACGAATGACGCTGGCCGCGGGTGGCTGATCGGTCGCTCGAACGCGATATCGACGTCCTCGACGCCCGCCATATTCAGGGCGTCGAGGATCCCGCCGGACGGTCGACGATAAGGTTCGTCGTCATCAGCTGCCGGTGCTCGCGGCGTCCTGTCCTGCAAGTTGTCGGTCATGGGTTCAGCTGGCCTACTTTAACCCCTGTAGACGGCTGCAAGAGGTAGGGATGCCGATCGCACCATAACCGGGGGGCGATTACCAATTCCAGCCATGCCATCATCAGCACCATCAACGCGAGAACGGATGCGGCGAGCAACATTATCCATCGGGGCTGATGATCGATCAGCGCGATCGAAAATGCCGCTGCCGATGCCCGCTACGATAGGCCAAGGTGACGGCCTTGGGCAGCTGGCAAGGTCGCTGCAGACGACGATATACTGGGGCAGTTTCGTGAGTTCATGTCTCCTGCAAGCGACGACTCGCCGTCGACGTATAATCCATCAAAATCATTGCAGTCTGCGCTAACGCGATCGCATTGCTGCTGTGATCATCTCCCGGATATTTTCCCGCTCTTCGTCGCTCGCATATCTGTCGGATTTGGTGCCTGTAATGTCGTCCACCGTACCGTGTCCGGCCTTCACCAATGCTGCCCGGACGATGTTGCCAATTTGCCGTGATTGCGCTTCCGCTTCAAGACTGGCGAGCATCGCATAAGGTAGATCGACGATGACCGGAATCATCCAGTCTCCTGAGGTGGTGCGCATCGGATAGCCAGGGTATCCCGGTGCCATGCCGTCGCTGCCGGTACAGAGTATGCGGTGAAGGTCTAAGGGGTTGATCGATGAGTAAAATAACCGATCGGACAGGGTAGTTGTAACCGACTTACCGGGGTCAAGAGGTAACGACACAAGCGTCTCCTTTGGATGACGGGGATGACATTAGATTGGGAGATGAAATCAAAGACTGTAGGTACAGGGGGCTATCCCGGGCAGCGCCAGAACATCGCACTTTGATCAAAAGGTTGACTGGCCATTGGGTGTCAGCCGGACCAGCGGCACGGCGATCTGGGCCATTGGTTCACGGATCTGAATCACGGTGTCACAGTTGGTTTCCGTGCCGACGGCGAGGTCACGACGGAACGCTTCTTGGGTCCGCTGCTCAGCGACATTATCGGCACGCCGGGCGGCCTGTTGCGCTTGGAACGACGCGGGCGACCGAATGCGTTCTGGTCGATAGGCGTAGACGGCGGTGCGGGTAGGCATGGACGAGATCCGGCTGAACAACCGTGCACCGAGATCGCTCTTGGTCGCCAGCTCGGGATTGTCGAAGGTGATGGCAACATAGCCGCCCATGATCTCGCAGGGACTACGGACACACACTGCCAACACTCCGGACCAAAAATGCTTGAATTTTCCCCGGGGCGGTAGTGCGCGGCCATGGAAGCTGCGGGCGACCTCGCCGTCATCCGGCTCGATACGGCCGCCCTTGGCAGCGCATTTTCGCGCGAACACTCCACCGACCCGTTCGGCCGTGACGGAGCCGTTAGCGGTAGGCTTCTCGGCAAAAAAACGATAGTCGATGATCTCGCTCTCATCGCGCACCAGCGGATAGATCTGCGGGAGCGGATCGGATGGCATCGACCTGCTGGTCTTCATTGCGGTGTCCCCGCCTAAGCTGGTCAGGAAGTCAGCGATTGCAGGCGCCGACGTCACATCGTCGGGCGACGCAACCAGCAAAGCTGTGACGATCATCCTGACCGTGGCTGCAGAGACTAAAACCATACCCACCCCCCGTATCGTCTGGAGGCGGTCCCCGGCCTGTGGAGCCGGGTGTTAGGAACCCTGCATATCACAAGGCGCCGCCACCTTTAGGCGAGCCTTGGACATGCGTGACGGCCACCCGACCGACATCTATTGTCGACCGGCTGATATGACCCGAGGTTCCTACGCCTCACCCCCCGGGACTGACCGGACGGCAAGGCCCAGTTAACACGGCTGATCATGTGTGAGAATGGCAGTTTGCAAAATCCTGATGTTGAAGGGTGAGCTTTACCCCGTTCCGTCCGCTGCGGCATATAGTTGGGGGTTGGCGCCGGGATCGACCCCGTCGCGAAGGATTCGATCAGCGCGCTCGGGTGCTCGCCGCTTTGTCGAAGACGACCTGGTTCGAACGGTACGGCAGGTAGACGTCGGTCTGGTCACACAAAGGTAGGGGCCGCGTGGGTGAAAGCGCACGTCCGGCGGGGACCGAAGAAAATTGCGGTGCGCGCGCTAGCGCTCGGCAAGGCTGTTGGCGATTTCGAAAGCCTGATTCTAAGTACGCTCGACATCCGCCGAACGCCCGAGCTGCTCGAGCGCTGGATACGCATGGCGTTGCCCAGGTTTGATGCGGCCATGCCTTGCGACACGACGTAACGTGCGCAGCTCGCAAGCGCGTTCCGAGAACGAGTCTGTCGCCCTGTCGGATAGAAAGGCTTGCATCGCTGTCGGCATAAGCTGGGCATCGCCACACCGCCACTCTAGATGCTTCGGAGTACTCCGAAGATGTTGACCGGTGCTTGGAAAGGCCCTTTGGCTGTAGGTAGCTTGTTGCACTTCGTGCTTACCAGCTGAGCCCCCTCCCCTTTCGCGGTTGATTGACCACTCGGTTGAATGGCGAGCCTTAGACTCGTCCCAGTTGATCACGCGAATCGGCGACCCTCTTCCAAAATATCTATTTAAAAACGCCGCTGCGCGCAGCGGAAGGATTCCTAATTCAGTTGATTCAGATTCAGAGCGAAAGAGTCGAGTGATTTCAATGAATTAGTCGGGTTTGCCTGACCTGATGGGGGAGTTTACCTGACCGGGCGGGGGCTTAGTCCTGTCCTCCCGGGGGAGGGTACCTGACCCCTTGGGGTACCCTGACCTGGTGGGGGAAGGACGCGCCACGCACCATCACGCGATACTTTTGGTCGAATAAATCCGTAGGACGGGACAGAATGCCAGACTTGTGTCGCTTTTGAACCGCAGTTTGCGACTCAGTGGATATTCTTGATTTTACACCTCTTGGATCTACGATTCTGTCCTGACCGCATGGGGGCGCAACAGCGACAGCATATCCTGACCTGCCTTGACGCAGGAGGTCAGGTCAGGCAGCAAATAGTTTCCGCAGACTCAGTTTCGATCGTACGATGGCATGGAACCCGAAGCAGGCAAAATAGCCGAAGAAGTCGAACCAGTAGCAGACGAAGTCTCGCCTGGTCGAGCGATGCGCGTAGCTGCGGCCTTGCGGGCTAAAGGCGGCGATGAGTTCGCTAAGCCTGGCAATATCATTGAGGTTAAGTTTGTCAAAGGCGAGTCGCTGAGCCTTACGGCGTCGCGTTTGCTCGCCCTCATGATTCTAACGGCTGGAGGCGATGCGTGGGAAGACAAGCCGCATCGAATTAGAAAGGCTGACATCAGGCGAGGCCATAAGGGTAACGAACGAATCACTGACATGTTGGAGGAGCTTCATCGGACACTGTTCGCCGTCGATGATAAATCCTGGCGGGGTAAGAAGGCGACGCTTCGCTTCTCGCTCATCTCGCGATCGCGCGAAGAGACCGAAGAGGATGGAGGCGAAGCCGGCTGGATCGAATGGGAGTTCACGCCAGACGCTCGCAAGATGATCCAGGCATCGGAAACCTATGCCGTGCTGAACCGGCAAGCGGTGCTCGGTTTCAGGTCCAACTATGCATTGCGGTTGTATGAGCTCGGGGCGCTACGTCTACATCGGAGGCAGGCGACTTGGCGGGGCGACATGGCAGCGCTGCGCGCGGCGCTGGGGATACCACCTGAAGTTTACACCGACTTCGCGCAGTTGCGCCGCAAGGTGCTCGAAAAGGCGAAGGCCGAGATCGATCAGCTTGCCCATTTTCGTGTCGAGTGGCGCGAGATTCGCCAGGGGCGGACGGTGGCCGAGATCGAGTTTCGGTTTGAGCCGAAGAGCCCGCCGGAGGTTATCGAAACGGTTGATGAGCTTGATCGCCATTCCCGTGGTCGCCGGGAACGACGCGATGGTACGGCCGAGACTTTAATGGTAGGGCAGGGGGCTGTCGCTGCGACGACGAACGCGCTCACTAAACCGGAAGAGAAAACCTTCCCTCGCGGGTCGATCCGCTTCGGTCATGATGATCTACTGAAAATCGGTCGGACACATGGGGGCGGTTGGGACATCGATATGATCGCAAGCGGATTTCGGGAGCATATGGGCGAGCGGCTCGAGAAGCTCCGCGGGGTGAAGCTCGCCGCGGCTTGGAAAGGGTTTTGCGAGAGCTGGGTGACAAGGCGAGGTCGTGCGATTTGAGGAGAATTGCACGCGTGCAATTTGCCTCCCCCATAGGGTCAGGTTAGCGCCTGGACCGTCTGAGATCCGCCAAAGCGGCCGCTCAACTTTCGAAACTTGCAAACTCGTTGACCAAAATCCGCAAGTTTGTATACCATGCCTTGAATTTCGAAAGGCAGAAGTATGTCTAATAGCCTGGAGCTAGAGGAGGCCGATCGCCTCGTGTCCGTTGCGACCTTGGCGAACCGCACATCTTCGGTCTTAGAGCGACTTCGGGATTCGGCACGGAGCGCCAGAAGCGACGATCGTCGCGAACCGACCTTCACAATCGGCAAAGCGGCTCAGCTTGTCGGCCGGACCGCGGCGGCGATTCGTGATGCGGAGAAGGACGGACGCCTGCCGGAGCCGACGCGGACCGACAACAATCGGCGCGAAAAATATACGCTTGCGCAACTTAATGACATGCGGGGTGTGTTTGGGACCCGACCGTATCGCAGCCCCGAAGATCCATGCTGCGTTGTCGCCGTGCAAAACTTCAAGGGTGGCGTTGGAAAGTCGACGCTCGCGGTGCATCTCGCGCAATATCTCGCAATCCGCGGCTACCGGGTAGCACTCATTGACTGCGACAGTCAGGCGTCGGCGACGACGTTGTTCGGCTACGTGCCCGACCTCGACCTTGACGAAGACGACACACTCTACCCCTTCCTTCGCGAGGGGGAGCGAACATCGCTCGATTATGCGCTCCGAAAGACGCATTTCGACGGCCTGGAGCTTATCCCGGCGAACTTGAGATTGTTCCAATCCGAATATGAACTGGCGGCACGCATGGCACGCGGAAGTGGGGGCCTGCTGGATCGGTTGAGAGACGGGATCGAAAGCATCGCGGACCGCTTCGACGTGATCGTGATGGATCCCCCACCCGCCTTGGGTGCGATTTCTCTGTCAGTGTTGCGCGCGGCAAATTCATTGGTCGTGCCCGTCCCGCCAACAGTCATGGATTTCTCCTCGACAGCTGCTTTTCTTTCAATGCTGGACGAGACGATCGAGCAGCTTGCTGAACGTGGTTTAGCGCCTGAACTGCGGTTCCTGCGGTTTGTCGCGTCGAAGGTCGACGAGAACAAGTCGATGCAGAAGGAGCTGTTAAACCTGATGCGGACGCTGTTCGGCCATGCGATGGTGCGCACGCCGCTCAAGGATTCTGCGGAGATCGATAACGCGACTGCTCGGTTGATGACGGTTTATGAACTCGATGGGCCGGCAACCAGCTCTGCAGTTCGTAACCGCTGCCTTGCGTATCTGGACGGCGTGAACGGCGAAATCGAGGTCGACATACGGTCGATGTGGCCAAGCCATCAGAAGCGCTTGCGCGAGGCGGCGCTCGCGTGAGCGAGGAAAATTGCACGCGTGCAATTTTCAGTAGAACGCGACTTGCACGCGTGCAATTGCGAGCGAAGGGAGGCTCACATGAGCAGGAAAAACAGCAGCTTCGCCGCTGATCTCGCGGCTGGAATTGACCTTACGAGCGAGGCGGCACCGCGACGGTCCGGCATTGCAACGAACGTTTTGACCGGCAGGGCCAATCGGCTAGCTGACCTGGCATCAGGTGCGGTGGTGACGCGTACCCATGAACTGGTCGATCCGGCCCGATGCCGCATGTGGGCCGGGCACAACCGTGAGTACGGTCTGCTCAATGAGCAGCGCTGCGAGGACCTGATTGAAAGCATCAAGGCGCAAGGCCGGCAGGAAATTCCAGCTATCGTTCGTCGTGTTGTGGGCGATCCAAACTACGACTTCGAAGTGATATGCGGCGCCCGCCGACATTGGACTATCAGCTGGCTGCGGTCCCACAACTATCCGGAATTCAAGTTCCTCATTGACGTCCGCGAGATCGGCGACGAGGAAGCATTTCGCCTTGCGGATATTGAAAACCGTGCGCGCGACGATCTTACCGATCTAGAGCGAGCTCGGGACTATCTACGAGCGCTCGACGCCTATTATGAGGGGCGTCAGAAGACGATGGCTGAACGCCTCAAAGTCTCTGAGAGCTGGTTGACGCGTTACTTGGATCTGGCACGGCTGCCGACGGAGCTGACGAAAGCCTTTACCGAGCCTCAAGAATTGGGAGTCCGAAACGCGATCGCGCTTAAGTCTCTATTGAAGCCAGAGGATCGTAGGGAGCGTGCGTTCAAGGAAGCGGAGCGTCTTGCAAAGGCCCAAGAAGAGAGCGGGCAGCCTATGCCGGTGCTTGAAGTACTCAAAGCCCTGACATTAGCTGTTGACCCCCCCAAAAGGTCAGGATCCCCCAAGAAGTCAGGATCAACGACGACGACCGTTTCGAGCGAGGGAGGGAAAGCGGTCCTTAGGGTCGAAGGTGCCGACCGGAAGGGCGTGCGGCTTACGCTCTTGAACAAGGGCGGCGCATCGCGTGAGGACGCTGAGCGCGCAATCCGCGAGGTACTGGATCTCTATTGGGCGTAAGCGAGTGGCCGACGAGGCGGGCGCCGTTCATTGGGTTCGGAACGCCACCGGCCTTCCGTCCTGGATGGAGGCAATTGAGTGGATGCGCCAAAAGTGACATCCCCCGCCACTCCGCCATCCGGGACCGGCGCATCGGGATGTTTGCTTCGCTAAAGGCAAGCCTGTGCGGATGGTGCGGATCTGAGGGCCACACACAGTTATCGGGGGGGGCTATGCGCGGGCATCTGTGCCAACTCGAGTTCAGTAGGCCGTCAAAGCAACCGGGCGGCTTTCGCACTCCCACGCAACTACGACAGCGGTCAGGGTGCGTACGAGATCGGGCGATTGATAGCTACGGGTATGAGGCTGGCATACGAGGGCGGCAGGAGTCCGTTGAAATGCCGCCGTAGTGGTACCCCATCATTGGATCAGCATCGTGGACGTCCGACATTGGGCGCCAGCGGTTATTCGACGCGATCGTCCTCGAATCGTTCGGAATGGTGGAAAGCGGACATTGCTGCCGAGCCACGGAAGCGCCATCATGCTCCCATGAGCGAGTATCAATGTTGGTTTTGCGGGGAAGGCATCGACCGGACTCCCGACGCCCACGCCGTGATGATCGCGGTCGAGAATCTTTGGCGCTGGGACGCGGGATCAAAGAGCGACGATGACCCGTGGCAGGCGATCTATGCCCACGCAGGCTGCGCCCAGGACCGCTTGAAAGGTGCGACCATGGAGATCGAGCCTCATATTCTTGGCGAGAGGGGCTGAACGTCCGCACTTGGGCGCTAGCGACCTAGCCGCTTTGAAGGTTTGCTGTTCGGGGGCGGTACATAGAACGGACCCAGATATACGCTAAGCGCCGGCAGGCCTGCTCAAGCGTCGCAAAACACCTGTTTGTCGTGCAGTCGTGATTGCGACTGGGTTTTTCACATATCTGACCGCTGAGGACACTCCGGAGGCGTATGTCGAGCCGACAGCTAAGCCGTTGCTTCCAGCTCGCGTAAGCTGCGTCCGCGCGTCTCTCTTCCTGCGCGTCCGATCAGTACCGCTGACAGCGTCATTGGTACAATTAGCGCGATTGCCGCGCCCCCCATCGTCGGGATCAGCCCAGCGAAGGCGCCCAGCTGGACAGCAACGCCACCAAATTTGCTACTCCCCGCGATAAGCCCGGTGGCACGTCCACGGACGCGTAATGCGTAGTTTTCGGCTGCATAGGGAAGTAGCACGGCGATCAATCCGTTTGTGCCAACAACCAACAACGCGATCACAGCGATGAGCAGGGGTGGCCAAGCCAGCGTAGGTGCCGGCAGTAGGGCTCCGGCAAGCCCGGCGAGTGTGAGAAGCACAGTGCCGATCAGGGTGCGCTTGCTGCTCCACCGGCTGTAAAGGAAGGCCGCGATCATGATCGTGGGCAGGGCAACAAGTGCTGAGCTGGCGATGATGCCGCTCGCAATCTCGGCACTGAAGCCTCGATCCTGGAGATCGGAAGGCAACCATAGCAGCAAGCCAAAGTTGACGAAGCTCCAGGAAAGAGCCGTGATCACCAAGGCGATGGTCAACTCGCGGTGGTGAGCCGCGGCGCTGCCAGCGTCCGCTGGCGCTGCCTGTGGCGCACGCCTGACGATGCCGAACTTGCGAACCATGTCAGCTAGCTCGGCGTCCATGCCCCGTTCCAACAGAAATCGTGGAGACTCAGGTATCCACCTTGCCATCGCAAGCAGCAGCAAACCGGTGGGAAAGCCCTGCAGCCACAAGCTACGCCAGCCGAACAGGGGCTCGAACAGATGCGCTGCACCGCTAGCTGCGAGGTAGCCACCGACCAGTCCCGTGCCACCAACCAGCACAAGGACCCAGCTTCTGTGCCGCGGAGGCATGATCTCTGCCAACAGGGTGTAGACGACGGGCAGCATGCCGCCAGCCGAGCACCCCATCAGAAAACACATGATCAGGTTCCAGCTGTAGGAAGGCATAGCTCCGCAGATCGAAGTCGAGACGAACAGGATGGTCGACAACAGGATCGACACACGCCGACCATAGATGTCCGCAAGCCACCCCCACAGAAACGAGCCAACCGTCGTTCCCGTAAGGGCAACGAACGGCAACAAGGCAACGGTCGATTTGGCGAGCCCATACTCGCCACGCATACCTGGGAGCACGAAGCCGAGCGTTGCTGGCTTCATAGTGTCGATGATGAGCCCGAGGGTAAGCACCAGCAGAACGGCAGCATGTGAGCGCGTCAGAGGGGTATCATCGGGCGCTTCATATGCGACGCCAGCGCCCGCCCTGTGATCAGGCCGTTTCTTGGGTAAAGCGCCAAATATAGCTGCTGGCACGCCGATACCGATCAGCGCCATGCCCAGGTACATCCATCCGTCCATAGGCATACCCGACAGGTGATTGCCCATCGTATGAGCCATCGCGAGCATCGGTAAGTGAAGGGCCACGCCAACGCTGATCGCCGCACAGCCTGCCCAGAAGAGCGGCCAGCGCTCGCCGACAACCGAGTTTCCGCGGCTGCTACTGCCATTTGCCATTTATTTCCCCCCACCAGCAGTAGAGACATACGCCGCACGGCTTGCCTGCCGCAAGCAGAGCACCTGCCGGCGGGGCACGTTGCGGCTCATGGCTTGGCGAATGGCTTTCAGGCTTGCGGCTCGCCAAACTGAGCGTCCAGAAGTGGGCGTTTTCGACCAATTCATCTCCCGATCGGCGTGATGTTTTGGGATGAGAAGTGCGGCAGATTGAGCGCAGACTACGATCGTTATCAAATAGTGAAACCGCTTGATCACCGCGAACCGTGTCCTATCTAGAACGAGCGGGCCGGGCCCCTCTGACAATTTCTCGCGGGTTATTGTGATGTCGGACCGCATCGGGTTATCTCGATATAGGCCTGGCCGCTTTGCCTCCTGTCGCCGTTGATGATCCGATCTTTCGATCACCGATTGAAAAGAGGCTCTGAGCATGGAAACGAACAGACCGGCACAGCTCCATCAGCAGTTGGACGAGCGCGCGCGTATCGCGATGGCGCGCCGAACCCCGACTTCTCCAATTCTGCTGCAGTTGTAGCGCTTTGAGTTGGGCCTGAAAGGCCGCTTGTGCGAGCCACTCGCGAGATACCTGCCCTCTTGACCGCTAATCCCGCCCCACGTCATCACGTTTGTTAGAGGTCCCCATGCCTGAGCTGCTTTCCCTGTTATTCCTCGGTACGCCTGTCTGGATGTGGCTGGCATTTCTCGGCATCGTCGCAACGTTGCTGATCCTCGATCTGGGTGTCTTGCACCGCGGACAACGGGAAATCGGGGTACGCGAGAGTCTTGCACTGTCAGCAGGTTACATCACGCTGGGACTGGCGTTCGGCGGGTGGATTTGGTGGTATATCGGGCCTACTGCCGGCCTCAACTACGTGACGGGCTTCGTCATCGAGAAGAGTCTCGCGATGGATAACGTGTTCATCATCGCCATGATCTTCGGCTACTTCGCCATCCCTCGCATCCATCAGCACCGCGTACTGTTCTGGGGCATCCTGGGTGTCATTGTCCTGCGTGCAGTGATGATCGGTTTTGGTGCGGCATTGGTCGATCGGTTCGAATGGGTATTATACGTCTTTGCGGCTTTCCTGGTTTTCACCGGTATCAAGATGTGGCTGACTGCAGACACGGAATATGACGTAGCCAGTTCGCCCGTTTTACGCTGGGTTCGCCAGCGCATGCCGGTTACCGACCAGCTTCACGGGGAACGTTTCTGGGTGAAAGAGCAGGACCCAGCGACTGGGCGCATGCGCCGGATCGCCACGCCGTTACTACTGGCTCTGGTCATGATCGAATGCGCTGACGTCATCTTCGCGGTCGATTCGGTGCCAGCCATCTTCGCGATCACAACGGATCCATTTATCGTCTACACGTCGAACATCTTTGCTATTCTTGGGTTACGCGCGCTCTATTTTGCGCTCGCCGCAATGGTCGACCGGTTCCATTACCTTAAATACGCCTTGGCCGCGTTGCTGGTGTTTATCGGCTCGAAAATTTTCGTTGCCGATATGTTCGGGCTTGCCAAATTCCCGCCCGCAGCGTCGTTGGCGGTCACCTTTGCAATACTGGGTTGCGGCGTCGGCTGGTCCCTGTGGAAAACGCGAGCGGCTGTCTCGGCCTGAGTTTGAACGCGTCCGCCGGCATTGAAAGCGGGCCGGTCATACGCTGTGATATAGCCGTACTCTACTTACCGGGACTGGCGTTTAAGACGCACAGGGATAAGGTGGCTGCTGATTATGACCGTCCGGCCGTCCACCAACATGGTCAAAAAATAGGGATCAAGATGCGCGCCGTTTTAGCCTTCATCGCGCTAGTCTCCGCTCAACCTGGCTTCGCGCAAACTGACCCGAAGCCAGGCCCGCCTGCAGGTCGGCCTTTGGAGGCAGGCACTGCCGGATGGAGCATTACCGTTGGCGTCGCGCCAGTCCTCAGCCCTGCATGGCAAGGCTCGCGAGACATGGCCTTGGCGATTTTCCCCGACTTGCGGATCAACTACAAGGACGTGATCTTTGCCTCAATTCCTGACGGTTTGGGTTGGAACGTGGTGAACCAGGACGGGTGGAAGGCAGGACCTCTGGCCAAACTCCGCTTCGGGCGGGATGAGGAGCGCGGGGGATCGCCGTTCCTCATTACAGGCGGGAGTGACGCGCTACGCGGCCTCGGCGACGTAGATGCAGCTGTTGAGGTGGGAGGCTTTGTCGAGAAACGGGCTGGGCCATGGCGTGGACGTATTGAGGTTCGTCGCGGCTTCGGCGGGCATGACGGCGTTGTCGCCGACGGATCAGTTGCTTACCAGCCGCGCCGGGGACGGACCATCATCAACGTCGGGCCTCGCGCAACACTGGCAAGCCGCGAGTATATCGAGACGTATTTCGGCATCGATGCGCTCCAGTCGCAACGCTCCGGACTCAGACCGTATTCTGCGTCAGGCGGATTATTGTCCTACGGTGTAGGCGGTACCGTAATTCGTCCCCTGAACCGGCGAAGCGCCATCACGCTTTTCACTGGCCTGGATCGACTAGGTCAGAACGCAGGCGATTCACCTCTCGTCCGCGAACGTGGGCGCCGGACCCAATTCACCCTGGGTCTCGGCTACGGATTTAGGTTCAACCTCTAATCGAACCAGATGCATATTCCCTGCGCCGGTAGCCAGCGACCAAGCCTGAAATAACGAGGATCGCGGCAGCGCCGGTTGCTACGGCAATAGGTCCTGCAGCTTGGCCACCTGCAGCGAAGATAGCAGCAAGCGCCCAAAGGAAAACAGCTGCGTACGGCAGATTGCCACGTCCTCGGACCAGCACGGTAGCCGCGATGAGTCCAGCAATCACGATCACCGCGGCACCGATCCCAGGAGCGGCTGCACCGCCCTCCACGCCGTGATACCTCAGGCTAGCCGCGATGTTGACGGTGGTAGCGACGGTCAACCATGCGGCGAGCGCGCTCAACGGAAGGTACGCACACCACTACGCGGTTTTCGACACCGTCGCATTCGACAGGGCATGATAGGCAACGATCAGGCACGTCAGCGTGAAGGTAATGATCAGAACCGATACGAAGCTTAACCCGTAAAGCTGCGTATAAGCAGCCCAGAATGCGTTCCCCAAAAATGCGCCAGCTGCCGGCCAGCGCAGGTGATGAAGCAACGCAGCTTGGCGCTGTGCCGGCAGGGCCTGATAAACGGCAAACACCGTGGCTCCGAGGTAGAGCGCGCCCCAGATCGAGAATGCCCAGCCTACCGGGGTTATCAAGGTTCGGACCGCTAGAGACCGGGATCCGATAGGCTCACCGATCCCAATCTGCGGTAGAAGAGGCGTCAGAATTTGTAGCGCTGCTGTCAGCAGCACCGCGAGATGCGCCAGATTTAACGCGGTCCGTTGGGGTAAGGTATTCGTTGCCATTTTTCCACAACGGCCGATCGGCCTACGCGTTGCAATGTCACAAAGGAACTCGCTCGCATTCAGCGCTATCGTATCTAAACGGTCCTCGGGCGCCTGACATATTGTCACTTACCCGAGGCTTCAGTGGGACGACCCAGAGACCTTTATCCATAATCCTGTTTGCGACGCGAAGGCGCTATCTTATCGTGTTCTAAAGTGCGGAGGATAAGACGCAATATACCAGCACCGGTACGCCAACCAAAACGATCAAAAGTAACAGGTTGAGCTCCATAAGTCGGCTCAGCCAGTCCTTACCTTCATTCTGCCGGGCTTCGGCATCAGCCTTGGAATAGCCTTCTACGATTTCCAGATCGAATTTGTTCGAGAAAAAGCTTTGTGGTCGCATCCGCAGGAAAGACTGAGGTGCTGGATTGGCAGCTTGATGCTGACGGTCATCCTGACACAAATCATCGGATTTCGAGACTTGGTTTTCCACTACACGGTTTCCACTTATTCGAGATCATGAAACGCAGAACGCGTTCCAAAGGTCAGATCGAATAAAGCCCGAACTCGAACGGCAATGGCCGCGAGCTCGGGCTAAGCGCGTGCGGCGAGTTGGCCGGCGTGGTCGCGGAAACGCTTATGTGTCGCAGGAGCGTACATGTCAGTAACATCGGGGACCCGTGTCCTAATGTCAACTCGCGCAAATCCATTCGCTCTCCTATTGACCTTGACCGGCGAAACCCTAGCTTGAGGGAGCGGGCCGGGCCCCTCTGGCGATCGTCTCAGGACGAACGTGATGTCGGACCGCATCGGGTTATCTCGATGTCTAGGCCTGGCCTGAATGCCTGCTTTCATCGCGACTGATCCGATCGTTCAATCGTTGGTTGGAGAGCGGCTTTGCCTATGTTTTCTCACAAGTTGACTCAGTTGCATGCCCGTCTGGATGAGCAGATTCGCGTCGAGATGAAGCGACGCATGCCCGATACCTTGCGGCTATTTCGGCTGAAGCGGTTGCGTCTCGACGTGAAGGACCGCCTGCACGCACGCGCCTTGCGGCCGCAGTTCAGCTGAACCGACACGCTGAGCCATCGTTGTAGAATCATCGTCCGTAAGGATTGGCTTCACCGATCAGAATGGATCGGGATGGCAAAAGGAGAGCGAAAATGGCCTATTTTTTAACCGCCGGTCTGGTGCTTGCCGCCACCGGTGCCGCCCTCGGCATGACTGTCGATCATCAGAACCAGGTGGATCACCGCAGCGGTCCGGTCGCCGTCAAATATCACGGTGACGTCGTCATCACGCACAAGCAGGTGGGCGCGGTTGCACCCGGCGGAAGACCGTCGTCGCTACGCTGCGACTGGGCGGCGAGCATGTCGGTCGCGCGGCACGCGGTCGCGGCGTCGGGTACCAGGCTGGTGCGCAGCATGAATAGCGAACCGGTGATTTCGGGCACCCGGCCCGGCTGGTGCGTTGCGAGCCATGGCGCGATCAAGAAGGAGGTCACGACGAAGTCCGCGGACATGCAGCAGCATCTGGTAAAGCTGGCGCAGGAAGACGAGCAGATGCTGCGCGTCGAGCTCGACCGGATCCACAGTCCGCAGCGTGCTGGATGATCCGCCGCGTTCAATTGGCGGGCGTGCTCGGCGCCGTGAGCTGCGGCCTGATCACGCCCGCGCTTGCACAGGATGCCAGGTCGGTAACCTTGGAGGTAATGAGCGAGGAGGAACGGCGCGGGCTGAGCTGGAGTGAGGGACGTGCCGCGCTGGCAGGCGATATTCGCGTCTCGCGCGGCCGGCTCGATGCATCGGCGCGCGCAGTAACGCTTCGGAACAGCGTGCGACACGGTGGCGCCGACGCGGTCGTCGACCTTTCGGTGGGAACCGACTGGGATCTGGGTGCGGTGCGTATCCGTACCGACGCCACCGGCCACGCATTCGCGGGCGCGCGGGGCCGCATGGACTATGTCGAGGCCGGCGTATCGGCAAGCTATGCCTATGGTCCGCTTTACGCCACGGTCGGCGTGATCGGCGCGCCGTCGCAGCGCGCGATCGGTGGCAGCAACGTGTATGTCTATGCGAACGCCAATGCCGGTATTCCTGGTACGCCGCTGACGATGCTGGCCGAGGTCGGCCACTCGTCCGGCAGCGTCCGCGACCCCAGTCGGGTGCAGCGTCTTCGTCCGGGCGGCAGTTACACCAACTGGCGGCTGGGTCTCGAGCATCGTCGTGACCGTCTGACGATCGGCGTCGATTATATTGGGACTGACGTCTCCCGCACCGCCACTGCCAGCAGGTTTGCCGATCAATGCAACGCCGGAGACAGAATCGTAGGGCGCGTACAGGTTTCGTTCTGACGATTACCGCGGTCATCGAGTGCCCATTAACGCTGATGTGTATACGAACTTCCTGGGCAGAACCGTCTGTATATGTTTAACAAACGGCCGGTGCGGTTGAAAAATAGCCTGACGTCGCGCTCCTGATCGTATCGACCGGGATCGAGTCCGAGAACGCCCTATCCGTCTCGATCATCGTTCGTTTGCGGGATTAGAAGTCGCGGATGGTAAGTTTTGCTGGCGAGCGATCTTGTTTGCTGCTGCCTTCAAGATATCGGGCTGATTGCTATTGAAAGGGCCGTGACAAACTATCGGGAATAGCACGCAACGCGATTGCCGTTCGAAGGCAGCTATAAAGATGCGCGCCTACCAACGGTTGGTCACCAGCATCCGCGACTGCCAAAGCCTGATCGATAACCGTTATTAGACGTTCGAGGTGCTGAGCGGTTGTTTCGCCGTCCATCATGGCTTCAAAGCCTTGATCATTTTGGCGTACCCGGCAGCACGAGCCAGATGAGCGATGCGAGCTGAAACGTCGTTACTGGCTTCGGCCTGTTCCCGCGCGCGCGCTTCGTTACGAACAAGAGTGCTCAGATCGCTCGAGTTGGACACGTTTATGCTCCTATCAAGCGAGAGCGCTCCAGCGTCTCTCAGTCGCCGCCATGCCATTAGCGAGTCGCGGCGATGTACCGACCCTGTACATGCCGTTAACCCGATGCCAACTTCACTTATGCTACCGTCCCCCATGGTAAACATAACCGGCATAGTCGACGAGATAGCGCGGCTGGACGCGCTTCGTGCTCTCGATATGCTCGACACTCCCCCTGAAGCCGAGTTCGACGCCATCGCTGCAGGGGCGCGGCACCTCTTTGGCTGCAAGTTCGCTTTCGTTTCGTTAGTTGACGCGGACCGGCAGTGGTTCAAGGCAGCGTGCGGCCTTGAGGCTAGCGAGACACCACGAGATGTGTCTTTTTGCACCCATACAATCGCGGCCGACGATCTGCTCGTCATCGCGGACACGCGCAAAGACCTGCGCTTTGCAACCAATCCTATGGTCGTGGAAACACCCTTTGTGCGTTTCTATGCAGGCGTGCCGTTGCGAGTGACACCACCAGGAGGAGGTGCCGCGCTGCCGATCGGCACCTTGTGCGTGGCTGACGACAAACCGCAGGATCCGACTCGCGAAAAGCTGGAGATACTCGCCGGTATGGCGCGGGTCGTCGAAGCGCTGCTTGAGGCGCGCCGGACCAGCAAAGAGAACCTACAGCTGGCGCTTGATCGCGCCCGGGAAGGTGCACCGCTTGCCATCGCAATCATCGATCTGAATCGGTTCAAGGAGGTCAACGACCGGCTTGGCCATGCGACAGGGGACAAGGTTTTGCAGGTGATGGCCGCCAAGCTGCAAGCAGTACAGTATCTGGGCGATCACTTCATCGGCCGACTGGGCGGGGACGAGTTCGTTCTGATCCTACGTGGACGGCGTACGCAGGAAGAACTCGTCCAAGACATTGCGCGATTGCTCGCAGACCTACGCTACGCCGTGCCTGACGACTGTAGCGTTATAACGGTGTCCGCGACAATCGGAGCGTGTGTCTATGGCGCAAGTTATGTCGATCGGGCTTCGTTGCTCAAGGAGGCAGACGAGGCTCTGTACCGCGCGAAGCGGATGCAGCGAGGCACGGCCGCTATTGCAGGCAACAGTGCCCATATCCAAAGTTTGGTTGGTGAGCCGCGATAATCTGCTTTGACCCCGGCACCTGGTTGGCGCGAATAGGATTCAGGCATTTTGCATGTGACAATTGGCCGATCACCACCGGACTGATGAAGATACCCGTCTTGCTAGTATCCGGTGTCCTGTACTGGCTTTTCGTCTGCTGGGTGACAGGCGCGGCGGAACCATGGGATGCCGACGCCTACTGGCGTCTCTGGTACCCCGTCTCGTTGGGCTTAGCTGCGCTAACAGGAGCAGCGTTCAAGACGAGGGGATGGATGGCAGGAGTCATCCTGACGTTTGCCCAGCTTCCTGTGATATGGCTCAACGCCGGGACTAGCTCGCTCTGGGTAATCGGCCTGGCAATGACATGCGTCCTCGCTGTGCCGGCTGTCGCAATCTCAGCTTTTACCGGCTGGTTTGCGGCTCGCTCACGACCGTTGTGACAGTCCGCGAATGGGATCCTTCCGCCTGTTGGCCGGACGCGTTGTAACAACTTCAATTTGGCATCCTGAGCAACCGGATTTCCGATCGTAACGTTTAACGGCCCCCATTAAGTCGGTGGGAATGAAGTTAGAAAAAGGCGAGGTCAGTTACGGGTGCTCGGCCAGCACCTATTAAGACGTTCGCGAACGACTGGTCGTAATGGCGGCCAAGCTTGCTTCCAGTTCCGCGCTTCTAAATGGCTTAGTGAGACGGGGCAGGTTTGGTGCAATACCTTCTGCTTCCGCGTATCCCGACACGATCAGCACCGAAAGGTCCGGATTCGTTTCTCGCAAAGCACAGGCAAGGTCCACCCCAGTCATCCCCGGCATAAGATGATCGGTGATCAACAGGTCAGGCACCAGGCCTTCGGCAACTCGCCTCATCGCCTCTTCACCCGACTCCGCCTGCCGCACCTCATAACCGAGTTCTTCGAGCATATCGGCAGTGCTGGCTCGTACCACCTCTTCGTCATCGACAAGGAGTACAACTCCGGACGCCTGACCGAGTGCGGAAGGAAATTGGGCGCCCCCCCCCGTCGACGAGAACGGCCGCACTGATAGGCAACCAAAGCTCAATGTTCGTACCCGCTCCCTGCCGACTTTGGATGGTAAGAGCGCCTCCCAGCTGCGCTGCCAAACCATGTGCCATCGACAGTCCAAGACCGGTGCCCTTACCGACGCCCTTTGTCGAAAAGAACGGCTCGGCAGCCCGCGCGAGCGTTGCTTCATCCATCCCGAAACCAGTATCTGCAACCGAAAGCCGGACATAGTGTCCGAGCTTTAGTGTGCCGCGCGGAGCACGAACGCTATCACGTGTGGCACTGATCCGTAGCGTGCCGCCATCCGGCATCGCGTCGCGGGCATTTACGCCGAGGTTCAACAGCGCCATCTCTAGTTGGTTCGGATCAGCGTTCGCTGGCGGTAAGTCCTTTGCCACGTCTACGACGACGTGGACCTGTGGCCCGGTCGTGCTTGCGAGAAGCTCCGCCATTCCTTCGACAAGACCCGCGATGTCGACTGCGACCGGTTGGAGCGGCTGACGCCGCGCAAATGCGAGAAGTCGCTGGACGAGCGTCTTGGCGCGGTCGGCGGAGTGGATCGCGCCGGCGATTAGCCGTTGCGCCCGCTCCCCTCCCACCCCTTTGCGCTGGAGCAGATCGAGCGCACCGACGATCGGCGTCAGCAGATTGTTGAAGTCATGGGCAACACCACCTGTGAGGCTTCCCATCGCCTCCATTTTTTGACTTTGACGCAAAGCGTCTTCAGCTTCCTGCAGTTTCGCCGTGCGTTCGGCTACACGGGTTTCGAGCGTCTCGTTCAGTTCGCGGAGCTGTTCTTCAACCCGCTTGCGTTCGGTGATATCGATGGCTGTGCCAATTACCCGGGTGCAATCCCCATCAGCGTTGAACAGGCCGCGGCCTTTGGCGGCAACCCAACGGATAATGCCGTCTTCCTTGCCGACCGTCCGATATTCAACGTCATAGAACGCGCGCGATTTAGGATTGCTCGCGTCTTCATAGGCCTCACGAGTTGCTATCTGGTCATCGGGATGGAAGGAATGGCGCAAGTCGCCAGGTGGGGAAACCATTGTGGACGCCCGCTCGTCGCACGCAAATAACTAGGTTCGCTAGGCAATAACAAAGATGAATGTCCGCACCTGGTCGTAAGCGGTCCGACCGCCTTCAATATACGCGTCACGCTCTGTCGGAAAACAGACGGTAGTCGCCAATCAGGGTTGGCGACGACGTTTTGCGACGATCGAGAAGCTAGTGTCCGAAATCACCTGTTTGTCGCACAACAGTGATTACGATCCGGTTTGCCACACATCGGGCCGCTAAATGGCAACATTGAAGAGGAAAGCTGACAATCAGCTTTTGGAAAGGTGAGGGACGATAGCAGACATTGGGCCGCTACCGGCTTCCCAAAAGGAATGCGATTTCGAGAAGCTTTAGGTTTGCCAGGTGTCCGATTTAAGCTGGAGGTAGAGTACCGCCACGGCCGGGCTCTTTGTAATCGCGATTTATTGGTTCGCTGGCCGTGATGTTACAACGCAGTCGATCGTAGCGAGGTTGCCAAATCGGGCCGAGCACATCTGACCGATGACTACCCTATGGACACCGGTCAACGCGCCAGTGCTGACAATCTGGCCCCGCTTCAACGGATAGCCAAGTGAAGCCGCACGTTCGAGCGCGAAAACGAATGCCGGTAGCGGTCCATCAGGATCGCCCCAAAGCGGCGATCGGCCGACGGACATACCATCGATGGTCACCTCCGCAAACCCACCTGGTAGCGAATTGAGATCGACAGATGGTCCCCGGATCAGTCCGCTGTTGTTCCCGAACGCAGTAATGGCGGCGAGGGGGCCAAGCGTAGCAATCGAGGCGAGGGGGCTGCTTGCCGCCTCGATCACGAGACGCGCGTCGGTGATCAGCGATCGTGCATCTTCGAGCGACCATGACAGCCGTTCGGGATCAGTATCGCTGCCTACGACAAGCGCGATTTCCGCCTCGAACGCTGCACTTCCGCCTTCGTATGCCGGGACCTTGGAGACGAAACCGGCATCGACGATCGTCCGGGCGAATATCGGGCCGATATACCGGTCGGCGTGCAACCGCTCCCGCCAGGGATCATTGATCCGAGCGACCTTCCACCCGCCGATCGCGTCTGACCATCGATCGATAGCGAGCGCCTGAATAGCGTAGGCGTCGGCCAGCGTTTGCGGTAGCCCGCCGGGATAGGCCGACATAGCCGTGCCATCGCGACGAGCCGCGACGAAGGCGTCGGCGATGCCTGAAGCCGCATATTGCATCCGAAGACGTTCCTGTTCCTGCCTCAAGCGTCCACCTGCACGCTGTCGCTGGCAACCAAGGCCGTCATGTTGACGATGCCGCGCGTTGTCGTCGAAGAAACGAGGACGTGCACAGGTTTTGACATGCCGAGCAGCATTGGGCCGACTGGCAGCCCACGGGTGATCGACGTCGCGAGCGTCAGTGCAACGTTGGCGGTGTCGAGCGACGACATGACCAGAAGATTGGCTGCCCCGTCGAGCGTCGATCGACTGACGCTTCTTGCCCGGATCGCGGCGTTGAGCGCACTGTCGGCATGCATCTCGCCATCGATGGCGAGATCGGGCGCCTGTTGCCGCACAATCGCCAGAGCATCGCGCATCTTGCGGGCGCTAGGCGAGCCCGACGCCCCGAAATTGGAATGCGACAGCAATGCCGCTGCGGGCACGATCCCGAAGCGGCGGATCTGGTCAGCCGCCATCAACGTCAGCTCCGCGATCTGCTCGGCGGTCGGATCGGGATTGAGATGCGTGTCGGCGAAAAACAACGTGCCGCCATCGTGGATCAGCCCGGTCAGCGCATAGGCGCGGGTCGCGCTCGGCAATCGGGGGATTATCTCCAGAACCTGCCGGGTTTCCTCCCACCAGTCGGCCGGCGTGCCACACAGCGCAGCATCGACCAGCCCCAGGCGTAGCAACATCGCTGCGGTAACGCTGGGTTGTTGCCGGACACGCTTGCGTGCAGCAGCGGGAGGTACGCCGCGGCGCTCGACCAAGTCGCAATACGCGTCGCCCAGCCGTGCATGCACGTCCTCGACACCGGTTGGATCGAATATCTCGACATCGACGCCGGGGCGGATGCGCAGACCCAGACGCGTGATGGCCGGTTCGATGATGCCGGGTCGCCCGACCAGGACGGGGTGGGCCAACCGCTCGTCGACGACGATCTGCGCCGCGCGCAGGACGGCATCGGCCTCGCCTGCAGCATAGGCGACCCGTTGCGACCGCGTGCGCGCTGCCTCGAAGACCGGCATCATCAATTGCGTCGAACGATAGGCGTGTCGGGCGAGACTGCTGCGATAGGCGGTCATGTCGGTGATCGGCGCGAGCGCGACGCCGGTTCGCGCCGCGGCTTCGGCAACCGCCGGCGCGACCTCCAGGATGAGCCGGGGATCGAACGGCTTTGGAATGATATGATCCGGCCCGAACAACAGCGGTTCGCCGCCATAGGCGTTCGCCACCACCTCATCCGGCTCCATGCGCGCCAGACCGGCTATTGCCTCGACCGCGGCGACCTTCATCGCCTCGTTGATCTCGGTCGCCTGGCAGTCGAGCGCACCGCGGAAGATGTAGGGGAAGCACAACAGGTTGTTGACCTGATTGGGAAAGTCCGAGCGGCCGGTGGCGATGATGGCATCCGGTCGCTGGGCACGTACCAAATCCGGCCGGATTTCGGGTTCGGGGTTGGCCATAGCGAGGATAATCGGCCTGGGCGCTAGAAGCGGCAACCACTCCGGGCGAAAGACGCCGGGCGCAGAAAGGCCAAGGAAGATATCCGCGCCGGCGATGACGTCGGCCAGCAGACGGGCATCGGTCTGCCGGGCATAGCGCGCCATGTTGGGCAGCATGCCGCTGCGCCCAGCGTGGATGACGCCCTCGATGTCGGTGAGCGTGACGTTCTCGACCGGCAGCCCGAGTGCGACAAGCAGATCCACGCAGGCAAGGGCCGCAGCGCCCGCGCCGGAGGTTACCAGCTTTGCATCCTCGATCGCCTTGTCCTGGAGCAGCAAAGCATTGCGAACGGCTGCCGCCACGACGATCGCGGTGCCGTGCTGGTCGTCGTGGAACACAGGGATGTTCATGCGGCGCCGGAGTTCGGCTTCGATCGCGAAGCACTCGGGCGCTTTGATGTCCTCGAGGTTGATTCCGCCGAATGTCGGCTCGAGCGCGGCCACAGCATCGCAGAATGCCTTGGGATCGGTCGCATCGACCTCGATGTCGAAAGAGTCGATGCCCGCGAACTTACGGAACAGGACGGACTTACCCTCCATCACCGGCTTGGATGCGAGGGGGCCGATGTTGCCCAGTCCAAGCACCGCCGTGCCGTTGGTCACCACGCCGACGAGGTTGCCGCGCGCGGTACAGTCGCGCGCGGTAATCGGGTCGGCGGCGATTGCCTCGCAGGCAGCGGCGACGCCAGGCGAGTAGGCCAGCGCGAGATCACGCTGCGTTTCCATGCGCTTGGTGGCGTGAACGCCGAGCTTCCCCGGAACGGGAAAGCGGTGGTAATCGAGCGCTGCCTGCCGGAAGTCGTCGTCGATGCTCATAAGGTCAATTTCCTGCGTTCTGCTGGCCGGTTAGAAGCGAAAGCTCGCCCACAAGGCGGCGTAGGACGAGTCCCGGTATCCCGCCGCGGTCAGACCGTTTTTGGCAAAAGCGTGCTCAAGACGGCCGGTCAATGACAGCCGCGGACTGACGGTCCAGATCGTTTGTAGCCGTGCGACATCGACAGTCCGTCGACCGCCCATGCCGGCCGTGCCCGCAAAGGGGGTCCCGTTCGACCGGTAGACGGCATCGCTCGTCGTCTCGCGCCAGGTGAACTGGTACTCGCCCGTCACGCGCACGGTCTTGGCAGGCGTGACGGTTATACTAGGCGCGATAGCGACCAGGTTGGTTGGGGTCAGATAGCCCTGATAGCTATAGTAGATATTGTTGCCGTAGGGCGCGAACGCGTTCCTTAGCTTCCCCTGCCCATTGGCACCGCCACCCGTTGCATAGTCGAAGTGAAGACCCAGACGGGGAGCAGTGTTCGCTTTGCCAAGGCGGTACGTCCCGGCCAAGAGCACCTGCCACGCATCGAGATCCCGGCCGCCATAGCTGCCGCCCTGATGGTTGGCGGTCCAGTCGATCGTGACCGGTCCAGCTTCCCCCCAGAGATGCGCGCCGACATAGGTCCGCTCTTCGCGTGCCGTCTCGGCGCCCCATGTAACCGCCCGGTTGCGCAGACGCCAGACGAACGGGTCGAGATACAGCTTCGAGCCACCGAACAGATGCTTTGGAAGGACGATGCCCGCGGTAACCCCGCTGAAGCGGCGTCCCCAATCGACAGGGTCATCGCCGAGGCCGCCATTGCCGTAGGTTGTGTAGTAAAGGTCGAACACGTCGGCGCGCAGCGTCGATCCGCGCGCCCATGCCCGCACACCGGTCAGGCTGGTCTGCACCGTGTTATTGTCGCGGTTCGCCAGCAGCAGGTTCGAGCCATCGATGAAGACCTGTCGGCCGACACGCGCGCCGACATCGGTCTGGCCGACTTGCCACGTGCCATCGACGAACGCCTGCTGGACGAGCAGCTTGTTCGACAACGTGCCCGAGGGCGAACCGATGTTCTTGCCATCCATCGGCCCGCGCGCGAGTTCGCCGTACGCACGGAAATGTTCGCCCAGATGGAGGTCGGCGCCGAGGAAGATGCGGTAGCTGTCCTGGCGTTGATGCTCGGACTTGCGGCCTTGCGGGTTGGAGAAGTAGTTTACGCGCGTGCGCAGTTCGCCCGACAGGGTCAGGTACACGTCGTCCGAACCAATCGGGATGTATTTCAAACGGTCGAAGACGTCGTCGCGCTTGGCTGGATCGCGCATGCTGCGCCAATCTTCAGCCCAACGCAGTGGATTGTAGCCCTGCTGCGTATTGCCGTCGCCGGCAGCTGCGTCAGGATATGGGGTGGCGACCGGTGTCGCCGGCACCTGCGTGTTCTGCGCCTCGACCTGAGACGGAGGCTGCTCCTGTGCGGAAGCGTGGTGCGTGGCGCTCAAGCCTACGATCGCAAGGCCGCAGCCCTGCAGTAGCGATAGCCGGTTCATGCCGTACCTCTCCGCCGACCGGTCAATGCCAAGCCGGTCATATGTCTGCTGGAAGATCGGCAGGGCGGAGTCGTGCCGCCCTGCCGAGCCCACGTCATTCCGCGAGTTCGCGCATCACCTTGATGAGGTCGGACTTGCCCTCGAAGCCAATGCCGGGAAGTTCTGGCATCGTGATGTGGCCGTCGATCACCTTCACGCCGTCCGGGAACCCACCATAGGGCTGGAACAGGTCCGGATAGCTCTCATTGCCACCAAGCCCGAGGCCGGCTGCGATGTTGAGCGACATCTGGTGACCGCCATGCGGAATGCACCGCGACGGCGACCAGCCGAACTGCTTCAGCACCTCAAGCGTGCGCAGATACTCGACCAGCCCGTAAGACAGAGCGCAGTCGAACTGCAGCCAGTCGCGATCCGGACGCATACCACCATGACGCAGCAGGTTGCGGGCGTCCTGATGCGAGAACAGGTTTTCGCCGGTCGCCATTGGGCCAGGGTAATATTCCGAGATCGCCGCCTGCAGCGAGTAATCGAGCGGATCGCCGATCTCCTCGTACCAGAACAGCGGGTATTCGCGGAGCATCTTGGCGTAGGCGATGCCGGTCTCGAGGTCGAAGCGCCCGTTGGCGTCCACGGCGAGCTGTGCTTCCGAACCAATCTCCTTCAAGACCGCTTCGATACGGCCACGGTCTTCGTCGATCGAAGCGCCGCCAATCTTCATTTTCACGACGTTGTAGCCGCGATCCAGATAACCGCGCATCTCCGCACACAGCTGGCTGTTGTCCTTGCCAGGGTAGTAATAGCCGCCAGCCGCGTAGACGAAGACGCGTGGGTTTGCCTCGCGGTCGTGGCGCTCGGCCAGCAGGCGGAACAGCGGCTTGCCCTCGATCTTCGCGACCGCATCCCAGATCGCCATGTCGAGCGTCCCGACCGCGACCGAGCGTTCGCCGTGGCCGCCGGGCTTCTCGTTGGTCATCATTGCCGCCCAAATCTTGTGCGGATCGAGATTGTCGCGATTGTCGTCCAGCAGGCTTTCCGGAGCCGCTTCGAGTATCCGGTCACGGAAGCGCTCGCGGATCAGTCCGCCCTGGCCATAGCGACCGTTCGAATTGAACCCGTAGCCAACGACGCGCTTGCCGTCGCGAACCACGTCGGTGACGACCGCGACGAGGCTGGCGGTCATCTTGCTGAAGTCGATATAGGCGTTGCGGATGGGGGACGAGATGGGCTGCGTGATTTCGCAGACGTCGATGATGCGCATGTTTTGCTCCTCTTGGATCTATGGTTGTGGGTGGTAATCAGGAATGGGTTTCGGTGGGGCCGGCGGGATGGAGGGTGATGCTGCGCGGTACTTCGCCCTTCTGTTCCGCGATCACGGTCCGCACCGTCTCGGCGTCGAGTGCACCCTCCCACTTCGCGATCGCGATGGTGGCGACACCGTTGCCGATGAGATTGGTGACGGCGCGCGCCTCGTTCATGAAGCGGTCGACGCCGAGTAGCAGGACGAGCCCCGCTGCCGGGATGTCGGGAAAGGTCGACAACGTGGCCGCCAGCGTGACGAAGCCTCCGCCCGCAACGCCCGCCGACCCCTTGGACGTCAGCAACAGCACGCCGAGGATGACGATCTGATGCCACAGGGTCAGCGGCGTGTTGGTTGCTTGCGCAATGAAGATCGCCGCCATCGTCAGGTAGATGCAGGTGCCGTCTGCGTTGAACGTGTAGCCGGTCGGCAGGACCAGGCCGACGACAGGCTTGGCGACGCCGAGGCGCTCCAGCTTCGTCATCATCCGCGGCAGCACGGCTTCCGTCGAGCAGGTGGCGAAGGTGACGAGCAGCTCGTCCTTGAAGTAGCGGAAGAACTGAAGAAGTGGGAAGCCAGCCCAGCGCGCGACGCTGCCGATCACGAAGACGACGAAGATGATCGAGGTGAGGTAGACCGCTAGCATCAGGTGGCCGAGGCCCCAAAGTGAGCCGAGCCCGTGCTTGCCGATGGTATACGCGACACCGGCACCAGCGCCGATAGGCGCCAGCTTCATGACCATCCCAACGATACGGAACAGCGTCTGAAGCAGGGACTCGATCACCGCCATGAGTGGCTCGCCGCGCTTACCGATCGAAACCAGTGCGTAGCCGATGAGCACCGCGATCAGGATGATCTGCAGCATCGCACCCTGCGCGAAGGCATCAGCCATCGTCTTGGGAATGATGTTCATGAAGAAATCGACGACGCCGTGCTGCTCGCCGGCAGCAGGTTGGTATTTCGCGATACCGCTGGCATCCAGTGTCGAAACGTCGATGTTCATGCCAACGCCTGGCTTCATCACGTTGACGACCACCAGGCCGATCACCAGCGCCAGCGTCGAGACGATCTCGAAGTAGATCAGCGCCCGGACGCCGATGCGGCCGACTTCCTTGACGTTCCCCATCTTCGCGATCCCGAGCACCACGGTGCCGAAGATGATCGGTGCAAGGAGCATCTTGATGAGCTTGATGAACGCATCGGCAAGCGGCTGAAGCATTACTGCTACGTCGGGGAATATGACCCCGATGAGCGCACCGATGGCAATGCCAATCAGTACCTGTACGTATAACTGGCCTAGAAGGCGTCGCGCCATGGCTTCTCTCCGGCTCTCTCGCTAAAACGATTTTTCTTATTGTGTGCCGGTCTTGTCGGCTCTGCGAGCACCGGGATCAAATGCCGATACGGTTGCCGTTTATGCTCGTTCGGCATAAAGCACCTTTCTGATCCGGTTCCGGGACAGCAGCGAGGTAAGCCGTGCATTTAGACTGGCTGGAAGATTTCCTGACCCTCGCGGAGGAGCGCAATTTCTCGCGCGCGGCGCAGCGTCGCAATATCACACAGCCCGCGTTCGGCCGGCGAATCCGGTCATTGGAGCAATGGGTGGGTGCTACATTGTTCACCCGAACGACGGCTGGAACCGCTCTCAGTCCTGCTGGCGAGACGTTCTTAGGCTATGTTCAGGTGTCCGTACGCGATCTGTACCGTGCCCGCACTTCGGCGCTGGAAGTGGCAGACCAAACGGGAGCCGTTCTGACCGTGGCTGCAACCCACGCATTGTCGTTCTCGTTTTTCCCGCACTGGATTGTGGAACATGCGCCGCATGAGCCGATCAATTTGAAGTCCGATAGCCTTCAGGCGTGTGAGCGGATGATGCAACGCGGCGAGGCTTCCTTTCTGCTGTCCCACCATCACCAGCTCCTTCAGACCTCGCTCGACACGCGAGATTTCCTGCGTGTCGAGATCGGAAGCGATCTGCTGGTGCCGATCTGTCAGCCGGATGGGGCGGGGCAGCCGCGATGGACGCTGGATCAGGCCGAAGTCCCCTATTTGGCCTACAGCCCAGAATCGGGGCTCGGCCGGATCCTCCATGCAGATTGGGCAGCGCGAGGCGTGAAGCCCCCGCTGGCGACAGTTCTGCAGTCCCGGCTCGCCGCAGCGCTGCTGTCGATGGCGATCGACGGGGCTGGAGTGGCGTGGGTGCCGCTATCGCTTGCGTCGTCGGCACTGGCGGCGGGCAAGATCACCTATGCCGCAGACGAAACCTACCGGACAGAGATCGCCATCACGCTGGCGCGGCCCACCACGTCATTGTCGAAGATTTCGGAGGCTCTCTGGTCGGTCGCCTGCGGGAACTGAAATCCCCCGCAGGCGGACGGGGCGCGGCGGGGGCTGCTGTTCAGGTTTACAGGTTGGCGTCACGCGCCTTTGGCTTCGCTGCTCCTTTGATCGGGCCACCCAGTGTGTTTTTGAACCATGTCACGACCCGATCGATGATCGGTGTCTGATACCAGTAGATGTCACCGTGCCCCGCACCATCGACCAGAATAAGCTCGGCCTTGTTTCCGCCGGCCTTGAGAGCGTCGTACAGGTGCCTGCTTTGCATGGGCGATACCAGCGTGTCGGCCGTACCATGCATGATGAGGAAGGGTGGCTTCTTGCCCTGCATATGCCCCATCGAACTCGCCGCGAGAGCCTTTTCGGGATTGCTGTTGATCGTTGCACCTGGAAACGTTCCGAAGGCCGTGCCGTTGACCAACAGCGCTTCTGTGACTGCGGGTGATTGGTGGACCTTCTGCACGGCCTTGGGAAAGCCTTCGCCGATACTGCGCAGATCGGAGATCCCGTACAACGATACGGCCGCCTGAACGTCGGAGGATTTGTCGGTGAAGTCGCCCTTGTCAAAGGTGCGTTCGCCATTGGTCGTCCCGAGCATCTGGGCGACATAGCCGCCGGCGGAGTCACCAATCACGCCGATGCGCGCCGGGTCGATGCCGTATTCCTCCGCGTGTTCGCGCAGGTAACGGACCGCCGCTTTGCCATCCTGGACCAGCGCCGGGAATTTGTCCGGCACGACGCGATATTCCGCTGCGGCGACGACGAAACCCGCGCGCGCCAGCGCCGTCCTCATCTCGCTGTATTTCTCATAGTCCGCAGAGATGAAGCCACCGCCGGGGAAATAAATGATCGCCGGCTTCAGATCTTCGGTGCGCGGCACCAGTACGGTCATCCGGAGCTGACGCATCGCACGCGTTGATTTCACCTGCGAATAGATCACCCCCCCAATCGTATCGACCTGCCCGGTCGTCACCTCGACCCGGATCGTTTGTGGACCCGCAACTTGGCCAGCTGGGACTGTTCTCGCCAATACGGTACTGCTCCCGGCTAATCCCATCACCAGAAATCCTGTTGTCGTCAACCATGCCCGGTTCATCTGCTACTCCTTTCGAGAAAATAAGACTAAAACAAGTTCAATAAGAATCTTCCTAAAGTGCTTCGCTCATCAATCGAGGTAATCTGGAAAGAGAATGGATCGGATTAGGCATGGCGCATGTTTTCTAATTTTCCTGTCATCTTGCCCGTGATACTTTTGACATCCGCACACGAGGCTATAGTATCGCACATCGCGATTTTGTTTATCTTGTCGGTCACTGGAATGCCCCCACGACATGTATCTGCGTGAGCGCTTTATGATGCGCGATCTGGCTACGGCACCACTCTCGAAGCACCTTGCGTCGATCACGCTGCAAACTTGGTCCTCGCGCATACCTGTTTGCCGAAACGTCGTCCGGAATGCCAAACGCCGTGGCCGGCGGTGTTTGGCTGAGGGAGGGGGAGCGTGTCGACCTCGCGGAGGCAAACGTATTCACCGCCGCGAATGATCATGTCCTAGCGATTATCTTTTCGTCTTCGCTTCTGCTTTGACCGTAGCCTTAATAGCTGTCCCTGCCGCGCGCGTCTCGTTGGGCCAAGTCCGGCTGGTAACTGTTCAATTATAGCGGCCTGCCTAGTGTTTGCTAACAGCCTAAAAACCATAGGCGAGCCGCCCAACCGGATCAGTCGTGAAAATGTACACTCTCGGCGACTGGCACGCGGCCCATCCGCATCCGGTTGCCCGGCGCATCATCGTCGGGGTAGCCGAATGACATGCCGAATAGCATCTTCATGTCAGGCGAGATCCCCAGAAACTCACGGATCGTGCCCGCATAGAACCCTAGCGACGTCTGCGGGATACCGCCTAGACCCCGCGCCGCGAGCGACAGAAGGAACGTCTGGCCGTACATGCCGATGTCACCCGCGGTGCGCACGTCATCGCCGAACGAGGGCATGAACATCAACGCGACTTGCGGTGCACCGAAGAAGGACAGGTTTTTAGCTGCGGCACGACGGCGACCATCCTTGTCCTCGCGCATAACGTTCATTGCCTCGTAATAGGCCTTGCCCTGCGCGTTCTTGCGATCGCCATAGCAGCCGTAGAACGCCCCCATGTCGAACGAGAAGTCGCCGGTAAACTCGCCCGCATCGTTCTTCGCGTGCAGGATGCGCGACAGATCAGTCAGCTTCCCGCCTCGGACGATATGCACGTCCCATGGCTGGGTATTGCAGTTCGATGGCGCGCATTGCGCATCCTGCAGCACTGCGGCCAAGACGTCGTCGGGGACGACGCGATCGAGGAAACCGCGATAGGATCGCCGGCCCCGAACTGTCTGCTGGAATGACTGGGTGTCGTCGGGGGTAGTAATGGATAGAGTGTCAGTCATAGATACCTCGCTGTAACATCAAGCATTCAGTTCAGGCGCGGGTCGCGGCCATATTGCGCGGGCGCGCCGAGATGATCGCGCAGCGTCGTCCCTTCGTAGTCGTCGTGGAACAGGCCTCGCTGCTGAAGAATCGGCACCAGTTCGTCGACCAGCTTCGGCAGGCCGTCTTCAAAGACGTCCGGACACAGCCAGAAGCCGTCACAGGCATCCGCTTCGAACCATGTCTGCATGTGGTCGGCCGCCTCGACCGCGGGCCCGACGATCATTGGATGATAATCGATGACGCCGTGCGCCAGCACGTCGCGGAGCGACCAGCCCTCGCTAGCGATCTTTAGCGCATTTCCGGCACGCGGGTCCTGCGGCGACGGTCGAGCGGCGGAGAGCTGCGCGGCGCTGAGTGGCTGATCAAGTTGCGACGGTTCAAGCGCCAGCCCGATCATCTGACCGAGGTACCCAATACGTTGCTCGAAGCTGGCGCCCGACATCGCGATCCGGCGGTCCAGCGCTGCCCGCCGGTCGGGTGCGATTGTCGTCATCAGCCCGGCGAAGAACTTGATCTCGTCCGGATCGCGACCTGCGCGTTCGGCCGCGCCGCGCAGCGCGTCGCGTTGTGCCTTGGCGTCTTCCATCGAGAACACCGCGCCGATCACGCCGCTGGCATAGCGTCCGGCGACTTCCAGCCCCTGATCGCCACCGCCCGCCTGAAAGATCACCGGCTGGCCCTGTTCGGACGCCGGCAACGCCAGCGGGCCGCTGGTCGCCAGATGCCGGCCGCGCAAATTGACTGGCTGAATCTGCGCCATGTCGGCGAAGCGCCCTGACGCCTGATCGTGCAGCCACGCATCACGGCCCCAACTTCCCCACAGCGCCTGCACGATTTGGACGAATTCGTGCAGGCGCTCGTATTTTTCGCCGCGTGGCGGCAGGGCGCGGCCGTAATTGGCGGCGATCGCGGGGTCGCTGGTCGGCACCGCGTTCCAGCCGGTCCGACCATGGTTCATCAGGTCGAGCGCCTTGAACTGCCGCGCCAGATTGAACGGCTCGTTGAACGTCGTGGAGCCGGTCGCGACCATGCCGATCCGCTCCGTTCCGCGCGCGACGGCGGCAAGAGTCATCATCGGCTCGATGTTCAATTGCTGTGCATCGGTACCGGTATTGGGCTTCAGGGTCGGGAAGTCGGGCATGAAGAGGAACTGGAACTTCCCCCGCTCAGCCGTCTGCGCATAGCGAACCAGCGTGTCGAAATTGGTGAAGCCCGTCGGATCGACACCGGGCATCCGCCATGCCCCAGGTTGTGCGCCATAGCCGTTTCCAAACACCATCCCGAGAAGCAGTTTCTTGGACATTGGAGGTTCCGATCCTGCCGGCCACGCCTCGCCGGGCAGCCGATAAAGTTTAATGGGGACTACCCCCGTTTCGAAAAATCAGATATGGGGAGACTCCCTGTTTATCAAGGAGAATGTCGTGACGTTGTCGCCCAGCACGCGAATGCCCCGCAAGGATGCGTTGCAGAACCGCGCGCACATTCTCGAGGTAGCCGGTCGTGCGATCGCGGAGGGCGGCGTCGATGTGTCGATTGACGCGATCGCAAAGCTTGCGGGCGTGGGCAACGCGACGCTGTACCGTCATTTTCCGACGCGCGACACGTTGTTGCTTGCGCTGCTTGCACCACATCATGAGCGCCTCGATCGGGAAAAGGCAGCGATTGTGGCGACGGGCGGCGACAGCGGAAAGGTGCTGGAACGATGGATTGACGCGCTGGGCGAATGGATGCGCGCCTATGACGGCCTGCCAGAACCCCTGCGTGCGGGCTGGTCTGTGACAGCGTCGCCGTTCAAATCGACTTGCGACGGGATCATCGAAAGCACTGATACTTTCCTGCGTGCCGCGCAACGTGACGGCTTTGCCCAAGCAACGGCTTCGGCAACGGATATCTTCCTTGGATCACTCGCAGTCGCGTGGGCGAGCGGGCGAACGTCGGCGCGTACCGACACGCAGGACCGGCTGCGAAACCTTTTCCGCAATGGGTGGTCTGCAGACGATGTCGGGAGCTCTGGCAACATCGGCGAGCACCACCCCGCGCACCCGCTGACCGATGGCCGCTGATCTTTACCATGCAACTTCAGCCGCTCGAACCGATCCCCGCGTGGGAGGAGGATGAGAAGCCTTCAATGCCTGGGTCGCCATCGACCCCGCGGCATCGCCCCGCTCTGCGCGCGTCATATTTGTTGGTCGGCGTGCTGGTCAGCGCGACCGGGGGCCTTGGCAATGCCCTGATTTCTGCGAACCTACCGCAGATCCAGGGGGCGCTGGGCCTGACCCCGGTCGAGGGGACGTGGCTGCCCGCCGCCTATGTCATGACGAACGTCTCGTCGAACCTGATCCTGTTCAAATGCCGCCAGCAATTCGGCATTCGCCGCTACGCCGAGTGCAGCCTGCTGGCGTATATCGCCATCACGATCTTGTATCTGATGATCCGAAGTTACGAGATGGCGATCCTCGTCCGCGCGGTGGCGGGGTTCGCTGCCGCGCCGATGAGCGTCCTTGGCTTCTTCTATGTGTTGCAGGCGTTTCCAAAGGCGAAGCTGGGCAAGGGATTATGCGTCGCGCTGGGATTGTCGCAGGTGTGGACGCCGGTCGCGTGGCTGATCTCGCCCGCACTCCTCGATCTGGGCGAATGGCAGACGCTGTACCTGTTCGAGTTCGGACTCGCGCTATGTTCGCTGGCCGCGTGCGTGACACTGAAGCTGCCACCGGGCATCCGCATCGCCTCGTTCGAGCGCCTCGACTTCCTAACCTTCGCGCTGATGGCGCCCGCCTTCGCGCTGGTCGGTGCGGTGTTGGCGCAGGGGCGAACGCAATGGTGGACGGAGCAGCCTTGGATGGCGTTCGCGCTGATCGCAGCGCTGGTGCTGTTCATCGTGGCGTTCATGATCGAGCATCATCGCCGCAACCCGCTGGTCAAGACGCGCTGGCTCGGCACCGCCGACACGCTGCGCTTCGCGATTGGTGCCCTGACCATGCGGCTGCTGCTGTCCGAACAGACCTATGCCGCGACCGGCCTGCTCCGCACGCTGGGAATGGGACCGGACCAGTTGCAACTGTTCTACGCCGTCATGCTCGCGGGCCTGCTGCTTGGGATGACGGTATCGGCGGTGACGTTCGGGCCGAAGACAATGCCTGTCCAGTTCGTCGGCGCGATCCTGCTCATCATCATTGGATCGCTGATCGACAGCGACGCGACCAGCGATACCCGGCCGCAGACGATGATGGTCAGCCAGTTGCTGCTGGCGATCGCATCCGGCCTCTTCATCGGGCCGCTGCTGCTGACCGGCGTGATGAAGGCACTGTCGAAGGGGGCGGATCATATCGTCACCTTCTCGGTGCTGTTCGCCGTGACGCAGTCGATCGGCGGTCTCGCCGGCCCAGCGTTGTACGGCACGTTCGAGCAGGTGCGGCAGCACGAATATTCGGCGCAGATCACTGCCAATCTCGACCCCGGCGACCCGGTGGTGGCGCAGCGGCTCGCCCAGCAGGGGCAGGTGTATGCCGCGCAGATCACCGATCCGGTGCGTCGTCAGGCACAGGGCGTCGGCCTTCTGGCGCAGACCGCGACGCGCGAAGCGCATGTCCGCGCATTCAACGACGTGTTCACGCTGAACGCCATCGTCGCCACGATCTTCCTCCTCTGGTCGCTGTACCGCGTCGCCGTCACGACACGTGCGGCGCGCAAGACAACCCAACCCGCGGCCGGTACTTCCGCCTCCGCCAGCTCCGCAACGGTATGATCCGATGACCGATCCCCGCACCACGCTCGACCGTGAAACCACCGATGCTGCCACACCGGCCGAGCCGATGACGGACGCAACCTCGTCCGCGCCGGACGATCCGCCGAAGACAATCCGCCCGACCCGGCGCGCCGTCATCGCAATGGCGATCGTGTTCGTCATCGGGACGCTTGTCGTGCTGTACGCCTGGCGGCTGTGGCCGTTCACCAGCGACGACCGGACGACCGAGAACGCCTATGTCCGCGGCCAGATCACGGCGATGGCGCCACAGGTCAACGGTTATGTCACCGATGTGCTGGTGCGCGACTTCGCGCCGGTAAAGCGCGGGCAGCTATTGTTGCGGATCGACGACCGCATCTATCGCCAGCAGCTCGACCAGGCGCAGGCGCAGTTGAAGATCGCCACGGCCGAACTCGCAAACTGGGACCAGACGGTCGCGCAGAATGCTGCGACGCTTCGGACCCGGATCGCCGACCGGCAACAGGCGCAATCCGAATTGGTCCGCGCCGATGCCGACCTGTTGCGGGTCAGCGAGCTGGCGGATCGTGGCTCCGTGTCGCTGCGCGAGCGCGATCAGGTGCGTGCGACCCGATTGGCCGCAGCGGCGGGCGTGATCCGCAGTGAGGCAAACATCGACAGCCAGCGCCAAACGATACGGTCGACCCAGGTTTCGCGCGCCGCGTTGGAAGGCGCGTTGCAACAGGCGCAGGCGCAGGTCGATCTTGCCAGGATCAACCTGTCGAACACACTGATCCGCGCGCCGCGCGACGGCCAGATCAGCGAGGCGTCCGTACGCGTCGGCCAATATGTCGCCGCGGGATCGCAGCTCATGTTCCTCGTGCCTGAGCAATTGTGGGTGGTCGGCAATTTCAAGGAGACGCAGACCGCGCGGATGCGGATCGGCCAGCCTGCCAGCTTCCGCGTCGATGCGCTCGACGGTGCGCGCCTGCGCGGCCACGTCGAACAGATCGCGCCCGCCACCGGGTCGGAGTTCAGTGTGCTGCGTCCGGACAACGCTAGCGGCAACTTCACCAAGATCGTCCAGCGCATTCCGGTGCGGATCCGCATCGATCCCGGCCAGCCACTCGCCCGTCGTCTGCGGCCGGGCATGTCGGTGGTTGCGCAGGTCGATACCGGCGGGGCGGTGTCGCCGCGCGAGCAGGAACGATGATGCGCGCGTCGATCCTTGCGGGCGTCGCCACGATCATACTGTCCGGATGTGCGCCCACGATCCGGCCAGCCCCGATCTCGGCCGCAGTGGTTCCTCCGCCAGCGTGGCGCGACACACCGACCGCGGCGACCGTGGTGGCCGATCGGGGCTGGTGGCGGCTGCTCGGCGACCCGGCCATCCCCCCGCTGGTAGATCGCGCCATTGCCAACAACACCGACGTGTTGGCCGCGGTCGCCCGCGTCGAGGAGGCGGAGGCGTTAACCCGGCAGGCGCGGTCAGCGCGCCTGCCGTCGCTCGACGCCAGCGCTGGCGTCGTGGTGCAGCAGGCACCCGGCCAGACAGGCGGGTCGGCCCGCAGCGTTTCGGTACAGCCGGGTCTTGCGGGCGCGTGGACCCTCGACCTGTTCGGGCGGGTACGTAATTTGGAAGGGGCTGCGCGCGCTCGCTATATCGCCAGCCGGGCAGACCGCGACGCAGCGCGCCTCGCGGTGATCTCCGCGACCGTGCGCGGCTATGTGACCCTGCTGTCACTCGCAGCACAAGTGGAGGTTAGCCGGAACACGCTGACCAGCCGCGACGAAGCGCTGCGCATCGCCAGCGACCGCGCCCGGCTGGGTTACAGTTCGCAGTTCGAGCTGACGCAGGCACAGTCGGAATATGAGGCGGTGGCGCAGACCATCCCCGTGCTCGAACAGGCGATGCGGGTGCAGGAGAATGCGCTGCGCCGGCTGACTGGCGACCTGCCCGGTCCGATCGTACGGGGGGCATTGGCGCGCGTCGCCCTGCCAGCCACGCCCGCCGGTCTTTCCTCGACCCTGCTGCGTCGACGGCCGGATCTGGTTAGCGCCGAATATGCGCTGGTCGCCGCTGACCACGTGCTGGCATCGCGCCGCGCCGAGTTCCTGCCCGACGTGCAGCTGACCGGATCGGCGGGTGCGTTGTTCAGCGACGCCCTCGGCTGGAACCCGGTGACGTTGTGGAATGCAGGGGCCAGTGTGCTGGCGCCGCTCTTTGCCGGGGGGCGGCTGACCGCAGATTTCGACGTGGCGACCGCACAACGCGATCAGGCGGCGTTCGCCTATCGCGGTGCGGTCCTGACCGCGTTCGGCGAGGTGTAGGACGCCCTGTCCGGCGAACGCCGGCTGCGCGAGCAGGCGGACCGCGTCAACCGGCGTCGTGCAATCCTGCAACGCTCGCTTGTCCTCGCCCGAGATCGCTATCGCGGCGGTTATGCCGCCTATATCGAGGAACTCGATGCCCAGCGTAACCTGTTCCAGGCCGATCTGGACGCCATCGCGGTCCGGGAACAGCAACTGACCAATTTGATCCAGCTATGGGCGGCGCTGGGCGGCGGGTGGGCGGACGGAGCGTCGCCCCCGCCCGCCGCGACGGTCAGTCGGTGAAGGATGCGGCCGGCAGCTCTTGCTGGTATTAAGCGCATCATCAGCGACGCCGAGCACGCAGGTCCCCGCTTCCCGCGCCCAGCGCCGCACGGTGGCGTCAAACATGGCGCGCATGCGTGCGTGACGTCACGTCCCGGATCTTCCTGGCGCCAGCAACAGGGGCAATCCGCTACGGTCGGTAATGAGCATGCAACTCGGTAGTTGCTGTGATGGCGACTGGCATCTGCCGGTCCAGGACCGGCTGCGAGCGTCGGGCTATAGTCGGCTCGAGCATCAGTTGATGCCATACGCGGCCGCCCTGATGCGCGTCTTCGTCACCATTGCACCGGGATGCCTCATCTTGCCCGGTTGGTGGACCGGATCGGCCGCGATGGCGGCATCGCGTGCGTTGCATAGGCGATTGTCGGGTAAGACGCTGCGCCATACCGGATCTATCAGGCGTCGGAGATTGCGGATCGGTTCATCGACATGGTGTTTGTCCCCCACCAAATGCGTGCATCGATCGGTGACGAGAGCGAACAACTGGATGCAGCATCATCGCGGCGCATCAACAACGCTGTCGATCTGGTCACCAAGGCGGGACGGTCACGCACAACCGAGGCGCCATAGGCTGCCTCGGTCTGCTTTTCCGATACACCATTTTTCGGGAACGGCGCGATCGTCCGGCGCGTGCGCGGCACTACAGCCGCTATCGATATGACGAATGGCCGGAGTTAGGAAGTGGGTCTCAGGCTAGGAACAGTGGGTTAAGCGTCAAGATCCTGCGGCGTAAGGTGTATCAGACAGAGCAGCATGCGTCCCGCGCACTCCTCGGTCGACTAAAGCCAGGAAAGTGCCCTTCGCTGCATCAAGGTCGCCCGTTTCGCTCATTTTAGCATGCGAACGTACGAAAGCGGTGCTCCACGCCGAGGTAATAAGCCCGGCAGCAAGGTAGGCATCGGCATCATCGCTAGAGCGATCCGCAGCTTCGGCCAAGACAACCGCCAGAGCGCGGATAAAGTCGTCCCGCATCTGCCGTGCCCGAGCTTTCAGCGCCTCGCTTGCCTGTGCCGTCTCAACAAAGGCTTTGGTATCCGCAAATAGTGGGAAGGCCGGTTCACGCTGGTCGGCCATGCGATGGGCAAGCTCGCCAAGGGCCCCGATTGGCGACGTGCCCGGTGAGCGCGACCTGATGGCCTCGAAAGCGACATCATGAGCCTCCTGCTCGCGGTCGAAGAACATGTCTTCCTTTCGCGGGAAGTGATTGAAGACCGTCATGCGTCCGACATCGGCCGCCTCCGCGATCTCGTCGATCGTCACCCGGTCAAAGCCGCGCTCCATGAACAGGCGCGTGGCGGCATCGGATATCGCCTGTCGGGTCACGAGCCTCTTGCGCGTTCGCCGGTCTGAAGTCGGTCCAGTCATGGCTTGAACATAAGTATATACCCAGTATAGTATTGTAGCGTATCCAATTCTGAGGCCGTTCCTATGCACTCGTCAACCGTCATGCCAGCAACGATCAAAGCAGACCACAAATCCGCGCTCGTCAGTGGCGCGAGCTTTGCCGGCCTCGCTACTGCCTACTGGCTGCACCGGCTCGGGCACAACGTCACGATCGTCGAAACGGCATCTGAACTGCGGCGGGGCGGCACGCCCGTGGATATCGAAGGAGAGACGATCGAAATCCTGGGTCGCATGGGACTTGCAGATGCGGTGCGCGCTAAGGCGCTGCCCCCGGGGGGCTTCGAGTTCAAGGACGCGGATGACGCCACCTTGGGATCGATCGGTATCGGCACCGAACCAGCGGCGTACGAACGATACGAGATCCACCGTGATGATCTGCTCGATATCCTGTCTGCCGCGGTGGAGGACAGGGTCGAAATCCTGTTCGGCCAATCGATCGTCAAGCTCGACCAGGGCACAGACGGCGTGTCGGTGAGCTTCAGCAACGGCGACCGGCGCGACTATGCTCTGGTCTTCGGGTGCGACGGCAACCGGTCCAACACGCGCAAGCTCGTTTTTGGCGAGGGCGAGCAGTTCACCTACTTCATGGGCGGCTATTTCTTCCTGAAGGTGGTGCCGCACATCGGGTTGCTTCCTGCCAATATGTCACAGCTCTTCAACGTGCCCGGTCGCATGGCGATGCTCAACGGCTATGACGATCGAACTGATATCGGCTTCGGTTTTCGAACGGTCGGCGAGATCGACTACGATTACCGCGATCGGAGCCAGCTACGTCGGTTGATCCACGATCAGTTTGACGGCTTGGGATGGAAGGTGCCGGCAATGCTCGCCAGCGTGGACGGGGACGACGACTTCTATTTCGACAGGATCAATCAGATCAGGATGCCCTGCTGGTCGCGCAGTCGTGTGACCCTGGTCGGCGACGCGGGCTACTGCGTCTCGCCGCTTGCAGGATTTGGCGGCTCGATGGCGATCATTGGCGCGGGCCGGCTAGCGGACGCGCTCGAGCGGTATCCCGACGATCACGGTGCGGCCTTTCGCCATTACGAAAACGAGTTGCGGCCGTTCGTCGAAGAGGTTCAGGAGCGCGCCGCCACTAAAGGCTTGGCCATGATGCTTCCTGCCGACGAGACCGAGCTTGCAGAGCGTGATCGCAAGCTCTTGACGGGTGAGATGGACATGTAGGCTTGCCGCACGGCGCGGCGCCACCTACCGGCTAGCGTCGTCGCTGTCGCATGAGATGGTGAGGTCGCGCTCGAGGAGAAAAGGGCTAAGGCCGAAGATCTCGACCTCTTTAGACGCGTCTGGACTAGCGACGACCTGACGTACGTAATCTAGCTCGTGCCTTTGGGGTGCGCGCATGTATGAGTCACCACGAATAACACGGCAAAAGCACTCAGGTATCAACTCGCAAGAGCCCTTTTTCGAGGACGCTCCAGCGCTGGAGAAAGACGCGGCGTTGGTCGTCAACTGACGAATAACCGTGCAACGGCAGCGACGCAGCGTCGTTGACAAGCAGGTCGAACAGAATTTCGCGCAGTTCCTCCGTCGGCAGACGAGGCAATGTGCCGCATGCCTTTGCAGCGTCGACTAGCACATCAACCGGCGCGACATAGCGGGCGCGTACGTCAGCCAGGGCTCTGCGGACCGAGGCGTCCGGCAACGCTGTTAACGCAAGTCGTTGAAGAGCGAGCATTTTGTCAGCGCCGATCCGTTCCCTATAGGTCCACATCAGTACCTTGATACCGGCGATAGGGTCGGCAATCGCTTTCGGTAGTGGGATGTCGATTTGCAATTGCGCCGACTGGCGCTCGATCACTTCGGCCAGCAGTTCGCCTTTGCCGGGAAAGCGCCGATACAGCGACATTTTGGTGATACCGGCTGCAGCGGCCACCTTGTCCATTCTCGTAGCGTCAAACCCTTGCGCACGGAATATCGCAAAGGCGGCATCGATGACATGCTCATCGATCGCGCGGCGTTCGGCCTCGCTCGGCCGGCCTCGCTTCCGCTTCGATCCTTCCATTGATTGCGTCGATCGATCTTCAGTCATGATCATCGATTACACGACGAGGTACGAACTATCGACCTAGTAGCGGAACTAAAGATACCCATGGTATCTTTTAGCGGCGTACTTGCTGGAGTCTATCATGCCTGCCGAGATCCGTTCTTCCTCATCTTGCGTTGCACTACCGTCGATGCCACCGCACGCGTCCGCAAAATCCAGCGCTGACGTACAGTTGACGACAGGCGCGAAAGGGTCGCCCGAAGAGCGCGCGGCCAAAACGGTCGCGCAGATGACGCAGGACGAGAAGTTTGCGTGGATATCTGGTCCGATGGCAATTCCCGTCGGTGACGTGCAGAAGCCGGCAGGAGCGTTGGGTTCGGCCGCATATTATCCGGCTATTCCTCGCCTCGGCATTCCAGCTCAGCAACAGACCGACGCCAGTCTCGGGATCAGCAATCTGGGCGGGGTACGGCCGGGCGACAACGCAACCGCTTTACCGTCCTCGCTGCTGCTGGGGGCCGCCTTCGATCCCGAGGGTGCCTATGAGACAGGGGCGCTGGTCGGACAGGAAGCGCGTGCGAAGGGCTTTAACGTCCAGCTAGCAGGCGGCGCGAACCTGATCCGCGAGCCGCGCGGCGGGCGCAACTTCGAATATGTCTCCGAAGATCCTTTATTGACCGGCGTCATCGCGGGCAGCTCGGTCGCCGGCATCCAGTCTCAGGGTGTCGTCGCCACCGTCAAACATTTCGCGGTAAACGCGCAGGAGACCGGGCGGGTCTTGGTCAGCTCCGACCTGTCCCCGGCCGCCATGCACGAGTCTGATCTGCTTGCCTTCAAGATTGCGATCGAGATCGGAAAGCCGGGATCGGTGATGCCGGGCTACAACCTCGTCAATGGCGATTGGGCGTCGGAAAATGCCTACCTCATCAACACGGTCCTCAAAGGCGAGTGGCAGTATCCAGGTTGGGTGATGTCCGACTGGGGTGCCACCCATTCCACGGTCAAGGCGGCGCTTGCCGGACTTGACGTGCAGTCGGGCGCCAGCCTCGATCCCGAACCCTACTTTGGCGCTCCGCTCCGTGCGGCCGTTGAAGCGGGCAAGGTGCCGCAGGCGCGGATCGATGACATGGTTCGGCGCCAGTTACGCAGCCTTTACGCGATCGGCGTCATTGATCGCCCACCCCAGCCGGGAGCGCCGATCGACTATATGGCGCACCGTCTGGTCGCCCAGCGCGCGGCCGAACGCGGTCTGGTGCTACTGAAGAACGAAGGCGATGCCTTGCCACTCGCAAAAGGGGCAAAGCGCCTGCTGGTTATCGGCCGGCATGCCGATGTCGGTGTGCTGGCTGGTGGAGGATCCTCCACGGTGGCGCCGGTCGGCAGTCTGTCGACCGACGGCCTGTCGTTCATGGGCACAGAGATGGAGAAGGTCTACCACCCCTCCTCGCCGCTGACTGCAATCAGAGCGGAGGGCAATGCGGCCGTCGTCGACTTTCTCGACGGTAACGATCTTGCTACTGCCATCACCGCAGCGCGCGAGGCTGATGCGGTCATCGTCCTCGCCGAGGAATGGCGCTCGGAAGGGCTCGATATGCGGGGACTCGATCTGCCGGATGACCAGAACGCACTTATCGACGGCGTAGCGGACGCCAACCCAAGGACGATCGTCGTCGTGGAATCGGGTGGTCCCGTCGCGATGCCGTGGCTGGAAAAAGTGTCCGCCGTCATCGCCGCGTTCTATCCAGGGTCGGGTGGTGGCGAAGCGATCGCGGGCGTGTTGTTCGGACGGATCAACCCATCGGGACACCTGCCCGTGACATTCCCCGCCAGCGTCAATCAGCTGCCGCACCCCGAGCAACGCGATCCCGAGACAACGACATCGAACCCAGGCATGGAACCAAAGGGCGGCGTGTTCCATGTCGATTATAATGTCGAAGGGTCCGACGTCGGTTACCGCTGGTATGCGCGGCAGGAGCTGAAGCCGTTGTTCCCGTTCGGACACGGCCTGTCTTACACCAGCTTCCGAACTAGCGACCTGTCCGTTCACGCCTACAAAGGCAGCCTCACCGCTGCCTTCTCGGTAACGAATATCGGGGACCGTGAGGGTACTGCCGTGCCTCAGGTTTATGTCGCGCTCCCCGGCACGGACGGATTCGTTTCGCGCCTGGTCGGCTTCCACCGCGTCCATCTTGCCCCGGCCGCAAGCGAGCAGATCGAGGTGCAGATCGACCTTCGTCTTCTGGCACGGTATGACGCTGACGCGTCCATGTGGCGGATCGCGGCAGGCACCTACGAAGTGCGGCTGGCGAGCACCGCAATCGATCCGGGTATCCGGGCGACACTTGAACTTCCTGCAACGACATTAGCGCCCTGACGCCTGTCTGCCGGTCCCGAAGGACTGCCTAACGCCACGGCATCAACCTGATCATCGTACCCACGATCGATAACGACCAACCAAAGGATATTGACCATGAAGACCATCATCTCTCTTGCCGCCCTGACCCTTGCGGTGAGCGGCCTGTCGGCCTGCTCAACCTTGAAGGGCGCGGGCGTCGGCGCGGCGGGTGGCGCCGGTGTGGCCGCTGCCACTGGAGGTAGCGTTGAAAAAGGCGCGGCTGTGGGTGGTGCCGGTGGTGCCGTCGTAGGCACGGTCGCAGACTAAAATCATGCCGGCGGTTGTGTAAAAGCCAACCGCCGGCTTTTGTCTCTCTTCATCTTGTTCGGATACGAAAGCATGCAATTGCTCATCGTCGGGGCAATGGGGATGGCCGTTGTCATCGCCGGTTCGACTAGCGTCCAGACGTCCTCAACGCCCTTGCCGCCTAAAGCACGGTACGTGGCAATGGGCAGCTCATATGCCGCAGGACCCGGTATACCCGATCCGGTCGACGCCAACACCCGCTGCGCCCGCTCGACCAACAATTACGCGCATCAGTTTGCCCGCAAACGGGGGTTAACGTTGATCGACGTGTCGTGCAGCGGCGCAACCACGAACGATATACTTACCGCGTCGAGCGACACGCCGGCTCAGATCGATGCCATCACTCCCGAGACAAGCCTAGTGACCGTCACGATCGGCGGTAACGACGTCGGCTTCGTTACTTTGCTGGGATCGGCGTCATGCCGCCAGTTGGGTATCGGGAAGCAGCTGCTTGGCGGCAAGTGCCCTAAACCGCCAAAGCTTACCGAGCATACGTGGCGCAATCTTGCCGTATCGATGGAACGCATCGCAGCCGAAGTACGTGTTCGCGCACCTCGGGCGCGGCTTGTCTTCATCGATTACCCCATTGTGCTTCCCTCGAGCGGACGATGCGCCGCAACGCCAATGTCGACCGGAAAGGCAGATGCTGCCCGGAATATCGCAAATCGGCTAGCAGTTGCGACCGCTGCTGCTGCCCGTTCGAGCGGCGCAACTTTGGTGCGGGCGTCGTCGCTATCGAGCGGCCACGACGCATGCAGTGCTACGCCATGGATTAACGGTTTCCCTTTGCCCGGCCAGCCCCGGTTCGTGCCTTACCACCCGAACCTTGACGGGATGGCAGCCGTCGCTCGGGCTCTAGACGCAACGATAACACAGATACGTTCATAGGCTCTTGGTGGATCGGCTTGGCTGACCTCCAAGAGCCTGAACGCGGATCGATTGAAGCAGAATCTGGCGCTCGATGGCTTCACCATCGATGATGCGGACATGGAGACGCTGGCCGCACTTGATCGTGGTCCCGGGCTCGCCTGGTCGGTCGGCGATCCGGTCGCGACCCAGTAACGACCGTGACACCCGATCGCGGTTCGGAGATCGGGTGTCGCCTCGCATTATCTCCGTCCGCTCGATCGGCGTGTCATGCCATGGCCTAATAGACAAGGCTCTCCGTAACCGGTTCAGGCCGCAGGGTGTCACCGCCCCCCAATTGGGAACGGCCAGCGAGACGGCACGGGCATTCCCGAAATCGATCGAATTTCGGGAATGTCCGAGTTGGGCAGGAAAGCGGACATCCCGCTTAAGCAAGATTGATGCTGTCCAATATCCAGCGTCTAAACCGCGCGATCTTCCGGGTGTTGCGGCGTCCGGCTGCGCAGACAATCCAATAGGCTTCGCCCTCGGTCGCGAGATGGTCGAACGGCATGACTAGTTGACCATCGGCTAACTCCCTCCGCCAGAGAGCCGGCGTCAGCATCGCCAGACCATGTCCGGCAAGCGCCGCCTGACCCTCGGCGTTCTGAGAGTCCAACTGTATGCCGGCCACGGGAATGGTGTGCGCCGTCAAGCCTTGCGCCCTCAGCCAAACGTCCCACCAGTGATCGCCTGGATTTAGCCGCCTCAGGCGCAGCACATGGGAAGGCGCGATCGGTTTTGAGAGGTGCGCGACTAGCGATGGGTGGCACGCCGGCGCAAAATCCAGATCGAACAAGCGGTCCGCGGCTAATCCCGGCCAATTGCCGCGGCCTGAGCGGATCGCGATGTCGATATCCTCGGCGGCGAAGTCGACAAGGCGGTCGGTCGCGTCCAATCGGATGTCCAGTCCGGGCTGCTCAGCCTGAAAGCGACCGAGATGGCGCGCGAGCCAGCCATTCGCCATGGTGGCTGTTGCGGTAAGCCGAAGGATGGCATCGTCATCGCCGCGCAACTCCTGGAACGCCGCGTCGATCTCGTCCAAGGCCAAGGTCAATCGGCCAGCAGCGCGCGCGCCAGGAGGCGTCAACGACACCCGCCGTCCGGCCCTGATGAATAAGGGCGCACCGAGCCGCTCCTCGAGCACTTTAACCTGGTAGCTGACCGCCGCTTGGGTGATGCCGAGCTCACCCGCGGCGGCGCTGAACGTGCCATGCCGGGCCGCCGCTTCGAACGCCCTTACAGCTGGTAATGGGGGCAGTCGTCTCATTCTTGTTGAATAAGACGGCTTATAAGCGGCGTCCACTATTCGGTTAGTCGGGCCGCTGCCACGACCCTAGTTGCGTTCCAAGACACAGCATTGGAGCAGACCATGGACGACTGGCTTTCGAAGGAGTGGGCTGACCATCAAGCGCAATTCAGCGCCGATTTGTCGACCGGCATAGCTCGTATTGTGATCCGCCTGAGGAACATGGGATCGGCGGGATTTTGGCGCCGCAGAACGCGGACCCGCGGCTGATGCCGACCTTCCAAGCGGCTTCCTACTCTCCAATGCGTACCTCCCTAGGCTTGCCCATCCTTGCCGCCTGCCTCGGAGTCAGCATGTACGCCGGGATGGATACGTTAATGAAGGAATTGGGGCTGGCGATTGGTGCCTACTCAGCCTTATTCTGGCGTATGGCGGCGGGTGTCTTCATCACGAGCTCGCTATATTTTCCGCAACGGAATGAATGGCCGACCAGATCAGTCTTTAAGTTGCACGCGGCAAGAAGCTTGGTCGTTGCCGTCATGGGAGTCGCTTTCTTCTGGGGTATCACGCAGTTACCTCTTGCAGAGGCTGTAGCTTTATCGTTTGTTGCCCCGCTGATTGCTTTGGGCTTGGCTGCCTTCTTTCTGAGGGAGCCGGTCGGATTACGCGCCGTCGCCGGATCGGTACTTGGCCTGCTCGGCGTTGCCGTAATTCTTTCCGGTCGCCTTGGGGAAGGCGTCCAAGAGCAGGCATGGTGGGGCGCGGGAGCTATTCTAGGGTCGGCCGTACTCTATGCAATCAATCTGGTCATGGCTCGCCACCAAGCGCAGTTGGCAAAGCCGCTTGAGATCGCGGCGTTTCAGAACGCCTTTGTGCTTGCGTTTCTGTCACTTGGTGCCCCTTTTTTCGTGACGCTGCCTGAAGGGGTCGGGCAATGGAGCGCAATCGTGGCAGCGGCCGGCTTCGCGGTCGTATCGCTGTTGCTAACGTCGTGGGCTTACGCTCGAGCAGAAGCGCAAGTACTGCTACCGATGGAATACACTATATTCATCTGGGCAGCTATGGCCGGATGGTTGTTCTTCGACGAAACGCTAACGGTGACAACGCTGGCGGGAACGGTCCTAATTGTCAGCGGCTGTCTGATCGCTGTACTGCGCGGCGATCCATTGCTCCCCGAAGGTGAAGCGTCGATCTGACCACTCAAACATATCTGTCGCACACCGGCCAATGTCCGGCTCTGGGCGTTTCTGCCAATATCTGCGTTCCCAAAAAGGAACGTGGGGCGGGGGAAGCGGCACTGCCAATCGAGCTGACGGCCACAGGCGGGTTTCCCTTTCCCAAAATCTGTTCCCGAATCGAATTTCTCGAAATCGCGAATTTTGATGGGGAAACGGGAAATTTGGAGTGACGTAAAACACATGATTTCCGATGGCACCCCCGTGGCCACTGACGCGGTCATTAATTGAGGCTCAGCCTAGGCGACAAACCCTGCCGCTTTGCCCGAGTAGGCGGAAACCCGATCTTGGCAGTTTTCCGTCACTATCGATCGTTAGCGTGTAACTGGCTCCGTTCTGTGCGCCGACCCCTGTCTCCGAATCGACATCAATTTTATTTTGCACGACGAAACAACCGGCGACACGAAGGTCGTTCAGCGGGCCGCGGCATCGACTGGGATGGCGCTACCTGATTTTTGAATCGTCAGTTTAACCCGGACGTATTTTGAGATGACGAAGCGGTGAGCAGCCGGAGTGTTGTCGAAAGCACGAACTTTTGGTGCCACTCGCGCTTTTCCCCCAGCCCAGCGACTGACGGAATCACAAAAACCCCTCTCCAGCGTGTTCGCGAAATCGCTCATGATCGCGGACATACTCGGCGACCATATCGATCGAGGCATGCCGGCTATGCTCACGCATCTTGAACAGATTGGCATTTTGTCGCCCCGCCTCCGTCAGGAACCCAGCCCGCAGCGAGTGACCGGAGAATAAGGTCTCCGGATAGCCCGCGGATCGGGCAGCGGCTTTCACGACAAGCGCCACACCCTGCGCGCTCATCGGCTGCTCGGTGAGCCGCCCTTGCGGGGTCAGCTTACGAAACACCGGACCGCTGTCGATCGCGGCTTTCTCCAGCCAGGCACGATAATGCCGGACGGGCTCGAGGCGCCGACCATCGGGGATGGCGACACTATGCCCCCTGCCCTCCTGGTCGGTCTTTGACGTTGGAACACGGACCAGCAACCCGCGCGTATCGTCCGACACCCGACCGACGGTAATCGCTACCAGCTCGGAGCGACGAAACGCACCCGCCATCCCGATCGCCAATAAGGCCCGATCCCGATACGATCGCAGATCCTCGCCATCGATCGTTCGCAACATGTCACGCAACACGTCACCATCCGCGGGGCGCTTCTTACCCGACGGATCGTCGCGCTTATCGCGCCGGATGGCACGCATGGCTTTTTCCAACCGCGCGCCGTCTGGCTGCTGCGTCGGTGGATCGAACCCCGCTGCACGGTGGGCAAAGACGATTGCCGACAGCCGTCGACCGATGGTCGAACGCCCTAACGGCTTGGCCAAAGCCTCGCGCCCTCCCCGCGCCCGATGCGGCGTCCGTGGCGCGAAGCCGCGCTCCGCCAGTAACGTCAGGAAGGCAGCGACGATCGCCGGCGTGGCGGGCAGCGAGCGATATCCGCTTTCCTCGCACCAGGCGCAAAACAGCCGCCAGTCGGATTGGTAGGCGCGCAACGTCGCTTCGGCCGAGGCGCGAGCGACATAGCCATCGACCCGCTCGCGATCGTCCGGTGCGAGATCGGGTAGGTATGCAACGAGTGCGCTGACCTGATCGGCCCCGACGACCTCAGTGTCCAGGCTCATGTCAATCTCGGCGTCGTCTGACACGTCGGTTCGCTCGATTACCAAAATAGGTCGGAAGCCACATTTTGTGGCCCCGGATAGGTACGCGACGAGCCAATTTCGCGCCAGCATCTTTCTAGTAGGAATCAGGCTTATCGCTAGAATGGTTTGCCGGATATCCCGCTCCTACGCCCTAGCCCTGGTTATCCAGGTGCCACGAGTTCTCCTACTACTACGCATCTTGACGGTTATCCGCACTTTCCTTATTTGATGGATATCGGCTTTAAGCCGGTCGTGCTTCTACCACGATCCGCGCGTGCAGGCTGAGCCCGTACGCGCGACCGAGCCCCCCGCGTGCCGGCAGCAGCCTGCATGCGATCGAGATCCCGCCGCGCGAGGCAGCAGCCCGCAACGCATCCAGCACAGGAACACCCGCTCATGGCGACGAGCATGGAAATCGTACCCTCGGGCGAATTGCAAAAGCAGTTCGGCCGCTATTCCGACGAGGCGATGATCCGCCCTGTTGGCGTTAGCCGGAACGGCCGCGTGCGCTTCGTCATGGTCCCCGTCGATGAATATGAGCGCCTGCGCCGTCGTGAACGGATCGCTGGCCGCGTGGAGGATCTTGATGACGAAATCCTCGAAGCCATCCGCGGCGTTGAACCCGGCCGCGGCGCCCAAGACGCCGAAAAAAGGCTCAACGCTGCCGCAGCCGGGTGAAGTCCTCAACTACAGCTACTTGTGGGAATACGAGTACGTTAAAGGCCGCGATGAAGGTATAAAGGACCGGCCTGTCGCGGTCGTACTGGTGACCCGTCCGAAGGACGGGATCGATCAGGTGCACGTCGTGCCGCTGACCACCAAAGCCCCTACCCGCGATCAGTTCGCGATCGAGGTGCCGGAAGCGGTTCGCCGCGACTTGGGTCTGTCGGGCGATCGTTCGTGGATCATCATCACCGAGTGGAATCGGTTTGCGTGGCCAGGCTATGACATTCGACCCATCGCAGGTCGCGAGCCGGCGGTGAGCTATGGTTATTTGCCGGCCAGTTTCTTTCGGCGCGTCCGGGATGCGATTGTGGCCGCGAGTATTGGTCGCCCTGTAGATCGCGACTAATGCGGCGGGCGGCCGCCAAACTAAAATGTACATCACTCTTCAAGTTCGTGCTTTTGACGACACTCCCCCTGATAGTTGCGGATATCGGTCAGGACCTGGAGGCCGACGTTCACATAGGGGTCTATGCGGCGCGCGCGGTGCCGCCTGAGGAAATGGACGAGGCAACGCTTTGGTGTCTTCGTGCCGGCCTAGCTCCTCTCTAAGCCCCCGCTTGGCGTCAGGGTGTCGGCCACGATGTTCTCCCTTACATGTAGAAGCTGTACCGAGGTGCAATTATTTGCCCCTCGTCGACGTACTTCAGCACCTCGCCCACGTGTTTCGCGGCAGCGATCGTGATCGGCAGGCCGTTGTCGAACTGCGTGTTGTTCCAATTCATCTTCGTCAAGGCCAGCATCTCTTCCGCGATGTGCTGGAGCGGTTGGCCAAGGGCCTGACACCGCAGCATCAGCGGTCGAGGCACGTACATTCCTGGATAGGTGCGGAAGAACTCGACGCTTCCTCGCGTGTAGAGAAGTGCCTGATCTTTGTCGAAGCGCAGGAGACTTCCGCGAAGGGGCGGATACACTCCTATTCGATACAGGCGGGTCATCGACTTTTGGATCCAGACGAAATCAGCGTAGTCGATGTCCCGCTCGTCGATGGCCTTGTGGAAGCCGTTCAGCTCGTTCCGATCGAACCGGGACGTCTTGTGCAGCACGACACGAGCGGGCCAGTGCCCATGTTGATCCTTGAAGACCCGCAAAGAGTTACGAAGCAGGTCGTACGCGTCTTCGGCCGTCAGGTGCGGCTTCCGGTCCTCTTCGCTCTCGACCATGCGGCCACCCCGCAGGATCAGACCTTCACCACGTTCGTCGAACATCTGAGCGGTGCTGGTGTGGATCCGCTCGCCATCCAAGGAACGGTAAAAGCTTAAGCCGACGAAGGAGGTGCGCAACTGCCGAGCGTCGCGAGCGAGCCGCCAAGGAAGACCTCCCGCCTTGTAGTAGATCGCGGTCAGTAGGTTCCAGGCGATCGTCGCCGGGTCCTGCGTACGTCGATCGCTGCTCTCCTTCAGCTTACGAGGGATCTTATAGCTCGGATCGAACGTGGTGGGCCACAGCAGCTGGATCGGCAGGTGAAGACGCATGCAGGCTGCCTTCAACATGCCGCGGAAGTCGAGATCGGGTCCTGCCTCCCCTTCGTCAGCGTCCTCCCCGCCGGCTACATCTCTCGCATTGTAGGTCCGCTGGATGATCTCGACCGGCAACGCGACCAAGACCACGTCGGGTTTGGAACTTCGCTCGGACAGGACAGCAATCTCGTTCGCGATCGTCTCGACAACCGCCCTCGTCATGTCGCGCTGGCCGGGGATAGCCACCAGTCGGGCGACCTCCTTAGGAGGCAGCACACGCTGCAGCTCGTCAGCGGTGACGAATTCGCAACGGAACGACTCTTCGGCGGAGATTCCAGGGAAGGGCGGGAACAGGTTCGGCTGTCGACTATCCTTAGCTCGAAAACCGGTCGTGCATGTCTCTATCCATCGCGCGACGCCTTCCACGGTCTCTGCGCTGCCGACGATGCCGAGCCTGATCCGCTTGGGAGCGCTCTCCATGCCAAAGTCGAGCGGGCCGTAGTCCATCAAGCCGAACCTGATATCCGGGTGACGCATCGCACCACCGAACTCTAGCGGAGGTTCTTTGAGGTGGGTCAGTTTCATTCCGGCGGTTCCTCGATCGTCTCACCTGCGAGTGCGAACTCGAACAGTGGCGACGACGGATCGGACTCCTGCGATGTCCACAGACCGTCCGGTACGCCTACGTCCAATTCTAGTGCACCAACCTCGTCGAAGGAGATGAAGGGATAGGACTCTTTCAGCAGATCGCCACGGCCATGCGTGACGAGGAAGTCCCGCCACATCACGAACTGTCCCATCACGGCGGCGTTGTTCTCGATTTCCTTGATCTTCTTCAACCGCTCGCCGGCAAATCCGTCCAAATTACGTCCATCGTGCGTGAAATGATAGGTGGGCGTTACCTCGACAAACCACGTTCCGCCGAGCCGCACAAACCGGTGCAGAAACGCGGAATGCCGCCAGTACGACGCTTGGGTGGGGTCCTTGCGCTTCTTGCCGTACCTGCCCACGACCCGCCTCGTGGTTGTGTTCTGCAGGCTCCGATACGCGTGGTTCAGATTGTCACGGTCGCGGGGCTTGCTGAAGAAGAAGACGCCGGAGTCGCGATCGTGGTATAATTCCGGACGAACGAACTCGCCGATAGCGCGGTTCAGCAGCGCCACGAAGTCCCGCTGCCGATCCTCGTCGTCGCTGTCGGACCACTCGTCGACGTCGAACTCTTCCATCGCCTCCGCTTCGCAGAGCTGATTCCATGGCCACTGGTCCAAGTCGTGGAAGGAGAGGACCGACTTAGCGCGCACGATCCATTCGGAACCAGCTCGACGATCGAGATCCCGGAGTGCCGCGCCGAAGGACTTGTCCGACCCATGCCTGGTCGGCGCCCAGTATATCCTCTTCGCGACGCTGACGCCAACTAGGGTCAGGACCCATTGATCTGAGCGGCTCAATCTGATTCAGGCTCCGTGAGKAGATCGAGGATGAGCGACCTGTACTGGCTGACTGACGAGCAGATGGCGCGGCTCGAACCGTATTTTCCCAAGAGCCACGGCAAGCCCCGGGTTGATGACCGG
>NZ_LMKN01000012.1 GCF_001421535.1 Sphingomonas sp. Leaf20 | reverse complement strand
AGATCGAGGATGAGCGACCTGTACTGGCTGACTGACGAGCAGATGGCGCGGCTCGAACCGTATTTTCCCAAGAGCCACGGCAAGCCCCGGGTTGATGACCGGCGAGTGTTGAGCGGCATCGTTTTCGTCAACCGCAACGGGCTACGATGGTGCGATGCCCCTCGGGAGTATGGCCCACACAAGACGCTCTACAACCGGTGGAAGCGATGGGGCGAAAGAGGTGTCTTCCTCCGCATAATGGAAGGACTGGCGGCCGCGAGCGCCACGCCGAAGACGATCATGATCGACGCGACCTATCTGAAGGCGCACCGCACGGCGTCCAGCCTGCGGGTTAAAAAGGGGGCCTTGGGCGCCTCATCGGTCGCACCAAAGGCGGTATGAATACGAAGCTGCACGCCGTCACCGATGCTGAAGGCAGACCGCTCAGCTTCTTCATGACCGGGGGCCAGGTCAGCGACTACACCGGCGCTGCCGCGCTGCTTGATGATCTACCCAAGGCGCAGTGGATGCTGGGCGACCGCGGCTATGACGCAGACTGGTACAGGGACGCCCTTCAGGCAAAGGGCATAACGCCATGCATTCCGGGGCGAAAATCCCGGATCATCCCCGTCAAATATGACAAGCGCCGCTACCGAAGCCGGAGCCGTATCGAGATTATGTTCGGTCGTCTGAAGGACTGGCGCCGCGTCGCTACCCGCTACGATCGATGCCCGACCGTCTTCTTTTCCGCTATCGCGCTCGCCGCCACCGTCATCTTCTGGCTCTGATCAATGAGTCGTGACCCTAGCGTTCTGCGGTTGCCTAAAACGAGCCGCAAAAGGGGGGCTGCGCGATCGTCGCTACCCGCTACGATCGATGCCCGACCGTCTTCTTTTCCGCTATCGCGCTCGCCGCCACCGTCATCTTCTGGCTCTGATCAATGAGTCGTGACCCTAGCGTTCTGCGGTTGCCTAAATGTCGAAAGGCACGATCGCGACAGGTCAGAATTATAACCTGCATCCGCGTTGCGGCGTCAGTCAGGATCTCGGTCATCAGATCTAAGCGGGTATCGTCGGAATAGACGAGCGGGTCGTCCAGGATCAGCGACACCGGTAAACCCTGCTCCAGCAGCATGTCCGCGAAGGCCAGCCGAGTGAGCACCGAAAGCTGCTCCTGGGTGCCACGGGAAAGGTCACCGCAGTTTTCGCCAAGTCCGGCACGCACGATCGATGCGAGGCCCAGATCATCCCCAAAGCTCGGGTCGCAGCCAGGCAAGAGCCGCTCGATGTGCCGGCGCGCACGCCGCGCAACCGGCCCGACGAACGTCCGTGAAGTCTCTGCACGCGCACCTTCCAGCGTGTCGCGAAGAAGCTTCAACGTTTCTGCCTCCTGCGTCACGCGCGTCAGGTTGGCGGCCGCAGCATCCGCTTCTTCTCGCGCAGCAGCAGCGCGGTCCGCCAGTCCCTTGCCCCCTTCCGCCTCGATCCGCGCCTCGAGCCCGGCGACCGCCTTCTCCAGATCGATCCGCTGCGTCCGGGCGACCTCGACACGTTTGTCCAACACCCCGATCTGGCGTTCGATCGCCGCTACGTCATGCGCTGTCGCAGCACGTTCGGCGTCCTGCAGACTAACCAGCGCTGCCGCTTCCCGCTGACGTGCATCCAGCAAAGCCTCATCCAGACGATCTACCTCAGACTTGCCTTCCAGAGCAGCCAGCTGCGCTCCGGCGTTGGCGGCATCACGCTCTGCGCTAGCCGCCTGAACCATCAGCGGCGCATTGCGCGCCTCCAGCTCGCGCAGTTGCGCAGACGCTGCCTCATCGACGCCCTCCGCCCTTGCGAGCGCTGAATTCGCCTCCGCCGCGATCACGCTCAACGCGTCGACGTCGGGTCCTTCCTCACTGCCCTCCCTTTCAGTGCTTGCCGGCAATCCTGCCATGAATGTCTTCAGGGCCGAAGCACCGGCGTCGAGACCGAGCAACGCCACGGCCGGCGTGATTCCAGATATCCGCGCTTCAAGTGTCCGCACGTTCGCAACAGCATCACGTGCGACCTCATTACGTGACCGCGCGTCGGCGACACTCGTCACCCCGTGGTCGGCCAACGCGGCGCCCAGATCATCGCGGGCGTTGGCGAGAGCCGTTTCGGCGCTTTGCAGCCCAGCTGGCGGTCGAATGATCAACTCAGCCTCGCCAAGCTGGATGCGCGTTTCACGCGATAGCGTCTGGTCACCGCGCTCGACCGCCATTCCATCGATCCGAACGCCGCTGACATTGCCTGCGAACTCGACCCGGGTCGCACCGGCCTCGACGGCCGCGCGCGCCTTGTCGACAGCGCGTTCGCGTTCCTCCAGCGCCTTCAGGACGCTAGGCGGGATCACGGTCCTACCAAGCTCACGCGCTGCCTCCAGTTCGGCTTCGAGCGGAAGCAGTTCGGCGTGTCGCTGGCGGGCTCGGCCGTCTTCGATGTGGCGTGCTCGCGCCGCAACCGATTTGGTGCCAGCCTCGAGTGCGGCATGCGCGTTGCGCCGGTTGTTGCGTGCCGTCGTCAGCCGATCACGCGCCGTACCCGCTCGCTCACGCGTGCTGGTCAATTCCTCTTCCAGGCCGGATCGTTTCTCACGCGCCAGGGCAAGCGCTGCGGACGTGTTGCTGACAGCCTTCCGAGCATCGGCGAGACGCGCGGTGAGATCCTCGAGTCCCCTGACCTGATCAGCAAGGCGGCCTTGCTCGGCCCGCCTGGTATCGCGCAACTGCGCAGCGGACCGCGCCACGTCGATCTGACCAACCAGAACCTTTCGTCGTTCTGCGTCCGTCGTATCGGCAAGATCACGGTCCAGCACCTTCAGCCTGGCCCGAGCGGCTTCAAGATCGGAGAAGCCCTGCTCGAGCGCGGCAAGCCGAGTTGCCGCCTCCGTCGCAGCGCTCTCGGCAGCGTCATGCTCAGCGCGCGCTGCCGTCTGCCGACCACTAGGCCGGCCGGTGTTGGTCCAATAGTCTGCGAACTGGCTGTCGATCCGGGGCCGGACACGCTGGTAGGCTGCGCCGCCCATAATTGCGCCAACCTCAGCCTCCAGCGTCGCGCGCACGCTGTCGCGGACGATGTCGCCTGGGGCACTGACTTCGAGCGCCTGCGCCTGCCCTACCCAAAGCAGCCCCAGCGCGCCGTGTGCGGCCGCGTCGCCGGCTTGGCTCGTGTCACGCCGCGCGCCGAGCAATGCCTGCAGCTGGGCTTCGGCATCTTCGCCTTGTGCCCGGCCGTTCGGGCCACGCACCTCGACCGACGCACCTTTCAGGAAGCGCTTGCTGACCTGCCACTCCTCGCCTCTCGCCTCGAAGCCGATTTCGATCTGCGGGGCGACCGCCTCGCCGTGCGGCGCATAGCTCCGCGCCAGGCGGTTGGCTGTGTTGTGCCGAATGAAGAAGGCCGCGCGCATGGCTTCCAGCAGTGTCGACTTGCCGGTCTCGTTGGGCTCGATGATGACGTTCAAGCCGTCGGTGAGCCCATCGAGAACGAATGGATCACGGAACTTGCGGAAGTTGGACAGCGCGATGCGCCGGATCTTGAGGCTCATGCTGCGTCCTTTCCGCGCTGATATTCCACGAAGAGGCGCTCGAGCGCCCGCTTGGCCGTAACGCCGTCGTTACCCCCGACCTCGATCATGCTCATCAGTTTTGCGGCAGCCGTTCCGATCATGCCCTCCACCTGAAGATCTGCCAGATCCTGCTCGCTCGGCCGACCGACCAGATCATCTGCCGCAACCGCCAGATGGCGCAGGCGATGACGCAGGTCATTGTCGAGCCTACCAAGGATCGCAATCCGGTCGGAGAGGCTGACGATCCCGGCCAGCGACAGCTGCAGGAGCGTCGCCGACGGTTCGATCGGGCCGAGCAGCCGATCGCACTCGGCTACGAAGCCGTCCGCGTCCGGGATCGTCCAATCCCGCATCAGCCATTGGAACCTGCCCGTGCGGATCGGTGACACGACCGGTTCCGCGCCTGGCTCAAGCGTCACGAGCAAGGCATATCCCGGTTCGTCGCGCTGGAAGCGATCTGTTTCCGGTGTGCCAGAGTACCAGGTTCGCGCATCGACCCGCAGCGCTCCGTGCCAGTCACCGAGTGCCAGATAGTCCAGGCTGGAGCGCTGTGCGCGATCGGGAGCGATCTGGTTTTGCGCCTCACCGCGCGACGAAAAGTCACGGATCGAACCATGGGCCAAGCCAATGCGTAGTGTCGCGCCCGGAGTCTCCATGGTGTCGAACAAGGCGGTTGGATCATCGAAGTTGTGCCGGTGCGTCAGCGGTGCTGGCAGGAGCCAGTGTCCGGGATCCAGCTCGCACGGCACGGGCTCCGTGACGATCCGGATGTTCGCCGCCCCCTTGGCGCGAACACGGTCCCACAGACCACTGTTACGGGCGAAGTCGTGATTGCCGGGGAGCAGCCACCACGTGCAGGCATATCGCTGCATCCGCGACACTGCCTGCACAATGACGCGATCTTCGGGACCCTCGGTATCGAACACGTCTCCAGCGACCAGAACATGCGCGGCACCATGCTCGACCGCTGCCTTGCCGATCGCATCGATCGCGTCAAAGCGCGCTTCGCTGAGCGCTGCGCGGACTTCGCTGTCGAAGCGACCGTACGGCTTGCCCAGCTGCCAGTCTGCGGTGTGGATTAAGCGTAGCATAGGGCTCTCTCGGTAACTTCTGACCCGCGTGTCGAACGCTGCCGCCACTTTGCCATACTGCTGGCAAACATCATCGCCATTGCGTTCTTGTTCAGGACGCTACGCCCGCTGAACGAGCTGCTCGATGGTGTCTGGTTCAGCTTTGATCAGCGACAACAGGACTCGCGCTGGCGCATCTGGCTGGCTGCGGCTCTGCTCCCAGTCCCGCACTGTACCCAGCGGGAGATGGTATGCGCGGGCAAACTGATCCTGTGTCTTACCCGTACGTTTGCGGATCGCGGCCACATCAATGGGTGCCGCTACCCTTGCGTGACCCGTTTCCCCATTGGCATGAGCGATAGCGTCAGTGAGCCCAGCTGCGATCTTGTCGAAGGCACTCTTCATTTTTTCCTCCTAAGGCTGTCAGTCAGCGTCTTGGTGAAAGCTGCAAGGGCATTACGCTCGGCCTTAGTCAGGGTAGCCTTTTCGTTCTTACCAAACACCGTCAGCAGGAACGTCGGCACATCGATGCCCGCATAGTAGGTGATGACCCGATACCCGCCAGATTTACCGCCGCCCGGCCGCGCTACCCGTAACTTACGGGCCCCGCCACACCCCGGCATGATCTCACCGGCTTCCGGATTGGCAGCAATCAGGTCGACCACCATCTGCTGTTCCTCGGCACTCATGCCCACGTCCTTTGCCGCCGCAAGGTAGGCATTGGTTTCGATGACCGACTGCATGCCAGAACATGTACGGGTTACCCGTAGTTAGTCAAGCGCGTCGTGTCGCCAGGGGGACCTCGCCTGTTCGGAGCCATACGACCATCAAGCAATCCATCACTCGCAGCCTCTCAGCCTAGCTCTGCTACGTGAACGAACCGCTGCTTACCGCCGACTGCCGCCCGGTAACGGACGGGCCGCTATCACCAGAAACGGCCGATTAGCCACCTTGCCCCATCGAATGAACGAACGTCCGCTTAGACGGGCCGCTTTCCACCAAAATCGAAGATCAATTCATGAACGAAGACCACTTTACCACGCCGTCCTGCCCGCGTATCGAAGAGATATTGACTGGATGACGTCGTTAACGATTTGAACAGGCTGGTATTTTCGCAGGTGGAACGTTGCGCCGAGATTGAATGACAGTACCTAAGGTAGAGCCGTCAGAGGCAGCCTCCTTGTGCGTTAGTTCAATATGCTCCTTCTTGTTCGGCGGCGCGCGACGACTAGGATCGGGCCATGTCGATTGAAACTCGCCTACGTCAGCCACTAACGCTCGCTGCGCTGTGTTCCATTGCGCTGTTGGTATCACTGGCAGCGTTGGCGACGGCGTTCATCCTAAGCCTTGCGAGTGCGGGACGGAACTTTGACCGCGCCGGAATCGCGCAGGCGCAGCTTGCGGCCGTGTCGCGGATCGAAACGCTGGCAAACACCGGGGACGCTGCGGCGCTGCGCCCGCATCTCCACGCCTATGCACGATTGATCCGCACCGAGACGGCGCTGTTACCTACCGCTTCCGCCGAACACGCAGCGCAGGTGCGTGAGGCGGTGGATGCGGACCATCTCGCTGTGCTGGCCGGCGATCCGAAGCGGCGCGGCGAACTCGCGGACCTGGTCTCCCGCATCGTCGCACGGGAACGCACAGAAGCCGCGCGGATCGGCGCGGACATGATCCGGCTGCGGGCGCGAACGACGATCCTAGCCGTGCTACTCGTGCTGGTGGCAGGCGGATCAGCGTTGCTGGGAGCGTTGGGGTTGATCGCAGCCAATCGCCAGCTCGCCAATGAAGTTTCGGAGAAGACGGCGGAACTTGCCATGATCGATCAATCGCGTCGGCTGTTCTTTGCAAAAGCCAGCCATGAAATGCGGACTCCGATCACCGTGATGCGGGGAGAAGCGGAAGTAGCGCTGGCCGATTTCGCTGCCGAGCCACGTGCACTGCGCGAGGCGCTCGGGCACGTCGTCGCTAATGCCGAGTTTCTCGAACACCGGATCGCTGAATTGCTAGCCTTGGCGCGCGCGGATGACGGTCAGCTTCAACTCGCGCGCGAGCTGATCGATCTGGCGACGCTGGTAGAGGGGGCGGGCGACGCCGCACGTGGTTATGCGCGCTCGGCCGAGGTAGCGCTGGCGGTCGAGACTATGGTGCCGCCGCTGACTGTGCGGGGCGACGCGCGGTGGCTGCAACAGGCGGTGCTTGCAATCGTCGATAACGCGGTAAAGTTTTCGCCATTCGGGGGAACCGTTACTGTACGGCTCACGACCAATGATGATGCGGCGCGGATCGATGTGGTGGATCAGGGATCGGGCGTGGCGGACGAGGCTTTGCCGCGGATCTTCGACGCCTATTACCAGGGGGATGCGGGGCGATCGCGGGGCGGCACCGGGCTCGGCCTGTCACTCGCGCGGTGGGTCGTCGAGCAGCATGACGGATCGATCCATGCCGCCAACGCGCTCGCCAATGGCCTGAGCGTCGGCTGTACCGTGACGATCGACCTTCCCTTGGTACCAGTATGAAGATCCTGTTGGTCGAGGACGATGCCGGCATCGGCCGTTTCGTCAGCCGCGGACTGACCGCGCGCGGGTATGAGGTTGCCTGGGAACGCGCGGCGCGGGAGGTGCCGACGATGCTGCGAACCGGCGGATTTGCCGCCGCACTGCTCGACGTGGGCCTTCCCGACCGTGACGGGATGGACCTTTGCCGGGCCCTGCGTGAAGACGGGATCCGGGTGCCGATCCTGATGTTGACGGCGCGAGGAACGTTACAGGACCGGCTCGACGGGTTCGACAGCGGGGCGGACGATTATCTCCCCAAGCCGTTCGCATTCGAAGAACTCGTCGCGCGACTGGCGGCGATCGTCCGTCGGGGAGCGGGCGCCGCACCGCCGCCAATGCGCTACGCCAATCTCGCGCTCGACCCGATTTCGCGGCATGCGCTGGTCGACGACCGCCCGCTCGCGCTAAGCCGGCGTGAGTTCGACCTGCTGCAGCGGCTCGTCGCGGCCAATGGCGGCACTGCGACACGAGTGGCGCTGGCCGCTGCTGTCTGGGGCGCAGATGCCGGGATCAGCGACAACGCGCTCGACGTCTATATCGGCTATCTTCGCCGCCGACTGGGCGAACTTCGCGGAGCGCCGGCGATCGAGACACTGCGCGGTCGTGGCTTCCGGCTAGTGCCATCGACCAAGGTATGACGTAACCTGAGACCGATCTCAGGCAAGTGTCGATCAGCCAAGTTATCGTTTCCTCAGCGACGCAGATCGCAGGCGTTGGGGGGATGCAGCATGAAGACCCGTTTCCGTTGGCTGGCCGGTGTCGCCCTGATTGTCATGCCGGCCGCTGGCCACGCGCAGCCGCAAACGCAGACAGGCCTCTCCCCCGAAATCATCGTGACTGCGACCCCGCTGTCCGACGTCGGCGAAGGGACGCTGCCCTTCCCCGCACAGACCACCAGCGACGAGGAGATCGAGGCCGCGCACGCGACCGACATCACCGACTATCTGAAGCGGATGGCGGGCGGCGTGTTCGTCAACGACATCCAGAACAACCCGTTGCAGCCCGATATAAACTATCGCGGCTTCACCGCATCGCCGCTGCTCGGCACGCCGCAGGGGCTGTCGGTCTATGTCGACGGCGTCCGCGTCAACCAACCGTTCGGCGACGTCGTCAGTTGGGACCTTATCCCCAAATCCGCAATCCGTTCGATGACTCTGGTGCCAGGATCAAACCCGCTGTTCGGGCGTAATTCGCTGGGTGGTGCGATCTCTGTCCGGACCAAGGATGGCAAATCCGACCCCGGTGTCGAGATCGAGGCGAGCTATGGATCATTCGATCGCCGTACCGTCGAGGTGCAGGCCGGCGGCAATGCCGACAGCGGTTTCAACTGGTTCCTGAGTAGCGATTATTTTGCCGAGGACGGCTGGCGCGATGTCTCGCGGTCGGAGGCGGGGCAGGCATTCGGCAAGCTTGGCTGGTCTGATACGAAAACCAACGTCGCGCTGTCGGGAAGCTATGCGAATACCGACCTCAACGGCAACGGGCTACAGGACCAGCGCCTGCTCGAACGTGATCGGTCCAGCGTCTACACCTATCCCGACACTACCCGGAACACCGCGTACCTGATCAACCTCACGGGCGACCACCGGTTTTCCGACGTTCTCTCCTTTGCCGGCAACGCATTTTTCCGCAGCATCAGGACGCGCACGTTCAACGGCGACATCAACGACGATGCACTCGGCGAGAACCTGTATCAACCCAGCGCCGCCGAACGCGCCGCACTGACCGTGGCCGGATATAGCGGCTTCCCGGTCGCGGGCGAGACGCAGGCCAACACCCCCTTCCCCAGATGGCGCTGCATCGCCAACGTGCTGCTGAACAGCGAGCCGAACGAGAAGTGCAACGGGCTCGCCAACCGTTCGAACACACGACAGCGCGAGTTCGGCGCGACCGGTGAGCTGACGCTGAAGACGCCAGTCGGGGGCGGTTTCAACGCGCTGACGGTAGGCGCGAGCTACGTCAACGGTCGCTCGGTGTTCGTCCAATCGTCGCAATTCGGCTATCTCACGCCCGACCGCGGCATCGTCCCGGTTATCGGCGCGGGCGCGTTCGCAGATGGGACGCAGGACTCCGAACACGCGTTCGATGCGCGCGTCGACCTGACCGGCCGCACGACCACGCTCAGCGCCTATGCGCTCGATGCGTTCGACGTCAGCCGGACGCTGCATGTCGACCTGTCCGCGCGCTATGACCACACCGTCGTCCATAACCGCGATGGGCTTCAACCCGGTGGCGGTACCGGATCGCTCGACGGCGACCACAAGTTCGACCGCGTGAACCCGGCGATCGCGCTGCGCTGGAGTCCGACCGAGACCTTCGCGATCGATGCGGCGCTCGCCCAGACCAGCCGTGCGCCATCGGCGATCGAACTTGGCTGCGCGGACCCCGAGAGCCCCTGCCGCCTGCCCAACGCCTTGGCGGGCGATCCGCCGCTCGACCAGGTCGTTGCGCGCACCGTCGAGACGGGCATCAACGCCGACCTCCACGGTATCGCGCTGCGTCTCGGCGCATTCCGCACTGTCAGTCGGAACGACATCCTGTTCGTTGCCGACGATACCGCGGGCTTCGGCTATTTTCGCAATTTCGGGAAAACTCGCCGCCAGGGTATCGACGTCGATCTCGCCGGCGATGTCGGCCCGGTTCACCTGACCGGCCACTACACGCTGCTCGACGCGACCTATCGCAATGGCGAGACCGTCGACGGCTCGGGCAACAGTTCGAGCGAGCACGTCGCGCCCGGATTCGAAGGCGAGATCGACATCGAGAAGGGTGATCGCGTCCCACTGATCCCGCGACACATCTTGAAGGCCGGCGCACGCTGGAAACCGGTAGAGATGCTATCGCTCAGTGCCGACATGATTGCGATTTCGGGCGTGTATGCGCGCGGCAACGAGAACAACGAGCATGAGCCCGACGGGGTGTACTACCTCGGCGAGGGGAAGACCGACGCGTATGCGGTCGTCAATTTTGGCGCGGAGATCCGCCCGGCCCGCCAGTTGACGATCTTCGCACAGCTCAACAACGCGTTCGACAAGCGCTATGCGACCGCCGCGCAACTGGGCGCGACCGGGTTCGATGCGAGCGGCAACTTCGTCGCGCGACCGTTTGCCGGGCCGGTGATCGACGGCGAACGGCCATTAACGTCGTCGACCTTCTATGCACCGGGTGCCCCACGATCGATCCAGGTCGGCGCCAAAGTGCGGTTCTGAGGTCTTGGTCGGCGCTCGTCTTGTGCGAGAAAACAGCATGTCTCCCCGCGAAAGCGAGGCTCCAGACTGGGCTCTCGCCTTCGCGGCACAACAAAGCCGTGCAAGCTGTATCTCGACCGGACGAGGGCAGAACGCTAGGCTCGCTTGCCCACCAGTGGCAGCGATCGTTCCTCAAGACCCGGATAGAAGTGCGACACCGACCGCTGTAGCTCATAGCGCGCGGCCTTCATCGCAGCGAAGCGTGGCGGGATCGCGATCTCGCCGGCTTCGACTGGATCTAATCCAGCCTGGATCGCGTCGGTCAACGCCATATCGATCCAGTCTATCCAGTCGCGGGTCTGGTCGATCGCGGCGTGCGGCGTAGAATCGATCGGCCCATGGCCGGGAATCACCCGGAGCTGTCCCAACCCCTTCAGCGTATCGAGCGACGTACGCCAGTGCGGCAGGTCGGCATGCGGCGTCGATGGCGCACGATCGTGGAACACCAGATCGCCGGCAATCAGCGTCCTCGTCGCTTCGTCATAGATCGCAAGGTCTGCGCCGCTGTGCCCGGCCAACGCCAGGAGCCGGAGCGTGCGGCCGCCGATCGTCTCGCTGGGCGTAGCGATCACATGACCGGGGATGTGCAGCTCGGTCCCGCGCATCCAGTCGCCCAGCAGGCGGTACATGCCATCCGAAAAGCCCGGCCCTTCGCTTTTGAGCTCGGCGATCAGCGCGGGTGTCCCGGCGATCTGCGGAGGCTGGAACGCGGCATCACCGTAGGTGTGATCGGGGTGAAGATGGGTCAGATAGACGCGCGCGAGAGGCTTGCCGGTCAGCTTTTTTGCAAGCGCGGTCAGCTCGGTACCATAGCGCAGCGACGGACCCGCATCGACCAGCACTGTGCCGTCCGCGGTATCAAGGATCGTGACGTTGGCGATCGCGCCGCCATTGCCCATCAGGATCGCGTCGTCGGCGCCGCGCACCACCCAGATGCCATCGGCGACGACCTCCGGTTTCAGGCCATATTGAAACGCGGCTGCCACGACCGGCATTGCTGCAACGCTCGCCAGGCAGCCGCCGACGAATGCTCGTCGGTGAATCAGCGACCTGCTCCCTGCACTGCTGCATTCACCGTTGCTGCGGTCAAGGTGCCGGCGTATTCGATGCCGTTGGTGTCACGGCCGTCGAACGAGACCGACTCGCCTGGCTTGATCTTGGGCATGAGCGTCAGGACCGGATCCTCGGCAACCGACGCCTGCATATGAACCGTGCCGATCGCGCTGCCGCCCGAGGACGTGACCTTTATCTGTTCGAGATAATAGGCCGGGATATTGTCGACGAAGCCGGTGTCCATCGGATGCCGGAACGACAGCATGATACGCGCAGCACCGGCACTTTCCCAAAGCCGCCCGCGGGACTCGCCGAGATGCTGCGCCCAGTCGCCCTTGACGCGGCTGACCGGTGGTGCCGAACAGCCGCCGCCCGCCGCGTCGATCCAGCCACCCGAGACGAGCCAGCTGCCGTCCTTCAGCTGTACCGCTCCGCGCACCGGCGTGCGCTGATCGAGCTTGATCCGGGTCGCGATGAACGGCTCGGCATTCGCCAGAGTGAAATCGATCGATTGCTGGATCGGGTTCATATCGGCGAAGATCACGATCCGCATGACGTCGGGTATACCGCGCGCATCGACCTGGACCGGAAAGGAGCGCTGATTTTCCGCGATCTTCGGAAAGTCGACCTTCACTCGCGGATCGAACCGGACGACCGCGTTTTCGCCGAACACCTGCTTGCCGACATAACCGAACATCGGCGAGCCGAGCTGGTCCTTCGGCAGCGCCGCACCGGCGGTGGCAGAAAAGGCCGAAAGGCCGGCGAGCAAGATGCTAAGTGTCTTCATACCTTGGTAGAAAGGTACGCACGAGAGGGATGCGCTACAATCCGACTTTGGGAGGAGAGCCGCGGTGATTCGTATCTTGGTTTTCGCGGTCGCAGTCGCTGCGCAAACGGTCGCTCCTCGCTCCGATATCGACGCCACGACCGGATACCGCACCGCGCATTACCGCGCGATCGTTCCGACCGCCCCCGAGCGCGTACCAAGGATCGATACGACGACCGTGGCGCGGCTGCGCACGAAGAAGCGCGCCATCCTGATCGACGTGATGCCGGCCGAGGGTGGCGTACGCGATGCGGCGACGGGCGTCTGGCGGCTGGCCAAGCCGCGTCCGAGCATCGCTGGGGCGCACTGGTTTCCCGAAGCGGGGCGCGGGGTGGTTGATCCCGGCATCGCGGCATGGTTCGAAACGGGCGTCGCATCGCTTCGCGGCAAGCGCGATCCGCGTCCGCTGATCGTGTTCTGCCTCGCCGACTGCTGGATGAGCTGGAACGCCTCGCGCCGGTTGGCGAAGGCGGGGTACGGGCATGTCTATTGGTATGCGGACGGTACCGATGGTTGGAGCGAAAGCGGGCGACCGCTGGTCGATGCGGTGCCGTTCGGACGTGAATAGCGCATCCTCGAGGGGTGGGATGGGTAGGTATGGGGCAGGCGCAATCCCGTCACGAACCTACCCATCCCGGGCCCCTCCCTTCGCTGGGGAGGGGTAAAGACGTCACCCGGTAAGGCGTTGCGCCGCGGGGCTTATCGTCGTGAAGTTCGGAACATCGCCGAACACCTCTGCTGCTACCGGCGCTGACATCGCCGCATCGCGCACGGCCCCATCGGTGAAGGTCAGTACCGCCACCGCGACGGCAGCCGGCGCATCGTCGTCGGGAAACAACGCCAACGCATCGGTCAGGCCTAGCGGTCCCCATTTCTCCTTCACGAGCGGCATGTGCGTGTCCGTGTAATAGGCGCGATCGAAGCGTGCGCCTTCAGTGACGGGATAGCTGACGAGCAGGATACCGGCCATCTTACTTCGCCTGTGCGAGTGCGGCGGCCATGCGCTTGCCGGCCAATCCAGGGACCTTCACCGCCTTGGCCGCGGCAAGGTTCGCGGAGGGGCCGTTGCCGACCTGGACGACCGCGACCATGCCCATCGCGTAATGGGGCTTGCACTTGATGCCGTAGATGCCCGGCTTGGTGACGGGGAGAACGAACTCCTTGTTCATCAGCCCCGAACTCGGTGCGACCCCGTCAGGCAGCATCGTCGGGATCGTCTCGGCGTTGTGGCTCGGGTTGGTCGGGACGAAGTGGATCACGTCGCCCGGCTGCGCCTTGATGAAAGATGGCTCGAACACCATCATGCCCCCCTGCCCGCTGGTCTTCATATGGACGGTGACGTCCTTGGCGGATGCGGGTGCCGCCGCGAAAACGACGGTTGCCGCCAGTGATGCGATGATAAGCTTCATGCGATACTCTCCTGAAACGCGCGCGGCTCGACCCGCGATTGCCGTCCCCTCACGCACGCTGCGGCACGATCCCGCAATTGCCCTTTGGTGCAATGGCGCGTGCGCCGCAGCAGGTCGATGGTCGCTGCAAGCCACAGATTCGTCCGCCACCACTGACGCGCGGGCGAATTGTACCGAGGAGGGATTATCATGCTGCAGCAGGCACTCGACCAGTTGAAGGGCCAGATCGCGATCCGATCGAAATACGACAATTACATCGGTGGCGAGTGGGTCGCGCCGACCAAGGGGCAGTATTTCGACAACCCTTCCCCCGTCACCGGCAAGACGGTGTGCCAGGTCGCGCGCGGCACCGCCGAGGACATCGAGCTGGCGCTCGACGCCGCGCACGCCGCTAAAGACGCCTGGGGCAAGAGCAGCCCGGCCGAAAGGGCCAACATCCTCAACAAGATCGCCGACCGGATGGAGGAAAAGCTCGATCTGCTCGCAATGGTCGAGACGATCGACAACGGCAAGCCGATCCGCGAGACGACCAACGCCGATATCCCGCTCGCAATCGACCATTTCCGCTATTTTGCCGGCTGCGTCCGCGCGCAGGAAGGCGGCATTTCCGAGATCGACCACGATACGATCGCCTATCATTTTCACGAGCCGCTGGGCGTCGTCGGCCAGATCATCCCGTGGAACTTCCCGATCCTGATGGCGGTGTGGAAGCTCGCACCTGCGCTGGGTGCCGGCAACTGCGTCGTGCTGAAACCCGCCGAGCAGACGCCGATGTCGATCATGGTGCTGATGGACGTGATCGGCGACCTGCTGCCACCGGGCGTGCTGAATGTCGTCAACGGCTTCGGCGTCGAGGCGGGCAAGCCGCTCGCGCAGAACAAGCGCATCGCAAAGATCGCGTTCACCGGCGAGACGACCACCGGCCGCCTGATCATGCAATATGCGACGGAGAACCTGATCCCCGTTACGCTCGAACTCGGCGGCAAGTCGCCCAACATCTTCTTCGCCGACGTGATGGACGCCGACGACGATTATTTCGACAAGTGTCTCGAAGGCTTCGCGATGTTCGCGCTCAATCAGGGCGAGGTCTGCACCTGCCCGAGCCGCGTGCTGATCCAGGAATCGATCTACGAAAAGTTCATCGCGCGCGCGATCGAGCGGGTGAAGGCGATCAAAATGGGCTCGCCGCTCGATCCCTCGACGATGATCGGCGCGCAGGCGTCGAACGACCAGCTCGAGAAGATCCTGTCGTACATCGATATCGGCAAGGCGGAAGGTGCCAAGATTCTGACTGGCGGCGAACGCGCGCAGCACGACGGCGAGTTCTCCGACGGGTATTACATGGAGCCCACGATCATCGAGGGTAACAACAGGATGCGCGTCTTCCAGGAAGAGATCTTCGGACCCGTCGTCGCGGTGACGACCTTCAAGGACGAAGCCGACGCGCTCGCGATCGCCAACGACACGCTCTACGGCCTCGGCGCCGGCGTCTGGTCGCGCAACGGCACGACCGCCTACCGGATGGGCCGCGGTATCCAGGCCGGGCGCGTATGGACCAACTGCTACCACCTCTACCCTGCGCATGCCGCATTCGGTGGCTACAAGCAGTCGGGCATCGGCCGCGAGAACCACAAGATGATGCTCGATCACTATCAGCAGACCAAGTGCCTGCTGGTCAGCTATTCGGCCAAGGCGCTTGGCTTCTTCTGATACAGCTTCTGGTACGCACGCGAGATCGGATCCCCTTTCTCCCATGATCTCGCGACCGCACTGCGGCGGGCCTCAGGGTCCGCCGCATTTTTCCGTTTTCAAGGCTGGCTCCATGACCTTTGCTACGCTCGCCCCGCCCCGGATCCTGTCCACCGCCGCTGCCGATGCGCTGATAGCGAAGCTTGCCGCGCAGCACGGCCCACTGATGTTTCACCAGTCCGGCGGCTGCTGCGATGGGTCGGCGCCGATGTGCTATCCGGCAGAAGAATTCCGCGTCGGAACGCAGGACATCCTGCTCGGGCGGATCGCGCCCGGCACGGCGGAAGGTGGCGTCCCCGTCTGGATCGGCGCCGCGCAATTCGACTATTGGCGGCATACCCAGGTGACGATCGACGTCGTCCCGGGGCGCGGCGCGGGGTTCTCGCTCGAAGGACCCGAGGGACTGCGCTTCATGATCCGCAGCCGCGTCTTTACCGACGCCGAAGTCGATGCGCTCGACGCGGCCGGCCCGCCCGAGCGTGGCGCCTGACCCGGTCGATCGGCGGATGACGGGACTGCCCAAGCATGACATGATCGCGGCGATGTTCGTTCCGCCTCACCCGTCGCGTGCACCGTCCTCACCGATCCGTGTCGCCGCGACCCGCGTGACCGATCCCGAACTGGCGATCCGCGATCTGTTCGGTCGGCTTGATCTGCCCGAACTCGCTGGCATCGTCCTGTTCTGTTCGAGCCGATACCCGCTCGACGCATTGGCCGAAGCGATCGGCAGCCGTGCCGAGGGTCTGACGATCGTCGGTTGTACGTCGTCCGGCGAGATCACGCCGGACGGATTGGACGAGGGCACGATCACCGCGATCGGCTTTCCCGCGAGCGATTTCCGATTGAGCGCGACCTGTTTCGAGAATCTCGACACGTTCGATGCGCGCGTCGCACAGCAGACGGTGCGCTCGATGGTCGCCACCGCGGCGCTGCCAGGACCGCAACTGGGCGACACGCCAAGCCACGCCGCGATCTTCCTGGTCGACGGGCTTTCGCATCGCGAAGAGATGCTGACGCTGACGTTGCAGGATGCGCTGGGCGAGGTGCCGCTGATCGGCGGCTCGTCGGGCGATGGCCTCGATTTCCGCGAGACGTTCGTGTTCTACGAAGGGCAGTTTCGCCGCGACGCCGCGATCGTCGCAATCCTGTCGTCGTCGCGACGCATGAAGGTGTTTCGTGCGCAGCATTACGGCCCGGGCGGCGTCAAGATGGTCATCACCGTCGCCGACCCGGTGACGCGCATCGTCCATGAGATCAATGCCGAGCCCGCGGTCGAGGAATATGCGCGGCTGATCGGCACGACCGTGGCGGAACTCAGCCCCAACCACTTCGCGGCACACCCGCCGATGGTCCGCGCAGGCGGCGAATATTTCGTGCGATCGATCCAGACCGCGAACCCCGATGGTAGCCTCACCTTCTACTGCGCGATCGACGAGGGTATCGTCCTGACGTTGGGCGAAGCGACCGACATCATGCAGAATCTCCACGACCTGTTCGAAAATCTCGATCTTTCGGTCGGCGGGATCGACCGTATCCTCGGCTTCGACTGTGTCCTGAATAACGTCGAGGTTGAGCAGCGCCAATTGCGCAGCGCGGTATCGGCGCTGTTCGCAGATCGAGGTGTCGTTGGGTTCAATACGTACGGCGAGCAATATCACGCGCTGCACGTCAACCAGACTTTCAGCGGGCTGGCGATCGGGCGATGATCGCGGATACTGATGGGCATCGCGACGACCGGGTCGCCTCGCTCGAAATCCAGCTGGGGAAACTCGCGCGGATCAACGCGTCGCTGATGGGCCGGGTCGAGCGATCGACCGATCTGCGCGGCAACGCTTTTTCGGTGTTTGAGACCGCGATCTCGCTGGAGGGGAAGGTCCGTGAACGGACGGCGGACCTGGAACGCGCGCTCGGCGAACTCGCCTCGACCAACGCCGAACTCGCTCAGGCGACCGACGCCGCAGACAGTGCAGGCCGCCGTTTGGGCGACGCGATCGAAACGATCAACGAGGGATTCGCGATCTTCGACGCGGACGATCGGCTGGTGCTATGCAACCAGACCTATTTGTCGCTTTGGCCCAAGGTCGCCGACCAGATCGTACCAGGTGTGCGCTTCGACGAGATTCTAGGCAAGATCGGCGAAACCAGCGGGATGCTCGGAGCGATGGTCGCACCCGATCGCTGGATATCGGAGCGTGGCGCGGCGCATGAGCTCGCTGAGGGTGGCCAGGTTATCGCGCTTGCCGACGGCCGCTGGATCCAGGTCAACGAGCGGCGCACAACCGAAGGCGGCGTCGTCGGCGTCTATACCGACATCACCGACATCAAGGCCGAGGATGCCCGATTGCGCGCGCGCGAGCTCGCCGAGCGCGCGGTCGTGTTGCAGGCGACGCTCGATGCGATGCCGCAGGGCGTGTGCGTGTTCGATCGTGAACGCGCGCTGCTTGCGTGGAACGATCCGCTGCTCGCGTTTCTCAAGCTGCAGCCGACGCGGGCAAGGCTGGAAATAGCGGAGCACGCCGCATTGATCCAGTGGTGCCGCACCGCGTTACCGCGTGCCGACGCTGCCGACACGCTTGGCTGGCTCGGCGAAGGAGAACCGGAAATCGTAGCAGTTCGCGCGCTGGAGGATGGCCGCAGCGTCGAGGTGCGACGATTGCCGATGCCGGGAGGCGGCATGGTGATGAGCTTCGACGACGTCACCGACCGGCTGCGTGCGGCGGCGGCGTTGCGCGAGACGAACGAGACGCTCGAACGCCGGGTGCAGGAACGCACTGCCGCGGTCGTCGCGGTCAATATGGAGCTTCAGCAGCAGGTCGCTGAACGCGTCGCCGCCGAGGCCGCGATGCGCGAAGCGAAGACCGCCGCGGAACAGGCGAACCTGTCGAAGACACGGTTCCTCGCCGCCGCGAGCCACGATCTCTTGCAGCCGTTGAACGCCGCGCGATTGTTTGTCTCGGCCTTGGCAACACGCCGATTGGCGCCGGCGAATCGGACGTTGGTCGAACAGACCGGCTCGGCGCTAGACTCGATTGAGGACTTGCTCGAAGCACTGCTGGAAATCTCGAAGCTCGACGCAGGCGCGGTAACGCCCGAGATCACTGACGTGCCGCTCGGCGAATTGATGCGCGCGCTGCACGCCGAGTTCGCGCTGGCGGCAAGCACGCGCGGGTTGACGCTGACTGTCGAGCCGACCACCGCCTGGGTCCGCACGGACGCGCGCCTGCTGCGACGAATCCTGCAGAACTTCTTGTCGAACGCGCTGCGCTACACCCGGCAGGGTGGCGTTGTGATGGCCGCACGGCACGAAGGAGCGCATGTCCAGATCGCGGTCACCGATACTGGTGCGGGGATCGATCCCACGCACCATGGTGAGATCTTCGAAGAGTTTCGCCGGCTGAACTCGGGGCATGAGCGTGGCATGGGTCTAGGCCTCGCGATCGTGCAGCGTGCCGGGCGAATGCTAGACCACCCGATCGGCGTGCGATCGGCGATCGGTCAAGGGTCGACCTTCTGCGTGACGGTGCCGCTGACAGTCGAGGGTACGCGTCAGATTTGCGCCGCCACCCCCGCCGCCCGCCGCGGGATCGCCGCGCGCACCGTGCTAGTAATCGACAACGAGGAAATAATCCTCGAAGGCATGCGGGCCGTACTGGAGGGCTGGGGTTGCGACGTCTTGACCGCGGTCGGTGGGTCCGAGGCGAGGGAAGCGATCGCCGCGTCTAGCGCACCGGTAGAGGTGATCCTGGCGGACTATCATCTGGGTAACGGCATGACCGGGGAAGTCGTCGTGGCCCAGTTGCGTACGTTGCTCGACCGGCCGACACCGGCGGTGATCATCACCGCGGACCGCGAACCGGACCTGCGCGACCGGTTGCTGGGTGCCGGTCTGCATGTATTGCAGAAGCCGGTGAAGCCGGCGCAGTTGCGGGCGTTGCTGGCGCGGCTGACAGGGTAGAACACGCAAAAGGCGATTGTCATCCCCCGGGGGGGGGCGCCCGAAGGAGGGGGTGGCAAACGACCATCTCCGTTCCGTAACCTCCCCCTCAGTCGCGTTCGCGACACCCCCTCCTGGCAAGGGAAGGTTAAAAGCTCGAATGTCGGTAAACTTTAATCGGTCTCCTCAGTGCCGGGCCGCCAACGGTGCCGGCACGAAATTGATCTTGTTTGCCAGGATCACGGCTTGGGTCCTGCTATAAACGTTCAGTTTCGCCAGGATCGCCGAGACGTGCGCCTTCACCGTCGTCATCGAGACATCAAGTTCAAACGCGATCTGCTTGTTGAGCTTGCCGCCGACGACCAGCCCCAACACGACGCGCTGTTGCGGCGTCAACGTTTCGACGCGGCGGCGGATGTCGTCGAGTGCGACATTGTCCGCGCCGATAGTCCGGAATTCTTCCGGCATGAAGACGTCGCCCGCCAGGATTGACTGGATCGCCTCGACGATCGCGCTGCGCTTGAGCGACTTCGGGATGAACCCGGCCGCGCCGTTGGCAATCGACGCGCTGATCAAACCGCCCTCGCACGCACCCGATACGATCACGACGGGTACCGACGGGAACCGGTCGCGCATCTGGGCAAGTCCCGAAAACCCTTCGGCATCGGGCATGTTGAGATCGAGCAGGACGAGGTCGAAATCGCCTTCACGCTCGACGATTGCGATGGCCTCGGCGATCGACGACGCCTCGAACAATTCGCACTGATCGAACGCGACCGAGATGACGGTGCGGAGTCCGTCCCGTACGAGCGGATGATCGTCCGCGATTAGCACCCGTTCCACGTCATGCCCCCCTGCCCGCGGCTGGTGTACCGGCTCAGCGCGCGACAAGGAATGGGATGCCGCCTGCGACATCCCATTCTCGATCATCACGATTTTGGCAGCTTGAACACCCAGAGCGCACCGCCCTGGTTGATATGCTGCACCGCCTTGGCGACCTCACCACCCCATAGCGGCACCGCGCCACCCCAGCCCGACATGACCGCGACGAACTGCTCGCCGTCCTGGGTCCAAGTGACCGGCGAACCGACCACGCCCGATCCGGTGTTGAACTTCCAGAGTTCCTTGCCGGTCTTCGCGTCGAATGCCTTCAGATAGCCCTCGGGCGTGCCGGTGAAGACCAAATTCCCCGCGGTCGCGAGCACCCCGCCCCACAGTGGCGCCTTGTTGTTGTATTCCCACGCGATCTTGCCGGTGGCGGGATCGATCGCGCGCAGCACGCCGATATGATCGGGGTACAGCGGCTTGATCGTGAAGCCCGCGCCCAGATAGGCCGCGCCCTTCTTGTACGCGATCGGCTCGTTCCAGATATCCATGCCCCATTCGTTGGAAGGCACGTAGAACATCCCCGTCTGGCCGCTATACGCCATCGGCATCCAGTTCTTGGCGCCGAGGAACGCAGGCGCGGAGAACACCGTCGTACCCTTTTCGGTCGAAGGCGGACCCGGACGGTTGGTATCGTCGAAGATGGGCCGGCCGGCCTTGGTATAGCCCTTTGCCCAGGTCGTCTTGGACACGAACGGATTGGCCGAGATGAACTTGCCGGTCGTCCGGTCTAGCACGAAGAAATAGCCGTTGCGATTAGCTTGCGCGCCAAGCTTCATCATCTTGCCGCCGATCTTGGCATCGAACGGGATGAACTCGTTCACGCCGTCGAAATCCCAGCCGTCGTGCGGCGTATACTGGTAATGCCATTTGATTTCGCCGGTGTCGGCATCGATCGCCAGCGTCGACGAGGTGTAGAGATTGTCGCCCGGCCGCAGATGGCTGTTCCAAGGTGCCGGGTTGCCGGTACCGAAAAAGAGCAGATTGGTGTCGGGATCGTAGGTGCCGCCCAGCCATGGCGCGCCGCCGCCAGTCTTGTACTGATCGCCCTGCCAACTCGCGTTGGTCTTGCCGGTGATCGTTGAGTCCTTGCCGTTGAGCGAGCCCATATTGCCTTCGATCGTCGGCCGCGACCAGACCAGCTCGCCGGTGTTGACGTCGCGCGCCTCGACTTTGCCGATGACGCCGAACTCACCGCCCGAATTGCCATAGATCACCTTGCCCTTGACGATGATCGGTGCCGCGGTGTTCGAGTAACCCGCCGCGTAATCCTGCAGCGTCTTGTTCCAGATCACCTTGCCGGTGTTGCGGTTGAGCGCGACCATGTGCGCGTCGAGCGTCGCGAAGATGATCTTGTCGCCGTAGATCGCCGCACCGCGGTTGACCACGTCGCAGCAGGGCATAATGCCGTCGGGCAGACGCGCGTCGTATTGCCACTTCTCTTCGCCGGTCTTCGCATCGAACGCGAACAGTCGCGAATAGGAGCCGGTCACGTAGATCGTGCCGTCATAGACGATCGGCTGCGATTCCTGGCCGCGCTGCTTTTCACCACCGAGCGAGGCGGAGAAGGCCGGGACCAGCTTGGCGACATTGGTATCGTTGATCTGGGTGATCGTGCTGTAGCGCTGAGCCTTGGGCCCCATGCCGTAGGTCAGAATGTCGCCAGGGGTGTTCGCGTCGCTCATCAGGTCGGCGTCGGTCGGGCCGGCCCCGGCCATCGGCGGCGCGGCAGGTGCCGCCGGCGTCGCAGCCGGGGCGGCAGCATCCTTGACCGCCGCTGCGAGCGGCGTCGTCGCCATCATGGCGGCCCCCGCCAGCAGTGCGGCCGCGCGCGTCATGCGAAACGTCATCGTCTTCTCCCCTCCTGTTCGTCCATTCATTGGATCGACCCGTTCTTTGAACCGTCTTGGAATTTTCTCAGGATAATCTCAGACTCGCCACCGCCACATAGGACCTTCGGTCGCTGCGACCACGCTAGATCGAGATTGGCGTTTTCGGCGAGACACCGTACCGTGCGAAAATGGCGTCCAGCGTTCCGTCGGTGCGAAATCCGGCGATCATCGTATCGAGTGCGTCCGCCAGATCGCGGCTGTCGTCCTTGACCGCCATGCCGATGTCCCAACCCGGACTCGGCAGTGCCGGCAGGGGGCCTTTGCGGACCTTCACCGTCTTACTGCCGCCATGAAGCGCATGTTCGATCTGCGCGCGGCTCGCCATCGCGACGTCGGCGTCGCCGGTCTTGACTGCGTCGATCGCCGCCTGACCGCTGGTGAGATGCTTGACGTCGGGGCGCAGCACGCCGCCGAACGAGCCAGACAGATAGAAGTCAGGGATGCTGTCGAGCTCGGCAACCAGGCGCATGCCCTTGAACGCCGCGGGCGCGACCTCGCAGTCGGTGTCGAGGCCGCAGGCCATCTGGAAACCTTCGCGGTAGTAAGGCGCGCCGATCACCGCACGGTCGTTGGCGAGCGCGAACGCCCGATCGACCGGCACGTGCATCATCACGTCGCAGACCGTCCCGCCGACCAGCGAGCCGCGCCACACCATGTTTCGGAGATCGTCCGACACCCCCTCGTCCGCGAGGAAGTCGATCGGTTCGGCACGGACCCCGAGTTTCTTCGCGATGGCTTCGGCGATCTCGACGTCGATCCCGACGATCTTGCCGTCCCGCTTCCACGACCATGGCTCGAAATCGCGGTATACCGCGACGCGCAGCACGCCGTTCGCCTTGATCTTGTCGATCGGTGCCGCTGCCGCCGTTCCGAACGGCACCAGCGCGGCGCTGGCCAATGCGCCGCCGAGAAACGCCCGCCGCGATGGTCTCACGATCACTCCTCCGAATGCTTCGTGTCGAGCCAGGAACGGATCGCCCAGCCGGCCTTCTGCCCCAGCACGTCGCCCATCGGCGGCATGTACACCTTGCCATCGCGGACCGAGCCATGCTGGAATCGCTGGATGTACCATTCGTCACCCGCCTCGCCGACGTCGAGATAGCGCAGGTCCGGCGCGATCCCGCCGGAGATGGCCTCCAAGCCGTGGCAGCGCGCGCAATTCTGGCCATACGCGCTCTCGCCGATCTTGATCGCGGTCGCGTCGCTGCGATACGGGTTCACCTTCAGCCATGTAGTGCCAATGTCCTTCAGCGCGGTCGTGTCGACGGCTTGGGGCGTTACATTGCCATGCGCATACACATTGATGCCGATCGATCCGGCCGCGACCATTGCCGAAGCCGCGAAGACGAACCGCGATACTCTTCCAGCCATTCCAAACACCTCACCATTGCCGTCGGCCGATCTGACGCGGCATGGCAGAACCCTATGGACGGCCCACGCGCTAGTCCTATTGCACTTTGGTATCAGGGTGTTGCGCGCTCATTCGAGTTAGTGTCGGCAAATGCGAACCCTGACCCTGCTTCCCCTGCTGGCGTTGACCGCCGCCGCTCCTGCACTTGCGGAGACGATCTACGTTTCCAACGAGAAGGGAAACTCGATCACCGTCATAGACGGCGCGACGCTGAAACCGATCGCGACGTGGCCAGTTGGCCGTCGCCCGCGCGGCATCATCCTGTCGCGTGACGGTACTCAGCTCTACGTCTGCGCCAGCGACGAGAATGCCGTGCAGGTGATTGACAGCAAGACCGGCAAGCTCATCGCCGACCTGCCTTCGGGCGAGGATCCGGAGACGTTCGCGCTCTCCCCCGACGGCACGCTGCTGTTCGCCTCCAACGAGCGGGACGCCGCGGTCACCGCGATCGACGTGCCGGGGCGGAAAGTCGCGTTCCAAGTCGTGGTCGGCGTCGAGCCCGAGGGGATGGCGGTCAGTCCCGACGGCAAGACCGCGGTATCGACCGCGGAGACCGACAATTCGCTCCACTGGATCGATATCGCCAGCCACCAGCCGACCGGCGTCACCGCGGTCGAGCAACGTCCGCGTCATGCCGAATATACGCGCGACGGCAAACAGTTATGGGTTTCGGCCGAGATCGGCGGGACGGTTCAGATCGTCGACACCGCAGCTCGGACGGTAACCGACACGATCCGCTTCGCAATCCCCGGCACCAACCCCGAGAAGATCATGCCGGTCGGCATCCGGTTTACCCCCGATCACAAGACCGCGTTGGTTGCCTTGGGCCGCGGCAACGCCGTCGCGTTCATCGACGTTGCCAGCCACAAGGTTACGCGGATCGTTCCCGTCGGCCTCCGCGTCTGGCACCTCGCGATCAGCCCCGACGGCAGGCGCGCCTTCGCCGCCAATGGCCTCAGCGACACCGTGTCGGTGATCGACATCGCGACCGCCAAGGTGACCGCGACGATCCCCGCCGGCCGCGCACCCTGGGGAGTCGCGATCGCACCCTGACGTCAATCGCACGCCGGACCCAAAGTCTAATTTTCGCGACCGCCTGTATCCGCCAGCCTTTGCAACAAGGCGCAGATCACATCGCGTCGCAAAGGGAGGTTTCGATGATCGGACTAGGCAATCTGCTGGCAACGGCGGCAGGCGGGACTTTACTGTGCTGTGCGGCAACGCCCGCTTTCGCACAGGCCGATGACACGACCAGTCAGTTGCTCTTGCGCTTGAAGGAAAAGGGCATCCTCACCAATGACGAATACAACGCGCTCGTTGCCCGCAAGACCGCCGAAGTCGCACCGTCTCAGCCTACCGCCGTCGCCACCAGTGCGCCCCAGGCGCCGCAACAGGCCGCGCAGGCTCAGCTTGACGACAAGCGCTCCGTCCGCATGACCGAAGCCGGCGTCGGCATGGAGTTCGGCGGCGTGACCGTGAAATTCTCCGGATCGGTCAACGGCTTCTACGTCCACGACAATGGCGACCGCGCGATTGCCAGCAATACCGTCGTCGGCGGCCTCGCCGCCGTTGGCAAAAGCAGCTCGTCGATCCGCAACGGCCTGTTGCCCGGCATCTTCGGCATCGACGTATCGACCAACCAGGGCGGTTGGGACGTCGCCGCGCATATTGGCCTGTATCCCGGCATCAACAGCGTCTCCAACGTGGGCGGGGCCAATTCAGCCGGTACGCCGCAAGCGCTCGCCACATCGGGCATCGACGCCCGCCAGACCTACCTTACCTTCGGAAAGCCCAATTTCGGCACGATCAAGGTCGGTCGCGACATCGGCCTGTTCGGCTCGGACGCGATCCTCAACGATATTACACTGCTCGGCGTCGGCTCGACCGGCGGCAACGTCGCGCCGTCGAACACCTCGCTCGGGCGGATCGGCATCGGCTATATCTACACCGACTTCCAGCCCCAGATCACCTATTCCAGCCCCAAATTCGGTGGGCTCCAGGTAAGCGCCGGCATCTTCCAGCCGCTCCAGACGATCGGCAATTCGGAGGTCAATGGTTCGCCCGGCTTCCAAGCTAAAGTCACCTATGACTTCAAGTCGGATCAGCTCGGTGGACACTTTTGGGCTGGCGGCATCACCCAGAAGCATGACGGGGTCGATGGATCTCCCAGCTACACCGGCAGCGGCTTCGATGTCGGCGCGAAGCTGACCTATGCCGGCTTTGGTTTGCTTGGTTACTATTACAATGGCTCGGGCATCGGTACGACCGGCTTGTTCATCCTCTCCACAGACGCCGCCGGGCGCAAGCGCGACAGTAGCGGCTATTATGCCCAGGGCACGTACACGATCGGCAAGCTCACGCTCGGCGGAAGCTACGGCGCGAGCTTCCTCGATCTTGCCCGCAACGAGGTCAACCCGACGCTGCTTGACAAGAACAGCAGTTGGGTCGGTCAGGCGCGCTACGGCCTGACCAGCTGGGTCACGCTGATCGGCGAATACACGCGGACCAAGGCCGAGGCCCATAACGGCAACGATGCCAAGTCCGATACTTTGGCAGCGGGTGCGATCCTGTTCTTCTGATCCGACGCCCGGCCGCGGGACATCATCGCCCCGCGGCCTCTTCTTTCCGGGACACCTATGACCGAACAGACCATCTTCCCCGTAACCAGTGGCTGGGCCGACCACGCCCGCATCGACGGGGACGGCTACGACACGCTGTATGAAGCGGCGTCGAGCAATCCGGGCGCGTTCTGGCTGGAACAGGCGAAGCGGCTGGACTGGACGAAGGTACCCGAGATCGCAGGCGACTGGTCGTTCGCGAAAGATGATTTCCACATCAAATGGTTCGAGGACGGCGAACTGAACGTCGCCGCGAACTGTCTAGACCGGCATCTCGATACACGCGGCGATCAGGTCGCGATCATCTGGGAGCCGGACTGCCCCACCGATGCGCCTCGTCACATCACCTACCGCGAACTCCATGCCGGAGTGTGCCGCTTCGCCAACGTGCTGACCGCGCAGGGCGTTGCGAAGGGCGATCGCGTCACGATCTACCTGCCGATGATCCCCGAAGCGGCATTCGCGGTACTCGCCTGCGCGCGGCTCGGTGCGGTGCATTCGGTGGTGTTCGGCGGCTTCTCCCCCGAGGCGATTGCCGGGCGGATCGAGGATTGTGGATCGACGATCGTCGTCACCGCCGACGAAGGCTGTCGTGGCGGCAAGCGCATTCCATTGAAGGCCAATGTCGATGCCGCCGCCGAAAAGGCTCCAGGCCTCAAGCGCGTCATCGTCGTCAAGGCGACCGGCGGCGACGTGACGATGCACACCCGCGACGTCTGGTATCACGAAGCAGCCGAGGGAGTCGGCACCGACTGCCCCGCGGTGCCGGTCGCCGCCGAAGATCCGCTGTTCGTGCTCTACACCAGCGGATCGACCGGCAAGCCCAAGGGCGTGCTGCACACTAGTGGCGGCTATCTGCTCTGGGCGGCCTACACCCATGAGATGGCGTTCGATTACCAGCCCGGCGACATCTACTGGTGTGCCGCCGATATCGGTTGGGTCACCGGCCACACGTACATCCTCTACGGCCCGCTAGCCAATGGTGCGACGACCTTGATGTACGAGGGGCTTCCGAACTGGCCGAACGCCAGCCGGATCTGGGAGATCGTCGATCGCCACAAGGTCCACACACTGTTTACCGCACCGACCGTGCTGCGCGCGCTGATGAAAGAAGGCGACGATTTCGTCACGCGCACCGATCGCTCGTCGCTCAAGCTGCTCGGCAGTGTCGGCGAACCGATCAATCCCGAGGCATGGCGCTGGTATCACGATGTCGTCGGCGGCGGACGAGCGCCGATCATCGACGCGTGGTGGCAGACCGAGACCGGCGGTATCATGATCTGCCCACTGCCCGGCGCGACCGCATTGAAGCCGGGTTCGGCAACCAAGCCCCTGCCCGGCGTGACGCTGGAACTGGTCGACGAGAAGGGCAACGTGCTGGTCGGTCCGGCGGAAGGCAACCTCGTCATCACGCAGAGCTGGCCAGGCCAGATGCGGACCGTCTGGGGCGATCACGAACGCTTCTTTCAGACCTATTTCTCGACCTACCAGGGCAAGTATTTCACCGGCGATGGATGTCGCCGCGATGAGGACGGTTATTACTGGATCACCGGCCGCGTCGACGACGTGATCAACGTTAGCGGGCACCGGATGGGCACGGCCGAAGTCGAAAGCGCGCTGGTGCTGCACAAACACGTCGCCGAGGCGGCAGTGGTCGGCATGCCGCACGACGTGAAGGGCCAGGGCATCTACGCCTATGTCACACTCAACGACGGCATCGACCATAGCCACGACCTGCGCGACGAGCTGTGCCGCTGGGTACGCACCGAGATCGGCCCGATCGCAACCCCCGACAAACTCCAATTCGCTCCGGCTTTGCCCAAGACGCGCTCGGGAAAGATCATGCGCCGCATCCTGCGCAAGATCGCGGAAGGCGACACCTCGAGCCTCGGCGACACCAGCACGCTGGGCGATCCAAGCGTCGTCGATCACCTGATCGCCAACCGGGTCGGATGATCAAGCAGCTAGTCCGGCGCGATTTGGCCAAGTCGTACTTAAGGCCAATTCCCTCGCATCGACCGATCGCTAGGGTCCAGCAGGCGCATATCCGCGCACAGGAGACAGTGAATGGCCTGGAAGAAGCCCCGGATCGTCGAGATCGCCCTCGGTGCCGAAATCAACTGCTATGCGTGCGCCGAACTCGTCTGATAGCAGATGGACGTCATCGTCCTGGGGGCGGCGGCCGGCGGCGGCTTCCCCCAATGGAACTGCCATTCGCCCGCCTCCCGCCGCGCCCGCGCCGGTGACACTGCAGCACGTCCGCGGACGCAAGCCAGCATCGTGGTCAGCGGCGATGGTCAGCGCTGGCACCTTTTCAACGCCTCGCCCGACCTACGTCGCCAGCTTGAACTCACGTCGGCGCTGCATCCCACCCATGGCCGACGCTCGACCCCGATTGCTAGCGTCGTGCTCACCGGCGGCGACGTCGACGTGATTGCCGGACTGTTGACCTTGCGCGAACGCGAGCCCTTCGCACTGCATGCGACCACAGCCGTGCACGCCATCCTCACCGCCAATCCGATCTTCGACGTGCTGGCGGATGGCATCGTCGACCGTCACACGGTCATGCTCGGCCAGCCCATAGCGCTGGACGACACGCTAACCGCGACGCTCTTCGCGGTGCCGGGCAAGGTCCCGCTTTACATGGAGGATGGCGACCGCATGCAGCCGATCCTGGTCGACGACACCACGGTCGGCGCAGAGATTTCCGACGGCACGCACCGCGTCCTCTTCATTCCCGGCTGCGCGGCGATGACGGACGACCTGCGTGCGCGGATCGACGGCGCCGACCTGCTCTTCTTCGATGCGACTTTGTGGGACGACGACGAGATGATCCATGCCGGGCTCGGCGCCAAGACGGGCCGCCGTATGGGCCATATGAGCATGGCCGGTGCAGGAGGCTCGATAGCATCGCTTGCCGACCTGACGATCGGACGACGCATCGCGCTCCACATCAACAATTCCAACCCCGTGCTGCTAGACGACAGCCCCGAGCGCACCGAGGCCGAAGCCGCGAAGTGGATCATCGCCGAGGACGGTTTGCGGTTCACATTATGACCGAATTGATGGACGACGATGGCTTGGAAACAGCGCTTCGCGCGATCGGCGCCGAGCGTTATCATATCCTCCATCCGTTCCACCGCCTCCTCCACGACGGTAAGCTCACCCGCGGCCAGGTTCAGGCCTGGGCACTGAACCGTTATTACTACCAGAATCAGATCCCGGTGAAGGACGCGCATCTGCTCGCGCGCCTGCCGACTTCGGAGCTGCGCCGCGAGTGGCGCCGAAGGATCGAGGATCACGACGGCGATGGCAGCAAGCCCGGCGGTATCGAACGCTGGATCAAGCTGGCCGAGGGCGTCGGCCTGGACCGTGCGCTGGTCAAGAGTACCGACGCGATCCTGCCGACCACCCGTTTCGCGGTCGACGCCTACGTCCATTTCGTCCGCGACCGCACGTTGCTGGAGGCGGTGGCATCGTCGCTGACCGAACTCTTCTCGCCGACCATCATCGCCGAGCGCGTGTCCGGCATGCTCGCGCATTACGACTTCATAACGCCCGATACGCTGTCCTACTTCACCCCGCGCCTCACCCAGGCGCCGCAGGACAGCGACTTCGCGCTCGCCTATGTGAAGGCGCATGCCGATACGGCGGAGAAGCAGCAGGCGGTGCTGTCGGCGTTGCGCTTCAAGTGCGACGTGCTCTGGTCGCAGCTCGATGGGCTGTACCTCGCCTATGTCGCGCCCGGACTGATCCCGCCCGGCGCGTTCGTGCCGCAGGACGTACGATGACTGCAGTGCCTCGTTTCAAGCGCGGCGTGAAGTTCCGCTTCGACACCGTCCGCAACGTCTGGATCATCCTCGCGCCCGAAAAGCTGTTCATGCCCGACGACATTGCGGTGGAAATCCTGAGGCTCGTCGACGGAGCGCGCACGACCGACCATATCGTCGACGACCTTGCCCGCCGGTTCGATGCCCCGCGCGAGACGATCGCGGACGACGTCGTGGCGGCCCTCGACGACCTTTCCCTCCGCGGAGCGATACAGCTATGACCCCACCCCCGATGGGACTCATCATTGAACTCACCCACCGCTGCCCCCTCCAATGCGCCTATTGCTCGAATCCGCTGAAGCTCGATCCGCCGTCCAGCGAACTGGCGACCGACGAATGGCTCCGCGTGCTCGACGAGGCGGCCGCGCTCGGCGTGCTGCAGGTTCATTTCTCGGGTGGCGAACCGATGGCGCGGCGCGATCTGGAACAGCTCGTAGCCCATGCGAACGCCGCTGGGCTTTATACCAACATCATCACCTCCGGGGTGCTGCTCGACGCCGAGCGGATGCGCGCGCTGATCACGGCGGGGGTGGATCATGTACAGCTGAGCTTCCAGGACAGCGAGGCTCTGCGCGCGGACGTCGCGGGCGGTTATCGTGGCGGCCATGCGAAGAAACTGCTCGCCGCTGCGCTGATCCGCAACTCTGGCCTGCCTCTGACGAGCAACTTCGTCGTTCACCGCCAGAATATCGATCGGGTCGAGGAGATGATCGCGCTTGGCGAAGCGCTCGGTTCCGAACGCATGGAGATCGCTCACGTCCAGTATTACGGGTGGGCGCTGCGCAATCGCAACGCGCTGCTGCCGACGATCGACCAGCTTGAGAGCACCACCGCGATCGTCGAGGCTGCGCGCGCTCGACTGCACGGCCGGATCGCGATCGATTACGTCGTCCCCGATTATTATGCGGCGCGGCCCAAGGCCTGTATGGGCGGCTGGGGCCAGCGTTTCATCAACATCTCGCCCTCCGGCAAGGCACTGCCCTGCCATGCCGCCGAGACGATCCCCGACATGGAATTCCCCTCGGTCCGCGAATGGTCGCTCTTCGATCTTTGGCATGACGCCGAAGCATTTGCGCGGTTCCGCGGCACCGACTGGATGCCGGCACCATGCCAAGGCTGCGACCGCCGCGAGATCGATTGGGGCGGATGTCGCTGCCAGGCGCTAGCACTTGCCGGCAACGCCGCCGCGACCGATCCCGCCTGCACGCGCGCGCCGATGCACCACGTGATGGCAACCGCGATCTCAGAGGCTGGCGAAACCGACTTCACCATTCCTCGCCGACTGGCCCGCGCGCCCGCCTAATCGGCGGCGTAGCGGTCCGTCGCGCGGATCAATTGGTTGAGGATACCCGGCTCGTTCCAGGCATGACCGGCGCCCTCCACCAGATGAAAGTCCGCTTCGGGCCAGGCGTGATGCAGATCGTACGCGGTGCGTGCCGGGCAGACCATGTCGTAACGGCCCTGGACGATCGTGCCGGGAATGCCCGCGAGCATGCCCGCATTGCGGATCAACTGTCCCTCGTCGAGCCAGCCGTTATTGACGAAATAATGGTTCTCGATCCGTGCGAACGCCAGCGCGAAATGCGCGTCCTCGAACCCCGCGCTGGTCGCCGGATCGGGCAGCAAGGTGATTGTCTCGCCCTCCCACAACGCCCAGGCCTTGGCCGCCTCGATCTGTGCCGCGGGATCGTAGCCGGTCAGACGCTTGCGGTACGCGCCGCGCATGTCGTCACGCTCAGTAATCGGGATCGGCGCCTCGAATGCTGCCCATTTGTCGGGGAACACCTCCGACGCGCCAAACTGATAATACCAGTCGAGCTCCGACGTCCGCAAGGTGAAGATGCCGCGCAGGACCAGCTCGCTGACTCGTTCGGGATGCGTCTGTGCATAAGCTAGCGCCAGCGTCGATCCCCAGGATCCACCGAACACTAGCCAGCGTTCGACACCGATCATCGTGCGCAGTTGCTCCATGTCAGCGACCAGATCCCAGGTGGTGTTCGCGTCGAGCCCGGCATGCGGCGTCGACCGCCCACATCCTCGCTGATCGAACAGCAGCACATCGTATCTCGCAGGATCGAACAGCTGGCGATGTTTTGCCGAGATGCCCCCGCCTGGCCCGCCATGGAGGAACACTGCGGGCTTGCCCCCAGGCGTGCCGCAGCGCTCGAAATACACCGAATGCCCGTCACCGACGTCGAGCATGCCGGAATGATAGGGCTCGATCGTTTCGTATAGCGTGTGCAAATCCAAGTCCTCTTACAGTTCACCGACGCTATCAGCCTGGGTCTAGGTTTGCCTGCTCGGTATTTTAAGGCGTACTCATGGTTATCACTACCCACGGGGATTTAACGCCCTTGTCCCGCTGCATCAACGATAGTCAGGTTACGGCACATCGTCACCCGTAACAGGCCGAGCTGCTAAACGGGCGACCAGCGGCTTACCCCGTGACAGATCAAGTGAACTAACGAATGCTTGATGCAACTGCACGCCGAAAGCGGCCCGTCCGGTCTACCAGAACCCGGCCAATTAGGCCCCTGCCCTATCAAATGAACGAACGGCTGCTTACAGCGACCGCTGCCCGAAAGCGGCCGGGCCGCTTTCCACCAGTTTTACCGCAAATGCGGGCAGTCCGCATGCACCGCGATGGCGCCGTTCGCTCTTTGAAGCTGTGCGTTCCTGCAGCTTTGGGATCTGCTGCCAGAACGCGGTGCGGTTCTCCGTCAAAGAAGCTTCTTCCGCCTGCAGATAGCAGGCATTTTTGGCCGATTTATCTCAGCCAACCGGCCGTAAATGCCCCTGCCGCCCCCGCGACGTTTATGATAAAAGGCGGCATGCTCAAGACAAGAATGAAGCGGGTCGCCGATCGCGGCGATCACGCCGTGCGGCGCCTTGCCGAGATCGAAGCCTCGTTCGCGGACCTTTCCAACGAGGATCTGCTCGATTTGGCTGACATCTTTAAAGCCGAGCCCCGCTCACCAATCGGGGATATGGCATTCGTTGAAATGGCGCGGCGGAATATCAGTCTTTAGAGACCGGTCAGGAATGAATTAGCAGGATCATGGGACTACCAAGGAGCATCGGCTGCCCCAAGGATCGCCCACAATTTTGCATGATCATCAACGGAGCGACGACATAGCGATGATAGCGATTGGTACCCGGATCAACGAGATAGGCACGTTGGTCCGCGATGGCGGAGCCTTCTATCTTCGCCGCGATGTCGGTGGCCGCTACGAGCTGGAATTGCATCGTACCCCCGTAGATCTGGTAGAAAAGCGCGTCCGGCTCATCGGCACACTGGTTGGCCGAAATCTGGTGAACGCTGACGGCGTTGCGCCAGCTTAGTTGGCTGGACATTCCCGTTCAGTCGTCAGCCACTGGCCGCGATTCTGATTCAACCTGACTCATTGGCGTTGCGCACAAACCACGAACGGACATCATCCATGCCATGGAACAGCGGATCATTCATGCCTGCGGTCATGAGCAGGCTCATCATCTTACCGGCTTTGAAAGCCAGCAGGAACGTAAGGCCAAGTGGCTGAAGACGACTACCTGTCGAGACTGCTTCGTTGCGGAAAAGCAGGCTGAGGAGGTCGCTGCGGCAGCGTTGAGCAGCGCCGCTGTCTCACACCTTGTTCTTCCGCCGCTAGCGGGGACCGATCGGCAAATCGGATGGGCGTCGACGATCAGGACCAAGCGGCTCGCAGCGCTAACCAACTTAAACAGCGACGCCGACTGTAGCGCATGCCTTCGGGTCACTGACGCCAAATGGTGGATCGATCACCGCGATCTGACGGACGTCGATCTGATGGCGGCAGTTACGAAGGCATCGGACATCCAGGACGTCAGGGCAGTGACGGCGTCGATAACCGACATGCCTCGGACGGCATGATCACCTAGCTGACGCCGTCGCACGACCAGCCTTGCAGAAACGGTGTCATTGATAGCACGAACTATAACGGGATACCGCGCGCTCCCCCCCCTGCCCGAGATCCAAGCCGGTGCGAAACGTCCGTCTGCAGTACAGTGCTTTTAGGGTATACCCTGTGCGTTGCTACTCTGGCCGGTCCGATTTGCGCCAAAAAGGAACATCAAAAATTTGGCTCGGATTGGCCCTTTGGTCCGCCTGGAGTCCTAACAAAGGAAGACCAAACGGCACCCTACCAAACGGCACTGCAGAAGCTCCATTGAGGGTTGAAGCTATGTCTTATGTGCGCTCGCACGGCCGTGTCGGCGCGTTGCAGCTCACAGCTGGCGACTGTCCCACAAACGATGGTATTTCGGGACAAAAAATAAGCAATACCGTACGGTGATGTACGCTTATTGACTGCCCAGCTACTGAACGCTAGGCAACCATCGTCGAGAATAGAGCAGCAGGGTGGTGGTTCCTGCACCTGCGCAGCGGGTTCTTCTCAGCCCCGACGTCGACGTCTGCGGACGCACGAAGTGGGGGATGAAGTGGGAAATGTTGCTGTTGCGTCAGCGTGGCTCCTCGGAGCCATCTTCATCGTTTTCGCTATCAGCCACGTAGCGTCCGTCAGAAGCGTCGGGCTTCTCTACGGCTTCGCCCCGAATTGGTTGGTACGGTGGATTAGTGGATTGATATGCGCCTGCGCGGGCGTCACGCTACTTATGCCCGGCACTCGGCTAATCGGTGCCACGATCGGCGTCGTGATTATGGGCACCGCGCTGACTACCTCACTTCTGGATCAGAGGTTTACATCAGCGTGCTGCTGTATGCTCATCTCAGTCTGGCTAACGGTCGCTGTTGCTTACGGCGGCTAACCTGAACAGGCGCTCCTCGGGGAAGGCTTAAACTCAATCCGCCTAAGCGATCGCGCCTGATCGTTTCGGATGGTGGCACTCGGCAAGTCGCCATGTTTCTCAGGCAGATCCTCCCAAGCCAGCGCTGCGCAGATTGGCTTCGCCAAGCGGCGCCTCAACCACCGGACCCGCCACCGGCAGCCCCGCTGGTACCGCCCTGTCCACTGGATCCGCTCTGGGCGCCGGTGTCACCCTGCCCGCCGGGGGCAGTTTGAAGGCCCGCCGGTGGGACCGAACCACCCGTGCTGGCGCCGCCACCAGCACCACCTTGAGATGCTAACCCGGCGCCTTGCGCCTGCATCTGAGCACCCTGCGACATGGACTGCTGATCACCACTGGCTGCGCCGTTGGCCGAAGGCGTGCCTCCACCCATCGATGCATTCATGCCGCCACCCGCAGGACCAGCTCCGGCCGCGTAGCGGGTCGTCAGATCCGCATGGGTTGGGATCGTCTGCCCCTTGGGCTCATCGTCGAGCGGATCCGAGCATCCCGCAAGCAAGGCCAGGAGCCCCGCGACAGGCAGCAGGCGTCTGATCATATCCCATTCTCCTTAGTAGTTACGGAAGCAGGGTTCCAACCGCCGCCCAGCGCTTTTTGCAGCCCGATCCAGTCGACCGTCACCTGTGCACGAGCGTTGGCGGCGAGCGACTGAGCGTCAGCATGGTCCCGCTGCGCCGTGAGCAGATCGAGCAGGCCGACCAGGCCAGCGCGATATTGTTCGTCGAGGACTGCACGCGCTTGGTTTCGACGCTCGACGGTAAGATCAGCCAGCCTCAGTCGTTCACGGTTTCGCGCGATCGCAGCGAGTCCATCTTCGACTTCACGAAACGCGGTGAAGATCGTCTGTCGATAACGCGCGGCTGCCTCATCGACCCGCCCTCGTTCCAGCTCCACCTGCGCCCTGCGCCGACCACCGTCGAAGATCGGTGCGGTAAGGTTAGCTGCGAGCCGGTAGAACTTGCTTGCCCAGTCGAATAGCCCGCCGACCGTATCAGCCTGAGTTCCTGCCGAGGCATTAAGCGACAGCCTGGGATAAAGATCTCGTACCGCACCAGCCTCGCTGTTTGTCGCGGCTGCCAGCTGACGTTCCGCAATGCGTATGTCCGGACGCCGCAACAACAATTCCGACGGCAAGCCTGCTGCGATCGGACGCGCGACGGCAGGGATGCTGCGTACTGGGGCGAGCGTTAGCCGCAATGCCGAGGGTTGACGAGCGGCCATAACGGCCAGGCGCTGCGCCGCCTGCAGCTCGAGGAGCTCCAGCTGCGGCACGGCGGTTTCGACCGCCAGCACCTGCGCGTCGGTTCGGGCGGTATCTGCTTCGGTGACTAGTCCGGCTCTCTCCTGCTCACGAGCGAGCGCCTGTGTTCGCCGGGCAATTGCAAGAGTGGCGCGAGAAACTGCGAGGCGGGCCTGCACCTCACGTACGACCAGATAATCGCGTGCCACTTCTGCGGCGATGCTCGTGCGCGTGTCCTCGATGCGCAGAGCTGCGGCGGATACCTGCGCATCCGCCGCTCGACGCTTGGACCGGTTCGCGCCAAATAGGTCTACTTCCCAGGCGGCATCGAAGCTGCCTTGGAAGAAGTTGATTGCGGCACCGCCAGCGCCAAGTTGGCTCGGGTCGAGGCTTCCGCCTTGCCCGCCTCCTTGCTGCCCGCCGCCCGGTTGGCCACCTCCTTGCTGGCCCCCACCCTGCTGCCCACCGCCACTCTGCTGGCCGCCTTGCCCAAGGCCGAAGTCGATGTTCTCGCTGAACGTCTGCCGCTGCGCGATGCCGGCCGCGTTGAGGGTCGGGAGGCCATCCGCGTTCACGATCCTGCGCTGTGCGCGAGCCTGACGGAGCCTTGCACGAGCGACGTCTATGTCCGGGTTGCGGGCCAGCGTATCAGCAATCAAGGCATCGAGTGTCGGATCCCTGAGTTGCGTCCACCACGTCTCGAGCGCCGGCGTTGTCGCAACAGCGGTCGGTGCATTGGCGAACGGCTTCGCCAGTGCTGGCTCGATAGCGGGTCGGTCATAGCGTGGTCCGGTCGCGCAGCCGGACATCCCGGCGAGCATCAGCATTGTCAGTGAACGCCTCATCCCTGATCCTCCGGTCCTGGCTTGCCCTTCAGGAAGAACAGCAGCGGCAAGCAGCAAAAGGCGATCACCGCCAGCGTGAAGAAGACCGCTTGGAAGGCCAGGATCGATGCCTGGCTTTGCAGCGCCTGATCGAAGGCCTCCAGCGATCCGTACTGACGAAGCGCTTGTTGATACTCGTCGCTCCACGGTGATGCGTAGGGCACCAGACCCTCACGGAACGACTGCCGTCCTCGCTCCAGCATCGTCACCGCCAAAGCAGTGCCAACTGAACCGCCAAGGTTCACGGCCATGGCGTTGAATGCGCCTACCTGCTCACGCAGATGGCCGGGCACGCCAATGAACGAGTGGCTCTGGAGAGGCGAATAGATCACGGCGATGCCGATAGACTGGGCAACGCTGAACATCGCGACCTGACCGAAGCTCAGGTCCGGGTAGATCCGGGCACTGAGAAACATACCGACGACCACGGTCGCGAACCCTATACCGACGAGGTGCCGCGTCGCGACCTTGCCCGTTAGCCCGCCGACGAACATCAACAACGCCAGCACCGACGCACCGCCGGCAGCATTGGCGAAGCCAGCCCAAGTGGCAGTGTAGCCGAACTCCTGCTGCAGCATGAGCGGGAAGATGGTCGGCGCTCCGAACAGCACCGCGCCGGTCACGAACAGGAGGATCATCGCGATGGCGGGATTGCGGTTGTTGAACAGTCGGAAGTCGAGCACCGGATCACGGGCAAGCAGCTCCCACAACGGCAGGCTTGCCAGCATGACGCTGCCGATGATCGTGGCCCAAAGTATTGAGGAGGATGCAAACCAGTCATTGGTCTGGCCGCGATCGAGCACATAGGACACCAGCGCCAATCCGCCCGCCGCGAGCACGAACCCGAACCAGTCCAGACGCATGCCCTTGGCTCGGCGCTTCCTGGTCACTTCGCGAACCGCAGGCGGGTCTTGAAGCAGCAATGTGCAGGCGATGACCGCCGCGATCCCCGCGGGCACGTTGGCGAAGAATATCCAGTTCCAGCTGTAATTTTCTGTGACCCACCCGCCATAGACCGGTCCGATCGTCGGCCCGACAACCACGGCCATCCCGTATATGGCGAAGCCGAGGCCGCGTTTCTCAGGTGGCAAGGAGTCGGCGATCAGCGAGCTTTCGCTGGCCGCGTTGCCAGCGGCCGCAGCCCCCTGAAGGATGCGGAAAAAGATCAGGCTCTCGATGTTCCACGCCAGGCCGCACAGCGCCGACGCCAGCGTGAACATGGCGATGCAGAAGATGTAGAAGCGCTTGCGTCCGAACCAGACCGCCGCCCATCCTGACAGCGGCAGGATCGCCGCCTGCGCGACCAGATAGGCGGTGAGGATCGTGTCGGCCTGCTCAGGCGCCGATGCGAGATCGCCCGCGATGGTGCGCAGGCCTACCGATATGCCGGTGGTGTTCGCCACCTCGAACAGCGTGCCGAAACTGACGAGGCCGGCGACGACGAGCGGAGGAACGCCAGGCTTGTTCGCCGCCCGAGGCAATCCTTGCGTCACGGCATGACCCGGACGCTTGCCGTCACCGAAAGGCCGGGAACCACGTCGGCCTTGGCCGGGAACTCGCGGAACGCGTTCTCGCGAAAGCGGACCTTCACCGGTACACGCTGAACGGTCTTGACCCAGTTACCGGTCGCGTTCTGGGGCGGAAGCGCCGAGAATTGCGCGCCGGAGCCTGCCTGGAAGCTGTCGATGTACCCTGCCAGCTTGAAGTCGCTCCATGCTGCAATCGTGATCTCAACCGCCTGTCCGCGCCGCATAAGTCGAAGCTGGTCTTCCTTGAAGTTGGCCTCCACCCAGCGCGCAGGCCCGACGATCGCGGCCAGCGGCTGTCCGGGTGCGAGATAGTCGCCGGGTTCGATATCGAACTGCGTCACACGCCCCGATATCGGCGCGACGACCATCGCGTCGCCACGCCGCAGACGTGCATTTGCAAGCGCCGCCTCGGCCTGCTTCACGCGAGCACGGGCCGCTGCGATGTCGGCAATCGCCTGTCCTATACGTGCTTCCTGTGCCCGCGTCGTCTCGTCAGCGGCTCGCGCCGTCTCCACCGCGGATTGAGCAGAAGCACGAGCACGGTCGCGCTGGGCCTCCGCCACTGCCCCTGCCGAGAGAGAGGCGTACCGGCGATAATCGCGGTCTGCCGCGATGGCTTCGGCGTCGCGGGCGCGAGCGGTGGCAGCAGCCTGACGCACCTGGGCACGTGCCGTGACCAATGCCGCCTGCGACTGTTGCACCTGTGCCTGCGCGGTTGCGACTTCCGCCTCGGCCTGTCGGAGGGCGACTTCGTAGGAACCAACGCTGATGGCTGCGAGCGGCTGACCAGCCCGTACAATCTGATTGTCGACGACGAACACCTGCGTGACGTTTCCCGATACGCCTGGAGAGAGCCTTGCGACCGGTCCCCGGATGTAAGCGTTCTCGGTCGATTGCCATTTCCGAGCCTGCGACCACCAGACGATAGCGCCGATCACCAAGGCTATGACCACGACCACCGCGATGATCGCGATCACGCGGTGCTTCGGGGTCTCCAGCCAACCGGAGACTTTTTCCTTAGCGGTACGATCGTCCTCCGGCTCACCGTCGTCAGTATCGGGACCATCGTCGTCAGTAGAGCCATGATCTTTCTGGCTGTCCTGATCCTCCCGATCACCGTCCTCGGCGTCGGAGTGATTGGCATCATTTCTACGGCGATCGTCTGCCATATCTGGTTCCCCTGAATGGCAGTGCCCCGCCGATAGTGCTTGTCCCGCAAGCGTTTTGCGAAACCTATACAAGGGTGTACGCTTACTGAAAGGGTTATTCTGAGGCTCGTGGAGATATGCCGCGAAGGAGCAATCCGAGCCGGCGATCGAGAGCCTCTTCCTTGCTTCCTACCGGATCAAGCCTCCAGTCCGCTGAGATCATCCGGCAGAGTATCATGATGTCTTCACCTGTAATATCCGAAGCAATGACGCCGTTTGCCTGAGCGCGCCCAAGAGCAGGGGCAATCGCAGCTATGATCTTGGCTTCGCTGGCTCGATTGGTACGGCAGTCATCCATGTCCGGCAGGACAGTCAGAAATTTGTCGTAGACCATCATCATTTCGGCAAAAAGCCGAAGGAAGGTCAAAGGATCGGCCGCAGGAACCTCCAGCGCCGCGATCATGTCTTCAAGCTCGTGCTCAAGGACCGCCTCGTAGAGGGCCGCACGATCTGGAAAATTTCGGTAGAACGTGCCGCGAGTGATGCCGGCTAGTTCGCATATAACTTCGACCGAGACGTCTCCGCCTTGGTCCTGCATCAAACGCTTCGCCGCAAGCACGAGCTTTTCGCGATTTGCCTCAGCGTCCCGCCGCATCCTAGGTCTTCCAGCTTCCATGCTATGCCGTAGCAGATGGCACCGAAGGATGTCGAACCAGTTGCGATTGCCCCGATCACTCAATCGACCAAGTTGAATGCCTCCTACCTCCGCCGGGGAATCCGTCATTGACGTAAGCTGTTCGCTCTGGCGGTGGATCAATCGCCGCGCCATAAGTCACCACCAAGCGCCTTCGCGGGCCGCTTTCGTCGCAAAGTCTGCAAAATCACGGGGAGGCCGCCCCAGTATCAGCCCGACGTCGAGGCTGGTAGCTTCCAGCGTTCCAACTGAAATCACTTGGTACAAATTGCCGAGAAGGTTTGCCCAATCTACATCGACGCCCTCCGCAATTTGCTCTGCGACGAATTGCTCAGGGGTTACGGGGGCATATGTTATGTGTCTCCCTGTGGCTCGCGAGAGATCGGCCGCGATGTCCCCAAAGCTCATGAGGCGGGGGCCGGTCAATTCGTGATCTTGAGCCGCAAAACTATCATTCAGCAGCGCTTCGACCGCTACGGCGGCAATATCATCTGCGTCGATAAACGCCTCCATTCCGTTGCCGGCGGGAAGGCGTAGCGAACCAGACATCACGGCCGGATGTAGAAAGTCCTCGCTGAAATTCTGATAGAACCAGCGCAAGCGTAAGCTTGTCAGCACCAGACCAGCGCTCTTGATGGCGCTCTCGGTCGCCTTCACCTGCCTGTGGAAGTCGCTCATGTCGTCAGGTGTGGAAACCATCACGACCCGCCTTCCACCGGCCAACGCCATCAGCTTGGCAAATCGGCCTGCTTTAGCCGTCGCCTCGTTGCTACCCAAGTCAGGGATGACGAGATAGGCGACCTCGACATCACGGACGGTGTCAGGCCACGTTGCCTCGTCGTCCCAATCAAACGAGACATCTCCTTCACGGCACGCGGCGCGATACGGCAGACCGCGGCTACGGAGAATCCTCACGACACGGCGCCCGGTTTTGCCGGTAGCGCCGGTGACGAGGATAGGCTTTGTGCTCATGTCTAGACCTTCTTTCCACGACCGACTGTCCGTCGGCGCCCCGCTTTCAAATGCTATGGACATCGATATTGTTGTTGTGAGGGAGATCGATGTAGGGGAAGCGGCTTGATCGGGCACTAATACGCATCTGATCGGTACCGGGGTCTCCCCAAAGAACTTCCATGACGCTCCCTTGCGCTGCTACATCAGCATCAACAATCGCAAGCGAGATCATCTTGCCATAATAGTGACTCATCATTCGTCCACTCGACATGCCGACGATGCGATCACCGACTAGAACATCATCGCAGAATGTCCGCGACATGTAGCCTTGCCAGACCTGATTGGTAACGGGGTCCATCGACTGCACTCGCGACTTCGGTGAAAACTGTGCTGCCTGCACCGCTAGTACGTCCGTATCGTCCCATTCAAGTGTTACAATGCGGCGGTGGTTGGAGGCTGCCACAGCCTCAAGAGCGGAGCGGCCCGTGAAATCATGATCAAACTTCACCATTTGACCCAAGCCTAGCTCATACGGATTGGCATATCGTTTTGTGATGTCATCGCCGGCACTGCCCGGAAGCACCTCGAGAATCGAAGAATACTGATCACCGATGTAATCCATGAAGGCCTGATCTTCGGTCCAGGCGTGCAGGAAATGGATAAACGATTGTGCGAAACCACCTTCGGTGTGGTTCATTCCATAGGCTTGAAGCCCAAGTCGTTTGATGCCGTACGGCTCGCCTGCCTTCAGTATGGCCTCGTACACTGCCTCGGCATCATCAATCTCGCCATGAACCTCGTAAGCCAAGGTTCGCGCGACGCCGACGCAGTAGATACGCACCTTTATGTCGCGCTTTAGCCATGCTTCCTGAGGAACCGCGCTTGGCCGATGCCAGAAGAATTCGATGTCGCGTAGGCTTTCACCCGTCAGCGCCTCCATCACCGCGAGAGAATGGGGACCGGCGATCTGGAAGAGGAAAGTCTTGCCGTCGCGATTGTCGACTTTAATGTCATATCTGCCGCTTTGGGCAAGATAGTCGACATAGGGGCCATGGCCCATGTTGACGTACTCTTCCTCCCCAGTTCGCCAGATCAGTCCATCGGCCATCGTGTTACCGCAGTCGTTACACATCACCCCATGCTTGGATGCTCCGACGGAGAACTTCTCGAAGCTGTTGATGCACGTCTCCTTGAACATGCGTAGCGCGTCGGGGCCCGTGATGACGTTGCGAAGGTTGGGGTTAAGTCCCGCGTGAAAGTAGACGCCTTCCTTCCAGGATAGAGTTTCAGCCTTCCAATCGGAAAACTCCCATGGCGTCAGGTGGCCCCAAGCCGTGTTATACATCTGCACTCCCTCATCGTAGGGTAGATAGGGGCTGTGATGCAGGGGCTTGGGAACAGGCATCGGGGTCTCGCGTTAAACATACCGGACGGTCGGTTGCAAGACAAACAAGGCGGGGCGTGTTCGGTTCCTGCCCGTCCATCCTGTAATCTGGCAGCCAGGATGCCGTGCCGGTTGCGGCATCGGCGCTACTGATTGGATAGTAGATGAGCGGAATTGCAGCAGCGTACGTGGCTCTTGCCGGAGCCATCGTCTTCGAAGTTACCGGGACTAACTTCCTGGCGCGTTCCGAGCATGTGACGAAGCTCGGACCGACAACGGTCGCAGCTATCTTTTACGCGCTCTCGTTCTATCTGCTGGCGCAGGCCCTCCGCCAGGTCCCGCTCGGCGTTGCGTACGGCCTATGGGGAGGCCTCGGGATCATTCTGACCGCGGCTATGAGCGTCATCGTCTTCAAACAGCGGTTGAATATGCCTGCTGTCATCGGCATTGGTTTCATCCTAGTCGGTGTCGTGATCGTCAACGGTTTCTCAAAGAGCATGACACATTGACCAGTGCATTCGAGCGGAAGAAGGACCCAGAGGGCGTAAGGCGCGCCCTACTCGACAGCACTGCCAGACTTGCGGCCGCGCATGGGCTTGCAGCGGTTACCCTTAGCGCCGTCGCGGGCAGTGCGGGTGTGACGAAGGGTGGGCTATTTCACCATTTTCCCAACAAGCAGGCCCTCATCCATGCGATGTTCCAGGAGCTCCTCGATCACTTCGACCAGGCAATTTCTGCCGCTATGGTCGACGACCCCGTAGAGCATGGCCGTTTCACCAGGGCCTATGTTCGGGCTGTTTTTCATGACCAGGCATTGGGAAAGGACAATCCCTCAGCGGGGATGTCGATGACAATCCTTGCCGATCCGGAGTTGCAAACCCACTGGAGCAAGTGGCTGGCGGAAAGAATCCAAATTCATGAAGCGACGGACAGCAATGCAATGTGTGAGGTGGTCCGGTTGGCGGCCGACGGAGTCTGGCTAGCCTCGTTTTCAACCGAGCCACGAACGCCGTTCCACACTGATCGTGCCCTGTCTCAAATGATTGCGCTCACCTATCCTCCCGGCGCCAACTGATTCACGAATAGCGATTGCGACCGACATTGAGGTACGTTTAATGCGCGGCGATCAACCCGAGCAGGTCCATCATAGCTTATACTTTGCCTTGCGCCCTGTAAGTGGAGGCTAGATCTTCATTTCGGCTTTTCGATTGGGAACGACGACAAAGACGGCCGATGTCTCTTCGGAATGCAGTTCCGAGAATGACGGCAGGGTTGGTGATCGAAGCCATTTGGTGCGATCTCGCGAATTATTTCCGTCGCGCCACGCCGATCAATGCGGTTGAAGGGATCGGAAGCTGTGGCCGATCGCCAGCCATCTGACGTAGCTCGGCGACGATCATACCCTTCTGCGTAGCGTTGAGGCTCTTCCAGTCGGGCGATGGGCCGAACAGCGCGTCGAGGTCGTTCAACGCTGCCATGTCGAGGTCGAAGTCGCGGGTCACAAGCTCAGTTTGCGGATGACGATAGCCTGCTTCGAGCAGCTCGCCGGACAGACCTTCTGCCGTGCTGAGGATCGCCATGGCATCCGGCATGGCGGATAGATCGCGCTCAGGAAACAGTTTCTGGATCAGCTTACCCAACAGCATGAAGGCGCCGGCACCGCGATCTTGCCAGACCGCGACGACGCCGTATCCGTTGGGGCGGGTAACGCGTGCCATCTCGGCGCGTCCCTTCCGCCAATCCGGGAACATGAACACGCCGAAGATTGAGAACACCGCGTCGAAACCGGCGTCGGGCAGCCCGAGCGCCTGACCATCCATCACCCGCGCTTCGACGTTTGGCACCGCCTTCGCCGCGATGCGCGCGACCATGCCTGGAGAGAAGTCGGTTGCGAGAACCCGGGCTCCCGTCCGCGCAGCCGCCAAGGCGAGCGCGCCGGTACCAGCGGCAATGTCGAGCACACGGGACGCATGCGTCAATGGTACATGAGCCAGTGCGGCCTCGACATAGCGCGCCGTGTAAGGATGCGCCGTTTTCTCGTAGCGCTCAGCCGCGCTGTCCCAGTGGTCGACCTCGTTACGCATCACTAAAGCCCCCGAATCACGCAACTCTTCAGGTATCGAGATGGCCAAGGCTTGCCAAGTCGATGCCAGCCACGATGATGGCCTCATGCGGAACGACGGTCGCCTCTCTCGTATGTTGCACGTGCTGATCCATATGGCGCGGCACAATGGTCCGATGACATCAGAGACAATCGCTCGGATGCTCGGGACCAATCCTGTCCTGATCCGTCGCACGATGTCGGGCCTGCGTGATGCGGGTTATGTCAAATCAGAAAAGGGACACGGCGGTGGTTGGGCCATCGCGGCCGATCTGAATGCAGTGACCCTCTTGGACGTGCATCGTGCCGTTGGCGGCCCTCGCCTGTTTGCAATCGGAATCGAGCATCCCGAGCCTGGGTGCCAAGTCGCCAGCGTCGTCAACGAAGCCTTGGGCGATGCGCTTGAGGAAGCCGAACGGCTCCTGATCGCACGGTTGGGGTCGATCAGCCTTGCCGCACTCGTTGAGACCTTCAATGATCGTGGTGGTAGCGTTGGCAACTGGCTGAACCAACGTCCTTCTCAATAACGATCCACTTCTGGGAACGAGCGGGCCGTCCCGAATGGCGTCAAATGGGGACTTTCCTGCCGGGCAGCTATCGGACACGTCGACGCGGATAGCTGCCACTAGTTCTCCCGCCGGCTGTCCCGAAAACGATGGTGAAACGGGAAGGCGATTGTCATCTACACTGCCCCATCGGAACCAACGGAATTACCTTCCGGCTGCGTCTACATGGTTCAGCGGCAATGCCGTCTCCTCCTTTAACGTCTCCATCGAGAAATAGGCGCTGACCTCAGTTATCGGCACGTCCGCGATAAGGCGCTTGTAGATCTGGTCATAGGCTTCGACGTCCGGCACGACGATCCGCATGATATAGTCGAGATTGCCTGCCAGCCGATGCGCTTCGACGATCTCGGGTATGGCGGCAACAGCGTTCCTGAAGCGCTGTGTCCATTCTTCGTTGTGAACGGCGCGAACGGTGAGGAATATCGTGGTCGGCACACGCAGCAGGCGGCGGTCGAGCAACGCCACAACCCGCAAAATGAAACCCGATTGGCGCAGTTGCGTGATCCGGCGCGAGGTTGCCGATGGCGACAGCGCAATACGGTCGGCGATGGCCTGCACAGGCAGTTCCGCATCCGTCTGGAGAAGCGAGAGGCAGGCGATGTCGCGGGAGTCGATCGACATGGGCTTCTTTCCGATGATGTTGTGCTGATCCGAGGGGCACGCTTACCGTGTGCGTCATATCTGCAAAAGGCAGGTCAGACGTGCAGAGTAATCTCTATATGCGCTGACCTTTGCACGCCTCTCCACCGCATCTTCGTCTAGATGACCATGAGCACTCAATTCGGAAATTCCACTCTCATGCACCGCCCTCTCCCCATATCCGCAACCCTCGATAGCCTCCACAATGCGCCTGCGATGGGCGCGCGAGCATGGCGGGACTGCGCTGTGCGCCGGATCGAGGCGGATGCCACGCGCTCGGCCGACACCCATCTCATCCGGCTCGATCTCCCACGCTTTCCCGGCATCATGCTCTACCTGAAGGACGAGAGTTCCCATCCGACCGGAAGCCTCAAGCACCGACTGGCGCGGTCGCTCTTCCTCTACGCACTGTGCAACGCGTGGATCGGCCCCGACACCTGCATTATCGAGGCGTCGTCCGGATCGACCGCGGTCAGCGAGGCATATTTCGCGCGGATGCTGGGATTACGGTTCATCGCGGTCGTGCCGGCCAGCACCGCCGCGCCGAAGCTCGATGCGATCCGCTTTCACGGCGGCGAGACGCACATGGTGGATGACCCGCGCGACGTCTGGAATGCCTCGCACCGCTTGGCTGCGGAGATCGGCGGGCACTTCATGGATCAGTTTACCTATGCCGAACGCGCAACCGACTGGCGCGGCAACAACAACATCGCCGAGAGCATCTTCGCCCAGATGGCGGCTGAGGAGCATCCAGTGCCGAGCTGGATCGTATGCGGCGCAGGCACCGGGGGCACCTCCGCGACGATCGGACGCTTCATCCGCTATCGCCGCCACGCCTCGCTGCTCTGCGTCGCCGATCCGGTACATTCGGTTTTTCACCGCCACCATGCAAACCCTGGCGTCACGACGCTGCCGGAAGGATGCTGTTCGCTCGTCGAAGGGATCGGCCGCCCGCGCGTCGAGGCAAGCTTCGTGCCCGGCGTCATCGATCGCATGACCGCGGTCGACGACGGCGCCAGCATCGGCGCGATGCGGGCGTTGTCGGCCCGGCTTGGCCGGCGTGTCGGCGGCTCGACCGGCACGAACCTCTGGGCGTGCGCAGCGCTGATCGAGGAGATGGCCATCGCCGGAGAGGTGGGCAGCGTCGTCACGCTGCTATGCGACAGCGGTGACCGCTATGGCTGTACGTATTACGACGACAACTGGCTGGATGCTCACAAGGTTGCCTGGCGTGCTTCGGCGGACCGAATGACCACGTCCCTTGCCTGACGCGCGTTCCCAAGCAGAAGCTGTGATGGAAACCGGTCGGCAGTGCCGGTCCCTGAACGGGTGCGTTGGATCAGGGCTTTCCCGATTGGGAAGGTTGAACGGGATCGCCCGGACAACATCCGCCCTCTTGCGGCGTCGCGCGGGGCCGCTTTCCCGAAATCTGTTCCAGATTGAGTTTTCCCGAAATGGTCTGTTGAACATGAAGAAACGGGACTGCTGCGGATTCTCGGAAGGGCGGGTTTTGGGATGGCGCGCCGATCTGCCCAACGGCCGGGATTGGGTCGGAAGTCGCCCGGCAGCTTTCGCCGAAATGCCGCCAAACAGCGGACAGGCGGTTTTCCACCAGAATGCAGACCTTCCGCTCCCAGAGGATCGACAGGTGGTTGCCCCCTCCCCTTCCCGCCAAGTTCTAGCGGATCGTCACGACCTTGACCTCGACCGCATCCGCGACCTTCTTCCAGTTCTGGTCGCTGGTCCAAGCAGGCAACCCATCCCGTCGGGCAAGCGCCAGGCAAAAGCGATCTCCAAGGCTAAGGCCCGCCTCGGCCGTCGCGGCGCGCAGCCGCCCGGCGATTTGCGCCAAGGCCTTGTCGGCCGGCACTACCGTCAGTGGCAGCGGATCAAGCATGGCATCAACTTCTCGCTCGGGCATTCCGGTATGGATGAAGTGGGTCACCACCTCGGCGTAGTTCACGCTGCTCACTCGTGCACCGGCAATACCGGCTGCAACCTTGGCGGATCCCTTTTCACCCTTGATCATCGCGATGAGAGCCGAAGCGTCGAGAACCACGCTCATTCGCCGCTGTCCTCACGACGCCGTTGTAGGAAGGCGTCCACCGAGGCGTCGGGATTACCGCCGGTATATTGCGCGGCCAGCGCCTGCGCCCTTGCCACCGCCTGGCTGGCGGTTCGCAGAACAACGCCATCTTCGGTTTCGTCGAGATATACCGCACCGCCACCCGTCAGGCCCAAGCGCTTGCGAACGTCAGCAGGCAGGCTCATGCGCCCATTTGGCGTTATGTTGATCTGTAGCGTCATAGTGGCCTCTGCACCTTTGATCAGCATCGTTATCAACTTTTAGACCTTTACCTGCCTAGCAGCAACCGTCCTCACGGTATGCCAGAGGGCCTGCTCTGTACCACACCGTTAGGATTATGGTTCGCCGACGTGAAGCTGCCCAGCGTGTACAATCCCCGGTGCTTTTAACGTATACCCTGAAAGCACCTTAGAATACTGGTCTTTTTACAGTCCGCGACTAACTTCAAAAAACCGGCCCCGATTTCTAGGAAAATCCTTTTTGTTCCTAGGCCTTTCAAAGACCAACGAGCACCAACCCATCGGAGACCGATATCCCACAACGTCACAGGTCAACGGGGCGGTATCACTGTGATTACTCCTAATCGAAAGCCACGAACAATTAGCGATAAATGGAAGCACCTATCTAAGGGAAGCACCGGTGCGGCACGTACTGCGAATAAGGGGGGCCTTACGCGGAGAACGACGATGCACCACCACATGAGCGCCGAAATGCAGGCCTGCATGGATGCCTGCCACCACTGCCACATTACCTGTCTGTCGATGACGACGCAGCATTGCCTTCAGGTAGGCGGCCCGCACGCCGCGCCCGACCACATCAAGATCATGCTGGATTGCGCGCAGGTTTGCGCCACCTCGCTCGACTTCATGGCGCGCGGCTCCGACCAGCATAAGCTCGTGTGCGGCATCTGCGCTCAGATCTGCCGGGCTTGCGCGGCGAGCTGCAAAGGGCTGGACGGGATGGAAGAGTGCGTCGCCGCCTGCGAGCGGTGCGCCGAGGAATGCGAGAAGATGGCCGCCTGAGCGGCGAGGCGGGCGGCGCTTGGCCGCCCGCCCTTCACATCGCCGAAGCGGGCGGTTCGAGCGTCCCCAGCCATGCGACGAGCGCCAGGATCGCCACTGCGCAGCTCGCCTCGACCGCGAGGCTGCGCCGCAGGGCGCGAAGCGCGCCGTGATGATCGGCCGCGGCGATCGAGCGCTCGAACGCCGGCGTAAGTCTGAAGCGGTTGAGCGACGCGAGCGCGAGCATTGTGCCGAACAGCGCTAGCTTGGCGATCAGAAGCTGGCCGTAGCGCGTAGTCGGAAGGTCCGGCAGATTGGCGAGGCCGACCAGCAGCCACGCGTTGACGACACCCGTGACGACGATCGTGCCGACCAGGATCGTGCCGACCATGCCGAACCCGTGCAGTGCGCGGTGCGTCAGAGTCAGATGGGCGGCGTCGACGCGGCCGACCGGCCGGGCGACCAGAAGCACGAGCCCGAGTAGGGCTCCGGCCCAGGCTCCGCCCGCAAGCAGGTGAAGAATGTCGGCGCCCAGATGCACCCAGCCAACAGCGCCCTCGTCCATCGCGCCGTGTCCTGTCCAAGCAAGCGTGGCGAGCGCCACGGCCGCAGCGAACGTCACCAAGCCGAGCAAAGCCGCGCGATCGGTTGCCACGAGGGCCGCGACCGACGCCACCACGAGCGCAGCTATGCGCGCTTCCCACGCGGTGCCCGTTGCGGACCCGGAGAGGAGCATCCCGATCGCCTCCTGATCGACCGGCCAGGGCGGTGCCCCGGCCATCGCCGCCGCGAGCAGTGCGAGGGCGATCCCGGAGAACAGGAGGCCGAGCAGGCCGCTTCCGACGAGCCAGGGGCGCAAGGCGAGCGCATTGGCGCGCTCGCCGGCTTTGAGGCCGTAGAGACTAAAGGCCGACAAGCCGAACAACCCGCTCAGCGTTGCATAAAGCGCGACGCGAACCGCGATCAGCGGCCAGTCGGTCTCCACCCTTACTTGACCGCGAAGGCGAAGTTTCCGGCTACCCGGTGGGTGTCAACCGAGACCACATGCCAAGCGACGCTGTAGCGCCCCGCGGCGAGCGGCGCCTTGGGCGTGACGACGAGCGTGCGGCCATCATCGGCGACCCCGGCCGCAGCCGCGACCTTCATGGGCGCGTGCGCGGTGCCGCCATGCGCGGTCATCATCAGGTCCGCGCCCGAGAACTTCGGCATCAGCTTCTCGCTGAACCGCAGCGCGAGGCGCGCGGGCTTGGCGACAGTCGCGTTCGGCGCCGGTGAGGCGGACAGCAGCTTAGGATGAGCCTGGGCGGCGCTGGCGAGCCCGAGGATGGCAAGGGCGGCAGGGATTAGGGCGCGACGCATGCGGTTACTCCGTGATGTTCTGTCCATTCTACGCGGCACGGTCGCGCACCCCTCACGCGACCGATGAGGGATGATGGGCAGCGCTGCGTAACCAGTGTTAGAGGGGCGGAGTGGAAAACATGGATGATCTGGACAGAGCGTTGGTGAGGTTGGCGGGAGCACCTGTTCCGGCTGCGCTGGACGACGTCGAAGCACGTGTTCTCGCGCGCATCGGCACACGGCCGGTCGTGCGACAGGCCGGGCTCGGCATCGGTGCGGTGACGGTCGCGGCATTGGCGATCGGCATGATCGGCGCCGAGCTGCCCGCGACCGCGAGCCCCGCGGTGTCGCTCGCACCGCTCGGCGGGGCCTCGCCGCTCGCACCCTCGACTTTGCTGATCGGCGAGCCGTGACCTCGACCAAGCGCGTCCTGCTGTGTGTCGTACTCGCCTTTCTCGCGGCGATCGGGGGCGTGTTCGTTGGACGTGCGCTGTTGCCCCAGCCCAAGCAGCCGGGCGCCGCGCTGCACGAGGTCCTGCACCACAAGCTCGCGCTCGATGCCGATCAGCAGGCAAAGCTGAAGGTTCTGGAGGACCGGTTCGCGGTGCAACGGCGCGCTCTCGAGCTGGAGTTGCGCGCGACCAATGCTCGGCTCGCCGAGGCGATCGAGGCCGAGCACGGCAACGGCCCGCGGGTCACGGCCGCGGTCGATCAGAGCCATGCCGCGATGGGCGAGCTGCAGAAGGCCACGTTGGCGCATATCTTTGCCATGCGGCAGCTTCTGCGCACCGATCAGACCTCTCAATTCGATGCTGCGGTGGTGAAGGCGCTCACCGACGGCCAGGGGTGAGCCTCGATTGGACCACGCTGTCCGATGGCGAGCTGGCGACGCTCAGCATTGCCGGTCGGCAGGCCGCTTTTGCCGAAATCGTGCGACGCTACCAACAGCCGGTGTTCCGGCTCGCGCGGGCATGCGTCGGCGAACCCGACGAAGCGCTTGATCTGGTGCAGGAGACGTTCGTCGCCGCACACCAGGCCCTCCCGCGCTACGACGGGCAGCGCGCCATGAGAGCGTGGCTTTCGACGATCGCGATCAACAAATGTCGTGACTGGGCGCGAAAGCGCACGGTGCGCCGGTTCTTCTCCTTCGCGGCCCCCATCGATCATCGGGCTGAAGCTGTGGTGGACGATCAGGTGGCAATCGACGACGGCGCAGCCGACCGCCAGGAGTTGGACCGGGTAACAGATGCCATTTCCGCTCTGCCCATGAATCTAAAAGAGGCTCTGGTGCTGCGCACCATCGAGGGTTTGAGCCAAGCCGAAACCGCCGACGTGCTGGGGATCAGCCAGAAGGCTGTCGAAACCCGCCTCTACCGTGCCCGCTCGCGCCTCCTCGAAAAGTTGAACACCGAACAAGGGATCGGCGTGCGGGACGCGTAGAAGGAGTGAAACGGGCCGGTAGCGGCCCACCTTCTAGGAGCTTTCATGTCGCGCGTTCTCGACCGCCGCCAAGTGCTGCGCGGTGCCACCCTAGCCGGAAGCGGCCTTGCTCTGTCGGCCTATATGCCGGCGTGGGCGCAGCCGGTGTCCGCGGGCATCGCCAAGCCGTTGCCGACAGTTTCGGGCGACGACATTACGCTAAAGATCGCTCACCAGATGATGATGATCGACGGGCGGCAGAGCCACGCGATCGGCATCAACGGCACCGTGCCTGCTCCGCTCATCCGCTTGCGCGAGGGGCAGAACGTGCGCCTCCACGTCGTTAATGATCTGGATGAGGAAACCTCTATTCATTGGCACGGGCTGCTGGTGCCCTTTCAGATGGACGGCGTGCCCGGCATTGCCTTTCCAGGCATCCCGGCACGATCGACCTTCACCTACGAGTTCCCGATCATCCAGAGCGGCACCTACTGGTATCACAGCCACTCGGGGCTCCAGGAGCAGGAGGGGCACTACGGGCCGATCCTGATCGACCCCAAGGACCCCGACCCGGTGCAGTTCGATCGCGAGCACGTCATCGTGCTGTCCGATCACAGCTTCCAGCACCCGCACTACCTGTTCGACCGCCTCAAGAAGGAGTCGGGCTACTTCAACCGCCAGCGCCAGACCCTAAGCGGGCTGCTGGCGGGCAAGGATCAGCCGCTCAAAGAGCGGCTGATGTGGGGCAAGATGCGGATGGACCCCGCCGATGTCGCCGACGTGACCGCCTCGACCTACACCTATCTGGTCAACGGCCATGGTCCCAAGGACAATTGGACCGCGCTGTTCCGGCCGGGCGAGCGGGTGCGGCTTCGGTTCATCAACGCATCGTCCATGACGACCTTCAACGTCCGCATCCCCGGCCTGCCGATGACGATCGTCGCGGCTGATGGGTTGAACGTGCGCCCCGTTCAGATCGACGAGTTCCAGTTCGGCCCGGCCGAGACCTATGACGCGATCGTCACGCCGCCCGACATGCGCGCCTACACGCTGGTGGGCGAGAGCGTCGATCGCTCCGGCATGGCGCGCGCGACGCTCGCACCCCGCGAGGGCATGGCTGCCGAAGTCCCGCCACTTCGCAAGCGGCCGCTCGCGACCATGAAGGACATGGGCATGGGCGGCCATGACATGAGCACGATGGATCACGGCTCCATGCAGGGCATGGGAAGCGCTGCGACGGGCGCACAGGCTGGATCAATGGCGGGCATGGACCATGGCGGTATGGACCATGGCGCAGGTGCCGGTTCGATGCAGGGCATGGACCATTCCCAGATGAACCATGGTGCCGCCGGCGCTGCTGCCGGCGCCATGGCCGGGATGACCGCGCCGCAGGGTCAGAGCGGCGCCATGCCCGGGATGGATCATGGGTCGGGTGCGATGCCGGGCATGACAGATGGGCAGCCGATGGCCGGAATGGACATGGGCAGCATGAACATGCGCGATTTCTCGAAGGCCCCGGGTGTGAAGAAGGGTCCGGGTGTCCAGACCATTTCGGCCATGCCAGTCGATCGCACGGGCGAGCCCGGTCAGGGCCTCGAGAATGTCGGGCACCGCGTGCTGACCTATCGCGATCTGGTGGCACTCGATCGCAATCCCGACACGCGGGCACCCGAGCGCGAGATCAAGCTCCACCTTACCGGTAATATGGAGCGGTACATGTGGGGTTTCGATGGCGAGAAGCTGTCGGAGAGCCCCGATCCGATCACCCTGCTGCACGGCGAACGGGTGCGTGTCACCCTCATCAACGACACGATGATGGGCCATCCCATTCACATCCACGGTCACTTCTTCGACCTGGTGACGGGGAAAGGTGCCTATGCGCCCCGGAAGCATACCGTGCTCGTCCAGCCAGGCGGCACGGTGAGCTGGGACGTGACAGGCGAGGAAGGCGATTGGGCGTTCCACTGCCACATGCTCTACCACATGCACGCAGGGATGATGCGCGTCGTCCAGGTCCGCAAGGCCGGGGAGGCATCAGCGTGAACCGGTCACTCCTTCTCGCCGGCCTTGCCTCGGCAGTCGTCGCCGGCCCTGTGTTCGGGCAGAGCATGGATCATTCCATGCACAACATGCCGGGAATGACCATGCCGGCGAAGCCCGCGGCCAAGGCGACCCCCAAGCCCGCGCGGAAAGCGGCAGCCAAGCCCGCGGCCAAGCAGAAGGCCCAGGTTCGGAGGGCCCCGCGTCGCGCTCAGGCCGCGCCGGCTCGGGTGGCCGATCCGCACGCCGGTCACGACATGAGCGGGATGCAGGGAATGGACATGGGCGCTCAGCAGCAGCCCGCGCCCGCGCAAGATCCGCACGCCGGGCACGACATGTCCGCCATGCCCGGCATGGGTTCCCCGGCAGCAGCCGGGCAGGACCCGCACGCCGGGCACGACATGAGCGCGATGCCCGGCATGGCGATGGATGGTAGCCAGACAGGCGCCAAGATCGGGACCGACCTCCCCCCCGGCAACAAGCCCGCTCCCGCTCCGCCCGGCGATCATCTCGCCGATCGTTTCTGGGGGGCGGATGCCATGGCCAGCTCCCGCGAGAACGACCTGCGGCGCGAGCATGGCGGGATGACCTACTATCAGGTGCTCTTCAATCTTGCGGAGTATCAGGCCCGCAAAGGAAGCGACGGCTACCGCTGGGATGGCGAGGCTTGGGTCGGAGGCGACATCAATCGCCTTTGGCTGAAGTCAGAAGGCGAAGGTGGTTTCGGCAAGGCGCTGGAGAGCGCCGAGGTGCAGGCGCTCTACAGCCATGCCCTCGATCCCTATTGGAATCTCCAGGCCGGCGTCCGCTACGACTTCAAGCCGAACCCGTCGCGCACCTATGCGACGATCGGGATCGAGGGCTTGGCCCCCTACCAGTTCGAGGTCGAGGGCGCGCTGTTCCTCTCCGACAAGGGGGACGTGCTCGCCCGCGCCGAGGGCTATTACGACCAGCGCATCACCAACTACTTCGTTCTCCAGCCCAGGGTAGAGGCCAACTTCGCCGCCCAGGACGTGCGGGAGACCGGGATCGGCTCCGGGCTGACGGACCTGGAGGCCGGTTTGCGGCTTCGCTACGAGGGCCGCCGTGAGTTCGCGCCCTATATCGGCGTGTCGTGGGAACGGCAGTTCGGCGACACCGCCCGCTTCTCGCGGGCGCGGGGCGACGACACAGGGGGCTTCAGCTTCGTCGCCGGCGTGAGGACCTGGTTCTGAGCCCGCGGCTCCGCCTCCACCTTGGAGCGAGCAAGATCCACCGCTGGCTTGCTCTCCTGATCGGCGCGCAGGCGATCGTCTGGTTCACCAGCGGCCTTGTGATGAGCCTGCTCCCCATTGACACCGTGCACGGCGATCACCGGATCGAACGGAACGCCGAGCCGGCGCTGTCGAGCACCCAAGGCTTCGCATCGTTGCCTGCCTTGCTGGCGTCGGCCGGAGCGCCGGTCCGCCAGCTTCAGCACCGAATGCTGCTCGGGCGAGCGATCGTTGAGGCACAGCTTGTGGATGGTCGCATCCGTCTGCTGGACGCTCGCACGGCTGCGCCGATCCCACCATTGGATGCCAGGGTGGCCGGGACGATCGCTCAGAAGGCGTATCGGGGGGCTGGTGTGCCCGCACCCACCATCGAGCGGATTGAACGAGCCAGTACCGAGTATCGCGGGGCGCTGCCGGCATGGAGTGCAACGTTCGCCGACGATGACGCCACCCGAATCTATGTAGCGGCCGAGACGGGACGGCTCACGTCGGTCCGAACAGGAACGTGGCGGCTGTACGACTTCTTCTGGGGTCTCCACATCATGGATTGGACGGAGCACGAGCGGTTCAACACGCCGTGGCTCAACGCTTTCGCCGCAGGCGGTCTCGTCTTCGCAGTGTCGGGTGCGATCCTTCTCTTCATGCGCTGGCCGAGACGGCCGCGCCGCAAAGCCGGGGGGCGTATTTCCAGACAGGGAGTCGCATGATGGACGAGCACCAAGGCAAGATGAACATGGGCATGGGCTACGGTCGTTTTGCGGCAATGGTGGCGACTTCGACCGTTGTCATGTTCGGGCTGATGTACGTGAACGTCTATGCCCTCGGGCATATAGAGTTCAGCCAGACGCGGTTCTGGATGGCCTTCGTGATGGGCGCCACGATGGCGATCATCATGCTCCTTTTCATGTGGTCGATGTACAAGAACAAGCGGACGAATGCCGCGATTATCGGCGGTAGCATCGTAGTGTTCGCGCTCGCGCTGTGGCTCGTCCGCAGCCAGGAGACGGTGGATGACGTGAGCTGGATGAAAGCCATGATCCCGCACCACTCGATCGCGATCCTGACGAGCGAGCGCGCGCACATCAAAGACCCCGAGGTGCGCAAGCTGGCGGACGGAATCATCGATGCTCAGGTTCGTGAGATCACGCAAATGAAGCGGGCCATTGCCAGGCTTGAGGCAAATCCTACGCCTGCGAATGCGCCCGACCTGCCTTCCTATCGTGACAAGCAGGTTCCCCCTCCCCCACCTGAAACTGATGATAGCGTCGGGGTGAATACCCTTCAGCCGATCCGCTGAATTCGATCATGGGCGTGAGGGATACGGTACGCGCGCCCGTATCCCTCCTGTGGGCGGGGGCGTTTACCCAGGAGAGACACGATGAAGAAGATGACTGTTTTGGCCCTCGCGGCCGCGCTCGGCGCCGCTCCGGCCATCGCCCAGATGCAGGGCATGGATCATTCGGGCATGAACCACGGTCAGATGATGAAGCCGACGCCGGCGAACCCCTATCCGCCCTCTGAAATGCAGATGCATCAGAAGATGATGTCGGCCATGGGCGCTGATGCGACCGAGACCTGGGTCCGCAAAATGGTCGAGCATCATCGCGGTGGCATTGCCATGTCGCAGATAGTGTTGCGCGAAACCAAGGACGCAAAGGTCCGCATGATGGCCACCAAGACGATCGCCGAGCAGAACAAGGAAGTCGGCGAGCTGAACGCCTGGCTGCGGGCGCACGGCAAGGCTGCACAGTGATCGGCCCCCGCCCCACCGCAGGGTTTGCCTGCGGTGGGGCGGCCATCTAGGAATAGACATGACCCGCATTCGCCTTCTCGCCGCTGTTGCAGCGTTCGCCATGCCGGTCGCAGCCGTGGCTGTCGGGCCGGTGCTGATGCACCGCGATCCGGGCTGCCCATGTTGCGAGAAGTGGGCGCAGCAGGTGAAGGCTCAGTTCGGTCGGGCGGTCCGCGTCGTCGACGACGCGAACCGGCCCGCGTTCATGAAGGCCCGGGGCGTGCCCGCGGACTTGGCCTCATGCCACACGGCCATCATCGACGGCATGACTTTCGAGGGTCATGTGCCAATCGCCGACATGAAGCGGGCTCTGGCAACGCACCCAAAGGGTGTGACGGGGCTCGCGGTTGCCGGGATGCCGATGGGCTCGCCGGGCATGGAGATGCCGGGCATGAAGACCCAGCCCTACGACGTCGTTGCGTTCGGACCTGGTGGACGCAAGGTGTTCGCCCACCACTGAAAAGGAGGGAGGCGCAGACGCCTCCCTCCCCTGGCTTACTTTTTGGGCATTCCGGACATGTCGTGACCGGCATGATCGCCGCCCTTCTTCATGTCCTTGCAGCAATCGCCCTTGCCGTCCTTGCAGCAATCGGCACCGTCTTTGCAGCACGCCATGTCGGCGCAGCAGGACCCGGCCGCGAAGGCTGCGGTCGGAAGGGCGAGCGCCAGCGCTGCGCCGATCAGCTTGAACTTGGTCATTAAAAGCTCCGTCGATTGAATGTGTGAAACCTGTTGGATGGTTACACGGCTCGTGGAGGTGGAGTGGCGGGCGGTATCAGCCACCCGTTCATGACAGGGGTCGGCGAAGGCCAAGCGGCGATCGGGAATGAGAATAACGGCTCTGCCCTCGCCAGGGCTTCCCCCGGGACGGCGATGCAGGGCGTCGCGCAGGCCGGCTGAGGTGCCTTCTTGTCCGGTGCCGAAGAGCCTTTTTCCTCGCACCCAGCCATTGCCGAGGCGATCGGAGCTGCTTGAGCACTGGTTTCGCAGATCGGCCCCAACCGGACGAGCAGCATCATCGCAAGCACGGCCAGGACGGCAGTGCGAACGAAGCTGACACGAGGGCGAGATCCGGATTTCACGCCAGCTACCGGCAGCCTTTTGGACCTGAAGTCAACGGCTCAGTGCGGCATCGAGAGCGCTGCCGGAGCGATCACCATCCATAGCGCCATGGCGACCATCATCACGTTCTCAGTCAGCGACAGGAAGCCCAGAGGCACATTGCTGTCCCCACCCACGCAGGCGCACTTGAGTTCGCGTTTGTCGACATAGACCGCCTTGATGACGGATACCGCACCGATCGTCCCGATGACGAGCGCGATCGGCACCGAAAGCCAAGTGAGGACACCAGCGGCCATCAGCACGCCCGCAACACCTTCTGCGTAGGGATAGACGTAGGAATAGGGCACCCAGCGCTTGGCGAGCAGATCGTAGTTGAGGAACATGCTCGAGAAGCTCTCGACGTTCTGAAGCTTCAGCATGGCGAGCACGCACATCGAGAAGGCGATGAACCATTCCCCAGCGCGGACCGTGAACGGCGAGCCGAAGGCAGCGTAGCTGGCCGCGAGCGCCATCAGCGCGGTCATGGCGAACACCGCGACTACGGGCCGGTAAGTGACCGCCTTGGGATCGCGCACCGCCTTGCCGAAGAAGCGGCGCAGATCGTCATAACCCCCTACCCGCTCGCCCCCGATGAAGGTCTGCGGTGTGGTCTTCACGCCGTGCTCCGCCTTGAACGCGTCGGTCTCCTCGCGCGTGCGCAGCCAATGATCCTCGACCTCGTAACCTTGCCGGCGCAGCAGATCCTTGGCCTTCACGCCATAGGGGCAGGTGTGCGTCGGCATCACCATGCGATAGATCGTTGCTTTCTTGGGCGCCGCGGTCGCCATCTCACTTCTCCATCCTGTTCGCGGAACCTATATAGGGTCCGTACTATAGTACGGAGTCAAGGCATGGCGGCACTGACGATTGCGGGTCTCGCGCGTGAAGGGGACGTCGGTGTCGAGACCGTGCGCTACTATCAGCGCCGAGGTTTGCTCGATACGCCGGACCGACCCGGAGGCTCCGGCGCGAGCGGTGGTATTCGGCGCTACGGTGTCGATGACGTGCGCCGCCTCCGGTTTATCCGCTCGGCGCAGGCAGCCGGATTCACGTTGGAGCAGATCGGCGAACTGCTAGCGCTCGACGCAACCGACGATCGCGCCCGCTTACGCGAGCTTGCCAATGAGCGGATTGCGGCGCTGGACACCAAGATTCAGGAGCTTGAGCGGGTGCGCGCCTCCCTTCGCCATCTCGCGAGAGAGTGCGGAAGCGGCTCGGCCGGGCCGTGTCCGATCCTTCAAGCGTTCGATCACGCTTGAGTGTTAGGCGCGCGCCATGTGGAGCAATGAAAACCCTGTGGACCGCGCTCATTGAACCGGCCGTTCTCTGGACGGCAGCTAGCCACCCACGAGCAGTCGGTCGGCCACCAGCGACGTCCTGCCGGTCGGCTCCCGACCCAAAGTCGGTCGTAGCCGAGGCACGTTGCCGATCTCCGAAGCGGGCATTCTGAACCACGGTTCTGACACACGCAAACCCTTGAGAGGCCGTGGTAGGTTCCACAGCGTCACAACCGACCGGTTATGACGACTTTCCCGATTGAAATGGTATTTTGGGATTATGGCTCGGTTAGCCGGTGCCACCTGAAACATCGGGAGCCACCTTGGGATCGGGGTCTTGCGCCTTGCCGGTTGCGGGTGCCGCCTTCTGATGCGGCATGGCGGTGAGATAGGCGACAATTTCGTCGACATCCTTCTCGGCCACCGGCGCCTTGTAGACCTCGCGCATCTTGGTGACGGTCGCCTTCCACTGATCCGCCGATAGCGCAGGCTGGGTCAGCGCCATGCTGGCCGAGTGGCACGAAGTGCAGTTGGCGTTGACGACGTCGGCGTGCAGACCATCGGGATAGGTCGCGTCGTCGACCGGCAGGTCGACGCTGGTCGAGGCGAGCGAAAAGCCGCGGGCTGAGACGCTGGTGGGCGGTGCCGGCTCGGATGTCTCGGAGATCGGGGCAGGCGCCTTGCGGCTGCTCGGCGCCCCGATCGAGACGAGGATAATGCCGGTCAGGCCGATCAGGCCAGCGGCCATGATGCCGGGAGACGGGGTCTTCATGCTACTCGCTCCTCAGGCCGCAATGATGGTGGTGGTTTCGATGTTGCCGCGCATGAACCCGCCGGGGTTCCAGATCGGCTTCATCGGCTGAGCGACACCGTTGGCGTTCCAGCAGCGCACCATGATGGGGTTGGGACCGCGCCTAAGCGGCACGCGACCATCCCAGCGCCGGAAGCTATACTTGCCCTCATCCGATCCGAGCGTCGTCCTGTACCAGGTGCGGCCACCATCGGATGAGACATCGACCTTGGCGACGCCGCAGTCGCCGCCCATCGCGATCCCGCCAACCGGGATGGACGCTTCATAGGCGATCACCTGGCCATCCGGCAGGCTGGTCATCCAGCTACGCGGGATCATGCGGTTAATCGGGACGGTCGGGAAGTCTTTCTGTCCCGGCATCACGTTGGCGCCCGGCGTCGCCGGGATCTTGTAAGCCTTGGCCATCCAATATTGGTCGTCAGGGCCGGGCAGCACCTCGATCGCGTTCAGCATCTTGACCCAATAGGTCGAGTACCAGCCCGGCACGATCAACCGGCAAGGGAAGCCGTTGAGGAGCGGCAGCTGCTCGCCGTTCATGCCGAAGGCGATCATCACCTCGCCGTCGCGGGCATGGTCGAGCCCAAGCGCCTTCTCGAAGTCGGGGGCGCCAGCGACGACCGGCTGATCGAGAGCGCCGAAGCGTACCTGTACCGCGCCTGCTTTGACCCCGGCGAGATCAAGCACGTCGCGCAGGCGCACACCGAGCCATTTGGCATTGCCCATCGCGCCGTTGCCCCATTGCGCGCCGGCAACACGCGGCTGGAACAACCCACGGCTGTTGCCCGAGCACTGATTGACCGCTGCCATCTCGACGCGCGGCAGGCGCAGCAGTTGGGCAAGGCTGATCGACAGCGGTCTGTTGACGTGGCCGAAGACCTTGAGGCGAAAGCTCTCGACGTCGATCGAGGTCGGGATGTCGGCCCAGTGCCAGCGGACGAAGAACTGGTCGTTGGGCGTGAACACCGACTTGTCGAACACGTCCATCGGCGTCTCCAACAGCGGAGGATGGATGCGTTGGAGGATCATGCTGCCCTTGCCAGGAAAGGCGCTGGTCATCGGCCGCTCGGCATTGCCGCCAGGCAGCTTCAGGTCGACGAGCTGCTGCGCCAGCGCAGGTGCTGCGGCAAGGCCGGCGGTGCCGAGCGCCGTACGCCTGAGAAAGCGGCGACGGCTGGTTTCACTCGCCAGCGCGGCGTCAAAATTGTCCATGACAAGGCTCTCCTGTGGCCAGCCACGCTGGCGGATCGAAGGGGCGTTCTGCAAGTGATCGGACCGACTGATCCGATCATCAGGGTGGATCAGTTCGGGGTAGCGATGCAGGGCGAGACGAACAGGTTGCCGCGCCATGCTCCGGCGAGCGTCTTGGCACCGACCAGCAGCCACATCGCCGCGAGCGCGATCGTCAGCACCGTGCCGACGATACCGAAGAAGCCGAGGTTCAGCGTCGTACCGAGGCGGAAGGTGGCGACGGTGTAGACGCCGAGCGGGAAGGTATAGCCCCACCAGCCAAGGTTGAATGGGACGCCGGCGCGCCAGTAGCGGATGGTGATGAGCGTCGCGAGCGCCAGCCACCACAGGCCGAAACCCCACAGGCAGAGCCCGGCGACGACGCCGATCCCTTGCGCGACGGTACCGACACCGACCAGCCCGTGCGCCGCGAGGATCGCCGGCGCATCCGCCCCAAGCACCAGCATACCCAGCGCCCCGGTGCCGATCGGCCCCAGCGCGAGCCAGGAGGATGCCGCCATGCTCTCGTGCGGGAGCTTGTGGAGCGCCATGCGCAGGATCAGAATAGCGAGGATGCCAAACGCGACCGGCACCGAATAGGCCCACAGCACATACGAGGTCGCGAGCGTCACGATCTGCGCGTGGGGATCGGTCAGATGCGGCGCGAGCAGCCCGCCGCTGGCACCCGCCACTTCCGCTGCGACGACCGGCAGCAGCCATACCGCGGTCATGCCGTCCAGGCTGTGCTCGTGGCGGGTAAACATCAGGTAGGGGATCAACACGCCGCAGGCGAGCGACATGGCGACGTCGATCCACCACAGGACGTGTGCGACCGGCATGATGCCGTTACCGAATCGCGCGATCCCGAAGGCGAGACATCCGTTGATGATCGTCGCCAGGCCCATCGGGATGGTCCCGATGAACATCGACACGGTGTTGTGGCCGAAGATGCGCCGTGCCTCATGCCCGAACATCGCCCAGCGCGCGCCATAGAGACCGGCGAACAGGATGAAGAGCGCGATGTTGAAGAACCACAACACCTCGCCAATCGGTTTGAGCGCGGGGCCGATGCCGGGCACCTGCGGCAGCGCGAGAGCGAGGATGCCGGTGCCCATGGTCGCGGCAAACCAGTTGGGTGTGAACTGGCGGATCATCTCGCGCGGGTGATCGAGCCTGCTTAGCGGCTTGAGGCCGGTCAGGGCCGAAGGTGCGTCGGCAGTCATGCGACCTGCTCCTTGATGAGGTCCGTCAGCGCGTCGGCCGCGCGGGTGCGATAGCGTTCCTTGTGGCGCAGCGCGTGGAAGGCGCGATCGGGTAACTCAAGCGCCAGCTCGACCAGATCGCCGGCCTTGAGCGCGCGTGCGACGACCAATCGCGACAACACAGCGACGCCGGCACCGGCCTCGACCGCGGTACGCACCGCCTCGTTGGACGGCAGCGTCATCGCTACCGTCAGCTGGGCCGGATCAAACCCGCGCGTTCGCAGCACGTCCTCGAAGGTCGAGCGCGTGCCCGAACCCTGCTCGCGGACGATCCAGCGTGCAGCGCGAAGCCAGTCCTCGTCGACACGCTCGGCGTCCCTGCGTCCGACCAGCACCATCGGATCGCGTCCGACTTCCCAATGCGCCAGCGCTGGTTCGTCCACTTCGCCTTCAACGAAACCGAGTTCCGCCGCTCCGCTAAGGACCTGCGCTGCCGCGCCTTCGGTGTTGTCGATCGCCAGCTCGACCGCGATCTGCGGGTGGCGGTCGTGGAAGGCGGCAAGCCTTGCGGGCAACCAGTAGCTTGCGATCGTCTGGCTGGCGACGATCCGCAACGAACCACGGGCAAGCCCGGCATAGTCCGCCAGCATCGTCTCGGCATGCGCTGCCCGCCCCAGCACCGCGCGCGCTTCCTCCAGAAAGCCGCGGCCCGCTTCGGTCAGCTGGATGCCACGCCCGACGCGGTGAAACAGAGGAACCCCGTAGCGCGCTTCGAGGGCCGCGACCGCGCCGGAGGCAGCGGACTGCGTGACGTTCAGCACCTCTGCTGCCTTGGTGACGTGTTCGCGCTCGGCGACACCGACGAAGATTCTGAGCTGCTCCAGGGTCATGCAGCTTGTATCGCGCAAACTGATCGATACGACCAACCGTTCGATCTGTTTGTTCCAATCTGGATATCGGAACGATCGGTAATCCTTCGTCTGCGATAGTCTTGAAGGCTTGAAGCGATCCGCGCGCTTGCGGCGTTGGTTCGTCCATGACTGATATGATCGAGCGCAAATCCGATCCCTACAACGCCGAGCCGACGCCCGGCGCGCTGATCGAGCGGTTCCTGACGCCGCAGGCGCTGTTCTACGTGCGCAGCCATGGTGCAGTGCCCGATCTGCCTGCCGATCACCGGATCGCAGTGAGCGGGACGGGCATGGCGAGCCGCTCCTTCTCGGTGGAGGAACTGAAAAGCGCGTTGGCCACGCGGACGGTGACGGCAGTTCTCCAGTGCGCCGGCAACCGGCGCACGGATCTCCAGCAGGTCGCTAAAACGTCCGGCGACCCCTGGGACGTGGGCGCGATCGGCAATGCGGAATGGACCGGCGTACGACTGTCCGACGTACTGGATGCCGTCGGTGCGCCGAATGCGTCCGACCTGTTCGTGGCGTTCACCGGCGCGGACGAGGTGGACGTCGAAGGCGAGGAAGCATTGTTCGGGGTCTCGATCGCCATGGACAAGGCGCGGCAACCCGACGTCCTTATTGCCTGGGCGATGAACGGCGAGCCGCTGACGCCCGAACACGGCGCACCGCTCCGCATGGTGGTGCCGGGCTATGCCGGGGTGCGGAGCGCCAAATGGCTGACACGGATCGAGGTGCGCGAGACGCCATCCGACGCACCGATCCAGGCGCACGACTACAAGCTCTTTCCTGCCGATGTGACGAGCGACACCGTCGACTGGAGCCAGGGTCTGACCATCAATGCCATGCCGCTCAACGCCGCGATCTGCGTGCCCGGCTCTGGCGAAAGCCTGCCGGCCGGGGAGGTGCGGATCGAGGGCTATGCCATCGCCTATGATCGCCGCGTCTCTCGGGTCGAAGTGTCGGTAAACGGTGGTCGCGACTGGCAACAGGCGACGTTCACCGATGATCCGGAAGCGCACTGGGGTTGGCGGCGCTGGACCCTCGACGCCACGCTCGCCAAGGGGCGCCAGCACCTTGTCGTGCGCGCCTTCGACGAGACTGGACAGGGTCAGCCCGAGCGGCCGGATACGGTGTGGAACTTCGCCGGCTATCTGTGCACCGCCTGGCATCATGTGCACGTGCTGGTCGAATGATCGAAGCATCAGCGGCATCGGACCTCGGCTTCTGGATCGATGCGATCGGGCGGCTGGTGGTGGCGACCGCGGCTGGGATGGTGCTCGGCTGGGAACGCTCGCGCGAGAACCGGCAGATCATGGGATTGCGAACGCTGGGTCTGGTCGGTCTGGCGAGCTGCATCGCCGTGCAGGCGATCGTGCACAGTGGCTTGCCGAACGTAAACGCCGATGCCGCAGGACGGGCGATGCAGGGCATTCTGTCCGGCGTCGGCTTCATCGGTGCCGGCGCGGTGCTGCGGGTCGGCCAGGGTCAGGAAGTGCATGGATTGGCGACCGCCGCGTGCATCTGGGTCACGGCCACGATCGGCGCGGCAGCAGGGTTGGCGGTGTGGCCGCTCATCATCGGCGGGTTGAGCCTTGCGATGCTCGTACTGTTCGCGGGCGCTCCGCTCGAACGTCGCATTCGCGAGCGGGCCAGGCTGACTCCGGCAGAGGCCGACCGGAAGGATGCCGAGCGCAAGCCGTGATCCCGCTGGTCCGCCCAGTGCCTGTCGGCGCTAAGAAGCGGCCAGGCGCTATCAGGAGACAAGCCCCGCATCGGCCTGGCGCCGGACCTCATCGGCGATCGGATGCAGCTCGGCAGCGGGTCGCTCGCCCACTACACTATAGCCGATCCCGTCGACAGCCCATGTGACCCGGCCCATGGTCCCGCTGGACGTGCTGGTCATGCTTGCGCTCTTGTCGATTTGCATAGGCCTCGTCAGCACCGCGAGCTTTGACGCTTGCGGTCCATCGTAGAGGAGAAGAGCCGCAGGGCCGTGGGGCGTCGCGACCAATCGCCCCCCGCCATAGCGGTAACCGGCTGTGCTGAGGTCCGGGATGGTCACGCGCTCACCCAATCGGGCGGAGGTCCACCGGATCAGCATGGCGCGCTGGTCGGGGCCGATTTCCGCCGGTCGTATCCGGTCGGCGGCATAGACACGGAAATTGTCACTCGCCTCGTTGGCCAGCGCCGCGATGCCCGCGCGGGGTTCGCCGCTCCAACGCGCACTCGACCAGCCCCCGCCAAACCCGACCGCCAGCAGAAGCGACGCGGCGATGGCGAGTTGCCAACGCGGTTGGCGTTGCCGTCCCCTGATGGCTGCGACGCGCATCGTCGCCGGGATAGGTTCATCCGCGATTGGAGCGAAAAGCGATGCAAGGGCTCGCGCCTGCTCCGCCTGCTCCCGCAAACGGGCATGCACGTCCGGCTGGCCTTCAAGGTAAGCGTCGACCAGACGCTGCCGCTCGGGCGACAGCCTGCCATCGATCCACGCGGCCAGATCGTCCTCTCCGATCGGGCTGGTCATCGAATACTCCTTAATCGTGGCCGTTCACCCTCCCGGAGGAGCGTCGCCAGACGGTCGCGCCCCCGCGATATGCGCGACATCACCGTTCCCAGCGGCACACCGACGACGGCAGCGACTTCCCCATATGACAGACCTTCGACGGAAATGAGGAGCAGCACCGTCCGCTGCTCCTCGGGCAACGCATCAAGTGCGCGCAACAGGTCTCGGTGGTGCAGGCCTGCGTCCTGATCGGCCGGGAGGCCGAGAGCAGCGTCGTCCACGAGGTGGAGCGGAACCGCCGTACCTCGCCGGACATGCTGCCGCTTATGATCGACCAACAGATTATGCAGGATTGCATAGACCCAGGGGCGAACCTCCGTCCCGCGTCGTTGCCGCCAGCGCCCGACCGCGCGCTCAAGGCAATCCTGCACCAGGTCATCCGCCATCGCCTGATCGCGCAACCACGACCGGGCATAACGGCGCAGACCGGGGACCAGGGGCTCGATCGCGGCGGCAAGCGGGTCCATCTCAGTCGCGCTGCACCTGCACGATGCGGCCCGGTGCGCCATTCACCACCTCGGCGACCGCCAGAAAGCGCCGGGGGGCCGCTGCACTGCCCTGAACGATCTGCCGGATCGGACCCGATGCGTTGACGATCGCCGCACCTGCCGGATTGCTCATGAAGTTCGCAAGCGGCTCTACCGCACCGCTGCCGTCCGCGTTGGCGGTGAGCACGAGCATGTAAGGCTTCTTGGGCTGCAGACCGGTAACGGCACTCTGCACGACCTGAATGATGCCCTGGTCGAAGAGGGTAATGCTGCTTGCCGCACCATTGCCGCCAACCGGCCCCATGTTCAGATGCACCGCCTTGCCTGCCGTACCGAGCGGTTGGAGATTGTCGGTGCCGGGGCCTGTCGGAACAGCGTTCGGCACATAGGCGATCGCCTGCGGTGCCTGTCCGACCGGCACGGTGGCAACGACCTTGTTGCCGGCGGTGTCGATCGCGGCAAGTTCATCGGCATTCTCCAGCCCGACATAGATGCGCCGGCCGTCGCCCGATGGCCAGACGCCGTGCGGCATCTTGCCGACCGGGATGGTGGCGACAAGCGCGAAGTCAGACGTGCGGAACACCTTCACCGCGTTTTCCCCGCCCACCGTGACATAGGCGAACTGTCCCCTGACCGTGCGGGCGAAGTTGACGTGATTGGTGATCGGTCCGGTATCCAGCACCTTGAGGATCGCGAAAGGCGGCCTGGCATCGAATGCGACCGTCTTGCCGATGTCCTTCAGCGTGAACCACACCTGCTTGCCGTCCGGCGTCGCGGCGATGTTGGGACAGAACGGACTCGGCTGCGCCACCTGTCCGACCTGCGCGTGGGTCGAGACATCGAACACGGCCAGCACCGGATTGAATGAGGAACAGACATAGCCGTATCGGCCATCGGGAGAGAAGATCGTCATGCCCGGACCACCGGGCGTCTTGATGCGACCGGTCTCCTTGTACGTCGTGGGGTCGAGCACGGCGATGTAATCCTCGCCGCGTACCGTAACCCACACCTCCTTGCCGTCCGGCGTGAAGAACGCCTCATGCGGACTGCGCCCGACATAGGTCGTGTGCTTGACGGTGTTGGTGGCGGTGTCGATCCACGACACGGCGTTGGATCCGATCGACACGACCGCCAGTGTTTTCCCGTCCGGCGAGAAGCCGAGGCCGTGAACCAGCACCTGCCCCTTGTAGAGCGGGGAAAAATTCATCGGCTGCGGATCGCCGAGCTTGATGACGCCGAGCAACCTGTTGTCGGCCGGGTCCGTTACCGACACCGTGTTGGAGAATTGTTCGGATGCATAGACGCGGTCGCGGTGGCTGACAGGCACGTCCTTGGCGTTCCACGGCGCCTGCTGAGCCATGGCAATGCCCGGTGCGGCGCTCATCAGCAAGGCGGCCGAGCGCAGGAAGGTCCGGATCATGTCAGTGCTCCATATGGCTGTGGTGGTCGCCGCCCTGCGTCGGGGCTGGCGTCGAAGGGGGTAGCGGCTGACCGATCGCCAGCTTCATGGCGGCGATCTCCTGCTGCTGATCGATGATGATCTCCTGCGCGATGCGCTTGAGCTGCTCGTTATGGCCGTAGCGCAGCTCTGCCACCGCCATATCAATGGCGCCCTGGTGATGCGGAAGCATCATCGCGACGAAATCGCGGTCGACGTCGCCGGACGGCTTGACCATCATGCCCGCCATCATCCGGTCCATCGCGGCAGATACCATGCTGGCGTAGCCATCGGCGGGGGCGGCCGCGACTGCGCCGGTGAGCATGGCCGAAGCAGTCAGACCCAGCATCCAATTTCGTCTACGCATAAGCCTCCGGCGCATCAGTCTCGAAAGCGTAGACGACGCCCGTCGGGGTTTATTCCATGGGTGAGCCGATTATTGATCCTCAGCAAAACAATGGTCTCGTCGTGACCCTGCCGTTGGTTGACCAGGTCGCCGTCGGACAGCATATGCTCGGGCACGGCGATGGATTTCCGCCGGGCCATTCGGCCGAACCGCCCTCGCAAGGGCCGATGATTCCTACCAGGCGCCGCAAGGCAGCAAGGAGGAATCATGCGCGCGACATTTCGCAATCTCTACGACCAGTTCAACATGGCAGCGTTCATTCGCGATCGCCGCACCCATGCCATGTCGGTGCTGCGGTGGGCTTTGATCCTGGTCCCGATGGCCGCAACGGTGGGAACGCTCTGCGCGGCCTTCCTGTGGAGCCTCGATGCCGTGACCCGGCTTCGCTTTGCCTTTCCCGGGCTGCTCTACCTGCTACCGATCGGCGGGTTCATGGTCGGACTGCTCTACCATCTGACAGGGCGCTCGGTCGAAGGTGGCAACAATCTTATCGTCGAGCAGATCCACGAACCGGGGGGCGGCGTGCCGCTGCGCATGGCCCCGCTCATTTTCTTCGGCACGGTCGTGACACATCTGTTTGGTGGATCGGCGGGGCGCGAAGGCACCGCCGTGCAATTGGGCGGCAGTCTTTCCGGCGGGTTCGGGCGCGCCCTCAAGCTGGATACGCAAGCAACGCGCATCCTGCTGATGACCGGGATCGCGGCAGGGTTCGGCGCAGTGTTCGGGACGCCGATTGCGGGAGCGGTCTTCGCGCTGGAGGTGCTGGCGATTGGCCGGGTCGAGTATCGCGCGCTGGTGCCGTGCCTGGTCGCGGCACTGGTCGGCGACTGGACCTGTCTTGCCTGGGTCATTCACCACGGTATCTACCAGGTCGATGCGACAGTGCCGGTCGACGCTCTAATCGTCATCAAGGCTGGCGTCGCGGGCGTCGTATTCGGGTTGGTCGGACTAGCTTTTGCGGAGGCCAATCATGCGTTTGGCGGATGGCTGAAGCGCATGGTGCCTTATGGCCCACTACGACCCGTCATCGGTGGCGTGGCCGTGATCGCACTGGTCTGGCTGTTCGGAACGCGCGACTATCTCGGCCTTGGCACGCTCGCCGCGACATCGGACGGCCTGACCATCGCCAGCTTCTTTGGTCCCGACACCCATCCATGGAGCTGGGCGCTGAAGCTGCTCTTTACCGTCGTGACCCTGAGCGCTGGCTTCAAGGGCGGAGAGGTGACGCCGCTGTTCTTCATTGGCGCGGCGCTCGGCAATGCGCTCGCGCCCATGTTCGGAGTGCCGACGGGGGTCTTCGCGGCGATCGGCTTCGTTGCGCTGTTCGCGGGTGCTGCCAACACGCCGCTTGCCTGCACGTTCATGGGGATCGAATTGTTCGGGGCGGCCTATGCTGTGCCGATCGCGGTCGCATGCTTCGTCGCCTACCTTTGCTCGGGTCATAACGGCATTTATCTGTCGCAGCGCGTCGCAGTCCCCAAGGTGCCTGCTGCGCACCTCACACCCGGTGCGACCCTGCGTGATGCCCGCACGCACCGTGCTTCCCGCCGACGCTCGCGCGTCTGATCCTGCTTCCTATCGAAAGGCCCGTTATGCCTGATCGTTTCACCGTCCAGCACCGCGAGGTTGGAATGCTGCGCATCTATTTGAAGCCGTCTGACAAGGTCGGCCCACGTCGCTTCTGGGGTGCGAAACCTTTCTATCGCGAGCTGATCCGCACCGCGAAGGCGGACGGCATCATCAACGCCGTCGCGCAGAACATGCATTACGGCTTCAGCAATCGCGGCCCGGCGGCATTCAACCGTTCCGATCCTGAAGCTGACTGGCAGGAAAGTCCCCACTTCCTGCCATCCGGGAACGATCGCCCTGTCCCAAATCACCATCGATTGTGAGACGTTCGCCGGCGCTTAGCATACGCTGGCGAAGCGTTCCTGCGATGACCCTTGGTAGTTCTGACATCGACCGCGATCGATCGGCATTTCCGAGCGGCGGCCCTGGCACCGCTTTCTGCTCCAGCGCCTAAGATCGTCGCCCAAAGCAGGCCTTAGTGCTAGTCATCGCCGAAGCCGCGATTGCGGCTTCGGGGGCAGGAATGAAAACGGGGGCGATGTGCATCTAAAAACGCTCAAGCTGTGGAAATTTCGGGGGTTTGCCAGTTCAAACTACAATCATGAGGTCATTGATGGACCTCACCCTGTAATCGTCGACATGGCGGTCGATACGACTGTCTTCATCGGCCGAAATGGCGCGGGCAAGAGCGCCATGCTTCAAGCACTGTTGCGTCTCTTCGGCGAGACCCGAGACGAGCGCAAGATCCAGCCGGCTGACTTTTTCGTCGAGCCTGGCGAGCGACTTGAAAGCGTTGCCAAACGTGAGCTGTTCCTGGAAGTCGAGATTGCGTTTCCAGAGCTAGACGGGGGCGACGCAGACGCCGAGCGCACGGTACCCTCAGCCTTCCGCCATATGATTGTGACCAGCCCCGGTGCGGCGCCGTTTGCGCGGCTGCGTCTCGAAGCCACGTGGGAGCTCGGCGGGACGCTCGACGGTGTGATCGAGGAGAAGCTCTTCTGGATCCTGACGCCTGACGATGTTCCGACCGGCGAAGGTAGCGCCTTGGTGAAGCGCAAGGTTTCGGCGAGCGAACGCAGCCACATCGTTGTGCGCTACATACCGGCATCGCGCGATGTGACCGCGCTCACCCAGCTTACAGTGAAGAGCCTAGGGCGCAGCCTCATGAACGCTGTGGTTTGGCAGAACAAGGACGAGATCGCCGAACTCGTCGCCAAGGCCGCCGAGAAGCTCGACGCGGAAGGCGCGCTAGCGCGGGTGAACGCTGCTATCAACGCTTGCTGGAGCGAACTCAATACGGCGGAAACCGGCACGACTGCCAAATTGGCGGTGCTCGCGCCTGATCTCCAGCAGATCGTGCGATCTGCCACAATTCAACTCAGCCCGTCGTCGCAAGGCCGGACCATGACGGTCGAGGATCTCAGCGATGGCCAGCGATCACTCTTCCACTTTGCCTTGGTAAAGGCGCTGCTGGACCTCAAGCTTGAGCTCGAGGCGGAGGTCCGCGATGCCAAAACGCCGCCATTCGAAGCGGCTTTTGCTCGCGCTCCCGCGCTGACGGTGTTCGCCTTCGAGGAGCCAGAGAACCATCTGGCGCCGTTTTTCCTGGCGCGCCTGTTGATGCAGCTGAGCGTGCTGACGAAGACTGCCCGTGTGCAAGGCGTGCTCACCAGTCATGCGCCCTCGATCGTGGGACGGATTGAACCCAAGGCGATCCGGCATATTCGCCGGGAAACAAAGACCGGCCTGTCAACGGTCTGCGCCCTTGCTCTTCCGGAGGATGGTACCGAAGCGGCGAAGTTCGTCCGCGAGGCGGTACGAGCGCACCCAGAAATCTACTTCGCGCGCCACGCTATTTTCGGCGAAGGTGCGTCCGAGGAGATCGTGCTGCCCTGGCTCGCCGAGAAGATTGGCGTGCCCATGGATCGCTCATTCGTCGCGATCGTGCCCGTCGGTGGCCGTCATATCCAGCATTTCTGGCGTTTGGTCGAACAGCTTGGCATCCCCCACTCCACCCTCCTCGACCTCGATCTGGGGCGAAGCAGTGGTGATTATGTGCAGTTCAGCTCGGTTGCAAAGGCGCTCACGTCTGGCGGACACCCGCGCAGTGCGGAGCAGCAGAAATGGCTCGATGCCGCCATTGAGCTCAAGCGTCCCCCGGCCTGGGGTGAGGGGAGTGCGACAGATAAATTCCTCCAGGATTGGATGGCTTGGCTCGAGCAGTTCGGCGTTTTCTTCTCCGCGCCACTCGACCTCGACATGCTGATGGTTGAGGCTTTTCCGGACGCCTATAAGACGTTGCCGGATCGTGCGACCGGGCCTCGTGGCGCCGATGACGCGGACGTGATCGCCAAGGCGGCTAAGGAGGTGGTCGGAGCCGACGGCTTTGGCGTTGCACCTTATGAAGCCGACAAGAACTGGCCGCTCTTCTCGTGGTACAAATATCTGTTCCTTGGGAGCCGCGGCAAGCCCGCCGCGCATCTGTTCGCGTTGGCGACCCTCGAAGCCGATGAAGATGCCGATATTCAGCCGGAGATCCCAAAGGTCCTTGCGCGCCTCGTCGCGCATGTGAAAGCCTCTCTTGAAGCACCGATCGCATGATCAAGCCCGATGATTGGAAGCCGATCGAAGTTGCAGCGCTTGAGCCGGCGGCACTCGGTGCCGTGACGGCCACGGGAAGCACGCTGGTGGTTGCGGGGCCTGGGACCGGCAAGACTGAGCTTCTCGGCCAGCGTGCCGCTTTCCTGCTCCAGACGGGGCGTTGTGCCTACCCGCGGCGCATCCTGGCAATCAGCTTCAAGCGCGATGCCGCCAGCAACCTGCGGGAACGGGTCGAGAAGCGCTGCGGCCGGGCGCTCGCCCGCCAGCTCGATTCCTATACCTTCGACGCGTTCGCCAAACAGCTTCTCGACCGCTTCTGGCGCGCGCTTCCCAACCACCTGGCGCTCTCCGGTATGTACAAGATCGGCCGCGCGCAGCCGCCGCGGCAGGGCTACGGACAGTTTCAGTTGTCGGTCGTCGACGCCTTGAAGACTGCCTCCGGGTCTGTCGGCTGGGCAGCCCAGATGTTGGGGGGGCAGCCTCAGGAGCACGCCGTCCATGCGGTTGGCTTCGACGAGTATAGCCGGGGCGTGCAGGCGCTTTGTCTCGAGCCGCTTACAGCCTCATCAACGGCAGCTTTTCTCCAACTCGTGGCACTGCGCGAGGGCCTGATCGCAAGCCCGCCTTCGCTGACGTTCCCACAGATCGGCATCCTTGCAGCGGCTGCGATCACGGCCAATCCCATGATCCGCACCGCGCTGCGCGCGACCTACAGCCATGTCTTTCTCGACGAGTTCCAGGATACCACATCGGTTCAATATGCCTTGGTGGCGGCGATGTTTGAGGGTTCCGAGACGGTCTTGACCGCCGTTGGCGACACAAAGCAGCGTATCATGGGCTGGGCGGGCGCCCGTCAGGACGTGTTCGAGGCTTTTGAGCAGGACTTCCTTAGCGTCGCGTCCGCTCACGGGCGGCTCAGTCTCACCAAAAACTATCGAAGCAACGAGCGAATCGTCGCGATCCTGAACATCCTCAAAGCTCGCCTGGCGCCGGAGGAACCGGACTTCGTGGCGGTGCGCAAGGCACCCGACCTTCCCGACGAGGAAATCTGTTCGGTGCTCGTCGCCGACCACGAAAACGCTGAGGCCGAGGCCGTGGCGAAGCTCGTGGCCGAGGCGATCGCCGACGGGACCGATCCACGAGTGATCGGGTTGCTCGTGCGTCAACGCGCACCCGAGTGGGAGGAGCGCCTGCGCGACGCCTTTGACCGCGAGAGCGTCACCCTTCGCAACGAGGATCGGGACGTCGGCGGCGCCACGATACAGGAGCTGATGACCGAAGCGTATTCTCGCTTCCTGCTTGATCTCCTGGAGTTCTGCTCGCGCAAATATGGTGGCACGCTCTGGAGTGCGGCGATGGACCATTTCGCCGCAGCCGAGGGGATAGAGATCGACGACGACGAGACCGCTGAGCGCGCCTTGGCCACCCGAGTTGATAAGTTCCATACCGAGAACCGGATCGATCCTCGTGTCAAGCCGGAGCCCGACGAGGTACGCGCACGTATTGGAGCGATCGAAGAGTGTGTCGGGCTGGACCGGCTGCGGAGCCTGGCGCCTCAATATGCCACCGGCGACTTTTTCGAAAGCATCAGGAAGGCGAGCGCGGACTTCTTGATCGAATGCGCCGAGGCCACAACGTCGTGGTCCGATGCGATCGATCGATTTCGTGGCATCGGGCAGGTTCCCCTCTTGACCATCACCAAGAGCAAGGGCCTCGAATATGACCTTGTGGTGCTGCTTGGGCTGAATGACGACCAGTGGTGGAGCTTCGACAGGAACACCGATGAGGGTCACTCCGTGTTCTTCGTCGCCGCATCGCGGGCACGGGAACGACTTCTGATGACCCGCACAAGCAGGGACCGGAACCGAAAGATCGAGGAAATCTTCGATCTGTTACGCGCGGCAAACGTTCCCGAGCGCCGCGTGTGAGTGCGAAGCTTGGAACCTCAGCGACGAAGCGAGGGTGCATCAGTCGCCCGTGACGTTTGCGCTGATGAGCACCTGCTCCGGGGCAGGAAGATGCCGATACAGCGTAGGAACGGAGACACCGATCGCCGGCGCTATTTCGCGCATCGGCATGCCCGACGCCAAAAGCTTGCGCGCCGCCTCGAGCCGCTTGGGTGTCATCACCGTCTTGCGGCCGCCCACCCTTCCCTCGCGACGTGCCACCATCAGCGCGGCTGTTGTACGCTCACGGTTCAGGTCCCGCTCCATTTCCGCCATCGCCGCCATGATATGGAAAACGAGCTTGCCGGCCGTACCGGCGGTGTCGATCCCATCGGTGAGCGACCGGAAGCCGATGCTGCGCTCGGCCAATTCAGCGGCTAGGTCCACGAGTCCCTTCATCGTTCGGCCCAGACGATCGAGCTTCCAAACGATTAGTACATCCCCCGCTCGGGCGTGCGACAAGGCGTCAGCCAAGCCGATCCGGTTTGCCTTGGCACCGCTGGCCTTGTCGCTGAACGTCCGATCGCAGCCCGCCTCGCGCAAGGCGTCGAGCTGGGGCGTCAAATCCTGTTCGGGTGTCGAGACCCGTGCATAGCCAATCAGCATTAAGCGTTCTCAAAACTCATCTCGTGTACTTAGCACGAGCACCAGCAATCGAGAATGTGTTTTGATACGCCGGTGACCCCTGCTAGACCTTCTCACATGGCGGCGCTTCAAAATCGATCGTTTGTGAGGCCGGCCGCGAAGACCCGATAGGTGTCATCGATGTGCCATGGGCATGATACAGCATCATCGTTGAAGCTCCCGGCCGACAATCTCCATAAGTTGACAGAAGCTCGATCGCGTCCGTTCACAGCCTTTACCGCTTAGGCCCATTGTGCCATTTCTCTTCACATGCCATAGTTCGACCTGTGATCGATCGGCGAGGAAATGGCAGTGGCTACACAGACCATAGATATCAAAGTGGCGAGCAATGGTCGCATGGTGCTTCCGGCATCAGTTCGAAAGGCTATGGGGTTGCACGGTGATGCCAAGATCATCCTAACGGTCGAGGACGATCAGGTCCGCCTGTCGCCAATCGGCCATGGCGTATCGCGGGCACAAGCGCTGTATCGCGAGCATGCCAAACATGGGCGCACGACCGAAGACTTCTTGGACGACCGGAGGGTCGAAGCCGCCATTGAGCACGGTGAGGTTGCATCGGGTGGAGATGAGCGAGGCGCACAATGACGTCCGCAGTTCTCGATGCATCTGCCGTGCTCGCGTTGGTTCGAGACGAACCCGGCGCCAATAAGGTCGCTACCCACATCGGACGTGCAGCTATATCGGCAGTCAATCTTCAGGAGGTTATCAAAGAGCTGCTTGTCAGCGGCCTTGACGAACCCCTCATCCGCGAACTGCTCGACGAACTACGGCTAGATGTTCGTGCCCATAATGTCGACGCAGCCTACGCCGCTGCCGCTTTGCACGAACAAACGCGCCAATTTGGCCGTGGTCTTGGTGACCGATCCTGCCTTGCACTGGCGCTCCAGCTCGGCGTCCCTGCTCTCACTGCAGATCGCGAGTGGAAGAAGGTGAAGGTCAAGAGCCTGAAGCTCGAGCACATCCGCTAGCCGCAGCCTACTTCTGCCTCGATCAGCGTCGCTAACTTCGTGCTTTCGACGACGGTAGTTCCTTTCGCTGAAACGGACGGTTGGCACTAGGACTGCCTCGCGTTCGGGAAAGCCCCTGCCCCGCACCTGATACAAGTCTGGCGAACCGTCTGGTCGTTCTTAGGCATGCCTTTCGCAGACCTCTCAATAGCTGGTACTTTAATCCCGTCCTGACGGCGTAAAAAGGACTAGACTAATAAGTACCACATATAGCAGACTACGGGATGTTTATCCGAGCCTATCTTCGCGCTTCTACCTCCGAACAGGATGCGTCGCGCGCCAAGAGCGCCCTCGACGTGTTTGCGACCGAGCACGGGCTTCGGATTGCGGCCCGCTATGTCGAAAACGAAAGTGGAGCCAAGCTTCACCGGCCAGAGCTGTTCCGCCTGCTTTCGGATTGCGAGCCGGGAGACGTGCTCTTGGTCGAGCAGGTTGATCGGCTTTCCCGCCTCACCTCCCCAGACTGGATCAAACTGCGGAATCTAATCGACGCCAAGCAGGTCCGGATTGTTGCACTCGACCTGCCAACGTCGTGGATCCTGACGGCACCGACGGATGAGTTCACCGGCCGAATGTTCGCAGCGGTCAACGCCATGATGTTGGACGTACTCGCCGCGGTTGCCCGTAAGGACTATGAGGATCGCCGTCGTCGACAAGCCGAAGGCACCGCAAAAGCCAAGGCAGCGGGCCTTTATAAGGGGCGTCCCGAGAACAAGACCCGCAACGCTGCGATCTCGAGCCTTCTTCGCGATGGCCGAAGCTGGCGCGATATAATGGATGCGACTGGGTGCAGTCGAACGCTGCTCGCCAAGATTGCTCGTGATCGCCGTCGACAGGCAGAGGCTGACGCCGCAATGTCAGACGCGCACCCCTAATGTGTTCAGGCAGACTCTAGACCCTCATAATGAGGTGTCCGATTTCTCTGCTACCGACCCTGTTTGAACGGGTTTTGTGTACCAAAGCCCATGCCCACTCAGGGTATACCCGGACTGACATAGAGGCCATGCTAATTCAGGCGAAATGTCAAAACTCACATTGTGTCACATTCATTAAGATGGCATAATCATCATTCAACGCGTTGAGGAGGAGCGTCCCGATGGCTACCCAGTCTATAGACGTTAAAGTAGCCAGTAACGGTCGAATGATTCTGCCGGCTTCAGTTCGCAAGGCAATGGGGCTTCATGGAGATGCGAAGGTCATCTTGACTGTTGAGGACGACCAGGTTCGTCTGTCACCGATCGGTCATGGGGTCTCTCGCGCTCAGGCGCTTTATCGGGAGCATGCCAAGCAGGCTCGAACAATCGACGACTTCCTATCCGATCGCAAGGCCGAGGCCGTCACCGAGGCAGGCGGGTCCTCGTATTCGGACCGGCACGGCAATTCGGCATGACGACTGTTGTGATGGATGCATCTGCAGTGCTGGCGCTGGTCCGGGATGAACCAGGCGCCGACAAGGTCACACCTCACGTCGGGCGAGCAGCGATCTCTGCCGTCAACCTGCAGGAAGTTATCAAAGAACTGCTGCTTGGTGGTTTGGGCGCAGCCACTGTTCGTGAGATCCTAGACGAGCTTCGTCTCGATGTACGCCCTCACGATGCGGAGGCAGCGTATGCGGCTGCTGAGCTGCACGCTCAGACAAAGGAGTTTGGGCGCGGTCTTGGCGATCGCTCCTGTCTAGCTCTTGCGATCCTACTTGGCGTTCCCGCCCTTACTGCTGATCGCGAGTGGAAGAAGGTAAAAGTTAAAGGTCTCAAGATGGAGCATATCCGGTAGGAGCCGATCCTGCTTGCGCCGTACTCCGACGACGTCGACCGACTAGGTAGGCTGTCGCAAATTTGTTTTGAAACTACATCGCTTTGCGACGGAGTTGTGCGACGACTGACCAGCGAAAAGCTGAACGTTGTCCTAGCTGTCGCAGAACTTAGGCCTTCGCGGGTGCGGCCCAACCGATCCGCGCTAGCGTGCCAAGCAGGGTAGAGCGCGGTACCTTGAAGGTCCGGCAGACGGACGCTTTGCTGGCTCCCCCGTCCAGTGCGACGGTGATCCGTTCGAGTGTTTCCGCGTCGATCATCGGCGGGCGGCCACCTTGACGTCCCCGGCGTTTGGCCGCGGCCAGTCCTGCCATCACCCGTTCGCGCGTCAGCGCCCGCTCATATTGTGCCAGCGCACCGAACAAGGAGAACAGCAACTCGCCATGCGGCGTGGTCGTATCCATCTGCTCGGTTAGGGTCACGACTCATTGATCAGAGCCAGAAGATGACGGTGGCGGCGAGCGCGATAGCGGAAAAGAAGACGGTCGGGCATCGATCGTAGCGGGTAGCG
>NZ_LMKN01000011.1 GCF_001421535.1 Sphingomonas sp. Leaf20 | reverse complement strand
ACATGTCGATCGTCTACTGACAGATCGGGAACGACCGCTAACCACCATTCTGGACGTTCCAAAGCCGGTCGCATCGAATGACCGCTGACGCCCAATTGCAGACTTTGGCGTCCCGAGGTCCGGTCGTGAAAAATGACCGTTGGAACGCGTTGACAAATGGTTCGTGTGTCTGCCAATTTGCTCATGGCAGATGTCGCCAGCCGCTCGCGTCCGCAAGGATGAGGTGAAGACATCGAGATGTGATCTTCACCGGATAGTCCGCCCGGCGATGGATCGGCAATGCGAGCACCGATGACCCATCTCCGGCGCGAGGACACATCATGCCTACTATTGATCAAGCCAAGGGAATGGCAAAACGACTGCGTTCGGCGCTCGCTGCACGATCTATCGATATACCACACGCCGTAAGCCTCGAACTGGTTGCTGCCGAACTTGGTCACCGCGACTGGAATATGGCTGCAGTGAAGCTGCAGCCTGCGGCGACAAACGGCATAGCCTTTCAACAGGCCATACCAATTCTACGCATCTTCGACGTCGCCAAGGCACGGGAGTTCTACTGCGATTTCCTCGGCTTCGCGGTGACGATGGAGCAACGCCATGAGCCCGATCTGCCGCTGTATATGGCGGTCGCGCGCGCTGGGCTCGAGCTTCACTTATCGGAGCATCATGGCGATGCGAGCCCCGGTTCTACCGCGTTCGTCTGGATGGTGGGTGTTCGAGAGTTCCACACGGAACTGAGTGCGAAGCGATACGGGTATGGTAGACCCGGCATCAATCGCCAACCTTGGGGCGATCAGATGGAAGTGCATGATCCATTCGGCAACCGCATCAGGTTCTGTCAAAAGCATAGCTGATACACGACGGCGGTCGTTCGGTGTCACTTGAACGACCGCTAAAACGCTGACATCGGCTTTAACCGGTCAGCCGCGTGCCGCCAATTCCGGACACAACGTCCATGTCCGCTTCCCACCAAGTCTGGACATTGCGCGAGGCCAGCAGGCGAATGTCCGCTAACGCCCAGTAGCGGACATTCCCATCCAAGCGACGATTGCCTACAAAGGACCATCGCAGAGGATCAGAAGAGTGATGATTTTCAAATTTCCATACCTACCGGCGGCAGTCTTAGTGCTGCTCAGCGCGGTGAATCCTCTGCACGCACAGCACATGAATGCGACCGACGCTCCTTGCAAAGTGGCGGGAACGGGCGTTGATCAAGCCAATTGCCTGAACCGCGCGGCTAAGAAGGCAGACGCCGATTTGAACGACGCATATCGGCGGATCATCGAGATCCTTGCAAGCGGCGATCGCCAGAAGCTCCGGAGCGCGGAGCGCATTTGGCTCACATATCGCGATCAAACATGTGCCGCTGAACGCGATCTCTACGAGGGCGGCACTGGTGGCCTTGCTGCTTACCCTGCCTGCGTCGAGGCGCTGACACGCCATCGCATAAGGGATCTTAAGACGACTTATTGGTGGAAGGTTGAGAAGTTCGGGGCCTAATGCCTCCGATGGGAATTTGTGAGAGCAGACTGAGCACGTTCCACCAGGTCGCGACATCGGAATGGCCTAAGATGGTGGAAAGCTGCCATTTGGCACCGGGGGTACAACCGCTACATTGACGCTATGGGCACGCCACTCGATCATCTACGCACAAGAGCCGATGCAACAGGGGGAGCCCGTTTCAGCGACGCTGATCTCGCGCGCTGGGGTGGTGATGGCGAACAAGACATTGCAAAATTCTTCGACCGGATTGGTAGTGAGATAGCTCTCGCCTATCACAGCGGACAGTTGTCATTTTCCTTTTGCGACTCTCTTGTGAACGACTTGTTTGCGCTCGTTATTGGTCGTCAGCAACGCGATCCCCAGCCCCCTTGGCCGGCCCTGTTTCATGAGGTTTACGAGGCATTCGACGCCGGTGAATGGCATCGTCGCGACGACAAATCCGACGACCCGGTCGAGGAGCATACCAAGCCAGCGATCCGAGAGATCGTAGCTAAACTGTAATGTCCGTTGATGGTGGATAGCGGACCGGCGGCTTACGGGCGTTAGCCCGTATAACCGGCTATGAATCATGCACGATATTTGGCCACATGCCAGCGTTGGAGCCGTTGAAGCGCTCCTAGCAACTCCATCGTCGCGACTTGTTCTTTCTCATCAAAGCCCAGCAGTCTGACGGCCGCATCACGTGCGAAAAAGTCGTTTGGATCATCATGCAGAAGAAACTTCAAGTATCTTACCGCACGGCTGTCGCGCCGTCGCCCCAAACCGATAATGCCTTCGTAGCGCACTTCATGATCGTCATCTGAGAGCGCGGCGGCAAGGGCGGCACGTATCTCATAAGTGTCGCTGTCTCGCTGCTGTCCGACGCCAAACGTTGCCCAGTTACGAACATTTGCATCACGATCGGTCATCAGCTTCAAAAGGACACTTTCGGCCTCGCGGGTATCGACCGCGCCTAAACCGACAGCGACGTTGTGGCGTATGTCGTCGTCTTCGTGATCGGCAAAAGGAATGATGTGCGGCGCAGCCCGGAAATCGTCGATATGCTGAAGCGCATATATTGCATCGCAAACCACCAAGCCGTCGTCGTCAGCCAGTAAGGGAAGCACAGCAGCAAAGCATTCATTAGGGAATGTCCGGTCTGGAACCCCAAGCTGTCCAAGAATTTCCGCCCCACGCCCTCGCAATGTCGGGTCAGTGGATTGTGTAAGACGAACCGCGCGATCCAGCACTTCCTTTGATCCGCGCCAGTGCAAAGCAGCGATGGCTTCACCTACCGCGTCGTCGGCGGCCTGCGCCACGACTTCCATCAGGACAGCGATCGATCGAGGGTCATCGGCAGCGTTGCTCACCAGACCAGCCTAACAGCGCTGCACGATGTCCGCTATCGGGAGTGCAGCGATAGGCCATGGATGTCCGAAAGTAGGCGTTAGCGGAATGGCTGCTTTCTCCAAAACGATCGGAAAACGAGAATGTGTCAGCCTTCTCTTAACCCGACTCGACGGGCTTTTATGAAAGCAGGAGCCTCTGGTCAGCGCACCTTGCAGCGAGATGAGCCGGTCGCTTCATTGGCTTCCGCCCGGATCGCGACCACCGGGTCAGACACCTTTGCAAGTTCAGGTGCTTCCACCCGAAGGTGTTCCACACCGCCACCCCATTGTTGACGCCACCACGTGCTGCCGGACCCCACATCTACTCCGGGAAGCGTGTTTGTGGCGTAGCGAAGCAGTTCGTTGGGCGGGATCAGGTCTCGATCATCAGCAAGTGCGTGAGAGAAGTCCTTCGCCAGATCGACGTTCGAGACCTTCGCGATGTCTGCCGCGCGGCGGTTCAGATCGTCCACAATATTCCGCTTGGCGGCTTGCCACTCCTCCGCCGTGAAGCCCCCTGTGGTGAGGTTGCATGTGATCCGGCGCAAATCCGCAACAGCCGGTTTCCAGCGATCATCTGCGAAATTGTCCCAAAGCATGATCTGCCGCTGACCTTGCTCGCCATTCTCTATGAACATTCCGACCTTCCCGGGCGGGCTGTCCGGCTGAAGCGCTGTGAGGCGCAGATTGACCGCCCGCGCGACAATCATGTCCATGAGCTCGTCCCGCATCTGGCGATCGCGCGATGATGGCGGGGCAGGCGTCGGCAGCACGACCGTCATCAATGCCGTCCGACGCCCCTGTGGAAGCGCGGAAAAGCTGATCGGCTGAATGCGTCGGCGATCGAACATCGGGAAGGGTGCGCGGCGGGCATCTGGTAGCTCGGGTTTCCAGTCCCCGAAACGCTTCTCGATCAGAGTCCTTACTTCGTCCGGTTTCACATTGCCGACGATGACGATCGTCATGTTCACGGGGCGGTACAGCCGCTGATACAGGCTGCGGATGGTGTCGGTGCTCGCGACCGGCACATCGTCCGAGTTCTGCGCGTTGATGATATCGTTCGGCGAGCCGGGCGCGATGGCAGCGATGTAGCTGGCGTAAATGTCGTTGCCGAGCCTCTTGTCGGCCATTTCCCGCATGACTTCGCCACGCGAAGTATCGATCGCATCCGGGCGAAAGGTCATCCCCGTGGCAGCATCCCGGAACAGGCTTAGCAATACGTCGATATCGTTCGGAGCTGTTGTCCTGGTCGAGAGATAGTAGTTGGTCTCTCGCCATGACGTGGACCCTGCATTCGGTGCGGGCAACGTCAGCGGAAGGCCGATACGCTTCAGATGATCGTAATCGTCCGGCGCGGTGACGGTCGGGCTGTGAAACGCAACATGCTCGATCAGATGTGCCAGTCCCCGTTCACCGGGCCGACGTTCGGCAATAAAGCCGCCCTCGTTGCGCATAAGCAGCGCAACGCCAGGTTCTTGCCCTTGCCTAGGCAGGATCGCAAACCGCACGCCGTTCGCAAGACGTCCGATAAGCGGAGTTCGCCAATCGGGAGACCGGCCAACCGCGAGTTTCACACTGTTTTTATCAGTGGCTCGCACCCTATCCTGGGCCAAGCCGGAAGACGAAAAGGCAACTAAGGGAGCAAGGATCGAGATTATTGCTGCTTTGCCGCTATTTCGCATGAACGCCCCTCGACCCCACTGTGGCCGCCTGATGCGACCACTAATGGGCAGGGTCGTAGATGGGCATCATTTTGAGGCAGAATGGTGGCTGCTGCTTTGTATCATGAGCCTGATCGGCGTTGCCATCAAGGAACGGCCAGCGAGACGCCCGGGGCATTCTCATGATATGATAAGCAGGGAACGACTGAAGCCGACCTCAAAGCGTCAACTGTGCTCTACAAGCCGCTCAGGGTCCGTGAGCATTCTGGACTTTGCGCGTTCGTGATGTGGACCTGCTGCACCGTGATCCCCTCCCGTCCATGCGGTAGATACCGGATCGTACGCTGTTTACCCTGATCCTCTACCAGCAATGCATAAGGCACCAACGCGTTGTCCGGCTGGCCTTCCGTTCGGGCAAGTATCTTCATGCCATCGCGCAACCCTGCCGCATATGCCGGCAACAGCGGCTCCACGTCGGTCGCGACGTTGCCGGCGTTGGCAGTAGCGTCCGCGTCGAAGCCTCGCGAGAAGGGCGGGCGTTTTTCAGTAACGATTGTGGCACATGGTCCGAACGTGTCGGCCGGCAGAAGGATCGGCTCGCCTTTCGCGAGGTATCGGTTCACATCGGCAGCGATGTTCATTCCCTTCTGACGGACTAGCGACTTGAACAGGAAAGTTGCCTGCTCCTTCGAAGACCGCGCCGCAGCGATCTGAGCGTGCAGCACCGTATTCATGTTCACCACACCTTGGCTCGCCGCCCGCAACCGCGCGTTCCATATCGCCGCCAGCATCGCGCCTCTCTGATAGGGTAGCTTCTGCGCCGCCTCATTGTCCCAGAAGGCTGCCGCCGCCTGCACGCCTGGCATGGAGCGGACGGGAGAACCGGCATAGGCCGCCAGCATCTCATTCCAGATTGTCGCGAACTCCTCGGGCGATATCAGGCCGGCGCGCACCATCAGGGCGCGAGCATAGTAGTCGGTAAAGCCCTCGCTCAGCCAATAAGCCCCCGGCCGTGCTTCCCGACGCTCGGGCACGGTCCCGAGCTGGCCTGGATTCCACGTATGAAAATATTCGTGGGCAAGGAGCCATTTCATGCTTGCCAGGGGCGTTCGCTGATCGACCCACAGCGCAAATGCATCCCCGCGTCCGGTACCGCCGAAACCCATAGCCGTCGGGCTGCCGACGATCGGAGCTGCGGTTACGAGGAAGGGAGCACTGCGATCCGAGTCCCAGAAGGCGCGCTCGACGGCGATCACGCGGCGTGCAAGATTGTTCAATTCCCGCGGGGTGGGGCAACACTAATCCAAGACCTTTCCCAATACGGGAAATCAGCTTTTTTCCCGTATTGGGAAATGCTAATCAATGGATATGAGAATTATCGCCAGGGACAAGCTGATCGCTTTCTGGACGAAGCACCCCACGACGGAAGCCTCTTTAAGGCACTGGCATGAGGTTGCCGGGGCGGCTGTTTGGCATAGTCCTCTGGATGTCGTTGCCGACTTTTCGAAAGCGAAGTCGCTCAACGGCGAGCGGGTCCGGTTCGAGGTGGCTGGCGGCGATTATCGTATGGTTGTGGCGTTTGATTGGAAACGGTCGATTGCTTTTATCAAGTTCGTCGGGACGCATGCCGAGTACGATAAGATCGATGCCCTGACGGTGAGCCTGTTTTGATGATGCCTATTGGAGCTGATGCGATGCATATTCGTCCTATCCGTACTGACGAAGACCATGAAGCAGCGCTGCGAGAGATCGAGACGCTGTGGGGAGCAGAGGAGGGCACCGATGCCGGCGATCGGCTCGATGTGCTCGCCACGTTGGTTGAAACATATGAAAGCCGTCGCTGGCCTATCGAGCCGCTTGATCCGGTGCGCGCGATCGAAGCAGCAATGGAGATGAACGGTCACACGCGTGCAGAACTGGCAGCGCTGATTGGCCAGTCACGGGCAACCGAGATACTGGCGCGTAACCGTGCCCTCACCCTTCCCATGATCCGCAAAATCGCCGGGGCATGGCACGTGCCGGAGAAGGTGTTGGTTCAGGAGTATGCGCTGGCCAAGGCGTGATTTGGGTACGGGGGTAAATTTGGTTCTATGAAATCTGAGCGTACAACGAACGGCTGTCGTCGAGCATGCTGATCGGGGTGGGCGTAATCCAGTCGGCACCATGCATTGGGTATGGTCCGTGGAACAAGTCACCGAGCGAGCGCCGGTAATGCGCGTTCATCCAGCGTCGACGACGATGTTCGGGGCCGTCGTAAATCATGTGGCAGCGCTGGCAGAGTGCGGCCAGCTGGTGAAGCGCGCTGTCGCTGGGATCATGGTTGAGGTGAGCACAGGCCAGTACCACCGGTGTCCACCTGCCTTGGATCAGGATATTCTCCATCGGTCTTCGCACGCGCCGTCCCCTGCCATCGCGCCAGCATAGACAATTCCTGTCCCACCACCGTCCATCCCCCAAATGGAAAACCCTTTGTCCATGGGGACGCGCGCAATGCTCGCATCGTCCCTTCGCTCTGACAAAGCGCACGAGCTGCGACAGCTGCGGCCAATCGATTGGATACAGGAACACATGTTCGGCACGGATCGGCATCAGGTTTCTAATCTCGACGCCGCAGCGGTCAGCGCCCGGTAGAGGGTCGCATGATGGCATTTGAGCAGCTTGGCAGCTTCCCGCACGGACGTACCCTCGCTCACTAATCGCTTGCCTAGCGCGATCTGATCGGGGGTGAGCTTGGGTGGCCGGCCGAACCGAACCCCTCTCGCCTTTGCCGCCGCTCGCCCACTGCTGGTGCGCTGGTGAATCAACTCACGCTCAAACTCGGCAATGCCAGCGAACACGGTCAGCACCATGCGCCCCGCTGGCGAGGTCGTATCAGCCCAAGGCTCAGCTAGGGAGCGCAGGCCGGCGCCGATCTCCTTTAGCTTCTCGGCAATGTCGAGCAAATCGCGCGTGGAGCGTGCCAACCGGTCGAGCCGCGTTACCACTACCGTGTCTTCGTCGCGCAGCTGCTCGATCATCTTGGCTAGCTCGGGTCGGTCACGCTTCGCGCCCGAGATATTCTCCTCGAACGTCCGCTTGCATCCGGCTTGCTTCAACGCAGCGCGTTGCAACCGGAGATCTTGGTCGTCGGTGGACACACGGGCGTAGCCAATCAGCATGTCGCATAACTGTATCGAAAATTGACTATTATGCAACCGACTTTTGCGACATAAATGGACGAGAACGAATAAGCGTTTGGCATCCTGTTGCGAAACTTAGGACATGCGCGACACAGTTCTGACCGCTTTTGGCCGATCCATGTCATTACCGCGTCTCCAGAGCTGGACGTTAAGTAACGTACGGTGCGCAGACCCCCTTGCCGCTCGCGGACCGCCAGTAGGCTCGAAAACGCGGATAGCAGGTCGATCCTGCCGCCTCGACAGTTGACACATAACTCTACTTAGGTTGAGTGAGACCATGGGCCGTAATCGTCGACCATCGAAGCAGATGCTCCTCTTGTTGGATGCGCTGTCTGCGCGCACTCAGCAGTGGCGCCACGGCTACGATCTGATGAAAGAAACCGGGCTCTTGTCGGGAACGCTGTACCCGCTACTGATCCGCATGACCGACCAAGGGCTTGTCGAGGCCGAGTGGCGCGAGCCGGAACAACCTGGTCGCCCTGCTCGGCATGCATACCGTTTAACAAATGCTGGAGTGGCATTTGCGCGGGCGGCGACACCTGGCGGTTCGATCACCCTCACCAAGGCCTCCTTCGCATGACCGCAGCGGTGTCGCGGGCTTTGCTGTCATTAGCCAGTCGGTCTCTCGGCTCGGATCGCCGAACGTGGGCGATGGCCATGGAAGCGGAGTTCGAAGAGGCAGTCGAAGATGGGAAGCCAATGATGTTCGCGATCGGCTGCCTCATCGCAGCGTGGCGCGAGATCGGGAAGCACAGTGAAGGACGCCTGATCGTTGCGAGCTATGCGCTTGCCCTAGGATTACTCATCCCGATGGCAGTTCTGCAGTTCCAGCAGGCGGTCGGCTTCCTGCCCTTGGTAGAAAGTTCGCCTGTCGGCATTCCGGGCGCCGGCGCGGAACCAAATCCCTACCTGATCTGGTCTCAGAACAGCGCCATCCCGATATTGCTGATCACGTGGATTCTCCTCGGCATGGCGCACCTTTGTCTTGCTTGGATGCTCGTTGACGGGGACTGGCCGCGCATTGTGAAGTGCGGCACGCTGATTGGGGCGGCAATGATCACGCTGGCGCTCTTCATGGGCGTATTGATGCTCGATCTGTCGCCATTGAGGGCACAATTTGCCGAGCTTGCAATCGAATTGGCGGCAGTAATATCTATCTCGCGGTGGCACATCCGGGTTTATGCAGATGCCTCGCGCGAAATGCCTGCTCGGTAGCCTGTAGGCACCCTCCAACGATCCATGCGACTGGCTGGAATTATACGGATCGATTTGACTGATAAGTCTACATATGTTGTTATGTGTCCGCAAAGGGGGTGGCGAGGCTGACTGCTAATGATCATCGAAACGCTGGCAAGGCGTATGCGGGCCAAGGAGAAACAGCACCCGATGGGGCCAAAGGAGAGTGAAAATGCGGCGTGTTATCAGCATAGGCGTCGTTGCAGCCGGCACTATCTTGCTCATCGCTTTCGTTGTCTTGCTTCGTAAGCCTGTCATTGACTCCAGCGCGAACGGCCTGTTCGCAAACGACTTCTGCGGCACGATAAAGCTCGCCGACGGCAAGATGCTGTTAAACGATCAGAGGACCATATCCTATGTCATCGGTAGAGATGTAGATGGGCCATACATCTTGCCGCGATTTGACGTCGGCGCCGTATCTGATCAAGGGCTCGACGTGGACGGAACCCGCTCGGTGCGAAAGCTGCGCCTCGACCGGCTACCTTCGGCGACCAAGCTTACGCTACATGAGGGTTCGACACCCTATGTCTTCAAAAGGCTGACCCCACGTCTTCGCAAATAATCCGGAAGCAGCGGTTCATCAGATTGAATAATCAGGTAAGAGCCACGCTCGCTTGACTCTTAAATCTACATATGTCGTGATGTTTGTTCAGAGGAGACGGCTATGCTTTCGATCACGGACCTGAGCCATGTCTACGCCAACGGCACGCGCGCGCTCGATCGCGTGACTCTCTCGATCCCTGCGGGCATGTTTGGCCTGCTCGGACCCAACGGGGCGGGCAAGTCGACGCTGATGAGGATCGTCTCGACCCTGCAATTGCCCACGTGCGGTAGCGTAGTGTTCGAGGGTGCTGATGTCCTCAAGGACCCGGGAGCGTTGCGCCGGACACTCGGCTATTTGCCACAGGAATTTGGCGTGTACCCCCGCGTTTCCGCGTACGACATGCTCGATCACATGGCCGTATTGAAAGGCCTCGCCGTTGGTGCCGAACGTAAGGAGACGGTTGAGGCGCTGCTCTACCAAGTCAACTTGTGGGACGTGCGTAAAAAGGCGTTGGCTGGCTTCTCGGGCGGTATGCGTCAGCGGTTCGGTATCGCGCAGGCGCTGATCGGTAATCCCCGGCTGATCGTCGTGGACGAACCCACCTCAGGTCTTGACCCGGAGGAGCGCAATCGCTTCCTCGACCTGCTCGCCGGGATCGGCGACGACACCGTGGTCATCCTTTCCACCCATATTGTCGAAGACGTCGCGGACCTTTGCCCGCGGATGGCCGTGCTGGCGAACGGCCGCATCGTGCTCGACGGCGCGCCTCAGGACTTTATTGCCGAACTGATAGGACGTGTCTGGCAGAAGACCATCGATCGCACTGTATTGGAAGACCACACCGCCGCGCACCAAGTAATTTCCTCCCGCCTGCTCGCGGGCCGAACCGTTATTCACGTCGCATCCGACACCTCGCCCGGCGACGGATTTGTCCCGGCCACTGGCAGCCTCCGGGACGTCTATTTCTCAACGCTCGACGCTTTGCGCCGTGCAGCTTGAGGGGAGCAGCGACGATGTTTCTTAAAGTTGCTAAATTCGAGTTTCGCTACCAACTGCGCAATCCGCTTCTCTGGATTGCCGTATTGCTGTTCGCGGTGCTTGTCTTCGCTGCCACGATTAGTCAAAATTCTATCGGCATGCCCCAGCGTGTCGAAAAAAATGCGCCCTTCAAAGTCGCCCAACTCTATATGGCGCTATCGGGGCTCTACATGTTCGTGTCAGCGGCATTCGTCGCGAACGCGGTCGTGCGCGACCAAGAAACCGGCTTTGCTCCGCTTTTGCTGACTACTGCTATGGCCAAAAGCCCATATCTTTTGGGCCGTTACGCTGGCGCTCTCCTCGCAATAGCGATGAGTTTCATCGCAATTCCCGTGACGCTGTGGCTCGGGACGCAGATGCCATGGGTAGACCCAGCGCTGTTTGGGCCGAACCACATGGCTGCTTATCTCATGCCATTTCTCTGGTTCGCGCTGCCCAATTTATTCGTGCCTTCAGCGCTACTCTTCGCCCTCGCAGTGCTTACGCGCTCGATGGTCGCCACCTATGTCGGCGTCATCGCCTTGCTGATGTTCTGGGGAGGTGCGACTGTTGCCTCGCAAAGTGGCGGCAATGGGCTGCTCACTGCCTATATAGACCCATTCGGTCTTGCTGCGCTCGCGCAGGCTACGCGCTATTGGTCCCCAAACGAACTCAACACACTGAGCTTGCCGGTTTACGGCGTTGTACTGTGGAACCGTCTCAGCTGGATCGCGGTCGGCACGGCCTTCTTCGCACTCGCCCATGCCCGTTTCCAGTTCGCCGAACGCGTCCCGCGGGAAGCGCGCCACCGCAGCATCGAGGTCCAGCAGGCCGGTACAGTGACTATGGTTCGCGAGGGCGCTGCCAAGGCTTTCCCAAGAATCGAGCCGCATTTCGGTCACGCGACCGCCTGGACTCAAATGCGGGCCCGCACGCGGCTCGACATGGTCCAGATATTTCGCAGCCCGGCCTACCTCATTCTGTTAATGCTCGGTCTGATCTTCTCGTTAACCGGTCTGCGAAACCTCGATCTGGCGTGGGGCACTCCTTCCCTGCCAGTCACGCGGCTGATGATCCAGCTGCTCGACGACAGGTTCAAACTTATCCCTCTCGTCATAGCGATCTATTACAGCGGGGAGCTGGTCTGGCGCGAACGCGACCGAAACATTCACGAAATCATCGGCGCGACCGCGATCCCCGACTGGGCCTATGTTGTGCCCAAGGTCCTTTCGCTGGCCCTAGTACTGATCTCGACACTGCTAGTGAGCATGGTTGGCGCGGTGGCGATCCAGCTGTTTAGGGGCTACACGCAACTGGAGCTTGATCATTATCTCCTCTGGTATCTTCTGCCCAACGCGGTGGACTATGTACTGATCGCGATCCTTGCGGTGTCCGTGCAGGCGATTAGTCCTCACAAGATCGTCGGCTGGGGGGGCATGCTAATCTTCGTGGTCTCGCGGTCGGCGCTCCCGATGCTTGGTCTGGAGGACCATCTCTATACCTATGCGCAAGGACCAACCGTCCCCCTCTCCGACATGAACGGGCATGGCCGATATTGGATCGGCGCCTGGAGCTTTCGCGCTTATTGGGCAGCATTTGCTCTCCTCCTGCTGGTGCTGAGCCACGCGCTGTGGCGACGCGGTGCCGAAACGCTGCTGAATGTCCGGTTGAAGCGCCTGCCACATCGGCTAGCAGGCCAGGCGGGCGGCATAGCAGCGGCGGCGATCATTGCCTTTGTCGGTCTTGGCGCCTGGTGCTTCATCAACACCCATGTCTGGAACGCGTATCGCTCCTCGCGCGATGACGATCGGTATCTAAGCGGGCTTGAGCGCCAGTTGGTCCCATATGAAAAGACGCCTCAGCCCGCGATCGCCATGGTGCGTGTGAACGCCGAACTCTGGCCTCGCCAGCAGAAGCTGGTGGCGAACGGCACGCTTGATCTGGTCAATCGGCAAACGGCACCGTTGACCGAGGTTCATCTCCGCATGCGCTCGCGCGACACCGAATGGACCGCGCTAAGTGTTGCCGGCGCAACGTTGGCTAAGGACTATCCCGGTTTCCAGTATCGCATCTACCGCTTCGCGAAGCCGCTGGCCCCGGGCGCGGTGGCGCGCGTCACCTTCACTACCATCCATCATCAGATGGGCTTTCGCAACGAAGGCAATGACGTAAGCGTGGTGGACAATGGGACTTTCATAGACAACTTTGAGCTCCTGCCCGCGATAGGCATGGATCGCCACGGCCTTATCCAAGATCCTGATAAACGGCGCAAATATGCCCTGCCGGAGTTAAGTCCGGCAAGCGTGAATGATCTCTCGGCAACACGCTTTAATCGACTGCGTAGCGACTGGGTCAAGACCGACATCAGCCTTACCACCGATGCCGATCAGACTCCGATCGCCCCCGGCACGAAGATCGCAGACGGCATCATGAACGGGCGCCGCACGGCGCGCTTCATAAGCAACGTGCCGATATTGAACTTCTTTTCGCTACAGTCGGCTCGGTACAAGGCGCGGCACATCCTGCATAAGGGCGTCGATCTCACCGTTTATTATGATGCGCGGCACGCCCGCAATGTCGACCGGATGCTGGCCGGGTCCGCAAATGCCCTCGATACATACCATTCCGCGTTCGGGCCCTATCAGTTCCGCCATGCACGCATCGTCGAGTTTCCGGCTTACAGGGGGGGCGCGCAATCCTTCGCCGGGACCTTTCCCTACTCCGAAGGTCTGGGGTTCATCGCCGACTTTCGAGACAAGACCATGCTTGACTATGTTGGCCAAGTGGTCGCGCATGAACTGGCGCATCAGTGGTGGGGACATCAGGTAATCCCTGCGGACATGCCAGGAGCCTCAATGCTTGACGAAGCACTTGCGCAATATTCCGCACTGATCGCGATGCAAAGAAGCGGGGGCCGCGACGAAGTTCGTCGCTATCTCCGGCATGAGCTCGACGCATATCTGTCTACGCGCGGCTTCGAAACAGCAGAAGAATTACCGCTCAGCCAAGTTGGAAACCAGCCCTACGTTTATTATCAAAAGGGGGAACTAGCGATGTATCGTCTTCGCAACGTGCTCGGTGATAAACGCGTCAATGCTGCACTGAAGCGCTATCTCTATCGCTTCGGGTCCCACACTGCGAGATATCCGCGATCGCTCGACTTGATTGCAGAATTTCGCAGTAATGCCAGCCCGCGGGAGAACGAGTTAATCACCGATCTGTTCGAAAAGATCACGCTGTATGATATCAGGACCATAGCAGCAAAGGTTAGCAAGTTGCCTGACCGTCGCTATGAAACGATCCTGACTGTCGAGGCCCACAAATATCATGCTGATGGAAAAGGAAAGGAGACCGAGGCACTTCTCAAGGAAAGTATCAATTTCGGCCTGTTCGCGGCGAGGCCCGGGCCAGGCTCCTTCGACGTGCAAAATGTGCTTTCGTCTCAGTCTATCGAGATTCATACCGGGGTTCAGCAGATCAGATTGATTGCTTCAGTCAAGCCGAGCTATGCGGGTACGGATCCCTTCGAGATTCCAATCGACCGTAATTCTGATGATAACATCATTGCGACCACAGGATGACGTCCGAGGGGTGCGAACCATCACGTTGCGGCCAGCCGGACGCACGCTACCCAGAGTAGATGTCGAGCATTACAAACTTGAGACGAATAGAACTGCCGTCTTCGCTGCCGCCTCTTAAAATCGACCGGGATGCTATCCACGGTTGCATCGATATGTCGCAAAAGTGGAGACATATGCGACGTTCGAAAGTCAGCAAATTCGCGACACTGGGCGGTGGTGGCCCTACTTGGACGACGAGTGCCGCTTTTAGCACGCACTGGTGGTCATTCATCCTGGCGCCTACCAACAGGATCGTACCATAAGGTCACGCTCCTGTTTTAGGATGCAGGCGTTGCTGGAAGGATGTCCTTGCTCACGACTTTCGAGAAGCTTCTCGCCTCGCGCTTCCTGGTCCCTGGCGCAGGTGGGCGCTTAGCACTGCTAATTGCGGCGATCGGGTGCGCCGGCATCATGATCGGCGTCGCGTCGTTGGTTTTAGTCGTGAGCTTCATGAATGGCGCCGAGGTCCGACTTGCAGGGCAGATCGCGTCGGCGGACGGCCACCTGTTCGTCAGTGGTCCGAGGCTTCGAATTGCTCGCCCGGGCGAGGTGCAACGGACGCTTGAATCCATTCGCGGGGTGCAGGCGGCAACCGCATCGCTAGACGCTTCCGGTCTGATTACCGCTGGCGGAAGGTCGTTTGCGGCTAACCTGCAAGGCGTGCAGCCATCGCAGATAAGCGTCAGCCCCCTGTTTAACGGCTCAGCACACAGCATTGCAGGCGCTGCTCCCACGAGCTCAGGAACCATGGCCTTGGGGAGCGATCTCGCGGACAGGCTTGGGATTGCTCCTAGCGATCACGCAGCGATAACAATGGTCCGCTTCGATCGTGATGGACTTGCTGTCGATAACCACGATCTCGCCGTCTCCGGCGTCGTAAGCACGCAAGTACAGTCGTTCGACAGTCGCCGCGTCATAATGCCGATCGCCGACCTTCGAGCGATCCTGAGAACGGACAGTGTCGCCAGCAAAATCAATGTACGACTCAGCGATCCTGAACGCCAAGATGCGGTCGTAGCGGCTATCAAGGAACGACTGGGGCCGGGCTATACGGTTGCTACCTGGCAGAGCATGAACGCAACTCTGTTCACGGCGCTGGCGCAGGAACGGCTGGCCATGACGTTGATCATATCGTTGGTAACGCTCATCGCTTTGTCGAACGTGCTGTCATCGATGGTGATGCTGGTTCGCTATAAGGTGCGCGAAATTGCTATTCTTCGGACGATGGGCATGTCGCGATACTCCACGGCGAAGGTGTTCATTGTCGTTGGCGTGGCAATCGGTCTCGTCGGCGAGCTGGCTGGTTTGGTACTCGGGTTCGGTCTGAAAGCCGCCAAAGATCCGATCACCGCCGGAATCAGTGCGATGATGGATCACCCGCCTATCGAGCTCAACGTCCTGCTTTCCCTTCCCTTGGTAATCTCTCCCACCGAGATCGCCTGGATCGTAGCGCTGGTTGCGATCGGCGTTGTGACCAGCACAATTTACCCAGCTTTACGGGCAGCTGCTGTTGATCCAGCTTCTGTCCTCAGACACACCTAGTTCCCTCGCAAAAGGCGGGACATACGAGACATCCGAAACTCAGCCCTTTCGCAACATACGTACTGCTTGGGAAGCATCGGATCTTTACATCAAGGAAGGGCACGGATTGGGCCACCCTCGGTCTGATGCCGAACTCGCGACTTTTGCATCTGGAACGCGGAAAATGGTCATTAAAGGAGGGTCGCGCCTGTTGCTATTTGCCCACCTTACACGCGAGATCGGTGGCCCTCCTCGGAGTTGATCAAGCGACGATATTACGGTTGTCGCAGCGGCAGGGTTTAAAGGAAAGGTGCTGAGGTTAAGCCATTCTTGTCGATAATTTTGCGAGACGATGCCCCAAGTAAACGGGGGTTGTATAAAATCATGAGGGGTTAGACTGTGGTAAATCGAGTAAATCGGCCGGCGACAATTTGGATGGTCATTCTAACCGGCGCCGCCTTGCTCCAGGGTTGCGGTGGCGGTAACTCAGGGAACGATGCCCCGGTGATCGTTCCCGGTCCGACGCCGACGCCGAGTTCGACGCCCGCGCCGACACCCACGCCGACCGCTACCCCGACACCGGTAGTAAGTTACGACCAAGTTTTTGATTTTACCCGTGATCGATCTTTCCGCGCGATTGGCGCGAGGCTGCAGACCACTACTCCTTCAGGCTCTAGCACCTTGCAAATTCAGAACTCGCTTCAACCGAACGACTCGACAATTTTAATATCATACGCTGCTGCAACTCAAATGATCGCGTTTCGCTACGAGGGCGAGCAATCCACGGTACCTAGGACGCCTGCCATCCGTAATGATGGTGAAATTGCATGGTTACAGGGGCGTACTGCAACCACGCGTGCAGAAACTGTGGTTTTGAGTCGTGTAGATCTGCAAAATAAGTACGTTATCTTTGGAGGCTTCAACTCGACGGATGATGGAAGCTCTACAAGTTCTGCGCCAAGTGCAGTTCTAGATGTGCGCCGTATCGCACTCGTTGGATCGCCGACCTTTGCAACCGATATACCTACCACTGGAGCAGTTACGTTCTCGCCTGTTATGAGAAGCTTCCTTCAGACCCCAACTCGATTGAGGCTGTTAGCGCAGGGGTCGGTTGCGACGATGAGGGTAGATTATGTCGCCCGGACCGTCTCGGCGACCTTACCGTTCGAGGAAACCGGCAACGATGCGTCCGTCCCCCCTGAGAGGGGAACGCTGACGTTTACAGGCACTCTGAACAGCATCACGAACGAGATATCGGGCACCATCACGAGTGTGGATGGAAGCCAAACCGGGACGTTCAGCGGAAAGCTTTTCGGTCCACAAGGTTTGGAAATTGGCTTCGTCTTTACGTTATCGCGTAGCAGTGATGGCGCACGTGGTATTGGGCAGGTGATCGGACGACGATGACACTTGCTGGTGGTTGTAAAAGAAACCCTTTCGCGACAACCAAGACGGCATAAAGCGCCCATTAGCGGACGGTCTATCCATTGCGGACCTCAGCTCACAATGCGAGATACAACGCCATGTTCGCACGTTTTCGCTTCCTGCTTCTTGCGGCCCTTGCAGCCAGTTTCACGACTGCAGGCTATGGGCAGCATCCGCTAATTCTCCAACGGCTGACGGCATGGAATGCGGCGGCGCCGCAACCCGCCCCGTCGACTATTCGGCAACAGGTTATGGAAGCCGCAATGGTGGCGCAGAAGCGCTCGGGCGGCTGCGCTCCGACCAGCACGGTCGTCGATAGCGTTGTGCCGGCGACTAGCGTTAAGTTCGTGTTCCAAGGCATCGTCGCTGGGCAGCTGAAGAATGGTTGGACCGTTACCGCCCACCACCCGAACTGCGACGCAACTCCCGTACGCTACACCATCTCCGAGGACAGCGCGGGCGCGCTTACTACAATCCGTACCAATCGGGGGCTATCGCTCGCTAATGAGTCGCTGATCGGTGACACTTGGCCGCTCGCCGTCCTCCAGGCGACCGCGACCGCCAAGCGGAACGCGTTTGCGTGTGACTTGAATGGCGCAAGCCTGGGCGTCACCCGCGTCGCCAAAGAAGAGCCTAGTCTCGGCGCCGACGTCTATGGGGTTCGTTACGCCGGTTCGTGGAGCGAGGTCTGGCCGATTGAGCTGTGCGGCCGCACTATCGAAGTCACGGTGCGCTTCACAGCCGACGGTGACGGCGGCGCCTATACGGACCTCAAGGGCACCGAAGCGAAGCTACTCCCGCCGGCGACGAAGGTATCCTGACTACGGTTGAACATCCGCTGTCCATCAAACCCGGACATTTACGGCCGACAAGCATCAGATTTCTGCATCAGGCGATGCCATGATTTTCGCAGTTTCGAGCCTGATGCAAATCTTGTGAGTTTCGCATCAGGAACTGCGCCAAGGTGCATGACGACTGCTTACATCAGCGATGTTCGACGCCGTCAGTTTTAGCCTTCAGTGGGCGAGTGCGTATGCCAATATGAAGCCAAACAACCCTATAGCGAAAGCCGCGAAGAAGACCGCGAGCAACGGGTGCTGCTTAACCAATCGCGTCTGGGATCGAACAGTATCCATATCATTCGGGCTCCTTGAACCCAATCAAATTAAGCGACGAACGGCCGCCTTGTAAACCAGCCTGCGCTTCATTCCGACCGGCCTTGTCGAGCGCCATGCGCCTGTTTTTGTCATGAATGTTGATGCAAAACTTTTAAGTTTTGCGACAACAGCACGGACGATCGCGTCGTAAAACGACGATCCTCATTGCCTCGCTGGCCAGCGCTAGATGCTATTCACGCGAATAACGGGGAACAGCTGTTTGTCGTACACGAGCGCCGGCAATCGAGATTGTCTGCGTTCGCCGTGAGTCTTAGCGGACGATAGAGGCTGGGCCAGCCTTACCGAAAAGGATCCGTTTCGGGAAGGACAAGATCGGCAGAATAGGCCCGTTTCATACTTAGCCTGATACCGAACTACGGTCGTCGGCGACCATCATTTCAACCGGAGTATCCCCGATCGGGCCTGGCGACTGATCTTCGTCAGTATGCGCGAAAAGCCAACGGCCGAGAATACCGGCTACGGCAGCGCCGCTGAGCGGTGCGATCCAGAACAGCCAGAGCTGCGACAGCGCCCAGCCGCCAACGAACAATGCCGGCCCCGTGCTGCGCGCCGGGTTCACCGACGTGTTGTCGATCGGGATCGAAATGAGGTGGATCAGCGTCAATGCTAGACCGATCGACAGCGGTGCGAACGCTGCCGGGGAGCGCTCGTCGGTCGCGCCGAGGATGACCGTGAGGAAGCCCGCGGTCAGCAATGCCTCGGAAAGGAACGCGGTTGCCGCGCTGTAACCGCCCGGCGAATGCACGCCGTAGCCATTCGCAGCGAACCCGCTGGCGACCAGGTCGAACCCTGCGGTGCCCGATGCCAGTGCAGCGATTGCTGCGCTGCCCAATATGCCGCCGATGACCTGCGCGATGACGTAGCCCGGCAGGTCCCGAGCGGGAAAGCGGCCGGCGACCGTTAGGCCAACGCTGACGGCCGGATTGAAATGGCCACCCGAAATGAAGCCAACGGCAAACGCCATCGTGAAGACCGTGAGGCCGAATGCCAGTGCCACGCCCGCCATGCCGATCGTGCCAGGGACGCCCGTACCCGCCGCGATTACTGCAGCGCCGCAACCGCCAAGGACCAGCCAAAACGTACCGATGATTTCAGCGGCCAGTCGCCGTGCGGTCGCGATGCGGCGAGGGCGGGGCGTCTTGCCGTCGGGCGTACCAAAGGTCGAAGCCGGGGGGGAGTTTAGACTGTCGGCCATGTAGTGCTGCCTCGGGTGGGACGCATCCGCTGTCGTCCGTCGGTCGATGAGAGGATGCGCGGGGCGGCAATCGCTGCCCCGCGCATCAGTTGGGCGTCAGGTGATTACTTGCCACGCAGCGTGTTGATGACCGCGATGCCGAGCACGCCAGCTACGGCTGCGGCGGTGAAAGGGCGCTCCTTCGAGAACTGGCGGACATAGTCGAGCAGCGGGCGGATATTGTCCTCGACGACGTCCTTGGCCTGGCCAACGGTCTTCTGGATGGTGCCGCCAAGCTGATCCGCGGCGCCTTCGCTCTGCAGCGACTTGTCGCCGATCGCGCCGCCAAGCGTCTCCTTGAGTTTGCCGCTGACGTTGGTTGCTGCGCCGGTGAGGGTGTCGGTGTTCATGATGATTTCCTTTGATTTACAGGGGGGAGAAAAGGTTCAGATCAGGGGATGGTCGGTGGGGTTCCGCATATCGCCGCGGTCGTCCTGCCGATCGTCCTGACGAGCGTCGCTACTCGCGAAATCGCTGTCGGAGGGACGAAGCATCGATGCCATGCCAGACGTTGCCGTATGGTCGCCGTCGATCGCCCGATCACCGCGGTCGTCGGTCGACTTGGCACCGTCGAGCATCCGCTTGACGGCATTCCCGGCCGCATCGCGACCACCCAGGCCGAACGCCAGGGCAAAGGCGACTGCGATCGCGCCGAGAAGCAACCCGAACGCCAGGTTGATGATGTCGTCGGCCAGACCCATGAAGCGCAGGCCGATCGCCGTGCCGAGCACGATGATCGCGATCCGCACGGCCGGGGCGGCAATGCGTGTGCCCTGGTCGCCGTTACGCTCGATGACGTGTGCCACGAAGCGGGCGATAACGACCGATGCGAAGATGATGATCGCACCGAACACGACCTGCCCGAACAGCGTCAGCACCTCGGCCATGATCTGCGAGCCATAGGCGAAGTCCAGCTGGCGGAACGCTTCCATCAGCCCGAAGATCAGGATCGCGACGAACGCGCCGGTGCCGACCGTCTTCGATGGCATGAACGACGGAGCGGTTCTGCCCAGCTCGCGGCTTTCCGCGTTGCCGAAGATGCCGATCGAACCGATCGTCCGGTCGAAGCCGGTCGTTGCCAGGAACTGCGTCAACAGACGCGACGCGAACTTGCCGATGACATAGGCGACGGCGAGGATCATGCCAGCGGCGATGACGTGCGGAATCGCGTCGAGGATGATGCGCAGCATGGCGGTTGCCGGCTGCGAGATCGCCGCGATGTTGAGCGTGTCGAGCGCCGCGATCGCCACCGGAATGATGATCAGCGCAAACACGATGCTGCCAATGGTGCGCGGCAGCATGGTCGGGTCGGTCGGCGACGTGGCACCGACATGCGTCGAGAAACGCTCGACATGGCTGACCGTGATGACCGCCTCGACCGCCTTCTTGGCAACCTTGGCAAGCACGTAGCCGAGGAAGAAGATCAGCGCGGCGCCGATGATCCGCGGCACTGCCTGACCGAAGCCCTGCAGCATGTCGCCAAGCGGGCCGGTCGCGCCGGCGAGGCCGAGCGGCTGCGTCGCGAGGAACAGCGCGATCAGGAGGACTACCCAATAGGCGGCGTCACCGACCTGCGCGCCGATCGTAGTCGGATTGCGCGGGTTGGCATTCGGCTCGTTGGCGTGGATCGCGAGCGGCGTCTTGTTGACGAGCTTGGCGACGCCCCACTTCACGGCGCGCGCGATCGCCCAGCCGATCACGAGGATGATCAGGGCTGCGATGATCCGCGGGGTCCAGATCTCGATATAGCTCCAGGCTTGCGCCCCGAAATCGCGGGTGTTCGATACGACTGTATCGCCCGCATAAGTTACATCTTGCATGTGTGGTGTTCCTGAAACGCCCATCCGGGACGTGTCTTGCACGACGCCGCTGCCCCGCCGTTTTGGGCGGGGGCAGCGGCGCGGTTAGCGTGATTACAGTGGCGAGGCGGGGTCAGTCAGAATGCCACAGGCTGCAGCAGCCTTGCCGACTTCCAGCGGAACCTTCGGGTCCTTCACTTGCGCAGAAACGCGAATGAAATCGCTGGCGGTCAGGCGGCCCGGTGTCGTGTCGCCCTGGCGCGATGCCTTGGCAGCGCGTCCAAGCTGCTGAAGTTGGCCGAGCGACAGGTTCGCCTCGAGCCGATCGCCGACGCACTGCGACTGCGCAGGCTGGAAACCGTAGCCTTCGAGCGAGGTCGCGATTTTGGCGGACGGGTTGACGCAGGCTGCAAGCGATAGAGTAGCAACGCCGACAACGATAATTGCGGTGAGCTGCGTAGAACGACGATTCTGCGTCATGAATGCCCCTTCTCTTAGGGGGTCATACAGTCAGACCGGAGTGGCCAACGATCTGCTGATCCCAAGCGTCTAACCAGCAAGTTTGTCCAACAGTTTCTAGTATTATTAGCGACTTATCTAGTGCCTTAGTACCATCCCCGTCAAAACTCGGCTGATGTCGCGGTATCGGCACGCCCCTCTTCGGTGCGTGCACGATAAAGCGATGCAAACCTTTCGTGCAGCATCTTTGAACTGCCATCGGCTGAAATCGAAGCGCGGTGACTATGCCACTCCGCGCGCGCAGCGTTGTAAGCACGGTTGCTGGAATCTCGATCGGTGTTCGCGATGTTGTCGTTATTGCTCATTTTTGTACTCTCCTGCATCCCTTTACTCGGCAAACCAGCAAGTTCCCATGGTGCAAAAGTACCCCGAGGTTGGTACGTTCAGCATACTTGGCGTGGCGTCGCGACCTCTTGCGTCGTTTGGGAGGCGGATGCAGCGCGTCAGTGAGGTGTCATGCCCAGCAGCTAAGTTTGACGTAAACTTTCAAAGACCGACTGCCCCCCCCTACGGGTTCCATTATTGTCGGCGGATGCCAGTATAATACAGTCATCCGAGCCTAATTTACCCACAATGTAGCGAACTCGATCGACCGTCTCTCTGGTGGGGACCAATATATCCAATCTATTAATTGGTTAGTCATGCTGACCCTTGCGCCAATCTGTCCTACAGGTTTGGTACAGGTGATTGCCAATTATCAAAATGGGCCACTTCTTAGGTGACGTGATATTCATTTAATCTAAGAGATGATTTTGCCGTATCTTCGTTATACGAGGAACGACGATGACAAACGCCTGCATAGATATTTTCACGCGACCCCAGCACCCTTCGACGGGGCGGGTGTCGAACGCCCGTGATCGCGACACGCAATACGAATGCTTTATCGAGCAAAACCCGACTCCGGCAATCGTTTGCAGCGTGCGCGATCTTCGCTACGTCACCGTCAATCGTAGCTTCCTTGCGCTGACGAACAGCGCTGACGACCATTGGTTGCGGCGATCGATGTACGAGCGGGATATCCTCAAAGGGGTAGCGAATGCCGATTTCTTAAAGCGTGCCCTTGTCGAGGCGCAAACCGTTCCACAGACCCTGGCTGATCTTGCAATGCCTAACGGCATAAGCCGGCGCGTGATAGTGGCAGGCCAGCCGGTGACTGTCGCTGGTCAACCCTGCATTTTGTTTACCTTCACCGACATTGAAGCGTGGCGTGAAAGCGAGCCGTACCATGCTCGGTATCGAACGAGTGTCGAGGCGGCATTCGCGAACTCGTCGGCATGTATGATGATAGTCGACGCCGCCAATAACGTGGTGAACGTGGCAAACGAAAGCCTCTGCTCGCTGACTGGGTATCAGGCCGACGAGTTGGCCGGACGTTCGATCTATGACGTGGACATCTGGCCATCGGGGATCGCATCCGGCACGGTTCATACCAAATGCGGACAGCCTCTCGAGTGCCTGGTTTCACAGGCCAGTGTCATGGTTGGCGAGCAGGTCTACGTGCTTTGGACGTTTCAAGACGTCACCAAACGTAGAATGGACGAACGCGATCTCGCTGCCGCAATCGAGGCCACGATTACGGAATCCAAGTGGCTCAGCCATGCGATATTAGACAATCTGACGCTTCGGTCCGAACCATCACGGAGTAGCGCTCCGTCTGGACTGAATGACCTGACTGTACGCGAGCGTGAGGTGCTGGCGCTGATCTGCGAGGGGATGGATGACAAGACGATGGCACGTACGCTGAACGTCAGCGGCAACACCGTCCGCAACCACGTTGCTCCCGTTTACAGCAAGATCGGCGTCAATCGTAGAGTAGCAGCAGCGGCCTGGGGCCGAGCACGCGGGTTCGACAGCGGCCCGGAGCGTACAGTTGTGTCATCGCACTGCTGAACTATCCTGAGTCACCGGCGCTTGAGACCGCATGCATCCGGGCATGTGAGATTTCATCATTTTGACTTTTTCCAAAAGGGAACCCGACAAGGAAACGGTGCGCCACAGCGACGAGCGAACTGCCCGCTGCAAGCCGTGTTCGTCAAAACCGTTCCCAAACGCGTTCCCGAAATGGCGTCAGCTCGACGGAGTTATGGGAATGACAAGTGCGCCCGTTCAGGCGACGAAAAACACATGATTTACGACATTCCCGGTTTTCGGCTTCGCTGAATCAACGCCGCCTACGGTCATAACGTTCGACAAACCCTGTCGCTTTGATAGAGTATTCATGAACGTGCTTTTGGGGGTTTGTCGTACATGCTGGTTGGATATATGCGGGTCTCGTCGGCTGATGACCGCCAAACGGTTGATCTTCAGCGGGACGCACTAGTCGCAGCCGGTGTCGATCAACGTCATTTCCATACCGACAAGGCACCCGGCGCCCGCGACGATCGGCCGGGACTGAAAGCCTGCCTCGATTATCTGAACCCGGGCGACACGCTGATAGTATGGAAGCTCGACCGGCTTGGACGCTCGCTGTCGCACCTACTGGCGATCGTTACAGATCTGAAGACGCGCGGTATTGCGTTCCGATCGGTAACTGAGCAGATGGATACGACCACGCCGCACGGCGAATTGCTGTTCTCCCTTTTTGGCGCACTCGCACAGTATGAGCGCGCGCTGACGCGCGAGCGCGTAATGGCCGGACTAGCTGCAGCGAAGCGTCGCGGACGCAAGGGTGGCCGCCCGCCGATGATCGATACTGAAACCCTCGAACGGATTACAGCTGCGCTAGATGGTGGGGCCAGCAAGGCTTCTGTCTGTCGGACCTTCAAGGTACCGCGCTCGACGCTCATCGGCACGCTGGCCCGGATTGGCTGGACCGCACCAGGTAAGGCCTGACCGATCGCATCAAGCAGTCTGTCGGCAGAACACAACGCTCTGTGAGAAGCCGGACCGGGCGGACTAGCGGCAGAAGCAGCCCTTCCCCTGCCGCCCAAAGGCTGGCCCCCAATGGGAAGCCAGCTATTAATTACTCAGCAGTTTCAACTTTTGGCTTTTTGGATTTAGCGGGAGCCTTCGATGCCGTGCCATCACCGCTGCGGCTGCTACCCAAGCCAATCCTATGGGCCATCGCACGGCGCGCTTCCGAATAGGTCGTTGCAACCATCGGATAATCAGCCTTCAGACTGTACCGCTCGCGATATTCTTCTGGCGTCAGTCCGTGCGTCGTGAGGTGCCGGCGAAGTGTCTTGTATGGCTTGCCATCGATCATACTGATAATGAAGTCCGGGTTGGCCAGCGACTTACGGACCGATACTGCGGGGGTATATTGCTCGGTATCCGCGACAGGGGCGTTCGCCTCGTTGGCACCGCCGATCAGAGATTGAACGCTTGAGTGCATCTGGGCGAGAAACGCTGGAACGTCATCTGCTGATGTTCGCGTGTTTGGATTTGACAACCATGCAATCGTCAGCTCGGTTGCAAGCTCGACCGCGTCTAGCTGAATAGTTTCGTCAGACATCATTCACTCCACGTATGACGCCGCCATTTGGGGTCGCCTTTTTACAAAAACAACCGCGGCTGCATGCAACTGAAGCAATCAACCAAATTGCCGCATGAATAAGTAGCTATGCAAACGATACCAATATGTAAGTGATTGCACCCTTTTGCCGTGAGGGAAGCAGGGCAAGAACGAAACATTATTGAAGAGACTTGCGCTCAATATGCGCACTTTCGGGCTTGCATGAGCCAAATGACCTTCAAGGTTGGCAGGGCGCAGTCCGGCGATCTTTGACTCTGGCTGCTACTATCGATGACACTCATGGTCAGGCCCTGGACGGCAGCGAAATGGCCAGAATTGGTGGAGAAGAGACCGTCCGCCTTCGGGGATGTAGTGGCAGTTAGCGGACGTTGCTGGCGGGCTGACGCCTTTCGCAAAAATGGTGAAACGTTCGGGTTATAAAACTTCTTACTATGGAAAGCCTGCTTGACGTAAAGCTCGCTTTCCATGACAAGCTTCCTTCACAACGAATCGAAGGGGCTGCAACATGACTACCGACGTCGCCAACACCCGCTACCGGGACCCCGCAACCAAGCGCTATAATCGCCGGATGATCGGCGCGATGCTCAGCTACATCGTTTTGCTGATCGGCGTGCAACGTGCCTTCGACCTCGACGCGATGCGAGGCCCTGCGCGCTGGGTGCTGGCGGCACTGCCGGGCCTGCCGATCGCGGCCGTTTTCTGGCTGATCGGCGACATGATCCTGGACATGCGCGACGAATATCTACGGCTCCTTGAAGTGCGCAAGGCGCTGATCGCGACCGGCGTGACCATGACGCTGGTATCCATCCTGGGTTTCCTCGAGATGCTGGGCGGCGCGCCGCACCTGCCGCTCTTCTACGTTCCCGTGCTGTGGTTCGGATCATTAGGTATCGGACAGTGCGCCAACATGCTGATCGAGCGCCAACGGTCGTGATCAATCATCTGCGTGCGCGACGCGCTGCTCGCGGATGGTCGCAGCAGCATCTCGCCGACCTGCTGGAAGTGAGCCGGCAGAGTGTGAACGCGATCGAGACCGGACGCTACGATCCATCGCTTCCACTCGCCTTCAAGCTCGCCGAACTGTTCGACCTCGCCATCGAAGACGTCTTCGTCAGCCCTTCAAAGGAGCAATAACATGATCCGACACATCGGTTTGCGCATCGCGCTATCAGCCATGACTATTGGCCCCGCTCTCCATCTTGTCGCAACCCATGCCGCGGCATCAACTCGGATCATGCAGATGCCGCACATTTCTGCGGTTTCCATAGGCAAGGGCACGCCAGTCATCCTGATCCCCGGCCTGTCGAGCCCGCGAACCGTGTGGGACGGCGTGGTACCTAGTCTTGCCAAGAACCACCGCGTCTATGTGGTCCAGGTCAATGGTTTTGCCGGCGATGCCCCGGGTGAGAACCTGTCACCTGACATACTCGACGGCATAGTCGAGGACTTGCATGCGCTGATCGAGCGGGAGAAGATCGCTGGCGCCGCGATCGTTGGTCATTCGATGGGAGGGCTCGTCGCGCTGAAGTTGGCGGAAAAGCATCAGGCGGATCCCGGCCGGATCATGATCGTCGACGCACTGCCTTTCATCGGCACGCTCTTTTCACCCGCCGCGACCGTCGCCATGGTCGAGCCGCAGGCCAAGGCGATGCGCGACGCGCAGGTGGCCAGCTATGGCAAACCTGTCAGCGACGCGGCCGCGCAGGCGATTGCAGATCGGCTGGCATTGAAGCCGGCATCTCGCGCGCTGGTGTCGGGCTGGGTGAAGGCGGCCGACCCGCGCGTGTCCGGCGCTGCGATGTACGAAGACATGACCAGCGACCTGCGCCCCGCGATGAAGTCGATCGCAACCCCCATCACGCTGGTCTATCCCTGGTCGTCCGGCGGGCCCACCAAGCCGCATGCGGATGCCATGTATCGTGCGGCGTACAAGGACGCGCCACATGTAACCTTCGTCGATATCGGCGAGGCCGGGCATTTCGTGATGCTCGATCAACCGGCACTGTTCCAGGAGGCTGTCGGCACGTTCCTGTCGCACTGAGTTCTCGCGAGGCGCCCTCCAAATGTAAGCCGAAAGCTTGCCGCTTGGAGGTCAAACCACTGGTTGACCCACGTCCCGCGCCACTCTTCGACCTAGCCTTTTTCCGTGGGGAGCCCGTCCCCGGACCGTCGCTTTGGCCGCGCGCAGGTAGCCGTCGCGGCATCCCCTTTCCCAATCTGTTCCCGTTTACTCGTTATCCAAATCAGCAATCGGCGATGGAAAGACGGGAACGATCTCACTTAACGAATGTCTGCTTTCTGTGTTGTGGCTCGGCAAGCTGAGCGTCCATTATTGGGCGAAGGCACCCTGCCCCCAGCTTCCGGCTAGACTCACTTGCGGTCATTCGCGGCCTCTTTCTGGCTCCCCAACTTCTGCCATCCATTCAGTATTGCAGCAGAGAAGGTGCTGAGCCTCGGCCCTGCACGCTGACTCGCCAGCTTTCAAAGGATGATGAGGCGGCAAAGCTTTTGCCGACCCATTAACGGGCTGTCGGCTGCATAAGCTCTATCGTGATATGATCGGGGCCTGAAACGTAGGCCACCAACGTTCCCTTCCGTGGACCACCTGGGATCGGCAGCGGATTACCTTTCGCCTTCCATCCTGCTGCCTCGACACGGGCAATGGCGACATGAATGTCCTTTACGGTCAGAGCCAGGTGGGCCGCTCCGATCGATCCCGCGCCGCTGGGCACCGTCCCGTTCTGGAGCCCGTTTGAATATTCCAACAGTTCGACCACGTNTTACGGTCAGAGCCAGGTGGGCCGCTCCGATCGATCCCGCGCCGCTGGGCACCGTCCCGTTCTGGAGCCCGTTTGAATATTCCAACAGTTCGACCACGTAGCCGTCTTGTGCCTTGACGATTGCCGTTCTCACTTTCGGATCATCGACACCTGTCACCTGATGCAGGAAGTCGCCCCCCATCTCCGATTGCCGCTCAAGTGTGAAACCGAGCGCTCCCGTCCAGAACCGAACGGCTTCGTCCAAAGANTCGACACCTGTCACCTGATGCAGGAAGTCGCCCCCCATCTCCGATTGCCGCTCAAGTGTGAAACCGAGCGCTCCCGTCCAGAACCGAACGGCTTCGTCCAAAGAAGACACAGCGAAGCCTGTGTGGTCCACGGCAATTACGTTTGTGGCGTCCGTCATTACTGCCCTCTCACTGGTATGCCGCCCGTGCTTACCACGCGACCGTTCACCATCGTAAACCGCTTTCCCTAAACCCTTTCCCGCATACACTTTCCCAACATGGGCCGGAGAAACGGAAAGGCTTTGAGCCTTTTAAAGCAGCGAGTTCCAGGATGCGAAAGACCTTGGGAGCAGACGAGCGTGATCATGCAGCGATCAGGCGACCAGCGGCCGCGGAGACCAACAAAAGGACGCCCGCGCCCCTTACCTTGCTTCTTAACTTCGGGCGCTGGTTCATCATGATTTGAGGCTTTCAGTACGCTGAAAGGTCTGCTTATACGGCTTCTAGTGGGGAAACGGCCAGTCCGATCAAGGAACGTCGCAACGCTCAACCGAGCCTCTAATCCGTCGCAATTCAAATTCCTCTCGCAGCACCCTGACCAAGGCTGCTGCCGGCATGGCACGAGAAAGCGGCGCACCTTGCCCCGCCCATTGCGCTCCGAAACCGTGCTCGCCTTGCGCCTTGGCAGCCGCGTGCAAGGCCTTTCCCGCATCATAGGCGATAGGATAATCAGGCGGTCGGCGTTCATCAACCGACTGACTCAGAGCCGTGAACCGGTTGGCCAGCGCACGCGCGGGTCGACCAGAAATTAGCGAAGTGAGGACGGTGTGGTAAGCGCCCTCACCGGTGAGGGCCGCCCGGTATGCATCGTCTGCGGCCGACTCCGGGCACGCGACAAAGGCAGTTCCCAGTTGCGCTGCCGATGCGCCCAGGTCGAGCGCCGCGGCGATGCCGGCGCCGTCCATTATCCCGCCAGCAGCGATGATTGGTAGGTTGTTCTTGCGCACCAGGAGCCGGGTCAGCGCGAATACGCCGAGCGCGTCGTCAGGCGCGATGGGGTCGAAGACACCCCGATGCCCGCCAGCCTCGATCCCTTGCGCGACCACCGCATCGATCCCGGCGGCCTCGATCGCGTGTGCTTCGTTGAGGCTGGTTGCGGTCGCCATGAGATAGATACCACGCGCTCGCAACGCCGAGAGCACGTCGGCGGACGGCAACCCGAAGTGGAAGCTAACCACTGGCGGCGCGAGGTCGAGCAGTACCGCCACCATGTCGGGATCATCTGCGAAGCTCTTGTAGATGGTCATGAGTGCCGTCGGGGGTTGTGCGCCGTACTCGGCGAACAGCGGGGCAAGCCAATCCAGCCATTGCGCTTCCCGCGACAGATCGGCCTTTGGGCCAGCGTGGACGAAGACGTTGACGTTGAACGCGCGGGTCGTGCTGCTGCGCACCTCCTCGATCATCGCCCGTGCGCCGGCGGCGTCGGTCGCGCCTACTCCGATCGATCCCAAGGCTCCCGCCTCGGATACCGCTGCCGCCAGCGAAGGTGTGGCGACGCCTGCCATCGGCGCCTGGATCAAGGGCACCGAGAGTTCAAACCGATCGATGAGAGACATACCTACGCCGGATCCGGTTATGAACAATTGTCCGCTTATGACTACGCCAGCGCATTAAGTGAATGGCGCCAGGTGGGCTAGGTGCGGATCGTCTGCCCTTCAACCGCTCCGACCCAGAAAGCGACATTGCCGAACCGCTCTCGCCCATCCACACATTTGCAGTTCGTTCAGGCGCCGGCGACGCCGCGATCAATGGGCGAACGCCGCCGGAACGCCGCCGGCCTGCGTTTGAGCCTTCACCGGGAGGAATGCTGAAATGGAAATCTGCCGCCTTCGCCGCGAAATAGCTTGTCCGGCGGTCCCGGTCAGGACCACACGCCCCGCCGCCCCTGTTCCCGCATCGCGTCGATGAACACCCTGACCGCGGGCATAGCGGCTCGACCGGGATCATAGAGCAGGCTTACCGGCATGGCGGACGGAGCATGATCAGCCAAAACCTCAATGAGTCGCCCGCTCGCGATATGCGCGGCCGACTGGTAACTCAGTACATTGGCAAGGCCGACGCCTGCTTCCGCAGCAGCGAGGATCGCATCGATGCCGTTGACGGTCAGGCGGGGGACGATTTCCAACAGCCTCTCGCCGCGCGCGCCAAACGACCATCGGGTGCCGGCGCGCACACCGCTACCCATGATACACCGATGCTGGGCCAGGTCGCCATGATCGATGGGCAAGCCATGTTCGGCAAGATAGCCCGGGCTTGCCACGATGGTCTGACGGACCGAACCGATCGTCACGGTGCGCAGCGTGCTGTCCGCCAGCGTCCCGATCCGCACCGCCACATCGACACCCTCCTCGACGATGCGGACATTACGATCGAGCAGCATCATGCGCGCGTTGAGGCCGGTGTGGCTGGCCAGCAGCGCGCTGATGACCGGCAACACATGCAGCCGCCCGAATATGACCGGCGCAGTTACGTAGAGCTGCCCCCGGGGAACCGAGCGACCGCCCATGGCGATCTGCTCCGCCTCGCGAATGTCCGCGAGTATGCGCCGCGCCCGATCGAGCAGGCTTGCCCCGTCGTCCGTCAGGGACACCGCTCGCGTCGAGCGGTGGAACAGCGTCACGCCCAGATGCCGCTCCAGCGCCGCGACCGCACGGGTCACGGCAGGAGGCGACAGATTGAGGACGCGCGCCGCAGCCGCGAAGCCGCGCTGCTCTGCCACCGCGACAAAGACGGAAAGGCTCTCGAAGCGGTCCATTATTCCCCGTATCGCAATAGTCCGTATCAGTAATTGCGAATTATCACATCGCGGGCAACTCGCCATCCTCGTGGCCATGGCGCAGGCATATCTCCACACCCTTTTCGGACCACGCGCTCGCGCGCTGCAAGAAGCAGCGGGGTCGCGAGCGTCATACGCACGCATGGAAGCCGGCGCGGAGACGGTCGACCGGATTACGGCCAAAGAACTTGCGTTCATCGCCGCCCGCGACAGCTTTTACCTGGCGAGCACGTCCGAAGATGGCTGGCCCTATGTCCAGCATCGCGGCGGGGCAACCGGCTTCGTCCGACACCTCGGGGGCAATTGTTTCGGGTTCGCCGACTTTCGCGGCAACCGACAATATCTCTCCGTCGCGCATATTGCGGCCGACGACCGGGTTGCGCTGTTCTTAATGGACTATCCGAACCGCCGGCGCCTCAAGATCATCGGCCATGCCCACGTGAGCAAAGACCCCGCCGTCATCGCAGCGCTCATGCCGTCCGGCTACGCGGCCGAGCCGGAGCGTGGCTTTCTGATCGATGTCGTCGGGTTCGACTGGAACTGCCCGCAGCATATCACGCCGCGTTTCACCGAGGCGGAAGTGCGCCGCACTTCCCAGCCGCTCATTGACGAGATTGCGGTGCTTCGAGCCCACATCGCTCAACTTGAACGGGCAGCATCATGACCAGCAAACTCACACGCGGCGTCCACCATGTCGGGCTAACCGTGCCCAACCTCGATCAGGCACGCGCCTTCTTCTGCGACACGCTCGGATTCGATGAAGTAGGCGGCGTGCCCGACTATCCTGCTATCTTCGTATCGGACGGCACAATCCTGCTGACCTTGTGGCGCGCGGCCGACCCCGTGACGGCCCGCGCCTTTGACCGGCGCGCCAATATCGGTCTCCATCATCTCTCGCTCTCGGTCGCCGACGATGCTGCACTGGCAGCGGCGTGGGCCGCCGTGACGGCGCATCCAGAAGTCGTGGTCGACGCAGCGCCGGGCGCCATCCGTCCCGGATCAACGGCGCGCCACTTCCTGATCCTCATTCCGGGCGGGATCCGTCTGGAGTTTGCCACGCCCTTTGACTGAAAGGATCCGTTCGATGCCACGACTGCCCCTCCCTCCCTTCACCCATGAGACTGCGTCGCTAAAGGTCCGCGCCGCCGAGGACGGCTGGAACAGCCGCGATCCAGCGCGGGTCGCGCTCGCCTATACCGAGGACAGCCAGTGGCGAAACCGGTCTGATTTCCTTCGGGGGCGGGATTCTATCGTCACCTTCCTAACCGCAAAGTGGCGTCGCGAGCACGAGTATCGGCTTATCAAGGGCCTGTGGGCGCATGACGGCGATCGAATTGCCGTGCGCTTCGCCTATGAGTGGCATGACGATGCCGGCGCGTGGCATCGCTCCTACGGCAATGAGAATTGGAAATTCACGCTCGATGGCCTGATGGCGCGCCGGATGGCGAGCATTAACGACGTTCCGATTTCCGAAAAGGGGCGACTGTTCCACTGGCCGCTCGGGCCACGGCCCGAGGATCATCCGGGGCTGGAGGAACTTGGGCTGTAGCTTCAAGCCGTTGTTTTCCTACCGGTCTTGGTTGATGCGCCGTCGGCCACAGTGTGGGTGGGTTCCCGACGCTGAGAGGCCGACAGAAAACTGGAAGGCGGCGCCTGTCAGGAAGCCGCTGACGCTGAATAATGCTGTCATCGACCGCTCAGTTGCTGGGAGGACCCACAAACAGACGTTCAGGCCCCTTCCCTCACTTCCCAACTTCGGACGCTGGTTCACCTTGCGAATGACCGATTTTGACGCCCGGCTATCCGCTCGCGAATGTCGTGATGGGGAGGATTGCGGACAGTCACGTATCGCCAAAATGTAGTTTAATGAGCCTCGTTATAAGATCGTCGTCGAGATTGATTATCGCTTCCGTGACCCCATGATGGCTCTTCGCAACGGATAGTCCGGATAGCCGTCAGCGATAAGGGTCTTCCAATCCCGACAAGATCATGTCCGCGTAAGTACGGCCGATATCTGCCGCGCTGACATCGCTCGTATCGGGCCGGAACCAGCGGTGAGTCCAGCCGATCACACCGAATATGCCATTGGCCACGATCCGTGATGGGCCCACGTTGCGTAGGCTCTTGTCGGCATAACCCTGCTCGATGATCGCAATCATGCTCTGCGTCGTCAGGCGATTGATCTCACGCATGTCGTTCGACCACGCCGAGCGAGAGTCGCTGACATGACCCAGATTCTCGCGAATGTAGATATAGAAGAGCGGGTAGTGGTCGCCATACGACGTCATCAGCGTCGTGATCAGGTCGCGAAGCTTGCGGCGGGGCGAGAGATCGCTCGTTTCGATCTGCTTGGCGATCGCGCAATTGCGCTCGACTACGGTGCGAACCACCTCGTCGAACAGCGCCTCTTTCGAGGAGACATAATAATAGAGCGAGGCACGGTCGACGCCCATCTCCTCAGCGACCGCAGCAATGCTTGCCCGTTCGAACCCCAGGCGATTGAAGACGCGCACCGCGGCTTCCGCGATTTCCTTGCGCTTGGTCTGGTAGGAGGCACTCGAATCGGTACGCGCCGCAGAGCGCCGGCGACCGATGCCGCTCTGTACCTCGGGCTTGCCCTGATGATCTTCGTCCATCGTCGCTCCATGAACCAGCCTGGGCGGTAGATCAAACACCGCCGCCTCAGGATCAACACAAGCGTTGACATCGCGCCGGTGAGAGGTGATCCTTCTGATATGAGCGCTTCTACCGAACTAGATCCCACTTTCGTATCCCTGCTCGCCGATCCAAGGGTAACGTTGCGCCCCCCGCCCCCAAGCCTCTCGATGAAGGATTATCGGCAAAGGCTCGACCGGCCGATGGCGGCGGTCGCAGGGCCCGCAATCTGGTCGGTTCGATCCGACGAGACCGAGGCCATCCGACGCCGCATCTATCGCCCCACTGCGCAAACACACGGAACGATCCTGTTCTTCCACGGCGGTGGCTTCGTTGTTGGATCGCTCGACACCCACGACGCACTGTGTCGCTCACTGGCTGCAGCAAGCGGTGCATCGGTAGTCGCCGTCGAGTATCGACTTGCCCCCGAAGCCCCCTTTCCCGCCGCATGCGATGATTGCCGCTCTGCCCTGCAACGAGTGGCGGGCATCGAGCCAGGTGACATCGGGAAGCTTGCGGTATGTGGCGACAGCGCGGGCGGCTATCTTGCTGCCATGACCGCATTGTACGCGGCCCGCCAAGGTATCCGCATAGACGCGCTTGGCCTGTTCTATCCCGTGGTCGCTCCGGCGTGCGAGACCGAGTCCTGGCGAACGCTGGGGGCCGATCACATGCTGACGCGTGATTGGATGCGTTGGGCCTGGGCGTCCTATCTGGGCGATGCCGGTTCGTTGGCGGCCGACGTCGACCTGCTGCGCGCAGATCTCGCCAGCTTGCCGCCGACCCACATCATCACAGCGGCCTTCGACCCCTTGCGTGACGAAGGCGAGGCGCTTGGCGCGGCAATTCGTACCAGCGGCGGGGTGGTGACGATGACGCGCTACGAAGGGATGATCCACGGCTTTGCAAGTCTGCCGATGCTAACGCCGATGGCCGACCGCGCGATAACCGAGATGAGTCGCAAACTTTTCGTCAACAACAGTGTTGACTGAGGAAGAGGCTGTGCGCATATTCCTGTTCTGCCCTGTGCCATGCCGCTCCGTCGCGGCGCGACACCAATGAAGATAGAGCCGATGGCCGACAGAATTGGACAGGATGCCCCCCTCTGGCTTGCAGAGGCCATCGCGCAGGCGAACATTCCGACGCTAGCCTGCGTGCTGGTGCAGTTGACCGGGGACCGGGAATGGATCGAGGGCCGGTTCGTGCCGACCCGTACGCGTGGGCTGGACGATAACGACGATGGCGGGCTGCCTGGCGCGCTACAGGACGAGATTCGAGCCGCAGCGACGACGGCGTTCGCGGCGTGGTTCGAGGGACGCCTCCCTGCCCTCGCCAATCCGGATGATGCGTTGCTGGTCGAGATGATGAGCGTGTCGTTGGGTGAGACTATCCCCGCGAGCTACGCAGCGATGATCAGGCATGAGCTTCAACTAACCGAGGGACAGCCTGCAATCGACGGCGCTCAGGATATAGCGCCGCCTCCGGGGTTTCGCGCGCTGATCATCGGCGCCGGCATTTCGGGAATGTGCGCCGCGGTACAATTCGCTGCGGCTGGTATCCCTTACACCATCCTCGAGCGGCGACCCGACCTCGGAGGCGTCTGGTTCGAGAACCGCTATCCGGGCGCAGCTTGCGACGTGCCGAGCCACCTCTATTCCTTCTCCTATGCGCCCTATGAATGGTCGCGTTATTTCGCGGGAAGTCGTGAGATTCACGCGTATCTGCAGGATGTCGCCGACCGCTTCGACATCCGCCGCCATATCCGCTTTGGTCTTGAAGTGACCGAGGCGCGCTGGGATGCAGACGCGGGCGAGTGGCAAGCCGACGTGATCGATGCCGATGGCAATTCGGAAACGCTGACCGCGAGCATGATCCTCAGTGGCGTGGGCGCGTTCAACAAGCCGCGATTGCCCGACATTCCCGGAATGGACCGGTTCGAAGGGCCGAGCGTGCATACCGCACGCTACCCTGAGGACGGGATCGAGCTCGCCGGCAAGAAGGTCGTGCTGGTCGGCAACGGCGCGAGCGCGATGCAAGTCGGGCCGGCAATCGTCGACAGTGTCGTGTCGTTGACGGTGGTAAACCGTACGCCTCAATGGGTCGCGCCGTTCCCGAAGTTCAAGCAGGCGATCCCAGAAGCGTTGCAGCATCTGATGCAGACGATGCCGCTGTACCGGCTCTGGTACCGATTGCGACTTAGCTGGGCGTTCAACGACAAACAGTATGAGGCGTTACGGCAAGATCCTGACTGGGACGGCCAAGGCAAATCGATCAACGCGATCAACGACTCCCACCGTCGCGGGCTGACCGCTTATATGACGGCGCAACTGGGCGAGCGGCAGGACCTGCTGCCCGACATGATCCCGTCTTACCCTCCGTTCGGCAAGCGCATGCTGCTCGACAATGGCTGGTACCGGATGCTCGCCCAACCGCATGTCGAGTACGTCAACGGTGCAGTGACCGAGGTCCTGCCGAACGCCATCGTGACCAGCGACGGGACGACACATGAGGCGGATGCGATCATCTGGGCGACCGGGTTCGACGTGGTCAACCTGCTGGCACCGATGCGCGTCGTCGGCTTGGACGGACGCGACCTGCATGGCGACTGGGATGGCGACGATGCGCGCGCGTATCTCGGGACAACGGTGCCGGGCTACCCGAACTTCTTCTGCCTGTACGGACCGAACACGCAATACGGGCATGGCGGAAGCCTGATCTCGGTGCTCGAACGGCAGATGCACTACGTCATGTCCTTGCTCCGCCAGATGTTCGCAAAGGGGATCGCGACGATCGATGTGCGGCAGGATGTCCACGACGCGTACAACGCAAAGGTCGACGAGACGCATGCCGGGCTCGTCTGGACCTATCCCGGCGTCGATGGCTATGTCCGCAATTCAAAGGGGCGGATCGTCGTCAACAACCCGTTCCGCATCCTCGACATGTGGCGGATGACCGATACCGCAGACCTAGACGACTACCACGTGACCCGTGAACGGGTGTCAGCATGAGCGTGGTGGTCGAACGCCGCGCCGCGGTGCTGGTGATGACGATCGATCGGCCGGCGCAGCGCAACGCGGTCAACCGCGCCGTTTCGCTCGCTCTGGCCGAGGCGCTCGACGTGCTGGATGCGGATCCGACGTTACGCGTTGGAATCGTCACCGGCATGGGCGGAAATTTCTGTTCGGGAATGGACCTGAAGGCGTTCGTAGACGGCGAACGACCGGAACTCGAAGGTCGCGGGTTTGCCGGCGTCACCGAAAAACCGCCCGCAAAACCATTGATCGCTGCCGTCGAAGGCTACGCGCTGGCGGGAGGGTGCGAGTTGGCGCTCGCGTGCGACCTGATCGTCGCAGGCGACACCGCGATGTTCGGGTTGCCGGAGGTCTCGCGTGGGCTGGTCGCGGGATCGGGCGGGCTGGTGCGGCTACGCGAGCGCATCCCGCCAGCGATCGCGCTCGAATATGCGCTGACCGGCGCGCGAATGGACGCCGCCACTGCACACCGCTGGGGCTTGGTTAACCGGCTCGCGCTGCCCGGTAGTGCGCTGGAAGCCGCTCTGGCGCTGGCGAACGAGATTGCCGCGAACGCACCGCTGTCGGTGATGGCGAGCAAGCAGATCATGGCCGCGTCGCCCGACTGGCCGCTTGATCGACGGTGGGACCTGCAACGCGACATGGTCGAGACCGTGCTCGCTTCCGCCGATGCACAAGAGGGCGCGCGGGCCTTTGCGGACAAACGCGCGCCGGTCTGGCTCGGCGAATGACCCACAATCGCAAATCCGCTGCAACGGAAGAGAGGATGTGACGTGACGGACGATATCGCAGTGATCGGCGGCGGCACGATGGGCGTGGGTATCGCCTATGTTGCAGCGTTGGCCGGACGAAGGGTCCACGTCGTCGAACCAGACGCGACGCGCGCTGCGATTATGGCGCGAACGGTCGAGACCACGCTGGCGGGGGCAGTGTCGCGTGGCAAGTTGGACGCCGATGCAGCCGAAGCTACCGCCGCCCGCGTCGTTCGCGTCGAGACGATGAAGGCGATTCCCGAAGGCCTGGCGCTGATCGTCGAATCCGTACCCGAGCGGCTGGATCTCAAGCGTGACGTCCTCTCTAGCGCGTCCGCCAGGTCCCCCCAGTTACTCGCCACCAACACCAGCGCGATGTCGATCGACGTGCTGGCGGAAAGCGTACGGGATCCGTCGACGTTCCTCGGGCTGCATTTCTTCAATCCGGTCTGGTCAATCAAGCTTCTCGAGATCGTGCAGGGCGCCGCCACCTCTTCGGACGCGCTCGCGCAGGCCCGTACATTCGGCAAGGCGATCGGCAAAGAGACAATCACGGTGCGCGACGTACCGGGGTTCGCGACCAGCCGGCTCGACTTCGCGGCGTCTCTGGAAGCGATACGGATGCTCGAGGACGGCGTCGCCAGCGCGGACGATATCGATCGCGCCGCAGTGCTCGCCTATCGCCACCCGGTCGGCCCGTTGCGGCTGAGCGATATCGTCGGCCTCGACGTTCGGCTGGAGGTCGCACGCGCGCTGGAGGCAGCGCACGGGCCACGCTTCGCACCGCCAGCTATGCTTGCGAAAATGGTCGCCGAGGGCCGGCTCGGCGCAAAATCTGGGCACGGTTTCTTCGACTGGCCCGCCTGACATTCCATAAGATCCACAAGGAACGCACCGCATGTCCGCTCAACCAATGTTCTTCTCCCCCCTAGTCGACACCGCCGATCACCACCGCGAACTGCGCGAAAGCGTCGCCAAGCTGGTCGGCAAGTTCGGCCGCAAATATTATCAGCAATGCGTCAAGAGCGGTGAAGAACCGGTCGAACTCTGGCGTGCGCTGGGCGAGGCCGGGTTTCTCGGCGTGCACATCTCAGAAGAGCATGGCGGCAGCGGCGGCGGGATCGGCGACTATAACGTCGTGATCGAGGAGTGTGCTGCGCAGGGATGCCCGTTGCTTTCGCTGGTCATCAATTCGATCACGGCGCCGATCATCGCTGCGCATGGTTCGCCCGAGATGAAGGCCGAATGGCTGCCGGGCATCGCCAACGGTACCAAGAAGATCTGCTTCGCGATCACCGAGCCGGATGCGGGCTCCAACACGCACAAGGTGAAGACTGGTATCGTGTCCAACGGCGACGGGTTCGTCCTCAACGGCTCTAAATACTGGACGTCGGGAATCGACGTGTCGGACGCGGTAATGATCGTCGCCCGCGATCCGGAGATGGAGACGGGCGACGGGCGCTCAGCACTGTCGCTGTTCCTGCTGCCGACCAGCGCACCGGGGCTCAGCTACCAGCCGATCGATGCCGCGGTGATGACGCCCGAGAAGCAGTTCACGACCTTTTACGACGACATCCAGCTCGACGCATCGATGCTGATCGGCACGCGCGGTGCGGGCCTGAAACAGGTGTTCGTCGGACTGAACCCTGAGCGGGTAGCAGCAGCGGCGATCAACAACGGCATTTCGCGGTTTGCGCTCGACAAGGCGGCGCAGTACGCGCGCGATCGCAGCGTGTGGAAGACACCGATCGGCCAGCACCAGGGCGTCGCGCACCCCCTCGCCGAGGCGTATATCAACGTCCAGGCGGCGCGTCTGCTGAATGCGCGTGCAGCGCAGCTGTACGACCAGGGCGAGGATGCTGCCGAAGCCGCGAACATGGCAAAGTTCGCCGGCGCCGAGGCGTCGCTGAAGGCACTCGACCAGGCGATCCAGACGCATGGCGGCAATGGGCTGAGCTACGAGTACGGGCTTGCCGACCTGTGGTTCATCGCCCGGTTGCACAAGACCGCGCCCGTCAGTCGCGAGATGATCCTGAACCACGTTGCGCAACACAGCCTTGGCCTGCCGAAAAGCTACTGAGGAGCGAACGATGCAACCGACCCTGCTGACGCTGATGCAGCATTTCGCGGCCGAGACACCGGACGCGAAGTGCCTCGCGTTTGACGACGAGCTGCTGACGTTCGCGGATATCGATCGACGCAGTACGCAGCTGGCCAACGTGCTGCGCGAGCGCGGCGTGGGTGCGGGGGGCCGGGTGGCGCTGCTGTCGCATGCGGCGTGCGTGTTCTACGAGCTTGCCTACGCATGCGCGAAGATCGGAGCGATCATGATGCCGCTGAACTGGCGACTGGCGGCGGGCGAGATCGCGGCGATCATTGCGGATGGCGAACCACAGCTGGTGCTGGTGCAGGATGTACTGGCCGATCGCCTTACCGGCGTAGCGGTCGAGACGATCGATCTGACGGCGCTCGATGCGTTGCGCGACGCAGCGTCCGATGTGCCACCGAAGATCATGGTCGATCCCGATGCGGCTACCCTGCTCCTCTATACGTCGGGGACCACGGGCGTGCCGAAAGGCGTACTGATCAGCCAGACCAACCTGTCTTATGTCGAGCGGATGGCACGCGAGGTATGGGCGTTCACCGCTGACAGCGTCAATCTGGTGGCGATGCCGCTCTTCCATATCGGCGGGATCGGCTACGGCATGATGGCGCTCAGTCAGGGCGGGCATACCGTGCTGCTCGAAAAGCTCGACCCGGCCAGTGTGGCGGCGACGATCGACCGGCACGGGGTGACGCACACATTCTTCGTCCCGACCGTGGTGCAAAGGCTGGTCGACCATGTCGACACAGGCGGCATTGCGCCGCAGGGACTGCAACGCATTCTCTACGGTGCGGCCCCGATCGGCGAACCGTTGCTGCGCCGCGCGATCGCGCTGTTCGGCTGCGAGTTCAGCCATGCCTATGGCGCGACCGAGACCGCCGGGACCGTCATAAGCCTGCCGCCGCACGAGCATGATCCCGATGGCCCGACGCCCGAGCGGTTGCGATCGTGCGGCCGGCCCTTGCCGTGGGTCGAGTTGCAACTGGTTGATCCGGACACCGAGGTGCGCGTCGCACCCGGCGAGGTCGGCGAGGTCCGGATCCGGTCGGGGATGGTGATGATCGGCTATTGGCGGAAACCCGCCGAGACGGCTGCGGCCGTCACGCCCGATGGCTGGCTCAGGACCGGCGATGCCGCCTATTGCGACGGCGAAGGGTTCGTCTTCATCCACGATCGCTACAAGGACATGATCGTGTCAGGTGGAGAGAACGTTTATCCGACCGAGATCGAGAACGTCCTTGGCGCGCATCCGGATGTCGGCCAGGTCGCTGTGATCGGCGTGCCGCACGCAAAATGGGGCGAGACCCCGAGGGCGTACGTGGTGCCGCGGATCGGTGCAGACCCGGACGAGGCGGCGATGATCGCCTACACGCGCGAGCATCTGGCGCATTACAAATGCCCGACCTCGGTTCGCTTCGTCGGTGCACTGCCGCAGAACGCGTCCGGGAAAATACTGAAAAAGGATCTGCGCACGCTCGACCGCGCGCGGTCGGAAATTGTGGCATGACGTTGTCCCCCCAGGCACGCGCATTACGCGGGTTCGCAGTCGATTTTTTGACCTCGCACGATCCGCAAGCTGTCGAATGGGTGATGGACCCGGCCTATAAGCTGTCGATCGGTGGACACGTGTTCGACGGGCGCGACGACCAGTATCTTCCCGCGACCGCGGCACAACTCGATCAGTTTCCGGGACTGACGGTAACGGTCCACGACACGATCCTCGGCGTCGACGGTGTGGCGATGCGCTTTACCGAGCACGGCGCATCGGTGCGCGACGACGGTCGCGTCGCAGCATGGCGCGGGATCACGGTATTCCGTCTAGCTGGCGAGCGGTTGTCGCATGGCTGGGCGGAGGAGGATTACTTCGCCCGCAAGCGTCAGTTGAAGAGCGGCCTGCCCGACGCGGTTGCCGCCCCTGCCCTCGCGCCGTGGGATCAGCCGGTACTGCCGCCCGATCCCGCAACCGAGGCGATTGTGCGCGATTGGTTGCCTGGAATGTTAAGGGCTGCCGCAGTCGAGCCCGTGCTAGTCGACGGACCGGACTTTGCAGCGTTGGTCGAGATCGATACGCTGACGATCTCCCACATGTTCACCGCCGGCCCCCGCGCGGCCGCGCATGTCGAAAGCCACGGACGCTATGCGGGCGGGTTCGTCGACATCGACCGGGCATTGGTCGGAGAACCGGTCATCCTCAGACTGGCGGCGATTATCGACGTGGCCGACGGCACGGTTTCACGCGCGCAGGTATCCGGCGACCGGCTCGGGCTCCATCGTCATCTGCTCGCCCTGCAACGCGAGCGGAAGGGGTAACATGGCCAAGATCATCATCACGTGCGCGGTGACGGGCGGCGCGCATACGCCGAGCATGTCGGACGCGCTGCCGATCACGCCCGAGGAAATCGCCAACCAGGCGATAGCTGCCGCAGAGGCGGGCGCTGCGATCCTGCATCTCCATGCGCGCGTGCCCGAGACGGGACAGCCGACCGGCAATCCGGACGTCTACGCGCAATTCCTGCCGGTGATCCGCCAGCGTACCGATGCGGTCGTCAACCTGACCACGGGTGGCTCGGCGACGATGCCGCTCGACGATCGGCTGGCGGCGGCGACGCGCTTCAAGCCGGAGATGTGCTCGCTCAACATGGGCAGCATCAACTTCGCGTTCCACGGCGCGGGGCGGCGGATCACCGACTGGAAGCACGCGTGGGAAAAGGACTATGTCCTCAACTCCGACGACTATATCTTCCGCAACACCTTCCGCGACATCGACCGGATCATTACGACGATGCGCGAGGGCGGCACCAAGTTCGAGCATGAATGCTACGACGTCGGCCACCTCTACAACCTCGCGCATTTCGTCGCTGCGGGGATCGTCGAGCCGCCGTTCTTCATCCAGATGATCTTCGGCATTCTGGGCGGGATAGGTCCCGATCTCGAAAATCTGATGTTCATGAAGGCGACTGCGGACCGGCTGTTTGGGCGCGACTCGTATCAATGGTCGGTGCTGGCGGCGGGCAGGCACCAGATGCCGTTCCTGACCCAGGCCGCGCTGATGGGTGGGCATGTCCGCGTCGGGCTGGAGGACAGCCTCTTCATTGAACGCGGCGAACTGGCGGTCTCGAACGCGCAGCAGGTAGCGAAGATCGTCCGCATTCTGCACGAGATGGGGCATGAACCTGCCACGCCGAGCGAGGCGCGCGCGATGCTCGGCCTCAAGGGTGGCGACCGGGTGGAGTTCTGAGCATGGCACGCACGATCATCGACCTATCGGTGTTCCTCGAAAACGACGTGATCTCCGATCCGCCCGGCTACGGCCCGAGTATAGAATACATCGATCACAAGGCGTCGGTCCCGGGGTTGCTCGGCTTTTTTCCGGGTTTGGCAGCAAACGACCTTCCCGACGGCGAGGCCTGGGCAATCGAACGCGTTGCGCTCACCACGCACAATGGAACGCACCTCGATGCGCCGTATCACTATGCGTCCACCATGGATGCCAAGATTGGAGATGGCGGCAAGCGCGCGATCACGATCGACGAGGTACCGCTCGATTGGTGCTTCCAGCCCGGCGTCAAACTCGACTTTCGGCATTTCTCCGACGGCTACGTTGCGACCGCTGAGGACGTCGAGGCGGAACTGGCGCGGATCGGACATACGCTGTCCCCGCTGGAGATCGTCGTCGTCAACACCAGCGCGGGCGACCGGTTCGGATACGACGATTATGTCGCTTCGGGCTGTGGCATGGGACGCGACGCGACGCTGTACCTGACGGAGCGCGGCGTGCGCGTGACCGGCACCGACGGCTGGAGTTGGGACGCGCCGTTCGTCCATACCGCGGCTGAATATGCGAAGAGCGGTGACGCAGGACTGATCTGGGAGGGTCACAAGGCCGGGCGCGACATCGGCTACTGCCATATCGAGAAATTGCACAACTTGGAGAGCCTGCCGGCAACCGGGTTCACGATCGCCTGCTTCCCCGTAAAGATTCGTGCGGCATCGGGCGGATGGACACGCGCGGTGGCGATACTCGATTCCTGAGCCGCTTGGGTTGCAGATATCGTCAACGCGTGCGTGGATTAACTGCTCTGTCCCCTACTCCTCGGAAGGCAGAACGAGCCGCTGAAAAAGTGTAACGCGCGCTTCTGTTTGTCAGCACGACCTGTTTGATGTTGCGTAATTACGCCTCCAACCGATCACCCAAGTTATTGTCAACGTTTCTGTTGACAGTCGACGGAAGGCGCGCCTAGCTTTCGACATGTCGGGGGGGAGTTTCCCTCACCGACCACCACAGCGGCTTCGGCAGACCATCCAAAACTGGAGGTCGGCCGGATAATCATACCGCGACACAGGAGGAGGATGGCATGAAGGTGCGTTCATATCGTTCGGTCCGGATCGGCGCGCTTGCCGCCGTCTGTTCTTCAGCATTGATAGCGGGGACCGCGCTCGCGCAGCTCGCACCCGCCCAGGGCACGCCGGTCCCCCCCGCCGCTTCAGTCGCCGTCCCGCCAGGCAACCCCACGCCGCTTGAGCAGGCCACGGATGCCGCCCCGGTCGCCAGCGACGCAGACATCGTTGTCACCGCGCGTCTCCGGAAGGAAGGGTTGCTCGACGTGCCCGTCGCCGTGTCCGTGCTGTCGGCCGCAGAAATCAACAAATACAACGCCACCGACCTTACCAAGATCGGCGAACTAACCCCAACCGTGATCGTCAGCAATTATCGCACGATCGGTGGCGGTTCGATCGCGATCCGCGGGATCAGCTCGCCGCCGACGCAGGTTGGGTATGAACAGCCCGTCTCGGTTGCGATCGACGGCATCCAGTCGTCCTCCGGGCGCGTTGCGACACTCGGATTCTTTGACATCCAGCAGGTCGAAGTGCTGAAGGGCCCGCAGGCGCTGTTCTTTGGTAAGAACAGCCCGGCCGGCGTCATCTCGATCACCACCGCAGGACCGACCGATCGCTTCGAGGTCGGCGGACGCGTCGGTTATGAATTCGTCGCCGACGAAGTGTCGGGCGAAGCGCATGTCTCCGGCCCGATCACCGAGACACTTGGCGGCCGCGTGGCGATCAAGCACCGTGATGCGAAGGGCTGGCTCTACAACAACGCGCAAGTCGCGCCGAACCCGTTCTTTCCGGCCGCACTGCCCGCGTCGACCGGAACGCTACCCGGCGCACCGGGTCGCAGGGTCGGGGACGACGAGACGATGGGTCGCGTGACGCTCGAGTACAATCCGACCAGTGCATTTTCGGCAAGCGCAAAACTGTTCGGGCTGATCGCGCATGATCAGGGCGGCGGCTCGTTCTCACAGAATATCGGTCCGTGCACGGGCGACCGGCCACGGTCGTTCGGGGTCGCCGATCCGTTCGGCGATTGCCGCGCCGACAACCAGACCAGCTTCAGCAACATCGTCCCCGCGATCGCCAACCGCATTCCCGCGCTAGATGGTGACAACCGCTCGCGCGGGCTGAATAAGGCGTACACGGCGTCGCTGGTGCTTAAATACGATACCGACGACTTCAACCTGTCGTCACTGACCGGCCGAATCTACAACCGGTATCGCAGCGTATCGGGCCTGACGCACACCGTCGACAACGCGCTGACCACGTACGAAGACACCAGCTACGCTAGCTTTAGCCAGGAATTCCGCTTGCTGACCAAGCTTGACGGGCCGGTCAACTTCCTCGTCGGCGCGTATTACGGCGACACCCGCGACGAACTGTACAACGACACCAATTTTCGCGCCGACATCAGCTACAATCCGCTCAACGATAGGATCGAGACGTACGAGAAGGACGCGTACCTGACCGGCCGCACCTATTCGGTGTTCGGCCAGGCAACTTGGCTGATTGTGCCTAAGCTCGAACTTGCCGCAGGCGCACGTTACACGTCGGAGAAGAAGAAGACGCGGAACCAGAACCTTTATGGCATAAACTCGGCGCTAGGCCGGTTTAATACTGCCGCAACCGTGTTCGCAAGTTCGACCGACCAGACTCCCGGTATCCTCGCCGGGACCTTCAAGGATGACAACATTTCGCCCGAGGCGACGTTGTCCTACCATCCGGTGGCCAATTCGACGCTGTACATCGCCTACAAGACCGGTTTCAAATCGGGCGGGTTCGGGATCACCAGCCCGATCCAGACCAACACGACGCTCGCCGACATCGACTTCGATTCGGAAACAGTGAAAGGCTTTGAGGCGGGCGCCAAGGGTGAGCTGTTTGACCGGCGGCTGCGACTGACTGCATCAGCCTTCGCATACAACTTTAGCAATCTGCAGGTCACGCAATACGACGCCAGCACGATACGATTCCAGATCAGCAACGCCGGACAGGTACGCCAGCGTGGTGGCGAGCTTGAGGCCAATTTCGACGCCACACGGATGCTGCGACTGCATGCCGCGGTTGCATACGTGCACAACCGGTTCCGCGATTACACCGGCCAGTGCTACGGCTACACGATTCCAGCGGCCGTTGCGGTTACCGCCGCTGCACCGTCCGGATGTTCGTTTGTGACCAACGCGACGGGTACGCGGACTTTGACCGCGGCAGGGACGCCAATCCTGCAACAGGTGCTCGACGGCCGAGCCCCAGCGCGTTCGCCCGACCTGACCGGCAATGCAGGCTTCGAGCTGACCATCCCGGCCAGCAATGATTTCGAAGTCGGGGTGACCGGCGATACCTTCTATAACTCCGCATACTTCGCGAGCGACTCCTTTGCGCCCGCCTCCAAGCAGAACGACTTCTGGCGGTTCAACGCGAGCGCCCGCGTCGGGCCGACCGACGGCCGGTGGCAGATGTCACTGATTGGTCGCAATCTGACGAACAAGTACTATCTGCTGTTTGCGGGTGATCGCACCGGCGGCACTAGCATTCCACTCACGCAGGGCGAGCAGCGCGGAGTCGTGGCGCGCGGCCGGGAAGTCCTGCTGCAGGCAAGCTTCAAATATTGAACAACGTCGGAGAGTCGAGCGTGAAGCCAGTGTATATCGTGTCGGGCGTACGGACCGCGATCGGTGATTTCGGGGGCAGCCTGAAGGATCACGCGCCCGCGGACCTGGGCGCGAGCGTCCTCGCCGAAGCAGTGCGGCGAGCCGGGTTGACGCCGAACGATATCGAGCATGTCGTGATGGGTCAGGTGATCCAGACGATACCGCAAGACGCGTATCTGGCGCGGGTCGCGGCGCTCAAGGCTGGGGTTCCCGACCGCGCCCCTGCCCTGACACTCAACCGGCTATGCGGATCGGGCCTACAAGCGATCATCTCGGCCGCGCAGATGATCGCACTCGACGAGGTCGAGATCGCGGCAGCCGGCGGTGCAGAGGTAATGAGCCGGTCGCCTCACCACGTGCCCGCGGTTCGGTTCGGCCAGAAGATGGGCGACGTGCAGATGGTTGATGCGATGATCGCGGTCCTGAGCGATCCGATCGACGGCTATCACATGGGCATCACTGCGGAAAACATCGCGCGCGATCACGACGTCTCGCGGGTCGATCAGGATGCCGCCGCGGTCGAGAGCCACCGGCGGGCGGCGCAGGCGCAATCCGAAGGACGGTTCGACGACCAGATCCTGCCGATCACCGTCAAACAAGGTCGCGGCACACGCGAATTCGCGGTCGACGAACACGTCCGCGGCGACGCGAATGCCGACTCGATGGCGAGTTTACGCCCTGCCTTTCAGAAGGCCGGCACGGTGACGGCAGGCAACGCGTCGGGGATCAACGACGGTGCCGCAGCCGTGATTTTAGCGTCGGCATCTGCGGTGGAGGCGCGCGGCCTGACGCCGCTCGGCAAGATTCTCGGTTGGGGTCATGCCGGCGTTGCGCCCAGCCACATGGGGTTGGGGCCTATTCAGGCGGTACCGATTGCACTCGAACGCGCTGGTCTGACGCTTCACCAGATCGACGTGATCGAGTCCAACGAAGCCTTTGCCGCACAGGCCTGTGCGGTATCGCGAACGCTTGGGTTCGACCCCGACAAGGTGAATCCGAACGGATCGGGTATATCGCTCGGCCATCCGGTCGGTGCGACGGGGGCTATCCTGACGGTGAAGGCTCTCTACGAACTTGCCCGCAACGGCGGCCGCTACGCTCTCGTGACAATGTGCATAGGCGGGGGGCAGGGTATAGCGATGATCGTCGAACGCGGTTGAAAGGATTCGTGGTTTCCGTGGGGCAGAATCATTCTGTTTTGTGAGCGGCAACGAGCGAACGCTATCGACAACGCAAGATGCGGAAGTGCCGCTAGTTCTAATATCATTGACTTTGAACGCAATCTTTCGTCCCAGCTTCACCATATCATGAATATTTCGCAACCACTGCGCCTAAATTGTCCCCCTATCTTTACTTATCTGCTTCCCCGCCGGCTTTGGTCTATCGCTATCTTCATTTTAGAGTAGAATGAGCTTTTCAAAGCGTTTGAGAACCTTGTTGCCGATACGTTAGTATCGAAGCTTCGTTTTGACCCACAAGACGACACTCAAGCCGCATTTTTCGTCTCCCAGCGACGGCCGTTCGTTCATCGGCTGAAGCAGGACCCACGTTGCTTCACAGCTGGTTTGTGAAGGACCGCCGTTGAAGTGTTCAGGCATGGTGCTGGTGTGATCGGTCGTCCTTCGCCGCGCCCATCGGCCGGCTACCTCATTGAAACCGCGCGGCGCGTGCGCCGGCAACGTCGATGCTGGCCTGATAGCCGTGCTTCTCAAGCAGGTGCAGCAGGTTAGCGCCGTTAAGCAGTGCCAGCGGCTTGTCGCTGGCGAAGCGGTAGGCGTCGGGGCCATAATCGGAGGTGGTGACCAAGATGCCGCGCGACGCGCCCTCGTTCATCACCGTGCCGTAGAGGTCGCGGACCGCGGCGACGCCAACCGTGCGGGTGTAGCGCTTGGCCTGGATGACGATCTTGCCGCCGCTGATCGGGTCGGGGTCGAAGGCGATGGCGTCGACGCCGCCGTCGCTGGAGGACTGGGTGACCTTCACCTCGCCGCCGCGGCTCAGAAATTCCTTCTCGAACAGCTCGCGGACGAGGTGCTCGAAGTCATCCCACGATATGGAGGCGAGATTGGTCCCCTGGCTGAGGGTGGAGCCGACCTCGCGGGCTTCGATGAAGCGGCGGTCCTCGCGGTCCATCTCAATGACAGGTGGGACGGGCGCGAGCGCGGAGAGGCTGGCGGCAGAGACGCCCTTGAGCGCCTTGAAGCACGCCTTGGGATCGACGCGGGCGAGGTCGATGCGGCAGAATTCGTCGCGCTTGGCGAGGACCGACAGGATGCATGATCGCCGCTGGAGCCCGGTGGCCGGATCCACGGACTCGACCATGCCGTTGAAAAGAACCGCATCGACATTGCCGTCGACGTCGGCCTCGAAGAGCTCGTGGATGGTTCTGAGGCATATCTGGTGGCAGGCGCTGTCGAAGTTGGCCTTGCGGTCGCGCTCGGCGATCTTCGTCTCGACCAGCTCGCCGGTGGCCTTCACGAATTTAACCGACTTCGTTTGCGGCAGCCGGTCTGGGGCGGGAAGGTCGTAGGCCAGCAGCAGCAGGCGGTCGTCCGGCCGATATTGAACCTCATAGGACTTCTCGAACAGGCCACCGTAGTCCGAGTTCTCCAACACCAGCGATGCGTGTTCGATGACAGCATCGGGATCGCGGTCGGCGACCGCGTCGCGCAGCGCGTCGACCTTGGAGTGGGAAGCGGCCTGCGCGGACAGGTGCTCGGCCTTGGCGCCATGGTGCTCGGCCCAGAAAGCGGCCTCCCGCGCTTCCCAGTTCGTCATCGCGACCGCGTGCAGCGCCTCGCGCTCCATTTCCGACCGCCGCCACTCCTCGCCGGCGCGGGCGTTGCGCGTCTCGGCCTGCCCCTCGAGATGGCGGCGCTTGCCGAGCAACCGATCAAGCAGGCCGATCTGCAACGCCTCGTAGGCGGGTTCCGGGCGGGGTACTGTGGTAGGCTGCGGTTCCGGGAAGCGGGACGGCATCGGGTATTGGCTGCGGTCCTTCAGCGTCTCCCAGTCAATGGCGTCATCGATGGTCAGTGTGTGAGCGAGGATGCGGCTTATGCGTTCCTGGTCGCGGATGGCATCGGCGGTCATGTCGTCGGCCGCGCCCTTGCCGGTCTGGAAAAGCCTTTTCGTCTCGAACGCGACCAGCTTCTCGTCCCAGTCGGCTAACAGGGCGTCAACTTTGCTCTGAAGAATGAACAGCTCCGGCGCACCAAGCTCGCGGTGCAGGTTCATCGTCTTGTGCCGTATGTCGATATAGTAACGCAGGATCCGGTCGCCGCGCGCGCTAAACTTGGCGCTGAGATTGCCGATTTCGAGCTTATCTAGGTTCGGCGAATGCAATGTGATGTCGGTCATTTCGGCAGTTCCCCTCGGCGTCTCCGCGCTGTCCTTGAGAGTCGAGCACGACGCGCGGTCGGCGGCAGGTCGGCTCGCAATTAATGAGCGGAAAGGCCGTTCATTTCGGTCGGCCCCCACGCTACGCTGCCCCTAAGTTATCTCGGTGCTTGCCGTGTTGCTCACCGTGAGTCAGCCTCACAGCAGACTGACGATGCGTTGCCTGATGATCGATCGGCCAGCCGCATCTGCAGTTGGTCGAGCAGGTGGTGGTCGGCAGCACGCCACCGGCCCATCACCTTTCCCGAGAGCATCGACGAGGCGGTCTGGCCTTTTGGCAGCTACTCACCTGGCCCCCTCCCGCAGTGAGACCCAAATGCAGACATTCAGCTGGTAGCTTCGCCTCCCCAACTTCGGCCATTCATTCATGTCTGTAGCCATCGTCGGCAACCTGTCTTTACTGCAATAGACATGCCGGCCGATCGCTTTCAGGGCGCAGTCTGTTTATCCGTCTCGGTCCCCTCCCCGGGGCCGTGACTGAAAGAGGCAGACTCGTTGTCTGATCTCCGCTTCCAGGTGCGCCGACCACATGCCAGTCACGGGATACGCGACTGGGCGACGCATCGACCACCCCTTCGGCCCATCAACCGCGGGATGATCTGCGAACGCTGCCTTCCGACGTGCAACCGCTGGCTGAAGGGCGCTCTTCGCACCCCGCGAACGACCGTGGCCATCCTCACAGCTGGACTGCGGTAGGTGATCGACGATGCGGACGATTGCGCGGAACCCCATCCCCATCTCGAACGGTATACCGGAACAACGTGGAGCTGACCGTGATCGATCTTTCCTGTCGCGGCTTCACGGCTGATCCGTGGACGGGAAATACCGACCCATGATGGCCACGGACTGGAAGGGTGGCCAAGCCCTTCGTGCCCGTGTTCGTCTGCTGCGCTTCAAGATGTCTACCCAAGCGTTTGGTCGGATCGGGTTGTGGGCTGTGTTATCGGCCCGAACGGTCCGTAGCGCGTTCCGTGACGATTTCGGCATCGCGGCGAGTTCGATTGCTTTTGCCGCTTTTCTAGCGATGATCCCGCTAGCGGGCGTCATTGCGGGCGTTTACGGCATGGTGGTTCCACCAACCGCGGTCGCCGACAATATGTACAAGATTGTCGCCATCCTGCCGGTCAGTGCGCAGCATTTGGTAGCCGCGAACCTGAACCGCGGGCTTGCCAGCGGTCGCGGTGGAATCGTTACCCTGATTGTGTCGCTCGGCATCGCACTGTTCAGCGCGCGTCGTGCGGGACGGTCGCTGCTCCACGGGATCAATCTCGCCTATCTGATCGAACGCGAACGAAGGGGTCTGCGCCGTCAACTGGTGTCGACGGTTGTGGTACTGGGATGCGCCGCGCTCGTGCTAACGGCGCTCGTATCGCTGTCGGTCCTCACGTTCCTGCAGAGCTATGTTCCCGACGGGCTGCCGGGTGCCCGGCTGGCGTCGGCGATCACGCTGTTCGGCTCATTGACCGTCGGTGCGGGTGGCGGCCTTATCGTCCTCTATCGCTACGCCCCGGCGTCGGAGGCGATCCCGTGGCGCAGCGCCCTGCCCGGCACGATCGCTGGCGTCGCCCTGTGGCTGACCGCGACGATGATGTTTCGCGCCTATGTCGCGCAGTTCGCGCGCTTCGACGACACCTATGGCTCGCTGTCCGCGGTCGTGGTGCTGATGCTCTGGCTGATGGTGTCGGCCTGGGCCCTCCTGCTTGGCGCGCGGCTAAATGCCGAAGCCCTGCGCCATGCCGGCGAACACATAAAGGAACGTGCCGAATGACCGACATCCCCGTGCAGGACCGCTATCGAAACCGCCTGCTCGGCATCATCACCGCGATCCTACTGATTGCCGCGCTGCGCATCGGCTTTGCTGTCATCATGCCGATCGCCTTTGCCGCGATCATCGTCGCCGCGCTTTGGCCGCTAAAACGCTGGCTGGCGCGGTTCATGCCCTCCTGGATCGCCTATACGCTGACCCTCCTGTCGCTGGTCACGATCCTCGGCGCGTTCGCCGCGGCGGTGTACCTGTCGGTCGGTCAGCTGATCGGCGCGGTTGCGTCGCAATGGGCAGGTCTCGAGCGCGGTTATAACCACCTCGCCACTTGGGCGGCGGATCGCGGCGTGCCGATCGCCGGGACGATCAACCGGCAGCGGATCACGGTGCTGGTCCAGATGCTGGCGAGCGGCGTCTACGCGTTCGTGACCTATGTCGGCTTCATCGGGATCGTGGTGATGCTCGGCATGCCTGAAGTGCCACGGCTTCGGCGCAAGCTGTACGAGATGTTCGAGGGCGGTGCGCGACGCGACATGCTCGAAGTCGGCGAGGAGATTTCCGGTCAGATCCGCCGCTATCTCGGCACCACGCTTGCGACCAGCATCCTGACCGGCGTCGCATCGTCTTTATGGTCATGGATGACGGGGCTCGAGCTGGTGCTGGTCTGGGGTATCCTGAACTTCCTGCTCAACTTCGTCCCCGTCATCGGCAACATCGTCGGCATCGTCCCGCCTGTGCTCTTCGCGTTCATCCAGTTTGGCGGGTGGCAGATGCCGTTGCTGGTGTTCGCAGGGTTCGTTGTTCTGCAGATGACGATCAGCAACGTCGTCTACCCGATCCTGCAGGGCAAGCAGCTGTCGCTGTCGCCGCTGGCGATCATCGTCGCGATGACGTTCTGGAGCTGGGTATGGGGCATCGCCGGAGCACTGATCGCGGTGCCGCTGACCGCTGCGATCGTGATGATCTGCGGGCAGTTCGATCGCAGCCGTTGGATCGCCAAGCTGCTGGCGTCATGATGACGAGGTGAAGTGCCTGATGAACAGGAACAAAGCCACGTGTCAGCGATTACGCCACAAGAACACGCGGTCAAAAACAGGGGATAATAAAATGAAAAAGACATTCGTAATCGCGATTGCAGCAGGGCTCGCTTCTCTTTCGGCGTGCAATTCCAGCCCACGCGAACAGGCCGCGGACAAGATCGAATCCAACACCGAAGCGGTTGCGGATAATCTCGAGGATGCTGCCGACCGGATCGATAACGAAGCCGTTGAGGATCGCCTGGAGAACAAGGCCGATGCCGTTCGTGCAACCGGTCAAAACCAGGCTGAAGACATGCGAACGAATGACCCCGACACCAACCTGTCGAACGGCATGTAATTTTGTGAGACAGGACGAGCCGCTCCCAAGCACAGCTCGCTCTGGAGGGGCGTCCAAGTAACATTGGGCGCCCTTTTCCGTTTTCGCCGTTTTTAAGCTGATTTCGAGACAGCCGCAGAAAGCTCGGACCTTCTATCCCAAAAGCCTATTTAATTAATGTATGTGCCGTTCCAGGGGCAATCATGCAATTATGCAGTGGCTTAGCGGCCCTACAGTCACACGACCTCACATTGCGTTCGGGAAGTGAACTTCTACTCTTAATCCCGGGGTGTTGTCGGCTAAAGCAAGGCGGGCGCCGTGAACCCTTGCGGAAACGAGCGCGATATTAAGTCCAAGGCCACTGCCTTCAGAACTACGACTAGCGTCGAGCCTGACAAACCGGGACAACGCATGCTCGCGTTGATCCGGGTTTATCCCCGGCCCAGTGTCGGACACGATCAACCACAGCCCGTCACGACGGTGGTCGAGACTGACTGACACGAGACCACCTGGGGGCGTATATTTGATCGCATTGTCGATCACGTTCGTGACGAGTTGTCCAAGAAGCGATCGCACACCACTGACTATTGCCGGCGATACTTCGGCACTCAATAGGAGGCCCCTATCTTCTGCTACGGGTTCGAACAGTTCAACGGCCTCGCCGACGATTGCCGCCAAATCAACGGGAACAAACTCCTTGGCCATCGTCGTTTCTGCTCTAGCCAGTCGTAGCGTGTCGTCGATCGTCCGGAGCAAGGCATCGAGATCTCCGCGCATATCCGACGTCGCATTATTTTGATCCCCGCCAAGGGCCGCAAGTTCGAGCCGCGACCGGATCCGCGTCAGCGGCGTCTTCAGATCATGAGCAAGCGCATCGGTCGCGGTTCGCAGCGAATCCACGAGGCGTTCGATCTCCGCGAAACTATGGTTCAGAGTCGCTGCCAGGCGGTCATATTCATCGCCCCGCCCTGCCACGGGCAAACGCTCGTCCAGATGCCCGGCGCGAAACCGGTCGCCGGCGGTGCTGGCCGCATCGAGGAAGGCGAGCCCGCGCCGACTGTACCAGAAGCCGAAGAGCAGGCCGATCACTCCGGTAGCCATCAGCGACCAGGCAAGTGCGGAAATATAGCGATCGCGCAGCAGGCGTCGATCATCCGAGAGACTGCCGACGAGCAGTCGATAGTCGTTGCCGAGAAGCACCGTCCGCGCGGCGACCTGTCGCTCGATGACCGTGCCCCGCGTCGTCGCGACCTGCGTATCGAACGTACGATACCCAGTACGGTCGATTTCACTGGGCCATTTTGCCAGGTTTCCCGCGACCGGCTGGCCCGAAGCGTCGGTCATGAGATAGATGAAGTCTGTAACGCGCGGGCGCGCGACCGCACGGGACACGGACTGTGCGACGGCAAATGGCCCCTCGCTCTGATACCGCTCAATAAGCCCTGCCGCTTCGTCGTCGACCACTGCCTGCGCGCGGTCGTCGAGCAGGCGTACCGTCTGGACATATTGCACGCTCAGGGCGATCCCCGTCGCGATCAGCGCAATCAGCGTGATCCAGAGTGCACCCCGCAGCGCGGCTGTCGAGGGCCAGCGCATCGTCAGACGGCATCCAGCCGATAGCCCGAGCCGCGGACGGTTCGGATCATCGGAACGTCATCCAAACCGTCGATCTTGGCGCGCAGCCGGCTGACATGGACGTCGACGACGTTCGTCCCCGGATCGAAGTTGTAATCCCAGATCGCCTCGATCAGCATCGTGCGTGTCACCACCTGCCCGGCATGGCGGGTCAGATAGTCAAGCAGCTGATACTCCTTGTTGAGCAGTTCGATACGCCTGCCGTTGCGTGTGGCTGTGCGGCCGAGCAAGTCGAGCGTCAACGAACCCGTCTCGCGGGTGCCTAGCGCCGTGTCGGTGTCGCTGAGTCGACGAACTATCGCCTCCAGGCGTGCAACGAGTTCGCCAAATGAGAAGGGCTTGGCCAAATAATCGTCACTGCCCGCCTGAAGGCCCGCGATCCTGTCGTCCACCTGCCCGAGTGCCGATAGAAGCAGTACCGGCGTCCGATCACCTTTCGCACGCAATGCCTTCAGCACCGACAGTCCATCGAGCTCGGGCAGGTTCCGGTCAAGAATGATCGCGTCATATCGGCCAACGATTGCGGCGGTAAGGCCGTCGATGCCGGTAGCGGCGTAATCGGACACGTGGCCAAGCTCTACCAGCCCGCGACGAACATAGTCTGCAGTCTGTGCATCGTCTTCGATCAGGAGCAGCTTCAAGGTCGGACCGTTCCATTCAAGGTGTCAAGGAGCGGACGCGTGTATCGCCCCCCGGTTCCATGGGCTCAAGACTGGCCTATCGGTTCGCTTGCGATGCGCAGGTTCAGGGAAACCTGGCGGCCGTCACGCAGCACCTGTGTGGGAACGATCGAACCAATCCGAGCCTCCGCTACGGCGCGGGCAAGGTCGCGCCCGTTCTCGACCGGCCTGGATCCGAAGCGCCGAACGACGTCGCCGCGTTGCAGGCCGGACAGCGCGGCTGCCCCGCCATCTTCAACCTCGGCGATCAACGCGCCGTTGGTGGCGTTCGAGCCCATCGCGCTGGCAATCTCCGGTGTCAGATCCTGCAACGAGACACCGATCCTGCCACGCGACACATGGCCGGTTTGCGCGATCTGAAGCGCGACCTTCCGCGCCATGGCGGCCGGTATCGCAAACCCGATCCCAACATTACCGCCAGTCGGAGAAAAGATCGCGGTGTTCACCCCGACGACCCGACCTGCACTATCAAACAGCGGACCGCCCGAATTGCCGCTGTTGATTGCGGCATCGACCTGCAGAAAATCGTCGTAAGGCCCCGCCCCGATTGCCCGCCCACGGGCCGATACGATGCCCGATGTCACGGTGTTTCCAAGGCCGAACGGACTGCCAACGGCAAACACACTGTCTCCGACGCGGATATGGTCGCTGTCGCCCCATTTGATCGGGGTGAACTTACCGTGCCCGTCGATCTTGACCACGGCGACATCGATCTTGGGGTCACGACCCAGGACGCGGCCGGAGAATTCGCGGCCGTCCGACATCTGGACGGTAACGCGGTCGGCACCGTTGACGACATGGTTGTTCGTGATGACGATCCCGGATGCATCGACGATGAACCCCGAGCCAAGCGATCCCCGCTGCGGGCCTTGCTGTTGTGGCGCCCCGGATTGCCCACCGCGATCCTGCATGCCGAAGCCGAACAGCTGACCCAGTCTATCAGCCAGTTCGCTCTCCTCCGATCCGAACTGCGTCGGCTCGAACTGCTGCTCTTGAGTTGATGCGGGCTTGACCTGTATCTGAACAACGCTTGGTCCAACGGCTTCGACCATATCTGATAGCGAGGCATGCACCCCTGTCGACGCGACAGCAGCGGGCCCGGGTGCCGTGAACCGCTCGGCGATGCTGGTGCGACCGTCATCCGCGGCAATCGCCCCGCCCGCGACACCGACGAGTGCCGTGGTTCCCAGAGCGACGGCAGCGATCACCGGGCGTACGGTCATGCGACGGTTAAGTATCACGGTCTTTGTCCTTGTCCTGCGAGCATATGCTCTCTTTGGAACCGGACGATGACCGCCGCCTGTTGCGAACATTACATCGCTGTAATCTTACGGGCCCGCCTGCTTGCCCGGTGCCATACCGCCGCCCCCGGAGCCCGCTCGGAGCTCGACCCGGTTCTCGATGTTCGGGCCGCTCCACGGCGTCCCGTGTCCGGACGCTCGATCATTCGGACTAAGCAGGATCGTCATCGAGCGTCGCGACCCCCATCAATGGATGCATGACGAAGGTCCAGCCCTCACCCCCGACAATCATAAGGCGCAACGATTGACGATCTGCGGTGCCGAGCAAAGATGCCGCTCCTGACGAAGCCGGCAATGTAACCGTCCTGCCATCCTGTAGAATACCGGTTGCCCAGCCACGTCGTCCAATGCGGATCTCGCTGGCAAGGCGCTCCAGAGCTGTCTCAAGCGCTGTGCGCGCACGTTTTCCGGCAACCCATGCATGGCCGCACGGCTCCAATTCCAGGGAGGGTCCTGAGGGTTGATTGGGAACTGGAGACGGCCGTTTGACGACACGACGAAATTTGTTCCCGGAGGAATCAAGAGGACGCACCCCTTCCATACTCATCATGCGCGCAAACTCATCCATCGCTGCTTCCTAAGGGGTAGTGTTCGGAGCGCATAGGTTTGACCCCTAGTTCTTTTTTGCTGAAAGGACGGCCCACGCACGGAACCGACGACTCGGATTCTGGCTGTTGGGCGATGACACAACACCTACCGGTCAAGCTGACTTCCGCAGTCGCATCCATAGTGACCTAACCGCCGTGAATGTTAGATATGGCCAACAGGCCGCCCACACCGAGAGCATAAAGGATGAGCACGGTGAAGGAGTCGATCCCCATCCGCCAGACCTGCCGCTTGGGGCGGAAAATGAGGCCTGCCGCGTAGACACTGGTCAGCAGCACCCCAAGGCCTGCAAGGTAGATGTCACTTGCCTGGGCATCAGGAAGCACCGCCTTGCCGGAGATGACGACGGCAAGGAGGAAGAGCACCGGTAGGAAGGCGTTTCCTCCAAAGATGTCGCTAACGGCGAGCTGATAGTCCTTCATGCGCACCGAGGTGATGCCGGTCGAAAGCTCGGGCAGCGACGTGGCGGCTGCGAGAACCGTTGCACCGAACAGGACCCCACTGAGCCCGATGTGTTGGGCAATTGCATCGCCACTCCGCTCCAGCAGCACACCGGCTGCGAGGGTCGCGAGTGCAGCCCCACCGAAAATGGCTGCCAGGCGGACCGTGCTCTCTCCCTGCTGCGCAGACGCATCGTTTTTCTTCGCTTGCGAATGCCCCTTGGGTTCCTCCTGTCCATCGGGAGCGGTGCCGCTCGTATCGTGCCACGGCAACCCCTTGCTGGCTTTGCTGGAAAGCCACACGCCAACCACCCATAAAATGGCGATCAACACCGCCCCGGGGGTCAGGCGTGCAGCGATGAGCGTGCCGGGGAGCTGTGTCGCCATGATCGACACGGTCAAGACTGCCACGACGAGCACCGCCTCCACGACCAACGTGAGGCTGGCGGCGCGGTAGGTCAGAGGCACCTTTTCCTTCATGGCGATGTCCATGGCTACAAGAACGACAGTCTGGATGGCGATACCACCCAGTATGTTGCCAACCGCTACGCCCAAGTTGCCCGCCAGCGCCGCACTGACGGTGATCGCGACCTCTGGTAAGTTGGTGGCGACCGCAAGGACGATGACGCCGCCAAGCGCCTTGCCTAGGTGAAGGCGCGAGGACAGGATGTCCGTCGTGTCGGCGAGCTTCACCCCGGCGATCCAGATTACGCCCGCGCAAGCGGCAAAGATCGCGAGCAAAATTGGCAGGCTGAGTCCGTTGAGCATGCGGAACTTTCAGTTCGTCGGTAGGTGTATAAGGGTCGATCTTAGCGAACCAACTGACCAGGCGTTCCACGACAATTCATCCTGCAATGCCAAAGCAACGCAGCCGAATGTGCCCGCCCCAGCATCCGTGGAAACACGTCCACGATGAGCGGTGGGCCTTACAACTTTGACCGCTCCATCTAGGGGCGTTTTACGCAGACCCACCTGTGTCCTCGAGCGCGTTCGGATAGGATGCTTTCACCTTTTGCCTTTAATCAGAGGCGTGTGAAAGCCACCGAAAGCCCAATCGTTCGCGACATTCCGGACGGAACGTACGTCGAGCTTGTTGCCAGTCTGTGCGGCACGCGCATGCGGGTGACGCAATCCGCCCATTTCAGATCTGTGAGCGCGCCGGCGATGCGGGCAGACGGGCGCCCGAAAGCGGACAGGCAGCCTTCCACCACATGCGGGCGGAAGAGGCCGCTTCCCTATCACCTGAACAAACGGCGGCTTAGCGTGATTGCCCGCCCGTAAGCGGCCGTTCCGCTTTCCACCAATAGCGGACGCGCGACTGCGGCGAAGGCGTCCTCCGCCGCAGCCACGATTATTCGCGCCGTTTACCGCGAGCGTACCCCGTCCTCCCGTGGCAGACACCTTAGGATTGAGCCACCGACGTCATAGCTTAGTTGGCTTATTGGTAATAAGTTGGATCTAACAGGACGTCTGTAGAAACGGGATGACCGCTCCCCCCGATTGAGTAATTTTCCGCCATCATGACAGATACGACGACGGCGCTTACTGCCCAAACCGAAGGGCTAGCAGCCGGTAAGGAAAAAGAAGGACGGCTGGAACACTGCCCTTATGACGAGGGCCAGAGTCCGGTTCTACGAGCTATCTGGCAGAATGCTTTCATCACGTCGCGTCTCTACGGTGACGAATAAACCTCATCGACTATCCGCACGAACCACGTCGGTTTGTCTCGATATGAGACGATCTTTGGAAGCGCATTAGTTTGAGTATTTGCGCATGGTGTTCCCTGTCGTACCGGCCCGGGCTTGTTGAATGGCGAGGTTTCTGAGTGGCATACATCGAACCCGAACCGGATTTCGAGAAGTTGGCGTCAGATGAACTGGAAGCTGCCGCACGGGCGGATACGATAGAAAAGCGCCGAGCTCATCTGGATCAGGCCGCCATCTACGCCGCGCTTGGGGAACGCAGTCGTAAACCAGGGCAGAGCATTAAATAGTCAGGGCAGCGGCGGAGATGCCCTCCGCCGCAACCAATCAAACCGCACGGATAACTGCGGGATGTGAGCAACCTATGGCACGATGTACCCCGGCGATACCCCAGCCACGCAGCACGCCATGACGGATCTGATCGAGAACGGATCTTGTCTGCGCGCTTGTTAGCTTTCACGCAGATCACCTCGTCGCAATTTCACTTTAGCAATCATGATTGCCGACGTTCGTCGCAAGGCTACAAGGGGGTCACACGAACGGAGGCGTCCGTCACTATGATCGGCCTGTTGGAATTTGCGGCAGTTACAGTAGCATCCTGTCCGGTTGAGCAGGCGCAGTACGCTCAACGCCATAACCCAGGGGTGACGGCTTACTTCCGTCCAATCGACAGTGGTCTCGATTGGCCGAGCCGTATTGCGTTAGCTGTTCACTATGCAGGGTCGGGGAAGACCTTTTGGTGGCTGCCCTGGAACGGCGGCTCGAACGCGCTCCAAAACCTTGCCTCTACCGAAGATGTCACCGTCCAGAGTTGGCGGCCGCCGAGCCCGGATGGCGGGCCCCGGCCGTACGGGAACAGGCAGTATATAGGAACCGACGCGACCTATAAACTGATTGACCATGTTCCGAACCGAGGCGAAGCTGCGCCAGCGCATATGCTTTTCCCGGACTCGGGGGGCTCACGAGACACGGCTTTTCTCAATAGGCAGTTGTTCGATCTCGTCGGCTGCCGAAAGAGGCGCAACTGATCTTCACCGCACCCCCGATCTGTTCTAGAGAATGGATAGTCGGCAGTCTATTTACCGGACATTCTCGGCCTTCGTTGCTGCGGCGAGACCCTCCGCCGCAGCCGAGCGAACCCCTCCGGGGCCGCAGTTTGTAGGCAACCTATGACACGATATACCCCAGCGCTGCCAATCAGATTAGTTGGTGTTTAAAGCGTACGCGCAGCTGCCCCGCCTTTCGTTATTAGACAGATCCCCCGAGCGACGGGGAGGAATTGAAAAGGGCGTGTGCTTCCTCGGCAATCTTTAAACCTAGCGGCACGCCGCCGACATTTTGAGCGGGGGTGCGAGGGATCCCATCAAATCGCCAGTGAACGCCAAGGTAGATGCGGCTGACGGAGTTTTCCCAGATTGCTCTGGCGTAGTTAGGATACGTCACCGGGCTGTGCTGACGAACCGATCCGTTGGGATCGATCGATATGCCGTCGAGTTCATCCGACACGAAGGTGAAGACTTCGTTGTTAATCGTATCGCCGGGGCCATCTTCCTCAAGCAGAACATCGGCGAGTGTGATTGGATCGGGGGCTGTGCCAAGAGCCAGCCGAAGCGTCTGGAACAGCGCCGCGCCAAAAGTGGCGTGTCCCGATGGATAGGCGGGGAATGGAGGCGTAAGTGTATAGCGCCCTGGCGACGCATTGGTCTGCGGTGCGCCGAGCGGCGCCCAAAACGGATCGCCGTCCGGCGAGTTTTCGGCCCGGATGCCTACCACGGGCCGCCACAGATCGTAGTGATACTTCCAATGCCACGCATCGATACCCGCATCCGCCATTGCGACGTTAAGTTGCGCAAACAGTTCCGCCGATTTGGCGACGCTTAGCGCCTTGTCCGCCACAACGACGCGCGCGATTTGATTGTACATCCGCGGGGGAACGCCCAAATTCATCACTCCGTCATAGCCCCAGTAGACGCCAACCCGCTCCTGCTCGGCAGTTCTATCGCGCCGATCGGCCGCGCCGTAGCGCACGACCTCTTCATAATCCTCGCGATACGCCGGATCATCAACTAACGGCATGCTGCCTTGGCCCGGGTACGGCGCAAGCGCGTGGTGATCTGGTCCGGTGAAACGCGTCACGTCTCCCCACACAAGACCCAGCCTTGGTTGGTTTGGAGCGAACGGATCAGCGCGGTGCTGTCCGTAGGCGAGCGTTTCGTTTTGAGGCGCGGTGACCATCACGGTCGATCCATCGGCAGCGCGCATGTCCAGGATCGCTCCGGCGATCGTGGCGCCATAATCGAAGGCCGCATTAGATGCGCCGCTATGTGCGTCGTTGATGAACGAACCATACCGCGGGTACATTGCCTTCAACGCCGTCACCGCAGCACCCGCAACCGTATCAGCAAGGACGCTGCCTGCTGGCGGCGCACCGATCACGTGCACGACGCTCTTCTTGTTCAGATAGGCGGCGGCAGCCCGATTGGTCTCGAAGGCTACAGCATCATGGATGGCGATGTGCACGATCGCCATCGCGCGAGACGTTCGAATCGGGCCCGGCTGCTGGGAATTGTTAAAGCCCCGCGTGAAATCGCGACGCGAACATTCCAAGAGTACGTTGTTCCAATATAGGACCAAGTTCATGACCATCTCCGTTGCTAGACAAGGAAAGTGGCATGAATCAGCCCTTATCGCGCCACTCGACATAATACTTCTGATGCAGGTTTATCCTGCATAAAACTAGCGATACCATGACTCCCTCTTTTGAGTCGCGCCTTGATATACCCTTATTTTCAATATCAAACCGAGATATAGCCGATTTATGCATTTTGTAATTTATTACATCATGGGACAAATGTAGATCAAGACGGTCATGGGCTATTAATAGTCGGAGTGGGAACGTCGCTCGTCCTGATTAAACGGGGCTTACTCTGAACGCACAATCGTAGTTTCGATGCCTCCCTTGACTGCTGCGGAGGCACACTCCGCCGCGACCAGCTCAAGCCAACGGAAAGCGCCCCCTTTCTAGTGCACTACAAGTGCCGACGTACGTTACTGATACGTTCCTTGGAGGATTCGACGGAACCAAAACGGCTAGGCGTTCGCTACTCGATCATCGCTTTGGAAAGCGACTGAGAGACTTAGTGCTCCCGCTTTATTTCGGGAGTTGAAATGTCGATTTACTTTTTCGAAATTGCCGACGCTAACCCACGGATCCCCTGCGTGGGTGAGAACCTTGCATCGCTCGATGATGCCCGACGCTTTGCGCTAAAATATGCTGCTGCGCTTCTATGCGAGCAGAAAGAGCCGTTTTGGAATGGCGATGAATGGTCAATGACAGTAACTGACGCGAACCGGCTAAACCTATTCACACTAATGATATATACGACTGCGGCACCTGCAACATTAAAGCTTCAGCAATAGATCGTTTGGATTTCGAAGCCCGTCACTAAATAGACCCCGCGGTGATCGCAGACACCAGTGCAGCCGCCCGGGATGCACCTGGACTCGGCGGACTTTAGCGCAACGCACGTGCAGATCGCCGCGTTAGTATGCGCCAAACCGTAGCAGGCACGATTTTGCGGACATAAAAACATCCCGAGATGATCGACCCGGTCGTTCTCTTCTCGACGTTTTACATTCGTGCAGCGGAAAACCCCTGCGCCGCCGCCGATAGAACCCCGCAGATAACGGCAGTTTATGCGCAGCCTATGGCACGAGGAACCCCAGCGATACCCCAGTCAGGCAGGTCGTCATGTCCAGCCCGATTAAAATGGATCATCCGTTCGCCCACGTCCGAAACCGACCCAATGCCGGACACTCGGGTTACAAATGGGCGCTTTCGAAAGCCGCCATTCGTTCAGGGCGATCTTTCTATCCCGGTCACTCCTGATGCAAAAATTAAAAGTTTTGCATCAAGTTTGATGGCTAGCGCTGGCTGCATTTCAGATCGATCGCACGCCGATCTAGGTCGCTGAGGGTTTCCCCGATCCTAGCCGATTCATTATCCCAGCAACGCTGCTTAGGCGTACGGCCGTCCCGCTGTTGAACGGGCACCACGTACACAGGATATGGAAATACAGGCGTTTTGCTATCGGGCACGGCAGGTGCTGCCTGTTGAAACGATGAATTCGCCTTTGACGTATCCTGTACCTGGAAGGATGCGATCAGGGTCATTCCGAACGTGATTATCGTTGCTATCATCACCGCATCTCCCCGTTGCCGATCCGCTGAGTATGCACCTGGACTGCTGACAAATCCCTCTACGTAACGATTTAGCCCTCAGCCGCGGCATGATGCAAAACTCACAGGTTTTGCATCGGCCAGAAAACGGCGGGAACCGTGCGATGCGCCGGTGCAAAAATCTAAGGCGTTTCACGCCTACATTTAGTGTCGGTTTTCCCATAACAGGCTCCGAAAGCGGACCGTCCGCTGACCTCCCGATTCTGTTGAAAAAGTCGGGCTTGCAGTGGTGTTGTCGGTCTGATTCAATCTTCGCCAAACAAGCGGAGACAGGCCGATGATGGGCGAGCGGATGGTGGCGCAGGAGGCGCTGTTCTACAGCTTCAGTCTGGAGCGACATGTCCCCGCGGATCATATGCTGCGCTCGGTCGACCGGTTCGTCGATCTGTCGAGCATCCGCGAGCACCTGAAGCCGTTCTACAGCGAAATGGGACGGCGATCGATCGACCTTGAGTTGATGATCCGCATGCTCATCATCGGCTACTGCATGGGGATCCGTTCCGAGCGTCGGTTATGCGACGAGGTGCATCTGAACCTGGCCTATCGCTGGTTCTGCCGGCTGGGGCTGGAAGGAGATGTTCCCGACCACTCGACCTTCTCGAAGAACCGCCATGGTCGCTTTCGCGACAGCGAACTGCTGCGCAAGCTGTTCGAAACGACGGTCGAGCGCTGCATGGCCGAGGGGCTGGTCGGTGGCGAAGGCTTCGCTATTGATGCGAGCCTGATCCGGGCCGATGCCAATCGTCAAACCGGTGCCCCGGGTAGCGAGGGTCTGCCGCCCGAGGCCAACAATCGTGCCGTTCGCGAGTATCTTGCCGTCCTCGACGATGCCGCATTCGGGGCGGCTACGCCGGTCGTGCCGAAGTTTCTGGCGCCGGCGGATCCGGCGTCGCGCTGGACCTGCGCGCATGGCGGGCATGCCTATTACGCCTACTCGACCAACTACCTCATCGATCTCGACCATGCCGTCATCATGGACGTGGAGGCGAGCACCGCGATCCGGCAGGCCGAAGTGACCGCCTGCAAACGGATGATCGAGCGCGTGCAGGACCGGTTTGGCGTCTGGCCCGAACGGCTGGCAGCGGACACAGGGTATGGCTCGGCCGAGATGCTGGCGTGGCTCGTCCACGAGCGCGATATCCACCCGCACATCCCCGTATTCGACAAGTCGGTCCGCCGCGACGGCACCTTCGAGAGGGCAGACTTCCGCTATGACCTGAGCGACGACAGCTATGTCTGCCCTGCCGGCAACCGCCTGCGTCCCCGCAACCGCAACTTCACGCAGGCCCGCGGCGATGTCGGCCAGGACGGCTTCATCCGCTATCGCGCCCGCCAGCAGGACTGCGGGGGCTGCGATCTGCGGCAACGTTGCACACCCAACACGCCAGCACGGAAGGTAACCAGGTCCATCCATGAGGTTGCCCGCGATCTGGCGCGCGATATCGCCGCTACCGACGCCTATGTGACATCCCGTCGTGAGCGTAAGAAGGTTGAGATGCTCTTTGCGCACCTCAAACGCATCTTGAAGCTCGACCGCCTCCGCCTACGAGGACCAAACGGCGCCAAGGATGAGTTCCTCCTCGCTGCCACTGCCCAGAACCTCCGCAAGATGGCCAAGCGCATCCCGATGCCGGCGCAGATGGCACCTGCCTGAGACGGCAGGAATGCTTGCCTTGGTTTTAAGCCTGGGTCCGCCCCGCACCAAGGCCGGCTTTTTCAACACAATCCACCAATCCCAGCCATTCCGCTCCCGTCCATGGCCTGCCCGTGAGCGTCGTCAACGCACAGCCTATGGTAGGTTCAACGCATGGATAACAATGTCTTTGTGCGATGTACCTAAAGGCGGCAGCGATACCCCATTGGATGCATCTATAACGGCCAGAAATACAGAATGAGCGTCGTTCCAAGGCTTAGAATGAGCAGCGAAAGCGGAATGCCCAGCCGGGCATAATCGGCAAACCGGTACCCACCCGGCCCCATCACTAGCGTATTACATTGATGCCCGATTGGAGTGAGGAAATCGCTGCCAGCACCCACCGCTACCGCCATCAGGAAGGCATCCGGTCGCAAGCCAAGTTGCTGGGCCATCGTCGCACCGATCGGTGCCATCACGAGTACGGTCGCCGCATTGTTCAGAAATGGCGTAACGGCCATCGCGGCCGCCATGACTAACGCGATGATCGCGAACGGTGGCAGCTGCGCCGCCACCGTCGACAGGCCGCTGGCGATGATTGCCGTTCCGCCTGTGGTCTCCAGCGTACCGCTTACCGGGATCAGCGCTCCGATCAAAACCAGGATCGGCCATTCGATCGCGCCATAGGCTTCGTCTGGCTTCAGCACGCCGGACACGATCATTGCGGTTGCTGCGGCTAGGAACGCGATCGCCACCGGCACGATCTGCAACGCCAGCGCCAGCACGGTCAGTACCACGATGCCGGCCGGTACCCAGACCGACCGACGGCGACCCACTTGAAGCCGGCGTTCGGCCAGAGGAAACAGTCCGGCCGTTGTCAGCCGATCGCTCAGATTATGTTCGGGGCCGCGTAGCAGCAGCAAGTCGCCCTCCCTGAACGAGACCTGCCGCAACCGTCGCCGGAACCGGTAGCCGGTCCGGCTGATGGCGATCAGCGTCAGCCCGAACTGCTCGGCCAGCCGGGCGGTGGACGAGGTCTGTCCGATCAACGGCGATTCTTTCTGAACGATGGCCTCTGCAATCGACAGGTTGCCGCCGTCCAACGCTCGGTCTGCCGCCGGAATGAGACCGGCACCGATGACCACCCGTTGCAGCGCCGGCGCGTCGCCCTTGATCAGCAAAACGTCGTCGATCGAAATCGTCCAGTCCGGTTCCGGCACCAACCGTCGGAAACGCTCGCGGATGATACCGGCGACGTGGACTTCGCCCGATGCGAGCTTTTCGATGTCCGCAACGGTTTGACCGACGTATGCCGAGTCGTCCGACAACCGTAGTTCGGAGACATAATCCTCGACCGAGAATGCATCCTCTGCCGATCGCGACCCCTGCCGGTCCGTGGGCAGCAGTCGCCAGCCGAACGTCAGGAATATCATGCCGACCAGCGTGATACCCAACCCGACCGGCAGATAGTCGAACATACCGAACGGCTTGCCGAGCAGATCCTGGCGAACGCGGCTGACCACGAGATTCGGCGACGTACCGACCAGCGTCATCAGCCCGCCCATGAGCGACGCGAACGCCATCGGCATCAGTACGAAATGTTGCTTGGTCCGGTGCCGCCGGGCTAGTTGCGTCGCGACCGGCATGAAGATCGCAAGCGCGCCGATATTCTTCATGACGGCCGACAGGATTGCGACGGCGCCGCCAAGGCCGACGATCTGGCGGCCGGGCGTATCGAGCCGCGCGGCGAACGGCCGGATCAAGGCATCGACGATGCCGGACCGGGCAATGCCCGCACTGACGACCAGCGCGGAGGCGATGATGATGACGATGTCGTCGGCAAACCCTGCGAATGCATCCTTGGCGGGTACGAGCCCAAGCAGGACCGTTGCGAGGAGTGCGAGGATGGCGACTACGTCGTATCCTAGTTTGTCCCATACCAGCAGGACCACCACCGCGCCGATTATGCCGAACGACGCGAATTGATCGAATGTCACGGACAGTGCTCCCCAACGGGAACGTTCGTCCCATAACAGCCTCTGAACGTCGGCTCTTTGTCGACGTTCCAGCCGCCATGCGAGGATCGAAGGGCAGGCCGCGCGTTATACCGGCTGTGACAGCCAACTCCCCCCGCCGACCCGCGCCCGCGCGGCTGCCCGTCCGCCTCGGTGTTGGCATCGCCGGCCTGGCCGCGATTGCCGGCGCGACGTGGCGTGGCCGCGACTTCGCCCGCTCGCTGGCGACGACCCGCGCGGCCGAGGCCGCGATGCGCCAGAGCGAGGCACGCTTCCGCTCGCTGATCGAGGCGACATCGGCAATCGTGTGGACGACCGGGAGTGACGGCGAGTTCCGTGATCCCCAGCCGAGCTGGGAAGCCTTTACCGGACAGTCGTTCGACGACATGCTCGGCTTCGGCTGGGTCGATGCGATCCACCCCGACGATCGCGAGACGAGCAGGGCGGCGTGGGCGGATGCGGCAGCGACAGGCCGGGTCTATGAGATCGAACACCGCATCCGGCGCCATGACGGCGCGTATGTCGACATGCAGGCGCGGGCAGCCCCGGTGTGCGGCGCCGACGGCACCGCGCGGGAATGGGTCGGCATCCACAGCGAGATCGGCGAACGCAAGGCGGCGGAGCGCGCGCTTGCAGCGGCAAAGTTCAAGGCGGAAGAGGCAGCGCTGGCGAAGAGCCAGTTCATCGCCAATATGAGCCATGAACTGCGCACGCCGTTGAGCGCGGTCATCGGCTATGCAGAAATGCTGGAAGAGGATTACGAGGGGGCCGATCCGGTCGAGGTTCGCGCCGATCTAAGCAAGATTACCGCGAATGCACGGCACCTGCTGGATCTCATCAACGCCGTGCTGGACCTGTCGAAGATCGAGGCAGGCCGGGATGAACTGTATATCGAGCGGTTTGACGCCGACGCGCTGATCGGCACGGTCGTCGATACGGCGCAGGCGCTGGTGGCGAAGAACGACAACCGTCTGCTCGTCGATGTGCCGACAGCGCTGGGGGAGATCGGCTCCGACGTGGTCAAGCTGCGTCAGTGCCTGTTCAACCTGGTCAGCAACGCCGCGAAGTTCACGAGCAACGGACAGATTACGCTATCGGCTCATCGCAGCGACACCTTCATCGTGTTCGAGGTGCGCGACACCGGTATCGGCATGACCCCGGAGCAGGTCGGGCGGCTGTTCGAACGCTTCATGCAGGCGGACAATTCGGTGACGCGGCAATATGGCGGCAGCGGCTTGGGGCTGGCGATTACGCGTGCGTTTGCACAGCGGCTGGGCGGCACGGTGACGGTGGAGAGCCGGCTCGGAGAGGGATCGTGTTTCCGCCTCGCCGTGCTGACCGACCTTCAGGAGGACGTCACACGGGAGGATGAAGATTCGCCGGTCCTCATCGAAACGCGTTCGACGGTACTCGTGATCGATGACGAACGGCCGATGCGCGAACTGCTCCAGCGGTTTCTGGAGCGCGAGGGGTTTCAGGTCCTGACCGCCAGCGACGGCGAGGCCGGGCTCGCCATGGCGCATCGCTATCGACCGAGCGCGATCATGCTCGACGTGATGATGCCGCGCATGGACGGCTGGGCGGTACTGAACGCGTTAAAGGCGGACCCGGTGCTGGCGGATACGCCGGTGGTGATGGTGACGGTAAGCCGCGAACGCGGACTGTCGTTGTCGATGGGCGCGGTCGACCATCTGCCCAAACCGGTCGACTGGACTCGACTGAAGACGATCCTCGATCGATATCGGGTCGCGGAGGCGCCACAGGCACTGCTGGCGGGGTCGGACATTGATACCAAGGCGGCATTGAAGGCCGCGTTCGACAGCGAAGGCTGGACCCTGGGCAGCACGAGCATATCAGCTCTACTGGCTGGCACGCTGCCAGCGCATAAGCCGCAACTGGTGCTGGTCGACCTCGCGGATGCGCCAGACGGGCTGAGCGACCTTCCCTCGATCCGCGAACGAGTCGGTGCCGCTACCTCAATCGTCGTCCTGTCGGATGGTATAGGGGCGGAAGCGCGTCGCGCGATCCGGGCGATCGACGCAGATATGATCGAGGCGGCCAACGGCAACGCGTTTGCGGCCAAACTGAAGGCGTTCCTGGCGGATCATACCCCTGAAACGTTACCAACCCCAAGTGGAGCAGAATGATGGCGACCCTGTTGCTGGTAGAAGACCATGAGGAGATCTGGGATTTCCTGTCACGGCGTCTCCGTCGCAAGGGACATGACGTGGTCGTCGCGAATGACGGCCGCTCCGGCGTTGACGCTGTTCGTGCCAATCGCCCGGACTTGATCCTGATGGACGTCAACCTGCCCGTGCTCGACGGCTATTCAGCGGTTCGTGAATTGCGTGCCGACGAGGCGACACGCGAGATACCGGTCATCGCATTGACCGCGCACGCCATGACCGGTGATCGCGAGAAGGCGATCGCGGCGGGATGTACCGACTATCACCCCAAACCGATCGACTTTTCCAGGCTGCTCGAACAGATCGAGACGGCGCTCGCATCAATGGCCGATGCCGGGTGACCATTCGCCTCGACGACAGTGTAGACGGCGTTGCGAACCCCGACTGGGTTCTGCACGCCGCGCGCCGTGGCGGATCGGTCGGCAGCGGACGCAACGTGAAAGCGGGCGAACCCGATCACGCCTCCCTTCGCAGGGCCGTGCTGGACCAGGTTTTGGCGGTCAAGATACTGGACGCGCATCTGCGCAATCGCATTCAATTGATGCAGAGCGACCCAACGGATTTGTCTGGCGTGTCCCCCACGGAGGCGGCGTTGCTGATCCGGGGGATGGCCGCTGCGGGGCACGCCGATGGCGGGCTGCAGCAGGCCGAACGTGCGCGTCTGGTGATATATGCCAGGACCGCGCCGCTCACGGAGGATGCCCGGTGCGATATACTGGCAGAGATCGAGCGTCCCCCGTCGATCGAAAGCCTTGTCCGGCAGGTCGAAACGCCGCGCATAGCCGAGCGTTTCTATGCCGTATCGATCGCCGTTATCGGGCGCGAGTCCGCTGTCTCCCGCGCCTATCTTGCCTATCTGGCGATCAGGCTCGACCTGTCGAACGATATCATCCTGCGCCTCAATCGCGAGAATGATTCCCGTCGCTGACCTCCCGACGGCTGTATCGGCTGAGGTCGGCGAGACCGTCGCGGACGGTGCCACTGTCGATCAGCAGCTTGCGGGAGATGTCCCCCAGCGTGAGCCAGCCGACGGTCTTGCCGTCGGCATCCCGCACCAGCAGCCGGCGGACATGGTATCCCGCCATCAGGTCGAGCGCCGCCTCCACGTCTTCGTCCGGATCGCAGGTATGGACGTGCTCCGTCATCGCCTCGGCTACCAGCGTGGTCGCCGGGTCCTTGCCCGTAGAGCAGACCCTGAAAAGAACGTCCCGGGTCGTGATGACCCCCAATGGAGCGTCCGTGCTTCCCACCGGCAGCGCACCGACGTCGATTTCCCCCATCAGTACGGCAGCAGCCTGGATCGTGTCGTTCTTTCCGATGAACTCGACGTCTCGGCTCATCAGTTCGGCTACTTTCATACCTGTCGAATCCTTCTTGGTTCAGAGGGAAGCGTTCACGGTCGCGCAAGTTCCATACGCTGCGGCGTGATGGTCAGTTCGGATGAATGCCCTCCGGATCGCGTCGAAGCCGGCCATTGCTTGGGGTTCACCGGATCGCCGAGGCGGGTGTCGAGGGCGACTATGTCGACGGGCCTCGTTCGCGTGACGTCGAAGGAAAACGGAGATCGCGCTGAGGCACCGGCATGGTAACGCCGTGTTCCTTGAACAGATCCCAGATGCGGAAGAACACGTCGCTCGTGACGTTCCCAACCCCCGCCTCGGGGCTGTCGATCCAGATCCGCAGGTCGAACTCGACACCATTGTCGCCGAATTCCTTGATCCAGCAGACAGGGGCGGGTTCGGTCAGCACACGTGGTGAGACGGACGCGGCCTCGACCGCGAGCCGCTGCGCAAGTCGCAGATCGCAATCGAACGACACCCGAAACCCGACATGAACCCTGACGTCCCGGCTCGAGAACGACCAGTTTTCGACTTCGTCGGTCATCAGCCGTTCGTTCGGGATCAGATGTTCCTTGCCATCGCGGGTCAGGACAGAGACTGCACGAACGCCGATCTTGTTGACCCAGCCGAAAGTATCGCCGACCGCGATGACGTCGCCGGGCTTGATCGATCGGTCGAGCAACAGGATGAGACCGGCGATCAGATTGCCGAGTGTCTTCTGCAGGCCGAAACCGATCGCAAGCCCGAACGCGCCAGAGAACACGGCGAGCGCCGTGAGATCGATGCCGAGAAGATCAATACCAACGAAAATCGCGACGGTGACGACCGCAATCTGAGCGAGTTTCTGGAACAGTACGCGTTGCGCCGCGTCAAGCAGTCGAGCCTGCCCGATCCAGCGCAGGATCAGCCCGAGCAGTGCGCGCGCGGCGAGGAACAGCAGGAGCGATAAGCCGACCGCGTTGACGATATCGAGCAGCGAAATACGCCGGGTGCCGACCCCCATGCTGGCGCGGTCCAGTCCCGCGATCAACGGAGCGAGGCCGCCCAGCCGACTTGCCAGCACGATGAGAAACAGGGCGGCGGCGATCAGTGACGCTGGTCGGCTGCGCAGGCCAAGCGCACGGCCGAACTCGTAGGCCAGCATGGCTACCGCGATGCCGAGACTCGCAGCGAGGAGAAGGTCTGCACCGGGGTTTAGCCCCCGAACGCCGAGAAACGCCGTCAGGACCAGCGCCATCACGCCAGCGCGAGTAATTGCCATGAGACGCGGCGCGATCACGTCGGCGTGACGTGGCGTCAGCGCCGGCAGGAGGTATCGGCAGGCAAGGCGCGCGGCAGCGATGCCCAGCAGCAACGCGGTGCCTAGGATTGCGACAGCCGCGATCAGGTCGTGAAACGGCACCGCCGTCCATTGGTCCAGATATGTCTGCCACCAGGCATCGTGTTCCAACCGGTTCTCCAATGCGAGCTCCTTGGTGCCGGTCGCTCGACAATCATCTCGACGCTCACGACGTCATGCACGTCCGGGAGCAGAACCTGTGTTAGCCAGACTTGGCGCCTTGGTCAGCCCTTGTCGTCATGCGCATTCCCGCCGGGGCATTTTAGTCTTTTCAGGGCAGGGATCGCTGGCGAAACAGCGTGCAGAACGGGCGCTAAATAGCGGCAACCGGGATGCTTTCGAGAAAAGCTTTCGGTTCTCAATCACCATCTATTTTAAGAAAGGCCGCAGCATCAGGACGATACCCCGTCGCAAAAAGCGACGATCTCGGCTACGGATCTGCGCGGAGATTGCGCCTAGTGATCGGGGTCTATCATCGTCAGTTTACGACAGAAACATCGGCCGGCTTTGACATTTCCGAGGTGGGAGGCGGTGGAAGTTCACCCAGACCGTGCGGAGGTGAAACCGCGCTACGTCGTAGCCAGACGCGACCCGCCGCTAAATCTATCGTCACCACCCAATCTTTCAAAAACGACATACCGAGATTACCGTCGATCACTAGATCAGGACCGTAGATCGGGCCGGTGATCGAGACGCCGTCTGCGAGCCGTAGCGTTGCCATTTGGCCACCGCTGCCGACTGGATTGAGCCCTACCTCGCCTAGCAGAGGACGAGAGACAAGGTTTGGTCCAGTGTTGCCGCTGTCTAATTCCAGCCGCAAGGGTCCATGACGCGCCGGCACCTCAACAAACGCCGACAATGCGATCCCGCCGACTTCGCGCGCTAGGTGAGCCTTTATCTCAGTTGCGCTGCTGACGCGTTTGCGGGCACTGGCTTCGGTCTCAACCGTCAGTTCCATCCGGGCGAAGTCGATCGTGACGGTTCGGCCAGCAAATGCGTCAAGTGCCAGCAATCCGTCAAGCGGTGCGTCCGGGCTACCGACGTCAATCACTAGCGCCGTAGGCGCGCTCAGGCTGAGGCCACCCCATCGCAAACGAACTTCGTCGCAGCGCGCCCCGCTGATGCGGGCACCTCGCATATGGAAGCCGACGATACGCCCCCACGGTGTGCACCCGATCGCTCTGGCCGTAGCTGTCGTCACCACCGTCATGCCCCCTGCAGTATCAACCTGAAACAGGCGCTCTTTTCCACCGATCTCGACCTTGGCAGCGATGCCACGGCCATATTGGACCAATGGAAGGCGAGCAGCTGGCTGATCGTTGGCGTGAACTGTCGTAATTGAGAGAGCGCCTACCAACGAGCCGATCAGCATCTTCATGGGTTTCCTTAGCCGCTAGCGACCGCTCCGGTCGGACTATCAACATCTGCCGCGAGCACGGCGCGAATGTCATTAAAAAGTGGATTATGGTAAGTGCGCTCCGCGTGTGAGACCACAGCAGAAAACTTGGACGTAGATGACGATGCAACCTCGAAAACTTTAGAAAATCGCCGAGTGGCTTCGCCCTTCCCCATGCGGCTGACGAGCCCTACATAACGTAAATCATCAACCGCTGGTACAGCAGACTGGTACAGCGTGGCTAAACCGGCGGGTCGAGAACGACGTTAATTCGTTACTTCGATCAAGTAGGCTCCCCTCCCGTAGGGGGCACCATATCATCGCTAAGCAGCGGAGATCGGCGGACAAGCAGTAAATCAATGCTTCGTGAGGCGCCCGGTGCTACAAATGGGGCGTCGCATGTCGCATTCCGTCAAGCGCGGCAATTTCTGGTTAGACTAGCGCCGCATTCCTTTATCCGACGTCAATCTTGTGGTTTGCCTGCCCGTAAGGGCGAAGTCCGAGGAAAGTCTGTAACCGGGGGTTCAGCCCCTGCCTCATCGTCTGAACGGACGGCTGCTTCTCGCAATCGTTGCCCAAAAGCGGCCGGTCCGGTTTCCACCACTTTTGCCATTCAGCTGCAAGCAAAGGCAGTCCGCAATATTAGGGTGCGGCTTAACGCGGCATAAACCACGGCCAGCGATTTGTGCGGAAACCGTGCGGCGGCGTTCGGCTCCAAGCACGCGCACTTTCGGGGAGCGGTTATGGGAACCCAACGACCTAATCGGAACTTTGGGTGTAAATCCAAGGGGTGGTGGCGGTGCTGTCAGTCTAACGCGAACTGCTCTCCACAAGATGCGCTCGGGTCTGCGGGTGCGGCAGCCTAGCTCGTGAGGATCTGCCGTTCGGCCAGTGCGGCTGAGCGGCGATCTCCGCAAGTGTATGAACGTGCGAATTAACGCCGTTGGCTTGGCCACCCGCCCAACGACCAGATCAGCAACCGCGTCTCGAGCGAGCGCATCGGCTTGCCGTCCTTACCGATCGCCGGCTGGTATTTGCCACGCTTGATGATCTGCTTGCAGGCGGAACTGTCCAGAACCGGATTGCCGCTCGAACGCACGATCGTGCAACCGTCCACCCTGCCCTTCGTGTCGATGCTCCAGCGGACGGTGGTGTCGCCATCCTGCCGGTTGTGCGCAGCCTGGAGTGGGAAGACGAACCATTTCGTGACATCGCCGATTGGCTTGGCCGTCACCGCCATCTGCGACAGGTCGACACCCCATGATCTGATCTGATCGGTTTCGCAGGTCACGAGCGCGCGCAGCGCCTTATCCGCGCGGTCGAGGGGGAACGTCATCGCGCCCTGACCCAGTTCTTCGATCGTCAGCCCGACCTGCGATCCCAACCCGACGATTTGCGCATGTGGCGCCATGAACCGCAACACCCGCTTACGACCCCCGGGAATCCTGAGGCTGACGCCCATGCTTATTATCGTTGTAGCGGGGTCGGGACGCATGATAACGCCACCACCCCTGAGCGCTTCGTCCGGACTGTCGGCAGACAATATAATGACCTCGGTCTGGAAATCGCCCGGAGCCTGCCTGAACCCAAGGGTGACTTTGGTCCCGTTCGATTCATACGGCCGCGTCAGCAGACAGAGGTCCTGCTGGTAGTCCATTGTCCATTTGCCGACCGGGCTATAGCTTACCGTCGAGACGGCAGCCGCCACCGCAAATGCCACAATCATCCCGTTGCCCCCTGACCACTTGCGTACGTCGAAAGAGTAATGCCGTTTCAGGCCCGTTAACAATGGCCTGCACGTCGTAGGTCTGCATGGTACGCTGCCGCGTCCGGATTGACCTCATCCCAAGAAATCGCCAGCGTTAGCGCTATCATAAAAGAGAGGATGCCTTGTGGATATTACACGTCGCAGCGGGCTGTCGATGCTTGCAGGTCTTGCCGTATTAGTGGGGGCACGGGGCAGCGCTGCAAGCGAGCCCGAGGTCGCACCGAGGAGCCTGAAGCAGCTCGCTGCGGCGAAGGGCATGCGGATGGGATCGAGTTTCGCCTGGGGCGCTCAGGGTGCCGATCGCGGCTCGTTTGCGAACCCGGCCTACGCCGCGCTGCTGATGCGCGACTGTAGTCTGCTGGTCGCCGAGAACGAGATGAAGTGGCAGGCGCTGCGTCCGAGTGCGACCCAGTTCGACTTTGCGCGGTTCGATGCGATGATGGCGTGGGCGGACGCCAACGCGCTACCGGTCCGCGGGCACAATCTGTTGTGGCATCAGCCGAAATGGATGCCGCGCTGGGAAGAAACACACGACTTTGGTGCGACCCCCGCGCGTGCAGCCGAACGCCTCCTGGTCGATCATGTCAGCACCGTGTGTGGCCGCTACGGCAGCCGGATCAGGAGCTACGACGTCGTCAACGAGGCGGTCGATCCCAAGGATGCGAGCTTGTACCAGACCGCGCTGTCGCGGGCGATGGGTAGCCCGGAGGCAACGCTCGACCTCGCCTTTCGCACCGCGCGCCGCGCCGCGCCGCAGGCACAACTGGTCTATAACGACTATATGAGCTGGGAGCCCGGCAACGCCACGCACCGCGCAGGGGTTCTCAAGCTGCTCGAAGGGTTCAAGACGCGGGGCGTGCCGGTCGATGCGCTAGGCGTGCAGTCGCACCTGGTCACACAAGGGATCGATGCGCGTGCGACGATCGCGGAGCTGGAGGGCGAGTGGCGCCGCTTCCTCGATGAGGTGACCGCGATGGGCTATGGATTGGTGATTACCGAGCTCGACGTACGCGACAATTCGCTTCCCGCCGACGTTGCAGTTCGCGACCGAGCGGTGGCGGATTTTACGCGCGGCTACCTCGACGTGATGCTCGCCTATCCGCAGCTTCGCGACGTGCTGCTGTGGGGAATGACCGATCGCTATAGCTGGATTGAAGGGTTCGAGCCGCGCAAGGACAAGCCACGCCGCCGCCCCTGCCCCTATGACGCCGCGTTCAAGCCCAAACCCATGTACACGGCGATCGCCGCCGCGCTTGCCGCCGCCCCACACCGCGCCTGACACGATAACAAAAAATGGGCGCCGCGGTTAACGCGCGGCGCCCAGGGGGAGAACGGGAGGCTGATCGGGAGGGTCGGCCGAACCGACCAACCCTGTCGCGCTTATCTGAACGACGCGCGAATGGAGAAGGTGAAGCGGCGATCCGCGATGAACCAGTTGCGCGGCCGCGTCAGCAGATCATCGTTGATTACGTACGATGTTCGCGTAATCGAGTTGGTCAGGTTGACGCCCTGGAACCCCATCTTGATTGCCGGTGTCACTGCATAGAAGATCGATGCGTCAAGCTGCCCGTATTTTTCCGCGTACACCGGGGCGTTCGGAGCGATCACGTCGCGGATCGTCAGGAGATTCCTCGACCGCCAATTATAGGCGGCACGGACTTCCACACCGTTGCGCTGATAGAAGGGCGCGATATTAAATTGATATTTCGACAAACCTTGAAGCGGCAGTCCGCTGGTGTCGACGTTAGAGATAATCCCAGCCGCGACGTTGGGATCGTTCTCGTCGAGGTTTTCTTGCGAGACTCCCGACGACTTCACATAGGTGAAGTTCGCGGCGAGGCCGAAACCGCTCAGCACCCCGGGTAGAAAGTCGAAGGTCTGCTGATATCCGACCTCGAAGCCCTTTACACGACCGGTCTCGGTCGAATTCAGCGGGGTGGTGATGATCCCATCGAAGGTCGCGCCGTTGTTGGTGAAGCTCTGCCGCTGCAGGCTGTTGGTCTGTACGCCGTACAGATCCTTCTTGAAGAGCGACAGCGTGAGCTGGCCGACATTCGAAAAATACCATTCCGCAGTCAGGTCGTAATTGTCGGCGCGGACCGGCTTCAGATATGGGTTGCCGACCTGAAAATTCGCGATGGGCGAACCGTTGAATGCGATGGTCTGATCGCTTGTGTTCAGGCTGATATTATAAAACGACCGCGTCAGCCCGAAATCAGGCGGTGCGACGCTCTTGGTGAAGGCCGCGCGAAACTGCAAACCGCCGCCCATCGCCAGCTTCACATTGAAGCTCGGCAGGAAGTAATCATAGGTCAGCCGCGCGTCATTCGGGGCCAGCGATCCGTTCTGGAATGCAACGGCGGAGTCGCGCACCGCCTGGGGCAACGAGCAGAACCGCGACGGGACACCTCCATTGGCGACCTCTTCCGGCGTCAACGCCGGGCAATTAAACGCCTGCTGCGGGAACGCGAAGAACCCTGAGGAGACACGTCGCGTCTTGGTGTAGCGCACGCCAAGATTACCGCTCAGGTTCCACCCATTGGACAGATCGTTCCCGAACCGCGCCATCGCGTAGACTGCATTATTGCGCTCGCTGACCGGGTTGATCTCGCCCGGCAGAAACGGGGTTCCGGCAATGACGCCGGCACGGCCGGCCAATGGGACCCAACCCTCGGCACCCGAAAGGTTGCTCGTGAAGGTGCGCCATTCCTGCGCGATCTGGCTGATCGCCTGAGTCGCGGTGTCGTAATTCTGGAGGAATGATCCCGGTACGAACACGCGCCCACCGTTCGACGCATCGTTCGCCTGGCCGCGGAAGAAATTGTCGTACAGAAACGCCTGCTGCGGTCCGAGATTACCCTCGTTACGCGTGACGGGATTGCCATCGATCGGGCGATCGAACCAGACAGGGCCACCTGGTCCGGTCGGAGCGGCCGCATTGGTTTGATTATTGCCGCCACCCCAGATCTCGCTGAGCACGCCCCAATTGTAGCCGGTTGAACGGGCTTCGTTTTGCCGGTCGGCGAAGCGATAGCCGACGCGAACCGAGGTCAGCCAGCTGTCTTCAGGGAAGGAATAATCAAGGTCGATGCGCGCTGCATCCTCGTTGCCCTTGCTGTCTTCAATATGGTCCATCGCCGATCGATAGAAGTTGTTGTACGCGTCGAGGTAGCTCGGGTGCGCCGCGTTCTGGTAGTTGTTCGGCGTATTCGTAACGGGCACGAAGTTCACATAGGCGGGGTTGGTACCGTCGAGCCGAATGTCGGCATTCTGATAGGACGTGCCCCATACGGTCAGATCGGTGACCTTCACCTGCGACCAGACATGCTGATAATCGAGATTGATGCCAAGCCGGTTGGTCGCCTGCCACTTCAGATTGAAGCTCGCATCGTTCGTGCGGAATCGCGAATTATTGCCGCGTGAAATATTGTTGCTTTGAAGACCGTTGGTCGGCGTGCGCTGGTCACCGCCGTTTGCCGGGTCCTGGTCCGCACGATAGCCGTTCGGTCCGGTGATCAAGCCGCTCGTGAAGGCGTTGTCGTCATCATAAGTGAAGCTGGTGCCGGGAAAGGGCTGGGAATCGCCCGCGGTCAGCACGTTGTCGGTCGCGACCTCGATCGAATTCTCCGTCCATGCCTCGCGCGAGTCGGTCCGCAGGAATTGCGCGGTCGCGGTCATCGACTTGTCAGGGCTGCGCCACTGGCCGGCGGCCGAATAGCCATAGCGCGTTCGGTTGAATTCCTGGCTGCGGATCGCCGCGCCGCGGGGCACGTAGACGGTGCGGCCGGTGTTGACCACGCCGGTGGTCGCATCGACCGGCTGCAACAGCGAGCCGTCGGCGCCGATCACACGCTCGCCCCAGTTCGAGATCTGCACGCTGTCGGCGCGGCTGCGGACCTGTGAACGCACGAAGCTGGCAAGAATGCCGAAGTCGCCAATGCCAGTTTCCCAGCGATTGCTGCCGAGAACCGAGACGGTCGGCGCCGACTTCTTGACGAAATCGCCGTAATTGTTCTCGAGCGTCCCGCCCAACACCAGTCCGGTGGAATCGAACGGCAGGCGCGTGCGCAGGTTGACCGAGCCGCCGATGCCGCCTTCGATCATGTCGGCGGACGGGCTCTTGAACACGTCGACGCCGCCAAGCAGCTCGGCGGGCACGTCGGCGAAGGACAAGCCGCGGCCGTTGTTCGCGCTGAACGAATCGCGGCCGTTGATCTCGGATCGCGTGTAGCTGAGGCCGCGGACGGTGACGCCCGAACCTTCGGTCGCGAAGTGATCGGGATCGGCGCCGGCCGAGAAGCGGCTGATCGACACGCCAGGCACGCGCTGCAGCGCTTCGGTGACCGAACGGTCGGGCAGCGCACCGATATCTTCGGACGAGATCGAATCACCCACGACTTCGGAATTGCGCTTGATCGCCTGCGCACTCTGCAGGCTCTGGCGGATGCCGGTGACGACGATGTCCTGATCGGCGGCTTCGTCCTGGGGCGTCGCGGTCGCCTGCTCGGCCTGCGTCACTTCGGCGCCGCCGGAGGGCACCTGCCCGTTCGCGGATGGCTGCGCCGCGCCCATTTGCGGCGCCCCGGCCACCGTTCCCGCAGCACGTTCAGAAGGTGCGGTACGCTTTGCAGCGTTCGGCGTCGGCATCGCCTGGTCAGCTGTAGCACCGGCCTGCTGGGCCAAAGCGCCATTCGGCGCAGTGGCCAGGCACAGCGCCAGCAGTGAAGCACCACCTTTCAGGAGGGTTCCCCGACGCGCGACGCGTGTGATCTCGAACTTGGCCATTGCTCCCGACATCCCCTCTTTTTGTTAGCGCTATCATTAACTGGCGCTGTTTTTCTACAATGTTTGGTAGCGATAGGAGGAAGTAAGGCCTAGAGCGAATCTTACATTTTTTTAATGTTTTGCTAGGCTTGTTGTATGAATGCAACATATCGGGAGGCGGGATTGAGCGGACGTGCAAGGCTACGCATCGTCATCGTTGGTGGCGGTACCGCAGGCTGGATGACTGCGGCTACGCTCGGCCTTACGACCGGTGCGAGCGCAGCGGGACGCCTGGCCGATATCACGCTGGTCGAGTCCGAGGAGATCGGGACGGTTGGTGTCGGCGAGGCCACGGTCCCTCACATTCGGTTTTTCAATCAAAGATTGGGTATCGACGAAGCCGATTTCGTCCGGCGTACCAAGGCGACGTTCAAGCTGGGCATCGAGTTCTGCGATTGGGGTCGGATCGGCGACAGTTACATCCATCCGTTCGGCGATTTCGGCCATGACGTCGACGGGCTGCCGTTCCATCAGCATTGGCTCCACGCGAACCGGGGCAAGCCGGATGAGACGCCGGGACTCGCCGCGTGCTCGCTCCCGATCGTTGCCGCACGAGCCGGGCGGTTCACGCCGCCGCTCGACGATCCGCGATCGGTCGGGTCGACCTATTCCTATGCGTATCAGTTCGATGCCGGGCTCTATGCCGCGTATCTGCGCGACTATGCCGAAACCCGTGGCGTCACGCGGATCGAGGGTCGCGTCGAGGACGTCGAACGGGGCCCGAGCGGTATCGCGGCGCTTCGCCTGGCGGACGGACAGCGGATCGAGGGCGATCTGTTCGTCGACTGTTCGGGGTTCCGCGCCCTGCTCATCGAAGGCGCCCTGAAGGCGGGACACGAGGATTGGGCGCACTGGCTCCCCTGCGACGCGGCATGGGCGGTCCCGACGGCGAACACCGGCCCCCTCGTTCCCTATACCCGCGCCACCGCGCGCGACGCCGGCTGGCAATGGCGGATCCCGCTGCAGCATCGCACCGGGAACGGTCATGTCTTCTCGACCCGCTTCACCGATCCGGAACGCGCACGCGCGGTACTGCTCGACAATCTCGAGGGCGAGGCGCTGGCCGAGCCGCGGATGCTGCGATTCCGCACCGGGCGTCGGAACCGCCAGTGGATCGACAATTGCGTAGCGATCGGCCTCTCGGCGGGGTTCCTCGAGCCGCTTGAATCGACCAGCATCCACCTGATCCAGCTGGCCATCGGCAAGCTGATCGAGCTGTTCCCGAACGACGCCGTGCTCGACCCCGCGGATGCCGCGGAATTCAACCGCGCGATGGCGCTGGAATATGACCGCGTCCGCGACTTCCTGGTTCTTCATTATTGCGCGACCGAGCGTGACGACACGCCGTTCTGGCGCCACATGCGGACGATGGACCTGCCCCCCTCGCTGGCCGGCAAGATCGCCGCCTTTCGCGATCGCGGCATCGTCGAACAATATCGTGAGGGCATGTTCCTGCCCGCAAGCTGGCTCGCGGTCTATTATGGCCAGCGAATCATGCCCGAACGCATCCACCCCCTCGTCGCCGCACTGCCCGCCGCGGACTCGCGCGCGCGTGTCGCGGCCGTCGCCGACGCCTGCCGCCGCACCGCCGAGGGGATGCCGACGCATGCGGACTATCTTGCAGGGATCGGGGCTGCCGCGTGACGGCTACGGTGGCTGTGCTGGGCGCGAACCTGTGCGGCTGGATCGCCGCGGCGGCGCTGGCGCGGCGCTTGCCACGCGAGTCCTACCGCGTGGTGGTGATCGACGACGGCACCGGCGACGATGGCCTGGGCGATTTCGCGCCGGTGATCGCGGTGCCGCCCGCGCTCGCGGGCTTCCACGCCGAGCTCGGTCTCGACGCGGCGACGTTGGTCCGGACGACGGGCGGCGGCCATGCGCTGGGCGTCGCGTTCGGCGGCTGGCGGGCCGACGGCGCGGCGGCGTTCCTGTCCTATGGCGAGACCGGTGCGCCGCTCGAAGGCATCGCGTTTCACCAGCTCGTCGGACGGCTGCGCGCGGCGGGGCACCCGGTCCGGCTGGCCGATCATGCGCTGTCCGCGGTCGCCGCGCAGGCGGGCCGGTTCGCACCCGGGGCGCCGATCGCGCATGCGCTGCATCTGCCCGTCGCGCCCTATGAAGCGCTGCTCCGCGAGGCGGCGCTGCGGGCGGGGGCCGAACGCGCGTCCGCGGAGTTCGTCGATGCCGAGATCGCAGCGAACGGCATCGTCGAGAGGCTGACACTGGCGGACGGTACCGGCATCGAACCCTGGCTCGTCCTCGACTGTTCGGGAACCGACGCGCGCATCGCCAGCCGTACCAGCCCCGCGTCCGAGGACTGGTCCGGCTGGTTGCCCTGCGACCGCACGCATGCCGAGACGGTGCCCGCGCAGGGCGCCCCCCCGCCCTATACGCAGGTAGACGCGCAGGACGCGGGGTGGACCGCGACCTGGCCGTTCGACGGCGCGGATGTGCGACTGACGTGCAGCGTTGGCGGAACCGGCAAGCCGTTCCGCGCGGCGCGCCGCATCGAGCCATGGCGGGGCAATTGCGTCGCGCTGGGCGCCGCCGCGGGCCTGCTCGAACCGCTGCACCCGACCGCACTGACGCTGCTGCTGCGGTCGCTTGCGCAGCTGATCCAGCTCTGGCCCGACGGACCGCAGGCACCCGTCGAAGCCGCCGCCTTCAACCGCACCGCAGCCGCGGCGTTACACGGCGCGCGCGACTTCCTGATCGCGCACTATGCCGTGGCCGGTCGCGCCGGCGCGCTGTGGGACGACCGCCGCGCGGCATCGCTACCCGGACCACTGGCCGCGAAATACGATCTGTTCGCGGCGCGCGGGCGGTTGCCGATGTATGACGACGAAGTGTTCGAGGAGGAGGATTGGGCGGTGATGTTCGACGCGATGGGCCTGATGCCGCGCCGTTACGATGCGCGCGCGGACATAGTGCCGCTGGCGACGATCGAGCGGCATCTGGCCGAGCAGCGTGCGCGGATGATCGCGCAGGTCCGCGCGCTTCCCCCTTATGCGCAGGCGATGGCCGCGTTGCGGGCGCGCGCATGACGATCGGCGCCCCCGTCCGCCGCATCGTCATCGTCGGCGGCGGTACGGCCGGCTGGATGGCGGCGGCCGCGCTCGCCCGGCTGATCCCGACCGGGGCGAGCATCACCCTGATCGAGTCCGACGCGATCGGCACCGTCGGCGTCGGTGAAGCGACGATCCCGCCGATCCGCGGCTTCAACGCGATGCTGGGAATCGACGAAGCCGAATTCCTCGCCGCGACCGCGGGGAGCTTCAAGCTCGGGATCGAGTTCCTCGACTGGGGTGCGCCTGGCGAGCGCTATCTGCACCCCTTTGGCGGGTTCGGTTTCGACATCGAGGGTGTGCGCTTCCACCAATATTGGCGTCGCCGCCGCGCCGCCGGGGTCGTCGAGGATATCGAGGCCTATTCACTGTGCGCGGTCGCCGCGCGCGCGGGACGGTTCATGCCCCCCTCGCCCGACCCGGCGTCGGTGCTGTCGCAGATGGCGCACGCCTATCATTTCGACGCGGGCCTCTATGCACGCTTCCTGCGCGGCCGCGCCGAGCGCGACGGTGTCGTGCGCGTCGAAGGCGACGTCGTCGATGTCGCGCTCGACGGCGAGACCGGCCATGTCCGCCACGTCATGCTGGCCGGCGACCGCGTCATCGAAGGGGACCTGTTCCTCGACTGTTCGGGGTTCCGCGGCCTGCTGATCGAGCAGACGCTGGGCGCGGGCTATGAGGACTGGACGCACTGGCTGCCGTGCGACCGGGCCGTTGCGATGCCGACCGCGAACGCCGGCGCGGCGATCACCCCCTATACCCGCTCGACCGCGCGCGAGGCCGGCTGGCAATGGCGCATCCCGCTGCAGCACCGCACCGGCAACGGCTATGTCTATAGCAGCGCGCATTGTTCGGACGACGAGGCCGCAGCGACGCTACGCGCCGGGGTCGACGGCACCCCGCTCGCCGAACCACGCCTGCTGCGCTTCACCGCGGGACGGCGGCGGAAGCAGTGGATCGGCAACGTCGTCGCGCTAGGCCTTGCCTCCGGTTTTACCGAACCGCTCGAATCGACCAGCATCCACATGGTCCAGACCGGCATCTCGAAACTGCTCGCTTTGTTTCCCGACCAGGGCTTCTCGCCGGTCGAGATCGACACCTATAATCGGCTGGCAGCGACGCAGTTCGACCAGGTCCGCGACTTCCTCATCCTCCATTACCATGCGACCCGCCGCGAGGATTCGCCGTTCTGGCGCGAGATGCGTGCGCGGCCGATCCCCGACAGCCTGAGCGAGAAGATCGCCTTGTGGCGTCGCCGCGGACGGCTGTTCCGCTGGGAGGATGATCTGTTCGCCGAGGCGAGCTGGGTCGCGGTGCTGCTGGGCCAGGGCATCGTTCCCGAGGGCTGGGACCGGCTCGCCGATGCGGTCGACGCGCGTGACGTCGATGCGCGGTTCAACCGGTTGCGCGCGATGTTCGCCGACGCCGCATCGCGAATGCCGCGGCACGAGGAGTATATCGCGCGAACCTGCCCGACGCGGGTGCGCGCATGACGGCCGCGCTCGGATCGGTCGTGATCGTCGGCGGCGGCACCGCGGGCTGGATGGCCGCGGTCGCGCTCGGCCGACTGCTGGGCCCGGCCGGGACGCGCGTGACGCTCGTGGAATCGGACGAGATCGCCACGGTCGGCGTCGGCGAGGCCACGATCCCGCCAATCCGAACCTTTCACGCGATGCTCGGGATCGACGAGGACGCCTTCCTCCGCGCGACCGGCGGCAGCTACAAGCTCGGGATCCGCTTCGAGGGCTGGACGCGCCCGGGTGAATCCTATGTCCATCCGTTCGGCCAAATCGGGACCGATATCGCCGGCGTGCCGTTCGCCGCGCAGTGGCTGCGCGCGCGCCAGGCGGGTGCCGCCGAAGCGCTCGGCGCCTATTCGCTCGAAGCCCGCGCCGCCGAAGCCGGCCGCTTCTCGCGCCCGATCGCGAACGGCGATTCACCGCTGTCGCGGATCGGCTATGCCTATCATTTCGACGCAGGCCGCTACGCCGCGTTCCTGCGCGCGCAGGCCGAGGCGCACGGCGTCGTCCGACGCGAGGGCCGGGTCGACCGCGTCGAGCGTGGCCCCGCCGCAATCGCCGCGGTCCATCTCGCCGACGGCAGTCGTATCGAGGGCGACCTGTTCCTCGACTGCACGGGGTTTCGCGCGCTGCTGATCGAGGGCGCGCTGCAGGCGGGCTGGACCGACTGGTCGCTGTGGCTGCCGTGCGATCGTGCGGTCGCGGTCCCTTCGGCCGCCGACGCCGCGCCGCTCGCACTCACGCGCGCGATCGCCGAACCCGCCGGCTGGCGCTGGCGTATCCCGCTGCAGCATCGCACCGGCAACGGGCATGTCTTTTCCAGCCGCCACTGCAGCGACGACGAGGCGACCGCGACGCTGCTCGCAGGGCTGCAGGGTGAGGCATTGGCCGACCCGCGCGTGATCCGCTTCGCCACCGGGCATCGGACCCGGTTCTGGACCGGCAACTGCATCGCGCTCGGCCTGGCGGCGGGGTTCATGGAGCCACTCGAATCGACCAGCATCCATCTGGTGCAGAGCGGGCTTCAGCATCTGTTGCGGATGCTTCCGACGGGCGGTCCCCCTGCCCCGGCGATCGTCGACCGGTACAACCGCACGATGACCGGCGAGTTCGTCCGGATCCGCGACTTCCTCGTCGCGCATTATCACCTCAATGCCCGTACCGAACCCTTCTGGCGCGAGCGCGCGGCGGCGCCGATCCCGGATGGCCTCGCCGAAAAGCTCGCGCTGTTCCGCGCCGGCGGACGCATCTTCCGCGAAGCGGACGAGCTGTTCAACGAGGTCAGCTGGCTCGCGCTGCTGACCGGACAGGACGCACCCGTGACCGGCCATGACCCAATCTGCGACGCGCTGCCGATCGCCATCGCGGCAAAGCGTCTCGCTCAGATAGAACGCGTCGTCGCCACCTCGCTGACGCACTTGCCCCCCCATGCCGACGCGCTGGCACGGTTGGGTCAGGACAGGACAATCTGATGCCCATTGCCCTTGTCCTTGCCGCGGCCGTCATCAACCTCAACCAGCTCGGCTTCCGTCCGGAAGACCCCAAGCTTGCGATCGTCGCCGATGCGGCGACGTCGCCGCTCGAATGGGTCGTGGTCGACGACGCCGGCAAGACCGTGCTGACGGGGCGCACCACAGTCGGCGGCGACGACGCGGCGTCAGGCGATCATGTCCATGTCTCGCGCTTCACCGCGCTCACCCGCCCGGGCAACTACCGGCTGCGCGTCGACGGGACCGAAAGCGGCCGCTTCCGCGTCGGCCGCGACGTCTACGCCCCGCTTGCGCTGAACGCGCTCAACTTCTTCTACCAGCAGCGCGCCGGCACGCCGATCGACGCGCGCTGGGCCGGTGCCCGCTGGGCGCGCGCGGCCGGACACCCGCGCGAGGTAGCCGCCTGTTTTTCGGGAGCGGACGAGAAGGGCAATGTCTGGTCCCGCTGTCCCTATACGCTCAATGTCACCGGCGGCTGGTACGACGCGGGCGACCACGGCAAATATGTCGTCAACGGCGGCATCGCGGTGTGGACGCTGCAGAATCTCTACGAAACCGGGCTTGCGCGTCGCGTGTTCGCCGACGGTCAGGCGCGGCTGCCGGAAGCCGGCAACCACCGCGACGACCTGCTCGACGAAGCGCGGTGGGAGATCGAGTGGATGCTGCGGATGCAGGTCCCCACGGGCACCCGCGTCGCGCTTCCCGTCGGGCCGCACGATCGCTCGGGCAGGCTTGCACTTACACCAGTCGATGCGGGCGGCATGGCGCACTACAAGGTTGCCGACGCGCGCTGGACGACATTGCCGACCGCACCGGCCGACGACAAGGAACCGCGGCGCCTCTACCCGCCCTCGACCGCGGCGACGCTGAACCTGGCCGCGGTTGCAGCGCAGGCCGCGCGGCTTTGGCGGCCGATCGATCCCGCCTTCGCCGCGCGGTGCCTGGCCACAGCGCGCGCCGCCTGGACCGCGGCTGAGCGCAATCCCGCGATCTTCGCGGCGCAGGGCTTCACCGGCAGCGGCGGCTATGGCGACGAGACGCTCGACGACGAACGCGCCTGGGCTGCAGCCGAGCTGTTCGCGACGACCGGCGATGCAGCCTACCGCGCCGCGCTGCCGACCGGCGCGATGGGCGAACCCGGCTGGGCCAGCGTCGCGCCGCTCGGCATGATCACGCTCGCGACCGCAAGCGGCGTTCCCGCGACGATCCGCGCCGGTGCGCGTGCAGCGATCGTCGCCGCCGCCGACGGCTTCCTCGCCGAAACCGCGCGCACCGGCTACCGCATCCCCTACGCCTCGCAAACTTATAATTGGGGCTCAAATTCCAGCATCCTCAACCGCGCGATGCTGCTTGGCCTCGCACAGCGCTTCACCGGCGATGCGCGCTACCGCGCCGGCGTCGTCGATGCGGCCGATTATATCCTCGGCCGCAATCCGCTGGGCCAATCCTATGTCTCGGGGACCGGCTGGAAGCCGCTGACCAACCCGCATCACCGCTTCTGGGCGCATCAGCTGTCGGCATCCTCGCCACCGCCGCCGCCGGGGGTGGTGTCGGGCGGCCCCAACAGCAGCGCGATGGTCGATCCGGTCGCCATGACACTGAAGGGCCGGTGCGCGCCGCAACGCTGCTGGGCGGACGACATCAACGCCTATGCGCTGAACGAGGTGGCGATCAACTGGAACGCGCCGCTCGTCTGGGTCGCCGCCTATCTCGACAGCGACTGACGCTCAACGGCGCTGGAGCGATTTCAGCAGATAGCCGCGAATCCGCTCGGTCCGGTCCTGGCTAGCCGGCCCGAGCACGCCGCGCGCGGGCGCGGGCAAATGATCGCCCGCCGCTGTCGCCTCGTCGGCGAAGACATAATGCTCGAACCACGCGCGCCACCCCGCCTTCTCCGCCGCGGGCAGGTCGCGCACCGCCATCATCGCGTGCACCACCGCATGGAACGCCGACACGCTCGAATCATAGGCGCGCCAATAGTTGCACAGCACGTTCAGCGTCCCGAACGCCTGGACATGGTGCCACCAGATCGCAGGGATGAAGATCGCATCGCCCGGCCCCAGATCGGCGACCACCGCATGACCGAGCGCCTCGGCATAGCGCGGATACCGCTCGAGATCGGGCGCGAGCGGATCGACCATGCTCGAAGGCGGGCCTGCCAGCGTCCGGTCGAGCGGCCCCAAATAGAGATTGCCGACCTGATCGGGGGGAAACAGCGTGAACCGCCGCTCGCCCGCGACTACGCAGGCAAGATTGGTCGACCCGTCATAATGCGTCGCGGTCTGCGATCCGTTGCCGATCCACAACCGTGGCGTCGCCCCGCCCATCGGCAGGTCGAGCGGATTTGCCGCCGCCCATCCCGGCAGATGCTCGGGCGCGGTTGCCGCGTTCGCGTAGAGGACATGCCGTTCGGCTTCGGGAACACCCGACAAGCGCAGCAATTCGCTCAGCAACACGCCAAGCGGCGCCTTCTCACGGTGGAAGTTGAACCCCTCCAGGTTATCCCCGCGATAGAAGAACTTGCCGCCGAACTCGGGGCCGCCGATCAGCACCTCCATCGGCTTGCCGCCATCGCCAAGCCCGGTCAGATACGCCGCCGTCGCGCGATCGCCACCCGCCGCGGCGCGGACGCTTGCCCAGTGCGCAACCTGACCGCGCAACACGATCGGCGCGTCGCGCACCGCGATCTCGGCGGCAAAGGTGGCGGCGTCGACCGCGGCGCGCTCCTCGACACGGGCATCGGTGGGGGCAGGATGCGATATCGTCATCCTGCTGCGATAGCAGGATAATGCGCTGCGCCATATTGCGTTTGAGCCCGCGTCAAACGAGCTGCGACTACGCAGACCCTCCGTCGGTCAGCGGCAGCATCGAAGATCGTGCGAGCACTTACGAACACCCGCCAGTCGCTCATTTCGGTGCAAATTGATTACGTGGACGAATGCGCTTGCCCAGCCTGAAGGTTCAAATCAGGCGATCGCCCATGTTTTCGCCAAGCTGGACCTGCCGCGCTGGTATCCAGCTTTCATTGAAGGTGAGCGTCGCCTCCTGGAATAGCATCACAATCGTTGAGCCGAGCAGGAAGCGCCCCATCTCTTCACCCTGTTCGAAAGCAATCTTCTTGTCGATATAGCGCCATTCCGTCGGCGTCCCGGTACGCCTGGAATTAACGACCCCGTGCCATACAGTAGCCATGCTTCCGACGATGGTGGCTCCGACCAGCACCATGACGAATGTACCGTGTTCCGAACTCTCGAATACGCAAACGAGGCGCTCATTTCGTGCAAACAGATTCGGCACGCCTTGCGCTGTGACGGGATTCACCGAAAACAGACTGCCCGGGATGTAGCGCATGCTTATCAATCTGCCCGCGCACGGCATATGGAGACGGTGATAGTCACGTGGAGACAGATAAAGATTTGCAAAACTGCCATGACGGAACTTCGCTGCTAACGTTCCGTCTCCACCGATCAGTTCGGTCGTGGTAAACCGATGTCCCTTGGCCTGCACGATGTGATGATCGTCGATCGCGCCAACTTGGCTGATCGCGCCATCTACGGGGCAGACGAAATCCGCATGTGCCAGTGGGCGAATTCCCTTCCTGAGAGGCCGCGAGAAAAAGTCATTGAAGCTCGCGTAGCTGGCGATGTCGGGATTTTCGGCTTCGCTCATATCGACGCCGTATCGTGCGACGAACCAGCGGATCAGTCGCGTGGTCATAGCACCGCCGCGCGCCCGGGCGATACGACCAGCCACTAGCGTCAGGCGTTGCTTGGGCAGCGCATATTGCAACAGGACGGTAAAGCGATCGAACATTTCTAACCCTCGAGTAGCGGCCAGCGGAGGTAACGATCACTTCTCGTTACGTAAGCGCTTCACAAGCCTACTTCCGAAAGCCCCTGAGCCAGCGTGCACCCGGATATGAACGCGGAATTCTCGTATGGCGAGCATGGGCGGTCGTGTTCAACGAATTGCCGGGCTCGCAGCGGCTGCCGCGAGAACCCGAACAGTGCATATCGACGATATTTGCGGATTAGACGGGCGGTTGCTCGGGCAACGCGTGGAGCAACAACACGTCCTTCCGGAGAACGAGGGCAGCACGCAGACCGTGCCCGATGCGATCGTCGCATCCAGTCAAAAGAACCGTTCCGCCCAAGGCTGTCTAACGGCCCGCCTCAGCGACAAGGGGAACAAGCGCGAAGCGGGCCGGCCAAGGTGTTGGAGACTCCGTGGCACGATGCGAACGATCGGTATTGCAAGTCGCCCCCTCCTTGTAAGGATTACACGATCAAGCGGACAGCCAGTCGGACTCGGCATCGTCGACCGCGGCAAACATGTCGCCTTCCGCCTGCATCGCGCTGAGATGCTTGCGGACGGCTTCCGGGTCGCCGGTCCGAGGAAACCGGCGATCGACCGCAGCGCCGGCCGCAAGCTGTCCGACAAGGTCAGATCGATCTTTCTGTGTCATCAGCCACTGGCCAAACGCCAGCGAGGGTTCGTCAGTGTCGGTCAATTTCGCGTCCTCCGAATCGTCAGACTGCCATCGCATCAGACTGATGTTCTTGCAATGTTCTTGCGAATCAGGCGGCAGTGCGCGTAGCTATGGCCACGCCCCGACGGGCGGACCGACAGTGATGGGAGCAATGACATGCAGCACGATCTGCGGCTGAGAGCGGCTGCGCGCGCCGTCTACGACAACATATATGCCTCGGCGGACACCGCAACGTTCAGCTTTGATGACGCCGAGCGGTTCGCCACCGCGGAGTACCGGCAGGCCGTCGGTGCAGCGCAGGACGCGCGGTCAGTTCTGGCTGCCCGGCACGAGCAGCTTCTTTTCGTGGCGATCCTCTAGGCTATGTCCGCAATCCCCCAAGGCCGGCCGGTCGTTGTACCACTGAACCGACGTGACGATCCGGTGCGACTTCACGATGTCCCGTTCGCGCTCGTGCCGTGCGAGGTGCCGTTTTTCCTGGTGCATACGCAGGCCGGCTTTCCGTCGCCTGCGCAGGACGACATGCAGGAGCCGATCGATCTCGGCGCGTGGTTGGTCGAGCATCCGGCAGCGAGCTACATCATGCGGGTGGATGGTCGATCCATGTCCGGCGCCGGGATCAATGACGGCGATCTGATCGTCGTGAACCGCGCCAAGCAGCCAAGGGCCGGGGCAATCGTCGTCGCACTCGTGCACGGCGACAGGACGTTGAAGCGCCTGCGCTTCGTCGACGGCCGTCACTGGCTGGTGCCTGAAGCCGACGGATTCGCTGACATCCTGGTCGACGAGCATGTGGAGATATGGGGCACCGTCGTCGGCGTCGCACGCAAGATGGCATGACCACGCCAATCGCCCTGATCGACTGCAACAACTACTACGTATCCTGCGAACGTGCTTTTGACGCCAGCCTGGTCGGCGTCCCGGTCATCGTCCTTTCGAACAACGACGGCTGCGCGATTGCCCGATCCGCCGAGGCAAAGGCGCTCGGGATCAAGATGGGCGATCCGATCCACCACCTGCGTGACATGGTCCGGCGACACGGCATTCAGGTCCGCTCGTCAAATTATGCGCTCTACGGTGATATGCAGCGCCGGGTGATCGCCGCCTGCGCGCCGTTCGCACGGGATTTCGAGATCTATTCGATCGACGAAACATTCCTTGACCTGGCGGGGTTTGATAACCGTGATCTCGTCGCACATGCTCACAAGATGCGTGCCCAGGTTCAGCAGTGGACGACGATCCCCACCTGCGTCGGCATCGCGGAGACGAAGACGCTGGCCAAGCTGGCCAACGCCGCGGCCAAGAAGGACCCGAGATTCGCTGGCGTCGCGGATCTTCGCGAAGAGGGCACGCGCCGCGATGTGATGCAGGTTTTTGCGGTCGGGGACGTGTGGGGCGTTGGCGGTGCCACGGCACGCAAGCTTATCGGTCTTGGCATCCATACCGCGGGCGAACTGCGCGACATGCCTATGAAGCAGGCACGCGCCGTCGGCACGGTCGTCCTGGAGCGACTGGTCGCGGAACTCCGCGGCGTTCCGTCCAACGCGGTTGAGGCAGTCGAACCGCGACGAAAAGGCATGGCGGTGACCCGATCGTTCGGGACGCCTATCTGCGACTTCGAACGGATGATGGGTGCGCTGTCGCAATACGCACTCCGCGCTGGCGAGAAGCTGCGATCGCACGGATTGGTCGCTGCCCGGCTGACGGCGTTCTTCCACACCAACAAGCACAGGCCGGATCGCCCGCAATACGGCGCTTCAAGGATGGTGACACTTCATCCGATGACGAACGATAGCTTCGAATTGATCGCGGCCGCCAGGCGCGGCGCGGAGAAGGCGTGGCGGGATGGCTATGCCTACACGAAGGCCGGCATCATGCTCGACGACCTGCTGCCCGAAGATGATCGGCCGCGCACGCTGTTCGAAGCTGACACGGCGAAGCGAGATCGGCTGATGGGCGCGCTCGATGCGATCAACGGCAGATTCGGCACGTGGAGCGCAGTGACGGCATCGCAGGGGTTCAAACGTGAATGGAAGATGCGGTCGGAGATGCGGTCGCCGTGCTGGACGACGGACATAGCGCAGGTGCCGACGGTGCGTGCACGATAGCGTCGACGGCGTGCGACCTTGCGTTCGCTATGGTTCACACCGAAGAGGCAAAGATGAGTCACGCCAGTAACATCGTGTATTGCGACGGCCCGCACAGCCCGCACGCTTTCGACATCGTCCCTCTGCAGCCTCGCAGAGGTAGCCTGGATGCCATGTGCCCCGTCTGCCAAGGCAGAGGCCAATGGAATACCGAGATTGATGTCGTCAGCTTTCGCTCCAAGCGCACTGCTTGCGACCGGTGTCACGGCGCGGGCTGGGTAGAGACTGGATCCGATCCCGTCGGGGTGCCCGACATTGAGGTTTCCCCGGAAGGCTACCCTCGGTGGACGCTCCGCTACGAGGCACCCACAAAAGTTATTCAGACGACGGATCCGGAAACGGCTGGGTTGTCGAAGTCCTAACCCGCCGGCAGACCAAGCGCCCGGTCCTCAAGCCAGATCACGGTTGATCTTCCTCGTGGGAGAAATTGACGGCAATCCCGTCGCCGGTGAATGATTGCCGCCGTTCGTATCGCCTATTGGTAGCCGCCGTTTTCCTCCCGCTCCTTCGCAGCGTCTTCCTGTACCTTTTCCATCTCCTCTGCCTCATCGGCCGGGGTCGCGTCGTCGGTCTTCGGATCGTCGATCATGGTCATCTCCTCGCCTGTTCAACGCGCGACGCCGCTTTCGGGCGCAGCCGTTCGTCACTGCCGTGCGTTCGTGATGATCGGGACAAGACGGGAGATCACGATGCGGTTCGTTCAGATCGAAATGCTACCTGCAGGCAAGGCGCTCGTCGACATCGACAAGCTGACTCATGCGGTCCCCGAGGCCGAGGGATCGCGACTGTATCTGGGAGCGCAGCACATCGACGTGCCGCATTCGCTGTCCGAACTGGAGAACGTCCTTGCCGGTCGCGAGCGCACGGACGACGGGGAGCACAGTTCCACGGGGTTCGGCGTTCGGTAAGGCCGCTCGTGTGCGATGGCGCGCGTCGTTCCGCTGGCAAATGCCGCAGCGTTCATGCCGTCAGCTGACGCCTTCATGCTCCGATTCCGGCGCGCCGTGTCTTTGGCCAAACAACCGCAGGCTGCAGCGGGCGTTTCTTTGATGGATGCTGGCAATGGTCGGGGGGCATCGCCCCCCGACGCCGTATCGTTTATGCGGTGACCGCTTCCGCCTTGAGGTTCACGCTGGACGTTGCCATCGCGGTCAGCTTGTCGTCGGTCGCATATTCCTCATCGAGCGTTTCTTTGAGGATCGCGGCGATATCCGCGCGGCCAAGTTGGTTGGCCCAGGCGATCAGCGTCCCGTACCGGGTGATCTCGTAATGCTCGACCGCCTGTGCCGAGGCGATGAGCGCGGCATCGAGAACGGCCTTGTCCTGGATTTCGCCGGCAACTTCGTTGGCTTCCTTGATGATGCCGTCGATCGCCGGGCAGGTCACCGCCTTCGCCTTCTCGCCGAGCAGATCGAAGATGCGCTCGAGCCGCGTGATCTGCCCTTCGGTTTCACGCAGATGTGTTTCGAAACCCTGCTTCAGCGCTGGCGCCGTTGCCTTGTCGACCATCTTGGGCAACGCCTTGGTGATCTGGTTTTCCGCGTAATACACGTCCTGCAGCTGATGCAGGAACAGGTCGTCGAACGTCACGATGTCTTTGGAAAACAGGCCCATGATAATGTCCTCGCTGAGCGGATAGCCGCGAAGCAAACTGCTCCGGTACCGCCGAAACGCGCCGACTCCGGGGTAAGTTTCGTTCCGGTTCAGCGCAGCTTTCACGCAAGCCCGATCGACGCCGGCTTTGCGCTGGTGCTCATAGCGAGATCGCGAGCTGCCAGCGCGACTGTCGCGAACAGTTGCGCCGTGCTGGCGCGGCGGGGAACGTTGAGCACGTCTGGAGTGACAATGCCGGATCGCGGCGGCAGCGTCTGTGAAGGCATGATCGCCTATCCGCCGCGCGCGGGAAGCTGAAGCGACTACATCTACTCAGGCGCCGCACGGCCGGATTTGTCTCACCCTTGCAATCAGCGAACTGTCAGCGAAGTTGTCTTCAACGCGGTTGAGCTGTTTCCCGCGCTGATGGTGAACGTGCCCGGTTCGACGACGCGATGAATCTCGGCGTTCCAGAAGGCCAGATCGGCGGGTTTCAGGTCGAACGTCATCGTCCGCTTCTCGCCCGGCTGCAACGTCACGCGCTGAAAGTGCTTCAGTTCGAGCACCGGCCGGGTGACCGTCGCTTGGTCGTCGCGGACATAGAGCTGGACCACTTCGTCCCCGGCGCGACGGCCGGTATTGGCAACGTCAACCGAGACCCGCACCGTTTCATCGCGACCGATCGTCGATTTGGTGAGCCGCGGCGCACCGACGTCGAAACTGGTGTAGGACAGGCCGTAGCCAAACGGGTAGAGCGGAGAAGTACTTTCGAATAGATAGCCGCGCCGTGCGGTTGGCTTGTGATTGTAGAAGATCGGCAGCTGGCTCTCACTGCGCGGGATAGACACGGGCAGCTTGCCGCCGGGATTTGCGCGGCCGAGCACGACATCGGCGACGGCGTTGCCGGTTTCCTGACCCAGATACCAACCCTCGACGATCGCAGGCGCGTTCGCCTCCAGATACGTCGCGGCGAGCGGACCGCCGTTCAGCAACACGACCACCACTGGCTTGCCGGTCGCGAAGAGACGGCTGGCCAGCGCGTTTTGCTCGCCGATCAGGTCGAGCTTCTGTCGGTCGCCCAGATGCTGGTCGGCCCAGGCCTCGCGGCTCAGCTGTTCGTTCTGACCCAGCACCAGCAGGATCGTATCCGCCTGCGCTGCCTTGCGCACGGCTTCCTCCATCAGCGGGGCGTTCTCCGCCGGCGAGACGAGTTCGACCTTGTCGGCGGCCCATTGACGACTGCGGGTCAGGCGAACGCCCTCGGCATAATCGACCGAAAAGCGCCCCTGTGCCGCCTGCTGCATGCCCTCCAGCACGCTGACGACATGCTTGGGCACGTCCGAATAGCCGCCGATGGGGGTGTCGCGGGCGTGGGTGCCGACGACGAGCATCTTGCCGACCTTGCCCGGGTCGAGCGGCAGGAGGTTGTTCTGGTTTTTGAGCAGCACCATTGAGCGGACGGCGGCCTCGCGAGCCAATGCTATCGCGTCGGGCGTCGCGGTGCTGGCTTCGGCCGTGCGGGCGTTGGCGTACGGGTTTTCAAACAGCCCCATCTGGAACTTCATGGTCAGGATACGGCGAACCGCATTGTCGACCTGTTCCTGCGGCACCTTTCCGGATTTGACCATCTGCGCCAAAGTCGCCCAGCCCTCGGCATCGGGCAGTTCCATATCGACCCCGGCGTCGAGCGCGCGACGGCCGGCGGCGGCCATGTCGGTGCCGTACAGCTTGTGACGCGTGTTGAGTTCCTTGATCGCGAAATAGTCGCTGACCACCGATCCCTTATACCCCCATTCGCGGCGCAGAACGTCTTCGAGCAGCCATTTGTTGGCATGGCTCGGGATGCCATCGATCTCGTTGTAGGATGCCATCACCGCCTGAACCGGCAATTCCTTCACGGCACGTTCGAACGGCGGGAAGAAGTTTTCGCGCAACGTCCGTTCGGAAATATTCGCCGGGCCGACATTGGTGCCGTTTTCGGGCTGACCATGGCCGGTCATGTGCTTCAACGTGACCATGACCTTATTGGGCTGCAACGGCAGGGTCGTACCCTGAAACCCTCGAATGGCGGCCAAGCCCATTTCGCTGACCAGCACAGGGTCCTCGCCATAGGTTTCCTCGATCCGGCCCCAGCGGGGATCGCGGGCGACGTCGACGACAGGGGCGAGCGCGAGATTGGCACCGCGGGCGCGCATTTCGCGGGCGGCGACGCCGAACACGCGCTCGACCAGTGAAGGGTCCCACGACGATGCCAGCGCGATCGCCTGTGGAAAGCTCGTGGCGCCGCGCGCGACATAGCCGTGCAATGCTTCCTCATGCATGATCATCGGAATGCCCAGCCGGGTCTGCTCGACCGCCCAGCGTTGCGCCGCGTTGACATACTCGGCGGTTTCCCGAGCGGTGCGGTTCACCGCATCGGCGGCAACGCCGGCGGCGTTGTTGCTGACGGTCACGCCGCGCTTGTCCGATGGACGTGTGATCTGGCCCAGGCCGTTCGGGAAGGCGCGCGAAGCCTTCTGCGACGAAAAATCGCCTTTCGCGTCCTGAATATCGCTCTTCTTTTCCCAGATGCCGATCATCTGGGCGACCTTCTCCTCCAGCGTCATGCGTCGCAGCAGGTCTTCGACGCGCGCGGCGACTGGCTGAGAGGGATCTTTGTACGGCATGCGCTGGGCCGATGTCGGACGGTCGACGCGGGTCTGCGCGACGAGCGTTCCGGTCGCAGCCGTCCCCAGCAGACAGGCAAGTGCCAGGCGAACGGGCATTACGCGATCGATCACAATCTCTCTCCCCGGGGCATTCGGCATCGACCGCCGCCCGCTTTTGGTAGCGCTATCGGATATCGGTGCGGACGAATCCCGTCAACTCGTCAGGCTTTCTGACTCTGCTCGTTTTCTCGATGACGGTAGAGACCCGCAATGGGATAAACGAGCGGCCCCCTGCCCGAGGGTTTCCCCGCCGATGTTCGAATGGACCGCATGCGAAAGCTTCGTCGTCGACGTGAGCTACGCCGGCTCGATCCGGGAGTTCTGACGTTGTCCGCTTGGGCACACGTTTCGCAACCCGAAGGGAAGACCTGATGACCGACATGACTTTGCAGGATCTCGCCAAGGCGATGGGCAAGATCGACTTTGCGATGCTGACGACGCGGACCGAAGGCGGCCAGCTCGCGACCCGGCCGATGAGCAACAATGGCGAAGTCGAGTGGCAAGGCGATAGCTACTACTTCAGCTATGACGATGCGCGCACCGTTTCCGACATCCTGAACGATCCACATGTCGCCCTGTCGTTCCAGGGACGCAGCGGGCTGCTGGGCAAGCCGCCGTTGTTCGTCGCGGTCGAGGGCGCAGGCAAGATCGTGCGCGACAAACAGGCGTTTGCCGAACACTGGACGCCCGATCTCGAGCGCTGGTTTCCACAAGGCGTTGATACGCCGGGCCTCGTGATGATCGAGGTCAACGCGGTGCGGGTGCATTACTGGGATGGCACCGACGAAGGCGAAGTTGCGGTTTGACCGACGCCACGGCGCCCATCGTCCTGACCGGATCGCGCACGCGCTGGTCGGCCACGGCGCGATAGACAACGCGTTGGTGCGGAAGGGAGCGCGGCACGATACGCTCCCGCCCGGCGTCACAGTCGTCGCGGTCGATTTCGCCGAGCCGGCATGCCTCACAGCCGCGTGAGCTGGGGCAGCGTTTGTGGTGTCGGCGGTCAACGGACTGGCGGAGGTCGTGCTCGGGCTGCAGACCCGGTTGGTCGACGCAGCGTTCGCCGCCGGGGTGCCGCGCGTCATCGCGTCCGACTATGCGCTCGACTTCACCAGGACGACGCCGGGGCGCAACCGCAATCTCGATCTGCGGCGCGCGTTCATGGCGCGGATCGATGCCGCGCCGATCCGCGCAACTTCAATCCTCAACGGTGCGTTCGCCGACCTGCTTGCGGGGCAGGCGCCGATTGTGCTGCCGCGGACCCGCCGGGTCCTGCATTGGGGCAGCGCGGAGAGGGAAGGCTGTTCCCCGCTCGACAACCACCGCTATCCGGATGTTGCTTTCACCCCAGCGCAGACCATCTTGCGTTCGGCGTATACGAGGGGATAGCCGAGGTGCCCCACCGGCAGACGGTCACGCCGCGCCTTCTGCGACCCACGATCGGACATCGGTCCAGGTTGACGCACCATGCTCCTGCGGTGCCTGCGGGACGAACACCGAGAGCGTCAGTGTCACGCCGGCGATCAGCAGGACGCCCCAGAACGTCAGGTGCAGACCGTGCGCCAGCCCTGCCCGGCTTGCTAGTGCGCCTGCCGCCGCCCCCTTCCCCGCGAGCAGGTGCTGGACCTGTTGCAGCGAACCGGCGTGTCCGCGGGCGAGGCTGGCGTTGAGCACGGTGCCGAGCACCGCCGCCCCGAGTGTGCTGCCCAAATTGCGGGCAAACAGATTGGAGGCCGTCGCGGCCCCACGCTCTGCCCAGCCGACGCTGCCCTGGATCAGCACGATCGCGGCCGTGCTTAGGAACCCCATCCCGAACCCCATCACCAAGGACCCGAACCCCGCCACGAGCGGCGAGCTCAGCGGAGACAGCAGCACAAACGGTATCGCGCCCACCGGCAGCAAGGCTGCGCCGAGGATCAGGATCGGTCGCAGGCCAAAACGCCCGAAATTGCGCGCGCCGAGCGTCGCCGCGATCGGCCAGCCAAGCACCATGGCAGTGAGCATGAACCCCGCCTCGAGCGGCGAACGCCCCATTACCGCCTGGACGTACATCGGCAGGAAGGTCGTGAGCCCGATGACCGCCATGCCGCTGAACAAAGTCACCGCGTTGGTCGCGGCGATCGTGCGGCGTGCCCAGAGCGCAAACGCGATCATCGGATCACGCGCGCGCCGCTCCTGCACCACGAACAGCGCTGCGGCGGCGATGCAGATCAGCGCAGCGATTGCGGCGATGCCGCCGCCATCCGGCCCGGCTTCGGTGAGCGCCACCATCAGCGCCGCGATCGCGACTGTGAACAAGCCCGCGCCGACGGCGTCGACGCTGCGCTCGTGCGTCGCCACGGTTTCGCGCAGGAACAGGTAGAAACCGGCCGCCGCAGCCAGCCCGATCGGCACATTGATCTAGAAAATCCACGCCCAGCTGAGATGCTGGATGATGAGCCCGCCCCCCAGCGGCCCAATCACCGACGAGACGCCCCACACGCTCGCTAGCCAGCCCTGAACCTTGCCGCGCTCGTGCGTCGCGTAGAGGTCGCCGATGACCGTGATCGACACCGGCTGGATCGCGCCTGCACCGAGCCCCTGGACGAGACGAAACACAATCAGAGACGGCATCGACCAGGCGAAGCCGCACAGCACCGAGCCGAGCAGGAAGATGCCGATGCCGACCAGCAGCACCGATCGCCGGCCATAGAGGTCGGCGAGTTTGCCGAACACCACCGTCGTCGCCGTCTGCGCGAGCAGGAAGGAGGAGAACACCCACGCGTAATATTGCAGGTCACCGAGCTGTCCGGCGATTTGCGGCATCGCGGTGGACACGATCGTCGCCTCGATCGCGATCATGAACGACGCCGCCATCACGGCCGCAAGGACGTAGCCGCGGCGCACCGCAGGGGGCGCGAGACCCTCGGTCATGCCACCGCCTCGCTCGATCCGCTTACCGGTCGCTGGCGGCGTTCCGCGATCGTCCAGAGCAAGGCGATCGCCCAGACGGCAAGACCGCCCAGCGCCAGCGCGCAGCCCACCCATCCGGTCGCGGTCCAGCCATAGCCGGCCGCCACCACCATTCCGGCAAGCCAGGGGCCAAGCGCATTGGCGGTGTTGAACGCCGAATGATTGAGCGCCGCCGCCAGGCCCTGCGCGTCCTCCGCCACGTCCATCAGCCGGGTCTGCAACACGGTGCCGAGCGAACCGCCGAGCCCGATCGCGAACACCGCGAGCACGATCGACCACAATTGGTGCGCCGCCACGGTATAGACCGCGAGCGACGCGGCGCTCCACAGCAGCAACGCGCCCGCCGTCGGCATCAGCGCGCGGTCGGCGAAGCGCGGGACGATCAGATTGCCCGCGGTCATGCCGATCCCGAACACCGCGAGCACCAGCGGCACCACCGTCGATCGCACGCCCGTCACTTCGACCAGCGTGGACGCGAGATAGGTGTAGACCGCGAACAATCCGCCAAAGCCGATCGCGCCGATGCCGAGCGTCAGCCACACCTGCGGACGGCGCAACGCGCCCAGTTCGCGCAAGGGACTGGCGTCCGCGTCGGGCCGGTCTCGCGGGACGATCGCCAGCACGAGCATAACGGTCGCGAGCGCGCACACGGTCACGACGCTGAAGCCCCAGCGCCAGCCCGCCACCTGGCCGAGCCAATTGGCGAAGGGTACGCCGATGATGGTGGCGGTCGTCAACCCGAGCATTACGCGCCCCACGGCTTGCGTGCGTTGCTCCGGGGGGACGAGCGACGCGGCGACCAGCGACGCGATCCCGAAATAGGCACCGTGCGGCAGTCCGCTGAGAAAGCGGAAGACGAGCATCGCATGATAGGACGGCGCCAGCGCGCTCAGGCCGTTGGCGACGGCAAAGAGCGACATCAGCACGATCAGCAGCGTGCGGCGGCTGAGGCGCGCGCCGAACACGGTCAGCAGCGGCGCGCCGACCACGACGCCGAGCGCATAGACACTGATGACGTTGCCGGCGGTCGGCTCGTCGATGCCCAACCCGCGGGACATGTACGGCAACAGGCTCATGGTCGCGAACTCGGTCACACCGATCGCAAAGCCACCGAGCGCCAGCGCGAAATGGATCAGTCCGACCGAGGCAGTCCGGTCAGGCGGGGGGATAGGCATAAGATCAGTCCGGATTGTGCGGTGCAGCAACGCGCGAACCGGCGTTTGGCTGCCCTTCCTTTTCCTTATGGGGCAAGGCATTTGGCGGCCCTGCTCGGCACCCGCGACACGCGACCGCCGACCTGCGGTAACGGTGTTCGACAATCAGCATATCAGCATGCGTGCGCTGGATCCGGCACGACGGGGTCACGCGCCACAGCTGCTGGTTCGGCGCGCTTCAAAAAGTGTTGATTGAGGTGCTTCTTTCTCAGACCCGGTTGCGGACGTTCGCGGGCGCTTTTGACGTTCCGAACTTCGGACATGCATTCATTTCGGGGCGAAGCCCGCCGTGTGTGAGCAATTTGCCGTTATCCCAGCAGGCGAGCGGGATTGCCCGCCACGGTCGCGCCATCGGGAACATCGCGCGTCACGACACTGCCTGCGCCGACGATCGCATCGTCACCGATCGTGATGCCGGGCAGGATCAGCGCACCACCGCCTATCCAGACGTTTCGACCGATGGTGACCGACCGCCCGAACTCGAGCATTTGGCCACGCTGAGCCGGGTCGCGCGGATGATCGGCGGTGAGAATCTGCACGCCCGGACCGATCTGCGTGCCCGCACCGATCCGCACCGGCACTACGTCTAGCACCGTGCAGCCGAAATTGAGAAACACGCCTTCGCCCAGATGAATGTTATAGCCATAGTCACAGTGAAACGGCGCTCGGATCGTCGCACCGCGCCCCGCGTGGCCAAGCCCTTCCACCAGCAGCGCATGACGCTCAGCCACGGTAGCTGTCGATGCGCGATTATAGCGGTCGAGCCACCCAGCGGCGCGCGCCGCATCCGCGACGAGTTCCGGATCGTCGGCGACGTAGAGCTGGCCCGCCAGCATCCGCTCCTTCTGCGTCATCGCGATCAACTCAGGTCGTGGAGATCCTTGCCGAACGGGGCTGTGATGGTCAGGTCGGAGAAATGCACGTCCAGTCCGGCCCGCTCGGGCGTGCAGGCCATCGGTCCAACCTGATAGGCGGGGGCGATCGGAAAGGGTGCCAGCCTGACCAGGGGCCACGTCTTGCCGTCCGCTGACACCTGCAACCGCAGGACGCCCTTGGCGACCGTCGCGCGCATCCAGAAATCCTGCGCGTCATGCTCGTAGGGGCCGGTTGCCCAGTCGGACTTTCCGTCGGTCAGCACGCTGCTCAGCATCGCGCGCCCGTCGGACAATTCGATCCCCGCCTTGACCCAGTGCCGTTCGTCGACCCGCACCATGATGCCGGCCTGATCGTAGAGTTTCTGATACTGGCCGCGAATGCGCAATTGGGCGGTGAACGCGGCAGGCGCGGCGAAGCCGAGGAAATGACCGCTGTCCCGGGTGAAGCCGTAATGCGTCTCGCGCCAGAAATCGCTGCCCTTGTCGGTGACGAGCGTCAGGTCTCCGCCGGGGGCGGTCTTCCAGGCCTTCGGCGCATTCAGCCAGCGACCGTCACGGCGCCCAAGCGCCGAGATAGCCGGGCCCTGCGCGGTCGCGACGCCGGCATTTCCCGCGATCGCAAGCGCTGCGGCACCACCGATCACCGCCCGCCGGTTCACCCGATCCTCTGTCATAGCCGCTGCCTTCCAATTACCCTCGATGTTGTGTACATATGTACACATGCCGGGATTGAGGTAAAGAGGCGATGACCCAACAGACCCGGCGCAACGATCCGGCACGGCGGCAACGCATCATCGATGCGACACTGGCGGTCATTGCCGATCACGGAACCGCGGCGACGACTCATCGCCGCATCGCCGAGGAGGCGCACGTGCCGCTCGGTTCGGTCACCTATTATTTCGCGACGCTGGAGGACTTGCTGACGGCAGCCTTCCTGCAACTCGCCGCCGAATCCTCCGCGGCCTTCCGCGCCCGTCTGGACGCTGCGACCGACAGGGCAGCGGCGTGTTCGGCGGTCGTCGACATCATCGCGAACCAGGTCTGGGCGGAACCCCGCACCCTGTTGTTGAGCTACGAACTCTACGCCTTCGCGGCCCGGCACCCGCCGGTCGGCGCGGTCATGCAGCGCTGGATGGACAGCAGCAGAGAGTCCCTGGGGCGCTTCTTCGACCCGCTCACCGCGCGCGCGCTCGACGCGCTGATCGAGGGTATCGGCATTCACAATTCGATCGATCGCGCGCCCCTCGACCGCGATGCGATCAAGACCATCGTCGAGCGGATTGCCGCGTGTTAGCCGGTCCGATCCATCAGGCTGCTCCAGCGCAAATGCCGCCACCGTCAGGATCAGGCCCATGCGTATGGGGCCACCGCCGCATGACCGCAATCGATGCCCCTTTCATGCGCGCGCCGCTTCGAGCTAAGGCGCGGCGCGCAGGAGATGATTCATGAAGACAGCGCCGGTTGCCCTTCTCTACCAAGCGCTTCCACCACCGTTGATCGACGGACTGCGAAAGGACGCAAAACCGGGCGGATATTCAGATGGCGGCGCAGACATTGCTTTTGCCTTGCGAACGGCTGGGGTGAATGTGGTCACGCCCACCTCCTCGCCAGACCCTGCCAGGGCACTCGACTGGGTCTTCCCGGACACGGCCGAGGGTATCCGTAGCGCAGGCGCAGCCGGCGCATCGGTCCTGTGGGCGAACACGGTCCTGTTCGAAGGACATCCGCTCGAGACGGCAATGGTCGACTTCGACATTGTCGGGCAGCTTCCCTCGGCGATGCAGGCGTTCGACGACAAGTTCGAGACCAACCATCTTCTGACCGACGCTGGCCTGCCGGTAGCGCAATCGTTTCTGCTTTCCTGCACCGCGAAGGAGAACGTCTGTGCACTGGCCGATGTCGAGCACGCGTGCGCGTCTCGCGGCATGTCCTTTCCGATGATCGTCAAACCGGTGCGCGGACGTGGCAGTCAGGGTGTGACCCTGGTGGAGAGCCTCGGCGCTCTGCGCGATGCCGCGACTGCGTTGATCAAGGCAGCCACCTTCGGCGACGTGCTGATGGTGGAGGAGTTTCTCGGCGGTGACGAGATGACGGTCACCCTCATGCCGCCCGCGTCCCCGCGCCCGGACGGTTCGCGTGCACCGACGCACTGGGCGTTGCCACCCGTCTACCGCTTCGATCAGCGCGCCGGAGTAGCACCGTATAACGGCGACGTTCCGGTGACCGCCAACAGCGTCGCAATCGCTTCCGAGCGGCTGCTCGAACCAGCCATCATGGCAATGATCGACAGCTGCGTCTCGGCAGCCGCGCTGGTCGACGCGCGCACCGCGATCCGGATCGATTGCCGGGCCGATCGTGATGGTCTGTTCAAATTGTTCGACCTCAACATGAAGCCCAACATGACGGGGCCGGGCCGCCCGGGGCGCGAAGATCAGGATTGCCTCTCGGCGATCGCTGCCCGCGCCAAGGGTTGGAGCTACGTCGATCTGTTGCAGGCGATGCTTGCTGCCAAATGGAGGCGCGAGCCGCTGAAGGGAGCGTAGCTAAGAACGTCATCTAGAATGAGGTTTATTTCGATCGCAGACATAGCGGGACGCCGCATTTTCCGAACACGATGGTATTTCCGGAACGCTGAGCCTCTATGCCGATCTCGCCTTCAGCGCTCTTCTCCCGCATGTTCCCGATCAAACATCTCCCGTGATGTGCGAAAGCCGTCGACGTTCTCGACGATCCACGTCCAAAGCGGAACCATCATCACCAGTAGCTTCAGTCCGGTTTTGGACAGAGCATATTCTACATGGGGAACGACCTCTTCGAAGTCGTGACGCACCACCAATCCATCGCGCTCCAGATGGCGCAGCGTGCGCGTCAGCATCCGCTGCGTGATACCGTGCATCCGTCGGCCGATTTCCGCATGGCGAAGCTGGCCGTACACGCCGAGCGTATGGATGACACCAAGCGACCAGCGGTTGCCGGCATGGGCCAACACCTCACGGCGAACCCCGTCGTCATCGTCCCGCAGGCCGTCGCAAACCGTTTGCGAATATCGGAGGATGTCCTCCTCGCTTAGCGATTGAACGGCAGTATCACGCATGTGCCCATCTTTCACGCTTGCCCCTGGCTTGCCAGATCACCGGCATCCAAGGCGAAACGAGTTAGCCGATGAACGATGCAGTCTCCAACGTGAAATCACGCAATATCCTCGTCCTGGGTGCCGGCGAGCTTGGCATGCCCGTGCTCCGCAATCTGGCGCGTCGCGCCAAGGGCATCGACTGTGCCACGATCAGCGTCCTTCTCCGCGAAGGTGCCGTCGAGTCGGGCGATCCCTCCAAGCAGCGTGACATCGCCGAGATCCGCGAGGCGGGGATCGAGATCGTGCTCGGCGACCTGGTGAACGACACGATCGATGAGCTGGCATCGCTCTTCTCGGATTACGATACCGTGATCGGCTGTGCAGGCTACGCAGCCGGGATCAACACGCCGATGAAGCTCGCCAAGGCGGCGCTACAATCCGGTATCCCGCGCTATTTCCCGTGGCAGTTCGGCGTCGACTTCGAGGCGATCGGTCGCGGCGGGCCGCAGGACATCTTCGATGCGCAGCTCGACGTGCGCGAGTTGCTGCGCTCGCAGGACAAGACCGAGTGGGTCATCATCTCCACGGGCATGTTCATGAGCTACCTATTCGAGCCGGACTTTGGTGTCGTCGATCTGGAGAAGAGCGAAGTTCACGCGCTCGGCAGTCTCGATACCGCTGTGACGCTGACGACGCCGGATGACATCGGTTTGCTGACTGCCGAGATCGTGTTCTTCGAGCCGACGATCCGCAACGAGATCGTCTTCCTGGCCGGTGACACCGTCACATATGGCGAGGTCGCGGACAAATTGGAGGCGGAACTGGGCCGGGCCTTCAAGCGGTCGGTTTGGACCGTGCCTTTCCTGATGGAAGAACTGGCGAACGATCCGAAAAACATGATGCGCAAGTACCGCGCCGCCTTCGCCATCGGTCGCGGTGTGTCCTAGCCGAAGGCAGGCACGTTCAACGATCGGCAGGGCCTTCCGGTCACCGACGTCGCGGCCCTGATCGATGCCGATCTGCGAGGGGCGCAACCAGACACGTGATGTGGGCGGGGTGACTGCAGAGGCCTTCCCAAAGACGTACCCAGAGTGGGACAGTCACCCCTGGGATCACGCAGACCGCCATGCGGGTCAACCTCCCGCCCGAAATCTGCCCCGAATTGGCCTTTCCCAAAATGGCCTGTTGGAGACGCAGAAACGGGACAGCTCGCGCTTGGCGAATGGCCGTTACCGGGAGCCTGGATCGCCAGCCTGAACGCCGCGGTTTGGGCGGAACTACCCAGCGTCGTTTATCGCCAAGGATGGCTGCGCTAACGGACGCGCTGGCTGGCGTTCAGCCCACTCGGCTACTCATCTTGCTCGATACGTTATTGAACGTCTTATTCAAACTTCCGCCCAGACCCTGCATCGCAGCAATCGCAGCAACGGCGATGAGGGCTGCGATCAGACCGTACTCGATGGCGGTCGCGCCGCGGACATTCCTTCGGAGCGAGTTAAGCAACTGAACCATGGTGGCTCCTTTCGGGGCCTCGCCTAATTCCGAACCATTAACGATACGTTTGCCACGGCTGGCGCGTTATCTCACTAAGGCTGGCTCTAGTTGATGACATCGACTGCTGCGGCGACCCGCGCTCAGTCATCCCGGTGGGGATCATCTCCCAACACGTGGACCAGAGTGTCCATGACGGGCGCTCCCTCCATCGTGCCATGCGCCTGGACGACCGCCATTGCCTTCAGCCAGACGTCCCGGTCAGTCATCATGTGTCGAGGTTCCGCCGTTTGATTTCAGCGGCCAGCGCTTCCCTGACGAAACTCCCCGCCTCGCCGTCAGCCTGACGACACGCCTCCAGCAAACTGCGATCGTTCAAAAACCTGATCAGATCGAGACGCAGGAACATCGTCATCATCCTCAGGTCTATGCGTGGGCGACCCGATCGGGCAAGCTATCTCGGCGGACGAGTTCGATGACCTTCATTGTCGGCATCAACTGACTTAACGTGGATCTGGGCAACGGCAATGGCGCCTACGCCTGCCGATTCATCGGCCAAGCCCCTGATGCCGCGAGCTGATGGATTATGCCGTTCAACGAGGCTGTGACGATCCGCGGGCGGACCATGTCGTCCGTTGCGTTTATGCCGCTCCAGAATTGCGTAAGCGGCCACTGGTCAGGGCAATGGGGACGAAGAACCCGAAGGGCCAGCCTCGTTCCGCTTGAAGGTTTTGGTCCGCTGCCGGCGCCTCGGCCACTTCCCGGAGAACCGTCAAGGCAAGATCGATCAGATAGCTTTGATAATCGATCACCCCACGGCTTCCCTTCCCGAGCCTGGCCTAGCTTTGAAGCGTTAATGAACGACACGATCCGGCAAGTTTGTTGTTTAACACCGAGGCATAAGCGGTTCGACCATCATGATCGTGTCGATGGCGGAGGCAATCCGACGTAGATTCTCGAACCCTATTTCGGGTCCAATCGCCTCTCCCAGATCGTCGCAGAGATATTCCCCGGTCAACGAACTATGCACCGCGAGGATCGTGCTAGCGGTAAGCCAAACCTGCCTATTGGTCAGTTGCCCGACGGGTAGCCCAGGCACTCGCGCGCGGGGGGAACCACCGCGGCGCCGGTACATCATCGCCATGTCGCTCACCTTGGTGAGGACTCGTCCAAAAAGGATCCCTGGGCGATCGACGCACGCTGTTGGCGGCGAGCAGCGGTACACCCCGCGAGTAGTTCGTCTGAAAGAAATGACGCCGCTTCGATATCAAGCGTGACGGCGAGACCCGGGGCACCGACGAGGACGTTCCCGTCGCTCGCGGAAACCCTCAGAACTTCAGGACGCAACGTTGTCAGCATGCCCATTCTCCCGTGGGTAGCTAGCGGACAGGGGCTGCGGATCGTTCCAACCATTGATCCACGGCAGGACGATATTGGCAAACGACGCGGCTTTCTCGTGAGGAGGCAAGGCCAAATTCAGCTGAAACCACGGTGCTCAAACGTCAGATCACCAGGACCGCGACACGATGACTTTCCAGTAATGTCAGATGCTTCCCGGGCGCTGAAAGTGTATCGGCTTTGTGGAAGCTGGAATATTTCAGAATATTATAATTATACATTTAATACACGATGCGCTCGCCCCTTGTACATAAAACACCGCACCGATTAATAACTTTTATTGCCAATCATATTATTAGGCTGTGCGGGACATTAGAACAAAAGGGGCGGAAATATGCTAAGGTTTCTCAGAGATCGCCGTGGCGCTACAGCCATTGAATACGGCCTTATTGCCGCTCTCATCGCAGTATCGGCAATTGCCGCAATGCAACAGGTTGGCACAAGCCTGTCAGCGACGTTCAATAATATAGCCTCTCATCTGACGTAATACTTCCTGTCATTCGTGAAATTATCTACCGGGTCACGGGCACCCGCCTCGCCCTGTGTTACGTGCGCCAGATATAACGGGTGCACGTTCCACGGGCTTTCCATCTAGACGACGAAGGTCCAGAATGCGGTGCTAGGGGGATGCACTTGCGCGGTCTGGATTTCACTTCTTGGCAGAGCCTGCTCGCCACCATCCTCGGACTGACGCTCGTTACGCTCTTGGGGGTTGGCATCCGTCTGCTCACCCAAATGACGTTCCAGCAGCGGCGTGAACGGATGAACCGGCAGATCAATGAGCGCCTGAAGACGCTTATCGCTGCCTACAAGGTCCTTGGCGGCTCGTTCACGGGGGACCTAACCGTCGATCCGGCCCACCGGCGCGATTTGCGGCGGCGGGAGCAGGGCGTCGTCGCAGAGGAGCCGATGGCTGCGCTGGACCTTAGTGCGGAAGGCGCGGCACGGTCGGACCGCACGCGCCGGATCCGCGACGCGGTCGAGGCCGCGCTGTCCGATATCATCTTGCTCGGTACGGAGGAGCATGTCCGGCTCGCGGACAGGGCGGTTCGCGAGCTGGTTGCGGGCCACCCAGTCCACACGCATGAGTTGGTTGTGTCGCTGCGTGCGTTCGTGCGCGATGCGCTTGATCTCGACCCGATCCCGGCCGACCTAACCATCGCTATGCAAGGACCCGCGCGTCCGGCGTCGTCCGGCGGCGGCAGAGGTGGTAGCCGCAAAGACGATGCTGGCCGGAGCGGCGGCGGCGGTGGTGGTATGGGCGGCGGCGGGGCTGGAGGCGGCGGCATGGGTAACAATGTCCTTGGCGACGATCCACACCATGTCGCGGCGCAGACCGCAGAGCGATAGGCTAAGCCTTCCTGAGCTAAGTCTTGGCTGACACACAACCAGACGTTCACGCCCCTTCCCTCGCTCCCCAACTTCGAACGCGGGTTTATCGTTGCGATGACCTATTTTGAAGCCCGGCTATCCGCTCGCGAATGTTGCGATAGGGAGGTGAGCGGCCCGACTGCTTTCAGCGGTGAAGCCCGGTAAGCGGACGGTCTGCTTACGATAGAAAGCCGACGCCTACTTACGGGAGCCACGGAATATCAGCCAATTTCCAGCAACCAAGATGGCAAATCCGAACGCCAAGCTAACCAGCGTCGCCTGACTTTTAGCCGCATGACACGGGTTGCCCGTCACAGGACCGATTACGTCTTCGGCACAGTCGCCCAAGGCGCTGAAGCCCACAAGCACTAGGGTGATGGCCGAGGCAATGACGGTCCACGCTTCTGCGGCAAGAGTTCGCCTTAAGCTAGCTCGCCTCCAGCCGAATAACGCTACCGGCAAGCATGGCGCAAGCCAGATTAGTACGACCCAAACTCCACTTTGCATGTGTCCCTACTCGCTTGGGGTCATCACAAGATCCGTAAACCACATAGCGAGTAAGCTGAACGAACGACAGCTATCGGGCGAGCGCTCCGCGACAAGAGTGGCGACATGTGAGCGACTGCCGACTGTCCGCTTCTGGGGTCTGCTTTGCCGATCGCGACCTTCGCGACATGGTGGAAAGCGGCCGTTCCCGATCTGTCAGTAGACGATCGACATGTCCCGCTTCAGCGGCTTGGGCGGCGTTGGCGGACGCAAGCCGGCGGCAAGATAGTCGGCAGCTACCGGCTTGAGATTGAGGGCAGCTTGATAGCAGCCTTCCAGCGGCCGATCTGTGATGCTTGCCGCCTCCCAGAATTTCTGCCCAGTTGCGGTCGAGAGAGATTGCCGAACCTCCGCTATCTCAGAAGTTGATAGCCGTCGCGCTATCCCGTCCACCGCGCATGCCGCAACCGCAGTGTCCAGCTGGCTTCGGTTCAAGGGCACCTGGCGGGCGATCAGCGGCGCACGATCGGTGAGCGCTTCCACCAGCATGTTCCAGTCACTGGACCCTTGGCGCATTGTCACTATATACCGAACGGTATGAATAGGCTTTGCACGCTCACCGCCCCCAAGGGCCGCCCCCGCGAGTTTGATCTCGACGAAGCGTTAGCGGGTGCGTTGCGCGTGTTCTGGCGCAACGGCTACGAGGGCGCGTCGATGGCGGAACTGACCGCTGAGATGGGAATCACCAAGCCCAGTCTCTACGCCGCGTTCGGCAACAAGGAGGCGCTCTTCCATAAGGCGCTCGACCTCTACGAGCGTGAAAAGCTTGCTTATATGACGTCCGCGCTCGACGCGCCGACCGCGCGCGCCGTAGCGGAAAGACTGCTCCGGGGTGCACTCCAGATGCAGATGAGCACCTGCGATCCCAAGGGATGCCTTAGCGTCATCAGCAGCGTCGCGTGCAGTGCGGAGGCCGAGCCGATCAAGGCCGAGGTCGCCAAGCGTCGCGCGTCGTCGGAGGCCGCTTTGATGAAACGGTTCGACGAGGCCAAGGCTGCCGGCGAATTCCCCAACGGTCTCGAGTCGCACGCGCTGATGCGGTATCTGTTCGCGATCATGCAGGGTCTGTCGATCCAAGGCGGTTCGGGCGCGACCTGCACTGAGCTCAACCAGCTCGTCGAGACCAGCCTGTTGGTGTGGCCAACCAAGTAATCCGGTCAGTCCGCCGACATGGAATTCATGCTTTGTTACGGTCGCAATAAAAAATACCGCACGGTACAAAAGTCTGTTGACTAGATGAACGTGCGGTTTATATACCGACTGGTATCGAAGCTCCTTCCTAGAGCGGACGGGGCAACCGGGGACAACAACCCATGACCACGGTCACCACCTAACTCGGAACAGATGGCTTCGGTCGTCTGGACTCTCGAAACTTCAAGCGGGCAAGCGCGGCATGGTGATGTGCCGGCAACGACCGTGCGTGCCTTGCGATCAGCTGACGTTGGTGGGCCGTCCACCGACGAAGGCCGGTGCTTGCCCGAAAAATCAAAAGGGGGACAATCCCATGGCTTACCTCGACCTCGACAACATGTTCGCCTCGCCCGTCACCAGCCGCGCACAGACCGTGTCGGCGCGCGCGCCGACCGGCTTCTCGCCGCTGGAATGGAGCGTCATCGCGCTCGCCAAGCGCGACACGTTGCGCAGCCTGTCCGGCCCCAGCCGCATGTCACGGGCGATGGGCAGCCTGTTCGGCCTCAGCACCGCGTTGCGGCTCGCCGACCCCCGGCTCGAAGCGCTGCGGCGGATGGCCGTATACGCATGGCGCCGCGGCTTCGCGCTGCCGATGGCAGAGATCCAGAACTTCCTCGCCGCCGGCTTCGTCGAGGCGCAGATCGAGACTTTGGTCGAAAGCGTGACGGGCATGCGCGTCGGCGCGCAGCAGAAGCGGAGCATCGCAGGGTGAACCAGCTGACCACGATTACGGCCGCGCACGACGCCGATGTCGCCGCGACGCCGCCCGCCGGTCGCCATCGACGCCCCGCATGGCAGCGCGGCGCGATAGTTCTGGTGCCCGTCGCGCTGTTCGGCGCGGTCGGCGTGAAGCTGTTCGATCATCCCGACGCGGCGATGGCAGCACCCCCGCCCGCCTCGGTCACGGTGGCGTCGCCGCTGGTGCGACAGGTGAGCGAATGGGACGATTATGTCGGCCGGTTCGCGCCGAGCCGCAGCGTCGAGATCCGGCCGCGCGTGGCGGGCGAAGTCACCGGCGTCCACTTCCACGACGGCGATATCGTCCGCAAGGGCCAGCTGCTCTTCACGATCGACTCGCGTCCGTTCGCCGCAGCCCTTGCCGAAGCGCACGCCAACGTCGCGAGCGCCAGAAGCGCCTTGTCGCTCGCGCGTACAGACCTCGGCCGCGCGCAGCGGCTGGTTGCCGACGAAGCCGTCTCGGCGGGTGAAGTCGACGCGCTGCGTGGCAAGCTCGAAGCCGCCACCGCCGCGCTCGCCGCCGCGCAGGCGCGCGAACGCGCCCGCGCGCTCGACGTCGGATTCACGCAGGTTCGTGCACCCATCGGCGGGCGCATCTCCGATCGCCGCGTCGATGCGGGCAACCAGGTCGCGGGCGGCGAAGGCACCGGCGGCACCGTGCTGACGACGATCAACGCCCTAGATCCGATCTACTTCAATTTTGACGGGTCGGAGGCGCTGTATCTCAAGACGCAGCGCGCACGGCATCCCGGCGCGGCCCCGGCCGCGGTCGAGATCCAGCTGCAGGACGAGACCGAGCATCGCTGGAAGGGCAAGCTCGACTTCACCGACAACGGGCTCGACCAGCGCTCCGGCACGATCCGCGGCCGCGCGGTGATCGCGAACCCCGGCTATTTCCTGACACCGGGGATGTTCGGCAACATGCGGCTCGCCAGTGCAGGGACGCGACAGGCGCTGCTGGTGCCGGACGATGCTGTGCAGACCGATCAGGCGCGGAAGGTGCTGCTGACGATCGATGCGAAGAACGTCGTGAGCCAGAAGCCGGTCGAGCTTGGGCCGGTGGTCGATGGCCTGCGCATCGTCCGCTCGGGGATCGGGCCGAACGACCGGGTCATCATCCAGGGCACGCAGATGGCGATGCCGGGCGCCACGGTTGCGCCGAAGGCGGGACGGATCGCGGTCGCGACGGGGGCCGCTGCGCCAGCCTCCGTCCAGCCCATCTCGGGTGAAGCCACGCTCGCGAAATAGGCGTCCACCCCGGCAAAGGCCGGGGCCCAAATGGGATAGCGTTTCGACCTAATCACTGCGGTTCGCCCAATTGGGCCCCGGCCTTCGCCGGGGTGGTGTTGGCGCGTGCCCGCGTCCCTCTACCGAGGAAATTCCCATGCGCTTCTCGCGCTTCTTCATCACCCGGCCGATCTTCGCGGGCGTGATCGCGGTAATCATCACGATCGTCGGCGCGATCGCCTACATGACGTTGCCGGTGTCGCAATATCCCGACATCGTCCCCCCCACCGTCACCGTCAGCGCGACCTATCCCGGCGCCTCGGCCGAGACGGTCGCCGAAACCGTCGCCGCGCCGATCGAGCAGGAGATCAACGGCGTCGACAACATGCTGTACCAGTCGTCGCAATCGACCGGCGACGGCAAGGTGACGATCACCGTCACCTTCAAGATCGGCACCGATCTCGATGCCGCACAGGTGCTCGTCCAGAACCGCGTCGCGGTCGCGGTGCCGCGGCTGCCCGAGGACGTCCAGCGATTGGGCGTCGTCACGCGGAAGACGTCGCCCGACTTCCTGATGGTCGTGAACCTCGTCTCGCCCGACAACTCGCTCGATCGCGGCTACATCTCCAACTACGCGCTGACTCAGGTCCGCGATCGCCTCAGCCGGATCGACGGCGTGGGCGACGTGCAGCTGTTCGGCGCGCGCGATTATTCGATGCGCGTGTGGATCGACCCCGGCCGCGCCGCCGCGCTCGACCTCACCGCGGGCGAGATCGTCGCGGCGCTCCGCGCACAGAACGTCCAGGTCGCCGCCGGCACGCTCGGCCAGCCGCCGTACGACAAGGGCAACAGCGCGTTTCAGCTCAACGTCGAGACGCAAGGGCGCCTGACCGATCCCAAGCAGTTCGCGGACGTCGTCATCCGTACCGATGCGCAGGGCCGCCAGGTCCGCGTCTCGGACGTCGCGCGGGTCGAACTCGGCGCGCAGGATTACGGCGCCAACACCTATCTCAGCGGCAAGCCCACGGTCATTGCCGCGGTCTTCCAGCGTCCCGGCTCGAACGCGCTCGGCGCCGCGCAGGCCGTCACCGCCGAGATGGAAAGCATGTCGAAGCGCTTTCCCAAGGGCCTCGCATACAAGGTCATCTACAACCCGACCGAATTCATCGCGCAGTCGATCGACGCGGTGAAGCATACGTTGTTCGAGGCGATGATCCTCGTCGTTCTGGTCATCCTCGTCTTCCTGCAGAAATGGCGCGCGGCGATCATCCCGATCGTGGCGATCCCGGTCTCGCTGATCGGCACCTTCGCGGTGCTCGCCGCGTTCGGCTACAGCCTCAACAACCTCTCGCTGTTCGGCCTCGTCCTCGCGATCGGGATCGTCGTCGATGACGCGATCGTCGTGGTCGAGAATGTCGAGCGCAACCTCGAACACGGGCTCTCGCCACTGGAGGCCGCGCGCACGTCGATGGACGAGGTGTCGGGTGCGCTCGTCGCGATCGTGCTCGTGCTGTGCGCGGTGTTCATCCCGACGGTGTTCCTGACCGGGCTTTCCGGCGCGTTCTACCGCCAGTTCGCAGTGACGATCTCGACCGCGACGATCATCTCGCTGCTCATCTCGCTGACGCTGTCGCCGGCGCTCGCGGCGATGCTGCTCAAGCCCAACGCCCCTGCAGACTCGGGCAATCGCCTGACCCGCACGGTGCGCCGCGCGGGCGACGCGTTCAACCGCGGGTTCGAGCGGATGAGCGAAAGCTATGCCCGCCTCACTGCGCGCCTCGTCGCCGCGCCGAAGCGGATGATGGTCGCCTATGCCGCGCTGATCGCGGTCACGGTCGGCGTGTTCATGGTCACCCCGTCGGGCTTCGTCCCTGCGCAGGACCAGGGCTATTTCCTGACCGTCATCCAGCTCCCGCCGGGCTCGTCGGTCGAGCGTACCGACGCGGTGATGCAGAAGGTCGCCAAGCGCATCCTGCCGCTCGCCGGCGTCAAGGGCGCGGTCATGCTCGCGGGCTTCGACGGCCCGTCGCAGACGCTCGCCCCCAATAGTGCCGCTGCGTACATCCCGCTGAAAAGCTTCGAGGAACGCAAGAAGCTTGGCGTCACGCTCGCCAGCATCATGGCGGAATCGCAGAAGGCGACCGGCGACATCACCGAAGCGCGGCTGCTGATCGTCCCGCCGCCGCTGATCCAGGGGATCGGCTCGGCCGGCGGCTATCGCCTGATGGTGCAGGACCAGGGCGGCCACGGCTATGGCGAGCTCGGCAAGACGAGCTACGACCTGATCGGCAAGGCGAACCAGACCAAGGGCCTGGCGCAGGTCTACACCTTCTTCGACACCGCCACACCGCGCATCTTCGCCGATGTCGACCGCGCCAAGGCCAATCTGCTCGGCGTCCCCCCCGAGCGCGTGTTCGAGGCGTTGCAGGTCTATCTCGGCTCGGCGTTCGTCAACGACTTCAACCTGTTAGGGCGTACCTACCGCGTCACCGCGCAGGCCGACGCACCGTTCCGCAACACCACCGCGGACATCGCCAACCTCAAGACGCGCTCCAACTCGGGCCAGATGGTCCCGGTCGGTTCGGTCTCGACCTTCAAAGACAAGACCGGCCCGTACCGCGTCGTCCGCTACAACCTCTTCCCCGCGGTCGAGGTGGATGGCGACACCGCGAAGGGCTATTCCTCGGGCCAGTCGCTGGTGGCGATGGAAAAGCTCGCCGATGCGTCGCTACCCGCTGGCTACGCGCATGACTGGACCGGCATCGCCTACCAGCAAAAGGCGGCCGGCAGCACCGCCGCGCTGGTCTTCGGGATGGCCGTGCTGTTCGTCTTCCTCGTGCTCGCCGCGCAATATGAGAGCCTGACGCTACCGCTTGCGATCATCCTGATCGTGCCGATGTGTCTGCTCGCGGCGATGACCGGGGTGAATCTGAGGGGCATGGACAACAACGTCCTGACGCAGATCGGGCTGGTCGTGCTCATCGCCTTGGCCGCGAAGAACGCAATCCTGGTCGTGGAGTTCGCCAAGCAGGCCGAGGAACAGGATGGCCTGTCCCCGGTCGAGGCGGCGGTGCGCGCGGCGAAGGACCGGTTGCGGCCGATTCTGATGACGAGCTTCGCGTTCATCCTCGGCGCGGTGCCGCTGGTGATCGCCGACGGGGCGGGCGCCGAACTGCGCCAGGCGCTCGGCACCGCGGTGTTTTTCGGGATGATCGGCGTGACCGGCTTCGGCCTGCTCTTCACCCCCACTTTCTATGTCGTCGCACGGGCGCTGGCGATGCGGTTCGAACGCCGCAAGCCAGCCGCTGCCCCCGCCGCGACCCTTCAGCCAGCCGAATAGGACCAGCCTCATGAAGTCCCTGCTTCTCGCGAGCCTCTCGGCGCTGACGCTTGCCGCGTGCGCCGCCGGCCCCGACTATGTCGCGCCGATCACCCCGCCCAAGGCGACGGCATCGTTCGTCACCGCCAGCGCGGCCACCGTCGCGACGGCGCCCGATAACGACTGGTGGCGGATGTACCGCGACCCGGTCCTCGACGGCCTCGTCGCCGACGCGCTCGCGGCGAACACTGACCTGCGCGTCGCCGTCGCCCGCCTCGACAGCGCCCGCGCCTCGCTGCGCGGCGCGAAGACCGACCGCGAGCCCCAAGTGAACGCAAGCGGCAGCGGCAATTACTCCCGCACCTCGCAACTCCAGAACCTGCCCGGCTTCGACCGCGAGCGCGCCACGTACGATGTCGGCCTCGACGTCAGCTACGAGGTCGATCTCGCCGGCCGGGTCCGCCGCAACGTTGAGGCCGCGCGCGGCGATGTCGGCGCGGCGCAGGCCGATGCCGACGCGGTCCGTGTCTCGATCGTCGCCGCCACCACGCGCGCCTATGTCGATGCCGCCTCGTCCGCAGAACGCCTCGCGGTCGCCCGGCGGATCGTCGATCTGCTCGACAAGTCGAACACGCTGACCGGCAAGCGGGTCGACGCAGGCCGCGCCGCCCGTCTCGACCAGGTCCGGATCGCCGCGCTGCGCGATCAGCGCGCCGCGAACATCCCGCAGATCGAAGCCGAGCGTCAGGCTGCGCTCTTCCGCCTCGCCACGCTCACCGGCCGCACCCCGCAGGACCTGCCCGCCAGCGCCGGCGCGCGCGTCACGACGCCGCGGCTCGACCGACCGATCCCGATCGGCGACGGCGCGAGCCTGCTTGCGCGTCGCCCGGACGTGCACGCCGCCGAACGCCGGCTCGCCGCCGCCACCGCGCGGATCGGGGTGCAGACGTCGCAGCTCTATCCGCAGATTGCGCTCGGCGCTTCGATCGGTTCGACCGCGCTCAGCGTCGGCGACGTCTTCACCGGCGGGCCGATCCGCTGGTTGCTCGGTCCGCTGCTCAACTGGTCGGTCAATCAATCGGCGGCGCGCGCGCGCATCGCCGGTGCCGAGGCCGACACGCGCGGTGCGCTAGCCAGTTTCGACGGCAGCGTGCTGACCGCGCTCGAGGAAACCGAGACCGCGCTGTCCAACTATGCGCGCGAACTCGATCGCCGCACGCAGTTACAGTCCGCGCATGACAACGCCGCCACCGCCGCGCGCATCACCCGCGCGCGCCAGCGGGAAGGCCAGATCGACTTCCTCGACGTCCTCGACGCCGAGCGGACGCTGGCAGATACCGATACCGAGCTCGCCGCGGCCGACGCGCGGATCGCGGGCGCACAGGTCGACCTGTTCCGGGCGTTAGGGGGCGGCTGGCAGGCCGCACCCAAGCCCGCCTAACAACCGGAGCAGCGCGTTAACCGACTTTTGAAACCCAGCAGCAGCTAAAGTGGCTCTGTCAAAGCAACGTGGCAAACAGGGTAGGCGGCTGATACCATACTTAGATGAGCCGCAAATCTGGGGCGCGCTACCGCCGAGTCCGTTTCGACGTTTCAATTCGTCGCCCGAAGTGATCCGCTGGTCGTGATGATGTACATTCGCTTCCTGCTATCGCTGAGGAACGTCGAGGACCTGCTGTACGGTCGCGGTATCGACATCTGCCATGAAACGGTGCGCATGTGTTGGAACAGGTTCGGCCCGATGTTCGCCAGCGACATCCGTCGCCAGCGGGTGAGTGCGATGCGGGGTTTCCGACAATGGCGCTGGCATCTGGACGAGATGTACGTGAAGCTTAATGGTGAGATGGTGTACCTGTGGCGCGCTGTAGATCACGAAAGCGAGATCCTCGACAGCTTCGTTTCCAAGACCAGGGACAAGGCGGCAGCACTCACTTTCACGAAGAAAGCGCTGAAACGGCATGGTTCGCCGGAAGGGGTCACCACTGATGGGCTGCGCTCTTATCGCGCAGCGATGCGTGAACTGGGCAACGAAGAAAAGCGGGAGGTCGGCTGTTGGCCCAATAATCGTGTTGAGAACAGCCACCTCTCGTTCCAATGACGGGAGCGAGCGATGCACCGATTCAGGCGGATGACGACGTTGCAGAAACTCGCATCCGTCCATGCCAGCGTTCACAACCACTTCAATCTCGAGCGCCACCTCGTCGACCGCCAGACTTACAAGGAACGACGCTCCGCCGCGTCGGCGGAGTGGCAGATCCTCGTGAGTTAAGCCGCCACATTCCAAGGCCGAGATCCATCATGTGGAGAGCGGTTCGCGTTAGACTGACAGCCCCCGTCGACGTGATGCGCGACGCCGCGGTTGCCGGGCTCGGTATCGCCTGTCTGCCGATACCGCACGCCGAGCGGCAACTGGTCAATGGCACGCTCGTTGAGGTGCTTGCCGGTTGAGCGCCCACGCTGCCGGCAAACCACCTTTATTATCCAAGCCGGCGTCAGCCAACCGTCGCGTTCCAAGCCTTTGTCGATGCGATGCGCGTCTAGTCCCGGCGTCAGGCGAGGCTGTCATGAGCGCCGATCGTGAAGTCGGTTGGGAAGGCGGCGACATAACATCCGCATCGATTATGAATGAACGTCTGGAGTTCGGAAGACGGAAGACGAGCTCGAATGTCACTTTGTGGGTCTGACCGGAAGTAAGGGCAGGGCACATTCCGCCCAAACCTAGTCGTTCCCCTAGGGCTATCCCTCACCTGAAACCTGCCATAGGTTCACCTTCGAAGGCAGGGATCGAGATGCACTACCCCCTCATGGACATCACGGATCGTATCTCGGAGCCGCCGACTTGGTGGCTCAACGGTATCCCGCGGTACTGTGAATACGCTCCAGATAGAGCGACCTTTGCCCGCACAAATATGTTGGTGCGGGTATGCTGCCAACAGTGCCGTCGCGCATTCGCCGTTGCCATCGGCACACAAGCCATCTTGCTACAGAACGTTGTGGAACCCGTCTTAGGCTATCCATTCGATAGCAAGACTGGTGAGACCATTAGCGAAGCACACGATGATCCGCCATTACATCTTCGAGATGACGGCTTCAATTGCCCCGGAAACCCGATGATTGCAGAATGGATTGCTATCCTGCAAGTTTGGGAAAGGTCTGGGGGGGAGTCAATCCGCCGGCCCGATCTTGAAGGCCCTTCGCCCGATAGTTTGGGCTGACACAACGGCAATTTCGCATCTCTCCGCTCTAAAGCAGACGGACCGGAATCCACCAGAAATAGATGTTCCGGCCGAGCCTTAGGTAAGGTGAAACCGCGCCGTACGAGGCGATGTCTCATTCGCAGAGGCGGGTTGAGCGTTGCCACAACTCGCCGAAAACGTCCAAAAACGCCTAGGCGGGTCACTCGTCTCGGTGATTGCCGAGCGTACCTAGCCAGTCACCGCCGAGTGACAGCATGGCCATCCCGACGAACGGTGCGGGCAGCACCATCGTGACCCATGCCCAGATGAATACGACAGGAATGCCGATGTTGCGATTGTGGATGGCGGCTGCCTTGGCGTCTTCTAACTCGAACCCGATCCATAACGCCGTAGATAAGCCGACAAGCCAGCACAGGGCCACTCTGCGCTTGAGATGGGTTCGATCGTCAGGGATCAGCCACCGCAGTGCCAGGAGAATCGCCGCAAAGACTGCACCCCCGACGAGAACGGGAACGACCAAAAGCTTAAGACGAAGCTCCAACCATCCCTCCATCGGCGTCAGGATGGTTGTCCGCCGCGGACTAGTCAACGACCGCTCGTGTTTCCAAACTGGCCATTCCGCTTATGCCCAAACATGGAGATACAAGCGGACCGGCCCTGCCGCCGGAAGCGGCCGTTCGATCCTGCAATTTCGTCCAGTTTTTACAGATCCTAGATATATTGGGTCTAATTACAGAATATCAATTATAATTCAGGGCTTTCTGATGCGGATAGATGTTCTAGGATTCTGTGTCATATCTTTATTCGTCTCGACCTGTGCGAACGCACAGTTTTCGGGCCTACTCTCGAAACGATTTGGCCTTCCATCGAGGGGCGAGGTCGGCGGTTCTTATCAATCAAATAACCAGATCAGAACGTATATCATGTCGGATCCACATGATAATTTATCCTTATACGATAAACTCATAATCAAGGCTTCTAAAATGGCGGCCGACCGAGGTTTCTCGCGCATCGGTGTCACAAAAGAAAGTTGCACAACCGCCGTCATTGCCGGAACCCCCCGCTCAACGAGCTGCTATGTTATAGCGGTTATGCTGAATGAACAGGAAACCACTAAATCTCGTGGGGACCGTGAGGTTCAGTATTATTCCGTGAAGACCGTCAATAGTGGTATGATAGCGCCGTTACCTGCGTCAAGATACTAGCGCGAGAAGCTCGTTCTCGATCAACGGCCCCTTTCTGAAAAGCGGCTGCGCCACGCTATGTCTGCTAACACTGGCCGCCTACCCAATAACGGCCGGTCCGCTAACCCACCAATAGCGGACACGCGATTGCGGCGGAGGTGTCCTCCGCAGCAGCCACGAGCATTCGCGCCGTTTACCGCGAGCGTACCCCGTCCTCCCGTGGCAGATACCTTAGGATTGAACCACCGACGTCATAGCTTAGTTAGTTATTGGTAATAAGTTGGATCTAACAGGACGGCTGTAGAGACGGGATGACCGCTCCCCTTGATTGAGTATTTTTCCGCCATCATGACAGATACGACGACGGCGCTTACTGCCCAAACCGAAGGGCTAGCAGCCGGTAAGGAGAAAGAAGGGCGGCTGGAACACTGCCCTTATGACGAGGGCCAGACTCCGGTTCTGCGAGCTATCTGGCAGAATGCTTTCATCACGGCGCGTCTCTACGGTAACAAATGAACCTCATCCACTGTCCGCACGAACCACGTTGGTTTGTCTCGATATGAGACAATCCCTGAAAGCGTATTAGTTTGAGTATTTGCGCATGGTGTTCGCTGTCGTACCGGCCCGCGCTTGGTTGAACGGCGAGGTTTCTGAATGGCATACATCGAACCCGAGCCAGATTTTGAGAAGTTGGCGTCGGATGAACTGGAAGCTGCCGCAGGGGCGGATACGAAAGAAAAGCGCCGAGCTCATCTGGATCAGGCAGCCATCTACGCCGCGCTCGGGGAACGCAGTCGTGAACCAGGGCATAGCATTAAATAGTCAGGGCAGCGGCGGGGATGTCCTCCGCCACCGCCATCAAATTCCGCCCTCCCCGGGATCCGGCGTACCCCTTGGCGCCCTAGAGATACCCCGTCCGCTTTCCACACACTTCCGGAAATGCCGGTGTCGCCCAATCGCGGGTATTGCCTAAGCCCTACCGACAAAATTGCGCGCCGGAATGGCTTGAAGGATGCTTCGCTTCGGCTAGCCTTGCTCGATAGGAGATCGTGATGCTGCTGGCGCTCGTTGGATGGACTCTCATTGCTGGCTTACAAGGACCGGGTGGCACGCCTCCAGCTCCTCTCGCTCCAGGTACCGCACCAACACCTGCACAGATCGAGCAACGGCGGGCACAATCGTCCAGCCTTGGGCGCACACTCTACGAATACGATCGTGCCGCTTGGCTCAGCTCGGATGCGCTCACAGCGAAGATTCCAAAGGAAAAGCTCGCAGGCGCTGGCGGCTATATCGTCGAGCAGATTGGCGAGCAGTTGCTCCGCGTCACCTACTACCGTGGTGGGGCTGCTGATGCGCAAGCCTTCTTCGTCGCGGACGTGCGCGGGGGGAAAGTGTTCCGGAACGAGGTGCTTGCCCAACCGATCGCTCTGACGCGGGAACAGACTGTATTGGCGCGAGCCCGGGAAATCGGCGCAGTCACAGCGCAAGAGCGATCTTATCGACCCTGTAACTCACGGCCTTTCAACACCATCGTTCTGCCCTCGCGTAAGGATGGCCCAACTGCCGTCTACCTGTTGTCGGCCCAGCAGGACGCCGGAACATACCCGCTGGGTGGGAACTACCGTGTCGTGGTTGGATCAGACGGCAAGGTTCTCAGCTATCGGCCCTACAGCGTGAACTGCTTGAACATGAAGGTGCCCAAGCTGCCAGCCGGTGCGACACCGGTCGGCTTCATGATCAATCACCTTTTGGATCCTGTTCCTACCGAGCTTCATGTGTTCGCCTCATACAGCCTTGGCATGCCGTTGTATGTGGCCACACCTGACAAGAGAGTTTGGCAGGTAAAGAGGAGTGACATCACGCTTTCGACGCCGAGTTAGCATTCAGCTCGGGCCAATGACGCAACGTCCCAAAGCAGAGAGTAAGACACCTTCGTCCAGAGAGCAGCCGCTCCGCCTTCCAATAATTCCGGACGTTCTGGAGCCAATCGCGTCGAATGACCGCTAACGCTCAATTGCGGACATCGGCTTAGGTATGGCAACATCGGTAAATGCTCCAGCTACTCGCCATTGTTTTGCAGGCCTTGCCGTCCCCACCCGTGCCAGCACCGCCGGCCGACAGCCTTGCGGCAGCCATCCAGCTGTGGGCGGACCATCCACCGGAAGAATTTACGAAGCAGCAGGCGATTGATAGCGCCGTGGCGGAAGCAACGAGGCAAGCCCTCCTCATGGTTGGCATGCAGCCGAGCCCGAAGTTGTCGGTG
>NZ_LMKN01000010.1 GCF_001421535.1 Sphingomonas sp. Leaf20 | reverse complement strand
CGTAAGGCACTCCGCTGCGGTGACACCCCTCTAGGCCCCTCCCCCAACCCCGTCAAATGCAAATTTCACTTTTATGGCAATTTTTCCAAACTCACGCGTTTCAACGCCCCCTTGTCCTGCTGGGTGACCCTGAGGGGCTGACCGAGCGCATCGGTCGCATCGAGACGGCTTTGGTCCGGGTAGCTGACTAACACGACCAGCCACCATAGTCTGATCATCAAGCGAGCAGCCGTGGATCGTAACGCGATGACGAGCTGCGGTCAGCGTTGGCGACCGACTGGCTTCAACGTGCGATCGCGGCAGTTTCAGCAGGGTCTTGCAACGGACGAAGCAATTCGTTGACGCGCGCGGCAAGATCGACCTGGCGGAACGGCTTGGCGAGGCGCGTCACGTCGCCCGGCACGTCCTCGCCCGTGGCGGCATATCCGGTGACCAGCAATGTCGGAATACGAACCCCGGTCGCGCGCAGTTCGTTGATCAGCTGTCCTCCCGTCATTCCGGGCATCACATAATCGCTGACGAGAATATCGGCATCGATTCCCGAACGTATCGCCGACAGCGCCTGCGACGCGGACGCGAGCTCGATGACGCTGTAGCCGATGTCACGCAACATCTCCGCGGTGGCCGATCGGACCAGCTCCTCGTCATCGACGAGAAGCACCGTCGCCGCCCGCTCGGCGACGACCGGCTCGGCCACCGGCTTGTCCGGCTCGACACCCGTCTCGGCAGACGCGGGAAGCCACAGCTCGATCGTCGTCCCGGTGCCGGGCACGCTTTCCAGCTTGAGCGTCCCCCCGGATTGCGCCGCGAGCCCGTGCACCATCGAGAGGCCCAGCCCCGTTCCCTTGCCAACGCCCTTGGTCGAAAAGAACGGCTCGGTCGCGCGTGCGAGCGTGGCCTGATCCATCCCGCTCCCCGTATCGGCGACGACGAGCCGTACATACCCCCCGCCCTTGAGCCCGAGTGCATTGCGGCCATCGATGCTGGCCTCGCTCACGCCCAGCGTCAGCCGGCCGCCGCCCGGCATGGCGTCGCGGGCGTTGATCGCGAGATTGAGAAGCGCGAGCTCGAGCTGGTTGGGATCGACGCGGGCGGACGACAGATGCGCCGGGATATCCAGAACCACTGCTATCGATGGCCCGAGCGAACGGCGGATCAGATCGACGATGCCGTCGATCAGCTTGCCGATATCGACCGCACGCGGTTGCAGCGCCTGCCGCCGCGCGAACGACAGCAGCCGCTGCGTCAGCGTCGCCGCACGCTCTGCTGCCTGCAACGCGCCGCCGATCATGCGCTGCGTCTTCTCGTCGTCCTTGTGCCGTCGGCGAATGAGATCGAGGCTGCCGACGATCGGCGTCAGCAGATTGTTGAAGTCATGCGCGACGCCGCCGGTGAGCTGGCCGATGGCATCCATCTTCTGCGCCTGCGCGAGCTGCATGTCGGCGTCGCGGCGATCGGTGATGTCGGACACCACGCCGGTCATCCGAATCGCGTTGCCGTCGGCGCCGTACCGCACACGCCCCTTGGCCACGATGCACCGGCTGCGGCCGTCCGCCGTCGTGATCGAGCATTCGATGTCGAGCGAGCCGCTGACCAGCGCCTCGTCGAACGCGGCCTGTGTCGCATCGCGTTGCAACGGATCGACATGCGCGAGGAAGCTCTCCACGTCCCAATGGTCGAGCTTGGTCGCATAGCCGAAGATCTCGTCGTGGCGCAGCGTCCGTCGGGTCAGTCCGGTGACGATATCGATGTCCCAGCTCCCCATGCCCGCGGCCTCGAGCGCGACTTCCAGGCCATCGCGCGTTGCCTCGAGGTCGGCCGTCCGGTCCACGACGGCCTGTTCGAGCGTCGCGGCCGCATCGCGAACCTCGTACTGGCGCGCGCGCGCCTTGAGCGCCGAGCGCACGGCGCCGAGCATGGCGTCCGCGTGCAACGGACGCTCGAGCAGGACGACGTTGCCGAGATCGCCCAACCGGCTGGTCGCGAGCAATGTGCGCGGCGTCCGCGACCCGTTGGCTAGCACCACGAACGGAATATCGGACCAGGCGGGCTGGCCAGCGACCCAATCGATCAGGGCCGACGCGCTCGGCGCCAGCGCCTCTTCGGTGAGCATGACGGCACCCGCCCCTTGGCGCAGCGCTTCAACAAGGTCCGGCTGGCTGTCGCACACATGCGTCTCGATCGCGCCACGCGCGAGAAGCTCCGCCGCGATCGCCGCATCGCGTCCGCGCGGCGCCAGGATCAGAACGCGCGCGTTCATGCTAACCGTGTGAATCCAGCGTCCCCATCTGGCTGGCCATCAGCGTCTTTCCTTCACCCGAAAATGTCGGGACCCCGGTCAAAACGCCCTGGAACTGCCGGAGCGGTTCACCAAGCCGGAGCCCATGACTGCCGATCTGAAACTCGCGGATCGTCCGTTCGTGCCGCGCGGTACGCGTCTTGATCACCGAAATCGCCTGGCGGACTTCGCCATGCGCCTCGAAATAGCGCAGCTGGACCACGGTATCCGACAGATAGCTGAGATCCACGTCCGACCGGATGTCGCCCATCACGCCGTGAAGCCCGAGGATCAGGAGGCTGACCACGCCCTTCTGCCCGAGATATGTCAGCATCTCGTGCATCTGAAGGACGAGGAACTGCTCGTTCGGCATCGCCTGGAGATACGCGTTGAGGCTGTCGACGACGACGAGCGTCGCACTGTGATCCTCGACCGTCCTGCGGATCGCATCGGCAAACTCCCCCGGCGACATCTCCGCCGGATCGATCGCGCGCAATTCGAGCTGGCCGTTCTGGAGATACGGCTCGAGGTCCATGCCGAGCGACGCGCTGCGCGTGAGCAATGTCGGCATCCGCTCATCGAACAGGAAATAGGCGGCGTTTTCGCCCCGCTTGAGCGCGGCGACCATGCATTGCACCGACGCCGTCGTCTTGCCGACCCCCGCCGGGCCCGTGAGCAACGTCGCGGTTCCGGGCACGAGCCCGCCTCCGAGCAAGGCGTCGAGCTCGAGCGAGCCGGTCGAAACCGCGGCGCCAGCCTCCGCCGTCTCATGCTCCGATGCGACCAGTCGCGGATAAACACGCAGGCCCCCGCGCTCGATCTCAAAGTCGTGATAGCCGCCGCGATACTTGACCCCGCGCATCTTGACGACATGCAACCGCCGCCGCTGCGCACCAAAGCCCGACAGGATCTGATCGAGCGAGACGACGCCGTGCGCGATGCTGTGCAATTGCAGGTCGCTCCCCGTCCCGCTCTTGTCGTCGAGAAACAGCACGGTACAGTTCCGCGTCGAGAAGAAGTGCTTCAGCGCGAGGATCTGTCGACGATAGCGGATCGGGCTCTGCGCGAGCAGCCTGAGTTCGGACAGGCTGTCGAGTACGACGCGCGTCGGCCGAACCTCGTCGACCTTTGCCATGATATCGCGAACGGTTTCACCGAGTTCGACCTCACTCGGATGCAGCAGCGTCTGTTCCTGGTCTTCGCCCAGCCCATCGGCGGGGACCATCTCGAACAACGTCAGACTGTCCAGCGACCAGCCATGCGTCTGCGCGACCGCCCGCAGCTCGATCTCGGTCTCGGCGAGCGTGATATAAAGCCCGGTCTCCCCGGCCGCCGCACCCGTCAGGAGGAAGCCAAGCCCGAGGGTGGTCTTGCCGGTACCGGGCGTGCCTTCGACGAGATACATCCGGTCCGGGGTCAGGCCGCCGTTCAGGATATCATCGAGGCCGCTGATACCCGTCAGAGCCAGGGCTGGCATTTTTTCCATCGACGGCAACCATAGTTCCTTAATTCAGGGGCTTCGACATGCTGGCGAACACTGAGCGTTCGCCGGGCTTCGAATATGATCTGCCTACCGCCCGGCGCGCGCCGCGACCAGCCGAATCCCATGAGTAACCAAAAGGGAAGCTGGGATGGTGCTAAACGTTCGAAAGGAACCATTGGCTGCGCAAGTCCACACATTCCGCAGCGCGCTTCGGGTGTCCGATGATGTCGACGACCCCCACGGCTGGTGCTGCCGACTTTGACATCCCGGCTGATCGATGTCTTCGATGCTGTGACAAGCGCGACTTCCCCGCTACTAGCAGCCTCATCATCAGGGACTTTCGAAACGCACATGGCCCGTAAACATTCGAAACACGGCCCCTACGAGGACGCGCAGGCCGAGGACGAGGCGCCCGTCGAGGTGGTGGCATGCTGGCTCTGCGGTCGCCCCACGGGAAAGACCATCATCTGGCACCATCCGGTCCCCAAGAGCCGCGGTGGCCGCGACGTGGTTCCGATGCATCCGATCTGCCAGCAGAACCTGACCGCCAACTTCACCAATTCCGAATTGCAGCGCCACGGGATGGATGTCGAAGCCCTGCTGGCGAACCCCGCCGTGCGCAAGTTCGTCGACTGGGTCGCGAACAAGGATCCGGACTTCACCGCGACGCTGACCAAGAAACAGCGTTAGGCGCGCAGTCAGAAGAAGCGGAGCCACGCAATGTCGCGGCGTCGCTGCTTCAGTCGCGAGAACCACGCGGTCGGGTAATAAAGCGGCATGATCAACGCGACGTACCAGCCGATCACCCAGCCATAGCCGTCGACCATGAAGACCGATCCGCTGGTCGGCCCCCACCAGGCCAGCGCGCCATGATAGAGAAGGCGCAGGACGGTGAGGTGGAAGAGGTAGAAGAACATCGGCGCCGCGCCGAACACGGCGAGCTTTTCTATCAGCCACGATCCGCTGCGCATCTCGAGCAACGCGAGAATCAGCGCGCCGCCGCCGAGCGTCGGCAACAGGAACAGCAGCGACGGCGGATATTTCGTCATCGACAGGAAGCTGATCACGGTCCGCACGCCGCTGCCCTTGACGACGTACCACGGCGCGTCGCCATAGACGTTGAGAAGGCGCAGCACGACGAAGCCGCCGATCATCCCGACGCCCAGGCGCACAAGCCGCCTCACCCGCATGGTGGGCGACACGTCGTGCCCGAACCATGGACCGATCGCGTGCCCGAGCAGCATGACGCCGAGCCATGGCAGGATCGGATAGGTCGTCTTGGCGATGAACCCGAACGGCAACGCGATCACGTCGCGCTGATGCACCAGCGCCCAGAGCGGGAAAAGGGTGTCACCCTGGTGCAATCGTATCGGGTCGAGCAGGTTGTGCCCGCAGACGAGCACCAGCCCGAGCGCGATATGCGCAGGTCGCGGCAGCCGGATCAGCGCTGCCAGCAGGATCATGCACAGGCCAAGGCACCAGATCACCTGGAGCCAGAATGTCGGCTGCGGCACCACCCCCCAATAGAGCGGCGACAAATACACGACGTCGATCGCCATCAACAAGAGCCCGCGCTTGACGAGAAAGCCCGCGGTCTCGCCGGGTGTATGGCTCCTGGCGTAGAGATAGGCGGCGAGTCCCGTCAGCGCGACGAAGACGGGCGCGCAGAAGCTTGCCGCGAAGCGCGCGATCGCGAGCGCGGGCATTACGGTACGTGCATCCACCGGATCGGGCATCGGGACGAGGACGATCCACGTCTCGCGCAGATGGTCGAGCAGCATCAGCACCATCACCAGCCCGCGCAGCGCGTCGATACTCGCAAGGCGCCTGCCCGGGCTTTGGCGCGCGGTCTGCGTATCGCCGGGCGTTGCCGGCGTGTGGGCCTGGGTCATGACATCCCTCTAGAATTCCGCGCGCAGCGAGGCGCGCAGCGTTCGCGGCGCGCCGGGATAGATCCAGAACGAATTGTACGAGCTTTGCGCATAGCGCGCGTTCAGCAGGTTATCGACTTCCCCTCGCAGCGTCAGCGTCGTCGACACCGGGATCTCGGCCGATGCCTTGACCTTCACATAGTCGGGCAGGACGAGGCCGCTGGCGTCGGTCGCGCCGGAGCGCTTGCCGACATAGGCGAGGCCCCCGCTGACCAGCCAGTCCCGGCCCGTACCGGGATCGAAGCGATGCACGACGAAGACCGTGCCCGAATGATCCGGCACGTTGAGAGCCAAAGGCGTCGCGAAGGACCGGTCGTCGTTGCGCGCCCTCGTCCACGCATAGTTGACGACCGCTTGCCAGCGACGCGCAAGCCGCAGCGACGCGTCGACCTCGATCCCGCGGCTCGTCAGCGATCCGACGGGCGCGAGGAAATTGGCGTCGTTGGGGTCCGTGGTCAGGACGTTGCTCTTGCGGATGTCGAACCAGGTGACGCCGAGGTCCAGACCGCTCAGGCGGGCCGCCGCGCCGATCTCGAAGCCGTGCCCCCGCTCGGGCGCGAACGCCACGCTGCCGATCCCGCTGCCCGAATTGAGCTGGACCGACTCACCCCAATTGGCATGCACCGAGATCGCCTCGTCCACGGCATAGCGCGCACCGAGCCGGAAGTTGACGGGCTCCGCCTTCGAAACGGTGGTCGCGTTGACGAGGTTGCGCTCGAGTTGCTGGCGATAGGCGTCGAACCGCACGCCCCCGACGAGGTCGAGCTTCGTCGTCACGGCCCAGGCATCCTGCGCGTAGAGCGACAGCACCTGCCGCGTTTCGCGCTGATCGATGCTGGGAAGGAGCGGCAGCGCCTGCGCCACCCCGTAGACCGGGTCGAATATGTCGATCGCATAGGGATGCGTTTCGGTCGGGTTTCTCCGGTTCAGCAGCTCGAGATAGTCGAGCGTATACCCCTTGATGCCGAAGCTGGGTCGATGGACACCCAGCGCGTGGACCTCGCCACGCAGCTCGAGCCGCGCCGAAAGGTCTTCGACCTCATAGCCGCGCTCGCGCCGTTGCCGCCACAGCGTCCGCCCGTCCACCAGCCGCGACTGGTCCGCCGAGATGCCACGCAGCGAACCGGTGCGATACGCGATCCCGCCGACCAGCGACCATGACCCGCCCAGCCGCGCCTCCCCGGTCAGCTGGTGCCGCGTATCGCGCGCGCGCGTGGCGCCGTTCGACGGCTCGCCAAGGAACCGCGACGCAGGCAGCGCCAGTGGATCGCCGGCGATCGCGGTCAAGCCGCGATCGAACGGGGCATCATATGCGATATGCTGCGCCAGATAGGTCAACTGGACCGCATCGGAGGGTCTAAACGTCAGCGACGGCGATACCACCCGGCGCTTCAACGTCACGAAGTCGCGATAGCCATCGCTATCCTCCGTCGCCACCACGATCCGCGCGGCGAGCGTGTCGCTCAGCGGCCCCGTCGCATCGAGCTCGATCCGGCGCGTGTCGAACGAGCCATATTGCAGCGTCGCGGACGCGTGCGCGGCAAAGCGCGGCGTCTTGCTCACCATGTTGACGCGTCCGGCGGGATCGATGTCGCCGAACACCGCGCCGGCGGGCCCTTTCAGGATCTCGATACGCTCGATCGTCGCCGGATCGCGCGCGGGTGCGCTCCCCCGGTTGGCGATGAAGCCGTCCGTATAATACTCGCCCCCGCCATCGGCGGTGCTGAGGAAGCCGCGGATGGCGAAATTGTCGGCAAAGCCGCCCCGGTTGTTCTGCTGGCTGCTTCCGCTGACCAGCTCCAGCGCATCGCTCAGCCGATAGGTGCCCGCCGCACGCAGGATGTCCTGCTCCAGCGACCGGCTCGATTGCGACATCAGCTCGGTCGCGCGATCGGACGAGAGCGTTGCATCCCGCGACGTCCGCGTTCCCAGCACGACGATGTCATCGCGCTCGGCCGCCTCATCCGCCTCCTGCGCCTGGACCGACGATCCTGCCATCAGCCCGATCACGCCGACGACGCGCGACAGCCTTCGCGGCATTCGCGCGATCGCCCCGCCTGCCCCCCTTACCTTCAACGCTCTCGCCACCAAGTCTTCCCGCACGCAACCGATATGATATCATGTCTCATAGAGATCTTGTCGGGATCGGCAACCATGCTGCGACAGGTCGTCCCGCCAGTTGCGCCGGGCGGTCAGGGCGTGCGTGTTCTAGCCGGCCGGAGAATGCGCGCCGGGCCAGTCTGTTCTGCGGCCATGGGCCCAAGGCACCATCGACAGGCCATGGCCCGTCGGATGCGGCAGCGCGCTAGGGAATGCGCGCGCCGTCCTGGTCGAACAGCTCGGGGTTTGCCGCCTGGTCGGCCTTTGCGGCGATCAGGCCGGCGCGCATCCGCCGCCACATCGCGATGTTGAGCGACACCATCACGATCACCGCGAGCGCGATGATGACGACGGCCTTGGTCGGTCCGGTCATGCGCGGGCTTCGGCGACTCCGCCCGAATTGTGCCGCAGCGTCTTCAACACCGTCTCGACGAGCGCCGCCGAATCGAGCCCCGCATCGGCATATTGCACGTCGGGCTTGTCCTGATCCTGGAACAGGTCGGGCAGTCGCAGCGTCCGCAGCTTGAGCCCGCCATCGATCAGCCCCTCGTCGCTCGCCAGCGTCAGGACATGCGCACCGAAGCCGCCGACCGCGCCCTCCTCGATCGTCACCGCGACCTCGTGCGTCGTCAGCAGCTTGCGGATCATGTCGATGTCGAGCGGCTTGGCAAAGCGGAGATCCGCGACCGTCGTCGACAGCCCCTTCGCCTCGAGCACCTCGGCCGCCTTCAGCGCCTCCTCGAGTCGCGTGCCGAGCGACAGGATCGCGACGGTCTTGCCCTCGCGGACAATCCGGCCCTTGCCGATCTCGAGCAGCTGGGGCGTGCTGGGAAGCGCCACCCCCGTGCCGTTGCCGCGCGGATAGCGCACCGCGATCGGGCCGGTGTCATAGTGCGCGGCGGTGTGCGTCATATGGACGAGCTCGGCCTCGTCCGCCGCTGCCATCACGACGAAGTTGGGCAGCGTCGCGAGATAGGTGACGTCGAACGAGCCGGCATGCGTCGCGCCATCCGCGCCGACCAGCCCTGCACGGTCGATCGCGAACCGCACGGGCAGGTTCTGGATCGCGACGTCATGCACCACCTGGTCATAGGCGCGCTGCAGGAACGTCGAATAGATCGCGCAGAACGGCCGCATGCCCTGCGCCGCCAACCCTGCCGCGAACGTCACGCCGTGCTGTTCGGCAATGCCGACGTCGAAGAACCGGTCGGGATAGGCCTTGGCGAACGCGTCGAGCCCGGTCCCCGATGGCATCGCCGCGGTGATCGCGCAGATCCGGTCGTCCTTGGCCGCCTCGGCGACGAGCTGCGCACCGAACACGTTCTGATATTGCGGCGGTCCCGGTGGCGCCTTGGTCTGCACGCCCGAGATCACGTCGAACTTCTGGACGCCGTGATACTTGTCCGCAGCGGCCTCGGCGGGGGCATAGCCCTTGCCCTTCTTGGTGACGACATGGACGAGGATCGGGCCCTCCTCCGCATCGCGGACATTCTCGAGCACGGGGATCAGGTGATCGAGATTGTGCCCGTCGATCGGCCCGACATAATAAAAGCCGAGCTCCTCGAACAGCGTGCCGCCCATCGTCATCCCGCGCGCGAACTCGTCGGTCTTTCGCGCGGCGTTGTGGAACGGCCGCGGCAGGCGGCGGGCGAGCTTCTTGGCGAGTTCGCGGATGCCGAGAAACTCGCGACTCGACACGATTCGCGACAGATAGGCCGACAGCCCGCCGACCGGCGGCGCGATCGACATGTCGTTGTCGTTGAGGATGACGACCAGACGGTTGCCCGCCTGCTCGGCATTGTTCATCGCCTCATAGGCCATGCCCGCCGACATCGCGCCGTCGCCGATCACCGCGATTCCCTTGCCCGGCTTGCCCGCGATCTTGTTCGCGACCGCGAAACCCAGTGCGGCCGAGATCGAGGTCGACGAATGCGCCGCACCGAACGGGTCGTATTCGCTCTCGCTGCGCTTGGTGAAGCCGCTCAGCCCGCCGCCCTGCCGAAGCGTGCGGATACGGTCGCGGCGACCGGTCAGAATCTTGTGCGGATAGCATTGATGCCCGACGTCCCAGACCAGCCGGTCGCGCGGCGTATCGAACACATAATGGATCGCGGTCGTCAGCTCGACGACGCCAAGCCCCGATCCGAGGTGCCCGCCGGTCGTCCCGACCGCGGAAATCGTCTCGGTACGCAGCTCGTCGGCGAGCTGGCGAAGCTGCTCGGGCTTCAGCTTGCGGAGATCGTCTGGGGTCGAAACCGTGTCGAGCAACGGGGTTACAGGAGTATCAGCCATCGGACGGGCTTATCGCAGCACAGGTTTGGTGTCGATTGCTACCGAACGAAACCCCGCGCCGCGCATCAGATTATCTGCGCGTGGCGTATCCCTCAGCGTTGCGCCTCGCACGCGGCGCAGCGACCGCGCACCTCGATCACCGGCCGCACCGGGGTGAATCCGGCGAGTTCTGCTGCATGGCGCACGCCGCGCGTGACCGGATCGTCGTCGATATGCGTCGTCTGCCCGCAGGAGTCGCACACGAGGAAGATACAGTCGTGCAGGCATTCGGGGTGCGCGTTCGCGACATAGGCGTTGGCGCTTTCGACGCGTCGCGCAAGGTTCGCGCCGACAAACAGGTCGAGGATCCGGTACACGCTGTTTGCAGCGACGCGCCTGCCCTCGGCCTTCGACACCGACTCGGCGATGTCATAAGCGCTGGCAGGCTTGTCGAACCCCGCCAGCGCGGCGAAGACGCTCGCACGCATGCTCGTCCACTGCTCGCCGGATTTCTCCAGCGCCGCCTGCGCCGCGACGGTGAGGTCGATACCCTGCGGTTCGTGATGCTTGTGTGCGTGTGCTGCCATTATCCGGTCAAGCTAGGGTGCCGCAGCGCCTGCCGCAAGCACGCCGCCGACACGGCGCATGGACTGCGCCTCAGTGCGCCGCCCGGCGATTGAGTTCGTGCCCGAGCGCGAGCAACGCGACGCCCGCGACCGTCCAGACCGTCTCGAGCCCGCTTGCGTCATGCGGCAGCGTCATCGCGCCGCCCATGATGCCGAGCCCGAACGCTCCCATCGCCGCGGGCAGCGCATGGCCATGATGCAGCACGCCGCGCCCCAGCGCGACCGCGCCCAGCATGATTGCGATCGTCAGCCCGATCTCGTGGAAGATCGGATCGAGCAGCACGCCGCCCGCGGTCGACATCAGCGCGAGCAGCACCGACGTCGCCAGGCAATGCACCATGCACAGCCCCGACAGTCCGATCGCATAGCGGTCGAGCCCGGCAAGCCAGGGCCGGTGCGCTTGTGCAGATGCGTGCGTGTGGGTGGTGGTCGACATCGTTTCCGTCAGATAGGCGATGCGAGGACAGGATACAACATCACATCGGTAAATTTTGCGCATCATCCCGCCGGCTTGCGCGAAACCGCCGCAACCTCGCTCGTCCGGCGCACGCTCGGCCCTCAAGTCGGAAATCCGGCCTGCGGTAACTCCTGATACTCGACGCCCCCGGCGCAGGGGCGTAGGGCTGTTGCATGCTTCAGCCCAGTGCCGCCTTCCTCTCCACAGCGCGCCCGCGAGCGGTCGCGATCTGGCTCCTCGTCGTCGCGGCGATGATCGTCGGCATCGTCGTCGTCGGCGGGATCACGCGGCTCACCAATTCGGGGCTGTCGATCACCGAATGGAAGCCGATCACGGGAATCATCCCGCCGCTGACGCTGGCGCAGTGGCAAGCCGAGTTCGCCAACTACAAGCAGATCCCCGAATACAGCCAGCTCAACAGCGGCATGACGCTCGATGGGTTCAAGGAGATCTTCTTCTGGGAGTATCTCCACCGCGTGCTCGCGCGCACCATCGGAGCCGCCTTCGCGCTTCCGCTGATCTGGTTCGCGGTCCGCCGGCAGATCCCCGCCGGCTATGGCTGGCGTCTCGGCGCGCTGCTCGCGCTCGGCGCGTTGCAGGGTGCGATTGGCTGGTGGATGGTGAAGTCGGGGTTGTCGGTGCGCACCGACGTCAGCCATATCCGGCTCGCGGTCCATCTGATGACCGCGCTGGTGACGCTTGCCGGGATCGTCTGGACCGCGCTCGACCTGCTTGCGCTCGACAAGTCGCGTCTCGCCGCCCGTGCCCGCCTCGCACCGATCGCGATTGTCGCGTTCGCGTTGCTCTTCATCCAGCTCGTCTATGGCGCGTTCACCGCCGGCCTCGATGCAGGATACGCGTTCGCCAGCTGGCCGTTGATGGGCGACAGCCTGTTTCCCGCAGGCGTGCCGATGCTCACACCCGGCTGGACCAACGCGGTCGACAACCCGATCATGGTGCAGTTCATCCACCGCTGGCTGGCCTTTGCGACCGCCGCCGGGCTCGTCTGGCTCGCGGTCCGCACGACGCGGCTGGGTGCACGCGCGGGTTTCTGGGTCGTGGGACTCGTCACGCTCCAGGTGTTTCTCGGCATCGCCACGCTGATGACGGGGGTCGATATCCATGTCGCGGTCGCGCACCAGGCCAACGCCGCGCTGCTCCTGATCGCCACGGTTTTCGCCGCGCATCGGGTCGGCAGCCCTGCCAGGGTATCATGATACCCGTCAGCAAACCGGCGGAAAGCTTGACTTGAAGACCCCCTTTCAGCATTAGGCGGGCATTCGCGCTGCGGGGGAAACCCTGCGGCGCGCTTGCATTCAATCTGGAAGGTCCAACGCCCATGAAGGCGCTCATGAAGACCACCAAGTCGGCCAAGCCGCACGAGGTGGAGAAGCAGTGGCATATCGTCGACGCGGAAGGTCTCGTCGTCGGTCGTGCCGCATCGATCATCGCCAACGTCCTGCGCGGCAAGCACAAGACGTCGTTCACGCCGCATGTCGATTGCGGTGACAACGTCGTCGTGATCAACGCCGACAAGATCCGCTTCACCGGCAACAAGGCCGCGAAGAAGATCTATTACAAGCACACCGGTTACGCCGGCGGCATCAAGGGCATCACCGCTGCCAAGGTCCTCGACGGCCGCTTCCCGGAGCGCGTTCTCGAAAAGGCCGTTGAGCGCATGATCCCGCGCGGCCCGCTGGGTCGTGAGCAGATGCGCAACCTGCGTATCTTCAAGGGCACCGAGCATCCGCACGAGGCACAGAACCCTGCCGTGCTCGACATCGGCAGCATGAACCGCAAGAACAAGGTGGGCGCATAATGTCCGACAACCGCCAGTCGCTCGCCGATCTCGCGAGCCTGACCAACCAGCCCGCGCCGGCTGCCCCTGCCGCCCAGACGCTGCCGACCAGCGAAGGCGATATCGAAGCACCGGTCTCGAACGAGCCCGTCCGCGAGCCGATGCCGCTGCGCGAGCAAATCCTCGACAAGCAGGGCCGCGCCTATGCGACCGGCCGTCGCAAGGACGCCGTCGCCCGCGTCTGGGTCAAGCCCGGCACCGGCAAGATCACGATCAACGGTCGTGACCAGGAAGTGTATTTCGCACGTCCGACGCTGCGTCTCGTCATCAACCAGGTGTTCGGGATCACCGAGCGCGAAGGTCAGTATGACGTCGTCTGCACCGTCAAGGGTGGTGGTCTTTCGGGCCAGGCCGGCGCGGTCAAGCACGGCATCAGCCAGGCGCTGACCCGCTTCGAGCCGGTGCTGCGTGCATCGGTCAAGGCTGCAGGCTTCCTGACCCGCGACAGCCGCGTCGTCGAGCGCAAGAAGTACGGCAAGGCGAAGGCCCGTCGTAGCTTCCAGTTCTCGAAGCGCTAAACGCCTCAGCGAGCTACGAAAAAGGCGGTCCTGGATTTCCCGGGCCGCCTTTTTCATGTCCGGGCTACATCCGCACGACGCGTGTGCCGATCCGCTCCGCCTCGTCGGGATCGTGCGTCACCATCAGGATCGGCAGCCGCATCACGTCGCGCAGATGCTCGATCGCACGCAGGATCTCCTCGCGCCGCGCACGATCGAGCGACGCCAGCGGCTCGTCGAGCAGCAGGAAGCGCGGGTTGCTGAGCACCGCGCGGCCGATCGCGACACGCTGCGCCTCGCCACCCGACAGCGTACGCGGCCAGCGGTCGAGCAGGTGCCCGATCCCCAGGAACCCGATCCGGTCCTCGAACGCGCCGGTATCACGGCCCGCACCGTAGAGCAGGTTCGCGCGCACCCTCAGATGCGGAAACAGCCGCGCCTCCTGGAAGACATAGCCTGCGCGACGCGCCTCGGGCGGCACATCGATCCCGTCACCGAACAGCGTCTCGCCATCGACGAGGATCCGCCCGCTATCGGGGCGCAGCAACCCCGCGACCATATTGAGCACGCTTGTCTTGCCGACGCCCGAAGGGCCGAACAGCACCGTCGCGCCGTCGCCCGCCGCCAGCGTCAGCGCGACCTCGGCCTCCCCCAGTCGCTTGCGCACGTCGATCTCAAAGGACATGAAGCCCCCGCCCTGCACGCCGCGTGAGCAGTTCGGACGCGACCAGCGCGACCAGCGACAGCGACACCGAAATCGCGGACAGCCGCCACACCATCGCCTCCGCGCCGGGTTGTTGCAGCGCGGAGTAGATCGCGAGCGGGAGCGTCTGCGTCTGCCCGGGCACGTTCGAGACGAAGGTGATCGTCGCGCCGAACTCGCCGATCGATCGCGCGAACCCCAGCACCGCCCCCGCGAGCACGCCGGGCACGCTGAGCGGGAGCGTCAGCGTCCAGAACACGCGCCACGGGCCCGCGCCGAGCGTCCGTGCGGCGCTTTCCAGCCGCCGGTCGACCGCCTCGATCGACAGCCGCATCGCGCGCACCATCAGCGGCAGTGCCATCACCCCCGCCGCGATTGCGGCGCCGGTCCAGCGAAACAGCACGCTCACGCCGAACCAGTCCTGCAGCCAGCCGCCGATCGGGCCATTGGGGGCGAACGCAATCAGCAGCAGCCATCCCGTCACGACCGGCGGCACGACGAGCGGCAGATGAACGAGCGCATCGACGAGCACCCGCCCCGGAAACCGGACGCGCGCGAGGATCCACGCGATCGCAAAGGCGATCGGCAGCGTGACGAGCATCGCGACCCCGCCGACCTTCAGCGACAGGCCCACCACGGCCCATTCCGCCGACGTCAACAGGAGGTCACCCGCCATTCAGCGGGCCGAGAAACCATAGCGCACGAAGATCGCCTTGCCCCCGCGCGAGACGAGGAACCGCCGGAAGGCTTCGGCTTCGGGGTTGCGCGACGTGCTGAGCCGCGCGACCGGATAGGTGATCGCGGGGTGCGTCGAGGCGGGGAACACGCCCGCGATCCGCACCTGCGCGGAGGCCTTGGCGTCGGTCGCATAGACGATCCCCAGCGGCGCGGCGCCGCGTTCGACCAGCGCGAGCGTCGCGCGGACGTTCTCGGCGCGGACGACGCGCGGCGCGACCTGCGCCCATACCCCCAGACGCTCGAGCGCCTCCTGCCCGTATTTGCCCGCGGGGACCGGCGTGTCCGCCATCGCGAGCGGGCCCGCGGTCAGGACGCGGACCAGCGCTGCCGGCGGACGCACCGGAATTCGTATCTTCGATCCCGCCGGCGCCGCGACGACGAGACGATTGCCGAGGAACGTCACCCGCGTGTTCGCGACGATCAGCTTGCGCGCCGCCAGCGCGTCCATCCAGTCCTCGTCCGCGGAAATGAAGAGATCGGCGTTCGCCCCCGCCTGCACCTGACGCGCGAGCGCCGACGACGCCGCAAACGAGATCACCGGCCTTACATGCCCCTTCGCCGCCCACGCATTTGCTGCCGCCGTCAGCGACTCCTGCAGGCTCGCCGCGGCCAGCACCAGCGGTGGCGTCGGATCGGCAGCCGCCGGCGTCGCGGCAAGCGTCGCGGCCGCACTCGCGGCCACCAGCGCGGTAAATCCCAGATACGTCATCATGTCCCTTCGGGCAGGCCCTACGACGCCTGTCCGTATACGCCGCACGCGGTTGAACGCCAGACCATGGGTCCGGTTTAATCGCCTGGCGCCCGGCCCGTCAGGGCGCAGCGACGCGCCCCGTCCGCGCCAGCTTGCCCCACCCGACCATCGGGCCGCGCAACGCCTGCGCGATCGCCTTGAGCACGACATAATACATGACCTGCCGATAGCCGATCCGCTGCGGGATCAGCAGCCACAGCAGCCGCCACCGCTCGCGCCGTTCGAGCGCGAAGGCGATCGTCGCCGCGAGCAGGTCGATCGCGGTGAACACCAGCCAATAGGTCAGCATCGTGTAGAGATCATGGCTCGTCTGCGCCCAGCCGTGTGCCGAGACCGCGACATAGGTCGTCGCGAAACTGACGACGAGCGCGAGGTCGATGATCGGCGAGATCGCGGCGAGCAGGATCTGGAAGATGATCGCCTGCGGCAAACCGACCCACCCCAGCCCCCTCGGCTGGCTGCGGCCGATCGCCCTGCGGTGCTTCCACAGGCATTGCAGCGTCCCGAACGCCCAGCGGAACCGCTGCTTGGCGAGCGCGCGGATCGTCTCGGGGGCTTCGGTCCACGCGATCGCGAACTGGTCATACTGCACCGCCCAGCCTGCGCGCTGGATCGCGATCGTCAGGTCCTGATCCTCGGCAAGCGTATCGTCGGGATACCCCCCGACCGCACGGATCGCCGCGAGTCGCCAGGCACCGACCGCGCCCGGCACCACCGTGATCGCGTTGAGCCGGGCGAGCGCGCGCCGCTCGAGATTCTGCGCGGTGATGTATTCGAGCGCCTGCCAGCGCGTGATCAGGTTCACGCGGTTGCCGACCTTGGCATTGCCCGCGACCGCACCCAGCGTCGGATCGACGAACCACCGCGCGAGCCGCGCGATCGTCGTCGGTTCGAACTGCGTGTCGGCATCGAGCGCGATGACGATCTCGCCGCGCGCGAGCTCGAGCCCGCGATTGACCGCACGCGCCTTGCCGCCGTTCGCCAGCGTCAGCAGCCGGACGCGGTCGTCGCCGGCGAACGCCTGCGCGACGACCGCCGACGTCGCGTCGCTCGACCCGTCGTCGATGACGATGACCTCGATCGCGACCTCGGTCGAGGCGAGCACGCCCTGCACCGCGCGGACGATCACGCGCTCTTCGTTGAACGCCGGGATCATCACCGTCACGAACCGGTCGGGATCGATCGCCGGGAACACCGTCTTCAGCTCGCGCCGTGCCTGGATCAGCGCGAGCGCGGACAGCGCCAGCGCGCGCAGGATGCCGATCGTGATCGCGATCCCGAAGATCCAGCGCAGTGCGATCACCATGCCGCCGAGCGCGCTGAACAACGCGAGATCGGCCACCGCGGCTGCACGGTCGCTCGACGATATGACGGGCATCGCCGCATCGCGCGACAGGCCCGCGAGCGTCGAGACGGGGACGAAGTCATACCCCATCGCACGCAGGCGATCGATGATCACGGGCAGCGCGGCGACCGTCTGCGCGCGGTTGCCGCCTGCATCATGCAGCAGGACGATGTTGCCGCTGCGCTCCGGATTGCCGTCCTCGACCTGCGCGATCGTCCGGTCGATGATCGCCTGAACGCCCGGCCGCTTCCAGTCGTCGGGATCGACGTGCAGCCCGACCGAGACATAGCCGCGGCGTTGCGCCTCGAGCGCGGGCAGGATCTCGTCCGCGGTGCTCGGTTCCGCATCGCCGAAATAGGGCGCGCGGAACAGCCGCAGCGAGCGTCCGGTAAACGCCTGAAACAGCCGCTGCGTCGTGTTCAGCTCGAACCTGGCCTGCCGCTCGGACACCGTGGCCAGATTGGGATGCGTATAGGTGTGGCTGCCGATCTCATGGCCCTCGGCGACCATCCGCTCGAGCAGGCCACGCTGCGTCAGCGCGTTCTCGCCGACGATGAAGAACGTGCCCGGCACATGCTTGCGCTTGAGGATGTCGAGGATCTGCGGCGTCCATTCGGGATCGGGACCGTCGTCGAACGTCAGCGCGAGCTGGCGCGGGCGATAGCCGGTCCGCTCGACGACATAGGGTGACGGCAGCCGCGTGAACCGGACGTCCGCGACCGTCCCGTCCCGCGCCGCGATCGCCGTGCGCTGACCCGACACCGGCGACGCCGCGATCTTCAGGATCTCGCCATTGCCCTCGATATCGACGTTCGTCCCCGCCGGGATCGCATCGATCGCGCCCGGCGCCGGCAGGCGGCGATGGTTGCGGCCGAAGATCGACCAGAGCGCGGGATCCTCGGACCCCAGCCGCCACAAGGCGACGCTGCCGACACCCGCCTTCTGCAGGAACGCCATCTGGTTGTACGCGCTTGCGGCATCGAGCAGCCAGACCTGGTGCCGGACGCCGCCATCGGCATAGGCGAAGCTGCTGTTCCCGCTGCCCGCGTCGAAGCTTGGCCGCGCGTCCGAGTCGGCGGCGGCCTGCCACGCCTCCTCGACGCCGAGCGCATCGCCGCGCCCGCTCTCGGCATCGCCGTGCCAGTCATAGGCATAGGACCCGATCGCGACGACCAGCTTCGACGGCGGGATCCCGCGCGACGCGTCCGCGACGGACCGCACGAACCAGCGCTGCGACGCGATCGGTCCCGCCGGGCCGCTCGTCTCGTGCTCGTCATACGCCATCAGGAAAATCTTGTCGGTCACCCGCGCATACGCCGCCATGTTCCAGTCGGGGTTGCCGACCGGGGTCGCAATCGCCACGACCCAGCCGCGCGGTGCGAAGCGCGCCTTCGCCTCGCTCAGGAACAGCCGGTAATTCGCCTGCGCGCCCTGCGGCAGGTTCTCGAAATCGAAAAAGGCGCCGCCCGCGTGGTTGGCCGCGAGGAACGGGACCAGCCTGTCGAGCAACGCGCGGCGTGCGCGCGCATCCGCGAACAGCGCCGCGCTGCCCGCGCCGTCCCAGTCGCCGTCCTTCGCATTCTGGACCATCGGCAGGATCACCGGGCGATGCACCGCGCGGTTGAGGACGGCACGTCCGGCGGTGTCGCGAAACACCGTGATCGCGTGATCGGGACCGGTGACCGACACCCATCCCGGGATCACCCAGTCGAGCTGCTCGACATGCCGCGCCAGACTCGCCGTGCTCGATTCGTCCCACGGCGTGTGGAATGCGATCGCGAGCCGCGGATTGGTCGCGCGCGGGGTCTGGCCGACGCCACCCTTCACCCCCGCCTTCCCGGCCCCCGCTGCCGCCCCCCCGAACAGCCCCTTCGCGTAATAATCGAGGCTGCGCCTTGTCCGGCCGATCAGCCCGCTATGCGGTGCCGGCAGGCTGTGGAGACCCGGATGCTCGGGCTCGAACGGCAGCAGCGGTGCCGCGGGAACCACGCCGACCGAGACGACGAGCACCGCCACCGACAGCAGGAGCAGCGCGACGAACGCGATGACACCCAGCGTGAACCGCCGCCGACGGCGGCCGCTGGCGTCATAGAAGACGGGATGCAGTGTCATGACCTCAAGCTATCCGGGCGTTGGCGCGGACGCCATGCACGAACGCGCGTGCAACCTCACCCTCGCCATCCTGTCAAATTCGTCATGTTTGCAGGCAGCACCGCAGTCGCAAATCCTCCCCCGCAAGGGGGAGGTGGCAGGCGGCAGCCTGACGGAGAGGGAGGACAGGAAAACCGCTATTCCGTATCCTTCCCCTCCGACACCTGTCGCGCGCCCCCTGGCAGGGGAGGATACGTCAGATCTACGCGTCGTCGCCCATCCGCAGCGCGGCGATGAACGCCTCCTGCGGGATGCTGACCGAGCCGTACTCGCGCATCTTCGCCTTCCCCTTCTTCTGCTTTTCGAGGAGCTTCTTCTTGCGGCTCGCGTCGCCGCCATAGCATTTGGCGGTCACGTCCTTGCGCATCGCGCTGATCGTCTCGCGCGCGATCACCTTGCCGCCGATCGCCGCCTGGATCGGGATCTTGAACAGATGGCGCGGGATCAGGTCCTTCAGCCGCTCGACCATGCCGCGACCGCGGACTTCCGCAGTGCCGCGGTGGACGATCATGCTCAGCGCGTCGACCGGCTCCTCGTTGACGAGAATCCCCATCTTGACGAGATCGCCCTCGCGGTAGCCGATCTGGTGATAATCGAAGCTCGCATAGCCCTTCGACATCGACTTCAGCCGATCGTAGAAATCGAACACCACTTCGTTCAGCGGCAACTCGTAGGTCGCCTGCGCGCGGCCGCCCACGTATGTCAGGTTCTTCTGGATGCCGCGGCGATCCTGGCACAGCTTGAGCACGCTGCCGAGATATTCGTCGGGGACGTAGATCGTCGCCTCGATCCACGGCTCGCTGATCGTCGCGATCTTGTTCGGCTCGGGCATGTCGGCGGGATTGTGCAGCTCGATATGCGTCGTGCCCGCGGGATCAGGATGGTTCAGCTCGATCTCGTACACCACCGACGGCGCGGTCGTGATGAGGTCGAGGTCATATTCGCGCGTCAGGCGCTCCTGGATGATCTCGAGATGCAGTAGTCCCAGGAACCCGCAGCGGAAGCCGAAGCCCAGCGCCGCCGACGTCTCCATCTCGAACGAGAAGCTCGCGTCGTTCAGCCGCAGCTTGGAGATCGACTCGCGCAGCTTCTCGAACTCGGCGGCATCGACCGGGAACATTCCGCAGAACACCACCGGCTGGACTTCCTTGAAGCCCGCCAGCGCCTCGAGCGCAGGACGCTTCGCATCGGTGATCGTGTCGCCGACTCGCGTCTGCGCGACCTCTTTGATCTGCGCGGTGATGAAGCCCATCTCGCCTGTGCCGAGCTCGGTCAGCTGCTCGATCTTGGGCCGGAAACACCCGACCCGGTCGACCAGATGCATCGTGCCGGTCTGCATGAACTTGATCTGCTGGCCCTTCTTCAGGACGCCGTCGATCACGCGGACGAGGATGACGACGCCGAGATACGGATCGTACCAGCTGTCGACCAGCATCGCCTTCAGCGGTGCCTCGGGGTCGCCCTTGGGCGGCGGGATCTTCGTGACGATCGCCTCGAGGATGTCCTCGATGCCGATCCCCGACTTGGCCGACGCAAGCACCGCGCCGGACGCGTCGATGCCGATCACGTCCTCGATTTCCTTGCGGACCTTTTCGGGCTCGGCGGCGGGCAGATCGATCTTGTTGATGACCGGCACGATTTCGTGGTCATGCTCGATCGACTGGTAGACGTTGGCCAGCGTCTGCGCCTCGACGCCCTGCGCCGCGTCGACCACCAGCAGCGCGCCCTCGCACGCGGCGAGGCTGCGGCTCACCTCGTACGCGAAGTCGACATGCCCCGGCGTGTCCATCAGGTTGAGGACGTAATCCTCGCCGTCCTTCGCGCGGTAGGCCAGGCGCACGGTCTGCGCCTTGATCGTGATCCCGCGTTCCTTCTCGATGTCCATGTTGTCGAGCACCTGCTCGGACATTTCGCGCGCGGTCAGCCCGCCGGTTTGCTGGATCAGCCGATCGGCGAGCGTCGACTTGCCATGGTCGATATGCGCGATGATGGAGAAGTTGCGGATGTGGGACAATGCGGTCGTCATGCGCGCGCCGTTAGCACCTCGCCGGGCTTATGCCAAAGCTTCCGCGACATCCGTGGAAACGGGGATCACAATCAGCGTCGCTTTCCCTGGTGCCGGATGTTTGCCGGACGCCCGCGCCGCTTGATCTCGCGGCCCGGCTTGCGCGCGCGTGCGGGCCCCGCGGCGCCCTTCCCCTCGGGCATTTCGAAGCGCAGCGCGCCCGATACCGGGTTCGCCTCGGCGAGCTTGAGGTCGAGCATCTGCCCCTGCGCATAGACGTCGCCGCTATCCTCGCCGACCAGCGTCCGCGCCGCCTCGTCGAAGCGGAAATATTCGCCGCCAAGGTCACGCACCGGCATCAGCCCGTCCCCGCCGATTCCCTCGACCGTCGCGAAGAATCCGAAATTGGTGACGCCGGTAATCCGCACTTCCATGATCTGCCCGACGCGCTCGGACAGGAACGACGCGACATAGCGGTCAATCGTGTCGCGCTCCGCCTCCATCGCGCGGCGTTCGAGCCGGCTGATCGTCTCGCCGATCGCGTCCATGCCGGCCGCATCCTCGGCGGGCAACCCGCCTGCGCCAAGGCCGTACGCCGCGACCAGCGACCGATGCACGATCAGATCGGCATAGCGGCGGATCGGCGACGTGAAATGCGCATAGCTGCCAAGGCCGAGCCCGAAATGCCCGTGATTGGCGGGGCTGTAATAAGCCTGGGTCTGCGTGCGCAGCACCTGCTCCATCACCTGCGGCCGGAAATCGGCGTCGCCGATCCGCTCGAGCACATGGTTGAACGTCGCCGGCCGGATGACCTGCCCCAGCGCGAACGGCACACCGAACGTCTCGAGATAATCCTTCAGCGCCGCCAGCTTCTCGCGGCTCGGCGGCTCGTGGTCGCGGTACATGACCGGCGCCTTCTTGCCCTCGAGCGCCTTGGCGGCGGCGACGTTCGCCGCGATCATGTAATCCTCGATCAGCCGGTGCGCATCGAGCCGCTCGCGCGGGGCGACCGACATGATCCGCCCCTTCTCGTCGAGCACCACCCGCCGCTCGGGCAAATCGAGGTCAAGCGGCGCGCGCGCATCACGCGCCTTTGCCAGCGACGCCCAGCAGCCCCAAAGCGGCTTCAGCACCGTCTCGGTCATGTCGAGCGCCAGCGTGCCGTCGATCGCCGCCTGCGCCTCCTCATAGGCGAGGTTCGCCGCGATCCGAACGACCGCGCGGGTGAAGCGCCACGACTTGAGCGACCCGTCGCGACTGATCACGAGGTGACAGGCGAGCGCGGCGCGATCCTCGCCCTCCTTCAGCGAACAGACGTCCGCCGACAGGATCTCGGGCAGCATCGGCACGACGCGGTCGGGGAAATAGACCGAGTTGCCGCGCCGCCGCGCCTCGCGGTCGATCTCGGACTTGGGCCGGACATAGAAGCTGACATCGGCGATCGCGACGATCGCCTTCCAGCCGCCGGCATTGGCGGGATCCTCATCCGCCTCCGCCCAGACCGCGTCGTCGTGATCGCGCGCATCCTCGGGGTCGATCGCGACGATCGGCAGGTGGCGCAGATCCTCACGGTCGTCGCCCAGCGGGAGCTGCGCGACGCGCTTGGCCTCGTCGATCGCCTCGACCGCGAACACGTCGGGGATGCCGTGCTTGTGGATCGCGATCAGCGAGAAGCTGCGCGCGGCGAACGGGTCGCCCAGCTTGTTGACGACCCGCGCCGCGATCCGCGGCGGCTTGCCCGCCAGTTCGGCAAGCACCAGATCCCCCGGCGCGGCGCCGCCCGCATCGGCGACCGCGAACTCGCGTCGCTCGCGCTTGTCGACGCCGGTCAGCCACAGCCGCCCCGCCTCCTCGCGCAGCACGCCCAGCACCTGTTCGGAGGCCGGCGCGAGCACCTTCATCGGATGCGCGGTCCAGCCATTGCCAGCTTCCTCGGTCCGCGCGAGAATCCGCTCGCCGATCCCCAGCGCGCCGCGCTTGCGTTCGCGCACGCGCAGCCGCGGCGGTGGCACGCCCTCGGCCTCCCAGCGCTCAGGGACCGCCCAGACATTGCCCGCATCGTCGACGTCGGCGATCCGCAGCACGGTGACCTTGGGCACGCCGCCCATTTTGTGGAACGCGCGGCCGGGCGCGCTGTCGATCAGCCCCTCGTCCGCCATGTCCTTCAGCAACGCCTTCAGCCCGATCTTGTCCTGCGCGCTCAGGCCGAAACCCTTGGCGATCTCGCGCTTGCCCGCGGGGACGTCCGACGACGCGATGAAGTCCAGGATCTGCTGGCGGCTCGGAAGACCGGCTTTTGGTTTGTACATCGCTCCCAGATAGGGTGCGTTGCGCCACGCGTCACCCGTTACCGGCAACACGCTGCAGGACCGTGAAAATCAGCCCTTGCGTGCGCACGGCATAGGCATATCATCTGCATATAAAATATAAGGAGAGAGACAGTGACGACGCCGCTACGGCTCGAAGCCGATCCCGAGGACAAGAACCTCGTCATCCTGCAGAGCCTGATCTGCCTGCTGCGCGAAAAGAACATCCTGTCGCGTGCCGATATCGAGGATCTCTGCGCAACCGTCCAGCGACGCGCCGCCGACCCGACGACGGATCCGATGCCATGCCAGGCAAAAGCCGCGCGCGAAGCCGCGGCGGAAGTCGCGCAGATCGGCGATTATATCGGCCGTCGCTATGGCGGAAAGCATCGCCGCGCGATCTGAACGCCGCGCGCAGGCCTAGGCCTCGCGGATATTGTCGAGGATCTCCGCGATCGACGCATTGCGCACGCCGAGACGGTCGAGATGGTCGAGCATCGCGGTCCACCAGTCGTGAAAGCGCTGCAGATCGGCGCGATCGCGGACATAGGGCGTGTGCCCGGGTGCGAGCGACGGCGAATGAAACGAGAAGTTGAGGAACGCCGCGCCCTCCCCGATCGCGATCGTCACCGCCTCGATCGCGGCCGCTATCGGCATGTCCTCGGGCGTCATCGCGACGCGCGACAACAGACCCAGACGCGAGAAGACGCCGCGTGCACGGGGAACCCGCGACAGCGCCCGGTACAAAGCGGCCCCGCCGCCGCGCAGCCTGCCGGTATGCACCGTCGTCAACGGCAGTTCGATCAGCGATCCTGCATGATGGGGCTCCGACCCGATGCCCGAAAAGTCGGGCCCGCCCTGCCCGCTGTAATCATAGCCCGACCGGACCGAGCTATCGATCCGGTATCCCATCGCCGCGAGGATCGCGAAGCTGTCGGGCCCGATCCCGTACCGTCCCGCGCGATAGACCCGCGGCCGCGTTCCGAAGGCTGCGGTGATCGCGTCGGTCAGCACCGCGATCTTGGCGGCTTCGACGCCCGCGGGCAGGTTCGCGGCATAGCTGGTCACCGCGCTGATCTCTTCGACGATCGGCGGATTGACCCAGCCATGCAGTTGCGCACCGATTTCAGACCGGCCGTCGGCGACCACCGCCTGGAGGATGTCGACCGACCGCGGATCGCTGACGATCGGCAGGTCGACGACGCAGGCGAGCGCAACGCCGCGATCGGCGAAGCGGCGATGTGCCGCGGGAAATGCCGCCATCGCCCTAGTCGAATAGGGGGCGGTGCCGAGCGGACGACGCCAGTCGAACTCCTCCTCGACATCGACGAACAGCGTGAAGCACGGACCGAAGCCGCTTTTCCACGTGACGTGGTGTTCCGGTGCGGGCCGTTCGGGCCGATAGCGCGCGATCACCGCAGGCCGTCGAGCACCCGTTCGCTCCGCTCGGTCGCCACGGCGGGCAGGCGCAGCGTGAGGCGGTCCGGCCCGAATGCGAGATGCCCGCCGAGCTCGACCGCAAAATTCTGTGCAAGCCGAAGCGCGAACCCGGTACCGAGCAGCGGCGCACCCTCGCGCTCATGCTCGCGCTCGGTATCGATGCTCAGCAGGATGTTGGCGGCGTGCACCGCGAGCGAGCGCGGCCGGTCGAACCCGATGCAGACTTCGCCAGCGGTCGCCTCGACCCCGACCATCAGCATCTCGTCCTTGCTGCTCGCCGATACCAGCGTTGCCAGCAACCGGCTCACCAGCCGCTCGACCGCGCGGTCGTCGCCGGCGATCTCGCAGGGGCCCGCGGACGGATCGACCATCACATGCGCGCCGCGCAACGCCGCGAGCGGGGTCAGGTCATGCACGACCGCATTCAGCAGCGGCAGCACGGGGACGACGGTCGGACGCAGGTCGAGCGCATGCCCCTCGATCCGCGCGGCGATGTCGAGATCGTCGATCGCAGCCAGCAGGTCCGACGCCTGGCGACGGATCGTCGTCGCGCGGTCGCGGTAGGTCGGCGCCACGGGGCCCAGCAACTCGGTCTCGATCAGTTCGGCAAACCCCGCGATCGCATTGGTCGGCGTGCGCAGCTCGTGGACCAGCTGTCGCAGCGAATCGGATACCGGCGAATTCGCCTTGTCGGGGGCGACCGCGAGTTCGGCCATCTCGTCGCGGCGCGGCCGGCGCGCGCTGCCGCGAAAGCCGATGAACCGGCCCGATCCCTCGTCGAACACGGGAACGCCCGACACGCGCCACGATCCCGCCGCGTTCGAGAGACCGCCGACCTGGAGTCGCGCCGCCTCGAACGGCGACCTGCGACGATACCCGCCGACCGCGACGCCATCGATCTGGACCTCGCCCTGTCTCGCCGCATGTGCGACCGATACGCCGATCAGCGCGGCGCGCGACACGCCGTCGACCCAGCGGATCACGCCGGCCGCATCGGTCTCGTACCGGAAAGCCTCCGGCGGCGCCGCTGCCGTCGCCGGCGCGACCTCGGGAACGACCCGGTCGCGGTTGAACGCGTCGATCCGCTTGACGAGGTCGGAAATCTCGAACCGCTCGGGCGCAGGCGACGCGGTCGAGACGGGCTCCGGCATCGCGGTGTCGCTGGCCTGGGACGCCGGCTCACCGGGTTCGGCGGCATGACGCAGAGCCTCGGCCACGAACGGCAGCCCGCGCGCGATCATCCCCAGCGTCATGAACGGCGACGCGCTCAGCGGCGTATCGGGCGACGGCGCCGACGGCGCGGCGGCCGGTGGCGACGCGACCGGATCCTCGCTTACCGCCACGGCATCGACGGGGACGGCCACGACAGCGTCAGAGCTCACCGCAGGTTCGGGATGCCCCAGCACGAAATCGGTCGATCCGAAGCTCTCGAGACCCCGCCCGACCGCGGGCGGCAGGTCGCGGCGGTGGCGGAGCACCGACCGTCCCGCTGGGGTCAGCCGCGGCAGCAATGCAAGCCAGTCGTCCGCATCGAGCGTCGCCGTCCGCAGCACGGGCGCTGCGATCGCAAGGCGGTCTTCGGCGAAAAATCCGACCAGCGCGGCGTCGGGGGCGGCAAAGGCGAGCGCGCGTGCGCTGCTCGCCCTGATCGGTTCGGGAATATCGGGACGCAGCGCACGAAGACATGCCAGCGCCTCGCCATTCGACGGACCACGGCCCCTGCCCATCAGGTCGACGAGCTGCCGCCATGTCGATTGCGCGCCGAAGCTCGTCGACATGTCGGCAGATAACACTGTCTTCAGGCTATCATCGAAGCGCACGTCGTTCCCCGGATCGACGCTGCACGGCAAACGTCATAACTGTGTCATACCTCCGCAGCGCCTGAGAGGAAACCGCAGAATTGCCGCGTTTCCGTGCTGCGTCGCAATGTGGGACAATTGCGTTCTCCGGTAATTATCTTATAGCTAGCCCATCCGAACCGCATGGTTCGAAACGTTTGATGGGAGTTGCGCGTAATGAGTTTTGACCGGATCGATCGTCAGATCCTGTCGCTTCTGCAAGCCGATGGTCGCATGACCAATGTCGACCTTGCAGACCAGGTCGGATTGACCGCTCCACCCTGCCTGCGCCGCGTCCGTGCGCTCGAGGAAGCTGGCGCGATCCGTGGCTATCACGCCGACCTCGACGCCAGCCGCCTCGGATTTCCGATCACCGTGTTCGCGATGGTCAGCCTGCGCAGCCAGGCGGAGCACGACCTGACCGCGTTCGAGACGCATATCGCGGACATTCCCGAAATCCGCGAATGCCACATGCTCAACGGCGAGATCGACTTCATCCTGAAGATCGTCGCCGCCGACCTCAAGAGCTTCCAGGAAATCCTTACCACGCACCTCACCCCGGCGCCCAATGTCGCCAGCGTGAAGACCTCGCTGACGATCCGCACCGCGAAGGCGCTGTCGGGAATTCCCGTCACCGTCGACTGATCGACCGGTCCACGCGCCGCTAGGGGGTCGCGTCGTTCTCCAACGAACCGGACGCGGGACGAAAAAAGGGGCGGCATCGCTGCCGCCCCTTTTCCCTTAGCCTACACCTGATGGTCAGGCGGTCGGTGCATTCATCCATGCAGTCCACAGCTGGGCCTGCTCCATCCGCGGGGTCGTCTTGACCGCTGCGAAGGATGCAGCCGCACCCGCCTTGTCGCCCGACTTCGCCTGCGCGATGCCGAGGTGGAGGTTGACGTCGTCGGCGTTGACGCCGCCCTTGCTCAGCGCGACCTTGTACAGCTCGATCGCCTTGGCATAATTGTCCTGCCCGAGATACGCATCCGCCGTACCCGCGGCGAGCTTGCCGTCGGCGTTCGTCGTCGCCTTCTTCTCGAGGCCCGCCAGCGGACCGTCGTTGCGGATCGCGGTCGCGGTATCGGTCAGCAGCGTCTTCGCCATCGTGTTCGACGCCGGGATCTTGCCCGAAGCCATGCCTTCCTTCAGCACGGCCTGCGCTTCGCTCGGAAGCCCGCGACGGTTCACGCTGTCGGCATATTCCAGATAGTCGTTCTGGTCGGCCAGCGACTTGGTCTGGCGCATCAGGCGGAACATGTCGATCTTCTGCGTTTCGTCGAGCGTCACGACGCCGTTCTGCTGCAGACCGAACGTCACGATCACGTCACGCCACGTCTTGGGCGACGGATAGGCGACCGCATATTTCTGCAGCCAGGCAAACGTCTCGGGCTTCAGCTTGGCACCGTTCGCCTTGCTGATCGCGTAACGGTAATAATCCTCGGGCGCCTTCTTGCCCGCGGCCGTCGATGCGGTCACCGACGCATCGAGATCGGCGAGGCCGTTCTTGACGTCGCCGCTCTCCATCTTCGCCTTGACGATCTGGAGATCCAGATCCTCGTTCGTGTAGCCGAGCGCCTTGGCCTTCTGGAAATACTGGACGGCGACCGGATACTGCTTGCCGTTGAACGCGAGCGCACCACGACGATAGGTGTAGCGGCCACGCATGTCCGCGGGCGTGCTCGGGTTGGCGATCAGCACGTCGAGCGGGCCGGCGAGCACCGTCTCGTTCAGCGGCGCGTTCGGATTGGCAGCCTGCTGCGCCGCGAGCTTCTGCTGCTCGAGGTCATAGCGCAGCGCGGCGCCGATATACTTGTCGTCGTCGGTCTTGGCGGCCGCGTCGATCTGCGCCAGCGCGGGCTCGGCGGTGGCGAAATCCTTCGCCGCGATCGCGGGCTGTGCGACCTGCGCCGCCTTCAGCACGTCGGGGCTGAGCTTGAGGCCGGGCTTGGCCTCTTCCTTCTTCGCCATCGCGGTGGCGGGGGCGATCAGCGCCATGCCGCTTACGCCGGTGGCGAGCACCGCGGCCAGTGCGAGCTTCGAAATGGTCTTCATGCGGGGACTCTCCTCGTGCGTATGTGCGCCTTGGCGCGACGCTATATGGGTGTGGCGGCCGGCGTTCAAGCGAACAGCCGAAGATGGATGATGACGACGCGTCTTATCCCTCCTGCGCACTGAACGCCAATTGAACGGCGCGAGTTGCACCGCTACGTGTTCGCGATGATTGCCGTCCTATCGCCCGCCAAGACGCTCGACTACGAGACGGCGCTACCCCCGCTCGATCCCACCACGCCGCGCTTCGCCGCCGAGGCGACGACGCTCGCGCATGCCGCCGCGAACCTCACCCAGAAGAAGCTCGCCGCGCTGATGCATATCTCGCCCGCGCTCGCCAAGCTGAACGCGGACCGGTTTCGCGACTTCGACACGCTGCCCGAACGCCCCGCGCTGTTCGCGTTTGCCGGCGACGTCTATACCGGGCTCGATGCCGGGACGCTCGACGAGCCGGCGATCGACTATGCGCAGGATCACCTCCGGATTCTGTCGGGGCTGTACGGGCTGCTCCGTCCGCTCGATGCGATGCGGCCATACCGGCTCGAAATGGGCACGCGCTGGGCACCGCGGCACAAGAAGCTGACCGACTGGTGGCGCGACCGGATCGCCACGCTGCTCGCAAAGGACGTCGAGGAAGAGGGCTCGGGGACGATCCTCAATCTCGCCAGCCAGGAATATTGGGCCGCCGCCGACGGCCAGCTGCCATCGTCGATCCGGGTCGTCGCGTTCGACTTCCGTGAAGGTTCAGCGCAGAAGTTCGTCAGCTTCCACGCCAAGAAGGCCCGCGGCATGGCGGCGCGCTGGATGGTCGAGCACCGCATCGACGATATCAAGGGGATGAAGGGCTTCGACACCGACGGCTATGCGTATGACGCGGCCGGTAGCACCGACGCGCAGTGGCGGTTCGTCCGCGCATGAGCAGCGCAGTCGTCATCGGCACCTCGGGTGGAATCGGCAAGGCGCTCGAGGAGGCGCTTCTCGACGAGGGAGCATTCGACACCGTCCACGGCTTCTCGCGCTCGGACACCGGCGAGCGTCATCTCGACCTCGAGGATGAGGCGAGCATCGCCGCCGCCGCCCTGCGCGTCGGATCGCCGACGCTGGTGATCGTCGCGACGGGACTGCTCCACGACGGCGACAAAGGGCCTGAAAAGGCGATGCGCGATCTCGATCCGGCATGGATGGCGCGCAACTTCGCGATCAACGCGATCGGCCCCGCGCTGGTCGCCAAGCATTTCCTCCCGACGATGCCCAAGGCGGGGCGGATCGTCTTCGCGGTGCTCTCCGCGCGCGTCGGGAGCATCGGCGACAACAAGCTTGGCGGCTGGTACGGCTATCGCGCGTCGAAGGCCGCGCTCAACCAGCTCGTCCGGACGATCGCGATCGAGGACAAGCGCCGCAATTCGAGCGGGATCGTCGTCGGTCTGCATCCCGGTACCGTCGACACCGGGCTGTCGCACCCGTTCCAGGGCAACGTCACGCCCGGCACGCTGTTCAAGCCCGATCGCGCCGCGGTCCAGCTGCTCGACGTGATCGACGGGCTCCGCGCGCCCGACAGCGGCAAGCTGTTCGCATGGGACGGCGCCGAGATCGCGCCGTAACCCCGTGCAATCCTCCCCGCCAATTCGTCACCCCAGCGAAAGCTGGGGCCTCTCCCCGCATCCGGCGACGCTCGTCCCATAATGAGATCCCAGCTTCCGCCGGGATGACGGATAGGCGTGGCCGCGCTCCCGCCAAGCCGCAACCACCCGCAAAATACCCATGAAACCCATCCCGCTCGCGTGCGTACGCGTGCGCGGGGGTAGTAAGGCGCCTGCCCCTCGGCTAAGGTGTGTCATCGTACCGAAACAAGCCGAAAGCCTTCAGATTTGACCGACGAGACCATGCTCGCCGAACCCACCGGCGGCGAGCCAGCCGGCATTGCCACCATCTCGATCGTCGACGAGATGAAGTCGAGCTATCTCGACTATGCGATGAGCGTGATTGTCGCCCGCGCGCTGCCCGATGTGCGTGACGGCCTGAAGCCCGTCCATCGCCGCATCCTGTACGGCGCGCATGAGAGCGGCTTCGTCGCCGGCAAGCCCTACCGCAAGTCGGCGCGTATCGTCGGTGACGTGATGGGTAAATATCACCCGCACGGCGACAGCTCGATCTACGACGCGTTGGCCCGCATGACGCAGGACTGGTCGATGCGCGTGCCGCTGATCGACGGTCAGGGCAACTTCGGCTCGATGGATCCCGATCCGCCCGCAGCGATGCGCTACACCGAGGCGCGCCTCGGCAAGGTGGCCAACGCGCTGCTCGGCGATCTCGACAAGGACACGGTCGACTTCACGCCCAATTATGACGGGTCGGAGCGCGAGCCGTCGGTGCTGCCGGCGCGCTTCCCCAATCTGCTCGTCAACGGCGCGGGCGGCATCGCGGTAGGCATGGCGACCAACATCCCGCCACACAATCTCGGCGAAGTCATCGGCGCGTGCCTCGCCTATATGGACAATGGCGCGATCACGACCGAGGAATTGTTCGAGATCGTCCCCGGTCCCGATTTCCCGACCGGCGCGATCATCCTCGGCCGCGCCGGCGCCAAGTCCGCCTATGAAACCGGCCGCGGCTCGATCATCGTCCGCTCGCGCCACGTCGTCGAAGAGGGCAAGGGCGACCGCCGCTCGATCGTCCTCACCGAAATCCCGTTCCAGACCGGCAAGAACGGCCTGGTCGAGAAGATCGCCGAAGCCGCCAAGGACAAGCGCATCGAAGGCGTCAGCGACATTCGCGACGAATCGAGCCGCATGGGCGTGCGCATCGTCATCGACCTGAAGCGCGACGCGACCCCCGACGTGGTGCTCAACCAGCTCTGGCGCCACACGCCCGCGCAGTCGAGCTTCCCCGCCAACATGCTCGCGATCCGCGGCGGCCGCCCCGAGCTGCTCAACCTGCGCGACATCATCGGCGCGTTCATCACGTTCCGCGAACAGGTGATCACGCGCCGCTCGAAGTTCGAGCTCGCCAAGGCCCGAGAGCGCGCGCATCTGTTGCTCGGCCTCGTCATCGCCGTCACCAACCTCGACGAAGTCGTCCGCATCATCCGCGGGTCGTCGAGCCCCGCCGAAGCGCGCGGCAAATTGCTCGCACGCGAATGGCCGGTCGCGGAGATCGCGCCGTACATCGCGCTCGTCGAGGCGGTCGAGGACAAGCAGCAGGAGGGCATCTACAAGCTGTCCGAGCCGCAGGTCCGCGCGATCCTCGATCTGCGTCTGCACCGCCTCACCGCGCTCGGCCGCGACGAGATCGGCGACGAGCTGAAGGTGCTTGCGGCCTCGATCGCCGAGCTGCTCCACATCCTGGGTGACCGCGCCAAGCTGTACGAAGTGATGCGCGGCGAGCTGATCGCGATCCGCGACGAATTCGCCACGCCGCGCCGCTCCGAGATCGCCGCTGCCGCCAACGGCATCGACGACGAGGATCTGATCGAGCGCGAGGACATGGTCGTCACCGTGACCATGCAGGGCTATATCAAGCGCACCAGCCTCGACACGTTCCGCGCGCAGGCACGCGGCGGCAAGGGCCGCGCGGGCATGTCGACCAAGGACGAGGACGTCGTCACCGAGCTGTTCGTCACCTCGACGCACACGCCGGTGCTGTTCTTCTCGAACCTCGGCAAGGTCTATCGCTACAAGGTCTGGCGCCTGCCCGAGGGTGGCCCAGCGACCCGAGGGCGCCCGATTATCAACCTGCTGCCGCTGGCGCCGGGCGAGACGATCTCGACCGTGCTCCCGCTGCCGGAGGATCTGAGCGAGTGGAGCCGCCTCCACGTGATGTTCGCGACGCAGCGCGGGCTCGTCCGCCGCAACGCGATGGATGCGTTCACCAACGTGCCGTCGAACGGCAAGATCGCGATGCGCTTCGAAGAGGGTTCGGAGGACAAGCTGATCGGCGTCGCGCTGCTCACCGAGCATGACGACGTGCTGCTCGCGACGCGGCTCGGCAAGGCGATCCGCTTTGCCGGCGACGACGTCCGCGAGTTCCAGAGCCGCACCTCGACGGGCGTGCGCGGCGTGACGCTGAAGGGCGACGACGAGGTCATCTCGCTGTCGGTCCTCCATCGTGTCGGCGCGACCCCCGAGGAACGCGAGACGTACCTGAAGTTCGCCCCCTGGAAGGGCGAGCGCGAGGGCGATCACGGGATGGGCGACGAGCGCTACAACGATCTCAAGGACCGCGAGCAGTTCATCCTGACGGTCTGCGAGAACGGCTATGGCAAGCTGTCGAGCGCGTACGACTATCGTCGCACCGGCCGCGGTGGTCAGGGCATCACCAACATCGACAACATTGCGCGCAACGGTCCGGTCGTGGCGAGCTTCGCGGCTGCCAAGGGCCATCAGCTGATGCTGGTGACCAACCAGGCCAAGCTGATCCGCACGACGCTCGCGTCGCTGCGCGTCATCAGCCGCAACTCGGCGGGCGTGAAGCTGTTCGACGTCGCGAAGGGCGAGCATGTCGTCTCGGCCGCGCGGATCGAGGAGACCGAGGAAGACGCCGAGGTGAACCTGGCCGACGCAACGCCGGAGCTCGCGCCCGACACCGGCGCGACGATCGGCGAAGACACGGCAGCGGGCGATCCCACCGAAGGCCAGGGGGATAGCGAATGAGCCGCGACCCAATCGCCTACAAGGTGCTGACGGGCGAGCAGCTGGCGTCGCTGGAAAGCGGCAGCTTCGCCGGCGCGCCGGTCGATCTGGCCGATGGCTATATCCATCTGTCGACCGCGGAACAGCTGACCGAGACGGTCGACAAGCACTTCGCCGGCCAGTCCGACCTCCACGTCGCCGCGGTCGATCTCGAAGCGATCGGTGACGACGTGACATGGGAAGAGTCGCGCGGCGGGCAACTCTTTCCGCACATCTATAACGGCCCGCTGCTGCTCGAGACCGTGCTGTCCTACGGCCCGCTCGAACGCGACGACGCCGGCCAGGTCAAACTCCCCGTAGCCGGCTAACCCCCTGACCAATCCTCCCCCGCCAGGGGGAGGTGGCAGGCAAAGCCTGACGGAGGGGGCGGCAACGACGACCTCGTTGTAACCGCACCCGCCGCTACCCGATCACCCCGCCAGATCGCGCATCAACGGCGCATGGCGATCGACCAGCACCTCGCTGGCCCGATTGAGCCCGACGACCTCGACCGCCACGCCATGCCGCCGCAGCTTGCCGACGACGTCGTCGAGCACGCCGACGGCGGTCACATCCCACAGATGCGCGCCCGTCAGGTCGATCCGCACATACTTGGCCTCCTCGCGCAGGTCGAACGTGTCGGCGAAGATATCCGCGCTGGCGAAGAACACCTGCCCCGTCACGCGGTAGATCCGCGTGTCGCTGGCGGCGTCGTAGTCGACCGCCACGTCCATCAACCGCGTGACCTTCCACGCAAAGAACACGCCGCTCAGCAGCACGCCGACCCCGACGCCGAGCGACAGGTCGTGCGTTGCGACGGTGACGACGACGGTCGCCAGCATGACGACGCTCGACATCTTCGGGTGCCGCGCGAGGTCGCGCAGCGAGCCCCAGGAGAAGGTGCTGATCGACACCATGATCATGATCGCGACCAGCGCCGCGACCGGCACCTGTGCGACCCATGGCCGCAGCGGCACCATGACCACGAGCAGGAACACGCCCGCGACCATCGTCGAGAGCCGTCCGGTACCGCCATAGCGGACATTGCCGACGGTCTGCCCGATCATCCCGCACCCGGCGATCCCGCCGAACGCGCCCGCGGCGACATTGGCGAGCCCGAGCCCGGTGCATTCGCGCGCCTTCGAGCTGCGCGTCTCGGTCAGCTCGTCGACGACATTGGCGGTCATCATCGATTCGAGCAGACCGACCGCCGCCATCGCAAACGCATAGGGCGCCACGATCCGCAGCGTATCCCAGGCGAACGGCACGTCGGGCAGCCCGAACGACGGCAGCGAGTCGGGCAAGCGCCCGAGATCGCCGACCGTCTTCAGTGGCATAGGAAACCACATCGCGATCGCAGTCAGCACGACGATGCAGATCAGCGGCGACGGGATCGCACTCGAGATCCGCGGCACGAGATAGATGATCGCAAGACCGACCGCGATCATCGCATAGGCCTGCCAGCTGACGCCGACCATCTGCGGCACCTGCGCCGAGAAGATCAGGATCGCCAGCGCGTTGACGAAGCCCGCATGGACCGAGCGCGACACGAACCGCATCAGCACGTCGAGCTTGGCGAGCCCGAACGCGATCTGGAGCACGCCTGCGAGCATCGTCGCGACGAGCAGATATTGCAGCCCGTGCGCGTGGACGAGCGCGGCGGCGACCAGCGCGACCGAGCCCGCCGCGCCCGAGATCATCGCGGGGCGTCCGCCGGCAAACGCGATGACGATGCCGATCACGAACGAGGCGAACAGGCCGACCTCGGGATCGATCCCGGCAACGAAGGAGAAGGCGATGACCTCGGGGATCAGCGCAAAGGTGCCGACCATCCCCGCAAGGATGTCGCGGCGCGCGGCGGCGGGGCCGCTGAACCATTCGGCTCGGTAACGAGAAAACGATAAGGATGTCATGGATGTATCCGCATAGGACGCACGATGCTGCGGCGCGCTGGCCGGCAGTCGATGGAAAGGCGTCGTTGCGTTGTCCGGCGGATCGGCGGCCGGAATAGCCACCCGGAATTTCACCGGGTCCTTGTGAATGTCCGCCCCCTACCTCCCCCGATGCTGCATTGCAACAGGGGAAGAACCGAATCTATTGATAATGGGTCGCAATAGCCTTGCCAGAGCCCAACCGTTGCGATAGCGCTTGAGCGTGACCACCCCGCCCCCCAAAGCTGCACCGACACCGCAACAGCGCAAGCGCCGCTGGCGGGGATGGTGGCTGAAACAGCTTCACAGCTGGCACTGGATCAGCGCCGCGCTGTCGTTGGTCGGCATGCTGCTGTTCGCGGTCACCGGGCTCACGCTCAACCATGCCGCGACGATCGGCGCGACGCCCGTCGTCACCGAGCAGGCGGCGATCCTGCCCGCACCGCTCCGGCCCCTGCTCTCGCGCACGCTGGCACCGGACGCGCGCCTGCCATCGTCGGTCGCCAGCGCCGTTGCCGCGGCGACCGGGCTCGATCCTGCCGGCCGGGCGGTCGAATGGTCGGATACCGACGCCTATGTCGCGCTCCCGCGTCCCGGTGGCGACGCCTGGGTCAGCATCGACCGCGCGACCGGCCGCATCACCGCCGAGACGACCGATCGCGGCTGGATTTCGTATCTCAACGACCTGCACAAGGGCCGCAACGCGGGGACCGCATGGTTCTGGTTCATCGACGTCTTCGCGGTCGCGTGCATCGTCTTCACGCTGACGGGTCTGCTGCTGCTCCAGCTGCACGCGCGGCATCGGCCGGCGACCTGGCCGATCGTCGGTGCCGGGCTCGCCATTCCCGCCATCCTTGCCATCCTGTTCCTGCATTGAGGGGTTCTGCCATGCGTCTGTCCGCGTTTGTCCTGATCGGCGGTGCCGTCGCGGCGCCCGCTGCTGCCGGAACCGTGACCATCACGATCCCGCGCCTGAACGTCGCCGAATATCACCGGCCCTATGTCGCGGTCTGGCTCGACCCGGTCGGTGGCGGTGCGCCGCGGACGCTCGCCCTGTGGTACGACGTCAAGAAGGCGGGCAACGAACCCGGCACCAAATGGCTCTCGGAGCTGCGCGCATGGTGGCGCAAGGGCGGACGCGGGCTCGCAATGCCCGCGGACGGCATCAGCGGCGCGACGCGCGCACCCGGCCGGTACAGCATCCCCCTCCCCGCCACGCTCAAGCCCGGCAACTATGTCCTGAACGTCGAGGCCGCACGCGAGACGGGCGGTCGCGAACTCGTCAGCATCCCGCTCGTCGTCCCGGTGCGCGCCGCCGCGCAGGGCGCGGGCAAGACCGAACTCGGCGCGATCGCGCTGTCGCCGCGCTGACGCGCCCGCCCCTTCCCGCCTTTCCCGTTAGGAACAGCCTCATGACACCCCTGGTCGCACGCCTGATCGCCGCCGCCGCACTCGTGTCGGTCCCCGCCGCGCTGTCCGCGCACCGCATGTGGATGCTGCCTTCGGGCACGGTGTTCTCCGACACCAGCGGCTGGGTGACGGTCGACGCCGCCGTCTCGAACGACCTCTTCTTCTTCGATCACCAGCCGCTCCGCCTCGACGGCGTCAAGGTCTGGCAGCCCGACGGCAGCGAGGGCGTGCTCCAGAACGGCGCGACCGGACGCTATCGGTCGGTATTCGACGTCAGGCTGGACAAGCCGGGGACGTGGAAGATCGGGACGCAGATGAACGCCGTCATGGGCAGCTTCAAGGTCGACGGCGTCGAGAAGCGCCTCGGCCGGCGCGGCCCGCCGCAGCCGGGTGCCCCGGCCCCGCTCACCGTCGCGGACATTCCCGCGAACGCCACCGACGTGAAGCTCGCCGAGACGTCGACGCGCAACGAGATCTTCGTCACCGCGGGCGCGCCCACCACGACGGTCTTCAGGCCGACGGGCAAGGGGCTCGAATTCGCGCCCGTCACGCATCCCGACGAGCTCGTCGCGGGCGAGACCGCGACGTTCCGCTTCCTCGTCGACGGCAAACCCGCACCGGGGCTCAAGGTGACGGTCATCCCCGGTGGCAAACGCTATCGCAACGACGAGGGCGCGCGCGAGCTGTCCACGGGCGCCGACGGCGTGCTCAGCGTCACCTGGCCCGCGGCAGGGATGTACTGGCTCAACGCGACGTTGACCGATGCGAAGGCGACCACGCCGCGCGCGACCGAACGGCGGATGAGCTATGTCACAACGCTCGAGGTGCTGACGCCGTGACGTCGTGCGGATAGCGCTGCCGCCATCGATCGACCCCGCGGCGTTCGGTAACCGCGATCCCGCCGCCACGCTCGTCGACCTCCGCGGCGAGACGATGGGCACGAGCTGGTGCGTACGCTTCGCGGCCCGCAACAGGGTCGACGTGGCGGCGCTCGACCGGGCGATCGTCGCGCGACTGGCGGGGCTGGTCGCCGAGATGAGCCACTGGGCGCCGCAGTCGCTGCTGTCCCGTTACAACCGCGCGGCCGCGGGGACGTGGTTCGCGCTTCCCGCCGATTTCGCGCGGTGCATGACGCAGGGGCTGTCGATCGCCCGCACGACGGATGGCGCGTTCGATCCGGCGATCGGCCGGATCGTCGATGCCTGGGGGTTCGGCGCGAGCGGGCAGCCCCGCCGCCCCGACGCCGCGGCGATCGCAGACGCGCGTGCGCTGTCGGGTTGGCAGCGGCTGACATTGGCGACGCAGGCAATCGCGACGCAGGGCGCGATGCTCCACCAGCCGGGCGGCGTTGCGCTCGATCTGTCGGGTATCGCGAAGGGGCACGCGGTGGATGCGGTCGCGGATCTGCTCCGGACGCACGGCATCGCGCATGCGCTGGTCGAGATCGGCGGGGAGCTGGTGGGGCGGGGCATCAAGCCCGATGGCGACCCGTGGTGGGTCGATCTCGAAAGCCCGCCGGGCATGGTGCTGCCACCACTGCGGATCGCGCTGCACGGACTCGCGGTGGCGACGTCGGGGGACTACCGCCGGGGCGCGCACACGCTCGACCCGCGCACGGGACGGCCGATCGCGACCGGCGTCGTCTCCGCCAGCGTCATCCACGCCACCGCCGCCGCCGCCGATGCCTTCGCCACCGCGCTGACCGTGCTGGGACCCGTCGACGGCCTCGCCCTCGCATCGGATCTGGGGATCGCGGCACGGCTGGTGACGGTGATCGACGGCAGGGAAGTCGAGCATCTCTCGCCCGCGTTGCACGCGATGCTCGACGACTGACCCGCTTGCCCGGCTCGGCTTAGACGTCCGCCCAGCGTCGCAGCAGATTGTGATACACCCCGGTCAGCTGCACGACGCTCGGGTCCGCCAGCCCCTTGTCGACCGAGACTGCCTGCACCGCCTGATCGAGATCGAACAGGATCCGCCGCGACTCCCCGTCGCGGACCATCGACTGCAGCCAGAAGAACGACGCCGTGCGCGTGCCCCGCGTGACCGGCATGACGCGGTGGAGGCTGGACGCGGGATAGAGCACCATGTGCCCGGCGGGCAGCTTGACCGATTGCGGCCCGAACTGCCCCTCGATCATCAATTCCCCGCCGTCATACTCCGCGGGATCCTCAAGAAACAGCGTCGCCGACAGGTCGCTGCGGATCCGGAAGTCACTGCCGCGTTTGACGCGGACCGCGGTATCGACATGAAGCCCGAAATCCTGCCCGCCGGCATAGCGATTGAACAACGGCGGAAACACCTTCAGCGGCAATGCGGCGGCAACGAACAGCGCGCTTCGCCCCAGCGCGTCGAGCACGATACCGCCCGCCTCGCGCGCCGCCGCGCTGTCCTCGGGCAGCTGCGCATTCCGCTTGGCGAGCGCGCTTTGTGCCCCCGACGTCGCATTGCCATCGACCCAGGGCGCCGCGTCGATGATCGTGCGCACGTGCGCGACCTCCGCCGGGCTCAGCACATCGGGGATCGCGATCAGCATGCGGCACCCAGGCGGAGCGCGGCGACGCCCTCGCTCCGAAACGCGGCGACGTCGCTTTTCGCAAGCCACGCCTCCGCCTTGGCGACGAACGACGCGTTGCCCCATTCGCCCGCACGCGTCAGCCAGCGCAGCGCGGCCGCGATCTCGCCCGCAGCACCCAGCATCCGCGCGTGGTTGAAGCAGCCGCGGAAATCGCCGCCTTCCGCAGCGCGCGCATAGCATGCCGCCGCATCGGTCATGCTCCGCGGCGTCGCCCAGCCGTCCTCGTGGAAGCTGCCGATGACGTTGACCGCCTTGGCGGGTGCGAGCCCCGCGCCGTCCCGTTCCGCGCGCCGCAGCCAGCCGAGCGCCGCCACCCGGTCCTCGGGGACGCCATCGCCCAGCGTCAGCAGCGTCGCATAATTGTACATCGCCCAGTCGAGCCCGCGTCCGGCAGCGATGCGGTAGCACGCCGCCGCCTTCGCCTTGTCCGGCGCCGTCCCCCAGCCAAGGTCGTAGCAGCGCCCGACCATGTTGAGCGCCATCAGGTGATGCTGCGCCGCCGCCCGCACGAACCATCCGAGCGCGGCGGCGGGGTCGCAGGGCACCCCGGCGCCGTCGAGCAGCATCTGGCCATAGACCGCCTGCGCCTCGGCGAGCCCCGCTTCGGCACCCTCGCGGATCAACGCCGTGCGCTCCTCGGGCGCACCCGACAGTCGTACCGCGATCGCCTCGGGGGTCAGCGCATCGATCGTCGTCACCACCGCTCTCCTCAGAACTTCAGGTTGATCGTGCCGAAGATCGTCCGCCCCGGCGCGATCCCTGCATAATGCGTCGTGAACACCTGGTTGAAATAGGTCTTGTCGGTCAGGTTCTGCGCATTGACCGCGAGTTCGATGCTCGGCGTCAGCGCGAAGCTCGCGCGCGCGTCGAACCGCCAATAGCTCGGCACGTCGCGCACGATCAGCTTGGTGGCCGGATTGACCGTGACCACCCCCGCGGCGGTCTGCGTCGCGGTGCGATTGTCCTGATAGCCGCCGATGACATTGTCCATGTAGATCGCGGTGCCGCCGAGCTGGAGCCGCTTGAACAGCGTCACGTTGGTCGTCGCGGTAAAACTGTTCCTCGCGGTCTGCTGCAGCTGGCGGCCGGTGTTGACCGAGGGCACCGCGACGATCCGGGCCGGCTGCGCCCCGACCGCGGGCGCGGTCAGCGCGGTGAAGCCGCCATCGACGATCTCGGGATCGAGATAGCTGTAGCCGCCGAACACCGTCCAGCCCGGCACGATCGTCCCCGTCGCCGACAGCTCGATACCCCGGATCCGCGTCTCGCCGACAAAGGCGACGGTGGCGTCGTCGCCCGTCACGCGCGCGTTGCTGATCTCGGTCTGGAACGCCGCAACGCTCAGCGCGAGCCGTTCGCCAAGCACGTTCGCCTTCGCGCCGACCTCGTAACTCCTGGTCTTCTGCGGTTTCAGGCTGTCGAGCAGCGCCGCGTTCGCACCGGTTGCGCTGGCGGGTATCGCATTGTCCTCGCGCCCCTCGCCAAGCAGGCTGTTGGGTGGTGTCGCCGCCGTCGCATAGCTCGCATACACGCTGGTCTCCGGGGTCGGCTTGAAGACGAGCCCCGCCTGCCAGTTGAACAGATCGTCCGCCCGCGTCACGCGGACCTGCGTCGCGCCCGCCGCGATCGCGACCGAGCGGAAGTGATCGTACCGCGCGCCGAGGTTGAGGACGAGCTGCGGCATCAGCGTGATCGAGTCGTACGCATAGACCCCCTTGCTCGTCGCGCTGTTCTGAACGCGCGTCGTCTGCGCGCTCGGGACGATCGGCGTCGCCGCCGCGTCGGCACCGCTCACCGAATTGACCCAGGGGTCATAGGGGTTGGGTGCGAACAGGCTGGTGCAATTGTACCGCGCCACCCCCTCGGCGGTGCAGCGCGGGTCTGTCGTGACCAGCAACGTGCCACGTCGCGCGCGCTCGGCCGACACTTCGGCGCCAACCGAGATGCTGTGCTCGATCCCGCCCGTATGGAACACGCCGTACAGGTCGGTCTGGTTGACGATGCTCTCGTAATGGCTGTCCCGCGTGTTTGCGCGCCGCCAGACGCGGCCGGTCGCAAACACGTTGCCCTGGCTGTCGTCAGGCTGCGTGTAGATATAGCGCTGGACGCTGTCGCTGAACCGCGACGTGTTGCGCAGCGTCAGCGCACCGAAGTCATGCTCGACCCGCAGCATCGCCTGATGGTTGGTCGTGTCACGAAAATCGCGGTTCGCCAGACCATAGAAGGTCGCGCGATCGACCCGCCCCGTGCTCCCGTCGGCGAGCGTGACCGTGCCGATCGCGGGGCGGACCCGGATCGTCCCCGTTCCCGGCGCATTGGCGAGCGTGTTCAGATACGGGATCCCGCTGTCGGGAAGGTCGTGGCTTTCGAGATAATAATAGCTCGCGGTCAGCCGGGTCGGCGTGCCGAGCCCGATCGTCACGCTCGGCGCGACGCCCCACCGCCGCGCGTAGAGCGCGTCGCGACCCGCAATGTCCTGGTCGTGCCACAGCCCCGCGATCCGCACCGCGACCGAGTCCGCGACCTTGACGTTCACGTCCGCGGTCGTCCGCTTGTACGACGCCTCGCCATAGCTCGCACTCGCGCGCACGAACGTGTCGAGCTGCGGCAGTTTCGACACGACGTTGATGGAGCCGCCCGCCGATCCCCGCCCGCCCAGCGTCGAGTCCGACCCGCGGACGATCTGGACATTGTCGACCGCGAAGACCTCGCGGCTCTGCGCGCCCAGGTCGCGGACGCCATCGAGATAGATGCTCCCCTGACTGTCGAAGCCGCGGATGAACGGCCGGTCGCCGACCGGATTGCCCCCCTCCGCCGCGCCGAAGGTGATCCCCGGCACGGTACGAAGGGCATCCTGAAGACTGTTCGACCCGGTCTGCTCGATGATCTCGCTCGGCAGGACGAGGATCGATCGCGGCGTATCGAGCAAGGGCGCCACGCGCTTGGGTTCGTCGTCGGTCGGTCGCTGACCCTTGACGAGGATATCACCGACCTGCGGCGTATCGGCGTCGACGGGCCGGGTCCGCGGCGCGTCTGCCGCATGCCCCGGCGCGCTGGCGAGAAACCCGACGCAGGAGAGCGCGAGGAAGCGACCGGCCGTGACCGGCCGTGACAAAATGTTGGACATGATGGAACCCCTTTACGGGCTCCTCGCTATTGCGACTGATTATCAGAGTCAATAGCATGACCCATCACATCAGGTGAAAAGGTCGACCACCTCCGCGCCATCGCCCACCGCGTCGAGCAGCAGCGTGCGGTGACAGTGACACGGATCGCGTTCGTAGCAGAGCAGCGCGCTCGGCTTCTCCGCCGCCAGCCCGAGCATGATCGCCGCCTGCGCCTGTGCCTCGGGCAGCTCGAGCTGCGCTTCGTACACCGCGGTCAGCGTCGCGACGTCGCCCTTCTTCGCGGCGTCGCGCCCGGCCTTGGGCGTGCCCAGCGCCTTGAGGTGGACATACCCGATCCCTGCCTCGCCCAGCGACGCGGCGAGCGATGTCTTCGAAAACCCCGGCCGGCGCGACAGCGGCAGCGCGCGGACGTCGATGACACGCTCGACCCCCGCCGCGGCAAGCGTGCCGATAAAGTCCGGCATCGTCGTGGCTTCGTACCCGATCGTGAAGATTTTCATGGCGTCGAAATGGGATTGCGGACCTGACACGGCAAGCGTCCGGCGCTATCTGACGGGGATGACCCACGACATTCACGTTATCGGCGGCGGCCTTGCCGGATCCGAGGCCGCCTGGCAGCTCGCAGAAGCCGGCCTCAAGGTGCGCCTGTCCGAAATGCGCGGCAGCGGCGAAGCGACGCCCGCGCACCAGACCGACGGCCTCGCCGAACTGGTATGCTCCAACAGCTTCCGCTCGGACGATGCCGAAAGCAACGCGGTCGGCCTGCTCCACCAGGAACTGCGCACGCTCGGCTCGCTGATCATGCGGCAGGCAGATCTCCACCGCGTCCCCGCAGGCTCCGCGCTCGCGGTCGACCGCGACAATTTCTCGAACAGCGTGACCGAGGCGATCGACCAGCACCCGAACATCACGCTGGTCCGCGAACGGATCGACGCGCTGCCCGACGGCCCGACGATCATCGCCACCGGCCCGCTGACCGCCGCGTCGCTCGCCGCCGGGATCGGGGCCGAGACCGGCCGCGAGGCGCTCGCGTTTTTCGACGCGCTCGCACCCATCGTCCACCGCGATTCGATCGACATGGACACCGCGTGGTTCGCCTCGCGCTGGGACAAGGGAGAGGGCAAGGATTACATCAACTGCCCGATGGACAAGGACCAGTATCTCGCCTTCCACCAGGGGCTGGTCGACGGCGAGAAGACCCCGTTCAAGGACTGGGAGAAGGACACCCCCTATTTCGACGGGTGCATGCCGATCGAGGTGATGGCCGAGCGCGGCGTCGACACATTGCGCTACGGTCCGATGAAGCCCGTCGGTCTCGACAATCCCAAGACGGGCCGCTGGCCCTACGCCGTCGTCCAGCTCCGCCAGGACAATGCGCAGGGCACGCTGTGGAACATCGTCGGCTTCCAGACCAAGCTCAAGCACGCCGACCAGGTCCGGCTGTTCCGCACGATCCCGGGGCTCGAAAACGCCGAATTCGCGCGGCTCGGCGGCCTCCACCGCAACACCTTCATCCGGTCGCCCGAACTGCTCGACCAGACGTTGCGCCTGAAATCGTGCCCCAACATCCGCTTCGCAGGCCAGATCACGGGCTGCGAGGGGTATATCGAGAGCTGTGGCATCGGGTTGCTCGCCGGGCGGTTCGCCGCGGCCGAGCTGACCGGGCAGACGCTGACGCCGCCGCCCTTCGCGACCGCGCTCGGCGCGCTGCTCGGGCACATCACCGGCGGCGCGGAGGCCGAAACCTATCAGCCGATGAACGTCAATTTCGGCCTCTTCCCGCCGATCCCCGGCCGGACGAAGAAGACCGATCGCAAGCGCATGTACACCGACCGGGGCCGCGCGGCGCTGGCGGCGTGGCTCAACTCTCCTCCGACGGCGCCGGAACCGGCGGACAGGCAGCCCGAGACGACGGCTTCCGCTTGACCGCGGTGGCGGCGAATTCGGGCGGGGTCATCGCGCCCGACCGGTCCTTGTCCGCGGCCGCGAACTTCGTCGTCGCCTTGAGCGCCCACTCGTCGAACGACAGCCGCCCGTCGCCGTCGACGTCGAGCTTCGCATAGGTCTTGCGGCGCGCGACGAGATATTCGTCGCGCGTCACCGCGCCGTCGCGGTCCTTGTCATAGCGGTCGAAGCGCTTCTGTTCGCGTGTCAGCTCCGTCGCCTCGGGCGCGGCATCGGGTAATGCGCCCGGCACCACGTCAGCGCCCCCCGCGACCCGGCCCGCGGGCTGCGGCTTCAGCACCGCGGCCGAGGGCGCCTTCCCTCCCAGGAAGAGGACCGCCGCGCCGGCGAACGCGATCAGCGCCGCCCCACCCGTCAGGTATCGCCACATCGCCGCTCTCCCCGCAGGCGGACATCGCCCCGGTCGCCACGCTAGCGCCTCCGTCGGCCGCGCCCAATCCGATCGGTCAGTATCCGACCAATCGGTGCAGCAGCAGCCGCCCGACGCGCGCCGGACTCCCCGCCGGCCGGCGCGCCGGATCGACGTCCGCCCGCGCGAGCAGCGCGAGCGCCCCCAGCGCCCGCGCGCGGCGTGGCCAGCGTCCCGTCAGCGCGCGGTCCAGCCGCGCACGCGCGCGCATCGCGACCGCCGCCGCCCGCGCGTCATCCGACAGCCGCAGCGCCAGATCCGCCAGCGCCCAGCCCTGCCCGGCGAGCGCGATCCGCGCGTCGTCGACGTCCGAAAGCTTCGCCGCCGCCGCGAACAGCAATCCGCCGCGCCCCTGCGCGAACCGCTCGACCGCATCGTCCTCGAGCGGCGTCTCGAGCAGCGCCTCCCAGCCCTCGGCGATCGCGGCGAGCGCAGCCCCGGACACGCGCGGCACGACATGCGCCGCAAGCGCCTGGAGGACCGGCTCGGCGGGCGGCGGCGCGCTGTCCAGCCTGACCAGCGCCTCATACCACCAGGTCAGCCGCATCTGCCCCACCATCGGTTCGCGCGTCGTCTTCAGGATCGCCCCCAGCGTCGTATCGAGCGCAAACAGCGCCTCGAGCCGCGGCTGTACGGCCGAAGGCGCGTAGCCGATCGCCAGCCCCCGTTCGCGCTCGGCGAGCGTCGGGACGCCATGTCCCTCCCCGGCATCATCATCGCCGCGCCCGTTAACCATATCGCTTGTGCTCCGCTTATGAACTCCCGGCGTAAGGCACGGGCGAATGCCCCCCTTACGTTGGCCCGCCATGCGATTGCGCAAGACTAGAGCATCATCGTCCGCACGAGGTTTCCTGGGTTCGCTCGCGCGCGACACGCGTGGCAACGTCCTGGCGATCGTCGCCGCCGCGATCCTGCCGATGACCGCGTTCGTCGGCGCAGGCCTTGATCTCAGCCGCGCCTATCTCGTCCGCACGCGGCTCCAGCAGGCCTGCGACGCCGGCGTTCTTGCCGGGCGACGGACAATGGGCGCGGGCGGCTCGCTGACGACTCCGGTGACGGATCAGGTCACCAGCTACGTCAATTTCAACTTCCCGCAGCGCTCGCTGGACACGACCGCGTTCCCGGTCACGCCGACGCTGACGAGTTCCACCGACACGATCAACCTGACCCTGTCGACGACGATGAACACAGCGATCATGCGGCTGTTCGGCACGGCGACGATCCCGGTCTCGGTGACGTGCAGCGCGCGCGACGACTATGCCAATATCGACATCGTCCTCGTGCTCGACACGACGGGCTCGATGGCGTGCGCGCCGTCGCGGACCGCGGCGACGTGCAGCACCTATGCCAACAATGAATCCGGCTACACGCTGCCCGTCAACGGCAAGAACGTGAGCTATGTCGGCGAGGAGCGAAGCGGTACCACGAACGTCTCGCGCATGCAGGGCCTGAGGGACGCGCTGAAATCGCTGCAAGCCCAGATGGCGATCATCGAGGATCAGTTCGCGGCGGCATCCTCAAGCTCGCGCAAGCGGATCCGTTGGGCGATCGTCCCCTTTTCGCAGATGACCAACCCCGGGTTCAGTACCGGCGCTGCGGGAACGACCTTGTATTCGCGCAATCCCAGCTGGTTCAACAGCAGCGGATCCTATCGCTATTCACGCTGCAACGCCTACAGCAGCAGCTGCGCCTATGCGCCCGCTACCACCTCGCATGACGCCGACTGGATCAGCAAGACATGGGACGGCTGCGTCGAGGAGCGCGCTACGAGCAACCTCATTACCGCGACCTCGAGCTACCAGATTCCCGGCAATATCCCCGCCAACGCGTATGACCTGAAGTTCGACGAAACACCGACCAGCACGGAACGGCGCTGGACGATGGCGGATCCCAACGCCACCGGCGTTGCGCAGTACGCCTGCCCCAAACCGATGCGCGAACTGGGCGCGATGACGGGAAGCGATTTCAACAATTACTTCGCCTTTAACAACGGGTTCGTTGCCAATGGCGGTACCTATCTCGACATCGGCATGCTCTGGGCGGCGCGGTTCCTCTCGCGCACCGGCCTATGGGGCACGGAAAATCCGGAGTTCTACAACGGGTTCCCGGTGAAGCGGTACGTCATCCTGATGACCGACGGCGAGATGGATACGGGCAATCTGGGCTACGGCGCCTATGCGCAGGAATATTTCTGGAAGCGGATCACCAACAATGGCGACCGCGACACGTCCGACGACAACCACAGCAAGCGCCTGCTGATGACCTGCGCCGCGATCAAGAACATGGAAGCGCAGATCTACGCAATCTCGTTCGGCAACGGATCGACGCTGTCGGCGGATCTCGAGGCCTGCTCGTCGGGCGCCGGCTATGGCTATCGCGCCGCCGACAGTGCTGCGCTCAACAAGGCGTTTCAGGACATCGGCGAGAATATCGGTTCGCTGAGACTGTCGAAATGATCGCCCGGACGACGCTGCGCCTCGCCGCCGACCGGCGTGCGGCGACGCTGCCCGAGTTCGCGCTCCTGCTCGTCCCGCTGTGCGTGATCATCATGGGGACGATGGAGGTCGGCTATCAGGCCTATGTCCGCTCGGTCACGCTCGGCGCGCTCGAGACGCTGACGCGGGCGGTCACGCTGCAGAACGCCGATGCCAGCACGAGCGAGGCCGAATTGCGCACGCAGATCAGGCGTGTCGCGCCCGCGGCGACGATCGATATCGTCCGCGGCAGCGTCAATCGCTACAACAGCTTCGGCACGCTGGAACGCCTGACGCAGGACCTCAACAACAACGGCATCCTCGACGGGCCGGTCGATACCGATGGCAACGGCGTCCCCGACAAGTCGGACTGCTGGGAGGACGTCGACAATAATGGCGTGCGCAACATCGTCACCGCGGGTGCGGACGGCATCGGCGGCGCCGACGACATCGTCAAATACACCGTCACCGTGAGCTATGATCGCCTGTTGCCCGTGCACCGCTTCATCGGCGGCACCGCGCGCGCCTCGACGCAGGCGACCACGGTCGTCCGCCSCCAGCCGTTCGAGGCGCAGGCCTCGCCCACGATCCGGTGCAAGTCATGACGCTCGCGCCCGCTTCGCCGCCGCGGTCCGGCCTTCGCGCGCTCGCACGCAACCGGTCGGGCGTCGCGATGCTCGAATTCGCGCTGTCGATGCCGATCTTCATCGCGTTGACGATGGTGGGGATGGAAACCGTCAACCTCGCCTATGCGACGCAGAAGATCGGGGACATCGCGACGCTGACGACCGATCAGATCGCGCGCATCCGGATCGGCATCAGCGAGGCCGACATCACCGAATCGCTCGACGGGATCAAGACGACGGGCGCGACGCTCAACTTCGCCGCGAACGGGCGGGTGATCGTCTCGAGCGTCCAGCCGATCGTCGATGCCGCGGGCAAGGTGACCGACCAGAAGATCCGCTGGCAGCGCTGCACGGGCGCGATGACCGCCACCTCGTCCTATGGCGTCGCAGGAGCGTCGCTCGGGGTGGCGGGGATCGGCCCGGCGGATCGCAAGATCGCTGCGGGGCCCAATGACGAGGTCATCTTCGTCGAGGTCGTCTATCGCTACCAGCCGCTGATCTCGAACAGCTTTCTCGGCGCGCGGACGCTGCGATCGGTCACGGGCATGATGGTCCGCGAGCGCAAGGTCAACGACGTCCAGTCGACCGGCACCGCGTCATCCTGCTCGACCTTCACCGCCTGACGCGGTGACGTTCCGGGCGCCGCCGCCCGGCAGTCCGGGCACGCCGCCGAAACGGCGTGCCCGAGCCCGACACGATTACTTGTACGTCACCTTCTTCGCCGCAGCGACGACCTTGGCGACGTCGACCAGCATCAGCTTCTCGAGGTTCGCCGCATAGGGCATCGGCACGTCCTCGTTGGTCACGCGCAGGACCGGCGCGTCGAGGTCGTCGAAGCCGTGCTCCATCACCACCGACACGATCTCCGACGCGATCGAGCAGGTCGCCCAGTTTTCCTCGACGATGATCATGCGGTTGGTCTTGGCGAGGCTTTTCAGCACCGTCTCGGTGTCGAGCGGCCGCAGCGTGCGCAGATCGATGACCTCCGCGTCGATGCCTTCCTCGGCGAGCTTTTCGGCGGCTTCGAGGCTGATGCCCACGCCGATCGAATAGCTGACGATCGTGACGTCCTTGCCCTCGCGCACGGTCCGCGCCTTGCCGATCGGCAAGACGTGGTTGTCGAGCTTGGGCACGTCGAAGCTGCGGCCGTACATCAGCTCGTTCTCGAGGAACACGACCGGATCCTCGGTACGGATCGCCGCCTTGAGCAGCCCCTTAGCATCCGCCGCGTCATAGGGCGCGATCACGATCAGGCCGGGGACGCTCGCATACCAGGCCGCAAAGTTGTGCGAATGCTGTGCACCGACGCGCGACGCCGCACCATTGGGACCGCGGAACACGATCGGGCAGCGCATCTGGCCGCCCGACATGTAGTTGGTCTTGGCCGCCGAGTTGATGATGTGGTCGATCGCCTGCAACGCGAAGTTGAAGGTCATGAACTCGACGATCGGGCGGAGCCCGCCCATCGCCGCGCCCGCACCGATGCCGGCAAAGCCGTATTCGGTGATCGGCGTGTCGATCACGCGACGCTCGCCGAACTCGTCGAGCAGACCCTGCGTCACCTTGTAAGCGCCCTGATATTGCGCGACTTCCTCGCCCATCACGAAGACGCGGTCGTCCTCGCGCATTTCCTCGGCCATCGCATCGCGCAGCGCCTCGCGGACGGTCGTCTTGACCATCTCGGTACCCTCCGGGATCGCCGGATCGGTCTTGCCGACCTTCTCCGCCGACGCGACGAGCTGCTGCGTGCCGCTCTCGGCCTTGGCAGGCGACGCGCCCTCGGGAACCGGCGGTGCCTTGTCGTCCGACGGCGTTTCCTTCGGTGCGGCATTGGCGGCCTCGCCCGCGCGTGCCTCGGTCGGCGCGGAGTCGGCGCTCTCGCCCTCTTCGAGCAGCGTCGCGATGACGGTGCCGACCTTCACATTGTCGGTACCCTCGGCAACCATGATCTTGCCGATCGTGCCTTCGTCGACCGCCTCGAACTCCATCGTCGCCTTGTCGGTCTCGATCTCGGCCATGATGTCGCCGGACTTGACGCTATCGCCTTCCTTGACGAGCCATTTGGCGAGCGTACCCTCTTCCATCGTCGGCGAGAGCGCGGGCATCTTGATCTCGATCGCCATCAGTACGACTCCACCAGAACGTCGGTGTACAGGTCGGCGGCATCCGGCTCGGGCGTCTGTTCGGCGAAATCGGCGGCTTCGTTCACGGTCTTCCTGATCTCTTGTTCGATGGACTTCAGGTCCGCCTCGGTCACGCCCTGCGCGTCGAGCAGCTTCTTGACGTGGTCGATCGGGTCGGACTTGTCGCGGACGGCCTGGACTTCGTCACGCGTACGGTACTTCGCCGGATCGGACATCGAGTGCCCGCGATAGCGATAGGTCTTCATCTCGAGGATGACCGGGCCCTTGCCCGCGCGGACCCATGCCAGCGCTTCCTCGGCGGCACCACGGCACGCCAGCACGTCCATGCCGTCGACCTGGATGCCGGGGATGCGGAACGATTCGCCGCGGCGATAGAGCTGGTCCTCGGCCGAGGCGCGATTGACGCTCGTGCCCATGGCATACTGGTTGTTCTCGATCACGAAGATGATCGGGAGTTTCCACAGCTCGGCCATGTTGAAGCTCTCATACACCTGGCCCTGGTTCGCCGCACCGTCGCCGAAATAGGCCATGCAGACGCCGCCATCGTCGGAATATTTGTGCTTGAACGCGAGGCCGGTGCCCAGCGACACCTGCGCGCCGACGATGCCGTGGCCGCCATAGAATTTATGCTCGGTCGAGAACATGTGCATCGACCCGCCCTTGCCCTTCGAGATGCCCGAGCCACGCCCGGTCAGCTCGGCCATGATCACCTTGGGGTCGATCCCGTAGGCGAGCATGTGGCCATGGTCGCGATAGCCGGTGATCACTGAATCGGTGTCGCCGTTGAGCGCGGACTGCAGCCCGACCGCGACCGCTTCCTGGCCGATGTACAGATGGCAGAAGCCGCCGATCAGACCGAGGCCATAAAGCTGCCCCGCCTTTTCCTCGAAACGGCGGATCAGCAGCATCTGCTTGTAGAAGGCGAGCAGTTCGTCCTTGCTGGGCTCGTACGGCTTGGGTTCGGCCGGTCGTTCGCGGTTGGTGATCGGCGGTTCGGCGATTGCGCGTGCTGGGGGGGCTTTGGCCACGATGTGGGAAACCTCGTTTTCCGTAGGGGAGTTGATGGAGCCTATAGGCGCGGACGGGGCCGAACATCAATTCCCGTCTGGGGTATGCGGTTCTGCGCGGCTCCGAACCCCCGCGGCTCGTCGCGCGCACCGGGTCCCCTGCCGCATGCCTTGCCTCAGCCGGACACCGCCCCCCCCTCCCCCCGTCATCCTGACGAAAGTCAGGATCCAGAGTAACGCAGGGCAGCGCCTGTAACTCTGGATCCTGACTTTCGTCAGGATGACGGAGGATGACGGAGCCTGACGGAGCATGACGACAGCGACCGGTAGAAGCGGAGCCGCCCCCGCCCTATCCCCGCCCCAAGCAAAGCTCCGGTTGCCCTTCGCGCGCGCTTCCCCCTAAAGCCCGGGACGATGGACCCGACGATCGACCCGCATCAGCATCCCTTCCGGATCGCCAATTTCCGCGCCTATTGGCTGTCCCGCTTCACCGGCACGATCGCGGTCAGCGCGATGTCGATCGTCATCGGGTGGCAGGTCTACAATCTCGCGCGCGAAACGATGGACATCCGCCAGGCCGCGTTCATGCTCGGGATGATCGGCTTTGCGCAGTTCGTCCCGCTGTTCCTGCTGACCCCGATCACCGGGCTCGTCGCGGACAGCTTCGACCGTCGCTGGATCGTGCGCGGGACCACGGGACTGCTCGTGCTGACCGCGGCGACGCTCTGGCTGCTGACCTGGTCGGGCCATCTGACGCTCGGCGCGCTGTTCACCGCGGCGGTCGCGTTCGGCGTCGCGCGTGCCTTTTCAGGCCCGGCCTATTCCGCGCTTGCCCCCAATCTGGTCCCCCGCGCGGTCCTGCCGACCGCAATCGCCGTCAGCTCGATCGCGTGGCAGGTCGGCACGATCGCCGGGCCGAGCGTCGGCGGGCTGCTCTACGCGATCCATCCCGAGGTCGCCTACGGCGTCGCGACGTTGCTGTTCCTCGTCGCGCTCGTCTTCATGTTCCTGATCGGCCCGGTGGCACAGCCCGCCGCGCAGACCGATCACCGCCCGCTGGCACGGATCATCGAGGGCTTCACCTATGTCCGCCGCAACCGGCTCGTGCTCGCGACGATCACGCTCGACCTGTTCGCGGTGCTGCTGGCGGGCGCCACCTCGCTGCTGCCCGTCTATGCGCGCGACATCCTCCACGTCGGGTCGCAGGGCCTCGGCGTGCTCGCGGCGGGAATGGGGATCGGCGCCGCCGTCACCGCGATCTGGTTCTCGTTCCGGCCGATGAGCAGCAATGTCGGCGTGAAGATGCTGATCGCGGTCGTCGTGTTCGGGCTCGCGATCCTGACCTTCGGCGTCGCCTCCCCGATCGTCGACCTGCTCGGCATCGCGCCCGGCACGATCGCCGGCATCCCCGTCCACCCCGCCTTCCTGCTCAGCCTCGTCGCGCTGATCGTCGCGGGGGGTGCCGACATGATCTCGGTCTATGTCCGCCAGTCGCTGATCCAGCTTCACACCCCCGACGTCATGCGCGGCCGGGTCAGCGCGGTCTCGCAGCTGACGATCTCGGCATCGAACGAGCTCGGCGAGTTCGAGAGCGGCGTGATGGCGGCGATGCTCGGCCCGGTCGGTGCAGTGGTGTTCGGGGGCGTCGGTGCTATTGCCGTCACGATCGGCTGGGCGCGGCTGTTCCCGGAACTCGGACGCGCCAAGACCTTTGATCCGCCAGAGATACTAGAGACCGAACCCCAGCACGGAGAAGCCAAGCCATGAAGGCCCACACGATCCTCGACACGATCGGCAACACGCCGCACATCCGCCTGTCGAAGCTGTTCCCCGACTCCGAGGTCTGGGTGAAGTCCGAGCGCTCGAACCCCGGCGGTTCGATCAAGGACCGGATCGCGCTCGCGATGATCGAGGCGGCAGAGGCGGATGGTCGCCTGAAGCCCGGCGGGACGATCATCGAACCCACCAGCGGCAACACCGGCGTCGGTCTCGCGATGGTCGCCGCGGTCAAGGGCTACAAGCTCGTGCTCGTCATGCCCGAGAGCATGAGCCTCGAACGCCGCCGCCTGATGCTCGCTTATGGTGCGACCTTCGATCTCACCCCGCGTGAAAAGGGGATGAAGGGCGCGATCGAGCGTGCGCGCGAACTCGTCGCGCAGACGCCCGGTGCGTGGATGCCGCAACAGTTCGAAAATCCTGCGAACATCGACGTGCATGTGCGTACGACGGCACAGGAAATCCTCAACGACTTCCGCGATTCGCCGATTGACGTGATCATCACCGGGGTCGGTACGGGCGGTCACATCACCGGCGTCGCACAGGCGCTCAAGGCCGAATGGCCATCGCTCAAGGTCTATGCGGTCGAGCCCGCCGCGTCGCCCGTGATCGCGGGCGGCCAGCCCGGGCCGCATCCGATCCAGGGCATCGGCGCGGGCTTCATTCCCGCCAATCTCCACACCCAGGCGATCGACGGCGTGATCGAGGTCGATGCCGCGGTCGCCAAGGACATGGCGCGTCGTTCGGCGAGCGAGGAAGGCATATTGGTCGGGATCAGCTCGGGCGCGACGCTTGCGGCGATCCTGCAGAAGCTGCCCGACCTGCCCGACGACGTCCGCGTCCTCGGCTTCAACTACGACACCGGCGAGCGCTATCTGTCGGTGCCGGACTTCCTTCCGGAGCAGTGAAGACGATGATCGACGCGCGTGGCGACGCCGGCGCCCTACCGGACGCGCCCGGCGAAGAGACCACCGGGACCGGCACGCGCCGGTCGACGCTGGTTCGCGTGTCGGTACTCGCGATCGCCGCGGCGGCGATCGCGGTACCGTCGCTCGTCGTGTCGGACCCGCCCGCCGTCCGCAAGCGGGGGGTGCCGGTCATCCCCCGCCCCCGCGTGGTGCCGCAGGCGGAGCTGCCACAGGTCGAACCCGTCAAGTTCGTCGATCTCGCGCCCGAGGATGCGCGCGCGTTCAACGCGAGCGTCCCCTTCTCGACCGACCCCAACCCCGCCGCGCGGCCATTCCGTTTTGCCGGCGGAACCGCGGATCGCGCGCGCGCGACCGACTGCATGGCCGCGGGCATTCTCTACGAGGCGGGCGACGACACGCTCGGCGAACGCGCGGTGGCGCAGGTCGTGCTCAACCGGCTGCGGCACCCCGCCTTCCCCAAGACCGTCTGCGGCGTCGTCTTCGAGGGCGAGGCGCGCGAGACCGGCTGCCAGTTCAGTTTCAGCTGCGACGGCGCGCTGCGCCGATGGTCGCCGAGCGACGACGCATGGCGGCGTGCGCGCGAGGTCGCCGCCGCCGCGCTCGCGGGATCAGTGTATCGCCCGGTCGGCTATGCCACGCATTACCATACCGACTGGGTCGTCCCGTATTGGCAGTCGAGCCTCGACAAGATCGTCGCGGTCAAGTCGCACCTGTTCTTCCGCTGGTCGGGCTGGTGGGGCACGCCCCCCGCGTTCCGCCGCCAACCCGAGGGCAGCGAACCCGTGATCGCGCAGCTCGCGCAGATCTCCGACGCGCACCGCACCGGCGCCGCGCTCGAGCAGGCCGACGCGGCCCTCGCCGAGGCGTCGGCGGCGATGGGCTTCGTCTTCGAGGGCGACACCGCGGGCGCCGGTCCCGACGTTGCGGCGGCTTCGGCGGCGCCGACCCCCGCCGCCGACCGCGACACGTTGCTCGTCGTCTTCCCGCCGGGCACGCTGTCGGCGAGTTTCCAGACCGTTGCGGTCGAGGCCTGTGGCGACCGCGCCTTCTGCCGCTACATGGCATGGGCGGACCGCACCAAGGCCGCGACCAGCCTGCCGCTCACCCCCGCGCAGACGTCGGCGATGACGTTCAGCTATATGCGTGACCGGGCGAACAGTTACGAGAAGTCGCTGTGGAACTGCCAGCAGGTCCGCCGGACCGATCTGTCGCAGTGCATGCGGACTCAGCAGACGCTGCGTGCGGTCCCCGTCGCGGGCGACCCGCCATCCCCCGCGGCCGTACCGCCCCGCGACCTCGATGGCGTCCGTCGCAAGCCGGGCACTGCCGCCGCGTCGTCGGCGCCGTCGCCGACCGTCAAACCGGATCCGAAGACCGCGTCCTAACCACCTGCGAACCCGGCAGGATCTGGTCGGTATCACTTGCCCCAAAACGACAAAGGCCGCGTCCACCTCCCGGTAGACGCGGCCCCGTAGCGCGGTCGATCGCGTGGGCGATCAGTAGCGGTAGTGATCCGGCTTGAACGGGCCTTCGACGGGCACGCCGATATAACCGGCCTGCTTGTCCGACAGCTTCGACAGCTTCACGCCGAGCTTTTCGAGGTGCAGCGCTGCGACCTTCTCGTCGAGATGCTTCGGCAGGACGTACACTTCGTTCTTGTAGTTCTCGCCCTTCGTCCAGAGCTCGATCTGTGCGAGCGTCTGGTTGGTGAACGAGGCCGACATCACGAACGACGGGTGACCAGTCGCGCAACCCAGGTTCACGAGGCGACCCTTTGCGAGGATGATGATCTGCTTGCCGTCCGGGAACTTCACCAGGTCGGTGCCCGGCTTCACTTCGGTCCAGTCATAGTTGGACAGCGCGGCGATCTGGATCTCCGAGTCGAAGTGACCGATGTTGCAGACGATCGACATCGGCTTCATCGCCTTCATGTGATCGGCGGTGATGACGTCGGCATTGCCGGTTGCGGTGCAGAAGATGTCCGCGCGCTTCACGGCGTCTTCCATCGTCACGACCTCGAAGCCCTCCATCGCCGCCTGCAATGCGCAGATCGGATCGACTTCGGTCACCATCACGCGTGCGCCGCCGTTGCGGAGCGACTGCGCCGAGCCCTTGCCGACGTCACCGAAACCGGCGACGCAGGCGACCTTGCCCGCGAGCATGACGTCGGTCGCGCGACGGATCGCGTCGACCAGCGATTCCTTGCAGCCGTACAGATTGTCGAACTTCGACTTGGTGACCGAGTCGTTGACGTTGATCGCGGGGAACGGCAGCTCGCCCTTCTTCGCGATCTCGTACAGGCGGTGAACGCCGGTGGTGGTCTCTTCCGAAACGCCCTTCAGGTTCTTGACCGTCTCGGTCAGATAGCCGGGGTTCTTCGCGACATACGCTTTCAGCGCACGCTGCATCTCGACCTCTTCCTCGTTCTCGGGCTCGGGCATCGTGTGGCCGGCCTCGAGCTTGGCGCCCCAGAGTGCGAACATCGTCGCGTCGCCGCCGTCGTCGAGGATGATGTTGGCGGTCTGGCCTTCGACGTCGCGATCCCACGAGAAGATGTCGCCGACATAGTTCCAGTAATCGGCGAGCGTCTCGCCCTTGATCGCGAAGACCGGCACGCCGGTCGCGGCGATCGCGGCGGCGGCATGATCCTGCGTCGAGAAGATGTTGCACGTCGCCCAACGGACGTCGGCGCCGAGCGCGGTCAGCGTCTCGATCAGCACCGCGGTCTGGATCGTCATGTGCAGCGAACCGGTGATCCGCGCGCCCTTGAGCGGCTGCGCTGCGCCGAATTCCTCGCGGAGCGCCATCAGGCCCGGCATTTCGGTTTCGGCAATGTTGATCTCGGCGCGGCCGAAATCGGCGAGGCTGAGGTCGGCGACGACGTAATCGGTCTTGCCGTCCGTCTTCTGGGGCGCGAGCGTGGTGGCCACGAGGATGTCTCCTGGAAATCTTTGATCGGCGAGCCTCATGCCCGTGCCGGATGCGCCGCCGCATAGAGGATCGAGCGCGCCAAATCAAATATAAAGATATCTTTATATGACGCCCGAAACCCCGACGACGGTCCTAGACCACCCGAACTTTCCTCGCCCGCCAAGCAGAAGGATCCGGTCAGGCCCGCCCCGTCTCCGCCACCAGCAGCCGCGGATCGACCCCCGCCTTGGCGAACGCGCTCGTCCAGCGGTCCTTCGCCGCGGTCTCGAACAGCAGGTCGGTATCGCCTGCGACGTTGAACCAGCCGGGGCGGGACAGTTCGCCCTCGATCTGCCCGCCATCCCAGCCCGCATAGCCCAGCGCGACCACCCACTGCGACGGCCCCTTGCCCTCGGCGATCGCGCGCAGCACGTCGACCGTACCCGACAAGGCCCACAGCCCGGCGACATCGATCGTATCCTGCCCGCCCCAATCGCGCGAATGCACGACGAAGCCCCGCCGCGGCTCGACCGGTCCGCCGAAATGCACCGGTGCGTTCGGCGCGTCGCCCGGCGCGATCTCGAACTGCTCGAGCAAATCGTGGAAACCCAGGCCGTCAATCGTCGCCCCAAGCCCGATCCCGATCGCACCCGTCGCATCGTGGCTGCACATCGCGATGACCGCGCGCGCGAACCGCGGGTCGCTCATGCCGGGCATCGCCAGCAGGAATTGTCCGGAAAGAAAGGCCGTCTTGTCCATGCTTTGTCACATAGCGACGCGGACCCCCAGCCGCCACGCTTGAAATCGCCATGCCGCCATCCGAGGTACTGGTCCGCTCCGAGACCTTCTCGCGACACCCAGGAGATTATCCATGACGATCAGCGTCGGCGACCGCCTTCCCAACACCAAATTCGTCAAGGCCACGGCCGATGGCCCCGATCAGATCGAGTCCGAGAGCTTCTTCGCGGGCCGCAAGGTCGCGCTGTTCGCCGTCCCCGGCGCGTTCACGCCGACCTGCTCGGCCAAGCACCTGCCGGGCTTCGTCGAGAAGGAAGCCGCGCTGAAGGCCAAGGGCGTCGACGAGATCGCCTGCACCTCGGTCAATGACGCGTTCGTGATGGACGCATGGGGCAAGTCCGCGGGCGCCGGCGACATCACGTTGCTCGCCGACGGCAATGGCGACTTCGCCAAGGCGATCGGCCTGACGATGGACGGCTCGGGCTTCGGCATGGGCACGCGCAGCCAGCGTTATTCGATGATCGTCAACGACGGCGTCGTCGAACAGCTCAACGTCGAGGCCCCGGGCGAGTTCAAGGTCAGCTCCGCCGAACACCTGCTCAGCGAGATCTGATCCGTTTCGATCCTCCCCCGCGAGGGGGAGGATTTGGCGTCGCCCGACGTCTTGCCTCCGTAACCTGCCCCGCGTAACACTGCGCGATGACAATCGCATCCGATCTGGTCGCCGAACTCGACCGCCTCTACCGCGCCTCCGTCGCGCGTCTTCAGTCCGCCATGAGCGCGTATATCGCCGACGGCACCGTGCCCGATCCGGCCAGCCGCAGCGACGGCGCGTTCGCCTATCCCGAGATCCGCCTGATCTACAAGGGTGGCGTCGACCGCCCCACGCCGCTGCGCTCGTTCGGGCGGATGGTGAGCCCCGGCGAATACCGGATCAGCGTCACCAAGCCCGCGATCTTCGCCGATTATCTGACCGAACAGCTCACGCTGCTGATCGAGGATTATGACGTCGACGTCGAGGCGGTCGAGGGGCGGCAGGAAATCCCCTTCCCCTATGTCATCGATCCCGGCCACGCGCTCAGCCTCGACGAGGTCTCCGCGACCGAGCTCGCCCGCTTCTTCCCCGCCACCGAGCTCGCGCATATCGGCGACGAGATCGCCGACGGCCTCTGGGTCGCGCAGGACGCTATCCGCCCGCTCGCGCTGTTCGACGGGCTTCGCACCGATTTCAGCCTCGCGCGGCTGCGCCACTATATGGGCACCCCCGCCGAGCATGCGCAGCGCTTCGTATTGTTCACGAACTATCACCGCTATGTCGATGAATTCGTTCGCTGGGCGGGAACGCAGCTCGGGCCGAAACCGGATGGAACGCCAAGCCGCTTCACCAGCCTGTCGGGCGCGGGCGGGATCACGATCTCGTCGGGCGACGACATCGACAAGATCATCTCCGACAGCGCATGGCGCCGTCACCAGATGCCCGCCTATCACCTGATGGCGGACGATCGGACCGGCATCACGCTCGTCAACATCGGCGTCGGACCATCCAACGCCAAGACGATCTGCGACCATCTTGCGGTGCTGCGTCCCGAGGCGTGGCTGATGATCGGGCATTGCGGCGGGCTGCGCCCCAGCCAGCGGATCGGCGACTATGTCCTCGCGCACGCCTATCTGCGCGACGACCACGTCCTCGACGACGTCCTTCCGCCCGAGATCCCCGTCCCCGCGATCGCCGAGGTCCAGGTCGCGATGGCGAAGGCTGCCGAGATCGTCTCGGGTCAGTCGGGCGAGGATCTCAAGCGCCGCCTGCGCACGGGTACGATCGTCACCACCGACGATCGCAACTGGGAATTGCGCTATTCGAAGTCGGCGCTGCGGTTCTCGCTCAGCCGCGCGGTCGGCATCGACATGGAATCGGCGACGATCGCCGCGCAGGGCTATCGCTTCCGCGTCCCCTACGGCACGCTGCTCTGCGTTTCGGACAAGCCGCTCCACGGCGAACTGAAGCTGCCGGGCCAGGCCAACCGCTTCTACGAGCGCGCGATCAGCGAGCATCTGCGGATCGGGATCGAGACGTGCGAACAATTGCGGCTCGAGGGCGCCAAGCTCCACAGCCGCAAGCTGCGCGCGTTCGACGAGCCGCCGTTCCGCTGAGCCGCCGTTCCGCTGAGCCCCCGTTCCACTGAGCGATGGCGTCGTCGACGGAGCGGATCGGGGCGCAATGCGTTACGCATCCGGAATCATTTTCATCAGGGAGCATAGCCGTGGCTGACACCGATACCCCCGATACGGACGTCAAGAAGCCCGTGACGCGCCGCCGTGCCCCCCGCAAGACGGCGGCCCCGGCAGCCTGCAAGGTGGCACCCAAGGCGACGCCGAAACCCGCGACCGCGGCCAAGCCCGTCGCTGAAAAGCCCGTGGGTCCCACGCCGCGCAAGCCCGCCGCCAAGCCCGCGCCCAAGCCGCGCTCGACGAAGCGCAGCACACCGCGGCCATCCTCGGCACGCAAGCCGATCGCGAAGTCGCCGATCGCCACCGCAACCGACAAGGTCGGCGGCAAATGGGGTGCGGCCGCGATCGCCGGCGGGGTCGCGATGATCGGCGCGGCCGCCGCGCTCCTCACGCTGCGCGGCAGCACGCCGAAGGACGCCCCGGCTCCGAAGGCCAGGGGCAAGGGCGCGCATCAGGCAGACGGCACCGATTCGTCGAAGTCGTTCGAGTCCGGCATCGCCGACGCCGGTACGATCCCCGAATAATCGCCCCAGCGCTCCCGCGCTCACCGCGGCGAAGGCCGGCGCCCCCTCGTCATCCTGACGCAAGTCAGGATCCAGAGCCAGGCACGCCGCCCTGGGCACGTCCGGGTCCGCCGCCCTCCGTCACGACAACGGAATGACGACGAATCCGGCCACCCCCGCGGTTGCCCCAGCCGCGACCGCCGCTCACCAACCTGTAGGCTTGCCCTTGTTCTGCACGTCGAGCCACGTCTTGAGCGGCTTGAAATACTCGACCAGCGCCGCGCCCGACATCGCGCGGCTCCCGGTGAACACCTGCAGCGCATCGGGCCACGGCTTGGACTGTCCCATGCTCAGCATCGCGTTCAGCTTCGTGCCGACCGCCTTGTTGCCGTAGAACGAACAGCGATGCAGCGGCCCCTTCCACCCCGACTGCTCGCACGCCGCCTTGTAGAACTGGAACTGCAGTACGCGCGCGAGGAAGTAGCGCGTATAGGGCACCGCCGCCGGGATGTGATATTTCGCGCCCGCGTCGAACTTCGTCTCGTCGCGCGCGACCGGCGGCTTGATCCCCTGATATTGCAGCCGCATCTGGTCCCACGCCGCCTGATAGCCGGTCGTCGGGATCTGCCCCGAGAACACGCCCCAGCGCCATTTGTCGATCAGCAGCCCGAACGGCAGGAACGCGACCTTGTCCATCGCCTGGCGCAGCAACAGGCCGATGTCCTTGTCCGCACTCGGCACCTTGGCCTGGTCGAGAAGTCCGATCTTCACCAGATAATCGGGCGTGATCGACAGCGCGACGGTGTCGCCGATCGCCTCATGGAAGCCATCGTTCGCGCCATTCTTGTACAGCATCGGCTGCGCCTTGTACGCGCGCTGATAGTAATTGTGGCCGAGCTCATGGTGGATCGTGACGAAGTCGTCCGCATTCACCTTGGTGCACATCTTGATGCGGATATCGTCCTGGTTGTCGATATCCCAGGCCGAGGCATGACAGATCACGTCGCGGTCCGCGGGCTTGGTGATTTGCGACCGCTTCCAGAAGGTCTCGGGGAGCGGCGCAAAGCCCAGCGACGAGTAGAAGCCTTCACCCTGCTTCACCATCTTTACCGCGTCATAGCCCTTGGCCTTCAGCAGCTCGCCCGTGTCGAAGCCGAGATCGCCAGCCCCCTTGGGGGCGACGATGTCATAGATATTGCCCCATTCCTGCGCCCACATGTTGCCGAGCAGATCGCTGCGGATCGGCCCGGTCTTCGCCTGGACCGCATCGCCATATTTCTCGTTGAGCTTCCACCGCGTATAGGTGTGCAGCGACATGTAGAGCGGCTCGACCTCTTTCCAGATCTTGTCGGTCAGCGCGGCGAACTGCTCGGGGCTCATGTCGTAGCCCGACCGCCAGAGCGCGCCCACATCCTTGTAGCCGAGCTCGCGCGCGCCCTCGTTCGAGATCGCGGTCATCTTGGCATAGTCGCCGCGCATCGGCGCACCGACCGCGTCGTTCCAGCTCGTCCACATCTCCTGCAGCTTGGCGGGATCGCGGCTCTCGCCCATCGCCGCCTCGATGTCGGAGCCGTTGATCGGCTTGCCGTCGAGCGTCCCCATGCCCTTGCCGTAGGAGGACGACATCTTCGTCGTCAGCATCGACAGCTCGTCCGATGCGCCCGGCCGCGTCGGCGCGGGCAGCGTCAGCCCCCCGCGGAGCAGGTCGAGCTTGCGCTTCGTGTCGACCGACAGGCCCGGGACATTGGCGTATTTCGCCGCACCCAGCGCGTATTTGACGCCGAGATCGGTCATCTCCGCCCCCGACTTCGCCGCGAGCGCATCGGTATCGTCGGTGATGTAGGTCGCGTTCACCCACGCCACGCGCGAGGCGTCGACCGACTTGGCGGCAAAGACCTTTTCCGCCTCGGCGACGAACGCATCCGCCTGCGCGGCGGTCGGCCTGGACGCAGCAGCGGTGGCCTGAGCACCGGCCACCGACGGCGCGGCGCACAGCGCGCCGGCGAGAGCAAACATCGAAACGCTGAACCGAACCATCATCATCCCCTTATCGTGAAGCCCTGATGGATGATCCGCCGCCGGATGGTCAACCCGCCCCTTGATGCGGCCTGCGCACCCCGCCCCGTCATCCTGACGAAAGTCAGGATCCAGAGCCAAGCCGTGCCGCCCCCCGCAACCCTGGGTCCTGATTTTCATCAGGATGACGGAAACTTAGCCCGCAAGGAAATCCGCAATCGCCTGGCCGAGCTCGGGCTTCACCACCGCGCTCATATGCCCGCCCGGCGTCGCGACATAACGGCCATGCGGCAGCACCGCGGCGAGGTCCGGCGCCGACCCGTTATCCTCGTCCTCCGCGCCGCAGACGACCAGCGCCGGCTGCTCGATCGCCTTGACCGCCTCGATCGGCGTGTCCGCGAATGTCTCGAGAATCCCGAGCAGCGCGACCGGATCGCCGCCCGTCGTCTTCAGAAACGCCTCGGCCAGCCATTCAGGCGTGCCCTGAACATGCTTGCCGAGATTACTGAGAATGTTGCGAAAATGCCCTGCGCGCCGCGACGTCTCGGTCAGCCCGGCGAGCCCCATGCCTGAAAAGATCACGCGCCTTGGCGTCGCGCCCGTCGCGAGCATCCGCGACGTCGTCCGCGCGCCGAGCGAATAGCCGCCGAGATCATAATCGGTGAGCCCGAGATGATCGACCAGCGCATGACCATCGAGCGTCAGCGCATCCGCGGGGTAGAATTCCAGCCCGTGCGGCTTGCCGCTCTCACCGTGCGCGCGCAGGTCGGGCATGATCACGCGGAACCCCTTGGCCGCGATCTTGGCGGCGTGGCCGTAGCGGATCCAGTTGGTCTTCGCGTCGGAGAAATAGCCGTGGATCAGCACCACCGGCCGCCCCTCGCCGACTTCGCGCCACGCGATCCGCGTGCCGTCGAAGCTCTCGAAATACTGCGTCTCGGTCGGGGAATGTGCCACGGATCCAGATCCCTGTAGTGATAGGATGTCGCCGCCCCCGTCCGACACACGCCCCCTTGCTGTCAACCGCCACGAAGAGACGCGCTCCGAGGAGTATCCGCGCCCCACCCCCACGTCATCCTGACGAAAGTCAGGACCCAGAGCCACGAACGCGGCGCTTGGTACCCTTGGATCCTGACTTTCGTCAGGATGACGGGCGCGCATCGTTATGGCCCCGCCGCACCACGCCATCACAAAAAGGGGTAGTGTGACGCGCAAACTTCTCTAGCTATGGCGCAAGGATCGCGTCGGACGATTCACCGAGGATGCGCGAAGGGCCCGACCAAGGACCCGCAATGCCGCCATCTGCCGCCACCCTCCCCATAGCCACCCTTCCGCTGGGACGCCCGCACAGCATCGCGGAGGATTTCTACGCGCTCGTCATCGGCTGCATCCTGCTCGTGATCGGGCTCGTGTTCCTGAAGGCGGCCGGGCTCGTCACCGGCGGAATCGCCGGGATCGCGCTGCTCCTGTCCTATCTGGTGCCCTTGCCGACGGGCGTGCTGTTCACGCTGATCAACCTGCCCTTCTTCCTGTTCGCGCATTACGCGATGGGCCGCCGCTTCGCGATCAAGACGATGCTGGTGAATGCAGGGATCGCCGCCTTCTCGACCTTTGCGGGCGGATCGATGCACGTCGACCAGATGCACCCGTTCTTCGCCGCGGTCGTCGGCGGCACAGTGATCGGGCTCGGCATCCTCGTCCTCGCGCGGCATCAGGCCGGGGTCGGCGGCACCGGCGTCGTGACGCTCTGGCTGCAGCGCACGCGCGGCTGGAATGCGGGCCGTACGCAGATCGCGCTCGACGTCGTGATCCTCGCCGCAGCGATCCCCGTGGTCAGCACGGGCCAGCTCGTCTGGTCGGTGCTCAGCGCGGCGGCGATCAGTCTGATCCTGATCGCCTGGCACCGGCCGGGACGGTATATCGGGCACTAATCGCCGCCGACCCTCTCCGTCATCCCGGGCCCGACCCGGGACCCAGAGTATCAAGGGCGACATCTATGGCACTGGGTCCCGGGTCGAGCCCGGGATGACGGGAGTGCGGCACAGCCTCCCCCAGATCAGTCCCTTACGCGTCCTTCTTCAGATGCCGTCGACCGAGCAGCTCGGCGATCTGCACCGCGTTCAGCGCCGCGCCCTTGCGCAGATTGTCCGACACGCACCACAGGTTGATCCCGTTCTCGACGGTCGAATCCTCGCGCACGCGGCTGATGAAGGTCGCGAACTCGCCGACGCATTCGATCGGCGTGATATAGCCGCCATCCTCGCGCTTATCGATCAGCATGACCCCGGGCGCCTCGCGCAGGATGTTCTGCGCCTCCTCGGCCGAGATCTCGTTCTCGAACTCGATGTTGATCGCTTCCGAATGGCCGACGAACACCGGCACGCGGACGCAGGTCGCGGTGACCTTGATCTTCGGGTCGAGGATCTTCTTGGTCTCGACCACCATCTTCCACTCTTCCTTGGTCGAGCCGTCGTCGAGGAAGCTGTCGATGTGCGGGATCACGTTGAACGCGATCTGCTTGGTGAACTTCTTGGCCTCGGCCGGGTCGCCGACGAAGATGTTGCGGCTCTGCTCGAACAGCTCGTCCATCCCCTGCTTGCCCGCCCCCGACACCGACTGATAGGTCGCGACGACGACGCGCGTGATCTTGGCGGCGTCATGCAGCGGCTTGAGCGCGACGACCATCTGCGCGGTCGAGCAGTTCGGGTTGGCGATGATGTTCCGCACCTTGTAGCCGTCGATCGCGTCGGCGTTCACTTCGGGCACGATCAGCGGCACGTCCGGATCCATCCGGTACAGCGACGAATTGTCGATCACGGTGCACCCTGCCGCGGCGAACTTCGGCGCATAGACCGCGGTTGCCTCAGACCCGATCGCGAACAGCGCCATGTCCCAGCCGCTGGGGTCGAAATTCTCGATATTCTGGCATTTGATCTGCTTGCCGGTGTCGCCATAGTCGACCATCTCGCCTTGGCTGCGCGACGATGCGACGCAGGCGATCTCGTCCGCGGGAAATTCGCGCTCCGCCAGGATGTTGAGCATTTCGCGCCCGACATTGCCGGTCGCCCCTGCGACCACGATCCGATAACCCATCACACTTCTCCGATTGTACCCGCCCCGCCGGGGTTTGCGCGCGTCCTTAAACGTCCCGAACGACGCCCGCCAGATAACTTTATTTCGTCTGTGGCAAGCCAACGCTCCCCGTCATCCTGACGAAAGTCAGGATCCAGGGCCACGAACGTCACCGCTCATGGCCCCGGATCCTGGGTCGAGCCCAGGATGACGGAGCTTACTGAACCGGCTTGTCCTTCACCGTCCGGTCGAGGAAGTTCAGGATCGTCCCCCAGACATGCTCGCTAATCCCCGGCCCCGCGACGCGGTGCGTATAGCCGGGGTAGAACATCATCTCGAACGGCGTCGCGGTCGCCTGCATCTTGGCGGCCACCTTGGTCGAATTGTCGAGGAACACATTGTCGTCCGCCATCCCGTGGATCAGCAGCAGCGGATCCTTGATCAAGGGTGCATCCTCGACCGCCGCCGACGTCGCATAGCTCGCCGGATCGGTCTTCGGATCGCCCAGATACCGCTCGGTATAATGCGTGTCGTAGAGCTGCCAGTCGGTGACCGGCGCGCCCGACACCGCGGCAGCATAGACCCCCGGCGTCTTCTCGAGCATCTTCAGCGACATGTACCCGCCGTACGACCAGCCATAGGTCGCGATCTTGCTCGGCTCGACGAACGGCAGCGTCTTCAGATACTCCGCCCCGCTCAGCTGGTCCTCGACCTCGACCGTCCCCATCGCGTGATAGATATGGTCCTCGAACTTCTTGCCGCGGTTGTACGAGCCGCGATTGTCGATCTGGAAGAAGATCCAGCCCTGATCGACGAGATATTGCGGGAGCGGCCCCTGCCAACCGCGCGTGACCTGCTGGCCGGTACCCGGACCGCCATAATGCTGGAAGAAGACGGGATATTTCTTCCCCGGCTCAAGCGGCGGGGTGATCATCTCGTAATAGAGCGTCGTGCCGTCCTTGGCCTTCAGCGTGCCGAACTTGGTCTGCTGGTGGCTCGCGGCATAGGGGTAATAGGGATGCCCCTCCTTGACCGCATTCTCGTTGATCCACGAGATCCGCTTGCCGGCCGCATCCGCCAGATAGACCTGCGTCGGCTGTGACGGGTTCGAGCGCGAGACGATGAACCGCGTTCCCGCAGCGTCCATCGTCGCGCTGTTCCACCAGCCGCGCTCGGTCAGCCTGGTGATCGCGTTCGGCTTGGCGACGTCGACCGAATAGAGCTGCTGCTCGAGCACGTCGTCCTTGTTGCCCGTGAAGAACAGCCGCCCCTTCGCCTGGTCGACACCGACCAGTTCGGTCACCACCCAGTCGCCCTTGGTCAGCTGCGTCCAGCGCCCCGCCGCAAACCGGTAGAGATGGCCATAGCCGCCGCGCTCCGACCGCCAGATCAGGCTGCCGTCGTTCAATACGCGGTACGCGTCGGACAGGTTGAGCCAGCTCTTCACCCCCGATTTCTCGGTGAACAGGATCGTCGACTTGCCCGTCGCGGGGTCGACGCGGAGCATCTCGAGCAGCTTCTGATCGCGGCTCTGGCGTTGCACCAGCAGCATCGTCCCGTCGGGCGTCCAGTCGACGCGCGCGAGATAGATGTCGGGGTTGGTCCCCAGATCGACCTTCACCTGCCCCGACCCGTCGGGCTTCATCACGTAAAGCTCGACGAGTGCGTTGGGCGTTCCCGCGGCGGGATAGCGCTGGTCATAGACCTTGGTCCCGGTCGCGCCGATCGACGCGCGCGTGAAGATCCGCACCGGCGCCTCGTCGAACCGCTCGACCGCGACATAGCGCTCGTCGGGCGACCACCAATAGCCCGTAAGGCGGTCCATTTCCTCTTGCGCGACAAATTCCGCCTCGCCGAAATGCACGGTGCCGCCGCCGCCCTTGGTGACCGCGCGCGCCTCGCCACCGCCGAGCGGCTGGACGACGAGATTCTGGTCGCGGACATAGGACACGAACCCGCCCTTGGGGCTGATCACCGGGTTCAGCTGCCCGCCGGGCTTGTCGGTCAGCCGGCGGACCTTGCCGTCGAGCGTCGCGATGTACAGGTCGCCGTCGAGCGGCACGAGGATCGACTTGCCGTCGGGCGCCCAGTCATAGGCGACGATGCCCTTCGACCCGGCGATCCGCGCCCGCTCGCGCTGCATCTTCTCGGCCTCGCTCAGCTCGGCGCCGCTGCCCACGCTCTTCGAATCGACCAGCATCCGCTCCTGCCCGGTCGCCGTATCCACCGCCCACAGGTCGAAGCGTTCCTTCTCGTCGGTCCGGTTGCGCAGCGACGTGAGCAAGCCGCCATCGGGCGACAGGCGAACCGCGCGTGGCTGGGGCCCCGACAGGTCGGGATTGGCGAACACGCGCGCCAGCGTGAGGTCGCCAGGTGCACCGACCGCCGGACCGCCCGCGTCGACGCCCGTCTCGCCAGTCTGGGTGGGGGTCTGCGCGGAAGCCTGCGCCGGGACCTGCGTGCCCGCCGGCGTACCCGTCTGCGGCGCGTCGTTAGCGGCCATGGCGGCGGATCCGACCGAAGCAAGTGCAAGCCCGAGCAACCATGTACGCATCCTGTAGTCTCCGAGGGAACAGCCGCGACGGACGGCCGGCAGCGTGCGCGTTATCGCGGTGCACCCCGCCGAGGTAAAGCCGGTTTCGCGCCGCCTGCCACGGGGTCCGCTGCGGGGTTGCCGGGGAGCCGGCGTCCCGTTGCACCCTCATGGTTACACGCTGGTTAACGCCGCATACACCTCGTCTTTACGCGCCCTGCTCCAAAGCATTGATACAGGACGGTGCGTATGGGGCGCATGCGGTTGGCACGACCGGGGCATCATGGATTTGACGACGGCATTCGACGGAAAGGGCGGCGACGCGAAGGGCAATGCCTGGACCGTCGTCGTGCGCCTCGGTGACGCCGATGGCAGCAGCGCGCATCCGCACCTCCGCCGGCTGCTCGCCGCGGTCGCCACCCCGCTCCCGGTTCCGCTCCAGCGCACGCTGTCCGATGCGGTCCACGCGATCTGCGACGTGCACGGCCGCTTCCCCGGAATGATCGAGGACGCGCTCGCGCACGCGCGGCAGCCCGAGGCGCTGCCCTGGATCGAAATCGCAGCGCGCAGCTTCGCCGCCGAGCGCACCTTCCTCGCGCAGCTCACCGCCGCGGTCGGCCCCGTGCCGTCGACGCCGGGCCAGGCCGAGACGGAGGCAGCACTCGCGGGGCTGCGTCATGCGCTCGGCATGCTGGGCGGATCGGGCCGTGCAGGCTGTGCGAGCGGGGCGATCGCGGCGCTGCTCTACGACTGGGTCGCGGTGCGCGGGGTCCTCGATGTCGCGGCGTCGCGGCTCGAGGTCGACGCGCCGGCACTCTCGATCCCGACCCCCGACGACTGCGCCGCGATCGTGCCGCGGCTCGGCACCGGCGCGGGTCGCGAGCGCGCGATCGCGTTCGGCGCGCAGCAATTCTACGCGCAGCACCGTGGCCTCTGGTCGCTGCTCGAAGCCCGCGCCAGCGCGCGCGGCGATATCTAGGCCGCTCCCCGCAGCGATATCTAGGCCGCTTCCCGCGGCGATCTCCAGGCCGCTCGCCGCGGCGATCGTCAGGCCAGCGTCGCCGCCACCGCGCGACCGATACCCGCAAACAAAGCCGCGAACTGCGCCTCGACCGGCGATCCCCCCCGCGTATAGACGCTGACCACGATCGGCACGCCCGGCCGCGGCCAGACCAGTGCGATGTCCCCCGCCGCATCGCGTCCGTTGTTGCCCGTCTTGTCGCCCACCGCCCAGCCATCCGGCAGACCCGCGCGCAGCCGGTTGTCCCCCGTCCGGCAGCCCTTCAGCCACGCCACCAGCGTCGCGCGCGACCCCGGCGACAGTACAGGACCCAGCGTCAGCGTTTCGAGGATTGTCGCCATCGACCGCGCCGTCGTCGTGCTGCGGATTCCGCCGGGCGGGGTCCGGTTCAGGACCGGCTCGACATCGTCCAGTCGCGTCACGTCGTCGCCCAGCGCGCGCCAGAACCGCGTCATGCCCGCGGGACCGCCAATCTCGCGGAGCAGGATATTGGCGCAGCTATTGTCGCTCTGCTCGACCACCGCGCGGCACATCTCGCCGACCGACATCGCCCCGCGCGCCAGGTTCGCGCGCGCGACCGGGGCATGCCAGTCCTGCATGTCCGCGGCGTCGAGCCTCAGCGGGTCCGCCAGCCGCGCACGACCGCGATCGACCCGCGCGAGAACGCACGCGGCGAGCGACGCCTTGAACGTGCTGCACATCACCATCCGTTCGTCGGGTCGCCACGCGATCGTCCGCCCCGTCGCGACGTTACGCGCATAGACGCCGACATGCCCGCCGGTCGCCGCTTCATACGCCGCGATCACCGCCGGCGCGCCGGGCCCGCGCGCCATCGCCGGCCCGGTCAGCGCTGCCGATAGCCCTGCGAGGAACGTCCGCCTGTCGAGCCTCTGCATCACGCCCTTTTCTCCTGACCACGCAGCCATAGCGGACTGTGGACCTGCGGCCCATACTGCGCCTTGCGCATCGCCCCCATCACCCTCTATCCATACCCGTAATTCGAATCTGACGGGAACTGGCATGAAGCGTTTCGAGGGCACCCAGAGCTATGTCGCCACCGATGATCTGAAGGTCGCGGTGAACGCCGCGGTCACCTTGCGGCGCCCGCTGCTGATCAAGGGCGAACCCGGCACCGGCAAGACCGTGCTCGCGTACGAGATCGCCAAGGCGCTCGGCGCGCCGCTGATCGAGTGGAACATCAAGTCGACCACCAAGGCGCAGCAGGGGCTGTACGAATATGATGCGGTCGCCCGCCTGCGCGACGGCCAGCTCGGCGACGAACGCGTCCACGACATCGGCAACTATATCCGCAAGGGCAAGCTCTGGGAGGCGTTCACGCAGCCCGCGCCGCCCGTCCTGCTGATCGACGAGATCGACAAGGCCGATATCGAGTTCCCCAACGACCTGTTGCAGGAACTCGATCGGATGGAGTTCCATGTCTACGAGACCAAGGAAACCGTCCGCGCGGTCGAGCGCCCGATCGTCATCATCACCAGCAACAACGAGAAGGAGCTGCCCGACGCGTTCCTGCGCCGCTGCTTCTTCCACTATATCAAGTTTCCCGATCGCGACACGATGCAGGCGATCGTCGATGTCCACTTCCCCGGTATCCAGCGGATGCTCGTCTCGCGCGCGATGGACCTGTTCTACGACGTCCGCGACGTCCCCGGGCTCAAGAAGAAGCCCTCGACCTCCGAACTGCTCGACTGGCTCAAGCTGCTCCTGCATGAGGACATGCCGCTCGAGACCCTGCAGAACCGCGATCCGACCAAGGCGATCCCGCCCCTCCACGGCGCGCTGCTCAAGAACGAGCAGGACGTGATGCTGTTCGAACGCCTCGCCTTCATGGCCCGGCGGCAGAAGAACCAGGGCTAGGCACGGGCGCGCCACGGGGGACGCCGAAGTCCGACTCACGCGCCTTTAACGAGTGCCGGCGCATAGCGTGGCGGTGCGCACGTCCGCCTCCCTTGCCGCCATCCCGTCAGCGGCGCGTCTGTCGCTCGCTGCGATCGTCGTGCTTGGCTTCGCGTTGCGGATCGTCTCCGCGCGGGGCGGACTGTGGATCGACGAGGCATGGTCCGCGGTGCTCGTCGACCGCGCGGAGTCACCGCTCGGCGTGTTCGTCGCGATCAACCACGACAACAACCATTATCTCAACAGCCTGTGGATGCTCGCGCTCGGCTTCGGCGCCGACCCGCTGGCGCTGCGCAGCCTCTCGATCGCCACGGGAACGCTCACGATCCTCGTCGCCGCCGCGATCGGCGCCCGCCGGTCGACGCGGCATGCCCTGGTCACCGCGCTGCTGTTCGCGACCTCACCGATCCTCGTCAATTACGGCAGCGAAGCGCGCGGCTATGCGCCGATGCTGCTGGCGGCGACCACGTCGATCCTCGTCGTCGGACGTTGGCTCGAGACGCGCGCGCCGACGCGCCCCGTCGCCTGGACGCTCGGCGCGCTCACGCTCGTCGGCCTTCTCGCGCAACTCACGATGCTCTTCGTCACCGTCGCGATCGGCGCATGGATCGCGCTGACGCTCCGCCAGAAATCCTCGACGCGCGCGGCTGCTATCGCGACGGTGCGCGTGATGGCGCCCAGCATCGTCGCGGTCCTGCTCGTCTTCGGGCTGCTGCTGGGCGCCGCCGCGGCGAGCGCGACCGGACTCCAGGTCGGCGACTATTGCCCGTTCGCATTCTCGAGCCTGTTCGCTGCGATCGGTGTCATGATCGCCACGACGATCGGTGCGACCGCGCTCCCGGGCTGGGCGATCGCGGCGGTCGCGCTCGTCGTTCTGGGCGCAGTCTGGCACGCGCTGCGCCGGGATCGCCCGATGGCCTGGTTCCACGCGGCCGCGATCCTCGGCCTCCCGACCGGCTTCATCCTGCTGCACGTCGCCAATAGCGGGATCCCGCGCTATTTCCTGCTGTCGAGCATCGCCCTCCTCCTGCTCGTCGGCGACGCGATCGCCGACCTGTTCGCGCGCGGATCCGCCAAGCGGATCGGTGGCACGGTGCTGCTCGTCATGCTGACGCTCGGCAGCCTCCAGTCGGTCCGCACCGAAGCCGCGCGCCGCCGCGGCGACATCGATGCCGCGGTCATCCGGATGCGTGCCGAGGCACCAGCGGGTACGACCGTCCATGTCGACCATCTGCGCTCGGTCGCCGCGTTGCGCGTCGCGGCCGCCACGCATCGCTATCGTCTCGCCATCACCGACGACTGCAGGCCCGCGCGCTTTGCGCTGGTCGACCTCGAGACCGGCGCGCCCGCCGAATCGAACGTGAGGCGGTGCGCGCGCCGCTATGCCCGCCGGCTCGCGCGCCGCGGCGGCATGCTGTCGCCGACCGACTGGGCGTTGTACGACTTGGCTATGCCACGCTTCGTCGAACATCATCGACATCAACGAGGGTCATGGTGAATAGCGTTAACCTTGTGCGGCAACGTGCTGGTCATGTCCTCGCCATTAGGGTCCGCGCATGTATCGCTTTCCCCGACTTCTCCTCGCCGCAGCGATAGCGGTCGGCACCGGGTCCGCCGCAGGCGCGTCGCTGCTCGATTATGTCGGCCAGTGCGTTCCCTTCGCGCGTGCCGCGTCTGGGATCGAGATATATGGCGACGCCTGGACCTGGTGGCGCCAGGCGGACGGCCGCTACCAGCGGACGCACGCGCCCAAGGTCGGCTCGGTCATCGTCTTCGCCAAGACCGGCCGGTTGCCGATGGGCCATGTCGCGGTCATCAGCCGCGTCGTCGAGAAGCGTGTCGTGATGCTCACCCACGCCAACTGGTCGCGCCAGAACGGCGAGCGCGGTCACGCCGAACAGGACGTGACGCTGTTCGACGTATCCCCGCATAACGACTGGAGCCGGGTGAAGGTCTGGTACAAGGACGTCGACGGTCTCGGCGGCGGGATCTACCCCGTCTACGGCTTCATCCACGGCGATGCGCGCCCCGCGGCCGAACTGACCAGCCGCAATCCCGATTATGTCGGCGCGTTGATCGACGCCTACGTCCCGGGCAGCTGACGCCGCATACCCGATACTCGATTCCGCCTCGACTTCGGGCGACGGGATCGGCAGGGTGCAACGATGTTCCTGAACTTTCTCGACGAACTGCGCAGCGCGGGCATCGCCGCCAGCCTTAAGGAGCATCTACTCCTGCTCGAGGCGCTCGACGCCGAGGTGATCGAGCGGACGCCCGAGGAGTTCTACTATCTCTCGCGCGCGGTCTACGTGAAGGACGAGGGGCTGCTCGACCGCTTCGACCAGGTCTTCGCCAAGGTCTTTCGCGGGCTCGCGACGAGCTATGGCACCACGCCGACCGACATCCCCGAGGACTGGCTGAAGGCGGTCGCCGAGAAATTCCTCACCCCCGAAGAAATGGCCGCGATCGAGTCGCTCGGGTCGTGGGACGAGATCATGGAGACGCTCAAGACGCGGCTCGAGGAACAGCAGGGCCGGCATCAGGGCGGCAACAAATGGGTCGGCACTGGCGGCACGTCGCCGTACGGCAATGGCGGGTACAACCCCGAAGGCGTCCGTATCGGCGGCGAGAGTCGCCACAAGCGCGCGCTCAAGGTCTGGGACCAGCGCGAGTTCCGCAACCTCGACAACACGCGCGAACTCGGCACGCGCAACATCAAGATCGCGCTGCGCCGCCTGCGCCGGTTCGCGCGCGACGGCGCCGCGGACGAGCTCGACATCGACGGCACGATCGCCGGCACCGCGCGACAGGGCTATCTCGACATCGTCATGCGCGCCGAACGCCGCAATGCGATCAAGATGCTGCTGTTCCTCGACGTCGGCGGCTCGATGGACCCTTTCGTCAAGCTCTGCGAGGAACTCTTCTCCGCCGCGACGACCGAGTTCAAGAACCTCGAATTCTATTATTTCCACAATTGCCCGTACGAGGGCGTGTGGAAGGACAATACGCGCCGCTTCGCCGAGCGGACCCCCCTGTGGGACGTGCTCCACAAGTTCGGCCACGACTACAAGCTCGTGCTCGTCGGCGACGCGTCGATGAGCCCGTACGAGATCACCCACCCCGGCGGCTCGGTCGAGCATTTCAACGAGGAGCCCGGCGCCGTGTGGATGCAGCGCCTGACAACGACCTATCCATCCGCGGCATGGCTCAATCCCGTGCCCGAGGCGCAATGGGGATATTCGCAGTCGGTCCGCATCATCCGCGAGCTGATGACCGACCGCATGTACCCGCTGACGCTCGCCGGGCTCGACGACGCGATGCGCGAACTGACGCGCAAACGCTGAGCCGCGCCGGTCGCTCGCCGGCTTGATGACCGTAACGGAACCGTGACGGACCCGGTCTGTTTAACCCGCATCATCCCTGTGCGAGGAATATTTATGTCGTCTATCCCGAACTCCGCCATGCCGCATGCCAAGGTCAAGCATGACGACGACGTCGCACCGCCCGCCAAGGGCGACTGGATGGACGACGCGACCGATGCGGCAAAGGCCGGCATCGTTACTGCGACCGACGCGGTGAAGTCGCACCCCAAGACCGCGATCGCCGTCGGCGCGACGCTGGTCGCCGGGATCGCCGCCGCGATCGCTGCGCCCGCGCTGCTGTCGAAGGATGCGCCGGAAAAGAAGACCCCGCCAAAGCCGGCCCCGAAGAAGCCCGCCAAGCCGAAGAAGTCGCACTGATACGCGCGTCCGGCCCCCCGGCCGGACCAACCGTCGCACCACCCCGGAATCCGGGGTGGTCGCGCCGTGACATCCGAAACACCCGCGACGTTCAGACCCGGTCGACCACCCCGCCGGTCATTGCCACGGGCACCCCCGTCGTCCCTGGAAAGCTGATCGGCAACCCCTTGAGCGTCCGCACCGCCATATAGGCGAAGCCCTCCGCCTCCAGCGCATCGCCGTTCCACCCGAGCGTATCGGTCGCCTCGACGACCAGCCCGGTCGCGGTCGCGATCATCCCCAGCATCGTCGGATTATGACGCCCGCCACCCGCGACCAGCAGCCGCTTCGGCCGCGCGGGCAGATGCCGTACCGCGTCCGCGACCGTTGCTGCGGTGAACGCCGTCAGCGTCGCCGCGCCATCCGCCGCCGACAGCCCGCGCGCGGGCTGGATCGCGAAATCGTTGCGATCGAGCGACTTGGGCGGGGGTGCATCGAAGAACGGGTGATCGAGCATCGCCGTCAGCACCGTCTCGTCGACACGCCCCGCCGCCGCGAGCGCGCCGCCCGCGTCATAGCGTGCGCCCGTTTCCGCTTCGACCCAGCTGTCGATCAGGCCGTTCGCCGGCCCCGTGTCGAACGCGACCAGCCCGTCGCCCGCAACCGACCCGGTGGCGCGTTCGGGCGACATCTCGCGCGAATCGTGCGCGTCGCCGGGAATGAAGGTGATGTTGCCGACCCCGCCGAGGTTCAGCACCGCGACGGGTCCGTCGAGCGCCGCCGCCAGCGCCGCATGATACACCGGCAGCAACGGCGCGCCCTGCCCGCCCGCCGCGACATCCGCCGACCGGAAATCGGACACCGTCGTGATCCCCGTCGCACGCGCCATCGCCGCACCGTCGCCGATCTGCCAGGTCCAGCCGCGATCGGGGCGATGCGCGATCGTCTGCCCGTGAAACCCGATCACGTCGATCTCGGCGGCGGCAACGCCCGCATCGGCGAGCAGCTTGTGAACCGCAAAGACATGCGCGCGCGTGATCAGGTCGCCCGCCGCGACGATCGGCGGGCTCGCGCGCGGCCGCTCGAAGGTCAGCGCCATCCGCGTCGCCTCGGCGAGCTGCGCGCGCGCGGCATCCGAATAGGGTTCGCCGCGAAACGCGATCGCGCGCACCCGCTGCTCGCCATCGGTCTCGATCAGCGCCGCATCGATGCCGTCGAGCGACGTTCCCGACATCAGTCCAATAGCCAGCATGCCCAACCCCCTTCGCGCGAGGCCCAGCCGGCGCGCATCCCCTCCCATGCCGCCGCACCCGATCGAAGTCGAGCAACGCGGCCGTGGAATGCGGCAGGCGCCCCCGTTTCCGCGCCTGCATCGCGGCGCCGCCGCCGCGTGACCCGTCCGCGCACGGCCTTTTCGCAGCTGCCTAGAAAAAACCGAACTTTGCGCCTATGTGCGCGGCTCCCATGGCAACCATACTCCCCACTCCGCCCAAGATCGGCATGGTCTCGCTCGGCTGTCCGAAGAATCTCGTCGACAGCGAGCGGATCCTCACGCAGCTGCGCGGCGACGGCTATCAGATGTCGCCCGACTATGCCGGCGCCGACGTCGTGCTCGTCAACACCTGCGGATTTCTCGACTCGGCGAAGGAGGAAAGCCTCGAGGCGATCGGCGAAGCCATCGCCGAAAATGGCCGCGTCATCGTCACCGGGTGCATGGGCAAGGAAGCCGACGCGATCCGCGCGCGCTTCCCGCAGGTGCTCGCGATCACCGGCGCGCATGAATATGAGCAGGTCGTCGGCGCGGTGCACGAGGCCGCCCCGATGCCGGCCTCGGCGTTCCTCAACCTGATCCCCGACGCCGGGCTCAAGCTGACCCCGCGGCACTACAGCTATCTGAAGATCTCGGAGGGCTGCAATCACCGTTGCTCCTTCTGCATCATCCCATCGTTGCGCGGCGATCTCGTCAGCCGGCGCCCCGACGCGATCCTGCGCGAAGCCGAAAAGCTCGTAGCCGCGGGCACGAAGGAGCTGCTCGTCATCAGCCAGGACACGTCGGCGTACGGCGTCGACCTGCGCCACTCGGTGTGGCCGCTCAAGGGCGGTGGCGAGGTCCGCGCGCATATGACCGATCTCGCGCGCGAGCTCGGCAAGATCGCGCCGTGGGTGCGGCTGCACTACGTCTATCCCTATCCACATGTCGACCACGTCATCCCGCTGATGGCGGAGGGCCTTGTGCTGCCCTATCTCGACATTCCGTTCCAGCACGCCGCGCCCTCGGTGCTGCGCCGGATGAAGCGTCCGGGCAACGACGCCAAGGTGCTCCAGCGCATCCACAAATGGCGTGAGATCGCCCCCGACATCACGATCCGCTCGACCTTCGTCGTCGGCTTCCCCGGCGAGACCGAGGAGGATTTCCAGTATCTGCTCGACTGGCTCGACGAGGCGCAGCTCGACCGCGTCGGCGCATTCCGGTTCGAACCCGTCGAGGGCGCCGCGGCCAACGCCTTGCCCGACCACGTGCCCGAAGAGCTCAAGGAAGAGCGGTACGCCCGAATCATGGAGAAGACCGCGGCCATCTCGGCGGCCAAGCTGCAGGCCAAGATCGGTCGCACGCTCGATGTGATCATCGACGTCGTCGACGATGAAGGCGCGACCGGCCGTTCACAGGCGGATGCGCCCGAGATCGACGGCGAGGTCTTCCTGCGCGACGCCGGCCACCTCACCGTCGGCGACATCGTGCCGGTGACGATCGAGGATGCCGACGACCACGATCTGTACGGCGTCCCTGCCTGACGCGCTGGTCTCCCCCGCAGAAGCGGGGGAGACCGGGACTTCAGACGACGTTGCGACCGGTAAACAGCTTCACCAGCACGACGACGACCGCGATCACCAACAGGATGTGGATGAGCCCGCCCGCGACGTGGAAGGCGAATCCGGCCAACCAGAGGATCAGCAGGATGACGGCGATGGTATACAGCATGAGTTCGTCCCCTCGGTAATGACAGGCTTGCGGCCCTATATCGAAACGCCGCTGTAACGACCCCTGTTCCGGCGTCTTGCCGGCTATCGCCTAACCCCCTCAACCGTCACGTGATTAATATCACGGCGTTGCGCGGATGATCCGGTTCTGCTTCGTTGCGCACATGCTGACCCGTCTTCTCGCCGTCGCGGCGCTCGCGTTGCCGATCCCCGCCCTCGCCCAGTCGCTCACCCCCGACGAGACCACCCGGATCGACACGCTCGTCACCGGCGCGCTCGCCGATACGGGCGTGCCGTCGGCCTCGATCGCGGTGGTGCGCGGCGGCCGCGTCGTCTTCACCAGGGCGTATGGCAAGCCGTCCGAGACGATCCGGACCGCCGATCCGGCCCTCCCCTATCAGATCGCGTCGATCTCGAAGCAGTTTACCGCCGCCGCGATCCTGCTGCTCGAGGACGAGGGCAAGCTCAAGCTCGACGACACCGTCGCGACCTACGTCCCCGGGATCACCGGTGGCGACCGCTTCACGATCCGGCAGCTCCTCAGCCATACCGCGGGGCTGCAGGATTACTGGCCACAGGATTACAGCTTCGCCGCGATGGCGCATCCGGTCACGCCGCAGCAGATCGTCGATCGCTGGGCGAAGAAACCACTCGATTTCGCGCCGGGCACGCAGTGGCAATATTCGAACACCGGCTATGTCGTCGCGGGGATGATCGTCGAGAAGGTCGCAGGCGTGCCGCTGCTCGCGTTCCTCCAGCAGCGCATCTTCAAGCCGCTCGACATCCGCGCGCTCGATCAGGACAAGGCGATCGGCAAGCGCTTTCCGCAAGGCTATGGCCGGTTCGCGCTCGGCCCCGTGCGCGCCGAGACGCCCAGCGCGCCCGGCTGGCTCTACGCCGCGGGCGAGCTTTCGATGAGCGCGGGCGACCTCGCCAAATGGGACGTCGCCCGGCTCGCGCGCACCACGCTGCCCGCGGACGACTGGGCGGCGCAGGAAACCCCCGTCAAGCTCGCGGACGGTTCGACCAACGGTTATGGCCTCGGCGTCTCGACCGGCACCGCGAACGGCCGTCGCTATGTCGAGCATAGCGGCGAGGCGGTCGGTTTCCTGTCCGAGAACATCGTCTATCCCGACGACAAGGCGGCGATCGTCGTGCTCACCAACAGCTGGTTCAGCGACGCGGTCAGCCGCATCTCGACGGGGATCGCCCGGATCATCCTCCCGCCCCCCGCGGCGAGCGCGGAGGACGCCGCCGCGCTGCCCCGCGCCCGCGCGGTCTACGACCAGCTCCGCGCCGGCACGCTCGATCGCGGTCGCCTGACCGAAGACGCCAATTTCTATTTCAAGCCGGTCGCGCTCGCGGACTACAAGGCGAGCCTCGGCGCGCTTGGCGAACCGACCGGTTTTGCACAAACCGGCCGCGCCCGCTTGCGCGGCGGCTTCGTCAACCGCACCTACCGGATCACCTATCCCGACCGCACGCTCTCGCTCAGCACCTATGCCGAGCCCGGCGCGGCCGGCCGGTACGAACAATTTCTCGTGGCCCCCTCTCAGTAACTGGCACGCAAATGACAGATTTTGCTTCCCTGCTTCACCCCGACCGCGGCCAGCCCGCCACGCCGATCCACGTCGTCCGCCCCGAAGCCTTCGCGACGTGGCGCGCCGCGCAGACGCCGCGCATGCGGACCGCGGTCGCGGCGCACGGCCTGACCGGCAAGCCCGGCGACCGCGCGGTGCTGCCGGGCGATGCCGCGGACGACTGGTCGATGCTGCTGGTATGTGACGAGGCGACGGCATCGCCGTGGCGGATCGCCTCGCTCGGGGGCTCGCTCCCCGCGGGCACCTACCGTATCGCAGACGGCGCGGTCGGCGCCGCCGGGCTCGGCTGGATGCTCGCGCAGCATGTCTTCGATCGTTATCGCAAGCTTCCCGCAAAGGGCGCGCGCGTCCTCCTGACCACCGACGCGGCATCGATCGACGCGACCGTCCGCCTCGCCGAGGCGACCGCGCTGGTCCGCGACCTCGTCAACACCGGCGCATCCGACCTCGGTCCCGCCGAACTCGAGGCCGAAGCCGAGGCACTCGCGGCGCGCCACGGGGCGACCGTCACGACGACGCGCGGCGATGCGCTCGCGACGGGCTATCCGATGATCCACGCGGTCGGCCAGGCCGCGTCGAAGGATCGCGCACCGCGGCTGATCGAGCTCGAATGGGGCGACCCCGCGCATCCGCGCGTCGCGCTCGTCGGCAAGGGCGTCTGCTTCGACTCGGGCGGGCTCGACATCAAGCCCTCGGCAGGCATGCGGCTGATGAAGAAGGACATGGGCGGCGCCGCGCACACGCTCGCGCTCGCAGCCCTCGTGATGGGCGCGCGGCTTCCCGTCCGCCTCCATCTGCTGATCCCCGCGGTCGAGAACGCGATTGCGGGCAACGCCTTCCGCCCCGGCGACGTGCTCGACACGCGACAGGGCCTGACCGTCGAGAACACCAACACCGATGCCGAGGGACGGCTCGTGCTCGGCGATGCGCTGACCCGCGCGGTCGAGGGCAAGCCCGACCTCATCCTCGATTTCGCGACGCTTACCGGCGCGGCGCGCGTCGCGCTGGGCCCCGACCTGCCGCCGCTGTTCACCGACGACGAGACGCTCGCCGCGGACCTGATCGCCGCGAGCCACGCGCAGGCCGACCCGGTCTGGCGGATGCCGCTCTGGAACGCGTATGACGACATGCTCAAGTCGGACGTCGCCGACCTCGTCAACGCGCCCGATGGCGGGTTTGCGGGCGCGATCACCGCGGCGCTGTTCCTGCGCCGGTTCGTGCCCTCGGGGATCGCCTGGGCGCATCTCGACGTCTTCGCCTGGCGCCCGGTCGGCAAACCCGGGCGGCCCAAGGGTGGCGAGGCCTATGCGCTCAGGGCCGCCTTCACGATGCTCGCGCGCCGCTACCCGCGCTGATCGGCGATCTGCCCGAACGGCAGCAGCCGGTCCGCGAGCGCCTGGACCTGCTGCGCATCGCCCGCCTTCAGCGGCACCATCACCGCGACCGCCGCCCGGCGCACGATCATGTCGACCGCGGTCGGGGCGGGCGCGCGGCTCGCCATCTCGACGAGCTCGCGCCCCCGCCGGTCCTCGGGATCGAGCTCGAGCCGCAGCAATCCGGCAAGCCCCGCGAACATCGCGCGATTGCCCCCGAGCGCGACCGACCGGTCGAGCGCCGCATAGCCGACCGCCTTCTGCGCGCCCGCCGCCGCGCGTCCGACGAACCGCCCGAGCTTGGCGATCACGCCGACATGCCATGCCCCCAGCGCCGCCTGCGCCTCCGCATTGCGCGGGTACCGCAGCACGAGCGCCTCATATTGCTTGCGCGCACCGATCGCCTGCCCGCGATTGCCGAGCAGCTTGGCGCGATAGCCATTGGCCAGCGCCTGGACGATCGCCGCATCCTGATCCTGCGGTGACGCGCGCAGCGCCTGCCCCGCGACTGCCGCGGCGCGGTCGATCCGCGCCAGCGCCACGCTGCGGTCGCGATCGACGAACCCCGCCTGCGTCAGCAGCTCGCGCGGCGTCTCCGCGCACGCCGGGGTCGCGGCGATCGCCGCGCCCACAGCGACGGCGATCCACGCCGAATTCGATCCTGCCACAGAACCTCCCCCCGAATCATCGCGCCGCCGCCCCAGGACCGGCCGGCACGACTCGTCGCGCCGACCTCGGGTCAGTTCATGGACTATCCTGCATTTACCGTGAGTTGATGCAAGTAATCAGCAGCGGGCGGCGGCCTCGACGATCGGCACGAACTTGTCCGCCGTCAGGCTCGCGCCGCCGACCAGCGCACCATCGACGTTCGCGGTCGACAGGATCGCCTCGGCATTCGCGCCGGTCACCGACCCGCCATACAGGATGCGGACGCCCGCCGCCGCATCGCCGATCAGCATGCGCAGCTTGGCGCGCGCGATCGCATGGATCGCGGCGATCTCGTCGAGCGTCGGCGTCCGCCCGGTGCCGATCGCCCAGCGCGGTTCGTAGGCGAGCGTGAACCAGCTGCCATCGGCATTGTCGGGCACCGACTTCTCGATCTGGGCCTGGACGACGCGTTCGGCGCGATCCGCATTGCGCTCGGCCTCGGTCTCGCCGCAGCACAGGATCACGCGCAGCCCCTGACGATGCGCCGACGCCGCCTTCGCCCAGGCATCGTGGCTCGTCTCGTGCTGATCGGCGCGGCGTTCCGAATGGCCGACGATCGTGAACCGCGCGCCCGCCTCGAGCACCATCGCCGCCGATACGCAGCCGGTATGCGCGCCCGACTCGGCCTCGTGCACGTCCTCCGCACCGATCGAGAGCGCCGGGACGCGCTCCGCCGCCGCGGCGATCAGCGTGAAGGGCACCGCGATCTCGACATCCACCTCGGGTGCGGCCGCCGCCGCCGCCGCGATCGCATCGAGCTCGGCCAGCGCCGCTCTCGACCCGTTCATCTTCCAGTTTCCCGCTACCAGCTTGCGCCGCATCATGCTCTCCAGACAGTCGTTTGTTCCCGGATAGCGCGAGGGGCGCGCCGCACAAGCTTGAAGCGCGAAGAGGCAGACCGTAAAGCGGGACCGATTCAGTCCCTGTCGATCGGCCATTCATGCTCAGTTTCTTCCGCCGCCTCACCCAGTCGAGGTTCGGTGTGATCATCACCTTCGGGGTCCTCGGGATCATCGCGCTGGCCTTTGCGGCGGGTGACATGACCGGCCTGGGCAGCACCGGACCGGGTGGCCTGACGGGCGATCACGTCGCCACGGTCGGCAAGGCGGACGTGACCGCGAACGAGCTGCGCACGCGCGTCCAGACCGAGATGGAGGGCTTCCGCCAGCAGCAGCCGACGCTCGACATGGCCAGCTACGTCCAGCAGGGCGGCTTCGACGGCACGCTCGACCGGATCGTCGCCAGCCTCGCGCTCGAACAGTTCGGCCGTGCGCAGGGCATGGTCGTCAGCAAGCGCGCGGTCGACGGACAGATCGCCAGCATTCCCGCGCTGCAGGGGCCGACGGGCAAATTCGACCCGATGCTGTATCAGCGCGTGCTCGTCGAGCGGAAGCTGACCGACGCACAGATCCGCAGCGACATCGTCCGCGATACCTATGCGCAACAGCTGATCCTGCCGACGCGCGGCGCCTCGCAGGTCGCGAGCCAGCTGGCCCTTCCCTACGCCTCGCTGCTGCTCGAAAAGCGCAGCGGCGTCGTCGGCTTCATCCCGACCGCCGCGGTCCCTGCGGGCCCCGCGCCGACCGATGCCGAGCTGAACACCTTCTACCGCCGCAACGTCGCCCGCTACACCGTCCCCGAGCGCCGCGTCGTCCGCTACGCGCTGGTCGATGCGAACCAGGTCAAGGCGCAGGCCACGCCGACCGACGCCGAGATCGCGCGCCAGTATCAGCAGGATCGCGCGCGCTACGCCCCGACCGAAAAGCGCACGATCACGCAGGTCGTCGTCGCCGATCAGGCGGGCGCGACCACGCTCGCCAACGCGGTCAAGGGCGGCCGTACGATCGCACAGGCAGCCCAGGCTGCCGGACTCGAGGCCTCGACGCAGACGGGCGTCGAAAAGGCGGCCTATGCCGGCACGACCAGCGCGCAGGTCGCGGATCAGGTGTTCGCCGCGGCGAGCGGTGCGGTGGTCGGCCCGGTCCGCACGCCGCTCGGCTGGACCGTCGTGCGCGTCGACACGATCGAGAACGTCCCCGCCAAGACGCTCGACCAGGCGCGTGCCGAGATCGCGACCGCGCTCGGCGCGCAGAAGGCGCAGGAAGCGCTGAGCAAGATCCACGACGCGATCGACGACGGCCTGTCGAACAACGCGACGTTCGACGAGATCGTCGCCGACCGCAAGCTGACCGCGACGACCACGCCCGGCCTGATCGCCGACGGCACCAACCCCGACGCGCCCGGCACCCCGGCCGATCCCGCGCTCGCGCCGATCCTCAACGCCGCGTTCCAGGCGAGCGAGGGCGACGCCCCGCAGATGGTCCAGACCGGATCGGATGGCAGCTTTGCGCTGGTCGGGCTTGGCCGCGTCGTCCGCGCCGCGCCGCGCCCGCTCGCGCAGGTCCGCCCTGCCGTGCTGCGCGATCTGACCGCCGACCGCGCCGGCCAGGCCGCGCGCAAATATGCGAATGCGGCGCTCGCCAAGATCAACGCGGGCATGTCCGTCCAGCAGGCGCTGGGTCAGACCGGATTCGCGGTCCCGCCCGTCCGCCCGCTTACGGCGGCACGCGCGCAGATCATGCAGAACCCGCAGGGCACGCCTCCCGTGCTCTCGCTGATGTTCAGCATGGCGCAGGGCACCGCCAAGACGCTTGCCGGCCCCGATGGCTGGTTCGTCGTCAAGCTCGACAAGATCGATCCGGGCAACGCGACGGGCAATCAGGGCGCGATCCGTGCGGCACGCGGTTCGATCGCACGCAGCGTCGGCGGCGAATATGTCGAGCAGTTCGTCAAGGCGGTCCGTGCGCAGGTCGGCGTCAAGACCGACCCCGCCGCGGTCGCCCGCGTCCGCACGCAACTCCTGTCGCCGGATGGCTCCAATAACTGAGTCGGCACGCGCCGCGCTGGCCGCGGGACGGCCGGCGCTCGTCTGGCGACGTCAGGTCGCGGACACCGAGACGCCCGTCGCCGCCGCGCTCAAGCTCATCGAGCCCGGCCGCGGCGACTTCCTGCTTGAATCGGTCGAGGGCGGCGCAACGCGCGGCCGGCACAGCCTGATCGGGCTCGCCCCCGACCTGCTGTTCCGCGCGGTCGGGCAGAAGGCGGAGATCAACCGTCGCTGGGCCACCGACCGCGACGCGTTCGAGCCGTGCGCGGAACCGACGCTCGCCGCGCTCCGTGCGCTCGTCGCCGAATGCCGTTCGGACGTTCCCGACGAACTGCCGCGCGCGCTTGCCAGCCTTGTCGGCTATTTCGGCTATGAAACGGTCGGTCTGGTCGAGACGCTGCCGCAACCCGATCGCGATCCGCTGGGGCTGCCCGACATGATCTTCGTGCGGCCGACGGTCGTGCTCGTGTTCGACCGTCTCGCCGATGCGCTGTACCTCGTCGCGCCCGCCTGGCCCGACGTGTCGCTCGATCCGGCGACGATCGTCGCGCGCGCCGAGGAGCGTCTCGATGCCGTCGCCGCGCGACTTGCCACGACGCCGCTTCCCGCCCCGGTCCGCGCCGACTGCCCCGAGCCGCGCTACACGCCCGCGATCGCCCCCGAACGGTACGGCGAGATGGTGGCCAGTGCGAAGCGCTACATCCTCGCGGGCGACATCTTCCAGGTCGTGCTCGCGCAGCGGTTCAGCGCGCCGTTCTCGCTACCGCCGTTCGAGCTCTACCGTTCGCTGCGGCGGATCAACCCGTCGCCCTTTCTCTACCATCTCGATCTGCCCGGCTTCTCGCTGATCGGTTCGTCCCCCGAAATCCTCGTGCGCGTCCGCGATGACGAGGTGACGATCCGGCCGATCGCGGGCACGCGACCCCGCGGACGCAGCGCGGCGGAGGACGAGGCGAACCGCGTCAGCCTGCTCGCCGATCCCAAGGAGCGCGCCGAGCATCTGATGCTGCTCGATCTCGGGCGCAACGACGTCGGTCGTGCGGCGACGCCGGGCTCGGTCCGCGTGACCGACAGCTACGGCGTCGAATTCTACAGCCACGTCATGCATATCGTCTCGAACGTCGTCGGCCGGCTGTCCCCCGACAAGGATGCGCTCGACGCGCTGTTCGCGGGCTTCCCCGCGGGCACGGTCAGCGGCGCGCCCAAGGTCCGCGCGTGCCAGATCATCGCCGAGCTCGAACCCGAGCGGCGCGGTGCCTATGCCGGCGGGGTCGGGTATTTCTCGCCCGACGGATCGATGGACTCGTGCATCGTCCTGCGCACCGCGGTCGTGAAGGACGGCATGATCCATGCGCAGGCCGGTGCGGGGATCGTCGCCGACAGCGATCCGGCGTCCGAACAGCGCGAGTGCGAGGCCAAGGCCGGCGCGATCCTGGCTGCCGCGCGCGAAGCGATCACGCGCGCCGCCGCGCCGACCTTCGGACAATAAAAAAGCCGCTCTCGTCCTGGACGAGAGCGGCTTCCGGATTACCCCGGCTTCGGCTTAGCGGCCGTCCGCCTGCCCCGTCGCAGCCGCGCGACGCTCGGCGGCAAACGCGCGCGCGCGCATCTGCGAACAGCCCGACTGCCCGCCTGTCCCGACCGGCGAACAGGTATCGGGGAGGCCACCCGCGACGCGTCCGACCTCGTCCGCCGTCGCGGCGCGGTTTACCCAGCTCTGGTTCTGGGCGGCGATCGGGCCATCGTCACGCAGTTCCTTCGGGATGCGATAGGGCTGGTCGAGCGTCGAGCACACGACGATCTCGCCCGTGCTCGACGCCGGACATTTCTGCCCCGCGCCCAGCGTGACGCTGCGGATCCGCTGCGGCGGCTGGCCGGTCTCCGATCCCTGGTCCTGCCCCTGTTCCTGCGCTACGGGCGCGGCAGGCGCGGTCTGGGCCGAGGCCAGCGCGGGCGTGGCGAGCAAGGCGGCGATAAGCGTCAAACGAAACATGTATTAGGGCTCCTGTTATATACGGAACGTCTACCGCGCCACGTTTCTCCATGCTGAATGCAAAGCGCCCTGCATAGGCCTGCATAGGCGTGCATCGCACCGCCCAAACCACGCTCGACTTCCCCATCGCATACGTCGAACGCATCATTGCTCCCTGTCATGCGCCCTGTCATGCGCATCTTTGCACTGCTGTCTTCTCCCTGGACATCCCCCTCCGAATCCCTGCCCGCAACACCATTGCACGACGCCCGTCATCGTCTATGGCGGGGCGATGATCCTGGTCGTCGACAATTACGACAGCTTCACCTGGAACCTTGTCCATTATCTGATGGAGTTGGGCGCCGAGGTGGAGGTCGTCCGCAACGATGCGATCTCCGCCGGACAGGCTCTGTCGTCGGGCGCGGACGCCTTTCTCATCTCGCCCGGCCCCTGCACGCCGACCGAGGCAGGCGTCAGCCTCGACCTCGTCGCGGCCTGCGCCGACGCGGGCAAACCGCTGCTCGGCGTGTGCCTGGGGCACCAGGCGATCGGCCAGCACTTCGGCGGCAAGGTCGAGCGCGGCGGGCTGATGCACGGCAAGACCTCCCCCGTGCTGCACGACGATACCGGGTTGTATCACGGGCTTCCGTCGCCGTTCATCGCGACGCGCTATCACTCGTTGATCGTCAACGCGGTCCCCGACACGCTCGTCGTCAACGCCACCGCGCAGGACGGCACCGTCATGGGCTTCCGTCACGCGACGCTGCCGATCCACGGCGTGCAGTTTCATCCCGAAAGCATCGCCACCGAACACGGCCACGCCATGCTCGCCAACTTCCTGACGATGGCGGAAATTCCGCACGAACTGCCGGCGCGGCTGCGGGTGCCGTCATGAGCGTGACGGTACTGCTCCCCGATCCCTCGACACCGCTATCGCGCGAATCCGCGCGCGCGGCGTTCGCCGACATCCTCGATGCACGTGCGAGCGAAGACGCGATCGCGACGTTCCTGACCGACCTGTCGCGGCGCGGCGAGACCAGCATTGAAATCGCCGAGGCGGCGCGCGCGCTGCGCGACCGGATGATTCCGATCGACGCGCCCGCGGGAGCGATCGACGTCTGCGGCACCGGCGGCGACGGCCATCACACACTCAACGTGTCGACCGCGGTCGCGCTCGTCGTCGCCGCGTGCGGTATCCCCGTCGCCAAGCATGGCAACCGCGCCGCCTCGAGCAAGGCGGGCGCCGCGGACACGCTCGAGATGCTCGGTCTCGACATGGACCGTGCCGGGGCGACGGCCGAGGCGAGCCTGCGCGACATCGGCATCGCGTTCCTTTTCGCCGCCAACCACCACCCGGCAATGAAGCGCATCACGCCGATCCGCCGCCGGATCGCGACGCGGACGATCTTCAACCTGATGGGCCCGCTCGCCAACCCCGCCCGGGTCACGCGCCAGCTGATCGGCATCGCCCGCCCGGACTATGCCGCGCTCTATGCAGAGGCACTCGAACAGCTCGGCACCGAAGCGGCGTTCGTCGTATCGGGCGAGGAGGGACTCGACGAGCTGTCGGGCGCCGGCCACAGCGTCATCGCAAGCGTCGGCACCGCCAAACTGCCACGCCGCGTCACGCCCGAGGATGCAGGGCTTGTCCGCCATCCGATCGACTCGATCCGCGGCGGCGACCCGGCGCATAATGCGGACGCGCTCCGCCGTCTGCTCAAGGGCGAGCGCAGCGCATACCGCGAAGCCGTCCTCCTCAATGCCGCCGCGGCGCTCGTCGTTGCCGGCCACTCCCCCACCCTCGTCGACGGGGCGGTCTCGGCCGCCACCGCGCTCGACGACGGCAGCGCGGATGCGCTGCTGGCCCGCTGGATTGCCTACTGACATGACCATGCTCGATCGTATTCTTGAGACAAAACGTGCGGAGGTCGCCGCGCGCAAGGCCACGACCTCGCTGTCAGACATCGACGCGGGCATCGCCCGGATGTCCAAACCGCGCGGCTTCCGCGCCGCGCTCGACGCGAAGACGGGCTATGCGCTCGTCGCCGAAGTCAAAAAGGCGAGCCCGTCGAAGGGACTGATCCGCGCCGATTTCGATCCCCCCGCGCATGCCCGTGCCTATGAGGCCGGGGGTGCCGCCTGCCTGTCCGTCCTGACCGACGAGACGTGGTTCCAGGGGGCCGATGCCTATCTCACCGCGGCGCGCGACGCGGTCTCGATTCCCGTTTTGCGCAAGGACTTCATGGTCGATCCCTGGCAGGCGACCGAGGCGCGCGCGATCGGCGCCGACGCGATCCTGATCATCGTCGCGGCGCTCGACGACATACAGATGGCAGAGATCGAGGCCTCGGCACTCGAATGCGGCATGGACGTGCTCGTCGAGATCCACGACGCGCATGAACTCGAGCGCGCGCTGAAGCTCAAATCCCGGCTGATCGGGGTGAACAATCGCGACCTGCGCGACTTTACTGTCGACTTTCAGCGGACATACGACCTCGTCGACCGCGCGCCGCGCGACTGCACGTTCGTGGCGGAAAGCGGTCTGACGACGCGCGCCGATCTCGATGCGATGGCGGAGAAGGGCATACGCTGCTTCCTGATCGGCGAGGCGCTGATGCGGCAGGATGATGTCGAGGCGGCAACGCGCGTGCTGATCGGATGAGCGGCCTTACGCATATCGACGGCGCCGGCGCCGCCCGCATGGTCGATGTCGGCGGCAAGACGCCGAGCGCACGCGAGGCCGTGGCGACCGGCCGTATCACCATGTCCGCGGAGGCGGCGCTGGCAATTGCCGATGGGTCCGCCAAGAAGGGCGACGTGATCGCGGTCGCCCGTGTCGCCGGGATCATGGCGGCAAAGCGGACGAGCGATCTCGTCCCGCTCTGCCACCCGCTCCCGCTCACCAAGATCACGCTCGACCTCGACGTCGACGCAAGCGGCGTCACCGCGACCGCGACCGTCGCGACCGACGGCAAGACGGGCGTAGAGATGGAAGCGCTGACCGCCGTGAGCGTCGCGCTGCTGACCGTCTATGACATGGCAAAGGCGATCGACAAGGCGATGGTGATCGACGGGGTTCGCCTGCTCGAAAAGCGCGGCGGCAAGTCGGGCGACTGGACCGCCCCGCGCTGAGCAGAGCGGGCGCGATCCGAGCTCTAGCTCAGCTAGGCTCCGACGTCATTCCGCGACGTCGATCGCCTCGGCCTTGATGATCGTCGGCCGTGCAGCCGCCAGGTCGCGCGCGGCGGCACCGAATGCCTTGAAATGGTCCGACTGCATATGCGCGTCGACCGCCGCATCATCGACATAGCGCTCGTTGAAGACGAACCGGCGGTCGCCGTCGGATTCGCGCCAGAGTTCGTAATAGAGCACGCCGGGTTCCTGTCGCGAGGCCGCGACACAGACGCGTGCCGCCTCGATGAACGCATCCTCGCACCCGGGCCGCGCAGAAACGAACGCGACGATCTTTACCGCCATATCAAGCTCCCAGTTTTGATGGTGACGTGTGCGCCCCTGCGCCGTCCCGCGCAACCCCGCCACGGTCTGGTATAGGCACCGCTACCCGCGATAGCGTGCCTCGAGCAGATCCAGCTCACGGACGAGTTTCTGGACCGTGACGCTGCCGATCTGCCGCTCGCGGGCGAGTTCGATCACGAGCGCACGCTCCGCCTGGAGCGCGACGAGCTTGAAGTCGCGCTCGAGGCGATCCTGAAGTCGCGCCTCGGCGGCCATCTTGGCGGATCCGCCCCGGCTGTCGATCCGGTCGCGATAGACGTCCATGACGCGCCCGCCCGCGGTCGCGTAGAAATCGGCATCGCCCATCCGCTCGGCCAGGTCATGCTGCGATCGTTCGACCGCCCGGATCGCCGCCTGCGCCGCCGCCACCCGCGCGGCATCCTCCTCCGCCTGGAGTGAGGGTTCCGACGGCATCGTCAGGCCGTTCAACAGCACGGGAAGCGCGAGACTCGCGACGATCAGCGACACGATGATGACGCCTGCCGCAAGAAATATCGCGAGGTCGCGCGCGGGGAACGGCGTTCCGTCGTTGAGTACCAGCGGGATCGTCAGGACGCCTGCCAGCGTGATCGCGCCGCGCACGCCGGCGAGCGACATCGCGGCGACCAGCCGCCAGTCGGGGCTCTGCTGCGTCGCCCCGCCGCGGTTCCGCCGCCGCAACAGCGTCAGGCGCAGCGATACCCAGACCCAGGCGAACCGCAGCATGATCAGCCCCGCGACGATCGCGAGCACGTACGCGCCCAGCCACCACGTGCCCGCATGCCCGGTCAGCTGCACCGTCTGCCGTGCCACCGCGAAGATCGCGGGAAGCTGCTCGCCGAGCAGCACGAAGATGATGCCGTTCAGCGCGAACTGGATCGTGTCCCAGACCGAATTGCGACGCATCCGCGTCGTCGGCAGCGCCTGCCGCGAGATCTCGGCAAACGTCATCGTGACGCCGGCCGCGACGGCGGCAAGGATGCCCGATGCATGGATATGCTCGGCGAACAGATACGAGCCGAACGGGATCAGCAGGCTCACGAGGATCTGCGACCCCGATTCCTCGCCGAACCGCCGCGAGACCCAGGCCTTGGCGCGGGTGACCGCCAGCGTGACGACGACGCCCACGACCAGCCCCGCACCCGCGACCCACAGGAAGCTGAAGGCGGCATTCGACGCCGAGAATGTTCCGGTCAGCGCGGCCGCGATCGCGAAGCGGAGGCAGACGAGACCCGATGCGTCGTTGAGCAACGATTCGCCCTCGAGGATATGCATCATCCGCTTCGGGATGGGCACGCGTGCCGCAATCGCGGAGACCGCGATCGGATCGGTCGGCGACACGACCGCCGCAAGCGCGAACGCGACCGCGAGCGGCATCGCCGGGATCATCCAGTGGATGAACAACCCCATCCCGATCACGGTGATCAGCACCAGCCCGAGCGCAAGCTCGACGACTGTCGACAGATCCTTCAGCAATTCGTCCTTGGGGATCCGCCATCCATCGAGAAACAGCAGCGGCGGCAGGAACAGCAAAAGGAACAGCTCGGGATCAAGCGTGACGCGATAAGACGTCGAGAGGCCGATCACCGCGCCCAGCATGATCTGCACCAATGGTGTCGGGATCGGCACGGGAAGCATTCTTGAGATGGAGCCGCTCACGACGACCGCAAGCAGGAGAAACAGGACGATCGAGACGGCTTCCAACAGATACTCCCGGATTGAGACGCCCCCTCTTAAGGACCTCGATCCGCACGCAACACCCCCTTTGGACACGCGCAGACGTCACATCGCACTGTCCGCGACACTAGTCGGCGGTGACCAGTCCCGCGGCAAAGGCGATCCGCAGCGCTTCGGACAGGCTGCGAACATCGAGCTTGTCCATCAGATTGGCGCGATAGATCTCCACGGTACGCGGACTGAGGCTGAGTTCATGCGCGATCACCTTGTTCGGGTGGCCCTCGATCAAGCCCCTCAGGACATCGGTTTCTCGCGCCGACAGGCGGGCAATACGCGCACGCGCAGTCCTGGCGCGCTCCGCGGCGACGCTTTCCGTCTCGAACCGGTCGAACGACTGGTCGACGATGCGCAGGAGCACATGCGGATCGCAGGGTTTTTCGAGAAATTCGAACGCGCCCGACTTCATCGCTCGGACCGCCAGCTGCACGTCACCCTGCCCCGTCAGCATGATCGGCGCAAACCGCGGCGCGAGCGGTGCGATCCTTCGAAGGACCTCGAGCCCCGTCGTCCCGGGCATGTGATGATCGAGCAGAACGACCCCCGGATCGCAATCGTCGAGCGCGGCCAGGAAGAGATCGCCCGATCGAAACGCGCGGATGATCAGGTTCGATCGAAGCGACAGCAGCCCCTGGACCGAGGCTCTGACCGCATCATCGTCGTCGACTATGTAGATGGTGCGCATCTGCGTGTCCTTTCAAGCGGCGTAGGGTGGGTTCGGCACGACATGGTCATCGCGGTCGAACGCAGGGCAGGGTGAACCGGAAACATGCGCCGCCGTCGGGCATGTTCGATGCGGTGAGCATTCCGCCATGCGCTTCGACGATGCGACGGCATATCGAGAGGCCGATCCCCATCCCCCCCTCGCCCTTCGACGACGTGAACGGGGTGAAGAGGCGCGAGAGCACGGCATCCGACAACCCCGGGCCCTGGTCCCGAACGCTGATCTCGATCTCGCTCGGCGACAGGCGACGCGAACCGATCGTCACCTCGCGCCGATCGGGCGGCATGCCGGCCAACACCTCGAATGCATTGCGGATGAGATTGACCATGACCTGCTGGATCTGGATCCGGTCCGCGAGCATGACGTCGGCGGACCGCGACAGCGCGAAGGTCACGCGGATATCCGGGCGCTGGCTTCCTGCCGCCAGCAGCGCGGCCGCCTCGCGCAGCGTCGTCTCCACCGGCTCGATCCGCATGTCGGATTCGCGCTTGGCGACGAATTCCCTCAGGCGGTGGATGATGTCGCCCGCGCGCAGCGCCTGCGCATTGGCAAGGTGCAGCATCTCGCGCAGCCGGGGCTGGTCGACCTGACCGTCGGGTACATCGAGAAGCAGCTCGCCCGTCGCGACGAAATTGGCGATCGCCGACAAGGGCTGGTTGAGTTCGTGCGCGAGCGCCGCCGCCATCTCGCCGACCGCGTTGAGGCGAACCACGTGCATCAGCTCCTGATGCACCTGGCCGAGCCGCTCCTCCGCGGCGATCCGGTCCGATATGTCGCGCACGAACCCCGTGAAGACGCGTTCGCCCGCCACCCGCGCTTCGCCAACATGCAGTTCGATGGGGAAAATGCTGCCGTCGACGCGCTTTGCCGTCAGCAGCCGGCGATCACCGATGACGCTCCGCGCGCCCGCCCGCAGATATCGCCTGAGATACCGGTCGTGCCGTTTCGCATCGTCGTCGGGGATCAGCGTGGCGACGTTGCTGCCGATCGCGTCCGCGGCGCAATAGCCGAACATCTGCTCGGCCGCCGCGCTGAACGAGCGGATCTGCCCCCGTTCGTCAATCACCACCATCGCATCGGGTACGGTTTCCAGGATCGACCGGAGCTGTGCCTCCTGCGACAGCAGCGCCGCCTCGCGTTCCTCGTGCCGGGTGATGTCGAGCGTCAGGCCGACGGTCTTCACGAGATTGCCCGCGCGATCGTAGAAGCACCGCGCCGATCCCTCGAGCGCGCGCCGGACCCCGTTCGCCTGCGACAGGCGGTAGGTGTAGCTGATGCGGTCCGCCCGTGTCGCGACCGCCGCGGAGATCGTCCGCTGGATATCGGCGAGGTCGTCGGGATCGACCAGCGCGGCCCAGCTTTCGAAATCCTGGATCGTGCCAGGAATGATCCCGAGCCTTTGCTCCGATCCTGCGGCCCAGGTCAGCCGGCCCGACGCAACGTCCCATTCGAACAGGCCGATCTCGTGCGCGGTCGCGGTCAGCGCGAGCCGATCCTCGCTGGCGCGCAACGCGGCCTCCGCCTTCAGCCGCGCGCCGATATCGGTCATCGACAGCACCAGAACCGCGCCGCGCGCCGAGTTCGCGACGGGACGCGCATGCTCGATGACGTGGACGAGCCGGTCGTCGCGGCATCGCTCGACCAGCTCGCGTTCGACATCGGCGTGCCGCGCCCGTGGTGCAGCCGCGCCGCCAGGCGCACGCGAATCGAGCAGCTCGTGCTTGGCCCGCCCGAGCGCCTCGCGTTCCGACCAGCCGTACAGGTCTTCGCAACCGCGCGACCAGTGCACGATCCGCCCGTCTGCATCGATCAGCGCCATCGGCGCCGCGTCGAGCGCTTGGCTCAGTTCGACCAGTGCCGCACGCCGCTTCGCCGCGCTCCGCATCGACCATGCCAGCAGGATCGCGATCGCCGCGAAGTTCAACGCGATCGTCGACATTTCGCCCCATAGCGGCGTGACCCACCCCGCCTCGACGGCCCCGAATTCGGCGAGCGATGCCAGCACGGGCTCGACCATCAGGAGCGGGACGACGAGCCGCATGACGCGCCATTCGGGCGATGACAGCCCTGCCGCGACGTCGATATCGCTACGCCACGCCAGCACCCCCAGCGCGAGCAGCAGCGTCTCGATGGCGGCAGGCAGCGAGGTCGAGAACAGGCGCCACCCCGCCGCATCAAGCGCCTCGGCCATCGGTACGAACAGCAGCGACAGGCTTGCGAATGCCAGCGCCGATCCTGCGATGCCGAGCGTGACATAGCCAGCACGACGCGTGGCGACCGGTGTCAGCATGATCGCCAACGGAAGGCCGATCAGCACCAGCGCATGGATGATCCCGGGCGGCGTCGCGCGACCTGCGAGCGAACGGTTCACCTCCGCGACGAACAGCCATCCGTCGATGCCCAGTCCCAGCGACGGCAGCGTCACCAGCCGTGCGGCGCCGATCGCGATCGGAACGATGAGCAGCAGCCGGGCCAAGCGGTGCGACTGTGCTGACACGTACAACCCGAAGCCTGCCGCCATGAACAGGTATGCGACGCTGCTGAACGGCAGTGACGGCTCGATCATCCCAAAGCTTGTCAGATCGGGTTTATCGAGGATCCAGCCCAGCAGCGTCAGCAATGCACTGACCGCCCCGCCGCAAATCCCCCAGCGAGCGATAACGAGCCCCGGGAGTCTGGCCTGCCTTTCCGGTCTTGCTCTGTCGCGATTATCCATCAGCAGCAAATACTATACAATTCGGCCCACCGACACCTAAGCTAACCGTAACCGTTTTGAGGTTATTTGCCCGCTGTCGACCCGATGTCTTTCAGACTGGTTGCCGGAGATAATTAACCAACTCATTTATACGAATTGGCGAAGACCTGTCATGTTGGCTGATAAAATGGCGGATGCGCTGGAACTACGACAAGTCCGGTCGACACAGGCGCTGGCACTGCGAGAATCTCTCTACCTCTGCTTCCGGTTTATCGCACGTGTCCCCCTTGAGCGGGGCTGTTCGTCCGAAGCCATGCGAGCGCCAGGTTGCATAGCGCGTCGGGTGCCGTCGTGGCCTCCAGCGTCAACGCGCATTCATCAGCCCCCGGCGGTTCGAGTATCGCCAGCTGGCTCTCCAGGAGGCTGGCGGGCATGTAATGGCCCGCCCTGGCGACGAGGCGTCGTGTCAGTTCCTCTTGTCGCGTTTCAAGCAGGATGAAGCGCAGCGGCACGTGCGACGCGGCCGACAGCCGGTCGCGATAGCTGCGCTTGAGGGCCGAGCACGCCGACACCGCGATCCCGGCCCCTGCCCCCGTGCCTGCTGCCCCACTGCCCGCCCCGCCGGCTGCTGCCACGCCGATCGCCTCGCCCAGCCGGTCGAGCCATGGCCAGCGATCCGCATCGTCAAGCGGTTGCCCGGCCCGCATCTTCGCGATGCTCGCGGCCGCATGATAGTCGTCCCCCTCGAGCAGCGGACAGCCGATACGCTGCGCAAGCAAGGCCGCGAGCGTCGACTTGCCGCTGCCACTGACGCCCATCACGACGACGCCGTGCGGCACCGCCGGGCGATATCGCGTGCCCATCGCTTTAGGCTCGATTGGCATATCCCACTCCGCTTTCATGAATGCGCCTTGCAGTCCGACGCGCCGCTATCGGTCGTCTCTATCCGATTGACCATTACGACTTTTGTCGCGGTACTGCCGGAGACTTTCCCGATCGCCCCGGAACGGACGAACACCAACGGAGTTTTTCGTCGAAACAAGGGGATGGTACGATCAAAGACATGAGAAAACGGACCGTTCTGTTCGCGCTGATGGCAGCGAGCACGCCCATCCCCGCGCATGCGCAGACCTTCGTGGATGTCTTTGCAGGTCGATCCTTCCCCGAACGGACCGCGGCCTCGATCACCGCGAACGAAGCCAGGATCGACGATGTAATCATTCCCGCACAACTGCGGATCAACGTCGAAAGCCTGAAGCCCACCCATTCGACGATCTTCGGCGTCCGGGCGGGGCACTGGTTCGACTGGTTCGGCGTCGCGGTCGATGCCGCCACGCTGAACCCCGACGTGAAGCGACAGACCGTCCGCGCGACCGCGAATCTGCGCTTCGACGAGCAGGTCTTCGGCAGGGAAGTCATCGTCGACCCGGGCCGGTCGGTCGCGGTCGACATACCCCGCGTCGGCGTACCCACCACGGCCACCTTCGCGGCCTTGGCGATGGTCCGCGTACCGCGTTCCGGCGTGCAGCCCTATGTCTTTGCCGGACCTGCCTATCTCGTTACCGACAGCGACATCAGCGGGCACTGGGGCGTACGCGCCGGCGGCGGGGCCAAGATACCGCTGTCCCGCTCGATCGCCGTGTTCGGCGAGTATCGGTATACCGGTGTCAACGACGCGCGTGCCGTGGCCGGTCGCATCGGTGGTACCGCACGCGGCGTGTCGGGCTCGACCGGCGATATTCTCGTCGGTCTCGACGTGCGCAATCACAGCCTGGCTGGCGGCATGAGCTTCTCGTTCTGACTTGAGGCAAGCGCACGGCGCGGCGACCGGTCGCGCACGCCGATCCATGGTCTTTCGAGGTGTTCGTCCCTACCGTGCGCCAATGCATATGCTCCTTCGTCACGCGCGCAATCCGGTGATCCTGTTGGCGCTGCTGACAGCGGCTTCCAGTCCCCCGACGACGGATCTGTCGCGATGGAAGGCGCAGGCCGACCGCGTCACGATCACGCGGGACGACTGGGGCATTCCGCATATCCTTGGCCAAACCGACGGCGATGCGGTGTTCGGTCTCATCTACGCGCAAGCCGAGGATGATTTTGCGCGGATCGAGGCAAATTATCTGACCGCGCTCGGCCGCACCGCGGAGGCTGAGGGTGAGGATGCGATATGGGCCGATCTGCGTCAGCGGCTGTTCGCCGACCCCGTAGTGCTGGAACAGCAATATGCGGCCAGTCCAGCCTGGTTGCGGACGTTGATGGACTCCTGGGCGGACGGGCTGAACTATTATCTGGCAACGCATCCGCAGACCAAACCCAAGGTTCTCCGCCGTTTCGAACCCTGGATGGCGCTCAGCTTCACCGAAGGCAGCATCGGGGGCGATATCGAGCGGATATCGCTCAGCGAACTGAAAACCTTCTATGGCAACCCGACGCCGCCCAGCCCGGAGGAGCAGGGCATTGTCCCGCGTGAGCCGTCCGGGTCGAACGGCATCGCGATTGCCCCCCGCCTGACCACCGGCGGTCGCGCGCTGCTGCTCATCAATCCCCATACGAGCTTCTATTTCCGCTCCGAGGCGCAGATGACGAGTGCCGAAGGGCTCAACGCCTATGGGGCGAGCACCTGGGGCCAGTTCTTCATCTATCAGGGCTTCAACCCGACCGCCGGCTGGATGCACACCTCGTCCACGGTCGACAATGTCGATGAATTCGCCGAGCGGATCGCCGGTCGCGCAGGTGGCTACAGCTATCTGTACGGCAGGGCCCGCCGGCCGGTCGCGACCAAGGTCGTCACGTTGCGGTTCCGCAAGGCGAACGGCTTGCTCGGCGAGCGGCACTTCACGACCTATCGCACGCATCATGGCCCGATCGTCGCAAGCCGAAACGGGCGCTGGATCGCGACCGCACTGATGTGGAAACCCGTCCCGGCGCTCGAGCAGAGCTATCTGCGGACCAAGGCGCACGACCTTGCGAGCTACATCGCCGTCGCGGACCGCAAGGCGAATTCGTCCAACGATACGCTGTTCGCCGACCAGAAGGGCGAGGTCGCGTTCCTGATGCCGCAGTTCATGCCGATCCGCAGCGACCGGTTCGACTATACCCGGCCCGTCGACGGCAGCGACCCCGCGACCGACTGGCGTGGCCTGCACACGCTCGCCAGCCTGCCGAGCGTCGCGAACCCGCGTACCGGCTGGGTCCACAACACGAACGACTGGCCCTGGAGCGCTGCGGGGCCCGACAGTCCCAAGGCCGCAGACTATCCCCGGTACATGGATCAGGTCGGTGGCAACGCGCGCGGCGTCCATGCCGACCTGCTGCTGACCGGAAAGAGCCAGTGGACGCCGGAGACGCTGCGCGCGGCGGCGTTCGATCCGTATCTGCCCGCCTTTGCACGGCTTTTGCCGGGGCTGATCGCCGCATGGCAGGCGCTTCCTTCCGGCGACCCGCGGCGTGCCGCGCTGGAGGCACCGATCGCGCTGCTTGCGAAATGGGACCACCGCTGGGGTTATGACAGTGTCGCCACCAGCCTTGCGGTGTTCTGGGGCGATCAGCTCTGGCGCGAGGTCGGCGGTCTTGCGCAGGCCGAACGGGTCAACGTCCCCGACTACATCGCCACACGCGTGCAACCCGACGCCAAGCTTGCCGCGCTGTCCGCCGCGGTGGATCGGCTGACGCGCGACTTCGGCGACTGGCGCACGCCGTGGCAGGCGATCAATCGCTTTCAGCGGCTCGACAACGCGATCCGGCCGCATTTCGACGACGACCGCGGCTCGACACCCATAGCCTTTACATCGGCCCAATGGGGGAGCCTCGCGTCGTTCGGCGCCAAGGCCTGGCCGGGAACGAAGCGTTATTACGGCACCAGCGGCAACAGCTTCGTCGCCATCGTCGAATTCGGTCCCCGCGTGAAGGCGATGGCGGTGATGGCGGGCGGCCAAAGCGGCGACCCGGCGTCACCGCACTTCGACGATCAGGTTACGCGGTACGCGCAAGGCAATCTGCGGCCGGTCTATTTCCATCCCGAAGACCTCAAGGGGCATGTCGAGCGTCGCTACCGTCCGGGCGACTAGAGTCACATGCGACGACCGGCGTCGACATGCTGTGCGCACGGATTGGCCCTCTTCCGAATACGCGAGATATGGTCGGTGAACGCGAAGCGGTCGCGAGGGTCAGCCAGGCCGTGTGGCAGGGTCGCGTGCCGCCGCGGCGCGACGTCTTTGACTGCGGTCAACCCGATCCTTGTCCGCAATCAACGCTCTGGCGCCTGTGGGCGACTAGCCCGACGGCATTGCAACACAGGAGCCGGACCATGCCTTCATTGATCAAGAGCCTCGCCGTCGGTGCGACCATGGCAATGGCCATGACGGCACCGGCTTTTGCGGAGACCGATCCGGCGCCGCGGCAGGGGATCGCCGCGGGCGACGTGTTGCTGCGCGCGCGCGCGATCCTGGTTGCCCCGAACGAGACATCAGGCAGCATCCTGCCGGCATTTCCCGGCGAGCGCGTCCGTGTCGACAACAGCATCATGCCGGAGGTCGACGTCACGTACATGGCGACGAACCATATCGGCTTCGAATTGATCGCGGCGACGACCAAGCATCATGCAGACGGCCGCACCGGCACGACGGGCACGATCGGCAGGCTTGCCTCGACCTGGGTGTTACCGCCGACGCTGACCGCGCAATATCACGTGAACCCGACGGGCGCGGTTCGCCCCTATGTCGGTGCTGGTCTGAACTACACGATCTTCTGGAACGAGACGGCGTCGAACGCTCTGGTCGGGGCGGTCGGGCGAACCGGCGTCCACATGAAGGACAGCTTCGGCTGGGCCGCGCAGGCGGGCGTCGATATCGACATCACGCCAAAAGTCTTCCTGAACCTCGACGTCAAATATATCGACATCGATACGACCGCACGGCTGCGAACGACGGCGGCGGGTGTGCAGCGTGTAGCAATCAGCCTCGATCCGCTGGTGTTCGGGGTGGGGCTCGGCGTGCGGCTGTGACGCCCTAGGCCGGCACGGCGCGGTCCGTATCGGCCCGCGCCGCGTGTGCGCGGGGCTCGGGCGCGACCGCGATCTGCCGGTCGCAAAGCGCGACCATCACCGGGCGGTGGCTGACCATGACCAGCCCCTGCCCGGTACGCGCGAGCCGGGCGGCAAGGCCCTGGGCGACGCGCCGCTCGGTCGCCGCATCGAGCCCCTCGCTGGGCTCGTCCAGCAACAGCCAGGGCGCCGGGACGAGGTACGCGCGGGCAAGCGAAAGCCGCCGCCGCTCTCCGCCCGACAGCCGCACGCCATGCTCGCCGATCCAGCTGTCCAGCCCGTCCGGAAGGCCTTCGATGACCTCGGTGAGCGCGACATCGGCAAGCGCCACCCACAGCGCGTCATCGCCGACCAGCGGATTGCCGAGTGTGAGTGTCTCGCGGACCGTCCCCGCGAGCAACGCCGCATCCTGCGGTGCCCAGCCGAACGTCGCTCGGCGCGCGGCAAGCGGAATACCGACGATGTCCTCGCCGTCGATGCATGCCGTGCCCGGTGCCACCGGTCGCAGCCCGAGCAGACTTTCCACGAGCGTCGTTTTGCCGGTTCCCGATGCGCCGATCAGCGCGACACGCGAGCCGGCCGGGAGATGCGTATCGAGCAGTTCGATCGACCACGCGGCAACGCCCGCGCTGCAGCCCTGCTCCGCCACCGGGCCTGCCAGCAGGTCGTCGAGCCGCGTCTTCGCCTCGCGCACCGCACTCTGCTGCGCAAGGCCGCGCAGGACCGGCGCCGCGCCGTCGATCGTCATCACTGCGGCCAGCGCGCACAGTGCCGCGATCGCCGCGCCCGCGGGTGCGGCGATCAGCAGGACCGCAAGACCCGCCGCACCGAGCGCGACCGCCTGGATGAACTCGAACCAGCCGACGACGCAGGCCTGTGCGCGCTGGGCCTCCGCGAGACGCAGGCTGCTTGCGTCGACCGTCTCCAGCGCCTGCGCCTCGATACCGTAGCAGCGCAGTTCCGCCGCCGCGTCGGCCATGCCTGCAAAGGCGTCCTTCAATGCGCCACTCGCGCGCTGTACCTCGCGCCCCGGCGCATCGAGACGTCGGGCCAGCACCCCCGCTATCGCCAACAGCCCCGACAGACACACCATCAGCGCGATGACGGACCACGGCCCCCCAAGCACACACAAAACCAGACCGCTCGCCAGCGCCGCAATCGCGCCGGGAACAGCGGAGAGCCGGACGAACTGCGCCTCGACAGCGCTGACATCCTGGACGATGCGCGCAGTGGCCTCGCCCGGCATCAGCGCGAGCGCCTGTGCTACGGGACCGCGCGCGAGCCCGAGGAACAAGGCGGGGCGGATACGGGCAAGCGCGCCGAACGCCGCCTCATGGCTCGCAAGCCGCTCGCCATACCGCCCGGCGGTCCGGAGGATCGCGAGCAGTCGAATACCCGCGCTCGGCAGCATGTAATTGAACGCGTACGCAGCAGTCGTCCCGGCGAGCCCCGCCATCGCCGCGGCGGTGATGAACCATCCCGACAGTCCGAGCAGAACGACCGAAGCCAGCGCAACGACCGCCGCAAACCCGCTCGCGCGCCACAGTCCCCGCCGTTGCCGTCGTCGCTCGTTCGCAAGAAGCATGTCGATCGCGGTCACGTGCGGTCTCCCAGATCGATGACGAGATCGGCGATCGCGGCGAGCTTTGCGCTATGGGTCGCGATGATCGTCGTGCGGCCGGCGGAGGTCCGCGCAATCGCCGCGATCAGGCGCGCTTCGGACACCGCATCGAGATGCGCAGTCGGCTCGTCGAGCAACAGCACGGGAGCCGGCTTCAGGATCGCACGCGCCAGCGCGATGCGGCGCCGTTCTCCCCCTGACAGGCTGCTGCCCCTCGCATCGATCACCGCCGCCAACCCGCCCCGCGCGAGCAGCATCGGCGCCAGGCCAGCGATGCGCGCGACCTCGGCGATGCGCTCGGAGGATGCCGTGGGATGCGCAAGCGCGATGTTCGATCCGATGGTTCCCGCCAGGATCAGCGACGACTGGCCCATCCATGCGACCATCGGCGCGATGCTGCCGATCGCGCCCAGGTCCTGGCCACCGATCGACACGCGGCCGGCCGACAACGGTGCAAGGCCGAGCAACAGATGCAGCAGGCTACTCTTGCCGCTCCCCGACGCGCCGATCAGCGCGACGATCATCCCCGGCGAAACGTCGAAAGAAACGCCAGACACCGCCGCGCGCTCCTGACCGGCGTAACGGATCGAAACGGACTCGAAGCGGATCGCAGGCACCGTTTTCGGCACGAGACACACCAACGGCGCAGGCGTCGCCTTGGCCGTTTCCACAGCCGCCAGCCGCTCGCCTGCGGTCTCTGCCGCCTGCCGATCGTGGTACGCCGCTGCCAGCCGGCGCATCGGCGCGTAGAATTCGGGGGCAAGCGCCAGCACGAAGAATGCACGGCCGAGATCGAGCGTTTCGGGCACCGGGAACGGCAGCAGACCCAGCAGGTTGAACCCGGCATACACAGCGACAAGCGCAACCGACAACGCCGCGAAGAACTCGAGCGCTCCCGACGACAGGAACGCGACGCGGAGCACGCGCATCGTACGCCGTGCAAGGTCCTCCGAGGCCTCGCCGAGCGCGCGCGCCTCGCGTGCTTCCGCTCGAAAGGCCAGCACCGTCGGCAGTGCACCGATCCGGTCCGCGAACAGCTCCGACAGCCGGGCAAGCGCGACGAACTGGCGCCGCGACGCATCCGCTGCGGCACCGCCAGCGAGGATCATCGCCACGAGGAACGGAAAGAACGTCGCCACGAGGATCGCCGCAGCGATCGGGCTCGCGGCAGTCGTTGCCGCCAGCACGATCAAGGGCGCGACCGCCGCCGCCTTCCGCGCGGGCAGGAAACGCGCGACATAGCCGTCGATCGCATCGACCTCGTCCACCGCCGCACTCATCAGCGTACCCGTCGTCGCGTCGGAACCCGGGCTGCGGTGCAGCGCCGCGTCGATGATGCGCCGCCGCAGCCGTATCTTCGCGCGGTATGCGCCGCCCGCGCCGACCCGCACAGCAAGCATCGCGCACCCGCCGCGTCCGATTGCCGAACCGCCCGCGAGCAACGCCCAGGGCAGCATTGCGGCCACCCCGTCGTGCGCGGTCACGACGCCGCCCGCCAGCCCGGCCGCGAACCCGATCGCGGCGACACTGTCGAGCAGCAGCAGGCTCGTCGACAGCCGCACGCCGCCGCCATCGGCGACCACCGCCTTCAGATAGGTACGCGACGCGCGCGCGTGATCCCGTGAAACGTCGGCCGTTGCGATGCTGCTCATGCCACCGCAATCGACGGCGCCGCCGTGCGCGTCTTTGACCGCGGTCAATGTTTGCGCTGCCCCCGGTGCCTAACGCCTTCGAGGACAGGGCCGGTCGACGGCCTTCTGGGGAGCGTCATCATGGACCTTGCGGTCATCGACCTGTCGCGGCTGCAATTCGCGCTGACAGCTTTGTACCATTTCCTGTTCGTCCCGCTGACGCTCGGCCTTTCGATGATGCTGGTCATCATGGAGTCAGTGTACGTCATGACGAACCGGCCGATCTGGCGCGTCGTCACCCGGTTCTGGGGACGGATCTTCGCGATCAACTTCGTGCTGGGCGTTGCAACCGGGCTGACGATGGAATTCCAGTTCGGCACCAACTGGTCGTATTTCTCGCATTATGTCGGCGACATCTTCGGCGCGCCGCTCGCGATCGAGGGGTTGATGGCGTTCTTCCTCGAGGCGACCTTCGTCGGGCTGATGTTCTTCGGATGGGAGCGGCTGACGAAGCTCGGCCACCTGATCGTCACGTGCATGGTCGCGCTCGGCACCAATTTGTCGGCGCTGTGGATCCTCGTTGCAAACGGCTGGATGCAGAACCCGACCGGCGCCGAGTTCAATACCGACACGATGCGGATGGAAGTCAGCGATTTCGGCGCAGTGCTGTTCAACCCGATCGCGCAGGCCAAGTTCGTCCACACCGTCAGCGCGGGCTATGTCTGCGCGTCGGTCGTCGTGCTCGGCATCTCGGCGTTCTGGCTTCTCAAGGGACGCTATACCGCGGTGGCACGGCGTTCGATGACGGTCGCCGCCGCATTCGGGCTTGCCGGGTCGCTCTCGGTTGTCGTGCTCGGCGACGAGAGCGGGTACGCGCTGACCGACAACCAGCGGATGAAGCTCGCGGCGATCGAGGCGGCCTGGCACACCGCCCCTGCCCCCGCCGGCCTGACCCTGTTCGGGTTGCCCGACGTCGCCGCACGCGAAACCCGCTATGAGGTGCAGATTCCGTGGGTGCTCGGGCTGATCGCGACGCGAAGCCTCGATAGCGAGGTGACGGGGATGTCCGAACTGGTGCTGAAGGCGCAGGAACGGATCACCTCGGGCGTCATCGCCTATGATGCGGTCGAGCATCTTAAGATCGACCGCACCAATATCGCCGAACGCGCGCGGTTCGAGGCGCACAAGCGTGATCTGGGCTATGCGCTGCTCCTCAAACGCCACATCGCCGATCCAAGGATGGCGAGCCCGCAGCTGATCGCCGCGACCGCGTGGGACGTCGTCCCGAACGTGCCGCTGATGTTCTGGAGCTTCCGGATCATGGCGTTCATCGGCTTCTTGATGATCGCGCTGTTCGGCACCGCATTCGTGCTGACGTCGCTCCGACTGCACATGCAGACGCGCTGGTTCCTGAAGCTTGCGGTCATCGCGATCCCGCTGCCCTGGATTGCGATCGAGCTCGGCTGGATGCTTGCCGAGATCGGACGACAACCCTGGGCGATCGAGGGGGTGCTGCCGACGTTCCTGGCAGCGTCGTCGCTCACCCGCGGGGTGCTGTGGACGACGATCATCGGCTTTACCGCGATCTACGGCACGCTGGCGGTCATCGAGGTGCGGTTGATCCTGTCGACGATCCGAAAGGGCCCGTTCGAGGATCACGAGGATTTCCGGCCTGCGCCACACGTCGCTCACGACGTCGCCGTCACCGCCTGAGGGGAGACCAGACATGTTCGACTATGAAACACTGCGTCTGATTTGGTGGGCGCTCATGGGGGTCTTGCTCATCGGCTTTGCGCTGACCGATGGCTTCGATCTGGGCGTCGCGGCGATGCTCCCGTTCGTCGGTCGTACCGATGCCGAGCGACGGATGGTGATCAACTCGATCGGTCCGACGTGGGAGGGTAACCAGGTATGGTTCATCCTCGCCGGCGGCGCGATCTTCGCGGCGTGGCCGTTCGTCTATGCGATCAGCTTTTCGGGCTTCTACCTCGCGATGTTCCTCGTTCTGGCCGCCCTGATCTTGCGCCCGGTCGGCTTCAAATACCGCTCGAAGCGCCCGGATCCGGCGTGGCGGTCGCGGTGGGACTGGGCGCTCTTCGCGGGCGGGTTCGTGCCGGCGCTCGTGTTCGGCGTGGCGGTCGGCAATGTCCTGTCGGGCGCGCCCTTCCGCCTCGACAGCGACATGCGCACGGTGTTCGACGGCAGTTTTCTCGGGCTGTTCTCGCCGTTCACGCTGTTGTGCGGGCTGCTGTCGGTATCGATGCTGATGCTCCACGGCAGTGCATGGCTGGCGATCAAGATCGAACATGGCGCGGTTCATGATCGCGCCCGCACATTCGGAACGGTCGCCGGTTTGGCCTCGCTCATCTTGTTCGCAGTCGGCTGGGGCTTCGTCGCGCAGGCGGATATCGGCTTTCGCATCGTCGGTGCGATCGATCCCTCGGGCCCGTCCAATCCGTTGCACACCACGAGCGAGATCGCGCGTGGCGCGTGGCTTGCCAACTATGGTCGCTACCCCTGGATGACGATCGCCCCGGTGCTCGGGTTTGGCGGAGCGGCACTTGCGCTGGTCGGGATCCGGCGGGGCTGGGAACGGGCGGCGTTCGCAGGGTCGTCGGCATCGGCCACGGGCATCATCGCAACCGTGGGGCTGTCGATGTTTCCGTTTATCCTGCCCTCCAGCATCGACGCGCATTCGAGCCTGACGCTGTGGAACGCGTCGTCGAGCGCGCGGACGCTCGGCATCATGCTGCTCGTCACCGTCGTACTGCTGCCGATCGTGCTGGCCTACACCGCCTGGGCCTACTCGGTGATGTTCGGCCGGGTCACGACGCGCGAGGTCGCGACAAACCCCGATTTCTATTGAGCCGGCATCATCAAGGACATCTAATCATGTGGTATTTCACCTGGGTTCTCGGCCTCGGGCTCGCGGTCGGCTTCGGCATCCTCAATGGTATCTGGCATGAGTTCCATCTGCCGATCGCGGATGATGGGGATAGCGCCTGAACGCATTACGCCGCTGCAAAGAATTCACGCGGATATTCGCGATGGTCATACTATACCCGGTCAATGGCTCACCACGATATCTGCGCGGATTGCGCCGTCCGCGACCAGGCTCTTTGCAGCAGCCTGACCGATCTTGAGCTGACCGCGCTCAATACGCTTGGCCGCCGCCGCAAGATTACACGCGGCCAGACGTTGATCTGGGCGGGCGACGACAGCATCATCTGTGCAAACCTCCTGTCCGGCGTGCTCAAGCTGGTCGCGGCGACGCCCGATGGTCGCGAGCAGATCGTCGGGCTGCTGTACCCCGCCGATTTCGTCGGCCAGCCCTATGCCGGCCAAGCCGATTTCACGATAACCGCGCTGACCGACGCGGAACTTTGTATCTTTCCGCGCGACGCGTTCGAACGCGTGCTTGAGGATCATGCGCGGATGGAGCGACTGCTGTTGCAACGCACGCTCGCCGCGCTGGCGGTGGCGCGGACCCGGATCCTGTCGCTGGCGCGCAAATCGGCGCAGGAGAAGATTGCAGGTTTTCTGCTCGACATGGCGTTGCGCGCGTCCGCGACCGGGTGTTGCGCGACGCCCGGCGGCCCGATCACGTTCGATCTGCCACTGACGCGCGGCCAGATCGCCGACGTCCTCGGACTGACGATCGAGACGGTCAGCCGTCAGATGACCCGGCTGAAGGCCGCAGGCGTGATCGCACTCCCGGGGGGGCGGGCGATCACGATCTCCGATGAAGGCGCGTTGCAGGACCTAGCCGAAGCCGCCTAAACCGCGCGTCGCGCGCAAAGGCTGTCGATCAACACCGCCCGCGCAGTGTGACTGAGGCGCGGGGCACCGAGCAGCAGCACGACCAGCTCGGTGAAGGCCATCGCCGCCCTGCATCCTTCGAAAAAACCGCGCAGCATGAAGCCGAATGCTTCCGCCCCCGGCCTCGAAGCACCGGACAGGACCGCCACTATGTCGTCCGCATCGATCGCGTCGCTCAGATGCCGTGCGCGGATCCGCCCGAGCAGCGCAGCCGTCAGCGCGTCGACACCATCGCGCGCGAACAACGCATCGATCACGGCATTTTCCTGATCGCGATGCCCGGCGACGATTGCCTGCAAGCTGCGGCCGAGGGCGCCAGCCTCGTCGTGCGAAAGCTTCTCCGGCAAGAGATCGGCGCATGCTTCGAGGCGATCGCACAGGCCGTGAAGCCTGGCGTGATCCGCGACCAACGCCCGCAGGTCGGTCGCATCGATGACATGCCGGGCCCTGCCCGACGCCCGGCCGTCGCGCTGTCCGTCGTGCTCGGTCATCATCCCTCCTCGTCCGGGCAGCTTGCACGGCACCGGGAATGCGGCATTGACGATGATCAAACGCTGCGCTGCGGCGCGCTCCTCCGTCCCGCCCCCGTTTGCAAATGCACCGCCGGAGACGGGGCACACGTTACGCAGGATGCCTGCACGTCGTACCGCGCCCTCGAGCGGGGCAGCCTGGGTCAGTCGAGCGTTCCCGTATGCATGAGATGCCGGACGTCGCGCGCGATCTGGTTGTTCGCCCCGAGCCGCTCGATCAGTTGCGCCTGACGGCTTCCGCGCAGCCCGGCCGTCGTCAGATGCTTGTCACGCACATAGGTGTAGACGCCACTGACGGCGAAGGCCGAGGCATAAGCGATATGCGCCTTCTGCGCGTTCTGCGTTGCCAGAAAGGCGTCGGATTCGAAAAACCTGCGACGAGTGAGCGGGGACTCGAACGCGAGTTCGATCACCGCGATTACCGTACGGGACGCTGGTACTTCATGATCGACGTTGGGCGCAGGCGGCGCGGGCTCTGCATTGTCGTACCGCTCGGGCAGGTGCAGCCGGAGCTTGATCACCGCGTCGTCTGCCACCAGCGTCTCGGCAAATCCGCGCATGAACTCGCCGAATGCTTCCAGATCCTCGGTGGCGGCACCAAGATGGACGTGGATCCGGTCCAGTCCGTCATCGCCGTTGGGCACCGGATCGGCGACGCGGTCGATCAGCGTCCGCGAGCCCTGTGGCAACGCATAGGCAACCGTCGCCGCAAACATGTTCTGCTCGTCGGCGAACAGGATGTGGCTCGCGGCATTGAAGACATCCTGATCCGCCTTCGACGCGAAACCGATCTCGACGCCGCCGTCGAGTTCATAGTCCGCAAACGTCTCGATCCCGTCGATCGCAGGCCAGAGATGCGCGTCCTGCTCGCGGTTCACATGATGCTGGACATACCAGGCGAGCCCCGGAATGCGCGCGCACAACGGCCCGTGGACGTCGCGCCAGTAGGTCGCGAACACCTCATGAGGAACGCGGGGCCGGCGCAACACCGTCGTGTAGCTGTTGATCGCAATGCTGGCATCGCGCTCCGCATAATCGGTCGCGCCAGAGACTTTTACCATGAATGAGCTCCTGATCGTACAGGTGCCCAACGCGCGCGCCGAACATGCGGCAGCCGGTGGGGCTCCTATTTATTCGGCGCTCGCCGCGAACGATCACGCCGGCTGCATTGCCGTCGCAGCGGCGTCGAACGAGCCGCAAAGCGAATAAGGAAAATTACTTTACCCTTTCGCTTGATCCCCATGCCTGACCTCGTTATCAAGTTCATAATAGGATACCTTGATCGCATTCGGCACAGCGATGATTTTGGGACTGCCAGAAAGTCCCGATGCCAAACGCCGTGCAACATCGGACGATCCGATAGCTTTAATTACTCTTGGCATAAGCTATATCCTATTATCGAGAGAATATCCAGATGAACGATTCCACTCTGAGAGGACTTAACCGTCGCGAAGGTTTGGCGATGTCGGTCAGCGCGATGCTTCTCGCAGCTACACCCGCCAGCGCTCGAAAACATGCAGCCCCCCCCGATCGCCGTCCGCCCGTTGCGCGCAGACGCTTCGTAAGCATTGCCGTCGAACACGAGATCGCGCGCGTGAAGGCGAAGATCGCGGACCCCGGCCTCGCGCAATTGTTCGAAAATTGCTACCCCAACACGCTCGACACCACCGTCTTCACCAGCACCATCGACGGCAAGCCCGACACGTTCGTCATCACCGGCGACATCGAGGCGATGTGGCTGCGCGACAGTTCGGCGCAGCTCCAGACCTACGTCCATCTGTGCCGCCAGGACCCTGCGCTGCGCCGGTTGTTCCAGGGCGTGATCCAGCGGCAGGCGCGCTGCATCCTGATCGACTCCTACGCCAATGCATTCATGGCCGATCCCACCGCCAAGTCGAACCTCGGCGCGGTAACCGACATGACCGAGATGCGGCCGGGCGTCGCCGAGCGGAAGTGGGAACTCGATTCGCTCTGCTATCCGATGCGGCTGGCGCACGCCTATTGGAGCGAAACGAAGGACCCCGTTCCGTTCGATGGATTGTGGGCCAAGGCGATGGCGCGCGCCGTCGCGACGATGCGCGAACAGCAGCGCAAGACCGGCGACGGACCGTATAAGTTCGAGCGCGTCAATCGCCATGCGACCGAGACGCTGATGCTGAAGGGAATCGGCGCGCCGACGAGCAAGGTCGGCTTGATCCATTCGATGTTCCGTCCGTCCGACGATGCCTGCACGCTGCCGTTCCTGATCCCGTCCAACCTGTTCGCGGTTGCAGCCCTGCGGATGCTGGCGAAGATCCATGCCGAGGCACGCCACGATACCGCTGCCGCGGCCGACTGCATCGCATTGGCAGACGAGGTCGATGCCGCGCTCAAGGCGCATGGCCAGATGGACGACGGCAAGGGCAGCAAGGTCTGGGCGTTCGAGGTCGACGGGTTCGGCAATGCGATCTTCATGGACGACGCGAATGTGCCGAGCCTGTCCGCGCTGCCGTTGCTGGGCGCCGCCCCGCGGACCGATCCACTGTATCGCCGCACCCGCGCGCTCGCCTGGAGCACGCGCAATCCGTATTTCTTCACCGGCACCGCAGCCGAGGGCATCGGCGGCCCGCACAAGGGGCTCGGCATGATCTGGCCGATGTCGATCATCGTCCGCGCGATGACCAGCGATGACAATGCCGAGATTCGTCAATGCCTGAAGTGGCTGAAGACGACCGATGCGGGCACCGGCTTCATCCATGAATCGTTCGACAAGGACGATCCCGCGCGCTTCTCGCGCCCGTGGTTTGCCTGGGCGAACGGCCTGTTCGGCGACCTGATCCTCGATCTCGAGCGTCGTCGCCCGGCGTTGCTGGCTGAACGTTTCTGACCTGCTTCCCCACACCGTCCCTGACTCAGGAGAGTATCGCTTGATCCGCGCCAACCGTCGCCAGTTGCTCGCAGGCTCTGCCCTTGCCGCGCTCGGCACCGCCCTGCCGTCCGTCGCTTCGGCGCAATCGTCCAGGGCGGCGGTCAAGAACACGGCCCCCAATCTGTTCGTCGGCACCGGCGGGCACGGCCACACCTTCCCCGGCGCGACCATGCCGTTCGGGATGGTGCAGTTGTCCCCCGATACCAACAATTTCGGCTGGGATGCCTGCTCGGGCTATCACCAGTCAGACCGCTCGATCATGGGCTTCTCGCATACCCATCTGTCGGGGACCGGGATCGGCGACATGCTCGACGTGCTGGTGGTGCCGACGCGCGCGCCGTTGAAGCTCGTCCCCGGATCGCGCGAAAACCCGGCATCGGGCTATCGCCAGCGCTATAGCGAGGAACATGCCGAGCCCGGCTATTACCGCGTGAAGCTGGACTCCGGCGTCGTGGCGGAATTGACCGTGACCGAACGGACCGGATTGCACCGCTACACCTTCGCCAAGGGGCCGGGACACATCCTGATCGACTTCACGCATTGCAAGCAGGAGACCGAGGCGGAGCTGATCCGGATCGAGGATGCCGCGCTCGCCCTCAGTGACGATGGGACGCTGACCGGCAGCCGGCAGGTCTTCCGCTGGGCCGAAGGACGGCGGATCCACTTCGCGATGCAGCTTTCTCGAAAGCCTGACCGCGTGCAATTCTTTGGCGACGACGATCGCCCCGTCGCGCCGGGTGCGAAGGGCGTGACCGGCCACCGGCTCAAGGTCGCGTTGTTCTACGACGATGCGGGCGCCGCGCCAATCCTCGTCAAGACCGGGATCTCCGGGGTTGACGTCGACGGTGCGCGCGGCGCGCTGGCGGAAGCGCCGGGCTGGACATTCGATCGCGCCAGCACCGCCGCACGCCGGACCTGGGCAAAGGAACTCGACATCCTGCGCGTGTCCGGCGGCACGCCTGCGCAGCGCACGATCCTGTCGAGCGCGCTGTACCATACGCTGATGGGGCCGACGTTGTTCAGCGACCGCGACGGGCGCTACATGGGGCTCGACCAGCAAGTCCATACGCTCGCCGCCAGCGAGCGTGCGTACAGCGCCTATTCGCTATGGGACACGTATCGCGCGCTGCATCCGCTGATGACGCTGGTGCGCCCCGACATGGCCGAACGCTTCGTCCACGACCTGATTCGCCAGACGCAGCAAAGCCCGTACGGTCCGCCGACCTGGCCGCTCCAGGGGTTCGAGACGGGCTGCATGAACGGCTGGCATTCGGTCGTCGTGCTTGCCGAAGCACACGCCAAGGGGATCAAGGCCGATTACGCGGCGGCCTGGCCCAACATCCGCAAACGCGCATTCGATGCAAGCTACAAGGACAGCCTCGCGACGCTCGGGCGCGACCATTACATGAAGCTCGGCTATATTCCGGCGGACAAGATCAAGGAGTCGGTCAGCCGTACGCAGGAATATGCGTATGACGATCACGCCATGGCGGCACTGGCGGACGCAATCGGCGAGCGCAGCGATGCGGCGGTCCTGCGCAAGCGCAGCGGCAACTGGCGGAACGTGATCGACCCCAAGATCGGGTTCGCGCGCCCGCGCTTTGCCGATGGAAGCTGGTGGGGGCCGTATGATCCAGTCACGCTCGGTCACATGCCGCAGCCGCGCTGGCGCGATTATACCGAGGCCAACGGCTGGCAGGCGACGTTCCTCAACCAGCATGACATCTACGGCATGATCGCACACATGGGCGGCGACACGGCGTATGAGGCGAAGGTCGATTCCTTCTTCAACGCGCCCTCGACCCTCCCCGACAATGCGCCACCCGACATTGCCGGGCTGGTCGGGCAATATGCGCACGGCAACGAGCCTGGCCACCACGTCGCCTATCTCTATGCCTATGTCGGCGCGCCGTGGAAGACGCAGGCGATGGTGCGGCGGCTGTGTGCCGAGATGTACAAGAACGATCCCGACGGCGTGATCGGCAACGACGATTGCGGGCAGATGAGCGCGTGGTTCATCCTGTCGTCGCTCGGCTTCTATCCGGTCGACCCGACGACGGGGATCTATGTGCTAGGATCACCGCTGTTCGACACCGCGGAACTGCGCGTCGGTGCGGGCAAGACCTTGCGCGTCCGCGCGATCGGCAATGCGCCCGACCGGCCCTATGTCCAGTCGGTGCGCTGGAACGGCAAGCCGTGGACGAAGAACTGGATCGCCCACGCCGACATCATCGGCGGCGGGGAGCTCGAGTTCACGATGGGCGCGAAGTCGTCGCGCTTTGGCGCAGGGGTTGCGGATCGTCCGCCGTCCGCACCACGCGCCTGACGAAACCGGGCGGGGGTCGCCCCCCGCCCGCCTTCAGAAGAACGTCTCCACGACGTCGATCACCGTGAAATCGTCATCGACCACGAGAATCTTGCGCCATTTGTCGAAGGTCAGGCACGGGTGCGATATGTCGAACGCGATCACGTCGCCGACCGCGATGTCGTCGCCCGGCGCGATCGTCAGATACGCATGCTGGTCCATCAGACCGGTAACTTCCCAGTGGACCGGTGCCTCGGCGGGACGATCGTCGCGGTCGGGGCGGAACAGCGTCGCCGGGCGTGGCAGCCCCGCGTCGAACGCGACGTCGCGCTTGCCCATCGCGATGATCGCACGCGTCGGATCGGGGATCGACTGCACCACCGCCCAGATCCGCAGTGCCGGGAGCAACGCCTCGCCGAAGGTCGGGGCGACGGCGTTGCGCTTGAGGATCGCTTCCTGCGCGACCCGGTACAGTCCGTCGTCATGGCTGATGTAGCAACCCGGACGCAGCACGACCTCGACCTCGCCCGCCTTCGCCATCGATGCGGTTTCGTCCGCGACGATGTCATACCAGGCGGACCCCGCCCCCGACAGGATCGCCGGCATCCGGTCGATCCGATCATCCGCGATCAGCCGCTTCGTCACCTCGACCGCGCGACGGACGAACCGGCGGACATGCGCTTCGTCGGGAAGCACGCCCTCGTAGAATTCCACACCGCCGAGCCGAAGATGGTCGCCCCATGCATCGAGCGCGGCGAGAACCTCCGCAAGCCCCGCTTCATCGCGAACCCCGGCACGATACCCGGGCTGATCGGGCTCCGGCGCGAGTTCGATCAGCACGTCGAGCACTACGCCCGCCGACCGGCATCCCTCGCCCAGCAACGCCACGCCGGCTGCGGAATCGACGATGCAGATGACGTGCTGGTCGGGGATCGCCAGCAGACCGACGACCGCAGCGACATTCGCCTTTCCGACGATCTGGTTCGCGATCAGGATCCGGCGGACGCCGTGCGCAGCCGCGACCTGCGCCTGCTGGCTCGTCGCGACCGTGATGCCCCACGCGCCGTGCGCGATCTGTCGCTGGAACAGCTTGGGGGCCATCGTCGTCTTGCCGTGCGGCGCAAGCGAAACGCCATAGGCATCGATAAACGACCGCATCCAGTCGAGATTATGCTGCATCCGCCGCTCGTTGAGCACCGCCGCCGGGAAGCTGACATCGCCGCGCAACAGGTTCCACGGGTCTGCACCTTCGGTACCTGTTCCCTTGTCGAGCTCGAGCTTCTGATCGTTCACGCGCCTGCTCCTCGTTAAGGAAAATTGTTTACATTATTCTGCGCTAGGGTGACAACGCCGTTGTGACCGGAACCGTCGGGGATAGTGGAATGACACGGACGATCATCGCCGGGGTGAGCGTGTACGACGGTACCGGCGCCCCAGCTTACGGCGCGGATGTCGAGATTCGCGACGATATCATCGCGAGCATCCGCCCGGCCGCCAGCCATCCCCCGACCGATTCTATCGATGGACGCGGGCTGGTGCTCGCGCCGGGCTTCATCGATGCGCACACCCATGACGATTTCGCGGTGATTGCCGCGCCCGCCATGACCGCCAAGGTGACGCAGGGTGTGACCACCGTCGTCGTCGGCAATTGCGGGATCAGCGGCGGCATGGATGTCACGGCGCATGGTGACCTGCCCGATCCGCTCGTGCTGTTGGGCGCTGCGGACGCATTCCGGTACGACGACTTTGCCGCTTATGCCCAGGCGGTGGACCGCGCGGGCCCTGCCACCAACGTGGTCGCGCTGGTGGGGCATACCGCGCTGCGCGCGCGGCACATGGACGCGCTCGACCGCGATGCGACGGGGGCCGAGCGCACGGCGATGCGCGCCGATCTGACGACCGCGCTCGATGCCGGCGCGTTCGGGTTTTCGACGGGTCTCGCTTATGCCAACGCAAATGCGGCATCGACCGAAGAGGTCATGGAGCTCGCAGAGGCGCTGCGCGACACTACTGCCCTGTATTGCACGCACTTGCGGAGCGAAGCGGGCGAGATCGTCGCGGCGCTCGACGAGGCGTTCGCGATCGGCCGACACGCCGCCGCGCCGGTGATCGTCTCGCATCTCAAATGCGCGGGCGCGCCGCAATATGGCCGCAGCGGCGAAATCCTCGCGATGCTGGAAACGGCCGCGTTGGAGCAGCCGGTCGGGTGTGACTGCTACCCGTATACCGCCAGTTCCTCGACGCTCGACCTGAAGCAGGTCGTCCCCGAAACCCCGATCAAGATCACCTGGTCCGAGGCGGAGCCCGCGCAAGCCGGGCGCATGCTCGCCGACATCGCGGCAGACTGGGGCACCGATCTGCGGACGGCCGCCGAGCGGCTGCAACCCGCAGGTGCGGTCTACCATTGCATGACCGACAGCGACGTCGACCGGATCCTCGCGCACGACCTGACGATGGTCGGGTCGGATGGCCTGCCGTGCGATCCGCGCCCGCATCCTCGCCTGTGGGGCAGCTTTCCCCGCGTGATCGGCCATTATGCGCGCGACCGTGGATTGTTCTCGATGGCAACCGCGATCCGCAAGATGACCGGCCTTCCCGCCGACCGCTTCGGCCTGAGCGACCGCGGTTATGTGCGCGAGGGGCTGGCGGCAGATCTGGTCCTGTTCGATCCAGCGCAGATCGGCGACCGCGCCACCTACGACGATCCGACCATCCCCGCCGCCGGGATCCTCGGCGTGTGGGTCAACGGCATCGCGACCCTGACGCTTGCGGGCCCGACCGGCGCACGCGGCGGCCGGATGCTGCGGCGTCCAACCCATCCCACCACCAAAGGACTTTGAAGACATGACCGACGAACTCAAGCGCTACGGCGTCGAAGGCGGCAGCGGCACCGGTGGCCAGCATCTTCCGTTCGCGCGCGCTGTCCAGGCCGATGGCTGGCTCTTCGTGTCCGGCCAGGTGCCGATGGTCGATGGCGAAGTGATCGACGGCGGGATCATCCCGCAGACTCACCAGGCGATCCGCAACGTCCTGAAGATCCTGGAAGAAGCCGGCTACGGCCCCGAACATGTCGTCCGTTGCGGCGTGTGGATCGACGACGCGCGCGACTTCATGTCGTTCAATCGCGTGTTCAAGGAATATTTCGGGGCGAACCCGCCGGCGCGCGCCTGCGTCGTTTCGCAGATGGTCGTCGACTGCAAGGTCGAGGTCGACTGCATCGCCTGGAAGAAGCCCTAAGATGGCGCTGGGCGGCCTGCTCCTGATCGAGGCGGGGGTCGCGGTCGCCCTGCTCATCGTGCTGATTGTCCGGGTTCGACTGAGCCCGTTCATCGCGCTTACCCTCGTCTCGCTCGGGCTGGCGCTGGTCGTCGGGATTCCACTCGGCGGGATCGTCAAGAGTTTCGAGGCGGGGGTCGGCGGCGCGCTCGGCCATATCGCGCTCGTCGTCGGGCTCGGCACCATCCTCGGCAAGATGATGGTCGAGTCGGGCGGTGCCGAGCGGATCGCGGATACCGTCATCGGTTTCTTCGGGCCCGCCCGCGCCGACTGGGCGATGATGACGGTCGCGCTAATCGTTGGGCTGCCCGTGTTCTTTGAGGTCGGGTTCGTCCTGCTCGTGCCGATCGTCTTCACGCTCGCGCGGCGGCTTGGGCAGCATCCGATGCGGATGGGGCTGCCGATGGCGGCTGGCCTTTCGGTGGTCCACGCAATGGTCCCGCCGCATCCCGCCGCTTTGCTCGCAACGCAGGCGTATAACGCCGACGTCGGGCTGACCGTGCTGTTCGCGCTGATCGTCGGCATCCCGACGGCGGCGATCGCAGGGCCGCTGTACGGGCGGCTGATCGTGCCACGGCTGGCACCCCTGCCGATTGCGCCTGTCCCGGTTGCGGACGAACATGACGACCGGGTGCTCCCCGGCTTCGGGATAACGCTCGCGACGTTGCTGCTTCCGGTCGTGCTGATGATGGCGGGCAGCCTGGCGACCGCGGTCGCCGTGCCGGGATCGACCCTTGATGGCATCTTGCGCTTCGTTGGAACCCCCGTGGTCGCGCTGCTTGCCGCGGTTCTCGTCAGCTATTGGACGCTTGGCCTCGCGCGCGGGATGAACCTCGGCACGATCCAGAAATTCACCAACGACTGCCTCGCGCCCACCGCGATGATCACGCTGGTGGTTGGCGTCGGCGCGGGGTTCGGGCGGGTGCTGATCGACAGCGGCGTGTCGGACGCGATCGTCGCCGCCGCGACCAGCGTGCATCTGCCGATCGTCCTGCTCGCCTGGCTGATCGCGGCACTGATGCGCGTTGCAACCGGATCGGCGACGGTATCGATGGCCACCGCCGCCGGAATCATCGCGCCGCTTGCCGCCGCCAATCCTGGCATCCGCCCCGAGTTGCTCGTCCTCGCGACGGGCGCGGGATCGGTGATCCTCAGCCACGTCAACGACGGCGGCTTCTGGCTGGTGAAGGAATATTTCGGGCTCAGCGTCGCCGACACGATCCGCAGCTGGACGGTGTGCGAGACGCTGATCTCGGTCATCGGGCTGGTGCTGACGCTCGCCCTGTCACTGGTGGTCTAGCACCCCGTTCACCGTTGTCCGGTGGAGGACCCCAAAATCGACGCAGCTAGCGCGCGACGTCGCTGCGAACAGTCATTTCGGAAGCACGATGCGATCGCCAGTGATGGTCACGTCGGTCCACACCCCCCCACCCGTTGCCTCGGCATCACCCGGTTGTCCGCCTGCCACGAACAGCCGGTAGTGCCCGGGAACGATCGCGCGCGTTCCGTCACGCTCGACCAGACTGAGGCTGCGCGGTTCGATCGTGAGCGCAACCGCACGGCGTTCGCCGGCACGCAGCGTGGTCCGGCTGAACCCCACGAGTTGCCGCTGCAGCACGGGCGTGGTGCGGCCCTGTTCCTGCGGCGCGGTCGGCGCGAGATAGGCCTGTACGACCTCGTCGCCCGCGACCTTGCCGACATTGCGGACCCCGACCGTGACGACCAGCGGCTGCCCCGCCACGATGCTGGTCGTCGAGGGCGAGACCGCGTCATACGCAAAGCGCGTGTAGCTGAGCCCATGACCGAACGGATACAACGGCGTGCCGGTGAAGAAGCGGTAGGTCCGGTTCTTCATGCTGTAGTCGATATACGCAGGCATATCGCGCGTCTGCGCATAGACCGTCACCGGCAGCCGCCCGCCGGGATTGATATCCCCCGCGAGCATCCGCGCGATCGCGGTCCCACCCGACTGGCCGGGATACCAGGCCGCGACCACCGCATCGGCGTTCTGCTTGCTCCATGCGTCGGCAATCGCCGAGCCGGTCATCTGCACCACGACCAGCGGTTTCCCCGCGGTCGCGAGCGTTTCCAGCAGCGCACGTTGCGGCTGCGGAAGTTCGATCGCGGTGCGATCGCCGCCGATGAACCCGGGTACGTCGAGCCGCAACGCCTCTCCCTCCAGCGTCGGGGAGAGGCCTGCGAACACCACCACCACGTCCGCTGCACGCGCGACCGCCAGCGCTTCCTCGCGTTGCGCCGCATCGGGCGCGACCCAGCGCAATCCTATCCCGCCGTCTTCACTGACATGGCGATATTCGATGCGGATCGCGTGCGGCTTGGTGTCTTCGAGGTCGACGCTCGCCTCGACCGCGCTGTCGTCGCCGACATCGGTGATGATCGCCTTGTCATCGAGCCATAGCTGCACCGGATCATGCCCGTCGCAATCGAAGCAGCGCGCGACGTCCAGCCGCAGGCGATAGCGTCCCGGCGCGGGCGGCGTGAGCTGCCCGGTCCAGCGGACCCCGTAGCCCTTTTCCGCCAACCCCGGTGCAGGCGGCGCGCGGTCCCAGTCGAAGTCGATCTTGCGGTCCTGCCGAGTGACCGAAGCCATTCCGGTCATCGCGCTGGTCCGGAAATACTCGCCCTTCAGCCCAGGCTTTCCGCCTGCCGACAAAGCGGTCTCGGGCACGGGCAACGGCACCCCTTCGGCAAGACCGCTGCCCTGCGCATAGCGGACCTGCGCCGCACCGAAGCGCGTGCGGATCCCCTCCAGCGGGGTGACCGGGGCCGCGGCGGTGCCATGATAATTCGCCTCGAGCACATCGAGCGAGTCCGCATTCGGCCCGATCACCGCGATCTTGAGACCGGGCTTGAGCGGAAGACGGTCCTTGTTGGTGAGCAGCACCAGCGACTTTTCCGCCGCAATCTGTGCCAGCGCGCGGTGCGCCGTCGTATCCACCTGCGACGGCTTGATCCGATCCCACGGGCTCCGTTGCCCGAATGCGATCCCAAGCGCCGCACGCGACGACAGCACCCGGTGCAAGGCGGCATCCACAGTGGCTTCGGGAACGAGGCCCTGGCGGACCGCTGCGGGCAGCGCATCGTAGCTTGGCCCGCAATCGAGATCGGTGCCCGCCGAGAGCGCCGCGGCGGCAGCGCCGGGCAGGTCAGGCTTATAATAATGGAAGGTGGTGATGTAGCCGACCGCGTCGCAGTCCGACACGACCATCCCGCGGAAATTCCAGTCACCGCGAGCACGGTCGTTGAGCAACGCTGCCGACGCGCACGCCGGCGTGCCGTGCAGCGAATTATACGCGCACATGATCGATCGTGCGCCGCCCTCGATCACCGTGCGGCGGAAGGCGGGGGTATAGGTCTCCGCCATGTCGCGCGGCGACACGTCCGCATCGAAGCTGTTGCGCCCGGCTTCGGGGCCCGAATGCGCGGCATAATGTTTGGGGGTGGCGATCGCCTTGGGGTGGTCGGGATCCGGCCCCTGGATTCCTCGCACGAACGCGACGCCGAGCGTGCCGGTCAGGTACGGATCCTCGCCATAAGTCTCCTGCCCCCGGCCCCAGCGCGGATCGCGGAAGATGTTGACGTTGGGCGACCAGATATGGAGCCCCGAGAAGCGACGCCGGTCGCTGGTCCTGGGCTTGGCATTGTACTTGGCGCGGGCCTCGGTCGAGACGACGTCGCCGACCTGATGGAGCAGGTCGGTGTCCCAGGTCGCGGCAAGCCCGATCGCCTGAGGGAAGACGGTCGCGATCCCATCGCGCGCGAAACCGTGGAGCCCCTCGCTCCAGTAATCATATCCGGGCAGGTCCAGCCTGGGCACCGCCGGCGCGGTGCTGCCGAGCTGCGCCGCCTTTTCCTCGAGCGTCATTGCCGAGATCGCCGCTCCGACGGCCGGCGTGGTGGTCTGGGGACCGGCGGCCATCAACAGAAAGAGCAGCATCGACGTCCCTCGCAACAGGCCGGAGTATCGAGGGCCGGATCGCGCCGATCGGCTATCCGGCCCGCGTTCGCGTCAGAAGTTGGCGCGCATGCCGACACGGAACGCACGACCGACCACGTCGTAGAGGCCCGGATTGGTCACATCGCTCGGGACCGTCGCTGCGTCCTTGTTGAAGACGTTGTCGACCTTGACGTACCCCTGCACGGCGGGGGTGAACTTGTACGACGCACCGACATCGACATACAGCGCACCATCGAGATGGTTACGGTCGATCGTCGGATTGTTGATCGTCGATACCGGGCAGTCGGTCTGGCACACGACGAACTCGTTGCTGATCACGCCCGCGCTGATCCAGCGTTCCTGTAGCGTCAGCGCGAACAGGTCGGTCGTCCAGTCCTGCATCGCGAGGACCTTCCAGCTCGGCGTCGCACCCTGCCCCAGGTTCACGCCTGCACCCTGGATCGGGATCGTGTTCGGCAACCCGCGATCGGACACGAAATTCTTCACGTGCGTGGCGAGGCCGCGCACCGTGGCCCGGCCGGGCAAGCCGATACCGGACAACGGGATCTGATAGCTCGCCTCGATGTCAAAGCCGTCGGTGAAGATCGAGGCGAAGTTGAACGGCTGGACCGTCACCGATGCGTTGTTCGCATCGCTGATGTCGAAGCTGTTGCAGGTGAACGTCACGCCGGCGAAGCAGAGGTTGATCTGCGTCTGCGCGTCCAGTGCCGCGATCGCGCTGTTGATCTTGATCCGGTAATAATCGACCGAGATATTCAGCCGCGGCGCCCAGCTTGGGCGGGACAGGATGATGCCGAACTCGGTATTCCGCGCGACTTCGGGGCGGAGTGCGGGGTTGCCCGTCGTCGTCTGCAACACGGTGAGCGTGCGTCCCGGGGTGAACGGATCCGTCGTCCCCGTACGGTTGCTCGTGACCGGCGCCGCGAACAGCTCGCTCAGATTGGGTGCGCGAATGTCGCGCGACGTCACGCCGCGAAGCCGGATGCCGTCGAGCGGCGTATCCCACGTCCCCCCGATCTTCCACGTATAGACGGTTCCCGACGTGCTGTAGTTCGTCGCACGCGCGGCGCCGTTCAGGTTGGCCTTGCCGATGGCGTCGGAGTCGAACAGCGGCGCGTTCAGTTCGAGGAACGTCTCATACACGCTATAGGCGCCGCGCCCGTCGCGGTAGTTGCCGGCATACCAGTTGCCACCCTGTGGGTTGAGCAGCGGATCGCTCGGATACTGGTCGTTATACGCACCGCTGGTCACGACGCCGTTGCCATAGGGATCGGCATTGACGCTGTAGAATTCGTGGCGGTACTCTCCGCCGAACGCGAGTGCCAAGGGCCCCGCGGGGAGTTGCAGCGGTTCGCCACTTACCGAGAAGCTGGCGACGTCCTGCGTCTGGCGGGTGTGCTGATAGGGTCCGTTTTCCGGCGTGATGTAGTTCAGCGCGGCGGCGCTGGGCGTCTGTCCGCCAATGATGTTGATCGGGACGCAACCGCTGGCGACGGCGACCGGATTTGCGCAGGTGATCGTCCCGTCAGGCGCGCGGACCGCCTGGATCGCGGCATTGTACCGCGGGATCACCGGGATATCGTGAACCGTGATGTCGGTGATCCCGGTGCCGTGCGCGTAATAGGCGTCGTAACGCCAGTCGCTGCCGAACGCCTGGACCTTGCCCTTGGCCCCCGCGACGAACCGGTACTGCTCGCGCTCGGTCCGGACGGTGATCGGATTCGGGAAGATCGCATTGCTGACGCCGTAGCGGAACTCCGTGATGCCATTCGCGTCACAGGCGGCCTGGACCGATGCCGGGACATAGGGATTGGAGCATTGCAACGTCAGATTGCCGAACTGGGCGGACCCGATATTGGGGATGTTGCCCGTCGTGACCCGTGCAACGTTCACCGTCGTGTAAATCTCGTTGTCGGGCGCGATATCGAAGCCGATCCGGCCATAGCCACTCAAGCGCGTGATCGAGGATTTGAGCGAATTCGCATTGGTCACGTTGCCCGACCGGTCACCGCCCTCGCAGACGCCGTTGAAGCAGCCCAGAACATTGCCATTGGCGTCCCGCGCCGGAACGCCGTTCGACCCATAGTCGAACTGCCGGGGATTCCCGTCCATATCGAACGCGGTGCCTTGCAGCGGGCCTGCCGTGATCAGCCCGTAAAGCGCCGTGTTGTTCGCCTGCGTAAAGCTGCGGTCGAGATACTGCGGCAGCCCGTCGTCCATGATCCCGCGGTTGATCAGATTGCGCGAAACCAGCCAGTTGCGTCCGCCCGGGCCGCTGCCGTTGGGATCCGAACCGACGCCGAACCCCGCCGACCCGATACCGTCTTCATGACTGTATTCGCCGCTGCCGATGATGTGGAGCCGGTCGTTGAGGAGCGATTTTCCGACCGCAGCCTGGACGGTGTAGTTGCCGTCGTCGCCATACGTGCTCACCCCGGACTGGAGGTTGGCCTTGAACCCGGTGAAGCGCGTGTTGGTCACGAAATTGACCACGCCGCCGACCGCGTCGGATCCGTAGCTTGCGGACGCACCGCCCGTCACGACGTCGACGCGGTCGATCAGCAACTGGGGGAAGAGGCTGACGTCAGCGACGCCGGTGACATTGGCGCCGACGACGCGCTGGCCGTCGATCAGCGTCAATGTCCGGATCGGCTGCAGACCGCGCAGGCTGAGTGCGCTCAGGCCCTGCACGCCCGTCGAGGTGCCGTTCGACCCCACCGTTGCGCCCGTGCTGCCCTGTAGTGACGGCAACTGCGCCACGGTCGTAAACACGTTTGGCTGCGCGTTCTTGCCGATCGCGTCCGCGTTGAGGACCTGGGTCGGCGTCGGTGCCGTGAAACCGGACGCGGTGATACGCGATCCCGTGACCACGATGTCGGATTGACCTGAGGCGGGCGCCGCTGGCGCCTCGGCAGCCTGCGGGGCTTCCACAGCCTGATCAACGGGGGCCTCCGGCGCAGGTACCGGCGCGGGCGCGGTCGGCACCTCCTGTGCGAGCGCTGGCGATGCCAGCATCGTCGATGCGATGAAAATCGCTCGCAGCGATTTCAGAGTGGTGGCCCGCTGCATCAGGATCTCCCCTTGTGGCCGCGGGGTCAATTGGGACCTCCGAGACTGAAACTTGTCCTAAATCAATCAGACACCCTACCGCAATAAATATTTCATCAAGTTTCTTTATCTATTAGATTGGAATTCTTTGTCAGGGTTGATCGTATGTGTCGCACTGCAGCACCGCCCGACCGATACCGAACAGACGTCGAGATGCCGCCGGGAAGCGCGCACTGCCCGACGGTCTACAATCTCGCGAAATTCTGAGCCGGTGTCGTTCGGCTCTGCAGATCTGTCAGAACGAAATCTGGACGCGGCCGAGGACCCTGTCCGCCACGTTGCCGCGATCGGCGAACCTGTTGGCGTCACCCCTCCGGGCGACGTCAGTGCCGACATAATCCACGCCGATCGTCAACCGATCACGACGATGTTCGAGCCCAAGCCGCCAATTGGTGTAGCTTCCGCCCGGTCGAAGGCGCTCGGCACGAACGGGGTCGCTGACACTGCCGGTCGAATGGCCGAGTTCGCCGAGTATCGTGAGCGGCGTACCGGGAATACCGGCATTGGCGCTTGCATAGAGATAGACGTTGCTGCCGCCGATCGCCCGCTGCGACGGGGCCGCCGTGGCACCTAGCGTCGCGTATACCGGACCATAGGCATAGCTTGCCGATACCGCACCCTCGACATAGTCCATCCGCCCCCGCGCACCGGCGAACGCATGCCCGATGGCATCGGTGCGGATCCGGACCGCGCCAAGGTCCCAGCCGGTCCCGACGACGAGGTCGACCACCGCGTCGGCGCCGTCATGTCGCGCGCTGCCACGCGTCGTCACCGCCCGCGCCGATACATCGATCGGCCCGAGCGAAACCCGAACGTCCCCGGCGGCGGCGGCGCGCCCCTCGGTCCAGCTCAGGCCCCGCCGTACCTCGTCGGTCATGACCTCGACAGAGGCCGAACGGGCATTCTGGGCAACTGCCGGCGTCACGAGCGCCCAGCCCGCGACACCGAGCATGCCTGCCCGCGTCAGATCCGCGATCATCCGGCGCGCTGCTCGCCGTGGATCCGATCGAGTTCGGCACGCAGCATTGCTTCGTCTTCCTGCGCCACGACCATCAGATGACGCTTCATGTCCGCGGTCTTGTCCGCAACTTCCCGCGTGATCGCTCGCCGACTCGCGACGCACCAGCCAGGCCGGGTACCCGACACGCCAGGCTCGCTGTCGATGGTGCGGACAAGGTTCGTACCCGATGCCGCTACGGCATGACGCGCCACGGTCATGGTTGCAGCCCAGTCGCAGCGCAACGACGACGCTCGGCCGCCGGGAGATACCGCGCCGACCTGCTTGTGCGTGATGGCGACATCACCGCGATATTTTACGGCGACCGGACCCGTGTGATGATCGACTTGATTCTGGTGATCCACGGACATGCCGATCACGGCGCCAGTGGCGGCGAGTGCCAGCCCGGCTGTGAGTAGATACGCCATATGTGCTCTCCTTTGATCTTCCGATCACGGGGGATCGGGACTGCTGATCCTTTCGGATGATGGATCGGACCAGCTGAGATGAGAGGAGGCAATCAGGCCAGGCCTAAACATCGAGCTACCCCGATGCGGTCCGACATCACGTTCGACCGAAGACAAGCGCCAGAGGGGCCCGGCCCGCATGGTCAAACTAACGTTTCGGCAGCGAGGGTCAAGATGATTATAGGTAATCACCGCAGCTGTTGACATGAAACGCGCGCATCCCGATGTTACGTCGATGGACGCTCTTGCAACCCATAAGCGTTTTCGCGACCACGCCGGCCAACTCGCCGCACGCGATTAGCCCGAGCTCGCGACCGCGTGTCGCTTGAGTTCGGGCTTTATTCGATCTGACCTTTGGGATGCGCTTGGCGCGCCCATGTTCTCGAATAGCGGAAACCGCACAGTGGCAGACCATAACTCAAAGACTGACGGGTATTACCGGGGCAGCACGCTATCGCGCACGCAAAACGATGTCGTGACGATGCCGGCCAGTAACGCGCCCGAGTCCGCAACACCGGGCCAGGGTGGCGCGCGGCTCGACCGGTTGAATTTGCAAGCCGATCGATACGAGAGCCGGGATGACATTCAGAACTGGCTCGGCCGGCTCATGGACCTCAATCTCGTCCTCCTCATCCTGTTCGTTGGCGTTCCGGTGCTTGTCTATTGCATCGTCGAAACGGGTTGAACGGTTCTTCGGCTCACGCAGTATCGCGGCCAACCCCACGCGTTTTGAGCCGGGCGCGCGCATTGCCGCCGCTGGGCATCGTATTCCTACCGCGAGGCATAGCCACCGCGCTTCCCTGGCGCCCCCTTCCCGCGGCATGATCCGACGATGGTAACGATGCGCAATGAAATCGTGAGGCTCGCCACTGGCGACGTCCAGGGCTGTTCGGAAGACGGCGTGTCGTTCTATCGCGCCATCCCGTACGCCGCAGCCCCGGTGGACGAAAATCGGTTCCTCGTCCCCCAACCTGCTCTTCCGTGGGCAACGCAGCGCGACGCGACGGCGCCGGGGGCAAACGCGCCGCAGCGGACGCGACAGGTGCCGGGGCTGGATGCCGCGCCGCTGATCGGTACAGGCTGGTCGAAGGGCGACGCGTATCTGACGCTCGACGTCCTTCGTCCCGATGACCAGCGCACCGCCCTCCCCGTCATGGTCTTCATCCACGGCGGCGGGTTCGTCGTCGGCTGTAAGGACGCGTCGGTACAGGACGGCAGAAGCTTCGCACGCGACGGCATCGTCTATGTCGCGCTGAATTACCGGATGGGGATCGACGGGTTCCTGCCGATACCGGGCGTGCCGACCAACCTCGGCCTGCGCGACATGCTCGCCGGGCTTGGCTGGGTGCAGGACAACATCGCGGCATTCGGGGGTGATCCCGCGAACGTCACGGTGTTCGGCGAAAGCGCAGGCGCGATGGCGATCGCCGACCTGATCACCTCGCCACTCGCCAAGCGCCTGTTCCGCCGCGCGATCGTGCAGAGCGGACATGGCGGCATGACGCGCGATATCGGCGTTGCGCAGCGTCTGGTGCGCAAGCTCGCGAAGCTCCTGCGCATCACCCCCGATCGCGCGGGCTTTGCCAGCGTACCTCCCGGCGAGGCCATGCTCGACGCCGTGGAGAAGGTCTCGCTCCCGACGACGCGCCTCGACCTGCGCGGTCCCGACGGACGCGAGCCGGTGTTCGGGATCAGCCGCTTCGTACCCGTCCATGGCGACGACGTGCTCCCGATCGCGCCGCTCGACGCGCTCAGCCAGGGTGCAGGCGCCGAGGTCGACCTGCTGATCGGCAGCAATGCCGAGGAGATGAACCTCTATCTCATCCCCAGCGGTGTCCGCGACAAGCTTGGCAAGCTGCTCGCCTGGTTCGTGCTCCGCAAATCGCAGCCGCGCGCATGGGCGGTGCTCAAGGCCTATGGCATGGGCAGCGGAAAGGCGCCCGGACAGGCGCTGACCGATGCGATGACCGACCTCGTCTTCCGCTGGCCCGCGCGGCGGTTCGCCGAGGAGCATCAGGGGCGCACGCATCTGTACGAATTCGAATGGCGCTCGCCGCGCTTCGATGGTGAGCTCGGCGCCTCGCACGGCATGGAACTGCCGTTCGTGTTCGACAGCCTTGCAACCTGCACCGGCGAGGACGGCCTGTGCGGCACCAGTCCGCCGCAGGACCTGGCGGATCGTGTCCACAGGCTCTGGGTCGATTTCGCGCGCGACGGCTCGCTCCCCTGGGCACCGTTCGAGCGCGACACGCGGATCGTCTACAGGCTTGCCGCCGGCGAAGCACGGTTCGAGCCGCCGATGCCCGCCGCTCCATTCCTTCCCTGACCGGAGCGCCCCGCATGTATTTCGACCGTCTGCGTCTCGATGGCCGCACCGCGCTGGTCACGGGTGGCGCGCAGGGCATCGGCTATTGCTGCGTCGATGCGCTGGCCGAGGCAGGCGCACGCGTCACGATCGCCGACCGCGATTCCGACGCGATCGATGCGGCGATCGATTCGCTCCGCGCGAAAGGCCATGACGTCGACGGCGTCGTCCTCGACGTCACCGACCCGGGCCGGGTGACTCAAGTCGCCGATCAGTTCGGCACGATCGACATCCTCGTCAACAATGCCGGCATCGCGCGCAGCGAGACCGCCGCCGAAGACGTGACCGACGAGCATTGGCGCGACGTCATCGACGTCAATCTCAACGGCACATTCTGGTGCGCGCGCGCCTTTGGCCGGCACATGCTCGCGGCCGGAAAGGGCAGCATCGTCAACGTCGGATCGATGTCGGGGTTCATCGTCAATCGTCCGCAGCCGCAGAGCTATTACAACGCGTCGAAGGCCGCCGTGCATCACCTGACGAAGAGCCTTGCCGCGGAATGGGCACCGCGCGGGGTACGCGTCAACGCGGTCGCGCCGACCTATATCGCGACGCCGCTCAACGCCTTCGCCGACAAGGACGGCGCGATGTACAAGCGCTGGATCGACGGCACGCCACAGGCCCGCCTCGGAGATCCGGAGGAGGTGGCCTCGGTCGTCCATTTCCTCGCGAGCGACGCGGCCAGCCTGATGACCGGCAGCATCGTGCTCGCCGATGGCGGGTATAGCTGCTGGTGAGCGACCCCGCATACCGGCCAAGCCTAGAATCCGATCGGCATAGTCGTCAGCCTTTCCGATAGGTCGGGTCGAGCGCACAACCTTTCAGACAGGTGAGCAAAGACTCGCCAGCCGTAGAGAGGATTACCGATGCGCCTTCGCACCCTGCTTGCTGCCTCGACCGCTGTCGTTCTCACGCTGCCCGTGCCGAGCTGGGCGCAGGTCGCCGACACCCCCGACGCGACCGCCTCCACCCCGCCCGGCCAGGCCGCCGCCGCCGCGCCGCAGACCGGCGATCAGGACATCGTCGTCACCGCGCGCAAGCGGGCAGAGACGTTGCTCGACGTGCCGATCGCCGCGACCGCGATTAGCGGCAACACGCTGACAGAACGCGGTATCAATTCGGTTCGCGAGGCCGCGGCGCTGACCCCGGGCCTGAACATCGCGAGCGACGGCGCGGGGCGCGCGTTCGTCTCGATCCGCGGCGTCGGCGTCACGCTCGTCCAGTCGGTGCAGCCTGGCGTCGGCCTGTTCATCAACGGCATCTACCAGCCCAACACGTCGTACCTGAACAACCCGCTGCTCGACATCGACCGGATCGAGGTGCTGCGCGGGCCGCAGGGTACGCTGTACGGCAAGAACACGCTGGGCGGCGCGATCAACGTCATCACCCGCCAACCCTCCAACGCGGTCGAGGCGCGCGGCAATCTGAGCTTTGCCGGACCCGACGACAGCATCCTGGCGTCGGCGTCGGTCAGCGGCCCGATCATCAGGGACAAGCTGCAGGTCCGGATCGCCGCCGGCCACCGCCAGCAGGACGGCTTCCTGCGCAATCCGCTGCTCGGCACCGACGCCAGCCCGTTCAAGACGGACTCGCTGAACGGCACGATCCGCTTCGCGCCGGTCGACGACATCGTGCTGACCGTCAACGGCTATTATGACTGGGTGAAGGGCGCGAACACGCCCTATGCGCGCGTCACCAGCCCGACCGACTATTCGCGCAATGTGCAGTTCAACGCACTGTCCCGCGTCGAATATCGCTATCGCGGCGTCAATGCCCGGCTCGAGACGCCGATCGACGCGATCAGTTCGAAATTCACGCTGGTCGGCTCCTATGACGCGCGCAACGGCATCTCGCCCGACAGCGACGCCGATTTCGGTCCGCTCGACATCGCCCGCTCGGCCGGCACGGACAAGCTGCGCACCAAGACCGTCGAGGCGCGTCTCGATACCGAGATCGGCAGCACGCTGAGCTCGCTGTTCGGTCTGTTCTACAGCCGCGAGACGACCGGCGCGACCGACACGACGCGGATCGTCCCCGCCAATCTCACCCGCCTCACCAACAACGCGACCCAAGCGGACACCTATGCGGCGTTCGGCACGCTGTTCTGGAAACCGACCACGGCCTGGGAAATCGCACTCGGCCTGCGCTACGACCATGAGAAGCGCAGCGCCACCGGCGACGTCGCGATCTCGGTCGGTCCGGTCAGCCTGCCCCCGACCATCACCAACGCGCAGTTGAAGTCCGACCAGGTCGAGCCGCGGTTGTCGATCACGCGCCACTGGACCCCCCAACTGATGACCTACGCCTCGGTTGCGCGCGGCTATCGTGGTGGCGGCTTCAACGCGCCGACCGCGCCGATCCGGACCTACAAGGGTGACTCGGCCTGGACCTATGAAATCGGCTCCAAATACGTCTCGCCCGACCGCGTGTTCAGCCTTTCGGGCGACATCTTCTACAATGACTATTCCGATTATATCGGGCTCAATTCGATCGCGCCGGCGACCGGCGGCGGGCTGGTCACGGTCGATCTCAATTCGGGCGACGTCGAAAGCTACGGCGCCGAGCTCGAAGCGACGCTGCGCCCGGTCAGGAACTGGACGATCAACGGCAGCGTCACCTACGTCCATGCGCGGCTCACCGATTCCACGCCATACACGCGCGTGACGGGGCGAACGCTGTCGTCGGACCGGCTGACCTTCCAGCCCGATTTCACGGGCAATATCTATAGCGACTACACGATCCCGCTTGGCGGCACCGACACGCTGACCCTGACGGGCGGCGTCGTCGCCAAGGGCCGCCGCCTTGCCGGGACGCTCAACCAGACCACGCCCACCTTCCTCAAGGGCTATGCGCTGGTGAACACGGCGATCACCTATCGGACGGGGCCGATCGAATTGGCGGTGTTCGCCAACAACCTGCTGCAGAAGGACTATTTCGACGCCTATATCGAAAAGACCACGTTGCAACTCGCGGGGCTTCCCGCCTCCGATCTCGGCATCATCGGTGACCGCCGCCGTATCGGCGTCCGCCTCGGTTTCAGGTTCTGATCCCATGCATCTCGACACGTCCTTCGTTCGGGCAGCGCTCGACCCCGCATTCCTCGCCCGGCTGCGCGACCGGTTCGGGACCAGCCTCCACCTGACCGACGCGATGCTGCGCCAGCACGGCGCGAACGAAGCGCATTTCGATGTCGTCCTTCCCGACGCGGTCGTCTTCGCGCGCTCGACGCAGGACGTGGTCGACCTGGTCACCCTGTGCGTCGCTGCCGACGTCCCGATCGTGCCGTTCGGCGCGGGGACCTCGATCGAGGGCAACGCCGTCCCGGTCCGCGGCGGCGTCAGCGTCAATCTCGGCGAAATGAACCAGATCGTCGCGGTCAACGCCGACGACTTCGATTGCACCGTGCAGGCCGGATGCCGCCGCGAACAGCTCAACGAACATCTGCGCGATACCGGGCTGTTCTTTCCGATCGACCCGGGTGCCAACGCCACGATCGGCGGCATGGCGTCGACCCGGGCGAGCGGCACCAACGCGGTCCGCTACGGCACGATGCGCGAGGCGGTTTTGAGCCTCACGGTCGTCACCCCCGATGGCAAGGTCATCACGACCGCGCGCCGCGCGCGCAAATCCGCCGCCGGCTATGACCTCACACGGCTCTACGTCGGCAGCGAAGGCACGCTCGGCATCATCACCGAGGTCACGCTGCGCCTGCATCCGATCCCCGAGACGATCTCGTCCGCCGTGTGCGGCTTCGAAAGCCTCGAGGGGGCGATCACCACCGTCGTCCAGGCGATCCAGGTCGGCGTACCGCTCGCGCGGGTCGAGATCCTTGACGACATGCAGATCCGGGCGGTCAACGCCTGGTCAAAGCTCGGACTGCCCGAGGTGACGACGTTGTTCTTTGAATTCCACGGCTCGCCGAACGGCGTCGCCGAGCAGGTCGAGATGGTCAGCGCGCTCGCCGCGGACAATGGCGGTGGCGACTTCGCCTGGTCCAACCTGCCCGAAGAACGCGCCAGGCTCTGGAAGGCGCGGCACGAAGCCTATTATGCGGCGGTCGCGCTCAGGCCCGGTGCGGTCGGCTGGACCACCGATGTCTGCGTGCCGATCAGCCGCCTTCCCGAATGCATCACCGCGACCAAGCATGACCTTGCCGGCGCGAGCATGCCCGCGACCATTCTCGGCCATGTCGGCGACGGCAATTTTCACGTGATCTTCGCGATGGACCCGAATTCGTCCGACGAACTGCGCGAGGTCAAGGCGATCAACGACCGCCTCGTCGCCCGCGCGCTTAACATGGACGGCACGTGCACCGGCGAACACGGCATCGGTCTGGGCAAGCAGGACTGGCTGGTCAAGGAACTCGGCGACGCGGTCGACGTGATGCGCGTGCTCAAGCGCGCCCTCGATCCGAAGAACCTGTTCAACCCCGGCAAGATCTTCAGCCTGTGACCGGCGCATCGCCGCCGCCGGCGCCTCCGTTCGCCCGCTCGCTTCTGCCATTGTTCGCGCTCGCGCTGGCGATGATGCTCGGTTTCGCACTGATGGGCTCGTTCGGCACCGTCCAGGAGGGCGCGAAGGCCGAGCTGCACCTCAGCGACTATAGCCTCAGCCTGATCCAGGGGTTGAGCGCCGCGCTGCCGCTCGCGCTCTTTTCGATCCCGATCGGTATCCTCGTCGATCGCCACAACCGCGTGCGCATCATGCTCGTGCTGGTCACGACGTTCGTCCTCGGTACGATGCTGACCGCGTTCGCGAACAGCGTCCTGCTGCTGTTCGTCGCGCGGATGCTCACCGGGATCGGCACGACCGGCGCGCTCACCGCGGCGCTATCGCTCTGTGCGGACCTCTGTGCACCGACGCAGCGAGGGCGTGCGCTGCTCATCATCAATCTCGGCAAGTCGCTTGGTCAGGCGATGGCATTCGGGCTAACCGGGATCCTGTTCGGCATGGTCGCGCATGGCGGCGCGCCCGCGCGGTTCTGGCAAGCGGCACCGTGGCGCAGTGCGCATCTCATGCTCGGGATCCTCGGCGCCATCCTGATGATCCCGCTATTCCTTATGCGCGAACCCGCCCGTCGGGAGGTTGCCGCCAGCACGCATGCACCACTGCGCGTCGTCGCCGGCGAACTCTGGGCACGCCGCAACTTCCTGCTGCCACTGTTCGTCGGCCAGGTCGGCGTCGTCATGGCGGACGCCGCGGCAGCGATCTGGGCCGCGCCCGTTCTCTCGCGCAGCTTCGGCCTGCAGCCCGATCAGGTCGCATATTGGATGGGGCCGCTCATCTTCTTCGCAGGCTTGCTCGGCGCGATCCTGGGCGGGCTTTCTGCCGACTGGGGTCAGAAAAGCGGACGACGTGGCGGGCTGCTGATCGGCGCCGTGATCGCCGCCGCGATCGGCATCCCCGCGGCACTCTTCCCGATCGCGCCGTCGGTGCCGGTGCTCGCCGCGACGCTCGGTACGCTGCTGCTGTGCGGCGCCGTCACTGGCGTGGTGACGTCGGTCGCGCTGACCGTCCTCATTCCCAACGAACTTCGCGGGCTCTGCATCGGCGCGTTCATCGCCATCGCCGGGCTGATCGGCTTCGGCGTCGCACCAACCTTGGTGGCCGTCGCCAGCAGCCTCTACGGCGGCGAAAGCCATCTCGATCAGGGCCTCGCGACGATCGGTACGCTCACCAGCCTCCTGTCGCTGATCGCCTTCTACGTCGCGATGCGTCGCGCGCCCTTGTCCGCGACGAGCGAACCTATCTGAAAGCAGTTGCGTTAGCTATCCGATAGGTTATGATGGCCTTCTACCTGGAAAACGGGAGGAGAGGCATGATGAAGGCACGGATCGAGGTATCGCCGGAGATGGTCGCGCTTGTCGGTGACGGCCCCGCCGCGCTCGATGACTGGACCGAGACTGCCATCGGCTTCAGCTACGTCTTCTCCCCCGCGACCTGCGCATTCCACCCGGATGCCGACACGGCCGGCGATCTGGCAGCAGCCGATATAATGTTTATCGTCCAGCGCGACGCGTGCACGCGCATCTTCGGCATGCTGCCCGACGCTGCGGCGACCTGGCACATGCCAAGCCAGATGCGCGGGATCGCGCTCGCGGTCCGCGACTGTCGGCTCACGGGCCTCGCCGCGACGACGTTGCGCGTCGCCAAGAGCATCGAACTCCTGTGTGCGACCTTCGAACAGCTCGGCGATGGCAGCCTGATCCCGGCCGATGGCACCGGCGCGCTGACCGCCTCCGAGGCGGGGCGCATCGCCGCGGCACGCGACCTGATCGACAAGCGCTGGAACGAAAAGCTGACATTGGAGACGATCTCGCGCGCATGCGGCATCAACCGCGCGCAGCTGACACGTGGGTTCCGGTCGATGTTCGCGATGAGCGTCGCCGATGCGATCGCCGACCGCCGACTGGGTGGCGCGCGCCAGCTGCTGCTTGCGACCGACTTGCCCGTGTCGGCGATCGGCTACAAATGCGGCTATCTCAACAATGCGAGCTTCACGCGCGCCTTCTCGCGCCGCTTCGGCCAGGCACCGACCCAGCTCCGCAACGCCCGGCTCGCCGCATGAGCGACTCGCTGGTCGACCAGGCCGTCCGCCGCGTCCGCGCGCACATCCGCGACCATGATCTGAAGGTCGGCGACACGCTTCCCGGCGAAGGTCATTTCGCGACGGAACTCAGTGTCAGCCGCGCGGTCATGCGCGAAGCTTTCGGTGCACTCGCCGCGCTCCGCCTCATCGACGTCGGCAACGGTCGCAAGGCCCGGGTCGGCGCGATCGACGGTTCGGTGATGGCGGCCTCGATCGACCACGCGGTCGCCACGGCGCAGGTCACGACCACCGAAGTGTGGGATGTCCGGCGCACGCTGGAGCTGCGCACAGCCGCGCTGGCCGCCGAACACCGCAGCGATCAGGACGTCAGGGTGATAGCCGATCATGCCCGGCAGATGGCGTTGTACGCGAACGATCTCGATCGACTCATCGGCCATGACATCGCCTTTCATCAGGCCATTGCGCGGGCCGGCGGCAATGCGCTGTTCCATCAGATCGTCCGCTCGTTCGAACAATTGATGCGGGTAGCGGTGCCAACCGCTTGGTACACGCGCGAAACCGAAGCGCAACGCGACGTGGTCTTCCACGTGCATCAGGACATCGCGCAGGCAATTGCAGACCGGGCGCCAACCGAGGCAGCGGCGCTAATGGACTCGCACTTCGACAATGCGATCAGCGACGTCTTTCGCGGGAAAGCGCACTCGGCGTAGGCAAGACACGCACGCTGATTTAGCGGCTTCACGTCGAATGCCTCGGTCCTGCGGTCGCGATCACGCAAGCCGACGCAACATTTCTTGATGCTGGCCCCTTCGACGGGAACCCTGAGGGGCACGGATTTCAGCAGTACTTTAAACCCTGGATGCGCTGCCGTTGATCGGATCCATTCGCTTATCGCTACGGCAACGCCGGCGGACAGAATTGCCTCATTGTCCGTCCAGTCGCTCGGCGCGCTGACGTAAATGTTGCTTCTATGCGCGAGTGCAGAAATGCAAAAGGCCCCCGCGGCGTTGACCGAGGAGGCGTTGCAAGTCAAGTTGGTTGCGGGGACAGGATTTGACCGCTGTAGAACTCGATTCTGCCTGACGAGCAGCGCCATCGTGTCACCCACCGCGGCGGTTTAGTGGACGACTTGACGTAGCTATTTCCCGAAATTCCTCGGGAACGTCTTGTGGCCCAAGCGTTTCAAAGTCTCGGAGTTTTAAGGACGTAAAAATAGCAGACGACAAAAGCAAGACCGACGGCCGTGATCGCAGCCGTGTTTCGGGTAGCGAACCTTACGAGGTCGAGTATTTCGCCCAGAAGCATGGATTGAGTGCGCAGCAGGCGCGTGACCTAATTGCCGAGGTCGGGAACGACCGTGAAAAGCTCGACGCTGCTGCAGGCAAGATAACCGGTCAACGCGGTAGCGCCTGAACACCGGCAAGGTGCTGTCTCAGCGCCGTCGAAATGAGCAGATGTCACCGGCGCCCCGCGACAGCCGGAGCGCAGTGCCCGAAATTACGCGGGATGGCGACCTGCGCCTGCAGGCCTCAGCGGCTTTGGACGGGCGTCCCAAGCCGGCGCATTATCAAGTGCACAGTGTAACGATCGCTTGCGCCGGCCCGACAATCAGGTTGCGGAACGCTTCCGTCTCGCGGCCTTCAGTTTCATCCAGACAGGGGCATGGTCGCTGGACTTCTCCCAGCCCCGGACGTGATGATCGACCTGCGCGTCCGCCAGTCGCGCGGCCGCAGGGGCGTTCAGGAGAAGATGATCGAGCCTTAGCCCGGCATTGCGACCATACGCGTTCCTGAAGTAGTCCCAGAACGTGTAGATCGTTTCGTCGGGATGCTTTGCCCGCAGCGCATCCAGCCAACCCTGATCGATCAAACGAAAGAACGCGGCTCGGACTTCTGGCGCAAACAGCGCGTCCTTGATCCATCGTTCCGGCTTGTAGACGTCCATCTCGGTCGGCATCACATTGTAATCGCCGGCCAGCACGACCGGCGCATCGGTGCCGAACAGCGTGGCCGCATGGGCGATCAAGCGTTCCATCCAGGCGAGCTTGTAGTCGAACTTCGGACCCGGCCTCGGATTGCCATTGGGTAGATAGAAGCCTGCTATCAGGATACCGCCAACGGCCGCTTCGAGATAGCGGCTCTGCACGTCGTCCGGGTCGCCCGGCAACCCCCGTCGGGTCTCGACGGGTTCGGCGCCCCGGGCGAGGATGGCGACGCCGTTCCAGCTCTTTTGACCCTGCCAGATCGCGCCATAACCAGCCGCCTCGATCGCGCTCAATGGGAACTTCTCGTCCGGCGCCTTCAGTTCCTGCAGGCAGACGACGTCGGGCTGTGCTTCCTCCAGGCAGCGCAGAAGCACCGGCAGGCGACCGTTGATGCCATTCACGTTGTAAGTCGCGATCTTCATCGGCGCACCGGGCGAAGAGAGTCGATCATAGGTCGGGCAAAATTTGGTCAGCGCGTCCCCAACCGACCAGATCCTTTGACGCTGCGCGCTTCAGCAGCGCGCCTGCATCGCCGATATGCCAGCCCGATGCGCGATCGAGTTTAGCGAGCTCTTTCCACGTGATAGGCACGGCAACGGGCGCGCCCTCGCGAGCACGAGCGCTGTACGGCATAACTGCCGTCGCCCCGCGCTGATTGCGCAAATAGTCGATGAAGATGCGTCCGGTTCGCTTGGCCTTTGCAAGGGCTGCGGTAAATCGATCGGGTTCGGACTGGGCCAGGACGAGTGCCAAGCGGTGTGCGAAATCCTTCACGGCCGGCCACTCGTCTTGCGGTGTTAGCGGCGCGATGACGTGAATGCCCTTTCCGCCCGTCACCATCGGAAAGGTCTTGAGACCCATCTGGGCCAACACGTCGCGAACATGAAGGGCCGCGGAAATGACGTCCTTGAAATCGAGGCCTTCATCAGGATCAAGATCGAACACCAGCCGGTCGGCCTTCTCGACGTCTTTGATCCGCGCACCCCAGCCGTGGAACTCGATCGTACCCATCTGGACGCAGGTGACGAGACCCTCGGCATCGTCAACGAACAGATAGGGTTCGTCATGTCCGTCCTTCTCGGCAATCCCGACATGGTGGACATCCACGCTCTCCTCACGGAGCCTGAATCAGATCGCGCCTCTCACATCAATGGGTCCTGACCCTAGCCCGGCCGCTGCTAACGCCTCGTCCGCGTGCTTCAGGTGGCGGGTGTGCGCGAAGAAGAGCAAATCCATCCCGCCGCGGATAGCGTCTTCGCGTAGGAACTGGCCCTTTGACGGTAAGATCACGTCTTGCATGCTGCCATGATTACCGAACGGGCTGCGGAAAGCTACAACATGCTTGCGACAGGGGTGGAATGTTCCTTTGTGACCCTTACCGCCTCTGCGTCCTTGAGTTTGCGCGAAGACGCTAAGCTTGCCGGCTAAAACTTAATCTCTAATACCACAGGCATGTTCCCGTGATGCCATTATAATCTGTCTGATTTTTAATCGCTACTGCTTAGCCCCGGCGCGGCAGGCCATTCGTCGGCTCGGGCGGAAGACATGGGCGGTGATCTAGGCGTTCCGCATGTTGACCATTGAGCACAGGCAACAAGTAAGGGCCGAGCCCGAATTTTAGCCAAAGCGAAGCCATTTTACGGCGCAGCCGTTTACGGCGGTGCTGGGCGCATCACGCCAGCGCAGTCCATTGCGGTTCACGAAAACGATGCCGCTCAACACCCGCCGGTCGTTAACTAGCGGCTTACCATGGCTCTTGAGGGAAATATGGCCGCAGGCGCGGCATCTGTTCGTCCGTCAGCCAGTACAGGTCGCTGATCCCACGCTCTTCTCACGGAGCCTGAATCAGATCGCGCCTCTCACATCAATGGGTCCTGACCATAGCTTCGATATAAGAAGCCTTTAGGCATTTAGTTAAAAAACCTAGGCTATGCGGCGTTCCTCAAGCCGAGTAGGCTCTCAATCGCAATTCCAAGATTGTTTACGGTGAATGGTTTCGCGATAAAACGATCTGCTACATCGGCTCGATTATTAGTTTCACCTGTATGCCCCGACATTACGATTGTCTTCAATGTCGGGCGCAGGCGAGACGCCTCTTCAATCAAATCGAAACCATTTAATTTACCCGGCATTCGCACGTCGGTTATAAGCAAGTCTATTTCTTTATTGTTTACCAATATTGGTAAAGCATCGTCACCACTAGCCACGACTACTACACGGTACCCAAACTCTTCGAGGTACTCGTTAACTAACATTCTGATTACATTATCATCTTCTACCAGGAGAATGGTGGTGAACCTCGACAGCGATTTCATTGTCTCAAGACACTCCGCACAATCCAACGAGATTAGGGCCTCAGTGCCGTGGTAATGGTTACAAAAGCTCTGGTCCTTGAAGATAACGCTTTGGTGGGCTCGATGACAAGCGAAATGCTTACGGAATTGGGATATTATGTAATTGCTGTTGACACAGTCGAATTGGCTGCACGCGCGCTTGACGAATATTCCATTTCGGTTTTACTTTGTGATGTTGCTCTGCCGGGCAAATGACGGTCGTGGATCTAATTAAACACGGGGCAACGGCACTGCCATCAACTATTATAGTCATGTCTGGCGACCCCGAACCGGTTGGACTCCCCTCTCGCGTTCGGTATCTTGCTAAACCCTTCACGATGACGCAACTGGCCCGAGCTTGCTCCCCTTCTATTGCTAACGATGCCTGATTTTACGGTATGAAAGAGGCAAGCGCCACAAGACAGCGTCTTGCCCACTGCCGCAATATGCTAACGCCAAAGACGCTCCGTTGCCGGTCATGGCTGCGATAGGCCTGGCGCCTCTGGGTCAATCTGCGAGGCTTCGTCGGACGGTTCGAAGCGCAAAGTCCATCGGGGGTAGCCTCCCGGCGCGATCTCAATATCGGGCAGTCCTACCAAGTCGGAGCCGGTCTCAACCCATCCCGCACCGTGGCACCGATCGCATGCAGTGCGCTTGCAGCGAAAACTGACGAGATCAATCTCGGTATTCCACTGACCTCTGCCCTGGCAGACCGGACACATAGCATCCAGGCTGCCTTTACGCGGCTGGAGCGGAACGATGTCGAAGGCGTGGGGGCTTTCCGGACCGTCGCAATAGACGATGTTGCTGGCGTGAGGCATGCCCCTCACTCGCGGAGCGACCGTGATAATGCAATACACCCTCGGTACGCTTGGGTATGCCGCCCCGGTAACTGACCTAAGTTGCTCTTGATGCCCGTCTCGACGTTCCCTCCGTAGACGCAAAGTCGTTCCAGCTACGTGAGTCGAAGGCCGGGCATAGACTGAACCCCGGGCTTACCATCCCGTCGCCTCCAACGAATGCGCGCTGCGGACAAACTTGATACTGATCCACGGCAGCACGTCTTTTGTGAAAAGCAGCAACCTGTGATCTCCGTGCCCGTTTGGGAGATCAGAGGAGCATCACGATGGCACGATACTTCTTCAATACCGCTGACGACCGGCATGACCCTGATAGTGAGGGCACTGAATTGGTTGATGACGCGGCTGCAAGGAAGCATGCTATCGTTTTTGCAGGTCAGATAATGCATGGAGAACCAGCTGTCTTATGGGACGGTAGTGATTTTGTTGTCGACGTGACGAACGACCGGGGTCTGATGCTTTTCAGGCTGACAGCTTATGTTACCAATGCGCCAGCCGGCGGCGATACTAAGTAAGCATTTCGCGCTGCAATGGAGGGTCCGATGTCCGAGCATACTGGTGAGTTCAATACTATTGAATTGGCGATGAAACTAACGGTCGCGTGGTTGAGCAACCCCAACACGCGGGTGTCGGCTGCTGAGGTCACCGCGTTTCTAAACACAATGCGCGACTCAATCGCCGCACTGGCGGGTAGTGTGGAAGCGACGAGCATGGCTACCGACTAGCCTGCCGAAGATGTGCCTGCGGTATCAGTAAGAAAGTCTCTTTCCGATCCTGACCCCATCATCAGCATGATCGATGGGAAGAAGTACAAGACGTTGCGCCGCCATCTGTCGACGCATGGCATGACGCCAGCAGAATATCGGGTGCGCTATGGCCTTAAGCTTGACTACCCGATTGTCGCTGCAAATTATTCCGATAACCGCCGAGCGATTGCGCTAAAGATCGGGCTAGGCCGCCAGTCTGAAAAAGCGAAACCAGGCAAGGCCGAGGCGGCTAAACCTTCGCCGCGAAAGCGCAAGGCTGCGGACGCAGCGGAGTAGACACTGATTTTACGCCAGCTGTGCTTCAGTTGGCGAGACGCCTATTGGACCACCGTCGCTAAGGTAGCTGTCGGCAGGCCGTTTGCCGGGTTGACCGTCATCGACTTGTGAAGCTGAAAAAGGCGGATATGGGCGTGCCTTGACCGCTCGCACCGCGACTTGTTAATTCGCTGCAGCTCCTGTTGGCATCGCGCTTCGTGATATGCTCGAGCGCGCTCAGCTTCTTCAGTCATTGTACTGCCCCCTCCGTTTCACAGGATATTCTGGAGGCGGGGTTGCCAAAAAATGAAAGAACCGGACCGCCTCAAATACGAGGCGAATGTAGCGCTTTGGGTCGTTAGGCCCTTTTCGGCCCTTTGACTCGTCTTGTACTGGCAACGCCCTCAAATCAATGTGCGGGCTAAGTATCAGGTGGGGAGAGGTTCATGCGTATCGATGGAACGTCGGCTGGGGATAACCTTCAGGGCACCGACGGCGACGACGTGATCAACGGCTTCAGCGGGTTCGACCAGATCAACGGCAGGGGCGGAAACGACGTCATCGACGGCGGTGCTGATAGCGATAGTATCGAGGGCGGCGCGGGTGATGACGTCCTTGATGGGGGCGATGGAAACGACTTCATCACGGATTTCGCGAGCGGGTCGGACACGCTGCGCGGCGGCACCGGGGCGGACTCGATCAGTGTCGGCCATTATGGCTCAATTGGTGCGCTTGAAACATTGGTTGTCGAGGCAGGGACTGGCGACGATCGGGTCGAACTCAATTCCTCAGCGCGAGGTACTATGACCGTCGACTTGGGCGATGGCGCAGATAAGATATCTCTCGGGTTTATATCAAACGCGGCCGTGACGATCAGCACCGGCGCTGGTCGTGACACAGTGACGCTTCAGCAGTCAGCGTTTTTGAATTCGGCACCCGTGCTGACTGATTTTCAAGTCGGCGACCTTGGCGACGTGTTCGACATCGGTGATTATCTGGCGCGGAACGCATCAAATTTTGATGGATCAAATCCGTTTGGAGCCAGCGGACATCTGCGCCTACGCCAGTCGGATGCCGATGCATTGCTCGAATTTGATCGCGACGGCATTGTTGGAACAGGGTCGAGCTTCACGACGCTGATCCGATTCAGTAACGCCGATGCGAGGGCGTTCACAGCCGCCAATATAGGCGGGTACGCGCCCTCTGGCGATCCAGTTCAAGGCGCAGTAATCTCCGGCACCGAAAATTCGGAGAGCCTGACGGGAACCGTCGGTGCAGACACCATCACAGGGTTGGGTGGGTTCGATCAGATCGACGGGCGCAGTGGGAATGACATCATCGATGGAGGTGCGGGGTCAGACAATATCCAGGGCGGCTTCGGCGATGACGTAGTCGACGGCGGCGATGGGGACGACTTCATCAGCGACAATGGTGGCTCAGACACGCTTCGCGGCGGGACGGGAAACGACATTATCACCGTTTCCCACTCCCCCAGTGGCCCGACGACCGTAGCTGAGACGATACGAGTTGACGGTGGATCGGGCGATGACCGCGTCGGATACTATGTGTTCACAACCGGCACGGGTACTATTGATCTTGGCGAAGGTGCGGATCGGCTCATGTTGGGGAACGGTCCAGGCGCCGTACGAGCAACGCTAGGGGCTGGGCGCGACCAAGTAGAACTGTCGAGCTTCGCGGCCCAAAATGCGGTCCCGGTAATCACCGACTTTACCAGTGGGGTTGCCGGCGACAACATTGAGATTACGTCTAATTTCGCCTTTGGCTTCCAAGGCTGGGACGGGTCCAATCCGTTCGGTGCGAGCGGTTATCTTCGCTTGGTTCAAGCGGGACCGGACACTCTATTTCAGATTGACCGCGATGGCGCATTCGGCCGTAATGCCGGTTTCCAGACGCTTGCCCGCCTAGAGAATGTTAGCGCAGCATCGCTTACTGCGGACAATTTTAGCGGGTACGCACCGACCTTCATCGCCGCGGCTGACCTCGCGACTGCATTCGTGACGGCGCCCACGTTGGTTACTGAAGGTGTGGATTCCTCGTTCACGCTAGGACTAACACTCAAGAACGTGACGAATGTCGGTACCGCGGTGACGATGTCGTTCTTGAACGATCGATCGACCGCCGCCAACGGCGCAGACGTGAATGTAGGCAGCTTCTCTGGCACCTTCTCCGTTACCCAATCGGCCGCAGGCGACTACCTGATCAACCTTGGTAGAATTGCCGTGCTGGACGATGCCGCAGTCGAGAGCGAAGAAACCATAGCAATCCGGATTACCGCAAGCGGCCAGACGTTCGAGACCGGCACTGACAGCATCGTCGTTGAGATCAAACTACGTAGCGACGATCCTTCGGGCACGGCAGATGCGGATACGCTGATCGGGACACCAGGCGGCGATGTGCTGCGTGGACTCGCAGGTGCGGACTCGTTGTCTGGCCTGGCGGGACGCGACCTGTTGGAGGGCGGATTAGGCAATGACCTTTTGCTCGGCGGTACTGACGGAGACGTTTTCCTGTTTACTGGCAGTGGCTTAGGCAATGACCGTATTGGAGACTTTGGCCTAGACGATGTGCTCGTGACGACCCGAAAAATTATAGACAAGGATGGTGACGGGGTGATCTTGTTCGGGTCAGACCGCGACCTCGATTTCACGGGAGGCGGTCAAGTGGTGATTACGACAGATGCACGCGCGCGGCTAACGAGCCTGGAATATGACGGCGCCTTCGCTGTCGGCGACCTGACGTACTTTGTTTATAGTCGGATCGGGTCGGTGGCGGGGGTTTCGGACGCAGACCTGCTACTATGAAAGAACGATCCTACGCTTGTAGCATTGCCGAGCGTGCTCGGAATTTACCGCCTCTGCGGCGTCGTGCGCGGTGCGCGCGGCCATGCCACAAGCGGTAGACTATTCGAGGCGTACATCCCAGCAATTCGGCCATCTGATTTTCAGTCCGGCCGAGCCGATACAGCCGCATGATCTGCTCATTCCTATCGGGCTTGCGCAACGATCGGGGGCGTCCGGTTGATATTTGCTCGGGAGGTTAAGCAGGACCGTAAGCTGCCAGGCGGGAATCTTCGGTTATTGGAGCGCGCCGTGATCGAGAACGCGGTGCGAGATGGAAGCAACTGGGTTTTAGCAGCAATCGTTATAGCTCGTGCCAGTGAATATCTCGATCATTGTTGATCGGCATAGCGAGTTAATCGCCGGTGCAGCGCCTCCTTGCGCTTTGTCGCAACAATCAAGGTTACTACGGCGCTAACCCTCAATATCTGGAACGATAGGAAGTCGGCGCGACTTCTAAGCTCATCTTTAACCGCCATTATCGACTGGATCTAATGATGACCACGAACTTGGTATCCGCCGTCTTCGACAATCACGCCGAAGCAGAGCGCGCCGTGTCGGAGCTTCGCGCTGCCGGTGTCAATGACAGCGCCATTTCGATCGTAGCTCAGCACGACGGCAAAAACACGACCACAGATGGCAACGGCGACACCCAGGAGTTCGTCGGCAAGGTTGCTGCCGGCGCTGGTATCGGCACGCTGCTCGGTATCGCTGCCCTTGCCATTCCAGGCGTCGGTCCACTGGTCGCTGCTGGCGCGATCGCATCCGCGGCGATCCCCGCTGCAGCGGTAACCGGGGCAGCCCTTGGCGGCGCTGTTAGCGGGCTGGAGAAGGTGATGACCGACCACGGTGTAAGCCGCGTCGATGCCAGCTATTACGAAGGCCGGATCAACGAGGGTGGCGTTTTTGTCTCGGTCGACACCAATGCGGCAGGCATCACGTCTGAGGAGGCAGCGGATGTGCTGTATCGGTCGGGCGGACACACCTCGACGCGTACGAAGGTGGCGATGGCTTAACGCGCTGGATTGTTTGGGAGCGAGACATCGGCACCGTCCCGATCCGGGAATGGATCAGGCCGTTCGTCTTGTAGTCTCGGCTGGCATCAGCGACACCATGAAGCGAGCTCGCTTACCCAAGACGGCGAAGGCTCGGTATCCCGCCCGCGGCATATGCGGTGTCACACGGAGCGGGCGGGGTGCTTCACCATGATTTAACCACGCCGCGGTACTGCCTGGCTCGAGGCTTTCGCTTCAAGTGTAGAGTACCTCAGCGCCCCGCCTGTTTCAGTCACACGGACACGCGGGGCGCTTATCGATTGCCCGGCTCTATCGAACGCCGAACCTGCCCTGTAGTTCTCGTCATCATCGTTTCGCTTGCGACCGGCCAAGACGTTCTCAAGCTCAGACAGCTAATGCGGTGCGTCGATGTGCCGCGCTGCTAGGGTCAGGACTCATTGGTCAGAGCCAGAAGATGACGGTGGCCGCGAGCGCGACGGCAGAGAAGAAGACGGTTGGGCAGCGGTCGTAGCGAGTGGCGACGCGGCGCCAATCCTTCAGACAGCCGAACATGATCTCGATGCGGCTGCGGCGCCGGTAGCGGCGCTTGTCGTATTTGACCGGCTCGTTGCGCGATCTGCGGCCCGGGATGCATGGCTGGATGCCCTTGGCTTCCAGGGCGTCCCTGAACCAATCGGCGTCATAACCACGGTCGCCAAGCAGCCACTGTGCTTTCGGCAGATCGTCGAGCAAGGCTGCCGCGCCGGTGTAGTCGCTGACCTGCCCGGCGGTCATGAAGAAGCTCAAGGGCCGCCCATCCGCATCGCTGACGGCGTGCAGACTGGTGTTCATGCCGCCTTTCGTGCGGCCGATCAGGCGGCCGAGATCCCCTTTTTTTTCCCGCAGACTCGATGCCGTGCGGTGTGCCTTCAGGTAGGTCGCGTCGATCATGACCGTTTTCGGTACGGCTTCCGCTGCCGCGAGCCCCTCCATCATGCGCAAGAAGACACCCCTCTCGCCCCACCGCTTCCAGCGATTGTAGTGCGTCTTGTGCGGCCCATAGTCCTTCGGCGCATCACACCAGCGTAGCCCGTTGCGATTGACGAAAACGATGCCGCTGAGCACCCGCCGATCATCGACCCGAGGCTTGCCATGGCTCTTGGGAAAGAACGGTTGCAGACGCGCCATCTGCTCATCCGTCAGCCAGTACAGGTCGCTCATCCACGCTCTCCTCACGGAGCCTGAATCAGATCGCGCCTCTCACATCAATGGGTCCTGACCCTAACGAAGGACGACCCATAAGTCGCTGTTCAGAGGCCTCCCCGGCTTTCCCAACTTCAGACGCTCGTTAATCTTAGCCAGACGGTCTCGATCGGCCACCAAAGCCGGCCTCGGAGAGCAAAAAGTGAGACAAAACCGTCGTCCGGGTAATCTGGCGTGAAAGTCGGGTTTTGGATATCCGGCCATCTTCAGACGTCGTGCGCCGCCTTGAGGGGATGCCCCCTCTTCCATCCGTTAGGCAGCCTGGCTCGTTCTATTCTCGAGCAGCCCGGCGATACGGCAACTCGCAACTGGTCGGCTGAATAGAAACCCCTGGATATTACCGCAGCCCTCGCCGCGCAGCAGGTCGAGCTGCCCGATATCTTCGACGCCCTCGGCGGTCGTTTCCATGTGCAGCGCGGTCGCCAAGTCTACGATCGCGCGGACGATCGCCGCGGCGCTCGGATCGCTGGCGATGCTAGTGATGAACGAGCGGTCGATCTTGATCTTGTCGAACGGGAAGCTGCGGAGGTAGCTGAGCGACGAATAGCCGGTGCCGAAATCGTCGAGCGCAACCCGGATGCCCATCGCGCGCAGCTTGTGCAGCAACGCGATCACCGGCCCCTCGCCGTCAAGGAAGACTGATTCTGTGATCTCGATCTCGAGCCGGTCGGGTGCCAGCCCACTACGCGAGAGCGCCTGGAGAATGATCGCCTGGAACCCGGTGTTGCGAAACTGCAGCGGCGACACGTTTACCGCGACGCGGACATGCTCGGGCCAGTGTATCGCCTGACGGCAGGCCTCCTGCATCACCCATTCGCCGATCGCGATGATCAGCCCGGTATCCTCGGCGATCGGAATAAATTCGGCCGGGGGAATGATGCCGCGCTCCGGGTGATGCCAGCGCACCAGCGCTTCAAACCCGCCGATCCGGTCGGCCTTCAGGTCGAACACAGGCTGGTAGTTGAGGACGAAATGGCCCGCCTGAATCGCTTCACGAAGGTCGAGTTCGACCTGCCGACGCCAGCGCGCCGCGGCGTCGAGCGCAGGTTCGAAGAACCGGAAGACGCCGCGACCGTCTTCTTTCGCGAGATACAGTGCGAGATCGGCATTCTTGAGGAGTTCGTCGGCATCCTCGCCGTCGACCGGGCCGATCGCGATGCCGATGCTGACCGCCGTCGCGATCCGGTGGCCATCGGCCTCGACCGGCTGGCGCATCACGTCGAGGATGCTCTGTGCGAGGACGCGCGGGCGATCGGCATCGAACTGGCCCGACAGGATCACCGCATATTCGTCACCGCCGAGTCGCGAAACCAGCCCGTCGGGCGCGACCTCGCTCAACATCGCGCCGATCGCTTTCAGCAACGCATCGCCGACCGGATGGCCGAGCGTGTCGTTCACGCCCTTGAAGCGATCAAGATCAAGACACAGCACCGCGATCGCCCCGCCGGTCCGCCCGACTTGAAGGATCGCCTGGTCAAGCGACTGACGAAAATACGTCCGGTTGGGCAGGCCGGTGAGGACGTCGTGGAACGCGAGATGCGTGATCCGGTTCTCGCGTTCGACGATACCGACCGACATCCGATTGAAGCTGGCGGCGAGCCTGCCGATCTCGTCGCGGCCCTTCACGACGATATGGGCGCGCCCCCCCTCCTCCAGCGCTCGCGCGGCAGCGTCCAGCGCGGCGATTGGTCCGGCGATCCCCCTCGCCAGCCGCCTGCTGCCGAGCACGACGAGGATCAGCCCGGCCAATCCGGCGAGCGCGATGCCCGCCTGCAACGGCAGGTACGGGGTCAGTGCGGCGTTGAGCGGATAGCGGATTAGAATTGCCGCCTGCGGTCGACGCGTTAGTCCGGCAAGCGGCTTTGCGATCGCGAAAGCGCGTCCGATTGACAGGTTGAGCGTCGCAAGAGTCCGGGTTGATTGCGATGCGTCGACCAGATCGTCGACCGCGGAGTCGGATCCGATCGACCTGTCCGCCGCGTGCCAGCGCCCTGCGCCATCGCTTCGCATGATCGTTGCGATCAGCGGGATCGCGGACAAGCGTTCGAGAGCGCGCATCTCGGTGCCGTCGAGCCGCACTGCGAAGACCACCCAGCCGATCTGCGTCGGTGCCATGACCGGTGAGAGGATCAATCGGTACACCCGCCCCGCCACCACTACAACCGCGTCACGCCGGCCGTCCGGCACCGCGAACGGGAACCGGGCAGCCGTCGAGGCAAGTGCGCCTGAGGGGCCGGTAACCTGACCGTCCTGATCAACCACGAACGCGGCGGTGACCTCGGCCCGTTGGCTGATATTGGCGAGCGCGGACGCGATCGTCGGCCGGTCGCCGCTGGCGACCGCGGCCCGGAATCCAAAATCTCGCGACAACAGGTTCGCGGACGCAATCAACGATTGCGACCTGAGCGACCAGATCCGATCGTAGACGCTGCCGCTGGCAATGAGTTCCTGGCGCACGGAGTCGCGCGCGTGCGTCCAGATCATGGCCTGCGCGACGAACGCGAGTATCACCAGCGTCACCGCGAACAGGCTCGCATATAGCACCGACAGCTTGGTCCGGAGATGGCGGAACCGCGGCGGGCGTAAAGGCATCACCGGTGCAGCACGAAGGTCGTGGCAAAGCCGGTCGCGGCAACATCGATCGGCTGGGACGCAGTGCTGCCGGGCGCCCGGATCGAGGGGTGCCAGACGCGGACCGTCGCTGTGCCTGGGGGCACGCCGGCAATGCTGACATGCCCAGCCTGGTCGGTCAGTCCGGCAAACGGGGTGGCGGTCACGAACACGAACCCGCTCATCGAATCATGAATGTTGCAGCCTAGCGGGACCACGCCCGGACGGTCGAACAGGACGGTGCGCGACTCCTCCTGCCCGTAGAGTTTCAGGTCGAACTTCCTGGCCTTCGAAAACGAATAGACGTGGTGACGCACCCGATCGCGATTGGGGAAGCCGACCGTCGCGCCGACGGGGACGATCAGCACATGCGGTTGAAACGCGATGTCCCGCTGCTCGATCATGTACGGCCCCCGCACCGTCACCCCAGGCGCCTTGGGCGTCTCGATCGTCACCACCGCGCCCGGCAGCGGCTTGCCGTCGAAACCACGGACATCGATCACCACCGGGCCGGCATGCGCAGCGACAGGCAGCGCAGACGCCGCGAACATCAGACTCAGGCGGAGGACAGATACGTGCATGCATCGGCCTCTAACAGTCGGAGAATTGCAAACCGGTAAACGTCATCGGCCTGTCATGCCTTTTCGAGCGGGCGACGCGTCGATGGCCTGGCGAGGGAGACCGACTATTAACCAATAGTCTCCAAGAAAGGCCGGATGATTCGTATTCCGCTTTCGACTGTTGCCGGATGTATTGCGAAGGTCGCGGTGGCGACCGCCGTCATGACGACGACCCCCGGCGCGGCACGCGAGGGTCGCGCCGGCGGCAAGCTGATGCTGACCAACGGCGTCACCACGATCGAAGGCAGTTCGGGTGGCGGCATCTCCACCTGGGCTCTGATCGCCGGCAACGAAACCGTCGACGGGATCGGCGGGTCCGCGCATGTCTCGGTCATCCTACTGCCGGACTACCGCTGGCAAAGCCACGGCGCAGCCATCGGCGTCCACGACCGGTGGGAACTGAGCTACGCCCGACAGAATCTCGACACACGCGACGTCGGTGCAACGCTCGGTATCGGCCGCGGCTACACGCTCAGCCAGGACGTGTTCGGTGCCAAGCTGCGCGTCGCCGGCGATGCCGTCTATGGCAGCCCCTACCTGCCCCAGATCGCGATCGGCATGCAGTACAAGCGCAGTTCCGATCCGCAGATCGTCGCCGCGGTTGGCGGACGCCACACCAGCGGATCCGATCTCTACGTCGCTGCCACCAAGCTCCTGCTGCGGCAGAGCATCCTGCTCAGCACCACGATCCGCTACACCAACGCCAACCAGAACGGCCTGCTCGGGTTCGGTGGCGATCGCGGTACGAATCGCCGCGTCCAGGTCGAGAGCACGCTCGGCTATCAAATCTCGCGCCAGCTCGTCGTCGGCGGCGAATACCGGTCGAAACCCGACAATCTCGGGTTCGCCACGGAAAATGACTGGAAGACCGTCTATGGCGCTTATGCGATCAATAAGAACCTGACTGCGACCGCGGCCCTTGTCGATCTCGGATCGATCGCGACGGCCGAGCGCCAACGCGGCGGCTTCCTGTCGCTCCAGACGGCCTTCTAGGGAGCGTTTTCGATGATCTTGCTTGCCCTGCTCGTCCTCCTCCAGACCACACCCACGCCACCGGGCGAGGACCCGGTCGCGCCCTATGCGATGAGCGACGCCAATGTCGGCGGTGGTCCGTTCAAGGGCGTTGCCATGCTTGAGGCGTTTCACGGGGTGGCTGGCATCGACCGGATCGTCGACGATCTGGTGAAGGCGAGCCAGGCCGATCCGCGGATCGGAGACATCTTCAAGGGGCAGGACATGATCCGCCTTCGCCGCACGCTGAAGGAGCAGTTCTGCGCCCTGTTGAACGGCGGCTGTAGCTATACCGGTCGCGACATGGCGACCGCGCACAAGAATCTCGGGATCCAGGCGAAGGACATGAATGCGCTGGTTGAAAACCTCCAGGCCGCCATGCGTCACGAGGGTGTGACGTTTCCAGCCCAAAACGCCTTCCTCGCCAAGCTTGCGGTAATGAAGTCGAACGTCGTCACCCGTTAGAAAATGACCCACAACTGGCCATTCATAGCTAGATTGCCGCTCCCCAACTTCAGACGCTTGTTCATACGGTTGGCACGGTGCCGAAGTCGGTCATGAACTCTCTGCCAGTGATGAAGCTAGCGCGCGCGGTTCGGTTGCGCGATGACGCAGCATGATCGTCGATCAACGCCAAGCTGATGCGAGTCTCAGGGGCGTCGTGCGCTCCTATGCCGAGCGGCAAGCGCAGCTTGGCGTGCATGCCGTGACATCACCCTTACCGGCGAGACCTGATCAATTCATCGAGTTTTATTTGCAGGACCGCTACCGGGTTTCGCACGATGACCGCGCAGCATCATTCGCGCCCGAGGTCGTGATCGTCGGCCCCCAGAGCTACCGGCGCACACGCCTCATCCTGTCCGGCAGCATCCATGTATTCACGATCCGATTTGAACCTGCTGGATTCCATGCTCTGTTCGGCACGCCGATGACCGCGTTGGTCAACGAGGGCATCGCGATCAGCGACGTCATCGGCCCGGCCGGGACGGATCTGCGGGATGCAGTCATGATGGCTTTCAACTTCGATGAGCGGGTCGGCGCCGCAGAGCGCTGGTTGAGGAGCAAACTTGATCGCTTATCCCCCGTCGACCCGGTGGCGTTTTCCGCTGCTGCGTTGCAACGTGCGGGGGGAAGGTTGAGCGTGCGCTCGCTTGCCCGGGGGGCTGAACTCAGTGACCGACAGTTCACGCGTCGGTTTGAGCGACAGGTCGGCCTCACCCCCAAACTGTTTGCGCGAACGGTACGACTAAATGCGGTACTCGACGCGAAGGTCCGCTCGCCGTGTGCTACCTGGACGGAGTTGGTCCACGACGCCGGTTATGCGGATCAGGCACACTTTGTACGCGATTGCCGTGCCCTCGCCGGAAGTCCTCCCACCAGCTTCTTTGCAGAATGGGCACGAGGGCGCTGACGCTTTTGTTCAATCGCGGCCGTGTCGCTAGCGCTAAACCGCCCGCACCTATGGAGGACGCGACATGGACCGGCGGCAAACGATATTGGGGCTACTTGCGGCAGGGCCGTTAATGAGCAGTGGGACAGGGGCGGCGATGCTGAACACGACGGCTGACAAGGTGCAGCGACTGGCGGAACGATACGCCGATGCGTGGAACGCCTCCGACATGGACGCGATGGCCAAGCTGTACGCTGGTGATGTGCACTGGGTGAACATCGTGGGCATGCATTGGCAGGGCAAGGCGCAGGTCGACCGAGCTTACCGTGCTTACTTCGACATCATGTTCAAGGGTGTCCCTCTGACACTCGAAGCAGTTGAATCCGTTGTCGCCCTGCCCGGAGGAGCTTTGGTTGCCGTGCTTCGATGGGCAGTTGGTGCATTCAGAACGCCCTTTGGCGAGCAGATGCCGCCAAGCCGCGATCGCATGTCACTCGTTCTGATCCCACGAGCCGATGAACTCGTGATCGCGCATGGTTCTAACGTTCAGATCAACGAGCAAGCGCGAAACTCTGACCCTATTCGCCAAAGGCAGCGATAGCTGACGCAGGATCGGAAACGCAGAGGTCCTGCTAATAGATGAGCTCGGGAGCTCTGCCCGACCTCCTTCGTCGGTTTCGGCGGCCAAGACCCACTTGCGGTCATTCGCGGCCTCTTTCTGGCTCCCCAATCTCTGCCATCCATTCAGGATTGCGGCAGAGAAGGTGCTGAGCCTTGGCCCTGCCCGCTGCCTCGCCAGCTTTCAAAAGGATGATGAGGCGGCAAAGCTTTTACCGACCCATTAACTGGCTGTCGGCTGCATAAGCTCTATCGTGATATGATCGGGGCCTGAAACGTAGGCCACCAACGTTCCCTTCCGTGGACCACCCGGGACCGGCAGCGGATTGCCTTTCGCCTTCCATCCTGCTGCTTCGACGCGGGCAATGGCGACGTGAATATCCTTTACGGTCAGAGCCAGGTGGGCCGCTCCGATCGATCCCGCGCCGCTGGGCACCGTCCCGTTCTGGAGCCCGTTTGAATATTCCAACAGTTCGACCACGTNTTACGGTCAGAGCCAGGTGGGCCGCTCCGATCGATCCCGCGCCGCTGGGCACCGTCCCGTTCTGGAGCCCGTTTGAATATTCCAACAGTTCGACCACGTGACCGTCTTGTGCCTTGACGATCGCCGTTTTCACACTCGGATCATCGACACCTGTCACCTGATGCAGGAAGTCGCCCCCCATCTCCGATTGCCGCTCAAGTGTGAAACCGAGCGCTCCCGTCCAGAACCGAACGGCTTCGTCCAAAGACGACACAGCGAAGCCTGTGTGGTCCACGGCAATTACGTTTGCGGCGTCCGTCATTACTGCCCTCTCACTGGTATGCCGGCCGTGCTTACCACGCGACCGTTCACCATAGTAAACCGCTTTCCCAAAACCCTTCCCCGCATAAACTTTCCCAATATGGGCTGGTGGACACGGAGAAACGGAAAGTCTTCGAGCCTCTTAAAGCAGCGGGTTCCCGGATGTGAAAGACCTTGGGAGCAGACGAGCTTGGTCATGCCGCGATCAGGCAACCAGCGGCCGCGGAGACCCAATTACAGGCGTTCGGACCGGCCGTCCCGTTTCCCAGCTTCAGACACTCGTTCATGCCCTTAGGTCTTTGAAAGTTGACGGCGACGTCGCTCACCAAAGCGCCTCGTGGTCATCCAGACCATCAACTGCTCTCAATCTTGTCAAAGCACATTTGCAATCACATGCGCATTGCCGCCACGAAGGCCTGAAAGGCGGCAGTCGGTTGACGTCGGCTCGGATAATAGAGGTGATTCGGGGGCAAGGTGGGTGCCCAGTCGGCCAGCACTTCGACCAGAGTACCGGCGGCCAGTTGCAGCGCGGCATGTGGCAGCGGCAGGCAAGTCACCCCCAGCCCTGCCACTGCAGCGTCGCGCATCACGTCGATATCGTTGGTGATGAAGTCGCTGCGGACTGACCGTTCCACCTTTCGGCCATCCCGCTCGAATTCCCAGCGGTGTACGACGCCAGAGGACGTGTATCGGTAACACAGACAACGATGAGCGGCGATACCGTCGGGATCGACGGGAGCGGGATGATCGGCGAGGTAGGCCGGCGCGGCGACGAAGACGAGCGGCACCGGCGCGCTGATACGGACCGATATCATGTCGGCCTGCAGGGTCTGGGCATGCCGGACCCCGCAATCAAATCGGTCCGCGACGATGTCGACGAACCCGTCGTCGACCACCAGTTCGACGGCGAGGTCGGGATAGGCGCGCGCAAAGTCGGCCAGCCGCGGCAGAATGGCGTAGATCGCCGCGACCCGGTGCGCGCTGACCCGGATCCGCCCCGCCGGCCGTTCGCGGGCATTGTCGAGATCGGCCAGCGCGCCCGCGACCGAGGCGATCGCCGGCCTCAACCGCACCAGCAGTTCCTCGCCTGCGGGCGTCGGCGCCAGCGACCGGGTGGTACGGTCGAGCAGCCGGACGCCCAGTTTCGTCTCAAGCGACCGCATCGCATGGCTCAAGGCGGAGGCGGACAATCCAAGACGCGTTGCCGCTCGTGCGAAGCTGCCAGCCTCGACGATAGTTTCGAACACCGCGAGACCGGACCAGAGATCACGATCCATTCCTGAACATCCTTCAGCAACCCATGCGCCGCAGACGATCTAATCCTCGGGCGGTCCGGCGTCCATCTGGAGGTGACACAACGCAGGATACCACCATGACCCTCGACACCTATCTCCCGCTTGGCCGCTCCGGCCTTCTCGTCAGCCCGCTGGCGCTCGGCACGATGACCTTCGGTACGCCGCGATGGGGTCTGGACGAGAGCGGCAGCCGTGCGGTGTTCGATCGCTACACTGATCTCGGTGGAAATTTCATCGACACCGCAGACGTTTATGCAGGCGGGCGATCGGAAGAGATGGTCGGCAGTTTCGTCGCCGCACAATCGTCGCGCGATCGGCTGGTGATCGCGACGAAATCGGGGTTTGCGACCGGTCATGGCTATCATGCAGGCGGCAATGGCGCGCGCCACATTCTAGCGTCCGTCGAAGGATCGCTCCGCCGCCTCCGGACGGACTTCATCGACCTGTACTGGGTGCATGTCTGGGACGGCGTCACCCCCGCCGAGGAACTGCTGCGGACGATGACCGCGCTCGTTGCAGCGGGCAAGATCCGCTATTGGGGCATATCCAATACCCCGGCCTGGTACGTCGCCGAACTCGCGACGCTGGCGCGAGTCCAGGGGGATCCGGCGCCGATCGGTCTGCAATATTTCTATTCGCTGGTCGAACGCGGGGTCGAAGCCGAGCATCTGCCGCTCGCGCGATCGGCGGGCATGGGTTTCGTGCCCTGGAGCCCCCTCGCCTATGGCATGCTCACCGGCAAATATGACCGCGCGACCGTCGAGGCGGGTCCGAAGCGCGCGGGCGGCGTCCCCAACCAGGCCGGGCAGGACGACACGGCGCGGCCCGTCGACGACAAGCGTCTCGATGGCGACAATCCGTTCGGCGACACGTTGTTCACCGAGCGCAACTGGCAGATCGTCGACGAACTGAAGCGCATCGCAGCAGAGATTAACGAGACGCCGGCGCGCGTCGCGCTGTCCTGGGTGGTCGGGCAGCCCGGGGTCGCATCAACGCTGCTGGGCGTGAGCCGGGCGGAGCAGGTAACCGACAATGTCGCCGCACTCAGCCTCACCCTGCCACCCGAGCACCGTGCGGCTCTCGATGCGGCGAGCGGTGGCAACCTGCCGTTTCTTTACGGCCTGTTCGCCCCTGCCGTGCGCAATCAAGTCGTCTTCGGCGGCGGAGACGTTCGAAGCTGAAACTTCATCCTCGAGCCGGCAGCCAGAGACTAAAGTCTGCGCCTGGGCCGGCTCCAATCGACGAGCCTGGCGTTTGGGGCCCTTCGGTCAGCTGCAAGTTCAGTCGCTGCACGCCGGCACGGACGGATATCATGCGGATCGGAATCATCGATGCGGGGATGGCAGGCCTGTCCTACGCCCAAGCGCTCCGTCATCAGGACCACAATGCCATTGTGTTCGATAAAAGCCGCGGGCCCGGTGGCCGTATGTCTACCCGTTGCATCGACACGCCGCTGGGTGATGTTGCGTTCGATCAAGGCGCGCAAGGGCTGGACGGCGCGCGCGCCTGACGAGGATTTCGCGGGGGCCGCCGAAGAATGGAACAAGTGGTTCGACGCCGATCCTTCAGCACGGCAAGGCGCCAAGATGCCAGTGCGGATCGCTGGAATGAAAGTGCCGATTGCGATGATCGCTGAAGCCTAACATGACTCGCCGAACTGCTACGCTGCGCTCAGCATTCGCACATTAGACCCAGTTCCGGACATTTAGCACCGATCTGGAGCCTGCTTAAACCAGTCGTCCGTTCATTTCCCCCGCAGGATCGGTCGATCGTCTAGGCACGACTAGGGTTACTCCTGCCCTCGAGTACGCCATGCCGCAATTAATGATAATGACTTTCATTAGTGTTTATTTGATCTCACGAGACCGCAAGACATCTCTGGGGGGATACGAATGACTGCCTTACTCGCCGTTCTCATGGCCACGGCCAATCTTGACGCTTCGCCCGTTACGCTGCCAGATCCCGGGGCCGAGGCCGCGCTTCAGGCCCGCCAAGCCGCGGATGAGATTGTCGTAACTGGCGCACGTACTGAAGGCAGCAGCGACTATACGATCCCCGGGCAAACGACCGCAACGCGGCTCAACCTTACGCTCCGAGAGACGCCGCAGTCGGTCAGCGTTGTCACGCGCGCGCAGATCGAGGATTTCCAGCTTAATGACGTCAATACGTTGCTTGGCACGGTTCCCGGCGTGAACGTGCAAGCTGGCGAGACCGACCGAGTGTATTTCTCCGCACGCGGCTTCGACATCCAGACGTTCCAGGTTGACGGCATCGGCGTTCCGTTCGCGTTCGGCATCCAGACCGGTTCGATCGATACCGCCTTCTACGATCACATCGAGGTCGTCCGCGGTGCCCCCGGCCTGCTCTCGTCGACCGGCAACCCGTCCGCCGTCGTGAACTTCATCCGCAAGCGTCCTACCAAGGATCTGCAGGTGCGCGCGAGCGGGCAATATGGCTCGTTCGACCAGTATCGCGGCGAGGCCGATGTCAGTGTGCCGATCACCAAGGACGGCAGCATCCGGGCGCTTGCAGTCGGGGCGTACCAGGACGGCGACAGCTATCTCGACCGCTATGGTCTTCGTCGCTGGGTCGGCTACGGTATCGTCGAGGCGGACCTTGGTACCAGCACGACGGTCAGCGCGGGCTATGGTCATCAGGACCATAAAAGCCGCGGCGCGATGTGGGGTGCGATCCCGCTCACCTACAGCGACGGGACGCCGTTGAACTTCGCGCGCTCGTCGAACGTCGCGCCCGACTGGTCGAGCTGGAACGTGATTGACCGCCAGATCTTCGGCGACATCACGCACCGGTTCGGCAATGGCTGGGTTGCGCGTGCGAGCGCGATCCGCCGTGCAACCGACGAGAACAACACGCTGTTCTATGTCTACGGCAACCCGCTGCGAAACGACGCCGACGGCATCGGCATAGATCCGGCAACCGGGCTCCAGGTCGGGATCCAGAGCTATCCGGGCAAGTTCCCCGCAACCACGCGCAACCTCACGATGGAGGCGTACATCGCCGGCCCAGTGACGTTCCTGGGGCGTGAGCACGAGATCAACATTGGCGTGAACCGCAGCGCGCAAGACTATGTCCAGCAGTCGAGCTACGACAACAGCACGATCGGGACCTACCTGCCCTATCCCGACCTGTTCGCGGGAAATTTCTCGCTGCCCAATTTTCCCACGACGTTTTCGAGCGACCCTGCGTCGAGCCAGAATACCCACACACGGCGCGAGACTGCCTATGGTCTCATCCGGTTCAATCCCGGCGACGCGGTGAAGGTGATGTTCGGTGGCAACGTGACGCATGCCAAGAGCACGGGCTTTTCCTACGGCGGCAACACCGATTTTGACGCGACGCGGTTCCTGCCGTTCGCCGGCGCTACGGTCGACGTGACGAGCAACCTCAGCCTCTACGGCAGCTACGCGACGATCTTCAATCCGCAGAACCAGCTGCTCGACATCAACAACCGCATCATCGATCCGATCGCGGGCGAGAACCTCGAACTCGGGATCAAGGGCGACTGGTTCGCCGGTCGGCTGAACGCGACGGTCGCGGTATTCAAGACGCGGCAGGACAATACCGCCGAAGCGGCGGGCATCGTGACCGAGAACAACGTCACCCGCACCTATTATGTCGGGATCGATGCGCGGTCGGAAGGCGTGGAGATCGATGTCGGCGGGCAGCTCGCGCCGGGCCTTCAGATGACGGGCGGATATACGGTAATGCGGATCGAGGACCCGGAGGGCAATCCGGTGCGGCGTTATGTCGCGCGCAACACCGGGCGGCTCAATCTCAGCTATACGCTCCCGATGCTGCCCGCCCTCAAGCTGGGCGCCAGCGCGCAGTATCAGAGCCGGATCATCTCGCCGACCGGGCTGGGCCGGCAGGGAAATTATGCGCTACTCGACCTGCTGGCAGCGTACGGCATCACGCCGAACATTTCGGCTGCAGTAAACCTACGCAACGTCACCAACACCAAATACCTGACTGCAACCAATTTCGACGGCGGTTATTATGGCGCACCGCGTTCGGTGCTGGGTACCATCAGCGTGCGATATTGAGGAGCAGGCGTGGGGTGGACGTGCCACGTGGGCCTAGGCTTGAACATCTCACGCATGCAGCGCTACGCAATCAGTGATTCAACCGAGATGAGCACGTGACTGCATCCATCGGCCCAGAGCGCGACTTCAGCGTGTTGCCCTCGTTCATTACTATGCGCCTCGCGGTTGACCCAGAAACGGTCGCTCAGCAGTCTCAGTGCCCCGATCGAAAGCGGCCTCTTGTTCAGCTTGCCGATCAGTCCAGATGGCGAAAAGCTGCACGGCCTTGTGGATGTGACTCCAAGCCCCGGACTGGGTGATCAGCGCGCCGCCTATGCGACGGGAACGGGGCTCGCATCCTTGACCTGGCGGATGACGACCAGCGTCTTGAAGCTGCGCACGCGATCGTCCGCAGCGAACAATTCGCGTACCAGTTCATCGTAGCTCTCCATGTCGCGCGCCAGCATGCGGACGACAAAGTCGTGATCGCCAGTGACGTTCCAGGCCTCGATCACTCCGGGAACGTCCTTCAGCATCCGCACCATCTCGTCGACCGTGCGCGCGTTCTCGCGTTCCATCGTGACCAGCACGAGCATCGACAGCGGCCAACCAAGGGTGCGAGGGTGGACGACCGCCACCTCTCGGTTGATCGCCCCGGTGTCACGCAGGCGCCGTATGCGTCGATAGCAGGCCGGCGCGGACAGCCCGATCTCGTCGGCGAGGACGGGAATAGGTGTCTGCGCGTCGACCTGCAGGCGTTCCAGCAGCTTCCGGTCGAACGCGTCGAGGGCGATAGCCTTGCTCATCGTGAGCCGTGTAGCCGATAAACTTTATCGGTTCAGCGCGAAATCGAACCACGCTGATCGCGCTCGGTGGGTACATTCCTGGCAGTAGCCCCAACGAGAACAGACATGACCCTTGTACTACGCACACCGCATACGTCCTCGACTACCGACTATCCGGCGCTTGGCGCTCTCGTCCTGTCGCTCGTGTCCGTCACCTGTGGCGCGTCGTTCGCCAAGCGCCTGTTCCCGATCGTCGGTGCCGACGGCGCGACCGCGATCCGCCTGATCGTTGGTGCGCTGGTCCTGTCGATCATCCTGCGGCCTTGGCGCCTGCGCCTCGACGCCGGCTGGCGGCCGCTGGTCGGCTACGGCGTCGTGCTCGGGGCGATGAACCTCAGCTTTTACAACGCGCTCACATACATTCCGCTCGGTGTCGCCATCGCGATTGAGTTCACCGGCCCACTCGCGGTCGCCGTTTTCACCTCGCGACGTTGGATCGACTTCGTCTGGATCGGCTTGGCCGTGACCGGCCTGACACTGCTGCTGCCCCTGTGGAGCGGTTCGGCTTCGCTGGACTGGCGCGGGATCATGCTGGCGCTATTCGCCGGTGCGTGCTGGGCTCTGTACATTCTGATCGGCAAGCGCGCGAGCGAGGCGCACGGCCCGGCCGCGGCCGCTGGTGGCATGATCGTCGCAGCTCTGGTCGCGGCACCGGTCGGTATCGCGGAAGCCGGTACCGCTTTGCTTCGTCCGGAGGTGCTCGCCCTGGGGCTTGTCGTCGGCATCCTGTCGAGCGCCATCCCCTATGGCATGGAGATGATCGCGCTCCGGCGGCTGCCGTCGAATACGTTCGGCACGCTGATGAGCGCCGAACCAGCGGTTGGTGCGCTGATGGGCCTGGCGCTGCTCGGCGAGGTGCTGAGCACCGGACAGTGGCTGGCGATCGGGCTGATCGTATGCTCCTCAATCGGCGCGGCGATGACCGCTCGTCGCGGCACCGTTCCGCTCCAAATCTGACCAGCGTTGCTGGCGGGCATCGGCTGACGCGACAGGACGACCGCTAACGTCGCAACCGAAGGCGGTGCCCGACGTTCATCGGACAACGGAGATCACCGATGCTCGTCCTCGTATTTGCCCTCGCCGCCTCCAGCCCGCTCGATCGCTGCCTAAACGCAGGTGAGGCGGCAAAGGGCGTAACATCCGCGATGTCGGCCTGTTTCGTCGCAGACTACAAACGGGCAGATGCTCAACTGAACGCGACGTATACCAGGACGATGAGGCGTCTACCTGCTGCCCGTCGGGTTACCCTCAGAACGTCGCAACCAGCGTGGATCCGGGAGCGTGATGTGGCCTGTCCGCTTGACGATCGCGACGGTGCCGGCACGATTGAGACGTTGAACCATCCTGCCTGTTTGACGAAGCAGACCACCCGCCGGATCGGTTGGCTAATGCACTATCGCTGACATCGTCGACGCTCGCCCGATGGCTAGCTCCGACGACCCACGAGCCGACATTCGTAGGCTCTTGTCGGCTACCCAATATCGGCCAATCATTCATCAGATCGATGCGCCGCACCTGCAGGCCAATCCGTTACACAGGCGGCTGGAAGCGCTCACCGATGGGCTAGGGATTTCCGGATCGCGCATCGCACGAGCGGGAACGAAGTTGAGCGCGAGGAAGGCGATCCCGGCGCCGGCCATGATCGCGCCTGCCCATAGGATCGGCCCGAAGATCCATCCTCGGGCAAGAAGCGCGGGCGCGACGCTTACAACCAGCGAAAGCCAGCCGCCGGTCCGCAACATTTTACACCGCGCCGCCTGCGGACATGCCCCGAACCGACGGCGATGATGCGCCTCGGTCGCCAGGCCAAGCAGGAAGAACGCGGCGGTGGCGAGCAGGAGTGACAGGATGCTCATTCGGCGGGCTCCGGAACCCTGGAGGCGGTGGCGGTTCTAGCCCTGCGAACGCGCTTTGCAACGGGGCGATGGTGCGCGACGCGGCGGGCAAGTAGCAGAAACGCTATTCCAAAGACCGAGATCGCCGCATCGATGCTGGCGATCATCATGTCGCCTATCGCCAGCGACGCGAACAGCCCGCGATCGGTCGCGACGACGTCGTACACCGGCAACGCGACGAGCAGCACGCCGGTCAACGCGAACAGCGCCGGCCACACACGCGCCGGCCTGACGACGAACGCCGTCACCGCGACGATTGCCCAGGCGATGAGCAATACGTTGATCTCCCAGTCCGCACGCTCGCCAAGTGTTACCGGCAGCAGGCGGTTGGCCCAGAAGAAGCACGCGATCCCGAGCGGGAAGCCGCCGATCACCGCGACGTTGAGCCGCTCGACGAGGCGGAACCCGAAATGCGGCCGGGTCGGGTCGGGCAGGCGCTCGCGACGCTTGACCGTCCACAGCACGAGACCGCTCGCGACCATCAGCGTGCCGGCGATCCCGCACAGGAAATACAGCCAGCGGCCGCCGTTGCCTGCGAACCGTCCGGCGTGGAGCCCGACCATCGCGCCCGCGGTCTCGGCGGCGGCGCCGGGTGGCGGCGAACGCCAGACGAGACGCCCGGTCACGCCGTCATAGGTCAGTCGCGGCGTCCGCGACGACAGCATCGAATGGGCGCTCTGGCTGATCGTGATCCGTGCGGCGGCGTCGCCGGGATCGCTGACCTCGATGAAACTGGCGGGCGCACCGAGCCGGCGTTCGGCGTCGGTGGCGATCCGTCGCAGGTCGATCAACGGCGCGGGACGGCCGGTCCGCTCGACCACATTGGCGGTCGGGAACAGCGCGGCGAACACGGTATTCTGATCGGTATAATTGGCGACGACCGCCCATGGCATCAGCAGCGTCATCAACGTGACCAGCCCGGTATAGGTGATCATCAGGTGGAACGGCAGCGCCAGCACCGCGGTCGCGTTATGCCCGTCGAGCCAGGAGCGCTGGCCCTTGGCACGGCGCAACGTGAAGAAATCCTTGAAGATCTTCTTGTGCGTGACGATCCCGCTGACGATCGCGACCAGCATCATCATCGTCGCGAACCCGACCAGCCACCGCGCCCAGATCACCGGCATGTAATGGAGATCGAAGTGGAAGCGGTAAAAGAAATCCCCGCCCCGCGTCTCGCGCGCCTGCGCGACCTGTCCGTCGGCGCCGATCAGCGCCTGCGTGTCGCCGCGCCCTCGCCTGCCCCGCCTGCCATGCTCTTCGCCGGGCTTCGGCTGCGGCACCCAGAAGACCTGCGCACCGGGCGATCGTTCCGTCGCTACCGGGATGATCCAGCTCTTCGCATCGGGCGCTTTGCGAGCAAGGAACGCTTGCGACCCTGCCAGCACGCGCATCGGCTGTTCGACGCGCGCGATCTCGGGCCGCATCCAGCGGTTGAGCCCCTCGCGCCAGAACGCGATCGTGCCTGCGACGAACACGAGGAACAGGATCCAGCCGAGCAGCAGCCCGGACCACGTATGCAGGAACGCCTGCGACTGTCGAAAGCCCTTTCTCATAGCCGCCCCGTCGCGTCGATCGAGACCCATGCGATCGCCGCGGCGATCCCGGCGGCGATGGCCAGCGTCCAGATCGCCCGCCAGCCGCTACGCGCCGCGAACGCCCACATCGCCGCGAGCGCGCACACGGCGAGCGCGATCAGCGAGGCGGTGACGCTCGCCTCGGCACGATCACCGGGCAGCAGCCGCGCGATCGCCATCGCCCAGAGGCTCGCGGTCGCATAGCCGAGTGGCACCGCGGCAACGACGCGCAGCGCGATGTCGCCACGTCGCGCCCAGCGTACACGGGCATGCGCGTCGCTCGCCGTCATTCGAATGTATACCGAAGCGTCGCGAACGCGGTGCGCGGGCTGCCATAGTAATTGCCGCGACCGGTGGCGGCGATGCGCGCGTAATAGCTCTTGTCGAGTACGTTCGCGACGTTGACCGAGACGCCCACCCGGTCGTTGAACTTGTAGCCCGCACGCAGGTCGAGCACCGCATAGCTGGGCTGGCGTACGATGGTGGACCGGGTCCGCAGCGTGCCGTCGGCGTTGAATACCGCTGCGTTGCCGCCGAAGGTCGAGCTGAACCACGTCACGCTACCGCCGAGGCTTGCGCCGGCCAGCGGCCCGTCGACCGGCGCGTAATTGGTGAACGCCTTGATCATATGCTTAGGCACGATCGGCACCAGTGGCAGCCCCTCGAACGCGGTGGTCTGGTCCTCCAGATACTTGGTCTTGGTGTAGGTGTAGCCGCCATTGATCCGCCAGCCGGGCAGGATCTCGCCGGTCGCCTCGGCCTCGATACCGCGCGAGCGGACCTTGCCGGTCTGCAGCACGACGGTCTGGATGTCGGGATCGTTGAACAACCGGTTGGTCTGCGTGATCTGATACGCCGCCGCCGACAGCAGCAGGCGATCGTTCATCAGCGAGAGCTTCGTCCCCGCCTCATATTGCGCACCGACCAGCGGCTCGATCTGCTGCCCGTCGGGACGTGCCCGGCCGACCGGTGCCGCCTGCGGCGTGAAGCTGTCAGCATAGCTCGCATAGAGATTGAGCTGCGACGTTACGTCCCAGACAATACCCGCATAGGGCGTGAAGCGGTTGTCGATCCCGTAGCGGGTCGACGGCGGCAAGACACCGCTTGGTGTCAGCAACGTGGTCGTCGTGGTATCCCACCACGTCACGCGGCCGCCACCGATCAGCGTCAGGCCGGCAAGCAGGCTCAGCCGCATCTGCCCGTAGATGCCGTATTGCTCGACGTCGGTCGAAGAACCGCCATAGACCTGCAGCGCGCAATTGGCGGGCGCGGGCGTGATCGCGGTGCTGGAATTGGGACAGGTCGCCCCCGTCCCCTGCACCGGATAATAGGGCGACGCGCCATACGGGTTCAGCGGCGGCTCGAACGGCGAGACCGGATTATACACGTCGATCCGCGCATAATTGGACAGCCGGGTGAAATAGGACGTGCCCGAACTCGCCTGGTAATCGGTGCCGAGGATCAGCGTCTGGTCGCGCCCGAACAGCGGGAAGCTGCCGATGCCGTTGAAGTCGAACGAGCGCGTCTGCTGCTTGCTGTCGCCGCGATAAGCGATGTGGCTGGTCGAGCCGTTGGTCGCGGTGACCGGCTGGTTGCCGATATAGCTGTAGATGTCGACGCGATCGACGTCGGTGAACAGCCCGGTCGCGCGCAACGTCCAGCGGTCGCTGATCTTGTGCGCCAGTTCGGCGAACCCGGTCCAGGTCTCGGCGTTGAACCGGTTCCAGTCGGCGCCGAGATAGGTCGACCGCTTCACGTCCAGCAACTTGCCGTCGCTGCCGTCCGCGCCGCCGATGATGCCGGGCAGTCCCGACTGCACCGCCGGACGGAAGCGGTCGTAATAGCCGCCGACCGTCAGCGTGGTGCGCTCGCCGATCTCGAGCGAACCGACCGCGAACCCGCCGATGCGGTTGCGGTGGGCGGTGACGAAGAACTGGTCCTGGTCCTGCGCCATCGCGCCGACGCGCAACCCCGCCTTCGATCCGATCGGCGTCGAGACGTCGAGTTCGAAGCGTAGATTGTCGTAGCTGCCGGCGCCGGCGCTCGCCTGCATCCTGAACGCGTCGAGCGGCCGCTTGCGCACCATGTTGATGCTGCCCGCCGGATTGCCCGATCCGCTGAACAGACCTGCCGGGCCGCGCAACACTTCCAGCCGATCGTAGAAGAATAGGTCCGGCACGGCGGACGGGAAGTTGAACGCAAAGCTCGGGACGCCGTCCATCAGGTAATTGGTGATCGCGAACCCGCGCGAGAAGAACGACGGGTCCTCGCTGCCGACGCCATTGACGGTGATGCCATTGGTCGCGGTCAGAGCGTCTTCCAGCGTGAACAGGTTCTGCGCCTCGATCTGATCGCGATCGATCACGGTAATGGTGTTCGGCGTGTCCTTGAGCGGCGTCAGGGTCTTTCCGACCGCACGACCATAGCTTTTGCCGATGACCATGATCTCGTCGGACTTCTCCGCATCGTCCGATCCGGTGGACGTTTCTACGGTCCTTGGCTCCTCAGCCGGAGCTGGCAAAGGTGCCCCGACAGACGCTGCGCTCGCCAGCAATATACTCGAAAAACTCATACTGAACCCCCGTTATCGGAAGGCCTCTATGTCATGTGCTGTTGCGAGTCACTAGCAATATAACAGCTTTGTCATGATCGTTGAGACGGGCGCGCGCAGGCGCACGTTTAACCTATTGGGATTCGCAAAAAATATTATGTCGTACGAGGCTTATGGTTCGCCGGCCGCGCCTGTTAATTTTCAGCGCGCGATGGAAAGCAATTCGACCCATAATCAGACGTCCCCGCCCCCTTCCCAGCTCCCCAACTTCGGCCGCTCGTTCATCTCCGCGTTACGACGGCTTTTGGCGCCTGACCCTGCGAACTTGAATGTCCCGACCGGGCGTTAGTTTAAGAAGCAGGCTGTCCAAGTCCGAGTTTTGTGCCCGATGAGCTGCGGACGTCTTTTGCGGAGGGCTCACGCATGGGATTAGCGGCGACGCTACGTCGAGCCGTAGGTGCCAATCCGGATTCCTCATTCCACAGAACCAGGATTGTAGCGATCGGTGCGGCGGTGAGGATCAGCAGGAAAAGGCCCATCAGCCATTCGTTGGGCTGTAGCGGCTGCGAGAAGCTACCGCCGGGCTGCATCGACGGGCTAGGTCGCATCGGGCGCCTGCCGGCTTTCCTGGGGTGAAACGGGCGGTCCTCGGTCGCTCGGTGGGCAGACGGCCTGATCTGCGACCGATCATAGGCGGCACGTGCTTCCTTCTTTCCCAAAACGGAATACGCCTCGTTGATCTCTTTCGCACGAGCAGAGACATCCACACCATGGTTGGCATCGGGGTGATATTGACGGAGCAGCGCTTTCCACGCGGCGTGGATAGTGTCGCGACTTGCCGTCGAGGGAACACCTAGAACTGAATAATAGTCGGGTGGGAGAGCCATTTAACCGTTACTTGCGGCTAAAACGCGAGAAAGGAAAGTCCGCCTGGCGCGTGATCTTAACCGGGCCTTCTCGGTGAGGCAAAGGGCGGCTTTAGGCGCTAACAGTCAGATGGCTACCATTCCCATCCACAACTCCGTGCTTTTGACGACACCACGCCGCCCCGCCCCGCCCCCGGCGCTGACCCAGAAACGGTCATTAAGCCCTCACCCCGCCAGTCCCCATACCGGTCATTGGTTCATGTCTGTCGAGCGTGCAGCTACGCGAATTCGGACACCACAAGGAGCTAGCTGGGAAGCGGCCCGGCCGCGCGGTAGCTTTCGACCAGGGCATCGAATACGGCGATGTCGGATCTGCTGCGGGCAATGATCTGTGCGCCGGCAACTGCCGCGTAGATTGCGCGCGCTCTTGCCTCGACGCTTTCCGGCGATCCAATCGCTGCGGCGGCAAGCTGTTTACTGAGCCACGCCACGTTGACGTCGGCGAAAGCCTGTACCTGTTTGAGAACCGGCTCAGGCAGCTCGTCACGCTCGGCCGCCATGAAGCTGCTGAGGCACATCCGATTGTTACGCTCCAGAGACGCCCGGAAGATGCTCGGGTATCGTCGTAACGCGTCCCTCGCGTCCTTCGCGTCGGTGGATATCGCCTCGAGATCGCGGGCGATATCCACTTGGTAGCGACGGGCCACCGCCTCACCGAGCAACGCCTTGTTGGCGAAATAATAGTTGATGCTGGCCGCCTTGATGCCGACCGTTGCGGCAAGGTCGCGGAAGTTGATGCCGCCGTAGCCGCGCGTCATCGCCGCCTCGCGTGCGGCCAGCAGGATCGCCTCCCGCGTATTCTCCTTCGTCGTTGCCGCCATCGTCACGCCTCCACCTGTCATATGCCAGACAGGGATTGACGAGGCAAGTTTTACGCCGCAGATACATACCTGTCATCTGACAGGCAGGTGATATGATCGATGAAAGCGAGACCTCCCATGGCCGATACGCTGGCGCTCTTCACCTCCCCTTCTGCTTTCCCTAATCCACAGCGGCTGCGCATTTTCATGCACGAGAAGGGCATCGCCGACCGGTTTGCCGAAACTGTGTACGACATGTCGCCTGTGGGTGAACAGCGCGGGTGGCGACACCTGAAGATGAACCCGTGGGGCGAAACGCCGACGCTGGTGCTGGCGGACGGGTCGTTCCTGAGCGAGACGTCGGCTATCGCGCGCTACCTCGACGACAGCTTCGAAGGCCGCAAGGTCATGGGCGAGACGCCGATCGAGCGCGGCCTCGACCAGATGTGGGACAACCGGGTCTGGGTCCACATCCTCTATCCGATCGTCACCGCCTTCCACGTCCTGCACCAGGGCCTCGGGCCCAAGTTGGAACTGACGCACAACGCCGCATGGGGTGAGCATTCGCGCAAAGTGGCGCTTGCGCATGCAGCACTGGTCGACCGGCATTTTGCCGACGGGCGGACGTGGCTGCTCGGCGGAGACAAACCGACCTTCTCGGACATCACGCTAGCCACCGCGATCGCGTTTTCCAAATACCCGGTGAACGCCACCCCGCTGGACGAGCGTTTTGAGCATATCGACGCGTTCTGGCGGCGGTGGCAGACCCGGCCGGCCTTCATGGCTGCCTACGCCGACGGGCAGAGCGGTGTTTCGGAACTGGATGACCGCTCGTAGCGTCCTCATCACCCGTATCTATTGAATAACGCCTTGAGCAGGAGAACAAGCATGCTGTTTCATACTATGGTCGGATCAAACGACATCGAACGATCGAAGCGATTCTACGATACGGTGCTTGGCACACTCGGTGTAGGTGAACCGATGCGGAATATCGCCGATAGCGGCCACACCCGGCTCATCTACAATAATGGCAACGGAACGAACTTCATCGTTAGCCAGCCAATCAACGATGAACCTGCGACCGTCGCGAACGGCAGTACCGTCGCCTTTTCATGCAACTCACCTGAGCAAGTAAAGCAGCTTCACGATGCCGCAGTTGCCAATGGGGGCACCTCGATCGAGGCCCCGCCTGGCCCACGCGAGACTGCGTCGATGGGGACGATCGAGCTCGCCTATTTTCGCGACCCCGATGGCAATAAGCTTTGTGGGATCCATTTCCCCAAGTGATATTGGCGCCGCATGTCAACTTTAAGGTGCCGCCCGTCGTAGCGTGGACGGGCGGCAGGCTCGTCACGAAGGACGGGCGGTAGACGGTACCGCTTTGAAGACCCATAGCCGGTCATTCGCGGTTCGTTTTCGGCTTCCCAACTTCAGACATTTGTTCATCGAAATATTTGTGGTCGGCTTCCGGGCTGCCGACGCGGGAGCGAACTTATAAGACGCGATCGCTCGCCATCGACCGCGTGCCAAGCCTCAGTTTAGGATGGCGCCGCTGTTCGCCCGCGTGAAGGCTTCGTCCGGATCAGGCGTCGCGCCTCTGTCCTGAGGGCGATCGCCGTATCCCGGTCGCTTGGCGAGATCGTTCCCATCGACCCGAAATATCGACCTTGTAGACCGGTTCGCTCCAGTCGTTCGCACGACCTCGTCAAACGCGATCGATACTGCGTCATCGCCATAGCCGAGGATGCCGGTCACCCTCTCCGTGATCGCGTCAGCAAGCCGGCTTCTGATCGTCCGACTTGCCCGGCCATAGCTTGACGATGACGTGCGGTACCACTCAGCCCTTCGCCAACGGCGCGAGATATTGCTCGTCGCTCACCTTTTCCATCCAGGTTACGGGTGTGCCATTCACAGATTCCTGGATGGCGATGTGAGTCATGGCGTCATGCGCGGTCGCGCCATGCCAGTGCTTGTGTTCAGGGGGGCACCAGAGCTGGTCGCCCGCATGGAATTCGAGCTTCGGTCCGCCCTCGACCTGCGTCCAGCCGACACCTTCGGTGACGATGAGCGTCTGCCCGGCCGGGTGGGTATGCCAGGCGGTGCGTGCGCCCGGCTCGAAATGGACCACGGCACCGCCGACGCGCGACGGCTCGGGCCGCTGGAATTGTCCGGTGATCGTGACCTTGCCGGTGAAATACGCGTCGGGGCCGGGGACCGTCTTCAGGTCTGCCTTGCGGGATATATCCATCTTGCTCTTTCCTTGCTGTGCGTGTGCGACGCCGTTGGACGCCAGGAGAATTGCCGAAATTGTCAGAACTCTGATCATCATCGTCCTCGATAAACAGTGCGCAACGCTGCGGTGGCCCTCTGCTGTGAAGCCAAAAATCATAATTGCTGCGCAGTCGGGCGGAAGATGATCTCGTTGACGTCGACATCATCGGGCTGACTGATCGCAAACGCCACCATCCTGGCAAAGCTGTCGGCTGAGATACCGACCTTGCCGACATAATCGCTGTTTGCGGAGCGGACGCCCTCGTCCGAGATCTGCTCGAGCAACTCGGTCTTCACCGCGCCGGGGCACAGGATAGTGGTCCGGATGTTGTAGTCCTTCACTTCCTGACGGAAGCCTTCGCAGATGGCGCGGACCGCGAACTTCGTGCCGGAATAGACCGCCGATGCTGGGAAGACGACGTGGCCGGCAACGGAAGAGGTCGTGATCACCTGGCCCGATTTCTGCGCCTTCATATGCGGCAGCGCGGCCGCGATTCCGTACAGCACGCCCTTGATGTTGACGTCGACCATGCGGTCCCATTCATCCACCTTGAGGCTTTCCAAAGCCGACAGGGGCATAATCCCGGCATTGTTGATGAGGACGTCGATCCCGCCAAAGCGCTGTACGGCGGTGTCGACGAGGTTGGCGACCGCTGCACGGTCGGTAACGTCGGTCTGCACAGCCAGAGCCTGTCCGCCCGCCGCCACGATCTCTGCGACGAGCGTTTCGAGGCGACCTGTACGGCGCGCGCCGAGCACGACCGTCGCGCCGCACGCCGCCAGATGCCGTGCCGCCGCCTCGCCGAGGCCGCTCGAGGCGCCGGTAATCACGACGACCTTATCTTTGATACGGTCAGTCATTTCACTGCCCTCCATTTCAGCAATTGATCGGGGCGGCGATACGCCGACCTCGGTGTGCTTACGTTGCAGACGGAATATGGGACACGCGGCAGGCTAAATTACCCGCTATCTGGTTGATGCTTCGATGAACAGATTTCATCAATCCGAACCATCAGCATCCAACGCGACTCCGCGATCGATTGGTCGACAAATCCGGGAGATTGTCTGGATGACACGCTGGTCATTCGCGTTAAATACGGCGAATACCGTTTCAAAGCACACCCGTCCAAACTGCAACGGACCCAGTAATGCCTTTGATCGATCGACGAATGCTGTTGGCGGGACTCGCCGTTGGCGCTGCCACTTCGAGGACTGCGTGGGCAGCCAATCCCGTTCTGCCGGGCTGGTCCGCCGATCCGGAGATCCGCATTTTCGGCGATCGATACTGGATCTATCCGACCTATTCCGCCGACGGGCCCGTCCCCGCCCCGCCCAGCCGGTTCACCCGTTGGCAAACCCATGAACGCGCCTCGCCGACGATATGGAGCCCGTTTCTGCGACAGACGTTTCTCGACGCGTTCTCCTCGCCAGACCTGGTATCCTGGACCCGCCATCCGCGCGTCCTCGACGTCAAGGACGTCGACTGGGCGGCCTATGCGGTGTGGGCCCCTTCGGCGATCGAGCAGGATGGCCGCTATTTCCTGTTCTTCGGCGCGAACGACATCAAGACCGACCGACAGCGCGGCGGAATCGGCGTGGCGGTCAGCGACCGCCCGGAAGGCCCGTTCCGCGACGCGATCGGCAAACCCCTGATCGGCAGCATCGTCAACGGCGCGCAGCCGATCGACCAGATGGTGTTCCGCGACGACGATGGAACCTGCTACCTGTATTATGGCGGCTGGAAACACTGCAACGTTGTGAAGCTGTCGCGAGACCTCACCAGCCTCACCCCGTTCGCGGACGGCGAGACGTACAAGGCGATCACCCCCTCCGCCGACTATGTCGAGGGACCGTTCATGCTGAAGCGGCGCGGAATCTATTACCTGATGTGGTCGGAAGGCGAGTGGACGGGACCGCTGTACAGCGTCGCCTACGCTACGGCTTCCAACCCTCTCGGACCGTTCACACCGCGCGGCAAGATTCTCGAGCAGGACGCGCGCGTCGCTCGCGGCGCGGGGCATCATTCCGCTGTCTGCATCCCTGGAACGGATGATTGGTATATCGTCTATCACCGACGTCCCCTGGGTGAGACGAACGGCAATCATCGTCAGGTCGCGATCGAGCGGATGCATTTCCGTAAAGACGGCAGCATAGCGCCGGTCGTTCTGACCCAGGGCGGCGTGACGGCCCGACGCCTGCCGGTGGCGACTAAAGCGAGGCCAGGCTCTTAGGAGGCGCCATCAGCCGGATTTGCTACCGCTTTTCGTGGTCGAAGTTCGAAGACGAGCAGCGTCGACGTCGCCGTCGCGCAGAGCTGCCCCTTCTCGTTGACCAGGGTCGCCTCCGAAAATGCGGCGCGACCGCCCATCGACACAAGGCGTCCGACCGCCCGGATCTTCCCGCTGGAATCGTTCAGCGGGCGTAGAAACGACACCTTCAACTCCAGCGTCGTATAGCCGAAGCCCGGTTTCAACCCGGTGTGCGCAGCGATGCCGCAGGCACTGTCGAGGATTGCCGAGATATACCCGCCGTGCACCGTTCCCATCGGATTGTAGGACGTGCCGTCCGGCGTGGCTTCGAAGACGGCATGCCCGTATTCGACCTCGACCAGCGAGATGCCGAGCTTTTCCCCGAGCGGAGGCTGCCGCCCGGTCGCCAGCATCGCGCGAACCTGGGCAAGCCCGTCAGGAGTGATCGGAAGGTCAGTCGTCATGGGTCGATCTCACATAGCGGTTCTTGGTAAAGCAGAGGCAACGACTGGATCTCAACGATTTCCAGGCGCTCGGAACGAGGCAGCGGCGCCACGACTGGCCGCTGCGCGCGCTGCCAGTACCTGATCAACCGCCAAGACCGACCGTCTGTCCACCATCCACGACCATCGCATGACCGACCATGAACGCAGCCGAGTCGGAGCAAATGTAGAGCACCGCGGCGGCGATCTCCTCGGGCTTGCCCATGCGGCCGATCGGCTCCTGCGCGATCATCTTCTTCTGGCCTTCCTCGGTACCGCCAGACACCCGGTCGGTGATCATCGGCGTTTCGATGATGCCGGGGCAGATGACGTTCACGCGGACATTGTCGCCGATATATTCGAGCGCAGCCGACTTGCTCATTCCGATCACGCCGTGCTTGACGGCAACGTACCCGGCCTGCCCTGCAATTCCGACGACGCCTGCGCCCGACGAGGTGTTGACGATCGCGCCGCCGCCCCGCTTCTGCATCAGCGGAATCTGGTATTTCATGCAGAGGAACACGCCGCGCAGATCGATCGCGGTCATGCGGTCGAAATCCTCCTCGCTGAGGTCCGCCAGCGGGATCTGCTGCTGCTCGATACCGGCGTTGTTGAACGCGATGTCGATGCCGCCAAAGGCCTCGACCGTCTTGTCGAGCGCGGTACGAACGTCCTCGCTCTTCGAGACGTCGCAGGTGATCCCGACCGCGCTGCCCCCCGCTGCCTCGATCGCCGCGACGACCTCGGCAACGCCGTCTCCGTTCAGATCAACGACGGCGACATGTGCACCAGCCTCGGCGAAGGCGATGGCAGTGGTGCGCCCGATTCCATTGGCGGCGCCGGTGACGAAGGCGATCTTGCCTGCGTAATTCTGGTTCTGGTCGGCCATCTCGATTTCCTTCGCGCTGAAGCGGCTCGATCGCCGCGGATATGGTTCAGAACGAAGTCGGTCGATGCCGCTTCCATGAAATCCCCTCACCGATCCGGTGCAGTAGCCTCATTGGGCCGACAGGCCGCTGCGGTCGTTCCTCGTGACTAGATTTAAAGACAAGCCCGGGATTCCCGTACATGAAGCCGCATATCATCTGTCACATGGCCAGCAGCATCGACGGCAGGATCCTGCCTGAACGCTGGACGCCAAGCGGCGCGCATTCGCATGATATTTACGAGGACCTGCATGACAGGCTCGGAGGCGGGTCATGGCTCGTCGGCCGTGTCACCGGCCAAGAGTTCGCCAAGCGCGACGCGTATCCGGACCAGCCGGAGGCGAGCTTTCTCCGTACCGCCTGGCTCCCGAACCACGCGGCGGAAGCGTATGGCATCGTGTTGGACGCTCATGGCAAGATCGCGTGGGGGCGTAGCGATGTAAGCGGCGATCCTATCGTGGTCGTGCTAACCAAGGCGGTATCGGACGCGCATCTCGCGGGACTGCGCGAGGACGGCGTCGGCTATGTCTTTGCCGGCGAGACCGACCTCGACCCGCACGAGGTCGTAGAAATTCTGAATACCGAACTGGGGATCGACCGCCTGCTCCTCGAAGGCGGCGGTCACCTCAACGGCGGCTTTCTCCGTGCCGGCCTCATCGACGAGATCAGCCTGATGCTCGTGCCTGCGATCGACGGGGCATCGGGCGCTCCGGCCGTTTTCGAAGGCTCCGGCACGGCGGCTTCGGAACGGTTGCCGATCGATACTCTGGCGTTGATGAGTCATGACGTCATGGACGGCGGGACCGTCTGGCTTCGGTACCGGGTCACTCCAGCCTGACGGTTCGCGGTTTTACGGGCGTGTGCATGAGCAGCGCTCACCAAGGCATCAACGTCTGGCTGAATTGTCGGTCGGATCGTCCTTCCCTAAATTAGCATTCTTCGCAGCCAACCGTTCGTCCCCGAACCGGCACGGCACGAGCGCCCGGATCCGTCGCGATCCCCCTCCACGACGGGTCCGGGCGCATTTGGCACAATCAGGAGAGCCATCATGGCAAGTCCCATCGCCGCGGTTGCGGACACGGATGCCGCGCGCATCGACGATCGGCCCGCCCGCTGGGGCGCGGTATATGCAATGGCACTGTGCAGCTTCGTGCTGATCGCGTCCGAGTTCATGCCGGTCAGCCTGCTGAGCCCGATCGCACACACGCTGAATCTGACCGAGGGCAAGGCCGGACAGGCGATTTCCATATCCGGGCTGTTCGCGGTCATCACTAGCCTGTCGCTGTCCTCCGTACTGGGGAAAACGGACCGTCGGATCGTGCTGCTCGTCCTGACCAGCATGCTGGTGGTCTCCGGTGCCATCGTCGCGTTTGCGCCGACCTATCTGGTCTTCATGGCCGGCCGCGCGCTGCTCGGTATCGCCATCGGCGGGTTCTGGTCGATGTCGGCTGCGATCGCCATGCGACTGGTGCCGAGCCACGCGGTCCCCAAAGCGCTCGCGGTCATCAGTGGCGGCAATGCACTGGCCACCGTGCTCGCGGCGCCGCTGGGCAGTTTCGTCGGCAGCCTGATCGGGTGGCGCGGCGCATTCTTCTGCGTGGTACCGGTCGCCGTCGCGGCCGTGATCTGGCAGGCGCTGACGCTGCCACCGCTTCCGGTTGCAGAACGACAGAGCGCCCGCGGCATGTTCGCCCTGCTGCGCCGGCCGCCCGTGGTATTCGGCCTGCTGACCGTCGCGATGCTGTTCGTCGGGCAGTTCGCGCTGTTCACCTATCTCCGCCCGTTCCTCGAGCAGGTGACGCATGTCTCGCCGGCCATGCTGTCGATCATGCTGCTCATTCTCGGCGTATCCGGATTCATCGGCACCGTCCTGATCGGGCGGGTGCTGAACGGGGGCCTGTTCCTCACCCTTGCCGTGCTGCCAGCGTTGATGGCGGCAACGGCGGCGGCACTGACGGTGCTTGGTACGTCCGTCGTGGCGGTCGGAATATTGCTTGCGGTTTGGGGTTTCGCAGGCACGTCCGCGCCGGTGGCGTGGTGGACATGGCTGGCGCGCACGGTGCCCGACGAGGCCGAGGCTGGCGGCGGGCTGATGGTGGCGATCGTGCAGCTCGCGATTACGCTGGGCGCGACGATGGGCGGCATTGTCTTCGATGCAGCGGGTCCGCGCGCCGAGTTTCTCGCCAGCGCCGGCCTTCTTGCGATTGCAGCACTCGCCGCGGTCGCGATCGGCCGAGCCGATCGTCGCCCCGCCGCCCCTGCCCAAGCCGTAGCGGCATGAAGCAGGCGCTGGCGATCCTGCGCTTCCTGCGCGACTGTGACGAACGGGGAGAGCGGGCCGCGCTGGTGACGCTGACCGACGTCACCGGCAGCGCGGCCCGCGCGCCGGGCGAGCATATGGCGGTGGCCGAAAGCGGACGGTCGCTGGGCTCGTTTTCCGGTGGGTGCGTGGAAGCCGCCGTGATCGCAGAGGCGCAGGAGGCCCTTGCCGAAGGGCGCGCACGTCACGTGCGCTATGGCGACGGTTCGCGCTACATCGACATTCGGCTGCCCTGCGGCGGGGGCATCGACCTGCTGTTCACGCCGACACCGGATCGTCGGCAGATCGATCGCGCCATCGCCATTCTGGAACGGCGCGAGCCGGTCGTGCTCCACCTCTCGCTCGACGGGACTATCATTGCCGCTTGGTCTCGCGACGGTGATCGCACGCGGTGGCTCGATACGATTTTCAGCGTACGTCACGATCCGGTCCTTCGGCTGGTCGTCATGGGACATGGCGCAGAGCCCGCCGCGATGCTCGACATCGCCCACGCCTATGGCGCCGACGCCACGCTGTTGAGCCCCCAGGCCTCGCTCGTCGAGGACACACGGCGGCAGGGACGATCCGCGGATCTTCTCCGGTTCGTCGGCCGCGTGGACGGATTGGCGATCGATCCCTGGACCGCGGTCGTGACGCTGTTCCACGATCACGACTGGGAGACGCCACTCCTGCTCCAGGTCCTGGAGCAACGCCCGTTCTTCATCGGCGCGATGGGCAGCATGAAAACGCATATCGAGCGTCAGCGGCGCCTTCTGGAAGCATGGGCGGAGCGCGATGATATCGCGCGGGTTGTCGGCCCCGTCGGTCTGATCAAGGCGACACGCGATCCCCAGACGCTAGCGCTCTCGATCATGGCGCAATTGGTCCAGGCCTATGAAGCGACAACGGCGCTCGAAAAGCCTCGCCCGGAGAGTTGGGCCATGAGCCATCCTCATGGTTTCATTGAACATCATGCACGCTCCAAACGGCACGGCGACGCGTTACAGTCCGAGACAATCGTTGATGTAGATCAGACAGTTACCGCGGACGCGCGGTACGGCAGCAAGAGAGATGAAGCCCATGCCCAGCATATCTGAAGTAGAGCTTTCGCGCCGTGGGCTCCTCGCGGGCAGCGCGGCGACAGCCGTGATCGCCGCATCGCCGGCCGGCGCCGTCGCGACGACGCCGCCCCAGGCTAGCGCCACGCCGACCATGCCGGTGCGGTTCAAGGTCAATGGTGAGAAGCGCGAGCTCAGCCTCGATCCGCGGACGACCCTGCTCGACGCGCTGCGCGAACACCTGCACCTGACGGGCACCAAGAAGGGCTGCGATCATGGCCAGTGCGGCGCCTGCACCGTGATGGTCGATGGGGTCCGCATCAATTCCTGCCTGAGCCTCGCGGTGATGCACGAAGGCGACGAGATCACGACGATCGAGGGCCTCGGCACGCCGGACAAGCTGCACCCGATGCAGGCGGCCTTCATCAAGCATGACGGCTATCAATGCGGCTATTGCACGCCGGGTCAGATCTGCTCGGCCGTCGCGGTCCTCGACGAGATCAAGCGTGGCGTGCCCAGCCATGCGCAGGGCGACCTGATGACCAAGCCGACCGCGACGAACGTCGAGATGCGCGAGCGCATGAGCGGCAACATCTGCCGCTGCGGTGCCTATTCCAACATCGCCGAGGCCATGGCCGAAGTCGCGGGAGCAAAAGCATGAGAGCTTTCACCTATGAGCGCGCGAAGGATGCGAGCGCCGCGGCGCGCGCGGTCGCCGGCAACCCGGCGGCCAAGTTCATCGCCGGCGGGACCAACCTGCTCGACCTGATGAAGATCGAGGTCGAGACGCCGACGCATCTCGTCGACGTGCAGGATCTCGGTTTCGACAAGATCGAGGCGACGCGTGAAGGCGGGCTGCGCATCGGCGCACTGGTGACCAACACTAACCTCGCCGCCGACGAGCGGGTTATGCGCGATTACGGCGTGCTGACGCGCGCGATCGTCGCGGGGGCATCGGGCCAGTTGCGTAACAAGGCGTCGACCGCCGGCAATCTGCTCCAGCGCACGCGCTGCCCGTATTTCTACGACACCAACATGGCGTGCAACAAGCGCAAGCCGGGTTCGGGCTGCGCCGCGATCGGCGGATACTCGCGCCAGTTGGGCGTCATCGGCGTCAGCGACAGCTGCATCGCGACGTTCCCGGGTGACATGGCCGTGGCGATGCGCGTGCTGGATGCGGTGGTCGAGACGGTCGATGCGACCGGCCAGCGCCGGTCGATCGCGATCGCCGACTTCCACCGGCTATGGGGTGACACGCCCCAGCAGGATACCGTGCTGAAGCAGGGCGAACTGATCACCGCGGTGACGTTGCCCAAGCCGCTAGGTGGCAAGCATTTCTACGAGAAGGTGCGCGATCGTGCGTCCTACGCCTACGCGCTGGTGTCAGTGGCGGCGGTGATCCAGCCAGACGGTACCGGGCGCGTCGCGTTCGGCGGCGTGGCCCCCCGCCCCTGGCGTGTCGAGGCAGCGGACGCGCTGCTGCCACGCGGTGCCGCCGCGGTGACCGCGCGTGCGTTCCAGGGCGCGACGCCGACCAAGGACAACGCGTTCAAGCTCCCGCTTGCCACCCGCGCACTGGCCTCGGTCATCGCCGAAGCGAAGGCATAATCGCATGAAGTTCGATACACCCGCCGTCGCCAACCCGATCGACCGGATGAAGGTTGTCGGGCGCGCGCATACCCGCATCGACGGCCCGCTCAAGACGACCGGGCTGGCGCCCTATGCCTATGAGCATCATCGCGAGATCGAGAACGCCGCTTATGGCTATGCCGTAGGCACAGCCGTCGCCAAGGGCCGCATCAACGCGATCGACACGGTCGCGGCGAAGGCTGCACCGGGCGTAATCGCGATCGTCACCGCCGCGGATGTGGGCAAGCTTGGCAAGGGTAAGTTCAACACCGTCAAGCTACTCGCCGGGCCGGACGTCGATCATTATCACCAGGCAGTGGCGGTCGTCGTCGCCGAGACGTTCGAGCAGGCCCGCGCCGCGGCCGGCTTGGTCCGCGTCGATTATGCGCGCGGCAAGGGCAGGTTCGATCTGGATGCGGCGTTGAAGACGGCGCCGCTGACCGACGCGGACAAGCCCGGCAAGGGCGAAGACCGGGTCGGCACGTTCGAAACCGCCTTCGCATCCGCGCCGGTCAAGCTCGATGCGCACTATACCACGCCGGATCACAGCCATGCGATGATGGAGCCGTTCGCCTCGATCGCCGCCTGGAACGGCGACGCGCTGACGGTGTGGACGTCGAACCAGATGATCGACTGGGGTCGCACCGATCTCGCCACCACGCTGAACATGCCGAAGGAGAAGGTCACCTTCCTTTCGCCCTATGTCGGCGGCGGTTTTGGCGGGAAGCTGTTCCTGCGCAGCGATGCGGTCCTCGCGGCGCTTGGCGCGAAGGCGGCAGGGCGTCCGGTCAAGCTGGCGATGAGCCGGCCGTTCATGGCCAACAACACGACGCATCGGCCGGCGACGCGCCAGCGCATCCGCATCGGCGCAGCGAAGGACGGCACGATCACCGCGATCGCGCATGAGAGCGGCTCGGGCGACCAGCCGAACGGCAGTCCGGAAGCGGCAGTCCTGCAGACGAACCTGCTCTATGCTGGCGCGAACCGCCTGACGTCGATGCGCCTCGCGGTGCTCGACCTGCCCGAGGGCAACGCGATGCGCGCGCCGGGCGAAGCGCCGGGCCTGATGGCGCTTGAGATCGCGATGGACGAGATGGCGGAAAAGCTCCGCATGGATCCGATCGCCTTCCGCGTGAAGAACGACACGCAGGTCGATCCGAAGGATCCCAAGCGACGCTTCTCGCAGCGTGAGCTGGTCCGCTGCCTGACCGAGGGTGCACAGCAGTTCGGCTGGTCGCGTCGCAACGCGCAGCCCGGCCAGGTTCGCGACGGGCGCTGGCTGGTCGGGATGGGCGTGGCATCCGCGTTCCGTAATCACATGAACATGACGTCGGGTGCTCGCGTCCGGCTCGGCAATGACGGCATCGTCACCGTCGAGACCGACATGACCGACATCGGCACCGGCAGCTACACGATCATCGCGCAGACCGCGGCGGAGATGATGGGCGTCCCCCTCGACGCGGTCGTCGTCAAGCTCGGCAGCTCGGCATTCCCGGTCTCCGCCGGGTCGGGCGGCCAGTTCGGCGCCGCCAACGCGACGGCGGGGGTGTATGCGGCGTGCGTCAAGCTGCGCGAGGCCGTCGCCCAGCGTCTCGGCTATAATTCGGCCGATGCGGTGTTCGACGGCGGCAAGGTCACGAGCGGCAATCGCTCGGCCGACCTTCGCCAAGCCGCCTCCTCAGGCGAGTTGGTTGCCGAGGACAAGATCGAATATGGCGATCTCGACAAGAGCTGGCAGCTGTCAACCTTCGGCGCACACTTCGTCGAGGTCGGCGTCGATAGCTATACGGGCGCGACCCGCCTGCGTCGCATGCTGGCGGTCTGCGCATCCGGGCGGATCATCAATCCGACCTCGGCGCGTAGCCAGGTGATCGGCGCGATGACGATGGGTGTCGGCTCAGCGTTGATGGAGGAACTGGCGGTCGACAAGCGCTTCGGCTTCTTCGTCAACCACGACCTGGCCAGCTACGAGGTGCCGGTCCACGCCGACATCCCGCACCAGGACGTGATCTTCCTCGACGAGGCCGACGACAAGGCCAATCCGATGAAGGCTAAGGGCATCGGCGAGCTCGGCCTGTGCGGCGTCGGCGCGGCGGTAGCGAACGCCATGTACAACGCGACGGGCGTCCGCCTTCGCGATTATCCACTGACCCTCGACAAGCATTTCGATCGGCTGCCGGCGGTGGCGTGAGCCACGCCGCACTGGTCGAATGTGCTCTAGGGCGAATGGGAGACAAGATGATGATACCCGAAAAGACCGCCCTGTTGCTGATCGAGTACCAGAACGACTTCGTCAGCGAAGGCGGCGCCCAGCATGATGCGGTGAAGGCGGTGATGGCCGACACCGACATGCTGGCGCACAGCCGGGCCGTCGTCGAACGAGCGCGCGCGCAGGGCGTGACCGTGATGCACGCGCCAATCACCTTCGCGGAGGGTTATCCGGAGATCCCGTCCGATCCTTACGGTATCCTCGCCGGCATCAAGCAGGCTAACGCGTTCCGGAAAGACAGCTGGGGCGCGGCGATTGCCGATGCGATGGCACCGGTCGACGGCGACATCGTGATCGAGGGCAAGCGGGGCCTCGATTGCTTCGCGAGCACCAATATCGACTTCATCCTGCGTCAGCGTGGCATCACCGATCTGGCGATCGCCGGGTTCCTGACAAATTGCTGCGTCGAATCGACCATGCGCTCGGCGTACGAACGCGGCTTCCGCGTCGTCACGCTGACCGACTGCACGGCGACGCTGAGCCCCGAAGAGCAGCACGCTGCGGTCACGAAGAACTTCCCGATGTTCTCCAAGCCGATGACGCACGACCAGTTCCTGGCCGATCTGGAGACGAGTGCATGAAGTTCGACACGCCTGCGGGCACGACTCCAATCGACCGCCTGACCGTGGTCGGACGCGCACACACGCGCGTCGAAGGTCCCCTGAAGACGACCGGCACGGCACGCTACGCCGCCGAGCATCACGATTTCGCGCCAGATGCGGCCCATGGCTACATCCTGGGTGCAGCGATCGGCAAGGGACGCATCGACCGCATCGATACCGCGGCGGCACATGCCGCGCCCGGCGTCCGTGCGATCGTCACCTATGAAAATTCGGGCCCGATCGGCAAGGGCGAGTTCTACACCCAGCGCATTCTGGCCGGCCCGATGGTCGATCATTATCATCAGGCGGTCGCGGTCGTCGTCGCCGACACCTTCGAACAGGCGCGCGCGGCGGCGTCGCTGATCCGCGTCACGTATGCGCGCGGGAAGGGGCGCTTCGATCTGGCCGCGCAAAAATCATCGGCCCCGATCGCGCCGGAGGAACCGTTCGGTGGTTCGACGAACGCGTCGGTCGGCAACTTCGCAAGCGCGTTTGCCAGCGCGCCGGTCAAGGTCGACGAATCTTATACGGTCCCCGATCAGGCGCATGCGATGATGGAACCCCATGCGAGTATTGCGCGGTGGGATGGTGACAAGCTCACCTGCTGGACGTCGATTCAGGCGATGAACTGGGGCTGTCGCGACCTGGGCCTCATCATCGGCACGCCAAAAGAAAATATCCGCCTGCATTCCCCCTTCATCGGCGGCGGCTTTGGCGGCAAGGGCACGACGCAGAGCGATCTGGCACTCGCGGCGATCGCCGCGCGGGTATCGGGCCGTCCGGTCAAGGTCGTGCTGCAACGCCCGCTGATGTTCAACAATACCATTCACCGCCCCAAGACGATCCAGCGCGTTCGACTGGGCGCCGGCAAGGACGGCCGTCTCGTTGCCATCGGTCACGATAGCTGGTCGGGCAACCTGGCGGGTGGCCGCACCGAGCCCACCAACCTGCCGACGCAGTTGATGTATGCCGGCGAGAACCGCCAGTTGCGGCGCTATCTCAGCCCTCTCGATCTCGCCGAGGGCAACGCCATGCGCGCGCCGGGCGAGGCCCCGGGGATGATGGCGCTGGAAGTCGCGATGGACGAGCTTGCGGAAAAGCTCGAAATGGATCCGGTCGCTCTGCGGATCGCTAACGACACGCAGGTCGACCCTTCGAAGCCCGAGCGCAAATTCTCCACCCGGCCGTTCGTGCAGTGCCTGAAAGAGGGCGCGGACCGGTTCGGCTGGAATGCGCGGGTCGCCAAACCCGGCAGCCGTCGCGAAGGCAAGTGGCTGATCGGCATGGGCGTCGCCAGCGCGATCCGTGGAGCACCGATCATGAAGGCCGGCGCCCGCGTGCGACTGGGCAAGGACGGACACGTCACGGTCGAGACCGACATGACCGACATCGGCCAGGGCAGCTACACGATTGTCGCGCAGACCGCCGCCGAGATGATGGGCGTTCCGCTCGAACGGGTGACCGCCAAGCTCGGCGATTCCACCTTCCCCGAAACACCCGGCTCGGGCGGCCAGGCGGGTGCCGCGTCGGCTACGGCTGGCGTATATGCCGCGTGCGCGAAGCTGCGCGAATTGGTGGCGCAGCGGATGGGCTTCAACACGACCGACGTGACGTTCGCGGACGGGCGCGTCAGTTCGGCGGGCCGTTCGGTCCCGCTGGCCGATGCCGCCAGGGACGGCGAGATCGTCGCCGAGGATGTCATGGAATTTGGCGACCTGAACAAGGAGTATGCGCAGCAGACCGTCGGCGCGCATTTTGCCGAGGTTGGAGTGGATGCCTATACCGGCGCGGTCCGCGTCCGACGGATGCTGGCGGTCTGCGCCGCCGGGCGTATCCTCAACCCGATCACGGCGCGCAGCCAGGTGATCGGGGGGATGACGATGGGGATCGGCGCCGCACTGATGGAGGAAATGGCCGTCGACACCCGCTTCGGCTTCTTCGTCAATCACGACCTTGCCGGCTACGAGGTGCCCGTCCACGCCGACGTCCCGCATCTCGACGCGCATTTCATCGACGAGGTCGATGCGACGATGTCGCCGTTGAAGGCAAAGGGGGTCGGCGAGCTGGGTTTGGTCGGCGTCGCGCCGGCGATCGCCAACGCGGTGTACAACGCGACCGGCGTTCGGGTGCGCGAATATCCGGTGACGCTCGACAAGCACTTCGCAGGCCTGCCGGAAATCGCGTGACGCGACAGATCTGCAGCTGCGTTGCGAGGGGCGCGGCTGCGGTCGTCCACGCCGGTACGCTATAGCGTGCACGCAGCCGCCATCGCGTCAATGTTCGGTTCGAGCACCCAGCGTGAAGCCGTTGGCTGAAGCGGCGTAGGCAATGGCGAAGGCGACGCCCAGCAAGGCCAGCATCGCGGGGAAAAACGCAACGACACCTGCGCTGCGATAGATCAGCGCGCCGACCGCGCCGCCGCACGCGATGCTCACGTTCCAGACCGTCGTCAGCATGGCGCCGACGATATCGACGCCCTCGCCCGCCGCGTCGGAGGCCGCCGTCTGGATCGAGGTCGCAGCCCCGCCGAACGTCAGGCCCCACAGGACGACGCCGACAAGGATGACGCTGTTGCTGTGCGGCAGAAAGCCGAGCACCGCAGTCGCAGCGGCGAACACCGCGAGGCTGGCGAGGACGTGGAGGCGCAGGTGGCGGTCCACAGCGGCACCCGCGATCCAGATCCCTGCGAGCGCGGCGCATCCGAACACCAGCAGGAGCAAGCTCACCCGGCTACCGTCGCCGGCCCATTCCGCGTACGGCGCGACATAGGTGTAGAGGATGTAATGCGCCGTCACCCAAGCGAACGCGGTGGCAAGGATCGGCGCCACGCCCGGCATCCGCAGCACGGCCAGGTTCGACAGCTTGCGCTCGGGCGGCTGGCCGGCGCTGTCCGGCATCTTCCACGCGACCGCCCCGGCCAGGCATAGCGCGAGCGCGGCTAGCACCAGGAACGCGATCCGCCAGCCGATCGCCCCGCCCGCGAACGTGCCCAGCGGCACGCCGACCGACAGCGCCAGCGGGGTGCCGATCATCGCCAGTGCGAGCGCGCGGCCCTTCAACCGATCCACTACCAACCGGCGCGCATAGCCTCCGAGGATGCCCCAGCCGAGCCCGGCGGAAACGCCCGCCGCAAACCGCGCGACGAGCGTTACCGCATAGCTGTGGGAGAGCGCGGTCACGACATCGAACACCAGCAGGCCGAAGATTGCCGCGAGCAGGAGTGGGTTGCGCGCATAGCTCTGCGTGAGACTGACGAGCGGAATGGCCGCCATCACCGATCCGACGGCATAGACCGTCACCATCTGGCCGGCGAGCGCGCGCGAAATGTTCAGATCATCGGCGACCTGGGGCAACAGACCTGCGGGGAGCGTCTCGGTCACGATCGCGGTGAACCCGGTCAGCGCGAGCAGGATGAGCGCGCCAACGGGGAGCGTATCGCGCTCGGCGCGCGCCTGTGGTTCGATATCCAAGACTTCACCTTTGTGCGATCGCCGGACGAGCGACGTGCCCGATCGATGGGAGAAGACTGTCCTACGATCCGCCCGCGCAATCGCGGCATGGCGGCTGCTCAACGCCCGGATGAGCAGGCGTCATGACGGCCGTTACGTGGCGCGGACACCGTCGCACGCTGAGCGCCGCTCATCATGGCATCAACGCAAGACCGTGTTGTTCGGGTCGGGGGCGGCGGTTAGATCAAGATAGACACACGTGCCGGCCGAGGATCGCCGCGCTTGAAGCCGCCCTTGCCGATACGCTGGCGACCAAACCGCGACGCCACGGCTTGCTGCTTCAGCTTGGCGATGATCCGGCGGTCGCGTGCCATGCGGGCGTAAGGGGAAGGTGACGATGCGCGCTATCGAGGCAGGACGCCCCCTTCTCTGTCTGTTGGCTCTGCTGACGGCATGCGGCCAACCAGCAGCGACCGCGAAGGCAAGCAACGCCTTGATATCCTATGCAAACAGCGCGCGAGAGACACGAACAATGACGACTATCGAAATCGATGCCGGGACGCGTCAGTGGACTGCGCAGATTGCGGACTCCCCCTCGGCACGCGATTTCCTCGCGCAGCTGCCGCTCGACCTGACGCTGACCGATTATGCAGCGACGGAAAAGGTCGCCACTTTGCCCCGACCGCTGACCCGCGACGGCGCCCCGGCCGCGGTCACGCCGCGCGCCGGAGAGATCGGCTATTACGCGCCGTGGGGGAACATCGCGCTTTACCACAAGGACGGCCCGCACTCTCCCGGCCTCGTGATCCTCGGTCGGATCGACGGCCCTTACGCCGATCTCGCGAGCCCCGGTGCCGTGAAGGTTACAATTCGACAGCGCGTCGCTCCTCCGACCGAACGCTGATCCTTCGAGGGAGGACGCCCCTGCCGATCCCGCAGTCGCCCGTCGATCGCTTGCGAGGCTAAACCATAGAGCCCAGGATACACTATGCCGACCAGCCGATCCGATCTCGCCGACCTGACTTACTTCCTGGCAATCTCCCGACATCGAAGTTTCAGGCTCGCCGGGCTCGAACTCGGGGTCAGCGCATCGGCGCTCAGCCATGCCTTGAAGGGGCTCGAGGCACGGCTCGGCGTCCGCCTCCTCCACCGCACGAACCGGAGCGTCACCCTGACTGCCGCTGGCGAGGAGTTGCGAGACAAGGTGGCTGAGCCGTTCGGCACGATCGATCAGGCTGTCGAGAGCCTCAACCGCTATCGCGACGCGCCAACCGGGCGGGTTCGTCTGAACGTCGCCGCCGAAGCGGCGCCCTTATTGCTCGCGCCGGTCATGCCGATCTTCATCGAGCGGTATCCCGATATCGAGATCGACATCGCCGCGCGGGACCAGATGACCGACGTCATCGAAGATGGCTTCGACGCCGGGATCCGTTACGCCGGAACGGTGCCCGAGGACATGGTGGCGCAACGTCTTTCGGGCGAGCTTCGCTGGATAGTCGTCGCATCCCCCGCCTATCTCGAGAAGTTCGGCGTTCCGCAGCACCCGTCGGATTTGGAACACCACCATTGTCTCGGCGTCCGCCTCGGAAATGCGCATATCTACCGCTGGGAATTCGAAGGCCCCGAGGGCGAATTCTCGGTCCCCGTCGCGAGCAAGGTCCTCGTCAACGGGGGGCGCGCGATGCTGGCCATGGCGCTCGCGGGGACCGGACTTATGTACGGCATGGAGGCAACCTTCGCCCCCTATATCGCGCGCGGAGAACTACGCCCGGTGCTAGAGGACTGGTCAACGATGGGCCCGGCATACCACATCTATTATTCCAGCCGTCGCCAAGTGCCGACTGGCCTGAAACTTTTGATCGAACTCATTCGCGAGTTGCGTCCGCTAGGCCTTTAGACACGTGAATTGGAAATGCGCATGCAACGTCGGCGCTCATCGCGAACTGCTCGTACCATCGGTTGTCGTAGACATGCGCCATACGCTCCTTGGCATCGAAGACCCAGAAGCGGACGCTCACGTCCCTTCCCCAGCTTCCCAACTTCGGACGCTGGTTAATCTTTGCGAATGACCGATTTGGAGGCCGGCTATCCACTGCCGAATGTCGTGATGGGGAAGGGAGTCCTTCGATCCGATAGTTAGGGTAGCACCTATGCGCTCACCCGCATCGTCGCTACCCCCGTACCCACGAGCAGGGAAATTCGAGGAGCGTGTGATGCGTCATCATACTTTATTGGCGGCGATTGCAGTTGCCATGTTGAGTTCTACCTCAGGCTCGGCGAGCCCGGCGCAAGCTGTGGTTTCAGGCATCTATGAACTGGACACTTCGCGGAGTGACAACGCTTTCAAAGTGATCGACAGCGCTACCGCCACCATTTCCGACGACAAGCGCCCTCGTGTTCGGATGAGGCTCCGCAAGTCCATTGCGGTAAATAGGATTAGAATTTCCACTGCAGGAGGTCGAGTCGGCCTCGCCTATGATGCCAAAACACCTATCGTAGTTTGGATAGGCGGAGATCCGATCACGTGGAAGCTCATCCCGGAGCTTGTTTACGATGTATCGGTAAAAGCTGATGGTGAAACCGTCGCTCTGACATTCCGCGGCGACGACAGCGAGCGAACCTCAAAATACCATAGTGTCGGCCAGGATTTGGTGGAGAATACCACTATCATCAGTCCACTGCTTTCTACGCCGATCGTCTATAAGCAGGTCTTTAAAAAGACCAGCTGACTGGATCTACGAACAGACCTCGTGACGAGAAGCCGTTGAACGGTCTTCGTCGCATAGATGCGGATGCGGGTCGAGATGGTCTGCCTAGCCTCTACTTCTCGGCGCGCCACGACTATGATCGAACGGCAGCAAATGGGTGATCACCCCCTGCCCTACGGCTTCCTGCCAGACCCAGTCCCGGTCAGTCACAGGTCAATCGCCCCTTCATGAAACCGGACGTCCGTTCATCGGCGATAAGTGGGCATCCAGAACCCGAGTTACCCAGTTTGAAATACGCGCGCTCCAGCCGCGCAGGCGAAAGGTACTTTTATGGCAGCGAATTCATGCAACTCGAGGTCACGCCGCAGGTTCAGCGGTGATGACCATGTTCGACAATCAGATTGCTATCGTCACCGGCGGTGAATCCGGCATTGGCGCGGCCTGCGCCAAGTTGTTGGGCGACGCCGGGGCCCGCGTTGTGATCACCTATTTGAAGGATGCCGCCGCGGCGCAGGCGGTCTGCACCTCGATCGGTGGGTCCAACCGCGCGATCGCGGTGCAAGTTGATGTCAGTGATGAAGCCGCGGTCGAACGACTGTTCGCGGAGGCCGAAAAAACGTTCGGCACGGTCAGCCTTCTGGTCAATTCGGCCGGCTTGAACATGAGTGGCGTTATGCTCGTCAACATGGAACTTACGCAGTTCGACCGGGTCATCCGTTCCGATCTCTATGGCCCGTTCCTCACCTGCCGACGAATGGTGCGCGCGCTCGAGGCAAAGAACGCCAAGGGGCGGATCGTCAACATATCGTCGATTCACGAACGCGCGCCGCGACCGGGCGGCGTCGATTACGACTCGGCTAAGGGCGGCCTGTCGCAGTTGACGGCCACGCTTGCACTAGAGCTGGCGCCGAAGGGCATTGCGGTGAATGGCGTCGCGCCTGGGATGATCCTTACGCCGATGAATCAATCCGCACTGGATCATCCGGACGAGCTGGCGGCGAAAGAGGCGGCAATCCCTTGGAAGCGCGCCGGTCGGCCCGATGAGGTCGCGGCGCTGGTCGCTTTCCTGCTGTCGCCGGCCGCGGACTATATCACCGGCACCACGGTAACGATCGACGGCGGGCTGTCATTGACTGTGGCGCAAGGCGCATGACGATCGCCTATGCGGTCGAGCAGCTCGACACGGTGACCAACTCCGCTACGTCTGTGATCGACGGCATGGACATGATGAGCCCGTTCGTCTGGAGGGAAGGCAATCTCTACCGGATCATGGTTCGCGGCGTGCCGCATCCGCTCGGGCCCAGCGATCCGACCGGTATCATTGCGCGCGGAGAGAGCCGCGACGGGCTGGCCTTCACTATGGATCCGGGGCTCGCAATCACACCCGGGCCGGGTGCTGAGGACATGGGCGGATGCGAGGATCCGACCGTGCTCGTGGCCGGCGACGAATATCTCGTCTATTATACCGGCGTGGACGCTGCGCGCGCGCAGGGATGCATGATTTTAGCTGCGGGGCCCGACCTGACCGCGCTGGTCAAGGAAGATTTGGTGCTGAAGGCACCACCCGGCGAAGGCAATATCAAGGAAGCGACGCTCGCACAGACTGCGGCCGGAGATTGGCGCCTGTTTTACGAATATGCGGCCAAGGGCGCGTCGCGGATCGGCGTGGCGGGCGGGCCGACCCCGAAGGGTCCTTGGACTGTCCTCCCCGACCCTTTCGGCATCCGCGAGGACAGCTGGGACAACTGGCATCTGTCGACCGGGCCTATCTGGCAGGCGACGGGGCAAGATCCGGTGATGTTTTACAACGGCGCGACGCACGACGCGCGCTGGCGGATCGGCTGGATCAGCTTCAGTACGGATTTCGCGCGGGTGACGGGGCGTGGGCTCGAGCCGCTGCTCGTGCCGCCACCGGCGCTGACCCGCGAGGCCACCGACATCGCGTTTGCCGCGTCGAGCGTGGCGGAGGGCGACCGTATCGCGCTGTACTACTCGCTGGAAGACCGGATGCTACGTCGAGCGTTAATCAGACGATATGGCGGTTAAAAAATTGAAAGCCGTAAGTGGAGATTGCGAGTCTGCTTCGTCTGCAATGACCCAGAAGCAGACGTCCCCGCCCCCTTCCCAGCTTCCCAACTTCGGCCGCTTGTTCATCTCCGCGTTACGACGACTTTTCGCGCCTGACTCTGCGAACTCGAATGTCGCGACTGGGCAATAGTTTAAGAAGCAGGCTGTCGAAGTCCGAGTTTTGTGCCCGATGAGCTGCGGACGGCTTTTGCAGGTGGCTCGGGCACGGGATGAGCGGTGACGCTACGTCGAACCGTAGGTGCCAATCCGGATTCCTCATTCCACAGAACCAGGATTGTAGCGATCGGTGCGGCGGTAAGGATCAGCAGGAAAAGGCCCATCAGCCATTCGTTCGGCTGTAGCGGCTGCGAGAAGCTATCGCTGGGCTGCATCGACGGGCTAAGTCGCATCGGGCGTCTGCCGGCTTTCCTGGGGTGAAACGGGCGGTCCGTAGTCGATCGGTGGGCAGACGGCCTGATCTGCGACCGATCATAGGCGGCGCGTGCTTCCTTCTTCCCCAAAACGGAATACGCCTCGTTGATCTCTTTCGCACGAGCAGAAACGTCCGCTCCATGATTGGCATCGGGGTGATATTGACGGAGCAGCGCTTTCCACGCGGCGTGGATAGTGTCGCGACTTGCCGTCGAGGGCACCCCTAGAACAGAATAATAGTCGGGTGAGAGAGCCATCTAGCCGTTCCTTGCGGCTAAAACGCGAAAAAGAAAAGTCCGCCTGGTCCGTGATCTAACCCAGGCCTTCTCGGTGATCCAAAGGGCGGCTTTGGGCGCCAACAGTCAGGCGGCTGCCATTCCCATCCGCAACTTCGTGCTTTCGACGACACTACGCCACCCCTAGGCGTTGACCCACAAGACGACATTCAGCAGTCGTTATGCGCTTCCCAACTTCAGACATTCGTTCATCCCCGCGCGACCTGATATTGGCGAACGATCGTCCGTCAGGGATGTCGTGAATGGGGAGGAAAGCGGACAGGCTGCTTTCGGGAAGGCGGGCGGCGATAGCAGACATTGGGCAACTGTCGGCTTTCCCAAAGAGGATCGAATTTTGGAAATGGCCGGGTTGGGAAGTCGAAGCAAAACGGCAAAAACCGCCGGAGCCTAATATGACGGGTATCGTTTATGCCTTGCCGCGGTCGTCCTCCGGCCGTGGCCGGTCCGTTCTTGCTACCCTGTGGGGACGGGCTGTTGTTCACCCGTCAGTGGCAAAACGGATAGGGGCTATAACGCCAAGCCGAAAGCACTGTGCTTAGTGCTTTGTGAGAGGCCAGCCCCTTAGTTCCTTTCTTCGGCTTTATTACGCTGCTCGTTGTCGTTGTCGGCGCTGTCGACCAACGGTGCGACGGCTTCGAACACGACGCCGCCAGGAAGGTATAAGATACGAGCCGTTCCACCGGTTTCGTGTGCCAAAACACGCTGAATGAGCTGTGTGCCAAAGCTGGTTTGCGTTGGCGGTTCAACCAATGGGCCTCCTGACTCAACCCAAGTGAGGTGGAGATCATGCGGCTGCCAGCCGTCCATTACCTTCCAGCTCAGATCAATCACGCCATCGGCGGTCGATAGCGCGCCGTATTTTGCCGCGTTGGTTGCAAGCTCGTGGAGGGCAAGCGCGAATGCGACAACAAGGCGGGGCGGGAGCTGAAGGTCCTCCCCGGAAAGCTTAAACCGTTGACCGTCTTCCACCCCGAAGGGGGAAAGCGTGCGCTCAACCAGCGCATGCAGGGATGTGCTCTCGAACCGGCCACTGATTAGCAAGTCATTCGCAGCCGACATCGCGTGTATGCGTGCTTCCAGCGTCGTTCCGGCCTCCTGCACAGAGGTTGCCCGGCGCATCGTTTGCGAGACGATCGCCTGCAGGGACGCGAGCGTATTCTTTACTCTGTGGCTTAGCTCGTTGGCCAGAAGGGTCCGATGCTCCTCAGCGCGCCTTCGTGCGGTCACATCTTGGGTCGTCCCGACGATTGCCAAGGGTGTGCCATCGGCGCGGTAGCTCGCCTGTCCCCGGATTTGTACCCAGCGCTCCTCGCCTGCCGGCGTCCGCAAGCGGTACTCGAGGTCCAGCAGCGATCGGTCTCGCACAGCGCGCTCTATGCCGTCGACCTGCATCTGCCGGTCTTCGGGATGGATCGACTCTCGCAGTTTATCGAGGGTCAGAGGATCGTTCGGTGCACGACCGCATATCCTCTTGCATTCGGCAGATGCTGTCAGCCTATACGTATCGAGATTGATGCTCCAGGACCCCAGGCGGCCGGCATCGAGCGCAAATTGGAGCCGCTGCTCGCTCTCCTGGAGTTCGGCAATGCGCCGTTCCACCTCTGCTTCGAGGGCATCGCGATCGCGCTGAAGGCTAACGAGGCGTTCGCGCTCGAGAGTGACGTCGTACTGCGAGGCGAAGAAATAAAGCAGCACCCCATCGTCGTTGAACACGGGTGAAACCAGCAACCGGTTCCAGAAATGCGTTCCGTCCTTCTTGTAGTTCAGCAGGTCGAGTTCGATCGACTCCCGCGCACGTATCGCGTCTCGGACGCGGCCTACATCGGCCATGTCCGTGTTCGGTCCCTGCAGAAACCGGCAGTTGCGCCCCATGATCTCGCTGCGGGCATAGCCAGTCAGCTTCCCGAAGGCATCGTTCACAAACACGATAGGATTATCAGGCAACCGCGGGTCGGTAATGATCATCGGCATGCGCGTTGCACGCACCGCCGAGGCGAAAGGGTCAGACCCGCTATCGCCGCGCGTCAGTTCGCGGACGATCCGCGCTTCTTCCTGGATATCTCGCACACGTCACTCCGTTCGCGCGCTCAACGGGCCTTATGTCGTTGGACGCTGCGTGTTTTTAGCTCTTTAATGTCAGTAGGCTAAGATAGCTATTGCGACAAAACTACTGGGTTAACAGCCTGCGAACGACGCCGGTATGGCCCGCAAATACGGTTAGGCCGCGGTTGTATTCCGAGAAAAACGAGCAGAAATCCTCGCGGGCCGCAACTCGGCCCATGGCGGGCGGGTTAGAACTCCATGACCCTTTTAACCGTACCTTACGCCCTCGTTGTCGATGATGATCCGCTCATCATGATGGATACGACTGCTATCCTCGAAGACGCCGGATTCCGCTTTTACGAGGCCATGGATGGCGACGAGGCGAAGCGGGTCTTAGCCAACAATTGGGAAAGCATAGTACTGCTGTTCTCTGACGTCGACATGCCCGGCGACACCAACGGCTTTGCGTTAGCACGGCATGTCGCCGAACGCTGGCCGGCGATCGAAATCATGATCGCGTCCGGTCATGTTCTACCAAAAGCGGGCGAGATGCCTGAAAAGGCCACATTCATCTCCAAGCCGTTCAACAAGCAAATGGTGCACCAGCATTTGCGGAATATGCTCCCGGACAACAAATTGCCGGAGCCGCTTAAAAAGGCGGTTTGATCAACGACACAGCTTATTGGTTAGAGGCGAAATGGTCGAGATGGGGAGGAATGATATCAATGTCGAACGATCGGGATCACGTCGATTGCGGACGCTAGCAACGCACCAACGACCGTGAGGCCGAGGTTGTCCGCGAGTTGTAGTAACACTTCCAATTCGTCCTTCAAATCTTGGGCCGTCAGCGGCTTATCGGAGCTCATAGAAACAGTATATTTGTCTTAACCCGGCGACGTCGATAGTATGGATGCGCGACGCTCGCTGCGATTTCTACTACTGCTCGTAAGCTAGCTTAACGGATGGCGGCTATCGGGAGATCTGACCGCACGCCCAAACGCCCGGATTTGGGCGTTAGCGGCCATTCGACGCGGTCGGGCCCGGAACGTCCGGAATTGGTGGAAAGCGGACCTTCCGTTTTGCAGGCCGGACCCCAGGAAACCGGCCGAACGGGTGTCCCAGATGCATCAATGTTTTGCATCGCCGAAGCCCGCGGTTTCCTGCCGCTCGTCGGCTGATGCGCAATCCGTGACTTCTGCATCGCGTCGCGGTTGAGGGTTAAATCGTTACGTAGGGTATTCGTCACCAGTCTAGGTGCATACTCAGCGGATCGGCAACGGGGAGACGCGGTGATGATGGCAACGATAATCACGTTCGGAATGGCCCTGATCGCATCCTTGCAGGCACAGGATACGTCAAAGGCGAATTCATCGTTTCAACAGGCAGCGCCTGCCGTCCCCGATAGCAAAACGCCTGTTTTTCCATATCCTGTGTACGTGGTGCCCGTCCAACAGAGGGACGATCGCACGCCTAAGCAGCGTTGCTGGGATAATGAATCCGCTAGGATCGGGGAAACCCTCAGCGACCTCGATCGGCGTGCGATCGATCTGAAATGCAGCCAGCGCTAGCGATTAAACTTGATGCAAAACTTTTGATTTTCGCATCACGAACGGCGGCTTTGGGGATCGGCGGGACAAGCCTCGAATGACCGACTTTGGGCGACTGCGGAACGGCTGCAATTCTAATACCACGGCCCAAGCCGAATGCACCTATCAATCCAGAGTAAATGCCCCCTCTGGAAAGCCATGCCACCCCGTGCCCGTTCTCTCCTTGGCCATGATGGCCACGGAGAGAAAGCTATGGGTACGTCAGAGTTCGATCCAATCGCAGGCGAACGCCGCCCCTGGAACGGCGGACGCAAGGTGGGTGCCAAGCGTGCACTCAAGCCGCGACAGGTCTGGGCCATTCGCTTCTTCCTCGATCAGCACCGGCGACTACGGGATCGAGCGTTGTTTGACCTGGCGATCGACAGCAAGCTGCGTGGTTGCGATGTGGTCAAGATGAGGATCGGCGATATCGTCCTTGGTGGCCATGTCCGAACCCGTGCGATCGTCGTGCAGGCGAAAACAGGCAGGCCGGTGCAGTTCGAGCTAATGGCGGACGCCCGCGCAAGCTTGCTGGCATGGCTAGAGAGGCGAGGTGGTTCGCTCGCCGACTATGTCTTTCCTAGCCGCACCGATCATGCCCGCCCGCTCAGTACGCGCCAGTACGCCCGGCTGGTTGCCGAATGGGTGAATGGCATAGGGCTGCGCCGTGAAGAGTATGGGACCCACTCGCTTCGGCGGACCAAGGCTTCCATCATCTACAAGGCGTCAGGCAATCTTCGCGCGGTGCAAATCCTGCTCGGCCACGCCAAGATCGAGAATACCGTCCGCTATCTTGGCGTTGATGTGGAAGACGCTTTGACCTTGTCAGAGGGCATCGAGGTGTAACTTACGCCGGCTTCTCGCCTCTGTGAGAAGCCGGACCGGGCGGACGAGCGTCAAAAGCAGCCCTTCCGCTGCCGCCCAATTGCGGACATCGGCTTAGGTATGGCAACATCGGTAAATGCTCCAGCTACTCGCCATTSTTTTGCAGGCCTTGCCGTCCCCACCCGTGCCAGCACCGCCGGCCGACAGCCTTGCGGCAGCCATCCAGCTGTGGGCGGACCATCCACCGGARGAATTTACGAAGCAGCAGGCGATTGATAGCGCCGTGGCGGAAGCAACGAGGCAAGCCCTCCTCATGGTTGGCATGCAGCCGAGCCCGAAGTTGTCGGTGNATAGACAAACGCTGATATTCAAGGAGGGCTGGATGACTGCGATCAGTGCGGCACGCAAGTTTGCGGGTTGAGGAATTTACGAAGCAGCAGGCGATTGATAGCGCCGTGGCGGAAGCAACGAGGCAAGCCCTCCTCATGGTTGGCATGCAGCCGAGCCCGAAGTTGTCGGTGACCAAGATCTATCTGGGTGCATACGACAGATTAAAGCCGCTGATCGCCCGCCAGGTGCCCGTGAACCGAAGCCAGCTGGACACTGCGGTTGCGGCATGTGCGGTGGACGGGATAGCGCGACGGCTATCAACTTCTGAGATAGCGGAGGTTCGGAAATCTCTCTCGACCGCAGCTGGGCAGAAATTCTGGGAGGCGGCAGGGATCACAGATCGGCCGCTGGAAGGCTGCTATCAAGCTGCCCTCAATCTCAAGCCGGTAGCTGCCGACTATCTCGCCGCCGGCTTGCGTCCGCCAACGCCGCCCAAGCCGCTGAAGCAGGACATGTCGATCGTCTACTGACAGATCGGGAACGACCGCTAACCACCATTCTGGACGTTCCAAAGCCGGTCGCATCGAATGACCGCTGACGCCCAATTGC
>NZ_LMKN01000009.1 GCF_001421535.1 Sphingomonas sp. Leaf20 | reverse complement strand
CCATTTGTATGGCGTGAACCGCTTATCCGGAAACTACCGTGTTATCCTCGAGATGAATGAACGGCTGAAGTTGGGGAGCCGGAAACTGGTCGCGAATGTCCGGACGTGGGTCCTCGTCAACGCGTAGCGGCTTGGTTGCAAGGTACGATAGCTTTGCCCGCTGTCGTATCAGCCGCTACCCAACGTGTGAAAAGTAAAGGACATGCGGTGGCGAGCGTCGAAATCAGCGGACTTTCCAAGAGCTTCGGCGACACCACAGTGCTACTGCCGACCGACCTGACGATCGAGGAGGGCGAGTTCATCGTCCTCGTCGGGCCGTCGGGTTGCGGCAAGTCGACACTGTTGCGGATGATCGCCGGGCTTGAGGTGCCAAGCACCGGAAGGGTGGTGATCGGCGGACGCGATGTGACCGATGCGGCGCCGTCGGATCGCGGGCTGGCGATGGTGTTCCAGTCCTACGCGCTGTACCCGCATCTCACAGTCGCGGAGAACATCGCGTTTCCTTTGAAGGTCGCAAAGGTCGCCAAGCGCGAGATCACCGAGCGCGTCGCGGAGGTCGCGGCGATGCTCGATCTGTCGGATCTGCTCGACCGGCGGCCGCGGGCCTTGTCGGGTGGGCAGCGTCAGCGGGTATCGATCGCGCGCGCAGTCGTGCGTCGACCGAAGGTATTGTTGCTCGACGAGCCGTTGTCGAACCTCGATGCCAACCTGCGCTCACGGATGCGGCACGAATTTGCGCGGCTGCATCAACAGCTTGGCGCTACGATGATCTACGTGACGCACGATCAACTCGAGGCGATGACGCTTGCCAACCGCATCGTCGTGATGAACGAGGGGCGTGTCGAGCAGGTCGGGCCGCCCATCCAAGTGTACCGGCGACCGGCGAGCCTGGCAGTCGCCGCGGCGATCGGCTCGCCCGGGATGAACCTGCTCGCGGCAACGATTGCGTCGGTCGACGCCGAAGGCACGACGGTAAGACTGGCAGGCGGCGAGATGGTGAGGACCGGCGCGATCGTGTCGGAGGAGGCGGTCGGCGCGGCGGTTACACTCGGCGTCCGGCCCGAACACCTGCACGTCGATGATACAGGACCGTTCGTTGGCGCGGTCGAGCTATTCGAGCGGCTCGGGCCGTTGTCGTTCGCGTATCTCGGCGCGCGCGGCGCGGCGGATACGATCGTCGCGCAATTGCCGGGGGACCGCTCGATCACGCTTGGCGAAGCCCTGCGGGTCGGCGTTGCGCCCGACGACGCGCATGTGTTCGGCGCCGATGGCTGCGCCTATCCCTTCACGCTGCCGCCGAGCAGCCCGGTCAGGTAATAACGCTGCATCGCCAGGAAGAGCAGCAGCACGGGCATCGTCGTGACGACCGCGGCGGCCATCATCAGCTCGCCATCCGCCGAATGCTCGCGCGCGATCGCCGCGACCGCGACCGGCAACGTGTAGAGATGCTGGTCGGCCAGCACGATCAGCGGCCAGAGGAAGTCATTCCACGAGCCGAGGAACATGAACAGCGCCAGCGTGACGACGATCGGGGTGAGCAGCGGGAGGACGATCGTCACGAAGATCCGCGCCTCACTCGCACCGTCGATCCGCGCCGCGTCGATCATCTCGTTGGGGATCGCCAGGGTTGCCTGCCGTACGAACAGGATCGCGAAGATACCAGCGAGCGATGGCAGGATGACGCCCGCATAGCTGTTGACTAGCCCGAGCTGCTTGAAGATCAGGAAGAGCGGCAGCATCGCGACCTGGCCGGGTACGACCAGCGACGCGATCAGAATCTTCAGCAGTCGCTCGCGCCCGCGGAAGCGCAGTTTGGCGAAGGCGTAGCCGGCCGGCACCGTGAGCAGCAGGCCGAGCAGCGTCGAGATCGCTGCGATGGCGATGCTGTTGAACAATGCCGGGACGATTCGGTAGTCGAACCACGCGCCGTCGATCAGCCGCCGGACGAGCAGTTCGTGGTAGTTCTCCATCGACCAATGCGATGGCCAGAGCGGCGTCGGCAGATTGCTCGACTCGCCGCGCGGCATGAACGAGACGATCACCATGTAGAGCAACGGTGCGATCGTCAGCGCGGTCAGCAGCGCGACGAGCGTATTGGCGAGGATCGCACGCGGTTTCGTCAGAGCCATTCGTAGCGCCTCCCGATCCGCGTCTGGATCATCGTCAGCGCGAGGATCATCAGGAACAGGACGAACGCGACCGCGCTGGCCTGACCGAGGTTCCACCATTTGAAGCCCTCGTCGAACATGAAATACAGGATCGTCGTCGTGCTCTGCGCAGGCCCGCCGAGCGTCATGACATAGGGCTCGGCAAAGATCTGGAGGAAGCCCGCGACGCTCATCACCGCGGCGAGCAGTAACGTCGGGCCGATCGCAGGGAGGGTGACGTGGCGGAAGCGGCCCCAGCGATCGGCGCCGTCAAGCCGCGCGGCTTCCATCAGGTCCTGCGGCACTGCGGACAGCGCGGCGGTGAAGACTATCATGTTGTAGCCGAAGATCTTCCACGTGACGAAGATGAGGATCGCGGGAATCGAGGTGTGCGGGTTGCCCAGCCAGTCGACCGGCGCTGCCCCAACCGTCGCCAGTGCGCGGTTGATCAGCCCCGAGCGTTCGTTGAACAGGAAGCGCCATACCACCGCGGTCGCGACGATGCTGGTGACGTAGGGCGCGAACAGCAGCACGCGCCACAGCGGCTTCCACCGCACCGTCGCGTCGTTGAGCAGCAGCGCGACGGCGAGCGACGCACCGATCGCCATCGGCACGCCGAGCAGGGCGAACAGCGCGGTATTGCCGATCGCGCGCCAGAACAGCGGCGTCGAGAACAGGTCGATGAAATTGCCGAGCCCGACGAAGCGCAGGTTCGCCCAGTCGGCGAGCGCGTAGATCGAGTAATCGGTGACCGACAACGCCATCGCCAGTGCGGTCGGCAGGACGAAGACCAATGCGATGATCGCGAGGACCGGTGCGGAGAAGAGCCAGGCGGCCCGTTCCTGGCGGGTCATGCCAGCGTGCCCGCCTCGACCAGCGCGCGGCGCTTGGCGAGCAACTGGTCGACGCGCGTGTCGAGCCCGGCGAGCGCTTGCGGAATCGTCTGGTCGTTTCGAACGACGCGTTCGGCGGCGAACTGGATTTCGAGTTTGATCCGCTCCCATTCGATCACCTTCGGTGCGGTGGCAGGGAAGCGCATCTGTGCCTTGAACGGCGCGAGTATCGGCGCGCGGAGTTGCGGCGACGTCCACGCACTAAGCCGGGCCGGGAGATTGCCGATCATGGTCTGGTAGCGGAGTTCGCTCGCCGGTGAACTGAGGTGGCGGACCAGGGCCCAAGCTTCGGCCGGGCGCGGTGTCGACGCGGACACGCACAGGCTGGTGCTCAGCCCCGACACTGCGCCGACGCCGTGCGGACCCGCGAGCCGCGCCGTCGCCCAGCGCTCGGCGGGGATCTCCGCGGCACGTCGATGGAGGTCGAGCATCGTCGTCGGCCCGGTCGGCCAGATCGCGAAATAGCCTTGCGCGAACGCCGCGACCGGATCCTGAATCTCGGTCGAGAGCGCTTTTGGCGCGAGCCCTTCGGCAAATATACGCGCGTAATAGGCGAACGCGGCACGAGCCTCCGGCGTCTGGAAATTGCCGCGCGTATCATGGTCGCGCAGCAGCGTCGCGCCGGTCTGGCCGAGCATCGTGATGAGCATGTCGGGCCAGTTGAGCAGAAGCATGAACACGAAGTCGTCGGGCCGCTGTCGCTTGATGGCATGACCCATGCGGAGCCAGCCGTCCCAGTCTTCGGCAGGCGCGGCATAGCCAGCCTTGGCGAGGATATCTCGTCGGTAGAACTGGACCTGAGGCGCGACCGACCACGGCACGGCGAAGTCGCGCCCGCCGACACGGGTCGCGTCGAGCACCCCGGGGAACAGATCGGCGACCATGGCCGGCGGCGGGACGGGGGCGATTGCACCGATCGTGGCGAATTCCTGGACCCAGCCGGTATACAGCATCAGCACGTCGGGCATGGCGCCGCCAGCCTGCGCGGTCAGCAGCTTTTCGTGTGCTGCGGTCGCAGGCAGCGATTGTATGTCGACCGGGATCCCGGTCGCGGCGGTGAAGGCGGGCATCAGCATCGGCGAATAATCGCCCTCGTAACTCATCGCCCAGAATTTCAGCGGTTCGGGTGCGCGCGATCGGGCACAAGCCGCGAGGCCGAGCGTCGGCAGAAGCCCGAGCGCGCTTCGTCGAGTCCAGTCGTGCGGCTGTGCCCCCATCGCCGGATCGTGGCGCATCGCGGCCTTCCACGCCACCCCCTGCGGGAGGCGATACCCAGCGAAATACTGCGTTAGGTTAATGCCTTGGCGGGGATTGCACGGCCGACATGCTTGCCCCGTGGCGGCCGATGCGCTTAAGCCGGAGGCAACGCTGGCGGGGGCCAATGCCGGCGAACAGGGAGAGAAGTTATGCGTATCCTTTGCCGCCGTCATCTGCTGTCTGGCGTCGCGCTGCTTGCCGCAACGTCGGTACAGGCACAGGTCGCTTCACCGGCCACTGATGCGCCCGCGGACCCGGCCCCCGAAGCAGCAGGTGAGATCGTCGTGACCGGTTCGCGCATCGCCCGCCCCGATTACGCGGCGCCCAACCCGATCGTCTCGTTCAGCGCGGCCGACCTCCAGCAGTCGGGCAACACCAACGTCACGACCTTTCTCCAGCGCGTGCCGGCGCTCACTAATTCGCGCGACAGCACGCGGACGGCGGGCAACGCGCAGGCCGACGGCAGCTTCGGGCAGGTCGGGCTCAACCTGCTCGATTTGCGCGGGCTTGGCCCCAACCGGACGCTGGTGCTCGTCAACGGCCGCCGCCATGTCGCCGGCCAGCCCGACACCGCTGCTGTGGACATCAATGCGATCCCCACTGATTTGATCGAGCGCGTCGATGTGCTCACAGGCGCGGCGTCGGCTGTGTACGGCGCGGACGGCGTCTCGGGCGTCGTCAACTTCGTGCTGAAGCGTGATTTCGATGGCGTCGCGGCCCGCAGCCAGTTTGGCATCTCTGAGCGGGGCGACGCCGCCAACCGCTTCGCCTCGCTGATCGCGGGCCGCAACTTCGCCGACGGCCGTGGCAATCTAACGCTCGCCTACGAGTATAACGCCGACCAGCCGCTCGCGAACGACGATCGTCGGTATCTCGCACAGGGCGACCGCCAGTATTTCGTCAACCTCGACAATTACGACCCGATGCGCCCTGGCAGCTACAAGGTCGGACCGGTCGGCGACCTGCGCTATCCGTACAGTTCGAACCAGGGCATCGTGTATATCGGCGACCAGGTTTTCCGCGGCGACGGCGCGCTCTACACGCCCGGCCGGTTCCTGCAGAACGACGGGTACACGGTCGGCGGTGACGACACGCCGGTCGCGGGCTATATCGGCGATATCTTCCCGCGTACCCGCCGCCACGCGATCAACGCGCTGACGCATTACGACGCGTCGGACGCGTTCAAGGTCAGCCTGGAGGGCAAGTTCGTCCAGTCGACCGTGACCAGCTTCGGCGGTTATGGCGGCAATTATCCGGCGACCATCGCGCTCGACAATCCGTATATCCCGGCAAGCATTCTGGCCGCCGCGACAGCTGCCGGGCTCGGCTCGGTCGATGTCAACCGCAACAATTTCGACATCCCGCGGCGTGGCGAGGAAGACCGGCGGCGCACCTATCGCGGCGTCGTCGACGTCACCGGTCGCATATCGGAGCATGCGAGCTACGACGTCTCCTATACCTACGGCCAGACCGACGTCCGCGCGACCAAGCTCAACGACCGTCTCAACGATCGCTTCCTGAACGCGCTCGACGCGGTGCGCGGGCCGGGCGGAACGATCGTGTGCCGCTCGGCCGACGCCCGCGCGGCCGGCTGCATCCCCGTCAACACGTTCGGCAGCAACACCGTGAACCCCGCGTCGTTCGGGTATTTCCTGAGCAACCCAGCGAGCGATGCACGGCTGACGCAGCATGTTGCCAACGCGTCGCTGAACGGCGACTTCGGGCAGTTCTTTGCGCTGCCCGGCGGCCCGGTCGCGTTCGCGGTAGGCGGCGAATACCGGCGCGAGTCGAGCAGCTTCCGCCCCGCGCAGGCGATCAGCGACAACGCGTTCTATCAATATGACGAATATATCCTGCCGACCCCGTCGAGCGGCCGTTTCGATGTCCGGGAAGCGTTCGGCGAGCTCAACGCGCCGATTTTGAAGGACGTGCCGTTCGCCAGCCTGTTGTCGGTCGGTGCCGCGGGACGCTATTCGGATTATTCGACGGTCGGCTCGACCCGCGCCTATCAGTTCAACGGCATCTACGCGCCGATCCGCGAGATCAGCTTCCGCGGCTCCTACGGCCGCTCGGTCCGCGCGCCTAACATCGGCGAGATCTTCCGCCCACAGACTGGCAGCAGCAATTTCTTCTCCGACCCGTGCTATCTCGGCAACCGCACGCTCGGGACGCAGTTCCGCACCGCGAACTGCCAGACGCTGATTACCGGCGCAGGGGGCAATCCCGCCACCTTCACCGCGCAGAACAACCCGAACGCGACGATCTTCATCCCCGGCACGCAGCAGGGCAATCCGGACCTGCGCGCCGAAGTAGCCCGTACCTGGACCGCAGGCGTCGTGGTACGGCCAATTGCGGGGTTGTCGATCGGGCTCGACTGGTACGATATCCGGTTGCGCGACGCGATCAACACGCCCGATGCGAACACGATCGCGTCCCTGTGCGTCGACCAGCCGACGCTCGACAACGCCTATTGCAACGCGATCAGCCGCGAGCGCGGCACCGGGTTCATCAACGGCTATGTCGTCCAGCCGCAGAACGTCGCGGCGTTCCGCACCGCCGGCGCCGAACTCAACATTGCCTATCGCTTCCGGACGGCGCGAGCAGGCGCGTTCGATATCCGGCTAGTCGGCGGCTATCTCAACAAGCTCGAACAGGTCGCCACGCCGGGCGCCATCACCGAGGACAATGTCGATCAGCCGTTCCGTCCGACATATACCCTCACATTCTCTCCGAGCTGGACCACGGGGGCGCTGACGGTGAGCTACAACCTGCGCTGGCAGGACGGCGTCCGCCGGTTTGCGAAGGTCGATACCGATGCGAACCCAAGCCTCGTCGATCCGCGCTATCTCCGGTACAAGGAGCTGTGGCAGCATGACGTGCAGACCGAGGTCGCGGTTGACGAGAGATTCTCGTTCTATGGCGGGGTCAACAACCTCGCCGACCAGAAGCCAGACATCGGCTTCGAGACCAACGTGCCGATCTCGCCGGTCGGGCGGTATTTTTACGCGGGTGCGAAGGTCCGGTACTGAGACGGTCGGGAGTTGACCGCGAGGGACGCCTCGACGACGGACGGTGGATTGCAGAACTGAGAAAAGACGCCTGTGCTGACCGAAGACATGCTGCGCCTCATCACGATGGAGGAAGGGGCCTTTATCGATCCGAGCTGCACGGTTATCGATCCGCATCGCCTGACGCTGCGTAGGGGTGCGTTCGTCGGCCCGGAAGGACTGATCGACGCCGGCGGTGGCGTCGAGATCGGCGAAGCGGTGCGGATCAGCTACCGGTGCACGATCATCTCGCTGACCCACCACATCACGCGCTCGGTCTGGCGACGGGGCGTGGACGGGGATCGACTTCGGCCTGTCCTGATCGAGCGCGGTTGCTGGGTAGGCGCCAACGTCACCATCTACCCAGGCGTTATCGTGCGAGAGGGGTGCGTCATCAACGCCGGTTCGGTGGTTGCGAAATCTACCGAAGCACATGGACTTTACTGTCCACCATATGCCGTGCGTATCAAAGACCTTGAGTTCGAGTGACGGCTAATCACGATCGCGTCGTCAAGACCACCTCTCTACGTTCCTTCTGCCCGAAGCTCTCGTACGACGCGCCGAAAAAAATGGCGTATCGCCAAATGAACGGACGGCCGGAGTTGGGACGAGGCTATGGAGCCCTGAGGGGCCGTTTGTGGGTCTCCGCGGCCGCTGGTCGCCTGATCGCTGCATGACCAAGCTCGTCTGCTCCCAAGGTCTTTCGCATCCTGGAACCCGCCGCTTAAAGGGGCTCGAAGCCTTTCCGTTTCTCCGTGTCCACCAGCCCATATTGGGAAAGTGTATGCGGGGAAGGGTTTGGGAAAGCGGTTTACGATGGTGAACGGTCGCGTGGTAAGCGCGGCCGGCATACCAGTGAGAGGGCAGTAATGACGGACGCCGCAAACGTAATTGCCGTGGACCACACAGGCTTCGCTGTGTCGTCTTTGGACGAAGCCGTTCGGTTCTGGACGGGAGACGCCGCAAACGTAATTGCCGTGGACCACACAGGCTTCGCTGTGTCGTCTTTGGACGAAGCCGTTCGGTTCTGGACGGGAGCGCTCGGTTTCACACTTGAGCGGCAATCGGACATGGGGGGCGACTTCCTGCATCAGGTGACAGGTGTGGATGATCCGAGTGTGAAAACGGCGATCGTCAGGGCACAAGACGGCTACGTGGTCGAACTGTTGGAATATTCAAACGGGCTCCAGAACGGGACGGTGCTCAGCGGCGCGGGATCGATCGGAGCGGCCCACCTGGCTCTGACCGTAAAGGATATTCACGTCGCCATTGCCCGCGTCGAGGCAGCAGGATGGAAGGCGAAAGGCAATCCGTTGCCGATCCCGGGTGGTCCACGGAAGGGAACGTTGGTGGCCTACGTTTCAGGCCCCGATCATATCACGATAGAGCTTATGCAGCCGACAGCCAGTTAATGGGCCGGTAAAAGCTTTGCCGCCTCATCATCCTTTTGAAAGCTGGCGAGGCAGCGGGCAGGGCCGAGGCTCAGCACCTTCTCTGCTGCAATACTGAATGGATGGCGGAAATTGGGAAGCCAGAAAGAGGCCGCGAATGACCGCAAGTGGGTCTTTGCGATGGCAGACCTGTTGCAGGCGGCTAGGCGGGCTTCTGTCGCACCCCACTGGCGCGCTCAACGAACATCGCCTGCGTTTCCGCTCAGCGCGGCGCTTGCGGCGGCTAATCCTTTCATCATGCGCAGTAAGACGCTCATATCGGTCAACCGCTTCAACCCATTTCTCAGGGTCTTAGGCGGCGGTTTGCAATTTCGCTGCGCGTTAGCTTTCTGCCTTTCCCCCTCCATGCCAGCGACTGCGCGTTAAGGGCAATCAAGTCAGCCGTTCCGGCTAGCAGCGCCTCGCCGGTAGCGATCGCACGGGCTAGCACCGCCTCGGGCGCATTAGCGTAAGCGGGTCTACCTACAATATGGTCGTACCAACATCCGCCGCAGGCATCGTCGAGCAGTATACGTTGAAAACAGTGATCAAGCCGCAACGACCATCGCGATTCGATTGCGCGCTTGGGGAGGCGTATGCGGGTGAGATCCAACCACTGCTGCTCGATTACTGGTCGTGTGAATTCCGTCACCGATAACCCCCGTGGCTCACCCACAATGCCTGCAACAGTGAGCACTAATAGTCCGGAGTGGCTAGATTTGGGCAAGACTTGCTGCCACTTGAATGAATGGCAGGTTTCGAGACGCTGGCATAGGCCACGAATGTCGCATCGTGGGTCCGCTCACACCTCGGTGCGTTCGGCCAATTCCAAAGCGTCCTCCACGTCAACGCCCAAGTAGCGCACCGTGCTGTCGATCTTGGCATGGCCGAGAAGGATCTGAACGGCGCGGAGGTTACCAGTCGCCTTGTAGATGATCGATGCTTTCGTGCGCCGTAGCGAGTGCGTCCCATAATCCTGCGCCGGAAGGCCGATGCCGACCACCCACTCGCGCACAAGGCGGGCATATTGCCGCGTGCTCATGTGGTCCATGTAGTCGTTACGGCTCGGGAAAACGAAGTCGTTCAGTGTCCCCCCACGTCGCTCCAACCATGCCCGCATCGTCTTTCGCGCCGTGTCCATTATCTCGAACTGAACCGGTCGTTTGGTTTTCTGCTGAACCATGACGGCGCGGTCACGGACGCGCCCGCCGGAAATTACATCGCCGATCCGCACCCTGACCACGTCACAGCCGCGTAACTTGCTGTCGATGGCGAAGTCGAACAGCGCTCGGTCGCGTAGTCGCCTATGCTGGTCGAGCCAGAAGCGAATGGCCCAGACCTGTTGCTGTTTCAGCGCCCGCTTCGCACCGATCAGCCGGCCTTCGTTCCAAGGCCGAAGTTCGTGAAAGGCGGGGTCCATTGACGAGTGACCCATCGATCATCTCCATCGGCCCAAATCGGTCATTCGAGTGTACGCAGGCGCAGTAAACCGGCGGTTTGGAAATGTGGTTGATCAGCCGTCGATGATGCTGAACGAGCTGTCGGTTTCGTGCGGCGCCTCGCAGTCTCTGTGCGGCCGGAAGTGGGTCAAGGCAGCTAGCCACGTGGTTTACCATTGCTGCTGAACCACTGGCCGCTCTAGCTTATTCAACGCTACGCAAGGGGGCAGGATGAAACGCCACGGATTCATACTAGGAACGCTGGTTTTTGCGCTCAGCCCGGTCCATTCCCAAGAGCCGATCGCAAATCCAAGCCTGACAGCCTCGGCCACGGGTGTTCGCGATGCCGCCCATGCCCGTGACATTGCGCTGCGCCGCTTCGACGTCGCCGTTCGCGTGCATGGGGCGGTGGCCGAGACGACCATCATCGCAGAGTTTTCCAACGAAGGGCGTGAGGTGCTCGAGGGCGACTTCCGTCTCGCGCTTCCCAAAGATGCAGTGGTTACTGGTTATGCACTCGATATCGGCGGTACGCTCGTCGACGGCGTTCTGGTCGATCAGCCAAAGGCCAAGGCGGTCTACGAGGCGCAAGTTCGTCATCGTGTCGATCCCGGGCTGGCAGAAGTCGTGCCCGACGGAGGTTTCCGCACCCGCGTCTTTCCCATCCCGCCGGGCGGAGGACGAAAGATCCAGGTGCGCTTCGTCGCGCCGATCGGTGCCGAGGGATTCCGTCTACCGCTGCGCATCGGCGCGGCGCGGGAGGGGTGGACGGTCAGAGTGATGGCGGATGGTGTGCGGGCTATGCCGGCACTGCTGATGCCGGACGGTCGGCAGGGAACGTGGCAGGGCGGTGGGCAACAGGGTGGACAGAGTGCCGAGGCGAGCGGCAACGGCACGCTGAACGGCGCGATAGTCGTCGCGCCCGTCGCGACCGCGGACACGATCGTCAGCCGTCACCATACGAGCGAACAATATGTCCAGCTGTCTGGGATGCTGCCCCCGGCCGCTGCGTCGAAGGCGGGCGGGACGCTACGGGTCTATTGGGACCGATCACGCTCGCGTCTCTTAGACCGCCACGGCACCGAATATGCGCTGCTCCGCCAGGTGATTGCCGCCTTACAGCCTCAGCAGATTGAGATTGTGACGTTCGCAAGCGACGGCGCCACGCGCACTATCGCCGCGACGGCGGATGCGGCGATCGAGGCGGTGCGGGGCGTACGCTACCGCGGCGCCACGAGTTTTGAAGCTGTGGCGGAGGCAGCCGGATCTGCTACGGCTAAGGCTGGGACGCCGCCTGACCGTTGCCTGCTGTTCTCCGACGGGCGGCCGACAATCGACCGTGCAAGCGTTTTCGCGCCCCGCTGCCGACTGGATGCGATCGCTGTATCGCCGACGGCGGACATCGGCTGGCTGAGACATCTTGCAGGAGCTACTGGTGGGCAGGCGTTTGCACCAGGAGAGGACGTTGCTGGCGTCGCTGCTGCGCTCGCGAGCGCTGTGGCCGGCGTCGCCGGGGTAGTTGACCAGAACGGTAACGAACTCGCCGTCGTGCCGCTTGCTGCACCCCCAGGGCAGTGGCGTGTAGTCGCGCGTGCCCCAGCGCGAGGAGGTGTTCGGGTGCGAATCGGTGGAGCAGAAACGCTACGGTCACTTGGCGAGGCCGTGCCGTTCGATGGTGACGGCGCACTGGTGGCTGCCAATCTGTTGACGACTTTGGGTGGGACCGCGCAGCGGCTCGAGTATGTTGCGACCAGTCGGCGTTACGGCGTTGCCAGTCCCAGCTTGGCGTTCCTCGTGCTAGAAGCGCCTCAGGACTATCTAACTGCCGATATCGCCCCACCCGCCAATTATCCCTCCGACGCGCTATTGCTATATCTTGCGAGCCGGAAGCGGATGGACGGCGAGCGCGCCGATGAAAAACGGCTGCGGTTGGAGCGGGTAACGCGTGATTGGACGGAACAGGTCGCCTGGTGGAAAAAGCGGTTCGATCCAATCGCGGAAGCGGCCGCCAAGAAACAAGCTGCCCGTCATGCCCGTTCGAACAACCCACCGGCGGTAGTAATGTATGCACCGCCACCGCCACCGCCACCGCCACCGGCGCCTGCACCCGAACCTGGCGAGGCAGCTCCCTTAGGTGCCGATATCTTAGTGACCAGTAGCCGTGTGCAACCATCGGCCCCTGCCATCTCGATCGAGGCCTGGCAGCCCGATCGCGAGTATCTACGAACGTTCGACGCCGCGCCGGCACGGTTCGACGAGCGCTTCGCCGAGGCAGAGCCCGAAGCCGGTGGCGTGCCGGCCTTCTATCTGGATTCTGCAGAATGGCTACGTCGCCATAGGCGGACCATGGATGCGGTGCAGGTCGTGCTGTCCGCGCTTGAACTGCCGACGGCCAACGCGACGACATTGGGCATCGTCGCTGACCGGCTGGAGCGATATGGCGCGATCGATCGAGCGATTGAATTGCGGGAGCGGCAGGCGGCGCTAGAGCCCGACCGGCCACAGCCTCGGCGTCTGCTCGCGCTTGCCCTTAGCACGCGCGCTACAACCCGACCGGCGACAGCGCTGGCGGATTTGACGCGGGCTGTCGCGCTATTGCGCGAGGTGGCGGTCATGCCATTGGACCAACGCTGGGACGGGATCGACCTGGTTGCGCTGATGGAGGCCAATGCACTGCTGCCGCCGCTAAAGCGTCTGGGCGGACGCAGTCCTCTGGAACCTGCGCTTACGGCACTGCTCGACACCGATATTCGCGTGGTCGTCGACTGGACGACGGACGCCACCGATCTAGACCTTTGGGTGGACGAGCCCGGCGGCGAGCGGGCGATCTACAATCATCCGCGGACCGCGAGCGGCGGGCATCTTTCGAACGACATGACGACGGGTTTTGGTCCGGAGGAGTATTTCCTCCATCGCGCGCGTGGTGGAGAGTATGTCGTTCGCGCCAACGTCTATAATGCCGACCGGCTTGACCCCAATGGCTCGTCGCTACTGACCGTGCATCTGTTCCGCGATTTCGGTAGGGCAGCCCAGCAAGTCGAGGCAGTAGATATCGAGCTGAAACGCGACGAACATGGAGAAAAGATGATCGGACGGATCGCTATTTTGCCGAAACAAAGAAAACGGTAAATTCTACTTCGGGGGGGGCGGCGCGGCAGACGCTCTAGTCTGCTTGGCAGTACGGAATTTCCCCATGTAGTCTCTTGGCCGAATTGCGGCACAGGCATGTGACTAAGCTCGACCACGTCTGCAAAATAAGTACACGTTGCTCTCGCGCTTGTCAGATGAACAGATGGTAGGAGACGGGGAGCGTTCAAGCTAAGGCTGGATCTCGCCTTTTTAGTCGTCATGCCTTATATTCACGTCTGCAGCCGGCCTGAGCCGTCCTGCAAAAGCCAGAAGCGGGTATATCGTTGCAGGCGCGGAAGAATGATCCACTGCAAGGTTGCGGTGAGAAGCAGAGACGACGGCAAAAGCTGCAGCGGCAGCGGTGCGTCTTTCAAGGCTGCACGGACCATCATGCTGATGATAAGCAGGACCGGGAACACCGTCAGCCATGTCGTCACGAACCGCTTCCATTTGCTCGCACTCGCATCGCTCGGCAGATCAAAAATGACCCCGTCGCCTACCTCGAGCTGGCGCAGCGCTGTAGAGAAGCGATCCGCGATGGCGACATGCGCGCGCATCTTGGGGTCGTCATGCCATGTATCGGCTGCGGCGCGATCGTCGAAGCGAAAGAGTAGGTGCTGAAAGCCAGCCGTCTGACCGAGCCGGATGGCAGCCCGATACCCCGGCGCCACGCGGGCCAGCCGGTTCAGCTCTTCCACCCAGCGTTCGAAATCCCGCTCATGGCCGGCACGGATGGCCCGGCTGGTGACGATGGTGGCGGTTTGGTCAGGATCGATTGGCATAATTCGAGAATATCCAAGGTAGCCGGCATGTTGCCCGGTCGCGGCACGTATTTCGCCCGTTGCCACCCAGCCTCAAGGCAGGCCTATCAACTTTCGCGCCGGGCTAATCGTAAAGCGCGTCACCGAGCCGCCACGGGGATGAGTCATTGCGCCTTACCGATCCATGCCCGGCCGGATCCCAGATCGAGCGTCAGATTGCGCTTTCCCATCAGCTGCAAGCCGATATTGCCGTCCATGATCATATTCGGAAAGACCCGTGCTTGCCCGGTAAATACTACGTCGCGCGTGATCGTCGCGCTAACCGGCTGAGCCGTCCGAATGTCCGTGCGTAAGCCAAGAAGCGGCGCGATCTGCGGCGATACGAAGATCGTTGGCCCTGCATTGGCCGAGTCCAGTTCCATCCAGGCACGACCCCGGGGGGTGTTCACCCCGATGTTGACGTCAAGGGCGGCACCTTCTGCTCCCCGCACCAGCCGAACCGGCACTTCGAGACCGGACTTCATACGCGCCGCGAGGGAGCCCGGTGTTTCGATCACGATCTGGCGACTGGCGAAGCTGATAGTGATGATACGGCCAGCGAAGAGGTCAAGTCCAATCGAGCCGTCCAGCTTGGCGGTGTCGGCGTCGAGCTTGCCGAGATCGTAGACGATCGTTGTCGGTGCTGTGTAGGCGTGGTTGCCCATTTTGAAAGCGACGTCATCGCAACGTGGTAGGTCCAGTCGCTCTCCGGTCATACGGAACGCCGTGACGTTACCCCAAGGTTCGCAGCCAAGGTCGCGGGCCAGGGCTGGCGTAATCATTGTCACCCCCTCGCCGGTGTCAAACAAGAAGATGCGCTCGCGACCGCCGACCGATGCCTGAACAGTGAACTGTTTACCTTGAAAAAGCTCTAGGCTTATCGTTTGTGGGCTGCGGTCTTGCGATGGTCCGGCGGGAAGGGCAGCGAGCAACGCGCCCATCATCAAAATTTTCATTAGCATCCCCTTTGTTCATTGGCTCGCGACCGACGCTATGCTCGGAAGCTCGCAAACGTCCGAATGTAAGCCGCCAAGTTCACGAGCGCGGTGCCCGTAGCGTTTTCGCTTGCGACTTTGATTTCCCCTTACCCCGCGGGTTTCACTGGCGGCGGGGCCCCCATGCCGGCGGGTGCTGCAACGGCACTGTGTTTGAGCCAAACCCGTCCTCGGGCAAGATCCATGGTGACCACCCAATCTTTCAGAAACGGCATGCCAAGGTTTCCATCGATCACGATGTCGGGGCTGAAGATCATCCCGGACGCTTCGACATTGGGGGCGATCTGGAAGCGGCCCTGTTGCGGCCCCTCGCCAGTAACCTTCTTCAAGCCGAATAAAGGAAGGAGTTTTGGCGCGACCAGGATTGTGCCACCGTTGCCGCTGTCCAACTCAAGGCGCACCGGTCCACGTTCGGTGGGGACGTCGATGAAAACAGACAGCGCCAGACCGCCAATCTCACGAGCCAGACTTGCCGGAAGCTCCACTGCATCCGCCCTGCGCCTAGCCGTGCTCTCAGGTGTTTCCAACGTGAGTTCACGACCTGCGAAATCGATCGTGACAGTGCGCCCAGCGAATGCGTCGAGGGCAAGCAGGCCATCGATCGGTGTGTCGGGAGACCCCACGTCCATGACGATTGCAACAGGGCTCTGTAGCGTCTGGTTCTTCCAGTGGATTGCAACATTGTCGCAACGTGGGGCGGTGATCTTTGTGCCGGTCATATGAAAGCCGGTAATTGATCCCCAGGGTTGGCAGTTCATTTCCTTCGCCAGCGCTGGTGAGAGCACCGTCAGTCCGCCTGCTGTGTCGAGTTGAAATAGGCGCTCCCGTCCGGCCACCTTCACTCGTGCCGCTACGCCTTTGCGGTAGCTTTCCAACGGCAGCCGCACCGGACCGTTTGGGGCAGCATTCGCTCCAGACGCTAAACTAATGAGCAACGCAGCCGATAATAACCTTTTCAAGATAATGCCCTTTTCGCGGTACGACACTCGCCCATCGAAGCAGTCCAATAGACGCTGGTATTTACTATTCCAGGCTAAAGGTCAGTGATCCAGCGCTCGAGCTGATTAGTATTACGCATATCACCCGTGTAAGCGTGTGCTGGCCTGGCCGGGACGTTCGAGCCACGTTTTCTGCCGCGATACACCTTCATCGGAATGACGGCCCGGGCAAAGCCGCTGGGCAGAGCGACTTGCCGTACGTCCATATAAAGCGAGTCAGCGCTGGTCTCCTGCCCGACATGAATGCCGCCTAATGCGGTCCATAGATCGACCGCATCAAGACATGCCGATCCGCATCCCCAGTCCGTCAGCACGAACACACGCCCCTTCAGCACGGGAGCAGCGCCGGTTGCCGCTGGCTTCGCTTCGTCGGCATCGACCTCACGCCAGAGCGCCTGCCCGAGCGCGCGGGCAGATGTCATGCCTTTCGCTGTGCGATCGGCCCAGTCTCTCGCCGCCTGCGAAACATCGGCGGAATGCTGCCAGGCGGTACGATAGCCTTCGAGCGTGGCAATGTTTCCAGCCGAAGCGCGCCAGTCGACCCCTTCCGATCCTGATGGAAGCGCATTCACCGCAGCCTGGCCCCAGAGAATAGCCGCAATCTGATACGACCAGTCGGACGATCCACCGCCATTGCCTCGAAGGTCTAGCACGATGCGCGGTGCGGCTGCGATCGCGATGGCGTCCCTTTTCATCGATTTGATCATTGGCGTAAGGGACCTGGCATCAGCGCTGTCGGGGTCACCGTTGAAGCCGGGAAGCGAAAACCAGCGCGTGCCGTCAGTAAGGGTTCGAGCCGCGAACTCCGGATGCGCCCGCGGGGCAGTGGCGGCAAACCGAGTGTCGAAGTCTGCCTCAGGCAGATCGCGCCAGCTGAGCGTCACATCCTTTGGCTTGCCATCGACCTTGAAACGGCAGCGGACTGGACGCTTGATGTAAGGGTTAGTGGCGTCGAGAAACAATCGACCACCATTGATTGCTCGCTGGCTGACCAGTTCCCACCTGCCGCGGAAAGCACCGACGTTGCGGGTAGCCAGGCGTTGGGCATCAATGCCATCGCAGCTTACGAGTACTGCTCCGAGCGGCAGGACAGCGTCATCTGCTCGGGTCATCACGACCTGACGTCCGGCGCCTTCAAAGCCCGTCAGGAAGCCGGGCCAGCGGATCGGCAGGGCGGCTGGCTGGTCGACGTCGAGCGCGACATGTCCATCGTTGAAGCTCGCCACGTAACCGCGCATTGCCCACAGATATCCCGGATAGTCTCGAACGGTCGCAGCGCGGCGCAAGGCGAAAGCCAAGCTGGCATCGTTGTGCCGCGCAAAGACGGGGTCGAGCTTGTTGTAGGGGCCAGGGTGATTGTCGGCGATCTGATCGTGATAGGCCTGAGCGTCCGTCCGCAAGGTCGCTGCCCAGTCGCGGGGCAGGTCAGTCGCACCGATCAGCAGAGCCGCCGTTGGTATGGCAAGGAGCGACAGGTTCATCTCGGCGCCGCTAATTTGCTGGCGGCCTTCTCAAGATAGGGCCTGACGTCAATCGAACTGTAGCCCGGCGTCGTTGAGGCGAAGTGTCGCAGCCAGTACCCGTGACCAGCCCCATACACGACGAGGACGCGATCGCCTGGTTTGGCCACGTTGATGAGCTTGGCGAAAATCTTATCATTGCGCAGGTACCACATGGCATTCAGATCTGCGCCGGGCTGCTCGTTACCGTCGCCAAGTCGGAGCAGGGAGTAGTATGAATCCTGTCCACCCATGGGCGTGGAGGGGTCATTATAGCGGATCAGCGTACGCGGTATGCTGGTGGTTGCCTGCTCAGCCTCAAACTTCTTGGCAGACGCTTGGACCGTCGCAAAGGCGGCGTCGAGACAGGCCTTCTGCCCGTGAGCTTTTGCATAAGCTTCGACCCGGCTGATCGGGAAATAGTCCGGTTCGCCCTTGTCGGGTTGCTCGTCGATACCTTGAACGGACCGAAGGCCGGCGCGCTCAGCGATGCGGTAACTGATCTGAATCCTCTCGTCCCGGCCGGTCTTGAGCAGGCTTGGGGTAAACGTTGCGAAGTCCATCACATCATAGGTCGGGCCCGGGCGTTGCGCCTCAACCATGACCCGTGTTGGTTTAAACGCTGCAATGGCATCAGCCAGTGCTTCCAGTTCGCGCTGGCGCTGCGGCGTAGTGACATCATCGACGTGGGCATTCACCTTGTCACGACCAGGGTTGCCGAAGTGATAGCTACCCAGCACCATCACTTGGACCGGTCGCAGTGGTTCAGCAGCAATCGCAGGTGTTGCTGCCGCAGCAAGTATAGGTAGCAGCATGCAGCAGGTCTCCTTGGTGTAATGCTCGAACAATACACGTTGAACGGTAGCTGTCTATGGATTTGCTGCGTTGGACGCCAAGCTGGATGACGTTGATCCGACCAACCGAAACTCGCGTCAGATCGCTTCCAAAATGCATCGTGCAGAAGGTTGAAGGGGAAGGAATGTCGGCGGCATCGCCTCTACTCCAGACATGAATGAATGTCTGAAGTTGGGAAGCGGGCCGGGTGCTATGAATGAGCGGTTATGGGTCAAACTATGCTAAGCCAGCGAAAGTGCTGATAAGGAATATAAATCAGTTGAATATGATTACCAAAAGCTGGCGTTGCCTTGATTATGGCTATCAATAATCATCGCCGTTGAACCGGGGGCTTCATAAACAGTAGCCAGCATCGCTTCTACCTTGTTCGAACCCGATTGCGTGAATGTAATCTCGGCCTTAGCGTCCCGGTCTTCAAGAACGCCACGTTGCTGCAGCACCTTAATCCAGCGTTCGCTGACTGACAGTGGTATGTTAGCATACGTTGCAATATCGACCAACCTGATAACACGACCTTCTGCTTCCGCTAAATAAATGCCGATAAGTAGCGAACCTATAGGGTCACTGCTCAGATCCGCGCCGAACAGTGAGACTCGCGCGTCATGGACATGGCGTATCCGAAGTGCTGCTTCCCAAAGCCTTGCTGGCGGCAATGGGCGGCCGTTTTCGTGCCAAAATAGCGTACTTATTAATCGGTCGGGATTGTCGAAGCGGGTAACCAGGAGATTTGCTGCAACGGAGCTGCCATCTGGCCGCAAGTAGCGTTTTTGTAATCGTACAGGAGCTGCGCCATCCTTAAGCGCAGCAAGCATGTCTGCGCTTCGATCCAGGTCGCGAGCATCGGTAATCTGGCGGTACGAAACGCCAATTACTTCGTCAACGGGACGCTGTAGCAGATCGAGAAAACCTTGATCCGCGTTCAGGATGACTCCCTCGACGGAAGAAACGCAATGACCTGCCGGCATCATCACCTAACCACGATACGTTCATCGGTCGAAATATATAATTTTGACTTGTATGCAAGGGACTCGCGGTGCCGATTGATGGCTTTCCGATTGGTGAATATCTGCACGTGGATCGGGGAGGGTTAAGGGTGGACATCAAGCCCATGGCTCGGCGCTTTCCACGAAGAATGGCTGATGCAGCCAACTATTCTTGGTGCATCGACAACCATTATGCATGGAACGTAATATGGATGATGCAGCAACAATCGCCGACTTACGCCGTCGCTTAGCAGAGTCGGAGGCTGCTCGTCACCAGAGTGAGGCTCGGTTTGCGGCAATGCTGGAAAGCGTGCCTGCGGGCGTTGCTACGCTGGACATGAACGGGCGGATTTTAGCGTCCAATTCACAGTATCAGCACTTCTGTCCCACCGGCTTGATGCCCTCCAGAGATCCGGATCGCGTAGCGAGATGGCAAGCGTGGAGCAATGATGGGCGACTGTTACGCCCAGACGAGTTTCCAGGTGCGCGTGCCAACCGCGGAGAATGCGTCACGCCTGGGCAGGAGATGCTATTCACCGATGACGACCAGCGGGCTATCTGGGTCCGGGTTGCTGCGGTTCCGGTCCGCGATGAGCAAGGTAACTTGACCGGGCAGGCAAGTGTGATCAGCGATCTCAATACGTTAAAGCGCAGCGCAGACTCGTTACGAGAAAGTGAACAGCGGCAGGTCGTGATGGTTGCCGAGCTGCAGCACAGAACACGCAACCTTATCGCTGTCATAAGTTCAATTGCCGCTCGGATGCTGGATGGTGCCTCGTCGCTTCAAGAGTTTGAGCGCGGCTTCAACGACCGCCTCTCCGCTTTATCCCGCGTTCAGAAGATGCTGTCGTATGCTACGGCGGGCCAACGAGTAAACTTCGAGGACCTCTTGCGTGCCGAGCTCGTTGCGCTTGGTGCCATCGGCCGGAAGGGAGGTGACGATCATCTCATATTGGCAGGCCCGCCTGATGTCCCGCTACGTTCGCGTGCGGTTCAAAGCGTGGCCCTTGCTCTACATGAGCTTGGCACCAACGCCGTCAAATATGGCGCCTTGGGAGCAGACGGAGGTTTGCTTACGATCACATGGCACGTGGATACGGAAAAAGATGGCGTTCCATGGCTCCACGTTGACTGGCGTGAGAGCGGCGTGAAGATCTCACACCCGAGCACTATACCACCCACGGGGGGGTACGGTCGTCAACTGATAGAACGTGCGCTGCCGTACCAGCTTGGCGCCAAGACACATTATGCTTTTGTCGAAGACGGTGTGCACTGTACGATTGCCGTGCCGGTCGTATCTCGCCGGACGCTGGAGGACGGGCAAGATGGCTGAGATGCTGATGGAGGACCAGCGCATACTCGTGGTCGAGGATGAGTATGTTGTTGCCGAGGCGATCGAGCGCACTCTCACACGGGCGGGAGCAATCGTGCTTGGACCTGTACCGTCAGTCGATCAGGCAATGGCTTTGCTTGATCGGGGAGAGCGTATCGACAGCGCTATCCTCGACATTAACCTTGGTGAGCACAAAGTATATCCAGTCGTCGACCGGCTGCTTGCTCAGGGTGTCCGCTGCATCTTTGCTACAGGCAATGACATCGCGGATGTACCATCAGAATATAAAGAAATCGCTAGATTGGAGAAGCCAGTCGATGGCTCGTCGATCATCGGCGCATTCAAAAAAATCGATGTTATCCTCGGGCGGTCTGTTGCCAAACTCGCCCACCATGCCGAGTTGCGCAAGCTTCGTGCGCAATTAATTGGTCAAATCGATACGGCTGATGGCATCCATGAACCCCTTTTAGCGGCTCGCTTATATGAGGCAGTCGAGGCAATTGATCAGTATTTGAAAGACTAATCAAACGCAATGTAAGGTGATGGAAAACGAAAAAGGTCGGAGGTATCTACCACGGCATTGGCGACGGCGCGCTTACTTACCGTTACTAAATGGTCCCATGGCAGCCCAGCGTTTAACAAATTGCGTTTATAGGTGGCTCCAAACCATTAAAATGAAAGGATGACGGGAGTTGGGAAGCGGGCAGGGCGCCGTGAATGACCGCAATTGGGTCCAGTTCGCAGAAGCGGTGATTCAGCGTGCGACGAGGAGGGGAGCACCGCCGCTGAGCGAGACATGAGCGTCGATGTCAGTGCTCACGAGCGCCAGCCCGGGTACGGCAAAGCTGATATCCACTCCGTCGATCTGCTCGAACGGTGGCATGATTTTGAAAGTGATCGGGCGGCCGGCGGTGATCGCGTAGAGCCCGTCTCCACCCGCTACCCACAAGCCATCGGCAGCGGCCGTCAGTGCGTAGAAGGGCACTGTCTCAAAAGGCAATTTCGGTGGATCGGCAGGCCAGCTCTTCTGCATTGTGTACGGTTTGTAGTAGAGGCGTCGGACCTTGTCGCCGCACGCCTCGACCACCTGTCCGCTGGGAAAGAAGTGAACTAGGCCGACGGTGGCAACGACGCAGCCCGGGTGGCCAGGTTCGGGTCCCACGCCGTTGATCGGGCCGCCAAGTCCGGGGACTTCACTGACCGCGCCCGTATTTGTATCGATGCGCTCGAGGCCGCCACCCCACTCTCCCTTCGCGAGCCCCAGCAACAGGGTCGTGCCGGTATCGAAGGGCGCCGTTCGTACGATGGGACCGGTGAGCGGCGCCGAGAGGGGGACGGTGCGTTGCCGCCCGCCCGCGCTGACCACGAGGCGGTTCCGGCTCACCGCAATCACCCGTTGGTCGGTGCAGCTCAGAGCCTGAACCGCTTCCCCGTTCAGGTCCAGGCGTTGCATCGCGTGCCAGGAACGATCCTCGAGGCGGGACATCTGGCCATCCACGCCGAGGATGACCAGTGCGGCGCCCGCGACGCAGATGTCGGCCGGCAGCCCGGGCGTCGTCTCAGTGCGGCGGTTGATCTCTCCCGGTGCGACGCTCGACAGTGTGCCGCGCTCGGTAAGCAGCCACAGGCGATCAGAGGCCCAGACCGCTCGCTTGATGAAGCGGTCCTGTCCGCGCAGCATATTCTCCGAAGTTGGGGCCGCAGGGTTCGTCGCTGCGCTCACGGCCGCTTGATGCTCGCGCACGAGAGCGGCGTCCACAGGGGCGGCCGGAACGCGGAAGCGCGTCGATGGGATGGCGGCGGGGCTGATCGAGACCAGTTGCGAGCCAAGGAGGTCGATCGGAGCACCCTGCGCGATCACCTCGCGGAAGCTGACGCGCTCCGGACTGTCGTCGCCCGGGAAGTTGCTCTCCTGCATTGCCGCGAGGCGCCGGTGGCCTGCCGCGAGTATTGCCAGCGAAGGATCGCGGCTGATGACCAGCGGCATGGCACCGGGATTGTGGCTAACGCCGCTGATGAAGTAGCGGGTGCCCTTCCGGCCGTTGATCGACACTGTGTCGACCGGCAGCCAGGGTTGCATGATCTCCGACGCGGGACGTATGCCCGCGCGAGCCGCAGCGGTGTCCGCCGTCCGGATCACCGTCGGGCCGCCCGGCCCGGGTCTGACCTCGTATCCTTTGCCGTTTTTCCAAAGATAGTAGCCGCGATCGTCGTTCCCGGCTCGAACGTCGCCGTTTGACGCGACCTCTATGGTGAGCACGCCTGCTGTGCTTACCGCACCAGGCCGCTGGTAAGTCGCCGTCATATCCGCGCCCGCTCGGGTGGGCGCGAGCGCGAGCAGCGCGACGCCAAATAGCGATGAATATCGTACCATGAGACGGCAGCCTTTCTCTGGACGGGGATAATACACCTTCGACTCACCAAACGAGAAGGCAACAACGTTCCGTGCTCAGGCTGAACGAACGTCCGAAGGTGGGGAGGGCGCTGGCGGCCGCGAGTGTCTGGAAGTGGGTCCCTTCACGGACCCGAAGGACTGACCCGCTGCGTGCGCGCTGCCAGTCTACGCGAGTGATCGATCACGCGCCGCCAGAACGCCGCTGGCCAACCGGGACTGTACCTATCGACGCTAACCGTCGCGCCGGCATGAGTAAGGAAGCAGCTTGCTATCCAAGAGAAATTGCGCAGGACTGCGTGGCATGAAGCGCGTGCAACGTCTTGTAATCCTTGGCGGAGGAACCGCGGGGTGGATGACCGCCGCGGCCATGAGCGCCACGTTCGGCGACCTGGTCAAGATCAGCATCCTCGAATCTGACGCAATCGGCACCATCGGTGTCGGCGAAGCGACTATCCCGACGATCCACTGGTTCAACCAGTTGATCGGACTAGACGAGGAGGCGTTCGTCGCGGCGACGAAAGCGAGTTTCAAGCTCGGCATCGAATTCGTCGATTGGGCGCGACCCGGCACGCGGTATTTCCACCCGTTTGGTCGCTACGGCGTCGATCTTGGACCAGTACCGTTCCATCAGCACTGGTTGCGGGCCAAGGGGGATGGGCTCGATCGGTCGCTCTCAACCTATTCACTCGCCGCGCAGCTTGCCGCCGTCGGCCGCTTCGCGAAGCCCGTGGACGATCCGCGGTCGATCCTGTCGACGCTCGGCTATGCCTATCATTTTGACGCCAGCCTATACGCCCGCCACCTGCGCCAACTTGCCGAAAAACGCGGTGTCGTCCGACACGAGGGCCTGTTACGCGACATCAAGCGTGATCCCGACACGGGCTTCGTGACCGCTTTGACGAGCGACCGGGGTGAACGATTGGAGGGCGATCTTTTCATCGACTGCTCAGGCTTCCGTGCGCTGCTTATCGGCGAGACGATGGGCGCTCGGTTCGAGGACTGGTCGCATTGGCTGCCCTGCGATCGCGCAGTCGCCGTGCCGTGCGCGCGCATCGCCGCAACGACGCCGTTCACGCGGTCGACGCTGCGCCCCGCCGGGTGGCAGTGGCGGATCCCGCTCCAGCACCGCACCGGCAACGGCTATGTCTATGCGAGCAGCTTCGTGTCGGACGACGAGGCGGTGGCGACCCTGCTCTCCAACCTCGACGGCGAAGCGCTGGCGGATCCACGCATGCTTCGCTTCACCGCAGGATTCCGGCGCGAGGCATGGCGCGGCAATGTCGTCGCGATCGGGCTGTCATCTGGGTTCCTCGAGCCGCTCGAGTCGACCAGTATCCACCTGATCCAGAGCGGTATCGCCAAGCTCATCACGCTGTTCCCGGATGCCGATTGCGACCCCGTACTGGCGCGTCAGTTCAACACGCTGTTCGCACGTGACATGGACGGCATCCGCGACTTTCTGATCCTGCACTATCACGCCACGCAGGGCCATGACGCGCCGCTCTGGCAACACACTCGCCATATGACGCCGCCTCCCACGCTGGTCGACAAGATGGCGCAATATACGCGCGCCGGACGTCTGATGTTGAGTGCCGACGAACTGTTCCGCGAGGCAAGCTGGCTCGCGGTGCTGGAGGGGCAGGGGGTGGGCGCCTTGGGCCATGCGCCGTTGGCCGATACCCTCGATGCGGCGACAAACCGCCGCCAGCTCAACCAGATCGAGACGGTCATCGCGCGCGCGACGCCCACGCTGCCCTTGCATGACGCGGCCATCGCAGCGCTCGTTGCCCCGCAGGTTGCCGGGAGATGACGACGCCCGACGTGCGGGCGCGGCGTATCGGTAAGGAAGGGGAGCCGGTGATCGTCATCGACCACTTCGTCCCCGATCCCCACGCGCTGCGAGTTTTTGCCGCGACGCAGGATTATGGCCCGGCAGGACGACATTACCCCGGCATCGCCGCGTCGCTTCCCAATAGCTATATGCGCGATCAAGGGGCGCTCATCGCGACGATCGCGAAGCAGGTTTTTGGGATGTCGGCCGGGCTGTCGCTGCTGGAGGCGCGCTTCTCGATCGTGACGATGGCGCCGTCCGCGCTGTCGATCGAGCAACGCCTGCCGCACGTTGATGCGGTGGAGCCTGGACGGCTGGCGCTGATCCATTATCTCGTGCCCGACGAAACCGGCGGTACCGCGTTCTACCGGCATCGTTCGACCGGGTTCGAGACGATCGACGCCAGTCGCCGCGATACTTATTTCGCCGCGCTTAACCGGGATCTGGTGAGGCACGGCGCACCCGAGTCCTATATCGCCGGTGACACGCAGCTGTTCGAACGGATCGCGCGCATCGACGGCGTGTACAATCGTGCGCTGCTGTATCGCAGCAGCCTGCTGCATTCGGGTGAGATCGCGGACGGCGTGTCGCTGGCGTCCGACCCGCAAACCGGACGCCTGACGATCACTGGCTTCTTCGCCGGTTAGCGAGTTCCGGGCGGCTGCACGGCCAGATAGACCGTGCTCCATAATTGCGCCGCGTTCGATTCGTCGACATCGGCCTTGCCCGCGCCGAATGCGACGATGCGGTAGCCGCCGTCCTTGTACGCCCAAGACCAGAGTTCCGATCCGCGGATCGTCCTGCCTGCCGCGATTGCGCGCCACAACGCCGCCTGTGCCGTCCTGAGCCGCGTCCGGGTCGCCGCGGGCAGGTCAGTCCGCTGCAACTGGCGTTCAAGCCCCGCCGCCAGCAACGCCTGCTGCCACGACCAGACGACTGCGCCGTGATATGCCGCGGGCGTAAAGCGCGCCTGTGCCGCCCCATCGGCGAACGCCGGATTAGCTACCAGCAAGCCGATGTCGGTCATCAGACCCGCCGGGAAGGGCTGCATGATCCCGCCCACAAAGGTATCGAGATCGATTGACGACGGTCGCCCGAACAACAGCGCAAAGCCCTCGTCCGAATTGACGATCTTAACCGGCTCGCCATCGGCGCCCAAAGATAGCGCATGAAATACGACGGGGGCCTTGCCCAGTGCTGCCAGCGCCGGTGCTGCGGGCACGCCAAGGGTCGCCGCATAGCGCCGCACGTCCGCCGCGGCCGTTGCAGCAGGAATTTCGACGCGGAACAGCGCGGGTGCCTTTGTCCGCCAGACTTCGGCCATCGTGCCGGCCCGCCCAAACGCCGCGCGATCGCCCGCCGACAGATATCTGTCGAGTAGTCCGGCCTGCGCGAGGCGGTCTGCCGCTTCGATCGCCGCGGGGACTAGAGCGGCGTTCACGTCATACGCGTAAATGCCGCGGCCGAGGCCTTCCTCGCTGTCCCGCCACTCGCCGGTCATCCGTCCGGGCTTGATCGTGACGAGGTTGCGGGCCGATGGGGCTGCGGCGAACGCATTCGCCTGCGCCAGCACGAAGCGGAGATTGCGGACCAGCGCCGCACCGACCGTCTCGCCGCGCCCCGGCTGGCTCTCGCTCGCGAGGGGTGCGGCCAGATAGGCGGACGCGCGCTGCTTGCCCGCCCCGAGCAGATAGTCGGCGGCGACCGGCCCGAGCATGTAATCGTCGTCGACCATGCCATAGTCGAGTTCGGCGGCGTCACCGCTGCGGCCCGCCTTGCGATTGGCGAGGATCGCAAATTCACCGATCCCTTCTTCATGCGCGACTTCGCCGCCGGGTGACAATCGCGCGATGACCGCATTGAGGCCCGACTCAATCGCGATGGGTTTGAGCGCCGGCATTAGCAGCCGCAACGACATCAGCGTGTCGCGCCCGAAATAGGTATCGAAGCGCCAGGAACCCGCCAGGAACTTCTCCCGGTAGCTGAGAAACGCAAGCGCGTTGCGCGCAGCGGGATCGGCGGCCGCTGTCGCATTGAGCAACTCCGCCGCCGGGATCGGGGTCAGCGGTCCGTCGCCGGTCAGCGCCGTGATCTCCAACCGGATTTGCCCGTTCGCGCCAGCAATGATCGCGCCCTGGTCGATCCGCCCCTCGACAACCCGCAGCGTCAGTTCATAGCCTGCCGCGCCGTCGAGCCGCTTGCGGCGCCACGTGATTGTGTCCCCGGCGATTACCGACGTCGCGGCGAGCTCCGCAGGAAACGTACTGACCGCCTGATAGTCGCGCAGGAAGCGGATGTTGGACAACACCGCCTGCTTTGGAACCAACCGCGCCGCATCGGCGGTCGCTACCGCGACGATGCCGTGCAGGCTTCCGCGGTTCAGCGGTAGCGGTGCTTGGTCCAGCCGCCAGGTCACGGGACGTGCGGTGTTCGCGAACCACAGGCCGACACCGCTGTTGCCCGCGGGAAACGCTACCAGGATGCGCGGATCGTCACCGTTGCGCAGCAGGACATGCGCCGCCACCGCCTTGTCGCGGACGAAGGCGTTGAGGTTCTTTCCTTCGGTCAACTGATACGCAAGCTCCGGTCGAGCCGTGATCGGCGCCGCGGCGCAGGTGAGGAGTGCGAGGCCACCCGCCATCGCCATGCGCGCTATCGTCGTCATAATTGTCACTCCGCGAAAAGGGGCGGCAGAACAGTTGCCTGCTCGCCGCCCCGTTTGAACCCTCACATCGTCGGTCGATCAGAATTTTAGCGTGACCGATCCGCCATAGGTCGTGCCGACAATGCCGCGGGCATAGAAATAGCCATCGGTTACCGCCTGTGTCTGGCCCTGCCGCGGATTGCCCTCGGTCAGGCCAACGACGTTGAAGATGTTGTCGGCGTTGAAGTTCGCCTGGATCCGGTCGTTGACGTTGATCGTGATCCCCGCGCTGGTCACGCCGTAGCTGGGGAGCGCGACCCCGTTGCCGGCATCGGCGAAAATGCGCCCGACATATTTGTAGCGACCGTACACTTCGCCAAAGCCATTCGGCAGCTTGATCGCTGGCGTGATCGTGAACAGCTTGGCGGGCGTGCGTTCGGGGCGGTTGCCTTCGTACTGCGCACCTTGGCTAACGCCGTCGATCTCGAGGTTGAGCAGCTTGGGTTGCTGGAACACGCCCTGGAAATCCACCGAGAACCACGTGATCGGACGGACGTTCACATCCACTTCGACGCCGCGCGTGCGCAGGTCGGCGTTGATGTTCTGCTGTTGCGATGGGTTGGTCGGGTTGGCGAAGTTATAGTTCTGGTTTTTGAAGTTGGTCTGGAAAACGGTCGCCGAGCCGCTGATGAAGCGCTGGTATTGATAGCGGACACCAGCCTCGTACAGCTCGATCGTCGTGATAGGATCGGTATTGTTGGTCTGGAAACCGTTCGCATAGCGCGCGTAGATCGCGAGGTTCGGCGTGAACTGATAGTTCGCGCCGGCGGTGTACGCTGCCTTCGACTGCGTCCGCTGCGTCCGTGCAAAGGTCCCGTCGAAGGTCGATCCGACCGTGCGGATGAGCCCGGGCACGTTTGGCTGCACCGGCTGGTTCACCGCCGCTGCCTGACCGTCCAGGAACGTCGCAGAGTCGCGCTCCCAGCGGATGCCGCCGTCGAGATGTAGGTCGCCGATCGACAGTTCGTCATTGGCATAAAACGAGACGGTGGAGTCCTTGCGCGTGCGGATGCCAGCGCCCCAGTCGCCATACGAAACCAGGCCGTTATCGGACAGCGTACCGACGACGCCATTAGCCGCGTTCAGCGCGACGATGTCGTAGATGTCGCTGTTCGACCGCACGTCGTTGACGACGCTTGCCGTCGCCGACTGGTCCTGCTCGCGTGTCACGTCGTAATACATCGCGCCGACGGTCAGCGAGTTCTTGAAGCCGCCGCTCTCATATTCCCACGTGCCGCCGCCGTTGAGACCGAAATCCTTGCCGTCGATGTAATCGTGGTTGAGCGTTGTGCGCTGGAGGAAGCCGTTGCCGTTCAGCGCATTCAGGTCCGTGGTCTGGTTGCTGCCCAGCACCGTGCCGGTCCGCAGGTTGCGGATGCCGAAGCGCGTCGCGGTCGGAAACGCCGTTCGCCCCGCGGTCAGCAGGTCGTTGATCGGCGAACCGGCGCCGGGCGTCAGATAGTTGACGGCGCTGGTCAGACCGGCGTTCCCGGTGCCCGAGCCGGGGAACAGGCCGTTGAAGTCGTAAGAGTATTTCAGGTAGCGACTGTGGAGGAACAGGTTGACGCTGTCGCTGACCGGCGTTTCCATGTCGATGCGGAACTGAGCAGTCTTCGCCTTGATGCCATCCTGATAGCGGAATTCGCGGAAGCCGCTAGGATTCGCGAAAGTCGAGACCGGGACTTGGATGCTCTTGAACGCATCACCGCCGACATTGCCGAACTGGGTGCTGAGGCTCGGGATACCGCTCGGCTCGCCATCAATGAAGCGGTACGGCTGATCCGCGTAAAAGGCATTCTCGATATCGCCGCCCTTGGCGGAGATGCGGATATAGCCACCGGCCTCGGGGCGATATTCCAGCGCGCCCTTGATGCGCCAGCCGCGATAGTCGAACGGGTTGTCGCGCACGCCAGGGCTCGACTGGAAATAGCCGCCGACGTTGAACGCCAGCTTGTCGGTGATGGGCGACGACAGGTACAGTTCGCCGCGCTTCTGGCCGTAATTGTAGTAGCTGCCGCGCGCCATCGCTTCGGTACGCGTGAAGTTCGGCGTCTTGGAAATGAAGTTGATCGTCGCGCCGGCACCATTGACGGTCAATACGCCTGACGAGCCACCCTTTACCGCTTCGAGGCGATCGATCGTCAGGTCCTGGTCGAAGAAGAAGTCGGCACCGCCGCCGCTGTACAGGATCGGTATGCCGTCCTCTTCCAGCTGGATGAAGCGCTGGCCGCCACCTTGCAGGCCGCGCACCGAATAATTGTTCGATACGGCGCCCGCGGTCGACTCGACGAAAATGCCGGGGATAAGTTCAAGCATATCCGCGGTCGACCGCGGAGCCTTGCGGTCGATATCGGCGCGCGACGCTAGCGTAATATCAGCTGACGATGTTATTAGAGCTCGATTACGGGATGTTTGCCCCGTGACGACTATGTCCGCGTTCTCATCAGATGCGCCCACCGCAGTTGGAGCGGTTGTATCCTGCGCAACTGCGGTTGATACTTGAGTTGTCGAGCGGGGTGCCGCCATAACCCCAGTCGCGAGCACAGCCGTGCGGCCATTGAATGACACGATCTTGAGACCGGAGGCGTTAGCGATCTGGCGGAGGCCGTCGGCGACTGCAAGATTGCCTTTGATTGCGACGATCCGTCGACCGCGCGTAGCGTCTTCAGGCGCAATGATCTGGATGCCCGCCTGGCGTGCGAATGCGACGATACCGGTCGATGCCGACTGGGCGGCGACATCAAAGTTTCGGGTCTGTCCGAAAGCAACTGCTGGCGATGCGGCAACCGCGACGCTGGTCAACATAAGGCCCATATAGAACTGCGAACGCATTATAATCCTCCCCTTACGATCTGCCGACCGCGTCTTTAGCGCGTCTGCAGGGAAGATGCGTCGCGCTCCTGTTTCCGTCAGGATTTGCGAGATTTATTTTACGATCCGTAAATCAGTGCCGTCTCTCTCGATCTTCGCACCCGTCATTATCGCAGCCGCGCGTGCGAACCCGTCCAGATCATCGGTGCGAAACCAACCCACGATCCTGCGCTCGGCTAGTTGTGTATCGACGGATAATTGTCGCCTATTGTACCGGTTGAACTCGGCTGCAGCGTCGCCAAAAGTCATACCATCGAGTATGATTTCACCCTGTCGCCAGGCTAATGACTCGGCGGGCTTCGCATTTGCGACGACGGTTTCGGCGGTACCGGACACATCTGCTACGCTTGCTTGCTTGCCAGCGCTTAACATGACGAAGCGTTCTGGGGCAGCAACCGACCAGACTCGAACACGCCCTTCCGTTACCGTCACCTCAGCGCGGCCCAGATAACGGCGAACCGCGAAGGCCGTTCCAACCGCACGAACCCGCACGTCGCCCGCAGAGACCACAAACGGTCGAGCATGATCCGTTGCTACCGCGAACCAGGCCTCGCCATCGTCAAGCGCTACCGACCGCTGCTCCGGCGTCATTCGCACACGAGTCCGGCTAGCGGTGTTGAGAACGATGGTTGATCCGTCTTCAAGCCTGGCTAGACGGCGTTCACCGACAGCTGTTTCTATGCCCATACTGCGGTGCGTTTCTAGCCAGACCACGCCTAAGGCCGCGGCAGCAACCGCTAAGCCCCCGCTGACCGTCAGTACTCGCCGACGAGAGAATAACGGTCTCTCTACTATGCGGGCATCGGCCGCGTCCAACCCACTCCAAACAGCACGGGCACGCAGCAAGGCACCAACGTGGCGCGGATGTTCTGCACACCAACGGTCGATCTCGCCTGCCAAGTTCGCATCGTCTGGTGCGCGATCCAGCCGCGCGACCCACCGCGCTGCAGCAACGTCGATAGCGTCAGGATGGTCGCGCATTGCGGTTCCTTTCGTTTCGCGATGGCAAGTCTGCCCTGTCATCTGTTGAAAGGCCACTAAGGATAACTTTTAATCCCCGTGCCAGATCGTTCTCAACGATCATCTCAGTCACGCCCAATTCTTCTGCGATATGCCGTTGCGACAGTCCTTCGACCTTTCGCATGCGAAAGATGGTTCGGCTTCGCTCTGGAAGCGCGGCTAGAAGATGTTCGACTTTCGCTAATAGTCCCCGCCCTGCGACGATACGTTCAGGTGACAGATGGTCGGCAGCTAGCGCAAGCTCGAGATCGGCAATGGTTCCAACGGCCTCAATACGCACGACGCGAGCCCTGCGTAGCTCGGTCAGAACCACGTTGCGTGCTGTCTGAAACAGATAACGACGCGGATCCTCTACACGCTTGAAATCTGCCAACGCGGCCAACCGGCAATAGGCTTCCTGGACGACATCATCGACATCAACGCCAGGAAATCCGGCCCGGAGCCACCGTCGCAACTCGGGCTCATGCGGCAGAATCCGCTGGGCAACCCAGTTTACGAGTTCGGTAGTTACGTGCCTCATTTCACTCCTGACCACAACATAGATGCATGGCCCCGATATTTCCGTCACGATTTTACCGAGCGAAGACCAGATCTGTGCTCCCATCATTCGATGGCGCCGGTTGTGGATAGGCGTCGAAAGCTCTGCCATGGCAAAGTATCGCTAATTTAATGGAACTACCTCGAAAACCTACATGGTAGGGGACAAGATCGGCGCCGATCAGAACCCTTTCCTGACCGACATTTCAAAAGATTGCAGTCGGTTGTTTCCCTAGCTGCAGGGGCTCGCTTTCGACGCTCATCCACACCGCTGATAGATCGAATGCGTCTCACTCAGGCATGACCATTGGACGGGATGGCTCTCGCGTACAAAGCCGCTCTGAGTTCGAAAATCGGCGACATTTCGTGCAGGCTGAAGATGAACGAACGGCAGAAATGTGGAAAGAGGAAATGGCTCGTGAGTGTCCACTTGTGGGTCCATTCTGGAGAGCTACACTTCCCAAATCGGGGTTGAGTTACCGATCAATGGGTGTCCCTCAAGCTGTGGGCGAATCAAATAGAGCCGTAAACTCCGCTCAATTGATGGATGGGACACCCTCGTTCTCGGTCACCTTACTTCCCTTCAGCTTGCGTGGAGTCGCCCGACGGCTGCGCTAGCAGCGGCCAAGGCAGAATGCCCTGGTCCGCGATGTCGGACAGCATCGCGGCGGCAGATGGTGGCGTACGATGGGCACGGTCCGCCTCCTGCGAAAATGCAGCGATGCGGGCATCGAGCAACAGCTTGCCCGTGACGTAGCTGGTGCCGTAGCCTGGCTGGCGCAGGTAGAGGAGCTGTTCGAAGCCGACGAGCACATTGTCGGGATCGGACCAGCCGCGTGGCGTCCATGCTGCATGAAAGCGGCCAGCAGCCGCGAGATCGATTGTGTTTGCTTGAACGTGCAGCGAAGCGAGCCCGCGCGCGGCGCGGTTGGCGAGCATGATCCAGACAAGCTCGCGACCGCGCGGGCTATCGTCGTACAGGCCGGCCTGCATCGTCAGTTCCTCGAACGCGGTGGCGAACCCTTCCGAACGCGCGGCAAAGATGTTGAAGAGAGGCGCCGTCCGTCTGATCGGGTCCGGGTGCGGTTCCTGCCTGATCCGCGCCAGTTCGACCCAATGGATGTCGTGCGCATAGAGCGGACGCGGATCGAGCGCGGTGACGTGATGGAAGAAGTTACGCCTTGCAGGCGGTATATAATCGACCGTCTGTGCGGCCAGCGCCCCTCGGTAAAAGGGTCGATCGGGCACGAAGCCAACGCCAATGACGAAATCGGTGAAGTATTTCATCCGCTCGGCCGCGAAGCTGCGATAGGCGGCGGGGTCGGTCATCGCGGTCACCGGGGGGAGGGAACGGTTGCGCACCTGTTCCATCGCCAGTCCGGCCCAAGCGCGATCGAGTTCGCGCTGTAGCAGCACGACCTGCTCGTCCCAGTCATACGGCACGAGCTGAACGTGCTTCATATACCAGTCGTAGTTAACCTTCCCGATTCCCGACGAGCCGGTCTTCGTCGGTGCCTGCACGGCGACCCAGCGCGCAAATTCACGGGTTGCTGCCTCGGCGGCGAGGGCGGCGGTGCGTACTGGCGCGCCGGCACCGGCCAGCGTGCCCCGCTTCGGCCCGTCGATTGTCCGCATCGTCAGCGTGCCGGCGGCCAGCGCAGCCAGCACATCGGCCTGTTCGTCCAGCGCGCGACCGGCGTAGCGCCACAGGTCTGCGGCATTGCCGTCCGCTAATGTGACCCGAGCACGTGCCAGCAACACGGGCACACCCGCGAGCCGCTTGGTAAGATCGCGGGCGTCGCCTGGGGCCAGTGGGTAGCCGTAGCGGAACAGGTCGATCGCATCGGCGGATGGTCCTTCATGCGCCGGGACGTCGCTTTCCTCACCGAAAACCGTGGCGTAATAGCTCGGATCGCGCGCCCAAGGCTGGCGCACGCGCAGATCGAAATCCAGACCGTTCATCTCGGCTTCGATCAGGGCGGCATCGGCGACGGCTGCCGGGCGCCAGCCCGCGCGATCGAGGGCCGCGAGGCGATGCTTCAACCGGCGAAGTTCCGCAGCCTGCCCGGCCAGCGCGGCCGAACTGAAGTCGGCGACGCCATCCCGTCGCGGCGGTGCGGCGGCTGCGCGCCACGCGTCGAACAGGCGGACCAGTGCCGCAGGCGGTGGCGTGCGATCGGGCGTTGCCGCGGCGGGTGCCGTCGCCAGCCCGGCAAGACACCCCAGGCCGATGATCCAGGTCCATAGCCGCATTTTGGGTCGCCCTCCTCTCGCATTGTGAAGCCCGGCAGTCCGTTTGACGGCCGCGCCATCATTGCCGATCACTGTCTAGATGCGCGGCAAAGAGTCCGGTTTGAAGCAGATCTGCAAGTACAGCCGCTGCTGTTTTGCAGATGTTGCATGATCCAAAAAACGGCATTTTTCAACAAGCGTTGTAGCGGTCATGTCAGTGCCCGATGTCCAAGGAAAGGCACAGTTCGCGCCAAATGTTATCCTTGGACAAATGCCGGACGAATGCAGGTCGTTCGGACTTCGAGGAAGGCACGACGTCCTTCCTCGAAGTGCGGTCAGGCTATCCAAGGTCACCTGAGCTATCCGACGGCCGTATCACATCCGGTAAGAGAGGCGCAGATAGCCGAACTGCCCCGGGACATCATAGGTGGTGGGATCGTAGTTCGGACCGGTACAGGTGGTGCACGCCGGCGGATCCTGGTTGAACACGTTGCGCACGCCTGCCGTGAAATCAAACTTTCTGTCCAGGAAGGCGGGCGAGAAGGTCAGCTGCACGTCACCGTAGAAGGTGTTGTCCAGCCGGGCGCCCGTATTCTCCCGGACATGGTTGATGTAACGGCCGGTGAACGACGCCTCGACGTCGGCGATGCTCCAGCTGACGACACCCGTTCCCTTGAACTTGGGATAGGACTGGTCTGGTGAACCGCGGGTAGTGCCGCGATAGCTGATCGCACTGAACCCCGTCGAGGTTGGCGTCGTCTCGCTGTACTTCATGAGGTGGTTGCCGTTCAGCGACAGGCCGAAGATGCCCGCACCGGTCTGCGGCGAACGGTAGTTAAGCGTCAGGTCGATGCCGCGCGTCCGGATCTGCCCGATGTTCTGCAACAAGCCGACGATGCTCGAAATACGCCCGCTGCTGCTGCGCACCACGTTCGCGCAGCTCAGCGCGTCGCCCGCTTCGGAACACCGCGCCAACGTCACCTGCGGGTTGGTCGAGGCGATCGCCCCCGATACCTTGATGTCGTAATAATTGGCTTCCACCGCGAACTGGCTGGCAAGGCCGCTTTCGCGCATGAACGCCGGGCTGAGCACGCCGCCGAACAGCCACGTCTTCGAGGTTTCCGGCGCGAGCGCCCTGTTGCCGCCGGTCGTCACGCCAAGCTGGCCCGTCGGCTCCTGATAGCTGCCGTTCGTGGGAACGCCGTTGGCCGCGCAGTTGGTCCGCACCGTGGCGGAAGCCTGATAACGGGAGCCGGCGATGTTGCTGCACGGATCGGGGATGCCGATATCGGAACGCGACTGCGCGCCGAACAACTCGCCTATGCTGGGCGCACGGAATCCCGTGGCATAGGAGGCGCGCAGCAGCAGATCCGGGATCGGCTTCCAAAGCCCTGTACCGGTATAGGTGGTGTTACTCCCACTGATCGAATAGTTCACATGGCGAACCGCGCCCGAGGCTTCCAGCGAACTGAAGAACGGCACGTCCTTCAGCAGCGGCACGCGGATTTCGCCGTAGAGCTCGTCAGAGTTGAACGCGCCGCTGGCCGCTTGAGCGGGAATGTCAGCGCCGAAGCCGGCCTGGATCAACGCGTCGGGAGTGAACGATCCCTTCTGGTAGCGATGTTCGTAGCCGACCGCGACGCCGATCGGACCGGCGGGGAGGTCGAACAGTTCACCCGTGAGGTTGGCGGTGTAATCGCGCAATTCCTGGTTGCTCTTGGCGCGTTCGGTGAAGCCGACAAAGGCCAGCATCTGCGGCGTGATCGAACCGGCACCACCGAAGATATTGAACGGCACGCACTCGCCCGTGCATTGCGAAAGCGGGCCAAGTGCCTGCGCGAGGCGCTGGGTATTGATGTTGCCCGTGAACACCTGCTTGGCGTCATTGAAGCCCTGGACCGCGTTCACGTCCCAGTAGAACGTCTTCCCGCCGACCTGGAACTTGCCGTCCAGCGTCGCGGTGACCGACATCGTGTCGACGCTCTGATTGTAGGTGCGCTGTCCCGCTTCGACGAGGCGGCGTCCGACCAAGGCATAGTTCGCCGGGGGTTGGCCGGCGCCACCGGCTGACAACGTAACGCCAAACGGGTTGAACGGATTGGTCGCGTCGATCGAGATCCGGTCGGTGAGCGTGCCGGTTCCCGCGTCGGGGCCAACGTTCAAGGGCAGGAAGGCGGCCTGGTTCTGCGAGTTGCGGTGATTGTACACCGTCTTGACCCGCAGATTGATATTGGAGCCAAGTTCGCCCTTGAAACTCACGAACGCACCATAGCGTTCGGACGGGGTCAGGAAATAGTTGAACGGCGAGAAGTTGAACCGGTCCGCGGCGGTGAAAGCGCGGAAATCCCCGCCCACGAGCGTTGGATCGTAAACACCGCGACTGGTCAGTCCGTTCTGGCGGACCGTGAGCGTGCCGCCCTGCGGACGGATGGCGTTGCCAGGGTTGAAGACGATGCGACCGCCCAGAGCTGCGCCCGAGCAACCGCCGCGAGGATCGAGGCAGGTCGTCTGCCCCGGGTTGGGGAATTGCGAACCGGCCCGGTCGCTCGTACGGACGCTGCCTTCCTTAACGTAGCTCGCGCCAAAGACGAGCGATGTGTTCGGGCCCTTCACGCCGTAGCTGATGTCGCCGTTATAGGAATGGCCATCCCCTGCGCGAAACGTACCGAACTGGCCGGACATGCGCAGTCCCTGCTGGTTGGCCTTGGTTATGATGTTGACGACGCCGGCAATGGCATCCGAGCCGTACAGCGGCGACTGGCCCGATTGCAGCACCTCGATCCGCTCGATCGAACTGTTGGGAATGGTGTTCAGATCGACCGTGCCGGGAATGCCGCTCGCAGACGCACCGTTGACGTAGCGAAGTCCGTCGACCAGCACGAGCGTCCGCTTGGCAAGCAGGTATCGCAGGTCGATCTCGGCCGAGCCAGCGCCGACTCCGCCGCCATCCTGCGGGTTGCCGATGTTTCCTGAATTGTTCGCCTTCGTGTTCAACCCACCCGCAGCGCTGGGGAGCCGCTGGAGAATATCCGCCACCGAGGTGAGGCCGGTCTGTGCAAGTGCAGCAGAGTCGAGCGTGACGACAGGGGAGCGCTGTTCGAGGGGGCTCTGACGGATGCGTGACCCGGTGACGATGATGTCGTCGGGCGTGTCCGCCGCTTCGTTGTTCGAAGCGCTTACGGCAGCCGCGGGTCCCACGTCGACCGCCTGCGCGTGTGCGCCAGCGGCCGCAAGAAGCATGGCAGGCAGGCATACGCCCGCGCGCAGCAAGGTCAGGTTCATCATTGTTAGGCCCCCTTATTATGTAACGGGGGTGTCTCGGAAAATGTGCTGCGGCGCAATAGACTGTCTTTTTGTGGCCGTGCCTCTGTTGCGAAGTTCCAACGGCCGTTGCATATCTGCAACATCATGTGAATTTAGGGGCGAAGCGGTTTGGGTGATGGCTGGCGTCAAATCGTGCGTTCTCAATCCAAGAAGCGCAGTATGGGATCGACGGTGGAACCTTGCCGGTCACCTGCCCTCTTCAAGCCTCGCTCCTTTGCCCGGACAGGCGACACCGTAAACATGAATGAACGGCAGAGGCTGGCGATCCAAAAACAGGCTTTGAACGTCCGAATGTGGGTCCTCCTTCATTAGCTGCGAACATCGGCACCCCCGAACACGACTTGATTTCGCACTGTCGGCTCGAACAGGCCGTAAAGGAATGGCTGGTTGCCGCTGCTCGCATCGTCGAGCGCGGCGCGCTGCTTCGGCGGCAGATGCAGATCGAGCGCCATAACGTTGTCAGTAACCTGTTTGGATCGGCTGACGCCCATCAAGGTGGATACGACGCCAGGCCGGCCGACTACCCACGCCAGGGCAACACGCGCGGGCGTCTCACCAAGCTCTCCGGCGACGCGCTTGAGCACGTCGAGAATTCGCCAGTTCCGGTCGGTGAACAGCGTGTCCCCAAACGGGTTGTCGCCGTCGAGCCGCTTGTCATCCTGGGGCCGCATCGTTGCCGTAGTATCGCCGCGATTGGGGACGCCACCCTGCCGCCGCGGCGCTGCCTCAACCGTGGCGCGATCATATTTGCCGGTCAGCAGCCCGTAGGCGAGGGGACTCCACGGCACGAGGCTCAACCCTGCCGATCGCGCGAGCGGGATATGCTCGTTCTCCACGCCACGCTCTACCAACGAATAGAAATACTGGAGCCCGATCGGCCCAGCATGTCCCTGCATCCGTGCCAGCGTCGCGAGCTCGGCGACATACCAGGCCGGCGTGTTGGACATGCCCCAATAGCGGATCTTGCCCGCCGCGATGAGGGCGGTCATCGTCCGCAGCATTTCCTCGGCCGGAGTAACCCCGTCCCACACATGCACCCAGTAGAGATCGATGAAATCCGTCCGAAGGCGGCGCAGAGAACCGTCGACTGCCGCCAGGATGTGTCGGGCGCCGTTGCCACCGGCATGGAAGCCGCGCCCGGTCGCAAAGCCGGATTTGGTCGCGATCACGGTCCGGTCGCGGAGCGAGCGATCGGCAACAAAGGCGCCGACCATCTCCTCTGATCGTCCACCGGCATAGACGTCGGCCGTATCGATGAAATTGCCCCCGAGTTCGGTGTAGCGATCGAACACGGCGCGGCTGCCGGCTTCGTCCAGCCCCCAGCGGGGCGTGCCGAAGGTCATGGTCCCGAGCGCCAGAGGGCTGACGAGGAGACCGGAGCGGCCAAGCGAGCGATAGGTTTCGAGGGTCATCAAAAGCGTCCTGCACTGTGTCCTGTCCAACATGGACGCAAAGACGCCGGAGGATTAGACGGGCTGCGGCGCATGGGTCGCTGAAGGATATTCAGCAATGGATCGCGATCTTTGGTCCGGACTCGCGGTGTTCGCAGCGATCGTTGAGGCGGGCAGCTTTGCGCGCGCGGCAACGCGTCTCGGTCTGTCGGCATCCGCGCTGAGCCATGCGATGCGATCGCTCGAAACGAAGATCGGCGTCCGCTTGCTCGACCGGACCACGCGCTCGCTCGCGCCGACCCCGGCGGGCGAAGCCCTGCTACTCCGTCTGAAACCGGCGATCGAGTCGGTGGAAACCGCGTTGGGCGACCTGGACGGCGATCGCGGGAAGCCGGTCGGGCGCATCCGTGTCAGTGCGCATCGTCCTGCCGCGCTTTACGCGATTTTGCCTCGCCTTGCCGATTTCGCGCGCACCTATCCCGCGGTCGCTGTCGAGCTTGTCGTCGAGGACGGCCTCGTCGATATCGTCGCCGATCGGTTCGACTGCGGTGTGCGGCATGCGATGACGCTGCAGGCAGACATGATCTCGGTCCCCATCAGCGGCCCGGTTCCTCTCGTCTACGTCGCCTCGCCGATCTACCTCGCCGATCGCGTCCCGCCCGCCGCGCCGGACGATCTCGAGGCGCACCGTTGTCTGTGTTACCGGCACACCTCGTCGGGCATTGTTCACCGCTGGGAATTCGAACGCGACGGGCGTGCGTTCGAGCGCACCATCCGCGGCGACTTCGTCACAAACGACGTCGACGTGATGCGCGACGCCGCGGTGGCCGGGCTCGGTATCGCCTGTCTGCCGATACCGCACGCGGAGCGGCAACTGGTCGATGGCACACTCGTCGAGGTGCTTGCCGGTTGGGCGCCGATCCTGCCGCCAAACCACCTCTATTATCCAAGCCGGCGTCAGCCGACCGTCGCGTTCCGAGCCTTTGTCGACGCGATGCGCGCCTAGTCCCGGCATCGGGCGAGGCTGCCAGGAGCGCCGATCGTGTATTCTGTCGGTAAGACCGCCATATAACATCCGCATCGACTATGAATGAACGTCTTAAGTTCGGAAGCCGCAAGACGGGCTCGAATGTCGGTTTTTGGGTCGAGGCGGTAGCCGGGACAAAACACGTAGGATGTCAGGTATCTGCAGCATCGTCGTTTTGCAGGTCTTTCGGATTGTAATCATAGTCGACGAGGTCGCCTGGTCGGCAATCAAGAGCGGCGCATAGCCGGGCCAGTGTTGCGAACCGGATGCCGCGNATGTCAGGCGCCCGAGGACCGTTTAGATACGATAGCGCTGCTGCAGCATCGTCGTTGTGCAGGTCTTTCGGATTGTAATCATAGTCGACGAGGTCGCCTGGTCGGCAATCAAGAGCGGCGCATAGCCGGGCCAGTGTTGCGAACCGGATGCCGCGCACCTTGCCGGACCGGAACAGCGAAAGCTGCGTCTCGCTGAGGCCCACCGCTTGGGCCAGCTGCTTCCCCGTCATCTTCCRATTGGTCAGAACGGTATCGAGCGTCACCCGGATCGGCATCAGAGAATCTCGTCCAATTCGTTCTGCAGCATGACCGCGCGGGAGAACAGGCGCGACAGGATCACGAGGAAAAGACCCGCGAGCCCGATTGTGATCGCCGATGGATCGAAGGCGGCATAGGCACCGTGACGATAGCCACCCATGAGCCTCAGTGCCAACGGGCTGACGAAGACCGTCGCGGTCGCACCGAGGGCGAGAGCCAGGCCCAGTCGAGTGAGAGAACTCGGCAGCACAGTCGAGAACACCTCGCCACCGGCGATCCGGCCAAAAGCCAGCCGCATTGTCCAGAGCGCATATAGGTAGAACGGCACCGGCGCACGGAATGCGAGCAGGAACGCTAGTGCGGCAGCAGAACGAGGCGCAACGGCGACSATTGCCGCTTCTGTGACGATCACGAGCGTGATCACACAGAAGGTCATCGTCGCCAGCCGTGCCAGCCATCGACTGTGCTGCAGATCGTCGTTCATCAGCCGTGCCATATTTAACCTTGACTTAAATCGCTCCACGATGAGGATTTAATCGAGAATTAAATCTAATGATAGGGGCAAGCTATTGCTGGCGATCGAAACGGACCGACTGACCAAGCGTTTTGCCGGACGTCCGGTGGTCGATGCAGTGGCGCTGCAAGTGCCGATGGGATGCGTGTATGGCTTCCTCGGGCCCAACGGCGCGGGCAAGACCACCACGATGCGCCTGCTGCTCGGGCTGTTACGCCCTGACGCCGGATCGATACGGCTGCTTGGCCACGATCTGGCCATGGYACGCCGCGTCGCCYTGGCGCAGGTCGGCGCATTCGTTGAAAGCCCCTCGCTGTACGATCATCTGACCGGAYGGGCCAACCTTGGCCTCACCTGCCGCTTGCTTCGTTTGCCAGACGGAGAGGTCGATCGTGTACTGGAACTCGTCGATCTTTGCACMGCGGCAAGTCGGCGGGTGCGAGACTATTCGCTYGGGATGAAACAACGCCTTGCCTTGGCTCGAGCCATGCTCGGTTCGCCAAAACTACTGCTGCTCGACGAACCCACCAACGGCCTCGATCCGGATGGCATYTTGGCCATGCGCGCCCTGATCCGTGCGCTACCCGGACATATCGGTGGGACCGTGTTCGTCTCCAGTCATCTCCTGACTGAAGTCGAGCACGTGGCCGATCACGTCGGTGTKATGCGCAAGGGGCGCCTGCTGGTACAGGACGATATCGACACACTGCTGCGGGGTGGCACCAGCATAATCTTCACGGTTTCCGGCGAGGCGGAAGCGGGATCTGYGTTGCTGAGGARGCGCGGGATGGACGCGACGGCAGGTGACGACCGGTCGATCATCGTTCGTTGTGAAGGCATCGTSCAATCCGATCAGGCGTCGATGGCTAACCGCCTGCTGGTCGAAGCCGATTTCGCCGTCTCGTCGATCAGGCCGCAGGTTCGCACGCTGGAGGACGTCTACCGGGATGCGGTCGATCGTGCCGAAGCGCATGACGGGATGRCAGCATGATCACGATCCTCGATGTCGAAATYCGCAAGCTGAACGGTTCACTGGCCGCACTCCTCGCATTGGCTACGCCGGCGTTGCCCGGCGGTCTGGCGTGCCTGTCGCTTATGACCAGCGACCGCACGTCGAGCTGGACGTCGATCTTCAACGAGTTCCTGCTCCCGATCTGGGCGCTGTTCCTGCTGCCGATGATCGTCGCCGCTTTCACCACCTTGGTCGGCCAGATCGAACATCGCGGACGTAGTTGGGATCATCTCCTCGCCCTGCCGATCAGACGTTGGCAGGTGTTCCTGGCGAAAGCGRTCGTCGTGCTTGTGACCTCCGGGTGCATYACGCTGCTGGCCCTTCTGGACACCGGGATCGGTGCTTGGCTTGGAGGGACGCTTGGTGGGCACGTTCCAGTGGGGGCAATCCCTTGGCAGAGCCTGGCCCGAACCATGTTTCTCCTGTGGTCGGGTACTACGCTGATGATARTTCTCCAGCTATGGTCCGCATTACGTTTCGCAAGTTTCGTCGTGYCGCTGAGCGTCGGCATCGGGGGTACGCTTGTAGCCCTCGCAGTAGCKATGACGCACACACAACAGGCGGCTTGGTTTCCGTGGGTTTTGCCGATGAAAATCGTGACGAGTAAAGMCCCGGTGCCATTCGCGCTCGTCGGTGGGATCGCGGGCGTCATTTTGCTGGCCGTGATGGTCATCGATCTCACGCGGCGTGATTTCAGGTGATCCATTTGTATGGCGTGAACCGCTTATCCGGAAACTACCGTGTTATCCTCGAGATGAATGAACGGCTGAAGTTGGGGAGCCGGAAACTGGTCGCGAATGTCCGGACGTGGGTCNCCATTTGTATGGCGTGAACCGCTTATCCGGAAACTACCGTGTTATCCTCGAGATGAATGAACGGCTGAAGTTGGGGAGCCGGAAACTGGTCGCGAATGTCCGGACGTGGGTCATTTCTGCCGTTCCTAGGTGATATGTCGAATGGCAAGTCTTGCCAGGAGCTGACGTCCAGGCTGCGCCGACCGGCTCTCCGACATCGCCGAGGTTGGCCGTCTTCTGCCTGTCAGCGTTCAGGCGGAGTGCTTGGAATAGCTGACATTTGATAGAGCCAATGGTCGGGTCGGCAGTCACTGAGATACCGACCCTTCCGAGTTCCAGCATCACCGATGGTTGCCGATCATTCATGCGTCCGCCCTGGCTCTCCAGTTTGAACGGGTAGCAGGCGATCAACACTAAGCGCTCATGCGCTGAATGTAGAAGGCCATCGGCACCATCGGCAGGTGGTGCTCAGAACTCGACATAAGCAGTAGGCGATTAATCGTGTTGTCCTGGATGCCCGTCGGTGCAAAGACGCACGAAATTCCGCCGTCATTTCCCACGTCTCCTAGCTTGCGAAGCACCTTCTGGGCGGCTGTGTGCGTACTGGCGAACCGGGAAGCGAGGCCCGCCTCGAAATTCGACCGGGGACCGCGATCTTTAACAGTGGCGAGATACCGGAACATCTCGCCGAACAGCGTGGGATAGCCCGACAATATGCCCTCCCGCGCCAACTGGATGATGCGATCCGGGTTGTCGGGAAACAGAAAGGCGGCGTCGGCAAGATTTCCGGCGAGCTGCCTGAGACGAGCCGGCGGCGCTTCCGCCTTCGGTCGCGCCGCGCGGAGAATTTCCCGCCAGCGGAAGGCGCTGTCGGTCACGATGGAGGCCCCGGTCGCCTGCGCCAGATACATGGCGATTTCAAAATTTGGCCCCATCTGGATCAGGCGCATCTGACCGCCGTCCTTGCCCCCGTCGAAGATGCCATCCTGCAGCGCCGTCAGCGGGTCTTCCTCCTTCAGCCGCTCCAACTCGGACCATATTTCAGCAATGCCGGTCGCATCGAGATCGGGAAAATTCTCCCGCAGCCGAGCCTCCTGCGCGTCCCGGGGCCACATCAGCGTGTCGCGCATGAAGTCGGCACGCATCAAATCTTCCAGCCGGGATTCTCCGCGCAGGCTGATGTCGATGCCAGCGGCGCGCTTCTGCGCCATTGCCATGGTTTCGCGGCGGAGATGGTAGTTGAAGGTCCATGGGTCCGGGATGAGGTTGATCAGTCCGGCGTCCACAAGCGGCAAGACGTTGAGGAAGAAGGCCACGGCCTTCAGAAATTCGAGATGATAGCTGCGCGGATGCTCGGTCGGCCGATACTTCTGAGCCATGGTTCCGGCATGGACGAACGGCGTTTCTACGATCAGCTCGCCGAAATAGAGCGACGCGCCCAGCGCGAATTCGACGATGGACTGTGGGTGAAGCGATCCGGTGTAGACCGCGCGCGGACGCCCGTCGGGTTTGGGCAGTAGCGCGAGCAGGTCGGTTTCAAGCGGCCAGAGCGCCTCGTAGAGAAAGTAGACCTCTTTGATCTGGTCATCAGTCAACTCGCGCCTGACCGCTGTCCAGTCCTTGCCCGCGTCGAGACCCAGGATCGACAGGATGCCGCGATGAAGGACCAGATTGCGCTCGCGAATGCTTCGCTCTGTCCAGCTTGGCCGCAGCGCAGGTGGCCTTGTCTTGCAACAGATGCGGTAGGGACGTCCCGGCCCGCAGCCGCAGGGCGCGCCCCGAGCCAGTTCCTTTGCCGGTGGGACCTTCTTGAGAGCTTCCCGCTCCTTCTCGGTCCGGCCGTAGGCATCCTGGTAGCGGACGCTGCCGTCCTCGAACCCCACATAGGTTTCGCCGCCGTAATGCCAAAGCTCGTCACGCGGCGGGAGCAGGGTTGCGGCAAGGTCGGCCCATGATTCGCTCGCGTGCTGTTCGGGGTAGAGCCATTCGCGCTTGCCGGCGGCGATATGGCGCTGAGCCCGCGCTTTGAGCACATGGTTGATGCGTGCTACCTCAATGTCGGTGAGCCGCCTCGTGCGTATCATCTTGTCCGTGCGCACCATCGACTGGCGGAAATTGCGCGCAAAGATCCGCTTCTCCAGCGGTGGTACCGACGGATTCTCGGCATATTCAAGGTTGGTCAGGATGAGACAGTGGACACGGCTCATCGGGAAAAGGGTCTGCGATGCTTTCAGTGCGATCCCCGGATCATGGGGAAAGGCACACTGCGGCGCTTCGGGCGGTAGGGCGTGATTGTAGATCGTCACCGGATGGTCGGTCAGGAGAAACTTCACGCCGGCATCTTCGGCGGAGACGATCTCCCGCACGCACTCGGTCCAGATCGTGGTGTGGAGCATACGGATGCCCTGCATCTCCATCATCAGCTCATTCTGGTGAACCGCAGGAAATTGTGCCCGCAACCACGCCAGGCCTTTCGGCGTCCGCAGCTTCTGGATGTCGATATATTCGAAGAATGTACCGAAATGCTCGTGCCAAGCGGCGATGTCAGTTCCCGCGAAGGCCTTGACCGCCTGCGATCCGCGCGTGTCGATATCGCCGAACAGCTTCCGCTCGATCTCGTCATTCACCTCGGTCAGGAAGAAGGTCGAGTATAGGTCGGTCTGGAAGAAGCAGCGCTTCGCCGGCGCATCGAACAGCGATCGTTCGTGGATGACGCGGCCGTTGGCGAGAAGCTTGGTGGGCGGCGCCAGGTCGAGATAGGCCAAAGTCGAGCGACCGGGTTCGAGGAAGCCCCTTTGATGCCATTGCGGAACGAAGTGATTGTCTCTTGTGATCGCCATCTGCGATCGCGATCATATAGTCCGAGCGCGAAGCCGACAACGTCCCGCCGCTGTTTCTGACGGATAATCGACGATGGCGCGTGCATCGCTGCGCCGTTGTCGTTTTCCTTTCGTTCCGCTACTTTTCCATCCCACTTGAGACAGCGGGAATCGGTTGATGGGTTCGTTGCAATCCGTGCTTGAAGAACAACTTGCGACCATGCCGCGGATCATCGCGACGGAGCTTGTGCGCTACAAGCTCAAGGCAGCCGGGCATGCCGAGAATGAAAAACTGGTCGAGCAGATCGTCGATCAACTGCTTGGTGCCGGCTCTGACGAAGACGATGACGACGACGGGGATGTCGTTGAATTCGAGACCGACGAGGAGATCGTGCTCGAATTTACCGACGCTGACACCGCCCGCGCGCAGGAATATGTCGACAAGATCAGTGAAACGATACCTGAGTTGATCCACGGCGCGGCTGAGGCCGCGGCTGTCACGATGTTGCGCCGATACGAACGCGACTGGGCGGATTGGCGCGAGGCAACAGACATTCAAATGGATCAGTTTCGGTTCAATCCCCACGCGCGCTGGGGAAAAGGCTTCGACGCGCTTCGCATGCTGATCGAGCTGTCGCGCGACATCGGTACCGATTTTCATCGTCGAGCCAGTTGCTCGCGATCGCACCGTCGCGCCCATCTCAACAAAGCGCTCTCCCACCTTCATGTCCGCGCCATCCAGATCGCGTCCGAGATCATGGTGCTGATGGAGAATGGCTATGCCGACGGCGCTATGGCGCGGTGGCGCACGCTGCACGAGGTCTCCTGCGTCGCGATGGTGCTGGGCGATGGCGGCGAAGCCCGGGCCGAACGCTATCTCGCTCACGAGCTCGTCGAGGCGAAAAAGGGTCTCGGACAATATCAGCAATGCCATCCGAAGCTCGGCTATGCGCCGTTCTCGAAACGCGCGGCCGCGAGGATCGAGCGCGACTATGCCGATGCGATCAGCCGTTACGGCAAGAATTTCGGCGGCGACTATGGCTGGGTCGCTACGCATCTGGGCAACTCGAGACCCAATTTCAGCAATATCGAGGATGCCGCCGGCCGGGCGATGATGCGATCGCACTACAAGATGGCGAGCCATAATGTGCATGCGAGCACAAAGGGCATCGCCTATCGACTGGGTTCGCTCGACCGCCACTATGCCGTGATCGCGGGCGCCAGCAATGTAGGGTTTGTCGAGCCCGGGCAGAATCTGGCCTTGAGTCTCATGCCCATCACGATGCTGTTGCTGCCGACGTCGTGGACGCTGGACAAGATCGCGCAATTGATGGCGCTCAACAAACTGCATGATCGCATCCCGCGCGCGCTGGCGCAGTCCGAGCGGGCGATCGCCAAAGACGAGAAGGCGCTCCGCGGGGCTGCGGTAGCTAGCCGCGCGAACCGTTCGCGCGCAAAACCCAGATCGCGGTCGCCGCGCCGCGATCGAGCCGGCGCCGCTGCCACGACATAGATGAAGATGGAGAATGGTCCTGTCCGCGCCCCCTGATGCGACGCGTGACTGCCCTGACTATGCGATTGTCGCCCTAGTCCAGGGCGGTTTGGGCGAGCCGGGCGTCACGTTGGGCGCGAAGGGGTCGAAAGCCGCCGTTCTCAGGCCGATCGCCGAACGACGCATTCTGGTCGACAGCAGACGTCAGCACCCGCCTGGACGAACGGCCGTTACTGGGGCGCGGCGCCCGAAAGCGGACCAGCCGCTCTCGACCAAATATGCCTTCAAAAGCAAGAGGCTATGACGGTTCTCGAGAATAGCGTGGCTCACGAACGGCCGAGATCGCGGACCTCTGACACAAGGGAACCAGAGGGGTGAAGTAGACAACGCAATTCGTTTCATCACTATGTAATTGGGCAGATCAGCATCGACATTCGATAAGCAAATCAAGATGGCTGCACGTCCCCGCAACCAACTTCCACAACTCCACCTAACGCCGCCCTCACGGGCGGCGTTGTCGTTTGTGACGCACGCCAGCAAGTCCGACACGTTCGCGACCACCTCCGCTTCCGGGCCGCCAGGCTCCGCGGGGCAGATCGTCACGGTTTCGATAAGAGTCGACATCGCTGCCGCAGCCTCGGTCCGGATCGTTCCGTCGTCGAGCGATGGCCGAATTTACGAGGAAGACCCAGGTCCTATGTTTTCCCCACTATACACATCCCGTTGAGATCGGAGAAATCTACCGTCGGGCTGGGGATGCACCCCGGGTGTTCGGTATCGTGACGGCATTGACCCCAGAGTAAACGTGATGGTCCCGCCGTCTCATGCCACTCGGATTGACGCTGGCGAAACCTGTGGTGGAGATACCACTTTGGCTAAGGCCGGGCGCACGCAGCACGGCCAGAATTCGCGTTGGCCGAACTGCCGGGCCGCGGTGTCGATATTGTCGACCGGCAGCCCGAGTTCTGGGCGGAGATGGTGGCGCGGTTCGTGCCCTGGTGAGGCGGGATTAAATCACCGCGCAAACCGTCTTCCACTCCAGATAACTGTCCATCGCCTGCTTCCCACTATCGCGGCCCCAACCGGACGCCTTCATCCCCCCAATCGGGAGAGACGCGTCGTACATCGCGTGGCAGTTGATCCACACCGAGCCCGCGCGGATCTGGCCGGTGAGTCGGTGTGCGATGGAGAGCGATTGTGTCCAGATGCTCGACGCCAAGCCGTATTGGCTATCGTTGGCCGCCGCGACCACTTCGTCGAGATCGTCATAGGACTGCGCGACGAGGACCGGGCCGAACACTTCCTCGCGGACGATCGTCATGTCGGGGCGGACGTCGACTACGACGGTCGGCGTGACGAACGTGCCGGCTTCGCCCGAGCGGTCGCCACCGGTCAGGACGGTTGCGCCTTCGCTCTCCGCGCCCGAGACGAATCCGGCGACGCGTTCCGCCTGGCGCGCCGAGACGAGGGGGCCCATCTGCGTTGCGGGATCGAGCCCGTGGCCCATTGCCAGCCCCTTGGCATAGGCGACGACGCCTTCGATGACCTGATCGTGGATAGAGCGGTGGACGTACAGGCGCGAGCCGGCGATGCAGACCTGCCCAGCGTTGAAGAAGATCGCGTTGGCGACGCCGGGGATTGCGAGGTCGAGGTCGGCGTCGGGCAGCACGATCGCGGGCGACTTGCCGCCGAGCTCGAGCGTGACGCGCTTGAAATTGGTCTTGGCCGCATCGAGGATGGCGCGACCGGTCTGTGTCGAGCCGGTGAAGGCGATCTTGTCGATGCCCGGATGCGCGGCGAGCGCCGCGCCGGTCTCGCTGCCGGGCCCGGTGACGATGTTGACCACGCGCGCCGGGAGCCCCGCCTGCGTCATCAGCTCGCCGAGCCGGAGTGCGCTGAGCGAGGTGTCCTCTGCAGGCTTCAGGACGATCGTGCAGCCGGCCGCCAGCGCGGGCGCGAGCTTCATTGCGGTCAGCACCAGTGGCGAGTTCCACGGAACGATCGCCGCAACAACGCCGACCGGTTCGCGAACCGTCCAGGCCGACATCTGCTTGCCCGCCGGCTGATAGTCTATCGAGGTCTCGACCGTGTTGCCTTCGATTGCCATCGACTGGCCTGCGAAAAAGCGGAACTGGTTGATCGCGCCAGGGATCTCGGCCCAGCGCGCGACGAACAGTGGCTTGCCCTGGTCGAGCGTCTCCAGTTCGGCGAGTTCATCAATATGCGCTTCGATCAGGTCTGCGATCGCCCACAATATGCGCGCCCGGTTGACCGGGGTGGTGGTACGCCAGCCGTCGAAAGCGATGCGGGCGGCGGTTACCGCCTGGTCGACGTCGCCGGCCGAGGCCGAGGCGATGCGACCGATCTCTTCCCCCGTGGCCGGGTCTAGCGTCGCGAACGTGCGGCCGCCTTCCGCGGACTGCCACGCGCCGTCGATCAACAGTCCTGCCCCCGTGGCACGGCGCTCGAGGAAGGCACGCGTATCGGCGCGAAGTTCAGGGCGGACGATCATGACGGCTTCTCCTGCAAGGCTGGCACCGTGGCGAACGTGCCCGCGCGTGACCAATCGCCACGCCGGAAAAGTCGCACAGTGGATAGTCGCGGTGATGCGGGCCAATCGGATCATCGAGCGGTTCTAGGAAGGCCCCAGCAAAATGCGGCGTCCGCAGCGGAGGCCGCGGCATCATTATCGCGGGGACATCATGGCTTATCGTTTGGGCGTCGATGTCGGTGGGACCTTCACCGACCTGCTGCTGCTGGACCAGGAAAGCGGCGGGTTCTGGCGGTACAAGACGCCGTCGACGCCGCATGACAGCTCGGTCGGCATCCTGACCGGGGTCGAGGCGATCTGCGCGGAGGCGGGCACCACGCCTGCCGAGGTCGAGTTCTTCCTGCACGGCACCACGGTCGCAACCAACGCCGTGCTCGAAGGCAAGGGTGCGCGCGTCGGCCTCGTCACCAGCGAGGGGTATCGCCAGATCATGCAGATCGCGCGCAGCTTCGTGCCCGGTGGCCTTGCCGGCTGGATCGTGTGGCCGAAGCCTGAGCCGCTCGCCGCGTTGGAGGATACCGTCGAGATCCTTGGGCGGATGGATGCGCAGGGTAACGAGGTTCGTCCGATCGACGATGTCGATATCCGTGCGGCGCTGGAGGCGTTGAAGGCGCACGGGATCGAGGCGCTGACGGTGTCGTTGATCAACGCGTATCTGAACGGCGCGCACGAACGGCGCGTCGCCGAACTGGCGGCGGAGATCCTTCCCGACGTACCCGTGTCGCTCAGCCATGTCGTGCTGCCGGAGATGCAGGAATACGAGCGCACGTTGACGACCGTCGCCAACGCTGCGGTCCGCCCGATCATGCGCAACTACGTCCGCAACCTGCGCACCAAGCTGCGTGACAGCGGCATGACGGGGAGCTTGTCGTTGCTGCGTTCCGATGGCGGGCTGATGTCGTCGGAGAAGGCCGAGGAGCATCCGGTGTCACTGCTGATGTCGGGGCCTGCGGGCGGCGTGACGGGGGCGCTGTGGGTCGGCAAGAACGCCGGTATCCGCAATATCCTGACGCTCGACGTCGGTGGCACCTCGACCGACGTCGCGCTGATCGAGAACCTCGAGGCGCGCCGGGTTCGGACCACCGAGGTCGGCCATCTGGCCGTTCGTGCCTCGGCGCTCGACGTGAAGACGGTCGGTGCGGGCGGCGGTTCGATCGCCTACGTTCCCGAACTGACCAACGCGCTTCGGGTCGGACCGCGCTCGGCGGGCGCGGTGCCGGGGCCGGTCGCGTATGGCAAGGGCGGCGTCGAGCCGACCGTGACCGATGCCAACGTCGTGCTCGGCTACCTGCCGGAATCGCTCCTTGGCGGCGCGTTCAAGCTCGACCGCAAGGGCGCGAAGATCGCGGTGCAGGGGATCGCCGACAAGCTCGGCATCGGCTTGATGCAGGCGGCGCGCGGGATCATCGACATCGTCAACGAGAACATGTTCGGCGCGCTCCGGATGATCTCGGTCCAGCAGGGCTACGACCCGCGCCATTTCGCGCTGATGGGCTTTGGCGGTGCAGGCCCGCTCCACGTCAACGCGGTCGCGCGGTTGATGGGCAGCTGGCCCGCGGTGTCGCCAGTCAGCCCCGGCGTGCTCTGCGCGCTCGGCGACGCGACCACGCAGATGCGCACCGAAACCGCGCGCAGCTTCTCCCGCCGCTTCAGCGAAACCGACGAGGGTGAAGTCCAGGCGATCCTCAACGAGATGGCGGCACAGACGCGCGCCGAACTCGCTGCCGAGGGTATTGCGGATGGAGACATCACGTCCCTGTTCGAGATCGACGTCCGCTACGAAGGTCAGGCGTTCGAGGTGCCGCTGTCGATCGATGCCGAGACGCTCACGCGCGACGGGCTTGCCGGCGTCACCGCGCGCTTCGACGAAGAGCATCGCCGGCTGTTCACCTTCAACATGGAAACCGCGCACGAACTCGTGAACCTGCGCGCTGTGGCTCTCGGTCCGCTGCTCGATCTGAAGGCGCCGGTCCTGGAGAAGGGCAACGGCGATCCAATCGCCGCCAAACTGCGCGACCACGAACTCTGGACCGACGGCGCGATGCGGCCTGCAGTCATCTACGACCGGTCGAAGCTCCGCGCCGACGACATCATCCCCGGCCCGGCGATCATCGTCGAGATGGACTCCACGACGCTGATCGAGGGCGGCTGCATCGGCATCGTCGACCCGGTCGGCAACATCCTGATCAATCTGGCCTGAGAGGACCATCATGCCCGCACGCATCATCCAGGCCAACGATACACCCTTCGCCACGGTGCCGATCGATCCCGTCACGCTGGAGGTCATCGAAAACGCGCTCCGCAACGCCCGCATCGAGATGGACGCGACGCTCGTTCGGACCGCAATGTCGCCCGGCATTCGCGAACAGGGCGACGCCTTCCCGCTGATCGCCGACAGCAAGGGCCGGATGATCGTCGGGCAGTTCGGCTCGTATATCGGCCCGTTCCTCGACGGATATGACGGCACGGTCGAGGACGGCGACCTGATCTTCCTCAACGATCCCTATTCGGTACAGGGCGCGATCAGCCACCTGAACGACTGGCTCGTGCTGATGCCCGTGTTCAAGGACGGCCGGGTCGTCGCCTACACCTCGATGTTTGGCCATATGAGCGACATAGGCGGCAAGGTCCCCGGATCGATGCCGATCGACGCGACCAGCATCTTCCAGGAGGGCGTCCGCATTCCACCCGTGAAGTTGTGGAAGCAGGGTATCTATAACGAGGACCTCCTCAACCTGGTGATGCACCAGACGCGCACGCCCGACTGGTGCCGCGCCGATCTGAACGCGCTGATCGCCGCGTGCCGCGTCGCCTCGCGCCGGATCATCGAGATGTGCGAGCGGTTCGGCGACGACGTCTACGCGTCTGCCACCGACCTGTTGCTGGAACGCAACTACCGCGCGATGAAGCAGCTCGTCGAGACCGCGATCGGCGAAGAGAAGGTCAGCTTCGAGGATTATATCTGCGACGACGGGCTCGGCTATGGCCCGTACAAGATCAAGTGCACGATGTGGCGCGAGGACGGCCGCGTCATCCTCGATTTCGACGGAACCGATCCGCAGAGCCAGGCATCGATCAACTTCCTTCTCAACGAAAACATGATGAAGATGTTCTTTGGCATCTACATGATCATGGTCTTCGATCCGCAGATCCTGTTCAACGACGGCTATTACGACTTGATCGACGTGCGGATCCCCGAAGGGTCGCTGCTCAAGCCGCGCTTCCCCGCCGCGCTGTCGGGGCGGACGCATGCGCTCGGTCGGTTGTTCGACATCCTCGGCGGGCTGCTCGGGCAGAAAACGCCCGCGTTCCTCAACGCCGCCGGCTTCTCGTCGTCGCCGCATCTGTTCTATTCGGGGCTCGATGAGAGCGGGAAGTGGTTCCAGCTGTTCCAGATCGGCTTCGGCGGGATCCCGGCCCGACCGATGGGCGACGGGCCCGATGGCCATTCGCTCTGGCCCGGCTTCACCAACGTGCCGAACGAGTTCCTCGAGCGCTATTTCCCGCTGCGGATCGAGACGTACGAGACGGTCGCGGACAGCGGTGGGGCAGGGCTGCACCGCGGCGGCAACGGCATCAACATGGTGTACCGCTTCCTCCAGTCGGGCGTCATCGCGATCCACGACGATCGCTGGTTCGTGCCGCCCTGGGGCGTCAATGGCGGGGAGCCGGGGACGCGGGCGCGCAAGGTTCTGGTGAAGAATGACGGGACCGAGATCGTGCTCGGCAACAAGCTGGAGGATTATCCGGTCGAGGCGGGCGAACAGCTGAAGTTCGTCACCTGGGGCGGCGGTGGTTGGGGCGATCCGCTCGAACGCGATCCCGCGTTGCTGGCGAAGGAACTGCGGCAGGGACTGGTCACGTCTGAGGGCGCGAAACGCTACGGTGTGGTGCTGATCGACGGGCTGGTCGATGCTGCGGCGACCAAGGCCTTGCGCGCGACGATGCGTACAGGCCGTCCGGCGGAACTGCCGACCTTCGACTACGGCCCCGATATCGAGACGTTGCGCGCCAACTGTCTCGCTGAAACCGGGCTTCCCGCGCCAAAGCAACCGCGCTGGCATGCCACCGCCATCGCTGCCGAATAAGGATTGCATAACATGGCCAATTCCATCCTCCGCACCAAGCTCGCCGAGAACAGATTCTTCGTCGTGCCGGGCGTCCACGACATGATCTCGGCCGTCATCGCCGACCGGGTCGGTTTCGATATCATCTATGGCACGGGCTACTGGCTGACCGCGTCCGCCTACGGCCTGCCCGACGCGGGCATCGCCAGCTACACGCAGATGGTCGACCGGATGGCGACCATCGCGCGTACCAGCAAGGCGGCGCTGATCGCGGACGCGGATACGGGCTATGGCGGCCTGCTGAACGTCCACCACACCGTGAAGGGCTATGAAGCGGCCGGCGTTACCGCCGTTCAGCTGGAGGACCAGGAGTTCCCCAAGAAGTGCGGTCATACACCCTTCAAGCGGTTGATCTCGCTCGAAGACATGGTCGAGAAGATCAAGGTCGCCTGCGACGCTCGAACCGACAAGGCTAACGTCCTGATCGTCGCGCGGACCGATGCGCGGCAGTCCGAAGGCCTCGACGGATCGCTGCGTCGCCTGGAGGCGTATGCCAAGGCCGGTGCCGACATCCTGTTCCCCGAAGCGCTGCAGAGCGAGGAGGAAATGCGGACCGCCTGCGCCACGTTCGACATCCCGGTCATGGCCAATATGGCGAACGGGGGGCTTACCCCGGTGCCGAACGCATCGGTGCTGGCGGAACTCGGCTATGCGTTTGCGATCTATCCGTCGCTGACCAGCCTGGTTGCGGCGACCGCGATGGAGAAGGCGCTGAACGACCTGAAGCACAACGGCGTAGGCGAGCCCGACGGCATCTTCGATTTCAAGACCTTCTGCTCGCTGATCGGCTTCGACGACGTCTGGGCGTTTGAGAAGAAATGGGCCAAGGCGGACGCATGACTCTTCAGATCACGGCGGCCGTGCTCGGCCGGAGCGGGGACAATCTGCGCCCCTATGCCGACACGCCACCGCTGATGCTGAAGACGCTGACGCTCGACGATCCGAAGCGCGGCGAATTGCTGGTGCGGATCGATGCCGCCGGGATCTGCCATTCCGACCTGTCAGTGGTGAATGGCGACCGGCCCCGGCCAATGCCGATGGCCTTGGGGCATGAAGCCGCAGCGACGGTTGTCGCGCTTGGCGATCCAGCGGACGCACATTTCGCGGTCGGCGATCAGGTCGTGCTGGTGTTTTTGCCCTCGTGCGGCGAATGCGTCGCCTGTGCGTCGGGCGAAGGCTATCTCTGCCCGAACGCTGCCGCGGCGAACGGTGCGGGCGAACTCATGCGCGGCGGCCATCGGCTCTCCGATTGCGGCGAGGCGGTGCACCATCATCTCGGCGTGTCCGCATTCGCGACCCATGCCGTTGTTGATCGCCGCTCAGCCGTGAAAGTCGATCGCGACATTCCCGCGGAAACTGCGGCGCTGTTCGGCTGCGCGGTACTGACGGGCGTTGGTGCGGTCATGAACACGGCGAAGGTGCGCGCCGGTGAGAGCGTGCTGGTTTACGGGCTCGGCGGGGTCGGTCTAGCCGCGCTGCTCGGAGCACTCGCAGCAGGCGCGCAACCCGTCACCGCGGTCGACCCGTCGCCCGAAAAACGCGCGTTGGCACTCGAACTCGGTGCGGCGCAAGCCGTGTCGCCCGACGAAGCGGCGTCGCTATCCAAGACGGACGTTGTGATCGAGACGGTCGGCAAGGCAGTCGTTCTGGCGCAGGCCTATGCCGCCGCGCGCCGCGGCGGGCGCGTCGTCACGGTCGGCTTGCCTAATCCGTCCGAGATGCTGTCGATTCCCGCAGTGTCGCTGGTCGCAGACGGCAAGACGCTGATGGGCAGCTATATGGGCTCGTCGATACCGGCCCGCGACATTCCGCGTTACGTTGCGCTGTGGCGGGCAGGGCGCCTCCCGGTCGAACGATTGCTTACATCGATCAGCCCATTGTCCGACATTAACGGCCTGCTCGATCGGCTGGCGAGTGGCGAAGCGATCCGGCAGGTGGTCAAACCCTGAGGTGATCGCCTGTCCGCCAGGCGGATAAATATTGTCACGTGGCGGTCAACCGCGCATTCCCTGTCATGTTGGCGTCACAACACGGCTTCGGAGACTCGCGAGCATGGAAAAGGGTGTGCCCATCCGATCGATCAGCCGGTCGATCGCCGCGCTGAAAGCGATCAACCGCCACGGCTCGCTGTCGATGATGGAAATCTCGAAAGCGTCCGAAGTCCCGTATCCGACCGCGTGCCGGATCGTACAAACGCTGTTGTATGAAGGACTTATCGAGCAGGAGCCGGCGCGTAAGCGGTATCGCCCGACCGCGATGGTGCAGACGCTGGCGCATGGTTTCCAGCAGGACGACCGGTTGGTGAAGGCTGCGCGGCCGCATATCGTCGAGTTGACCCGACGGTTCGGCTGGCCGGTCTCGATCGCGACACGCGTCGGCCGCAACATGATGCTGCGCGATTCGACGCACGCGAACACGTCGCTGACGTTCGAGCAATATTATCCGGGCTTCACGCTGCCTATTTTGGATAGTGCCTCGGGCAAGCTTTCGATGGCGTTCGCGCCGGAGGAGGAGCGACTGATGATCCTGAAATGGATGCGCGTGTCGCAGGAGATCGACCTGCAATATCTCGCCACCGCGCAGGCGAGCCTGGATGTCGAGCGCATCCGGCGGCAGGGTTACGCGGTTCAGGGGCGCAATCACTTCAACCTGACGCCGGGCAAGACCTCGTCGATCGCGGTGCCGATCTTCAGGAACGGCGTGTTCGAGGCGGCGATGACGATGGTGTTCTTCGTAACCGCGATGAAGCTGGAGGTCGCGTTGGAAAGCTATCTGGAGGAACTGAAGTCGGCGGCGATTTTGATCAGCCACGATCTCAGCGAGGGGGTGGGGGCGTAGACCCGCATCCGCCACCACCACCCTAGCGAAGGCCGGGGCCCTCGTGAAATGGTGGCAAATGATGCCGCGCCATCCTTCATTATAACCGTCCCCCAATCGGGTCCCGGCCTTCGCCGGAGTGGTAATTGGGGGTGGTGGCCTCACAACCGCGCCGTCACCGCTTTCGTCTCGAGATACGCATCGAGCCCCTCGCGACCAAACTCGCGGCCCCATCCGGACTGGCCGTACCCGCCAAACGGGATATTCGTGCCAACGGCGCCGTGGCAGTTGATCGAAACCTGCCCTGCCCGGATCCGCGACACCAGGCGATGCGCCGACGAGAGGCTCTGCGTCCAGACGCTCCCCGACAACCCGAACGGCGTGTCGTTCGCCAGTCGCGCGATCGCATCGAGATCGTCCATCGCGAACTTCGACACCGCCATCACCGGCCCGAAGATCTCCTCGCGCACGACGGCCATCTCTGGCCGGGTATCGGTGAAGATCGTCGGCTGTATGAAATTGCCGGGACGGCCGAGGCGCTTGCCGCCAGCGACCAGCCTCGCACCCTCGGCGATCGCGCCATCGATATAGCCCATCACCTTGGCGGTATGCGCGTCCGAGATCATCGGCCCGAGCATGTTCGAGGGATCGAGCCCGTGGCCAAGCGTCATGCCGCCGGCAAATGTCGCGAGCCCCTCGATCAGCTGATCGTGGATGCTTTCGTGGACGAAGATCCGCGTGCCGGCCATGCAGTTCTGGCCCTGCAGGAAGAACGTCGCCATCGCCACGCCGGGGATTGCCAGCGCAAGGTCGGCGTCGGCCAGGACCACCACCGGCGACTTGCCGCCGAGTTCGAGCGAGACCTTTTTGAGGTTGCCGATCGCCGCCTGAACGATCCGCTTGCCGGTCGCGGTCGATCCGGTGAACGAGATCTTGTCGACATCGGGATGTTCCGCGAGCGCTGCGCCGACGCTAGACCCGAAGCCGTTGACGATGTTGACCACACCGTTCGGAAAGCCCGCGTCTAGGATCAGCTGCCCGAGCCGCAGCATCGACAGCGGCGTCTCCTCGGACGGCTTGATGACCACGGTACAGCCCGCCGCCAGCGCCGGCGCGAGTTTCAGGATCGCGGTCGACAGCGGTACGTTCCACGGCACGATCTGGCCGACAACGCCGACCGGCTCACGCAACGTGTAGGTCAGCGCCTCCGCTTCGGCGGACACATGGCGGGGCGGGGCGGTCGTCGTGCCCTCGATCCGCATGATCCCGCCGGCGTAATAGTCGACCATCTCGACGCAGTTGGCGACCGTGAGCCCGGCGATGAACATCGGCATGCCGTTGTCGATGACGTCGAGCTCGGCCAGCATCTGCGCGTCGTCGTTCATGGCGCGCGCGAGCCGCATCAGCAGCGCGGTGCGCTCGGCGACGGTCAGCCGCGACCACGGTCCCTCGAACGCCCGCCGCGCCGCCGCGACGGCGTAGTCGATATCGCCGGCGCCGCCGATCGCGAACCGCGCGAGGATCAGCCCGGTCGCCGGATCGCGCGTCTCCATCGTCTCGCCGGTTTCGCCGTCGACCCACGCACCATCGATCAGCAGTTTGTGCGACTGGCCGAGAAACGCCTGCGTCTCGGGCGCGATGGCGTGGCCGTCGAAGGGTGTGACATTGGCGATCATACGAGTACGCTCCGGCAGTCGTAGTCGAACAGGCCGAGGCTTTCCTCGTCCTTCATCGCACCGAGCCCGAACAGCGCGGCGTCGTCCGCCTGCATGCGATCGGCATTGGCGTTGGATTCCGCCTGGATAAAGCTCGCGCGGTCGTGGCGCGCCGCGACGTAGCGGCGCAGGCCCTCTTCCGTCGTCTCCGACAGGGCAAGCGCACGCGATAGGACCACCGCATCTTCCAGCGCGCAGGCAGCGCCGTGACCGAGGAACGGCGTCATCGCGTGCGCCGCGTCGCCGAGCAGCGCGACGTTGCCGTCGACCGTCCAGTCGGGCAGCGCAGCTCGTGCGTTGATCGCCCATTTGAACAGCAGCACCGTCGAAGCCGCGGCGATCATCGCCTGCACCTCGTCGGACCAGCCCGCGTAGGTTGCGACCAAGTCGGCAGGATCGGCGGGTAGCGTCCAGCCGTCTTCGGTCCAGCCATCCTGGCGCGCGAAGAACACCATGTTGAGCAGCCCGCCACCCCGCACGGGGTAGCGCGTGATCATCTTGCCGGGACCGATATGGATGCCCGGCCATTGGGTGACCGAGCGGATCGCGTCGTCGACAGGCACCAGCGCGCGCCAGGCGACGTGGCCGGTGAATTTTGCAGGTGTGGTCTCGAACCGCTGGCGGACGACCGACTTCACGCCGTCTGCGCCGATGATCACGTCGCCTTCGACGCGAACTCCGTCGGCGAGGATCACGGTCGTGCCCTCGGTCGAAGCGGCCGGGGCGCTGGTCCGCAGATCGACGCCGGCATCGGTCGCTGCGCGGACCAGTTCGGCGTGCAGGTCGGCGCGGTGGATCGTCACATAGGGCGCGCCGTATTTCGCGCGCGCGCTCGCGCGTTCCATCGGCACCAGAACGCGGTCGTCCTGCCAGTGCTGGATACGCTGGCGGGTGGGCTCGACCCCGGCGTCTGCGACCTGTTCCATGACGCCGATATGGTCGAGCGCCTTCATCGCGTTAGGCGACAACGTGACCCCCGCGCCGATATCCCCGAACTGCTGCGCTGCCTCCAGCAACGTCACCGTAAAGCCTGCCTGCGCGATCGCGGCAGCGGCTGTCATCCCGCCGATGCCGCCGCCGACGATCGTGATCCGTTCGCTGCGGCTCACCCTAACTGGCCAGGAATATGGCTCTCATGGTTCTGGAGATACCAGTCGGCGATCTCTTCGCGCGTCGCCCACCACACGCCCGGCAGCGATTTCGCATGTTCGATGAACTCACGCAGCGCGCGGATCCGGTGCGCGCGGCCCGAGACGTGCGGGTGCAGGCCGACATTCATGATCCGCCCGGTGGTCGCGCCTTCCTCGTACAGCACGTCCAACTCCTCGATCAGCGCCTGCGCAAACTGGTCGGTGGTGAAGTTCTTGCGCGTGATGAACGTGAAGTCGTTGATCTCGTTCGAATAGGGCACCGACACGATCGGCCCGTTCGGCGTCTTCAGCAGGTACGGCTGATCGTCGTTCATGATGTCGCAGTAGAAGCTGCAGCCATATTCCGCGAGAATGTCGGCGGTCTGCATCGTCCCGCGCAAGCTCGACGACAGCCACCCCTTCGACTTGCGCCCGGTGAACTTCTCGAACTGGTCGAGCGTCCGCAGCACGATCTCGCGCTCCTTCCCGGGGTCGCCGGCAAAGTTGGTCAGCAGTTCGCCCTGCTCCCAATTGTGCGTCAGCAATTCCCAGCCGCGCGCCAGCACCGCATCGGTCATCGCGCCGCGTCGCTCGAACGTCACGCCGTTGGTCGTGCAGCTCGCCTTGACGCCCAGTTTGTCGAACAGCTCGAACAGTCGCCAGATGCCGACCCGCTGACCATATTCGCGCCAGCTGTAGTTCGGAAAATCGGGGACGTTGCCGGGCAGGATATCAGGGAGGATCGACGGGCCGCCGGCATAATAGGGCTTGTCGGTATCCTTGGTCAGATCCCAGGTCTCGAGGTTGAACGTAAGGATCAGCGCGACGCGCGCACCGTTCGGCCACACGAGCGGCTGACGGGCGGGAAGGGGGATGTAGTCATAGTCCATGCGAGTGCTCCTGAGGGTCAGCAGTGACTGAGCAGATGGCCGAAGCCGTCGATCTGGTCGGAAATGCCCATCGTTCTGAGCGCGTGCCAATAGGTCGCGGTATTGATCGCGATCACCGGTTTCTCCAGCCAGAATTCGGCGATCGCCGCAACGTCGGCAAAGGCGAGATTGGTGCCCGCCTGGATGATCGCGTCGACGCCGTCGGACACGTCGATCGCGGCCTGTTTCAGTATCTGCTTGGACTCATGTGCGATCATCATCGGCGAGGGCGATTTCAGACCGACGAGATTGACCACCTCGTAACCCTGGTCCTCGAAGAACTTCTGTACGTTGCGGTCGCCGACCGGCATGTACGGCGTGATGATGCCGATCTTCCGGATCGGTTTGCGATCGGTTTCGTAGGCCTTGATCGCCGCGTCGACCGCAGTCGATCCCATGATGACGGGGACGCCACCGGTCCGCGCGACCATCGTCTTGTGGAGGCGGTCGGCACCCTCGGCACCGTCCCAGAACGTTTCCGCCGACATGCCCATGATGACGCAGCCCGGCTCCATCGACATCGACACGTCGACCGCGTCGAAGGTGGAATCGCGGATCGTGTTGAGCATCACCATGAAGCTGTCGTCGTCGGTCACCTTGGTGTCCGGAATGGCAATGCGCGAGAAATGGTTGGTCACCCCACGCGGCTGCATGCGGGCGTATTCGGGCTCCACGCTGGTATTGGTGGACGGCGCGACGACCGCGAACTTCATCCGTGACCCCAGAGAATCTACCATCCGTGCGCCTCCTGTAAGCGGCGCTTACAAAACCATCCGGCGGCATGGACCGTAACGGTTTCGGATACATGTCTCCGCTTGGCGGTCAGTCGAAGGCGGGCTGGCGCAATTTCCATGCGGCGCTGCCGCGCCTGATTGGTCGTCTGTCGAACAGTGTTGATCCATGCGCAGGCCGGTTTTCGCACGACCGCTACCCCATTGCGACGAGTAGGCGATTGTACGGGGGAAGCTGTGTGGCGGACATGACCGGAACGAACACGAAGATCCGGCGAACGCAGGTTGTCGTCGCAGGAGGTGGCCCGGTGGGCGCGGTAGCGGCGTATCGCCTCGCCACGATGGGGATCGACACGATCCTGTTGGAAGCGCTGCCCGACTGCCCGGAGGATATGCGCGCGTCGACGCTGCATCCGCCGACGCTCGACATGCTCGCTGAACTCGGTGTGCTGGGCGAACTGGAGCAGGTTGGACTGCGCGCGCCGACCTATCATTATCGCAATCGCCGGAGCGGCGACGTGATCGAACTCGATCTCGGCGAGCTGGCGGACGTGTCGGCGCACCCGTATCGCCTGCAATGCGAACAGTTCAAGCTCGCGCGGTTGCTGACCGGCAAGCTCGACGCGCTGCCAAACGGGGAAACGCGGTTCCAGCGTCGCGTGCTGGCCTATGATCAGGACGTCAACGGCGTGACGGTGTCGATCGAGACGCCAATGGCGATCGAGACGATCCGCGCGGACTATCTGATTGCCGCGGACGGCGCCAATTCGACTGTCCGCAAATGGACGGGGACGAGCTTCGACGGCTTCACCTATCCCGAACGCTTCCTCACGCTGTCCACGCGCTATCCGATCGAGCAGCATTTCGACGGACTGGCAGGCGTCAACTACGTGTCGGATCGCGACGAATGGTGCGTGCTACTTCGCGTGCCGGACTTCTGGCGCGTCCTCGTGCCGACCGACATCGCCGCGCAGGATGCCGACCTGCTGTCCGACGCGAAGAAGAACGCGGTGTTTGACGGTCTTGTCGGTGACGGCGCCAAGGTCGAGACGTCGCATCGTACGCTGTACCGTGTGCATCAGCGCGTTGCGGGTGCGTTCCACCACGGCCGGGTATTGCTGGCCGGCGACGCAGCGCATCTCAACAATCCGCTCGGCGGGTTCGGGATGAATTCGGGCATCCACGACGTGTGGAACCTGACGACCCGGTTGCGCGACATCATCCTTGACGATGCCGAGGCGGAGGCTTCGCTGGCGCACTACGACCGCCAGCGCCGGACGATCGCCAACACCTTCGTCCAGTCGCAGACGATCGCGAACAAGAAGATGATGGAATCGCAGGATGGTGGCCGCAGCGAGCAGGAAGTGCGGCTGGCTGTGCTGGCGGGCGATCCCGAACAGCGTCGGGCGTATCTGCTGCGGCAGTCGATGTATCAGAGTCTGAAGGACGAGGCTGCGATCGTTTGAGGCTTGCAGCCGCCCTTCTGATCCTCCCCCGCCAGGGGGGGGGCGGAAGACGTCGAAGGGGGAGGGGACGGAACCAAGGCTGCGCATGCCTCCCCTCCCGTCAGGCTGCGCCTGCCATCTCCCCCTGGCGGGGGAGGATCAGAAGAGCGCCTCACCTATCGCGGCCTTTGGCGTCTCTCCCTTGCCCAGTGGGGAGAGGGAAGGGCGAGGACGGAGCTTGGCCTGACGTCGTCGTCAACCGCGGATCAACCCTCGGCGATCTCCGCGATCGTCGAGCGATACCCTTCATGCGTCGCAGCCTGCCCGGCCTCATGCGCGTCCTTGCGCATCAGGTAGAACAACCGCTCCAGGAAATCCTGCCGCCAGGCCTCGCGCGCTTCCAACGCGGTCTGGTCCAGCTCGAGCGTCTCGATCTCCGCCGCCAGGTCGATGCCATGCTTGGCGGCGATCCGCTCGACCGAGTCCACACGATCGTGAATCACGGAGATTTCGTTCGCCAGCACCATGATCATCGACATCGCCTGATCCATGCCCGGCGCTTCGTAGAACACTGGCCGCTTGCCCTTGGCGTCCTTGACGACGTGCGGGCGGTCTTGGGTCTCGGTCGTCATGCTGCTATTGCCTGTACCAGGGGTTTGCGGGCGATCAGGACTTCCCAGCCGCCGCCCGGTGCGAACTCGCCTGCGGTGAAATCACGTTCGGCGACCGCGGTCGCGGCTTCCTCGCTATAGCCGCCGGATTGCGCGGCAAACTCCATCACCGCCATCGGCGCGGTATCAAAGCGCACCTCGCTCCGGTCGAAGCCGGCCTTCTCGGCAAGGGCGACCTGGTCGGTGTCGCGCATTGCGCCCCAGAACGGCTCGTTATTATACCAGGTCTCGTTGTCGAGGATGAACTGCGTGAACGGGTCCATCAGGTCGAACGGCGGCAGATCGGCGTGGATCATGTAGCCGCCCGGCGACAACAGGCGCGCGCATTCGTCGAAGATCCGCGGCATCGCTTTGCCGCTGGTCTCGTGCAGCAGGATGTGACTGACGATCAGGTCGAAATGGCCGTCGGGGAAACGCGTCTCCTCGGCATTCATCTGCGCGAAATTGACGTTCAGCCCAACCCCCGCGGCGCGCGCGTGCGCGTAGCGGATTTGTGGCGCGGCGACGTCGATCCCCCAGATCTCGGCATCGGGAAATAATTCCGCATAGGGCAGCGTCGAATGGCCGACGGTGCAGCCCATGTCGAGGATCCGCTTCGGCGAAAACCCCTTGAGGTTGCGCTTGACGTAATTGCAGACCGACCGCCCCATGTCGTCGTTCATCGGCCCGGTATAGCCCATCGCGTAGAGATACACGCCGCGATCGTAGAGCACGCCGACCGACACGTCGTCAGGCGCGACCTCGGTCGCATAGCCGCCCGGCATGCAATGGATATCCAGTGCGGTGATGTAGCGCGGCGTCTCGAACGTCTCGGGGATGTCGAGCACTGCGCTCGATCCGGCCGACAGCGCCTTGGCCTTCTCGATCAGTTCGGGCAGCTCGCGCTCGACGCTGATGTTGGTGGCTTCCCACAGCAATTCCTGCGCGGTGCGGTTCGCCGAGGCGTAGTGCTGGAAATACAGGTCGTCGACCATCGCGGTGCGGATGTCGCGGCGATCGACCGGCGCGCGGCCATGCTCGCGCTCGAAGGCTTTCGAGACGCGGCCGCCATAGACGGGTCCGAGACCGGGCAGCAACTTGGCCTGGATGAATCCCTTGAAGCTCTTGGTGAACTCCTGCCGCGCCGCCTCGTCATGTGTGACGGTCGGCAGCATGGGATGCAGCGCCTGCTGGAAGGTGTTGAGCATATACTAGAACTCCAATGCTGGCTGGCGCCAATTTTGCGGAATTCACGGGCCGCAAGATAGGCGTTGTGGCGGAGTATCCGCCTGACGGATATCGGCTCGGATCCGCGCTTCGTCAGTCGGGATCGACGAGCAAACGCATTTCGACCGTGCCTGCACCGACGCGGAGCGCCGCGGCAGCGACATATTCCGCCGATCTGGCGTAGCCGCGTGCGGCTTCGGCCGACGGGTAACGGCTGACGACCACACGCTCGCTGGGCGAGACGTCGCCTTCGAGTACTTCGCTTATGGCACCGCGGACGATATATTCGCCGCCATGGCGTTCGCTGAGACCGGCAATAGCCTTGCCGTACGCGGCGAAGCGGACCGGATCGGTAATGTTGACGGTCGCGACGATGTAAGCGGCCATGGCGATATCCTTGAAGCGGGCGGGGAAGCGGTCAGCCTAGCTCCGACCGCAGATGCGCGAAGGCCATGCGTGTCGCTGTCCGCCTGCCGGTCAAAGACCGAGCGCGCCGGGGTTCATCAGTCCCTTGGGGTCGAGCGCCGCCTTGATCCCGAGCAGGAGCGCGAGAGCTTGCGGGTCGAGCCGATCGCGATAGGGATACGCGCGCCCGATCTGGAAATGCGCGGCACCGAACTGCTGGTACAGCGCGATGACGGCCGCTTTCAGTTCGTGCGTGTACGCGCGTGCCTCGGCGTTCTCGGCATAGGGCTTCAGGCTCGCGACATGATCCGACGTCAACGTATGGCGATGATAGTCGGTGCGGTCGTCGGGCCAGTAGAGCGCAACCTCATAGAGGAAGCCGCTCGACCCTGCGGGGCTGAACATCGTGCCCGACCATATGCCGAGCCGATCCATCTCCGTCTTGCGCGTCTCGTACAACGTCCTGAGCGCGTCGTGGAACGGCACGACCTTGTCCTGCTGCAGCACGCCGTGGATCGGAACCCAGCGTTCGCCGCTGGGGCCGAGGATGTTGGTCAGCGGCGCGAACGGCAGCGAGCGGACAAAGCTCGGCACGGTGTTGGCGATCTCGCGACCATATGGCGCGATCGCGGCGCGAAGCTTGGTCGCGCGCGCGACGGCGTCGGTGGCATCGACGCCCTCGATGATGAAGTGGCACATATAGGCGCCGGCCTGCATCGCCGTGTCGCCGGCGAGCGCCATGCGGATCAGTTGCTTCACGCCGACGAACGCGTTGGGGGCCTTGGCGAACAGTTCGCGAGCGATCTTCAGCTTCGCGCCGACTCCGTCCTGCCGCGCGATCTGCCCCTGCGAAAGTGCGAGATCGAGGCCGAAATGCGAGTCGTCGAGTCCTTCGCGCTGCGCCTTGCTGACGCCCGCATGGCACGCGGCAAAACTGTCGAATGCGAAGCTGACCGCCTCCGAATGCGGCCGGATCGCGATAAGCGGCAGGCGGATCGTCGCCTTGATCCCCAGTGCGCCGCAGTCGCCGGTGAACAGTCCGGTCAGGTCGGGGCCGTAATAGCGTGTCGCCTGCGACGTGCCGGTCCTGAGCAGTTCTCCCGACGCGAGCACTACGTCGAGCGACAGCACCGACTGTGCGGAGATACCGTATGCGCCGCTGCCGTGGCTCAGCGTATTCTGGCTGATGCCGCCGCCGACCGTCGCCACAAGTCCGGAAAAGGGTCCCCAGAACGGCGTGCGCAGGCCGTGTACCGTCAGCGCGTCCTTGAGCTTCGCCCAGGTCGTGCCCGCGCCAACCGTGACGACCGCATTGTCGGCATCGACTTCGATGCTGTCGAGCGCGCCGGTGTCGAACAGGACGTGCCCGCCCGTATCGACCAGATAGCCGTCGGTGTAGGAGGCGCCGCCGCCGCGGGGTACCATCGCGACGCCCGCCGCCGCACAGACGCGTACCGCCGCCTGCAAGGCCTCGACCGTGGTCGGACGGACGATCAGGGCAGGGACGCCGGCCCCGCGATAGACATCGTTGCTCATGACGGCGCGAGCAGCGGGATCGTCGCTGACCGCATCCTTGCCGATGGCGGCGATCAGGTCGTGCATCAACGTCATCATCATCCCCGGGTCGTCAGCGATATCGCGCACCGTCCGTGCATCATGCGGACGCGTGATGCGAGCGTGGCAGGTGCGCTATCCGATACCCGATCACGCGATGCCTCCGCGAACCTGTCCGCCTGGCGGCTAAATCCGACGCTACGAACGACTGTCGGTCGTGCTTGGCCATTCTGGCCGAATGACAGAGGCATCATCGCTCGACCCCGTTCGACCCGACATCGGAGTAACCCCCATGACCCGCGCGCCGTTGATCGTATCGGTCGGCATCGCCGACGCGCGCCTGAACGATCCCGCCTGGGCGGCGAAGATCGTCGCGCTTGCCAGTACCGCCCGCGTCGCGCTGTTACTGCTCGGCGATGGCGGCGCGGCGGGGTTCGATTCGATCGCGATCGGCAAGTCGATGGCGCCGGACGCCGGCGGCCTCGCCTTTGTGCCGACGGTCGATACCGGGTTCGACAACCCCGTTACCGTCGCGCCGTCGCTCGTCGAACTCGACCGGCTGGCGTCGGGCAATGCCGGGTGGCAGCCGACGACGCTGGTGCAGCCGCACACCGCGCAGAGCCTGGCCGACGGTGTCGACTTTGTGGCCGCCACGCATGCGCTCTGGGCGGAGCATGAGCGGCCGATGCTGGTCCAGAGCGACGCGGACCCCCTCTGGTCGCGGATATCGCCGGATATCGTCGTCATCGACCGCGATTCGCCCGCACCCAAGGCCGGGCCGAAAGTGCTGCTGCGTACCTTCACCGCGATGGCAGGGCTCGACCAGATCGAGGCGCTGTATCTGGAAGGGGTTATCGACGGCATCCACCTGACGCCGCCCGATATGGAGGAGGGGCTCAAGGCATTCGCGGAAACGATGCTGCCGGCGCTGATCGCGCGCGGGCTTGTCCTGGCGGAGGAACCGGAGGGTTCGCTCAGGGCGCGGCTGGGGATCGCCTGAAGCGGCGTTGCTCTCTCGTTTCCGCGGGAGAGCAATGTCTGTCAGCCTTGCGCGATATACCGGTCGAACACGTTGCCGCCGGTTGCGAACCATGTTTGTGGTCGCCCCGCCAGCTCACCAAGCAGCGCTTCGAACGCGTCCATGCGGTAGGGCAATCCTATGATGTACGGCGTCAGGTGCAACGGAAGCAGCCGGCCGCTGCCCTGTACCGCAGCCTCCGCGCTGAGCCAGTCGTACGCGTCGAGGATCTGCTCCGCATAGCTGTCGACCGACTGCTGCTGGACGTTGAGAATCTGCCGGTCGGACAGTTCGTGGTTGAGCGGCACGTTGACCAGCCCGTTCGCGAACGTCCAGGGCAGCTCGTCGTTCGCCCAGTCGACGCAATAATCGACGCCGAGGTCCTTCAGCAGTGGCACGGTATTGAAGCTCTGGGACCGGGCGATCGAGTGCCAGCCGCGCGGGCGGAAGCCGGCGACGCGCTCAAACGTGTCGAGCGACGACGCGATCAGCGCACGTTCCGCTTCCAACGGCAGACCGCTGGCGATCGTGCCATTCATGTCGGTCGAATGCGCGATGATTTCGTGCCCGGCCGCAACGATGTCGCGGATGATCGAGGGATAGCGTTCGGCGATCGCGCTGTTCGCCGCAACCGATACCCGCACGCCGGCCTTCGCGAAGGCATCGAGCAGGCGATAGAAGCCGACGCGGGTGCCATATTCGCGCGCGCTGTAGTGACGGTAATCGGGATAGGCGGTCTGCATGTGGCCGGGCGCGCGGAACGGTTTGTCCTCTGGCGTGATCGGGAACCACTCCAGGCTGACGACGATCCATGTGGCGACCGTCTTGCCGTCCGGCCAGGCGATAGGCGCGCGCTTGGGCAGCATGTCGTACGGATAGAGATCGTGGTCGTAGCCGAGGCGACGCTTGGCATAGTCGAGATAGGTCGGGTCGAGGCTCATGCGATCTGCTCCCGACCAATCTGATTCCGGTACGCGTCGGCGATGTCGCCGGCGCGGGTGATCCACGCGCGACCATCGGCGGCAATATGGCGCAATACCATCTCGAACGCGCTGATCCGATGCGGCTGGCCGATCAGGTAGGAGTGGAGCGGGATACACATCACCGTGCCGCCTGCGCCACCCTCCTTCTCGGCTTCGTCGGCGAGCCGTTCATACTGGCGGATCAGCGTTTTCGCGTATTCACGCGGCGACATGTTGTAGATGAAGAAGCCGTAATGGTCGTTGACCTCGAGGCTGTACGGCATCGAGATCAAGTTGCCGCTCGCCGTCTTCACCGGCATCGGCTGGTCGTCGTGATACAGGTCGCAGGTGTAGTCGAGGCCGTACTCCGCGATCAGGTCGAGCGTGCGCGGCGTGTGCGTCAGCGCTGGCGCGAGCCAGCCGCGGATCGTCTGGCCGGTCGCCTCGCGCACCGTGCGGATCGAATCCTCTATGATCGCGCGCTCCTGCGCCTCGTCCATGCCGTAGCTGTAGCGCGTGTTGTAGATGCCGTGGCTGAAGAACTCCCAGCCGCGCGCCGCGGCGTCCGCGACGACCTCCGGGTGGTGCTGGCACAAGGCGACCGAGAGCGAGACGGAGCCGGGAAAGCCGTGCTTGCTCATCACCTCCGCCATTCGCCAATGGCCGACGCGGTTGGCGTGGTCGCGGTGACTGTAGCCGACCACGTCGGGATGCGGATACGCCCAGCTTTTCCGATGCGGATTGGCCGGCGGGTCGATCTCGTAATATTCGAGGTTGGGCGACACCCACACCGCGACCTTCTTGTTGCCCGGCCAGACGATCGGTTTCCGGTCGCGATAGGGGCTGAAGTCGTACAGGCCGGGATCGGCAGCGCCTTCCTGCATTACCTTGCCTCCAGCCAGTCGATGACGGTTTGCACCGGTTCGACGTCCGCATATTTCAGCTGGAGATCGGTCAGGTTCGCGAAGTGATAGCTCTCGTGCTTGTCGGCGCACGTCTCGATCGGCACGATCGTCCGGTAGCCACGGCTGAGGCTGTCGACCGCCGCGGCGCGGACGCAGCCTGAAGTGGAACCGCCGGTGATGACCACGGTGTCGACCTTGTGCCAGACCAGCAGGCTTTGCAGCGGCGTCTCGAAGAACGGCGACGGCATCCGCTTGGTGTAGACCGCATCCTTCACGTGATCGATCTCGCAGCGATCATCGAACGCATGCCGGCGCGAGCCGCATTTGATGTTCTGCAAGCTGTCCGGCGTATCGGTGCGCGTGCCCCACACGCCTGCATCGCTGGCGTCGTCCATATAGGCGACGTGCGTCCACACGACCGGCATGTCCTTTGCACGGGCGAGGCGCGAGATCGTGTTGGCGTATTCGATCTGGCGCGGATCGGTCTCGTATGCGGTCTTGAACTCTTCGATCCGGGTATAGGCGTTCTGGAAATCGATGTTCACGATCGCCAGCTTCTCGCCGAACCCGAACTTTGCGCGCGTCGGATTGGCCATGACCGCCTCGAACAGCTCTCGCGCGGTCTTGTCCTCGCGGATCATCTTCGTGCCGATAAGCGTCATGCCGCGTCCTTCCAGCCGAGCGGAAGACCCGCGTCGGGAAGGAAGCCGAACAGCGGCTCACCCGGCAAAGCATCGGATAGGATTGACCGCACAGCGACCAGTGCGTCGAGGTCGATCCCGGTCCGCAGGCCCATCGCGGCGAGCATGAAGCACAAGTCCTCGGTGACGATGTTGCCTGACGCGCCTGGCGCGAACGGGCACCCGCCGAGTCCGCCGAGCGACGAATCCAGCGTCGTCAGTCCACATTCCAGCGCCATCAGGGCGTTCGCGAGGCCAAGCCCGCGTGTATTATGCAGGTGGATTCCGGTCAGCGCGTCATCGCCGGCCGCCGACTTCACCAGCGCGATCAGTCGTTTGACCGCGGACGGGTTGGCGTAGCCGGTCGTATCCGACAGCCCGACCTCGTCACACCCAGCCACCATCAGTCCCTCCGCCAGCCGCGCGATTTGCGCATCGGGGATGGTCCCCTCCAGCGTGCAGCCGAACACGGTCGACAGCGATCCCTCGAAATGCGGGCGCTCGCCGTTGGGCACGGCCTTGATCATGTCCGCAATCGTTTCCGCCTCGGCCAGCACCTGCGCGTGCGTCCGCCGAAGATTTGCCAGGCTGTGCGTCTCGCTGACCGACAGCGGCAGCGTGATCTTGTGCGCGCCCGCCGCGATCGCCGCAGCCGCGCCCTTGGCATTCGGCACGAGGACCGCGACCGTCAAGCCTGGAATGGTGCGGGCGTGCGCGACGATCTCGGCAGTGTCGGCGAGTTGCGGCAGAAGTTTCGCCGGCACGAAGCTGCCAACCTCGATCTCGAGCAGCCCCGCTGCCGCTTCGGCCGTGATCCATGCCTTCTTCGCCGCGGTCGGCATGATCCGGGTGATACTCTGCAAGCCGTCCCGCGGGCCGACTTCGCTTACCACTATATCGATATCGGTCATTTTTTCCGGTCCTCGGATAGTCGTCTCAGCGTGGTGGCCAGCGATGACGCGGGCGCGGCAGGGTGGCGACGGATCAGGAGAAAGTGACCGGATGTCGGATACGGAAATGTCCCCGCTCAGCGGGCTGCCGCTGGCGGGCCTCAAGGTCGTCGAGTTCACCCACATGGTGATGGGCCCGTCGACCGGGCTGATCCTCGGCGACATGGGCGCCGACGTGATCCGCGTCGAGCCGATCGGCGGCGACCGCACACGCCGGCTGCTCGGCTCGGGCGCAGGTTATTACCCGATGTATAACCGCAACAAACGCAGCGTCTGCCTCGACCTCAAATCCGACGGCGGTATCGCGGCCGCTCGTGCGCTGGCGGCGGCCGCGGACATCGTCGTCGAGAATTTCCGGCCTGGCGCGCTCGACCGGCTCGGACTCGGCTACGACGCCCTGTCGGCGGACAATCCCGGTCTGATCTATTGCTCGGCCAAGGGCTTCCTCGCGGGTCCGTACGAGAACCGCACAGCACTCGACGAAGTCGCACAGATGATGGGCGGGCTCGCCTACATGACGGGACCGCCCGGACGACCGCTCCGCGCGGGGGCATCGGTGATCGACGTCACCGGCGGGATGTTCGGCGTGATCGGCATCCTCGGCCTGCTCGAACGCCGCCACCGCACCGGCGCGGGCGGCCAGGTAAAATGCTCGCTGTTCGAGACCACGGCCTTCCTCGTCGGCCAGCACATGGCGCAGAAGGCGGTCACCGGCACCGCGGCCGCACCGATGCCGGCCCGCGTCTCGGCATGGGCGATCTACGACGTGTTCGCGACCGCCGGCGAGGGCCAGATCTTCGTCGGCGTCGTCAGCGACCAGCAATGGGTCGCGTTCTGCACCGCATTCGCGCTCGACGATTTCGCAAGCGACGAGACGCTGGCGCTCAACAACGACCGCGTGCTTGCGCGCGACCGCATCCTGCCGCGAATCCGTGCGATGTTCGCCGACATCGATCGCGACGTGCTGCTCGCGAAGTGCGAGGCGGTCGGCTTGCCGGTCGCGCCGATCGCCCGGCCCGAGGATCTGTTCGACGACCTCCACCTTAATGCGCAAGGCGGCCTGGTCGATCTGCACCTGCCGGATGGGACGCCGGCTCGCCTTCCCGCGCTGCCGATCGAGGTCGACGGCGAACGCTTCGGCGTCCGCCACGACCTTGGCGACCCTGGTGCCGATTCGCGCGCGCTCCTCTTGGACGCAGGCATGTCGAACGACACCATCGACGCGCTGTTCACGTCCGGCGCGGTGGCCTGACGATGGGCCTGACGATCTTCGAGAAGATCTGGCGCGATCACGAGGTCGCGCCGCTCGCGGATGGTGGGTTGATCCTGATCGACCGCGTCCTCCTCCACGAACGCACCGGCGGCATCGCACTGCAAAGCCTTGCGGAAGCCGGCCGCCAGGTCGCGGCCCCACGGCAGGTTTTCGCGACGATGGATCACGTCGTCGACACGCTGCCCGGCCGGACGGATCGCACGATCATGCCGACCGGCACCGACTTCATCCGCGTCACTCGCGCCGAAGCCAACGCGGCCGGCATCACACTGTTCGACATCGGCGATCCGGGGCAGGGGATCGTTCACGTCATCAGCCCCGAACAGGCTATCGTCCTGCCCGGTGCGACGCTTGTCTGCCCCGACAGCCACACCTGCACGCAAGGCGCGCTCGGCGCGTTGGCGTGGGGCATCGGCTCGACCGAGGCCGAACATGCGCTCGCCACCCGAACTCTCCGCGTGCTGAAGCCCAAGACGATGCGCGTTACGATCTCGGGCGAACTGGGGCGCGGCGTGACCGCCAAGGATCTCGCGCTTCACATCCTGGCGAAGCACGGGTCGAGTGGGGGGCATGGGCATGTCGTCGAATATGCTGGCGACACGGTCCGCGCGCTCGACGTCGAGGCGCGCATGACGCTGTGTAACATGGCAACCGAATTCTCCGCCTTCACGGCGATCATCGCTGCCGACGACATGGTCTTTGGCTATCTGAAGGGCCGTCCACACGCGCCGGGCGACGCCGCCTGGGACGACGCCGTCGCCTATTGGCGAACGCTCGCCACCGATGCCGACGCGGTGTTCGACGCGGAGATCGCGATCGATGCCACTCAGGTCGCGCCGACGATAAGCTGGGGGATCAGCCCGCAGGATTCGGTAGGGCTCGACGGCAGGGTGCCCGCCGACGCGCCTGCCCGCGCGCTCGCCTATATGGGTTTGGCGGCCGGTGACGCGCTGCTGGGTCTGCCGATCGACGCCGCCTTTATCGGTTCCTGCACGAACAGCCGCCTGTCCGACCTCCGCCGCGCCGCCGCGCTGCTCGACGGGCGCAAGGTAGCCGATGGCGTGCGCGCGATCTGCGTCCCCGGCTCGACCGCGGTCAAGCATGCCGCCGAAGCCGAGGGGCTCGACCGGATCTTTCGCGCCGCCGGTTTCGAGTGGCGCGAGTCCGGCTGCTCGATGTGCTTCTTCGCAGGCGGCGAGAGCTTCGGCGCACGCGAGCGGGTCGTGACGTCGACCAACCGCAATTTCGAAAGCCGGCAAGGCCCCGAAACCCGCTCGCATCTCGCCAGTCCGGAGACGGTGGCCGCCAGCGCGATCGCGGGCCGGATCGCCGACCCCCGTGTGTTGGAGCGTTGAGCAATGGAACCCTTTACTCGCCTGACCGCCGCCGCCGCGCCATTGCTGCGCGACAATATCGACACGGACGCGATCATTCCCTCGCGTGAGATGCGGTCGGTGTCGAAGACCGGCCTGGCTGACGGGCTGTTCGCGGGATGGCGCTATATCGGCATCGGCACGCGCGATCTCGATCCCAGCTTCGTCCTGAACCAGCCCGCCTATGCAGACACCCGGATCATCCTGGGTGGCGCAAATTTCGGCTGCGGCTCCAGTCGCGAACACGCCGCGTGGGCGCTTGCGGAATACGGCATCCGGGTGATCGTCGCGTCGTCGTTCAACCCGATCTTCCAGGGGAATTGCATCCGCAACGGCATCGTGCCCGTCACGCTCGAGCCAGGGGCGATAGCGTCGCTGGCGACCGCGCTCGCGCTGGATCCGCAGGGATTGCGCATCACCGTCGATTTGCCGACGCAAGTCCTGACCGGTCCGGACGGTACCGTCCACGCCTTCCCGATCGCGGACGAGGCGAAGGAGATGCTGCTGGACGGGCTCGATGCGATCGACCTGACACTGAAGCGCCGTGCCGAGATCGACGGCTTCGTCGCCGCCGATCGCATGCGCCGCGGCTGGGTCTACCTCGGCTGAGCGACCCCGCCGAGGAATGCCACGACATCATCCTCGCCGACGACATCGGCATATTTGGCGTTCATGTCGAACAGGTTCGCCTCGTGCGGCGCGGCATGACGATCGCCGCACGCGTCGGCGACGACGGTCGTGCGGAACCCATGCGACATCGCATCGACGCAGCTCGCGCGAATACAGCCGCTCGTCGTCAGGCCGGTCAGTAGCACGCTGTCGATCCCCATCGCGGTCAGCGTCGACGCGAGCGAGGTGCCGAAAAACGCGCTCGGATATTGCTTCGAGATGACGAGCTCGTCCGGCTCGGGCGTCAGCCCCTCGGGCCATGCACCCATCGGGTTGCCCTTCAGGAAGTGACGGAGCGGTGCGGCCTTTTCGTAGAAGCGGCCGCCATCGATCGCGCTGGGATGATAGACGACGTTGGTCAGTATCACTGGAACCCCCGCCGCCCGTGCCGCCGCGCGTACCCGGAGCGCAGAGGCCAGCGCGTCCTCGACGCCCGAGTACAGGTCGCAGGCCGGGTCGAAATAGCCTTGGCAGAAATCGATCATCAGCAGCGCGGGGCGGCGTCCGAAGCCGACTTTGGTGCCGTAGACGCCTGCATAATTGGCGGTCAGATCGTCGCTCATGATGGTTCTTCCGTCTCGAACAGCCAGGGCTGAATACGTCGGTGGCGGTCCTCGAAAGCCGCGATGGCGTCGCCGCGCGCGTTCAGGATCATGTCGGTCTCGTCCCACCCGTTGAGCAGAGCGAGTCGGTGTTGCGCGGCGATCTCGAATGCGAGGGGTGGCGCGTCGCCGACGTGGATCGTCTGCGTCTCCAGGTCGATGATGAACGGCTGTCCACTTTGTGCTGCGGCGGCCAGCGCTGCGATGGTCGCGAGGCTCAGGACGATCGGCAGCACTCCGTTGCGGAAGCAGTTGCCGTAGAAGATCTCGCCGAAGCTTTGTGCGACGACGCAGCGGATGCCTTGGCCGAGCAGCGCCCAGACCGCCTGTTCGCGGCTCGACCCGGAACCGAAGTTCGCACCCGTAATCAGGATCGGTGCATCTCGCCACGGCATTTGGTTTATTACGAACGATGCGATTTCTTCACCCTGCGTATCGAAGCGCCGGTCGTGGAACGCATAACGGCCGAGCCCGTGCCGGTCGGTGATGAGGAGAAAACGCGCGGGAAAGATGATGTCGGTGTCGATATTCTCTTCGAGCAACGCGGCGGCGGTTCCGCAAAGGCGGGTAAAGGGCTGCATGTCAGGATCCCAGCTCGCGGACGTCGACGAGGTGCCCGACGATCCCCGCCGCTGCTGCCATTGCGGGACTCATCAGGTGCGTGCGACCTCCGGGGCCCTGGCGCCCTTCGAAATTGCGATTGGAGGTTGAGGCACTGCGCTCGCCGGGCGCGAGGCGGTCGTCGTTCATCGCGACGCACATCGAACAACCGGCATGTCGCCATTCGAACCCGGCCGCTCGAAAGATCGCGTCGAGCCCTTCGGCCTCGGCCTGATGCTTGGTCGCGGTCGATCCGGGAACGACGATGCCGCTGACCCCTGGTGCAATGCGCCGGCCTGCGACGACATCCGCCGCCGATCGTAGATCCTCGATGCGGCCGTTGGTACAGGACCCGATGAACACACGGTCGATGGCGATGGTATCCAGCGGCGTTCCGCCCGCTAAGCCCATATAGGCGAGCGCCTTTTCCACGCGGCGGCGCACCCCGGGATCGGCGATCGTCGCGGGATCGGGCACGGTTTCGGTCACGGGCGCGCAATCCTCGGGGCTGGTGCCCCAGCTGACATGCGGGGCAATGTCCGACAGGTCGATCGTCACGATCGTGTCGAACACCGCATCCCTATCGGAGCGAAGCGTGCGCCAGTACTCGACCGCACGCGTCCACATTGTGCCGGCCGGTGCCATCTCGCGCCCCTTGAGATAGGCGAAGGTCGTATCATCGGGTCCGATCAGGCCGATCCGGCCGCCTGCTTCGATCGTCATGTTGCACAGCGTCATGCGCGCGGCCATCGACATGGCGGCGACCGCCGGGCCGGCATATTCGACCGCGTGACCCGCTGCACCCAGCGCACCGACCTTGGCGATGAAGGCAAGCGCGACGTCCTTGGCGGAGACGAACGGCGACAGCGTGCCGACCAGATCGACGCGCATCGTCTTGGCGCGTATTTGTTTCAGGCTCTGCGCGGCCATGACCGTCCCGCATTCGCTGGCACCGATCCCGAACGCGAGCGCGCCGAACGCGCCGTGCGTGGTCGTATGGCTGTCGCCACAGACCATCGTGATGCCGGGCAGCGTGAACCCCGACTCGGGACCGATGACGTGGACGATCCCCTGTCCATCGCCCTCGAGCGCCCGATATGGTACCGCAAAGGCGGCGGCGTTGGTTTCGAGCTCATCGACCTGTGCGGCGGCCTGCGGGTCGGCAATGCGCGTGCCGCGCGCGCTGGTCGGTACGGCATGGTCGGCGACGGCGAGATGGGTCTGCGGACGTCGCAGTCGCCGCCCCGCATCGCGCAGCGACTGGAACGCCTGCGGGCTGCTGACCTCGTGGACGAGGTGACGATCGATATACAGCAGCGCATCGTCGCCCGGCAGGTCGACGACGACATGGGCATCCCACAATTTCTGATACAGGGTCGTCGGCATGGGCGGGACGCTAGGCGATAGGCACGGTCTTTGCCCGTCCTGACCACGGGGTATCCGTGTGGCGATCAGCGGCGTCCGTCGATCGGCCGAGCAATCATCGCCCGAAGCTCGATTGGCCAACGATAGCACCTGAAATCCTGGTCGCACCGTGGACACTCCGGCGTCGCCGCGCCGTGGTCGTGGCGCGCGCGGCTAAACCGTCCTGCGCCTGATGCGCGGGGAGAGTTGCGATGGAACGGCGTGGACCCGGATCAGACGATATGCCGGGCGGTCTCGCGGCGGGGATGGGGGCACGCGTCGTCACCGGCGGCATGACCGGGACGATCGGATATCTCACTGATGGGCGGGACACCGGGCGCGAGCGGTTCGAGATACTGCATCATGCGGACGGCCACGTCCTGCGCGCGGTGTGCGAGATCGACGACGAGGCCTTGCTGCGCGACGTGACGCTCGCGATGGACGCGGACTGGCGTGCGCGCGACGGGTTTTGCCGGATCGTCAAGGCCGGGGTCCCGTATGCGACGATGTGGTTCGACATCGGCGACGACAGCGTCCGCATGGCCGCCCGGGTCGGGACCCGTGCGAGCAACGTGACGTTGCCCACGCCGACCCGCATCCCCTATCTCGGGCTTCACCCGCTGCAGGGCGACGCCCTGATCGCGGCGATCCGTGGTACCGAAGACCCCGGACGGTTCATCGGCATAGCGGCCGTCACCAATTCGGTGTCTCCGAACGGCGACGAAGCCTGTGGGGCGGTGCCACTGCGCATCGATGTCGCCTATCTCGGCCGGGAGGCGATATCCGTCGTCGCGGGGGACTTCGTGGCGCGCCGCTATGCGATCCGCTGGCGCGACGACTGGCCGGCTGCCGATCTATGGGTGCGCGACTCCGATTTCACCTTCCTGCGCATGCGCTGGGATCAGGTTTCGACCGTCTATGAGCTCACGTCCGTGACGACGCTGCCCTAGACCGACCGTCATCGCAGCGGTGCGATGACGGTCGATCCGCAGGCCGCTCAGGCCGTGCCGGAGGTCACGAACCACGACCGGAACACGCCATCGGACGTATCGCCGAACTTGAGCGGCGAATGCGGTCCGGCGAACGCGGTCGATTGGTAGCCGACCTTGACGTCCTTGAACCCCGCAGCGCCCATCAGCGCGCCGTAATCCGCCGACAATGCACCGCGCCAATATGGTTCGTTGTTGAACTCGGCCTCGATCTCGGCGGACAGTTCCTCCCACATCATGCCGAACGTGTTCATCAACGGCACTTCGAGATGGATCGCGACGCCACCCGGCCGGAGCAGGCGACGCGATTCGGCAAGGATGTTCGACGCGGCCGCCTGCGATGTCTCGTGTAATACGACACAACTGAACACGACGTCGAAACTGCCGTCGGCAAAGTTGGTGTGCTCGGCGCTCTGCTGCGAGAAGTGGATCGGCGCACCGAGATGCTCGGCCCGTGCATGCGCATAACGGAGGATCGACGCCCCGACATCGATCCCGTGGATCTCCGCGTCGGGGAACCAGGTCGCGGCGGGCACGACACTGGTGCCGATGCCGCAGCCCATCTCGAGGATCTTCAACGGCTTCATGTCGGGATAGGCGGTCGGCAGATGCGCCATCGCGGTATGTCCGCGCAGGTCGTTGAGCATGCCGCCGTTGCGCCCCAGCATGAACACCGCTCCACCGCGATCCATCACCGCGCCCTGCAGCAGCGATCCGTCGTCGAGCGCGTTACCGCCCGGCATCAGATGGATATCGGCACCGGTGATGTAGGCCGGCGCGACGAAATCGGGATCGAGCGTGACCGAACCGCGCGGCGTGGCGATCTGGCTGAGTGCCTCGAGGCTGTCCTTCTGACGCTCGACGCTTTCGCCCACCGCGGACCACAGGTGCCGCTGCGATTCACGCTTGAGAGCGATCCAGGTCTTGAAGCTCTCGATGCCCATCATCCGGTCGCGCAGATCCTCGACCGGGCTGTTGCTATTGGTCAGTGGCGCGACGGCTTCGAGCTTCTGCGCGACCGCCCGCTGCGTCGGTTCGAGCGTACCGCTGACGAACACCTTCAGGTCGCGGACGAACATCTGCTCGACGAGTTCGTCGTGGTTCGGCTGCGCGATCATCGGGTGGCCGAGCATCGCGGGGCTGCCTTCGTTCATGCCGGTCATGCTGCATCCTCGGATCGGGGGGTGGCGTTGGTGGCGGAGAGGGCGGCGAGGTCGGCCTCGCCCGCTTCGTGAAGCGCACGGAAGATCTTGGTCATGCTCTGCTGCCGCAATTGGTCGCGCTCGGCCTGCGCGGTCGCATCGGGAACGAACGCATCGATCGCACCCGGCGCCAGGACCGCGTTCTCGACCAGGAGCCGCTCGCACGCGTCGATCCTCGCGCGCATCACCGTCTGCTGCGAGGCGAGCGCGACGATCATCGACATCGTCTGCGCATCCACCAACCGCTGGCCGGGAATGGTCGCCAACCCCTTGGGGGTCGTGGGAAGCGGGGTCGTCATGTCGGTTCTCTCCGGACTGCCCGAGCCTAGCCGGGTCTGGAAACTTGGAGTAAAACTGGCGTGGCTAGTCCGTCGCTGCAATGCGCAATTTCGACATATCGCTATACCGAAAATGCATCACGCGTCACTTCGGATCGCGCTGCATGTGCGTGCGCAGCGATTGCAGCACTGCCGCGACGCCCTGGGTCGGGATCGCTGACTTCAGCGTGATCATGCTCAACGCATAGGGAAAATGAAGCTCTGGCATGTCGAGCACGCGCAGCGTTCCCCCGGCAAGTTCCCGCTCGACCAGGAACCGCGGCACGATGCCGATCAACGACCAGTCGAGGATCGCGGTCATCAGGAGGTGCATCGAGGAACAGTTCAGCCGTTGGGCCGGCACCGTCAGGTTGCGTCGAAAGAATGCGCTCTCGAAGCGATAGCTGACCGACATCTGGTGCGGCACCACCCAGTCATAGGCGCTGAGGTCTGCCATGCTCCGCTCGCTCGCGAATACCGGATGACCGCTGCGCGCGACCGGGATCATTTCCTCGTCGGCGAGTTCCTGAAAGGTGACGTCGGCATGGTCGCTGCGTCGTCCGCTCATATAGTCGGGCACGATGCAGAGCGCCGCGTGCACCGCATGCTTGCGGACCTGTTCGAGCAACTCCTCGAGCGTGCCGGTCGAGATCACGATATTGCGCTTGTCGGGATGCTGCGTCAGCGCGCCGAGTGCCGCGGGCAGTCCGCGGTAGAGCAGGCTGGGCGAAACCCCGATCCCGACCTGTTCTATCTCTTCTTCCTGCGGCGTCTCGAACAAGGACTGCGCACGCGCGATCTCGTTGATGATCGATATCGCATGGGGCAGGAGGCGGCGGCCCTCCTCGGTGATCGCGGTGCCACGCGTCGTGCGGTCGAACAGCTTGGCGCCCATCGACGCTTCGAGCTGGGCGATGCTGCGCGACAGGTTTGGCTGGCTCGTCCGCATTTTCCGCGCGGCGGCGGCAAAGCCGCTGCTTTCGGCGACGTTGACGAAATGTTCGAGCGCGCGAAGTTCTATGGCCATGCCCAAGGCGTATAACCATATAGTGGAAACAGGTATAGACCGTCGCCGCGTCCCGCCGCAGGTTTAACCTATGATCGGTGATGTCGACAGCCTGGATATCAATCCGGACGGGGCCAGACGGGCGGCGGGCGGGGTGCCCGGCGTCCGCCGGAGTTATGTCGATGGCCGCTATGGGCAGATCCACTACCGACATGCCGCCGTGCCGGGGGCGTCCCGCCGTCCGCTCGTGCTGCTGCACCAGACCCCCGCATCGTCGTTCGAATATGAGCCGCTGATCGCGGCGATGGCGACCGATCGTCACGTCGTCGCGTTCGATACGCCGGGCTATGGCATGTCGGACGCCCCGCCAGCGGCCTTGTCGATGACCGCCTATGCCGAATGCCTCGTCGATGCCGCCGCGCATCTTAATCTGACATGCGATACCGGATGCGATGTCTTCGGCGTGCATACCGGCGCGCTGCTCGCGATCGAGTTCGCGCTCGCGGCGCCAGTTGCGGTCCGCCATGTCGTCTGTTCAGGCATTCCCATGCGCGGCGCCGCCGAGCGCGCCGACCGGCTTCAGGCCGCGCACGATGCCACCGACGCGCTGGACGAAGCGGGCAGGGGCGCCCTGGCACTCGCCGCGCCGCTCTGGGATTTCATCGTCACGCAGCGCACGCCGGGCGTACCGCTCCGCCGTGCCGCGCAACTCTGGGCGGACAAGCTCGCGCCGATCGACCGGGCGTCCTGGGCATATCAGGGCGTGTGGCGCTACGACTATGGTGCGCGCCTGCCGCTGATCCGGCAACCCTTCCTGCTGCTCCAGCCACCCGAGGACATCGCCGCGCAATCGCGCGCCGCGGCCGCGCTCGTATCCGATGCGCGGATCGTCGAGATCGAGCGCTTCCCTCGCGACATTCTCGAGTTACCCCAATCCCTCGACCGGATCGGGCAGGCGCTGCGGCGCTTCCTCGACGGTCCGCACACCTAGGAGATCAGCATTGGCCACCGTCGTTCAGGAGCCGCTCGTCGAGACGCCTCTCGTCAAAGCCGTCGTCTCGCATTCGGTGCTCGACCCAAGTTTCATCGCCGCCGAGATGACGCGCCGCTACGCGCTGTCGGGCAAGGTCACCGCGTTCCTGCTCTACCGCGGCATGAACGACGTCTACCTCGTCCAGGACGAGAACGAGCGATACGCCGCGCGGGTCTGGCGCAAGACCTACCGCGACGTCGACGAGGTCGCCTATGAGCTCGATTTCCTCGATTACCTGCGCGGCGAGGGCTTCGCCGCCTCGACCGGCGTTCGCGCCAGGGACGGCAATCTCTACTTCAAGGTCGACTCGCCCGAGGGCGAGCGCGCGATCGCGCTGTACGACTGGGCGCCGGGGCACAAGTTCGGCGACATGCTCGACATCGGCATCGCCGAGCGGATCGGCGCGACCTTCGCGCAGATGCATCTGCACGGTCTGAAATATCACGGCGACGCGCCTTTCTCGTCCGACAATGCGTGGCGCTTCGAGGAGACCGTGCCCGCGCTGCTGGCGTTCGTCTACGATCGCCCGGACGACCTGCACGATTATGCGATCATCGCCGACCGGCTGAAGCAGCGGCTGATCGATCTCCAGGCCGAAGACGTGCCGATGGGCATCTGTCACTGCGACTTCCACCCGAGCAACGTCCATGTGTCGGAGGACGGGCAGATCACGCTGCTCGACTTCGACGGGCTCGGCGAAGATTACATGATGCAGGACGTCCAGAACTACGTCTGGGGCAATCTGTTCTACGGCTTCTCGCCAAGCTATGGCGAGGCGTTCGAGCGCGGCTACGAGACGGTGCGTCCGTTCACCGAGGCCGAGAAGGCGAACAAGGAGCTGTTCCTGCTCGCCAAGGCCTTCCGCCTGATCGCTGGCATGGCGGAATCGTCGAAGAGCGTCGGGCGCGGCACGCTGCGCTTCCGCGGGCTCGACTGGCTCGGCGAATACATCAAGTCGCGCGCACGTCCCCTGGGCCTGCTGTAAGCGCATGACCAGCCCGAACCCCACCGCCGCAACATCTGCCATCGCCACTGCGTCCGCCGACCAGGGCTATCCGCCGCCGTTGCGCGCCTGGACGATATTACTGCTGCTGTTCGTCGCGTCGATCGTCTCGGTGATCGACCGCGGGCTGCTCAACATCGTCGTCGATGGCGTAAAGAGCGAACTGCTGATCTCGGACGTGCAGATCGGCGTGTTGCAGGGGCTGGCATTCGGGCTGTTCTACGCGGTGATGGGTGTGTGGCTGGGCGTCGTCGCCGACCGCACCTCGCGCCGCTGGCTGATCGTCATCGGCATCTTCGTGTGGAGCTGCGCGACGATCGGCGGCGGGCTGGCCGGATCGTTCGGCGAGCTGTTCCTGTCGCGCCTGCTGGTCGGGCTCGGCGAAGCGGCACTGGCGCCCGCTGCGATCTCGCTGATCGCCGACCTGTTCCCGCCCGGTCGACGGGGGCGTGCGGTAGGGTTTTACATCATGGGCCAGGCGATCGCGCAGGGCGTGTCGATCTCCGTCGCGGGGTTCCTGCTGGGGGCGGCCGCGCGCGGCGATTTCGCCGGCTGGCCGATACTGAGTGGGTTGGCGCCGTGGCGGATCGTGTTCGTTGTGTGTGGCCTCGCCGGCACCGTGGTTGCGCTGGCCTTCCTCGCAACACGCGAGCCGCCGCGCCGTGGTGCGGTGATGACGACGACGCGGGAAAGCTGGGGTTCGCAGGTATCGCGGACACTCGCGCATTTCTGGACCGAGCGCAGCAAGTTCGTCGCCGTCTATGTCGGGTTCGCCGCGTTTTTCCTCGGCACCTACGGTGCGTTCGCGTGGCAGGTCGCGATGATCTCGCGTAAGTTCGGCGTCACACCCGCCGAGGTCGCGCCACTATTGGGGCCGATGGCGATCGTGTCGGGGTTGCTCGGCCCGATCGTCGGCGGCTGGATCGTCGATCGGATCGTCAAGCGGTCCGGGCATGACGCGATTCCGAAGCTGCTGGTGATACTGCCGTTCGTCGCACTGCCGTCGGCCTGCGCGGTGCTCGCGCCTAGCCTGACGCTTGCGTGCGTGCTGTGCGCGTCGCTTGCCGGGATCACCGCGATGGTCGGTGCGGCGACGCTCACCTATCTGCAGGCCGAGGCGCCTGCCGACATGCGCGGGACGGCGATCTCGATCACCGGCCTCATGAACACGGTGTTCGGCGCGGCATTGGGCCCGGTGCTGGTGGCGATGCTGACCCAGCATGTGTTCGGGCGACCCGAACTGGTCGGTTACGCGATCCTGTGCGTCGCTGTGCCAGCCTATCTCGTGGCGGCCTTCTGCTTCGCGCGGGTGGCTGGTGCGAACCGGACCCCCGCATTCAAGGTGGCGGCGGCATGATCGCCGATACGACAGACTGGCTTGCCCAAGACGACGCGCTGCTCGACGCGCTGCGTGACGGGGGCCCGATGAACCTGCCGCGCGCGTACGAGGTGATGGAACGGTTCGATATCGACGGTATCGTCGTCGGCGATCCGCTCAACGTCTATCACATGCTCGGCTATTGGCCCCAGATCGGCACGACGCGGCTGGGCCAGCCACCGACGACCTTCGCGATCCTGTCGCGTGACCAGCGCCAGAAACCGGCGATCGTCACGTCGCATTTCATCTATTACTACACCTTCGCCGACGGGGGCGCGCGATCGGGTATCCAGAGCTACCTCTTCGTCGAAGCGGGCGACGACGGCGATCCAGACGCACTGGGTGTGCGGCACGGCATGTTCGCCGACCGCGGCACAGATCCACGATCCGATGTCGAACTGCGGCGCGACATCGGCACCGACGCCGTCCTGGCCGTCGAACCGCTGCTGCACGACGCTGGTGGTGCCTTGACCCGAGCGCTGCAGGCGATGGGTCTCTGGAACGGCCGGGTCGCGTTCGATCATCCCGTGATCGCCGAAGTCTGCGAGCGGCACGATCGGCCGGGTACGCTGGCGCCGGCCGACAATATCCTGCGCTGGATCCGGATCGCCAAATCGCCGCTCGAACTCGCGCTGATGCGGCGCGGGGCAGGGGCCAATGCCGCCGCGGTCAACGCCGTGGTCGCGCAACTGCGCGAGGGTGCGAGCTATCACCAGGTCCGTAACCTGTTCGGCGTAGAAAGCGCCAAGCGCGGCAATCGGTCGGTGTTCATGACCGTCGACCGCGTCTCGTCCGACCTGCCGACCGGCGACAGGATCCGCGACGGGCAGTCGCTGTTCCTCGACGGCGTCGGGCACTTCCAGAATTACCACGGCGACTATGCACGCACCGTCTTCGTCGGCGAGCCTGCGCCCGCCGCCAGGCGTGCGGCGGCGGCGGCGGTGCTCGGCTGGGAGGCCATTCGCGAGCAGCTGCGCCCCGGCCTCGACTATGCCCAGATCGCAGCGCTCGGTTACGCAGCGCTCAAGAAGGCGGGGGTCGCCGACATGATCGGCTTCGGCCCGCATAGCGTCGGCCTGATGCATTCCGACGAACCGGGGCTCGAAGCGGGCGGCTTCTACAAGAAGCACAATCTGACGCTCGAGCCCGGCATGGTGATCAGCGTCGACTGTCCGGTGGTCGAGGTCGGCATCGGCGGCTCCATCCATATCGAAGACCTGGTCGTGATTACCGCGGACGGCTGCGAGCCGATCCACGCGATCGGCGACCACGTCATCACAGTCTGAAGGATCAGTATGTTACTTTCCGCATGTGTGGATCCGTCGTTGGGCGGCGCCCCTGCCCTGACCGCCAAACTGGCCGGGATCGACGCGACCGGCATCGATTTCCTGCTGCTCGGCAATGATGTCGACGGCGTCGTCGCACCCGCGGGCATCGAGGCGCTGGTGACGATGCCGTGGGTTCTGGGCGTGGTGCGCAATGCGGCAGTCGTCGGCGTGCTGCCGGGGCTGCACAGCCTGCCGTTCCACGTCGCCCGCGCGCTGTCGGCGATCGATATACTGAGCGACGGGCGTTCCGGGTGGATGCCGACCTGCACCGACCCCGCACGCTTCGATACCGCGTACGGCGCGAGCTATGCGTTGCCCCCGGGCGAGGCAGTGGTGAAACATGACGACTTCATCGGCGCGACGCAGGCGTTGTGGGACAGCTGGGACGGCGACGCACTGGTCCTCGACAAAACGAGCGGCGTGTATCTCGACAGTACCAGGGTCCGCCGGGTGCACTATGAGGGACCGTATTTCTCGACCGTCGGCCCGCTGAATGCGGCACGACCCAAGCTCGGCTATCCCCTGCTGTTCCGCGAGCCCGTCGGGGAAATCGTCGACTCTACCGTGCCGGCGGACGTTGTACTGATCGCGGCGACATCAGTCGGCGACGTCAAGGCGCAGATCGCACGCGCCGCCGCCGCGCCCTATCGCCCGGCGATTCTTCTCAAGAGCGTCGCATCCGAGGTCGCTGCGACGCTGGCGATCGCGCAGGCCGTTGGCGCAGCCGGCATTCACCTGACCGGCAACCCCGATGTTGCGGCGATCGCCGCCGCCCGTGCGCTCGTGCCCGCAACCGCATTCCGGGCCGGCGATTGCTGGCGCAGCCGCATCGGCGTCCCTCGCCCCGCCAACCCCTTCAGCAAGGCCGCGTAAAATGGAAAACCCCAATGGCCGCCTTCACCTCTGGGCCTTTCTCCAGGGCATCGGCTTCTATCCCGGCGGCTGGCGCGACCAGGACGCGACCCCCGCCGCGGTGTTTGACCGCGCCTATTACGAGCGTGTCGCGCGCACCGCGGAAGCCGGCTGTTTCGACGCGATCGTGTTCGGCGACCAGCTCCAGGGCCGCGACGCCGCCGGCCGTACGCCCGGTCGCCTCGCGATCCCGACGCTCGATCCGTTCACGCTGCTGTCGGTGATGGCCGGCGCCACCAGCCATATCGGCCTCGTCGCGACCGTCTCGACGACCTTCAACGAACCCGCCGAGGTCGCCGCCAAGTTCGCCGCGCTCGATTACCTGAGCGGCGGTCGTGCCGGCTGGAACATCGTCACCACCGCGCACGTCAACGCCGCGCTCAATTTCGGTGAGACCGACCTGCTCGACAAGACGCTGCGCTACGACCGTGCGCAGGCGTTTCTCGACGCGACCGAGGTCTTTTGGCGCAGCGCCTGCGACGGCAAGTCGGACGCGCTCCAGAACGCGTGGTTCGATTTCGCCGGCAAGCTTGCCATGCCGTGCCCGCCACAAGGCCGTCCGCTGATCGTCCAGGCCGGACAGTCGCCCGACGGTCGTGCGTTCGCGGCGGGTAGCGCGGAGGCGATTTTCTGCGCCGCGCCGACGATCGAGGCGGGGCGCGATTACCGCAACAACATGCGCGCGCGGATCACCGCGGCGGGTCGCGACCCGAATCTGGTGAAGATCATGCCCGGTCTCGCCTTCATCCTCGGCAGCACCGAGGAGGAGGCGCGGACGACGCAGGCCCGGATGCACGAGTTCGCGGACGACGCGCTGTGCATCGAATATCTGAGTGAATCGATCGGCTACGACCTCACCGTCCACGCTCCCGATGCGCCGATCCCGATCGAGGACATCGCCGCGACGTGCGAATTCCCGCCCGCCGATATCCGCAAGATGATGGCCCCGGCGATCGAGAGCGGTCGCAGCCTCGCAGACTTCTGCCGCGACTATGCGGGCAAGCCGCGCGGCCATGGCATCTTCGTCGGCACGCCCGAGCAGTTCGCGGATCACATGGAAACGTGGATCGACGCCGAGGCGTGCGACGGATTCACGTTGCAGCCCGCGTTCATGCCGCTCGAACTCGACGTGTTCTGCGCAGAGGTCGTGCCGATCCTCCAGCAGCGCGGGCTGTTGCGCAAAGCGTACCAGGGATCGCAACTGCGCAACCATCTCGGCATGGCTGCATGATCGCCTCGCACCGGATCGAACGCGCGTTCGTCTCGATCGACGAGGGGCAGGTCCACCTGCGGCAGATAGTCGCCGCCGATCCGGTGCACGTGCCGCTGTTCCTGTTCCACGCCTCGCCCTCGTCGTCACGCTGGATGGCGCCGTTGATGCAGGCGCTCGCAGCGCAGGGGCGGACGGTGATCGCGCCCGACACGCTGGGCAACGGCGACTCCCCCGCGCCCGCGCAGCTTGAGCCCGACATCGCCTATTTCGCCGACAGCGTCGTCCGCCTTGCCGATGCGATGGGCATCGATCGGTTCGACGTGTACGGCACGCATACCGGCGCGCGGATCGCGTGCGAACTGGCGGCCGCCTATCCCGACCGGATCGTGCATGCGGTGCTCGACGGCATCACCGATTACGGCGACGCGATGCGCGACAAGATCCTCGCGAATTATGCGCCGAAGATCGTTCCCGACCAATATGGCATGCATCTGAATTGGGCGTTCAACTTCGTCCGCGATCAGGCGCTGTTCTTCCCGCATTTCGAAAAGATCCCGGCCAACCGCCTCAACGGGCCGATGCCGTCGCCGCAGATCCTGCACGACGCGGCGCTCGATGTCCTCAAGGCGCTCGATACCTATCCGCTGCCGTATCTGGCGGCGTTCCGGTACCGTGCGCTTGAGCGTATGCCGCTCATCGAGGCACCGGTGCTGCTGCTCAAGGCAGACAGCGAACTCGCGGTCCTCAACGCCTCGGTCGCCGCCGCCGCCGCCGCCATTCCCCGCGCGACGATGGCTGCAGTCGCCTCCGATCCCGCAGCCAAGGCTGGTGCGATCACCGCCTTCCTCGATACGCCAGCATGAACGGCGCAGGATCACAGACCATGACGGCAACTTTGCCTGCCTCCGCGCCGATCTCCGCGGCAGACACCCGATTGTCGATGCGAACCTGCCTCGGCTTCGGGGTCGGCACGGTCGGCGTCTCGGTAATGCTCAACGCAGTCACCGCCTATTTTCCCGCGCTGATGACGACGGTGCTCGGCAAGTCGCCGGAGATCGCCGGATACCTGTTGATGGTGTCGAAGCTGTACGACGTGTTCGCCGACATACTGGTCGGCACGATGAGCGACCGGACGCGCAGTCGATGGGGCCGGCGGCGCCCGTTCCTGTTGTTCGGCGCGGTCGTGTCCGCCGGCTCGTTCCTGATGATCTTCGCGCCGCCCGTCATGAGCGACACTATGGTCACACTCTATATGCTGGTCGCGCTGATTCTTTATTCGACCGGCTATTCGTTGTTCAACGTGCCGTACATGGCGATGCCGTCCGAGATGACGGAGTCGAAATACGAACGCTCGCGGCTGTTGTCGTTCCGCACGGTGTTCGTGTCGATAGGCCAGCTGATCGCGATCGCCGGGACCGCCGGGATCATCAGCTGGGGCGGCGGTGGCGCGCGCGGCTATATGGTGATGGGCTTCGTCATGGCGCTGGTGATCGTCTCGGCGATGACCGCGTCGTTCTTCGGCACCGCCAACGCGCCCGAGCTAGAGCCCAAACCGCATGCGCCGCACATGGACGGCAGCCAGTTCCGCCTCATCCTGCTCAACCGGCCGTTCATGCTGCTGGTCGGCGCGAAGGTCTTCCAGTTCCTGTCGTTCGCGAGCGCGGCGACGACCAGCCTGCTGTTCATGCTCAACGTGCTGAAGGTCGGCTACGCGGGCCAGATCAAGTTCGCGATCGCCAGCAACATCACGGTGGCGCTGTCGATGCCGGTCTGGCTGTGGTTCGAACGGCGGATGGGCAAGCGCAACGCGTATCTGATCGGTGTAGCCTGCATGTGCGCGGTGTCGCTGAGTTGGCTGACCGCAGATGCGTCGATCACCGATGCCGGGCTGGTCGCACGCGCGATCTTCGCCGGGTTCGGCTCGGGTGGGATGATCCTGCTGTCGATCTCGATGCTTGGCGATACGCTGGCCTATGATCGCGACATGACCGGGCGGCACCGCGAGGGGCTGTTGTCGAGCGTGATAGCGGTGATCGAGAAGACCGCGTTCGCGTTCGGCGTCGGACTGGTCGGCGTCTATCTGGGTTACGCCCATTACATGCCGACCAAGAACGGACAGCTGGTCACGCAGCCAGCATCGGCGATTACCTCGCTCTACGTCGCGTTCGCGGTGCTGCCGGTGGTTCTCTACGCCTGCAACGCGGTGTTCATGACGCTCTATCCGCTCGGGGGACGGAGCGACGTCGTACGTCGCCCTGAGATTGATCCAGGTCAGGAACAAGCATAGGCGGCAGGCAACTCCGGCATGCTCCGCCGAGAAGCCGGACGGCAGGGCAAACAGGCTTCCCACGGTTCGTTCAGCACGCCCGGCACCCGTATCGCAGCCAAGGACCCGCGCATGAAGATTTCGGTTCGATCGATAATTGGGCTCGCCGGGGCGGCGGTAACGCTGATCGCAGCGGTACCGGCTCCTGTACCGACCCCCGTAACAATTGGCGTACCAGTTGACGTACCGACGCGCCTGACCGTCGAACAATTGCGTATCGAGCTTGGCCGGCCGGGCGATCGCTACATCGATGTGGCCGGGGTCCATGTCCGTTACCGAGACGAAGGTCGCGGACCGGTGCTGCTCCTGCTGCACGGATCGCGCAGCACGCTGGACGCGTGGGACGGCATCGCCGCCGAACTGAAGGCGAAGTACCGCGTCGTCCGGTTCGACCAGCCGCCGACCGGGCTGTCGGGACCGGTTTCCGACGCGGTGGTTGCCCGAATCGGTGCGCCCGAAGCGTTCACCGCCGCCTTTCTCGACGCGCTGAAGATCCCGAAGGTGACGCTGGTCGGTGTGTCGAGCGGCGGCACGCTCGCCTATTATTTCGCCGCGACCTATCCCGAGCGCGTCGCGGCGCTGGTGCTGTCGAACACGCCGTCGGATTCGGTAACCAACCTGAAACTGCCGTCGACGCCGGCGCTCGACGCTTCGCTCGCGGCCGCCAAGGCGACGGGGATCGAGGGCCGTGATTTCTGGCAGGCCTATCTTGCGTTCCTGTACGGCGACCAGAGCCGGCTCAGCGCCGCGACGGTCGACTATTATTATCGCAGCAACCTGCGCGTCGCCGAACCCAACAAGTTCAAGCTGCACGCGCTGACCGCAGATGGGCAGACGACGATGGCGCGGCTGCACAGCGTGAAGGCGCGGGTGCTGATCCTGTGGGGCATGCATGATCCGGTGATGACGCCGACCGAGGGGAGGGCGCTCGTCGCGCATCTCGATTCCGCGTCCGCAATCAGCTTCGTCGGCATGCCAGACGTCGGCCATTATCCGCCGATGGAGGTCCCGCACCGGTTTGCGCTGATGGTCGATGCCTATCTGCAGGCGATCCGACCATGATCCGCGTTTCGCGTGCGATTGCAGCGGCCGCGCTGCTGTTCGCGTCGGCCGCTCATGGTGCGGACGTGCGTTTCGTAGAGGGCGGCGGCGGCCTGCCGATCGCGATGGAGGAATGGGGCAATCGGGCGGGGCCCGCGGTGGTGCTGATCCATGGCGCGGGCTTCTCGAAGGAATATTGGGCGCCGCAGGAGGCCGATGCCGAACTCGCCAGGCGCTTTCACTTCGTAGCGTTCGACCTGCGCGGGCACGGCGCGTCCGGCAAGCCATGGCGCGAGGAGGCGTATGCCGACACAGGGTTGTGGGCCGACGATCTCGCCGCGGTCATTGCCGCGGCCAAGCTCGACCGGCCGACGATCGTCGCGTGGTCGATGGGGGGCTATGCCGCCGTCGATTATGTCCGGAAATACGGGACGGGATCGCTCGCGGGACTGATGATGGTGTCGACCACCGGCGGTCTGATTCCCGCGAACAAGGTCGTGCGCGCGGACCCGGCTTACGGGCGGGCCAACACGGACCTGATGTCGGGCGACCTCGACCGGTTCGCGGCTGGCGGCGATGCGCTCGTGCCGTTCATGTCGGGCAGCGCGCTGTCGCCTGCGACCCGCGCGGCCTGGGCGCGGCAGCAGTTCAGCTGGCCGGTCTATAGCCGCAGAGCGATGCGCGGTTTTCGCATCGACAATGCCGACATGGCGGGAAAGCTGCCGCTTCCCGTGGTGTTCGTGGTCGGCGGCAAGGATGCGGCGATGCCGGTCGCCGGGCTGCAGACGCTCGCCGCCAGCCTTCCGCACGGTCGCGTGCTCGCCTTTGCCGATGCCGGCCATACCGTCAGCGCCGATACGCCGGTCGCGTTCGATGCTGCGCTCTCCCGTTTCGTGGACGACGTCCATTCGCCGGCCACGCGTTAGGAATTGTTGATGACCTCCTGGATCAAGGGCGCGTCAGGCGTCGTCGCGCTGTTGCTGTTCGTCGGGCTCGCCTGGTACGTGCCCGCCCGTGCCGGGTGGTTCGCCAGCGACCGCGCCGCGTTGGTCGAGCGCTATGCGAGCGCACCGTCGCAGTTCCTCAAGATCGACGGCATCGACGTGCATGTCCGGGTCGAGGGGAAGGGGCCACCGGTGCTGATGCTGCACGGCACCGGCGTCAACCTCCACGAATGGGATCCGCTCGTCGAGCGGCTAAAGCCCTATTACACGATCGTCCGGATGGACTGGCCACCCTATGGCCTGAGCGGCCTCGATCCCAAGGCCCTCTATACGACCGCACGCGCCGCGGAGTTGGTCGGCGGCGTGCTCGACCGATTGGCCATTTCGAAGATCGCGGTGATCGCGACCTCGAACGGGTCGAACGTCGCACTGCAATATGCGTCGGGCCACCCGGAGCGGATCACCGCGATGGCGTTCTCGATCCTGCCGCTTGAACGCCCCAGCCAGACCCGCGCGGTCGACTGGAAGATCCGGACGATGATGGCGTTCAACAAGGCGGTGCTGCCCGATTATCATCCGAAGATCTTCTACAAATGGGTATTCCAGGACACGTCGCATCCCGGCTGGGACGTGCCGCCGTACCTGACCCGGATGATGTATGATCAGGCGAACCTGCCGGGTGCGGTCGCGCGCCAGCAATCGTTCCTGAAATCGAACGCCGAGTTGTTCAAGACGACCGATGTCGGTGCGATCGCCGGGACGATCCGCGCGCCGGTGCTGCTGCAATGGTGCGAGCGCGATACCGTCATCGCGCAAGGGGCGGAGGCGTCGGTCAGGCGCTTCGCCAACACGCATGTCGACCTCGTGCGCTACCCAAATGTCGGTCACTGGCCGATGTGGGAAATCCCCGACCGGTTCGCGCAGGATATCAAGACGTTCCTCGACAGGACCGTCCCCGCGCACTGAGTCGGAGATCAGCGACGCCCACTATCCACACAGCGGTCAACGTCCATCATCCGTCTTATAGGAATCATGTGACGATATCATGATCGTCGCGAAAGAAGGGTGCACGAGCATCCCGATCATTGCCGATAGGGCAGAGCATATCGCCGGGATCGCGCCAGGTCTCGGACAGAAAAGCCGGCCGCAGGACGTGTTCATGAACTCGCGACCACCGTTTTTTCGGTGGGCGATCGTTCCCTGGTCGGGAATCGATTGCGATCAATTGGTATTGAAGGGGATTTCTCATGAATAGACTGAAGCAATCTGCACGGTCGACTTCCGCGCTGGTGCCCGTCCTGATGATGGGCGTTACGTTCTTAGCGGCGCCTGCCGCGGGCCAGACGGCCGATCCGCAGCCCGCAACCGCAACCGCAACCGCAACCGCAACCGCAACCGACGCTACCCCGCAAGCCGACGCGCCGCCGGGCGGCGATATCGTCATCACCGCGCGCCGCCGGTCCGAGGACATTCTCCGGACGCCGGTCGCGGTCACCGCGCTGTCGAGTCAGGACCTTGCGGTACGCGGCGTCACGACGATCAACGACATCGCGAACTTCACCCCCGGCGTGAACGTCAACAACAACGCGGCGGGTCGCAACGACCGTTCGTTCCAGCAGGTCATCATCCGCGGCTTCACCCCGTCGGCGGCGACGAACCCGACATCCGCGTTGTTCATCGACGGCGCACCGGTCGCCTCGCCGAGCGCCTTCTCCTCGATCAGCGACCCCGAGCGCGTCGAAGTCCTGAAAGGCCCGCAGGCCGCGTATTTCGGTCGCAGCACGTTCGCCGGTGCGATCAACGTCGTCAACAAGGTGCCAGGTGATGTGCTCGCCGGATCGGTCGGCGGGATGATCGGCACGCGCGACAACTACAAGCTGCATGCCGACCTCGAAGGTCCGATCTTCGGCGACAAGCTGACCTTCCGGATCAGCGGCGACCGCTTCTCGAAGAACGGTTCGTATGAGAACAAAGCGGTGCCCGGCCAGACGCTTGGCGACCAGAAGACCAACAGCGGAACGGTCATGCTGGTCGCCAAGCCGACGGACCGGCTGACGATCAAGGCGTTCGGGCTGTTGTCGGAGGACAAGGACGGGGCACCCGCGCAGGGTCTGATCTCGGCTTATACCATCACCAACGCCGCCGGGGCGGTGGTCGTGCCCGGCCAGTCCAATTGCACGCTGACCGGTCGCTCGCCCACCGGTGCCGCCGTCTCGAACCCGTTCTTCTGCGGCAAGGCGCCGAAACTCAGCAGCACGACGCCTTCGTCCAACACGACCAATGACTCGGTCATCCAGGACTTTCTGGCCAACCCGAACGGCCGCCTGGTCAATCCGGACGACGGCGTTCAGGGCTATGGTCTGGTGCGACGCTATTATCACATGCATCTGGGTGCCGATTACGAGGTCGGCGATACCGGGGTCACGCTGTCGTCGCTGACCAGCTACAATAACGAACGCTACAGCCAATTGTCCGATCTCGACAATTACGGCGACACGACGATCGCTAACCTGACCCCGGGCGGTCGCAGCTACTTCGACTTTCCCTATCTGGTCGAGCGCATCAACCGCGATTTCTCGCAGGAGTTGCGCGCCAGCTACGATCAGGGCGGCCCGTTCAAGGCGAGCTTCGGCGGGAGCTATCTGAACAGCTTCTCGCAGGGCGGTCTTGGCGGCGGCAACGGCGCGCTCGGTACGGGTGCCTATGCCTCGGTCGTCAGCGGTGCCACCCGGTCGCGTACCTTCGGCGCGTTCTATGGCCTGTCCTACGCGGTCACCGACAAGCTGACCCTCAATGCCGAGGGTCGCTATCAGATCGACAAGCTGTACGCCTATGCGCAGCCGACCGGATATACCGCGACCACCGATCTGTTCGTTCCCGTGGGCTTCTACGCCGGCGGATCGAAGTTGCTGAACCAGAACTACAAGAATTTCCTGCCCCGTTTCATCGCCCAGTATCAGGCGACGCCGGCCGTGATGGCCTATGCGTCCTATTCGAAGGGCGTGAACCCGGGTCTCTTCAACACCGCTTTCCTGACCTACAGCGTGGCCCAGCAGAATCTGGCCAGCGCGGCGGGCATCAACGTGGCGGTCTCCCCTGAAAAGGTCACGAACTACGAGATTGGCATCAAGGGCCGCTTCTTCGACAACAGGCTGCGGATGTCGCTGGACGGATACTTCGCGCCGTGGCGCAGCCAGATCAACGCGATCACGATGAACGTCGTCGACACGGTCACCAACACCACGCAGATCATTCGCGGCTCGGCGAATACCGGCGCGGTCGACATGAGCGGCATCGAACTGGACGGCACGTTCAATGCTACCCGGGCGATCGCGCTCAACTTCTCGGCGGCGCTGACCGACAGCAAGATCAAGAAGTTTCAGAACGCGACCGTGACCGCCTATTCCGGCATCACAGATTTCAGCGGTAACGAAAATCCGAACACGTCGAAATATGCGGCGACCGCGGGCGGCCAGTACACCGGCGATATCGGCGGGCTGGACGGCGCGTCATGGTTTGGGCGCGTCGATTATTCGTTCAAGTCGGGCATGTGGGCGGACGCCGCAAATCTGGTCAAGACGCGGGTCAGTAACACTATCAACCTGCGGACGGGTGCCAGCCAGAACGGCTTCTCGATCGAAGCGTTCGTCAACAACGTGACCAACAACCGATCGTACACGACGATCGCGGACGCCAGCGTGTTCACCAACAACTTCCGCTACAGCACCTACAATTCCGCGCTGATCGTTGGTCTTCCCGACCTGCGTACCTATGGCCTCCAGATGAAATACAGGTTCTGATCGTACCCACGCACAGCCCCGATCGGGCCGTGCGCGGGGCCTTAACGCGGCGGGACGATTGGCTATCATGCGTATTTCCGCCGAAGACCCGGCCGCATCGACCGCAACCTCGCCGTTCGCCTTTCCCGTGTTCCGCGCGGTCTGGTTGGCGAGCACAGCGTCGCATTTCGGCGGACTGATACAGTCGGTCGGTGCCGCCTGGATCATGCTGGCATTGACGCACAGCGCAAAATACGTCGCGCTCGTGCAGACCGCAGCGGCGCTGCCGATCGTATTGGTATCGCTGCTGGCGGGCGCGGTCGCGGACAATGGCGACCGCCGCCGTCTGATGCTTGGCGCGCAACTCTTCATGCTGCTGGTCGCTTTGGCATTGGCGATCCTGGGATGGCTCGATCGGCTGACTCCGGCGCTGCTCCTCGGCATGACCTTCCTGCTCGGTTGTGGTGCGGCCTTTCATGCGCCGGCATGGCAGGCTTCGGTCGGCGACCTCGTACCACGCCCCGTCATCCCCGCCGCGATCGTCGCCAATGGACTGGGGTTCAACCTGTCGCGGACCGTCGGTCCTGCTGTCGGCGGCGTGATCGTCAGCGCGGGAGGCGCGACGGCGGCGTTTGTCGTCAACGCGATCAGCTTCGTGGGGCTTATCGTCGTCCTGTCGCGGTGACGGCCAACCGCGCGCAAGCTGCCCGATCGCCAGAAGATCGGTGCCTCGATGCTCGGCGGTGTCCGGTATGCGGTGGGATCGCGGGCGCTGCGCATAAGCATGATCCGCGCCGGCTTGTTCGGGACCATGTCCAGCGCGATCCTGGCGTTGATGCCGCTCGTCGCGCGCGATCTGGTCGGTGGCGATGCGCGGGTTTTCGGCACGTTGCTGGCGATCTTCGGCCTCGGATCGATCCTCGGCTCGTTCGTCAGCCGATGGGTCCGGCAGTCGCTATCGAACGAGACTACCGTACGGATCGCATCGATGGGTGTCGCCTGTGGCGCGATCGGCATCGCGGCCGATCTCGGTTTCATCGCGACGGGCGTGGCGCTTCTAGCCGCTGGGGCGGGGACCGTGCTGGCGCTGTCGACCTTCAACGTGGCGGTCCAGATGTCGGCACCGCCCATGATGCTGGCGCGCAGCCTCGCGCTTTACCAGATGGCGACCTTTGCCGGGATCGCGCTGGGTAGCGGAGTCTTCGGTCTGGTGGCGCAGGCATGCGGTGTGTCCGTCGCGCTAATCCTTGCGGCGTTATTTCAAATGCTTTTGACATTGTTCGGCCGCCGATGGCCATTGCAGCATACCAAGGGGCAAATCATGACGTGAGGAGCGAAAACTTCCGGTCTGCTGAATTGTTGACAGCTTCTCACGTCCGACCAAATGATGTGTCTTGATCTTGTGAACGTATTTACACATGACGCGGCGTACAGTGACGATATCTTGAGGTGTCGTAGGATTGACAGTCGGCTTGGCAACGATGGCAAATTATAGATGCCGGCTGTCTCTATACTGGGAAAGCGGCCTGGCCGCTTTCCCAGTATATCCATGCGGAAACGAAAGACGACTACCTGATACGTGGACTCTATCTCCCCACGGCCGGCAAGCGCGCGGTGCTCAGCCCCAGATCGGCGACGTCGGGTGGACTGAACTTCGACGACGGAGCATTCTTCGCATCGGTCGAAGGCACTTATATCAGCGACCAGTATTCGACGTTCATGAATGTCGAGAAACTGCCGGGCTATGCCACTGCGCACGCCAATATCGGCTATCGCTTCACCTCGATCGGGTTCGTGAAGAAGCCGCAAATGCAGCTGGCCATGACCAACATCACCAACAAGACATATCTTTCGGGGATCCAGGGCGTCACCTCGAACGCGCCGGCCACACCTGCGCGCAAATGCACCACCATCGCCGGGTCGGCCCCGACCTATCTGATCAGTGGTGGATTCGGTATCAGCGGGACGATCAGCGCCGCCTTCTGATCCGGTTTTCCGTCCCGCGCGTGCCGTGCGGGGCGGATGTGTATTCCAAGCTTACGGAGCAGCATCCATGCAACGTCGATCCTTTCTCAAGACCGGCTCGGTTGCCGCGCTTGCCACGTCCGCCGGCATCGCGCGCGCGCAGATCGTGCCGCCCTTCACGCGCCAGCCGCGCATTGCCATCGGCGGCATCGCGTCGGAGTGCAGCAGTTACAGCCGTATTCGCGCTCGGCTGGAGAATTTCAATATCCTGCGCGGCGACGAGATTTTGAACGACGAGCGCTTCACCTTCCTGAAGCGCTACGACGTTCCGTTCCTGCCGACGCTGGTCGCCAATGCAGGCTCGGGCGGCCCGATCGCGCGCGATGCCTATGACACGTTGAAGACGGAATATGTCGGTCGCCTCCGCGCGCTGCTGCCGCTCGACGGCGTCTATCTGTCGATGCACGGTGCGATGTACGTCGAGGGCATGAACGATGCCGAGGGCGATTGGTACGAGGCGACGCGGCAGGTCGTGGGTCCGGACTGCATCCTGTCGGCGAGCTATGACCTGCACGGCAATATCAGCCAGCGGATCGTCGACAATCTCGATGCGATCACGGCGTACCGAACCGCCCCACACGCCGACCGCGTCGAGAACACGATGCGCGCGACCGACATGCTGACGCACTGTCTGCGCTACGGCATCCGCCCCGGTATCGTCTGGGCGACGATCCCCGTGGGGCTGGCCGGCGAGCAGAGCAGCACCGAATGGGACCCCGGCCGGCGCCTCTGGTCCGATCTCAGCGAATATAATCGTCAGGCCGGCGTGCTCGATGTGTCGCAACTGGTCGGTTACGTCTGGGCGGACGAGCCACGCTCCGCGGCGTCGGTGGTGGTGACCGGCACGGACCCCGCGCTGCAGGCGAGGATCGCGGCCGAACTCGCCAAGCGCTACTGGGATGCGCGCGCGGCGTTCAGGTTCGGCAGCCCGACGGGGACGATCGAGGAAACGATCGCAATGGCAGTGGCCGCCAAGACCCAGCCAGTCGTCATTTCGGATTCGGGTGATAACCCGGGCGGCGGCGGCAATGCCGACCAGTCGCTGTTCCTTCAGGCGATCCAGAAGGCGGGCGTGAAGAACGTGCTGATCGGAGGGATGACAGACAAGCCCGCGACCGACGCGTGCTACGCAGCCGGCGTTGGCAAAACGATAGCGATTACGGTGGGCGGAACGCTCGACCCGGTCGAGAGCAGCCCGGTCAAGGTGAACGCAACGGTCCAGTATCTCGCGCCCGTCACCGATGCCAGCGAGCGCGAGGCGGTCATCGCGTTCGACGGCATCACGATGACGCTGTCATCGAAGCGCCGCGCCTATCACGCGACCGAAGCGTTCCTCGCGCTCAAGCTCGAGCCTACCGCGTTCAAGATCGTCGTGCTCAAATGCGGCTATCTCAATCCAACGATGAAGCCGCTCGCCAACCCGCATCTGATGGCATTGTCGCCCGGCGCGATCGACCAGGACATCCCGCACATCGCCAACAGGCACCGCGTACCGACCTATCCGTGGGTCAAGGACCTGCAATATTCGCCCCGGCCCTATAGATCGACGCGCTTCGCTCGGGCGTGATCGGTGAGGGGCGCCAGGTCATTGGCGCCCCCGACACAGGACCGGATGTCAGGGGTTGGGGGTGGGGCAGGGCAACCCGAGCGTCGTGGCCTGCGTCAAAACCGCGGAGACGGCGTCCGGTCAGGAACGATCCAGGCCGCGCACATGCTCCCACACGTTGGAGATGACGACCGATCCCTCTCCTACCGAGGACGCCACGCGTTTCACCGATCCCGCGCGGACGTCGCCGACGGCATAGATGCCAGCGCATGACGTGGCGAAAGGCGACGTCGCGCCAGCCGCTTCGCCGGTGAGCACGAAGCCCTTGCCGTCGAGAGCGACCAGTTCGGAGAGCCAGCCCGTATTGGGCGCCGCGCCGACCATCACGAAGACGGCGCAGCTTGCCACGGTGCGATCGCCGTCTCCGTTGCGGATCGTCACCGCCTCCAGAGTGTCCCCGCCATGAAGTTCGACGGCATGGGTGCCGTATTCGATGGTGATCGCGGGGTCCGCCTCGAGCCTGCTCGACAGATAGCTCGACATGGACGAGGCCAGGGTGTCGCTGCGTACCAGCAGGCGAACGTGCCGCGCCGTACGGCTGAGAAACATTGCGGCCTGCCCGGCCGAATTACCGCCGCCGATGACCAACACTTCCGTATCGCGGCAGAAGCGCGCCTCATTCTCGGTCGCCGCGTAATAGATGCCCGTGCCCTCGAAGTCGGCGAGGCGTGCGATCGGCAGGCGTCTGTACTGGACCCCGGTTGCAACCACGACAGACGCGGCGAGAACGCGCCGACCATTGGTGAAGGTCGCACAGAAGGCGCCGTTGTCGAGCTGGTCCAGCGACTCGATCCGCCGGGGCATGACGAAGCGCGTACCGAATTTCATCGCCTGCACCTCGCCGCGCCACACAAGATCGGCGCCGGAGATGCCGGTGGGAAAGCCCATGTAATTCTCGATCCGGCTGGACGTGCCGGCCTGGCCGCCAATCGCGGTCTCGTCGACCACCAGCGCGCGCAACCCTTCGGCGCCCGCATAGACGCCCGCCGACACGCCGGCGGGGCCGGCCCCGACTATGAGCACGTCGAATGCCTCGTCTTCGGGAACGTCCTGGTCGAGCCCGAGCAGCCGTGCCACCTTTTCCGGCGTCGGATCGCTCACCACAACATCGCGGCCGAATACGACGACGGGCTCGCGCGGTGCGGTTCCGCAACTGCTGGCGACATGCGCGGCTTCGTCGCTGCCGAGCGGGTAGGAGCGGTAGGGCAGGCGGTTGCGCGCGGCGAACTCGGCCACGCGTCTGACGGCCCTGTCCTCGTCTTCGCCAACCAGAACCAGCATGCCATCGCCGGCATCCAGCTGTCGCCGACGGCGTGCCGCCAGCACCGTGATGACGATGTCCGACATTTCCGGTATCGCCGCCATCAGGCGAAGCATCGCGGATCGCGGGACTTCGACAACGGTCGTGTCGCTCGCTGCGCGCATCGGTAGCGACCATGTGCCCCCGGACAGCAGCGAGATCTCGCTCATGAACTGGTTGGGACCCAGCGTCGAAGGCACTAGTCGCTCGCCCGTGAACGGGTTGACGACCTCGATCTCCCCATCCTCGACATAGACGAAGCGGTCGGCCGGGGCGCCGATCTCGGCCAGCATCATCCCCTTGGAATAGTGCTTGCGCGTCCCTGCCGCCCGGATCGCGGCAATATGCGCGGGCTGAAGCGGAACCCGCTGCATTTCCCGCAGGTCACGGCCGATCGTTTCCATGAGCGCTTTCCCCTCTGCGCCCCGACACTAGCCCGTCCAACGCCGCGACGGCAATCGCGCGGGAACGGCGCAGCCCAAATGCGGGCGCGACCCGATCGCATTGACGCCGTTCGGGACAGCTTCCAGGACGACCGGGCGGGCAGGAAAAGGGGCGGCTTTGTGCATCCAGCGGCGAATTTCGAGCTGATCATCCTGATGTTCCTGGTGGTGCTGGCGCTTCACTATCTGGCCCGGCGTCTGTCGCTACCGCCGGCAGCCGCGTTGATCGTCGGCGGGTGCGCGGTGGCCTTCGTACCCGGCGTGCAAGGGATCGCGATCGATCCGGAGCTGGTGCTTGTCCTGTTTCTCCCGCCCCTGCTGATGGACGGTGCGTGGTTCACCGCGGTCGCGCCATTCCGGCGGCACATGGCCGGCATTCTCTCGCTGGCGGTGGGCGCCGTCTTCTTCACCACGGCGGTCGTGGCGATCGTGACCAAGCTGCTCATGCCGGGACTGCCCTGGGCCGCCTGCGTCGCGCTGGGCGCGATCCTGTCGCCGCCCGATGCGGTATCCGCCCGCGCCGTGTTGCAACGGGTGAAACTCCCGCGCAGGCTGACCACGCTGCTCGAAGGCGAAAGCCTGCTCAATGACGCCGCGGGTCTGGTGCTGTTCCGTTTCGCGGTGGCGGCGGTGCTGACCGGCAGCTTCCATATCGGTGCTGCGACCGGCACGTTTTTCGTGCTGGTGGCGGGCGGCATTGCGGTAGGCGCAGCGATCGGCGGGCTCTGGGTGATCCTGCTCCGCCGGCTTGGCGATGATACGCTGATGATCGCAGCGACCGTGCTGGTCTGCTGGAGCGCCTATATCGCGGGTGAATTGCTGCACGTGTCGGGCGTCATTGCCGTCGTCACCGCGGGCCTCGTCTGCGGCTGGTATCAGCATGTCGTCTTCACCGCCCGTGTGCGCATCCGGGCGATGGCATTCTGGCAGGTGCTGGTGTTCCTCCTCGAAGCCACCGTGTTCCTGCTCATCGGCCTGTCCTTGCGGGGGCTGCTGGACCGGGTCGGCGGGCTCGACATTGTCATAGACACGATGGCGCGGCCCGTGCTGCTCATCGTCCTGGCGGTCGTTGCCGCGCGGTTTCTGTGGATCTTCGCGGTCGATGCCGGCGTCGCCACCGCGCGCCGCATCGGGTGGACGCGGCAGCAACCGCTCGGAACGCGGGCGGCGGTGGTGATGAGCTGGGCCGGGATGCGCGGCGTGGTGACGCTCGCGGTCGCGCTCTCGCTGCCCGAGGCGATGCCGGCGCGCGATCTGATGCTCGTCACCGCGTTCGTCGTGATCCTTGTCACCGTCCTGGTGCAGGGCACCTCGCTCGGCTGGGTCATCCGGGCCGTAAAGCCGCACGATGACGGCAGCGCGCGACCGCCGCTCGATTTGCACGCGGCGGAGATGATGCTGTTCCAGGCGCAGTTGGCGCTTGTCGAGCGCGAGGCGGTGGCGGTCGACGGCACGGTCATCCACCCGCAGCTTCTGCGACGCTACCGCACCCGGGCGACGGCAGCGGATGCGTTCGACGGTACGGTGGAGGAGCGAAACGTGGCGATCGCGAGCCATTTCGACGTCATCATCGCCGCAGTCGCGGCCGGCCGCGCCGAGCTGGTTCGCCTGCACCGTGCGGGCCGCATCGATGACGAGACGCTCCACGATCTCGAGCACGATCTTGACCTCGAGGAACTCGCCGCAGCGGCAGCGAAGGGGTGAACGCGCTCGGTTGCTCGGGCCCGCGATGAAGACGCGCGGACGGCGGCCGGATCAATAGGGCGGGTCGAGCCGCGCGCGCTGGGCGCGCGCGGCCTGCGTCCACCAGCCGAGATCGTCGGCGAAGCGCGGGAAGGCGCGGGTGAGGGCGGCGCCACCGTCGCCCGCCGGTTCTCCGGTCGCATCGAAGGCATGGCCGATCCCGCCCACCGCGATCGTGCTCGACACCACCACCATGCCCATCTCGGACAGGATGCCGTGCCATGCGAGGCCGGCACGCGCACCGGCGAAACGTCCGGCCGAATAGCTGACGATCGCCGCGGGTCGCCAGTACCATTCCTCGAGGAAATGGTCGGTGAGGTTTTTGAGCCCGGGCTGCACGCCCCAGTTATATTCGCCGGTCACGAAGACGAAGGCGTCGGCCGTCCTGATCTTTTCTGCGAGGGCCTCCAGCGCGGGCGGCGCCTCGCCGCTGGGATACTCCTTGTACATGCGGTCGAGCATGGGGAGGTCGACTGCCTTGGCGTCGATGAGCTCGGCCGATGCACCGCGCTCGGCAAAGGCGCGGACGAGCCACTCGGCGAGGCGAATGCCCTGTCGGTCAGAGCGATAGGAGCCGTAGAAGATCAGAACCCGGTCGGGCATCGCGGCAATTCCTCGTTAAGCGTGTCGTGCAGAAGCACGGAGCGCGCCATCGCTCCGTGCCCTGCCGGGGATCAGCCTTCGATGAAGGCCAGCAGATCGGCGTTGATCCGATCGGCGTTGGTAACCGGCATGCCGTGGGGAAAGCCGGGGTAGGAGATGAGCTTGGCGTCCTTCACGATGTCGGCCGACATCTTGCCCGTGGTCGCGAACGGAACCACCTGGTCGTCCTCGCCGTGCAGGACCAGCGTCGGCACGTCGATCGCCTTGAGGTCGTCGGTGAAGTCGGTCTCGGAAAAGGCCTTGACGCCGAGCGTATGGGCGAGCGCCGAGCCCATCATGCCCTGGCGCCACCAGTTGAGCCGCACCGCCTCCTTTACCGCGGCGCCGTCGCGGTTGTACCCGAAGAAGGGGAGCGTGAAGTCGTAGTAGAATTGCGAGCGGTTCGTGGCCGTCTGCTCGCGCACCATGTCGAATACGTCCATCGGCACGCCGTCCGGGTTGGCGTCGGTCCTGACCATGATCGGTGCGACCGCACTGACCAGCACGGCCTTCTTAACCCGGCCCGGCTTGGCGCGCGCGACATAGCGGGCAACCTCGCCACCGCCGGTCGAGTGACCGACATGGACGGCATCGCGCAGATCGAGCGCGTCGGTCAGCGCGATGACATCGGCGACATAGGTGTCCATGTCGTGACCATTCGCTGACTGCGTCGAGCGACCATGGCCGCGGCGATCATGCGCGATGACACGGTAGCCCTTCTGGACGAAGAACATCATCTGCGCATCCCAGTCGTCCGAGCTGAGTGGCCAGCCGTGATGGAACATGACGACGGGTGCATCCGTGTTGCCCCAGTCCTTGTAGAAGATTTCGGTCTCGTCGGCGGTGGTGATGAAGGGCATTCGAGGTCTCCTCGGGCTTGGTTGGGTACGCGGCACGCTACGGGTCGAAGGTGACAATCAGGCGGCGTCGACGAGGACGATCTCTGAGTCCTCGATGGCGGTCACGCGCAACACGGCCTCGTCAGCGATCGCAGCGCCATCTCGCGCCTCCAGGCGGGTGCCGTTGACCTCGATCGTGCCCATCGCCGGCACGAGATAGCCGTGGCGGTTGGCGCCGAGCGGATATTCGGCGGTTTCGCCGGCCTTCAGCGTGGCCGCGACAATGCGGGCATCGGTGCGGATCGGCAGGGCGTCGCCATCGTCTGCAAAGCCACTGGCGAGCGTGACGAACTGGCCCGACCGGTCGCCCTTGGGGAATGGCTTGGCGCCCCATGACGGCGCTTCGCCGCGCGTCTTCGGTTCGATCCAGATCTGGAAGATGCGGGTGGTGCCCGGCTCCCTGTTATATTCGGAGTGGCGGACGCCCGACCCCGCACTCATGACCTGCACATCGCCCGCCTCGGTGCGGCCGACATTACCGAGCGAGTCCTGATGCGTGATCGCACCTTCGCGGACATAGGTGATGATCTCCATATCGTTGTGCGGATGCGGGGGGAAACCGGTTCCGGCCGCGATCGTATCATCGTTCCACACGCGAATCCCACCCCAACCCATCCGCGCCGGATCATAGTAGCTCGCGAACGAGAAGTGATGCTTGGCATCGAGCCAGCCATGGTTGGCACCACCAAGGCTGTCGAAGGGGTGACGGTCGATCATGTTCGGACTCCTGGGGAGCGCTGCTGCTCCGATGACGTGAAGATGCGCCATGATCGGGCTTGACGAAACGGCAAGATTGGCATTTCAATCTTGCCGAAAATGACAAAGCGACTTCCCGATCTTGAAGCCTGGGCGATCTTCGCCACGGTCGCCAAACATGGCTCCTTCTCGCGTGCAGCACGCGAGATGGGCATGTCCGATCCCACCGTCTCGAAGGCGATCGCGCGACTTGAGGCGCGCCTGGGCCTGACGCTGATTGCACGGACGTCGCGGCGCGTAGCGCTCACCGATGCCGGCCGCGCCGCGTTGGCGCGTGCATCGCGTATCCTGAGCGAGGGCGAGGCCGTTGAGGACGAGGCGGGCGAGCAATCCACCGTGCCCCGCGGACGCGTGCGGATCAGCGCGCCCTTGTCGTTCGGCATCGCGTATCTGGGGGCGGTATTGCCGGCCTTCCTGCAGGCCTATCCCGAAATCACCGTCGATTTCGCGCTGAGTGACCGCAAGGTCGATCTGGTATCCGAAGGGTTCGACCTCGCGCTCAGGATCGCCAGCCTGAACGACTCCTCGCTGCTGTCGCGGCGGCTCTGCACGGTCCGGTTGCTGCTGGTAGCGTCGCCCGACTATCTCGATCGCCACGGCATGCCGACGCACCCCGCCGAGCTGAGCCGGTATTGCGCGCTGGCCTATACGGGGGGTGCGTCGAGGGCGTGGCGCCTCACGCATCCGACGTTCGGGGAGGAGGCGATCGAACCGCCGGTGCGCGTCTGGACCGACAATGCCGATCTGCTCAATCCGGCGCTCGTTGCGGGGCAGGGGCTTGCGATCCAGCCCGAGTTCCTGGTCTGGCGCGAACTGCGCGACGGCAAATTGAAGGTCGCGATGCCGGAATGGTCGGTGACCCCGTTGGGGCTACACCTCGTCATGCCGCCAAGCCCGCTGCGACCACTTCGGGTGCAGGCGCTTATCGACTATCTGGCCCGTGAATTGGCAAATGCGCCGTGGGACGGCGCGTAGGTCAGGGAAATCGCACCTGTCGCCGTCCGTTCAGCCGGATGGATGCATGGATGGCTGAGCCGAGGCAGGTCGAAAACCGAGAGCCGGTGCCTTGGCAGCGTTGGCATGCTAGGGGCCCAGAAATGTCAAAGTCTCGAAGCAATGCCGGTACCGTCGATGTCGACGGGGTAACATATGACTGGCACCTCCAGCGCGAACCCTATCCGTCAGACGACGGGGGGTGGAAGGGGATGACGATTTCCCTTCTCCAGCGCGATGCCAAGCGCGAGGCGTTGATGGAATTTCCGGCGCCCAAGCGGCTCTTGAAGGGGTTGCCGCATGGTCGGCTACAGCTCGACGACGCGATGATCTCACGCTGCGTGCGCGCCGCTGTGGCGGCCGGCTGGGAGCCGATGTCGCGCGGCAAGCCCGTCGTCTTCATGGTCGACGCCGAAGGTAATTGACTACCCGGGGCGGATGCGAACCGAGGCCGACGTCGGCGCCCATCCGCTGAACTTCAATGTTGAACGTACGGCCGAAGTCGCGGAGCGGCCTGTGGGATTTACGCGGCCGGCGGCGTGGGTGGCTGACGGATCAGGCGATGTGCAAGGTGTAAAAGCGCTCCTCGATGATCCGTTCGGTCCGCTCGGACATGGCCTCGAGTCCACCAAACTGGAAGCCGAGTTGCGAGGCGTATGCCGCGCACGCAGCGATGCGACGTGTCCGTGTTTCCGGCGTCAGACGTTCGATCAGCGTCGGCACGGCGGCGACCCGGGTTTCGCGATCGGCATAGGGCCAGTCCTCCCACAACATTACGGCATGATCGGCACAGGACCGCCGCATCGCGTCCAGCACGACGTGATGGTCGACATGGTTGCCGAGGCACAACGGCCCCAGCACGAGATCCGGCCGTTCCGCCGCGAGCAGCTCGCCCAGCGCCGTTGCAACCGCGTCGACGATCCGGTCCTCAGGCAGCCGTTCGGCGAACAGCATCTTGGCCGAGGCATAACCGCGGTGCGGCGCCTCGAGGAACGGCAGATGGATCGCGCGCGCGCCGAGTGCCCGGCACGCAGCAAGATCCTCGTCACGGCGCAGCGCCATATAGTCGATCTCTGCGCCGAGACCCTTGTCGAGCTGACAGGCGAGCGCGAACCCGGTTGGCTGCGCGACGTTGCCGGTGAAGCACGTCGCAACGGTGACGTCCCAGCCCTGGTCGACTCGCGACGCCAGCAGCCCGCCTGCGGAAAAGGCCGCGTCGTCCAGATGCGGCGATATCGCGAGCAGTTTCATCGATCGCTCACAACAGATGCGGTTCGCTGCGGAAGCGGCAGGGGGTCATCGACAGGGTCGTATCGAAGCCGGTTTGCGGATGGCCGCTCAGGTCGCGGTAGATGCCGACGATCTGCTGCCCGACCGCGTCCCAGCTATAGACCCGGCGGCATTCTCCCAGCGCCGCGGTCGCCAGACGCGTGCGCAGGCTGGTATCGGTGATGATGCGCGTCAGCGAGGCCGCGAGCGCCGGCACGTCGCCGGGATCGGTCAGCATGCCGTTCTCGTCGTCGCGGATGCAGTCGACCACGCCCACGGCGTGGCACGAGACGACCGCAAGGCCGCACGCCATCGCCTCAAGGATGGTGTTCGAGAACCCCTCGGCGTAGGTCGGCGATACGAACACGTCATGCGCGCGGTAGAGTTCCGGCACCGCATCATAATCCGCATAGCCGCTGAAGGTCACACGGTCGGTAAGCTGCAGCTCTGTCGCAAGCGCCTGCGCGGGGTCGACGTCGGGACCGATGCCGGAGATGGTCGCGTGCCAGTCCCCGCGCACGGCCGGTAGCGCCTGCAGGAAGTCGAGCACGCCTTTGCGGCGGTCGACGCGGCCGTGATAGAGCAACCGGACCGGACCTTCGGGCGCGGTCATCACCGCCGGCGTGAAATGGTCGGTATCGACTGCCCCCGGCACGATCGTGAACCGGTCGAGCGGGGTGCCGAGCCGGTCATGGACTTCGCCGGCGAAACTCGCGCCGCCGATCAGCAGCGCGCCGGCATGGTCGAGCACCCGCACCATCGCGAGCCGGTGCGTCTCGCAGCACGAGCCGACCCAATGCCCGTCGCCGCCCTGGATCGACACGACGCAGGGCAGGCCGAGACGCCGGGCGGCGATCATCGTCGCCCAGCCGGTCGGATAGCCATATTGCGCGTGAAGCAGGTCGAACGGATGAAGCGAATGCTCGCGCGCAATCGCCTCGACCATCGCATCGATATCGCGTTCGAAGTCGCCGCCGTCCTGTTCGCCGAGCGCTTCGAGGCCGACGACGCGCACGCCCGGCACCGGGGGCGGGGGGCCGCCGCCATAGACGCGGGCGCGTGCGGGGTCGCCGTAATATTGGCTGATCATCGTCACGTCATGGCCCGCGGCAACGAGCTGCCGCAGCAGGTTGATCGCGTAGATCGACATCCCCGATATCGCAGGGAAAAAGCGGCGCGAGACGAAGCAGATCCGCATCAGGACAGCGCCGCGCGCAGATAGGCGATCGACTCCGGAATCGCCTGATGCGCACGCGGGCTCTCGCGCGACAGCTCGACGCAGACCAGCTTGTCGAAGCCGATCGACTCCAGCGCGGCGAGGATGGCGGGAATGTCCATGTCGCCCTGCCCGAACGGCAGATGCGTGTGATCGCCGCGGCGCATGTCCTCGACCGCGACGGTCCCGAGGCGGTCGGCATAGGCGCGCACGGCAGCATCTGGCGCGATGTCCTGCGTGACGAGACAATGGCCGGTGTCGAGCGCGAGACGCAGGTCCGGATGGCGGCGCGCGAGCCGCGCATAGTCTTCCACCGTCTCGATCAGCATGCCGGGTTCGGGCTCGAGGCTGACCGGGATGCCGGTCCGTGCCGCATGCTCGACGACCTTGCCGAGCCCCAAGTCGAGCCAGTCGAGCGCATCGTGCCGGGCGACGCCGGGTTTCGGCACACCCGCCCAGAACGACACGGTCTCGGCATTCAGGATCGCGGCGACCTCGAGCGCGCGGGCGAGGAACGCGACCCGCCGGTCACGCCCTGCGGGATCCGCCGTGACGAGCGTCGGTTCATGCTTGTCGCGCGGGTCGAGCAGATAGCGCGCGCCGGTCTCGATCACCGATCCCAGGCCGAGCGACCGGAGCAGCGCGCCGACGCGCTCCGCCTCGCTCGCCCAATCGTCGGCAAAGGGATCGAGGTGGTGATGATCCAGCGTGAGCGCGACGCCGTCATAGCCCGCGTCCGCGATCAGGTGCAGCGCGTCGTCGAGGCGGTGGTTGGCCGCCCCGTTGGTGTTGTAGGCGAAACGAAGCGTCATCGTGCCGCCTCCGTCTCGAGGCTCTGTTCGGACCAAGCGACGTGATGCGCTTCGGGTTCGCGGTAGAGCGGATAGAGCGGGCCGACGATCTCGTCCGCCAGCGCGGTATCGAAGAAGGGCTGGCCGCCCAGCCGTGCGATCGCTTCGTCCGTCAGGCGGACGGGCCGGCGAGTCGTGCTCGCCTCGCCACCGAAGCTGACCAGCGGGCTGTCGAGCGCGACGAGTTTGGCGACGTTGCGTTCGCCAATCCGGTAATAGCTCATCGTCTCGACCTCCATGCCCGGCACGATCACCTTGACGACCGCGACGCTGGCATCGGCGGGGGACATGTCGACGTAGAGGATGTCGAACCCGGCGGTCTCGACCGCCTCTCGCGCCAATTGGCCGCGCGCGCGGGCATCGGGGACGTCGGCGCGGGGCAGGTCGGCAAAGGCATGGCGGCTGCGCTCGGCGAGCATCGTCCCGGCGAGCCAGTCGCGCAAGGTCGCGGCGTCGACGTCGGTCCAGCGCTGCATCTCCGTGAAGGCGCGGCTGTCGCTCGATTTCGCGGCACCGCCGGCCTGTGCCATGAACCGGTCGATATAGCCCCGCGGCGCGATCGTCTTGGCGAGCGCCATCGGGCCGTGCGCGAACGCCTTGCGCACGCGGCTGGCGGCGTATTCGGCGATCGCCTTGGCCAGCGCCTGCACCGCGTCGGGATGCGCCGCCTCGCCGCACGCGGTCGCCATGATCGGCACCGCGGGCTCACGTGCATCGACGCCGACGCAATAGACGTTGGCGAGGCCGAACTCGTCGGTCGCGAATTTGGGGATCACGCGGACGTCGGCGGCGGCGAACCGGTTGACCAGATCGCCGATCTCGGCGGGCAGACATTCGGGCAGGTCGATTGCGACGCCGCGGTCGAGCGCGCGGAACAGCAACCCGTTGCCGTCGCGCTGGAGGATTTCGCACAGTCCGTGGCCGATCGCCCAGTCGAGGTCCGGCCCCGCGCCCATCCCGTTGGAGATGATCGTCGTGAACGGCACGTAACCGGGGGCCAGTTCTTTGGCGGAATAGGCGGCGAGGTCGATCGGCACGAGGACGCTCGAGCCGTCCGCCCACCGCCGGGCCTCGACCCAGTCGAGCGGCGTCTCGCGGTCGACCGGGGACCCAGCGGGAAGGCACAGCGTCAGCGGATCGGCGATCCCGCGTTCGCGAACGAGGTCGGCATAGCTGCCATGCGTCTTGCCGCGCGCGGACAAGGTCAGCGTCGGCCAGACCATCTCAGCGATTTCGCCCAGCGCGCCCAGAATCGCGGCCTGGTCGGTTGCGCCATAGCCGACGCCGTAGGGCATGATGCCATCGAGATCGGCGGTTTCGGGAAATAGCGCGACCACCCAGACGGGGATGCCGACACGGTCGATGCCGTCGATCGGGAACGCGACGATGTCGCCGGCGGGAAACGCGTCGAGATACAGATGGCAGGCCGCGTCCAACTGTTCGGGCAGGCCGGTGATAGTGCGGGTCATAGCGGGATCCTCTTCACGCCCGGCGCACGGGCCAGCGCCTCGTCGAGCACGGCGACGGCGACATCGCGGCCGACTTCGGGGGCATATTCGAACGGAGTCAGGACGGCATCGAACGCCAGCAGCGCGATCACCGCGCGGTAATGGCGGATCTCGCCATGCGTCAGCGGGATGTCCTTGTGGAACGCCTTGTGACTGGAGATCGCGTGGCTGACACCCGCTTCGTCCTGCTCGATCTTGAACATGTCGCCGCAGAACAGGCGCTTGCCGACCGCATCGTGGAGCGCGGCCTGACCTTCGTAATGGCCGCCGACGTGATGCAGCGTATAGCCCGGCGCGATCTCCAGGACTTCGTCATAGGGCGTCGTGACGCGGAACGCCTTGGTCATGCCGAGGTCGTCCTTGTGGATCGCGAGCATCTCGGGCGCGCAGTCGCGCTGGAGCTGGAACAGCGCGCCATAGCCATGCGCGTGACTGGCGGCGAGATAACGGATCCCGCCGAGCCGCGCGATCTGGTCGAGCATCGCGGTCGAGTAATAGGGGGCGGCCTCGAAGGCGATATTGCCGCCCTCGCGCACGATCAGCCAGCCCGTGCCGCCGAGCCCGAGATGCGGCGTCGTGGTGAAGGCCCAGAGATTGTCGGCAACCTGTCGCCAGCTGCCGTCATGGGTTGCGGCGACGTCCTGTTCGGGGAGGAAGCGCCAGCCGTCCTCGGGCAGGTCGTTGCGCGTATCGTTGCAGACCGGGCAGTCGGCGGGCGCGAAGTGTCGCTGCCAGAAGCCGCAATGGGCGCAGGCATACCAGCTCAGAGGCACGATCGCGCCTCGCTATAGGCGGCGTCGAATAGGCGCATCAGCGACAGGTCCCGGTCGATAGAGAAATCATGCGCGTCGCCGCGGACGGCGGCGGTGAACGCGGCGGCCTGCGCGGCAAAGGGGGATAATGCGGCGTCGAAGGGCAGGGCGGTCTCATCCCCGGTGCGCGCGCAACGCCGGATCACGGTGCCGCCCTCGGTCTGGCCCATCGTGTCGGTCGCGACCAGCAAGCCGTCCTCGCCAAGGATCTCGAGCCGGCGGCGCGGCAGCACCTCGGGGCAGTTATAGGCTACATGGCTTTGGACCAGGATGCCGCCTGCGGTGCGCCCCGACAGGATGCCGCCATCGTCGACCGGATAGTCGTGGATACGCCGCTGCAGGTCGATGTGCAGACGCGCGAGCGGTTCGTCGACCAGCATCGCCGCAAGATCGAGGCCGTGGAGCGCAAGGTCGATGACCGCGCCGCCGCCCGCTGCGGCCGGATCGGCGCGCCAGTTGCACCCGCCATCACCATCGGTCGGCGACCAGCTTGGGTCGACCCAACAAGCGTAGACGATGCGCACCGCGATCGGTCGGCCGATCGCCCCGTCGCGGATCGCCTGCGCCATCGCGCGGTGCGCGGGGTGATGGCGCTGGTCGAACGCGGTGCCGTAGAGATGCCCTGCAACGGACGCGCCGATGGCTTCGGCATCGTCCAGCGTCGCGGCGATCGGCTTCTCGCAGAGCACCGGAACGCCCGCCGCGACCGCTGCGCGGACCGGGTCGGCATGGAGGTTGTTGGGCGTGGCGACGTAGAGGCAGTCGAGCTTGGCATCGGCCAGCATCGCCTCGGCCGTATCATAAGCGAGGATGCCGCCCGACATCGCGCTGGCCTGCGCCATCGGCGAGGGGTCGGCGATCGCGACCACGGTTCCGCCCGATGCCGCGATCCCCGGCGCCATATAGTCGCGCGCGACCCAGCCGAAGCCGACAATGCCCCAGCGCATGCTCACCACCGCGCCGGCAGGTCGAGGACGCGACGGTGCCGCGCCGCATCACCGGTATCCGACAGCCATGTGGCCGCCGTGCCATATTCCGCGCGGTAGCGGTCGGAGGGCCAGCGCGGACCGGTATCACCGAGCAACGGATTGGGAACCAGCACCGCCTCGGCAACCGGCATCGCCAGCCCGCCGGTAAGCGGCCATGGCGCATCGCCGTCCGGTTCGACGATCGACCAGGCCTCGATCGTGGGATCGTCGGACCACCGGGTCTGCACGGGCGCATCACCCTCTAGCAACGCGCGCCGCAACTCGCGTTCGTCATAGACAGCCGCATCGGGGAACAGAGTCGCCCATTCGGCGCCGGCGCGGGCGGGGCCCAGCGCCCCGCCCGCAACGGCGGCGTTGTGGATGTGGCTGACGGCGAGCACGCCGCCGGGCGCGACGGCCTCCCGCAACAGCGCAGCGACGCGGGGCTGATCGGGCAGGAAGTAAAAGGCGTCGTGACATGCGACCAGGTCGAAGCTTTGCGCCGCGACCGGCCACTGCGCCGCGGCGTCGAACACGACATAGTCCGCGGCGGGCGCCACCCAGTGCTTGGCGAGCCAGCATTTCGAAAAGACCACGTCCGCGCCGACACACGCGACGCCGCGCACGGTAAGCTCGCGGAGATAATGACCGATCCCGCAGGCGAGCTCGAACGCGGTATCGGGCTGCCGCCAGTGCGCCTCGACCAGCGCGAGGCCGGCGAGATAAGTCGGATCGCTCCAGCGATGCGCGAAATAGTCCGCCACCGGTCCCATCCGGAGCAACGCCATCGCCGCGCGCAGCGACAGTGTGTCGCGCTCGCGCACCAGCTGCTTCAGCTCGCCGAGATCGGTTGCGGGGCCGGTCCACCACGCATCCTGGTCGGTCAGCAGCGCGACGAGCGCATCGTCCGGGCAGCCCGCGTCGAGATGGTCGAGCGCCACCGCTACCAGACCCTCGCTGTCGGTCCGCAGATACGGGATCCCGTCGACCACCGGCCAGCGCTCGCCCGGGGCGGCGAGCGAATGCGGCGTATCCGCGACCAGCGGCCGTCCGGAAAGCGGCGAGCAATAGGTCACAACAGGCCGACGTCGCTCAGCACGCGGTCGTGGAACGTCTTGACCGGTCCGGCATGGACGAGCTCATAGGTGTGGAGGACGCTGTCCATCGTTGCCGACGCGGCGCGGAGATGCTGTTCGATCTCCAGCACCCGGTCGAGCACGTCGGCGGCATGGAACGCGCGCGCCGCCGGGGTGGCATCGCCGGCGATCGGCGCGATCGCCGCGCGGACCTGCGCCGCGACCGTCGGATCGAGCATCGCCATCGCCTGTTCGCGCGCGGCATCGATCACGCGGTCGAGCAGGTCGCCGAGCAGCACCTCACCGGTAAACCCCGCATCGGGCATCGCGGCATTGTGGAAATGATGTGCCATCGACGCGAGGAACACCTCCGCCGGATCCGCGCCATAGCCGGGCGCTGCGAGCACGCCGTACACCGCGACGATCAGGCAATGCTCGGCGTGGTTTTCGGCGGGCTGGAGCAACAGGCGCGGCCGACCGGGACAGGTGACGCCGGCGCGCGGCTGCGTCGCGAGCTGCGGCACGAACCGCGGCACCGGCCCGGACGCCGGTGAACCCTCCGGGAGCGCATCGCGCAGCTCGGCGGCTAGCGCCGGGTCGAGCAGCACCGCCACCTCGTCGAACGCGCGTTCGAGCACGGCGCGCGCTTCCGCGTCCGACAGTCCAAGCTCGGCCAGCGTAGCGCGGTCGAGATCGCTCAGCCGGGCCGCGGCGAGCGCGGCGGCAACGGTGCGGCGCATCACCGCCGCTGGTGCCTCGCCCGCCGCCAGCGCCGCCCAGCCGCGTGCGAACAACCGCTCTGCGATGGACCCGTCGCGCTCCGCCGAGCGAATCCGCTTCAGGTCGCCGAGCTCGCGCAACAGCGGCAGATACGCTGCGCCAAAACTCACCGGCGGTCGAGCCAAGTGTCGAGGATCAGCTGCTGCTCGCCGAACGCGTGGATCGGCTCSCCGCCATCGGCGGTCTGCGGCATCTTGAAGAAGATCCCCATCTGGTCCTGCACGCCGCGGTCGCCGCGCGTCTGCGCGAGTGCCAGGCAGCGCGCGATCTCGATCGCGAGCGGCGCGGCGAGCACCGAATCCTTGCACAGGAAGTTCAGCTTCAGCTGCATCTTCTGGCCGAGGAAGCCGGTCAGGTCGATATTGTCCCACGCTTCCTTGTTGTCGCCGCGCGGCTTGTAATAATGGATCATGATGATGTGATCCTCGACCGGATAGCCGAGGATCTGGTCGAGCACCGACTTCTTGGTATCGACCTTGGAGGCGAGGCTCTTGGGATCGTCGAGCGCGAGGCCGTCCGAATTGCCCAGGATGTTGGTCGAGAACCAGCCGTCGACGTGCAGCGCACGGTCCCGCAGCGCAGGCGCGATCACGGTCTTCAGCAGCGTCTGCCCGGTCTTGCCGTCCTTGCCGGCGATCGGCACGCCGCGCTGGCTGGCCAGCTCGGCGAGCGGGGCGACGTCGGCGGCGACCGACGGCGTGAAATTGGCATAGGGCGTGTCGCTCGCGATCGCGGCATAGGCGTAGAGCATCGCCGGGCTGATCGCCGCGTCGTCGCTGTCGAGACCGCGCTCGAAGCCCTCGACGCTGGTCAGCGCGTCCGCAGCGAGATCGGCCTTGCGCTCGGTCGAGGCGAGATTGATCATCACCACCCGGTCGAGATTCTGCTCGTTCTTGAAGCGCGCGAGATCGTCCTGAATATGCTTGACCGCGGCACGGTGGCCGGGCGCGGCGATCTTGTTGGCGCCGTCGATGTTCGCACAGAAATCGGTCGATCCGACCGCGGGCCAGGGCCGCATGTCGGACAGGCTCGCGGCCCCGTGGGCGAGATCGCTCTCGGTAAGCACGCCGTGCTTCAGCGCAGCGGTGGCGAGGTCGTCATGGCTGAGGTCCCAGCCGCCGAAATGCAGGTCGCGATATGCCGCCATCCCCTCGACGTCGCGGCTGGCGAGCGGCAGGCCCGACAGGTCGTTCGACCCTGCACGGATCATCGCGATACCCGCCGCAGCGGTAGTGGCCACCGCGCCATTCAGTCCGATCACCGCGATCCCGACCCGTTCGCCCATAACTACGTCCTCTCAAAACAGAGGCCGGGGCTAGCCAACCGATGGGCAAAGTCCACAAATGTCTGTGGAAACGGCTGTTAAAGTGTTCTTAAGGTTACATATGTTGCCACTCTAGGCGGGGCTGCGATAGTCGCTCCCGGCGGCCACGCCGTCCCGCGCGCTTCGGTGGCATCATCACCTGCGCGATCCGCTATCCGTCAGACTCAAGACGGTCTTGATTTGGGGCAGCGGCGCAAAGCGGTCGGCCGCGGCTGGCGCCCAAGTGCGGACCTTCGGAACAGTCCTGTTCAGCGGAAACAGTGAATCAAGGCCTCGGCTGGCCGGGCATCATCTGTCTTGCAACCAGCCTGGGTGGTGATGGCCACTTTCGAGAACAGCGCGATCACGGATCGCTTGGCGTCGTCGAAGGACTCCATTCTCGGGAGGCATTGGCTAGCCGCTGCGGTCTGCACCCGACCGTCGATACTGGCTTCAAAAGCGGCCGTATCGCCGTGGCAGCCATAAACGCCTTCAGGGGGTTTCCCGATTTCGTTCAGGTCGTATTTGGGCGTCGCGAACACGGCTTTATCGAGCGCCGTTAGATCCTTCCAAACCGAGGCGTCAAGCGGATGCCGCTCCAAAGGTTTATCCTGCCACGTGAGGAGGAGCGTCACCGAACCGTCGCTCTGCCGCTCGATTTCCATCACGGGCGGATGGCCTGGAATCCAGACCGAGACGAGCAAGCGCCGAACATTCCGTCCTTTTTTCGCAGCCTCCTCAATTGGCATGAGCCCTGCTTCGACGAACCGTTCGCGGTGATAGGTCGCATTGTCCGCTATCACTCGCCTGAACGTGAGCTCGGACACGTCCTGGCCAACCGTCGCAATCAAGAGCAGTGTCGCTAGCAGCATAGGGTATCCTACCCTGTCCGACGGCCGAAGCAACGTCGGCGGTGCGTCGATTTTCCCCTTTCACGATGCAAGTCTCACCGTCTGCCCGATCGCGGCAGACCGCCGAGCCGCCTCGAGGATACGGGCCACGATCACCGCGTTCGCGAGCGATGAGGGATCGAGATCGGGTACCACCATTTCCCCTCGAACCACGGCCGCAAGGAAAGAGAACGGATCTTTATAAGATGGCTCGCGGACTGGAAGCGGACGATCGCGTGTTTCTCCCCTGCTGCGCACCATGAGCGTCTGGCTATCGGGGGTCACGAGGAGGGCTTTTTCGCCGAAGAGCTGAATGTCCTTGCGGTGATCCGGCCAGTTCCACGATGCCTCGATGACCGCAGTGGCGGTGGGATACGTCAACACGATCGTCGCCTCATCGTCGACCCGTGCATATACAGGATCGCTCTTCAACTTTTGCGTCACCGCGGTCACGCTGATCGGAGGGCGTCCGTCCATGAGCCAAGTCATGAGGTTCGCCCCGTAGCATCCAAAGTCGACAATCGCACCGCCGCCATTCGCCGCCGGATCGACCAGCCACGACAGGAACTCAGGCTGTACGCCAATTTCCTTCGGACCATAATGACCATCTCGGAACACGACCTTGCGGATGGCACCCGCAACGCCCGAGGTGATCGCCGTATGAAGCGCTGAACGACTTGGGTACCAGCTGGTCTCGTAATTGGTGAGCAGGTGGATGCGGTGACGGCGGGCAAGGGCTGCCATCGCCTCCGCTTCCGCGACGTCGAACGCCAGCGGTTTCTCCACCATGACGTGCAGCTTCCGCGGTGCGGCGGCCTCGACCACCGTCCGATGTTCCGCAACGGACCCGAATGCAAGGACCGCTTCAGGCTTTGTCCCGTCCAGCATCGGTGCGAGCCGATCATGCACCAGCGCCGGATCTATCCCGAACTCCCGGACATACCGGGCCGAGACCGCATGATCGGGCTCGTAAATGCCGATCACCTGTACGGCGCCCTGCGCGAGATTGCCGAAAAGACCGGCGACATGGCCGTGGATCAGCCGAGCGACAGCCACGCGTAACGGGGGTTTTTCCGCCTGACGCGGTGTTGATTCGGCTGACGCCATGGAAGTGCCCAGAGCCGAGCCGCCAACCGCGGCAGCGAGGAGCAGCGAACGTCGATCGATTGCGTGCGTCAAAATGCCCTCGGAAAACCACCAGGTTCGTATCCCTTAGCGGATGCCGGTAATCGATACACCAGGCTCCGACATTAGCGATATCTGTGCGCGTACGTCCGGACTTTGCGGTGGCGCTCTGCCGGTCGGTATCGCAAGGACGCGGACGGATTTCGGGCCGCGGTTCAGCGGCGTGGGACGACCTCGACGATGATATCGCCCGCCTCCAGACGCGACGCTTCAGGCTCCCAGAAGCAGAAATCCTGGTGCCCGCGATAGATGCGGTGACCGAGACCGGTGGTGATATCGGCCAGCGGCTTGCCGACTTCCTCGGCAGAGACTTCGCGTTCTCGGAGGACGACACGCCCGCCGGACGCGGCGAGATCGGCCATGTATTCGGCGGTATGCGCGCCATGCGTCGAGCCGGCGAGCAGAAGACCGGCAAAGCTGGCGGGGTTGATGACCACGTTGGCGCCTGCCTGATGCGCGATCGCTTCATTGTCCTCCGACCGGATCACCACGCTGATCGGCAGATCGGGCGCGATCCGCCGCGCCGTCAGCACGATGAGGATCGAGGTATCGTCGCGGCCGGCGGAGACGATGAGGGCGCGGGCGTTCGAGAGACGGGCTGCCTCGAGCGCGGCGTTGCGCGTGGCGTTGCCGTCCATCACCGTGGTGCCGCAACTCTCCGCTTCGCGTAACGCCGACGCGCGCTCGTCAACGACGACGATCATGGCTGGATCGGCACCGCGACGGATCAGCTCACTTACCGCCTCGGACCCGCTCGTACCGAAACCGGCGACCACGACATGGCCTTCGAGGTGTCGCTGGATTACCGACATACGCCATTTCTCCCAGACGCCTTTAAGCAGGAAATCATACGCGGTTCCCAGAAAGATGAGCCATACGAACAGCCGGATCGGTGTCACGACAAAGGTATCGAACATCCGCGCCTGCTGCGTCACGGGCACGATGTCGCCGTAGCCGACCGTCGTCACGGTAATCATCGTGAAATACAGGATGTCGGCGAACGTCACGGGCTCGCCCGAGTTCTGCCGCAGGCCATCGCGATCGAACCAATGGACCGCGAGCGCGATGCCGATCAGCGCGAGCGCGACCAGCGCCCGCCAGGACAGGGCCAGCCACGCCGGAGTTCGGCTCTGGCGTCGCAGCCGATAGTGCACGATGTCTGCATCGTTCGTGGTCATGCCATCTCATGCATCGCTGCGCAGCCGGTGTGAAGCACCGGTTCGTCGAGGATCGGCGCATGGAGATGGGGTCTGCCGCGGTCACAGGCCTCGAACCGTATCGCCTGTCCCAGCGCAACCCGGTCGAACGCCCCGTTCAATTGCAGTCGGGTATCTATCGGATCGCCTCATATATGCCGACCCCCATCGGCATCCCGGCTTCCGCGCGGCTGCGGCGCGCTCAGCGGTCGCGGCGTTCTTCGCGATAGTCCTGCAGAACCTCCTTCACGTCTTTCCGATCTTCGTTCGATACGGGCTCAGGCGTCCCGTTCGTGCCCGGCTTGCCTGTGAGGCAGAGACGCGAATGGATCGGCAGATGATCCGAACCAACATCCTCGAGGACCGCGAGGTCGCGAACCTTGAAGTCGGGGGTGACGAACATGTGATCGAGCGGCCAGCCGAGCAACGGCGTGCGGGCGGGGAAGGTCGCAAACGTACCGCGGCCGATCCGCGCATCGAGATACCCCCCGACCCGTTTGAAGAGCTGCGACGTATGCGACCAGGCGACATCGTTGAAGTCGCCGATCGCGAGGACGGGCAGCCTGGTGCTCGCCGCGCGTTTTGCGGCGATCGCGATTTCCGCATCGCGGGCCTCGGTATCCTGTCCGGGGATGGGGGGCCTTGGATGAAGCGCGATCACCCGGAACGCGCTACCGGCCGTCAATTCGGCGTGGATCGACGGCGTGTCCTTCTCCGCGATCGTCTCGATCCGGCCATCGCGCATGGGCAGGCGCGTGGCGAGGATCATGCCGTAGGTGTTGCCGATGGGGCGTTCGAGCCGGTGGGGATAGCGGGCCAATTGGGTCGTGAGTGCATCCGCCCAGCCGCGGTCGGTTTCCATGAGCAGGAGGATGTCGGGGCGCATCCGGTCGATCAGCCGCGCTGTCCGCGGATAGTCGCGGTTTGATTCCAGCACGTTCAGCGACAGCACGCTGAAACACGCGCCTTTCGCGCCGGGGGCATTGTCGGCGAAGGCCAGTTCCGTCCTTGCCAGCGGTGTGTAGGGATAGATCCGGTACAGCTGCCACCCCGCGGCGACGGCGCACAGCATGGCGATGCCGCGTCCCGCGCGCCGATCGAGCCAAAGCGACAGACCGGCAGCCAGCACCAGGCCTGCGAGGATCTGGACGCGCGGGAAATCCCAGATCCGGATCCACCACTCGTTGGACTCGAAGAGGCTGAGCCCGGTGACCAGGATCAGCAAACCGGCAAGGACCCGGATCAGCAGGATGAGTAGGCGCATGCGTGCCGTCTAGATCGGGCAGGTCGGGCAACCAAGCCATGGCCGGTCTTCATCAGAACGGAAAAAACGTCTGGATAGCCAGGATCGCGACGGCATAGGTGATGAGGTTGAGCGGCAGGCCGACCTTCACGAAATCCATGTAGCGATATCCGCCCATCTGGTAGACGATGACGTTCGTCTGGTAGCCGAACGGCGTCGCGAACGCCGCGCTGCCCGCCATCATCACCGCGACCAGGAACGGGCGCGGACTGACGCCCAGGCTTTCCGCCAGCGCGACCGCGATCGGCGTGACCAGCACGGCGACCGTCGCGTTCGACAGCAATTCGGTCAGCACCATGGTGATGCCGTATAGCACGATCAGCGCGGTCAGCGGGCCGAACTCCTGCATCGATCCGACCAGTGCCCCGGTCGCCTGGGCGGCGAGACCGCTCTGCTCCATCGCCATGCCGATCACGACCATGCCGGCGATCAGGATCAGGATCTGCGGACGTAGGCCGCCATAGGCTTCGTCCGCCGTGATGACCCGCAACAGGATCAACACGACCGCACCGGCAAAGGCGGAGGCGGCGATCGGCGCAAGCCCGGCCGCGGCGACCGCGATCGCAGCGACGAACACGCCCAGCGCGATCGCCGCCTTGACCGGCTGGAACGGACGATGCTCCGCGAACAGCGACGAGTCGCCGACCTGCGCACCCGGGACATCGATCTCGCGCGCGGATGCGACCGGAGGCGGGTCGGCGAGGCTGCCGCGCATGAGCTTGCCCGAGAACAGGAAAAGGTAGATGCCGCCCGCCAGCGCCATCGGCAGCCCGACCGGCGTGATCTCGAACATGCCGAAGCGCGGCTGCCCTGCGACGCGCGCCATGTCGTCGACCAGCAGGTTGGTCGACGTGCCGATCAACGTGCAGCAGCCCGTCAGGACGGTGATGTACGACAACGGCATCAGATAGCGTTTGGGCGGCAGCTTCAACGCGGTGGCGACGTCGCGGACCACCGGTGCTCCCAGCACGACGATCGGGGTACTGTTGAGGAAGCACGACACCACGCCGATCGCGCCCAGCATCAGCCAGATGCCGGCCGACCCGAGGCGCTTGCACATCTTCACCGCGGCTTCGATCGCACGGTCGAGCAGCCCCGACAGTTCGAGCGCGTAGGCGATGACGAACAACGATGCGAGCGCGATGATCGCAGGGCTGGCAAAGGCACCCTGGACCTCGATCGGACGTACGACGCCTGTGATCAGCAGGACGGCAGCACCGCTCAGCGCCACGACGTCGGAGCGCACCTTGTCCCAGATCAGCGCCGCGACGACCGCGACCAGAACGACCAGGGTCAGGACCTGATCGAGTGTCATGCAGGCCTCCGCGAATTGGGGCTGTGCAATATGGCCATCGCGATGTGGGTCGTGGGCATCGCGATCGGGTATGCGAAATTGACGGGTTTTGCTATCGGTCAGCAATGGATGAGCCAAGCTTGCGGAAAAGTCGTCTTGCTCTTGCCGGCGGTATTGCGGCCGCTCTGGCCGTTGGCGGGACCGGATTTCTCATCGGGCGCGGAACGTCACCGCGCAACGTCGAGCCTGTCGTCGCCGGGCCAGTGGCTGCCGCTCCTGCCGCTGCGCGCGAACCGGTCGTGCCGCCGACGCCCGGCAATGCCGTGTTGGCCCGTGCCGATATCATGACGCTGGCCGCACAGATGGCAGACGCGGTCGCCTCGGGGCGGGCCATGCCCAGCGCTGTCGCCGACGCTGCGGGGCAACGCTTCGAACTGCGACTTCCGTTCGGATGTCGCGGACCGGCCGAGGCTGAAAGCGACGCCGCAATGCGCTGGCGGTATGACGAGACGGACAAGGCCCTCCGGGTGCACGTCGCACCGGTCGTCTGGACGCGCGCCGACATCCTCGATGCCGCGGGGCAAGCGACCGCAGGGGAGGCCGTCGAGGGGTTCTGGATAGCGCGACCCTGGACGGCGAGTGAGGCGTGCCCCGCGACGCGGGACAATCCCGCGCCGGATGGAACGGAGGCCGTGACGCTGCCGGGGCAGACGCTGGCGATCGCCCAATTCTTCGACGGTGACGGCGCGCGACTGGGCCAGCGGAACGGCAAGCCGTATGAAACCGTCGTTCGCCTGCAACCCGACGCACTCCAAGCCGAACGCGGATTCCAGCTGCGGATCGCCGGTCGGATCGCCGACATACCGGGGCAGGGGCCGGTGTCCTGTCGGCAGCCTGCCGGGGCCGAGCAGCGCCCGATCTGCGTCGTCGGCGTGACGATGGACGAGGTGGCGATCGACAACCCCCGCACGGGCAAGACGCTCGCAACCTGGAACGTCACCACCGCAGGGGCCGCCGATCGCTAACGATTGGCCGACCTACAGCGCGCGGATCAGCGCCGCTCCACGGTCACCGGCCCGCAGCCGCCACGACGGCGCGTGTCACGTCGCCCATCAGGCGCATCCGCACCGGGATCGGTTGCCGCGTGCTCGCGATCATCACGGCGATTGCATAGCGATGCCCGTCGGGCGCGACGAGCAATCCGACGTCGTTATACCCGGTCGACAGCGTGCCGAGGTCCTGGCCCGTCCCCGTCTTGTGCGCGAGCGTCCAGCCGGGGCGGAGGCCTGATTTCAGACGAAGCGGGCCGGTCTTGCTGGAGCGCATCAAGGTCAGCAACGACGCGGTCGAGCGCGCGCTCAACAGCTTGCCCTGTGCCAGCAACGACAGCCCCAGCGTCACGCCATTGGCCGAGGCGCCGTCGAGCGGCGCCGCGAGATACCGACGCAGCGCCTTGTCGCGTGCCTCATAGGTCATCGCCGCACGCGCCTGAAGGAATCCCCAGCCGCCAGCCCATTCCGGCCGCCATTCCAGTCCGGCCGTACGCGCCTGCAACTGCCGCTCTCCTGGGCCGAACCGGACGCCCGCAACGCCCTTCTCCGCGAGCATGCGGTTGATCGCGTCGGGGCCGCCGACGCGCCACAGAAGCACGTCGTTGCAGGTGTTGTCGCTCCGCGTCATCGCCCCGCGCAGCAGCTCGCCGATCGTCGTCCTGTACCCATCCGCGCCGACCAGCGTCCGGATCGGTTGGTGGAACACGGTAAGATCGGATTTCGTGACCGTCACCGGATCGCTGAGCGACATCCGGCCCCGGTCGACCGCATCCATGACCGCGATCGCGACCCAGAACTTGCTCACGCTCTGCTGCGGGCGCGGACTATCCCCTTCCCAGGCGACGACCCAGCCCTCGTCGATATCGCGGACGCTGATGCCGGCGTCACCCTTGAAGCTGGCGCCCAGCGCCTGGACGGCGTTGAGCAGGTCGGCCGACGGCTGGGCCCGGATTGGCACCGGCCTTGGCGGTGTTCGGGCCGGCGTGCTCGTCTGCACGGTGATCGGTACGGATGCGGGCGAGACAGGCTGTCGACCGGCAGGAACGCACGCCGCGAGCCCGGACAGACCGGCAACGATGCCCGCGCGGCGACACAGCAATTCAAATGACAACGACACTTCCCCTTTCAGGCCTTGTAGCCGCCTGTTCGTGAAGCGGAACCGGATCGCATCGGCTTCGACCCGCAGCGGCCTCGGCTCGGCGCGGCGATGTTGAATCCGTCGTCTGCGTGATCGCTGCCGCCGAGATCGGTATAGCCGGGACGACGGCTTGGGTTTAACCGGCGCCATGCGTCTGCCCCGCTCTCTTTGTGCCGCTGCCCATCGTCGTGATGCCGGCGAGCATCACCGGTGCGGGACGGGCAACACCATGAACCGGCGCAGTCCTGCTCCGGATCCTGAGTGGCGCCACCACGCCGGTCATGTTCGTCGCGCTGCTGCGCAATTGCGAGCGGGCCGCAGCGCGGTGTGTCGGGCCGCGCGCGCGTGAGCATGGACGTCACAGCCATACGGTCGGCGACGTCATGGATGCGGCAGCGCCTGCGCGCGAGCGAAGCGGTGCTGATCCTGCTGGCGGTCGCGATCGGCGGCGCGGCCGGTTTGCTGAGCGTCGTGCAGGGGATGATTGCGCGCACGATCCAGCATCTGCTTTTCGACCTCCCAAGCGGCCAGCGGTTGAGCGCGACGCCGGCGATACCCTTGCTGGCGCTGCTTGCCTTGCCGCTCGGCGGTGTCGTGCTCGCACTCTTCTCCTGGATCACGAAGGCAAGAACGCGACGCATGGTCGACGCCGTCGAGGCGAATGCGCTGCACGGCGGTCGCATGTCGAGGAGCGACAGCCTCGTCATCTCCGGCCAGACGATCATCTCGAACGGGTTCGGCGCATCGGTCGGGCTTGAAGCGGCCTATGCCCAGCTTGGCGGCGTGGTCGCCTCGATCGCGGGCGGCTGGTTCCGGTTGCGCCGTGCCGACCTGCGGATCCTGGTCGGTGCAGGCACGGGCGCCGCGATCGCAGGTGCCTTTGGCGCCCCGTTGGCCGGCGCGTTCTACGCGTTCGAGATCGTCATCGGCGCCTACACGCCCGCTGCGATCGCACCCGTCGCCGCGGCCTCGCTGTCCGGCGTGCTCGTCGCGCAGGCGTTCGGCGCGCAGCCCTATCTTGTCCACGCGACGGTCGCCGAGCAGGTTCAGACGCACCACTACCTCATCTACGCCGGTCTTGGGGCCGTCACCGCGGCATTCGGCATCCTTCTGATGCGCGCGGTTGCCGGGGTCGAGGCACTGACGCGGCGCATGCCCGTCCGCACGTCGTGGCGGCCGATGATTGGCGGCCTGCTGTTGATCCCGCTCGCGTGGCTGACGCCGCAGATCCTGTCCGCAGGACACGGCGCTCTCCACATCGACCTCGAATATGGCGTCCCCCTCACGATCCTTGCCGCCATCCTCATCATGAAGAGCGCGGCTTCGGTCATCTCGCTCGGCTTCGGTTTCCGGGGTGGGCTGTTCTTCGCCTCGCTGTTCCTCGGCAGCCTGCTCGGCCAGCTCTACGCAGGCGGATTGGGCTGGATTGCCGGGCAGGCGCTGGTCGATCGCGAGAATGCGGCGCTGGTGGGAATGGCGGCACTGGCGGTCGCGGTCGTCGGCGGGCCGATGACGATGGCCATGCTGGTACTGGAGGCGACGCACGACTTCTCGCTCGCCGGCGCAACGATCGCTGCGTCGCTGGTGTCATCCACGATCGTGCGCGAGACGTTCGGCTACTCCTTCTCGACGTGGCGGCTTCATCTTCGGGGCGAGACGATCAAGAGCGCGCGCGACGTAGGCTGGGTCCGGATGCTGACCGCCGGACGCATGATGCGAAAGGTGGAGCGGCCGACGCCTGAGCGGATCACCGTCGCCGAGTTTCGCCGTCTGTTTCCGCTGGGATCGACCAGTCGCGTCGTCCTGGTGGACGAGCAGGATCGCTACGCGGGCATCGTCCAGACCGCCAGCGCGTTTGCCGAGGGCGTCGCGTCGACCGACGCGATCGGCACGCTCGCGATCCATCAAGACGAGGTGCTGTCACCCGACGCTGACATAAAGTCCGTCATGGCCGCCTTCGATGCGGCGGGCGCAGACGAAATGGCCATCGTCGCCGGGGGCGGCAATGTGCTCGGAATCCTGTCGGAATCGCACGTGCGACGACGCTATGCCGAGGAACTGGACAAATCCCAGCGCGAGATGTTTGGTGAAGCCTGACAGTCGTCCGGTGGTCGGGTTGGGTCCTTGGCCACATCGGGGCGGGTAACATGGGAGTGCGCTATGGTCGTCAGATCCGGTCTGGCTGCGGTGATGATGATGCTGATGGCGACAAGCGGCGCAATGGCTGCGGATCTCCGCCATCCTGTCGTGCCGGGCTATGGTGCAATCTCGCCCGTGCCCGCAGCGAGCGAACGCCCTGATCCTGCGCTTCGCTACCGCGTGCTGTTCAGCATTACCAAGGCCGGAGGCTCGGCCGATCAGGTTAACCTGGCTCTCGAAAAGGTCGCGCGGTTCCTCAACCTGCTCGGCGCAGATGGCGTCCGGCCCAAACCCGGCGATGTCGTCGTCATCATCCACGGGCCGGCGACGCCGTTGGTGACAACCGATGCGGCCTACAGCACGCGCACCAAGGCGGCGAAGAACCCCAATCTGCCGTTGATCGCCGCCCTGCGTGCCGCAGGCGTGTCGGTGCGCGTTTGCAGTCAGGCGCTGGTCGGCAACACGATCGATCCCGCAGCGGTTGCCAAGAATGTCGATCTCGATGTGTCCGCGTTGACGACGATGGCGACGCTGCAGCTTCGTGGGTGGGCCTTGATCCCCGATTAGATCGGTCGATGCCCCGTGCCGCGGGCTGACGGATCGCTCCAATAAGCGTCGGTGATCACCGGTTAGCCTCGAGCGTCGTGTCGCCGCGCGATGTGGCGGTGGCGACGGACGCAGGAGCAGATCCTGGCTTCACGCGTCGCCGGGACGGCTGATCCGGTACGGCCCTGACCGCGTTTCGAGCGCGTGTCCCTTCCAGCTCAGTCGTACCAGACCGTCGCTGACCAATACGTCTATCGCGGCGTGGACCGCGGGCATCGTGCCGCGCCAATCCTGCGCGATCGCGCGAGCCACCTCGCTCGGGCATATCGTCGCGCCCGGTGCGTGGCGGGCAAGCAGGGAGAGCGCCATGGCTCTTGGATCGGTCATGCAGACGGCGTCGGCTTCGCACGCTAATCGGTCAAGTGGCGATCCAGGCTCCCTTCATCGCTCGGACAGGGGGCGGGACGCGATCGGCAAGTGTTTAAGGCCATCGGGAATGAGCGTCCCCTACCAAAATCAGGTGGGCGGAAGTCTGCAGGCTCGGGCTTCCAAGAGAAACCGACATGCGATCGACATAACTGCTAGGTATGTTGTCGCGCGAAATCCGCGCAGAGGACAATCGCTATGACGAACGGTGCAATATGCCCGGCTGATCCTCCCGCTCCGGCGGTCCCCGTGACGGCAGTGACGCGTCCACTGTCCGAAGATATGCTCCGCCGGATGGATGGATACTGGCGCGCAGCCAATTATCTGTCCGTCGGCCAGATCTATCTGCGCAGCAATCCGATGCTCGATGAACCGCTCGCGATCGCGCATGTGAAGACCCGGCTGCTCGGGCACTGGGGTACGACGCCGGGGCTCAACATGCTCTACGTCCACCTCAATCGGGTTATCGTCGCGCGTGAGCTCGACATGATCGCGATCATTGGCCCAGGTCATGGCGGGCCGGGGCTGGTCGCCAACACCTATCTCGAGGGCTCCTACACCGAGCGCTATCCCGCGATCGAGCGCAGCCGCGGCGGGATGGAGCGGCTGTTCCGGCAATTCTCCTGGCCGGGCGGCATTCCCAGCCACGTCGCCCCCGAAACGCCGGGATCGATCCACGAAGGCGGCGAGCTCGGCTATTCGCTCGCGCATGCGTTCGGCGCGGTGTTCGACAATCCCGACCTGATCGCCGCCTGCGTGATCGGCGACGGCGAGGCCGAGACCGGCGCGCTGGCGACGAGCTGGCACAGCAACAAGTTTCTCAATCCCGCGCGCGACGGCGCGGTGCTGCCGATCCTGCATCTCAACGGCTTCAAGATCGCCAACCCGACCGTGCTCGCGCGGATCGGTCGCGACGAGTTGACCGAGCTGTTGCGCGGCTATGGCTATCAACCGCATTTCGTCGAGGGCGACGATCCGGCCGAGGTGCATCAGCTGCTCGCCGCCACGCTCGATACCGTGCTCGACCGCATCGCCGCGATCCAGTCCGCGGCGCGAGCGGGCGGTGCGGGCGGCGAGCGACCGCGCTGGCCGATGATCGTGCTGAGGACACCCAAGGGGTGGACCGGACCCAAGGTCGTCGATGGCAAACCGGTCGAGGGCACGTGGCGCGCGCACCAGGTGCCGATCGCAGACTTCAAGGATCCCGAGCATCTGACGCAGCTCGAGGCGTGGATGCGCAGCTACCGCCCCGACGAGCTGTTCGACGAGGCCGGCAGGTTTCGCGAGGAGTATGCCACGCTCGCGCCGACGGGCCATCGCCGCATGGGATCGAACCCGCATGCCAATGGCGGGGAGTTGTTGAAGCCGCTGTCGCTGCCCGATTTCCGCGCATATGCGATCGCGCAATCGGAGCCGGGCGCAGTCAAGGCCGCGGCGACCGCCGTGCTGGGCAAATATCTGCGCGATGTCATGGCGCTCAACGCCGACGCTGCGACCTTCCGGTTGTTCGGGCCCGACGAGACCGCGTCGAACCGCTTGCAGGCGGTCTATGACGTGACGGGCAAGGCGTGGATGGCCGAGACCGAGCCGAACGACACCGATCTCAGCCGCGATGGCCGCGTCATGGAGGTGCTGAGCGAGCATCTCTGCCAGGGGTGGCTGGAGGGCTATCTGCTGACCGGGCGGCACGGGCTGTTCTCATGCTACGAGGCGTTCGTGCACATCGTCGATTCGATGTTCAACCAGCACGCGAAATGGCTGAAGGTCACGCGCACGATTCCATGGCGCAAGCCGATCGCATCGCTCAACTATCTGCTGACCTCGCATGTCTGGCGACAGGACCATAACGGCCTGTCGCACCAGGACCCGGGCTTTCTCGACCATGTCGCGAGCAAGAAGGCGGACGTCGTGCGGATCTATCTGCCGCCCGACGCCAACTGCCTGTTGTCGGTGGCCGATCACTGCCTGCGCAGCCGCAACTACGTCAACGTGATCGTCGCGGGCAAGCAGCCCGAGGCAAGCTGGCTGGATATCGACGATGCCGTCCGCCACTGCACCGCCGGTGCCGGGATCTGGGACTGGGCGAGCGACGACGGCGAGCCTGATGTGGTGATGGCCTGTGCGGGCGACGTGCCGACGCTCGAGGCGATGGCGGCGGTGATGCTGCTGCGCGAGTATATCCCCGACATCCGCATCCGCGTGGTCAACGTCGTCGACCTGATGGTGCTCCAGCCGCAGTCGGAGCATCCGCACGGGCTCGACGAGCGCGCGTTCGATGCGCTGTTCACGACCGACAAGCCGGTGATCTTCGCCTTTCACGGTTATCCCGCGCTGATCCACAAGCTCACCTATCGCCGGACCAACCACCACAATATCCATGTCCGCGGGTACAAGGACGAGGGCACGACGACGACGCCGTTCGACATGGTCGTGCTCAACGATCTCGACCGCTACCGCCTCGCGCTCGACGCGATCGAGCGGATCCCCCGGCTGCGCGACCGCGTGGCGGACGAGACGGCGCGCTATTGGGCGCTGATCGAGCGGCACAAGCTGCACGTCTACGAAGAGGGCGACGACCTGCCCGAGATCCGCGACTGGCAATGGCGGCGGTGAGCGCGGTGGCGAGCATGGGGCGGACGGGTATCCTCACGCTCAACGAGGGGTCTTCCTCGCTCAAGTTCGGCTTCTATGCGGGTGGACCAGACGGGTTCGAGGAGCGCATGTCCGGAGACGTGGACGGCGCGCAGCCCGCCGATATGTTCGAGCGGATCGACGCGGCCTTAGGCGGCGCGCGGCCCGCGGCGATCGGACACCGCATCGTCCATGGTGGGCCGGACCTGTTCGATCCTGTCGAGATCGATCCGGGCGTCTTGGCACGGCTGGAGCGCGCGACGGCGTTCGCGCCTTTGCACGGCCCGGCCGCGCTGTCGCTGATCCGCGCGGCACGGGCGCGATACCCGGATGTGCCGCAGATCGCCTGTTTCGACACGGGCTTCCACAAGGACCTCGAGGAGGTCGCCGCGGTCCTGCCGATCGCGAAGGAATTCCGGGCGGACGGCGTACGGCGTTACGGCTTCCACGGTCTGTCCTGCCAGTCGATCTCCCGCCAGCTGGGGCCGGATCTGCCCGAACGGCTGATCATCGCGCATCTCGGGAGCGGGGCCAGCATCACCGCGGTGCACGGCGGCAGGTCGGTCGATACGACGATGGGCCTGACGCCGTCGGGTGGCATCGTCATGGCCTCGCGCGCCGGCGATCTCGACCCAGGCCTGCTGCTGTATCTCATGCGGGAGCGGGGGATGGATGCCGCCGGCATCGAGGGGCTGGTCGACCACCGTTCGGGGTTGCTCGGAATCTCCGGCGTGTCGGGCGACCTGCGCAAACTGCATGCGGTTGCGGCAATAAACGCGGACGCACGTCTGGCGATCGCGATGTTCTGCCGGTCGGTCGCAAAGCAGATCGCCGCGATGATGGCCGTGCTCGGTGGCGCCGACATGATTGTCTTCACCGGCGGGATCGGCGAAAACGATGCCGTCGTCCGCGCCGCGATTTGTGCGGATCTCGGTTGGGCGGGCGTCTCGATCGACCCCGCTGCGAAGGCCGGACGTGTCGTCGTGCGGGTCCTCGCGTCGCTCGAAAATGCTGAAATCGCACGCGCCGTCGTTGCCCTTACCTCTGGCGCGAGCGGCTCTCGCTAGCCGATCAGTCCGAGCCGCGCGCTGGCTGATCGGGCCCGGATCGACAAGACGAACGGCGCGCACGCCGATGGGTCAGGAAACGACGGACAGCGGGCACCAGGCAGCCGGGCGCGGTAAACAACAGGAAGTGCGGGGCGTCCGTGACTGTGACCAGCGTCACGGTGCCGCTTTTCCTGAGCATGGCGATCTGGGCCGCAGCGCCTTCGATGGGTGTCTTTGGATCGAGTGTACCGTGAAGCACCAATATCGGGGGCGTTCGCGATGGCAGCCGGCCAAAGGCGCCGTCGCGTTCGTACAGCGGAAAGCCCGAACGCGTCAGCAGGCCCGGCAACGGGCTGGCGAAAAGAAAATCCCGCTCCTCCTGCGCCACGACAGTGTCGCTGAGAGCCGGCCGCGCGTTGTTTTCGGACGCGCTGATAAGCCCGACAAGCGGGATCGACGCGTTCGATTGCGGGTAGGGGAGCAGCGTATTCACGATCTGCGCCAATCGCAGCTTCGCTTCGGTCCACGATGTTGCCGTGCCTTGGCGCAGGTCCGACAGGATTGCCGGAATGCGGGCCCGCACCTCCGGCACATCCAGCATCGCACCGAACAAATATTTCGGGTTCTCGCCGAGGACGCCGCGTAGCGCCGGATCGATCAGAACATCGTGCATCGCGGCGCTGGCGGACCCGCCCAGAGAGGCTCGGCAGGACGGCGTCCGATCGCACTGCGCGAGCACGCGACGGCCAACGGCATCGACCACGGCGGAGCGGTGACTGAGATCCCAGACCGCGCTCGTCTCTGGCGGGACGAGCGAGTCGAGTATGACACCATCGAGCCGGCGGGGTGGCGCGATCGTCAATGTTCGCAGGACCAGCTGGGTGCCGTACGACACGCCGTACAGGAAGGTCGGGCCGCCTTGCGAGAAGCCGTCGATCAGTGCCCGAAGATCGTACGCCGCGTTGCTGGACGAGAAAGCACGCGTGCGGCTGGCATCCATGTTCAGGCTTGCGAAGCAGGAGGCCCATTCCGCGCCGACCAGCGCCGGCCCGCCGGCGCTGCCGATCGACTCTTCGGTCTCGCACATCCGCGTCGAGAAGCCGGTGCCACGATGATCGGGGATCATCAGGTCATAGCCGGGCGCGGCTTTGCGCAAGGATGCGAGAAACGGATAGAAGGAGGACCCGGCCTCGCCAGGCCCCCCGGCGATAAGCCAGAGCTGGCCATTCGGCCGCGTCCCGGCGGGAAACTTTCGGACGAACAGCGAAAGCTGCCGGTTATCCGGCATGCGGTGATCCAGTGGCACCGTCATGTGCGCGCACATCGACGGCGCGAGTTCCGGGCGATCCTTCGCATCCAGGCAGCGCGTGAACGTCGCGACAACGACCGGCGGTAAGGTCGCCTGCGACGGTGCGGACCACGCGAGCGCGCCCAATAGGGATAACCAGATCATACGGCTCACATGCATTACCCCGTCCCGCCACTGTCTTGCCTGTGTAAGACACTTTGGAACCGGTGCAACTGTGTTTGACGGCATCACTCTAGTGCGCCCTGACGGAAGACACCTGGATCTGTGCCGCTTAAATGACGGGAGGTAGCGGAACGGAGACACCGGGCCGCCAGCATCGTGGGGCGGTGTTCAATGTCCCGGCACGTGCGCACTTCGACGATTGCGGACATGGCGGCAGGATACGTCCGCGATGTCGTTGATCCCTGCAAGCGTCAGCGTGCGTACGAACTCGTCTTCCAGCAGCGTCAGCAGGCGATCGACGCCTCGTTCACCGCCTGCTGCCAGGCCATAAAGATAGGGGCGCCCGATCGAGCAGGCGGTCGCCCCCAACGCGAGCGCCTTCACCACGTCGGACCCGCGCCTGATACCGCCGTCGCAGATCACGTCCGGTGCGTCGCCAACGGCGTCGCGGACCGCCATGATCTGGTCAATCGGGGCAGGCGCGCCGTCCAGCTGGCGCCCGCCGTGGTTGGAAATCATGACGCCCGTCGCGCCCGAGGCGATCGAGCGGCGCGCGTCCTCGGGCGTCATCACGCCCTTGATCGCAAGCGGCCCGTTCCATTCGCGTGCCAGCCACTCGACGTCGCGCCAGCCGACCGAGCGGTCGAACTGACCACCGATATAGTCGAAGAGACTCATCGGCCCCGATGCCAGCGCGTCGACCTTGTGGCTGACGTTTGCGAGGTCGAACCTGGATCCGGTCAGCGCAGGGATCGACCAGCCGGGGTGGAGCGCGAAGCTGAGCAACGACCGGAGCGTCAGCGTCGGGGGCAGAGAGAGGCCGCTGACGCGATCGCGCTCCCGATTGCCCGCGACCGGCGTGTCGACGGTCAGCGCAAGGCCGTGGAAACCCGCATCCCGGCAGCGCGCCACGAATTCGGCGGTCAGTCCGCGGTCCTTGAAGATGTAGATCTGGAAGACCTTCGGTCCGGCATAGGCCCGCGCGAAATCCTCCAACCGCGTCGTGCCCATTGTCGAGAGGCTGTAGAGAAGCCCGTGTCGCGCCGCTGCACGGGCGACGGCGAGCTCGGCCTGTCCGTGGAACATGCGCGTGAGGCCGGTGGGTGACAGCATCAATGGCCACCGCGAAGACTGGCCAAAGATCCGGGTCTCGGTCCGGATCTCCGAAACGTCGTTGAGGACGTCGGGAACCAGGTCATAGTCCGCGAACGCGCTGACGTTGTGTCGCAGGGATATTTCGTCATCCGCGCCGCCGTCGATATAGTCGAAGATCGGCCGCGGCAGCCGGCCCCGCGCCATCAGGCGCAGGTCCGCGACGTTGTTTGCACGGTCGAGCCGCGTCATAGTACGCGTGTCATCAATGGTTTGCGACCATCGCGGTGCCAATGACCACGGCGATCGCTCGCGAGCTCAGGGCGACATCAAGGCTGCCGGACAGGCTGAGCGTTGATGCCGCCGCGGTGCCTGAGCCTGCAGCGATCAGCGCCGGTATCCAAGCCTTCATCCTGCCCATCTCCTCGCGCCTGAAGCCTCCCGGTTGTCCGGGATGGCCGACGTGGCCGGCAGCGCTCGCCGTCCGCGTCATCGCTCGGCTTTGGGCTGGAGCGATGAGACCAGACTGCGCCCTCAGGAAACCGATCAGCAACCGCTTTGGCTGTGCCGGGGAGGTTGCAGACTGTGCAGGTCCGCGACGGCGTCGACCGAGACGAGACGGTTGGGCGCTTTCGCCGATATGTGATCGCTGGCTTCTGGTGTGGTCGGAGCTAAGCTGATCGTCATGGATCTGGTCTTTGGCTGGCGGACCGCAGTCCTCACGGTGGCGGCGGCGATTCTGCTCCCGCTGGCCGTTGGCCTGTCGACGTCGTTTCACAACCGGCTGGCGGCGCGTACGCTTGCCGCGCTGCTGATCGTCATGACCGGCGTGTTCGTGCCGTGGCTGATCGGGTTTGCCGGCTTCTACGATCGCTGGTGGTGGCTGACCTTCGCGCCCTTCTCGAACGCGCTGCTGGTCCCGCCGCTCCTCTATCTTCACGCCCATGCACTCGTCATCGGTCGCTGGTCGCCCGCGGGCTGGCGACACCTGCTGCCGGGCGCGATCCAGGTCGGCTATCAGACCGCCGCCTTCCTCCTGCCGACGCCGCTGAAGCATCGCTGGGCGGATCTGGCTTTCACGACGGGCAGTGCGATCGTCGCAGTGCTGCTGGCCATCAGCTTCGTCGTCTATGGCGCGTGGACGACCCGACTGTTGCGCGACTACCGCGACGCCCTGTCGCAAAGGCGCAGCGACGACGCGCGGTTCGCGACTGCGTGGCTCAGCCGCACCGCCGTCGCCTATCCGTTGCTGGCGATCGTCTGGGCAGGCTGGCTGCTGGTCGATGCTGTAACGCCGCTCGGCTATCGGGGGCTGATGCCGCTCTACGTCGCGATCGCGGGGTTCGCCTTGTATCTCGGGATCGCAGGATGGCGATATCTCGCACTGCCGTTTCCGGCGCTCGACGCATTGCGGATCCCGGACGTTCGATCACCCCCCGCCCGGAACTGGCAGGCGCAAGGGGAGGAATGGGCGGCGAGGATCCGCGACAATCGCTGGTACCGCGACGACGCGCTGACGCTGCGGCGGCTGGCGGGACTCCTCGCGACCAACGAGACCTATGTGTCGCGTGCGCTCAATGAGGGGCTGGGCGTCGGCTTTTCGGATTTCGTCAACGGGCTTCGCTGCGAGGATGTGGCGGCTGCACTGGCGGCGGACGATTCCCGGCCGGTTCTGGCGATCGCGCTCGACGCAGGGTTCGCGTCGAAAGCCAGCTTCAACCGCGCCTTCCAGCGGCGCTATGGTCGGTCGCCGAGTGCGTACCGGGCGTCTCACAAGCCATAAACCGCATGGCATGGGCGATGATGAGGCGACCAGTATGCGCTGCGCCATGCTGAAGAGGGCATCCATAACGTCGGAGCTGACATGACCGCATCGCCACCGTCTCGCCGCGCCGTCCTCGGCGGACTCGGAGTGACCTTTGCCGCCTCGCCACTGCTCGCGCGGACTTCCTCGGGTCCGACGCTCCTTCGCGTCGCGGCGATGCGTGCGGACATCGCGTTGCTGAGGAAGGCATATGCCGCGCTCCACCCCGGTCTCCACCGTTACAACACGCCTCGTGAGATCGACGCCCGTTTCGATGCGCTGGACCGGTCGGTGGCCGCCCCGATGACGCTGCGGGCGTTCTACCTCATGCTGTCGCGCTTTCTCGCGACCGTGCGCTGCGGCCATAGCTATGCCAATTTCTACAATCAGCGCAGCGCGGTCGCCGCCGCGTTATTCGAAGCGCCCGACCGGTTGCCGCTCGAATTTCTCTGGATCGGCGACGCGATGGTCGTCACGGCCGATCCATTCGCCACCGGGATCGCGCCGGGCAGCCGCATCCTGGCGGTCAATGGCCGATCCGCGAGCGCCATTCTCGCCGCGCTCATGCCGCTCGCGCGTGCGGACGGGCACAACGATGCCAAGCGTCGCCGGCTTCTCTCGGTCCAGGGCAACGATCGCTACGAGACCTTCGACATCTTCTTCTCGATGCTGTTCGGGCAGGACCGCTACCGGCTGACGGTGGAGGACTCTGGCGGACGGCGACGTGCCGCGAGCGTTGCTGGCGTCTCGCTGGCGCAGCGCCGCGCCACCGCGCACGCCGGCGTCGATGCGAGCGGCGACACGCCGGTCTGGACGATCGAGCGGCGTGGCGATGCCGCGAGACTGTCGATGCCGAACTGGGGGCTCTACGACAGCAAGTGGGACTGGCGCGGCTGGCTCGACGAGGCGGTCGATCGGCTGGTCGCCGAGCGCGTGCCGCGACTGGTCGTCGATCTGCGCGCGAACGAGGGGGGGCTCGACTGCGGCAACGCGCTCGCCGAGCGGCTGGTGTCACGCGAGACGCCGTTCGAGGAGGTCCAGCGGCTCATCCGCTACCGCACCGTGCCCGACGACCTGCGGCCTGCACTCGACACGTGGGACCGCAGTTTCGACCATCTGGGGGAGAATGCGACGAGGATCGACGACCGGTTCCTGCGGCTCGATGCGCCCGGCGACCGGGTCGACCCGATCAAGCCACGCGGTAGGCGCTATGCGGGCGACGTGCGCGTTCTGATCGGGCCGCAGAACAGCTCGGCGACGTTCCAGTTCGCCGATTTCGTCCGCCGCAACCGTCTCGCAACGCTGATCGGCGAGACGACCGGCGGCAACCGGCGCGGGATCAACGGCGGCTGCTTCTATTTCGTGCGTCTGCCCGAGACCGGGCTCGAAGCCGACCTGCCGCTGATCGGCAGGTTCCCGACGACACCGCAACCCGACCAAGGTGTCACGCCGGACATAGCAGTCCCGATCACGCAGGCTGACATCGCGAAGGGCACGGATAGCCAACTGGGCCGCGCGCTGGCGTGACGCATGACGGCGGTGCCGGGCGCTTGCGTTCGAGACGAGCGAGCTACCGGACGGGGAATGTCCAGGCGTGAATGGTCGGCGCGTCATCTGATGCTGCGCGTGCTCGACTAGCGCTATTGTGATCGCCGCCGCGGGTCTGCATGATAGCCATGCCCAGTCCTAGTGGGACCGAAACGCGCAGGGTGAGCGGGGGGACGACCACCCCTCGTTTCGTTGCGTGGCTCGTCAGTTCCTAACCTTCAGAAAGCTCCCTGATGCGGTTGATCGCCTGCTTGCTTTTGGCTTCCACGATTGCCGGGACGGCGGCCGCGCAGCAGCGACCGGCTGTGACCGCCGCCGACTATGATCGCGCCATGCATCAACTGGGCCCGTACACATCGCCGCTGGTCGACCACGCGGTGCGGACCGCGCATTGGATAGATGCGCGGCACTTCTGGTATGTGGACACCAGCCACGGCGTGCCGACGATCATGCTGGGCGATGCGGCGAAGGGCACCAAGGCCCCGGCCTTCGAGACGGCGGCGCTGCTGGCATCGCTCAATGCGGCTGGATTAAAGGAACAGGACGCGAAGAAGCTGTTCGTCGAGCGACTGGAGCCGGATTTCGCGGCGAACACCGCGATCGTGAGCGTTGGTGGCGAGCGGTATTCGTGCGCGCTGACGCAGCCCTATAAGTGCACGAAGACGGCTGGCGCGCAGGCCAGGCAGGTCGCAGCCGCCCCGGCGCAGCGCAGCCGGGCGTCATCGGTCGCCTCCCCGGACGGCAAGCGTGCGGTATTCCTGCGCGACTGGAATTTGTGGGTACGCGACGTCGACACCGGCGCGGAGCGGCAGCTGACGACCGATGGCGTCAAGGATTTCGGCTATGCAACGGACAATGCCGGCTGGAAACATTCGGATCAGGCGATCGTGATCTGGTCACCCGACTCGAAGAAGGTCGCGACCTTCCAGCAGGATCAGCGCGCGGTGGCCGACTTCACGACGACGACGACGCAGGTCGGCCACTCCCGCACCGATACGTGGAAATACCCGTTCGTCGGTGACAAGGAGATCATCCATATCCAGCGTGTCATCGTCGATGTCGGCGATGGTACTGTGGTCCGTCTAAAGATGTCGCCCGACCCGCACCGGTCGTCGTTGTGCGACGACGTGGTGTGCGGCGAGGGTCCGCAGGACATGCAATGGGCCAAGGACGGCCGGACGCTCGCATTCGTGTCGACCTCGCGCGACCACAAGGTGGAGACGATGCGCATCGCCGATGCGACCACGGGCACGGTGCGCGACGTGTTCACGGAGACCGTGCCGACCTGGTTCGACAGCGGCTACAATGACGAGGGGATCAACTGGCGTTATCTGTCCGAACGCGGCGAGATCCTGTGGTGGTCCCAGCGCGACGACTGGGGTCATTACTATCTGTACAACGCACGCACCGGCAAGCTGGTGCGGCAGGTGACGCAAGGCCGCTGGAACGTCGACCACCCGGTCTATATCGACGAGCGCAGCGGAAAGATGTTGATCGCCGGTATCGGGCGGGAGCCCGGCGTCGATCCCTATTATCGTAGCATCTATGCGATCGATCTGAAGGGCGGTAAACCGAAGCTGCTGACGCCCGAGCGGCAGGACCATATCGCGGTGCCGTCGAGCGATGGACGCTACTTCGTGGATATCTACTCGACCCCGCAGGAGCCGCAGACCGCGGTCTTGCGGCGTGCGGATGGCGCCGTTGTCACGGATCTGGCGAAGGGCGACGTGACCCGGTTGCGCGCGGCGGGCTGGCAGGCGCCGGAGAACATCGCCGTCCGGTGCGCCGACGGCAAGACGCTGTGTCACGGGCTGCTCTTCAAGCCGGCGGGGCTCGATCCGCGGCAGAAATATCCGGTCATCGACTATATCTATCCGGGGCCGTTCACGGGGACGATTTCCTCCCGGCAGTTCGCGCCGTCGATGGGCGACGCGGGTGCGTTGGCGCAGCTCGGCTTCGCCGTGGTGGAGATCGACGCGCTGGGTACGCCGCGCCGCTCGAAGGCGTTTCAGGACTTCTACTATCGCGACATGGGCAAGCAGGCCGTCCCCGATCAGGTCACCGGGATCAAGGACCTGGCGTCGCGCAATACATGGATGGACACCGATCGCGTCGGCATCTGGGGGCATTCAGGCGGAGGCAACGCAACCGCGACCGCGATGTTTCGCTATCCCGAGTTCTTCAAGGTCGGGATCGCCGAGAGCGGCAACCACGACAACCGGAACTATGAGGACGATTATTACGAGAAGTATCTCGGCTTGCTGGAGAGTAACGGAAAGACGACGAATTACGACCTGCAGGCCAATCAGGACTTCGCCCAGAATCTCACGGGCAAGCTGATGCTGGCACATGGTATCCTGGACGATAACGTCCCGGTGTCATCGACGTTGCTGGTGGTCGACGCGCTCCAGAAGGCGAACAAGGACTTCGATCTGGTGCTGTTCCCCCGCGCACGTCACGGCTACGGCGACCAATCCTACTACATGATGCGGCGGCGATGGGACTATTTCGTCGAGAACCTGATGGGCGCAGAACCGCCAAAGGCGTTCAAGATCGTCGCGCCCGGTGTCTCGAAATGAGGGCGCGACAACAACGGCGTCAGGCTCCCCCTCCGGCGAGCAGCCCGCCATCGATGCTCACCTCCGTCCCGGTGACGTAGGTGGCTTCATCGGAAGCCAGCATGACCGCAATCGCCGCGACTTCGTCGGGCATTCCGAACCGCTTGAGCGGCGTATCCTCGACAAGCGTCTGCATCCTCGCGTCCCGATCAGGACCGCTGCCCAGCATCGGCTCCCAGATCGGCGTGAGGATGGCGCCCGGGTGGATCGAGTTGCAGCGTATTTTCCAGCCCTGCTGCGCGCAGTAGAGTGCAACCGTCTTGCTGTGGTTCCGAATGGCGGCCTTGGACGAGGCATAGGCCGCAGCGCCGGGAACGCCCACCAGACCCGAGCGGGAAGACATGTTGATGATCGATCCTGCGCCCGCCGCCTTCATCGCACGGATGGCGTAGCGGCAGCCGAGGAACGTCCCGTCGAGGTTGATCCGGTGAACCTCGCGCCAGTCCGCGAGGCTGGCGTGTTCGGGGTCGTGGGGTACCATGCCGGCTTCGAACCCCGTCACGCCGGCGTTGTTGACCACCACGTCGGCCACGGGAACGATGCCGGCCAGTCGCGACCACGCGGCATCCTCGCTCACATCGAGCGGTACGAACCGGCATCCTATCTCAGCCGCAGCCGCTGCACCTGCCGCGTCGTCCCTGTCGGTGAGGATGACGACAGCACCTTCGTCATGGAACCGGGCAGCGATCGCGCGGCCGATGCCACGCGCAGCGCCGGTTACGACGCACGTCTTGTTCTTCATTCTTTGCATGATGTTCTCGAAAACAGAGTCCGGTCGGCGGATTGCTCCGCTGGCGTATGCCTTGCCGCTTTAGCGGTGACGCTGGATCATTTCGAAAGACTCCCGAGGATTTGGCGATGCTACGTCAACCGCTTAACGGCCGCAATTCCGAAAACACGATCTGTGTTCTTGAAAGGCGGCAGTGTCGCTATTTTGCCAGTCGCCGGCCGCCTGCGGTCGTCAGAAGCCGGCACGAAGCGAGACGTCGACCGCGCGGGGACGGCCAAGCACCCATTGCTGGTTATTGTACGTGCTGAGCGCATAGTCCCGGTCGAACAAATTGTAGCCGTGGATATCGACCGCGAGGTGCGGCGTCACCGCATAGGAAAGCGTGGCATCGACAATGGTGTAGCTGGGAACGCGGAAGCTGTTGGCGTTGTCCGAATAGCGGCGCCCGACATAGCGCAACCCGGCGCGCGCCTGAAGCGCGCGCGTCGCGTTCCAGCGTAGCCACACGTTGGCGAGGGTCTCGGGCACGTCCGGCGGGGTGTTGCCGTCGAAGCGCGTGCCGCCGGAGACGAAGTCGTCGAACGTCGCGTCGAGCACGCTGCCGTTCGCATCGATGCCCACACCGTAAGGCAGATCGAGCGATACCGCGGCTTCGATGCCCTTGGCCGATCGCTGGCCGACCTGCTCGACCGGGCTCGCCGGGGTCAGTTGTGCGAGCAGGCGCTTCTTGACGATGCGGTAGGCCGCGAGCGTCGCGGTGCCATGCCCGTCGAGGAACACTGCCTTGGCGCCGACCTCGACCTGGTCGCCAACCGCGTTGCTGAACTGCACCTGCCCGGTCGAATAGGTCGTCAGCGTCCCCAGCGGGTCCACGCCGGTGGCATATTGCGCATAGAGCGACACTGTCGGGATCGGCTGATAGACGCTCCCGACCCGCCAGGTCATGTTATGCAGCCGCTTGTCGAGCACGAACGTCTCGGTGCTTGCGCCGCTTGGATAGTCGATCGACCAGCGGCGGATCGTGTCACGCTCGTAGCGCACGCCACCGACGATCGAGGCGTGCGTGCCGAGCTTCAGCCGGTCCTCGGCAAAGACCGCATATTCGGTCGTGCGCGTGCGATAGCGCGGCGCGATGCCCTGTGTGTCGCTGATCATACCGGGATCGAACGCGAAGCGATCGACCTCCGAAACCTGCGGGTCAGACCCGAAATTGTGTGAATAGGTCAGTTTGATGAGGTTGACGTCGAAGCCCATGACAAGGTCGTTGCGGACGCCATCGGCGACGTCCGTCCTGAGCGTCACGCTGCCCTGATCGCCCCATTGCGTCTGGTCGTGGACGATCCCGGTCATGTCGGTGCGGAGGATGCGGCCGGGAGTGCCAGTGTTGCCGCTGCCGTTGGAACAGACGCCGTCCGCGGCGATCGAGCAATAGCTTTCGAGATTGAGCCAGGAGCGTTTGGAGGTGAGGCGATAGGCCTGGTTGCTGACGGTGACCGCATCGCTTGGCGTCCAGTCGACCTGCAGGCTGGTGCGGTTGTCGCGGTAGCGGATAAAGCCGTCGCGTGTGTTGTAGTTTCGCTCCCGGATGCGGTCGTCGAGCCGTCCCTCGATCAGCGGCGTGCCGAAATAGCGCATCGGCTTCTGGTCGCCGTAATCGTCCCGTGCGGTGACGACGAGCGTGTCGGTCGGTGCCCAGCGCAGCGTCCCCGAGACGGCATGGCTGCGCGACTGGCCACGATCGACATAGCCGTCCGATCGGCGATAGCTGCCGTCGATGCGATAGGAGAGGCGCTCGGTGATCGGCCCGCCTGCGCCCGCCGCGACATGGAAGCTGTCCTGCGAGCCGTAGCCGATCTCGCCCTCCACGTGCGTCCGCTGCGTATCGGGTTTGCGCATCAGGACATTCACCGCGCCGCCCAGCGCGCCCTGGCCGTAGAGCACCGAGGCCGGACCACTCAGGATGTCGATCCGTTCGACCATCCACGGATCGGTCGGAAAGGTGATCGTGCCCGCCGCCGGGAACAGCCGTACACCGTCGATGAGCTGGAGCACGGATCCCTGGCCGCTGAAGCCGCGTGCGGCGAGCGCGGTGCCGCCATTGCCGGGGTTTCCGGCGTTGCTGATGCCCGGTGCGCGGCTCGTCGCGTCGATCACCGAGAGGTCGCCACGTGCGCGGATCGTGGTGCCATCGATGATCGAGATCGTCGCGGGGGTCTCGAGCGGCGTGAGGCCGAGGCGACTGCCGGTCGCGTTCGGCGTGGTGAGCGTGTCGCGCGCCTGCTGGCCGACGACCAGAATGTCCTCATTGTCGGAAGCAGGCAAAGACTGCGCATTGAGCGGTGCTGCGAAAACAGGCGACAGCAAGGCGCCCGCAAACGCGAGGCGGGAAGACAAAAACGGCATTACGGTAATCCCCGGGCGTCGAGCGAACCCGACAGGGACCTCCCGCGAACGGCCGACATCCGCGCCAGCCGGACGCCATCGCGACCGGCACGCATGCCCGTGCGGTCCCCACCGCACACGTCGTCGCTCGACGGAGTACCGTGCCGCGGCCACCCCCTGGGCCAGGCAAGAGCGACCAGACGCCGGCAGGTCTCCTGGCTCACGGGTCATCACACGATGCACGGCCTTCCCAGGCCTTACGTGACATCACGACCGGCCCAGTGGCTGCTTCTTCCTGGGGAGGAAGAAGCGATATGCATCGCGCTCGCCGCTTACAGTTGCAGGGACAGCCTCGGCTTCAGGCGGCGAACCACCCTTACCGCGTTCCCTATTAAGCCCCTCTCGGGGCACCGACGCGATCATGCCGACCGTCTCCAGCGGAGCAGGTCAGCGGGGACGATGTATCCTGACAAAGACGATCCGGCAATCGGTCGCAGCCATCGCCGCAAAGGTCGGGAAGCGGGGACACGCGCGCGAATGACCAATGGAGATCACGCGTGGTACGAATCCGAGTGCTAGCGGATCGTCTCGTCCGGCAGGGCCTGTGCGAGCGCTAGGCCCGCAAGACGCGCCGTCGCGAGAAGTCGATCCAGCCCGTGCCCGTTGCGTGCCTTGGCGGAGAGACCGGACATCGTCGTGCTGACGAAATCCGTCAGACGCCCGGCATCGTCCGGATGGCGGGTGGCGATATACGCGTGAATGGTCGCCTCGGCCGCGTTGCTGACATCGCAGGCGGCCTTGCGCGCGTCGCGATCGTTCGAGCGGGTGCCCTCGACCACCATGCAGCCGCTCGCATTCGGGTCGGCCGCGTAATGGCGCGCAGCCTCCTCCAGAACCGCTGCAAGACAAGCCGCGACCGGGCGGTCGTCCCGCAGAAGCTGTGCGAGCGGGATCGCGCCGGTCGCGGCATACTGGTCCAGCACGCGCGCATAGAGACCGGCCTTGCTGCCGAAGGCGGCGTAAAAGCTGGGCGGATTGATCCCCAGCGCCGTCGTGACGTCCGAGACGCTGACCGCGTCATAGCCATGCGCATGGAAAAGCTGCCGCGCGGTGGCTCGCACGCGACTTCGGACCGCGCGGCATCACGATCAATGTCGTTCAGCCCGGGCCAATCGACACCGATGCCAACCCCGAGGACGGTCCGATGAAGGACCTCATGCACAGCTTCATGACGATCAAGCGTCACGGACGGCCCGAGGAAGTCGCGGGAATGGTCGCGTGGCTCGCAAGCCCCGAGGCGGGCTTCGTCACCGGTGCGATGCATACGATCGACGGTGCGTTCGGCGCCTGAACCGGATGACGGCGGTGGCGCGGGCGATGTCAGTGGTATCAACGCTCGCGCTGCAACCGCCGGGGGAATGGTCGGGCGCAGGACAGAACGCTGTCAACCGATGCAAGCTGCGGGTCCCGTGCGACGCATATCCCACGCCGCCATCGCGTGAGCGATACCGGCCCGCAGCGTCTCGGCCGAAACGCCGTCCCGCGCCTGGATCGAGACGCCCAGCACCAGTCCATCGTACAGCGCGGTGAGCCCCGCGACGTCCGTGGCGGGTGCGAGATCCCCGGTTCTGACCCCGGCGGCGATGCACCGCTGCAACGCCTGCCGGGTAACCTCGCGTTCTGCGCGTGTGAGTGCCCGGGTCGGTGCGCCAGCCTCCGACGATACCATTGCTGACAATGTCATCATGCAGCCTTTCGGATGTGCAGGGTCGGTCTGCACCGCAACCGAGGCCAGCAGGGCTTGTTCAAGCCGTGAGCGTGGCGATAGCGTCGCGTCGTCGAGCGCCCCGACGATGCCGCCATGCCTGGCGAGATAACGCGCGAGCGTTTCGCGGTAGAGCGCTTCTTTCGACCCGAACGCCGCGTAGAAACTCGCCGAGGAGATGTCGCCCATCGCCTGACGCAGCGTCAGCAGCGACGCGCCTTCATAGCCGTGTTCCCAGAACAGGTGCATCGCGGTGTCGAGCGCTGCATCCCGATCGAAACCACGCGGTCGTCCGCTCCGTGCCATAATTTTCCGCTCCAGATTGTGGACTAATCGATCCGTTATCCGTTGACAAGGCGCGCTACGTGGTCGAACGCACTGGATCAGTCGATCCAGAAGTGAGTGCAGCGTGATCCCAAGACCCAGCCAGACCGACGACGGCGCGAGCGAGACGCTGCCGATCTCCGCGTTGCTGGCGCTCGCGATGACCGGTTTCACCGCGATCCTCACCGAAACGCTCCCCGCCGGGCTGTTGCCGCATATGGCCGCCGGGCTCGACGTATCGGAGTCGCTCGCCGGGCAGACGATCACGGTCTATGCGGTCGGGTCGCTGCTCGCGGCGATCCCGCTGACGCTCTATACGCAAGGGTGGCGGCGCAAGCCGACATTGCTCGTCGCGATCGTCGGTTTCCTGATCTTCAACTGCGTGACCGCGGTGTCGACCTCCTATCCGCTGACGCTCGTCGCGCGGTTCATGGGCGGGGTCGCGGCGGGACTGGGGTGGGGCATCATCGCGGGCTATGCCAGGCGAATGGTCATCGCGCCGTTGCGCGGCAAGGCGCTCGCGATCGCGATGGTTGGTACGCCGCTCGCGCTGTCGATCGGGGTTCCCTTGGGGGCGATGCTGGGCACGACGCTCGGCTGGCGCATGGCGTTCGGGCTGATGGCGATCACCACCCTCATCCTGATCGGCTGGGTGCTGTGGCGCGTGCCGGATTTCGCTGGACAACCTGCCGAGCAGCGGCTGTCGATCGCCAGCGTGTTCCGCACGCCGGGCGTCCGTCCCGTGCTGGTCACGCTGTTCGCGTGGATCACGGGTCACAACATCCTCTACACATACATCGCCCCGGTCGCCGCTTTGTCGGGCGCGGGGCGGCGGCTAGATCTGTTGCTGCTCGGGTTCGGCGTTGCCGCACTGGCCGGGATCTGGGTGACGGGTGTCCTCATCGATCGCGCGTTGCGGCCGCTCGTGCTGGTCAGCCTGACGATGTTTGCGGTCGTGTCGCTGGCCTTCGGCCTGTTCGCGACCGTCCCGGAGATGACGATCGCCACGACGATCCTGTGGGGATTGTCGTTCGGCGGCGCGGCGACGCAACTGTCGACTGCGCTCGCCGATGCGGCGGGCGAGGGCGTCGATCTCGCGAATGCGATGCTCACGACCGTCTGGAACGGGGCCATCGCGACGGGCGGGATCGTCGGCGGGGTGATCCTCGACCATGCGGGGGCAGGGCCGCTCGCCTGGGCGGTATTGGCGCCGACCCTGCTGGCCTTGGCGCTCGCAGCCGGCGCGCGCCGCCATGCCTTCAAGCCCGGCCCCAGGGCTTTCTAATAATGCGCCCGTCGTGCGCGCTCACCAGGAGACGATTTCGATGAAAGCCTTTCAGATCGGTGCCCAGAACGGCATCAGCGGTCTTGTTGCGACGACCCGACCCGCGCCCGTCGCAGGGCCCGGCGAAGCGCTGGTCGCCCCGCGTCTCGTCGGTCTTATCAGCCGCGACGTTCAGCTCTTGCGCGGCACTTACGGCGCCCGGCAGCCCGAGACCCGGATCCCGATGTCCGAAGGTGTCGGCGAGGTCGTGGCGATCGGCGCGGGCGTGACGGACGTTGCGGTCGGCGACCGTGTCGTCTGCGGTCATTTCGCGACCTGGCTCGACGGCGCGTTCCGGTCGGACGTCTTTGCGCACGATATCGGCATCACGCATGACGGCTGGCTCGCCGAGCGTGTCGTTCTCCCCGCGGCGGCGCTGATCCGGGTGCCCGACGCGCTGGCCGATGCGGATGTCGCGGGGCTTGCCTCGGCGGGCCTGACGGCCTGGAACGCGCTCGTCGAGATCTGTCGGGTCGAGGCTGGCGACACCGTGCTCTGCCTCGGCACGGGTAGCGTTGCGCTGGCGGCGTTGAAGATCGCCAAGGCGCGCGGCGCGCGCGTCGCGATCACGTCGTCGCAGGACGCGAAGCTCGAGACGGCGCGGACCTTAGGTGCGGATATCACGGTCAACTACCGGACGTCAGCGGATTGGGCGGCCGAGGTGATCGCGCAGACCGGGGGCAAGGGCGCCGACATCGTGATCGAAACCGGCGGCGTCGACACGTTGGGGCACTCGATCGCAGCCGCGGCGATCAACGCGCGGATCATCATCGTCGGCGTTTCGCCGGGCGAGGGGCCGGCGATCCCCGACTATCTGTCGCTCATCGCGAAGAACGTGACGATCCGCGGGATCGCCAATGGCAGCCGCGCGATGTTCGTCGACCTGCTCGACGCGATGGTGGCAAACCGGATGACGACGGTCGTCGACCGGATTTTCGCCTTCGACGATGCACCCGACGCGGTCCGCTATTTCGCGGCGGCCAATCATCTCGGCAAGGTGATGATCGCGTTCTGATCCTTTAAATGTGTCGTATTTGATACCTCGCTACCAGGTCGTTGTCGGCGCTTCCGACGTGCGCGGTCTCAAGGCTGCGGGTCGATGACGGCGTCGGACCCGCCTGTACCGGTAAAGCTTGAGCCGCTGGCCATCAGCGGCGAGCCACCGCCACCAACGCGGTCGAGGGGATCGGCAGGGTCGCGCGGCCCGCAGCCATTTGCCGCACCTCGCCGATGACGGCGGCTTTCTGCGCATCGCTCAGACTGGTCCAGTCGGGCGACATGCCGAAGAGCGTGTCGGGCTCCGCAAGCGCCGCGATGTCGAGCAGGTAGTCGTGCGTGACATGCTCTATCCGGGGATCGTGATATCCGGCGGCGATCAGTTCACGCGCAAGATCGGCCGGATAGCTGAGCGCCTGTACCGCCTCGGGCATCGTCATGCCTGTGAGGTCGGGGAACAGCGTGCGGCGGATCTGGCCCAGCAAAAGGAACGTCGCCGCGCCTCGATCCTGCCAGGTGGCGATCACGCCGTGTCCGCCTTTGCGCGTCACCCGCGCCATCTCGGCGAGACCCTTGCGCCAGTCCGGAAACATGATGACGCCGAAGATGGAGAAGACGGCGTCGAAGCTGCCATCCTCGAGCGCCAGTGCTTGTCCGTCCATGACGCGCGCCTCGACGTTCGGCAGGTTTGCCGCCGTGATACGCGCGACCATCCCGGGCGAGAAGTCCGTTGCCAGCACTTGCGCCCCCGTCCGCGCCGCGGCCAGCGCGAGCGCACCCGTGCCCGCCGCGACATCGAGGACGCGGCTGTCGGGGGTCAGGCTGAGGCGTGCCAGCGCCGCCTCGGCATAAAGCGACGTGAAGGGATGGGCGGTCCTTTCATACTGTTGCGCCGTGGTATCCCAATGGTCGGGGTTCTCGAACTCAGGCATCGTTGCACTCCGCGAATCATGTAACATCGTAAGTATCGTGAATCGGAATGCTTGCCAATCCCGCGCGGCGTGCGAAGGATCGCGCCGTGCGTACCGACAGCCGCCTCTCGCGAATGCTCCATGTGCTGCTCCACATGGCACGGCATGATGGTCCGATGACGTCCGAGGCGATCGCGCGCATGCTGGGTACCAACCCGGTCGTGGTCCGCCGCACGATGGCGGGCCTCCGCGACGCGGGCTATGTGCGGTCGGAAAAGGGGCATGGGGGCGGGTGGGCGATCGCGGCCGATCTGGAAGCGGTGTCGCTGCTCGATGTTCACCGCGCGGTCGGGGGGCCGCGTCTGTTCGCGATCGGCAACGAACATCCGGACGCCGCCTGCGCGGTCGAGAAGGTCGTCAATGCGGCGGTGGAGGATGCATTGCGCGAGGCCGAAGCCCTGCTCGTCGTGCGCCTTGGCGCGGTCAGCCTTGCCGAACTCGCGCGCAGTTTTGCGCCGCATTGCGCTCCAGTCTCATAGCGCGGCCTTTGTGATGGCGGGCGTGTCTACGCCATTCGTCCACGTTACGCTCGCCTGGGACGCCCTGGTACACCGAAACAGTCCCGGTCTTCGAGCAGCCCACATCGCAGGCGAGGGGGCTCCAAGCGCATGGGTTTCAGATCGTCAGCCCGATGTCTTGGCTTCCCTCAGTCTGTCGCAGGCGATCTTGGCGGCTTCGCGCACATGCTTCTGGCACGCCGCGGCGGCCCCCGATGCATCCTGTCGTTCGATGAGATCGACCATTCCGGCCAGCCGCTTGAGGCCAGCGGCTTGCCGCCCGACGACGGACAGCGTCATCGCGCGGAGCTGACTGATCCGGCTGTTCAGGCGCTGGACGATTTCCCACGCGATGACGTGCCCGCCGGTCTGGAAGATAATCTCGTAGAAGCAGGTCGTGGCGCGTAACGCGCCGATCGCGCTTTGCTGTGCATGCGCGTCCGCGATCGCCGCCAGCGCCGACCTGAGTGCCGCCACGGTGGCCTCGGTAGCCACGCGAGCGCACGCCGCAACCGCGGAGGACTCAAGCTGGATGCGGATGTCGTAGATCTGTTCGGCCTGGTCGATCGTGATGATGCCGAGGCGGGGGCCCGACGGTGTTCCCTCGACGAGACCCTCGGATTCCAGATTGCGAATGACTTCGCGGATCACCGACCGGCTCACGCCCAACCGCTCCGCGAGGTTGCGCTCCACCAGGCGTTCGCCCGGGCTTATCCGCCCTTCCAGAATGGCATCGCGAACGCGGTCCAGCGCGATCAGGCGCAGCGTCTGTGGCCGGGCTTCGATCCGGTCCAGGATATTGACGTCGTCATTCGGCATCGGCGGTGTCCCCTCGACCACCTTCTTAAATGAACAATTGCCATTGTCCATTCCTATGGTATACCAACAGACACCATACAGGCAGGAGGATTGCTAGACATGGCATTCAGCATTCGAAAGATCGTCTCGTACGTCGAAGAGGTGCGCATCGAAGGCGGCAAGCAGACCGGGACCCCGGTCACGACCGTCATGGTCGCCGCTGTCGTGCAGAATCCCTGGGCCGGACGCGGCTTTGTCGAGGATCTCCAGCCCGAAATCCGCGCTCATGCGTCCGATCTCGGTGCGTTGATCGTCGAGCGCCTCGTTGCTGCGATCGGTGGCGCCGACCGGATCGAAGCCTATGGCAAGGCGGCGGTCGTCGGCGCGGGCGGTGAGATCGAGCATGCCTCGGCGCTGATCCACACGCTGCGCTTCGGCAACCATTATCGCGACGCGGTGCAGGCAAAGTCCTATCTGAGCTTCACCAACAAGCGTGGTGGGCTGGGAACGTCGATCCAGGTGCCGATGATGCACAAGGACGACGAGGGCCAGCGATCGCACTATATCACCGGCGAGTTCTCGATCTCGGATGCACCGCTTCCCGATGAGATCGTCATCGTACTCGGCGCGGCGGATGGCGGCCGCGTCCATCCGCGCATCGGGAACCGCTACCGGGACCTCGAAGACATCGCAGCCGAAAAGGCCGCGCGGCAGCCGTCGTGATGACGGCCGTCCTCGACACGGTGAACCCGCCATTGGCCTATGACGATAGCGGCGGTCCGGGACCTGCGGTGGTTCTCATCCACGGGGTCGGGCTGTCGCGCGACATGTGGGCGGCGCAGGTGCCCGTGCTCGAGACGCGCTACCGGGTCATCGCCATCGACATGCTCGGTCATGGCGGCAGCGTGATGCCGCCCGCAGATGCGGGTCTGGACAGCTATGCGGATCATGTCGCCGCGGTGCTCGATCATGCCGGGATCGATAAAGCGGCGCTGATCGGGTTCTCGATGGGGGCACTGGTCGCGCGTGCCGTGGCACTGCGCCACCGTGAGCGGGTCGAGGCGCTGGTCCTCCTGAACGGCGTGTTCGACCGCTCGCCGGACGTGCGCGAGACGATCCTTGCCCGGGTGGCCGATGTCACCGCGGACGGTCCGCGCGCGAACATCGACGGTGCGATCGAGCGGTGGTTCAGCGCGAAGTTCCGACACGAGAACGCCGGTTATCTCGCGGCCCTGCGCGCGAGCTTCATCGCCAATGACCCTGTGGGGTACGCGGTGACCTACCGTCTGTTCGCGACCGAAGATCGCTACGGCGAGGCGGAGTTGTCCAGACTCGACGTTCCGACGCTCGTCGCGACCGGCGAACATGACGTCGGATCGACGCCCGCGATGGCCAGGGCCTTGGCCGCACGCATTCCCGGCGCGGCCTTCCGTATCGTGGATGGCGCCCGGCACATGATGCCCGTCGAAATGGCCGATGCGACCAACGCGCTGTTGATGGACTTCCTCGCCTCGATCGGGCGCCACCACCCCTCCCTCGGAGATTGAAGATGACGACCACCACGTTCCAGATGCTCGTGGGTGGGCAATCGGTCCCGGCCGCGTCGGGCGCGACCTATGCCTCGCTCAACCCGGCAACGGGCGAGGTGTGGTCGACGCTTCCGGACGGCGATGCCGCGGATGTCGATCACGCGGTGCGCGTCGCCGATGCCGCCTTCCGTTCGACCGCATGGCGCGGGCTTACCGCCAGCGCGCGCGGCAAGCTCCTCCGGCGTCTCGGCGACCTGGTTGCCGAGAACGCGGGCGAACTCGCCGAACTCGAGACCCGGGACAATGGGAAGCTCATCCGCGAGACGCGCGGACAGCTCGCCTATCTCCCCGAATTCTTTCATTACGCAGCAGGCCTGGCCGACAAGCTCGAGGGCAGCACGCTGCCGATCGACAAGGCGGACATGTTCGCGTTCACCATCCACGAGCCGCTCGGCGTGGTCGCCGCGATCGTGCCATGGAACAGCCCGCTCTATCTGACCGCGATCAAGCTCGCGCCCGCGCTCGCGGCAGGCAATACGCTGGTCATCAAGCCCTCCGAGCACGCATCGGCCAGCATCCTGCGCTTTGCCGAACTGGTCGCACTGGCCGGCTTCCCCGATGGCGTCGTCAACGTCGTGACGGGGTTCGGCGCGGGCGCGGGCGCGGCACTGACGCGTCATCCGCTGGTTCGTCGCGTCGCGTTCACCGGCGGCGCCGCGACCGCACGCCATGTCGTGCGCGCAACGGCGGAGAATTTCGCAAAGCTGTCGCTCGAACTCGGTGGCAAGTCGGCGAACATCGTCTTCGATGACGCGGACCTGGAAGGCGCGGTCAATGGTGCCGTCGCGGGGATCTATGCCGCCTCGGGCCAGAGCTGCGTCGCAGGGTCGCGTTTGCTCGTGCAGGCCGGCATCTATGACAGGTTCGTCGCCGCGTTGCGCGAACGGATCGCGCGCATCTCGATCGGCGATCCGCTCGATCCGTCGTCGGACATGGGACCGATGGCGACGGAGCAGCAACTCGGTATCGTCGAGACGATGGTCGCGAGGGCGCGCGAGCAGGGCGTGACGGTGCTCGCCGGTGGCAAGCGGCCCGCGGCGCAGTCCGGATGGTATTACGAGCCGACGCTGCTCGAATGCGGGTCGGCGGATCTCGACATCGTGCAGAACGAGGTGTTCGGACCAGTGGCCGCGATCATGCGCTTCAGCGACGAGGACGACGCGATCCGCCTTGCCAACGGAACCGACTATGCGCTGGCCGCCGGCGTCTGGACGCGCGACCTCGCACGCGGCCACCGGATGGCGCGCGATGTCCATGCGGGCATCGTGTGGGTCAACACCTACCGCGCGGTGTCGGCGATGGCGCCGATCGGGGGCTATGGCGCCAGCGGCTATGGCCGCGAGGGCGGTATCCACGCCGTCCTCGATTACACCGAACTCAAGACCGTCTGGGTCAACCTGTCGGATCAACCGATGGGCGACCCGTTCGTGATGCGCTGAAGGAGAGAGACATGACAGACCATTCGATCGATCCCGCCCAGTTTCGCACGGCGATGGCCGGCTTCCCCAGCGGCGTGACCGTCGTCACGACGCTGGATCCCGATGGCGCGATCGCCGGGTTTACCGCCAGCGCATTCACTTCGCTGTCGCTCGACCCGGCACTGGTGCTGGTGTGCCCCGCGTTGACATCGGCGACCTACCCGCATCTCCTCAGCCGGCAGAGCTTCGCCATCCATATCCTCGCGGCCGGACAGCAGGATCTCGCCATGGCCTTCGCGTCGAAGGGGACCGAGAAGGTCGCCGCGCTCGACTGGACGTTGAGCGAGCTCGGCAATCCCGTGCTGCCGGACGTCGCCTGCGTCATCGAATGCACGCTGTGGCGCGACTATGACGGTGGCGATCATGCGATCGTCATCGGCGCGGTCCGGCGTATCGCGCTGACCGAGCGCCCCGTGCTGATCTATCACAGGGGCAGCATGGCCGATCATCCCGCACCGGTGCTGGAAGCCGCATGACGGTGCGCACGCTTCATCCGTTTCGCGACCATGCGCTGATCGACGGCACGTGGATCGCGGCGACGGGGCAGGGAAGTCCCGTCCACGATCCCGCCACGGGCGACGTCATCGCGACCGTTCCGCATCTCGGGCGCGAGGATACCGAACGCGCGATCGCCGCCGCCGAGCGCGCGCTGGTCGACTGGCGCGCGCGCCCCGCCATGGAGCGCGCGGATATCCTCATGCGCTGGTACGCGCTGATGCACGACCACCGCGATGCGCTTGCGCAGATCCTCACCGCGGAACAGGGCAAGCCGCTCGCCGAAGCGGCGGGGGAAATCGTCTACGCCGCGAGCTTCCTGCGCTGGTACGCGGAAGAGGCGCGGCGCGTCGATGGCGAGATCATCCCGGCGCCAAAGGCCAGCCAGCGCATCCTCGTCTGGCACGAACCCGTCGGCGTGACCGCGGCGATCACGCCGTGGAACTTCCCCGCGGCGATGATCACGCGCAAGGTCGGGCCGGCGCTCGCGGCCGGGTGTACGATGATCCTCAAGCCCGCGCCCGAGACGCCGCTCACCGCGCTGGCGCTCGCGGCACTCGCCGAAGAGGCCGGGGTGCCGGCGGGGGTCTTCAATGTCGTCACGGGCGATGCTGCCGCGATCGGCGGTGCGCTGATGGACAGCGCGGTGGTGCGCAAGCTGTCGTTCACCGGGTCGACGCCGGTCGGCCGGATGCTGTTCGCGCAGGCGGCGCCGACGCTGAAACGACTGTCGCTCGAACTTGGCGGGAATGCACCGTTCATCGTCTTCGATGATGCCGATCTCGAGGCCGCGGTCGAGGGTGCGATGCTCGGGAAGTTCCGCAACGCCGGCCAGACCTGCGTCTGCGTCAACCGCTTCCTCGTTCAGGATTCGGTCCATGATCGCTTCGTTGAACGGCTGCGCGAGCGGATGGCGGACCTCGTCGTCGGCCGTGGCACCGATCCGCGCAGCACGATCGGGCCGCTGATCAACGAGCGCGCGGTGGTCAAGGTGGACGACCATGTCGCCGATGCGGTACGCCGTGGCGGTCGTCTGGTGACGGGCGGGACGCGGGGGGAAGGGCTGTTCTATCCCCCCACGCTGATCGCGGACGTGCCGGCCGGTTCGGTGATCGCGCGCGAGGAGACGTTCGGTCCGCTCGCGGGCGTCATCCGGTTCGCCGACGAAGCCGAAGCGATCCGCCTCGCGAACGATACCGAATTCGGCCTCGCCGCCTACGCCTATACCCGCGACATCGGCCGCGCGATGCGCGTCGCAGCGGCGCTCGACTATGGCATGGTCGGGCTGAACGAGGCGGCGATCTCGACCGAGGTCGCGCCGTTCGGCGGGATCAAGGCGTCGGGACAGGGGCGCGAGGGTTCGCGCCACGGCATCGCCGAATATCTCGAGCTGAAATATGTCATGATGGGCGGGCTGTAGAGGCGCCGTCCGGAACAGCGCAGGGGCGGGGATACGTGACAGGTGCGCAACCCCGCACCTGTCACGATGCCAGGCTTTGCGCGTCAGGCTTCCCCGTCGATCTCCGCAAACACTTCGCGGGCCAGGCGAAAGCTGTCGACCCCGGCGGGGACGCCGACATAGACCGCGATCTGGAGCAGGATCTCGCGAAGCTCCTCGCGCGTCACGCCGTTCGCGAGCGCGCCACGGATGTGCGCCTTGAACTCGTGCCCGCGGTTGAGCGCGGCGATCATGCCGAGGTTGAGAATGCTGCGGCTGCGGCGATCGAGCCCCGGCCTGTTCCAGATATGGTCCCAGCAATATTCGGTCGTCAGTTCCTGCATCGGCCAGTTGAAGTCGTCCGCCGCGGAAAGCGCCTTGTCGACATACGCATCGCCGAGCACTTCGCGTCTGGTGGCCAGGCCACGGTCGAAAGCCGCGCTGGTAGTCCGCTCGATCGTCATTCTGACAGTCCTTCCACGATGAGTATCTCGACCTCGGCCGCGCCCGTCCGGGCCGCGCGCGCGGCGCCGTATTCGGGCGATGCATGACAGGCGAGCGCCGCCGCCATGCTCTCGAACTCGATGACGACGTTGCGCTGGCGGGGCGGGGGCCCCTCCAGCGCAACCGCGCTGCCGCCGCGCGACAGCAGCTTGCCGCCATTGGCGATCAGCGCGGCCGGGCCAAGCGCCATGTAGGTGGCATAGGCATCGGCGTCCGTGACGTCGACGCGCGCGATCCAATAGGCCTTGGGCATCACGCGAAGGCCGGCGCCACCTGATCGATGAACCGGCGGATCGAGTCGCGCTTTTCCTCGAACGACATCGTGTTGTCGAGCCAGATGCTGTATTCGTCGACCCCCAGGGCTTCATACGTCTTGAGGCGGGCAATGACCTCTTCGGGTGTGCCGATCATGATGTTCTGGCGCAGCTGCTCGGGCACGAAGTCGGGGAACCGTTCGGCGTCGAGCGGCGCGATGTCGTGGTGGAAGCCATTGACCGGGGGCTTCTTGTTGCTCGCCCAGGCGCCGTAATTCCGGAAGAACAGCGAGATGGCCTCGGCGGCGCGCTGACCGTCCGCGTCGCTGGACTGAACATGCGCGTGCTGGAGGATCATCAACTGGGGCCGCGGTACGTCGGGACTGGCGGCGCAGGCCTCGTCGAACTTGCGCGCGAGATCCTTCACCTCGTCGTCGTTCTTGAACAACGGCGTCGCCATCACGCTGCAACCGTTCGCAACCGCGAACTTGTGCGAGTCGGGATCGCGCGCGGCGATCCAGATGGGCGGCGTCGGCGTCTGGACGGGCTTGGGCACGCTGGTCGACACCGGGAACTGCCAGATCTCGCCGTCATGTGCGTAATCGCCCTCCCACAGCTTGCGGATCACGGGCACCATCTCGCGCAGATATTTTCCGCCGTCATTGGCCGACACGCCGTTCAGCATGCGGTCGAACTCGAACTGGTAGGCGCCCCGCGCCAGACCGATTTCCGCGCGGCCGTTGCTGATGACGTCGAGCATCGCCGCTTCGCCCGCCATGCGGATCGGGTGCCAGAAGGGAGCGATGAACGTACCCGCGCCGAGCCGGATGTTCTTGGTCCGCTCCGCCACCGCAGCCAGCAGCGGGATCGGGTTGGGCGAGATCGTGTATTCCATCGAATGATGCTCGCCGATCCACACTTTGTGGAGCCCGCCTTCTTCCGCGAGGTCGCAGAGCGCGAGCAGGTCTTCGTAAAGCTGACGGTGCGAGATCGCCTCGTCGTAGCGTTCCATATGCAGGAAGAGCGAGAACTTCATCCGTCGATCCTTTCCTCAGGGGCATGATTGAACCCCTATGTTTTTTGACTTGCATCAATCCTTAGCAGGACATACCGTCTGATGGTATACCAAAAATGATAAGAGGACTTGCTGACCATGGCAACCCCGGGAGAGGCGCCAGCCGCCACCATTGAAGCCAACAGCATCGGCTTCGTGCCGCTCGACGAGCGACATGGACGCGTGCGCGACCTGTTCACCTTGTGGTTCACCACGAACATCGCGCCACTGCCCGTCGTGACCGGTGCGATGGCGATCCAGGTCTTTGGCCTTTCGCTGGGCTGGAGCATCTCCGCGATCATCCTCGGGCATCTGGTCGGCGCGCTGGTGCTGGCGGCATGCTCCGCTCAAGGGCCGCAGATGGGCCTGGCGCAGATGATCCAGAGCCGGGGGCAGTTCGGCCGCTATGGCGCGCTGCTCGTCGTGACGTTTGCGACGTTGCTGTATGTCGGCTTCTTCACCTCGAACATTGTGCTCGCAGCGAAGTCGGTGCACGCGCTGGTGCCGGGGATCGGGCTTCCGATCGGTGCGGTGCTGTCCGCCGCGGCCGCGGCGGGGATCGGGATCCTCGGCTATAACGTCATCCACCTGCTCAACCGGGTGGGCATGTGGTTCATGGGCCTCGGCCTGCTCTATGCCGCGTTCAGGCTGACCGAGGGCCTTTCGTCCGAAATCGTCTGGCGCGGCGGGTTTACGATGGCGGGCTGGTTCGCGATGTTCTCGCTGGGGGCGGTGTGGCACATCTCCTATGCCTGCTACACGTCGGATTATTCGCGCTATCTGCCGCCGAGCGTCGGAATCCGGGGGCCGTTCCTCGCCAGCTTCGCCGGCGCTGCGCTGGGCGCGGCCGCGTCGTTCATACTCGGCGCGATGGCGGTTGCCGGCGCCCCCGTCGGCGCGGATCCCATGACTCAGGTCAGTGGTGCGGTCGGTGCGCTCGCGCCGGTCCTGATGCTCCTCTTCATCTTCAACATCGTCAGCCACAACGCGCTCAATATCTACGGTGCCGTCCTGTCGCTCATCACCATGGCGCAGACGTTCGTGGCGTCGTGGATGCCGGGGCGAAGGGCGCGGATCGTGCTGTCCGTGATCGTGCTCGGTGGCTGTCTCGGCGTCGCGACGACGTCCGCCGACACGTTCGTGCCCCGGTTCATCGGCTTCGTCATCGGCCTGATGGTGGTGCTGGCGCCATGGGCGACGATCAACATCATCGACTTCTACGTCGTCCGGAAGGGCAGATACGACATCGCCTCGTTCTTCGAGGCGGATGGCGGCATTTACGGGCGCCTCAACGTCAGGGCGGCGATCGCCTATCTCGCGGGTATCGCTGTACAGCTGCCGTTCCTGAGTTCCGCCATCCACACGGGGCCGTTCGCGGCATCGATCGGCGGGATGGACATTGGCTGGCTGCTCGCGCCGATCGTGACCGGCGCGCTCTATCTCGGCCTCGGCGCGGGCAAGTCCGAACGTACAGCCGAAGTAGCCGCGCCCGCCATGGTGACGCCGCGATGACCGACGTCGCAAGCCGCCACTTCACCGACCCAGCCAGCAGGAGGGACGCCATGGCGCCCGACACGATGACCCGCCTACGTCCGAATTTCCTGTCCTCGCCGGAGGAGATCATCGAGGAGGCGCGGAACGGCCGGATGTTCATCCTCGTCGATGATGAGGATCGCGAGAATGAAGGCGACCTCATCATTCCCGCGCAGATGGCGACGCCGGAGAAGATCAACTTCATGGCGACCTACGGCCGGGGGCTGATCTGCCTTGCGATGACGCGCGACCGGGTCGATCAGCTCGGGCTTCAGCCGATGGCGCCGAAGAACGGCACGCGGCACGAGACCGCGTTCACCACCTCGGTCGAAGCGCGCGTGGGGGTCACCACGGGCATCTCCGCCAACGATCGCGCCCGAACGATTGCGGTGGCGATCGACTCCGCCAACGGCCCGAGCGAAATCGTCACGCCCGGCCATGTCTTTCCGCTGATCGCCCGCGATGGCGGCGTGCTGGTCCGCGCAGGCCATACCGAGGCCGCAGTCGATGTCGCGAGGCTGGCCGGGCTCAACCCCTCCGGCGTCATCTGCGAGATCATGAATGACGACGGCACGATGGCGCGGTTGAGCGACCTGATCGGTTTCTCGCAGCTTCACGGGCTCAAGGTCGGCACGATCCGCGATCTGATCGCGTATCGCCGTCGTCACGATCATCTCGTCGAGAAATGTACCGAGGTGACGTTCAACAGCCGATGGGGCGGCGAGTGGCGCGCGATCACCTATCGCAACCGCGCGACCGGCACCGAGCAGATCGCGCTGGTCAAGGGTGTGCTCGATCCCGAGCAGCCGACCCTGGTCCGGATGCACGCGATCTCGGCGCTGACCGACATCTTTGCCGGCGACGGACAGGGGATGGACGTGCTCGAGCGATCGATGCGGATGATCGCCGAAGAAGGGGCCGGCGTCGTCATCGCAATCAACCGGCAGCGGGACGATCGCTTCTCGATGGCGCTGAAGGCGCGCGCAGGGATCCTGTCGCCGTCGGACATGGAGGAGCTTCGCGACTATGGCGTGGGCGCGATGATCCTGACCGAGCTTGGCGTCGAGCGGATGATCCTCCTGACGAACACGCACCGAACGCTGGTGGCACTGTCGGGCTACGGCCTGGCGGTGGTGGGCGAGCGGAGCCTGATGCCGACCACCGCGACCTAGCGGCCGCCAGCCCGGTAATCCCGAAATCAGCGACGCGGAGGTCATCTCCGCGAAGGAGAACGCATGCCTTGGACACCGCCCGTTCCGATCGTCATCGAACAGCAATGCGTTCCCGGCGCGGCGTGCCCGCAGGGCGCCCCGTCACCGACCGGCAATGCGGATGAGGCGACGGCCGATGGCGGGGAGACCGCGTCGCCGCCAATTGCCAAGCCGGACGTCGCACCGCCTGCATCGCCGAAGAAAGGCCTGAAAGTCGGTGCGACGCTGCGGGGACGGTACGATCTCCGCTTCAACGACGCGGCCGCGAGCGGCGAGCCGCGAACGTCGAGCCATCTCTCGTTCGATACGCTGGCGCTGACGGCGGACTATACGTCCGACACGGTGTTCGGGTCGGCGCAATACCGGTTCCTCGGGGGCAATTTCATCTATGGCAAGCCGGCCGGGTACCGCGACTATCCGGGCGAGGTACGGTTCCTGATGTACGCCTATGGCGGCGTCAATCTGACCGAAGCTGACAGCCTGACCGCCGGCGTGCAGCCGGTCCCGTTCGACGACCGGTATTGGGGATCATCGATCCTCAACGACCTGGCGTTCGTCTATGGGTTCGAGGAGACGTATAATCTTGGCGTGAAATTCCGCCATGAGACACCCCGCTATCGCGTGGAGCTCGGCTTCTTCCCCGCCAGCGGACCGGCCGGTGCGGGGATCAGCTCGGACTCGTCACGCTATTCGACGAACATCGCCAGGGCCGACAGCTATGTGCCGGACGGCTCGCGCAACGACGAACGCAACATGCTGATCGGCAATGCCAGCTACACGCTGGCGGCGACCGCGGATGCGAAGCTCAGCGCCACGATCTCGGGCTGGTTCTCGACGATCCACAATTTCGATACGCGCGCGGACGGCAGCAAGCGTATCCTCGCGGCAAGCCTGACCGGGAGCAAAGGCGCATGGCATGCCAAGACGCTGGTCGCGCGGCAGGACATCGATCCGCGCAATCCGGGCCGCAACGACATAATCACCGTCGGCGGGTTCGATGCGTCGTACAACATCGCGACGAAAGGAACCTATATATTCGGCGAAATCGGCCGATCGATCGATACGGGGAGCCTGCCGTTCGACATTGCCCCCTATGTGAATTACGGCCGTTTCTTCAAGGATGCGCGCGGGTTCAGGGATAGCGAGCGGCTCGATATCGGGGCGGTCTGGTCGTCGAAGCGATCGAAGCGGATCAAGGTGTATTCGGAATTCCTGATCGGCCGGAATGACCCCTATGTCGGCGCCGGACAGTTCATATCCGGCGCGGCCCAGGGCGGTGACGGTCGCCTGAAGAAATCGGTGCTGGTGATCTTTGGATACTCGCTTTGACTACCGCGGCGCACGAGACGACTGCCATGGGCAAGTAACCGACGCTGCCCGCTAGACGGGGGCGTATGTCAGCCCCATCGCGCCGATCAGCTTGGCAAAATGCGCGAGCGCTTCCGGCGACGGGCCGGGATAGGGGCCTTCGCTTGGCGTGTCGCCGATATATCCCATGTCGGCCTTGCCTTCGGGCAGGCTGTAGAAGCCCAGCACGAACAGCTTGCGCAGCGTGTCCATGAACGCGACCGGCGCGGTCATGCTGGCTTTTGGGGCGGCGGTGCTCAGCACGTCGAGCATCGCGCCGCGTTGCTGCACGGTGATCGCGGCGAACGGCTGGCCGTGCAGCACGCTCGCCTGCGCGTCGAGCCAGCCGAGACCGGCGAGGATCTTCTGCCGGTCCGCCTGCTGGACCGGGTAGGGCGCGCTGATCCATTCGTCGATGAACGCACCGACCCCCAGCGCCCCGGCGCCCGGCGATACGGCATCGGCGGGGAGGATCATGTCGCCGAGCAGATCGACGACGCCGCGCTGTCCGCTGCTGAACGTCAGCGGCCAAGGCACCTTGGGTTCCATCAGGTTCGGATCGCGGCCATACCCCTTTGCCGGTGCGGCGGCGGGGACGGACGGCCAGTCCGCGACCGTGTCGAACGCCACCGCGGTCCCGCTGCCCGCCGGCACCGCGTCCGCGGGCGACCAGCGCGCGAGCGGGAGCAGCGCCGCGGTCATCATCCACTGCATCGTGGCGCGCCTCGAAAGCGTCATGCGAACGCTCCTGTCTTGATACGCTTGGCCAATCGCTCCGACGCGCGCAACGCCAGCGCGAGAATGGTCAGCGTCGGGTTCTTGTGGGCGCCGGACGCGAAGACCGCGCCGTCCATCAGCACCAGATTGTCGACCTCCCACGCGCGACCATAGCCGTCGACCACGGACGATCGCGGATCCGCTCCCATGCGCGCGGTCCCGAGCTCGTGGATGATCTCCCCGCCCGCGGTCATGATCTGCTCGGGCGGCAGATCGGGATCGAGGATCGTCGCGTTCATCCGCTTGAAGACGGCGTGCGCGGTGCGACGACCATGCGCGACCTGGTTGATCTCGTTCTGCGACCAGCGGAACGAAAAGCGCAGGACGGGGATGCCGAACCGGTCCTTCGTGACCGGATCGATCTCGCAGAACGTGTCCTTGTTGGGGATCATCTCGCCGCGCAGCGTGAGGGCGATCGTCGAGCCGGATGTGTTGCGGACCGCCGTCTTGAGCGCCGCACCCCATGCTCTCGGCAGGGCCTCGGCGGGCGGGACGCCGAACCGGCCGCCGATCTCGAAATGATAGCCACGCGCGAAGTCGAGCTCGCCGCGCTTCTGCTGCCCGTACAGCCAGAACGGGATGTAGATATGCTGACCGCCGATCCCGTCCTCGTTGTAACGGGGGCGACCCGCGAGTGCGGGAACATAGGCACGGAACGAGGCGCCGGTGGAATCGGTAAGGTTGCGCCCCAGCTCGCCCGACGCATTCGCCAGCCCGCGTCCGCGATCGCCCGAATTGAGCAACAGGCGCGTCGTCTCGCCGGTACCCGCGGCCAGCACCACGGCGCGCGCCTTGACCTGATGCCGCTGGCCGGTCTTGCGGTCGACATATTCGACGCCGGCGGCCTTGCCGGGCGTCGCCATCGTCACGCGCGATACCATCGCGTCGGTGATCGTCGTCAGCCGCCCGGTCGCCTTCGCCATCGGCAGGAAGGACGTCGTCGTCTGGAACATCGCGCCGATCGTGCAGCCGCGGGTGCACGGCGTGGCGTTGAAACACGCTTTGCGCGGCGCGACGGGGTCGGGCATGTCGCGCGTCAGAACCGCGGTGTGCGCCGAGCGTACGGGGATACCGAGGCTTTCCGCGGTCGCCTTGATCAGCATTTCGGGGACACGCGGCCGCGGCGGCGGCATCAGGCAGCCTGCGGGCGAATCCGGGTGGTTCTCGAGGTCGAGCCGGCCGCCGTTGACGCCGATCATGCGCTCGACACGATCATAGAAGGGCGCGACGTCGTCATAGCCGATCGGCCAGTCGACGCCGAGGCCGTCGCGCGAGAACGGCTTGAAATCATACGCGCCCCAGCGGGGAACGTGGCGGCCCCAATGGTTGGTGCGCCCCCCCAGCATCCGCGGGCGGTACCAGCGAAAATCGGAACCTTCGCGCATCGTGTAGGGCTCGCCGTCGATCTGCCAGCCACCGCCGACGGTCGCGTCGAAATAGCCGAACGGCTTGTCGGGCGTCGACGCGCCGCGCAGCGGGGCATCGCTTTCGGGGGCGAACATGTTCACCTCGGCCTGCGGGTCATAATCGCGCCCGGCCTCGAGCATCAGGCAGCGAAGCCCCGACTTGGTCAGGCTGAACGCGGCCATGCCGCCCGCCGCGCCAGAGCCGACGATGATCACGTCATAGGACGACTCGGTGGCGGCGGCGGCGAGGGGCGTCATGATCAGCCCGCTTTCGCGCTGGGGCCGATGCGGCGGATCTTGATGTTGCGGAACGCGACCGGCTCGCCGTGGTCCTGCAACGCGATCACGCCGTCCCCGAACGTGCCGAAGAACGGCATCTTGGCGAATTTCGATGCAGCGACCCGCTGGCGCCAGGCCTCGTCGCCATAGGAGGTGTCGGCGGTCGGCGTGCCGTTGAGCCATTGCCGGATACGACCCGGTTCGACGAGCAGGCGGGCGTGGTTCCACTGCCCGGCCGGGTGCGAGATGCCCGTTGGCGGGATCGTGATGTCATAGAGCGCACCCGCGTGATGCGACGGGATCTTGCCGTCGGGATGGCCGGCGTCGTCGAGGACCTGCATCTCGAGCCCGGTCTCGTAGACCTGCTTGGTTTCGGGCAGATTGCGCGCGAGATAGAGGACGCCGCTGTTGCCGCCGGCCTGGACCTTCCAGTCGAGCGTCAGTTCGAACGCACCGTATCGATCGGCGGTGACGAGATCGCCGCCGCTCATCTTGCCGCTGGTCGCGGTCAGTTCGAGCGCACCGTCGCGCACCTGCCATGCCGGCGACGGTGCGCCGCCCGAGAACGAGCCCCAGCCGTCGAGATTCCGACCGTCGAACAGCAGTTTCCATCCGGCCGACCGCTCGCGCGCGGTGAGTGTGTTCGCGGTGCCGTCCTTCGCGACAGCGACCGTCGATCCGGTCAATGCCAACATGGCCAGCGCTATGCATGCCGTCTTACGCATGAGTCTCTCCAAAGGATTGGTCCGTCGCCTTTGGATGTTGGCGCGGTACGATCAGGGGCACATGTTCCACGATAATAGGTCAGTAGAAAAGCCCTAAACGCGTCCGGCTGCGTCCAATGGGTGCGTGGTGGCGACGTTGCGAACGCGAATGGCGCAGTTGTCAGCAACGTGATCGAGGCAGAGCCAAGCCCGCTTGGCTGGTCAGATCTGCGAATAGGACGTCGGAGCCAGGATCTGGTTTCCTATTCCCGTGGTGATTTCGGGGTCGGTAAGTCCCGGTGTCGCGATCAGCTTGCGCCACGCCGGATCCGTGGCGAATGTCTTCCAGTTCCGCTCGCGCGTCGCAAGATCCTGGAAGGTCAGCATGTACGTCAGGCTGGGAAGACGATGCCCCGTCAGGTCCTTGGCAAAGAAGACCGGCGTCAGGCCGGTACGGCGGAATATCGCAATCTCCCCGCCGGTGTCGAACATGTCGATCTTGGTGGCGCCCGACTTGTCGCTATGGCTGTAATACGTCCTCAGCTCGAAGATGCGCGCTGCGTTGCCACTGGCGGCGTCCGGAACCTCGAGGTCCGGGACGTGCGGGAAGGCCCGCATCAACTTCACGTCCATCGAGGCGTAGGGCGGCGCCTCGGGCGTGGCGTTGGCAAACGGCTCGGCCGCCTTGGCATAGCGCGCGTCAGAGCCCATCCTGTCGGGCATGGCAAGGAAATCCGCCATCGAGGGATGCGCGACGAGGACGAGGACGCTCGGGCTTCCCTCACCGATGGCGACCGTGAATACCCCCACCGGACCGCACCCTGCGCGTCGCGCGGCGGGGATGAAGGCCTCGCGGAGATAGGCGTCGAGGCGTGCCCGCATCGGGCCGTTGACCAGATGATAGGTTCGAAGCTCGTAGATGACCTGTCGGGTGGCTGGCCCGGGGCGGGACTGCGCACGCGCGTCGGCGCTTGCGAGCGTCACGCCCCCCAGCGCGGCACCGGCGAGCAGCGAACGTCGATCAACAGGATACGCCATAATGTCTGCTCCAAGCTCATTTTCCGCAACGAAGCGCATGCCGCCAGCATCGTCAATGGATGAGGGCAACGGCGAGCCTCTCTGCCGATAGGTTGACCCGTGCAGACGCTCACAGCCCGCCCTGGAACTGGAACGTGAACCGATAGGGCAGGGGCCCGTCGCGTCGCCCGCCCGATCGTTTGGGCGGCGTTGCTGTCACAAGCGTCAGACTGCCATCAGTGACATTGGCGGGATTGCCAAGCGTCAGATCGAGTTGCCTGGACCACCCGCCGCCCAGAACGGTAACCCGCACCACGAGACGCCCGGCCCAGACACACTGGGTGTCGACCGGACAGCGGCTGTCCTCGATCACCTTGTCGGCTCTCACGCGGGGTCCGTTGACGGCGGCGATCTGGCCCAGGCGCACCGGACCCTCGATGGGACGCTGCCCCGCGCAGCCTGCGAGCAGCGCCGCCACCGTCAGGAGCAGGCTTGACCTGACCATGTCCGAGCGCTCAGCCGCAGATCGCGGAAACGATGCGGCCGTCGGCGATCGTGACGGTGACGCGCTCGATGCGGTAGTCCCTCGTCGTCGGATCGCCCGGCGCGATGCGACGGACGATCGTGCCCCCGGTGCGCTTGAGGATGGCGGTGTCGTCCGGAGCGGCTTGCCCTGCCAGCGTCGCAGCGGCATCCGCCTTGCACGCCGCGGTTTGGCCACGGTCCGCGGCGCCGGTAGCCGCGCAGGCACCGAGCCCGAGCAATGCCACCAACGTGCCGGCCATAATCGTCTTCATCGCGTATCTCCTTCGAGGTCGCACCGCGGATAACGGGGCCAAGCTGAACCAAAGACGACGCCGGTGAGGCCTGGCCTTGGTCGCCGCCGCAATTATCGCGCGGCGCGATCAGGCACGTCAGCGATTGCCGATCAACGCGGCGATCGGCAACGCCTGCGGCGCGGCCCGCAACGCGTCCGCCATCGCGCGGTGCGTATCGCGGTCGCAGCCATAGTCGTACAGGAGGTGACCCGAGCGGCTGCCGTCGGTCCATCGCACGTCCGCAGACGGCAGATCGGACGCGTACATCCGACAGCCATCCGGACCGGTCAGCAGCCGTTCGCCCTCTGGAAGATAGGGCTGCAACCGTGTGAAGAAATCGCCGACCTGCGCGGGTGTCGCTTTGAACCGGTGTTCGCCGAACGTCGCCGTGTGGCTGGTGCCGGTAAACACGCCGGCACCGTCGGCCGCGACCGTCACGGTATAGACCGGGCAGGTCCCGTGGCACGGTGTCGTCGCGTAGGTCACGCTGCGGATTTGCGGTTTCGAGGGTGCGCCTGCTCGCGGCCCCACGTTTGTGTCGGTCGTGCATCCGCCGAGCGCGATAACCCCCGCTATCAATCCGATCGTACGCACCATCATCATCGCCCTTCTGTCATTGGCTGCCGGTCGATCCCAAGCCTCTCGGGTCACGCCGGCACGAGCTCGATGTTTCGATGATCACCGATGATCTCGAGCACGATTTCGAAATAGGTCTGCCCCGTGCCGTGGCGCAGCGCGTCGAGCTGACGACCGATCACGCCTACGTTGAATATGTCGGGCCTCTGCATCTTTTCGGACAGAAAGGCACGCGTTGCCTCGATGCCGAGCGCCGCGCGGCTTTGCGCCATATCCTGCCAGACAAGGCGGACCAGCTCGCGTCCCGTGATCGCGCCATAGCCGCCATAGAGCAGGTCGTCCAACGCATCGAGGCTGTTGGCCAACTGCCAATCCTCTCCCGCCATGAAGACCCGGTTGATCTCGGCATAGAAGGTGGGGATATCGACGATATTCTCGCCACGGATCGTCAGCGTCTTCATCACGGCAGACGGGCCTGCATGATTTCTGGTGCCTGCAGCCGGATCTGCGCGAGCATGGCGAGGTTTGTATGCGCTTCCCGGTCGAAGAGCCCGCTGCGACGATAGACCGACAGGCATCCGCGCGCGCTCATAGCATCTCCAGCGGCACGGGGCCGCGCGGGGCGGGAAAGGCGTCATCCAGTCGGGCGACGATGTCGTCGGATAACGCGAGATCGGCGGCGTTCCGGTTTTCGCGCACATGTCCGATCGTGGCCGCTTTCGGGATCGCGATGACGTTCGGGTGCCGGAGCGTCCAGGCAAGCGCGGTCTGTGCGGGCGTTGCCGCGATGTCGGCAGCAATAAGCGCCAGATCCACATTGTCGATCAGCCTGCCTTGCTCGACCGGGCTATAGGCCATCGCTGACATGCCATTGCCTGAGAGCCAGGGCAGCAGGTCGCGTTCGGGGCCGCGGCGCGTAAGATTGTAGAGGATCTGATCGGTCACGCACGCGGCGCCGCCGGCATCGATCAGCTCATCCATGTCCTGCGTATCGAGATTGCTCACGCCCCAATGACGGATCTTTCCCGCCTTCGTCAGCGCCTGCATTCCCTCGATCGTCTCGGACAAGGGTATGCGGCCACGCCAGTGCAGCAAGTACAGGTCAAGTCGATCCGTCCCCAGGCGGCGAAGGCTCGCCTCGCACGCGCTCTGCAACCGATCGTGCGACGCGTTCTGTGGATACGCCTTGCTCACGAGGAACACATCGTCACGGACACGCCCCAGCGCCTCGCCGATCAGTTCCTCCGCGGCGCCGTCCTCGTACATCTCCGCCGTGTCGATGAGCGTCATGCCAAGCTCGACACCGGTCCGCAGCGCGGCGATCTCCTCCGCGCGCCGTGCAGGGTTCTCGCCCATGTTCCATGTCCCCTGTCCGAGGCAGGGCGCATGCGTGTCTTTCGCGATTTGGACGGTACGCATCTCGATCTCCTGCGGCGCAGTCGCCGCGTTCGCCTTCAGAACGCGCGGGCGTGCGATCGATCCCGCGCTTTGAATGAACAATAGGACCAACCGGCGCGTCCTGCTTGCATCGGACGCACGTCTTGCGCGATCGGTGCGCAGCGAGTGACGCGACCACGGAAAGGGAATACGATGACCGAGGCGATCTGGGGTGACACGACCAAGACACCGGAGATCGACTGGCGCATGAGTGCGGCGCTGGAAAACGTGCCCCGGGGCGATGGCGACCTTCCCGAAGTCACCAACCTGGCCGGTGCGGTGCGGGCGTGGGTCGACCTCGATCCCGAGCACAAGGCGGCGGCGGTACTGACGACCGAACGCGCTGTCCTGATCGACGGCGTATCCTCGACGTCGTTCGCCGGGGATGGCATCGCGTCACTCGCCGAGCGCCTTCCTGCGTCGCCGTCCTCGATCGGAGGCTGACGGCGATGGCGCAGCCCAGCGTTCGTTTCGAAGGCGGTTCCGGCATATGGGTTGCGGAACGCGAAAGCGTCGGCTTTGTCGGCACGACCGATCTGGGCGACGTCGAATTCCTGATCACCGCGGATGCGCTTGCCGAACTGATCGACCCTGCGCTCGACGGCATGGACCCCGAGACCGCGATGGAAGGGTTCGAGGAGCATGAGGATGAAATTCACCACATTGCCCGGCGCGAATTCGTCAAGCGCCTGGGGGGCGAGCCGCCTATATTGTTGACGTCCGCGGATTTGGACGATCAGTAGCTGACGCACATCGGCGTTACGCTCGACCGACGGCGAGGCTGAAGCTCCGCGCCGCGGCGCTCACCAACGAGGTGGCAAGGACGGAATGATCATGATGAAGGCGCAGACGATGCGGCAGTTGCGCCGGATCCACCATTATATCGGCGTGTTCTTCACGCCCGCGATCCTGCTGTTCGCGCTCAGCGGCGCGCTGCAGACATTCCGGCTGCAGGAGGAAAAAGGCTATGGCGGTACGCCGCCGACCTGGATCGTATGGATGGCGAGCGTCCACAAGGATTCCGCAACGCCCCGCGATCGTGGCGCGGAACGCAAGGAGCAACGGCCCGTCGCGAACGTGGCAGAGCGGGGCCAACCGATCGCGAAGCCCGCGCCCGCATCCAGCAAGCCGTCTCGCCTGCCGATGCAGGTCTTCGTCGCGTTGTTGTCGGTCGGCCTGAGCATCTCGTCGGTATTGGGTGTCATGATCGCGCTCAACAATGCGGCGACGCGGCGCGTATCGATCCTCATGCTGATAATCGGAACGGCGCTGCCGCTGCTCCTCATGGTCTAACCGGCGTTCGCGAACGCCGTGCGGCGTTCGCGAAACAGGGGAGGGCCGCGCGCCCGGCTGCACTAACGCATCGTGATCCGCGGCGATGACTTGCAGCCGTTCTTTGCGGCCGACATGCTGCGCCCTATGATGATGACCCTGATCCTGAGCGTATTCGTGATGCCGCCAGCCGCAGCGATCACGGCGTTGCTGGGTTACGCCGTCAGACGGAGCCGCAGCGCCCCGAATGCTGCTGCCAGCGCAGTCCTCCTCGTCGGCACGGTCGTGCCACTCGCGATGCTCGTCTACGGCCTGTACCTCTCCTGGCCATGGCCCTGGGCCCGACCCGAGGCGCTTCACGACGGGCTCGGACAACCGGGCGCAATCCTAGTTGCGACCAGTGGGCCAGCATGGCTGGTTTGTCTCCTGGTCAGTCGGCGGATCCTGCGTCGCGAAAAAACCCGGTGATCCGCCATCGATCGTTCGTCAGATCCGCCTCAGATGACGATGACCCGCCAAGCCTTGCACACTCACGAAAACAAAATGCTTTATCTTATTAATCACAGCGGCGAGAAGGGCGCGGAACACACGATCGATGTGTCGCCACGGGAAGGATGACGTTCGATGCCACGACCCTGACCGGCACGCCGTTCAAGAACGAACGTAAAGCCTCCGACATTCGACGGTAGCCGCGCGAGGTTCCGCGCGATGTGAGAACCGTCTCGCCCCGGCCCGCTTCCTGCGCCGCATCTGTCGCGCGAAAGCCTCGTGAAGGACTTCCCAGATGGCATTTCTCCGATCGATTGCCCGGCACCGGGTCGCTCTGTCGCTCCTCTGCGCGAGCGGCGCAGCGCAGCCGCTGGTCGCGCAGGAACCCGTGACGACGCGCACGCCCGCGACCCCGCTGATCGCGCATGATCCGTATTTCAGCGTCTGGAGCTTCGCCGACACGACGACCGAGCAATCGACCCGGCACTGGACGGGTACGGACCAGCAAATGACCGGATGGCTTCGTGTCGACGGCAAGCCGCTGCGCTTCATGGGGCGGGGCGGGGCCGGCGACGCGATGAAGCAGACGTCGCGCGCGTTGACCCCGACGCGCACCAGCTACGAGTATGAAGGCGGGGGTGTCCGGTTGACCGCGACGTTCTTCACGCCCGCGCTGCCCGACGATCTCGATCTGCTCTCGCGGCCGGTGACGTATCTGAGCTGGACCGTGCGCGCGACCGACGCGCGCCGCCACGCCGTGCAGTTGTACTTCGACGCAAGCGCGCAGCTCGCGGTCGACAACGAACAGCAATCCGTCGTCTGGGGCACCAGCCGCGTCGGCGACATGGCCGTGATGCGGATCGGTACCAACACGCAGCAGGTGTTGGAGAAGGTCGGCGACAATCTGCGTATCGACTGGGGCTGGGCACAGCTCGCCGTGCCGCGACAGGCGGGGACCATGACCGCGACGATTGGCGAAAGCGGACGCGATCGATTCCTCAAGTCCGGCCGGATGCCCGACGCCGACGACATGGCGATGCCGCGGCTCGCGCATCAGGACCGGCCGGCGATGGCCATGCTGGTCGACTTCGGCGACGTCGGCGTGACCGCAGACACGCGGCGCGCGATGGTCGCCTATGACGACATCGACGGAATCGAGTATTTCAAGCGGCGGCTGCCCGCCTATTGGCGGCGCGACGGCATGACGATGGCCGACCTCCTGCTGAAGGCGGAGGCGGAGGAACCGGCTCTGCGCAAACGCGGCGAGGCATTCGACCGCGAACTCACCGCCGACCTGGAACGCGTCGGCGGCCGTGCCTATGCGGAGATCGCGGTGGTGGCGTACCGGCAGACGCTCGCCGCGCACAAGCTCGTCGCCGACATCGACGGACGACCGCTGTATTTCTCCAAGGAGAATTTCAGCAATGGCTGCATCGCCACGGTCGACATCACCTATCCGACGTCGCCCTTCTTCCTGTTGCTCAATCCCGATCTGCTCGAGGCGCAGCTGCGCCCGATCCTCGACTATGCGCAGATGCCGCGCTGGCGCTTCCCCTTCGCGCCGCATGACATCGGCACTTATCCGCAGGCGAACGGCCAGGTCTATGGCGGCGGCGAGCGCAGCGAGGACGACCAGATGCCGGTCGAGGAAAGCGGCAACATGCTGCTGATGGTCGGCGCGATCGCGAAGATCCGCGGCAATGCCGACCTTGCGGAACGCTATTGGCCGCTGCTGCAACGCTGGGCGGCCTATCTGCGCGACAAGGGCCTCGATCCCGAGAATCAGCTGAGCACCGACGATTTTGCCGGCCACCTCGCGCACAACACCAATCTGTCGATCAAGGCGATCAGTGCGCTCGACAGCTATGCCGAGCTCGCCCGGCTGCTCGGCAAGAAGGCGGAAGCGACGCGGTATCGCGCGCTGTCGCGGCAGATGGCCGCCAAGTGGCTCACGATGGCGCAGGACGGCGACCATACACGGCTGGCATTCGACCGCCCCGGTACGTGGAGCCAGAAATACAATCTCGCCTGGGACAAGGTGCTGGGGCGCAACCTGTTCCCCGCATCGCTGTTGCGTCAGGAGGTCGGTTTCTACCTGAAGAACCAGCAGCCATACGGCCTGCCGCTGGATAGCCGAAAGACCTATACCAAGCTCGACTGGATCGTCTGGAGCGCGACGCTGTCCGACGACCGGTCGGAGTTCGAGCAGCTGATCGCGCCGGTGCACCGCTACATGCGTGAAACGCCCAGTCGCGTGCCGCTCAGCGACTGGTACGAGACGAAGGACGGGGCGCAGGTCGGGTTCCAGGCGCGCGCCGTAGTCGGCGGCGTGTACATGAAAATGCTCACGGCGCCGGCGGTATGGAGCAAATGGGCCGGGCGCGCGCGAAAGCCGCAGTGACGCGGATCGCCGGGTGAGCCTGCATGAGCCCGTTGCTGCAGTGCAGCAAAGCCGAAGCCCCTGTCAGCACAAGTTTTTCTAGCCAGCCTGCGTGGTCGGCTCGGTCTAGATCGGCGGTTCGCTGTCGCCTGTGCAAGCGCGCGGGCGGGCGGCGGGATTCGACAGGGGTAATACGAAATGATGGTCACCGAGCTTCTGCTCACCGCCGCCGCACTCGCGACGGCCGCCGGACAGGCGTCCCCCGCTTCGGCGCAACGGCAGGCGCAACTCCCCGTCCGGGGCCAGTCCGAAGAGGAGCAGGCGGCACCCGTCGCGGACTCTGCATCGACGCCCGAGGAGGGTGACGACATCATCGTCACCGGCACGCGCGTCGAGGGACGAAGCCGTCTGGACAGCGCATCGCCGGTCGACGTGCTCAGCGGCGCCAGCCTGCAACGGCAGGGAACGACCGAGCTCGGCGCGGCGCTGTCGGCGATCGCGCCGTCGATCGACTTCCCGCGCCCCGCCGCCAACGACGGCACCGACGCAATCCGCCCAGCGACGCTTCGCGGTCTGTCGCCCGACCAGACACTGGTGCTGGTCAACGGCATTCGTGGGCATACCTCGGCGCTGCTCAATACCAACGGCACCGTCGGGCGCGGATCGGCGGCGGTCGATCTGAACACGATCCCGACCGTCGCGCTCGACCGGATCGAGGTGCTGCGCGACGGTGCATCGGCGCAATATGGCTCGGACGCGATCGCGGGTGTCGTCAATCTCAGGCTGCGGCAGGCGCGCAGCGGCGGCGGGGCGCAGGTGACCTACGGCTTCTACAATACCGAGGTCGACACCGCGCGCGGCAGCCGCGACGTCACCGGCGAGCACGCGCTGACCGCATCGGTATGGCAGGGCATCGGGTTTGGCCGGGACGGCTATCTGACCGTGTCGGGCGAGTACACCAAGCGGTTGCCGACCAATCGTGCGGACTTCGATCCGCGCGTCAGCCCGACCCGTGTGACCGGCCGCTACGGCGATCCCGCGGTCGAGCAATATACCGGCTTCGTCAACGCGGGGACGTCGCTCACCGATCATCTGAGCGTCTATGCGTTCGGCGGCTATCAGGACCGCGACAGCCGCAGCGCGGCATTCCCGCGGATCGCGACGACCGCCGCGCAGCCGTTGCTCGATCGGGCGGGCTATTCCGCCGGCTTCCTGCCGATCATCAACACCAAGTCGAAGGACATCAACTCGGCGGTGGGGCTGCGTGGCGACGCCGCGGGGTTCGATATCGACCTGTCGCTCAGCTATGGCCGCAACACGATCGTCTTCCGGACGCTCAACTCGGCAAACTACGCCTTCGGGACCGCGACCCCGCGCACGTTCGACGACGGGTCGCTCGCCTATGACCAATATGTCGCCGGGCTCGACGTCACGCGCAAGTTCGACGTGTTCCAGTCGCTCAACGTCGCCTTCGGGATCGAGGGACGGCGTGAGGGGTACAAGATCACCGCGGGGGAGCTTGCATCCTACGGCTATCCGGTGGCGGGGACGGTCACCGGTATTCCCGCCGGTACCAGCGTGGCGCCCGGCGCGCAGGGATTTGGCGGCTTCTCGCCGCTCAACGCGACCGAGCGGAGCCGGCGTAACGGCAGCATCTACCTCGATCTCGACGCGCAGGTGACCGACTCGCTGCTGCTCGGGATTGCGGGGCGCGCCGAGGACTATTCGGACTTCGGCACCACCGCGACGGGCAAGGTCTCGGCGCGCTACGATATCGCCGACTGGTTCGCGGTGCGCGGCACCGCCTCGACGGGCTTCCGCGCGCCGTCGCTCCAGCAGCAATATTTCACGCAGGTCGCGCAGGTCGTCACCAACGGCGTGCCGATCCAGACCGGCACCTACCCGTCGACCAGCGCGGTCGGTACCGCGCTCGGCGGGTTGCCGCTCGAGCCCGAAAAGTCGACCAATTTGTCGGTCGGTACGGTCATCCGCGCCGGCGGCTTCGACCTGACGGTGGACGCCTACCGCATCCATATCCGCGACCAGATCGGCCTGTCGGAGAACATCGCTGCGACGTTCAGCCCGCAGGTCGCGGGACTGCTGAACCCGTTCAACGTCTCGGCGGCGCGGTTCTTCATCAACGGGCTGGCGTCGACCACCAAGGGGATCGACGTGGTCGCGCACTACCGGCTGCGGACCGCGACCGCCGGGGCGTTCGATCTCACGCTGGCCGGCAACATCAACGACGTGAAGGTGACGCGCGTGCCCACCTCCACCGCGACGCTCAACCCTGCGCCCACCCTGTTCGCCCGCAGCCGCATCCTGACGCTCGAGGACGGGACGCCGCAGCAAAAGGTGACCGGCACGCTCGACTGGTCGCTCGACGAGATCGGCGCGCTCGCCCGCGTGACCTATTATGGCAACGTCAATCAGGCGGGAACGATCGCCAGCGCCGACGTCCATACGGGCAAGCACGCGATCACCGATCTCGAGCTGCGCTATGCCGCGGCGAAGGGCGCGCAGATCGGGCTGGGGGTGAGCAACGTGTTCGACGTCTATCCGGATCGAACGATCGCGGCGAACAACTCGACCGGGGTGCTGGGCTTCCCCTATTACTCGCCGTTCGGCTTCAACGGCCGCTACCTCTACGCGCGCCTCGGGGTGAACTGGTAAGCTGCTTCCCTGGAAAGGCGGCGATCCGCGTCGCCTTTCCTTCCTCGCCTGGCGACCCGCGGGCTGGAGCGACGACGAACGGGCATCAGCCCCCCCGTGCGGCGCGCCGCCGCCGCAGCCAGTGGAGCAAGCCCGTCGCGAACAGCACCGCCGGAACGAAGCCCAGTCCGACCGCGAGAACGCGTGTCGCCAGACCCCCGACCGTGCCGTCGTGCAACGTGCGGATCCAGCGCGCGACGACCGAACCGGTGCCGCCTCGCCGGACATCATGCACTGCGAGCACCCGGCCTGAGGGCCGATCCACGAACACATAGCTGCCGGGGAACCGGGGGTGGGGGTCGCCGGGCATCTGGAGACGCACCCGGATCGGCGTTTCCGGGGCGGTCGGCATGTCGATGAAGACGATGCGACCGCCAGGCAACGCGTGCTGTGCCAGCCGGAACGCCTGCACGATCGTGGTCCGGCCTGCGCCACCGTGCGGTGACTTCGGTGCGGGGATGGGGGCTGGGTGCAGCAGCGTCTGCGTGACCGATGGCAGCGCGAGCAGCACGCCGGTCGCGACCAACACGAACAGCAAGGGCATGCTCCAGAGCGCGGACAGCTTGTGCACGTCGCGAAGCCGGCGGATCGGGGCGGCGTCGCGCTTGAACGCGAGCGCCTTGCGCCAGCTTCCGCGCGGCCACCACGCGACGACGCCGCTGATCAGCAGCAGCAGCAGCGCGACACCCGACCATCCGACCACCTGTCCACCGACGTCACCGGCGAGCAGCTGCATGTGAAGCTCGTAGAGCCAGGTCATGAGGTAGCCGCCCCATGGTTCGGCGCGGACGATGTGCGTGCCGTCGCCCGAGAACCAGACCATCGTCCGGTCGGCGTGATGCCCGGGCGCGGGATAATAGCGGGCCTGGATCGCGCCGCTCTCGCGCGTCACCTCGAACGTCCACTTGCCCTGCGCATCGTGCCAGCGGGCGCGCCCGGTTGCCAGCGCGCGATCCCATGCAGGCGAGGTCATGGCTGGCGCGGGATCGTTCTGCCGCGCCTGGATCGCTGGATGCAGCGCTGCGTCGATGCTGGTGTAGAAGACCAGCGCCGACCCCGTCAGCCCGAGCACGACGAACAGCAGGCCGAGGCTCAACCCCAGCCAGAGATGCAGACGGCGGACGAGGATGCGCGCGCGTGATGCGGCGGATCGGTGATGCCCCGCCATGCTCAGAACCGTGTCGCGAGTGCGACTTCGAACGATCGCGGCGCGCCGATATAGACGTTGGTCGACGGGTAGCCGGAATACTCGCCGTAGAACGCGTCCGTCAGATTTCGCCCGCGCAGCGTCAGCGTCGCGTGCGCCGCGACCGGGAACGACACGCTGGCGTCCAGCACGCTATGCCCGGCCACCCGGATCGTGTTCGCGGTATCGGTGTAGAACGCACCGGCGTGACGCAGGAAACCGCCGAGCGTGACGCTGCGCGCGATCGTGAAGAGCGCCGACGCGTTGACCGTGGTGGAGGGGATGTTGATCGGGCGGTTGCCACTGCGGTCGATCCGCACGCCCGCCACCAGTTCGGACAGTTCGTCATACCGCGCGTCGGTGTAGGACACGCCGCCCGACAGCCGCAGCGCCGGTACGGGCGCGACGACACCGGACAGCTCGACACCCTGAGAGGATTGTCGGCCACCCTGTACGGCGAGCGCCGGGTTGCCGGGGTCGCGCGTCAGAATATCGCGTTGCGCGATACGGTACGCCGCACCCGTAACGCTCGCCCGTCCGCCCCATGTGCTTGCCTTGAACCCGGCCTCATAGGCGCGGCCCGTGGTCAGCCGGAACCGGCTGTTGGCGATCGACGCCAGCAGGATCGACGACACCGGCGATACGGCCGTCGTGTATTGCGCGTAGAGCGTTACTCCCGGGGTCACGTCCCACGTCGTTCCCGCCCGCCACGACACGGGGTCGAAGGTCGGGCTGTTTCGATCGACCGCGCCGGTCGCATTCTGTGTCGTCGCGCGATCGAGCGCCATGTGATCCCAGCGCACCCCGCCGACCAGCAGCCATCTGGGTGTCAGGTTCAGCGCGTCCTCCACGAACACCGAGCTCTGCTTCAGCCCCGAGTCGAACGTGACGTTGCCCGCGGTGAAGATCGCCGTTCCGCTGGGCAGGGGGACGACCGCCGGATTGCGGACGTCCACCGCCGGCAGCGTTGCCGCCGCCGCGGTCTGTCGCAGGCTGACGAAATCGGTATCGTTATGCTCGATCCCAAGGCTGAAGCGGTTGCGCAGACCGGCGATACGGCTGTCGTTCCCCACGACCCCGCGCGCGTTCCAGAACCGGTGATCGTGCCGGAAGTCCTGATAGGTCTGACGGAAGCTGCCATGCGGAAACGCCGCGGTCGGCGCGACAAAGCTCTGGCTGTCCGCGAGCAGGAACGCACGGTCGGCGGTGTAGCCTGTCAGGTCGAGCGCAACGCTCCACCCGCCGTCGATTGTCCAGTCGAGGCGTGAGCGGATCGTCGTCTCGTTCGCGCCCGAATAGGCGCCCTGCGGGTTATAGTTGCGCCGACGCAGCGCACGATCTGCGACCAGCCCACTTGCCGACGTGACGGCGTCGGTAGGGCGCAGGGCATATTGGCCCGGGATCAGCGGCAGGCCCTGATAGGTCGCGTCATAGCGATCCTCGAAATGATCGACCGCGACCAGCAGCGAAAGGCGGTCGCTTGGCCGCCACAGCGCGCTCGCGGTCAGTCCGGCCGAGAGCGTGTCGTTGTTGTCGACGTCATAGAGGCTGTCCGATCGCTGGTAGCTGGCGTCCGCGCGCACCGCGATCGTGGAGGATAGCGGCAGATTGACCCCGCCCGCTGCAAAGACCGTGGCGAAGCTGCCGACCGAGAGCAGCGTATCGAGGTGGCGTTCGCCCAGCACCGGCTTGCGCGTCACCTTGTTGATGACCCCGGCCAACGCGCCCTCGCCATAGAGGACGGACGCCGGCCCCTTCAGCACCTCGACCCGGTCATAATGCCAGGTGTTGCTGTCGCGCTGGACGACGGTCGACGCCGAAACCCGCACCCCGTCCTGAAGGATCGACACGGTGTTGCCCGCGAAGCCGCGCAGGCTGACGACCGCCGGATTGCCCGGCACGTTGCCGGCGATAGCGCCCACCACGTCGTTGAACGCCTCGCGCGCGGTACGCAGACCGCGGATCTGCAGGTCGTCCTGTGTCAGTACCTCGACGCTCGCCGGTGTTTCGCGGATCGAGAGACCGAGGCGACTGCCCGCCTGCGCCTGGTCGTCGAGCTTGAGGGGGTCGCGCTGGCCGGTGACGATGATCGTCGCGTCGGTGCGGTCGACGGCGATGTCGCGCCTCTGTGCGCTGACCGGAACGGCGAGCAACAGACAGGGCACGGCCGCGCCTGTCAGCAAATAGGATCGGAGCATGGGAATACCTCTGGCCGGCCCGGCGCCGACGATGGCGCAGGCCGCAATTCACGAACGCGCCGACGGGAACGGCGCGGGATGACGGGTCAGAGGTAAGCGGGTGGTGCGCGCAACGGCGGGCGTAGAAAGGCCGGTCTTGCTGGCGCGGGCACGCGCGTCGCTACCACGCCGACGGCGAGGATGAAGGCGATCAGGCTGGCAAGCTGGACCGGGTCGATCGCGTTGATCACGGCGGCCGAGAGGCCGGAGAAGGCGCACGGCATCTCGGCCTTGCCGTGATCGCCCGCCTTGCCGTGATCGGGCATATCCCCGTGCATTCCGGGCATATCGTTCGTCGTGACCGGACCGGCGCCCGGACAGAGCGTGATGACGATCTGGCCGTGATCGCTCGCGATCATGTAGCCGGTGGGTACCAGCACCTTGAGCAACAGCGTCGCCACGCACAGCAGCACGGCCAGATGGCGTTGCGCGAGAAGGTGGCGAATGGCCTGCACGCCGGGCAAGTACCGGGGCGGGAGCAGCGTGTCACCCGGACATTCCGCCCTACCGCCCCGTCACCGGCGCGCGCCGTGTTCAGCGGATCGCCGCGCCGGCCTGCCCGAGCGTCAATCGCACGGCGTCCGGGTCATCCGGCGATCGTGAACACCGACCCGGAATCGACCCGTATGCCCGCGCCGTTGATGAAGCTGGCGCGCTCCGAGCACAGGAATGCGACGGCGGCGGCGACCTCCTCGGCCCGGCCCCGGCGCTTGAGCACCATGCCGGGACGCTCCTCCTCGAGGAAGCTATCAATTGCTGCGTCAAAGCTTTCGCCGCGCTCCTCGGCGCGCTTGCGCATCATCTTGTCGGTCATCGGCGTCGCGATGAACGCAGGCGAGACGGTGTTCACGAGGACATTGTCGCCGCCATAGGCCTTGGACAGCCCTTTCGCGAGGCTGAGGATCCCCGCCTTCGACGCGCAATAGGCCAGCTCGTCGACATAGGGCTGAACCGCATCCTCGGAGGCGAACAGCACGATCCGGCCCCAGCCGCTGTCGCGCATCGCCGGGATCGCCTCGCGGCACATGCGCACCGCGCCCATCAGATTGATGTCGAGCGTCTGCTGCCAGCCGGCATCGTCGACGTCGAGGAAATCGCCCGTGGCACCCGTCACGCCCGCTGCGTTGACGTAGATATCGGGGTTGCCCAGCCGCTTGCGAACCTCTGCCCAGATGGCGCGGACATCGTCGATGCTGGTCACGTCGCCCGTCACCGCGACGACCTCGCCGAGCGGCGACAGTTCGGCCAGTGCATCGTCGAGCGTACCGCCCGGCTGATCGGTGATCGCGACGCGCACGCCCGCCTCGAGCAGCAGTCGTGCCGTCTCCTTGCCCATCCCCGAATCCGCGCCGCTGATCAGCGCGATACGACCCTTGATACCCAAATCCATGATGATCTCCTCAAAAACGCGATGCGAGAAAACGGTCGGCGGTGCGCAGCGACAACGCCATGATCGTCAGCGCGGGGTTGGCCGCCAGCGCGCTCGGGAAGACGGAGTTGTCGCATATCAGCAGATTGGGAACGTCGAAGCTGCGGCCGTCGGGGTCGACCACCGCCTCGTCGCCATCATGCCCCATGCGGCAGGTGCCGATGGTATGCGCCGAGCGATCGACCGCGAAGATATCCTGCGCACCCGCCGCGGCCCAGATGTCGGTGAGCGTGCGCCGCGCGTGGCGATCGATCGCCTGTTCGTTCGCATGATAGCTGAAGTCGATCCGCGCCTTGCGGTGACCGAAGCCGTCGACCTCGTCGGCGAGCGTCAGCCGGTTGTCGGCATGCGGCAGGCACTCGCCGTTGATGCCGATCCCGGCCATCCGGTTGTAGCCGCGAAGGATCGTCTGGAGCCGTTCGCCCCAGAGACCCGCGCCGCGTGCCAGCCCGGTGGCGAGATTGACGGGCAGCACGCCCAGGCTCTGGATCAGATAGCCCCCCGCGCAGCCGGCATCGCCGGGTCGCATCATGTCCTCGCTGATCAGCGACGAGGGATAGCCGCGGTTCATCCGCATCTCGGCGTCGAACCGGCCCCAGACCTGCGTCGCGACATGCGCCATGAAGTTGCGCCCGACCTGACCGCTCGAATTGGCGATGCCGAGGTTCAGCAACAGGCGCGGTGTCTCCACACCGCCGGCGCACAGGAAAACGGCGGAGCAGCGCTGGCGATGCTCCTGGCCACCCTGGTGATACACGACCGCATTGATCCGGCCGCTTGCGTCGAACGCGAACGACACCACGCGTGCGCCGGCGCGGATCTCGGCCCCATGCGCCACCGCGACCGGCAGATAGGTCGTGTCCATGCTCGTCTTGGCAGCGTTGCGGCAGCCCTGGTGGCAGGTCCCGCAGTTGACGCAAGCTTGCCGCTGTCCCCAGTGCGGCTGATCCCGATCGCGCGAGACCAGCGCGGCGGGGGCATCGGTCGCGGTGATCCCGACCGCCGCGCAGCCGCGCGCCATCGCATCGGCCGACGCGTTGCGCGCGACGGGGGGATAGGCATAGCGGCGTGCGGGATCCCAGGGATAGTCCGCTGGCCCCGATACGCCGGTGTCCTGCTCCACCTCCTCGATGTAGCGGACGAGTTCGGCATGCGCGATCGGCCAGTCGGCGCCTTCGCCGGTCAGCGTCTTCAGTTGCAGGTCGCGCGCGTCGGGACGCGGGCAGAACGCTCCCCAGTGCAACGTCGAGCCACCGACGCCCATACCCGAATTGTTCGATCCGAACGCGGTGGGCGTCGATCCGCCGCTCAGTCGTTCCTCCATCCAGTAGATATCGGCCGCGACCTCGTCGGCGACATGCTCGTCGGGCCGGAACGCACGGCCGGCCTCCAGCGCCACGACCGAAAGCCCCGCTTGTGCAAGACGCGCGGCGAGCGGCGCGCCTCCGGCACCCGTGCCGATCACGACCGCATCGACGACATCCGTCGCGGCATGGCGTGGCGTCCTCATGACCGACGCTCCGCCGAGGGCTGCCATGCTTCCCGATCACCGGCACTGGTGCGGGCATAGCCCTGCTTGCGCCGACCATCGCCGCCTACCGCAAAGCCGTCATAGACGATCGCCGCCATCGTTGCCGGCAACGACATCCAGACGCGGACCGTCTCGGCACGGACGTCTTCGAACCAGAGCGTCATCTGTGCGGGGGAAAGATGCGCTTCATCCTCCTCGATACCGACAGCGCCGCTGGCGATCCGGTCCAGCCATTCGCTCTGGGCCTGAGGCGCCAACGTGGAAAAGCCGCCCGTGGCTGCGTTCAGCGTCGCGAGCCCGCGTTCCCATGCCTCGGCATCGCGGGGCAAGGCGGCGAAGCGCCAGCCGTCGCCGGTGCCCTCGGCGATGCCGGCAAGGATCCGATCCGCCAGGTCGCGGTCGGCGCCGCAATCGGGCAGGATCTGCGCGACGAGCGACGCGACGGTCGCGCTGTGCTCGTCCGTCCAGATCGCAGCGCGCGGCGGCGGCGGACGCATCCGGTCGAGCATAACGCCGCGCGTCCGGTGGCTGACGCGGTCGGACCCGAGCAGCCGGGCAAAAGCCGGCGGCAACATCGCGTGCGCGACCGCGGTCGCGTGACCGCGGATCAACGCGGCGAGACGCTGCGGCTGTTCATAGGGGATGAGGTGCGCCGCCCCCTCGACTGTCTTCACCACGGCGGTGGCATAATGCGGCAGGTTGAGCCGGCGCTGCGCGTCCTCGCCGAGGTCGCCGTCTTCGGCGCCCGCGAGGATCAGCGCGGGGATCGATATCCGCCCCGCATCGGCACTCCAGTCCTCGCGGCTGCCGCGTTCGAGCCAGCCGACCCAGGCGTCCCTGCTCGAGCGCAGCACGTCGTTGATCGCCTGATCGCGCAACGATCCCGTGAGCGGCGTCGCGGTGTTGGCATCGACGAAGGTCGCTGCGTCTTCGCGCGCAATCTGCCCGTCGGCGAACCATCCGATCATCTCCGCGCGGCGATCCTCGTCCATCGGTTCGGGGGCAGGGGGCGATGCCGCAACCAGCACCACGCCGAGGACGCCCGACAAGCCGATCTCCCCCGCTGCGGCGCGCGCTGCCACAAGCGTGACGACCTTGCCGCCCATGCTATGCCCGACGAGCACGCACGCGGTGAGGTCGCGCGAGCGGATCTCGTCTGCGAGCCAGTCCGTCAGTGTCTCTACGTCGGCGTGACCCGCATCCGCCGCGTCGCCGAATCCCGGCAGGTCCAGAGCAACGCAGTCATGGTCGGGCAACGCGTCGACGACCTGCCGCCATTCCCGGCCGCTGGCGCCAAGCGCGTGTAGGAACACCAAAGTTGGTCCGGGCATGTAACCTCGCGATTCTATCCCCTGCCGGACGATGCAGACACCGGTCCGTTCCTTGGCTCGAACCGGTCAGGGTGATCTGAATCAATTTACCGTCCGTTTGCGCGCGGCCAGCGCAAACGTGGAAGCCTGTGCCGAGAGGTGCGGGGCCGCGACGGGACTACCAGCGTCCCTCAATCATTCGGCGCTGGCGTTCGGCTTCCGCTGCGCTGGTGCTGGGATGCGGGTGGGGACCGATCGCGACCGGCCCGGCCGGTGCCCAGCGCGTGACGATCACGCCCTTCGCGCCGACCTGCTGGTCGATCAGCCGCAGCGTCCCCGGCGGCGTGCCGTCGCCGAACAGCCGCTTGCCGGTGCCGAGCACGACGGGGAAGGTCATGAGCACCAGTTCGTCGATCAGCCCGGCCGCCAGCAGCGGCGGGTACAGCGTCGATGATCCCTGGATCAGCAGGTCGGGACCGTCGCTTTGCTTCAGCGCGCCAATCGCGGCGATGCCGTCGAGACGATGGCTGTTCGCCCACTCGAGCGGCTGATCGCTGTCCGTCACGACATACTTGTCGGCCGCGGTGAACGCGTCCCCCATATCGGCCATCTCGCCCTCGACGAACGGCCAATAGGCCGCAAAGATGTCGTAGGTCCGCCGGCCGAGGAGCAGCGCGTACGGCGGTTCGAATAGTCCGCCCAGCACCGGGTCGATCACGTCGTCGCCGACGCCGAACACCCAGCCGCCCAGGGCGAAACCGCCCGTCGGGTCTTCGGTCGGTCCTCCGGGGGCCTGCATCACGCCGTCAAGCGACACGAACGCCGCGCCGGCCAGCTTACGCATCGATCAGCTCCTTTCGGTGGATGCCATGCTGCGTGACGTTTTCTGCGCGAAACCGTCGCGCCGCAAGCGCCGAATTGCCGTTCCGCAGGGCCTGAACCAGCGTCTCCTCGCGTGGCGAGCGTCCGCGCTACCGGCATGTTGGCTGTCATGGCTCAGATGCGGAGCAGACCCGCCATCGGGCGGTCGCGCGTCGCCTGCGCGAACAGGCCACGCCCGACCCGCTCGGGATCGAGCGCAAGACTTTCCGCGGCGGCACCAGCGATCAGCGAGTCGAGCGCACCCGTCGGGCGCAGGTCGCGCGCTTCGTAGAGGTTCGCGGGCGCCAGCCCCGGCCAGTCCGCAATCACGCGGCCGCCCTTGACCGCACCGCCGACGAGCATCGCCACCGATCCCGTGCCATGGTCCGTCCCGCCGGTTCCGTTGACCGCCACGGTGCGGCCGAACTCGGTCGCTACGAGCACCGTCGTATTCGCCCAGACCGGGCCGAGGCCGTCGCGCAGCGCGGCGAGCATCGCGTCGAGCTTTTTGAGCTGGTTTGCCAGCCGACCTTTCTGGGCGGTGTGCGTGTCCCATCCGAGCGTTTCGAGCATCGCGATCCGGGGGCCGTTCGGCTTGGTCAGGAAACTGGCGGTGAGGCGGCCAAGGCTCGCGGGGTCCTGTCCGCTGTTCGCACCGGTCGCTAAGCCTTTCGTCTCGAGCGCGGCGGCCCAGGCGGTGTGGAGTTGCGGATCCTCGGCGTAGAGCGCGGTCACGCGCGTCATGAGGTCGTCCGCTGCATGCGGCAGCGCGGACGGCGCGAACGACGCGACCTGGACGGAACCGCGCAGTGCGGTGGGCACCGTTGGCGCGATCGCGATCGCCTCGTCGCTCGATCGCGGGAGCATCGTGACCAGCCGGTTGAGCCAGCCGTCACGCACGACATAGGGTTGCGCGCCACCCGTTTCGAGCACGTTCTGGCCATCGAAATGCGACCGGTCGCGATAAGGCGAAGCGACCGCGTGGACGAACAGCGCCTGGCCCTGCCCATACATCCGGCCGACCTCGGCGAGCGCTGGATGCAGCGAGAACATGCTATCCAGTCTGGTCCCCGCGCCATCCCCGACCAGGTCCCCGCGAAGGCCTGCAAACGCCGGATCGCCCGTCGGGCGGAGGATGTCGAGGCCGTCCGCCGCGCCGCGCTGGATGATGAAGACGAACCGGCGGTCGGTCGCCACGGTGGCGAGCGCGAGGCCGGGGGCGACGAACAGCGCGCCCGCGCCGATCGCGGCGGTGGACAGGAAACTGCGACGGGCGATCATCGGATCATCTCCTCAGGAAATCGGGTGAGACCAGCATCAGCGCCAGCGCGCTGGTCGGGCTTTCGGCACGCGCGATCTGCTCCGCGGTCGCGGCGCCCAGCGATGCGGGCATGATCCTGGGCGCCAGCGTGCGCGCATCGATCGTATCGCCGAACGGCGCGGCCAGACGCTGCGCGATCTCGACGCGGCGCAGCAGCGCGTCCGAGCCGGCCCAGCTCGCGGCGACGTCGTCCCACCCGGCGGGCGTACCGGGTTTCCAGACACGCTGGCCGAGCTGGATCTGCAACGCGGCCATCTGCATCTGCCCAGCCTGCCGGCGACCGAGCCCGCGCAACGACGAGATCGACCATTCCCACGGCGTCTTGAACTTGGTGGGGCGAGCGACCCATGCCTCGGGCGACGCGATCAGCGCGCGGTAGAGCGTGGGCAAATCGCCCTTGCTGCGCGTGAAACTTGCCGCGAGCCGCGCGATCATCGCGGGTGGTGGCGCGTCGCCGGCGAAATGGCGGGCGAGCTTGGTCGCGACGTGCGTCGCGGTCGCGGGGGCCTGCGCGAAGTCCGTCAGCGCCGCGCGCGCCTGCGCCTCGCCCTCCTGCGGATAGGCTTTGCCGAGGATCGTGCGCGTGCCCGGCTCATGTCGTGCGGGTTTGAACGCGAACTGGTTCGCGTCTCCGTCCGCATCGCGTCCCGCGCCCAGCCCGTCGACCGTCCAGCCCGTCAACGCGCGCGCGAATTCGGTGACGTCGCCCTGCGTATAGCCCGACCGGACGCCAAGCGTATGAAGCTCCATGATCTCGCGCGCCAGATTCTCGTTCAGGCCGCGCTTGCGGTCGGGATTGCGTGCGGCGGCTGCGCTTTGGGGACCGATGGACTGGATCTGGTTCAGGTAGATGAGCATTGCCGGATGCCGTTCGGCGGCCAGCGCCATATCGGCGAAGCGGCCAAGCACGTGCGGCCGTATCGCGTCACGCTCGAATGCGGCGGCATAGGCGGTCGTCTGCGGATTGTCGGCCGAGATACAGAAATGGTTCGACCAGAAATGCACCATGCGCTCGACGAACGGCGCCTCGGTCGCGAGCGCGCTGTCGGCGCGGGCCTGGACGCCCGCGCGATAGAGCGCCTGCATGTCCTGGCGAAAATCCTGGCGCCCCGCCTTGAGATCGGGCTTCCGATCGACGCCTGTATCCTGCCGGGCGGCGCGGCGGATCGCCTGCTGCTCGGACTGATAGCGCTGCACCGCTTTCCCGGCATCGTCGAGCGCGGCGAACCCCGCGGGACGAACCTCGAACCGTTCGAACTGATCGACCAGCCAGCGGCTCGGATCGGCGGGCGGAAGGTCGCGCGCGCGCGCACCCAGACCGAAGCGGTTCAGCGCGATCGCGGCGGGCGATCGGAAGGCGGGTTGGACAGGCAATGCTCGTACCTCGATGATGTACCAGTGACTTCAACGCGCGTGGCGCCGTTTTCCGGCGCGGCGTGAATCGCGCGACGTCAGTTGCGCGGCGGGGGCACGCGCCCGGCGCGGCGTTGCATCGCGTCGGCAAGCTTCGCGCGGTCCGACTGTGTCAGCGTCGCGGCGAAGGCGACCGCGCGACGCTCCACCGCCGCCCGCACCGCCATGTCGCCGGCGCGCGCGCGGTCGAGCGCGGCGACGACTGCCGCCTGGTCAAGCACCGGCTGGCGCAGCAACAGCGCGGCCTCGGCCTTCGCGGTGCGCGCCTGCACGATCGTCGGCCGCATCGCGCGACGCGCCTCGCGCAACGCCATCCGGAATGGCCGGCGCTCGGATTTGGGCAATTCGGCGCCTGCGATCCTGAGCGACCCGGCGTTGATCATCCCGCCCCCCGTCCGTAGCGAGACGAAGCCCGCGACCAGCGCCGCCGCCAGGAACAGGTTGAGCACGACCGAGACGAGGATCGCGATACGAAGCTTGGTCATGGTCATCCCTCCTGCAGATCGACGGCACCGAACGACGTGACGTTTTCCTGCGGCGCATCGCCCGGCGACACCGTCGCGACCGCCGCGGTACCCGATGCAGCACCCGCGAGCGCCGCTGCGATCCCGATCCCGGACCACCACCAGCGAACGCGTCCGGCGGGGCTCGGGTGCGGCATGGCCCGGCGGCCGGCGATCCGGTCTGACAGCGACGATGCTGGCGCGGGAACGCTCCACGCGTCGAGCATCGTATCGACCGCCGACGCCTCCTGCAGGATCGTCACCGCCTCGGGGTGCGCCGCGAACCGCATCGCGGCGTTCCGCTGATCCTCGGGCCAGCGCGCGATGACACCGCCATAGGCATCCGCAAGTGCGCGGAAGCGATCGAGGGTCATTGGTTCACGCATGCCTCATCCTCTCGTGGCGCGGCGAGCCGCGCGCGCAGCGTCCGCCGGCCACGCGCCAGCAGCGATTCGAGCGCTTCGACGCTGATATCGAGCGCCAGCGCAGCCTGCGCGCCGGACAGATCTTGATAATGCACCAGCAGGATTGCCTCGCGCTGACGCTCGGGCAGCGCGGCGATTGCCGCGGCAACGTCCCGGCCACGCTCGGCGGCCAGCAACGTCGCTTCCGCATCGGGGGCCGGATCGATCGTCTCCGGCAGCGTGTCGGTCGTGACCTCGCGACGCCGCCGCAGGCGGTCGCGGCACAGGTTGAGCACCACGACATGAAGCCAGGTATCGAAGCGCGCCCGGCCCGGCTGCCACGCCCGCGCATGGTTCCAGACGCGCACAAACGCCTCCTGCGCGACGTCCTCGGCCTCGGTCGTGTTGCGCAGCATGCGGGTGGCGAGCCCGAGGATGCGCGGCAGTTTTGAGGCCACGAGCATCCGCGCCGCCGCCGGTTCGCCGCGGCCGACGCGCTCGACCAGCGTCGTATCGGGATCCAGATCGCTCAACCGCGTACCGTCCTACGTCCATGCCGGTCGATCCCGCATCACGTCGCGGTCGCGTCGCGTGCGGGTTTGCCCCTCCTCGCGCGCACCGCGGCGCGCTCTTCGGCGCTCAGTACAGTGTCGCCGTTACCGTCCATCCGCGTGAACCGACGCGTCAGCATGGCATCGATTTCGGCGGTGTCGAGCAGGCCGTCGGCATTTTTGTCCAGTGTCGCAAAGCGTCTGGCGGTCCCCTGCTTGCCACCGGCGGCGAGGAACTCGGCCTGGCTCACCATCCCGTCGCCATCGGTATCGCGTGCCAGCAGCCGTTCCGCATGGCGTTTCAGGAACGCCTGTCGCGTGAGACCCGCCGGCGCGGCCTGTGCTGCGCGGGTCGCCGTGGCGGCCTGCTCGACGGGTTGCGCGCAGGCTTGGACGGAGGTGAGTGCAAGCGCCAGACCTGCGCCGCGCAACGTCATTTCAACGATGGTCTTCATGGCTTTTCCTATCCGGCACACGGCCCGGAGCGAATTGGGTCATTGGTGCCGACAGGGACGGCGGCTGGCGGCGTCCCTGGTCGACCTCGTCCTAGCGGTAGCGCCAGCCGCCGTGCCAGCGATAGCGTTGGCCCCAATAGCGGCGGCCATCCCAATAGCCGCGGCCTTGGTAATAGCGTCCGACCACCACGCGTGGCGCGACGACGACGCGACCGCGATTGGGCCGGCAATAGCCACCGGGGCCACGGTGCGCACCAACGCCGCACCCCTGGCGCGCGTCGGCGGGTACCGGCACCGTCAAAGCCGCCCCGGCAGCGAGTACGGCAAGCAGGATCGTCCTCATCATGCTCCTCCTCAAGGATCCGTCGCACCGCCTGTCGCGGCTGCGAACTCCCTTTTGAACGCGACCAGGCACGGCTTCCGTCGCGATCTCGGCGAAAAAGTTCGCTGGCGCGCAGGCGTCATTACGGTGCGGATCAGGTGGCCGGGTCCTCGTTCAGGGTCCCGGGCAAGGCTCAGAGCTGGTGCGATCAGCTGTGCAGTATTCCGGGATCGGACCGGCTCGCTCGTCCCGTCTCGATATGACCGGCCATTCGCCGCTGCCAGCGCGAACCGGCTTGCTCCACGACGAGATCATACCAGTGGTCGTTGCCGGCGATCGGGTAGATGACGGTTTGCCGGGTGCCGGCCTCGAGCGTGACCATCGTTGCGGGCATGGGCGTATAGGCGTTTGCCCGCACCGTCAGTTCGCATTTGCCGGCACCATGATTGCTCAGCGTCAGCGCGATCGCGTCGCCCGTGCCGCGCCGTTCGCAGCGCAGCTCGGGTCCGGTCGGATCGCGAAATTCGCGCAGGAAGCCGTTGGGGCCATGCACCGCGAGCGCCGACATCGTCGCAAAGCGCCCGGTGACGGTCTTGCCCGCGTCGATGGTATAGAACCACGGGCCGGCCCTGCCGTCGCCACTGTAGACGCTGAACACGGCGGCGGCGCTGCCCGCATTGACGAACGCCAGCGTCCAGCCGGGCGTGCCGTCGTCGACGCCGTGGACCTCCAGCGCGTAGGGGAGGGGGCGTGCCGGACGCTGGCCCGGCTCCTGGCGGGGCAGAGCCTGGCGGGTGGGCACGGTCGGCGCGGGACGTTTCGCCGAGGCGGCAACGCGGATCGCGGCATCCGATGTGTCGGGAAACGCACGCATCGCCGACGCATCGGGATCCGCAAAGTCGAACATCGACGTCAGGTCGCCGGTCACGGCGCGCCGCCAGGGCGAGATATTGGGTTCGGCGACGCCGAAGCGGCGCTCGAGAAAGCGGAGGACGGAGGTGTGGTCGAAGACCTGCGAATTGACCCAGCCGCCCCGCGTCCAGGGCGACACGATCAGCAACGGGACGCGCACGCCCAGCCCGACCGCCTGGCCCTGGTAGCTCTCCCCGCGCGTGTCGATGCTGCTGTACCCCATCGTCGGCGAGATCGCCGGCAGTGGCGCGGGCATGTGATCGAAGAACCCGTCATTCTCGTCGTAATTGAGGATGAACGCGGTCTTGCCCCAGACCGCGGGATTGGCGGTCAGTGCGTCGAGCAGCCGTGACGTCAACGACTCGCCGAACGCGGGCGGTGCCTCGGGATGTTCGGAATATTTGGCGGAGGCGACGATCCACGACACCTGGGGAAGCGTGCCCGCTGCGACGTCGGCGGCGAACGCGGCGACGAGATGGCGCATGTCGCCATCCTTGGAATTTGCCGCGGTAGAGCCCGGCACGATCGCGCGGCCGCGACGATGCAGCACGTCGTCCTGCGCCAACCCCCGGAACGCCTTGAAATAGGCGAGCGAGTTGTCGCCGAAATTATCGTGCTCCTGATAGAGCTTCCAGCTGACGCCCGCGCTTTGCAGACGCTCGGCATAGGTCGTCCACCCCGCAGCGGCGAACCCGGGCTTGTCGCTGGCCGCGTCCCCCGTCCAGTTGCCGTCGTCCGCATTTTCGACCGCGTGCCTGCCCGCGTCGCCGACGCTCAGCCCGCTCGTGCCGGAGAACAGGAACATGCGGTTCGGGTTGGTCGGCCCGTGGATCGACGCGTAATATCCGTCGCCGATCGTAAAGGCGTCGGCCAGCGCGTAATAGAACGGGATATCCGCGCGCGCGAAATAACCCATCGTCAGCGGGGTCTTGTGCTTGATCCAGCTGTTATAGAGTGCCCATTCGGCGGCATCGCCCTTCCAGCTGTGATCGAGGCTCTTGATCAGCGGACCGCTGGTCGTGACGCTGTCCATCGCGAAGGGCAGCACGGTCGCGTCGCCGCCGGGGGTCGGCTGGTGGAACACGCTCTTGCCCGACGGCAGCATGACGGGGCGTGGGTCGCCGAAGCCGCGGACGCCGCGCAACGTGCCGAAATAATGGTCGAACGAGCGGTTCTCCTGCATCAGGATCACGACATGCTCGACGTCGGCGATCGACCCGGTGCGGCGCGTCGCGGGCAGCGCCAGCGCCCTGGCGATCGAGGCGGGGAGGGTGCCCGCCGCGGTCATCGCAGCGAGTGTCTTGAGAAAGGCGCGGCGATCGTTGGGCATGGATGTCCTGCTGCTGGCACGTATCGAGCGTCCTACGCCGCCGCGCCGGGGGCAAGCCCCGCGCGGCGGCACGGGGCTCAGAACCCCTTCTTCACCGAGACGAAGACCTGACGCGGCGCGCCCGCGAGCAACGTCTGGTTGTCGCCGCTGGCCGTGAAACCGTTCGAGCCGATCGTCGAGACATAGGTCTTGTCGGTCAGGTTGGTGACGCTTCCCTCGATCGCGATGCCGTGGAGCGGGCCCTCGCCCTCGAACCGATAGCCGATGCTGGCATCGACGAGGACACGACCGGGCACCGACTGGTCGTTGAGATAGGTGAAGTAGCGCTTGCTCATGTAGTCGGCGCCGGCGCGCGCGGTGAACCCGGCGTGTTCGAGCACGATCTCTCCCTTGAGCATGTGTTCGGGGCTGTCGACGGCCATCCTGCCATCGGTCGCGACGAGCACCGCGCCGTTGGCGGCGAGCACGTCGTCGGCATATTTCGACCTGTTGTAGGAATAGCTCGCGAACAGCGAGAGCGGCGTCACCACGCGGTAGTTCACCGCGACCTCCGCGCCATAGGTGCGCACGCTGCCGACATTGTTCAGCGTTGCCGGGTTGCCGATGATGCCCGCGCCGTTGGCGAAGCCGAGCAGGCGGTTGGAGAAGTCGATATAATAGCCGACGGCGGAGGCCTGGATCGGGCCCTGGCGGAAGCGCAGGCCCCCCTCCGCAGTCTTCGAACGCTCGGGCTTGAGCTGGTCGCGGATGGCGTTGAACCCAGCCTGCGTGGTCGAGAACGGTCCTGTCGTCGCCGACGAAACATAGGCGCGGACGTTTTCCTTATAGTCCGCGAACAGCTCGGCGCCTGGTGCAAGATTGAACAGGACGCCGGCCTGCGGCTGGAACCAGTCCTTCGCGTCGATCCGGCCGACCGCCAGCGGCGATGTCGTCGCCGGCAGCATGATCGCGCGGTTGATGACGTGGAACCCCTTCCACCCGGCGTTCAGTACGACGCGGCCGTCGGCGAGGCGCAGGGTATCGCCGACATGATACTGGATCGTGTCGGTGGTGTATTTGCCGTCCCACTGCGTCAGATAGGGGTTCTTCTGGAATTCGAGCACGTCGCGATTGGGGGTCGCGCTGTCGGTCATGCCGTAGAACCGGCGCGACTGGGTGAAGATGTTGGTCTCGTACCAGGCGCCGAGTTCGAGCGTGTTCGCGCCCGTTTCATAGGCAAGGTTGCTGAGTGCGCCGCCGCGCTTGATCGCATATTCGGTCGTGCGGAAACCGAGCGGGCTGCGCGCCGTGATCGGACTGCCGTCGGCATTGGCGGCGCCTGCGGGCGTCGGCGAATAGGGCGTGATCCATGAGCCTTGGCCCGTGTTGTCATGGTAATAGCCGGTCGTGGTGAGCGACAGTCCGGGCGTCAGGTGCGCGTCGAACGTGACGCCGCCAAGATAGTCGCGACGCAGGCCGCCGGCGTCGTAATAGGCATCGTCGACGGTGCCGAAGCCTGCGGGAAATGCCGTCCCGACGCCCGCCCAGGGCTGCGCGGCGCCCGCGGCGACCGCGGCCTGGTTTTGCGCGACCTTGGCGATCTGGAGCGCCAGCGGGTAATTGTCGGCGATGTTGTCGTTGCGCAGCCCGCGCCGGCGAATGATGTCCAGGCTGAGATCCTGGTAATCCTGTTCGCGGCGATCGGAGAAGTTCAGGAATGCCGACAGGCTGCCCAGCGTCCCCAGGTCCTTGACGATCTTGCCGTTGGCCTGGTGCTGGCGCTGGACGCCGTCGCCCTTCCACTTGTCGGTCGTCAGATAGCCGTAGCTGAGATAGCCCTTGAGGCCGCCGCCGAGGTCGCCGCTGTCGATGCGGGCGAAGGCGCGATAGGTGTTGTCCGATCCGTAGGTGCCGCCGCCCGTGACGTTGGCGGTATCACGGGGCCGGTCGCTGAAGAACTCGATCGTACCGCCCAGATTGCTCGTCGACGCGGTGCCGAGCGCGCCCGCACCCTGCGCGACGTCGGTGCGCGCGACGTTCTCCGAGATGATCGCGCGGCTGATGTGCAACCCGTTGACGTTGCCATAGCTCATGTCGCCGAGCGGCACGCCGTCGAGCGTGAAGCCAAGCTGGTTCTGGTTGAACCCGCGCAGCGAGATCCTCACTGCCCATTCATAGGCGCCGAACGGATCGGCGGCCTGGAAATTTACGCCTGGCAGCTTCTCGATCGCTTTCAGCGGGCTCGTGCCCGGCGTCAGGCGGGCGAGGTCGCTCGCATTGATGCTCTGAATCTGCCGGCTCTCGCCGAAGCCGAGGACCACGATCTCGCCGGTCGACGCGTCATCGGTGGTCGTGGTGACCAGGCCGGGGAGGGGGGCGGGGGACGCTGAGGACGGCGATGCGGGCTCGACCAGCGTCTGCGCAAGGACCGGCGAAGCGATGGCAAGTGCGGCAACACCCGCGAGCAGGCTGGAAAGACGGTTCATGGTGGTCCCCTTGGGCTGCTGTGATGCAGCTTCGGTTCGCGCCATTGCCGATCCGCGTTACCGCCCGGCGACTGTTCGGTGACGTTTTGGCTTTTGCCCGCCGCGGCGGCATATTTTCAAGGGTGGAGAAGGCGGGCCCGGTGTCCCCATCGGACGGCGGATGCACCGACGGCGTGTCACACCGTGTCGTCGATGCCGCCGGGTGTGCGCGAGAAGCGGGGGGCGGGCGCGGGGGTCCGGCTGCCGTCCGCTCCGAGATAGGTTTTCCGGTCGAGAAGGTGTTGATCACTCATCGCCTCGGCAAACGTCAGCACCGGGGTAACGCAGGCGTCCGAACCGGCGAACACCGCGCTCCATTCGTCGCGGGTTCTGCTGGCGAAGGTGCGTTCGAGGAGAAGCGTGGTCTCGCCCCATCGTGCCTCGTCTCGCATCGCTGCGGGATCGTCGGTCTCGATGCCCAGCAGGCGGAGCATCTCGGCCCAGAATTGCGGCTCGATCGCGCCTACCGAGACCTCCCGGCCATCGGCGCACAGATAGGTCCGGTAATAGGGGGCGGTCCCGGCGAGCGGATTGCGCGACTTGTCGAGCGTTATCCGCTCCGAGGGGATGAGACCCGCAAATGTCGCCATCAGGCTGCTCACGCCATCGACGATCGCCGCGTCGACAACCTGGCCCAATCCCGATCGTTCGCGCTCCCACAGCGCGGCCATGATGCCGAACGCGAGGAACAGCGATCCGCCACCGAAATCGCCGACGAGGTTGAGCGGCGGCACCGACCGCTGCCCTGGTGCGCCGATCGCTGCCAAGGCGCCGGTCAGCGCGATATAGTTGATGTCGTGGCCAGCGGTCGTCGCGCGCGGGCCGTCCTGTCCCCAGCCGGTCATGCGGCCATAGACGAGGCGCGGGTTGCGCCCGAGCATGATATCCGGGCCGAGCCCCAGACGCTCCATCACGCCGGGTCGGAAGCCCTCGATCACCACGTCGGTGTCGTCGCACAGCGCAAGCGCCGCTTCGCGTCCTTCGTCCGTACGAAGGTCGAGAATCCGTGTCGTGCGGCCCCGGTCGACGACGGGGTTCGGCCATCCGTTGCCCCCCTTGCGGTCGATCCGGACGACCTCCGCGCCAAGGTCGGCAAGCAGCATCGCGCAGTGCGGCCCCGGCCCGATGCCGGTGAACTCCACGACGCGCAGGCCGACCAGCGGGCCGGAGCGGGGCGCCACGGCCAGATCGCCCGCGCGCGGCGTCATCAGAGCGCCTCGATGATCGTCACGTTGGCGATGCCACCACCCTCGCACATCGTCTGCAAGCCATAGCGTTTGCCGCGCGCGCGCAGCGCGTGGACGAGCGTCGCCATCAGCTTGGTCCCGCTGGCGCCGAGCGGGTGGCCAAGCGCGATCGCGCCGCCGTTGACGTTCAGCCTTGCGGGATCGGCGCCGACATGCCCGAGCCACGCGAGCGGCACTGGCGCGAACGCCTCGTTGACCTCGTAAAGGTCGATATCGTCGATCGACAGACCCGCCTTGCGCAGCGACTTGTCGGTCGCAAAGAGCGGTTCCTCGAGCATGATGACCGGGTCGCCCGCGGTCACCGTCATGTCGACGATCCGGGCCATGGGGGTGAGGCCATGCGCTTTCAGCGCGCGTTCGTTGACGACGAGGACAGCGCTCGCGCCGTCGCAGATCTGGCTGGCGTTGGCGGCAGAGATGACCCCGCCTTCCTGCAGAAGCCGCACCGCGCCGATACCCTCCAGCGTGGCGTCGTACCGGATGCCTTCGTCGCGCAGATGCGGCTCGCCGTCGACGATGACCGCTGCGATCTCGTGCGTGAACGCGCCCGCCTCGGTCGCGGCAGCGGCACGGCGGTGGCTCTCGAGCGCATAGCGATCGAGCGCGTCGCGGTCGAAGCCGTGTTTCCGCGCGATCATCTCCGCACCGTGAAACTGGCTGAACTCCGCGACGCCGAACCGTGCGGCAATGCTCTCGCTCACGGGGCCGGTGCCAATGCCGGCCTGGCGGTGCAGCGACAGGTTGGTGAACATCGGCACGCGGCTCATGCTCTCGGCACCGGCGGCGATGACGACGTCCTGCGTGCCCGACATGACCGCCTGCGCGGCGAACTGGATCGCCTGCTGGGACGAGCCGCATTGCCGGTCGATCGTGACCGCGGGCACGCTGTCGGGCAATCTCGAGGCGAAGACGGCGTTGCGGCCAAACGCGAACGACTGTTCGCCCGCCTGCGTGACGCATCCCGTGATGACGTCCTCGACCGCTGCGGGATCGATCCCGGTCCGATCGAGCAGCGCGTTAAGCACGATCGCGGCGAGATCGGCGGGGTGTACGCCGGCTAGGCGCCCGTTGCGGCGGCCTCCGGCGGTGCGGACTGCGTCGACGATATAGGCATCGGGCATGATCAGGCTCCCACAAAGTGCGGTTGACGGGACGCGGGACGGGCCGTCATCGGGGCGCCATGCGGATCGCGCCGTCGAGCCGGATCGTTTCGCCGTTCAGCATCGGATTCGTGACGATCGCCTCGACGAGCTGTGCATATTCATCCGGCTGGCCGAGACGCGAGGGGAACGGCACCTGCGCACCCAGGCTGTCCTGCGCGTCCTGCGGCAGCATCGCGAGGAGCGGCGTCCAGAAGATACCCGGCGCGATCGTCATGACGCGGATGCCGTAGCGGGCGAGTTCGCGCGCGATCGGCAGGGTCATGCCGACGACACCGCCCTTGGACGCGGCATAGGCCGCCTGTCCGATCTGGCCGTCATAGGCGGCGACCGAGGCGGTATTGATGACGACGCCGCGCTCCTCGCCGATCGGATCGGCGGTGTGCAGCGCGGCGGCGAATTGCGAGAGGACGTTGAACGTGCCGATCAGGTTGATCGTGACGATCTTCGAGAAGGCGGCGAGCGGAAGCGGGTGGCCGTCGCGATCGATCACCTTTCCCGGCGGCCCGATCCCGGCGCAGTTCACGAGGATGCGGGCCTTGCCGTTCACCGCCTCCGCCTCTGCGATTGCGCCGGCGACCGCCTGCTCGTCGGTGACGTCGACCCGGATGAAATGCCCGCCGACCGCGGTCGCCAGCGTCGTACCCAGCTCTTCGTTGAGGTCGAGGATCGTGACCTTCGCGCCGTGCCGCGCGAGCCGCTCGACCGTCCCGCCGCCAAGACCCGAAGCCCCGCCGGTCACGATCGCTGCGACGCCGTCTATCTTCATAAAGTCTGATTCCTATGAAAATTGCGGAGAACTCCGGGGCGCAACTGGGGCCTGTCGGCGGCGCATCGCGGTCGAGCCGCACGCGCCAACGGTCGCCGCATCGGCTTCGGCAGGCGCCAGGGCACGATCGGCAGCGCGGATCACCGTCCGGTCTTCGTCGTGGATCAATCCACCTCTCCTCGGCCGGTTTGGTCAATCCGGCTTCTGTGTCGGGGCAGGTTTGAACGCCCCGTGCCGGTTTTGCGCTCGGGCAGCTAGGTTTTCAACATGTCTTGCGCTCGCGTTGCCACGCGCGGTCCGACCCTGACCGCGGCGTCGGCATCCGGCCCGACGCGTTCATCCAAGGCTTTCGCGGTTTCGCTCCGTCTGGGGTGTCAGAAGACATCCAAAAGGGGACCTATCCGTGCACCGCTTGCTTCTCGCGTCATCCGCCACGCTTGCCATCGCTTCTGCCGCTTCCGCGCAGACGGTGGTCGATACGAAGCGCACGACCGCCGTGCGTACGTCCACGGTCAAGAACGGTGGTGCCGATAGCGTCTCGATCGTCGCGGCGGGCAGCGTCGTGCCGACAAGCGGGACCGCGGTGACGATCGACAGCAACAACGCCGTCAGCAATGCAGGGACGATCCAGGTCACCGATTCGAACGGCGCGTCGGGCATTTCGGCGCAGGCGGGGGTGAGCGCTTCGATCACCAACACCGGCAAGATCATCATCGACGAGACCTATACCCCGATCGATGCCGACAAGGACGGCGACCTCGACGGACCGTTCGCGCAGGGCAGCGCGCGCACCGGGATCCGCACGGCGGGCGCGTTTACCGGCACCATCGCCAACAGCGGCGAGATCACCATCGAGGGGAACGACTCCGCGGGCGTCCATCTGGGCGGACCGCTGACCGGCGCATTCAGCCACAGCGGCAAGACCAACGTGCTGGGCGACCGATCGGTGGGCGTGCGGCTCGCGGCGGTGACGGGGAACGTCACGCTCGGCGGGACCATCACCGCGACCGGCCACGACGCGGTCGGCGCGCGTCTGGACGGCGATATCGGCGGCGCGCTGGTGATCGAGGGACAGATCGGGGTGACCGGCTATCGCTCGACCACGGCGCCGGCGGACCCGTCGAAGCTCGACGCCGACGATCTGCTGCAGGGCGGATCGGCGCTGGTCGTCGCGGGCAATGTGACAGGCGGGATCACGCTGTCGGGGGCAACCGACAAGCTGGCGGATGTCGTGGCCTATGGCGCGGCGCCGGCGTTCCAGATCGGCGCGGCGGACCGGGCGGTGACAATCGGCGCGATCGCCGGCAGCACGCCGGCGGCAGGGCTGGCGATCAACGGTCGCGTGACGGGCAACGGCGTCTACAGCGGTATCGCCGCCACGGGGCTCGCGATCGGCGGGCTGGGTGGTGCCGTCACGATCGCCGGCGGCGTCGCGGTGGCCGGATCGGTGCAGGCCAACGCCACCGGTGCGTCGGCAACGGGCATCCGGTTCGGCGTAGGCGCGACGACGCCCGAGTTGCGGCTGGGCGGAACCGTCGCCGTTACCGGTGGCGGTTCGACGACGACCCAGTCGGTCGCGGTGCTGGTCGACACGGGGGCCTCGGTACCCACGATCCGCAATACGGGCACCGTCCGTGCGGCGGCGACCGGTGCCAGCGCGGTCGCAATCCTCGACCGCACCGGCGGCGTGACCTTGGTCGAGAATAGCGGCGTGATCACCGCGGCGGGCGGTGACGCATCGCGGTCGGTGGCGATCGACCTGTCGGCAAACACCAGCGGCGCGGTGGTGCGCCAGACGGCTCCGACGACCGGTGCCGCGCCGAGCATCACGGGGGCGATCCGCTTCGGCACCGGCAGCGACCGGCTCGAACTCGCTGGAGGTTCGGTCAACGGCGACGTCGCGTTCGGCGCGGGGAGCAACCGGCTCGAGATGAGCGGCGCGAGCAGCTTTGCCGGCACCGCCAGCTTCGGCAATGGCGCGGACACGATCGCGATCGGCGACACGGCCCGCTTCAACGGCACGGCCGACTTCGCCGGCGGTGGCGCCGACACGCTGGCGATCAGCGGCAAGGGCGTCTTTGCCGGGCGACTGGTGAATGCCGGCAACGTCGCTGTGACGGTCGCATCCGGCGGCGGCACGCTTGCGGTGAGCGGCGGTGCGACGATCGGATCACTCAACCTGGGGGACCAGTCGGTCCTGTCGGTCGCGCTGGACAAGGCCAATCCCGTCGCGAACCTGATCACCGTGACCGGCGCGTCGACGATCGGTACGGGCAGCAAGCTCGCGCTGCGCGTCGCCGGGGGCGCCGACATCGCCGGGCAATATGTCGTGTTGCGATCGGGCACGCTGACCGGCGCGCAGAACCTGACGCTGTCGGACGCGACGGTGCCGTTCCTCTACCGGGGGGCGATCGTCGCGGCCGCGCCGAACGAGATCGTCGTCGACGTGGTACGCAAGGCGAAGACCGAGCTCGGCCTCAACACCGCCGCGACGGGCGCGTTCGATGCGGTCGATAGCGCGATCGGCAGCGATGCGAAGCTCGCCGTGGCAATTCGCGGCCTCTATGACGGCGCAGCGTTCCGCGCGGCGATCGATCAGATGCTGCCGAACTATTCGGGCGGGCTGTTCGAAAGCGTCACGCTCGCCTCGCGCGCGGCGGCATCGCAGCTGCGCGAGCCTGCCGGCGCGTTCACCGAAGAGGGCGGCTGGGGGTTCTTTCTCAGCCCGGTCGGATGGGACGCGTCGAAGGCGGAGCGCAGCACGACCGGGTACGATGTCCATGGCTGGGGTCTCAGCAGCGGGCTCGAGCGCAAGACCAGCGCGGGGAATTTCGGCGTCTCGCTCGCCTATCTCAGCGGAACCGACAATGAGGGGCTGGCGGTCAACAAGATCAAGCATAGCCAGTATGAACTCGCAGGCTTCTGGCGCGGGCATTGGGGCGGCTTCGCGGCGCAGCTGCGCGGGTCGGCGGCGTTCGTCTCGTTCGACAGCGTCCGGCAGTTCGATGCCGAACTCGAGACCGAAAACGTCCAGCGTCGCGCGGACGCCGACTGGAACGGCATGCTCTATTCCGGATCGGGTGCCGTATCGTACGAGCAGCCGATCGGGCAGTTCAGCCTGCGACCGGTGCTGGCGATCGACTATTACCGGCTGAACGAGGATTCCTATCGCGAGACCGGCGGCGGCACGGGATATGACCTGACGGTGCGCAAGCGGAACAGCGACGAGCTCGCGGTCACTGCGAGTCTTGCCGCGGGAATCAATTTCGGCGGCGACAATCGCTACGACCAGTGGAGCCGAATCGAGGTCGAGGGCGGCCGGCGCGAGCGCATCGCGGGCGCGCTTGGTCGCACGACCGCCAGCTTCGGCAGCGGCGACGCCTTCACGCTCGATCCCGAGAGCCGTGACAGCGGCTGGACCGGCAAGGTGCGCGCGATCACGGGCACGACCGAGGTGCGCCTGAGCGGGGAAGTCGGCGCAGAACAACGGCTTGGTGACGTCGCGCTGTCGGCGCGCGCGGCCCTCCAGTTCGCCTTCTAGGCGAGGGAGGCATGCCCGGCCGCTGCATGCCTGCAAGGGCAGCGCTCCACCATCCCCCCGGGTGGAGCGCCTTCTCTCTTCCCGGTGGTTCGGCTAGACGGCTGCCTTCCCGCCCCTTCGAACCGGTCATCGTCATGCCGCCCCCCGGATCTCCCACAGGGATCGAGGCCGTCTTCCTCGCCAATCGCGACAAGCTGGTCCGCTTTCTCGCCGCGCGCGGTGCTGCGGATGCGGCCGAGGATCTGGTCCACGATCTGTGGATCAAGGTGTCGGGGCGGGCAGACGGACCGATCGGCAATCCGGTCGCCTATCTGTTCCGCGCCGCGGACATGCTGATGATCGACCGGTATCGCGCGCACCGGCAGGCGACGCTGCGGGACCAGGACTGGAGCGAAGCGCAGGACGATGCCGATCCGACCGCCGAACGCGTGATCGCTGCACGGCAGGAAGCGGCGCAGGTTGCCGCCACGCTCGCCGGACTGGAAGCGCGGACCGCCACGATCTTTCGCCGCGCGCGGATCGACGGCGTGCCGCAGCGGCAGATCGCGGCGGAACTGGGGATCAGTCTCAGCACGGTCGAGAGCAATCTTCGCGTCGCCGCTCGTGCGCTCGCGGACCTGAAGGAACGGATGCGATGACCGACGCGCATATCGACGACGAGGCGTTGGGCTGGGCGATCCGCATGGCGGAACCCGATGCCGACTGGGATGCGTTCCTCGCGTGGCTGGAGGCGGATACGACGCGCTCGGGCCGCTACGACCGCGCCGTGACGATGCTTGACGATGCTGCGGTAGCGGCGGCGGCAGCGGCAGCAGCAGGCGTTGGGGCAGGGGCGACGATGGCGCCGGCGCCGGTCGAATTCGTTGCCCGACCCGCGCGACGCCGCTGGATCGGCGGCGCGATCGCCGCGACGCTCGCCGGTGCGATCGGGCTCGGCGTGTGGACACAGGCGCCGCAACCCTATGCGATCGCCACCGCGGCGGGCGAACAGCGCACCGTGCTCCTCGCCGACGGCAGCAGCATCGTGCTGGCGGGTGCATCGACCGTCTGGCTCGATCGCAGCAATGCGCGCGTTGCCACCGTCGAGCGCGGCGAGATGCTGTTTAGGGTCCGCCACGATGCCGCACGCCCGTTCGCGGTGCAGGCGGGGGCATTGCGGCTTGTCGACCTCGGCACCGTCTTCGACGTCAAGGCGGCGGGCACGCGCATCCATGTCGCGGTGGCCGAGGGCGCGGTGCTCGTCGATCCCGACGGTGCGGCGCTGCGCCTCGATCCGGGCCAGGCCATCTTCGCCGACGGCGCGACGCGGGTACGCCGCACCGTCGCGACGGCGGACGTCGGAAGCTGGCGCGAAGGGCGGCTCGCCTATGACGACGCGCCGCTGGCCGAGGTCGCGGCGGACCTGTCGAGGGAGACCGGGCGACGCGTGGTCGCCGCGCCCGGGCTGACGGCGCGGACGTTCCGCGGCACGCTGGATGTCGAGACCGTCAGGACGCGACCGGCGCTGCTGGGGACGCTGCTCGACGTGACGGTGCGCCAGGATGCGGAGGGCTGGACGCTGGAGCCGCGCGGGTGAAGATGCCGGGAGGCGCCCTCGCGGCACTCCTCGTGGCAGCGGCCCCCGCCGCTGCCGGAACGCTGACGGTCGCGCTGCCCGCGGGCAGTGTCGGGCAGCAGGTGATGGCGCTCGGCCGTGTCGCGCGTATCAGCGTCGTGGTGCCCGATCCCCGGCTCTGGGCGCGACGCGTGCCAAGCCTGCCGGCGGGAATGCATGTGGAGGCGGCGCTCGCGCTGATCGCCCGCCACGCCGGTGCGCGGGTGGAGGCGATCGGGCCGAACAGCTGGCGGCTGGTGGTGCAGCCGACGACCGCGACGACCGCAAGGCCGCTGCGCCCGTTAAGCGCGCGTCGATCCGACCTGCCTCCCGAAAAGAACGCGGACATCGTCGTCACCGCCAGCAAGCGCGATACGACGCGGGACCATTTCGCCGGCCAGTTCGCGCGCGTCGCGGGCCGCGATCTGGAGTTCGGCGGGGCGGGCGGGACGGAGCGGCTCGCCGACCGGCTGACCAGCGTCGCCTCGACCTATCTCGGCGCGGGTCGCAACAAGCTCTTCATCCGCGGCATCGCGGATTCGAGCTTCACGGGACCCACGCAGGCCACGGTCGGCCAGTATTTCGGCGACCTGCGGTTGAGCTACAATGCGCCGGACCCCGACCTGCGCCTAGCGGACCTCGCCGCGGTCGAGGTGCTCGAGGGGCCTCAGGGCACGCTCTACGGCGCGGGATCGCTTGGCGGGTTGATCCGGCTGGTACCCAACGCCCCCGATCCCTCGCGGTTCAGCGGATCGGCGACGATCGGCGGGTCCGCGACGACGCATGGCGCACCGGGCGCGGACACGCAGCTCGTCGCGAACATACCCGTCCTCCTCGACCGGTTGGCGATCCGTGTCGTCGCCAACGCGTCGAGCGAGGGTGGCTATATCGACAAGCCGCTGCTCGGCCGCACCGACGTCAATCGCACCCGCATCGAAGGCGGACGCGCCGCGGCGCATCTCGATATCGCGGCGGGTTGGAGCGTCGACCTGATCGGTATCGGACAGCGCATCCGTGGCGCGGACAGCCAGTACGCCGATCGCGACGGCCGCCCGCTCAGTCGGTCAGCGCCGGTTACCGAAGGCTTTTCGGCAGACTTCGGGCAGGGGCAGATCGTCCTTTCCGGTGGCTTCGGCGACGTGCGCTTCCGCTCGACCAGCGGGATCACCGCGCACGACCTGATGGAGCGGTATGATGCGACCGCGCCCGGCGAGCCGGTACGGCTGTTCGCGCAGGCCAACCGCACCCGGATGCAGGCCAACGAGACACGGCTATGGTCGTCGCGTGCGGATGGGTCGGGCTGGCTCGCGGGGTTCAGCTATGTCCATAACCGCACGCGTCTGACCCGGCTCTACGGCGCGCCCGACGCGCTGCTGCCGACCACCGGGGTCGTCAACGGCATCGCCGAGACGACGGTGTACGGCGAAGGCAGCGTGCGCCTGCTACCCGGATTGCTGACCACCGGGGGATTGCGCGTGACCCGCTCGGTCCTCGACGGGGAGGGCGCCGACATCGCGCAGCGCGTCACGCTGGCGCAACTGGCGACGACCGCACAGCGGGCGCAGACGATCATGCTGCCATCGGCATCGGCGCTGTTCGAGCTGACGCCGCAGGTCCAGATGTTCCTGCGGTATCAGCAGGGCTTCCGCCCCGGCGGGCTCGCGATCGAGGGCGACTTCGTACGCCGGTTCCGCAACGACCGCGTCGCCACGATCGAGACGGGGCTTCGCTCGGGCCGCCCGGGTGCGGACCGGTTCGATGCGGCGCTCACGCTCGCGCACACCTCGTGGCGCGACATCCAGGCGGATTTCATCGACGGATCGGGGTTGCCGAGCACCGCCAACATCGGCGACGGCGAACTCTGGACGATCGAGGCGACCGCGGGCGCGCGGTTGACGAAGGCGCTGCGGATCGAGGGCGCGCTGTCGTTCAACGACAGTCGCATCGACGAACCCTCGAGCGCGCGGCTGTTCGACCTCGTCGGCACCCTCGCCGCCGATCCCGCGGTCACGCGCGCGCAGCTGGCGGCGCGACTGAGCCAGATCCCCAATATCGCGCGCATCACCGCGCGCGCAGGCGCGGTGTACACGCAGCAGCTCGCGGGTGCGAAGGACATCAAGATCGACGGCTGGGTCCGGTACGTCGGGTCGTCACGGCTCGGCGTCGGCCCGGTGCTCGGCCAGAGCCAGGGCAGCTATCTCGACAGCGGCGTCACTGCCCGGCTGGGGCTCGGCGCGCTCGGCGTGACCGCGGGGATCACCAACCTTGCTGACATACGCGGCAATCGCTTCGCGCTCGGCACGCCGTTCACCACCGGTCGCGACCAGGTGACGCCGCTGCGCCCGCGAACGCTCCGGCTCGGGCTCGACGCGGCGTTCTGAGCGGGTGCCTGACAGGCTTCGTCGCTAGCGGCGAAGGCACTGTATCGTCCGCGCGTGGTCGAGATCGCCGCAGCGAACGGGGTTGCAGCACGCAAGCGCGCCGCCGGCCAGGGCGACGTGATAGGATGCCCTGCGCGTTTGTCAGGCGTCCGCGCGCAGCCGGTATCCGACCCCCAGCTCATTGGCGATGACGCTGCCGACGGGTCCGGGATGTTCCAGTTTCTGCCGCAGGTTGCGGATGACGATGCGGAGATATTCGACGCGCGGATCCTCCTCCCCGCCCCACGCCGCGGCGAGCACGCGCTGGTGCGTCACGACCCGGCCGATATGCCGCGCGAGCACCGCCAGCACGTCATGCTCCTTGCGGGTGAGGTGCAGTTCCTCGTCGCCGCGGAACACGACCCGGCGATCGAGATCGATGCTGACGTCGCCGGTGCGCACGATCTTGGGCGTGGTTTCGGGCAATCCGCGATGCCGCAGCGCCACGCGCAGCCGGGCCAGCAGTTCCTCGCTGTCGAACGGCTTGGTGATGAAATCGTCCGCCCCCAGATCGAGCGCCGTGACCTTCTCGTCGACCGCATCGCGCGCCGACACGACCAGGATCACGGCGTCGCCGTGCGTGCGCAGCAACGGGATCAGGCTCAACCCGTCGCGGTCGGGCAGGCCGAGGTCGAGCAGCACCGCGCTCGGATGTTCGACCGCCGCCTGGTGCAGCGCCTGCCGCCCGTCCTCCGCCTCGACCACGGCATAGCCCGCGCGAGTCAGCGTGTTGCGGAGCAGGCGGCGGATCGCGGCTTCGTCGTCCACCACGAGGATCTTTGCGGGCATTCAGGCAAGGCTTTCCGGTTTGAGATCGCGGACGATGAGCGCGCGCGGGAAGATCAGCGCGAAGGCAGCGCCCGGACCGTCGTCGCGGTTCCCGGCCTCGACCGTCATGTCCATCGCCTCGGCGAACGCCTTGACGATCGCGAGGCCGAGCCCCGTCCCGCCGATCGCGCGATCGGACCCCTCGAGGCGGCGGAACGTCTCGAACACTTCGGTTTCCTTGCCTGGCGGCAGTCCGGGGCCGTGATCCTTCACCGCCAGGCGAAGCTCGCCGAAGCGGTGCCGCCCTTCGATCACGATCTCGGTGCCGGGATCGCCGTAGCGCCCGGCATTGTCGAGCAGGTTGAGCAGGCAATGGTGGAGCAACTGCGGGTCGGTATAGACCAGCGGCAGATCGGGCGGGACGTCGAGCCGGACCGCATGCCCCTCCAGCGCGCGCCGCGCATCGTGCGCCGCGCCGGTCACCGCATCGCTGAGGTCGGTCGGTTCGATGTTCAGTTTCAGCGCACCTGCCTCGACGCGCGCCATGTCGAGCAAATTGGCGACGAAGCGGTTGAGCCGGGCGGCTTCGGCCTTGATCGTCGCGATCAGGTCTGGCGTCGCGCCATGCTCGAGCTGGTCCGCCGCGGCGATGACCGCGGTGAGCGGGGTGCGCAGGTCATGGCTGACCGAGGACAGCAGCGCCGCGCGCAACCGGTCGCGCGTCCGCACCGTCTCGACATCGCGCATCTCGACTTCGAGCCGCAACCGTTCGAGCACCAGCGCGGACTGATCGAGCAGGCTGCTGAGCAACGGCAGCTGGTCGGCGCGAACCGGGTCGGCGGTCGTTTCCTTCGCCACGCCGAGCACGCCGAGCACGCGGCCACCGGCTTTCAGCGGCTGGAACAGCCATTCCGATGCCGCGAGCGTGCCCGAGCCCTTGCCGGCTGCCATCCCGGTGTCGAGCGCCCAGGTGGCGGCGGCGGTGTCCATCGTGTCGAGATGGTAGGCCGCATCGCTCGCCGCGAGGATCTCGAGGTTGGTGCCCGTCCCGGCGACGAGCAGGATCACCTGTACGTCGAGCAGCCCGCCGACGTCGTCGCAAATCATCTGCGCGGCGACGTCGATGTCGTTGACGCTGGTGATCTGGCGCAGGAACCCCGCGAGCGTCGCATTGGTCCGCGCACTCGCCGCGGCAAGATCGGCCTGCGCGCGGACGCGCGAGGTCAGCTGGCTCGTCGCGATCGCGATGCCGAGCAGGACGACGACCGAGACGAGGTTCTCGGGGTTGCTGATGCTCAGCGTGCCGACCGGCGGCAGGAAGAAGAAGTTGTAGGCAAGGCTGGAGGCGATGCCCGCGTACAGCCCGGTGCGCAGGCCATACAGGCTCGCCGCCGCCATCACCGGCAGCAGATACAGCAGCGCGACATTGCCGAGATCGAGGATGTGGAGCAGCGCGCTGGCGATGCCGGTGATGCTCGCGACCAGCGCGGTCGTGATCGCGTAGCCGCCCGGCGTCCCCCACTGTGCCGGCCGGCGCCGGCCGCGCTCGCGGCCCGCCTTATCCGCGACGATGGGCAGCACATGGACGGTGACGCCGGGCGTGTCGCGGATCACACGGTCGACGACCGAGCCGTGGAGCCATTCGAACCAGCGCGACCGGTGCGACTTGCCCATCACCAGCTGCGTCGCGCGCGCGTCGGCGAGGAAGTTCTGCAGGCCCTCCACGACATCGGTCGCCGGGACAGTGGCGACCACCGCGCCGAGCTGCGTCGCCAGCGTCATCGCGGCGGCGACGCGCTGATGCTGCGCGTCGGTGAAATGGGCCGCGCGCGGGGTTTCGATGAACACTGCGGTCCACGGGCCCCGCAAGCCGTCCGCGACGCGCTTGCCCGCGCGCACCAGCGTGTCCGCACCGGGCAGTTCGTTGATCGCGACGACGATCCGGTCGCCGCCCGCCCAGGTGCCGCCCAAGCCCAGCGCACGCACGTCGTCGAGCATCCGCGCGTCGACCGCCTGTGCCGCGCGCCGCAGCGCGAGTTCGCGCAACGCCGACAGGTTGGATTTGGAGAAGAAATGCGACAGCGCGCGCGTCGCTTCCTGCGGCAGATAGACCTTGCCCGCCTTCAGCCGATCGATCAGCTCGTCGGGCGGGATGTCGACCACCTCGATCTCGGCCATTTCCAGCACGCTGTCGGGCACCGTTTCGCGGACACGGACTCGGGTGAAGCTGGCGACCACGTCGTTGAGGCTCTCGACGTGCTGGATGTTGACGGTCGAATAGACGTCGATCCCCGCGGCGAGCAGTTCCTCGACGTCCTGATAGCGTTTGGGATGACGGCTGCCCGCTGCATTGGTGTGCGCGAGTTCGTCGACGAGGACGAGGCCCGGCGCACGCGCGAGGATCGCGTCCAGATCCATCTCGTACAGTGTCCGCCCTTCATAGGGGATCGGACGGCGCGGCATGATCTCGTGCCCGCGGGTGAGCGCCTCGGTCTCCGCGCGCCCGTGCGTTTCGACGACGCCGACGACGACATCGGCCCCGTCGCGTCGGCGCGCCGCGCCCTCGGACAGCATTTCGAAGGTCTTGCCGACTCCGGGCGCGGCGCCGAGGAAGACCTTGAGACGCCCGCGACCCTCCTGCGCGGCGGCGCGCAGGAGGGCGTCGGGATCAGGTCTGCCGTCGCCCGAGACCGGCATCAGCGCGCGGGCGCGCCGGAGGCTGGCAAGGCGTCGAGCGCACGGTTGAGTGCGAGGACGTTGACGCGCGGCTCACCCAGGATCGACGCATCCGTCGCATCCGTGACCAAAGTGCGAACCCGCTCGACCGGCACGTTGCGGACTCGCGCGATGCGGGGGGCCTGCGACAGCGCGGCGGCGGGCGACAGGTCGGGGTCTAGCCCCGACCCGCTGGCGGTGACCAGATCCGCGGGCATCGGCCCGGCCACGCCCTCGGCACGGCGTTTCGCGATGTCGGGTTTCACGCGATCGACCAGCGCCTGGCTCGCCGGGCCAAGGTTCGACCCCGACGACGCCAGACCGTCATAGCCCTTGCCGGCCGCCGATGGCCGCGTCTGGAAATAGCGATCCGTCGTGAAGGCCTGTCCCACCACGGTCGAGCCGATGACAGTGCCGCGGGCATCGCGCACCAGGCTGCCGTTCGCCTGGTTCGGGAAGAACGCCTGGCCGATACCGGTCATGGCGAGCGGGTAGACGAGCCCGAGAAGGACCGCGAACAGGATCGTCATGACGATCGCCGGCCGCAGCGCGGAGGTGAAATCCTTGCCCATGTCTGTCCTTCCTTATGCGAGACCGAGGCCACCGACCACAAGGTCGATGAGCTTGATGCCGATGAACGGTGCGACGAGGCCACCCAGACCGTACACCGCGAGGTTGCGTGCAAGCAGCGGCCCGGCTGCCATTGGTTTGTAAGCGACGCCGCGCAGCGCCAGCGGGACGAGGCAGGGGATGATGACGGCGTTGAAGATGATCGCGGACAGGATCGCGCTTTCAGGGCCGCCCAGCCGCATCACGTTGAGCACGCCAAGCCCCGGATAGAGCGCGACGAACATCGCCGGGATGATCGCGAAATATTTCGCGACGTCATTGGCAACCGAAAAGGTCGTCAGCGCACCGCGCGTCATCAGCAACTGCTTGCCGAGGCCGACGATCTCGATCAGCTTGGTCGGATCGCTGTCGAGGTCGACCATGTTGCCCGCCTCGCGTGCGGCTTGCGTCCCGGTGTTCATCGCGACGCCGACATCGGCCTGCGCGAGCGCGGGCGCGTCGTTGGTGCCGTCGCCGCACATCGCGACGAGCCTGCCGCCGGTCTGCTCCTTGCGGATCAGCTCCAGCTTGTCCTCGGGCGTCGCCTGCGCGAGGAAATCGTCCACGCCCGCTTCCGCCGCGATCGCCGCCGCGGTGAGCGGGTTGTCGCCGGTGATCATCACCGTGCGGATGCCCATCGCGCGCAGCTCGCCGAACCGCTCGCGGATGCCGGCCTTGACGACGTCCTTGAGGAAGATCGCGCCGAGCAGACGCCCGTCCTGCGCCACCGCCAGCGGAGTCCCGCCCGCGCGGGCGATCTCGTCGGTGATCCTGCGGAGTTCGGTCGCCGCCGCGGTTTCGCCCGATCCGGCATTGGCGCGCAGGATCGAATCGACCGCCCCCTTCTGGATCAACGTGTCGCCGATCTGCACGCCCGAGATGCGGGTTTGCGCGGTGAACGGGATGATCTCGGCCCCGGTCGGAAGCGCGTCGGTCGTGACGTCGAACGCCTTGCGCGCAAGCACCACGATCGAGCGGCCTTCGGGCGTTTCATCGGCAAGGCTCGCGAGCAAGGCGGCCTCGGCGAGGCGCTGCGGACTGGTGCCGGAGACCGCGCGGAACTCGCTCGCCTGCCGGTCGCCGATCGTGATCGTGCCGGTCTTGTCGAGCAGCAGCACGTCGATGTCCCCCGCCGCCTCGACCGCACGACCCGACTTGGCGAGCACGTTGAAGCGCACCAGCCGGTCCATCCCCGCGATTCCGATCGCCGAGAGCAACGCGGCGATCGTCGTCGGAATCAGCGTGATCAGCAACGCTGCGAGGATCGCCACCGGGATCGACCCGTGGGCATAGGACGCGAAGCCCGGGATCGTGCCGACCGCGATCAGGAAGATGATCGTCAGCCCGACGAGCAACAGCGTCAGCGCGATCTCGTTCGGCGTCATCTGCCGCTCGGCGCCTTCGACCAGCGCGATCATCCGGTCGAGGAAACCCTTGCCGGGTTCGACCGTCACCTTGACGCGGATCTCGTCCGAGATGACGCGCGTGCCCGCGGTCACCGCCGAGCGGTCGCCGCCCGCCTCGCGGATCACCGGCGCGCTCTCGCCGGTGATCGCCGCCTCGTTGACCGAGGCGACCCCCGAAACGACGTCACCGTCGGACGGGATCAGGTCGTTGGTCTCCACCAGCACGATATCACCGACCTTGAGCTGGCTGGCGGGCACCGCATCGAACTGCCGCCCGTCCCCTTTCAGCCGCTTGGCGGTCAGTTCGGCCTTGGTCGCGCGCAACGACGCCGCCTGCGCCTTGCCGCGCCCCTCGGCGAGCGCTTCGGCAAACGTGCCGAACAACACGGTCAGCCACAGCCAGATGACGAGCTGGAGCTTGAAGCCGATCGACAGGCTATCTTGCCCGACCACGAGCAGCACGGTCATCAACGCCGCGACCACGGCGGTGACGAACATCACCGGGTTGCGGATCAGCTCCCTGGGGTTGAGCTTGAGGAACGAGGCCTTGATCGCGGGCACGACGAGGTCGGCCGTGAACAGGCTTTTTGTCTGGGTCTTTGCCATGGTGGCCCCCGATCAGGACAATGTGCCGCTGATCATCGCAAGATGATCGGCGATGGGACCGAGCGCGAGGCCCGGCAGGAAGGTGAGACCGCCCAGGATCAGGATGATGCCGACCAGCAGCCCCACCCACAGCCCGCCCGTCGTCGGGAACGAGCCTGCGCTTTCGGGCGTGTACTTCTTCGCCGCGAGGCTGCCGGCGATGGCGAGCATCGGCACGATGATGAAGAACCGCCCGACCCACATCGCGACGCCCAGCAGCCCGTTGTAATAAGGCGTGTTGGCGGTCAGGCCCGCAAAGGCGGAGCCGTTGTTGGCGACCGCGCTGGTGAAGGCGTAGAGGATCTCCGAGAAGCCGTGCGGCCCCTTGTTGAGCGGCCCTGCCAGCCCCTGTTGCAGCACCGATGACAGCGCGGTCAGCCCGAGGATCATCAACGGCAGCACCGCGATCGCCAGCACCGCGAGCTTCACTTCGCGGCTTTCGATCTTCTTGCCGACATATTCGGGTGTGCGCCCGACCATCAGCCCAGCGACGAACACCGCGAGGATCGCGAACAGCAGAAAGCCGTAAATCCCTGCGCCGACGCCGCCGATGACGACCTCGCCGAGCTGCATGTTGAACAGCGGGATCATCCCGCCGAGCGCGGTGAAGCTGTCATGCATGCTGTTGACCGCGCCGCACGAGGCTGCAGTCGTGACGACCGAGAACAAGGCGGACGCGGCGATCCCGAAGCGGACCTCCTTGCCCTCCATGTTGCCGCCCGCGACGCCGAGATGCTGGAGCACCGGGTTGCCCGCGGCTTCCTGCCAATAAGTGACGGTGACGCCCGCGAGGAACAGGATCACCATCGCCGAGAGGATCGCCCAGCCCTGCTTGGTGTTGCCCACCGCCTTGCCGAACGTCCACGTCAGCCCGAAGCCGATCAGGAAGATCGACAGCATCTGGATCAGATTGGTCAGCGCGGTCGGGTTCTCGAACGGGTGCGCGGAGTTCGCGTTGAAGAAGCCGCCACCATTGGTGCCGAGCATCTTGATCGCTTCCTGGCTCGCGACCGGGCCGAGCAGCAGCGACTGTTTCGCGCCCTCGAGCGTCTGGACGTCGACCACGCCCGCCATCGTCTGCGGCACGCCGCTGGCGATCAGGAACAGCGCGTAGACGATCGAGATCGGCAGCAGGATATAGAGCGTGACCCGCGTCATATCCGCCCAGAAATTGCCGATCGCCTTGGATTCGCGCCGCGCAAAACCGCGGAACAGCGCGAACGCCAGCGCGATGCCGGTAGCCGCGCTCAGGAAATTGTGGATCGTCAGCCCCAGCATCTGGCTGAGGTTCGACATCGTCGATTCCCCGCCATAGCTCTGCCAGTTGGTGTTGGTGGTGAAGCTGATCGCGGTGTTGAACGCGAGGTTCGGGCTGAGCCCGGCCAGCCCCTGCGGGTTGCCCGGCAGCATGCCCTGCAAGCGCAGCACGGCATAGGTGAACGCCATCAACGCGACGTTGAACAGCAGCATGTGCAGCGCATAGCGCCGCCACCCCTGCTCGGCGTCGGGATCGATTCCGGCGAGTTTGTAGAAGCCGCGCTCGACCGGGCCGAGCACGACATGGAGCGGTGTCCTCCGCCCCTCGTAGAGAGTGAAAAGCCACACGCCGACCGGTTTGGTCAGCGCGAGCAGGATGGCGACGAAGCCGAGGATCAGGATCCAGCCCTGGAATGTCATGGTGTCCGCCTCCTTCAGAAGCGTTCGGGGCGGATCAGGACCGCCACCAGGTAGACGAGAAGGCCAATCGCGGTCAGCGCCGCGAGGCAGAGATCGAGCGTCATGCGTGCGTCCTCATGCGTTGTCGCAGAGCCGGGCATAAGCGAGCGTCGCCGCCACCAGCCCGACCATGACGAGAATCCAGAGCAGGTCGTCCATCACCATCTCTCCTCAAAAGGCCGCGGTCAGCGACGCGACGATCGTGCCGCCGGCGATATTGCCGGTGCCGTCTTGTCCCTTGCTGAAACTGGGGCGCAGATAGGTCGCCTCGGCGGCCGAAATGTCAGTGTCGATGTAGCTGACGTTGAAGGTCAGGTTCCGGTAGGTGGCATCCGCGCCGAGCGACCAATCCCAGTATGCCCCGGTCGGCGATACCGCGGTGGCGTTCGGCCCCAGTCCGTCCTGCCCCCAGCTATGCCCGACATGCGCCTTGGCGGTAATCGGCGTGCCCGCCACCGCCAGCGCGCCGTCGCCCCACAGGTACAGATTGTCGTCCTTGTCGCCCGGGCTCGTATAGACGCCCGCCACCGCATCGGCGCCGGTCGCATACCATTTGCCGATCGCCTGCTGCTTGGGGGCATAGGCCGCGCCCGCGGTCAGCGTCGCCGGACCGGTCGTGCCCGTCAGCTTCACATAGGGCTCGGCGAAGTCGGTTTTATCGGCCCCGCCCGGATACATGTACCAGGTGAGGCCGACGTCGAGCGTGGCGTTGTCGGCAAGCTTCGCCTTGTAGCCGCCGATCAGGTCGAGCTCCATGTTGGCGCCGCCGAACGTGCCCCAGCCGGCAAGGTTCGATCCCCAGACGCCCGCGTACAGGCCGCTCTCGTGCGACACCGTGATGCCGCCCTGGACGGCCATTTCCCGGTCGGACTGCGACACGCCGCGGAACCGGTAGTCGGACGCGATCGCCGCCGACCCGCTGATCGTCAGCGCCGGCGGGGGGGCCGTATCGCCGGTGGCCGCGCCCGCGTCGGTCGGGCTCGACTGCGCCTTCGCAGTGACGGGGAAAGCCAGGATCGCGACGACCGCGGCCGCATGACGGAACTTCATTCTTGCACCCCTTGAACGGCGCTCGTCACGTGACGATGCCTTCAGGGATGGGCGATTAGGCGCATCCGTCGTAGCAATTCGAGATCGATTCCGGGAAAAGGCATATAGCGCGCATATAGACGGCGCTTTTTTACGCCGTCCGGCGCTTGCGTCGTCCTACCAGGCTCTGGGGTTGCTGCCGGTGCGTGCCGCCACGGCGTTTTCGATGTCGTTGAGGTCAGCCTGCGACATGATCCCTGCCGCCATCATCTTTCGCATCAGTTCATCGACCAATGCGGCGAGGAAATGGATCTCCGCCCGTTCCGACTTCGTATCTTCGCCCTGGGCATTGACGTCCATATCGCTTGTCTCCGTTTAACCGCGACGGTCATACAAGCGTTATCGAGCGCGCATAAGCCAATCGATCCAATAATCTCCGGGTCAAGGGGCGGGCGGGATCCGTGCCGAACGCACGGCCACGCTGGGGTCGCATGTGCGGTTGCGCGGGCGCGCACGGCGCCCGGGTCAGCGCCGCGGCCGTGCGTTCACGGCCTCGCTTCAGCCTCCCAGATAATGCGATTGCGCGGCATCGGTCGCGCTGATCGCGAGGATCGAGCGTGCCGTGGCAGGCGGGAGGGCCTGGCCGCGCCCGTCGCCGCTGGCGGCAATGACGCGGTTGAGCAGGTCCTGACCTTCGCGCCACCAGCCGACACCGCTTGCGGCGTTCAGATGGCCCTGCGGACCGGCATCGACGAAATGGCTGCCCCAGTCCGCCGCCATGCTGTGCGCCCGTGCCGGCGTGACCCAGGGATCATCGCTGCTCGCGACGACGATCGATGGAAACGGCAGCGGTGTGCGCGGCGTGGGTGCGAAGCCCTTGAGTTCGGCCTGTGCGCCGTTGCGATCGACATCGGCGGGCGCGACGAGCAATGCGCCCGCGACGGGCCAGCCATAGGGTTGCGGACTGAGTTCGGCCCACCACGCCACCGCCAGGCATCCCAGGCTGTGCGCGGCGAGGATGACGGGGGCCTGGGCCCGCCGGATCGCCTCGTCGAGCCGCGTCACCCAGGCGTTGCGGTGGGGCGTATTCCACATGCCGAGCTCGACGCGGACGGTGTCGGGGCGGGCATCCTCCCACAGCGTCTGCCAGTGCGAGGGGCCCGAGCCGCCGAGCCCGGGGACGGTCAGAATGGTCGGCTGAACGCTATCATATGGTGCAAACGAACCCACGGCGCGTCTCCTTTTCCAGGACCCCGTTTTCGCGGGGGGCGGGATCATGACCGCAGGACGCTCTAGGGCACGCCATTCGGTCACGATCCCTGCAGCGAACATAATCCTACCGGTTCGGTAGGCAATAGATATTGCGGCAAAAGGAAGGCAGCTTGCGGTGATCGGATCTGGGCGCGATAGCGGCGCCATGGCGAAGATACGCGCAGACCAGATGCTGGTCGACAGGGGGCTGGTCGAGTCGCGGACGCGCGCGCAGGCGCTGATCATGGCGGGGCTGGTGTTCGCGGGCACGCGCAAGATCGAAAAGCCCGGTCAGACGCTCGCCGAGGATGTCGCGCTCGACGTTCGCGGTCGCGATCATCCCTGGGTTTCGCGCGGCGGCGTCAAGCTTGCGCATGGTCTGGCGCAATTCGGCTGGGACGTCCGCGGCGCGGTGGCGATCGACGTCGGATCGTCGACCGGGGGGTTCACCGACGTCTTGCTGACCCAGGGTGCGACGCGCGTCTACGCGGTCGACAGCGGGACCAATCAGCTCGCGTGGAAATTGCGGCAGGACGAACGCGTCGTCGTCCATGAGCAGACCAGCGCACGGATCCTGACCGCGGCGCATATCCCCGAGCCAATCGACCTGATCGTCTGCGATGCGAGCTTCATCGGGCTTGCCAAGGTGCTCGAGCGGCCGATGCAGTTCGCCAGGCAAGGCGCGCGGCTGATGGCGCTGATCAAGCCGCAGTTCGAGGCGGGGCGCGACGAGGTCGGCAAGGGCGGGGTGGTGCGCGATCCGGCGATCCATGCCCGCGTCTGCGACGCGGTCGTCGCGTGGCTCGAGCAGCAGCGCTGGCAGGTCGACGGCGTGGTCGAGAGCCCGATCACCGGACCCGAAGGCAATATCGAGTTTCTCGTTGCCGCACGGACCGGAACAGTTGGCGCCGCGAAGGAAGTATAACCGCCCGATTGCCGCACATCGTCATAGAATGAACCAGTTATCGCAGCGACGGCGAATGCTTTTGGTTTACGGCGTCGCGTTCGCGCGGCAGGACGGTGCCAATCAAGGGTGAAAGGATGTTTGTGGGCGGTATCGCGTCAAAGGGTCAGTTGCGGATGTCGTTCCTGCGCTGGGCGGTGGTGACCGTTCCGCTGATCGTGCTTCTCGGGTTCCTGTCGGGTCGATCGGTGCCGGTCGGGAGCGAGAGTGCGTGGTATCAGGCGCTCGCGAAGCCCGCGCTGACGCCACCGGGCTGGGCGTTTCCGGTCGCCTGGACGACGCTCTACATCCTGATCGGGCTTGCGCTCGCGATGATCCTCAACGCACGCGGAGCCGCAATGCGGGGAACGGCGATCGCGCTGTTCGTCGCGCAGTTCGCGCTCAATCTCGCATGGACCCCCGTCTTCTTCGGCCTGCACAAGATCGGGCTGTCGGTCATGATCATCGTCGCGATGCTGGCGTTGTCGATCGCCGCAGCCATCGTGTTCGCGCGGATCAGAAAGGCCGCGGCGTGGCTGATGGTACCGTATATGGTGTGGATCAGCTTTGCCGGAATGCTTGCTTACGGTATAGGCGCGCTCAACCCCGACGCCGAAACCCTTGCGGCGCCCTCGCATACCTCCCAGATGTTGTGAGAGATGCGACCCGCAAGATACTAGCAGGATAAAGACAATGCAGTCCGAAAACCGGATGTTCGACGATTTCGTCAAGGTGCTCAACGGGGCGGCAGGGACGTTTGCGGGTGTTGGTCGCGAGGCACAGTCGGGCGTTCGCGAGCGCGCGCGCGAGTGGCTGGGCGGACTCGACTTCGTGAGCCGTGATGAATTCGATGCGGTCAAGGCGATGGCCGCTGCCGCGCGCGACGAAAACGACGTGCTCAAGGCCCGTCTCGATGCGCTCGAAGCCAAAACAAGGGCCGATATCTGACTTTTCCACAGGTTTCTGGACTTTCGGGACGATCGGGGTTGTCGGGGCATTTTTGCCTCGGCACCCTTTGTCGTGCGATAGGGAGTGCCAGGACTATATGATGCTCGATCACGCCGACCACGACCAGGAGGACGCCGCTCCCATCGACATGCTCGAGGCGTATTACGCCGCGCATGGCTGGGAGCATGAGCGTCATGACGACGAGATCGTCGCGACCGTCAAGGGCAGCTGGGCGACCTATGAGTTGCGCGCGTTGTGGCGCGAGGACGACAGCGTCCTGCAGTTCCTCGCGTTTCCAGACATCAAGGTTCCCGACGAGAGGCGACAGGCAGTCTACGAGACGATCGGCCTCGCCAACGAGCAGCTCTGGATCGGGCATTTCGAACTGTGGTCGACCAGCGGCATCCTGTTGTTCCGGCATGCGGCGATGGTCGACGGCGGCGAGGACGGCACGATGTCGTTGTCGGCCGCCGAACTGCTCGTCGAATCGGCGATCGAGGAGTGCGAGCGTTTCTATCCGGTGTTCCAGTTCGTCCTGTGGGGCGGCAAGACGCCGCAGGACGCGCTGGCCGCGGCGCTGATCGAGACGCAGGGCGAGGCGTGACCGGCGGTTTGCACCGCTGCGTGGGCGGCGGCGGATGACGGGGCGTGTCCTGCTGATCGGCTGCGGCAACATGGGCCGCGCGATGCTCGACCGCTGGCTTGCCAACGGGCTCGACCCGCGCGGCGTCACCGTCGTCAGCCCGAGCCTGCGCGCGATGCCCGCGGGTGTCAGTGTCGTCGCATCGCTGCCGGCAGCCGCCGACGCCGCTTTCGACATCGTCATGCTCGCGCTGAAGCCGCAACAGCTTGGCGCGCTGCGGAGCACGCCGCTTGCCGCCTACGCGCCGCGGCTGTTGATCTCGATCCTCGCAGGCGTGGATCTCGCCGCACTCGGCACGCTGTCGCAGGCGCAGGCGGTGGTGCGGGCGATGCCGAACCTGCCGGTCTCGATAGGTCATGGTGTGGTTGCGCTGCACGGCGCCGACGGCGACGCGACGGCGCGGCAGGCGGCCGAGGCCATGATGCAGCCGCTTGGACTGGTCGAGTGGATCGCCGACGAGGCGCAGTTCGACGCGGTGACCGCGCTGGCGGGATGCGGGCCGGGGTTCGTGTTCCGTTTCGCCGATGCGCTGGCCAGGGCGGGGGAGGCGCTGGGCCTGCCCGCGGATCAGGCGGCGCGGCTGGCGATCGCCACGCTCGACGGGGCAGGGCGGATGGCCGGTGCGTCGGACGTGTCGCCCGCGGTGCTTGCCGACCGTGTCGCCAGTCCGGGCGGGTCGACGCGCGAGGGGCTGAACATCCTCGACGACGGCGATGCGCTGGTGGATCTCCTGTCGCGGACGCTCGCGGCGTCCGCGCGGCGTAATACGGAAATGGCCGAGGCTGCGCGCACCGCCAGTTAGCGACGATGCTCCTGCAAATTGCCGCCGGCCGCCGCGCTGCGATCAGCCGCGCAGCTTGATCACCTGCTCGCGCTCGTCTTCGGGGATCAGTCCCTCGAGCACCGCCCAATAGCCGGCAACCGCACCATGCCCGGCATGATTATACGCCGCTGACATCTTCTGCCGCACTGCCTCGAACAGGTCGCTCTCCATCTTGGTGCCGACCGCCGTCAGCCGCAGCAGGCGCTGGCGGCGGTCGCGTTCGCCGGGGCGCACCTCGATGAAGTCGCGGTCGGTCAGCTCGTTGAGGACCCGGCCGAGCGATTGCTTGGTGATCGCCAGCAGCGACAGAAGCTCGCTGACGGTCATGTCCGGCTTGCGCGCGATGAAATACAGCGCGCGGTGATGCGCACGCCCCAGGCCTTGCTCGGCAAGCCCCGCATCGATCGACCGTACCAGATGGCTCTGGCCGAAATACAAGAGCTCCATGCCGCGCCGCAATTCGGGTTCGCGGAGAAACAGGGGTGATGCTTGGGACGCTGAGGCAGGCATGTTGACCGTTCTAGTCATCGGTCCTAGGCGACGGCAAGCCGTGGAAAGAGAGAAATTCGATGCATTCCCCATTGTCGCCGACCACTTCGTCGTCCTCGATGTCGCCGGAACCGGGCGCGACCTTCGCTTTTGAACGCTGTGGCAATCCGGTCGCGGCGAACGAACGGGCACAGCGACTGATCGATCCCGGCTTCGGACGCGTCTTCACCGATCACATGGCGGTGATCCGTTTCAGCGATGCCGAGGGCTGGCATGACGCGAAGATCACGACTCGCGCGCCGATCATGATGGATCCCGCGTCCTCCGTGCTGCATTATGCGCAGGAGATCTTCGAGGGGATGAAGGCGTACCGGCTCGCGGACGGCGGGACCGCGCTGTTCCGTCCCGAGGCCAATGCCCGCCGCTTCCAGGACTCGGCGCGCCGGCTGGCGATGCCCGAACTGCCCGAGGCGCTGTTCCTCGAATCGGTCGAGCGACTCGTGAAGGTCGATCAGGACTGGATCCCCGACAGCGACGGCGGCGCGCTGTACCTGCGCCCGTTCATGTTCGCGAGCGAGGTGTTCCTCGGCGTGAAACCGAGCGCGGAATATCTCTACATGGTGCTGGCCTCGTCGGTCGGCGCCTATTTCAAGGGCGGCGCGCGGGCGGTGTCGATCTGGGTCAGCCAGAACTACACGCGCGCCGCGCAGGGCGGCACGGGCGCGGCCAAGTGCGGCGGCAACTATGCCGCGAGCCTGCTCGCGCAGAAGGAGGCGATCAGCCAGGGGTGCGATCAGGTCGTCTTCCTCGACGCCGCCGAACGCCGCTGGGTCGAGGAACTGGGCGGCATGAACGTCTTCTTCGTGTTCGACGACGGCAGCCTGTCGACGCCCGCGCTGACCGGCACGATCCTGCCCGGGATCACGCGCGATTCGATCCTGACGCTGGCGCGTGCGCAGGGTATCACCGTGCGCGAGGAGCCTTATTCGATCGACCAGTGGCGCGCCGACGCGGCCAGCGGACGGCTTGTCGAGACGTTCGCCTGCGGCACCGCTGCGGTCGTCACGCCGATCGGCACGGTCGCCGCACCCGAGGGCCGCTTCACGATCGGCGGCGGCGAGCCGGGCCCGATGACACTGCGAATTCGCGAATCGCTCGTCTCGATCCAGCGCGGGCTCGCGCCGGACGCGAACGGATGGCTGCATCGGCTCGATTAAGATGCGATAGGGCTTTTCACGTCGAGGCACGCCGCTATAAGGCCGCCTCTGTTGGGGCGTCGCCAAGTGGTAAGGCAGCGGCTTTTGATGCCGCCATGCGCAGGTTCGAACCCTGCCGCCCCAGCCAAGATCCTGAATTGCGCCAGTCGAACCCCGCTGAACCGGGTTTGCAGATCCATCCGGCCGCGGGGCCTGCTTAGCCGACGATCCGGAGGATCGCACCGGGTCGGGAGCGCGTGCGACTCTGCTTGGCCGCTTCCGCTGATCGCATTTCGATCGACGCCCCCAATGCCGCACCGGGCAACTAAATTTTGCCCATGGCAAACTCGAACAGGCTGCCAATCCATACCAACGCGATAGATATTACGCCTCCGAGCGGAGGTGAGGATGCGGCGACCAACGATATTGACGACGATCGACTGGCCCACGGTCATCGTGGCGGCGGTGATTTACGACGGGTGGCTCGCTGTCACCGCGTGGCATGCGGCGATTCCGTGGCCGGTGATGATGATCGTAGGCGGCGCCTTGCTCGCCTGGCACGGATCGCTCCAGCACGAGACGATCCATGGTCACCCCACGCGCCACGCCGTCGTCAACGATGCGATCGGGGCCGTTCCGCTGTCGCTGTGGCTGCCCTATTCGCTCTATCGCCGAAGCCATCGCGCGCATCATGCGGCACACGTCATCACCGATCCGCAGCATGATCCGGAATCACGGTACCGGACAGGGGGCGGCGGCTTCACGGAGATGATAGGACGGCTTCAGGCGACGTTGCTCGGCCAGATGGTCTTCGGACCACCGATCGCGGTCGCGCGCTTCGTGGTCGCGGAGATCCGTCGCGCGACGAGCGAGCCGACGCGGTTCTGTCGCGACTGGGTCGTGCACCTCGTGACGGTCGCGCCGGTGCTCTGGTGGCTCGACCATGTCGGCTTCGGGCTCGTGTCGTACGCGCTGACCGTCGTCTATCCCGCGATGGCGGTCACGATGCTGCGGTCCTATGCCGAGCATCGCGCCGACCTCGCCAGCCCGGGGCGTGCGGCCAGCGTCGAGCGGGGCGGCATCTTCGGCGTGCTGTTCCTCAACAACAATCTGCACGCGGCGCACCATGAGCGCCCGATGCTCGCCTGGTATGACTTGCCCGCCTATCACCGTGACAACCGCGCGCGACTGATCGGCGAGGGGATGCTGGTCTATCGCGGCTATGGCGAGATCGTCCGCCGCTTTGCCTTCACCGCGCATGACGACATGGTCCATCCGCGCCATCGGAGGGCGGGGTCGTGATCCGCGCAGTCGCGTCGCTCGGCATGTATGACCATCCCGCGCAGCAGCGGGCGAACGACCTGCTGTGGGCGGCGATCGCGCGCGCGCTCCGGGAGGAGGGGGGCGACGGGATACCGGACACGCTCGACCGGACGCGCGACGTTCACGCGCTGTGGCGGGATCCCGGGCTGCTGTTCGGGCAGGCGTGCGGCTATCCACTGGTCAGCGAGCCGGATCTCGACCTCCGCATCCTCGCGCTGCCGGTCTACGCGGTGGCTGGCCGAGACGGGCCGACGCATCGCAGCGTGATCGTCTGCCGCAGCGACGACCCGCGCGGATCGCTCGCCGCGTTCCACCGGAGTTGCGCGGCGGTCAACGACCCGCGCTCGAACACCGGCATGAACCTGTTGCGCGCGACGATCGCCCGCGATGCGTTGCCGGCGCCGTTCTTCGACACGATCGTCCGGACCGGCTCGCACCGCGAGAGCGTGATCGCGGTCGGGACGGCGCGTGCCGACATCGCCGCGATCGACGAGGTGACCCATGCGGCGCTCGCGCGGTTCGAGCCCGATCTCGTGGCGCGATTGCGGATCATCGCGTCCAGCCCGGACTCGCCGACGCTGCCGTTCGTGACCGCCGCCACGACCAGCGACGACATGGTCCGCAAGCTCCGCACTGCGCTCGGCCGGGCGATCGCCGATCCTGCGCTGGCCGACGTGCGCGCAACGCTGTTCCTCACCGGTGTCGTGCCTGCCGATGCCGACGCGCTGACACCGATCGTCGCGCGGGAAACCGCGGCGGTCGGGGCTGGCCATGCCGCGCTTGCCTGAATCACCATAAGGATATGTCGATGGCGTATACCGACCACCCGCATGATATCGCATCGACGATCGCCGAGCTTCGCGCCGCGCGGACGGCATGGCGACGCGAGGCGAACGGGCGTCACACCGTAGCCCGCTTCCCGTCGCAGGCGGATATCGCGCACGTGGTCGACGATCTGGTCGCTGCGCTGTTTCCCGGCCGGCTCGGCGAGTATGCCGGTCCCGCGCACGGCGAGGATGCGTTCGTCGAGGTACGCCTTCACCGCGCGTTGTCCGGCCTGCAGCGTCAGATCGAAAGCGAGTTCGCCTATTGGCAGGAGGAGGCGATCCTGTCGTTCGACGTCAGCCAGGCGGCGATGATCGTCGGGCTGTTCGCCGCGGAGCTCGGGCCGATCCGCACGCTGGTCGACGACGACGTCCGCGCCGCGTTCCTGGGCGATCCGGCCGCGCGGAGCGCCGACGAGATCCTGATCTGCTATCCGGGCATCGTCGCGATCCTCTACCACCGGATCGCGCACGCGCTGTACGGCCTTGGCGCCCCGATCGTCGCACGGATCATTTCCGAACTCGCCAACAACCGGACCGGGATCGACATCCATCCCGGCGCGACGATCGGCCGGCGCTTCTTCATCGACCATGGCACCGGCGTCGTGATCGGCGAGACCGCGATCATCGGCGACCGCGTCCAGCTCTACCAGCATGTCACGCTCGGCGCGCGCAGTCCGCTCGGCGTGACCGACGTGTCCGCGCGCGAGCGGCTGGCACGTCATCCGATCGTCGAGGACGATGTCGTGATCTATGCGGGGGCGACGATCCTCGGCCGCGTGACGATCGGGCAGGGCGCGACGATCGGCGGCAACGTCTGGCTGCTCGAGGACGTGCCGCCGGGTGGGGTGGTCGCACAGCCGACCGCGGTGATCCTCGCGGATGCGGCGGCGGACCATCTGCACGAGACGTTACGCGGTCGCGGTGCATGAGGCGCTTCGGCCGGTGCTGCGACGAGGGTGGACCGATCCGGCCGGTGATCGGCGTCCTGTGCTGTAACGAGGTCGCGGAACGCCCGATCCAGGCGGTCGCGACACGCTTCATCGAGCCGCTCGCGCGCTATGCCGGCGCGACCGTCCTGCTGGTCCCGGCGGTGGCCGACACGATCGACGCGCGGGCGCTGGCCGCGCGGCTCGACGGGCTGTTGCTGACCGGGTCGCGCTCGAACGTCGCCGGCGCGCGCTATGGCAAGCCGGATTCGGCGGCGGATACGCTCGACCTGGACCGCGACGCGGTCGCGCTCGAGCTTGCCGCGCGGATGATCGACGCAGCGCGCCCGGTCTTCGGCATATGCCGGGGCCTGCAGGAGCTCAACGTGCTGTTCGGCGGAACGCTCACGGACGTCGTGCACGACAGCCACCACGGGGCGACCGACGACGCGTCGGCGTACGAGACTTTGTTCGATCACGTCCACGACGTCGCGCTCAGCGCGGGCGGGCTGCTCGCGACGGCAACCGCACGATCGAGCATCGCGGTCACCTCGGTCCACCGCCAGGGCGTCGATCGGCTGGGGACCGGGCTGCGGATCGAGGCACGCGCCGTTGCCGATGGCCTGATCGAGGCGTTTTCGGCACGACCGTGCGGCGCCGACGTGCTCGCGGTGCAGTGGCACCCCGAATGGAACGTCGCGGCCAGCGCCGCCAGCCGCGCGTTCTTTTCGCTGATCGGGCAATCGCTCGAGGGCGGCCGCGAGCGGTAGGACGCGCGGGCCAGCCGTCAGCGGCGACGCGCGCTCTGCGTCCGGATCCACGCCGCCGTCTCGTCGGGCCGTGTGACCAGGATCATGTGGCCGCCGTCGATCAGCGTGAGATCGGCGCCCGGCAGCGCGGCGGCAAGACCACGACCATGGACGTCGGGATCAAGCACCTGATCGCCACGCCCGTAGAGGATCGCAGTGGGGACCGACAGGCTGGGATAGGATGCGGCCATCGCCGGCAGATCGTCGTTCGCGGCAACGAGGTCCGCCGATGCGCTGCGGAAGCTCTTGGGGCGGGCGACCAGCGCGCCGCCGCCGCGCGTCACGAAGTCTGCGGGGACGGGTTCGGGTGCGAAGGCGGTTTCCGTCCCGCGCTGGCCGAGCAGGAGCGTGAGCGGCGTCGCGATCGTCCACGCGACCGCGGCACGCGCCGCACCCGAGGTGATCGCCAGCCGGTCGAACGCAGGCGGTATCATCTCCTGCGGCTGCGTCAGCGGCGCGATCAGCGCGAGACCGCCGACCTGGTCGGGGTGATCGAGCGCGAGCGCCAGCGCAACCGCGCCGCCCAGCGAATGACCGACGATCAACGGCCGTTCGAGCCCGAGCGCGGCAATGAAGGCGGCGATCTGCGCGGCCTGCGCGCGGATATTGGCCGCCGCGCCGGGGGCCGAATAGCCCGAGCCGGGGCGGTCGATCACGATCACGCGGTGATCGTTGGCGAGCCGCTCGACCAGCGCATAGCTGAAGTTGCGCATCTGTCCGGCCAGGCCGTGGATCATCACGATTGCCGGCCCGTCGCCGCGGTCCTGATAGTGCATGCGGCGGCCGTCGATATCGATGAACTGTCCGTCCGCGGGGATCAGACGTTCGACGCGGCGCTGCGTCAGCGCGGCGAACAGCGCGAGTCCACCCACGGCGGCAACGGCACCTGCCGCGACGATCGCGCCGGTGCGGACTGCGGGTGCGGGCTTCTCAGCGTCGTGCCGCGCCGCCATCGGCAAGTGACGCGTGTCGCCTGCCTTGTCGAACTTCATGGTGCCATCCTCCAGTTTTCCGAACTTCAACGCTGCCAGATCCAGCACGTAATTCTGGTGCACCTTCCACGGCGCCTTCGACCCCTGATGCGGCAAGATCGCGTTCGCCCGCTGTACATAGCCCGAGGTGAAGTTGAGCATCGGTTCGCGCGTGATCGACGCGTCGTCCGCCCGTGGCGTGCACGATCGATAGCCGTGGTCGTCCATGTGCCGGATCAACCGGCAGGCATAGCGCGCCGAGAGATCGCATTTCAGCGTCCACGACGCGTTGGTATAGCCGAAGGCAAGCGCGAGATTGGGCACGTCGCTGAGCATCATGCCCTTGTAGATCAGCCGGTCTGCGGGGTTCACGAGCGCGCCATCGACGCGCAGCGCGACGCCGCCCATCAGCCGCAGGACGAGCCCGGTCGCGGTCACGACGATGTCCGCGGGCAGTTCGCGGCCCGACGCCAGCGCGATCCCGCCCGGCGTGAACCGCGCGATCCGGTCGGTCACGATCGTCGCCTTGCCCTCGCGCATCGCCTCGAACAGGTCGGCGTCGGGCACGAGGCAGATCCGCTGGTCCCACGGCGCATAGCTCGGCTCGAAATCGCGCTCGACCTCGTAATTGTCGGGCAGCTGCGCGCGGACGCGCTTGAGGATCAGTGCCTTGAGCGTCTCGGGCTTGCGGCGCGCATAGCTGTAGGTCGCGATCCCCAGCAGCACGCTCTTCCACTTCGTCGCGGTGTCGGCGATGCCGCCCGGCAGCCGCCGATGCGTCCAGCGTGCGAAACCGTCCTCCGACGGCCGCGACACGATATAGGTCGGCGAACGCTGCAGCATCGTGACATGCGCCGCGGACTTTGCCATCGATGGCACCAGCGTCACCGCGGTCGCGCCGCTGCCGATCACCACCACGCGCTTGCCGTCATAGTCGAGGTCGTCGGGCCAGTGCTGGGGATGCACGACGCGACCGGTGAAGTCGTCGATGCCGTCGAACGCGGGCGTGAACCCCGCGGCATAATCATAATAGCCGCTGCCCATGTACAGGAAGCTGCAGGTCAGCGATGCGGGCGCGTGTTCCGGGCCGGTCTCGACGTCGAGCGTCCACCGCGCATCGGCGGACGACCAGGACGCGGCGAGGACGCGGACGCCGAAGCGGATGTGCCGATCGATCCCGAACGCGGCGGCGGTGTCGGCGATATAGTCGCGGATCGCCTCGCCCCCTGCGATCGCCTGCTCGCTCGACCAGGGTCGGAACGGGAAGCCGAGCGTGTACATGTCCGAGTCCGATCGGATCCCGGGATAGCGGAACAGGTCCCAGGTGCCGCCGATCGCGTCGCGCGCCTCGAGGATCGCATAGGTCTTTCCCGCGCACTCCGTCTGCACCCGGTAGGCCGCATCGATTCCCGACAGCCCCGCACCGACGATCAGGACGTCGTGATGCGTCTGCGCGGCGGTTGGGGACGATGCGTGCGGTGCTGCGGTTGCCACGTCAGGGTACTCCGATCATGAAGGCGGGACGACCAGCCGGCCCGCACCACATCTGGAAACGGACGTTATCACTTGGCAGCAGACGACGCAATTCCCGAGCATAAGCAGCGGCGGTACCGCGGCCTGACCGCAGACGAGCGACGCGCCAATCGTCGCGAGCGGCTGATCGCGGCGGCGATCACGGCCTATGGCCAGCACGGCTATCGGCAGACCACAGTCAGCACGATCTGTCGCATCGCCGGGCTCACCCCGCGCTATTTCTACGAGGCGTTCGGGAACAGCGAGGCGCTGCTGGTCGCCGCGTTCACCACGGTGACCGACCTCGTGATGGCGCGCGTCGCCGAGGCGGGCAGGGTGGGGGACGGCGATCCCGACGCGCGTCTCGTATCGATGCTGACGACCTATTACGGGCTGCTGCGCGACGAACCCGACATGGCACGGGTGTTCCTGCTCGAGATGTCGGGGATAGGCACCGATGTCGATGCGGTGTTCGATCGCGCGCTGCACGCCTTCGCCGACCTCGCCGCCGCCACGCTCGGTGCGGGACGCGGGGTGTCCGGCGTGCCGAGCCTCGCACGGACAGGCGCGATGTACGGCCTGCTCCATATTGCGCGCGACTGGACCGCGCGGGGGTATGTGGAGCCCGTCGACGCGGTCGTCGCCGCGGCCTTGCCATTATGCCGGTTGCTGACCGGCGACGGCGCGGCAGTCAGGGGGTGTCGCTGACCAGCGCCGCGCCGCCCTTCGCGTCGAGGTCGAGCATCGCGGCCCTGGCCGCCGAATAGCGCGGCCAGTTCGGCAGTCTGGCGCCGTTCGGGTCGCCGCGCTTGACGAAATTGACCAGATACTCGCTCGCGGTCCGCGCCGCGGCACGGTCCGTCGTGCTGGTCTGCGCGCCGTATTTGACGTCGGCGGTGTCGAAGAAGAACGGGATGTCGGTCGCATGGCCAGCCCCGTCGGGCGAGGTGTCACGCGCTGCGGTCGCGACATAGGAGAACCGATAATAATAGGTCGGCACGCCCGCCTGCGACAGCGCCTGCGCGGCGCTGCGGGCGCCGACGATCATATAGCCCTGCGGCCCGCCAATGTCGTTGCTGGTCGCGCCCACCATGACCGGGACCTTGGCGAACCGGCCGTCGCGGTACGCGGCCGCGGGATCGACGGCGATCCTGCCGTCGACGACAGGGCCGCTATAGGTCGGCGCGCTGCCGGGCGGGGTGCCCATCGACGCCAGGTTCAGCCCGTCCACGACCTGCTCGGCGGGGAGCGCGCGCAATCTCGCCAGCGCGTCCGGCGCATCCGCCGCAATCGCCTTCGACCGGGCGAAACTGACGCCGATGGTCTCGGCATCTGCAAGGCTCGGCCCGGGCCCCGCGCGCCCCGACTGGATGACGGCCTTGTGGAACAGCCCGACCCCGAGCGGCGACGACAGCAATGTGTGCACCGACATGCCGCCCGCGCTCTCACCGATGATCGTGACATTGGCCGGGTCGCCGCCGAACGCGGCGATGTTGCGCTTCACCCAGCGCAGCGCCGCGAGCTGATCCATGAAACCATAGTTCGCCAGCATCCCGCGATCCGGATCGGCCTTGGTCAGTTGCGGATGCGCGAACGTCCCGAACCGGCCGAGCCGATAATTGAAGCTGACGACCATGATCCCCTTGCGGGCGAGCGGCGCACCCGAATAGGTCGGCGGCGACGAGCCGCCGTTGACGAACCCGCCGCCGTAGATCCACACCATCACCGGCAGTTTCGCCGTCGCCCCGGCAGGCTTCCAGACATTGGCGTACAGACAATCCTCGGCGGGCGGCGTGCCGAGCGGCGCGGCATCGCTCGGGAAGGGCAGCTGCATGCAGTCATGGCCATACCGTGTCGCGTCGCGCTCGCCGCGCCAGGCGGCGATCGGCTGCGGTGCGCGCCAGCGGAGCGCGCCGACCGGTGGCTGGGCAAAGGGGATGCCCTTGAACGCGACGACGCCATCGCTTTCGCTGCCGCGCAGCGTACCGGTGTCGATCCGTACGCGCGGGGCCGGCTCACCCGTCTGCGCGGGTGCGGCGCTAGCCAGCATCGTGGCGGTCAACATGATCAAGGCGCGCATGGGTATCCCTGGTATGACGACCATCACGGCCTCCGGAGGCAAAGGTGTATGGGCGATTCCGCGTCCTGCATAGTCCGCCGGAGCAGCCGCAGGGCAGATGGTAACGATTGACACTATCTGAGCGAACAGCGTATCTAGTCTCATTCGTTACCACATCGGGAGCTGAGAGCATGGACCATATGGACGTCAATCCGATGGGTCTGGACGGGTTCGAGTTCTGTGAATTCACCTCGGCCGACCCCGACCGCATGGCGCAGCAGCTGGAGCAGTTCGGCTTCGTAGCTGCGTCGACGCACCCGACCAGGGCGGTGACACGCTACAAACAGGGCCGGATCAACCTGCTGCTCAACCGCGAGCCCGACAGCCATGCGGCGGCGTTCCACGCCAGCCACGGCCCGTCGGCGAGCGCGATGGCGTTCCGCGTCAGCGATGCAAAGGCGGCCTATGCGAACGCGATCGCCGCCGGGGCAAAGCCTGCGCCCGCGGGTGCCGTGCTCGACAACATTCCCGCGGTCGAGGGCATTGGCGGGTCGATCCTGTATCTGGTTGACCGGCACGGTGCGGCGGGATCGCTCTACGACGACTGGACGCCCGTTCCCGGTGCCGCGGAGGCGGAGGCCGAGAACAATGTCGGGCTCGATCTGCTCGACCATCTGACGCACAATGTCCGTCGCGGGCAGATGCGGACCTGGGCCGAGTTCTACGGTCGGATCTTCGGCTTCGAGGAGCAGAAGTATTTCGACATCAAGGGCAAGGCGACCGGGCTGTTCAGCCAGGCGATGATCGCGCCCGATCGCGCGATCCGTATCCCGCTCAACGAAAGCCAGGACGACAAGAGCCAGATCGAGGAGTTCCTCAAGGACTATAACGGTGAGGGCATCCAGCATCTGGCGCTGACGACCGAAGACATCTTCGCGACCGTCGAGAAGCTGCGCGCACGCGGCGTCAAGCTGCAGGACACGATCGAGACCTATTACGAACTGGTCGACAAGCGCGTGCCCAACCACGGCCATGACCTCGAGCGGCTCCGCAAGAACCGCATCCTGATCGACGGCAATGTCGGCGAGGAAGGCCTGTTGCTGCAGATCTTCACCGAGAACATGTTCGGTCCGATCTTCTTCGAGATCATCCAGCGCAAGGGCAATGAAGGCTTTGGCAACGGCAACTTCCAGGCGCTGTACGAGAGCATCGAGCTCGACCAGATCCGCCGCGGCGTCGTGACCGTCGACGCCTGAGCGTAGTTGCGGATCCCACCGGGCAGGACAGGAGCGCGTCGCGATGAACGGACAGGGCGAACGGACCGAGACGGGTGAAGGCTATGTCACCGGTTTCGGCAATCACGTCGCGACGGAGGCGGTTCGCGGTGCGCTCCCGATCGGTCGCAACAGTCCGCAGCGCGCGCCGTTCGGGCTTTATGCGGAACAGCTGTCGGGGTCCGCGTTTACCGCCCCGCGATCCGAGAACAAGCGGAGCTGGCTCTACCGGCTCCGCCCGACCGCGCAGCATCCGGCGTTCACGCCCTATGCCGGTGCCGTCCACCTGAAATCGGCACCGTTCGGGAATACGCCGCCCAGCCCCAACCGGCTCCGCTGGGACCCGCTGCCCTGGCCGGCGGCGGGGACCGACTGGCTCGACGGGCTCGTGTCCTATGGCGGCACGGGGTCGGTCGCCGAGCAGACGGGTGTGGGTATCCATTGCTACGCCGCGACCGCGGACATGGAGCGCGCGTTCTTCTCGGCCGATGGCGAACTGCTCGTCGTACCGCAGGAGGGCGCGCTGTCGATCACCACCGAGTTCGGCCGGATCGACGTCGCACCGCTGTCGATCGCGCTCATCCCGCGCGGGGTGCGGTTTCGCGTCGCGCTGACCGACGGGCGGGCGCGAGGCTATGTCTGCGAGAATTACGGCCCGCCGTTCCGGCTGCCCGACCTTGGCCCGATCGGCGCCAATGGTCTGGCCAATCCCCGCGATTTCGAAACGCCCGTCGCGTGGTACGAGGATGTCGATACGCCCTGTACCGTCGTGCAGAAGTTCCAGGGCGGGTTGTGGACGACGACGCTCGACCATTCGCCGTTCGACGTGGTCGCCTGGCACGGCAATCTCGCGCCATGTCGCTATGACCTGACGCGCTTCAACACGATCAACACCGTCAGCTTCGATCATCCCGATCCATCGATCTTCACCGTGCTGACCGCGCCGAGCGACACGCCGGGCACCGCCAATTGCGACTTCGTGATCTTCCCGCCACGCTGGATGGTGGCGGAGGGGACGTTTCGACCGCCCTGGTTCCACCGCAACGTGATGAGCGAATTCATGGGGCTGATCGCCGGCGAATATGACGCCAAGGAAGGCGGCGGTTTCGTCCCCGGCGGGGCCTCGCTGCACAACCAGATGAACGGCCATGGCCCCGATCAGGCGACCTATGACAAGGCGTCGACCGCGGACCTTAAGCCGCACAAGATCACCGGCACGATGGCGTTCATGTTCGAAACCCGCCACGTCGTCCGCACCACCGCCTGGGCCAGTGCGACCCCGACGATGCAGTTCGATTACGACGATGTCTGGAGTGGCTTTTCAAAGGCCCGGCTTTGATCGTCCCGCACGTCTTCCGGGGGCGGGGGCGGGGGCGGGCATAACGTCTCGATCGCCGCGCGCAGGTCGATGATCGGATAGGTTGCGCCGCGCGTGGTGATCGTCGCGGCGATGCGGGCCATCGCCCTGTCGCCGCCGGTATCGCTGAGCAGCTGGACCGACGAGCGTTCGACCGCGCAAAGCTCGTCGACCATGAAGCCCGCCTGATTGCCGTCCGCGGAGGCGAGCACGGTGAACGGCGCACCGTTCCCGCTATCGCCAATCCCGAGGACGCGGTGGAGATCGATCAGCGGAACGCCGCGGCCGCGGTGGATGATGTAATCGTCGATCCCCTGCGACCGATCGGTCAGCCCAAGACCCGACGTCCTGGTCGCGATGATCTCCTCGACCTGCGACAGCGGGATCGCGAAGCGCCGGTCGGCGAGCCGCACGAGCAGGAATGCGCGCAGGGCGTTGGTCCGCTCACGCTCGACGTCCGCGGCGGCCCTCGACCCGGTCCCGGCCTCCGTCTTGTCGCAGATCCGCCCGACCGTACCAAGTTGCGCATCGGCCTGCATCGCGTCGGGATCGAGCAACAGGCTCGGCGCATCGGTGCCATACAGCCCGTTGAACAGGGCGCGGTTGCCAACCACGAATTGCTGCAGCGGCTTGATCTCGTCCGACGCGATCCGCAGCATGTCGTTGACCGCGTCGATCTGAAGCCCGACCAGATGACCCGACGGCAGACGCAGGATCACCGCCGCGGTACGCTGCGTCCGGCGGCATTCGCCGAGCCGCAAAAGCCGCAGCGTATCGACGACCGGGACACGCCGGCCGTTATGCGTCAGCCAGCCGATCCAGAGATCGTCCTCGACCGGACTCGGCGCGATCGCCTGTTCGGGCACCGATGCCTCGATCACGCGCGCGGCCAGACCGAGACGCGCCGCGCCCACCGTGAACAGCAGCGTCGGCACGCCGGTCGTGACGCTGCCCGGGCGGATCGTCGCCGTCGACCGCTCGATCGCGAGCGGCATCGCCTCGAGCGCGGCAAGCGCGGCGATGTCGAGCACCAGGCCGCGCGTGTCGCCGTGGACGAACGCGGCACGGATCAGCGCCGCGCGGCTGGCCCGCGCGCCCCCGGGCTGCCCGGACGCGTCGGTTTCGTCGCGCAGGTCGAGCTGCGTCATGTCGGCGGCGTCGAGCGGCAGCACGCCGGCGATGGACTCGATCGCCAGCCCGATGACGCGGTTCGCGTCGCGCAGGATGAGGATGACGGGGCAGCGCTCTGGTGACGGCACGCCGAGCAGCGCGACCGGGTCGAGGACGGGGACGATCGCTCCGCGCAGGTCGATCGCGCCAATGACCTCGTCCCGCACCGCCGGAAAGGGGAGCAACGCCGCCGGGCGGGGGACGACCTCGCGGATTGCCTCGATCGGCACGGCGAGCGTCAGGCCGCCGACGACCACCGCGCCGTGCAGCCCCGCGGGTGCGCCCCGTGGCGGGCGGGCGGATACCGGCGCGGCGGGAGCGGGGCGGAGCGTCGGCGTCCGTCGCACGACCGCCACCCGGCGCGGCTCAGGCTGCCGCACGTTCGGTGGCGTTCGACAAGGTGCGGATAAGGTCGACGACCTTGGCGGAGGCCTCGTCCTGGACCGAGGTCGACTTGGCGATCGCGTCGATCGCATCGCCCGTCTTGTGGACGGCATCGACGATCCCCACGAACGCGTTGGTCGCCTCCTTCGAGCGTTCGGTTCCGCGCGCGATGCGTTCGAGCGACTCGTCGACCAGCCGGTTGATCTCGCGCGCCGCGGTCGAGCTGCGTTCTGCAAGCTTGCGGACCTCGCCCGCGACCACCGAGAAGCCGACGCCGTGCTCGCCCGCGCGCGCGGCCTCGATCTCGGCGTTGAGGGCGAGGAGGTTGGTCTGGCCCGCGATCTCGCCGATCACCGAGACGATCTCCGCGATTCCCGCCGCCGATTTCTGGATCAGGTCGATCGACTCGATCGCACCACCCAGCGCAGTGCGGCCTTCCTCGGCTTCGCTGCGCGTCCGCCCCGCGAGATCGGTCGCGGTGTCGGTCGCGCCGGTGATCGCGGTGATCGACTGCGTCAGCGCGCCGACATGGTCTGCCATCGACATCGAGCATGACGTGATCTGCTGCTCGAGCAGCACCTGGTCGGTCACGTCGGTCGCGTATTTGATGACGCGCAACGGGTTGCCCTTGAGGTCGAGCACGGGATTGTAGGTCGCCTGGATCCAGACGTCGCGGCCATATTTGCCGATCCGGTGGAAGCGTCCGGAATGCACCTCGCCCTTGTTCAGTTTCAACCAGAAGTCGCGATATTCCAGGCTGCGGATATAGTCGGGCGAACAGAACATCGAGTGATGCTGGCCGACCACCTCGCGCAGCGAATAGCCCGTAGTACGCAGGAAATTCTCGTTCGCCGACAGGACGTTGCCCTCGAGGTCGAACTCGATCACCGCCTGTGCGCGGTTGATTGCGTCGACCTTTGCCTGGTGATCGTTCGCCGCGAGCTTCTGCGCGGTGACGTCGACCGCGAACTTCACGACCTTGACGGGCTTGCCGTTGAGATCGAGGATCGGGTTGTACGTCGCCTGGATCCAGACCTCGGCACCGCCCTTTTTGAGGCGCTTGTATTCGCCCGCGTCATATTCGCCGCGGCCGAGCTTTTCCCAGAACACGGCATAGGCGTCCGACTGCGACGTGCCCGCATCGCAGAAGACACGGTGATGCCGACCGCGGATCTCGTCGAGCGTGTAGCCCGTCAGCGCGAGGAAATTCTCGTTCGCGTCGAGGATCGTGCCGTCCATCGCGAATTCGATCACCCCCTGTGCGCGGTCGATCGCGCGCGCGCGGCCCTCGAACTCGACGTCGCGGCGCTTCTGGTCGGTGATGTCATGCGCGAACTTGACAACCTTGCGCGGCTTGCCCTCGATGTCGAGGATCGGGTTGTAGGTCGCGCGGATCCAGACTTCGCGTCCACCGCTCGCGATCCGCTTGAAGACGCCGGAAACGAATTCGCCCGCGCGCAGCCGGTTCCAGAGATCGGCATAGTCGGGCGATGCGGCATAGCCGGCGTCGCAGAAGGTGCGGTGATGATGACCGACCACGGCGTCGCGCGCATAGCCCATCAGCTCGAGGAAATTGGCGTTGGCGTCGAGCACGGTGCCCGCGAGGTCGAACTCGATGACCGCCTGCGCGCGGTCGATCGCCGCCGCGCGACCCGCTGCCTCGACCATCGCGAGGCGCTGCGCGGTCACGTCCATCGCGACCTTGACCACGCCCGTCGGAATGCCGTCATAATCGAACAGCGGGTTGTACGACGCCTGGATCCAGACTTCGCTGCCGTCCTTGCGGATCCGCTTATATTCGCCCTGGTCGAGCTCACCCTTGCCCAGCCGTTGCCAGAACTGGCGATAGGCCGGGCTCTGCGCATAGTCCGCGTCGCAGAAAATCCGGTGGTTCTCGCCCGTGATCTCGTCGAGCTCATACCCCATCAGCGACAGGAAATTGGCGTTGGCGGTGATCACGCGCCCCGACAGGTCGAACTCGATCAGTGCGAACGCCCGGTCGATCGCGGTGATGCGGCCCTGATTGTCGACCGTCGCCTGATGCTGCGCGCTGATGTCATAGGCATAGCTCAGCACCGAGACGAGCTGGCAGTTCTTGTCGAACGTCGGCACGAAGATCTCGCGTACCCAGACATTCTGCTCCGGGCACGGGGTGTAACGGCGGATGACCGTGTCGGACTCGCCGCGCTCGAACCGGCTCCAATAGGTGTCGGCGTCGTTCGCCTGGCGCTCTGCCGCGGTCCAGAACATGTCGAACCGGCCGCCGGTCATCGCCTCGCGGGCAAGCCCGGTCAGTTCGAAGAACTTGGCATTGCCGTCGATCAGGTGTCCGTCGGGTGAATATTGGCAGATCGCGAGCGCGCCGTTGATCGCATCGAAGCGGTGCACGATGAGCGCGGTATCGTGCAGGCTGCCGGGCGTCACCGCGCCCATGAAGACCAGCTTGCCCCCGGTCCCGGACAGCGCCCCCATCAGGCCCTGGACATGCATGCAATGGCCCTGCGTATTCGCGAGCAGCCCCTCGACCGCGACCGTCGTCGCGTCACCCGTCGCCAGTTGCGCGATCGCGTCGGGGTAGTTCGGGAACAGCGTCGCGAAGGTCGCGATCGCGTCGACCGACGCGAGGATCGTCCGCGCAGCTTCATTCGTCTCGATCAGCGCGCCATCGGCGCTGAACGCGAGAACGATCATCTCGTCTGCCAGCGCGGCGGCGGCGCGCGCGCTCAGGTCGACAACAACACCTTCCAACGACATATGATGCTCCAGCCATCTTTCGCCTCATTATAGGATCGGCGCGACCGCCCCGGACCGAGGCGCGGATTTTGGCGAGGCGATCGTCGCGGCGATTGCGCTTTGCACCGGGCATCGCAGCGCCTAAGGCGCGCCTTCCCCGGGGGGCCGCTGACGCGCGGCTGAGAATTGGGCTGCAGCCCATGACCCGCTGAACCTGATCCGGCTGATACCGGCGTAGGGAGGGCCAACGGTTTTTCCGTCGTCCCTCCGCTTGGAGTGGACGTGCGCACATTCGATCGTGGCTTTTCGACATCTTCCGTTCGGCTCCCGCGCAGGCGGCCTGCGTGCGCGGCGATCGCGCTGGCGGCATCGCTTGCGGCGGCGCCTGCGACGGCTCAGACCGATCCCCGCCCCGACACGCCGTCTGCGGACCCCGCCGAGATCCGCGTCGCCGGCCAACCCGATCCCGCAGGCCTGCTGCCCGACCAGCGCGTGCCCCGCGCGCAAAGCGCGATCTCGGCCGAATTCATTGCCAAGCAGGCGCCGACGCTGAACGCGTTCCAGCTCGTCACGCTGTTGCCCGGCGCGAACGTCGCATCGAGCGATCCCTATGGTCTCTCGACGAGCTCGAGCCTCACGCTGCGCGGGCTGGGTCAGGATCAGATCGGCGTCCTGATGGAAGGCGCCCCGCAGAACGACATCGGCTATTACTTTGCCTATCCGTCGCAGTTCGCCGACCCGGAGAACCTCAGGCAGATCGCGCTGGCGCAGGGGTCGGTCGACATCGACTCGCCGACGGTGGGTGGCGCGGGCGGGCTGTTGTCGCTGAAACTCGACGATCCGGGCGCGCGACCCGGGGCGGTGGTGGACCTGTCGCTCGGCAGCTACGCCGCGCGGCGGGGCTTCGTCCGGATCGATACGGGGACGCTCGGCACCAGCGGGATCAAGGCGTTCCTGTCCTATTCCAATACCCGCGCGAACAACTGGCGCGGTCCCGGCTACGACACCCGCCAGCATATCGACGCCAAGCTGCTCCGCGAATGGGGCGCGGGCAATCGCGCCAGCCTCGCCGTGTCGTACAACGACGCCAACACGTCGAGCTACCCCAGCCCGACGCTTGCCGAATGGCAGGCGCAGGGGCGCGACTTCAACTTCGCGCGCGCGTATCGGGCGGGGTCGACCGACTATTGGCGGCTCTACCGCGCGCCGTTCCGCAACCTCTATGCCGCCGCGCCGGTGCACATCGTGCTCGGCGACCGCGTGACGCTGGATACGACCAGCTATCTCCAGTTCGGCTACGGCAACGCACCCTATGGCACGCAGCTCGCCACGACGGGCAATTTCCTCGGCAACGAGGCGCTTGCCGATCCGATCGCGCTGCCGGGCGCGATCGACGGGGTGGCGACGGTGCTCGGCAACTATACCGGCGACCAGGTCCGTGGCGGCAGCGTCGGCAAGCTGACGTTGCAGGCGGGCGTCCACCGCATCACCGCCGGGCTCTGGTTCGACTATGGCACCGACCGCGTGACGCAATCCTATACGCGCGTCGATGCCGACGGCGATCCTGCGGACCGGTGGGGATATCGCGCAAAGGCGACCCGTACCGCCGATGGCCGTCTGCTCGCCTATGAGAACCAGCGCACCGTCACCGTCACCAAGGCGGGCTTCATCGCCGACAGCATCGCGATCACGCCGCGGCTGACGATCGATATCGGCTTCAAGGGCGTCAACCTGCTCCGCAACGGCCGCAACTATCTGCCCGGTCCGCAGCGCGGGGTGCGGCGGAGCAGTTTCGCGGCATTGCCCCGCGCGGCGATCCACTACCGCCTCGACGATCGGCAACAGCTGTTTGCCAACGTCACCACCAACTTCCGCGCGCCGAACGAATTCGCGCTCTACGATTATTATTATGGCGGCGAGGTCGTGGTGCAGGGCACGAACGCGCTCAAGAACGAATATTCGGTGTCGCAGGAGATCGGGTACCGCTTCATTGGCGAAAGCCTGTCCGCATCGGTCACGGGCTTCCATTACGCCTTCAGCAACCGACAGCTCGCGACGGTGATCGATCGCGGCGGGGCGCAGGTCAACGGGACGCTCAATGTCGGCGGGCAGACATCCTATGGCGTCGATGCGGAGATCGACTATCGGCCGGTCGCCGGGGTCAGCCTGTATCTGTCGGGCGAATATCTGCGCGCGCGGATCGACGACGATCTGCCGATCGGCTCGGACTTCCTGCCGACCCGCGGTAAACGGGCGGTGTCGAGCCCGACCGTCCAGTTCGGCGCCGGCGGCCTCTACGACGATGGCCGGTTCTTTGGCAGCATTGCGTCGAAATATGTCGGTCGCCAATATTCGACCTTCATCAACGACGAGAGCATCAAGGGCTATGCGACGCTCGACCTGTCGATCGGCATGCATCTCGCCGAGTGGCTCGACGGCAAACGCACCGACCTGCGCATCAACGCGATCAACGTGACCGACCCGCATGTGCTCGCGGGCGTTCAGGCGGTCAGCACCAATGCGCGCGACGTGGCGGGGCGGGGCGGGACGATCATCACGGGCAATGCGCCGGCCTATTATGTCGGCAGCGGTGCGGCGGTGATGGGCACGCTGTCGCGCGCGTTCTGACATGACGACGCCGCCGTCCGCTGCCGGCCACCGCGTTCACGGCATGGGCACCGCGCTCGAGGCGCCGACCTGGCCTGCCATCACGCCCGAGGAAGCTGCGGCGATCCTCGCAGGCTTTCCCGCGGCGGGGCGGATGACTGCGCTCGAATGGCATTCGCCGCGCCCCTTTTCGGCGGCAACGCTCGTTCGGACGACGACGGGTGCGTTCGTCGTGAAGCGGCATCATCACCGGCTCCGCTCGCCCGCCGGTCTGGCCGAGGAACACGCGTTCATCGCGCATCTCGCCGCCCGCGGCGTCAGCGTCGCGGAGGTCCTGCGAACCGCATCGGGAGAAAGTGCGGTCACCGCGGACGGATGGACCTATGAGGTGCATCGCCAGGCGCCCGGCGCGGATCTCTACCGCGACCGCCAGTCATGGACGCCGTTCCTGTCGGGCGAGCACGCCGGGGCAGCGGGCGCCGCGCTGGCGCGGCTCCACGACGCGGCGGCCGGTTTCGATGCGCCTGCGCGCGCGGTCCAGCCCCTCGTCACCAGTCTTGCGATCTTGTCGGCCGCGGACCCGATCGTCGCCGTCGAGGCCTATGTCGCAGAGCGCCCCGCGCTCGCAGGCTATCTCGCGACCAGACCATGGCGTCGCGAGCTGGCGGCGCTGTTCGCAACCCTGGGGCAGGGACTCGCGCCACGTCTGGCGGTCCAGCCGCCGCTGTGGACTCACAATGACTGGCATCCCTCGAACCTGTTGTGGGCCACGGACGGCAGCGTAGCGGCGACGTTCGACTTCGGGCTCGCCGACCGTACCAGCGCGGTCCACGATATCGCCACGGCGATCGAACGCACGGCAGTCCGCTGGCTTGATCTGGGGCAGGGGGCGGATGACAGCATTGCCGATCCCGACGCGGCGGTCGCGCTGCTGCACGGCTATGCCACCGTCCGGCCGCTGGGCAGCGCCGACCTCGCCACGATCGCCGCGCTGTTGCCACTGGTGCATGTCGAGTTCGCGCTGTCGGAGATCGACTATTTCGCGGGAATCGCCGGCGATGAGCACGCGGCGACGCTGGCATGGGACGGATATCTGCTCGCGCATGCCGAATGGTTTCGCGCAGGCGCCGGACGCGCGCTGCTGCGTGCGATCACACAGATGGGGAGCCAACGATGACACCGCTCGAGATCGCCGCAGTGCTCGTCAGTTTCACCGGCATCTGGCTGACCGCGAAACGGCGTATGCTGTGCTGGCCCGTCAACCTCATGGCCTGCGCGCTCTATTTCAAGCTGTTCCTCGACGTGCGGCTCTATGCCGACATGGTGCTTCAGGCGCTGTTCGGGATCGCGATCGTCTATGGCTGGATTTCGTGGCAGCGCGGCGCGCGCGATGACGGTGCGATCGTCGTCGAGCGCTTGCCCGCCAGGGCCGTCGTGACCGGCCTCGCCATCGGCGCGGCGGGGGCGGTCGCCGTTGGGTGGTTCACCAGCCGGTTCACCGACGCGGCGCTTCCCTGGATGGACTCGGCGTTGACGAGCTTCAGTCTGGTCGCGCAATATTGGACCGCACGCCGGCATGCCGAAAGCTGGCTGCTGTGGATCGCGGTCGACATCCTGTATGTCGGCATGTTCGTCGTGAAGGGCCTGATGCCCACCGCGGGGCTCTATGCCGCGATGGTCGTGCTCGCGGTGATCGGATATCGGCGCTGGCGGCAGACGGTGCCCGGCTGGCGCGGCTGAGCCAAGCGCTGCGTCATCCTTCGAACTCGCGTTCGACGAACCGCATCCGCCTGACGATCGCGACGAAAAAGGCGGTCGACCACCCCAGCAGGATGATACCGTTCGCCCCCTCGATCGCGCCGACGATCCGCCAGTCGACCCCGAGCAGGACGTCGCCATAGCCGATCGTCGTATAGGTGGTGGTGGAGAAGTAGAGCGCGCTGCCGAGGTCGGCGAGCGCGCCCGTCACCAGGTACAGCGCGGCATAGGCCCAGATCTCGATCCCGTGCAGCACGAACAGTGCGATCGCTGCGCCGACGATCCCGACCACGTCGCGCCAGCGCCGACGCGGACTGAGCGTCTCGTCGCGTCGCCGGATCACCATCAACAGCCCCGCAAGCCCGGCAAGATGGACCAACGTCGTCAGCAGGACCATCGCGGTCGACGTCGCCAGCTGCGTGAAGAGGGTCACTGGCGACCCCCGCATCCGGGCCCGGCGCCGGCGGCACATACGGCACCCCTGCGGCCAGCTATCGCGCCGTCATCGCAACTCCGGCAATGCCGCGCGATCAACGCAGTCCACGCAGATCCGTATGGACCGGGCCGTCGGACCCGGCCGGATAGCCGTGACGGCGCGCCTCGCGATCCTCTTGCGCGATCGCCCGGCACAGCGGTGCGGCCTCGCAATGCGCACAATCGTGTTCGGGATCGGCGACCGCGCGGCATTGGTCGACATAGGCGGACAGCATGCCGTGATGCGCGATCTGCGCCTCGACCGACGCCGCACCCTGCATCCGCTTCGCTTCGCGTAGGACTCGCGTACGGAAGAAGCTCGGGTCGCGCGGCATCATGACGGACTCCTGTGGCGGTCGTGACAGTGTGAGCCCCGGCCGCCTGCGCGTCACTACGCAATTCTACGTAGTGCGCGATCCCGATACCGTCGCGCGGTCCCGCATCTCGCGACGGCGCGCGGGGAGTCCCCACCACGGCGTACCGGGCGAGAGGTGATGCTCGTGATGATAGCCACCGAAATGGAAACAGGTGAGCAGCGACAGAAATTGCGGAATCTTCGCGCTATGCGCGCGATGGTCGTCGAGGAACGGCTCCTCGCGCTCGCGGTGCGGCAGCCAGGTTCCGAACACGAACAGCTGCAGCACCGCCCCGAGCGCGGGCACTGCCCAGAACACGACGATATTGCCGAGCGGCGCGCCGAGGACGAGCGTGTAGACGAGCGCGACCACGGTGATCCGCACGATCTGCCCATGCGAATAATAGGTCCGGAAGAACTGCCCGAACCAGCCGAGCAGGCTCGGATCGCCGCCATGGAAATCGGGGTCGCCCGCACGCCCGGCATGCTTGTGGTGGCGGTGATGCTGCGGCAGCAGCGTCGCATAGGAAAGGCAGGCGTAGAGCGAGAGGCAGAGTGCACCGACCACGGCGTTCAGCCGCGGCTGGCCGGGGGCGAGCGCGCCGTGCATCGAGTCATGGGCGATGATGAACAACCCGGTGCTCAGCCATGTCTGGACCAGCACCATGACCAGCGCGACCGGCACGAGGCCGGGCGTCCAGCGCCACAGGAATATTCCGGTGATATGGATTGCGAGCCATGCCGTGACGATGACCGCGGCGAGCGCGAGTCCGATCTTCGATTGGCGACGTGCAGCCGTTCCGGTCATGCCGAAACGCCGCTCATCGGCGGGACACGGGGGACGCGGGCAACGGCTCGGAGGCAGGGACGGCCTCGCTTGCCCGGTCCCGCTGGTCTACGCCCCGCGGCGTGCGGCGCTGCGGGTCCGCGTTGGCGCGCAACTGCGCCTTCAGGACGGCCGGCTTGCGCGCGAACAGGAACCCGTGGCTGACCGTACCATGCTTGCCCTCGACCGCATGATGCAGACGATGCGCCTGGAGCAGACGCTTGAAATAGCCCTGTTTGGGGACCCAGCGAAACCGCCCGCGCTGATGCACGAGCATGTCGTGGACGAACGCATAGATGCCGCCATAGACCGTTATGCCAAGCGCGGCCCACCAGAGCGGTTCCCAGCGCAGTCCGACGACAAACAGGATGATCGGCACGATCGCGAAGACGATGGCGTAGAGGTCGTTCTTCTCGAACCACCCCTCGGTCTCCTCGTGATGCGACTTGTGCCAGCCCCAGCCCCAGCCGTGCATGACATATTTATGCGCCGCCCATGCAAAGCACTCCATGAAGAGCACCATGAAGACGACGATGCCGAGCTTTTCGATCCAGGACATCAGCGTCCGATCCAAAGCCCGGCGCAAGGTCCGGCGGGAGAGTTCTGCGATGCGCTCGACATGGTCAACATATACGCGCGGTACGGGGCATATGCGAGACGGAACGCCGAAATAAGAGCTCCGTGTTACCCCGTCGCACGGTCGTGCGGGGAACCTTGGAAGTGATGGGGCGACGGGCGGACCCATCGCCCCACGGAATCACGCGATGCTGTGCTTCAGCGCGCTCATCTTGTCATGGCCTTCGCGAACCGATGCGAAGCCGTCCTTGATGACACCCTGCGTTGCCGGCGACACGTCGGTATCCTTCATGGCGTCTTCGTACTTCGCCTTGATATGGTCCTCGCCGCGCTCGACCTCGTTGATGATCGCCTTGTCATCCTTGCCCGTGATCGCCTGCTTCAGATCCATGAACGTGCGGTGCGCCGCTGCGAGCATGCTCGAGTCCAGCTCAGGCTCGCCGCCGAGCGTACGGACCTGGTCCTGCAGCTTGGTCGCGACCTGTGCGCGGTCACGCGCGAAATCGGCGAACATCGTTGCGAACTGCGTCGACTCCGCGTCCTTCGCCGCGTCCTCATAGCCCTTCATGCTGTCGAGGGTCGTCTTGATCAGGCCGTTCAGGACGGAAATATCGGTGTCGCTCATGGGGTAACTCCGTTGGGGGAACCCGCACAACGATCAGCGGCAATAAGGTCCCGACCGAAAACCGCGCAGCGCTTACTCGTCCTCGGGTTCGAAACCGATGAAGACCGCCGCCTCATCGACCGTGCGGCGTTCGGACACGACGGCGTTCGCGGGGAACTGCGCGTCGGGCCAGCCGAGTGCGATGCTCTTCATGATCACCTGGTCGTCCGGGATCGCTGCATGTTCCCGGACGACGGGGGACTGCATGATGCCCTGGCTGTTGATCACCGTGCCAAGCCCGCGCGACCACGCCGCGTTGACGAGCAAGGTGGCGACCGCGCCGCAGTCGAACACGGTGTCGTCGCTGTCGGCCAGATCGCGGTCGAACGTGATGATGACGCAAACCGGCGCATCGAACTGCCGGAACCCGCGCATCACCCAGTCCTGGCGGGCGTCCGCGTCGTCGCGCGCGATCCCCATTGCGGTAAAGAGCTGCTTGGCGACACCGACCTGACGGTCGCGGTGCGCGCCCGCAAAGGCGGTGCCGGTGCGGAATTCGCGCGACTGCGGCACCCCGCCGAGCATGCGTTCGGTGTTGCCCGCCCGGATCGCATCGAGCGCCGCGCCGCCGACGACGTGGAAGTGATAGGGCTGCGTGTTCATCGACGACGGCGCGCGCATCGCCAGCGTCAGCACCTCCTCGATCAGCGCACGCGGCACCGGCTCTGCCGTGTAGCCGCGCACGCTGCGCCGCCCGAGGATTACGTCGTCGAAGTGCATGGCTCGCCCGGTCCCTTGCCCAGTGAGAATCAATGCCGCCATCGATACCGCAATATCACGCTGCGCACAGCCAGCCCCGTCGCTTCGCACGCGCGGCTGCGATGCCGCGTCGCAACAAACCGAGGCGTCCATCGTTCGTCCGGCATTCCCCGTAACCACTGGAAAGGCCGAGCATGTTCGGATTCACCAAGAAGATTCGCTATGCCGTCGTCGGCGGCGGCCAGATCTCGCAGCAGGCATTCATGCCGGGCGTCGGGCGTACCAACAATTCCGAGATGACCGCGCTCGTGACGGGCGATCCCGTCAAGGCGGACAAGCTCGCCAAGCTCTACAAGATCAAGGCCTGGTCGTACGACCAGTATGACGAGCTTCTGAAGTCGGGCGAGATCGACGCGGTCTATATCGCCACGCCCAACTTCCTTCATCTCCAATATGCCGTCCCTGCGCTCGAGGCCGGGATCCACGTCCTGCTCGAAAAGCCGATGGCATCGAGTGTCGCCGAGGCCGAGCAGATCCTGGCCGCGCAGCAGAAGAGCGGCGCCAAGCTGATGATCGCCTACCGCCTCCACAACGAGCCCGGCACCGTCGAGATGATCACGCGTGCGCGTGGCAACGAGTTCGGCGACCTACGCAGCTTCGTCTCGACATTCGCGCAGAATGTCGCGGAGGCCAATTCGCGCGGCCATAACGGCTATTGGGGCGGACCCGTGCCCGACATGGGAACCTATCCGCTCAATGCCGTGCGCAACCTGTTCGGACAGGAGCCGATCTCGGTCCACGCGGTTGGAACCAAGACGCCGAACCGCGGCTTCAACTTCCATGACACCGTGGCGGTGACGCTGCGCTTCAGCGGCGAGCGCGTTGCGCAGTTCACCGTCAGCTATGCGACCGCACCGTCGGAATTCTTCGAGCTGATCGGGACGAAGGCGAGCATCCATGCGTCACCATGCTTCATGTTCGGCGCGACGACGGGCATCGCCTATGTCGAAAAGACCAAGGAGGGCAGCAAGACGCACGACTTCGCGCCGGTCGAGCAGTTCGGCAACGAGACGCAGTATTTCTCCGACTGCATCCTCAACGACCGACACCCCGAGGCGGACGGCGAGGAGGGGCTGCTCGACATGCGCGTGCTCGCGGCGATCGAACGCTCGCTCGAGACTGGGGAGACCGTCACGCTCGACCCGGCGAGCCGCAGCCGGCACGTGGCGCCCGATCAGGCGCTCGAACTCAAGCCATCGAAGGCGCCGAACGAGGACGAAATGATCAGCATCATCCCACAATCCGCCTGATCGAAAAGCCAGGGCCGGTCGGGATCACGCTCGACTGGCCCTGGACCAGACCCGGAAAGCCCGGCGCAAGCGGCTGTGCGAGTCGAATCCAGCAACGGCGATGCAGGCCAATGGCAGGCCGCCGAACGAACTGAATTAAATCCACTTTGGTTGAAGATTTTGCGAGTATCCAAGCAGGCCAATGGCAGGCCGCCGAACGAACTGAATTAAATCCACTTTGGTTGAAGATTTTGCGAGTATCCAACGTATCTGTGATGATCAACCCCGGCAGTAACTTGGACGTCTACCGTGCGACAGCCTATCAAATGTATAAATCATTTCGTAACGCAATAGACGACATGCTGTCGGGATGGGCGCGTATTTGAATATCAAATCTGAGAGCGAGGCGGGCGCTCCCACCGAGACCTTGCTCGGGCTGCAGAACGCGATCCTCGAGATGATCGCGCGCGGCGAGACGCTCGAAGCCACGTGCGTACGTCTGTGTCTGGACGTCGAGGCGCTGGTGCCGTCGGTCACCTGCTCGGTGCTGACGGTCGACGTCGAGGGGCGGCTGCATCCGCTTGCAGGGCCCAGCCTTCCCCCCTCCTATTCGGCCGCACTCGATGGCGTGCCGATCGGCCCCTATGCCGGGTCGTGCGGGACGGCGGCGTATTTCGGCATCGATATCGCGGTCACCGATATCCGGTCGGACCTGCGCTGGGCGGATCACCGGCATCTCGTCGAACCGCACGGGTTGCGCGCGTGCTGGTCGATGCCGATCGTCAACGCGCGCGGTCAAACCGTGGCGACCTTTGCCTTTTATTACCGCGACACGCGCGGGCCGACGTCGTTCGAACGCGACCTCGTGCGGAGCTGCGTCCATCTCTGCATGATCGCGATCGACCGCCACCAGCGTGTCGTCGAGCATGAACGCCGGGCGTTCACCGACGCGCTGACCAATCTTCCCAATAGGGCCGGGTTCAATGCCGCGCTCGCCCGGCTCGACTGTACCGCATCGGGGCGGTGGGCGCTCATGGTGCTCGACCTCGACAACCTGAAGATCGTCAACGACACGTTCGGGCATCACGCGGGGGACCGCCTGTTGCGCGTCGCAGGCGAGCGGATCTCGGAGATCGTCGGCAGGAACAGCGCGTTCCGGATCGGCGGCGACGAATTCGGGCTGATCCTCGCGGACGCCGACGTGCTCAAGGACCTCGACAAGACCGCGGCGCGAATCCTGCGCGCACTGGCGGCGCCTGCGGATATCGGCGGGCAGATCATCGTGCCGCGCGCGACGATCGGCGGCGCGGTGCTGTCCAGCGAGCCATCCGCGGACCGCGTCCGCCAGAACGCCGACTTCGCGCTCTATCATGCCAAGGAGACGGGGCGCGGCGGTTTCGTCCGCTACTGGCCCGGTCTCGGCTCGACGATGACGCGGCGGCTGGACGCCATCCGCGACGTGACCGCGGCGCTCCGCGAACATCGCATCGACGCCTATTATCAACCCATCTTCCGGCTCGACACGCGCGAGATTGTCGGGCTCGAAGCATTATGCCGGATGCGCGTCGGGAACGAGATCGTCCCCGCCGCGGCGTTCCACGAGGCGACCACCGATGCGCATGTCGCGACCGCGCTGACCGCGCGGATGATGGCGCTGGTCGCCGCCGATATGCGCGTGTGGCTCGACATGGGGCTTGCGGTCCAGCATGTCGGCATCAACGTGTCGTCGGCGGATCTCAGCGGTGGAACCGTCGGCCGGGTCCTGACCGAGGCGTTCGAGCGCGAGCGTGTGCCGCTCGAGCACGTCATCCTCGAGGTTACCGAGACCGTGTATATGGGCGACGGCGACCAGGCGGTGCAGACCGCGATCCGCGCGTTGCGCGCGAAGGGGATCAAGCTGGCGCTCGACGATTTCGGGACCGGCTTTGCTTCGCTGACGCACCTCCTGACGGTCCCGGTCGACATCATCAAGATCGACAAGACGTTCATCGACCATCTCGCGCCCGACAATGTCAGCATGACGATCGTCGAGGGGCTGATCCGAATCGCCGAACGGATGAACATCCGGATCGTCGCAGAGGGCGTCGAGACCGAGGTTCAGGCGGGTCTGCTCGATGGTGCCGGCTGCGTCTTGGGGCAGGGCTATCTCTATTCGCCCGCGGTCGATCGCAATCGCACGACGGCGCTGCTCCGCGATCGGGCACAGGGTGTATCGTCGCTTCGGGCCGCAAACGGCTGACCCGGCCTGGTCCGGCCCCGGCGCAGGATCCGATCGTCCGGGCCGAAGCGGGGCGCCGCGATGACGCGACGCCCCCTGATCGGCTCAGAAGTTGACGGCCGCCCGCGCGTACAGGAACCTGCCGTTGAACCCGAACGGCGAGAACCCGCTATAGGGCAGGAACTGGTAGGTCGCGGGATAGCTGCCGCCGACGGCGGCCGGACGCGGACCGAACGGGCGGCGATCGGGGTAGACGTCGAACGCGTTGTCGACGCCCAGCGTGAGCTGGATCCCCTGCAGCTCATAGCTGAGCGAGAAGTCGGTGATCCATTTCGGACGCAGCTTCTGATCGTCGGGGCCGAGCGCGGTGAGGCTCGCCGCATCCGCGCCAAGTGGTGCGGTCGTCTCGGGCGAGATCACCGACCCATAGCGCGTCGTGCGGGCCGAGATGCCGACACCCGCGATCTTGCCGTCGGTGGCGAGTACCGCCTTGCTGCGTGGCTGGCCGCGCTCGAAGCGGATACCCTCGACGCGGCCGAACAGGACCAGCCCGGGGATCTGCGCGAGCGAGCCCAGATTGTTGAGCCGCTTGTCGATCTCGTTTTTCGTGTAGTTGTACGCCGCGGAGAAATTCCACGCGCCGAGCCCGCCGAGATTGGCGCGGTAGGTCGCGACCGCGTCGACACCCTGCGTCGTCGTGTCGAGGCCGTTGATGAAGAACCGCGCGGCGCCGACATTGGCAAAGCCGTTGGCGGCCAGCACCGCCTGGACCGCGGCGTTCTGCGCGGCCGTGCCGACGCCCGCCGCACCGAGATTTTCCGACAGCACGACGCGGTCGCGGATCTTGATGTGGAAGAAGTCGACCGTCACGTTGAAGCTTCGGAACGGGTTGAGCGTCGCACCCGCGGACAGGTTGAGCGACTTCTCGGGGTCGAGCGGCTGCGATCCGAGCGCGCGTGCGACGGGGCTGCTGACCGGGACCGTCGAAACGTCGACGGGAACGCCCGCGAGGAAGTTGGTCGAGGTCGTGGTGAAGAACTGCTGGTGCAGCGATGGCGCACGAAAGCCGTTCGACACCGAGCCGCGCAACGCGAACCCGTCGACGAACTCGTAGCGCAGCGCGAGCTTGCCGTTCACCGTGTCGCCGAAATCGCTGTAATGTTCATAGCGTCCGGCCGCGGTCGCGGTCAGGCCCGTGAACAGGTCCGCGTCGAACTCGACATAGCCGGCAAAGCTGTCGCGGTCGACGTTCGTGCGCGCCGATGCGGGCAGTCCGCCAAAGCCCTGCGCCCCTGCCGCCGCGGCACGGCCCGGGAACGAGCAGATGCCCGTGCCCCCTGCAAACACGCCGCCGAGCACGGTGCAGTTCGCCGCCGTCGTCGCGCGTGCGGGGGTGAAGAACGGTCCGGTCTGGTAGGATTGCGGATCGCCCGGACGGATCTGATAGATCTCGTGGCGATATTCGCCGCCGAATGCGAACGACAGCGGCGTCGCGAGGCCAAGGTCGAACTGCCGCGACAGGTCTGCATTGGCTAGGATCTGCGAGAAGGCGAGCCCGCCGGCGTCGAACGATCGCTGGCTCTGCGGCCCGAACGAGACGTTGATGCTGTCCTCGGTCCGATAGTTGAGCTCGTTGCGTCCGAACCCGAGCGAGAAATCGCCTTTGAAGCCGGCGATCTCGGCACGGATGCCGCTGGTCGCCGACATGTCGTCGATGTTCGACTGGATCTTCGGCAGATACCCGTCCGGCGTCAGCCCGACGAAATTGGCGTTGGTCGGCGTCGTGCCGGGGCTGATCGCGGAGAAGTCGCGGTTTGTCGCCGCCGATTGCTGCCGGTAATTTGCCGCGGACAAGCCGTCGCGGTGACCATAGGTGAAGAAGCCGTAGAACTCGGCATTGCCCAGCGGCATGCCCGTGTTGATCAGGAAGTTGAAGTCCTCGGTCTTGGCATCGCCGAAGCGGAAGTCGAGCCGATTGAACGAGGCCTCGCGCGCGTCGAAGGTCGTCGACGTCGGGCGGATATAATTGGGCCTGAGGTCGTAGCCCTGGCGGTTGGTGTAGTTGCGGTCGCGATATTCGCCGGTGAAGTTGAAGAAGCCGCCATCGCCGATCGGCACACCCATGTTGACGCCGAACGTCGTGTAGATCCCGTCGCGCGCCTTGCGCTCGCCCGACCCGTTCGCCTGCAGATACCGCGTATCGTTGGGATCGAGCGCCGGCTGGCCGTTCGCGGTGACCAGCCCGTCGAACGCCGACACGCCGTCGAGCGTGGTGATGTACTTGCCATAGCTGACCTGCGCACGGCCGCCCGAGCTCGCGGTCTTGAGCTGGACGTTGATGACGCCCGCGATCGCGTCCGAGCCATATTGCGACGAGGCACCGTCGCGCAGCACCTCGATCCGCTCGATCGCCAGCGCGGGGATCATGTTCATATCGACCGCTGCGGCACCGCGTCCGACCGTCCCGTTGATGTTGAGCAGCGCCGAGACGTGCCGGCGCTTGCCATTGAGCAGCACGAGCGTCTGGTCGGGGTTCAGCCCGCGCAACGTCGCGGGGCGGGTCACGTCGGAGCCGTCGGCGATCGATGGCTGCGGGAAGTTGAACGACGGCACGAGCTGGTTGAGCGTCTTGTTCAGCTCGCCCGTACCCGATGCCTGCAGCGCGCTGCTCGAGATCACGTCGATCGGAACGGGGCTGTCGGACACCGTACGGTTCGGCGCGCGGCTGCCGATGACGACGATCTGGTTGCGGACATCGTCCTCTTCGGTCGTGGCCTGTGTCTCCGCCGTCGTTTCCTGGCTCGGCGACGTCTGCACCGTCTGTGCGGCAACCGGCGCGGCGAACGCCATCACCGATGCGGACGCGCACAGCGCCGCAAGCATCTTTCTGTCCGTCATTATAACCCCCTGTAGCGAACGGCTTCCCCACCGCTCTTGTGCGCGACACTTTATGTCGTCCGGGGATGGCGGCAAGCTACGCGTGCAGGCGCGAGACTGATTGATCCAGCTGTGTTGCCCTGCGGCAACAGCGGTGAGCGACGTTGCGAATTAACACGGGTTGCCGCGCCGCCTCAAGCGTCATAAGTCCAGTTGTAATACCATTATAGTACCTGAAGGGACGGCCATGATCCGACAGTTTGGCAGGCAGCAGATCGCGGCGATGATGTTGACGACCGCCGCGATGCTGGCATTCGCCGGTCCTGCGTCTGCGTCCACCGGCGCGACGACGCTCCCAGCGATCTTCCCGACGCCGGTGTCGATGACGTCGGGGCAGGGGACGATCACGCTTGGCCGTTCGGTCGTGCTCGTCGCCGCGCCGGGCACCGATCCTGCGACGACCGAACTGGTCCGGACCATCCTGGCATCGGCCGGCGTCGAGACGATCGCCACCGCGCGACGCGTGCCCGCCGCGCCGGACCGCCCGCATATCGTCATCGGCGGCGGCGACAGCGCGCTCGTCCGCGACGCGCTCGCCCTCGGCAAGGCCGTGCCCGACACGCAGGCCGAGGGCTATACGATCGCGAGCGTCGCGATCGGCGACAGCGGCGTCATCACGCTCGCCGGGCATGACGCCGACGGGCTGTTCCACGCCGCACAGACCTTCCGCCAGCTGGTGAAGCGCGCCGCCGTACCCGCGCTCGTCATCCAGGATCACCCCGCGATGCCGATCCGCGGGACGATCGAGGGATTTTACGGCGCGCCCTGGACGATGACCGACCGGACACGGCACCTCGACTTCCTCGGCAGCATGAAGGCCAACACCTATGTCTACAGCCCGAAGGACGATCCGTTCGCGCGCGACCGCTGGCGCGAGGCCTATCCCGCGGCGACTTTGAGCTCGCTCGGGACGCTGGTCACGACGGCCCGACGCAATCACATCGACTTCGTCTATGCGGTCTCGCCCGGCCCGTCGGTCTGCTTTTCCGATCCTGCCGATGCCCAGTCGCTCGAACGCAAGTTCGAGGCGCTGCGCTCGATCGGCGTGCGCAGCTTCTACGTCGCGCTCGACGACATCGAATATGCCAAGTGGAACTGCGACAAGGACAAGGCGGCGTTCGGCGCGTCCGGCCCCGAGGCGGCCGGCGTCGCGCAGGCCAGGCTGCTCAATGCGGTCCAGACCTATCTGCTCGCGGAGGATCCGAAGTCGCGACCGCTGATCATGGTGCCGACCGAATATTATGACGCCAAGGAAACGCCGTACAAGGCAGCGCTCCGCAAGCATCTCGACCCGCGCGTCGTCGTGCAATGGACGGGCACGGACGTCGTCCCGCCCGCGATCTCGATCCCCGATGCAAAGGCCGCGACAAAGGCGTTCGGGCGCAAGACGCTGTTGTGGGACAATTATCCGGTCAACGACTATGCGACGACGACGGGGCGACTGCTGCTCGCGCCCTATGCCAAGCGTGAGGCGGGGCTGTCGGGTGAACTGACGGGCATCCTGTCCAATCCGATGAACCAGGAGGCACCGAGCCGGCCCGCGGTCGCAGGCGTGATCGCGTTCGCATGGAACGACGCGGGCTATGACGCGGAGCGGACGTGGCATGCGGCAGCCGCGGATCTCGCCGACGGGGATCCACGCGCGACCGATGCGCTGCTGACCTTCTTCGATACGCAGCACATGGCGCCGACCTTTGGCAGCCAGCCCTGGCAGGAACAGGCCCCGCAGCTGAAGGCGACGCTGGACAGCGTCCGAGAAGCGATTGCGGGCGAGGACGCGTCGGCGCGGGCAACCGCGATCGCCGAACTGGCAGAGCGCGCCGACGCGTTCGCCGGCGCACCCGACGTCATCCGGTCGGGCACGGTCGATCCGGGGTTTGCCGTGCAGTCGCGTCCGTGGCTCGATGCAATGCAGCTCTGGGGTCGTGCGCTGCAACTGACCGCGGCGGGGCTCGACGCCGCCAATACGGGCAGTGCCGCAGCGACGCGGTATTTTGCGGAGGCCAGCCGTCTAGCCGCCCAGGCCGCGGCGATCCAGTCGATCCCCGGCGCGACGCGCTTCGGGGGGCCGATCAAGATTGCCGACGGGGTGCTCGACCGGTTCGTTGCAGACGCGCCGACATTGTTCGCCGCCCAGCGCTGAGACCCTGCGGTCGGGCAGGGGGGGCGGGGGTCTTCCCCGCCCCGAAGGCTCAGGCGCCGCCGGCGACCGGGGCGATCGTCTGCTGGTGCTGCACCACGCGCCATTCCTCATGCTCGAGCCGACGCATCGTCGTCGTGCAATAGGCGGTGTAGCCATCGGCCCCGTCACGGCTCGCCTCGGCCTTGTACGCGATCGCGATCAGTCCTTCCTGCGGGCGCATCACCTGCTGCTCGCTGAACCGGACCTCGCTCCAGCGCGGCGTGTCGGCGACTGCCTCGATCGCCTGCTTGCCCGTCAGCACGAAGGGCTGCTCGGGCAGCACCATGACGCATTCGTCGTCGATCAGCGCGCGGTAATGCTCGGCGTCGCCCGTCCACAGGCTTTCCTCGAATTCCCAGATACGATTGTCGTCCATCATCATTCTCCCAATGGTCGATAAGCGCAGCGCCGGGCGACGACGAACGTTCCGCCTCCTGCTTGAAAACCGCGATAATTCAGGGGCGCAGGCGACGTCTGGCCGATCCACCGGCCGCCCTGCCGCAACGCCGTCGCGACCCGTATAATCGCGCTTGGCACCCGCTACCGACACCGTCTATACCGCTCGGTACTGAATAGGCCCTCATCGATGCGGGCCCGTCGGAATTGCAGGAGATGGCATGTCGATACTGATCAACGGCTCCCCGGTACCCCTGCCCGATGACCCCCGCGTCTCGTTGCTCGACCTGTTGCGCGAAGGGCTCCAGCTCGCGGGTACGAAGAAGGGCTGCAACCAGGGTGCGTGCGGTGCGTGTACCGTGCTGGTCGATGGCGAGCGGATCCTGTCCTGCCTCGCGCTCGCGGTGCAATATGACGGCCGGCAGGTGACGACGATCGAGGGGCTCGCCGAGGGCGACGCGCTCCACCCGCTGCAACAGGCGTTCGTTACGCACGACGGCTTCCAGTGTGGCTATTGCACGCCGGGGCAGATCTGCTCGGCGATCGGCATGGCAGCAGAGGCACGGCGCGGCGTGCCGAGCCATGTCAGCGCGGACCTCACCGCCGACGTCACGCTGACCCGCGAAGAGCTGCAGGAGCGGATGAGCGGCAATCTGTGTCGCTGTGGCGCGCATAACGGGATCATCGACGCGATCCGCGAAACCGTCGCGGCGGAGATGGCGGCATGACTCCCTTCACCTATGCCCGCGCGCAGGACCGGGACGAGGCGCTCCGTCTCGGGCAGGGTCGGACGACCGCCTATCTTGGCGGTGGCACCAATCTGGTCGATCTGATCCGCGAGACCGTCGCGACACCCGACACGCTTGTCGATGTTACCGGCCTGTCGAGCGCGATCGACGAAACCGACGGCGGCGGGCTTATCATCGGCGCCGCCGCGCGCAACACCGCGCTCGCCGAACACCGGATCGTCCGCGCCCGCTATCCGATGCTCGCCCGCGCGATCCTCGCCGGCGCATCGGCACAGATCCGCAACATGGCGACCGTCGGCGGCAATTTGCTCCAGCGGACGCGTTGCACCTATTTCTACGACACCGCCGGATCGCACTGCAACAAGCGCGTGCCGGGATCGGGATGCGACGCGATCGGCGGTTTCGACCGCGGGCACGCGATCCTCGGCGCATCCGCCGCCTGCGTGGCGACGCACCCGTCGGACATGTGCGTCGCGCTCGCCGCGCTCGATGCGATCGTGCATGTCGAGGGGGCGGGCGGCGCCCGGACGATTCCCCTCACCACGTTTCACCGGCTGCCGGGCGATCAGCCCGAGCAGGACACGCTGCTCGAACCCGGCGAGCTGATCACCGCGATCGAGTTGCCGCCGCTGTCGTTCGGACAGACGTCGACCTATCGCAAGGTTCGCGACCGCGCGAGCTACGCCTTTGCGCTCGTCTCGGTCGCGGCTGCCCTCGAGGTCGAGGACGGCCGTGTCACCGATGTCCGGATCGCGTTTGGCGGCGTCGCGCACAAGCCGTGGCGCGCGACGAAGGCGGAGGCGGCACTGCGCGGCGGCCCCGCCACCGCTGCCGCGTTCCGCGCCGCGGCGGTTGCCGAACTCGGCGATGCAAAAGCCTTGCGCGACAACGGCTTCAAGATCGAACTTGTCAATCGGACTCTGGTCGCAGTTCTCAGCGACCTTGCGCCGGTCGTCGACCATGGCGACCGTAACGGAGCAGCAGCATGAGCATCGTCGATACGATCAAGAACGCGGGCCAGGCCGCGGTTCAGGGCGCGATGGCCAAGCTGGTGCCGCTCGCCCCCGACAGCTGGATTCCCGGCGGCGTTCCCGATCCGCTGATCCGGCAGCAGCACGGCGTGATCGGCACGTCGGTGTCGCGGCTCGACGGGACGTTCAAGGTCCAGGGCACGGCACGGTTTGCGGCGGAATTCGCGATCCCCGGCATGACCTACGCCGCGCTCGCCTATTCGACGATCGCGCGCGGGCGGATCACCGCGATCGCGACGCAGGCGGCAGAGGCGGCGCCGGGCGTGGTGCTGGTAATGACGCACCTCAATGCGCCGAGGATGAATGCGCCGGCGGTATTTGGCTCATCACCGACCGCCGTCGGACCGTCGGACCTGCCGATCATGCAGGACGACCGCGTCCACTGGAACGGGCAGCCGATCGCGCTGGTGCTTGCCGAGACGCAGGAGCAGGCCGACCACGCGGTCTCGCTGCTCGTCACCACCTATGCCGAAGAGCTCTCGATCACGTCGTTCGCCGCGGCGAAGGCGGAGGGCCCGAAGCCCGGCCTGTTCATGGGCCAACCGCTCGTCAACGAGATCGGCGACGCGGACGCGATGCTCGAGGCGGCACCGCACCGCGTCGACCATGTCTATCGGACGCCCTGGCACAATCATAATGCGATCGAGCCGCACGCCGCCACGATCGTGTGGGAGGACGATCGGCTGATCCTTCACGACGCCAGCCAGATGGTCGCCGCGCAGGCGCAGACGATCGCTGACGTGTTCGACCTCAAGACCGATCAGGTCCGGCTGACCTCGCCCTATGTCGGTGGCGGGTTCGGCGGCAAGGGGCTGTGGGATCACCAGATCCTCGGCGCCGCGGCGGCACGGCTGGCGGGAAGGGCGGTCCGGATTACGCTGTCGCGCGAGGGCGTGTACCGGATCGTCGGCGGCCGGTCGCTCACCGAGCAGCGCGTGGCGATCGGTGCGGACGCGGACGGGCGGTTCAAGGCGCTGCTCCACACCGGCGTCGCGGCGATGACGCCGCACAACAACATGCCCGAACCCTTCATCCTCGGCACGCGCGCGGGCTATGCCGCGGACAGCATCAGGCTGTCGGTCGAGACGGTGAAGATGAACATGCTCGCCAACACCTTCATGCGCGCGCCGGGGGAATCGGTCGGCACCTTCGCGCTCGAATCGGCGATCGACGAGCTCGCGGTCGCACTCGACATGGATCCGATCGCGCTGCGGCTGCGCAACGAGCCCGACAAGGATCCGACATCGGGGCTGCCCTTCTCGTCGCGCCATATCATCGAGGCGTGGCGCACGGGCGCGGAGCGCTTCGGCTGGGCCGGGCGCAGCAACGTGCCGGGAACGCGGCGCGAGGGTGAATGGCTGGTCGGCATGGGCTGTGCGACGGGAACCTATCCCTATTACCGGATGCCGGGCGCGGTCGCGCGGATCACGCTGGGCGCCGATGGCCATGCGCTCGTCGAGGTTTCGGCGCACGAGATGGGGATGGGGACGTCGACGACGACCGCGATGGTCGCCGCCGACCGGCTCGGCCTCCCGCTCGATCATGTCTCGGTTGCCTATGGCGACACGCTGATCCCGGGCGCGATCATGGCGGGCGGGTCGCAGCAGACCGCGGCGATCGGTGCGGCGGTGATCGCCGCGCACAACGCGCTGGTCGCCGATCTCCTCAAGCTCGCGGGCAACGACTCGCCGCTGGCGGGGCTATCAGCGAAGGACGTCGGCAGCGAGGACGGCGGTCTTGCCAGCCTCGAGGATCCGACGCGGCGCGAAAGCTATGTCTCGATCCTCGCGCGTGCGCAGCGCGACGCGGTGATGGTGACCGAGGCGGGGTCGCCCCCGCTCGAACTGATGCACTGGTCGATGCATTCGCACAGCGCGATCTTCTGCGAGGTCCGCGTCAACGCGGTCACCGGCGAGACGCGCGTCGCCCGCGTCCTCGGGTCGTTCGACTGCGGTCGCATCCTCAATCCCAAGACCGCGCGCAGCCAGTTCCGCGGCGGAATCATCATGGGGCTCGGCATGGCGTTGATGGAGGAGACGCAGTTCGACGAGCGCAAGGGCCGCATCATGAACCCCAGCCTCGCCGAATATCACGTCCCCGTGCATCTCGACGTCCCCGAGATCGACGTGATCTGGACCGATATCCCCGATCCGCACACGCCGATGGGCGCGCACGGAATCGGCGAGATCGGCATCACCGGCGTCGCCGCCGCGGTCGCCAACGCGGTCTACAACGCCACCGGCAAGCGCGTCCGCGATCTGCCGCTGACGCTCGACAAGCTGCTCGACTGAGCGCTCCGTTCGCCGGTTGCGATCGTCCGATCGCAGCCGGCGGACGGTGTCAGCCGATCGCGCGGCGCGGCGGCAGCGTGACGCGCGCCGTGGCGATGGCGCCCAGCACCATCAGCGCGCCCGCCAGATACAGGATGTTGCGCGGCTCGCCGTTCAGCAGCGAGTGGTAGAAGAGCGGCACGGTCAGGCTCTCGATGATCATCGGGATGACGATGAACATGTTAAAGATTCCCATATAGACGCCGTTGCGCTCGGGCGGGATCATGTCGATCAGCATGATGTACGGATTGCCCATCATGCTCGCCCAGCCGATGCCGATGCCGAGCATCGCCACGAACAGCCCCGCCTCGTCGCGGATGCCGGGGATCGCGAGCATCGCTGCACCCGATGCGAGCAGGCACGCGGCATGCGCGCGCTTTGCCCCCCAGCGCCGCGCGAGCGGGACGAGCGCGATCGCCGCGACGAACGCCACCGCATTGTAGAACGCGCCGAGCTGTCCGACCGTCAGCACGGTGTCGCGGAACGCCACGCTCTTCGCGTCCGACGTCCCGTGCAACGAGCGTGCGACCGCGAAGGTGATGAACTGCCAATAGGCGAACATCGCATACCATTGGCACAGCATCGCCAGCGCCAGCTGCCGCATCGGCCGCGGCATCTCGACCAGCGCAGCACGCAGATCGCGCAGCGTGCCGCCGAGAGTCAGCGGTTCGGCCGCGAGCCGCGTCTTCTCCTCCGGCGGCAGGGGCAGCTCGGGGACTCGCACGACCGACCAGACGATCGTCGTCAGCGACAGGACCGCACCGATCAGGAACGCGATCCGCGTGATGTCGGGGATGCCGTTGCCATCGATCGCGTCCTTGTTGAACCCGATCCAGACGAGCAGCGACGGCGCGAGATAGGACAAGGTCTGCGCAAGCCCCGTGAACGCCGACTGCGTCAGGAAGCCCGCCGCGCGCTGGTCGTCGGGCAGGCGGTCGCCGACATAGGCGCGGTACGGCTCCATCGTCACGTTGTTGGCGGCATCGAGCACCCACAACAGGCTGGCCGCGACCCACAAGGTCGGGCTGTACGGCATCGCCAGCAGGCACAGGCTGCACAGCACCGCGCCGACGAGGAAATAGGGTGTGCGCCGGCCGATCCGGGTCGATGTCCGGTCGCTCATCGCGCCGATCAGCGGCTGAACCAGCAGCCCGGTCATCGGTCCCGCCAGCCACAGCAGCGGCAGGCTGGCTTCGTCCGCGCCCAGATAGCCGTAGATCGGCGCCATGTTCGCCTGTTGCAGCCCGAACGAGAATTGCAGCCCGAGGAAGCCGAGGTTCATCTCGATCAGCCGCGCCAGCGACAGCCGTGGCTTGGTCGGCAATCGTGATGCGGTCATCGCCGTGCCCTTTGTGCGAGTGCCAGCGCGCCGAGCAGGCCGGCACGGTCGTCGAGCCCCGGCGACGTGATCAGCGTGGCATAATCCGGCGTTCCGAAATAGCCATTGGCCAGCCGGGCGGCCTCGATACGGACGCGATCGATCAGGCCCGGCGTGCCGAGCACACCGCCGCCCAGCACGATCCGGCGCGGCGAGAGCACTGCCTGCTGCGCGACGACGAGCTGCGCGAGATAATGCGCGACGATGTCATGCGCGGGATGGTCCGCGTCGAGCTCCGACAGCGACGCCCCCCAGCGCGCCGCGATCGCCGGTCCGCTGGCAAGGCCTTCGAGACAGTCGCCGTGGAAGGGGCAGATGCCCGCGAAGTCGCGGTCGTCGGGATGACGGCGCGGCAGGATATGTCCCATTTCGGGGTGTCGGCTGCCGTGCACGGGGCGTTCCTCGACGAGCGCGCCGCCGCCGATCCCCGTGCCGACCGTCACGTACACCGCGATGTTCGCGCCGACGGCTGCACCCCAGAGGCTTTCCGCAAGGATCGCGCCGTTGACGTCGGTATCGAACCCGACCGGGCAGGCGAGCGCACGCGCAAACGGTCCGACCAGGTCCGTGCCGCTCCAGCCGGGCTTGGGCGTGTCGACGATCCGGCCCCAGCCGGGCGAGGTGCGATCGAGATCGACCGGGCCGAACGAGGCGATGCCGAGCGCGTCGAAATCGCCCCATTCGCCCTGCGCCGCGGTGAAGAAGTCGAGCGCGGCGGCGATCGTCTCCTGTGGACTGGTGGTGGCGATGCGCGCCGTGCGCAGGATCGTGTCGGGGTCGCGCGCGATGCCGAGCACGAACTTGGTACCCCCCGCCTCGATGCAGCCGAACAGCGGCCTGGCGGCGGTCACGCCGCGGGGCCCGCCCACAGCACGCTCCACGGACCGGTCATCGCATCGTCGCCGATCGCGCTGTCCGCGACCCGGTCGCGCCAGCCGGCGAGATCGCCCACCCGAACCGCGTTGGGGGAGAAATTCAGGAAGACGCGGTCGCTGCCGCACGCGATGCCGAGCAGCGCCGGTGTCTGCGTGGGGATTGTCGCGGGTGCGCCCGCGCCGCCGCTGGCGATCCGCGCAGCACGCAGCGCCCTGATATCCCCGGCGATCCGTCGTGCCGTCTTGCCGTCGAGCGCCGCCCAGTCCATCGCCGGACGGTGCAGCCAGCGCCCTTCGTGCGCCCGCTCGGGATCGTCGCGATAGTCGGTGTCGTTGAGCAGCCCGGCCTCGTCGCCCATATAGACCGTCGCCAGCCCGCCACTCGCGATCGACAACGCGTTGAGCAGCGTGATCCGACGAAACGCCATCTCGCGTTCGGGTTCAGTCTGTGCGGCTTCCAGACCCGCGAGCGAGGCCATCGTGCCGTTCGAGCCGTGCAGGACCGAGCCGTCCGACTGGAACGGTTCGCCGCGCGCCCAGCTGTCGTCCGCGCCATCGATGAACCGCGCCGCCGCCCTCAACCGCGCGACCGGATCGGCGTCGATCCCGGCCAGGTCGCCGATCACCGCGCCCCAGCCGATATCGTCGTGACAGCGCGCATAGCTCAGCCAGTTCGCACCGCGCGGCAGCCCGCCGCTTGCCGCGACGATCGCGGCGGGGAGTGCCGCCGATTGCTCGGCGAGCGCGACCCAGCCCGCCACCATCAGCGAGTTGTTGTAGACCAGGTGGCATTCGGGCTCGAACCCGCCATTCCAGTCATCGCCCTCGTCCGCCCCGAAATAGGGCGGGACGAGCGCGGTCGGCACGATCGCCTCCGCTTTCAGCAACGTCGCGGGCGCCACGATGGCGAGCGCGGCGCGCAGCGCGCGGACGATATAGTGCGCCTCGGGCCGGTTGCGGCAATCGGTGCCCATCTGCTTCCACAGGAATGCGATCGAATCGAGCCGGAATGCCTCGAAGCCGTGATTGGCAAGCCGCAGCATCGTGTCGACGATCGCGAGCATGACCTCGGGGTTCGCCCAGTTCAGGTCCCACTGGAACGGATAGAAGGTCGTCCACACCGATCCGCCCATCTCGGGCACGGCGGTGAAATTGCCCGGCGCGGTGGTCGGGAACACCTGCAGCAGATCGGCTTCATAGGCTTCGGCCTCGGCGGGATCGACGACGTGATAGAAGGCACGGTAGTGCGGATCGCCCGCGCGCGCCGCCTGCGCCCACGCATGGTCGTCGGCGGTGTGGTTGAGCGCGAGGTCGACGCACAGGCTGATACGCCCTTCGCGCAGCCGGGCGGCGAGCCGCTCGACATCGGCCATCGTCCCCAGCCGCGGCTCGACCGCCAGATAGTCCGCCACCGCGAACCCGCCGTCGCTGTCACCCGCGCGCGCCTTGAGCAGTGCGAGCAGGTGGAGATAGCGGACGCCGAGCGATTCGAGATGGTCGACCTTGTCGATCAGTCCGTCGACCGTCCCGGCGAACCGGTCGACATAGGTCGAATAGCCCAGCATGTCGGGGGCGACGAACCAGTCGGGATCGGCGAGCCGTGCCTCGTCGAGCGCGACCATCGCGGCCGGTCGCTCGGCTGCCCGCTCGCGCAGGATCGCTTCGAGCCGGGGCCAGAGCGCCAGCCCGGTGCTGCCATAGAGGCGTTCGAGCTGGCGTCGGAGGCGGGGGCCGAGTGCCAGCACGCGGCACTCGGTGCGGGAGGGGAGGTGCACGCCGGGCCGCCTGGTCAGAAGCCGAAGCGGACGGCGGCGGAGATCGTCCGACCCGTGATCGACCGCGCGCGGACGATGCCGTTGGTCGGGATCGCCCCCTCCTCGGACTCGGTGATCCCGGTCACGTCGAACAGGTTGTTGCCGTTCAGCGAGACCGTGACATTGTCCGCCGGACGGACCGAGACGAACGCGTTGACCTGCGTATAGCCCGGCATCTTGAGGACGTTGTTGTCCTGCGCATAGCTGTCGGTGGTGCCGATCACGTTCGCGCCGATCGTCACGCGGTCGAAGTCAACCTGTGGCGTCGCCTGATAAATGAACTTCGCCTGGCGCCGCGGGCGGTTGCCCTCGACCCCGGGGTTGAGCACGTCGCGCGTGATCTCGGCATCGGTATAGGTGCCGCCTGCCGAGATTGAAAACGGCCCGCGTGCGATCCGGCCCTCGAGCTCGACACCCTTGGCGTCATATTCGCGGTTGAAGAAACGCTGCGTCGTCGCCTCAAAATTCTGTTCCTCGGTGCGTGCCCAGAAGCCGGTGGCGTAGAGCGAGACGCCGCCCTGGCGGAACTTGAACCCGCCCTCGAGCTGGCGGACGAAATCGACCGCTGCGCCCTGGTCGGTCAGCCCGCCCGTCGCGGTATTGATCGAGGGGCCGAACAACAGGCGATCGGCATTGGCGCGCCCGCCGCGGCTGTAGCGACCGAACACCGCGGTGCTGTCGGTGAGGCGGAAGTTCACGCCGCCCGAATAGGACAGGTAATCATAGTTGTAATCGAGCGGCGAGCGGGCATTGGGGATCACCGCGACCTGACGCTCGGGCGCCGAGATCACGCCGTCGCCGTTGATGTCGACCGTCGTGATGCCGCTGCCGAACGAGGCGCCGAGGTCGGACCCGGCGACACTGCCGCGCGCGCGGCCGAAATCGTAGCGCAGCGAACCGTCGATGTTGAAGCGGCCGAGCTCGAGCCCGAGCTGCGCGAACGGCGCGTAGGTCGTGTAGTCGAGATCATAGGAGCGGCGGCAGCAATTGCCGAAGAAGCTCGCCGAATAGCCGGGGACGCCGTTCTGCGTCACGGGCACGCCCGCCGCGGTGCGGACGTCGACGAGTTCCGAGCGGCCCTTGTCCGCGACGGTCTGGACGGACGATGTCCAGAGCCAGTCGCTCTTGATGTCCTGACGCGAGGCATAGAAGCCGCCGGTGACCGCGAGCGACCCGCCGGCGAACGGCAGCGAGCCGTTGAGGCGGATGTCGTTGGTGATGTTGTTGAGGCTCTTCAGGTCGACGTCGAACAGCACGATGTTGGCGAGCAGGCCGTTGCCGTTGAGCGAGGCGGGGTTGGCGATGCGCTGACCCGCCTGTGCGCCGCTGGCGTAGAAGAGCTGTGCGCCCGCGCCGCCGATACCGTTGGCGATCGACTGCGCCGAATCGACGCTGGCCGGGAAGGGCGAGGTGAAGCCGCCCGAAATGTCGGCGTAGCGGAAGCGCTCGACGATGTTCCAGTCGTCCGCGAGCGGGATCTGCGTCTCGATACCCGCCGAATAGACGACCGGATGCTGGCCGTCGCGGATCGAGCGCGTGGTCAGCCGGTTGTTGCCATCGAGCGTCTGCGCGGTACGGATGTTGGCGCTGTGCAGCGTACCGTTGTTGATCGAGAAATTGGCGATGCTGCTGTAATCGGGGTCGCTGTTGCTGCCCGTGACGCGGACCGGGTTGGGCAGATAGCCGATCGCGCGGTCGTCGAGATACTTGCCGTAGAGCCGGACATAGCCGCCATTACCGAACGACTTGGTGATGTTCGCCTTGATCTGGCCACCCTTGACGCCGTCGAAGCCGACTTCGCGCTGGCCGTCGCCGATCCGGTAGAAGCCGCCGAGATGATAGGTGACGCTATCCGAGAGCTTGCCGCCCTGGTCGAAGTCGACGCGGAATTCGCGGTAGTCGAGCCCGCTCGACAGCTGGAACGCACCGCCTTCCTGCTCGCCGGTCTTCGAGATGAAGTTGATCACGCCGCCCGGCGAGTTGGACGCGAACGTCGAGGCGGAGCCGCCGCGGACCGACTCGACCGTGCGGACGTTGAAATCGGCGCGCAGGAAGATGTCGGCATTGCCGAAGGTGATGTCGCCGAATTCGAGGATCGGGAGACCGTCTTCCTGCAGCTGGAGGAACTTCGAGCCGCCCGACGCGACCGGCAGGCCGCGGACCGAGATGTTCGCGTTGCCGTCGCCGCCCGATGCCTCGACGCGGATGCCCGGCAGGTTGCGCAGCAGCTCGCCCGACGTGCGCGGCGCGAGCTGGATCAGTGCGTCGGACCCGATCGAACTGGTCGTGATCGAAGTGTTGAGGCGGTTGGTGCCTCGCGCGACCGCGGTGACGACGATGTCCTCCTGGCCGTCGATCGTCGGGGGGGCGGCGGCGGTGTCGGCCTGCGCCGTGCTCGCCTGCGACTCGGCGGCCGCGGGTGCCATCGTCTGGGCAGCGGCCATCGTCGTGAACGACGTAGCGGCGATACCGGCCAGCAGAATGTGACGTGATTTCATTGCGATCCTCCCCGTGCGTGGCCTTCTCTGAAGCCCGGAGCCGCCGAATAGCGCCGTCACAATCGATTGCAACCGCTTTCGCAATCGATTGTGAAAAACTACCGCCCGTGTGGCTCCGTCGCCGTCAGGCCGATTGTCGGATGATCAGTTCCGGGACGACGATCGCCGATCCGTCCGCGTCCGACCGGCCGGGCTCGCCCTCGATCCGCTTCATCAGGCGATCGACCATCAGCGCCGCGCCTTCGGCCAGATCCTGCCGCACCGTCGTCAGCGGCGGCGAGGTATGCGCGGCGAGCGTCACGTCGTCGTAACCGATCACCGCGGTCGTCCCCGGGACGTCGATTCCCGCCTCGGCAAGCGCGCGCAGCACGCTCATTGCCGCGACGTCCGATGCCGCGAACACCGCGTCCGGCGGCGGCGCTTCGGACAGCCGATCCGCCATCGCGACATGCACCGACTCGGGCGTCATCGCGGTCGCCAGCACGTCGCAGGTCAGTCCCGCATCCGCGGCGACCTCGGTAAATCCGGCGAGCCGGTCGGCGAATTCGGGGGGCAGCGGATCGCCGACGAACAGCAACCGCGTCCGGCCCTGGCCGATCAGGTGACGCGCCGCCATCCGCCCGCCTTCGACATTGTCCGACCCGATCGTCAGATGCGCCTGCCCTGTGCGGTTCGCGCCCCAGACGACGAGCGGGCGATAGCGTTGCGACACCCGCTCGATCACCGCGAACTGGTCCGACTGGCCGACCAGTAACAGCCCGTCGATCCGTCCGCTGTCGACAAGCCGGTCGAGCCAGTCCTCGCCGTCCGGGATCACGCGCGACAACAGGATATCATAGCCGCGCTCGACCAGCAGATCGGCGAGCAGCCCGAGCAACGTCAGGAAGAACGGGTCGGTCAGATGCTGCGTCCGTGCATGGCCCAGCGGCAGGACGAGACCGATCGCGCCGGTGCTTTTCAGCCGCAGATTGCGCGCAAGCTGGTTTGGCCGCACGTCATGTTCGCGCGCCAGTGCCTTGATGCGGTCGCGGGTCTGCGCGTTGACCGACGAATGCCCCGACAGTGCGCGCGATACGGTCGCGGTCGACACGCCGGCGAGTGTGGCCAGATCGGCGAGTTTCATTGCGATGGCATTTCCTAGGTTTAACCCTCGACGTCGCGTGTCGTACGCGCAGCGACCGCCGCTCGCAATCTCCCGGTTCGTCCGACCATTGCGGCTGCCGCGTCGTCGACCAATTCTTACGCCTAATCTGCAAGATAGCGATACCACACGCGACCTCGTCTAATTTCCCTCAACAATTGATTTGACAATTTGCTTTAGCAATCGGCAAATGACGTCAACAAGACGCCGCGCTGTGACGATCCGTACAACGGACACACCACCCGCATGGGTGGGCAGCGCGATTTCATAGGGGCGCGTGGGCGGACTTCGGTTCTCTCACCGGGAGGAGGAAGTCTGATGATTACTGGCAAGCTCGTAGTTTCGAACGTGGGGCATTCGAGGTTTGCCGGGTGCCGTCGCACGATGGCGATGCTGCTGGCGGGCGCGAGCCTGACCGCGTCGCTCGTCTCGGCCGCGCAGGCGCAAGAGGCGCCCCCGCTGGCTGGTGCGCCGACCCAGACGCCAACGCAGACCACGCCGCCGGGCCCGGCGTCGACCGCGACCGCCGAATCGGGCCAGGTCACCGCGGCCCCAGCTGATGCTACCGGGCAGAACGCCGTCGCGCAGGACCCCGCCGGCGAGGACATCGTCGTCACCGGCTATCGTCGCTCGATCGAGCAGAGCCTGACGCAGAAGCGCGAGGCCAATGCGTTCGTCGACGTCATCACTGCCGAGGACATCGGCAAGTTTCCCGACAAGAACGTCGCCGACGCGCTGCAGCGCGTCCCGGGCGTCGTCATCACGCGCGACGGCGGCGAGGGCAGCCGGGTCAGCATCCGCGGGCTCCAGTCCGACCTGACGCTGACGCTGCTCAACGGCAACTTCCTTGCCGGTGCCGACAGCGGCGATCCGCAGCGGTCGTTCAACTATGTCCTGCTGCCGTCGAATTTCATCGCCAGCACCGAAGTCTACAAGTCGCCCGAGGCGCGGCTCGAGGAAGGTGGCGTCGGCGGCACGATCATCCTCAACACGCGCAAGCCGTTCGACGTCCCCGCCTGGTCGGGGTTCGTCTCGACCGAGGGCACTTATTCGGACACGACCGAGAAGTTCGAGCCGCAGCTTGGCGGACAGCTGTCGTGGAAGAATGACGACGAGACGTTCGGCCTGCTGGTCGGCGGCGTGTGGCAGAAGCGCACGAACCGCGAACTGCGCAGCAGCTCGGAGAGCTGGCTCTGGTGGAGCGACCGCGACGCGCAGGGCAACGTGCTGACCCCCGCGACCGACGTCAACGGCAAGCCGTTCGCGAACGACGATGCGATCTCCTACTGGCCGGGGCAGGGCACCACCGCGCGCGACGGCACGCATTATTCGGGCTATTGGGCGCCGCAGTCGGTCAATGCCGAGGTGTTCGACCAGGAACGCGAGCGTTACGGCATCCAGGCGACCGCGCAGTTCCGTCCGTTCGACAACGTCACGGTCACGTCGAACTATTTCCGCTTCGGCTACAGCAGCGACTTTACCTCGAACGTCCTGAAGATCCCCGAATGGGGCTATAACGACTTCTTCACCGGGGCGACGCTCGACAAGAGCGGCACGATCTTCCAGTCGGCGAACTTCGCGGTTCCGGCGGCGGGGACGGGGTGCCTTGCACGCGCGACGCCGTGCACGATGGAAACGCCGCAGATTGCAGGCACCTACAGCCGCGAAAAGCAGGTCTCGAACACCTTCGAGACCGAGGTCAAGTACAGCCAGGACCGGTTCGACGCGGTGCTGAAACTCGGCAAGACCAAGTCGAGCGGGGGCCCTTCGACGCGGTTCAGCGTCGCCGCCAAGCCGCGCCTGACGATTCCGGGTCGCGAGCAGAACGGCAACCTCGTCAGCAACTGGGATATCTCGAACGGTATCGCCGACTTCGAATTCTCGCCCGAAATCCAGCAGAACATCCGCAACGGCATCGCCCAGATCGACGTCGGCTCGACCGGGTCGAGCTTCGTCAACAGCGACGTGGGACAGCGGTATCTTCAGCTCGACCTGACGCGCCGCTTCGACGGGTTCCTGAAGTCGGTGCAGATCGGCGGCAAATGGCGCGACCTGAGCATCCACCGCGAGACCGGACGCAACGAATGGTACGCCGATGCGGCCAACGAGATCCGCTATCAGGATACCGCGGCCGGTGCCGTCGCGCGGCCCGAATTCTTCTACGAAAACCCGATCGGCAACATCAGTGGCGGGTTTAACGCCAACGTCGTTCCCGGGATCAATTTCGACAAATATCTGAGCTATTTGAACGCCACCTACGGCAACGCGGTCCGCGTCGACGAGAAGGACTTCGTGTATGATCTGGGCGAGCGCGTGTTCGCGGGGTATGCGCAGGCGAACTTCGGTACCGGCGGTCTGCGCGGCAATATCGGTCTGCGCATGGCCAATACGCGTCAGTCGGGCAACACGTCCGACCGGCTCCAGTATCTGAACGACTATTGCGTCAACGGGCCGAACGGGTCGTTCGATCCGAACCGGCCGCTGGGCGCGGACGGCAATTGCCAGGTCCTGCCGCTGAGCGTCCGCGAGACGATCATCAATACGCGCACTGATCAGACCAAGACCTACACGGACTGGCTGCCGAGCTTCAACATCTCGTACGAAATCACCTCCGACCTGCTCGTCCGCGGCGCGGTCGCCAAGGTGATCTCGCGGCCGTCGTTCGCCAATCTCGGATCGGAACGGTCGCTGACCTATCGCTCGCCCGAATATGCGTTCGACCGCGGCCAGTTCGGCGAATTCGAAGGCTGGTCGGGCAGCGGCGGCAATGCCGAACTCAACCCGTTCTCGGCCTGGCAGTACGACGCCGGCATCGAATGGTATTTCCACCGCGGCTCGGTGCTGGGCGCGACCGCGTTCCGCAAGGACGTGTCGGACTTCGTCGTGCCGCTCGTGCTCAACGTCACGCGCGACGTCGCGGGCGAGCAGGTGCTGATCCAGCCCTATTCGACCGTCGCGAACGGCTCGAACGCGCGCTCGCAGGGTGTCGAGCTCTACGCACAGCACACGCTGTCGTTCGGCCTGGGTGCGCAGGTCAATTTCACCTACAACGACACGTCGGTCGCCGACGTGACGCTCGACGGCCAGACGGTCGGCTCGTCCGCGCTCGTCGGCAGCGCCAAGACGCAGATGAACGCCTCCCTGTTCTACGAGCATGGCAAGGTGCTGGTCCGCGCATCGTACAACCGTCGCGGCGAGGTTGTCGGCGGGCTCCAGTCGGGGCTGAACGTCTATACCGACCCCTATGAACAGGTCGATCTCAACGCCGCCTATGCGCTGACCGACCGGCTCAACATCACCGCCTCGATCATCAACCTGACCAAGTCGGAAGAGAGCCGCCATCTCGGCAACGATACCAAGGATCGCTTCACCTATCGGAACTACTTCGGGCGCCGCGCCTATGTCGGCGTGTCGTTCAACTTCTGATGGCGGGTTTCACGACGTTCTCTCCCCTGGTGGCTCCCTCGCGGAGCCACCTTTTTTTCAATAGAATTCTCGCCCCCTGGCGCGCTATCCCGGTCACGCGGCGTGCAGCACGTCGCATGCTGACGATTGCGGGTCTGCTCGGATGCGGTGCGGCGACGGCGTCGAACCCGATCGTGCCCGGCTGGTATGCCGATCCCGAGATCCGCGTGTTTGCCGGGCAATACTGGATCTACCCGACCTATTCCGACCATGTTGGAAAGCCGGTTGCGGCGAGCCGCTTTTCCCCTGCGCAAAAGCTCGCCCGACAGCGCAAGACGGTCCGTCCCTCCTACGGGATGCAGACGTTCTTCGACGCATTCTCGTCGCCCGACCTCGTCCACTGGACCAAGCACCGCCGCGCGTTCGACGTTCAGAATGCGGGCTGGGCAGCCTATGCGATCTGGGCGCCGTCGGTGATCGAGGCGAACGGGCGCTATTACATGTTCTTCAGCGCGAACGACATCCAGAGCGATGCCGAGCTTGGCGGGATCGGTCTCGCGGTCAGCACGACGCCCGGGGGGCCGTTCAAGGACGCGCTCGGCAAGCCGCTGGTCGGTGCGTTCCACAATGGTGCGCAACCGATCGACCCGTTCGCGTTCCGTGATCGCGACGGGCAGGTCTATCTCTTCTATGGCGGCTGGAAGCACTGCAACGTCGTCCGGCTGAGCCCCGACCTCAAGCGCGTCCTGCCGTTCGCGGACGGGACGACGTTCAAGGAGATCACGCCGCCCGGCTATGTCGAGGGGTCGTTCATGATCGAACGCCGCGGCGTCTATTACCTGATGTGGTCGGAGGGCGGGTGGACCGGCCCGGACTATAGCGTCGCCTATGCGACCGCGCCAAGCCCGACCGGGCCGTTCACGCCGAAGGGCAAGATCCTGGCGCAGGACCTGCGGATCGCGCGCGGTGCGGGGCATCATTCGGTCGTCAACGTGCCCGGCACCGACGACTGGTACATCGCCTATCACCGCCGGCCGCTCGACACCGATCGCGGCGAACACCGCCAGATCGCGATCGACCGCATGGTCTTTGCCGCCGACGGCACGATCAAGCCTGTGGTAATGACCAACACCGGCGTCGCGCCGCGGCCGATCCGCGCTGCGGTCAAACGCGCCGGGACGACCGCCCCCGGGCGGGACGAACATTCATCTGGGAGAGCGATGTGAGACACAGGGTAATCGCCGCATTGCGCGGCACGGTGGCGGCGGTCGCGTCGATCGCGCTCGTCGCTCCGATGCCACTGTCGGCGCAGTCGGCCGCCACCGCCAGCGCGGCAGCGCGGGACCAGCCCTCGATCGATCTCGTCAACCCGCTGATGGGCACCGACTCCGACTATACGCTCTCGTACGGCAACACCTATCCCGCGGTCGCGGTGCCGTGGGGGATGAACTTCTGGACGCCGGTGACGGGCAAGCCCGGCAGCGGCTGGGGCTACACCTATGACGGCAACAAGATCAACGGCATCAAGCAGACGCACCAGCCCAGCCCGTGGATGAACGACTATGCCGCGTTCGCACTGATGGCGACGACCGGCGCGCTCAAGGTCAAGGCGGACGAACGCGCCTCGTGGTACAGTCACAAGGCGGAGGAGAGCCGGCCCTATAGCTACAAGGTCTATCTCGCCGATTACGACGTGACCGCGGAGGTCGCGCCGACCAACCGCGCCGCGCAGTTCCGATTCACCTTCCCCGAAAGCGACGACGCGCACATCATCCTCGACGGCTATGCGGGCGGATCGATGGTGTCGGTCGACCCGGTCAAGCGGCGGATCACCGGCTATGTCCGCAACAATCACGGCGGCGTGCCGGGCAATTTCCACAATTACTTCGTCGCCGAATTCGACCACGCCTTCACCGTCAGCCGCACCTGGGACGATAACGGCCAGATCGCCGCGACGCCGGTGCGCGAGGGCGATCATGTCGGCGCGGTCGTCAGCTTCAAGACGCGCAAGGGCGAGCAGGTCGGCGTCAAGGTCGCGTCGTCGTTCATCAGCCTCGACCAAGCCCAGCGCAATTTGCGCGGCGAGATCGGCGGCGATGGCTTCGAGCAGACCAAGGCCAAGGCGAAGGCGGTCTGGCAGCGCGAGTTCGACCGGATCGAGGTGAGCGATCCCGACATCGACAACCGGCGCACCTTCTACTCCGCGCTCTACCGCATGCTGCAGTTCCCGCGGATGTTCCACGAGGTCGATGCCAAGGGGCAGACGGTCCATTACAGCCCCTATGACGGCAAGGTGCATCCGGGGTTTCTCTATACCGACAACGGCTTCTGGGACACGTGGCGCGCGGTCTTCCCGTTCTTCGCGCTGATGTATCCCGAGCGAGACAGCGAGATCATGCAGGGGCTGGTCAACACCTACAAGGAGTCCGGCTGGCTGCCCGAATGGGCGAGTCCGGGGCACCGCGACGTGATGATCGGGTCGAACTCGGCGAACCTGATCGCCGACGCGTATCTCAACGGCGTGCGCGGGTTCGACGTCGAGACCTTGTACGAGGCGATGGTCAAGAACGCGACCACGTCGAAAGGGCGCCCCGTTGACAAGAAGGGCAACGTCGTCGGCGCGGTCGGGCGCGAGGGCGTCGAATATTACAACCGGCTGGGCTATGTGCCCTATGACGTCGGCATCAACGAGAATGCCGCGCGCAGCCTCGAATATGCGACCGCCGACTTCTCGATCTCGCGGCTGGCGAGCGCGCTGGGCAAGACCGAGGACGCCAAGCTCTATGCCGCGCGGGCGCAGAATTACCGCAAGCTCTACGACACGCAGAGCGGGTGGATGCGCGGTCGCAACCAGGACGGCAGCTGGTCGACCCCCTTCAACCCGTATAAATGGGGCGACGCCTTCACCGAGGGCAATGCGCTGCACTATAGCTGGTCGGTGATGCAGGACGTGCAGGGCCTCGCCGACCTGATGGGGGGCAAGGACGCGTTCGTGAAGCGGCTCGACTCGGTCTTCACGACGCCGCCGATCTTCGACGACAGCTATTACGGGCAGACGATCCACGAGATCCGCGAGATGCAGATCGTCGACATGGGCCAATATGCGCATGGCAACCAGCCGATCCAGCACATGCCCTATCTCTATGACTGGGCAGGCGCGCCGTGGAAGACGCAATATCACGTCCGCGACGTGATGAAGAAGCTCTACGCGCCGACGCCCGACGGCTATCCGGGCGACGAGGATAATGGCCAGACCTCGGCCTGGTACGTGTTCTCCGCACTCGGTTTCTATCCGGTCACGCCCGCAGTCGGCCAATATGCGATCGGCAGCCCGCTGTTCCGCACCGTCAAGCTGACGATGCCCGGCGGCAAGCCGCTGACGATCGAGGCGGCGAACAACGGCCCCGGCAATGTCTATATCCAGTCGGCGAGCTTCAACGGGACGCCGCACGACAAGCCGTGGCTGACGCGCGAGGCGCTGCAGAAGGGTGGTACGCTGCGCTTCGTGATGGGGGCGACGCCGAACCGGAAATGGGGTGCGGCAAGCAGCGCGGCGCCCTTCTCGATGAGCGCGCCGGTGGCCAAGCCATGAGCGGCGCGCGCTTCACCCCCCGCCGCCGCGATGTCATGACCGGTGCGGCGGCGCTCGCGCTGACGACCGCGGTGCCCGGCGGGGCGGTCGCCGCGCCGCTGGCGAGCAAGCGCCCGCCGCGTGGCGAGCGTCGCTTCGTCAGCGCCGCGGTCGAGGCGGAGATCGCGCGCGTGAAGGCGAAGATCGCCGACCCCGAACTCGCCTGGCTGTTCGAGAATTGCTACCCCAACACGCTCGACACCACGGTCCGGCTGGGCATGGTCGACGGCAAGCCCGACGCGTTCGTCATCACCGGCGATATCGAGGCGCTTTGGCTGCGCGACAGCTCGGCGCAGATGCAGACCTATGTCCATCTCGCGCCCAAGGATGCGGGGCTGCGCCGGGTGTTTGTCGGGCTGATCGCTCGGCAGGCGCGCTGTATCCTGATCGACCCGTACGCCAACGCGTTCATGGACGATCCGACCGCGAAATCGAACCTCGGCGCGCGGACCGACCAGACCGAGATGAAGCCGGGCGTCGCCGAGCGGAAATGGGAGATCGACTCGCTCTGCTACCCGATGCGGCTCGCGCACGGTTACTGGACCGCGACGCGCGACAAGACGCCGTTCGACGACCAGTGGGCGCAGGCGATAGTCCGCGCGGTCGCGACCTTCCGCGAACAGCAGCGCAAGGACGGCAAGGGCCCGTATCACTTCCAGCGGCTGAACGTCTCGCCCACCGAGACGCTGATGTTCGAGGGATACGGCGCACCGACGCGCAAGGTCGGGCTGATCCATTCGATGTTCCGCCCGTCGGACGATGCGTGCCTCTACCCCTTCCTGATCCCGTCCAACCTGTTCGCGGTGTCGGCGCTGCGCATGCTGGCGACGGTCCAGCGCGAGGCGCGCGGCGATACCGCGGGCGCGGCGGACAGCGAGGCGCTGGCGACCGAGGTCGAGGCGGCGCTGCGCGCGCATGGCCGGATGCCGGACGGGCAGGGCGGTGAGGTCTGGGCCTATGAGGTCGACGGCTTCGGCAATGCGATCTTCATGGACGACGCCAATGTGCCGAGCCTGTCGGGCCTGCCGCTGCTCGGCGCGTCGGACCGCGCCGACCCGCTGTTCCGCCGCACCGCCGCGCTCGCCTGGAGCGACCGCAACCCCTATTTCTTTGCGGGCAAGGCCGCGCAGGGGATCGGCGGGCCGCATATCGGCCTCGACATGATCTGGCCGATGTCGATCGTCACGCATGCGATGAACAGCGATGACGACGCCGTCATCCGCCAGTGCCTGACATGGCTGAAGACGACGCATGGCGGGACCGGCTTCATGCACGAATCCTTCCACAAGGATGATCCGATGAAATTCACGCGCAGCTGGTTCGCCTGGGCCAACGGGCTGTTCGGCGAACTGATCCTCGATCTCGAGCGCCGCAAGCCCGCCTTGCTCGCCGCGCGCTACTGACACGGACTACGGGAGATACACATGACCACCGCCAACCGCCGCGAGGTGCTCGCCACCACCGGGCTCGCCGGCCTCGCGGGCGTGCTGCCCGTCGCCGCCGCCGGCGCGCAGGGGCAGCGCCCGATCGCGGGCAAGCCCGACCTGTTCATCGGTACCGGCGGTCACGGCCACACCTATCCCGGTCCGTCCTTGCCGTTCGGGATGGTCCAGCTCGGCCCCGACACCGACAACAGCCGCTGGGATGCGTGCTCGGGCTACCATCAGGATGACGGCTCGATCATGGGGTTCAGCCACACGCATCTGTCGGGGACGGGGATCGGCGACATGCTCGACGTGCTCGTCGTGCCGACGCGCGGGCCGCTGAAGCTTAAGCCCGGTGCTCTCGACAAGCCGCAGGAGGGCTATCGCCAGCGCTTCTCCGACGAACTCGCCGAGCCCGGCTATTACCGCGTGAAGCTCGAATCGGGGGTGCTCGCCGAGCTGACCGTGACCGAGCGGACGGGGCATCACCGCTACACCTTCCCGCAAGGCGCGGGGCACATCCTGATCGACTTCGCGCACATGATCCTCGACGTCTGGGACAAGGGCGTGCTGGTCGACGAGGCGTCGCTGGCGCTGTCGCCCGACGGCATGCTGACCGGCAGCCGTCGCGTCCACCGCTGGGCAAAGGGTCGGCGGATCCATTTCGCGATGCAGCTGTCGCGCCGCCCCGACCGTGTCGAATTCTTCGGCGACGACGACACACCGGCGCCCGCGGGCGCGAAGGCGATCATCGGCAACCGGCTGAAGGTCGCGCTGTTCTTCGACCAGGCGGGCGGCGAGCCCATCCTGATCAAGACGGGCATCTCCGCGGTGGACGTCGCGGGCGCCAAGGCCGCGCTGGCGGGCGAGGCGCCGGGCTGGCAGTTCGACAATGTGCGCCGGTCGGCGGCGCGGACCTGGCAGACGCAGCTCGACTGTATTCGCGTCGAGGGCGGCACACCCGATCAGCGCACGATCATGGCGAGCGCGCTGTACCACACGTTCCTGTCGCCGACGCTCTTCACCGACCGCGATGGCCGCTATGTCGGGCTCGACCGCAACGTGCACACAGCGGCGGCGGGCGACACCGCGTACAGCACCTATTCGCTGTGGGACACGTACCGCGCGCTGCACCCGCTGCTCAATCTGGTCCAGCCCGACAAGGCCGCGCAGTTCACGCGCGATCTGGTTCGCCAGACGATCCAGAGCCCGGCGGGCTCGCCGGTCTGGCCGCTCCAGGGTGTCGAGACCGCGTGCATGATCGGCTGGCATTCGGTGTCGGTGCTTGCCGAGGCGTGCGTGAAGGGCGTCAAGGCGGACTATGCCGCCGCCTGGCCGCAGATCCGCCGGCGCGCGTTCGACCGCAGCTTCCGCGATCTCGAAAGCACGCTCGGCCGCGGCTATTATTACGACCTTGGCTTCATCCCTGCCGACAAGGTCTGGGAATCGGTCAGCCGGACGCAGGAATATGCGTATGACGACTGGGCGATGGCGGTGCTCGCGGACGCGGCGGGCGCTTCTGCCGACGCGCAGGCGTTACGCAAGCGCAGCCTCAACTACCGCAACGTCATCGATCCGAAGATCGGCTTCGCGCGGCCGCGCTTCGCGGACGGGACTTGGTGGGCGGACTATGATCCGATCCAGCTCGGCCACAACCCCGACAAGCACCGCGACTATACCGAGGCGAATGGCTGGCAGGCGACGTTCCTCAACCAGCACGACATTTACGGGCTGATCGAGATGTTCGGCGGCGATGCCGGGTTCGTGAAGAAGCTCGACGCGCTGTTCGTCGCGCCTTCGACACTCCCCAAAAATGCGCCGCCCGACATTTCGGGGCTGGTCGGCCAATATGCGCATGGCAACGAACCCGACCAGCATGCCGCGTACATGTATGCCTATGCCGGTGCGCCGTGGAAGACGCAGGCGATGGTCCGGCGGCTGTGCACCGAGATGTACAAGGCGGATCCCGACGGCGTCATCGGCAACGACGATTGCGGGCAGACGAGCGCGTGGTTCATCTTCTCCGCGCTCGGCCTCTACCCGGTCGATCCGGTCAGCGCGGTCTATGTCTTTGGCTCGCCGCTGTTCGATGCCGCCGAGGTTGCGCTCGGCGGCGGGAAGACGCTCAGGATCACCGCGTTGGGCAATGGTCCGCAGGCGCCCTATGTCCAGTCGGTCCGCTGGAACGGCAAGCCCTGGACGAAGAACTGGATCGCGCATGCGGACCTTGCGCGGGGTGGCGAACTCGCCTTCGTAATGGGGGGAAAGCCGTCGAAGTTCGGCACCGCCAAGGCGGATCGTCCGCCGTCCTACGGCAGAACCGCCTGAGAACGCACGGACAAGGGGTTGCCGGCTGGTGCCGGGGCTGTCAGGTTTGACCAAGGAAGAGGATAAGGCATGACCGAGCGAAACGCAGGCATGACGCGCCGGAACTGGCTTGGCGGCGCGGCGGCAAGCGCGGGGTTGCTCGCGCTCCCCGGCACCGCTGCCGCCGCGGCTGCCGGCCGCACACGCCGGATCGCGCCGAGCGATCGCGTCAATGTCGCGGTGATCGGTGCGGGCGGCATGGGCTCGCAGAACATGGCCAAGCTCACCAGCCAGAACATCGTGGCGCTCGCCGATGTCGATTTCGACCATGTCGCCAAGTCGATGGTCGATTCGAACGGTGCGCTGCGTGCGGATCGGCTCGCGCTCAAGACCGCCTATGACCGGGCGACGCGGTTCGCGGACTATCGGCGGATGCTCGACACGCGCAAGGATATCGACGCGGTCGTGATCGCAACGCCCGACCATCACCACGCGTTCGCCGCGAAGATGGCGATGGAGCGCGGTCTGCACGTCTATGTCCAGAAACCGCTGACCTACAGCGTGCGGGAGGGGCGGACGCTGCTCGATCTCGCGCGGCGCAACCCGAAGCTGGTGACGCAGATGGGCAACCAGGGGCATTCGGGCGATGACGGGCGACGCGTCGTCGAGTTGATCCGTGGCGGTGCGATCGGCCGCGTGCGCGACGTCCATGTCTGGACCAACCGCCCCGTCTGGCCGCAGGGCGAGGCGCGCCCCGCGCCGGTCGCCAAACCCGCCAGCCTCGACTGGGACCTGTGGCTCGGACCCGCGGCGGTCGATTGGGGCTATCACCCCGGTTATGCCCATTTTAACTGGCGCGGCTGGGTGCCGTTCGGCGTCGGCGCGCTCGGCGACATGGGCGCGCACCTCATCGACTTCCCGGTCTGGGCGCTCGAACCCGGTCTGCCGACGCGGATCGAGACGCGGCACAGCCGCTGGGGTGGCGATACCGACCTCTGGGACGGCAAGCCGCCCGTCGAACTCGGCAGCTATCCGCTCGCGTCGATGACCACCTACCGGTTCGGCAACGCGAAGGGCGGGCCGGTGACGATGACCTGGTATGACGGCGGGATGATGCCGCCGACGCCCGATGCGATGCCGGTCGACGCGGTGATGAACCCCGAGGGCGGCGTGCTGTATGTCGGTGAGTCCGGGATGCTGATGCACGACACCTATGGCGAGAAACCAGTGCTGATCGGCGAGGGCGCGCAGGCGCGCGCCGCCGCGGTCCCGGTCTCGATGCCGCGCATCCAGGGCGGACGCGACGGCCACGAGATGAACTGGATCCGCGCGATCCGGGGCGAGGAGGCGATCTCGTCGCCCTTCTCGGTCGCGGTGCCGCTCAACGAGACGATGGTCCTCGGCATGGTCGCGCTTCGCGCCGAGCGCCCGATCGACTATGACGGACAGGCGGGCCGGGTCACCAATTTCGCCGATGCAAACCGGTTTCTCGACCGGGAATACAGGAAAGGATGGTCGTTATGACCGCTGTCACGTTGCTTTTCGCCGCTGCCGCACTCGCCGCGCAGGCGACGCCGCCGTCGCAGGCGAAACCTGCAGCCACAAGCCCGCGGCCCGAGGATACCGAGGTCTGGCAGCCCGAGCCGCCGGTCGTCGTCGCGCCGGCCTATGCAACGGTCGCACCGCCATCGGACGCGGTCGTGCTGTTCGACGGCACGTCGCTCGATCAATGGACCAGCACCAAGGGTAACGGCCCCGCCCGCTGGACGGTCGGCGACGGCGTGCTGACGGTGCGCAAGGGTACCGGCAATATCCAGACCAAGCGCAGTTTCCGCAACTATCAGCTCCACCTCGAATGGCGCGTCCCGGCCGGGATCACGGGCGAAGGCCAGGCGCGCGGGAACAGCGGCGTCTTCCTCGGCGCGACGGGCGAGGGCGATGGCGGCTATGAGCTGCAGATCATGGATAGCTACCGCAACAAGACCTATGTCAACGGACAGGCGGGTGCGATCTACAAGCAGATCGCACCGCTCGCCAATCCGACGCGCGCGCCGGGCGAATGGCAGACCTACGACATCGTCTGGACCGCGCCCGTCTTCGCCGCTGATGGCAGCGTGACCAGCCCCGCCTATGCGACCGTGATGATGAACGGCGTTCTCGTCCAGGACCATGTCGCGGTGAAGGGCGAGACCGTCTATATCGGCGCACCGCGCTACACCCCGCACGGCGCGCTGCCGATCAAGCTTCAGGATCACGGCGATCCGAGCGCGCCGATCAGCTTCCGGTCGATCTGGCTCCGCGAGCTGAAATAACGCGGGCGCCGCGCGCGATCAGCGCGCGCTGCCCTGCAACGCCAGCACCGCGGACCGCATCGCGACGATGCGGTCCTGCGCGAGGGGCGCGAGGTCGCCCCATGAAAAGGCCGACCGCTGCGTCGACACTTCGCGCCACATTCGCGCGGCGACGCTGTCGAGATCCGCGGCGGTCGGCTCGCGTCCCGTCGCGATGCAGTCGACGAGCTGGTCGGGTACGAGCGGGCTTGCACTGAACATGGTAGTCACCTCCGATGTCGAGGGACGTCTTACGCGTGGTTCATTGCCGCCAGATGACAGCCGCGTGTCTCAACGTGGTGTCGTGCGCGGCGCGGCAAGACCCGTGCTGCCGCGGATCACGAGCTCGTGCGCCAGGACCACGCGGTCGGGGCGGTCGGTGTCGCCGTTGAGGATCGCGACCAGCATCTCGACCGCGCGCTGCCCGATCAGCCCCTTGGGTTGCGAGATCGTGGTCAGCGCAGGGTGGAAATAAAGCGCGTGCGGCAGGTCGTCGAACCCGATCACCGACACGTCGCGCGGACAGTCGAGCCCCGCATCGCGGACCGCGGCGATCGCGCCCATCGCCATCTCGTCGCTGAAGCAGAACAGCGCGGTGACGCCGCCTGCGATCATCGCGCGCGCCTGTTCGAACGCCGACGCCGCGGAATAGTCGCCGATCCGCGTCTGTATCCGGTCGGCGACGCCATGTGCCTCCGCAACGGCCATGGCCCCGGCGAGGCGGTCGCGGCTGAGCGGGCTCGTGCCGGGGCCGGCCACGATGCCGATATCGCGGTGCCCCAGGTCGACCAGATGCTGGACCGCGTCACGGCCTGCTGCGGCATTGTCGATATGCACGCCCGGCACGCCGGTCTCGACATTATAATCGCAGCCATTGACGATCGGTGCGGCACAGCCCGCGCGGTCGAGCACGCGTTGCAGCGGGTCGGGCAGGCGGTGACCGAGAAAGATCAGCCCGTCGACCTCGCGCCGCGACAGCATCTCGGCATATTGGTCCTCGATGACGGGATCGTGCCGCGTATCGCCGACCACGACGCCGTACCCCGCGTCGCGCGCGGCTTCTTCCGCGCCGCGAATCACGCTCGCAAAGAACGGGTTGGAAATATCGGGGACCGTCAGCAGGATCTTCGCCGCGCGCAATGTCCGCAGCGACCGGGCGGCAACGTTGGGTCTGTACCCCAGCGCCTCGACGACGCCGAGCACGTGAAGCCGCGTCTTCTCGGCGACCCGGTCGGGGTGGCTGAGCACGCGGGAAACCGTCGCGGTGGACACGCCCGCGCTCGTCGCGACCTGAATTATCGTCGTCATCACAAACCCATGAAGCCCTGCGAAGAATATGTCGACGGCCCGAAAATGTAATCCTTTACACTTTTGCGGTCGCGCCATATTCTCGACCCCGAAGCAGCAAAAGCTGTATCGAACCAGAGAGGTGTGCATGGCACTGGCAAGCGCGGATATTCCAGCCTCGACACCACCGGTGTCGGACAAGCCGTCGTCGATATTGACGGCACGGATGAGCGTGCTGATGTTCATGCAGTTCTTCGTCTGGGGCGCGTGGAACGTCACGCTCGGGCTCGCGATGCAGACGCGCGGGCTCGGCGCGATGATCGGCAACGCCTTCTCGGTCGGGCCGATCGCCTCGATCGTCGGGTCGTTCCTGCTCGGCATGGCCGCAGCGCGCTATCTCAGCCCGCGGATGCTGATGGTGATCCTCCACCTCGTGGGCGGTGTGATCCTGTTCTTCCTGCCATCGCTCGTGACGCCCGAGACCGGCAGCACGTTCGTCTGGCTGCTGCTCGGCTACATGATCCTGTACATGCCAACCGTCGGCCTCGCCAACACGATCGCGCTCAAGAGCTTCGGCGACCGCGTCGACCGGTTCCCCTTCGTTCGCGCATTCGGGACGCTCGGCTGGATCACCGCAGGGCTGATCATCGGCTGGGCCGGCCTGTCCGCCAGCCCTGAGATCTTCCGTGTCGCCGCCGTCGTCTCGATCGCGCTCGGCCTTTACAGCTTCACGCTCCCCAACGTGGCTGCCGACACGCCGCCCGAGCAGGGGCTGGTCAAGCAGATCCTCTGCGTCGACGCGTTCGGGCTGATGCGCCAGCGGTCGTTCCTCGTCTTCATCACCTGCGCGACGCTCATCTCGATCCCGCTGGCGATGTATTATGCCTATGCCTCGCCCTATGTCGGCGCGACGGGGATCGAGAATGTCGGCGGCACGCTGGCGATCGGGCAGATGTCCGAGCTCGCCTTCATGTTCGCGATGCCGTGGCTGTACCGCCGCTTCGGGGTCAAGCCGCTGCTGCTCGTCGGAATGATCGCCTGGGCCGCCCGCTATGCGCTGTTCGCGATCGGCGACGGCGGCGACATGCTCTGGGCGGTGTATCTGGGCGTCGCGCTTCACGGCGTGTGCTACGACTTCTTCTTCGTGGCCGGCGCGATCTACACCGGCACGATCGCCACGCCGAAGGGCGTCAACGCGCAGGCGCAGGGTATGCTGACACTGTTCACCTATGGGGTCGGCATGCTGCTCGGGTCGCAGATCGGTGCGCTCCTGTACGCGCAGCTGCCCGCCGCACCGACCGTCGCCGACTGGCACCAGATGTGGTGGTATCCGGCGATCGCCGCCGCGCTGATCGCACTGCTGTTCCAGCTGACGTTCCGTGACACCAGCCGCAAGGGAGCGATGGCATGACGGGAATGAAGGGCCCGGCGATCTTCCTCGCGCAGTTCCTCGGCGACACCGCGCCGTACGACACGCTCGACGGTCTTGCCCGCTGGGCGGGGGAGCTCGGCTATACCGGCGTGCAGATCCCGTGCGATCCACGGCTGATCGACCTTGCGCAGGCGGCCGAGAGCAAGGCCTATTGCGACGATCTGCGTGGCCGGCTTGCCGAACACGGCGTCGAGCCGACCGAATTGTCGACGCATCTCCAGGGTCAGCTGGTCGCGGTACATCCTGCGTACGACACGCTGTTCGACGGGTTCGCCCCCGAGCATGTCCGCGGCAAGCCCGCCGAGCGTCAGCGCTGGGCGGTCGAGCAGCTGATGCTCGCCGCGCGCGCCAGCGCCAATCTCGGGCTCACAGCGCACGCCACCTTCTCGGGCGCGCTCGCCTGGCCCTATGTCTATCCCTGGCCCCAGCGTCCGGCCGGATTGATCGAGGAGGCGTTTGCCGAACTCGCGCGCCGCTGGACCCCGATCCTCGACGCGTTCGATGCCGCCGGCGTCGACTGCGCGTTCGAGATCCATCCCGGTGAGGACATCCATGACGGCGCCAGCTGGGAGCGGTTCCTCGATGCGGTGAACCATCACCCGCGTGCTCGGATGCTGTTCGATCCGTCGCACTTCGTCCTGCAGCAGCTCGATTATCTCGACTTCATCGATCGCTATCACGACCGCATCGCGTGCTTCCACGTCAAGGATGCCGAGTTCAACCCGACCGGCCGATCGGGTGTCTATGGCGGGTATGAGCCGTGGGTCGACCGTGCGGGCCGGTTCCGGTCGCTTGGCGACGGGCAGGTCGACTTCGGCGCGATCTTCAGCAAGCTGGCGCAATATGACTATGCCGGCTGGGCGGTTCTTGAATGGGAATGCGCGATAAAGCGCAGCGAAGACGGCGCGCGCGAGGGCGCACCGTTCATCCGCGACCACATGATCCGCCGCACCGAACGCGCATTCGACGACTTCGCGGCGAGCAACGTCGACAAGCACGCGATCCGGTCGCTGTTGGGGCTCGATCGCCGGGACGACACGGCATGAGCGGCGTCCGGCTCAAGCTCGGCATGGTCGGCGGCGGCGAGGGTGCGTTCATCGGCGCCGTCCACCGCATGGCGGCGGCGATCGACGGCGACTGGCAGCTTGCAGCCGGTGCGTTCAGCACCGACTCGGGCCGCAATACGCGGTCGGGCGATGCCCTCGGGCTCGACCCGGCGCGCGTCTATGCCTCGATCGACGCGCTGATCGCGGGCGAGCGGGCGCTCCCCGAGGGCGAGCGGATCGACGCCGTCGCGATCGTCACGCCCAATTTTCTCCACGCACCGATGGCGATCGCCGCGCTCGAGGCGGGCTTTCACGTCCTGTGCGAAAAACCCATGGCGATGAGCGTCGCGGAGGCCGAGGCGATCGCCGCCGCGGTCGAGGCGAGCGGTCGCGAGTTCGCGCTCGCCTTCACCTATTGCGGTTATCCGCTGATCGAGGAGGCGCGCGCGCGCGTCGCGAACGGCGACCTCGGTAAGGTCCGGCTGGTCCAGGTCGAATATCTCCAGGGCTGGCTCAGCCAGCCGGTCGATACCGACGGCAACAAGCAGGCCGAGTGGCGCACCGATCCGGCGCGCGCCGGGATCGGCGGATGTCTCGGCGATATCGGCACGCACGCGTTCCAGCTTGCCGAGCATGTCTCGGGCCTGCGCACCGACGCGGTCTGTGCCGAGCTTACGACGCACGTCCCCGGGCGCCGCCTCGACGACGACGTCAGTGCGTTGCTGCGGTTCGACGGCGGGGCACGCGGCACGCTCAAGGTCACACAGGTCGCAGCGGGCGAGGAGAATGGGCTCAGGCTCCGGATCCACGGCGAACGCGGCGGGCTCGAATGGGCGCAGATGGAGCCGAACACGCTGACGATGCGCTGGCTCGATCGCCCGATCGAAGTCCTGCGCGCAGGAGGGCCGGGGTTGCAGCCCGCCACCGCGTCGATGTTCCGTACACCCGGGGGTCATCCCGAGGGGTATATCGAGGCTTTCGCAACGATTTATCGCGCGTTCGCTGCAACGATCCGTGGCTCCCAGGTCTGGTTTCCGGGTGTCGACGACGGGCTGCGGACGATGCGGTTCGTCGAAGCCGTCGTCGCCAATGCCGGCTCCGACGTCAAGTGGAGCCCGATCGACACCGTTTGATTGTGTAATATCGCCCGCCGGATCGTCTGTCCCGCACCGGGGCATGACCAAGCCGCGGGTATCAGGAGGTCTGGAATGAAGCTGTCCTTGGTCTTGGGTATCGGAACAACCGTCGCGGCGCTGGGTGCCGCGCTAACCCCGCTGGTCGCGCAGACCGCACCCGCGTCCCCACCCGCCTTTGCCGCCTGCCGCGCGTGCCATACCGTCGACAAGGGCGGGCGCAACGGCATCGGCCCGAACCTCCACGGCGTCGTCGGCCGCGCTGCCGCCTCGACGCCGGGGTTCGCCTATTCGCCCGCGCTCAAGGCGTCGAAGCTGACCTGGGATGCGGCGACGCTCGATTCCTATCTCGCCGCGCCTGCCAAGAAGGTGCCCGGCACACGGATGCCGATCAGCACGCCCGATGCCGGCAAGCGCGCGGCGATCATCGCCTATCTCAAGGGGGCGGGCGGTCGATGACCCGTCCGGCACCGGATCCAGCGCGAGGCCGGGCAGCGTGAGCATGTCGCGCCGGACCGTGATTGCGGGCGGCACGATGCTCGCGGGCGGTGCCGCGACGCTGGCGGGGGGCGCGATCGGCGGAGGCGTCTCGAACGCCGCGCGCTTTTCGCTCGGCTTTGCGCCGCACGAGGGCAGCTTCGCCAGCCGCGGCGGGCTGCTCGAACAGATCGCCTATGCCGCGGACCAGGGGTTCCGCGCGTGGGAGGATAACGAGGCGGCGGCGCGTCCCGTCGCGCAGCAGGTCGCGATGGCCAGCGCGCTGTCGAAGCGCGGCATGGCGATGGGCGTGTTCGTGGCGAGCATGCCCAAATGGTCGCAGTCGCGGCCGGTGCTGGGCGGCAAGGACGATGCCGAGCGCGAGGGGTTCCTTGCCGACCTGCGCGCCTCGATCGATGTCGCCAAGCGGCTGAACGCGACGCACGCGACGGTCGTCACCGGGTTCCTCGATTCGAGGCTGCCGAACGACATCCAGACCGCGCGCGTGATCGACGTCATGCGCCGCGCCGCCGACATCGTCGCGCCGCACAAGCTGACGCTGGTCATGGAGCCGCTCAACACGCGGACCAATCACCCCGGCGTCTTCATGCAGACCATATCGCAGGGCTATGCGGTCGCGCGCGGCGTCAATTCGCCCTACGTCAAGGTGCTCGCGGACCTTTATCACGAGCAGATCCAGTCAGGGAACCTGATCCCGACGCTCGGCACCTGCTGGGACGAGGTCGGCTATATCCAGTTCGGCGACAATCCGGGACGCAACGAGCCCGGCACCGGCGAGATCAACTATGCAACGATCGTCCGCTGGCTGCGTGCCAAGCGCTATGGCGGGGTGATCGGCATGGAACACGGCAATTCTGTCGCCGGGCGGGCAGGGGAGGACCGGTTGGTCGCCGCCTATCGCACGATCGACACGGCTATCGAGGGAGAGGCAAAATGATCGATCGGAGAACCGCAATGGCGGGGATCGTGGGAATGTTCGGCGCGCAGCTGTTCGCGCCGATCGCGCGTGCGGCGGGGGTGGCGATGCCCCCCGGCGTACCCGTCATCAGCGAGGGTCCGCCAAGCGTCCAGGTATTCACGCCCGTCCAGCGCGCGGTGATGACCGCGCTCAGCGACCGCGTCGTCCCGACCACCGACACGCCGGGCGCGATCGCCGCAGGCGTACCTACCTATATCGAGAAACTGCTCGCCGACTGGGGGTTGCCCGGCGACCGCGTGCCGATCGTCGCCGGTCTCGACGCGATCGAGGCGCGCAGCCGCCAGGATTACAAGGTATCCGCCGCCAAGGCGACGCCGGCACAGCAGGATGCGTTGCTGACACTCGCGATGAACGGCGCACTTCCGACCGCGACGACGGGCGGAAAGACGTTCTTCGAGGCGTTCCGACAGCTGGTCGTCACCGGCTATTACACGTCCGAGATCGGCATGACGCAGGAGCGCGAATATCTCCCGGTGCCGGGCGAATATAACGGCGCCTTCCCCTATTCTCAGGTCAACAAGGTGTACGCCGCATGATCATCACCCGTCGCAATCTGCTCGTCGGGACGGGGAGCGCGGCCGCGGTCGCCTGCCTCGATCTCCACGCCGCCCCCGCCGCCGCCGCGCAACTCGGCGCGATCGGTATCCAGCTCTATACCGTGCGCGAGATCTTCGCGAGCGACCCTGAGGGGACCCTCGAGCAGATCGCCAAGATCGGCTACCGCGAGATCGAGTTCGGCGGCGGCGGCTATGAGAAGATGGACCATGGCAAGCTCCGCCGGACGATGGACCGGCTCCAGCTCAAGGCACCGTCGGCGCATATCGGCTACGACCTGCTGCTCAAGGATTTCGACAAGAGCATTGCGATGGCCAAGACGCTCGGCGCGACCACCGTCGTCCTGCCGTATATGACCGACGAACACCGTACCGAGGCCGGCTGGTCCGCGGCGCTCCCCAATATCGCCGCGATCGGTGCGAAGCTGAAGCAGAACAAGATGGGCTTCGCCTATCACAACCATGATTTCGAATTCACCGTCCGCCCCGGCGGTGTCAGCCTCTATGACCGGATGCTGCGCGCGATCCCGCCCTCGGTGATGAAATGCGAACTCGACCTCTATTGGGCGGCGCATGCCGGCGAGGATCTGAGTGCGCTGATCAACCGGCTCTCGGCGCGGCTCTATTCCTATCATGTCAAGGACATGCGGAAGGATCGCAGCATGACCGCGGTTGGCCAGGGGACGATCGATTTCGCCTCGCTGTTCAAGCTGCGCGGCAGCGCGGGCGTCCGCCACTTCTACGTCGAGAATGACGAGGCGCCCGCGCCCTATCTTCCCGACATCACGACCAGCTTCCAGACGCTCCGCGCGCTTCGGTACTGACAAAAACATAATCCTGGAGAGGAAAGAACATGGCTTCGACCGACAGGTTCGACGCGATCGTCATCGGATCGGGCGTCAGCGGCGGGTTCGCTGCAAAGGAACTGACTGAAAAGGGCATGCGGGTCCTGATGCTGGACCGCGGCGTCATGGTCGAACATGGCGAGGGCTATCCCTATGACGGCAAGCCCGCCTACGAGGTGCCGGCGCGCAACCGCATGCCACCGGCAATCCGCGACAGCGACTATTTCATCGCCCAGCACGGCTATGTCGCACCCAGCAACCAGTTGTTCTACAACGACGACCGGCTGAACCCCTATGCGCATGACGAGGGCAGCAAATTCTACTGGATCCGTCCGGGCGCGGTCGGCGGGAAGTCGCTGATCTGGGGTCGCTGGTGCTTCCGCTGGAGCGCGGCCGATTTCGAGGCGAACAAGCGCGACGGGATCGATGGCGACTGGCCGATCCGCTATGACGACGTCGCGCCCTGGTACAGCTATGTCGAGAAATATATCGGCGTCTCGGGCTCGCGCGAGAATCTCGCCTATCTGCCCGACAGCGAGTTCCAGCCGCCGATCCCGATGAACGTCGCCGAGAAGTGGATCAAGCCGCGGCTCGAGTCGACGTTCCCGGGCCGCAAGCTGATCAACACGCGGCTGTCGAACATGACCGAGGACAAGCCCGACCAGAACCGCACCAAATGCCAGTTCCGCAACCAGTGCGGTAATGGCTGTTCGTTCGGCGCGTATTTCTCGACGCAGGCGGTGACGCTGCCCGCCGCACGTGCGACGGGCCGCCTCACGCTGCGCTCCGACGCGGTCGTCACCAATCTCGAATATGACGCCACCCGCAAGAAGGTCACCGGTGTCCGCTTCATCGACGCGAAGACCGGCAAGGCCGAGGTCGTCAACGCCGGGCTCGTCTTCCTCTGCGCCTCGGCAATGGCGTCGACGCAGATCATGATGAACTCGCGCGCACCGGGCACGGGCCGCAGCTACTTCGATACCAGCGGCACGCTTGGCCGCTACGTCATGGACCATATCTTCCGCGTCAACATCTCGGGCGATATTCCCGGGATGGAGGAGTTCATCGAATATGGCCGCCGTCCGGGCGGGGTCTATATCCCCCGCTTCCGCAACATCGACCGCGACGACGGGGCAGGGTTCAAGCGCGGCTATGGCTATCAGGGTGGCGCACGGCGCGACCCAGCGGCCCCGGTCGGGTTCGGCGCATCGATGAAGCAGGGCATGCGCAAATATGACGGCTGGAAGTTCAGCATGGGCGCTTTCGGCGAATGCCTACCTTATGAAGATAACCGCGTCTCGCTCCACGCGAGCAAGGTCGACCGGTTTGGCGTGCCGCTCCTCCGCTTCGATGTGCGCTTCCGCGACAACGAACTGCGGATGATGGCGGATGCGCGTGTCCAAGGCGAAGCGATGCTCAAGGGCGCGGGCCTGACCAACGTCGTCAGCGAGGAAAAGGAGCATGTGCCCGGCGACGCGATCCATGAGATGGGCGGGGCACGGATGGGTGTCGATCCGCGCAAGTCGGTCTTGAACGGCTTCAGCCAGGCGCATGAGGCATCGAACCTCTACGTCACCGACGGTGCGCAGATGGCCTCGATCTCGTGCGTCAATCCGTCGCTGACCTTCATGGCGCTGACCGCACGTGCGGTCGATCATGCGGTGAAGCAGACGCGCACCGCCTGACGCGGGGCTACAGCGTGATGGCGGGTCTGGTCGCCGCCATCACGCACCCTGAAACTTCGGACCCGCGTGCAAGTGGTGGCGCCCGCACGCGCTCGCGCTGTGTTTTCCGGTCAGACATGGTAATCGCGCGCCGCGTGTCAGTGCGCGAACCGGAGACCGACGATCTTTCACCTCATGTTCACGCTGCCCTGCCTCGTGGTGATCGCACGCTGGCTGTGGCCGCTGTCGCTGCCGCTCGGGATCACGCTGCTCGTTGCGCTCCTCCTGCTGGCGGCCTCGCAATATCATCTCTGGAGCCGGCTATCGTCGGGGTCGGTGTTCGCACCCGAATTCCCGCGTGCGCTCGTCATCGCGTTCAACGTCGAGTTCGGGGCGATCATCCTGCTCGCGGTGCTGCAGATCCTGCTCGACATCGGCATGCTGGTGGCGATGGCGGTCCAGCGGGCGCCCGTCGCGGTGCCCGACGCGTGGCGCTATGCGATTGCGGTCCTGGCGGTGGCGCTCGCGGGGCTCGGCGTCGCCAACGCGGTCCGCGTTCCGCCGGTCAAGGATATCGACGTCGTCGCCCGCGACCTCCCGCCGCGCTATGACGGCTATCGCTTGCTGCAACTGACGGACCTTCATATCAGCCGGCTGTTTCCCGCGCGCTGGGCCAGCGCGGTCGTCGACCGCGCCAACGCGTCGGGTGTCGACCTGATCGTCGTCACGGGCGACTTCATCGATGGGTCGGTGGCGATGCGGGAGCGCGACGTCGCGCCGCTCGCCAGGCTGCGCGCGCCCGACGGCGTCTATGCGATTCCCGGCAACCACGAATATTTCTTCGATTACGCCGCGTGGATGCGGCATCTTTCGGGGCTCGGCATCCGGATGCTGCCCAACGCCAATATGGTGCTTGAGCGGCAGGGGGAGCGGCTCGCGATCGTCGGCGTGACCGACCTCTCGGCGCCGGGCGCGGGGCAGGCGGGGCCGGACCTCGCGACCGCGATGCGCGGCGTCCCCGCGGGCGTTCCCGTGATCCTGCTCGATCACCAGCCGCGCAACGCCCGGTACGGTGCCGAGCGCGGTGTTGCCCTGCAACTCTCCGGGCATACGCATGGCGGGATGATCCGCGGGCTCGACCGTATCGTCGCGCGGGCGAACAACGGCTATGTCTCGGGGCGCTACCGGGTCGGCGACATGACGCTCTATGTCAGCAACGGCACCGGGCTCTGGCCGGGATTCGCGCTGCGGCTCGGCACGCCGTCGGAAATGACGCGGATCACGCTGCGCAGGCCGGGGCACAGCCCGGGCTGACCGGCGTCGAGAGACGCCGCGAATGACGCCCCGGGGCGGTGCACCGCGGCCAAAAGCCCGCCCTATTAACATCGCTCAATCGGATAGTTTTTGGTGCGGGATACAATCGGATGGCGTGTCGTTTCGCGTATCTAACGAAACGGGGTCAGCTTGTTCATTCTCCATCTGGCCCTTGGGGGCTGTCTCAAGGCGCCACCGATCGACTTTGGCATAACGGCTGATTCCGGCGGCCATCTGGCGTATGTGCTCGACGCCGCGACCCGACAATCGACCAACCCGGGCGTCACTGCGGTGTCGATCGTCACGCGGCTGTTCCGCGATTCCCACTTGCCCGCCGAGCACCGGATGCCGACCGAGCGGCTCAGCGATACGCTCACCATCGACCGGATCGAGACCGGGGATGACCGGTATCTCGAGAAGGAGGCGCTCGCCGCGGATCTTCCTGCCTTTACCGAGGCGTTCTGCCGTCACGTGGCCGGGCTCGCAGTCCGGCCGACGCTGATCCACGCGCATTTCGCCGATGCCGCCGCGGTCGCGCTCGAGGTGCGTCGCCGTTTCGGTATCCCCGTCGCCTACACGCCACACGCGCTCGCGATCGACAAGCGCGCGCAGGGGCTCGCCGCGGACGGGATCGAGGCGCGGATCGCCGCCGAACGCGCTGCGATCGCCGCGGTCGACGCACTGATCGTGTCGACGCACGACGAGGCCGATCGGCAGGTCCGCGCGTACGGCGTTCCCGTCGACGGCCGGATCCACTGCCTTCCGCCCGGCATCCCGCAGCGATCGACGACCGCGCCCGCAACCGGGCTCGTCGACGGTCTCGGCCAGTGGCTCGACCATCCCGAACGCCCGATCGTGCTCGCGATCGCGCGACCGGTGGCCAAGAAGAACCTCGCCGCGTTGATGCGCGCCTACGCCGCCGACACCCGGTTGCACGAGCAGGCTAATCTCGTCATCCTTGCGGGCCAGCATGGCGGGCAATCGTCGCCCGAGGAGCGCGCGATCCTCGCCGAGTTGCACACGCTGGCGGCACAGCCGCTGCTCCGTGGTCGCGTCGCGCTTCCGCCGCGTCATCTCGCCGGCGACGTGACTGCGCTGTACGAGCGCGCCGCGGCGGGTGGCGTCTTCGTCAACCCGGCGCTGCACGAACCCTTCGGGCTGACGCTTATCGAGGCCGCGGGGGCAGGCGTGCCCGTCGTTGCCACGCGCAACGGCGGTCCCGCCGAAATCGTGCCGCGGATCGGCCACGGCATCCTCGTCGACCCGCGCGACGAGACCGATGTCGCCGCCGCGTGTCTGCGGATCATCGGTGATCCCGCCTGTCACGCCCGACTTCGAGGTGCCGCGCTGGCGCGCCATGCGTTGTACGATTGGGCGCGCTATGCCGCGGACTCGGTCGCGGTCTACCGCTCGATCTGTCGCCGTCCCGCGCTGCTCGCCTGCGACATCGATCACACGCTGACGGGATCGAGCGACGGCGCGGACGCATTTGCCGCGTGGCACCGTGATGCGGGGATGCCGTTCGTCGTTGCGACCGGCCGCGCCTTTGCCGAAGCGCGCGCGATCCTCAAGAGCTGGGGTCTGCCCGAACCCGACGCCTTCATCGTCGATGTCGGCACGCGGATCATGCGGCGCGGCGCGGATGGCGGCTGGGCAAACTGCGCCGCGTACGCCGGGTTGCTCGATCGCGACTGGAACCGCGATGCCGTCGCGTCTGCGCTCGCCGGATTGCCGATCGAGCCGCAGCCGGTCGAGACGGACGGGCCGCACAAGCTCAGCTTCTTCGGCAGCGCACGCGATGCCGAGACGATCCGGCGGACGCTTGCCCGTGCGAAACTCGAGGCGCGCGTGATCTTCTCGCACGGCCGGCTGATCGACGTCCTCGCGCCGCGCGGCGGAAAAGCGGCGGCGATCCAGGCCTATGCCGCCGGACTTGGTCTGACGGTCGCCGACTGTATCGCCGCGGGCGACAGCGGCAACGACCGGGACATGCTCGAGCAATGCGGCTTTGCGATCGTCGTCGCGAATGCGGATGCAGAGCTTGACGACCTGCCCGACCGCACGGGCCTTCACCGCGTCACGCGCCGGCATGCGGCGGGCGTGGTCGAGGGGCTCGAAACGCTCGGGCTGGCATCGGCCCCGTCGCGGCAGGCGGCATGACTCGTCCGTTCGGCTATTTCGTCCATCACCAGGGGCGCGGGCATGCGGAGCGATGCGCGGCGATCGCGCATGCATTGCCCGCCGAGCGTCCGCTGACGATCTTCTGCGCCCGCGACGACATATTTCCGCCCTTGCCCGCACAGGCGAGGATCGTTCGCATCCCGTCGCTGTTCGAGGCGACCGGCGACGAGGCGACGACGATGGACTGGGTGCCGACGCCCGCGACGCTTCACTGCGCGCCGCTCGGCTGGCCGGGCATCCGTCAGGCGATGGCGACGATCAGCGGCTGGTTCGCCAGCGCCGATCCCGCGCTGATGATCTGCGACGTCTCCGCGGAGATCGCGCAGCTGTCGCGGATCTGCAGCGTCCCGCACGTCAAGATCCTGCAGCATGGCGACCGTGGCGACGCGGGCCACCGCGCCGCCTATGACGGTGCCGCGGGGCTGCTCGCGGCGTTCCACGCCGATCTCGCGCAGCCCGACTGGGACACCGGCATGCGCGCGCGGACCTGCTTCGCCGGCGGCCTCGGCGTCGACACGCATGTGCCCGACCGCGCAGAGGCGCGCGCGCGGATCGGCGTCGAAGCCAATGTCGAACTTGTTCTCGTGCTGTCGGGCGGCGGCGGCGGCGGCTTCGGTCAGGCACCGCTCGGGATCGGCGCGCGCAGCCGACCGGCGAGCCGCTGGATCACGATCGGCCCCGTTGTACGCGACTGGCATGCGACCGAGCCGCACAATATCGAGCATCGCGGCTGGGTCGACAATCCGGCGGATTACGTCGCCGCGGCCGACCTTGTCATCGCGTCGACGGGCAATACGACCTGCCAGCAGATCCTCGCCGCCGCGCGCCCGTGGCTGGCGATCCCCGAATGGCGGTATTTCGACGAGCAGCACCGGAAGGCCGATGCGATCGCCGCGGCGGGCGTCGCCTGCGTCCGCCCGCATCTGCCGTCTTCGGCCGATGCCTGGGGTGACGCGATCGCCGAGGCGCTGGCGACGCACGCCCCCGACCGCCAGCGTCGCCTGATCGCCGCCGCCCCCGCCGCCGACGCCGCACGCTGGCTAGAGACGCTCGCCGACCGGCTGTGGACCCCGCCCGACCAGCCCGCGCGAAACGCTGCCTGATCGCTGTTCGCCTATCATTTCCATCCGATACACGGAGCCGCCATGTCCACCCTATCCGTCGTAACGCTCGCCAAGGGCCGGCCCGACCACCTCTACAATCTCGTCGTCGGTCTCTCGCGCCAGACTTTGAAGCCGACCGAACTGATCGTGGCTGTCATGCAGGACACGGCATATGATCTGCCCGAGACCGACTTTCCGGTCCGTCAGCTCATGATCGGCGGCGACGCGCTGCCGCTCGCGGTCGCGCGCAACGCCGCGGCGCGGACCGCGGTCGGCGATGCGCTGGTGTTTCTCGACATGGACTGCATCCCCGCGCCCGATCTCGTCGCCGACTATGCGGGGTATCTCGACCGGTTCGACGGGCTGTTGATGGGTGAGGTCATGTATCTGCCCGGCGGTGCGACCGCGGGCGAATGGACCAGCGATGCGTTCACGGCGATCGCCGTGCGCCATTCGGATCGCCGCGGTCCGCCCGCCGAGGGGATCGAATTGTGCAACGACTATCGCTGCTTCTGGTCGCTCAACTTCGCGATGCGCCGCGCCGCGTTCGAGGCGGTCGGCGGCTTCCATGAGGGCTATGTCGGCTATGGTGGCGAGGACACCGATTTCGGCAAGGTCCTCGCCACCGCGGGTGTCCCGATCGCCTGGATCAAGGGCGGGCTCGCGCATCATCAATACCATCCGCATCATATGCCGCCCGTCCATCATCTCGAAAGCGTGGTGCGCAATGCCGAGCTGTTCGAGGCACGCTGGGGGTATCGGACGATGGGGCACTGGCTCTACGCGTTCCGGCTGATGGGGCTGATCGACGACCGCGAAGGCGTGCCGATCCGCATCCTGCGCCGTCCCGATGCCGACGATCTCGCGCTCACCGGGCAGCAGAGCCATCAGCCCTATGCGAACACCGCGACGGTGATCCGGATGCTCGAGGCCAGGATGGCGTCGGACAAAGACGGCCGCGTCGCTGCGTGAGGATCGCGCTCCTGTCGCACGTCCGCCAGCGGATCGCGCAGCCGTTCATGGGCGGCATGGAATCGCACAGCTGGTATCTTGCCGAAGGTCTCGAGGCGCGCGGCCATGACGTCGTGCTGTTCGCGGCGGGCGACAGCGATCCGCGCTTCACGATCGACCCGGTGCTGCGCGAGCATTATGAGCGCGTCTTCCCCTGGGCGGAGCATCGCGGTTCCGCGCCGCTGATCGCGCATGTCGACCGGGGTTATGCCGCTGCCTGCGACAGGATCGCCGCGGGCGGGTTCGACGTCGTCCACAATAACAGCCTCCACCGCTTTCCGATCGAGCCCGCGCGCACCGCCGTCGTACCCACGGTCACGTCGCTGCACGTGCCGCCCTATGATGCGTTGCACTGGTTCGTGAAGGCGAGCGCGACACCGACGCACCGGCTGACCGTCACCTCGACGCCGCAGCTGCACGCATGGTGGCCCGACGGCGCTCCCCCCGAGGCGTCGGTGCTGCACAATGGCATCGACCCCGCCGCGTGGCCGTTCAGCCCCGCGGGCGACGGCAGCGCGGCATGGTGCGGGCGGATCACCCCCAACAAGGGTACGCATCTCGCGGTCCGCGCGGCGCGTGCGGCAGGAATCGCGCTGACGCTGTTCGGCTCGATCGAGGATCCCGACTATCATGCCGCCAAGATCGTCCCGTACCTCGACGGCACGATCCGCTATGGCGGGCATTGCGACGGCGCCGCGCTCGCAGCCGAGCTCGGCCGCGCGTCGGTGTTCCTGTTCACGCCGTGCTGGGACGAGCCGTTCGGTCTGGTCGCGATCGAGGCGATGGCGTGCGGCCTGCCGGTCGCCGCGATCGAGATGGGTGCCGCACGCGAGGTAATCGGCGAGGCCGGACGGTTCGCCGACGCCGACGACGTTGTGGGACTCGCCGCCGCGATCCCCGCCGCGCTGGCGATCCCGCGGAGCGTGCCGCGTGCCCGCGTCGAGCGGCTGTTCACGCGCGACCGCTGGCTCGACCGCTGCGAGGCGCTCTACGCCGATGTCCGCGCCGCACACGCGGCCGCGCAAGACGTCGCCGCATGACGATCGACGTCATCGAAGCGCAGCAGGCGGCATTGCGCGCGCTCTACGCTGCGCATGTCGGACGCGGCGACCGTTATGCGCTGGTCGACTTCCCGGACCATGCCAATGTCGGCGACAGCGCGATCTGGCTGGGCGAAGTCGCGATGCTGCGCGCGGTAACGGGGAACGATCCCGACTATGTCTGCACGTGGGACGGCTTCGATCCCGATGCCTTTGCGCGCGCCAGTCCGCACGGCGTCGTCTTCCTCCACGGCGGGGGCAATCTCGGCGACATCTGGCCGCATCATCAGCTGTTTCGCGAGCGCATGGTCGCACAGGTCCGCGACCGGCGGATCGTCCAGCTTCCCCAGTCGATCCACTTTCGCGCGCCCGGCGGGATCGCGGCATTTGCCAAGGGTGTCGCCGCGCATCCCGACCTGCACCTCTATGTCCGCGACCGGCCCAGCCTGGAACTGGCGGAGCGCCATTTCGACTGCCCCGTTGCGCTTGCCCCGGATTCGGCGTTCGCGCTCGGCCGACAGCCGCGCGGGGCCGCGGATTGCGACGTGCTGAGGCTTCTGCGCACCGACGACGAACGCATCGCGCATGATGATCTTCCACGAGGCGAGGGGCGCATCGTCACGACGGACTGGCTCGAGGACGGCGTCTTGCCCGCTTCCCGCCCCGGTCAGGCGCGTGCCGACCATTATGCGGCGCTCGCAGGCGCCCGCGTCGCGCGCGGGCTCGCCCTGCTCTCGCGCGGCCGGCATATCGTCACCGACCGGCTGCATGCGCATATCCTCGCGCTGCTGCTCGACATCCCGCACCACGTGCTCGACAACGACTATGGCAAGCTCGCGCGTTATATCGACGCCTGGACCGCCGCGTCGCCGTTGATCCGGGATCGCGCGACGACGACGTCAGCAGGTGCGGCGCTGGCATGACTGAGATCAGCCTGCTGGTCTGCACGCGCAACCGCGGCGTGTCGCTGTCGCGGACGCTCGACTCGATCACGCGGGCCGCGAGGGTCGCGGCACACGTCGCGCTCGAGGTCGTGATCGTCGACAATGGCTCGACCGACGATACCGCCGACCGCCTCCAGCTCTGGGCCGGCGCGCAGCAATTCCCGGTCGTCTGCGTTAGCGAAGCGTCTCCGGGCCTGTCGCGCGCGCGGAACGCCGGGCTTGCCCGCGTGCAGGGGCGGATCGTCGCGATGACCGACGACGACTGCGTGCTCCACACCGGCTATCTCGCCGCGCTCGCCGAGCGGTTCGCCGCGGTCGACCGGCTGGCGGTGATCGGCGGGCGGATCCTGCCCGGCGATCCCGCGGACCTGCCCGTGACGATCAAGCTCGAGGATCACCCGATGACCGCGCCGCGCGGCGCGTTTCCCGGCGGCTTCGTCATGGGCGCCAATCTGGCGTTCACGCGCGATGTCCTCACCGCGGTGGGGCCGTTCGACGAGCGGTTCGGCGGCGGCGCACGGTTCGTCTCGGCAGAGGATACCGACTTCCTGTTCCGCGCGCTCGGCCACGGGATCAGCGTCGACTATGATCCGAGCTTCGTGGTCAATCATCATCACGGCCGCCGACGTCCCGCCGACGTCGTCGCGCTACTGGCGGGCTATGGCTTTGGCGACGGCGCGCTCTACGCCAAGCACATCCTGACCGACCGCCGCATCCTTGCCGCGATCCGCGAGGATCTGCGGCTGATGCTCGCCGATGTCCGGACCTCGGCGCGGCCGTTCCCCTATATCCGGCATTTCCACGTCTTCCGCGCACGGCAGAAGATGCAGGGGTTCGCCGCCTATGCGCTCGCCTCGCTGCGCCGCCCGGGCCGCGGCGCGACGCGGGTGTCGGCGCGCTAGCCCTCGCGCGTGCCGAACGGCGGCATTCGGTTGGCGACGCGGCTGCGATCGACGAACTGGTGCTTGAGCGCCGCACCGACGTGCAGGATCAGCAGCGCATAGGTCACCCAGACGAGCACGATATGCGCCTGTTCGAACCCGCCATGCGCACCGCGCGGCAGCCCGGGGATGAACGGCCAGGACAGCCCGCCGACCAGCGGCGTCGTCGCACTCGTCAGCGACGGCTTGCCCGTCGACAGATACATCCACCCCGTCAGCGGCAGACCGATCAGGATGACGTAGAACAGCGTATGATTGATCAGCGCCAGCGTCCGCTCCCATGTCGGCAGCACGTCCGGCAGCGGGGGCGGGGGATTGGCGATGCGCCAGCCGAGCCGCGCGATGCTCAGCAGCAGGATCGCGAAGCCGACCGTCTTGTGCCAGTTGAACCACTCGGTCCGCGCGTCGCCACGGGCAAGGTCCGCGAACGTCCAGCCGATATAGATCTGCACCAGCACGAGCATCGCGATGATCCAGTGAAACGCCACCGCGCCCCGGTTATAACGGTGCGTACCGCCCGCTGTCGTCGCCATGTGTCATTCTCCCGGACGCCCCGCCTATCGCGCGGCGTCCGGACCCTAGAGCGTCAGGGGCGGGGGATCGACCCCGGAAAGCCCGGGCAGGTCAGGCGGCTGCGGCGGGGCGGGCGGTCGTCTCGGGGCAATAGCCTGCGAGAAACGCCTGATGCTGCGGCAATTTCGCGACCTCGGCGGCAATCCCCGCCTTCAGCTCGGCGAGCGACTGCGCGAGCCGATCGGCGGGCATCAGTCGGGCGAGCCGGTGCCAGTTTTTTGGCGTCAGCCGCTGTCCCAGCATCACCTGCGACCAGGAGCTCACGCGGAACAGGTCGTCGCCCGACTGGAAGGCCTGCCCGCCCTCGACGAACAGCGCAATCCGCTGCGCGAGCGTGTCGGGGATCGGCATCGTTGCGCAGCGCTTCCAGAACGGCTCGCTGCGCTGGTTGAGGTGATAATGCAGGATAATGAAGTCGCGCACCCCCTCGAGCTCGCGCCGCGACTGGTCATTGTACCGCGCGACGACCGAGGGATTGATCCCGTCGAACGGGAACACCTGCAGAAGCCGGGTCAGCGCGACCATCACGAGGTGGATGCTCGTCGATTCGAGCGGTTCGACGAACCCGCTCGCGAGGCTGAGCGCGATGCAATTCCCCTCCCATGCGCGCTGTCGCCGGCCCGTCGTGAACCGGATCAGCTTCGGCTCGGTGAGTGGGGTGCCCTCGACCGAGCCCAGCAGCCGCTCGCGCGCCGCGTCGTCCGACAGGAAGTCGCTGTCATAGACAATGCCGTTGCCCACGCGGTGCTGGAGCGGGATCCGCCATTGCCAGCCCGCGTCGTGCGCGATCGCACGCGTATAGGGGCGGGCGGGCTCGACCGACGTCGTTTGCACTGCCAGCGCGCGATCGGCGGGCAGCCAATGCCCCCAATCCTCATAGCCGACGCCGAGCGCATCGCCGATCAGCAGCCCGCGAAACCCTGTGCAGTCGAGGAAGATGTCGCCCTCGACACGGCTGCCGTCGTCGAGCGCGAGCGCGGTGATATGCCCGGTCCCGGGATCGCGGTCGACGCGCGCGATCCGCCCCTCGCGGCGCGTCAGCCCCGCCGCTTCGCACCGTGCGCGCAGATATTTCGCATAGCGGCCTGCGTCGAAATGATAGGCGTGGTTCAAGCGGCGACCGGTCTGCCCGGTCGCGAACCGGCCGGCCTCGGCAGCCTGGAGTTCGAGGCAATAGTCGCTGAATGGGCCGGCATCGCCGTTCGCCTGCGCCTCGAGCCAGAAATGCTGGAAGTCGCCCATCCACGTGGCACGGCCGACGTCGCCGAACGAATGGATATAGCGGTCGTCTGTGCGCGCCCAGCCTTCGAACGCGATCCCGAGCTTGAACGTCGCCCCCGTCGCCGCCATGAATTCGCGCTCGTCCACGCCGATCAGCGCGTGGAACGCCTGCACCGTCGGGATCGTCGCCTCGCCGACGCCGACCGTCCCGATCTCCTCGGACTCGACGAGCACGACGTCGACCAGCGGACGTAACTGCCGCATGAACAGCGCCGCGGCGAGCCATCCGGCCGTGCCGCCGCCGGCAATGACCACGCGAGTCTTCGCTGGGGTATCCATCGAATGTCCCTTCATCGATTGAGGCGTTGCAACAGCGTGGCGCGCAGCCGCCGCGCGGCGATCGCGTCGAGCGGAGCAAGCGCGCCCCGCGCGTCCATCGGCAAATGCGCACCGGCGCGCGCGGGATCGCCGAAGACATAATAATCGAACAGCGCCTGCCACCCGCGCTTCTCATGGTCGGGCCGGTCGCGCAGGCTGAGCAGCGCGTGCAGCAGCGTATTCTGCGGTGTGTCCATGAAACGTGGCGTCGGGTTCCACCAATAGTTGATCATCGCGTTGAACGGATCGAGCGCCTCGACCTGATGCCACCACAAGGCGGGATAGATCAGCGCGTCGCCGGGCTCCATCTCCGCCACCTCAGCCGCCGCGAGCGCATCGGCGAAGCCTGGATGGCGGGTGAAGTCGGGCGCGTCGAAATCGACCATCGAGACGACCTGGCCGGCGGGCGTCGGTTCGAGCGGGCCGGGATAGAGGTTGGCGACTTGATCGGGCGGGAACAGCGTGAACCGCCGCCGCCCGACGAGCGTCACCGCGATGTTGTTCGACATGTCGTGATGCGCCGACGCGATCGTGCGATTGCCAATCCAGATGCTCACCAGCGGCGGATGGGCGAGCAGTTGGGGATCGCCGAACGGGAGAACGGCCTCGTCCCTGAGACCCGGGAGATACTGGTCGATATCGGTCGAGCCGATATAGATGGTCGGCGCGTCGGCATCGTCGACGCTGGCGAGCAACTGGTCGAGATAGGCGGACAGCGATCCGCGTTCGCGCGCGAAATTGAGTGCGGTGCACTCGGCATTGTACCCGAAGCGCCCACCGATCGCGGGGTCGCCGATATAGGCCGTCACCGGCTGTCCGCCATCGAACTGCTTGAGCCAGGCGACCGCCGCGGCGGGACCCTGACGTGCCGCGGTGACGAGCGGCACGTCGTGGGCAAGACCGCGCAGGATCGTCGGGCGGCCCTCGGCGATCAACTCGGCGACGGGCAGCGTCCGCGCGTCCGCCCCTTCGATCACGCGCGTCCGGCGGGCGATGGCGGGCACCGTCATCAGCCGATCTGCGCGAGCAGCTGGTGCTTGCGCGCGATCAGATGCTGGATGTTGCCGAGCGATGCCGCGGCAAGGATGGCGAGCCGCAGGATGCCCGAGCGGTGGAGGTGCTCGAGCGGCGCACCGCTCAGCGTCGCGAGCTGCTCGAGGTCGACGACGAGCACGTCGGGCACGGTGTAGCGACGCTCGTCACTGACATCGATGGTGAGCGTGACCGGCGCGAGCAGGCCGGCCTGGTCGAGCGCGGTGTAGGCGGCCGGCGCGGTCTCCATCCCCTCGTAGAGCAAACGCAACACGCCGGTGACATGATCGAGATACGGCGTGTTGCCACCATGCTCGAGAAACAGCGGCAGACCCGTTTCGTCACCGACGCGCGGATCGTCGAGATCGACGTGGAGCATCGCCTCTCCGACACCGTCACCTGCGCCGACACCGACACCGATATCACCGTGCGCGGCGCGGACCATGCCGATCGAAAAGGGCCCGCGCCGATGACTCGCGGGGACGTAGCGGCTCGTCCACATGTCGTCGGCGAGGAAGAGATTCTCGTCGCGGTCGAGCCCCAGCAGCGCATAGGCCTGAAGACCCTCGTCGCGACGGCGGAAGACGATCGCGAATTCGCGTTGCAGTTCCTCGAATTCGGCGGGGAAGACCAGCGCCTGATTCGCCGCGTCGTTGAACGCGGCACCGGCGCGCGGGCTGACGCGCAGATCGGCGTGGTCGATGTTGTTGATCTGTACGGGGTTCATCCGCTCCGGTCCCATTTTTCGTCCGGGTCTATCAGCCAGGGGGCGGCGGACAACAGGAAAAGGCCGCGGCACGGTGCTGCGGCCCTTCCATCGTCCGGCGTGCGCCGAAGCACACGCCGGCCGGTGATCAGAAGCGGTACCGCGCGCCGAGATAGAAGCGCGGCTTCAGTTCCTGCACGTAGACGAGGTTCGTCTCGGTGCGGGCATATTGGCGGAAGGGTTCGCTCGTCAGGTTGACCGCCTCGAGCGAGATCGAGAAGCTCTTCGCGATGTCGTAGCTTATGCTCGCATCGAGCGTCCCGAACGCCGCGGTGAACAGCGGGTTGCGGTTGCCGCCCTGGTTGGTGCCCGACAGATATTTGTCGCGCCAGTTGTACGAGACGCGCGCCGAGAGTCCGTCCTTGTCGTAGATCGCGGTCAGGTTGGCGCTGTCGCCCAGGCCGGTCAACGCGAAGATGTTGACGTTGGGATCGGCATAGGGGTCGACGTTCACGTCGCCATTGACCTTGGTGTACGACACCGCGAAGCCGAAGCCTGTCTGGCCGAAGAAGTTGGTCCAGGCGACTTCAAACCCGTGGATGTTGCCCTCGCGGTTGTTGACCGGCCCGCTGATCGCGAAGTTGAACAAGGGATCATTGGCATCGGCAACGATATCGACCGAATTCGCGAGGTCGACGACGAACTGCGTGCTCAGGCCGCCTGTGGCGGGATCGATATTGCGCTGGAACGCGGCGGACGCTGCCGCCTGGTTGCCGTTATTCTGCGTCAGCAACGCAGTATAGGAGAACAGGTTGATGTCGCTGAGCGGCAGGCCATTGGTCCTGAGATAGTCGAGCGCGATGCCCGACCGTGAACCGGCCGCACCTGAACCGGGGTCACGCAGACCGAACAGATTGCCGCTGGTGACCTGGTTGCCGATGAAGTTGCGCACGTCCTTGTTGAAGAAACCGACCGACACGAAGCTCGTCGGCTTGTAATACCATTCGAGCGATACGTCGAAATTGTCCGAAACCAGCGGCAACAGCGCCGGATCCTGGCGGTTTGCGCCGGCGGGCGCGGCACCAAGCGCGGTCGGACGGTTGGGTGCCCCTGCACTGACGGAGGCGAACAGATTGCCGTAGTCCGGACGGGCAAGCGTTCGGCTGAACGAGGCGCGCGCCATGACGTTGTCGATCGGCTCGATGTTGAAATCGAGCGAGGGCAGCAGATTGTCGTAGCTCGCCTTCACCGTGACGGCGCCGCTGGGCGGTCCGCCGTCGACCGCGAAGTCATTGTCCTGCGACCAGCGGATCCCGCTCGGGACCGACTGGATGCCGATCGACGTGACCCGTGTCTTTTCGTACCGCACACCGATCAGCGCGTTGGCGCGACGTCCCCCGAGTTCGCCGGCCCAGGTCATCTGACCATAGGTCGCCCACGTCTTCTCGCCGACGCGATCGTCCGCGGACGGGCTGGGCGAAACCGCATTGCCGCGCGCCGCATAGAAAGGCTCGAAGACGTCGAGCAGATCGACCGCGTTGGCGCGGAATGCGACCAGCGCGGACCCCGTCGACTTCGGGTCGTACTTGTCGAACTTGCACGTGAGGCAGAAGGTGTCGACGAGATCGCCGGCGAGCTCCTCGACGCGGCCGGTGTCGGTAATGCCCCAGTCGCCCAGCGTCTGGATGCTGTTGACCGTGGTCGAGCGCATGTTCGCGTCGATATAGTTGCCACCGACGTTGAACTTGCTGCCCCCGCCGAGGTCCCAGGCGACGTCGCCGCCGAACTGGTTGATCCGCGCTTTCTGGGTCGACGTGATCCGTCGCGCGACCTGGCTGCCCAGATCACCGACATCGAGGATGTTGTTGCAGTTGCCACCGCGGTTGCCGTTGGTCGCACGGCAATCGTTGATCGTCTCGGATTGCTGTGGGAAGCCGGTGGTGAAGTCGACCTTGTGCGAGGAGCGTACCGGGGCGCCGATCGAGATCGTCGTCGCCGAGGTTCCGTTCGAATTGTCCGGATTGGTCGTCGACTTGGCGTGGTTGGCGTCGAGTGTCAGTCGCAGATTGTCGGTGAAGTCCCACTTCACATTGCCGCCGACCGAGTAGAGTTCGGTCTTGGTCGCGAACCGCTGCTGCTCGTAGCCCTTGTCGGCCTGGATCGCCTCGGCGAGGATGACCGCGCTCTGCATCTGCTTGTTGTCGTCGAAGGTGACTTCGGTGAACGGCCGCTGGAACCAGTTGGTCTGCTCGCTACGCTCTTCGCTCAGCTTGTTGCGCGCATACATGCCGTCGATCGAGATCTCGAAACGGTCGCTCGGCTTGAACTGGATGTTGGCCTGACCGTTCAGGCGCTCGCGGCGGTTTTCCGAGAACTGATAGCGGCTGTCGTTGGGGATCTGCACATAGGGGGTCGTCGGACGATTGGTGATCGTCGTCGTCGGCCGGATATACGCGCCCGCGGTGTTGAGGAAATCGGCCAGCGGCACGATGTTCCAGTAATTGGGGTTGGACTGGACCGACGCGGAATTGCGCAGCTGATAGCTGCCGAACACATTGACGCCGAAGGTCTCGTTCGGGTTCTTGTAGTTGATCAGCCCGGACAATTCAGGCGTGACCTTGCTCGGATCGCTCTCGGCCTTGTCGATCGAGGTATCATAGAGTGCCTTGGCACCGATCGACCCCGAAAGGCCGCTCTCGTTCGCCGACAGCGGTCGGCGGGTGACGACGTTGATCGCCGCACCGATGCCGCCCGACGGAATGTTGGCGCGCCCGGTCTTGTAGACCTCGAGCGTGGCGACACCCTCGGATGCGAGGTTCTGGAAGTCGAACGAGCGACCCGTGCCGGTCGCGAACGCGTTGCCGGTGCTCGTGTCGATGCTCGTCGCCGGAAGCTGCCGGCCGTTCAGCGTGACGAGGTTGAAGCCGCCGCTGAAGCCACGAACGGCCACCTGCGACCCTTCGCCGTTCGCGCGGCTGATCGACACGCCGGTGACACGCTGCAATGACTCGGCGAGGTTGGTGTCGGGGAACTTGCCGATATCTTCGGCCGAGATCGCGTCGACGACGCCCGCCGAATTCCGCTTGATGTCGATCGCGCGGCCAAGGCTGGCGCGGATCCCGGTGATGACGATTTCGGAGTCGTCGCCCTGCGACTGCTGCGCCTGGACGGGCTCCTGCGCGACGACGGTTCCGGTTCTAGCGGGGGGATTGGCCGGCTGGACGGTGCTTGCAGGCGATCCTGCTTCGGTGGCCAGCGCCGTCTGCGCCATGCCGGCGGCCGGATGGATCAGGCACACGGCGACAGCCGCAACCGAACTTGAGCGCGCAAGCACCTTCAACACTGCAGAACCCCTCATCATTCTCTCCCCATCAGCGGCGTAGCACTGGTATCGACAAGCTCTGATCGGCTTGGTGTGTTAGGGCTAACATAGCGGCGCGGCGTGTCAACGGGAATCTCGCCGCTGATGACGTGAATACTGTGGCAAAACACGATCTTCTTAATACGTGACAATAATGTCGGCGTGGCGATGCAGCGAAAACCGATGTTGCGATGCAATAAATAGGGTGTCAGTTCTTACCATCACTTCAGCGGATCGGCGATTCGCGCCCTCGCCCTCCGGACGGACTGAATGATATAAACAATTACTTTAATATGCTTCGACTTGCTTGATCGCGTCGCGTGACGTGGCGCGGATTCAAACCGCTCGCGGCCGTTCCCATCTGCTCCGTGCAGCATAGGCAAAGCAACGCCGCGCCCGGTAATAGGACGCAGCGTCGCCTGTCGGCATCACGAATGGGACCGCCACCGCCGGTCAGGGCGGTGGCGCGCGCTCAATCCTTGAACGGGTCGATCGGGTTGATCGTCCCGTCGGGACGGAACGTCATCTCGGTCATCTTCGCCGAGCGCAGGTTATTGCGGTTCGACAACTGCGTGTCGTGATAGAACAGCCACCAGCGGTTCTTGAACTCGATGATCGAGTGGTGCGTCGTCCAGCCCTGGACCGGCGTCATGATATGCCCGGTATAGCGGAACGGGCCATACGGATTGTCGCCGATCGCATAGGCGAGAAAATGCGTGTCGCCCGTCGAGTAGGTGAAATAATATTTGCCGCTGCGCTTGAACAGCCATGACGCTTCGAAGAACCGCCGCTCGTGGTCACCGCCGAGGATCGGCTTGCCCGCCTCGTCGACGATCTGGACGTCGCGGGGGGCCTCGGCGAACTGCTTCATGTCTGCCGACATCCGCGCGACCTTGGGGGCGAGGGCGGGCTTGTCGTCCTGCTTCAGGTCGGTGTCGCCCGCATTGGCGTCGAAGCGACCATTGGCCCAGCGCTGCAGCTGCCCGCCCCAGATGCCGCCGAAATACATATAGCTTTCGCCATTCGTGTCGCTGAATACCGCGGGATCGATCGAGAAGCTGCCGCGGATGGGCAGCGGCTCGGCCTTGAACGGGCCGGTCGGCGACTTCGACGTCGCGACGCCGATGCGGAACACGCCCTGCTTGTCGCGCGCGGGCATGTAGAGATAATAGGTCCCGTTCTTGTACGCGGCATCCGGAGCCCAGGTCTGCTTCGACGCCCAGGGGATATGTCCGACGTCAATGCCGACGGGGTGGATCGTCACGGGGCCGCCGGGACGGTCCATGCTGAGCACACGGTAGTCGCGCATCGCATATTGACTGCCGAGATCATCATCGGGGATCCCCGAATCGATGTCGTGGCTCGGATAGACGTAGATCTTGCCATTGAAGACATGCGCCGACGGGTCGGCCGCGAAGATCTTGGTCACCAGCGGCTGCGCCAGATAGCGCCTGCCATCGGGACTTCGCGATTCGCCGCCGGCGTTGGCCTTGGCAGCGACCGGAGGCGCCTTGCCCGTCTGGGCGATCGCCAGACCGCCGGCGAGCAGGACGGGAAACATGGTCGCGAAAAGCGTCAGTCTACGGACGGTCATGGCCTTTGGATCCTTCCTAGGAATACGATCTTCTATCGAGATCTGTCGAGAAATTATGCACCGGATAGCGCTACCATACTCAAACCGGCGGCTGCGGCAAGACAGGTCTGGTGCGTCAGCGACGGCGGATGCGGCCTTTCGCGCCGGACGCTGCGGGCGTGAACAGTGCCAGGGGTATCGCCTCGCCCATCGCACGGTAGCCGGCCTCTGACGGGTGAAGATGATCGCCCGAATCATAGGCTGCGGCCAGCCGGTCCGGACGCGCAGGATCACGCATCAGTGCATCGAAATCGATCACCGCGTCGAACAGGCCGGATGTCCGGATGAAGTGGTTGACCGCCTGACGATCGGCCTCGTTCTGGGCGCCAGGGTGATAATAGTCGTTGCCGCCGAACGGCATGACGGTGCCGCCGACGACCTTGATGCCATGCGCGTGCGCGCGGGTGACGATCTGGGTGTAGCCAGCGACGATCTGCGCGACCAGCGCGCGGTGCTGTGCCGTGGTCGCGGGCGCGTCGCGGGTCAGCGTGCCGAGATCGTTGATCCCCTCGAGCACGATCGCCCAGCGAACACCGCTTCGCGCAATCACGTCGCGGTCGAACCGCGCGAGTAGATTGGGCCCGAGCCCGTCGAGCAGGATGCGGTTGCCGCCGATCCCTGCATTGAGGACGCCGATCGCGCGGGTCGCCGGGCTGGCGCGGAGCCGTATCGCCAGCACGTCGGTCCACCGCGAATTACGCTCGGGCAGCACGCCATAGCCGTCGGTGATCGAGTCGCCGATCGCGACGATCGTGCCCGAATTGGTGCCTGGCGCGACGGGCGCCATGACCTCGATATCCGAGAGCGCATACCAGCGCGTCGTCGGCTTTGCTCCGGCGAGCGCGACATCCGCCGCATGCGCACCGCGAAGCGTGAAGCTGGTTGCCCGCGCGCCGGGATGCCCGGTCTGCGGCGTCGGCGCATCCGGCAGGTACAGGCTGACCGCGACGTCCGCGCCCGCCGCGACGTGCAGCGTGACCGGATCCGAATAGAGCTCCGCACCCGCGGGGATCACCGTGTCCGGCCGTCCCGCGAAGGTGAGGGAGGTGCCGCCGTCGATACGCGGCGTTCCCGGCGCGGCTGCGTGTGCAAGGTGAGCGGCGCCGATCGGCAGTGGTCGTGTGCCGAAGACGTTGGACAGCCGGACGCGGATCAGATCGCCACCCGCCGACACCCGTACGATCTGGCGCAGCGTGACGTCGCTCGCGCGGTCGGCGGGGAGCGCGTTATCGCCTTCCGGAACGAGCTGCGACGTGCCCCAGGTCGCGATCCAGCGAGGCTCGGACGGTTGCGCGGCTGCCGAACGCACGGCGGGCGCCTGTGCGGGGTTCCGGGCAACGGCGCCGGTGGAAAGCCCGGTCGACGCCAATGCGGTGGCGAGCAGCGCTGTTGCGATCCACGGCGTCGTGGCGCGTCTGCTGGCGGGTGCGATGCGATCGCGGGTCATTGCGGGTTGCCCGGCGCATAGGGGAAGCTCTGCGCCTTGTACCACGCCAGGTCGTGCGCAGGCGGTGCGGCACCCGCGGGCAGTGTGAGGCCGTTGATCGACATCCAGTAGCTCAGCGACGCATCGCGCCACCAGCGCGCCTCCTGCTCCTGGATCGCGAGGAAGCGATCGGTCTTCGTCCAGCGCTCCGCGTCGATCTCGCTCCGAAGCGCGTTCCATTGCTGTCGCATGCCGCCGACATAGCCGACGCCGCGGTCGTAATCATGCACCATCTCCGCCCAGAGCGTCCGCCCGGACGCCATCGGCCGGTCCCAGGCGACATGGTGGAACCACAGCAGGTCGCGTTCGGGCGTGGTCGCCGGATCCGCTAAGCCGCGTGCGACCGACGGGGCATATTGAGCAACCGCGTTGCTGCCCGTCCTGGTCCGGTCGAACCCGATCCCGGCCTTGTCGGCGCGGTGATAATAGACCGGGTTCCACTCGGGACGCTTCAGCTCGGCGACCCATGGGCCGGGACCATAATGATGCCCCGTCGCCATCACATGCGCGAGACCCAGCGGCGTCATATAGTCGACGACCGCCTCGCGCGATCCCATCATCATTGCGGTTACCGGACCGACGATCGCGGGCGAGGCGCCAAAGGTCATCGCCGCCCATTCGCGTGCGACAGGCTCGGCGCCGATCGTCGGATCCCAGGCCATGCGTCCGAACGCGTACCAGTTCGCCTGGTTGAACGGCGAACCGGCCCAGTCGCGATCGCGGCCGATATTGGCGACGCCCGCCATGCCGGTCAGCGCATGCCCCTCGAGCGATCCGTCGACCACGCGCGCGACGGTCGATCCCTTGCCCCTCACCATCGTGTCGCTCGCCAGCGTCTCGGCGAACATCGGTCCGAGATAGGCGAGGTGGGTCGCGAAACCGAGATATTCCTTCGTCGTCTGGAATTCGATCATCAGCGGCGTCCTGGGCATCGCGCCGAACAGCGGATGGAACGGCTCGCGCGGCTGGAAATCGATCGCGCCGTTCTTGACCTGGACGATGACGTTCTTCGCGAACCTGCCGTCGAGCGGCTTGAACTCGGTATAGGCCTGTTTCGCGCGATCGTCGGGATCGGTTTCGGCATAGACGAACGCGCGCCACATCACGATGCCGTCATGCGGTGCCACGGCGGCGGCGAGCATGTTGGCGCCGTCCGCATGGCTGCGGTTATAGTCGCGCGGGCCCGGCTGTCCCTCGCTGTTGGCCTTGACGAGGAACCCGCCGAAATCGGGGATCGCACGATAGATCTCGTCGGCCTTGGCCTTCCACCACGCCGCCACCTGCGGATCGAGCGGATCGGCCGTCTTCAGCCCGCCAAGCTCGATCGGTGCCGAAAAGCGTGCCGACAGATACACCTTGATTCCATAGGGGCGGAAGACGTCGGCCAGCGCCGCGGCCTTCGCGATATAGCGGGGCGACAGGCTCTCGGGCTTGGCATTGACGTTGTTCAGGACCGTCCCGTTGATCCCGATCGACGCATTGGCGCGTGCGTAATCGGTGTAGCGCGGATCCTTGAAGTCGGGGAGCGTCCACCAGTCCCACAAGGACTGCCCCGCATAGCCGCGCTCGACGACGCCATCGAGATTGTCCCAGTGATTGAGCACGCGCAACTTGACGCGCGGTGCCGAGGACAGCGCGACGCCTGCCAACGTCCCGCCGGTCTGGAGATGGCGCAGCAGCGCGAAGCTGCCGTACAGCACGCCCCGATCGGTGTTCGCGGTGATCAGCGTCACGCGTCGGCCGCCGATCGATACGGCGCGCACGACATAGCCCTCGTCCCCGAGCGACGCCACCGGCAGCCTGAGCGCCGCGACGTCGCGGTCGGACGCCGTCGCGAGCATGATCGCGGTCGTGCTGCTGCCCTGCAGCAAGGCGGCGCCCGTCAGGCCCGTCAGCCCGCGGCGCAGCTCGTCGGCGGCGGCCCGAAGCGTCGCGCTGTCGCCGCGGATTTCGACCGCCTGCGCGTCGCGATGCAGCGTCGCCGCCTTGGCGGGCGACAGCGTGCGATAGCGCATCCAGAGGTCATATCCATCCTCGGCCTGCGCCGCGGTCGTGCCGGCAACAAGCGCGGCAACGGTAAACCCAAGCCAACCAATCAGCCTCATTCTTTCCTCTCCCGCCGACCGGCTCCGCATTGACAACGGAATGGTTTGTCGGACATTGTTATCGCTATCACAACGACGGTGTCGACAGCAATGCCGCGTTTAGAGACAGGAGAAGACGGTTGTTTGGCGACAAGACTGGCGCGATACCCACCAATAGGCGGGCTGTGTTGCGATGGCTGGGCTCAGCGTCCGCTGCCGCACTGACCCCCGGCGTCGCGCTGGCGGCAACCGCGGAGCGGCTCGTCTACCGCGACCCCAGGGCGCCGGTCGACCTGCGCGTCCAGGACCTGATGGCGCGTATGACGCTCGACGAAAAGGTCGCGCAGCTCATCACCTTGTCGACGACCAAGAAGGACGTGATGGACGCCGCGCTCCGGTTCGACCCGGCGCGCGCGGACACCGCGTATCCGAACGGCATCGGCCAGATCGCACGTCCCTCCGACCGGGGCGGCGCGGCGACGCTGACCAACACGGGCAACGACGTCACGGGCCGGTGGCGCGCGCCGGCGGACACGATCGCGTTCGTCAACGCCGCGCAGCTTTGGGCGACGACACGCTCGCGGCTCGGCATCCCTATCCTGTTCCACGAGGAGGCGCTGCACGGCTTCATGGCCCCCGAGGCGACCAGCTTTCCGCAGGCCATCGCGTTGGCGGGCAGTTTCGACCGCGAGCTGGTGCGGCGGGTGAATGCGGTGATCGCGCGCGAAGTCCGTGCGCACGGCACCGTCCTCGCGCTGAGCCCAGTCGTCGACATCGCGCGCGACCCGCGCTGGGGCCGGATCGAGGAAACGTTCGGCGAAGACCCGTATCTGTGCGGCGAGATGGGCGTCGCCGCGGTGATCGGGCTGCAGGGCGAGAGCAAGACGCTGGCCCCCGACAAGGTGTTCGCGACGCTCAAGCACATGACCGGGCACGGCCAGCCCGAAAGCGGTGAAAACGTCGCGCCTGCGCCGCTCGCCGAACGCGAGCTGCGCGACTTCTTCTTCCCGCCGTTTCGTGCGGTCGTCACGCGTACCGGGGTGGGTGCGGTCATGCCGTCGTACAACGAGATCGATGGCGTGCCGAGCCATGCGAACACCTGGCTGCTGCAGGACGTGCTGCGCGGCGAATGGGGCTTCGACGGAGCGGTGGTCAGCGATTATGCGGCGATCGGCGAACTCGCATCGCTACATCACATCGCCGCGGATCGCGACGCGGCCGCCCGCCTCGCACTCGCCGCGGGGGTAGATTCGGATCTTCCGGACGGGCTGGCCTATCGCTCGCTCGCGGATCAGGTTCGCGCGGGCAAGGTCTCGCTCGCTGCGGTCGATGCCGCGTGCCGCCGGATGCTGACGATGAAGATCCGCTCGGGGATGTTCGAGCGCGCGACGGTCGATCCCAAGGCCGCGGCACGGCTGACGGGCAATGCTGAGGCGCGCGCGCTGGCGCTCGAGGCGGCGCATCGCTCGATCACGCTGCTCGTCAACGATGGCATCCTTCCGCTGACCGCGGGCGCGCACAAGCGCGTCGCGGTCATCGGTCCGAATGCCGCGGTCGGCCGGCTCGGCGGCTATTCGTCGATCCCCAAGGCGACGGTGTCGCTGCTCGAGGGCGTGCGTGCGCGGCTGAAAGGCAAGGCCGAGGTCGTCCATGCGCAGGGCGTCTTCATCACGCAGAGCGAGGACCGCTCCGCCAACGAAGTGCTGCTCGCGGATCCGGCGAAGAACCGGCAGCTGATCGACGAGGCGGTCGCCGTCGCGACTACCGCGGACCTCATCCTCGTCGCGGTGGGGGATACCGAGCAGACCAGCCGCGAAGGCTATGCGCGCAATCACCTCGGCGACCGCACGAGCCTCGACCTGCTCGGCGAACAGAATGCGCTCGTCGCCGCGATGAAGGCGACGGGGAAGCCGGTGATCGTGGTCGCGATCAACGGGCGCCCCCCGTCCTGGCCCGCCGCGGTCGAGAGCGCGAACGCGTTTCTCGAATGCTGGTATGCGGGGCAGGAGGGCGGCACCGCGATCGCGGACGTGCTGTTCGGCGACGTCAATCCCGGTGCCAAGCTGCCGGTGACGGTGGCGCGCAGCGTCGGCCAGCTGCCGGTGTTCTACAACGCCAAGCCGTCCGCCCGCCGCGGCTATCTGTTCGACACCACTGCGCCGCTGTTCCCGTTCGGCTTCGGGCTCAGCTACACCCGCTTCGAGATCGGCGCGCCGCGGCTGTCGGCGCCGCGGATCGGAATCGCCGGCTCGGTTACGGTCGCGGTCGAGGTCGCCAATGTCGGTGCACGCGCCGGCGACGAGGTCGTCCAGCTCTACGTCCGCGACCAGGTCTCGTCGGTGGCCCGCCCGATCCTCGAGCTCAAGGGTTTCGAGCGCGTCACGCTGGCCGCCGGCGAGCGACGCACGCTCAGTTTCACGCTGAACGCCGATGCGTTCCGGTTCTTCGACATCGCGATGCGTGAAGTCGTCGAGCCGGGGCTGTTCGACATCATGGTCGGTGCCGATTCCGCGCACCTCAAGACCGCAATTCTCGAAATCGTCTGAAGGTCTGCAATGCCCAGAATCGTTTCTGCCCGTGTCATCGTCACCTGCCCGGGGCGCAATTTCGTCACGCTGAAGATCACCTGCGACGACGGCACCACGGGGCTTGGCGACGCGACGCTCAACGGCCGCGAACTCAGCGTCGCGAGCTATCTGACCGATCACGTCGTGCCGTGCCTGATCGGCCGCGACGCGCACCGGATCGAGGATGTCTGGCAGTATCTCTACAAGGGCGCCTATTGGCGGCGCGGGCCCGTGACGATGGCGGCGATCGCGGCGGTCGATACCGCTTTGTGGGACATCAAGGGCAAGCTGGCGGGCATGCCGGTGTACCAATTGCTCGGCGGCGCGGCGCGCGATGCGTGCATGGTCTATGCGCACGCCAACGGCACGACGATCGAGGACACGATCGCGGTCGCCAGGGCCGAGCAGGCGAAGGGCTACAAGGCGATTCGCCTGCAATGCGGCGTGCCCGGCCTCGCCTCCACCTACGGCGTCGCCAAGCATGGCGCGCGCTACGAGCCTGCGGACGCCGACCTGCCGAGCGAGAGCGTCTGGTCGACCGAGAAATACCTCCGCGTCGTGCCCGAGTTGTTCAAGGCGGCGCGTGAAGCGATGGGGTGGGACGTCCACCTGCTGCACGACATTCATCACCGGCTGACGCCGATCGAGGCGGGGCGGCTGGGCAAGGCGCTCGAACCGTACAACCTGTTCTGGATCGAGGATCCGACGCCCGCCGAGAACCAGGAAGCGTTCAAACTGATCCGTCACCACACCACGACGCCGATCGCGGTGGGCGAGGTGTTCAATTCGATCTGGGATGCCAAGGACCTGATCCAGAACCAGCTGATCGACTATATCCGCGCGACCGTCGTGCATGCCGGCGGTATCACGCATCTGCGCCGGATCGCCGCGCTCGCCGACCTGTATCAGGTGCGGACCGGCTGCCACGGCGCGACCGACCTGTCGCCGGTGGCGATGGCGGCGGCGCTGCATTTCGGGCTGTCTGTGCCCAATTTCGGCGTGCAGGAGCATATGCCGCACACCGAAGAGACCGACGCGGTCTTCCCGCACGCGTATAGCTTCGACGACGGCATGATGCATCCGGGCGACGCCCCGGGACTGGGCGTCGACATCGACGAGGAACTGGCGGCGACCTACGACTATAAGCGCGCCTATCTCCCGGTCGCGCGCCTGGAAGACGGCACGCTGTGCAACTGGTGAACGGCGCCGCTGCCGTCGCGCTCGAAAAGCCGCGCGGCAAAGTCCGCTGGATCGTCTGCGCGCTGCTCTTCGCGGCGGTGGCGCTCAGCTATATCGACCGGCTCGTGCTCCCGACGCTCAAGCCCGAACTCCAGGCGCGCTACAACTGGAGCGAGCAGGGCTATGCCGATCTCGCGATCGCGTTCCAGGCGGCGTACGGCATCGCCTATGTGCTGTTCGGCCGGTTCGTCGACCGGGTAGGCGCCAAGATCGGCTATGCGGTCGCGGTGACCTTGTGGACGATCGGCCATGTCGCACACGCCTTGTTCACCAGCGCCGGCATGATGATCTTCGCGCGCATCCCGCTGGCGATCGGCGAGGCCGGCGCCTTCCCCGCCGCGCTCGCCGCGACCAACGAATGGTTTCCACAACGCGAGCGCGCGCTGGCGATCGGCATCTTCAACGCAGGCTCCAATGTCGGCGCGATCCTGACGCCGCTGGTTGTGCCGGTGATCGCGGTGACGTTCGGCTGGCGGATGGCGTTCGTCGCGACCGGCGCGCTGACGGTCATCTGGCTCGTCGCGTGGCTCGCTTTCTATCGGTCGCCGCGCAAGCATCCGCGCGTCACGCCTGAGGAACTAGCGTGGATCGAGGCCGATCCCGTGCCGCCCGCCAAGCCCGTCCGCTGGCGCACATTGCTGCGGTTGCGGCAGACCTGGGCGTATATGCTCGGGCGGTTCCTGATTGATCCGGTGTGGTGGACGTTCCTGTTCTGGCTGCCCGATTTCTTCAACCGGCAATACGGCGTGAAGATGCTCGACTTCGGTCCGCCGCTGGTCGCGGTGTATGTGTTGGCGGATGTCGGATCGATCGCGGGCGGCTGGTTCTCGTCGCGGCTGCTCAGCAAGGGCGCAACGCCGAACCGTGCACGCAAGACCGCGTTGTTCGTATGCGCCTTGTTCGCCTTGCCGATCATCTTCGCAGCGCAGGCCCCCGGATTGTGGTGGGCAGTCGCGGCGATCGGGCTGGCGTGCGCTTGCCATCAGGGCTTTTCCGCCAACGTCTATGCGATCCCCGGCGATCTGTTTCCGCGCGGGATGGGTGGATCGGTGATCGGTCTGGGCGGGCTCGCCGGCGCGTGCGGTGGCATGCTGATGGCCAAGTTCGCGGGCACGATCCTCGCCGGGGTCGGCAGCTATGGACCGATTTTCGCGGTTGCCGGCTGCGCCTATCTCGTCGCATTGCTGGTTATCCACTTGCTCGTACCGCGCTATACCCCCGTCGATCCGGAACGCCTTGCATGACCCAGCCGCTACGCCTGCACCCCGACCGCCTGTTTCCTGCCGACGGCCGTACCCTCGACATCGCGCGCGCGCTGCATGCGGGCGTCAAGGACCTGCCGATCGTGAGCCCGCACGGCCATACCGATCCGGCCTGGTTCGCGCGCGACGAGGCGTTCAGCGATCCGGCATCGCTGCTGATCGTCCCCGATCATTACGTGTTCCGGATGCTCTACAGCCAGGGCGTGCCGCTCGACGCGCTGGGCGTGCCGACGGTCGACGGCAGCCTCACGGAAAGCGACCCGCGCACAATCTGGCGGATCTTCGCCGACAACTATCACCTGTTCCGCGGCACGCCGTCGCGGATGTGGCTCGACTGGGTGTTCGCCGAAGCGTTCGGGATCGACGTCCGCCTCGAGCCCGCGACCGCGGACCTGTATTTCGACACGATCGACGCCGCGCTGAAGACCCCCGAATTCCGCCCGCGCGCGCTGTTCGACCGGTTCGGGATCGAGCTGATCGCGACCACGGAGAGCCCGCTCGACCCGCTCGAGCACCATGCCGCGATCCGCGCGAGTGGGTGGCAGGGGCGGGTCGTCACCGCCTATCGTCCCGACCCGGTCGTCGATCCCGACACGCCGGGCTTCGCCGCGAACGTCCGCCAGTTCGGCGAGACCGCGAACGAAGACGTCGGCAGCTATGCCGGCTATCTCGCCTCGCACCGGTTCCACCGCGCGCGGTTCCGCGCGGCAGGCGCGACCTCGACCGATCACGGCCACCCGTCGGCGGCGACCGCAGACCTGACATTCGCCGAAGCCGAGGCGCTCTACGCGCGCGTGATGGCCCAGCCGACCGCCGCGGACGCCGAACTCTTCCGCGCGCAGATGCTCACCGAGATGGCGGCGATGTCGGTCGAGGACGGGATGGTGATGCAGTTGCACCCCGCGGTCTCGCGCAGTCACAATGCGCAGGTGCTGGCACGGTTCGGTCGCGACAAGGGCGGCGACATCCCGCTGCCCGGCGAATTCGTCCGCGCGTTGAAGCCGCTGCTAGACCGGTTCGGTAACGATCCCCGGCTGACGCTGATCCTGTTCACGCTCGACGAGGATACCTATTCGCGCGAGCTGGCGCCGCTCGCGGGACATTACCCGGCGCTGCGGCTGGGGCCGCCCTGGTGGTTCCATGACAGCCCGGAGGGGATGCGGCGGTTCCGCGAGCGCGCGACCGAGACCGCGGGCTTCTACAACACGGTTGGGTTCAACGACGATACGCGCGCGTTCCTCTCGATCCCGGCGCGGCACGATGTCGCGCGGCGGATGGACTGCGGGTTTCTCGCGCAACTCGTCGCCGAGCACCGGCTCGAGGAGGACGAGGCGCACGAGGTCGCGCGCGCGCTCGCCTATGATCTCGTCAAGCAGGCGTATCGGCTGTGAGGCTGTCGCAGGCCACGCTCGACCGGCTGCCCGCTGACGTCGTCCGCCCCGCCTATGACCGCGCGTCGGTCAGGCCCGGCGTCGTGCATCTCGGCATCGGCGCTTTCCACCGCGCGCATCAGGCGACGATCTTCGAGGCCGCGCTCGCAAGCGGTGATCTGCGCTGGGGGATCATCGGCGTGTCGCTGCGATCCCCGCAGGTCCGCGACCAGCTCGTTCCACAGGACGGACTGTACACGGTGGTCGAGCGTGACGGCAGCGACGAGCGCCTGCAGGTCATCGGTGCGATCGTCGACGTCCTCGTCGCGCCGGAGGATCCTTCCGCGGTCGTCGCGGCGATCGCGTCGCCCGAGACGCACCTCGTCACGCTGACGGTGACCGAGAAGGGGTACAAGCTGGATCGCGCAACCGGATCGCTGCAGGCAGGTGATCCCGACATCGTGCAGGATCTCGCGTCGCTCGACCGTCCGCGGACGGTACCGGGACTGCTGGTCGCCGGGCTCGCTGCGCGTCGCGCCGCGGGGCCCGGTCCGCTGACCGTGATGTCGTGCGACAATCTGCCGCACAACGGGACGCTGTTGCGCAGCGCGGTGCTCGCGATGGCGCAGCCGCATGATCCGGCGCTTGCCGCGTGGATTGCCGCCGAGGTCGCCTTCCCGCAGACGATGGTCGACCGGATCGTTCCTGCCACCACCGACGACGATATCGCGCGACTGGGCCAGACGCTCGGCGTCACCGATCAGGCGATGGTGAAGGCCGAGCCGTTCCTGCAATGGGTGGTCGAGGACAAATTTGCCGGCGCGCGCCCCGACCTTGCGGCGTTCGGCGTTCAACTGACCGACGCCGTCGCGCCCTGGGAGGACGCCAAGCTGCGCCTGCTCAACGGGGCGCATTCGGCGATCGCCTATCTGGGCGGACTCGCGGGCCTCGATTTCGTGCACGAGGTTGTCGCGATTCCGGCGGCGCGCGCGTTCGTCGAGGCCTTGTGGGACGAAAGCGCGACGACGCTCGATCCGCCCGCCGGGCTCGATCTCACCGCCTATCGCGCGGCGTTGATGGCGCGGTTCGCGAATGCTGCGCTTCAGCACCGGACGCGTCAGATTGCGATGGATGGCTCGCAGAAGCTTCCGCAGCGCCTGCTCGCGCCGATCGCCGAGCGGCGGGCAAAGGGCCTTGGCGTCGATACGCTCGCGCTTGCCGTCGCGGCGTGGATCCGCTGGCAATCGGGACGGACCGATATGGGTGAGGCGTTCGCGATCGACGATCCGATCGCGGATCGGCTGGGAAGCGCGGTCGCGGGCACGGCGGATACGGGTGCGCGCGTCGATGCGCTGCTCGGGCTGCTCGGGTTCACCACCGATGCCGACCTGCATGCGACGCTGGTCGCCGCGGTCGACCAACTCGCACAGGTCGGTGCGCTGGCGATGCTCGAGCGCTATCGGCGCTAATTGCGGCCGGTAGCCGCACGCCGCTCCCGTGGGGGACCGGCGTGCGGCCGGTGGTTACGCGGCCTCGACGACGCCGTCGATCACGCGCTCGAGCCCCAGCGGGTTGGCGTGCTTGACGGCGCGCGGCAGCAACGCGTCGGGCAGGTCCTGATAGCAGACCGGGCGCAGGAAGCGCTCGATCGCCGCGGTGCCGACCGACGTCCCGCGCGGATCCGACGTCGCGGGGAAGGGGCCGCCATGCACCATCGCTGTCGACACCTCGACACCCGTCGGCCAGCCATTGGCGAGGATGCGACCGGCCTTGCGCTCGAGCAGCGGGACGAGCGTTGCCGCGGCGTCGTGGTCCGCCTCGTCGAGATGCAGCGTTGCGGTCAGCTGCCCCTCGAGCCCGGCGAGCACATCACGCAGCTGCGCCATGTCGCGGCAGCGGATGATCAGCGATGCCGCGCCGAACACCTCATGCGACAGCGCCACGTCCGCCATGAACGCGTCCGCGGTCGTCGAGAACAGCGCCGCACGGCCGCGGTTGCAGCCCGTACCCTCGGCGCCACGCGCGAGCGTCGCGATCTCGGCATGGCTTTCGAGCGCGGTGACGCCCTTGTCATAGGCGGCATGGATGCCGGGGGTCAGCATGACCTGCGGCTGGGCGGCGCTCAGCGCCTCCGCCGCGGTCGCCGCGAACGCGTCGAGTTCGGGCCCGTCCAGCGCGACGACGATGCCGGGGTTGGTGCAGAACTGGCCCGAACCCATCGTCAGCGACCCGACATAGCCCTTGGCCAGCGCCTCGCCCCGCGCCGCGAGCGCCGCCGGCATCAGGATGACCGGGTTGATGCTGCTCATCTCGGCATAGACCGGGATCGGCTCGGCGCGTCGGTTGGCGAGCTCGACCAGCGCGAGACCGCCCGCGCGCGATCCGGTGAAGCCGACCGCCTTGATCCGCGGATCGACGACGAGTGAGGCGCCGAGCGCATTCGATGGCCCCTGGACCAGCGAGAACACGCCCTCGGGCAGGCCGCATTTCGCGACCGCCGCCTGGATCGCGCGCGCGACCATCACGGTTGCGCCGGGATGCGCGGGGTGACCCTTGACCACGACGGGGCAACCCGCTGCGAGCGCGGATGCCGTGTCGCCGCCGGCAACCGAGAAGGCGAGCGGGAAGTTCGATGCGCCGAACACCGCGACCGGGCCGACCGCGATCCGGCGCTGGCGCAGGTCGGACCGGGGCAGGGGCGTGCGGTCGGGCAGCGCGGAGTCGATCGTCACCTGCGTATAGCGGCCCTGGCGGAGCAGCTTGGCGAACATGCGAAGCTGGCCGGTGGTGCGGCCACGCTCGCCTTCGAGACGCGGCCGGGGCAGGCCGCTTTCGAGGATGGCACGCGCCACCAGCTCTTCACCGATCGCTTCGATCTCGGACGCGATCGTCTCGAGGAAGGTCGCGCGGTCCGCCGGATCGGTCTCGCGGAATGCATCGAACGCGGCGTCCGCCAGCGCGCATGCTTCCGCGACGTTCTCGGGGGACGATACGGCGAACGCGGTATCGAGCGTGTCGTTCGTCGCGGGATCGATGCCCTCGAACGTCGTGTCGCTGGTGACCGCACGCGCGCCGATCAGGAAACTGCCGTCCATGATATCATTCTCCTAGGAATTCGATTGAGGCCGTGATGTCGCAGGGGCGGACGCGGAGCGCCCGACCCGTGACGGTGGGATAATCCGCCATCGCCCCGTTGCAACGGGCGCCGGGTGCGCGCCGTTGATCCGGACACTATCTGAGGGTCCTGCCGCGCCGTTTCCACCCGTCAGGGCGAAACGCGTATCGTCCGCGGCGCATCGTTCTCCCGTCACACCATCACAAACGCATCATAGCAAGAATGGATGCTACCGCTACCATTGTGTGCATGCGATGGTGCGCGATCGGCAGGCGGCGGCGTCACGTGCGATTTCGGCACGGAATATGGGGCTTTCCGGCAGTGCGCGGCATGCTAGGGTTTCAACGATGACGACCAGTGTTCGCAAAACTCGTACCACCAAGCGGCAGGGCGGCGCGCCGACCATTTCGGACGTGGCGCTGCTCGCCGGGGTATCGCCGATGACCGTGTCGCGCGTCATCAACGCCGATACCAATGTTCGCGAAACCACGCGCGAGGCGGTCAACGTCGCGATCGCACAGCTCAACTACGCCCCCAATCCGGCCGCGCGCAGTCTCGCGGGTGCAGCGCAGTTGCGGATCGCGTTGCTCTATTCGAATCCCAGCGCGAGCTATCTCAGCGAATTCCTCGTCGGCAGTCTCGACCAGGCCGGGCGCAGCGACATCCAGCTGATCGTCGAGAAATGTGAAATCGGCGACCATGACGTCGAGGTCGCCGAACGGCTGGTCCGGAGCGGGATCGACGGCGTCGTCCTGCCGCCACCGCTCTGCGACTCGAAGGGCGTGCTCGAGGTGCTGCTCAACGCCAAGATCCCCACCGTCGTCGTCGCGACCGGGCGCGCGCCCGAAGAGGCGGCGTCGGTCAGCATCGACGACATGCAGGCCGCGCACGCCATGACCGCGCATCTGGTCGGGCTCGGTCACGCGCGGATCGGCTTCATCATCGGCAACCCCAACCAGACCGCCAGCGCCAAGCGGCTCGAGGGCTATCGCGCGGCGCTCGCCGAACACGGTGTCGCCGCGGATGAGACGCTGATCGCGCAAGGCCTGTTCACCTATCGCTCGGGGCTCGATGCGGCGGAGCATCTGATGGACGCGCCGAACCCGCCGACGGCGATCTTCGCAAGCAACGACGACATGGCCGCGGCAACGGTCGCGGTCGCGCATCGTCGCGGGCTCGACGTGCCCGGCGACCTGACCGTCTGCGGGTTCGACGACAGTGCGCTGGCGACGACGATCTGGCCCGAGCTCACGACCATCCATCAGCCGATCGCGACGATGTCGCGCGCCGCGGTCGAACTGCTCGTCGGGATCGTCCGCTCGGCGCGCAATGGCAAGACCGAGCGCGCGCGGCACGTCCTGCTCGACTACACGCTGATCCGCCGCCAGTCCGACGCCGCACCGCGTCGCCGCCCCTCGACTCGCGCGCAGCACAAATCGAGCAGGGACTAGGTCCGGCGACCGGGCAATGATCCGGCGCGACATTGATCCGGCGCGACATTGTTTTGACACGCTTTTTCGTCGCGTTGACCGCCCGCCGTCACGCTATCGCTTGACTGGGCCGTCAGTGACGGTAGCGCTCTCATAGGGTTATAACAGGAGAGATATCTTGGATCGCGTACCGGCAAGGCCGTTCCGTTCCCGCGACTGGTTCGCCGACCCCGCCCGGTCGGACATGACCGCGCTGTATCTCGAACGCTTCATGAATTACGGGCTGACCCCCGCCGAGCTTCGCTGCGGCAAGCCGATCATCGGGATCGCGCAGACCGGCAGCGACCTGTCGCCGTGCAACCGAATCCACGTCGAACTCGCCAAGCGGACGCGCGACGGAATTATTGCCGCGGGCGGGATCCCGATGGAATTCCCGACGATCCCGATCTTCGAGAACTGCCGTCGCCCGACCGCCGCGCTCGATCGCAACCTCGCCTACATGACGCTCGTCGAGACGCTTTACGGCTACCCGATCGACGCGGTGGTGCTGACCACCGGGTGCGACAAGACGACCCCCGCGGGGATCATGGCGGTATCGACGGTCGATATTCCGGCGATCGTGCTGTCGGGCGGTCCGATGCTCGATGGCTGGCACGACGGCGAACTCGTCGGGTCGGGCACCGTGATCTGGCGCAGCCGCCGCAAGCTCGCCGCGGGTGAGATCGACGAGGAGGAGTTCCTCCAGCGTGCCACCGACAGCGCTCCGTCCGCGGGGCATTGCAACACGATGGGTACCGCCTCGACGATGAACGCGGTCGCCGAGGCGCTTGGCATGTCGCTGACGGGGTGCGCCGCGATCCCCGCGCCGTACCGCGAACGCGGCCAGATGGCGTACGAGACCGGACGGCGGATCGTCGACATGGCGTATGAAGACCTGCGCCCGTCGAAGATCCTGACGCGCGCGGCGTTCCTGAACGCGATCCGCGTCGTCAGCGCGATCGGCGGATCGAGCAACGCGCAGCCGCACATCATGGCGATGGCGCAGCACGCCGGCGTCGAGCTCGACATGGCGGACTGGGCGGACCACGGCTACGACGTCCCGCTGATCGTCAACATGCAGCCCGCGGGCAAATATCTCGGTGAGCGGTTTCATCGTGCCGGCGGCGTGCCCGCGGTGATGCACGAGCTGTCCGAGGCGGGGATGCTCGACACCAGCTGCCTGACGATCACCGGACGCAGCGTCGGCGACAATCTCGGCGGGCGTGTCACGAACGACCGCGAGATGATCCACACGCTCGAGGCCCCCCTGCTCGAGCGCGCGGGGTTCCTCGTGCTCAAGGGCAATTTGTTCGACCATGCGATCATGAAGACCTCGGTGATTTCCGACGCCTTCCGGATGCGTTATCTGTCGACCCCCGGCGCCGAGAACCGGTTCGAAGCGCGCGCGGTCGTGTTCGACGGGTCGGACGACTATCATCACCGCATCAACGACCCTGCGCTCGGCATCGATGCGCAGTGCATCCTCGTCATCCGCGGCTCGGGACCGATCGGCTGGCCCGGCTCGGCCGAGGTCGTCAACATGCAGCCGCCCGACGCCCTGATCCAGCAGGGCGTGCTGACGCTGCCGACGCTGGGCGACGGCCGGCAGTCGGGTACGTCGGACAGCCCGTCGATCCTCAACGTCTCGCCCGAAAGCGCGGTCGGGGGCGGCCTCGCATGGCTGCGCGACGGTGACATGATCCGCATCGACCTCGAAGCCGGCACCTGCAATGCGCTCGTCGAGCCGGACGAGATCGCGCGCCGCAAGACCGAGCCCGTACCGCCGATTCCACCGAGCAATTCGCCGTGGGAGGAACTGTACCGCGAGAAGACGGGGCAGCTGGCGCAGGGCGGCGTGCTCGACTTCGCGGTCAAGTATCGCGGGATCGCAGCCAGGACACCGCGGCACAACCACTAGGGACGGGCAGTAGGGGGAAGGGGGCGTTCGCCCCCCTCCTTCGCATCCCCAACGCTCGGCTATACGGCGGTCAGCGTCATCGTGATCGCGTGGCTCTCGTCTGGCTGCAGGACGGCGGGCACGGCGCGGTTGAACGCATCGGGCATCGCGTTGACCGGCTCGACGCAGAAATACGGCTCGCCCGGCGGCGTGAACACGTGGAGGAACGACGTGTTCGTACCGGCCAGCCGCAGATCGCCATCGTCGCGCAATATCGTCGCGGTGCCCGACCATCCTTCATAGCTGTTGTCGATCAGGCTCGTCCGTTCGACCGTTTCGCCCGCAGCCCAGTCGCCGAGCCGGTCCGCCGGCGACGGCTCGGTCGGCAGAAACGCGTCATCGATCAGCCACATCCGCTCCGCATCGAAGCGAAGGCGCGAAACCCCGGCCTTTGTGAAATAGGGATGAAGACCAAGCGAGAAGGGCATCGCCCGATCGCCGGTGTTGGTGAGCGACAGCGTCAGGTGCAGCCCCTCATCGCCGAGCATGATCCGCTGCTCCGCGTCATGCGCCCACGGCCAGCCATCATCTGCGCCGTGACGATAATGAAGCGTCGCGGATCGTTCGTCGCTCTGTTCGACGGTCCAGGGCTGGAGCCACCCCGTGCCGTGCAGCGGATGCGCTTGGTCCGCGACGTTGCGCGGGATGACGAACCCTTCGCCCTCGAAACTGAAGCGGCCATCGGCTATCCGGTTCGCATAAGGCACCAGCGGGAAGCACGCGGCCTCGAGCGGGTGCCGCGCGTCGTGCGGGGTAGGGCGGAAGATGTCGGCCCCGTCACGCCGGAGCGCACCGATCGCGCCCCCCAGCGCGGGGAGCAGGTCGAGCTCCCACGCGCCGCATGCCAGTCGCATCGTCAACCGACCATGTCCTCGAGTTCGCGACCGCGGGTTTCGGTGACCATCTTCTGGACGAAGAAGAACGAAACGAGCGCGGCAATCGCATAGCCGAGATAGGTGATCGCCAGACCCGGCGACAGCACGAGCGACGGGAAGCTCACCGAGATCACCGCGTTGGCGATCCACTGTGCGAAGCCCGATACTGCGAGCGCCGACCCGCGGATCTGGTTCGGGAACATCTCGCCCAGCATCACCCACATTACCGGGCCCCAGCTGACGTTGAAGAAGATCACGTACATGTTGGCCGCAATCAGCGCGATCAGCCCGGTGTTGCCTGGCAGCGTGACGCCGACGCCCGACGCCGCAGGGATCGCGTTCGAGAACGCCCAGGCGACGATACCCAGCGTGACGGTCATGCCGGCCGAGCCGACGAGCAGCAGCGGCTTGCGCCCGATCTTGTCGATCAGCGCGATCGTCAGCAGGCATGCCGCGATCGAGAGCACGCCCGACAGGATGTTGATCTGGAGCGCATTGTCCTCGGTAAAGCCCACCGCCTCCCACAGCGTCGCGCCATAATAGAAGACGACGTTGATGCCGACGAGCTGCTGGAACACCGCGAGGCCGATACCTGCCCACAGGATCGGGCGGATCTTGCCGGTCTTCTTGTCGATCAGGTCGGACAGCCGCGGCTTGTGATGATCGACCGCGAGCGACGCACGGATCTCTGCGACCTTGCGACGCGCTTCGGCATTGCCGAACAGCCGCGTCAGAACGGTCTCGGCGCGCGCGTCATGCCCCTTGACGACGAGGTAGCGCGGGCTTTCTGGAATGAAGAACAGCGCGACGAAATAAATCGCTGCGGGAATGACCTGGAGCCAGAACATCCAGCGCCACGCCTGATAGCCCAGCCAGAATTCGGCAGTCGATCCGCCGGCGATCCGCGCAAGCGCGAAATTGGCGACGAACGCGCCGGTCAGGCCGGAGATGATCATGACCTGCTGGATGCTGGTCAGCCGTCCGCGAATATTGGCCGGAGCGACCTCGGAAATATAGACGGGCGATGTGACGCTTGCCGCGCCGACGCCGAACCCGCCGATGATCCGCGCGATGATGAACACAGCGGACGTGTCCGCCGCGCCTGCCGCGAGCGCGCTGATGATGAACAGGACCGCGGCCAGCATCATCGTGTTGCGGCGACCGATCACGTCGGACAGCCGGCCTGCGGCAAACGCACCGACCGACGACCCGACCAGGATCGCGCCGACATTGACGCCGATCCCGAACCGGCCGAGCCCGAACGCCGCCTCGATCCCCTTCTGTGTCCCGTTGATCACGCCCGAATCATACCCGAACATGAATCCGCCGACGGTCGCGACCGCGACGATCAGGCCGATCAACGTCCCGTTGACGCGACCTGCGTCGATGCCCGGGTCCGTGACAGTTGCCGTGCCGTTCATTAAGGCTTCCTTCCAGATGGTACGCGCTCTGACGGCGCGCTGTATTCGTGCGTTGGGTATTCGTCGTTCAGGTGGCGAGGCGTACCGGCGTCACCGGCGCGGCGCCCACGTCGACACGGAACGTGAAGACATTGCCGGCAAGCGGCTGATCCGCCAGCGCATCCGCCGACAGCCCCTGCCGCGCGGTGGTCGCGTAGGCGGTCTTGCCGTCTTCGCCGCCAAGCGCGATCTTGGTGATATTGGCGACGGGGAAGCGCACCTCGGCCGTCATGCTGCCATCGGGCGCAAACCGCCGCGCCGCCCAGCCGCCGTAGAAACCCACCCAGACGCCGCCTTCGGCATCGCAGATCGCCCCGTCGGGATACCCCGTCTGGCCGTCGAACGTCAGGAAACGCCGGCCTTCGCCGATGACGCCGTCGGCATCGATCGGATGCGCATCGATCGACAGCCCGAGCGTGTCGACGAGATACGCCGTCCGGCCGTCGGGCGCGATCGCGGGGCCGTTGGTGATGACGATGGGGGCGACCGGCGCGGGCGTGACCACGCCGGCCTGCCAGCGATAGAACCGGCCCGTCGCGTTCGCCTCGTCATTGTCCATCGTGCCGAACCAGATCCGGCCCGCCGGATCGATCGCCGCGTCGTTGAGCCGGTTGCGCGGCAGATCGTCCTCGACAGCGTTCAACAGCGTGAAGCTGCCATCCGCGGGATCGAACCGGTGGACGCCCGTGGCGAGACCGGCGACCCAGTATCCGTCGTCCGCGGGCAGGATCCAGCCGACATGATCGGGTGCGTCCCATCGGTCGAGCGCGCCGGTCGCGGGGTCGTGGCGATAGACGCAGGGCGCCTTGATATCGACGAACCACAGACACGAATCGCGCGGCGACCAGACGGGTCCCTCGCCGAGCTCCGCACCGACCGTCAGGATCGAACGGGCGTCCTTCTCCATCAATCCCTCATCCATGAATCAGCGCCATCCCGCGTCGATGAAATAATCATGACCCGTACACATCCGCGCATCGTCCGACGACAGGAACAGCACCAGCGCGGCAACGTCGCTCGGCTGGATGCGGCCATCGGTGCATTGTGCCGCGACGATCTCGGCCTCGCCTTCGGGCGTGTACCATTTCTCCTGGCGCGGAGTCTGGACGTTGCCCGGGACGACGGTATTGACGCGAATGCCCTCGCGGCCGAGATCGCGCGCGAGCCCGCGCGTCAGACCTTCGATCGCCGCCTTGCACGTCTGGTACAGAACCAGATCGGGGAGCGCGAGGTGCCAGCTGATCGACCCGAAGTTCAGGATGACGCCGCCGCCTGCGCGCTTCATCGCCGGCACCACCGCCTGCGCCGCGAAGAACTGGTGCCGCAGATTGACGTTCAGCCGCTGGTCCCAATAGTCGGGCGTGACCTCGTCGATCCCGTGGCGATCGTCGTTGCCGGCGTTGTTGATCAGGATGTCGACACCGCCGAGCACTGTCTCGATCTCGGCGAAGATCGACTTGAGCTGGTCGATGTCGGTCAGATCGCAGTGGCGGTAGAGGGGCTCGTGCACCGCGCCGGGGGTCAGTCGCGCGAGCAGCGCATGGCTGGCATCGTCCGCCACGTCGACGAACGCGACGCGCGCGCCCTGCGCCACGAAGGCCTCGACCAGGCCTTCGCCGATACCCGATCCGCCACCGGTGACGATGACTCGCTTGTCGGCGAGGCTTGGATAGATCGCCTTGCCGCCGATAGCGGTCGTTTGCTGCAGCACTGGGGTCTCCGTCTGGTCGATTATCATGCGTCTAACAGCCCGCGACGGGCCAGATTGTTCATCAGCCCGCTGATGCCGAGCGTCCAAGCGGGCGCGTCGCGCGACGTCGTCACGCGGTTGACCAGCGATCCGAGCTTCGGATTGGAGATCGACACCACGTCGCCCATCTTGTGCGTGAACCCGCGGCCCGGTTCGTCCCGGTCCTTGGTCGGGGCGAATAACGTGCCGAGGAACAGCACGAAACCGTCGGGATAATGGTGCTCGCTCATCGCCTGTACGACCAGGTCCTCAGGGTCGCGGCTGATCTCGCGCATCGAGCTATGGCCGTCGAGCACATAGCCGTCCTCGCCCTCGATCTTCAGCGTGACCTCGCTCGCACGAACGTCGTCGAGCGTAAAGCCGTCGTCGAACAGGCGGATGAACGGCCCGATCGAGCAGGACGCGTTGTTGTCCTTCGCCTTGCTCAGCAGCAACGCCGACCGCCCCTCGAAATCACGCAGATTGACGTCGTTGCCAAGCGTCGCGCCGACGACGGTCCCCTGCGCATCGACGAGCAGCACGACCTCGGGCTCGGGGTTGTTCCATGTCGAATCGGAGCGGATCCCGATCGGCCCGCCCCAGCCGACGGTCGACAGCGTCGGGCTCTTGGTGAAGATCTCGGCGTCGGGGCCGATCGCGACCTCGAGATATTGCGACCACATGCCGTCGTCGATCAGCGCCTGCTTCAGCGCCGCAGCCTCTTCCGAGCCGGGGACGACCAGACGGACGCTGCCACCAATCCGCGATTCGAGCCGGCCGCGTACCTCGGCCGCCTTGCTCGCATCGCCGCGGGCGCGTTCCTCGATCACGCGCTCGATCGCCGATACAGCGAACGTCACGCCCGCCGCCTTGACGCATTGCAGATCGATCGGGCTCAGCAGGCGGGCGGGGGCGTCGGTCGCCGCGGACAGCGCGAGCGTCTCGAGCGCGCCGAGTGGGCGGCCCGCTGTCGTGTCGAAATCGCCACCGGCGACCAGCGCGGAGACGGTCGGCGCGACGCCCGACATATCGAAGACCTGCCCATCCCTGACCAGCACGGGGGTAGGACCGTCACCCAGGTCGATCCGACCCAGCAGGAGCGCACTCCGCCAATCTGCGGGCAGCGCCGATTCGACCGGCGCGGCGATATGCGACATCAATTTCCCTCTCCACTTATGTTACCGCTATCGTATCGGCGATTGCCCGATCGTCAAGGGGTGCGGCGCATATCGCGGACTATCCGCGCGGCACTCGTCCTCCTCCGTCTGACGCCTGCACGCATCGGTGGCAAGCCGGTCGGCTCTACGCGGCCGCACAACGCGCGCGCATCATGATCGTCCCGTTCCGATCCGCCCTGCCGATTCGCGCGAAACCAGCCCGCGACATCGTCCGTTGTCGTGCGCGGCAAATGTCGAAGGGATAACGCTATCATTCATCGCGCGGAACCATGGCTGTGTGCGCCGGCAAAGCGAACGGGTGCTCGGCGAGGATCAAAGCGCGGCCCGGCCCGTTGACCCTGTGAGGAGAATGATGATGGCAAACGATGGCAAGCAGCCGATGCAGGCGGTTCCCGACAAGGACGACGCGAAAATGTCGGGCGATGTCGAGACGGGGCGCACGGGCGGCGGCGAGAGCGGCGGCGGCGCGTTCAAGGACAAGGACCAGGTCAAGGGTGACCCCGACAATGACGGCTTCGACCACCAACATGGCGGGCAGTCGCACATCGACTATAGCGGCCCCGACAATCCCAACGCGACGGCGGGAAGCTGAAGAGGGTTGAACGGGCTGGTTGCAGGGGTGTTGGTGGGCCCGGCAGGAATCGAACCCGCAACCTAGCCGTTATGAGCGGCCAGCTCTAACCGTTGAGCTACAGGCCCCACCGACGCCTGCGTTAGCGCAAGCGTTGGGAAAGCAAAAGACCACAAAAGAAAAGGGCGCCCCCGCGGGGACGCCCTTCCGACACCAAAACCTGTCGGGCGCGAGCGCCCGACAAAGTCTTAGTTCATGTTGTCGGTCTTCTCGTCGGCAGCTTCGCGGACGTTGTCTGCTGCTGCGTTCATGTTGTCGGCTGCGTTCTCGAGCACGTCGGTTGCGACTGCGTTCGAGGTGTTGTCCGCCATGGCGTCCATGTTGTCAGCCTGCATTTCCATGTTGTCTGCCAGCATGTCCGCGTTGTTCTCAACTGCGGCTGCTTCTGGCGACTTGCTGCATGCTGCGACGGACATCAGGCCGGCGGCAGCAGCGATCAGAACGATCTTCTTCATTCGAATGCTCCCAAGCATAGTTTCACTCGCGGCCGACCCGATTGCCGTCGCGAAGTCCCGTCAAATAGCGGACCCCCGCAGCCGGTCAATCCGCTAAATTCATCTCCTGGCAAGGTTTGCGACAGGACGATGACGCAATCGAGCCACCGATTGGTCACTTTCTAGGCACAACCGGTCCGATTTCTTCGGGTGCATTGGCGACGATCGCGAGCATCGTCGTCCACGCCGCGACGTTCTGCTGCAGCTGCACAGGATCGATCCGGTCGAGCGTATCGTCGGGCGTGTGATGCGTATCGAAATAGCGCGTACCCGACTGGTTGAGGTCGATCGCCGCGACGCCGAGCGCCATCGTCGGTCCGACATCGGTGCCGTCGCCGCCGACACCCGCGCCCCGCGCGATACCGAGCGGCGCGAGCGCGGAGGCGAGGCGATCGGCGACGGGCTTTGCGCTCTCGGGCAGGTTGGTCTCGAACCGCCAGACGCGGTCCGCACCGAAGTCGGATTCGCCGGCGGTCGCGTGGCGATCGGTCTTGTGCGCCTCGGCATAGGCCTTGCCGCCAAAGCCGCCGACCTCCTCGGCACCGAACCAGACGACGCGGATCGTCCGGCGCGGGCGCGGGCCGTCGAGGATCCGCTTGGCCGCCGCCGCGGTGATCGCCACGCCGCTCGCATCGTCGATCGCGCCCGTGCCGAGATCCCAACTGTCGAGATGCCCGCCGATCAGCACGATCCCCGCCTTGGGATCGGTCCCGGGGACCTCGGCGATGACGTTGCCCGATTCGTGCGTGCCCGTCATCCGCGGCGTCAGGACGAGCGTCATCGTGATCGGCTTGCCGCGCGTCGCGATGCGTTCGATCAGTTCGGCATCGGGGACCGACAGCGCGGCCGAGGGGATCGGCGTGACGCCGGCGGGGAAGTTGGTCGTGCCGGTATGCGGGTTGCGGTGATGGTCGGTGCCGATCGAGCGGATCACGATCGCGGCCGCGCCCTTGCTCGCCGCCATCGCCGGACCGACGAAGCGCGCAGGGCCATAGGCGCCATAGCTCGACCCGTCCTGCGTCGGCTCCATCGCGTTGCCGACATAGGCGATCTTGCCCGCAAGGCTCCCCGCAGGCGCCGCCGCGAGGTCGCCATACGTCTTGAACACGACGACCTGCGCGGTCAGCCCGCCTGCTGGCGTCGCACCCGAATTGCCGAGCGCGGTCAGCTTGAGCGCCTGCGGGAAGGGCGAGAGGATCGACGCGGTCTCGATCCCACGCACCCAGACGGGCATCTGGTACGGCTCGATCCGGACGTTCTTGAACCCGAGCGCCTTGAGCTTGACGACCGACCAGGCGCGCGCCCGCGCCTCCGCTTCGGTACCCGCCAGCCGTGGCCCGATCTCGGTCGTCATCCCCTCGACGATATCGTACGCGACCTCGTCCTTCAGCGCCGCATCGCGGAGCGCGGCGACCTTGGCGTCGACCGGCGCGGGCGGCGGCGGCGCCGTGCGCTGTGCCATAAGGGGAAAGGTCAGGGTGGAGGCGGCCAGTACCGCGAGCGTGCGCTTAATCATCGGCGAAGCCTATGTCGCCGCTCCCCGTTTGCCAACGGCCCGCCGCATCGCTATCTGCGCTCGTCAAATCCCGCCTCAGTCTAGCATGGAGCCCGGCACCCACATGGCCGTCCAGTACACCTACGTCATGAAGGGTCTGACCAAGACCTTCCCCGGTGCCGCAAAGCCCGTCCTCAACAATATCCATCTGCAGTTCATTCCGTCGGCGAAGATCGCAATCATCGGCCCCAACGGGTCGGGCAAGTCGACGCTCATGAAGATCATGGCGGGGATGGATCCCGATTTCACCGGTGAGGCCTGGGCAGCCGACGGCGTAAATGTCGGCTATCTCGCGCAGGAGCCGCAGCTCGATCCGACCAAGGACGTGATGGGCAACGTCAAGGACGGCGTCCGCCCCGTCGCGGACCTCGTCGATCGCTTCAACGCGATCTCGGCCGAGATGGGCGATCCGCAGGACGATACCGATTTCGACGCACTGATGGAGGAGATGGGCGATCTCCAGGCCAAGATCGACGCGGTCGACGGCTGGTCGCTCGACAGCCAGCTCGAACAGGCGATGGAAGCGCTGCGCTGCCCGCCAGGCGATTCGTCGGTCGAGAACCTGTCGGGCGGTGAGAAGCGCCGCGTCGCGCTCTGCAAGCTGCTGCTCGAGAAGCCGCAGATCCTGCTGCTCGACGAACCGACCAACCATCTCGACGCCGAGAGCGTGTCGTGGCTCGAGAATTACCTCAAGGAATATACCGGCAACGTCATCCTCGTGACGCATGATCGCTACTTCCTCGACAACGTCGTCAACTGGGTGCTCGAGCTCGATCGCGGGCGCTATTACACCTACGAGAGCAACTATTCGGGCTATCTGGAGAAGAAGGCGCAGCGCCTCAGCCAGGAAGAGCGCGAAGAGGCGGGCAAGCAGAAGGCGATCGCCGACGAGCTGGCGTGGATGCGCCAGACCCCCAAGGCGCGCCAGACCAAGTCGAAGGCGCGTATCCGCGCGTTTGACGAGCTGATGGAGAAGCAGGAGAACCGCGTCGCCGGCAAGGCCGCGATCCTGATCCAGCTGCCCGCGCGTCTCGGCGGCAAGGTGATCGAGGCGAAGGGCCTGACCAAGTCGTACGGCGACAAGCTGCTGTTCGACGGTCTCGACTTCACGCTGCCCCCGGGCGGCATCGTGGGCGTGATCGGCCCGAACGGTGCGGGCAAGTCGACCTTGTTCAAGCTGATCACCGGGCAGGAAACGCCCGACGAGGGCACGATCGAGGTCGGCTCGACGGTCAAGCTCGGCTATGTCGACCAGAGCCGCGACGATCTCGACCCGAACAAGAACGTCTGGCAGGAAATCTCCGACGAGCTCGAGATCTTCCGCTTCGGCAAGCAGGAGATGGGCACGCGGGCGTATGTCGGCGCGTTCAATTTCCGCGGGCCCGACCAGCAGAAGAAGGTCGGCCAGCTGTCGGGCGGTGAGCGCAACCGCGTCCACATGGCCAAGATGCTCAAGGAAGGTGGCAACGTCCTCCTGCTCGACGAGCCGACCAACGATCTCGACGTCGAGACGCTGCGTGCGCTCGAGGAGGCGCTCGAGACGTTCGCCGGCTGCGCGGTGGTCATCAGCCATGATCGCTTCTTCCTCGATCGCCTCGCCACGCACATCCTCGCGTTCGAGGGCGACAGCCATGTCGAATGGTTCGAGGGCAATTACGAGAGCTACGAGGAAGACAAGCGCCGTCGCCTCGGCGATGCCGCCGACCGCCCGACGCGTCTGGCGTACAAGAAGCTGACGCGCTGAACGACCCAGCCCGCCGCACCCGGGTGACCGGGCTGCGGCGGGTGAACCGGTCGCCCCGCGATGTGGGCCCAAGCCCTTGATGTCGAGACTCGTCATCCTGACGAAAGTCAGGATCCAGGGTTACAGGCGGTCCGCTTCATGGCTCTGGATCCTGACTTTCGTCAGGATGACGGAGGGGGGGATGGTGTTGATCAGCCCTGACGCTAACTCGCCATGCCGCTCAGCCCGACGTATCGGGGGACAAGAGGCCGACCCACTGCGGGGCCAAGTCCGCCGCGCGCCAATCAAAGGCTGCGGTCGATAAAGCGGTCTCCGCGCGACGGGGATGCTGGCACCTAACCTCCAAACCCCTCCGTCATCCTGACGAAAGTCAGGATCCAGGGTCACCAGCGACCCGCTTCATGGCTCTGGGTCCCGACGTTCGTCAGGATCACGGAAAGGCATCAACGTTCGTCAAGCTCGTCGCCCAAAGGCCGGCGGCGGCGGGCAACGGTCGCCGCGCCAAGCGACCTCGACCCGGAGCTTTACGCCCCGCGGGACAATGGTAAGAGGTACCATCCCGGTCACAGCAGCAACCCGGCATGACCGGCCGGACGTCCCGAAGCGCCCGTATCATGCCGCAAGGCGCGCAGAGTTTAGCGGAGTTGAGAGTGCCGATCGTCGAAATTTCACCCGGAGGGGATGCTCCCCCGGGGGCGGGCGAGCTTCAGTATCGCCTCCGCCAGCAGTCGATCCTCGCCGACTTCGGAATCGAGGCGTTGCGCGCGCGCGATCTGGATCCGATGCTCCAGCGCGCGACCGAGCTTTGCGGCGAAGGCATGCGGTCTAAATACTGCAAGTTTCTCGAATACCGGCCCGAGCGCGACACGTTGCTGGTCCGCGCGGGGATCGGCTGGGCGCCCGGCGTCGTCGGGTCGACCGAGATGCGTACCGATCTCGGTTCGCCTGCCGGCTTTGCGCTGGAGACGGGTGAGCCCGTCATCTCGAACCATCTCGAAAATGAGGGGCGGTTCCGGACGCCCGACTTCATGGCACAGCACCAGATCCGCCGCGCGATCAACGTGCTCGTCGAAACGTCGGGAAAACGCTTCGGCGTGCTCGAGGTCGACAGCCCCGACGAGGGCAAGTTCGAACCCGCCGATCTCGCCTTCATGCAGGGCTTCGCCAATCTGATCGGCGTCGCGATCGAACGCCAGCAGGCCGAGCAGCGGCTGAGCGACGCGATGGAGCACCAGGAACTGCTTACGCGCGAGGCGAGCCACCGCGTCAAGAACAGCCTCGCGCTCGTGTCGGCGATGCTCAACCTGCAGATGCAGGAGGACGACGATCCGCGCATCACGCGGCTGCTTGGCGACGCACAGGCGCGCATCACCGCGATCGCGCAGACGCACGACCAGCTCTGGCGGGGCGAACAGGTCGGCATCGTCGCGCTCGACGATCTCGTCTGCGGGATCGCGACGGGTCTTGCCGAGCAGGCGCCGAACCACCGTATCGACTGCGAGATCGATGCGATCCTGATCAGCGCCGACACCGCGATCCCGATGGGCCTGCTCGTCACCGAACTCGTCACCAACGCGATCAAATATGCCTATGACGAGGCGGGCGGCGTGATCCACGTCACGATCCGCGCGACCGAGGGCCGAATCATCCTGTCGGTCGTCGATGACGGCGTCGGCATCCCCGAGGACTTCGACCTCAAGGCGGCATCGCGCAAAAGTCTCGGCATGCGGATGATCAACAGTCTGGGGCGTCAGCTCGGCGGCGCGACGACGATCACCAATACGGGCAGGGGCACCTGCGCGACGCTCGAGATCGCCGATCCGCGAAAGGCAACGCCCGCCGAGGCTTGACGTGTGTTGCTCGAGCATAGCACACTCGCCCGCATAGTCGCAGGGCGGGGACATTGGCGGGGACATGGGCATGATCTTGGGCATGATGGCGGCAGCGGCCGTGACGATAGCGCCGCAGGGGGCGCCGCGGGGCGCGCGGCTCGTGCCCGGCGATCAGTGCTTTGCGATAACCCGGCCTGACGCGGCATCGGGGGGCGACGTGGTCATCGGCGCGACGCATCAGGTGATCCGCCGCGTCCGCATCGGCGGCAGGGCAGCCTTCGATATCGTCGTGAATCAAAGCGTCCCTGTCGCGAAGTTCGCGATGCGCGACCATTTCGTTCTCGCCCGCGCCGACCTGACGCCGATCGCGTTCGACAGCCGCCGCAACGGGGTCGACCATGTCTCGCTCAGCTATGCGCCCGGGCGCGTGACGGGGCGCCGGATCGAAAAGGGGGCGACCGTTCCGATCGACGTCGCGGTGCCGACGCCGGTCTGGGAGGGTAATCTCTGGGGGGTGACGTTCGGCGCGTTGCCGCTCGGCGCGGGCCGGTCCTTCGTGCTGCCCTTCTACCAGTATGACAGCGGCATCGGCCACTTCGACCTGACGGTGACGGGCAGCGAGCGCGTGTCCACGCCGACGGGCGCCATCGACGCGTGGACGGTCGCGATCGTCAAGGACGGCAAGCCCAGTGGCACCGCGCTCATCGCCAAGCGGGACGGCCGCGAACTTGGCTTGCGCAGCCCGCGTGGCGGCACCAGACTTGGCGGCGATTGCAAAGGCCTGGACTGAGGACCTCGGACTAGGCCTCAACCCGCCTCAGCGCACCCGCTTGACGAAGATCCGCCCGCCGTCGCGGCGCTCGGTCTGGAAATTGGGCACCGCCTCGATCAGCTCGGAGAGATGGTTGAACCCGTAATTGCGCGCGTCGAAGCTCGACCGGTTGCCCGCGCGCTGGCCCAGCTCGGTCAGGCTCTGATAGCCTTTCTCGTCGCGCTTACCTGCATTATACGCGTCGATCAGCAGTTTGATCAGGTCCGATCCGATCGGCTCSCCACCGCGCGACCGACGCGCAGTTGGCGCGGTGGGGGCAGGGGCCTTCTCGCCCCCGATCGCGGGCGGCAGCGACAGCGGCATCGGCTCGGATTCATCATCGAGCGCACTCACATCGATGAAGCGCGTGCACGCCTGGCGGAACCCTTCAGGTGTTCGGCTCGTGCCAAAGCCATAGACGGGAACGCCATCCTGGCGGATGCGCATCGCCAGCGGCATGAAGTCGCTGTCCGACGACATGATCCCGAACCCGTCGATCCGCCCGCGGAACAGCAGGTCCATCGCGTCGATCGTCATCTTCATGTCGGTCGCGTTCTTGCCCTTGGTCAGGTCGAACTGCTGCTGCGGCTCGATGCCGTGCTTGATCGACATGTCGCGCCACCCCTTGAGCGCGGGTTTCGACCAGTTGCCATAGACGCGGCGGACGTTGACCGTGCCAAGCTCTGCAAGGACGGTGAGCACGGGATCGAGCGTCGCGGACGAGGCGTTGTCGGCATCGATTAGCAAAGCGACGTTGCGGGTTGGGGTTTCGGCCATGGACCCGGGATTAGCCCCGCACGGTCCGCGCGTCCACGCTCGATCCGCCGGGTCGCGGCGCCAGACATCCCCGACCATGCCGCCACGCACGTTCGTCAGGGGTAGTGGATCGCCATCACTTCATATTCGCGCTCGCCCGCGGGCAGGTCGACGCGTCGAACGTCGCCGACGCCCGCGCCGCGCAAAGCGCGCGCGAACGGCGAATTCCAGCCGATCCGGCCATTGCCCGCATCGGTCTCGTCGTCGCCGACCAGCGTCAGCGTGCGGTGCGCGTCATCCTCGTCGGCGACCGTCACGCACGCGCCGAACCACACGCGCGACCGATCCTCCTGCGCGGCGGGATCGATCACCTTCGCCGCCTTCATCCGCTTCGATAGCCAGCCGAGCCGCCGGTCGATCTCGCGCAGGCGTTTGCGGCCATAGATGTAATCGCCATTCTCCGACCGGTCGCCATTGCCCGCCGCCCATGAGATCGTCTCGACGAGCTTCGGCCGCTCGTCGACCAGAAGCTGCTCATATTCCGCGCGCAGCACGGCATAGCCGGCGGGCGTGATGTAGTTCGGGCGATCCATCGTCATCTGCCGTCAGGAACAAGCGCGCCGATCAGCCCGGGCGGTTCTTGCCGAGATACCAGGACGTCCGCGTCGCGACGCGGCTCTTGGCGCGCGCGGGGTTCATGAGATCGTACACGACCGCATTCTCGATCACGCGCTGCACATAGTTGCGCGTCTCCTGATACGGGATCGCCTCGATCCAGTCGACGATGTCGACCGCGCTCTTCCGTGGGTCGCCATTCGCGCGCAGCCACTTGTTCACGTTGCCGCCGCCGGCATTATACGCCGCGATCGCAAGCGGATAGCTCCCATAGTTCGCATAGATCCGCTGGAAGTAGCTCGACCCCAACATGATCGATAGATTGGGATCGCTCGTCAGCGCCGCCTGATCGTAATTCAGCCCGATCTTCCCCGACTGCTCGCGCGCGGTCGCGGGCATCAGCTGCATCAGCCCGCGGGCCCCCGCATGGCTGACCGCGGCGCGATCGAACTGGCTCTCCTGCCGCGAGATCGCGTGGATGATCGTCCAGTTGTCCTCATAGCCCGCGGGCACGGGGACGGTCGGGAACCCCGCCGCCGAATAGTCGCTCAGCCCGTTGGTCAGCGCGCTGCGGCCGACCATCACGCCGAGGTCGGGACGGTTGATCGACTTGGACAGCTCGGCCGCCAGCACGTGATCGGTGTCGCTGGTCGCGTCCGCCGCGATCTGGCGTACGAACGCGGTCTGATCCTGCCAGTCGTTGATCCGGCCGAGAAACCGCACCGCGCGAACCGTCTCGCGCTGGTCGAACGCCGCGCGCACCGCGGGTGCGATCGCGAGGCTCGCCATTGGCGGCGGCGGGGTCAGCGTGCGCCCCATCCGCTCGGTCGCGAGCTGGCCATAGAATTGATCGCGATAGCCCGCCGCCTGCGTATAGAAGGCGGTGGCATCCGCGGCGCGCCCGGCTGCTTCGGCGGCGCGCCCGGCCCAGTAATAGCCGCGCGACCGGACCACGGGCGAACTCGACCCGCGCGCATAGCGGTCGAACAGCGTCATCGCATCGGCGGGTCGGCCGAGCTGCTTCATCGCTGCCTGGCCACCAAGCCACGCCAGATTGGTATATTCGTCTCGCTCGGCATAGGATTTCGCCGAGATGTTGGCGCCGGCGGGATAGGCATCGTCGATCTGCCGCGCGATGTCGTACGCGGTCTGCCACTGGCCGTCGTTCGCCGCGCCGCGCGCGTTGGTCACCAGCGTCTCGTACCATTTCGCCGGATTGCCAGGACGCGTCGTCAGCGACCGCGGCCGCGCGAGCCAGGCGCGTGCGGTCGGGCTCGCCCCGGCATTGCGCAGCCACAACGCGCGATCGGCGACATAGCCCGCATCGCTGCGATAGGTCTCCTGCGTCGCTGCCGACAGGTCGGAGGCGTTGGGGGCATTGGTGCGGAACGCGAGCCGTGCCTCGAACAGCGGACGCCGCGCCGGGCTGACCAGCATTATCTGCCGCTGCGCCGCGCTCGTCTGTCCGGACCACAGCAGCGCGTCCATTCGCGCGTCCTGGTCTTCGGCCGTCAGCGCGCCGGCAAAGCCCGTCGTCACCATGACCTCGTCGGTCGGCGACAGTCCGCCCGATCGCCAAGCGGTGCGCGCCGCGGCATAGGCGCGGTCGCGCTGCCCCGACGCCATCAGCGCGCGCGCGAAGGCGAGATTGCCCGTCGCGGACTGCGGTGGATAGCGCGTAAAGAACGCGACGACGTTCGCCGGTGCCCCGGTCGCCGCCTTGCGTTCCGCCGCACGCCGATTGGCGGTCTCGTTCGGCCAGCCGGGATGCGCCATCAGGAACCCGGCATAGCTGTCGAACGGCAACGCGTCGGTCTGCTGCAACGCGCGCCACTGCGCGATCGTCGCGGCGATCGCGCCATCGCTGAACGCGGGCGCGGCGGTCGTCTGTGCCTGCGGCCCCATATTGGCGAGCTGCGTCCGATACCGATCGAGCGTTTCCTGCCCGGCCCCGGACGCGATTGCGGTGCCCGCGAGCGCCGCCAGAATGATCGTCGATTTAAACGCCAATGCTACCATGTGGACAGGATAGCGCTTCAACCCGTATCTGTCCTGAACGAAATACCCGATTTCAGCGCAGCAGGAGCGCGATACACCGATGGTTTCAGGTTCCCAGTTTGCCGGCTCGATCCCGGCGCTCGTCACACCCTTCGCCGCGGACGGCAGTTTCGACGAGGCGACCTACCGCGATTTTGTCGAATGGCAGATCGCCGAAGGCTCGTCCGCGCTCGTCGCGTGCGGCACGACGGGCGAGGCGGCGACGCTGAGCTATGACGAGCATTTTCACGTCGTCCGCGTCTGCGTCGATCAGGCGAAAGGCCGTGTGCCCGTGATCGCGGGGGCAGGATCGAACGACACGCGCGTTGCTTCGGCGAACCTGCGCGCGGCGCGCGATGCCGGCGCCGACGCCGCGCTGATGGTCCCGCCGTATTACAACCGTCCGAGCCAGGAGGGGATCTTCCGGCATTTCGAAGCGCTCGCCACCGACGCGCCGCTGCCGATCATCCTCTACAACGTGCCCGGCCGTACCGTGACCGATATCCAGCCCGCGACGCTGGCGCGCGTCGTGACCGCGTTTCCGCACGTGTTCGTCGGCGTGAAGGATGCCAGCGGCGTGCTCGCGCGCGTGTCGCAGCACCGCGCAGCGTGCGGGCCCGACTTCTGCCAGCTGTCGGGCAATGACGACCTCGCGCTCGCGTTCAACGTGATGGGCGGTACGGGCTGCATCTCGGTGACCGCGAACGTCGCGCCGAGGCTCTGCGCGGACTTCCAGTCGGCGTGCCAGGCGGGCGATTTCGTCAAGGCGCTCGCCTATCAGGATCAGCTCTATCCCTTGCACGACGCGCTGTTCACCGACGCGTCGCCGGGTCCGGTCAAATATGCCATGGCGCGCGTGCGGGCCGGGTTCCCGGAGACATTGCGCCTGCCGATGACCCCCGCCGGCGACGCCTCGCGCGCCGCAGTCGATGCAGCGCTGGCCCACGCAGGGTTGGCCTGATCCCCTTGCGTCATCCTGGCGAAAGTCAGGATGACGTCGGGACCGACAATTAACATCCTGCTGGATACCGCGCCCGCTTCCCCTTCGCGCTCCGACCTCCTACATCGCGCATCGCATGGCACGTCCCAAACCCCCCACCTTCGAGAAGACCAAGATCGTCGCCGAGAACCGGCGCGCGCGGTATGACTATTACATCGAGCAGGTCTTCGAAGCGGGGATCGCGCTGACCGGCACCGAAGTGAAGGCGCTGCGCGGCGGCGAGGGCTCGATCGCGGAGGCCTATGCCGAGGTGAAGGGCAAAACCGTCCAGCTGGTCAATTCGAACATCCCCGAGTTCAGCCACGGCAACCGCTTCAACCATGAGCCCAAGCGTCCGCGCAAGCTCCTGCTGCACGAGCGCGAGATCAACAAGATGCACGGTGCCGTCGCGCGCCAGGGCATGACGCTCGTGCCGCTGATGATCTATTTCAACTCCAAGGGCCGCGCGAAGATCGAGCTCGCGCTCGCCAAGGGCAAGCAGAACCACGACAAGCGCGACTCGGTGAAGGAACAGGACTGGAAGCGCGAGCAGGGCCGGATCATGCGGGATCGTGGATAGGCCGTGAGCGGGACGCCGGTCGGTATCTTCGGACGCCTCGCGGCGTGGTCGCATCGCAATCTGCCGACCCGCGAATCGATGGAGCGCAACCGGCTGCTCCGTCCCGTCGCGCACCGCGTGCTCGCGCCCGAATTGTGGCGTTTCACGCGGCGTTCGGTACCGCGCGGCGTCGCGCTCGGGATGGTCGCAGGCATCCTCATCCCGGTCGCACAGACCCCCGTCGCCGCGTTGTTCGCGCTGCCGTTCCGGGCCAATGTCCCGACCGCGGCGCTGACGACGTTCATAACCAATCCACTGACGACACCGCCGCTATGGATCGCGGCCTACTGGATCGGATCCTGGCTGCTGCGGATCGACGCGCACGTCCCCGGCCAGCCCGTTGCCGAGGCCGCGGCGCAGGCGGACTGGATCCCGTGGCTGATGCAGGCCGGGCCGGCCACCGCGCTGGGTCTGCTGGTCATCACGATCGTCGCTTCGATTGGCGGGTATGCGCTCAGCGCGCTCGGTTGGCGGCTGTGGATCGCGCGTAAATGGCGTCATCGCCATGTCGGCAGGAACGCCTAGAATCGCGAATTGACGAGGCGTATTATCGGCGTACAACACGCCCAGTTTCAGGCTTTATCTTTTCAAGGATCACCGATGCGCACGCCGATTTTCGCTGCCCTTCTGCTTGCCTCCGTTTCGACGATCGGGTTCGCCCAGAGCCAGGGTCCCGCACCGACCGCGACCGGTCCGGGCGCGACGGCTGCACCGGCCGGCAAGCCCAAGCTCGGCGACTTCGGGGTCGACACCACCGCGATGGACAAGTCGGTCCTGCCGGGCAATGACTTCTACCGTTTCGTCAACGGCAAGTGGATGGAGCGGACCGAGATCCCGGCGGACCGCTCGAGCTGGGGCGGCTTCGCGATCCTGCGCGACCTGTCCGACACGCGCACGCGCGCCGTCATCGACGAGGCCGCCAAGACGCAGAATGCGCCGGGCAGCGTGCGCGACAAGATCGGCACCACCTATGCCAGCTTCATGGACGCGCCGGCGATCGAGGCGAAGGGCGCAGCGCCGCTCAAGCCCTATCTCGCCAAGATCGCCGCGATCAGGACGCAGACCGATCTCGCGCGCGCGTTCGGTGACGCGACGCGCAACGGCATGGACGTTCCGATCGGTGCCGGCGTGCAGCAGGACCTCAAGGACAACACCGTCTACGCGGTGTATCTGGGGCAGGGCGGTCTCGGTCTGCCCGACCGCGACTATTACCTCGTCGACAACCCCAAGTTCGTCGAGACGCGCGCGAAATATCAAGACTATGTCGCGACGATGATGCGTCTTGCCGGCCAGCCCGATCCGGCCGGCGCCGCCAAGCGCATCTTCGATCTCGAAAAGGCGATCGCGCAGGTCCACTGGACGCGCGCCGAGCAGCGTCAGGTCGAGAAGGGCTACAACCCCGAGATGGTTGCGGCGCTCGCGACCAAGATGCCCGGCTTCGACTGGAAGACGATGCTCGACGCACAGGGGCTCGGCAGCCAGTCGCGCGTGATCGTCGGCCAGCCCTCGGCGCTGGCGGGCACCGCGAAGATCGTCGCGGCGACGCCGATCGCGACGTGGAAGGAATATCTCGCCTTCCACACGATCGCGAAGTCGGCACCGTTGCTGTCGTCGCCGTTCGTCAATGCCAACTTCGCGTTCAACGGCACCGTCCTGTCGGGCACGCCGCAGCTCAAGGAGCGCTGGAAGCGCGGCGTCGACCTCGTCAACGGCAGCCTCGGCGAGGCGGTCGGCCAGGTCTATGTCGAGAAATATTTCCCGCCCGAGGCCAAGGCGAAGGCCGACGAGCTCGTCCGGAACCTGATCGCGGCGATGGACATCCGGCTGTCGAAGCTCGAATGGATGGCGCCCGAGACCAAGGTCAAGGCGCGCGCCAAGCTCGCGGCGTTCACGCCCAAAATCGGTTATCCCGACAAGTTCCGCGATTACACCTCGCTCAAGGTCGTGGCGGGCGACGTGCTCGGCAACGCCGACCGGGCGACCGCGTTCGAATATGACCGGCAGCTCGCCAAGATCGGCAAGCCGGTCGATCGCAGCGAATGGTTCATGACGCCGCAGACGGTCAACGCCTATGCCAATCCGGTGATGAACGAGGTGGTCTTCCCCGCCGCGATCCTGCAGCCGCCCTTCTTCGATCCGAACGCCGATCCCGCGGTCAATTATGGCGGTATCGGCGCGGTGATCGGGCATGAACTGAGCCATCATTTCGACGATCAGGGCCGCAAGTTCGACCCGAAGGGCAATTTCGCCGAATGGTGGACGCCGCAGGACGTGACGCGCTTCAAGGCGTACACCGACAAGGTCGTCGCGCAGTACGGCGCCTATGAGCCGATCGCGGGCGCGAAGGTGAACGGCGAACTCACGCTCGGCGAGAACATGGCCGATCTCGCGGGCGTGACCGTCGCGTATGACGCCTACAAGATCTCGCTCGCGGGCAAGCCCGCGCCGGTTCTCGACGGCTATACCGGCGACCAGCGCTTCTTCATGGGCTTCGGGCAGGTCTGGCAGAACAAGGCGCGCGAAGCGTCGATCCGCCAGCAGCTGACCACCGATCCGCATACGCCCAGCGCGTGGCGCAGCTATGTCGTGCGCAACCTCGACCCTTGGTATGCCGCGTTCGACGTCAAGCCGGGGCAGGCCTATTACCTCGCACCCGCCGACCGCATCCGCGTCTGGTAACCCGACCCGCCGACCCTATGTCGAGCCCCGTGACACCGGGGCTCGACGCCGCCCCCTGACCCGCTTCGTCACGACGACGAAGTCTGGAGACAATGATGAAGACCGTTCTCGTCGCCGGCCTGCTGGCCGCGTCCGCGCTCACCGGCGTGACCGCCGCGCTCTCGCAATCCACCACCGCCGCACCCGTCGCTGCCCAGCCTGCTACAGCCGAGCCTGCCGCGAAAGCGGGCCCCACCTTCGGGGCGTTCGGCTTCGACGAGCAGGGCATGGACCGGACGGTCGCGCCGGGCGACGATTTCTACGCCTATGCCAATGGCGGCTGGGCGAAGGCGACGCCGATCCCCGCGGACAAGTCGAACTACGGTTCGTTCAACCTGCTGTCCGACCTGTCGGAGTCGCGCACGCGCGGTATCCTCGACACGGCTGCGAAGGATCTGCAGTCCAAGATCGGGCGCGCCTATGCGACGTTCCTCGACACCGGTGCGATCGAGGCGAAGGGGCTCGCGCCGATCCGTCCATGGCTCGGCCGGATCGCCGCGCTCAAGGACCGGGCAGGCTATCCCGCCTTGCTCGCCGAAGCGGACCGCGCCGGGATCGGCGGACCGTTCGGCAGCGGCGTCGGGCAGGACGACAAGAGCCCCGAGCAGTACGCGCTGTCGCTCGGCCAGTCGGGGCTGGGCATGCCCGACCGCGATTATTACCTCAGCACCGACGCCAAGCTCGTCGAGGCGCGCGCCGCGTACCAGGCGCATATCGCCAAGATGCTGACGCTCGCCGGTGAACCCGATGCACAGGCGCGCGCCGCGGCGCTGCTCGCGTTCGAGACCGAGATCGCCAGGGTCAGCTGGACGCGCGTCGACAGCCGCGATGCGACCAAGACATACAACAAGATGACCGTCGCCGATCTTGCCGCCAAGGCGCCCGGCTTCGACTTCGCCGGCTATTTCAGGGGCATCGGCACGCCCGTCCCGACCGTCATCGTCGCGCAGCCCTCCGCGATCACCGGCATTGCCAAGCTTGTCGCATCCGCGCCGATCGGCGTCCTCAAGGATCAGCTGATCCTGCGCTCGCTCGACAATTATGCCGACGTGCTGCCAAAGGCGTTCGATGCCGAGCAGTTCGCGTTCTACGGCACCGTCCTCGGCGGCACGCCCGAGCAGGAGGCGCGGTGGAAGCGCGGCGTGCAGTTCACCAGCGGTGCGCTCGACGACGAGGTCAGCAAGATCTACGTCGCGAAATACTTCCCGCCCGAGACCAAGGCGGCCGCGGACAGCCTGGTCCGCAACGTCATCGCCGCGATGGACGCGCGGATCGACAAGCTCGACTGGATGGCGCCCGAGACCAAGGTCAAGGCGCATGCCAAGCTCGCCGCGTTCACCCCCAAGATCGGCTATCCGAGCCGCTGGAAGGATTATTCGTCGCTGACGATCACCGCGGGCGACGCGTTCGGCAACGCCTGGCGTGCGAACGAATGGCAGCACCGCGACAACGTCGCCAAGCTCGGCAAGCCGCTCCAGCGCTGGGAATGGGGCATGACGCCGATGACGGTCAACGCCTATGCCAATTTCGGCATGGTCGAGATCGTCTTCCCCGCCGCAATCCTCCAACCGCCCTTCTTCGATCCCAAGGCGGATCCGGCGGTCAATTATGGCGGCATCGGCGCGGTGATCGGTCACGAACTGAGCCATCACTTCGACGATCAGGGCTCGAAATATGATTCGAAGGGACAGCTGACCGACTGGTGGACGCCGCAGGACGTCGCGCGCTTCACCGCGCTGACGGGCAAGCTCGGCGCGCAATATGACGCGTACGAGCCGCTTCCCGGACTGCATGTGAAGGGCCAGCTGACGATGGGCGAGAACATCGCCGATCTCGCCGGGCTGACGGTCGCGCACGATGCGTATATGACCTCGCTCGGCGGCCGGACGCCGCCCGCCATCGGCGGGTTCAGCGCGGACCAGCGTTTCTATCTCGGCTGGGCGCAGGTCTGGCGGCGCAACTACCGCGAGGCCAATCTGCGCCAGCGGCTGCTGACCGATCCGCACTCGCCCTCGCAGCAGCGCGCCGCGGTCGTCCGCAATCTCGACCCGTGGTACGCGGCCTATCAGCCCAAGCCGGGGCAGAAGCTATACCTGACGCCGGATCAGCGCGTCCGCATCTGGTGACGCGCGGGAGCGGACATCGCGCTTGACGCTGAACCCCGGAACGGCGGAAGACCCGCGCATGGTTTCGCTTCCGCTCAACACCCCCGTATCGCCGCTTCGCACGGCGGGGCTGATCGCCGGTATCGTCGGTCTGGGGGCGGCCGGGCTCGTGCTGTTCCTGATCGGCAACATGCTGGTCGCGGCAGGATTTCTCGGCGCGGCGATCCTCGTCGTCGGCGCGATCTGGGCGTGGCACGCGCTGTCGCCCGAACGCCGCAGCGAACCGCGCGCGATCGACTGGGACTTTACCCGGGCGATCGCGCAGGCGAGCAGCGACGCGGTCGCGGTGACCGACCGTGCGGGCCGGCTGGTCTGCGCCAATGATGCCTATGACGCGCTGTTCGCCGGGTTCCCGACACCCCCCGGGCTGCCGCTCGACGACGCGGGCGTCGCCGCGCTCGGTGACGCGGGCCGCACCGCGTGGCGCGACGGTCGCGCGATCGCCGAACGCCTCGTCGCCAACGGCCTGCGTGTGTCCGCCGAGGTCACGCGCGCGGGCGACGAGGCCGACATGCTCGTCTGGCGGTTCCTGACCGCGCCCGAATACGACCTTGCGCAGACCGTCGAGCGGCTGATCGCGGGCCCGACCGGCGATCGCCTCGGCAGCAGCGGGATCATGGTCGCGCTGATCACCGCGGACGGCCGGATCCGCGCGACCAACCGTGTGCTCCGCGCGCGCGCGCTCGGCGACGGGCAGGACCTGATCGAGGGCAAGGACTTCGCGCGGTTCCTCGTCACCGACAGCCGCGGGCTCGTCCGGTTCGCGCATGAGGGGCTGATCGGCACGCCGTTGCGCGTCCTCCAGGTCCCGTTCATCGAGGGCGATGACGCGCCCGTCCTCGTCATGCTGCTCGACGAGGAGGAGAACGCCCCCGCGATCGGCGCCAGCGCGTCGGCGCATGTCAGCAATCTCGTCAGCCTGATGCCGTTCGGCATGGCACTGGTCGACCGCGACGGCCGCTTCATCCAGATGAACGACTCGTTCCGGCGCGCCGCGGGCGTCAACGGCACGGTCCCGCCGCTTTATCCGGGCGATCTGGTCGTGCGCGAGGACAAGGCCGCGGTCGCCGACGCGATCCGCCGGTTCGCGGGCGGCGTGACGCATTCGACCGACATGGCGGTTCGCCTCAAGGATCACCCCGACGAACCCGTCGCGCTCACCATCGCCGGCGCGCGCGGGCTCGGCGACGCCGCGGTCCTGCTCAGCCTCAAGGACAATTCGGAGGAATCGCGTCTCAAGCGCGAGGTTGCACAGGCGACCAAGATGCAGGCGGTCGGCCAGCTGGCGGGCGGTGTCGCGCATGATTTCAACAACATCCTGACCGCGATCATCGGGCATTGCGACCTGATGCTGATGCGCCATTCGCCCGGCGACAGCGATTATGACGACATCCAGCAGATCCGCACCAATTCGAACCGCGCGGCCGGCCTCACGCGCCAGCTGCTCGCGTTCAGCCGCCAGCAGACACTGCGCCCGCAGATCCTTCAGCTCCCCGATGTCGTCTCCGAAGTTTCCAACCTGCTCAAGCGGCTGATGGGCGAGACCGTCCGTCTCGACATGATGCACGGCCGCAACCTGGGGCCGGTGCGCGCCGATCCGGGACAGCTCGAACAGGTCGTCGTCAATCTCGCGGTCAACGCGCGCGACGCGATCCTGTCCGCCAACCCCCGCGGCGGCGGGACGCTGACGATCACCACACGCGGCGTATCTTCGACCGAGGTCCGCCAGATGGCATCCGACATCCTGCCGATCGCCGACTATACCGCGTTGATTGTCCAGGACACCGGCGCCGGCATCCCGCCCGACGTACTGCCCAAGATCTTCGAGCCGTTCTTCACGACCAAGGAGTTCGGCAAGGGAACCGGGCTCGGGCTATCGACGGTGTACGGTATCGTCAAACAGTCTGGCGGCTATATCTTCGCCGAATCGAAGCCGGGGCAGGGGGCAACGTTCAGCATCTTCCTGCCCGTCCATGCCGCGCCTGCCGCGCCGCGGCTCACGCTTCCCAAACCCGCCGCCAAGCCCGCGGACCTCTGGGGCACGGGGACGATCCTGCTGGTCGAGGACGAGGACATGGTCCGTGCGGTCGCCGAGCGTGCGCTCACGCGGCAGGGGTACAGCGTGCTCACGGCGGAGAATGGCGAGATCGCGCTCGAGGTGATGGCGCGCAACGGCCGGCCCGATCTGCTCATCACCGACGTCGTCATGCCGACGATGGACGGACCGACGATGGTCCGCCACGCGCGCGAGAAATATCCCGACCTGCCGATCGTCTTCATGTCGGGCTATGCCGAGGAACAGCTTCGCAAGTCGATCGACCTCGACAATGTCGAATTTCTTCCCAAGCCGTTCTCCGTGCAGCAGCTCGCCGAGGCGGCGCGCGACGTACTTGCCGGACGTTAAGCAACAAGGTGTTGGCAGACTGTAACAATCCCGCCTAAGGCGGTGCGATGAACGTTCCCCAGCAAATCCTCATCGTCGAGGATGAACCCTTGATCGCCATGATGCTCGAGGATTTTCTAGAGGTCTTGGACAAAGCGGTGGCCGGGTCGGTCGACACGGTCGCCGATGCCCTGTCGCGAATCGCGCAGGGCGGCGTCGACGGCGCGATCCTCGACGTCAATCTGCGCGGCGGGGAAAAGAGCACTGCGGTCGCCGAGGCCCTCGCGGCGCAGGGCGTACCGTTCGTGTTCGCCACCGGCGGCGGTGACGACGGTGTCGCACCCGAATTCCGCGACCGCCCCCGCCTGCAGAAGCCCTTCACGATGGACGGCGTGGCAAAGGCCCTCGAAGCGCTGTGACGCCGTCATCCTGACGAACGTCAGGACCCAGAGTTAATACTACCGTGACCCGTGTTTCGCGCGAATGAGCCCCGCTGCGTTCAGCGAGGGCCGGACAGTTTCGCGTGCTCGCGTCAAAAATCGACGCAACTCTCTTGCGCGAATGCCCCTTCCCGCGACATAGGCGGTCGCCATGACCCGCACATTCGATAAATCGCGCCTGCCGAGCCGTCACGTCTCCGTTGGTCCCGAACGCGCCCCGCACCGCAGCTATTACTATGCGATGGGCATTCCCGAGGAGGATATCGCCCGGCCGTTCGTCGCCCTCGCGTCCGCCGGCAACAACTCCGCACCCTGCAACACCACGCTCGACGCGCAGGCCGATGCCGCACAGGCGGGCGTCATCCAGGGTGGCGGCATGCCACGCCGCTTCAACACGATCACCGTCACCGACGGCATCGCGATGGGGCATCAGGGGATGAAGGCGAGCCTCGTCAGTCGCGAGGTCATCGCCGATTCGGTCGAACTCTCGGTTCGCGGCCATTGCTACGACGCGCTCGTTGGCTTTGCCGGCTGCGACAAGTCGCTTCCCGGTATGATGATGGCGATGCTGCGCCTCAACATCCCGTCGGTGTTCGTTTATGGCGGCTCGATCCTGCCCGGCCGCTATCAGGAGCGCGACGTCACCGTCGTCGACGTGTTCGAGATCGTCGGCAAATATGCGGCGGGCGCGTGCCCGCTGTCCGAAGTCCACGCGCTCGAGAAGGTCGCCTGCCCCGGTCACGGTGCGTGCGGCGGCCAGTATACCGCCAACACGATGGCCTGCGTCGCAGAGGCGATCGGTTTGTCCATTCCGAACAGCAACATGGTGCCCGCACCGTACACGACTCGTGAACAGATCGCGGTGGCCGCGGGGGCGCAGGTCATGGAGTGTCTGGCGGACAATATCCGCCCGCGCGACATCTGCACGCGCGAGGCGTTCATAAACGCCGCGCGCGTCGTCGCCGCGACGGGGGGCTCGACCAACGCCGCGCTGCATCTCCCCGCAATGGCATCCGAAGCCGGGATCGAGTTCGACCTGTTCGACGTCGCCGAGATCTTCAAGACGACCCCGTACATCGCCGACCTCAAACCCGGCGGCAAATATGTCGCGAAGGACATGCACGAGGCCGGCGGCGTCTACATGCTCATGAAGACGATGCTCAGCGGCGGCTTCCTCGATGGCAGCTGCATGACGGTCACGGGCAAGACGCTCGGCGAGAATATCGATCAGGTGACGTGGAACCCAGACCAGAAGGTCATCTACGACATCAACACGCCGCTGACCCCGACGGGTGGCGTCGTCGGCCTGCGCGGCAGTCTCGCCCCCGATGGTGCGATCGTGAAGGTCGCGGGGATGCACCGTCTCCAGTTCTCGGGCCCTGCGCGCGTGTTCGACTGCGAGGAGGACACGTTCGCGGCGGTCGAGGCCCGCGAGATCAACGAGGGCGAGGTCATCGTCATCCGCTACGAAGGGCCCAAGGGCGGCCCGGGGATGCGCGAGATGCTGTCGACCACCGCCGCGCTCTACGGTCTTGGTATGGGCGAGAGCGTCGCGCTGATCACCGACGGGCGCTTTTCGGGTGGGACGCGCGGCTTCTGCATCGGCCATGTCGGCCCCGAAGCCGCCGATGGCGGCCCGATCGCGCTCGTCGAGGACGGCGACATCATCCATATCGACGCGGAGGCGGGGACGATCGACCTCGACGTTCCCGAGGACGTGATGGCCGCGCGTCGTGCCGCCTGGGTCCCGCGCCCGACCGATTATGGTTCGGGGGCACTCTGGCGCTATGCCAAGACCGTCGGTCCGGCCTACAAGGGTGCGGTCACGCACCCCGGAGCCGCAGCCGAAACCCATGTCTACGCGGATATCTAAACGATCGCAGTATTTTGTGGCTGTTCTTTCGCTCCCGCTCGCATCATGCGGGCAGGAGCAGCCGGGCGCTTCGGAGACGGCGCAGCGTCGCGACGACGGGCAGGCGGCGATGCATATCCCGTGTGCGAAGGGCGATGCTGCACTCGCGGCCGATTGCACGATCGAACAGGCTTCGGGGCCTGACGGCATCGTCCTGACCATCCGTCACCCCGGTGGCGGGTTTCGTCGGTTGCGCGTCACGGCGGACGGCCGCGGTGTCGTCGCGGCAGATGGGGCCGAGCAGGCGCGTGTCACGGTGCCCGGGGCGGGCAACATCGACGTTGCGCTGGGTACCGAGCGCTACCGTCTCCCGGCAACGGTCCGCGCGGGGGCAACCGGCTCATGATCCCGATCGAGGGCCAGCCCGTCCTGACCGCCGCCGAGATGCGCGGGGCCGAGGAGGCGGTGATCGCAACCGGCATCTCGATCGACACGCTGATGGACCGTGCGGGCACGCGCATCGCGCACGCGGTCCGTCGCCTGGCGGGGGCGAACGCCGTCCTGATTCTCTGCGGTCCCGGCAACAACGGCGGCGACGGCTATGTCGCCGCGCGCGTGCTCGCGGACCTGGGCGCGACGGTCCGCGTCGCGGCGCTGTCCGAGCCCCGGACCGACGCGGCGAAGGCGGCACGGGCAGGGTGGGGCGGCCCCGTCGAAACACTCGGGGATGCCAGACCCGCCCCGGTGCTTGTCGACGCGCTGTTCGGTACCGGCCTGACGCGCCCGCTGGATGCCGCGGCGGTGCAGCTTCGCGCGTTGGCCGACGCCGCGAACCTCAGTATTGCTCTCGACCTGCCGAGCGGCCTCGCCACCGACACGGGCACCGCGCTCAGCACGCCCCCGGTCTTCGATCTCACGCTCGCGCCCGGTGCGGTGAAGCCTGCGCATCTGCTCCAGCCCGCCGCGCGCTATTGCGGGACGATCCGCCTGCTCGACATCGGCGTCCCCGTCACCAGCCAGGCCGCGGTCCTCGCACCGCCAGTGCTCGCGGCGCCGGGCCCCGATTCGCACAAATATTCGCGCGGCATGGTGGCGGTCGTCGCGGGTGGCATGCCGGGAGCAGCGGAACTGGCGGCCCGCGCCGCGATGCGCGCGGGCGCTGGCTATGTAACGCTGCTCGGCGACACCACAGGCGCGCCGCACGCGCTCGTCCGCGCGCCGCTGACCGACGCCGCGCTGGCCAACGACCGGATCGGCGTGGTCGTCATCGGCCCGGGGCTCGGCCGCGACGATCGCGCGCGCGCCCGGCTCGACGCGGCGCTCGCTGCAGGCCACCCGCTCGTCATCGACGGCGACGCGCTCCGCCTGCTCGACCCCGAGCGGATCGCGGCACTCGGGCTTCCCGTCATCCTGACGCCGCATGCGGGCGAGTTCGACGCGCTCTTCGGCGGATCCGATGCGGACAAGATCACGCGCGCGCGCGATGCCGCGGTCCGCGCGGACGCGGTCGTCGTTTTCAAGGGCGCGGACACCGTCGTTGCCGCGCCCGATGGCCGCGTCCGGATCGCGCACGGTGCGAGCGACTGGCTCTCGACCGCGGGGACGGGCGACGTGCTCGCCGGCGCAATCGGCGCGATGATGGCGGCACGGCTCGATCCGTTCGCCGCCGCCTGTGCCGGGGTGTGGCTCCACGGCGACGCCGCGCGCCGGTCGGGACCGGCATTTATCGCCGATGACTTGGCGGATGCGCTCCGGTCGGCCAGAGCGTCGGCATGACCTCCGACATCACGCCCGACATCGCCCCCGACCTCATCATCCGCGTCGCCGCGCGCGGGGACGGCATCACCGCGGACGGCCGCCATGCCGCGCTGACCGCGCCCGGCGACACGCTCGCACCCGATGGCACGGTGACGCACGGGGTCCACCACCAGACGCCGCCCTGCGTCCATTTCCCGACCTGCGGCGGCTGCCAGCTCCAGCATCTCGACGACCAGAGCTATGCCGAGTTCGTCACCGACCGGATCGCCTCCGCGCTCGACGGGCAGGGGCTGTCCGCCCCGCTACGCACGCCGCACGTCTCGCCCGAACGCAGTCGCCGCCGCGCGACGCTCCACGCCGAGGCCAAGGGGGGCAGGATCACGCTCGGTTTCACCGCCGAGAAGGCGCACACGATCGTCGACATCAGGGAATGCTGGATCCTCGATCCGCGCCTGTTCGCACTCGTCGAGCCGCTCCGCCAGCTGCTCAGGCGGCTCAACTTCCGCCGCCGCGCCGACATCCACCTGACGCTCGCCGACCAGGGCGCGGATATCCTCATCACTGGCTTCGCGCCCGAAGGCCTCGCCGCCGCCGAAGCGCTCACCCGGTTCTGCGAGACGCACAAAGTCGCGCGTGTCGCGTTCGACGACGGCCTCGGACCCGAGACGCGTTGGGAGCCCGACGCGGTCACCATCACGCTCGGCGGCGTCCCCGTGCCGCTGCCGCCCGCGTCGTTCCTTCAGGCGACCCCCGACGGCGAGGCCGCGCTGACCGATGCCGTGCTCGAGGCGATCGGCAAGCCCGCCACGGTCGCCGACCTGTTCGCGGGGCTCGGCACCTTCACGCTCGCTATCCCCGCCAAGGTCTATGCCGCCGAGGGCGCACGCGATGCGCTGTCGTCGCTGAAGGCGGCTGCGCACCGGTTGCAGCGTCCGGTCTATCCCGAGCACCGCGACCTGTACCGCCGCCCGCTGACGACCGCCGAGCTCGACCGGTTCGACGCGGTCGTCATCGACCCGCCGCGCTCGGGCGCGCGCGAGCAGATGGCCGCGCTTGCCGAGAGCAAGACGCCCGTCATCATGTACGTATCGTGCAACCCGGCGAGCTTCGCGCGCGATGCGAAGGACCTGTGCGCGGCGGGGTGGCGGATCGACTGGATCCAGCCGGTCGGCCAGTTTCGCTGGTCGACGCATGTCGAACTCGCAGCAAAGTTCGTCCGCGACGCTCAGCCGTCCTGACGCCCGCGTCATCCTGACGAAAGTCGGGAGCGAGGGTATCAGGCGCAGCGCTGCGTGACCTGGGGTCCCGGATCAGGTCCGCGATGACGGCGGCGGATACACCGCGGTCACGAAGTACAACCCGTCGGGCGGTGCATTCAGCCCCAGCATCGCCCGATCCCTCGCCGCGAGCGCCTTCGCCACATCGTCGACCGCCCAGCGTCCCATGCCCACCAGCGCGAGGCACCCGACCATCGACCGCACCTGGTGATGCAGGAACGACCGCGCCGCCGCGTGGATGAACAGCCGCTCGCCGTCGCGCACCACCTCGAGCCGGTCGAGCGTCCGCACGGGGCTGTCCGCCTGGCAATGCGCCGAGCGAAATGTCGTGAAATCATGCCGCCCGACCAGCGCGGCCGCCGCCGCCGCCATCGCGTCTGCATCGAGCGGCTGCGGCACCTGCCACGCCAGCCCCGCCTCGAACGTCAGCGGCGAGCGGCGGTTGACGATTCGGTACTCGTACGACCGCCCGATGCACGAAAACCGCGCATGCCAGTCGTCGTCGACGACCTCGCACGCCAGCACCGACACCGGCGCGGGCCGCACCAGCGCGTTCAGCGCCTCCATCAGCCGGAACGCCGCGACCGGCTTCGCGATGTCGACATGCGCGCGCATCGCCATTCCGTGCACGCCGGCATCGGTCCGACCCGCCGCCTGCACCGACGCGGTCTCGCCGGTCATCTTCAGCACGGCCGCCTCGAGCGCCGCCTGGACACTCGGCCCGTGCTTTTGCCGCTGCCACCCCATGAACGGCCGCCCGTCGAATTCCACCGTCAGCGCGAACCGCGTCAAAGCTGCGTACCCGAGGGGATCGCGAAGCCGCGGAGCAGGTCCGTCGCCGACGTCACGCCGCGCCCCGCGCGCTGGACGATCGTCGGCCGGATCGCGCCGTCGCCGCATGCGATCGTCAGCTCGCCATTGACCGTCATCCCCTCGCTGCCCGGGAAGGTGAAGGGCAGCACGTCGGCGGCCAGCACCTTTACGCGCTCGCCCTTGTACTCGAACCACGCCCCCGGTGCCGGGTTCATCGCCCGGACCAGCCGCTCGACCTCGGTCGCGTGCTTCGTGAAATCGATCCGCGCCTCGGACTTGTCGATCTTGGCGGCATAGGTGACGCCCGCGTCGGGCTGCACGCGCGCCGGGTGCGCGTCGAGATCGCCAAGCACCTCGAGCATCAGTCGCCCGCCCATTGCGGCAAGTTCGCGCGTGAGGTCGCCCGTCGTCTTCCCGACGATCGGCGTCCGTGCCTCCAGCCGGACCGGCCCGGTGTCGAGACCGGCCTCCATCTGCATGATCCCGACCCCCGTCTCGCTGTCGCCGGCCAGGATCGCGCGCTGCACCGGCGCCGCGCCGCGCCACCGCGGCAACAGCGACCCGTGGACGTTCAGGCACCCATGTTTCGGTGCGTCCAGAATGACTTGCGGCAGGATCAGGCCATAGGCTGCGACCACTGCGACGTCGGCATCGTGCGCGGCGAACGCGGCCTGTGCCTCCGCCGTCCGCAGGCTGGTCGGGGTGAAGACAGGAATGCCCGCCGCCTCGGCGCGGAGCTGCACCGCGGAGGCGACCAGCTCGCGCCCGCGCCGCCCCCCCGCGCGGGGGGGCTGGCTGTAGACCGCGACGACGTCGTGTTCCGATGCCACCAGCAGCGCGTCGAGGATGTCGCGCGCGAACTCGGGCGTTCCCATGAAGATGATCCGCATGCTTCCCCTCGAACACGCTGGCGGGGAGGCTTGCAACCCCCTATCTGTTCCCGATGGCATCCCCAGAGATCGAGGCGTTGACGCAGGCGCTGGCCCGGCTTCCCGGCCTAGGCCCGCGATCCGCGCGTCGCGCCGTGCTGCACCTGCTCAAGAAGCGCGACGCCGCGCTCGGGCCCCTGCGCGAGGCGCTGACCGCGGTCGACGAACGGCTCCAGAACTGCACTGTCTGCGGGAATGTCGATACGACCAACCCGTGCGGGATATGCGCCGACCCGCGCCGCGACCAGCGCGCGCTGTGCGTCGTCGAGGAGGTCGCCGACCTCTGGGCGCTCGATCGTTCGCGGCTGTTCCCCGGCCGCTTCCATGTCCTGGGCGGGCGCCTGTCCGCGCTGGAGGGCATCCGCCCGGAGGATCTCAGCATCGACAGCCTCGTCCGCCGGATCGAGGCGGGGGGCGTCGACGAGGTCGTGCTCGCGATGAACGCGACGCTCGAGGGGCAGACGACCGCACACTATATCGCCGAGCGGATCGAGCGCTTTCCGATCCGCGTCACGCAGCTCGCCCACGGGCTCCCGGTGGGGGGCGAACTCGACTATCTCGACGAGGGCACGCTGGCGCAGGCGCTTCGTGCGCGACGTCCGATGGCTTGACGGCACCCGGCGCAAAACCTAGCTGCGCGGTATGACCGTCATGACCGTTCTCGAAGTCCCCGATCCCCGCCTGCGTCTCGTCGCCGAGCCAGTGGAGACGGTCGACGATTCGATCCGCACGCTCGTCGCCGACATGATCGAGACGATGTACGACTTCAACGGCATCGGCCTCGCCGCGACGCAGGTCGGCGTCCAGAAGCGTGTCCTCGTCATCGACCTGCAGGATGAGCAGGGCGAAGACGAAAAGCCGATCAAGAATCCCAAGGCGTATATCAACGCCGAGATCCTGTCGGTCAGCGACGAAGTATCGACGTACAACGAGGGCTGCCTCTCGATCCCGGATCAATATGCCGAGGTCGCGCGGCCGGCGCGGTGCCGCGTCAAGTGGCTCGACGAGACCGGTGCGGCGCATGAGGAGGATCTCGACGGCCTGCTCTCGACCTGCATGCAGCACGAGATCGACCATCTCGACGGCGTCCTCTTCATCGACCATATCAGCCGTCTCAAGCGCGACATGGTCCTCAAGAAGCTGGCAAAGGCGCGCAAGCTCGGCTGACCTGCTTGCGGTGATGCGGTTGGCGGGCGCCCGACGCGCCCTGCGTCGCACTTAGGCGTGATTCTGAATGATTGCTCGCCGCCCCGGCCGAGGCCGGGCGCGGTCCATCGCAGCACCGCCAGCGTTGGCCATGCGGGGCATGGCCACGCCACGTCTTTTCGCCACGAATGCGGAAACGCGCTGCTAGAGCGCGGGACAGGCCGCGTAAAAATACTGCTGTCCTGCACGGCGTGTTCGACCTATGTTCTCGGCATGCCAGGCCAGACCGTCACTGCTGCGTCGTCGTGTATCGATCATGACGACCAGGGCGGGCACCGGTGCCGGCGCGTATGCCTCTTCAACTTGTGGATCGATTCATGACCGAACTCGTGATCGTCGCCGTGCTCGCGGCGGCTGCCGGGCTCCTGCTCGGCTGGCTGCTCGCGGCACGTCGCGCCGCCACGCTCGCCAGCGACCTTGCGGTCGCGCAGACCAGGGTGGCCGATGCCGACCTCGTTCGCACCGCGCGCGATGCGGTCGAGCGTGAACGCAACGCCGCGCTGCAGGATCTCGCCACGCTTCGCGCGCAGAGCGCCGAACGCGCAGGGGAGGCGGATCGCCTTCGCAGCGATCTGCTGACGATCCGCGCGGACCGCGATGCGGCGCGGACCGAACTCGCCACCGAGCATGCCCGCAGCGAGGCGTTCGAGGCGCGTCTGGTCGAACTGCGCGAGGCCAAGGACGTCATGGCGGCGCAGTTCGGCGATGTCGCCAACAAGCTGCTCAACGACGCGCAGAAGACGTTTCTCGACCGCGCCGACGCGCGCTTCCGCCAGTCGGAGGAGAGCGCGGGCCAGAACCTCAAGTCGATGCTCCAGCCGGTCAGCGACCGCCTTCAGCGTTATGAGGAAGGCGTCGCCAAGGTCGAGGCGGACCGTCGCGATGCGTTCGGCGATCTCAAGGGGCAGATCGAGCAGATGCGGCTCGGCCAGGAAAAGGTCTCGACCGAGGCCGCCAAGCTCGTCAACTCGCTCCGCAACGCGCCCAAGTCGCGCGGCCGCTGGGGCGAGCAGCAACTCAAGAACGTGCTCGAGACCTGCGGGCTCAGCGAACACACCGATTTCCAGACCGAGGTCTCGGTTGCGGTCGGCGATGACGGTGCGCGGCTCCGCCCCGATGCGATCATCCGCGTCCCCGGCGGGCGCGCACTGGTGATCGACGCCAAGGTCTCGCTCAACGCCTATCAGGACGCGTTCGGCGCGGTCGACGATGCCGAGCGCCTGATCGGTCTGGCGGCGCACGCCGCGTCGATGCGCGCGCACGTCAACGGTCTCGGCAACAAGGCGTATTGGAGCCAGTTCGCCGACACGCCGGACTATGTGATCATGTTCGTGCCCGGCGAGCATTTCCTGTCGGCGGCGCTCGAGCATGACCCGACCCTGTGGGACTTCGCGTTTGAAAAGAGGGTGTTGCTCGCCACCCCTACCAATCTGATTGCGATCGCCCGGACGGTCGCGGCGGTCTGGCGTCAGGAAAAGCTCGCCAACGAGGCGCGCAAGATCGGCGAGCTTGGCAAGGAGATGCACGACCGTCTAGCCAAGGTCGCCGACGATCTCCGCAAGGTCGGGGTCGGATTGAACAGCGCGGTGAAGAACTTCAACGGCTTCACCAACTCGTTCAACGGCCGCCTGATGGTCACGGGCCGCAAGTTCCGCGACCTCAATATCGAAACGGGTGCCCGCGATCTCGAGGACGTGTCGTCGGTCGATGCGCTGGCGTTGGGGGAGGGGCCGGCGCTGATCGAGAAGCCGGAAAGTTAAGGCGCTATATCAACGCTGTTGGGCAAGAACCTCGTACGCCATGACGGCGGTCGCAACCGCGGCGTTCAGGCTGTCGGCCTTGCCCAGCATCGGAATCTTGACCAACGTGTCGCACCCTTCCGCCATCTCGGCGGGCATGCCCTGCGCTTCGTTCCCGGTGAGCAGGAACGTCGGCGCGGCGTATCGCGCGGCGCGGTAGTCGGTCTCGGTATCGAGGCTTAAGCCGACCAGCTGCCCGGGTCCGCTGCGGAGCCAGGACTGGAAGGGGGCCCATTCGGTCTTGACCACGGGAATCGTGAACAGCGCGCCCATGCTCGCGCGAACCGCCTCGACCGAAAACGGATCGACCGACTCGCCGATCAGGATCAGCCCACCCGCGCCGACCGCATCGCCGGTCCGCAGGATCGTCCCGAGATTACCCGGATCGCGCAACCGCTCGGCAACCAGCCATATCCCGGCGGACTCCCGGTCGAGTTGCTCCAGCGTCGTATCGAACTCGTCGAATACCCCGACGACCGCTTGCGGGTTGTCCTTGCCCGACAGTTTGGAGAGGATATCCGGCGTCGTCTGGATCGACTCGCCGCCTGCCTCCTCGACGTCCATCGACAGCGCATGGACCAGTGGATGGTTCCCGCTCGCGGCGGCGTAGAACAGCGTCCGGGGCAGCCGCCCCGTCTCTCGCGCCTCGGTCAGGATGCGCAATCCCTCGGCCAGGAACTGTTTCGCCGCCCGCCGATGCCGTTTGTCGCGCAGATCGCGGACATATTTGATGAGCGGGTTGGAGAACGCGGTGATTTCGCGGGGCATCTGTCAGGCGTCCAGCGCGCGGGAGTGAGAAAAGTCGATGAGCACGCGCCGCTCATGCCCGTACGCACGCGCTCCGGCAAGCCGTGCAGCGGGCTGGTTCGCCGCGGATCAGTCCTCGCCGAACTTTGCCTCGACCAGTTCGGCGAGACGGGTGACGGCTTCGTCGGCGCCGTCTCCGTTCGCCGATATCGTGATCGAGTCGCCCATCGCGGCACCGAGCATCATCAGCCCCATGATAGACGTGCCCGTAACGCTGCCCGATCCGTCCTTCTCGACCTGGACGTCGCAACTCTGCGACGACGCGAGCGTGACGAACTTCGCGCTGGCGCGGGCGTGCAGGCCACGGCGGTTGGTGATCAGGACGGTCCGTGCGACGCTCACGCCGCGGCCTCGCCGAGAACCTCGGACGCAACCGAGATATATTTGCGACCCGCCTCGCGCGCGGCCGCGACCGCGGCGACCACGGTCATCGCCTTGCGCGCCGACCCGAGCCGGATCAGCATCGGCAGGTTCATCCCGGCGATTACCTCGACGCGGCCGCGTTCCATCAGCGAGATTGCCAGATTGGACGGCGTGCCGCCGAACAGGTCGGTCAGCACGATGACGCCGCGGCCCGTATCGACGTCGGCGATCGCCGCGGCGATATCCGCGCGGCGTTCCTCCATATCATCGTCAGGCCCGATCGCGATTGTCGCGACACGTTCCTGTGGACCGACGACGTGAATCATCGCGGTGACGAATTCCTCGGCGAGCCGCCCATGGGTCACCAAAACTAGGCCGATCATATCAGACGCTTCATACTCATGTGCCGACCGGTAGTCCCTCGAGCGAGTCCTGCGGCGCGGCCCCCAGGTCGCGATGGATGACCGTGGGCGAAAAACCCTCGACGCGCAACCGTCCGGCGATCCGTTCGGCGACATGAACCGAGCGATGTCTCCCTCCGGTACATCCGATCGCGACGCTGACATAGGATTTGCCCTCCGCCTTGTAGCGCGGGAGCAACAGGAGCAGCAGGTCCTCGATCCGCGAGAGGGCGGCCTCATAGGCGGGGTCAGTTGCGATATAGGCGGCGACGTTACCGTCCAGTCCGGTGCCCGGACGCAGGCTGTGGACCCAATGCGGATTGCGCAGAAAACGCATGTCGAACACCATGTCCGCGTTGCGCGGCAGGCCCCGCGAGAACCCGAACGACTGGATCGACAGCGTCGGCGTACCGCGTTCACCGCGCGCAAATTCCGCGCGAATCTGTTGTGCAAGTTCGTTGGCGGACAGTGTCGTCGTGTCGATCAGCCGGTTTGCCCAGTCGCGCAATGGTCGCAGCAGTTCGCGTTCGCGCGCGATGCCGTCACCGGCGGGGCGATCCAGCGCAAGCGGATGGCGACGCCGCGTCTCGGAATAGCGTCGCTCGAGTTCGGTGCTCGCACAATCGAGAAACAGCGTGCTGATCTCCAGCCCATGTTCGTCACGCAGATCGCGGATGCGACTGATGATCCGCTGCGAATCGAAGTCGCGCGTGCGGGCGCCGATGCCGATCGCGAGAGGCTGCTTGCCGTCGTCGAGCGCGTTGTGCGGGGGCGGGGTATCGAGCAATCGATCGAGCAACAGCAACGGCAGATTGTCGACGATTTCCCAGCCAAGGTCCTCCAGCGTCTTCAGCACGGTGGACTTTCCCGCGCCGGACATGCCGGTCAGAAGCAGGATAGGTTTGTGGTGAGTCGTCAAGCGAGTGCAACTCCGTTGCGCAGGGCGAATTCGATCTTGATCGGTGCAGAGCTATGGAACGGCTCGATCGCCACTTCGGGTACGTCGATCCCGGCGATCCGTCGGATTCTCCGATCGGGCATGCGCTGAACCTGGTCCTGCAACCTGACGAGCATCGCAACGGGTATGTCGGCGACATGCGGCAAAGACAGGATGCCGACGCCGCGGATCTCCAGCTTGCCAGCGATCGTCTGCGGCGGGCGTGCCAGCAACCGCGAACCGGCGCGGATGAGCAGCGTCTGGTCGTCGCTAATGAGCACCGCGCCACGGTCGATCAGCCGCAGCGCCAGATCGGACTTGCCCGACCCCGACGGCCCCTCGATCAGCACGGCAACGCCGCCGATCGCGACCGCCGTCGCATGCAGCCGATCCGATGACAGTTCGACCATCGCGCAGGCTCCTCAACTATCATTCAGCGGAATGCGGATGACGAAGCGTGCGCCACCAAGGCGATCTTCCCGCGATTCGACGGTAATCGCGCCCTGATGGCCTTCGACGATCGTCCGGGCGATGGCCAGACCCAGTCCCGAATGTCGGCCGAAGGTCTCCGATTCGGGGCGGACGGAATGAAAGCGACGGAAGATCGCGTCCCGCGCGTCCTCCGGTACGCCCGGTCCCTCGTCCTCGATCCGGATCACGAGATGCTGCGCCCCCCGAACCGTCGACACGGTGATCAGCCCGCCATCGGGTGAGAAGGACACGGCATTGTCGATCACGTTCTCGATGACGCGTTCGAGCCGCGCGCCCTCGCCGAGGATGACAAACGGGCCGTCCGTGCCGCGGTCGAAACGGATGCGGATATCCCGCTCGACGCCCCGTGCGGTGCGCTGTGCGAGCAGGCCATCGATCAGCGTCGCCATGTCGACCGGCTCGAACTTTGCCCGGCTCAGTTGCGCGTCCAGACGCGAGGCGTCCGAGATGTCCGAGATCAGCCGGTCGAGCCGGTGGACGTCATCGCGGACGATCGCCATCAGCTGTTCCTGCAACGCCGGGTCGCGCACGCGCGAGAGTCCCTCGACGGCAGACCGCAGCGAAGCGAGCGGGTTCTTCATCTCGTGCGTGACGTCAGCGGCAAACGCCTCGGTCGCATCGATCCTTGCCCGGAGCGCGAGGCTCATGTCGGACAGCGCGCGCGCCAGCATGCCGAGCTCGTCGCGCCGAGAGGGGAGTCGCGGCACGACGACTTCGCGCGCTCGCCCCAGCCTGACCCGCACCGCGGCGCGCGCCAGCCGCCGCAAGGGCCGGACGATCGTCCGTGCCAGGAACAACGACAGCAGCACCGAGACGATCGAGACGAGCAGCAGAACCATGCTCAGGCGGAAGCGCTCGATCCGGACGGTCCGCGTGATGTCCCGGGCGTTCACCGTCGTCATGACGACGCCGCCGCGAGGCAGCGGTGCGGATGCCGTGATGACGGGGGTACGGTCCGGCGCACGCCACACGGTCGCCGAAATGCGCTGGTGCTGGCGTGCTCGATCGACGTCGGGCCAGGATTGGCCGGCGCCACGTTCTCGGTAGAGCGGCGCTCGCGGTGCCATCACGACGATATCGATCACCGCGTCGAGAAAACGCGCGACGTCCTGACCCCAATCCTCCTTGTCGGGATCCTGGAGCACGAAATTGCGCAGTCCGAGCAAGCGGCTGTCCACGATCGGCTTTCCGGCAGCGTCGTAGAGTCGGATGCGCGAGCCGGTATCATTGCCGAGCCGGACGATCAGCGGGTCACGCAAGGCGGGCGCGACCGCGGCGAGCGCCTCGCCGATCAGTCGTGCCTCGCGACCGGCTTGCGCCACGCGGCTGTCGAGGATCCGGCTGCGATAGGAATCAAGGTAGAAGAACCCGCCGGCCAACAGCAGCAGCGCAAAGATGTTGACCGCCAATATCCGCCGGGTGAGCGAGATCTGGCCCGACCAGCGCAGCGTCAGATCCCGGCCATCTTCACTTTCGCGCAGATCGTCGATGTCATGCAGATCGGGGGCGGGCATGCTAATCGTCTGAAAATCTGTATCCGGCGCCATAGAGCGTCTCGATCGCATCGAATTCCGGGTCGACCTGTCGGAACTTGCGGCGAAGGCGTTTGATATGGCTGTCGATTGTCCGGTCATCGACGTAGATGTCGTCCTGATAGGCGGCATCCATCAGCTGGTTGCGTGTCTTCACGATCCCCGGCCGCTGCGCGAGTGTTTCGAGGATCATGAACTCGGTCACGGTGAGCGTAACGGGAAGCCCGTTCCACATCGTCCGGTGACGCGCCGGATCCATGTTCAGACGACCACGATCGAGCGGGCCCGCCGTCTCCGCTTCGGTTTCCGATCCCGGGGACTGCGTCAGTTCGGTGCGCCGCAGGATCGCACGGATACGCGCGATCAGCAGGCGTTGCGAAAAGGGCTTGGCGATATAGTCGTCGGCACCCATCGCGAGGCCCAGCGCCTCGTCGAGCTCGTCGTCCTTGCTGGTCAGGAAGATGACGGGGATCTGGCTCTTCTCGCGGAGCCGACGGAGCAGCTCGAGCCCATCCATTCGCGGCATCTTGATATCGAAGATCGCGAGATCCGGCGGGTTGTCGGTCAGCGCCTTCAGCGCCGTTTCCCCGTCGGAATAGATACGCGTCGTGAACCCCTCGGTCTGCAGCGCGATCGACACCGAGGTCAGGATGTTCCGGTCGTCATCGACCAACGCGATCGTCGCGGTCATGGGAAAACTGTCATTCGATCGCCGTTCGCATCCGTCATGCATCCATCACGTGCGGACCGGACTAAGCCAAAGTCGGGCGCCACTCAACAACATCGCGCGTTTGAGCCAATATGGGTCATGAAATGTCTGACGATGGTAAGATTGTAGGTTACCCCGTTTGACCCGTGCCGGGGCGCCGGATACATCGACTTTCAATCACATACATACGTATGCGGCAGAGTTTATGGAGAGTTGACGTGGCGGATTTGCGCATTCCCGATGGCGGGCTGGCAGAACAGGGGATCGAGACCCCGGCGAAGCTGCACTGGAACCTCGTTACCGCCCAGCTCGTCGAGGCCGCGCTCGAGCGTGGCGAGGGCACATTGTCCGCCGATGGACCGCTCGTGGTGACGACGGGTGCCCATACGGGGCGCTCGGCGCAGGACAAGTTCATCGTCCGCGATGCCGAGACGGAAAGCACCGTGTGGTGGGGCAAGAGCAACAAGGCGATGGAGCCGGCGCATTTCGAGGCGCTCAAGGCCGACTTCTTCAAAGCGCTCGCCGATCGCAAGGAGCTGTTCGTCCAGGATCTGTACGGTGGGTCGCAGACGGATCATCGCGTCCAGGTCCGCGTGATCACCGAGCTTGCTTGGCATAACCTCTTCATCAGGACGATGCTGGTCCGCCCCGAAGAGGCCGCGCTCAAGGGCTTCGTCGCCGATTATACGATCGTCGATCTGCCGAGCTTCCGCGCCGATCCGGCCCGTCATGGTTGCCGCAGCGAGACCGTGATCGCGGTCAACTTCACCGACAAGCTCATCCTGATCGGCGGCACCAAATATGCCGGCGAGATGAAGAAGTCGGTGTTCGGACTGCTCAATTATCTGCTGCCGCCGACCGGCGTCATGCCGATGCACTGTTCGGCCAACATGGGACCGAATGGCGATACCGCCGTGTTCTTCGGCCTGTCGGGTACCGGCAAGACGACGTTGTCCGCCGACGCGAGCCGTACCCTCATCGGCGATGACGAGCATGGCTGGTCGGATACCGCCGTCTTCAATTTCGAGGGTGGCTGCTATGCGAAGATGATCCGTCTCTCCGCGGATGCCGAGCCCGAGATCTTCGCGACCACGAAGCGGTTCGGCACCGTGCTCGAGAACGTCGTGATGGACCCGACGACGCGCCTGCTCGATCTCGACGACCACACGCTCGCGGAAAACAGTCGCGGTGCCTATCCGATCGACTTCATCCCGAATGCGTCGGATGAGAATATGGGCCCGGTTCCGCGCAACATCGTGATGCTGACCGCGGACGCCTACGGCGTTCTGCCCCCAATCGCGAAGCTGACGCCCGATCAAGCGATGTACCATTTCCTGTCGGGCTACACGGCTCGCGTGGCAGGAACCGAGATCGGCGTGACCGAGCCCGATGCGACATTCTCGACGTGCTTTGGCGCGCCGTTCATGCCCCGCCACCCTTCGGTGTACGGCAATTTGCTCAAGGAGCGGATCGCAAAGGGTGGCGTCGACTGCTGGCTGGTCAACACCGGCTGGACGGGTGGCAAATATGGCGTCGGCAACCGGATGCCGATCAAGGCCACGCGGGCATTGCTCAACGCGGCGCTCGACGGTAGCCTGAACGACGCGACGTTCCGGACCGATCCGAACTTCGGGTTCAAGGTGCCGGTCAGCGTTCCGGGCGTCGACGACGCGATCCTCGACCCGCGCGCCACCTGGGCGGACAAGGATGCCTACGACGCGACGGCGGCAAAACTCGTCGACCTGTTCGTCGAGAACTTCGCTCAGTTCGCCGATCATGTCGATGAGGGCGTCCGGCAGGCCGCCCCCAAGACTCGCGAAGCGGTATAACGCGTAGGATCTGTCCTGACCGGTCGTCTGCTTCGGGGCGGGGGTGCTTCATATTGCACGCCCGCCACGGGTATGCGTCGGGTCAGACCGGCGTCACGTCCGCCACGCCGTCAGCGACGCGCGTAATCCGAACACGTGTCCCAGCCGCGGCGTCGTCCCCGCGTGCCGGCCAGCTTCCATCGCCGACCAACACCCGCCCGCGTCCATCCACGATCGCCGTTTCGACGATCACGATCTGCCCTACCATCCTGGCGGACCGGTCGTTTAGCATCGGGTCGGCACCGGCGACGGGATAGTCGCGGTACCAGCGCCGGCCGATCAGGACCGTCGCGGTGCTCCAGACCGCGAACGACGCCAACTGGACGGCGATCGGCAACTCCGGAAGCGCGAGAAGGGCAACCCCGGTCACAGCTGCGGCGATTGCCAGGAACACGAGGAATATCCCGGGCGCGGCAAGCTCCGCGATCCCTAGCACAAGCGCGGCAATCAGCCACGCGCCAGCCGCACCGATCATTCCCATCAGGTCGTGGGCGGTTCGGTTGAGGACGACAGTTCAAACGGACCACGCGGCGCCGGTTTGGCTGGGGGTGGACTGACCGTTTCGCGCAGCGCGTCCTTGGCGAGTTCGCCGATCCCACCCAGCGTGCCCATCAGCTGCGTCGCTTCGACGGGGAACAATATCGTCTTGGCGTTTGGCGATGTTGCGAACTTGCCGATGGCCTCGACATATTTCTGCGCGATGAAATAGTTGATCGCCTGCGCCCCGCCTTCCTCGATCGCGTGCGAGACGGCGCGGGTGGCAGCGGCTTCGGCTTCGGCGGCGCGCTCGCGTGCTTCCGCATCGCGAAACGCCGATTCCTTGCGCCCTTCGGATTCGAGGATTCGCGCCTGTTTCTGCCCCTCGGCACGAAGGATTTCGGAAGCGCGTGAGCCCTCGGCGTCGAGGATGTTGGCGCGCTTCTCTCGTTCGGCCTTCATCTGCCGGCCCATGGCGTTGACGATGTCGGCCGGCGGTCGGATGTCCTTGATCTCGACGCGCGTGATCTTGACGCCCCAGGGGGTCGTCGCGTGGTCGACGACGCTGAGCAGGCGCGCATTGATCTCGTCGCGCTTCGACAGGGTCTCGTCGAGGTCCATCGACCCCATCACCGTCCGGAGATTGGTCGTCGTGAGCTGAAGAAGCGCCTGGTACAGATCCGACACCTCGTACGCCGCCTTTGCGGAGTCGAGCACCTGGAAGAACACGACGCCATCCGTCGAGATCATCGCATTGTCCTTTGTGATGATCTCCTGACCGGGGATGTCGATGACCTGTTCCATCATGTTGACCTTGCGGCCAACACGGTAAAAGAACGCGGGGTAGAAGTTGAAGCCGGGCCGGGCGACCGCGGTGAAGCGTCCGAAATGCTCGATCGTGTACTGATATCCCTGACGGACGATCTTGATGCTGGTCATCAGGTAGAAAAGCACCAGCGCCACTGCGAGCGCGGCTATCACAAGACCCATGGTAACTCCCCCATCCGTGTATCGCTTCGCTATAGCACGTCGACCGACGAGAGGCCTAGCCGTACGCGTCGGCTTTGGTTACATGGCGCGCCACCTCACACCCAGGATCGGCAGCTTACATGGATATCCGCCTCGGCCTCACCTTCGACGACGTCCTCCTGTATCCGGGCGAGTCGGACGTCCTGCCTAGCCAGGCGGACACGCGTACCCAGCTGACGCGCGGCATCGCGCTGAACATCCCGATCCTGTCCTCGGCGATGGACACCGTCACCGAGGCGGACATGGCGATCGTCATGGCGCAGCTCGGCGGCATTGGCGTGCTCCACCGCAACCTCACCGTCGAGCAGCAGGTGGCGGCAGTGCGGCAGGTCAAGCGGTTCGAGTCGGGGATGGTCGTCAATCCGATCACGATCAAGCCGACTGCGACGCTGGGCGAGGCCCAGGCGTTGATGGCAGGGCACCGCATCAGCGGTATCCCCGTTGTCGAGGCGGACGGCAAGCTCGTCGGTATCCTCACCAACCGCGACGTGCGCTTTGCCGGCAACCCGCAGCAGCCCGTCAGCGAATTGATGACGCATGAAAACCTCGCCACGGTTTCGACCGAGGTCGGCAAGGAAGAAGCCCGCCGCCTGTTGCATCAGCGCCGGATCGAGAAGCTGCTGGTCGTCGATGCGCAGTATCGCTGTGTCGGGCTGATCACCGTCAAGGATATCGAGAAGGCGGTCATGTTCCCCGATGCCACGAAGGACGAGGCAGGCCGGCTGCGCGTCGCGGCCGCGACGACGGTCGGCGACAAGGGGTACGACCGGACCGAGCAGCTGGTCGATGCGGGCTGCGATCTGATCGTGATCGATACCGCGCATGGGCATAACCGTGACGTCGGCCGCGCTGTCGAGCGCGTCAAGAAGCTCTCCAATTCCGTCCAGGTCGTCGCGGGCAATGTCGCGACCGCTGCGGCAACGCGCGCGCTCATCGACGCCGGTGCCGATGGCATCAAGGTCGGGATCGGGCCCGGTTCGATCTGTACGACGCGTGTCGTCGCAGGCGTCGGCGTGCCGCAGCTGACTGCGGTCATGGATTGTGCCGAAGCGGGTCACAAGGCAGGCGTCCCCGTCATTGCCGATGGCGGGATCCGGACCTCGGGCGATATGGCCAAGGCGCTCGCCGCGGGCGCCTCGACCGTCATGATCGGCTCGCTGCTGGCCGGGACCGACGAGGCACCGGGCGAGACGTTCCTGTATCAGGGGCGCGCTTATAAGTCCTATCGCGGGATGGGCTCGGTCGGCGCGATGGGCCGCGGCTCGGCGGACCGCTATTTCCAGGGCGATATCAAGGATCAGCTGAAGCTCGTTCCCGAGGGGATCGAGGGCCAAGTCGCCTATAAGGGGCCGGCAAAGGACGTCATCCATCAGCTCGTCGGCGGCATCAAGGCAGCAATGGGCTACACAGGCTCGGCAACGATCCCCGACCTTCAGTCGCGCGCCGAATTCGTCCAGATCACGGGCGCGGGCCTGATGGAGAGCCATGTCCATGACGTGACGATCACGCGTGAGGCGCCGAACTACCCGACCCGCTAAGCGCTGCCCCCCGAAAATATTCCCCTCCCGGCGCCGGGAGGGGCTAGGGGGGGGCATGATGATGAGCTTGTTGTACCGATCGCCGCTGATATCCCTCCTTGTTGAGGAGTCAGCAGCATGACCCCCCCGGCGCGAACGCAGGCTGCGATCGAACTGCTCGATCAGATCATCGTCGCTGCGCGCGAAGGCGGCGCTGCCGCCGACACGCTGATCGCGCGGTATTTCGCGACCAGGCGCTATGCCGGGTCGAAGGATCGTCGGGCCGTTCGCGAGCTCGTCTATTCCGCCATCCGCAAGGCCGGCGATCGCCCCGAGGACGGGCGGTCCGCCATGCTGCTCGTCGCCGATGCCGATCCCGCCGTTGCGGAAACCTTCGATGGCTCGACGCATGCGCCGGCGTCGATCGCAAAGGATGAGCCGCGGGCACGAGCGGGTGTCGCCCCGCAATGGCTGACCAAGGCGTTGCGCGCGTCAGGGCTTGATGGCGCCGCGCTGACCGACCTGGCCGGCCGCGCGACGCTCGATCTTCGCGTAAACCGGCTTATAACCGACCGCGCAGCCGTTCTGGCGGCGCTGCCCGAGGCGGAGGCGACCGATAAGGCGCCGGATGGCATCCGGCTTCCGCTGGGTACCAATGTCGAGTTGCTCCCGTTGTTCAACGGAGGCGCTCTCGAGGTTCAGGACGAAGGCAGTCAGATCGTCGGTCTTGCGATGCAGGCAAAACCTGGCCAGCGGATCGTCGACTTCTGCGCCGGGGCAGGCGGCAAGACGCTCGCGCTGGCAGCGGCGATGGCCGATCAGGGTGTGATCCTGGCATGCGATACCGACCGCAACCGGTTGGCGAGGCTCGCCCCCCGCGCAACCCGCGCGGGCGCGACGATCATCGACACGATGCTGCTCAATCCCGGCCGCGAGCGGGATGCGCTGGTCGAATGGAGCGGGCAGGCCGATGGCGTGCTTGTCGACGCCCCCTGCTCGGGGACCGGGACGTGGCGGCGCAACCCGGAGGCCCGGTGGCGGCTCACCCCCGACCGCCTGTCGCGGTTGCAATCGACGCAGCAGCAGGTTCTCTCGGCGGCATCCTCGCTGGTCAAGCCGGGCGGCGCGCTCGTCTATATTGTCTGCTCGCTGCTGGACGCGGAGGGCACGGATCAGGTCAGCTGGTTCCTGAACGCGCAGCCGGGTTGGCAGGTCGATCGCTTTACCTTGCCCGCCGGTGCGGAGCATGGTCACGGTATCCGCCTCGAGCCCGGCCGAGACGGGACGGATGGCTTTTTTGTCGCGCGGCTTATCCGCGCATGCTAGCCGCCTAGCAATGCTAGCCAATGTCGCTGTGCGCCGCCTGGAGACCCTGATGCGTTTTTCGACCGTTGCCTTTGCTGCCGCGCTAACGGTGGTGTCGGTGTCGACCTCGCTCAGCGGGCAGCGCCCGGACAACCAGATCGACCCCCGGTCGATGCAGCTGCTGGCGCAGGGCCGCAGCCTGAAGGCGGCCGGCAATCTGGACGGTGCGACCGACATGCTGGAAACAGCGGTTGCGGTCGATCCGCGCAATCGTGCGGCGTTCATCGAGCTGGCAAAGGTCGCAGAGGCACGCGACCTTCCCGGAAAGGCGATCCGTCTCTACCGCGAGGCGTTGCTGCTCGAGCCGAACGACGTCGTCGCGCTCAACGGACAGGGCACCGCCTTGGTCATGAAGGGTGCGGTCGTTCGTGCGCGCGACAACCTCGCCAAGATCAGGACGATCTGCAAGGGCGCATGCCCCGAGGCAAGCCAGCTTGCCGCGACGATCGCCAAGGGGCCGCCGATCACGACGGCGCAGGTCGCTCCCAAGCCGGCGCCGGCCAAGGACTGACCGATCAGCGGGAGGCGCTGACCGCTGATTCTGCCTCGCGGGCCAGCGCGACGAAGTCGACCACCGCGAGTGTCTCGGCGCGGCGCGTTCCGTCGATACCGATCCGTTCGAGCGCATCGAGCGCGCCCGGTACCGACTTCAGGCTTTGCCGGAGCATCTTGCGCCGCTGCCCGAACGCCGCGCCGGTAAGCCGCTCTAGCAGGCTGAAATCGACATCCTGCGGCGCGGGCGATGGGGTGATATGAACGACCGCCGACATGACCTTCGGCGGCGGCGTGAAGGCGGAGCGATGGACGGGCATCGCAATACGCGCGGTGCTTCGCCACTGCGCGAGTACGGCGAGCCTGCCGTAATGGTCGCTGTCGGTTGTCGCGACGATACGCTCGGCGACTTCCCTCTGGAACATCAGCGTCAGCGATTGCCACCACGGCATCCAATCCGTCGATAGCCACCCGACGAGCAACGCCGTGCCAACATTGTACGGCAGGTTCGAGACGATATGCGGTGCGCCTTCGAAGAGCGACGGGGCGTCGATCGCCAGTGCGTCGCCTTCGAGCACGCGCAGGCGCCCCGGGAACGCATCGCCGAGTTCGCCGAGCGCCGGGATGCAGCGATGGTCGCGTTCGATCGCGGTAACCCGCGCGCCTGCGGCGAGCAGCGCACGCGTGAGGCCACCCGGGCCCGGTCCGATCTCGAGAACTTCCCTGTCGTGGAGATCCCCCGGAACCGCGGCGATCCGCGCGAGCAGCTGCCCGTCGAACAGGAAGTTCTGACCAAGCGCCTTGCTTGCGTTCAGGCCGTGCCGCGCGATGACTTCGCGGAGCGGCGGCAACGGCATTGTCGGTTGGATCATTGCGCGAGCGCGGACCGTGCACGACGGTCCGCCGCCTGGCCGGCCATTGCAATCGCAGCGATCATCGCACCGGGCTCGGCCATATCCTTGCCCGCGATGGAAAAAGCGGTGCCGTGATCGGGCGAGGTCCGGACGATCGGGAGGCCGAGCGTGATGTTCACACCCTCATCGAAATGGATGGTCTTGAGCGGAACCAGCGCCTGGTCATGGTAACAGCAGAGCGCCGCATCATAGGTCGCACGGGCACGCGGATGGAACAACGTATCTGCCGCAAAAGGACCCGTCGCATCGATGCCCTCGGCCTGGAGGATCGCGATGGCCGGTTCGATGACGTCGATCTCCTCGCGACCCAGCGCGCCCTGTTCGCCGGCGTGCGGATTGAACCCTGCAAACGCCAGCCGAGGGGCTTCGATACCGAAATTGCGGGTCAGCCCCCGCGCGGTTGCACGCGCGCGCGCGAGGATGAGATCGATGGTCAACATGGACGAGACCGCGTTGAGGGGGACGTGCGTGGTGATGGGTACGACCCGAAGCGACGGACCGGCGAGCATCATCACGGCATTCTCACCGGCAATGCCAAACCGTTCGGCGACGAATTCGGTCTGACCCGGATGGCTGAAACCGATCGCATAGAGACGCGCCTTCGACACTGGCCCGGTCACCAGCGCGCGGGCTGCGCCGGTCCGGACGAGTCCTACGGCGAGTTCGAGCGAATGGAGCGCGCATCGGGCCCCATCGGTGTCCGGCACGCCCGGCACGACATCGCCCGCGTCCTCGACGCTCAGCACGGGAACGCCCGTCGCAAAGGCAGCGCTGCCTTCGTCGAGGCTTGTAACGCGGACGAGCGGACCGTTCCACACCCGCTCGATCGCTCGGGCGTCACCGATCGCCACGAACGGCGGCAGATCATGGGCTTCACGCTTAGCCCACGCCTTGGCGATGATCTCAGGTCCGATTCCGGCCGGGTCGCCCATCGATACCGCCAAGGGATTGCGCATGCTCATCGTTCGATCAGCGATATTCGACCACCGCGTCGCGACGGAGATCGCGCAGCTTCTGTTGCGCACGCAGGTTGACGCGCTGCTGCTCGAGCTGACCCTGGATCTGGGCCGAGCTTGGCAGCGCGCCCGATTGCGGATCGTCGCGACCACACAGCACGAGCGCGCGGACACCCTGTTCGGCGGAGCCGAATGGCGGACTCGACTCGCCGACCTGAAGCTTCAGCATGACTTCCTGCAGCTGCGGCGGGAGATCACGGATACGCACGGTGTCATTGTCGACCACGTCGGCGCCGATCCCGGCAGCGACCTTCTCGACGGTCCCGCAGCCCCGAAGATCCCTCGTAGCCTGCGCGAACGCCTCGGCGCGCACCGCGGCCTGTGCCTGCGTCGTGTTCGCCGGAAAACGCAGCGTGAGCTGCTTGAGGCTGAGCCGTGCGTCGCGCGGATCCGCCGTGAGCACCTGCCGCTTGTCGGTCAGATAGAGAATCGAATAGCCGCCCGAGACTTCGATCGGCCCGGCGACCTGACCGACCTGCATCGACTGTGCCGCCTCGGCGAGCTGCGGCGGCAGCGTTGCGGCGCGCACCCAGCCAAGGTCACCGCCGACTGCACGCGTCGACGCTTCCGAGAACTGCGTCGCATAATAATCGAACGGCTTGCCGCCCTTCTGGATATCCTGGATCAGCTGGCGGGCGTTGGCATAGACCTGCTGGCCGTTGGTCGCATTGCCCGCAAGGTAGATCTCCTTGAGGTTGAACTCGTCGGTGCCCTTGGCTGCCTCGAGGCGGTCGATGATGCCCTTGACCTCCTCGTCGCCGACATTGACGAACGGCTCCACGCGCTTGCGCAGATAGCGCTGCCAAGCCAGTTCACCCTCGATCTGCCGCTTGAGCGAACGATCCGACGACCCCGTTTCGCGCAGATAGGCGGTCATCGCCACGGGGGTGCGGTTGAAGCGCTTCGATACCGCGTCATAGCTCTGGGTAAGTTCGGCGGGCGAGATCGTGATGTCGGCCGTCTTCGCTTCCTGAAGCTGCAGCGTCTCGTCGATCAGCTGGCGCAGGACCTGGAGCTTCAGCCGGTCGCGGTCTTCGGGCGACAGCTTCGCACCTTCGTTTGCCATCGCGATCAGCGCGACACGCTGGTCGACGTCGGTGCCGGTGATGACCGAATCGTTGACGATCGCCGTCGGCTTTCGAACGTTTGGATCGACCTTGCCGAAGATCTGGAGGTTAGCCGGAATGTCGAGCCCGGTATTGTCCGGTATGCTCTGATCGGACACGGTGCGGCCCGAGTTGGCCGCCGGTGGCGCGGTTTGCGCTACGGCGCCAGCCGCCAGGGCCGCCAAGACCACTGCCCCGATTACCCGGCTTCCACGCGTTGCCAGTCGAACATCATGCTTCAAGATATCGGTATCCCATCATCGCGTAATCATCGCACGCAACGCGCGTCTTGCCGTGCAGTAGCTGAATAGGGGCTTAGCGGCCCAGATTAGTGAAGGCCAGCGTCAGCAGGAAACTGTTGCCCCTGCGCGCATCCCCGGTGTTGTTGTAATAGCGTCGCCACGTTGCACCGAGCCGCAGACAATCGTCCTCATATTGGACACCCAGCCGGTGGCGGATCGGATCGAAGCCGCTCGACTGCGACAAGGGGTCCTCCGCACGGTTCGTGAGATCGACGACCGCCGAACCGAACGCCGACCAGAATTTGGCGAACTGGACACGCCCTGCGACGCGCGCCTCTTCGCGATCCTGGAGATCCTCGATCGCCGGCGTGATGTCGCGGTTGAGCCGGAGATACCCGACAAGAATGTAGGTTGCGCGCGAGCCGAGCGTGGCGTCGATTTCGTTGCGGCGGACCGCGAAGCCGTCCTTGTCGAGGCGGAACCGGTGAGTCACCGAGACGAAGTCGCGGAAGCGGACCTCCGTGCGACCGACGACATCCGAGAACCGGTCGCTGAGTCCCGTGCCGTCGGGGAGGATGGTCGGTCGCGTGTCGAGGCGGTAGCTCTGGCCGATGTTCGTCTCGATCGCGATCCCCGGCAGATCGATCGCCCAGTCGGCGCCATAGGTGACACGGGTCGAATCCTCGAACCGGTCATATCCGGCGAACCGGTTGAGCGAAAACAGGTTGGACGTATCCAGATCGAGCGCACGACTGTCTTCATTGGGGACAGAAAGATTGGCCAGCTTCGGTGCCGCGACGACCTGTACCCGCGGCGTGAGACGCTGCGTGCCGCCGAGGAAGGACCCGATGAACGGCCATTTCACGTCGACGGCAACCGCGCCGATCGCGCGGCCGGTAAAGCCTTCGTTCCCGCGATAGCTCGCGACCGACGTCAGCAGCGTATCGTCGGTATTGTAGGCATCGCCGCGTGCGAAGGCGGTGAAGGTGACTTCCTGCCCCCACCGCGTCAGACGACGGAGGTCCCACTGGAGGCTGGCGAACGCGCGCTGCGTGTCCTGCCCATCCGTTCGCGTCAGCGCGAGCGTGTTCAGCTGCAGCTGGAACCGGCCTCCGAGCACGCCGTCGTCGAACCGCTTGCGATAGTCGATTTCCGGCAGCGCGATCGGTTGCTGGCCTTGCGGATCGTTGACCCGCAGCGTCTGTGCAGCCCAGGCGGTCAGCGACAGGTAGCTCGAATCGTCGACCCGCTGAATACTGGCGGTCGAACGGAGCCGATCATCGCGGGAAATGTCGTAGCGTCGCAGGAACGTGCGATCGGTCGTCACACGCAGCGATGCGCTGGCACTCCATTGCGGCGAGAACTGGTATCGCGCGATGCCGTCGAGATAGCCGCGAAAAGCCATCTCCGTGTCGGCGGGGTTGCTGTTCAGCAGGTCGTCGCTGCGCCGGCTGGCCGTGGCATAGGCGTTGACCCTGAACGCCCCCTTCGTCCCCAGCTGCGAATAATCGGCCTGCACCATCGGCAGGACGCTCGAATAGACGCGAGGCGTGATCACGAGGCCCTTGTTTGGCCCCAGCTTGAAATAATAGGGAACACCGAGCTCGAGCCCGTTGACCCGGCTGTAACTCGCGGTCGGCGACAAAAGACCGCTGTCGCTGCCGCCGCCCACGGGCGTGGAGAATTTGGGCAGCGGGAGCGAGGGAAGCCCGAAGAGGTGGAGTCGTCCGCCGTCGAAATAGATACGCTCTCGCTGCGGACGATAGGTCACGCGTACGGCCGTGATCTTCCACGTCGGGTCCTTCGGGCATCCTTCCGAATTGGTGACCGAGCACGGCGTATAGGCGGCGCTGCGAAGGTTGAGCGTTCCGTCCGCTTCGCGCGTACCCTGCGCTGCCGCCATTCGTCCGCCCTGCTCGAGCACCACGAGCATATTGTCGACGACGCCGTCCTTGAGCGAATCGGTGAGCTCGATCTGGTCGCCATAGGCGATGTCGCCCTGCGGGTTGGTCACCGCGATATCGCCGGTCGCGAGCACCTTGCCCGTCTTGCGGTTCCAGACGACCGTGTCCGCGCGCAGGCGGCTTCCCTCGCGAAACATGCGAACCGCACCCTTGGCGGTCACGACATCGGTGTTCGTGTCATATTCGAGCGTCTCCGAGCTGAACTGGACCTGGTCCGCGTCCGGCACCGTCGGCGCGCCCGCCGCCGGTGCTTCGGGCGCAGGGGGTGTGACCGGGCGGTCCTGCAGATCCTGCGCATGGGTAGGCGACGCCGCCAGCAATGCGAGCGACAGGGCGCAACCCGCCAAAAGGTCGATACGCAGCACGATGAACATCAGCCCCTTTTGGCATTCGGGCCACCGTTCGTGCCCGTCGAAGGCCGCCTATCGCACCACCGGGCCTTTGCTGCAATCGTCGTGCTTTGCCAGACCCGCGTCATGAGCCTAGGAGGCTGTCATCGCCTATTTATCCCGTGGTTCGAGGTCCCCTGATGCAGATCCATTTCGCTCCCGCCGCTGCCGCTGATGCCGCCATTCTCGCACTTCCCGTCGGCAAGGACGGCGTGCCCCATATCGTCTGGGGTGCGATCAGCGAGCATGCGCAGGCTGTCGCGGACCAGGCCACCACCGCGGCGCGCTTCTCGGGCGACGCGGGTTCGATCGTCGAACTCTTCGTCCCTGTCGACGATGTCGTTCGGCAGGTCTTGCTGGTCGGGACGGGTGCGGGAAGCGAGAACGACTGGGAGAAGGCCGGCGGCGCCGTCGTCGCGCGCCTGCTGACGTCGGGCGCGACGGCGGTCACCGTGATGATGCAGGCTCTGCCATCGGCACCTTCGGCCGATCTCGTCGCGCGGTTTGCCGCGGCTGCCGAACAGCGCGCGTGGCGCTATGATACCTATCGTACCAAGCTTGCCGAGACGGCGAAGCCGACGCTGACGACGCTGACGATCGTCGGGTCTGGTGACGGAGGCGAAGCCGCATGGGCGCGCCACGACGCCGTCACCGACGGGCTCGATCTGACCCGCTGGCTCGTCACCTCGCCCCCGAACATCCTGTACCCGGAGAGCTTCGTCGCGAAGGTCACGAAGGAGGTCGAAGGTCTGGGCGTCGAGATCACCGTGCTCGACGAAGCGCAGATGGCGGATCTCGGCATGGGCGCCTTGCTGGGCGTGAGCCAGGGCTCGCGTCGGGAAGCCCGTATCCTCGCGCTGAAGTGGAATGGTGCTGGCGCGGATGCACCGACGCTGGCGTTCGTCGGCAAGGGTGTGACGTTCGACTCGGGCGGCATCTCGATCAAGCCCGGCGCGGGCATGGAAGACATGAAGTGGGATATGGGCGGTGCCGGTGCGGTCGCCGGCGCGATGAAGGCGCTTGCCGCGCGCAAGGCCAAGGTGAACGTCGTCGGCGTCATGGGGCTGGTCGAGAACATGCCCGACGGCGCGGCCTTGCGGCCCAGCGACGTCATAACCTCGATGTCGGGTCAGACGATCGAAGTGCTCAACACCGACGCCGAAGGCCGGCTCGTGCTGTGCGATTGTGTCACATGGGTGCAGAAGACGTTCAAGCCGACGATGATCGTCGACCTCGCGACGCTGACGGGTGCGATGATCGTCGCGCTCGGGACGGAGAATGGCGGCATCTTCGCCAATGACGATGCGCTCGCGGACAAGCTCCTCGCGGCGGGGAAGGCGACCGGCGAGACATTGTGGCGGTTTCCGCTGTCGCCGGCCTATGACAAGCTGATCGATTCGCCGATCGCTGACATGAAGAATGTCGGTCCCCGCGGCGCCGGTTCGATCACCGCGGCACAGTTCATCCAGCGTTTCGTCGACGAGGGCGTCAAGTGGGCGCATCTCGACATCGCCGGCATGGTCTGGTCCGACAAACCGGGGACGAACCACGACAAGGGCGCGACGGGATATGGCGTGCGGCTGCTCGACCGGTTCGTCGCGGACAATTTTGAGGGCTGAGGCTAAAGCGCATGTGCCCATCGTCATCCTGAAAAGGTCGGGATGACGGAAGGGTCGGGCAGGGGGACGCAACGTGCAGGTCGACTTTTACCACCTCAGCATCCCCCTCGACCGCGTCCTTCCCCGGATCGCGGAGCGTGTCGTCGCCACCGGGGGAAGGCTGGTCGTCGTCGCGGAGTCGGAGGCGCAGCGCGTCGCGCTCGACCGGCTGCTGTGGTCCTACGCGCCCGAGAGCTTCCTGCCGCATGCGCAACAGGGCGCCGGTAACGACGGGGCACAGCCCATATTGATCGCGCCCGACGTGACCGCCGCAAACGCCGCCGGCAACGTCGCGATCGTCGATGGCAAATGGCGCGATACGGCACTCGACTTCGACCGCGCGTTTCACATCTTCGACGAAGACGCGATCCGTGAGGCACGGCTGGCGTGGAAAGCGCTTGCGGGCCGCGATGGCGTGGAACGACGCTATTGGAAACAGAACGATTCGGGGCGTTGGGAGCAGGCCGCCTGATCGGATCGCCCGGGCATGCGCGCGGCATAGACGTTGCTTTAGGGCCGCTCTGCGACTAAGCGCCGCGCATCCCATTTCCGTCAACACAGGAGCCCGTGACCAGCATGGCCGCGAACCGTACCTTTTCGATCATCAAGCCCGATGCAACCCGCCGCAACCTGACCGGCGCCGTCACGAAGATGCTTGAGGAAGCCGGCCTCCGCGTCGTTGCTTCGAAGCGCATCCAGATGACCCGCGAGCAGGCCGAGGGCTTCTACGCCGTGCACAAGGAGCGCCCGTTCTTTGGTGAACTCGTCGACTTCATGATTTCCGGCCCGGTCGTGGTTCAGGTTCTCGAGGGCGAGAACGCGATGCAGCGTAATCGCGACATCATGGGTGCGACCAATCCTGCGAATGCCGATGCCGGCACGATCCGCAAGGAGCTCGCCGAATCGATCGAGGCAAACTCCGTTCACGGTTCGGACTCGGACGAGAACGCCGAGATCGAGATCGCCTATTTCTTCAAGCCAGAAGAAATCGTCGGCTGATGACCTGGCGGCTGCGACGCGCGACACCGGGTGATTCACCCGCCCTGTCGCTCGTCGCATCCGCCGCGTTTCTCGATGCCTATGCGAGCGTGCTGAACGGGGCCGACATCATCGGGCACTGCGCGCGCAACAACAGCCACGCCGTCTTCGAGACTTGGCTATCGGATCCGCAGACGGTGGTGACCCTGGCCGAGTATGAACCAGGCCATGCCCCGATCGGCTACACGGTGCTTACCAGCCCGGACTTCCCGATCGACACGGACGCAGCCGATATCGAGCTGCGTCGGATATACACGCTCAAACAGTTTCATGGTGGCGGGGTCGGACAAGGCCTTTTGCGAGAGGCATGCGACGATGCGAGGGCGGGTGGCCACACGCGGATGTTGCTGGGTGTGTGGGCAAAGAACTCGCGCGCCAGGCGATTCTACGAGCGTGCCGGCTTCGAGGTCGTGGGGTCACGGTCCTTTGCGGTAGGCGATACGCTCTACGAAGACCCCGTATACGCGCTCCGGCTCTGAACGGGGCGATCGCATCCTGCCATCGCTGGCCAACCTCACCACTATGATTTCGGTTTTTCCCGCGCCCAGATCGCATCCAGCTTCGTTTGGTCGCCGCCCCGTTGCCGCGCGCGCAAGCCTTGCAGCTTGAGTGAACGGCCCGCCAGGAACCCGCCGGGTTTCGTCTCCCAGATGATGTCATGGATGCCACGCGCGGTGCGTACGGCATCACCATCGGTGTACGAGACCGTGATCAGCACCGGCAAGCGCCCCTCTTGCTCGTCCGCGCCACCGTCGGTCGCCTTGAGCAAGGGCTTTTCGAACCAGCTGCGCTGAATCTGGTCGGTCAGTGCCTCCTTGCGCCCAACCTGAAGGGCGGATGGAAAGGCGACGGTCGCATTCTGGATCTCGTGTTTGTCGTCGCGCAACAACAGCAGCGAGTCGCCGTTTTCCGCCGCTACCGCACGGATTTCGAACCGCCGCGCGGCCTGTCGTTCGCTCGCGCTGGCGTTCGCCCTTTCGGCCTTCTCGGCCGAACGTTCCGACCAGTTGCTCCATAGCGTCAGCGCCGCGATCAGAACGCCGGCGATGGCAAGAAGCTCTGCCAATGTGATCCAGCGCCGCCGGACTGCTGACGCTTCGGCGCGTTCGGTGGGCGTGGGGCCGCTCATCGCGTCACGAACGCGGCCAGCGTCCTTGGATACAGCGCATGCTCGGCCGCCAATACGCGGTTCGCGAGACGATCGGCGTCGTCACCGGGACGGATCGGGACCTCGGCCTGGCCCAGCACCGCGCCTCCGTCGAGTTCTTCTGTCACAAGATGGACGGAGCACCCGCCAACCGCGTCGTTGGCCGCGATCGCCCGTGCGTGCGTATCGAGACCCTTGTACTTCGGCAGGAGCGAGGGATGGATGTTGACGATCCGGTCCCGCCATGCGGCGACGAACGTGTCCGACAGCAGCCGCATATATCCTGCGAGCGCGACCACCTCGACGCCAGCGTCGCGCAGGGCCGAGTCGATCGCCGCTTCATAGGCCGGCTTGCCCAGGCCGCGTGGCGACAGCGCAAACGTCGGCAAATCGTGTGACCGCGCCCAGTCGAGCCCCGCCGCATCGGGCTTGTCCGATGCCACCAGCACGATCTCGTAGGGGCAATCCGGTTCGCGTGCGGCGGTCGCCAGCGCCATCATGTTCGAGCCGCGCCCCGAGATCAGGACGCCAACGCGCGTCCTGTCAGCCATGCGTCGCCGTCCAGTCGGCGCGCGCGCTCCACGTACCCGCCGATCCCCGGACGGTACAGCCGTGCGTCCCGGCCTCGATCCGCCCGATCGTGTGGACCGTTTCGTCCGATGCAGTAAGGGCGGCGGTAACGGCCTCGGCCTCGTCGCTGCTCACGATGACGACCATGCCGATCCCGCAGTTGAAGGTCCGCGCCATCTCCTCGGGTTCGATCGCGCCCTGCGCCTGTAGGAACGCCATCAACCGTGACTGTTCCCAGGCGTCGGCATCGACCACCGCGTGAACGCCGCCCGGCAGGACACGCGGGATATTCTCGAGAAGCCCACCGCCCGTAATGTGCGCGAGGCCCTTTATGCGACGGTCCCGCAGCAACGGGAGCAGGCTTTCAACATAGATGCGCGTCGGCGCCATCAGGTGATCGATCAGCAGCCGGTCCTGATCGAACAGCGCAGGCCGATCGAGCTTCCAGCCGCGATCGGCGGCAAGACGGCGAACGAGCGAGAACCCGTTCGAATGGACTCCGGACGAAGCCAGGCCGAGCATGACGTCGCCCGGCGCGATCTCGCGGCCGGTGAGGACATTGCTGCGCTCGACTGCGCCGACGCAGAAGCCCGCGAGATCGTAATCGCCATCGGCGTACATGCCCGGCATCTCCGCCGTCTCGCCACCGATCAGCGCACAGCCCGCCATCTTGCAGCCCTCGGCGATCGAGGCGACGACGCGTTCCGCCACGGCCGCATCGAGCGCGCCGCTGGCGTAGTAATCGAGGAAGAACAGCGGTTCGGCGCCCTGGACGATGAGGTCGTTGACGCACATCGCAACGAGATCGATCCCGACGCCTTCATGCCGGTTCCAGTCGATCGCAAGCTTGAGCTTGGTACCCACGCCGTCGTTCGCCGCCACCAGCAACGGATCGGTGAACCCTGCCGCCTTCAGATCGAACATCCCGCCGAACCCGCCAAGGTCGGCGTCGGCGCCGGGCCGCCGCGTCGCGCGGGCCAGGGGAGCGATCGCCCGCACCAGGGCATTGCCCGCAGCGATCGAAACACCGGCTTGGGCATAGGTGTACGAACCGGTCTGGGGCTGGTTCGGGGCGGCGGTTGGCTCTGGCGTGTCGGTCATGTTCGATGCGCCTAGCCATATCGCGCTTGGATTTCCACGCCTGCTTCGCCAAAAGGCCGATGTGATGCGTATCCGTGCCCTGCCCACCGCCCTTGCCGGCGCCGCCTTGTTGCTTGGCGGCGGCGCCGTGCTCGCCCAGATCGAGGGTGGCGGCCGGGGCGCGCCGCCAGTCGACAGCGGTAGCGCCTACGAGGTCAGCGGAGTCGTCGTCGACGTGTCCGGCAAATCCGCCGACGCCGCGCGCTATGGCGGTTGGCGCCTCGCGCAACGCAAGGCCTGGGTCCAGTTGTCCAACCGGCTTGGCGGGGGCGGGGGGCTGGTGTCCGACGGTACGCTCGATTCGCTGGTGTCGGGGATCGTCGTCGAAAACGAGCAGATCGGTCCGCAGCGTTATGTCGCCAAGCTCGGTGTCTTGTTCGATCGCACGCGCGCGGGGTCGATCCTCGGGATCTCGGCCTATGCGGATCGCTCGCCACCGATGCTCGTCGTACCGCTCCAATGGTCGGGCGGGGTCGCGCAGGGCTTCGAGCAGCGCACCGAATGGCAACAGGCCTGGGCGCGCTATCGCACCGGTAACAGCAGCATCGACTATGTCCGTCCTTCGGGCACCGGTCCGGACGCGCTCTTGCTCAATCTGGGCCAGTCGCAACGCCCAGGACGCGGCTGGTGGCGGACAATTCTCGATCAATATGGCGCGAATGACGTCCTGATCCCGGTCGTCCGACTGTACCGTCAGTGGCCAGGTGGACCCGTCATCGGCGCGTTCGAGGCGCGTCACGGTCCCGACAATCAGATGATCGGCCGCTTCACTTTGCGCGTCGGGAGCCCGGATGGCTTGCCGCAACTGCTCGACGCCGGGGTAAAGCGGCTCGACGATCTGTATCAGCAGGCGCGGCGCAACGGGACGCTGCGTCCCGACGCAACGCTGTCGCCGCCGCCGCCGCCCGAGGTGGCGCTCGATGAAGCAGTGGGCATCGACAGCGTCGCCGAGGCCAATCTCAGCCAGCTGGCGACGGGCGCCGGGCTGCCCGTGACGATCCAGTTCGACACGCCGTCGGCCGCTGCCATCACCGCGACTGAGAGCGCGATGCGGGCAGTGCCCGGCGTTCGGTCGGCGGCAACGACTAGCCTGGCGCTTGGCGGCGTCTCGTTGATGCGCGTGACCTTCGACGGAGATCCCGCAGCGTTGAAGGCCGCGCTCGAGGCGCGCGGATATCAGGTGTTCGGCACCGGACAGACGATCCGCATACGCCGGGTGAGCCAATTACTCCCGCCGGACCTTCCGGCGGACAATGCGACGACAGGGTGAGCATAGCCGGAATGACCCAGATTGCGCTGCCATTGGGATGGCCGGCGGACCCCCGTGACGACGCCTTTCTCGTAACGCCTTCGAACGCCCGTGCCGTCCAGACGCTTGAACACACTGCCACGTGGCCCGTGATGACCGCGATCCTGACGGGGCCGCGCAAGTCGGGCCGCAGTCTGCTGGCACGCATATTTGCCGCAAAGACCGGCGGCGCGATCATCGACGACGCGGAGCGGCTGCCCGACGCGCAGCTTTTTCACGCGTGGAACCGCGCGCAGGAGGAGCACCGGCCCCTGCTGATCGTCGCCGATGCCGCGCCGCCCGAGTGGAAGGTCAAGCTGCCCGACCTGCGTTCGCGTCTTTCGGCCAGCCCGATCGCCGCGATCGGCGCGCCCGACGACGAATTGATACGGCTGCTGCTTGCCCATCTCTTCGAGCGACGCAGCCTCGATGCGCGTCCCGATCTGGTCGACTGGCTCGCCACGCGAATTGAGCGTAGTCATATTGCCGTAACGCGAACCGTAGATGCGCTGGACCAGGAGGCCATGGAACGTCGCCGGCGTCTGTCCATTCCCCTTGCAAGAACCACTCTAACCGAGGCGGGTCTGATCGTCCGGCCACAACTGGCGTTGGATCTCCCGATCTTCACGCCGCCCTGACCGTCAACACCCGAGCCAAAGAGGACCGATGAACCGTCCAGCGCATATCGTCCGCCAATCGGAAGACGACGACGATCCCATCGGCGCAGAGCCGAACGACCGCTATTTCAATCGCGAGCTGTCATGGCTCGCGTTCAACCGGCGTGTTCTGGAAGAGGCGTGCAATCCAGCACATCCGCTGCTTGAGCGGCTTCGCTTCCTGTCGATCTCGGGGTCCAATCTCGACGAGTTCTTCATGGTTCGCGTCGCCGGACTGAAGGGACAGCAGACGCAGGACGTTGATCGGCGGTCCGCCGATGGCCTGACGGCTGGCCAGCAACTCAGCGCGATCGTCCGTGAGGCCGATGCGCTAATGGAAAGCCAGCAGGCGGTCTGGGGCGACCTTCGGGTCCTGCTCGACGATGCCGGGCTGTTCGTCCTTCGCCGCGAGGCGGTCGAGGGTGAAGCCGATGACTGGCTCGAAACGCATTTTCGCGAACAGATCTTCCCGATCCTGACCCCGCAGGCGCTCGATCCCGCGCACCCGTTTCCGTTCATCCCGAACCGTGGCCTTTCGGTCATCTTCGATCTCGTCCGGCGTTCGGACAACGAACCGGTGCGGGAGCTGGTGATGCTGCCGCACACGATGACGCGGTTCGTCCGGCTCCCGGGCGAGCCGGCGCGGTACGTCGCGATCGAGACGCTGCTGAAGCGGTTCGCGCCCGTGCTGTTTCCGGGGTACGACGTGCTCGCGGCGGCAAGCTTTCGTGTGCTGCGCGACAGCGATATCGAGATCGAGGAAGAGGCGGAGGATCTCGTCCGCTATTTTGCCAACGCGATCAAGCGGCGCAGGCGCGGGCGCGTGATCCGGCTTGAGCTGGAAACGGGGATTCCAGATGTCCTTGCCGCGGTGCTCAAGGACGAGCTTGGCGGCGCCGATGCGATCATCACCGAAAGCGGCAACCTTCTCGGTATCGTCGACCTCGATGGCCTTGTCGACGAGGATCGCCCCGATCTCAAATTCCCCCCGTTTACGCCCCGTTTCCCGGAACGCATCCGCGAGTTCGGCGGCGATTGCTTCGCGGCGATCAAGTCGAAGGACATCGTTGTCCATCACCCGTACGAGACGTTCGAGGTGGTGCTCGCCTTCCTGAAGCAGGCTGCCAACGACCCCGACGTCGTCGCGATCAAGCAGACGCTCTACCGTGCGGGAAAGCAGCCTGCGGTTATCAACGCGCTGATCACGGCGGCTGAGGCCGGCAAGTCGGTGACCGCGGTCGTCGAGCTCAAGGCCCGGTTCGATGAAGAGCAGAACATGGTCTGGGCGTCGGCGCTCGAGCGCGCGGGGGTCCAGGTGGTGTATGGCTTCATCGACTGGAAGACGCATGCCAAGGTCTCGCTGGTCGTCCGCCGCGAGGGACAGGCGTTTCGCACCTATTGCCACTTCGGCACGGGGAATTATCACCCCGTCACCGCCAAGATCTATACTGATTTGAGCTTCTTCACCGCCGATGCCGCGGTGGGTCGCGATGCCGCGCAGATGTTCAACTACATCACGGGCTATGTCGAACCGATCGACATGCAGCGTGTCAGCCTCTCGCCGCGCGACCTGCGGCAGAATCTCGTGAACCTGATCGACGTCGAGATCGCCAACGCGCGCGCTGGCAGGGCCGCCGGGGTCTGGGCCAAGATGAACTCGCTCGTCGATCCCGCCGTCATCGAAAAGCTGTACGAGGCGAGCGGGGCGGGCGTGGAAATCGACCTGATCATCCGCGGCATCTGCTGCCTGCGTCCGGGCGTGCCTGGCCTGTCCGAGACGATCCGCGTGAAGTCCGTCATCGGCCGCTTCCTCGAGCACAGCCGGATCTGGGCGTTCGGCAACGGCAAGGCGCTTCCGAACGACGGCGCCAAGCTGTTCATATCCTCGGCGGACTGGATGCCACGCAACTTCGACCGTCGTGTCGAGTACATGTTGCCCATTCTGAACCCCACGGTACATGACCAGATCCTCGATCAGGTGATGGTCGCCAACCTGATCGACAACGAACAGAGCTGGGAGCTCGGGCCGGATGGCGACTATACGCGCGTCGATCCGGGTGACCGGCCATTTAACCTGCATCGGTATTTCATGACGAACCCATCGCTCTCGGGTCGCGGCGCCTCGCTCGCGACCAGCAATGCCGTGCCCACCTTGTCGCTGCGACGAAAACGATGAGCGTTACCAACATTCTGTTAGGCACAGGTAAGCCCCGGGTCGAGACCGACGATCACCCGCGGACCGGGATCATCGATATCGGGTCGAACTCGATCCGGCTCGTCGTCTACCAAGGTCCGGCGCGGCTTCCCGCGATCCGGTTCAACGAGAAGGTACTGGCGGGCCTAGGGCGTGGGCTCGCGGCGACGGGCGCGATCGAAAAGTCGGCGTTGAAGACTGCCCGGATCGCGCTGGCGAGGTTTGCAGCGATCGCGCGCGAAATGGAATGCAACGTCGTACGCACCGTGGCGACGGCGGCGGTACGTGATGCCAGGAACGGTTCGGACCTCATCGCCGCAGCCGAGCATCTTGGCCTGACGGTGGAAACGCTGTCCGGCGAACAGGAAGCCAGCGCGGCGGGTTACGGCGTGCTTTCGGCAATCCCCGAGGCAGATGGGATCGTCGGCGATCTCGGCGGCGGGAGCCTCGAACTCGTTCGGATTCGCAGCGGCAAGATCGAGGACCGCGTCTCCTTTCCGCTCGGCGTCCTGCGCATCGGGGATATGCGCGCGAAGCGCGGCAAGGTGCTCGAACGCCATGTTGCGCGACTCGTGCGGGAAGCAGGCTGGGATCAGCGGGGGCAGGGGCTTCCGCTGTTTCTCGTCGGTGGTTCCTGGCGGGCACTCGCCCGGCTCGACATGGAGCTGTCGGACTATCCGCTGCCGATCATCCATCAATATTCGATGACAGCCGCCACGATCACGCGACTGAGCCGGACGATCCCGCAACTTTCCAAGCCGCGGCTGAAGGCGATACCCGGGCTGTCCAGCGGGCGCACCGCGACGCTTGCTGATGCAGCGGCGCTGCTTGGTGTGCTCATGCGCCAGCTGGGCAGCCGGACGACGGTGGTGTCGTCATACGGCCTGCGCGAGGGTCTCCTCTATGAGCAGCTCAACACGGCAACGCGCGCGCTCGACCCGCTGATCGTCGCGGCGCGTGAAGAGGGGCGTCTGCTCGGCCGCTTCCCCGAGCACGGCGATCTGCTCGACCGATGGATCGCGCCCTTGTTCGTGAACGAGCCACCGGCGACGGCAAGGCTGCGTCACGCCGCCTGCCTGCTCGCCGATGTCGGCTGGCGCGCCAATCCCGAATTTCGCGCGGAGCGTGGCGTCGAAATCGCCCTTCACGGCAACTGGGTGGCAATCGACGCGCCAGGACGCGGGATGCTCGCGCAGGCGCTCTATGCCAGCCTCGGCGGCGACCTCACCGCAGCCGATCCCATCGGTCGACTGGCCAGTCCCGCCGCGATCAAGAGCGCCACGGCGTGGGGGCTTGCGATGCGTCTGGGGCAGCGGATGAGCGGCGGGCTGGCCGGACCCCTCAAACGATCGAGACTGACCGATGACGGTACCGCGCTGACGCTGACGCTGCTTCCCGACGATCGCGGCCTCTATGGCGAGGCGGTCGAGCGACGGCATGCCGCACTTGCCGCGGCACTGGGGCGAAAGCCGTCGCTCGCGATTGCCTGAGCCGGGCTTAGCGCTGGCCCGACAGATACCGTGCGAGCGGGTCGATCATGTCTTCGGGGATCCGCCGCGCGATGACGGGCATCGTCGACTGCGACTTGCGCGCATCGACCACCGTCTCGTCGCCGCGCCAGTTCCGCAGGCGTTGCGCGATATAGCTGGCGCGCTGACCCGCGAGCACGGGATAGGGCTTGCCGGGCGCGTGGCAGCTTGCGCAGGCCGGGAGCTGGACCTTTGGCAGGCCCTCGCGGTCGATCCGTGCGGCTTCGACGTTGCCGTTGGGCGTGGTCGCGCCGATCCCCGGCATTGCCGCGAAGTGATCCGCAAGCCGCGTCATCTCGGCCGGCGTCAGCGTCGCGGCGGCGTTCGCCATCACCGCGCTCTGCCGCTTGCCGGTCGCATAGACCTCGAGCGCCGCGCGGAGATAGGCGGGGCTCTGTCCACCGAGCACGGGCATGTCGGGCTGTCCGCGACCACGACCGTCCGTACCGTGACAGCCAGCGCAGGTGGCGATGCGGGCCGCATCGGGACCGGCGGTACCGCTGCCGGGAACTTCGGTCAGGGCGCGATAGGTCGCAGGCGACATCTCAGGCAACAGGCGGACAAATGCGACCATGCGGCGGACCTCGTCGTCGCGGTCCTTGGCCGCCCAGCCGGGCATGCCGGTATATTTGACGCCGTGCTTGAGGATCCAGAAGATCTGCTTGTCGGTCCATTCGCGCGCGTTGACCGCGAGGTCGGGGGCGGGGGGCGTCGCCGCCTGCATCACCGGGAGCGGGCGCACGCCCGGCGCGCCGTGGCACGAAGCGCAGCTTGCCCGGAACAGGCCCGCGGCGCTGACGAGGCCCTGGTTCGCCTTGGGATCGTCGGGCGCGGTGAACGCGGCGTGCGTGCGCACCGAGTTGCGCATCGTCCAGTGGAGGAACCAGTCGGTGATCTTCCAATGCCCCGACGATGCGGCAATGTTGAACACGCCCGACCAGGCGAACAACAGCCCGGCTAGCGCGAGTGTGACGATGGCTGCGATCGCGCGCGCCCAGGTGATGCGGATCGTCATGCCGTCGCGCTCCGTGTCTTCAACAAACCGCCGAGCATCGCGAGCCCGCCGAGAAAATAGCTTGCCGCGCCGACCATCAGCATGACGACGCCGCCGAGCTGCTGATCCTCGAGCGGATCGAGACCATGCGCAGCAGGGTGCATCGCCATCATCGCGTAGAGCGGCCTGGGGGCGAGGCCGATCAGCGCGCCGAGCAGAGTCATGTGCATCGAGGTCAGCAGCATCGCCGCGACGCCCGACGCGCGCCGGTCGGTCGCACCGCCGTTCTGCGTGCCGAGCACCGCGCTCCACAGCAGCAGGCCCGCGCCGAGGAAGCTCGCCTGCTCGATCAACAACACCAGCGGCTGCATGTCGACGCGCAGCCGCAGCGCGGGCAGATGCCAGAGCCACACCACGACGAGTTCGACGAGCGACATCGCCAGCGGCGTCACCACCGCCGGCCACCGCTCGGCCGGATCGAAGCGGCTGCCCGCTAGGCCATATGCGAGGAACGGCGCGGCAACGGCGACGGCGATCATGTGGCCGGTCATATGCCCGACCATCCCGAGCGGCGCCGCGGCAAACACCCAGCCGAGCGGGACCAGCACCGCGCCCAGCACGAGGCTCGCGCGTCTCATCGGCAATCGCCGAAGATGATGACGGGCAGCGCGGTGAAGATCACTGCCACGAAGCTCAGCGCGGCGAGCAGCCGGGTCGAGAGCGCGAGGAAGCGCAGCCGGTCGATCGCGGTCCCTTCGTCATGCGGTGCAGGGTCGCCCGGCGTCTGCGACTGGACGCGCGCGATATACCCCGCCGCGACGATCCCCAGCAGCGCGACGACCGTCGCGATCAGCGTCGCCAGCGGGAACCCATCCAGCGCCGTGGCCGGCGTCGGCGATTTCGCGCACGTCACCGCCACCCACAGATAGCAGAACAGGAAATGGACGGCCCAGATCGTCGGCGGGATGATCAGCGTCCACAGCGTGACCTTGAGGTCGCGCGCCCAGTGTTTCCGGTTGTCCTTCGGCGTTGTCATGCGACACCCGGGAACAGGCCGATCGTGCAGAACGTCACGATGCCCGTCAGCGCGAGGAAGTGGTGGTAGACGGTGATGTTGCGCAGGTCTGCGTCATAGACCGGCGTCATCTTGCCCGCGAGGCTGCGCGCGAGCGTATAGGCCTGCATGATCACGCCGATTGCCGCGTGTACCGCGGTCCAGATCGCCAGCGTCCACACGATCGCGGGATAGACGTGCAGCTCGGGATCCATTCCCGACACCCAAGGCCCGGCGAGCCCCGCGAACAGGCTCGACAGCGTCGCGACAATGCCGAGGACCAGCAGCAGGCGGCCCGCGGCGACGTTGCCGCGACGGTGCACCTCGCGGGCGCCGACCGTCGCCGCCCAGCCGGTCAAAGTCAGCGCCAGCGCGACCATCGGCCAGAAGACGCCCGGTCCGTCCAGCCCCGCGCCCGTGGGCGGGAAATTGGTGTGGATCGTCCAGAAGAAGAAATAGCCGAACACCAGCCCCGAGAACGCGGTCGCATCCGCCATCATCGTGATGAACATCGCCCACCAGCCCGGCGCCGACGGCCCCGAGGTGTAGAGCGGTACCTCGATACCGTGGCCGATATGCTTGGTCGGCTTTTCGGGGATCTCGGCGGTGCCGGTCCACAGCCACCACAGCACGCAGGCGAGCGTCGCAACGCCGCTGAGCGCGGACAGGAGATAGAGGTGATAGGTCGTGAGGATGAATACGCCCGCCAGCGCGACCGCGGTCATCATCGGCTTCACGCTGGGCGTGCCGAGGCGGATCACCTGCAACGGCCGCGCATCGAGCACGGTGGTGATGATCGACTCGCGCCGCATCTCCTCCGCGTCGGGCAGGAAGAAGCGGCCCTCGTCGACCTTCTGGACGAAGTTCTTTTGATCCCAGATCGGATAGCGGCTCTCGATCAGCGGGACCGAGCGGATGCCCCAGTCCTCGTCGTCGGGCAGCGCGAGCCATTCGAGCGTCCCCGCGTTCCACGGATTGCGCGGCGCCTTGGCGCGGCGCGGCGACAGCGCGAGATCGATGCAGACGATCAGCACGCCGAGTGCGAACATGTAGGAGCCGGCGGTCGAGGCGAGGTTGAGCCCGCCGATCCCGAGCTCCTCGGGATAGGTGAACACGCGGCGCGGCATGCCGAGCAGCCCGGACAGGTGCATCGGGAAGAAGGTCAGATTCATGCCCACGAACATGATCCAGAACGCGATCCGCCCGAGCCTGTCGCTGAGCTTCTTGCCGGTGACCAGCGGCCAGTAATAATAGAGCCCGGCGAACAACGGCAGCAGCGTGCCGCCGATCAGCACGTAATGGAGATGCGCGACGATGAAATAGGTGTCGTGCGCCTGCCAGTCGAACGGCGCGACCGCGACCATCACGCCGGTGAGGCCACCAATCACGAACACCGCGAGGCTTCCGCTCGCATAGAGCAACGGCGTCGATTTCTTGACGTTGCCCGCCCAGAGCGTCGCGATGAACACGAAGATCTGCACGCCGGTCGGGATCGCCACCGCCTCCGACGCCGCCGCAAAGAAGGCGAGGCTGATCTTGGGCAGCCCCGTCGTGAACATGTGGTGGACCCACAGCCCGAAGCTGAGGAACGCGGTGCCGACCGCGGCCAGCACGATCCACGGATAGCCGAGCAGGTGCCGCTGCGCGAAGGTCGGGATCAGCATCGCGAACAGCGCGATCGACGGCAGGAAGACGATATAGACTTCGGGGTGGCCGAAGATCCAGAACAGGTGCTGCCACAGCAGCGGGTCGCCGCCCTTTTCCGCGTTGAAGAACGGCCAGTTTAGCAGCCGCTCCATCTCGAACAGCACGTCGCCCGCGATCAGCGGCGGAAATGCGAACAGGATCATTACCGCGACGACCAGGATATACCAGGCGTAGAGCGGCATGAGGTTGAGGCGCATCCCCGGCGGGCGGCATTTGAGCACGCCGACGATCAGCTCGACCGCGGCTGCGACCGACGACACCTCGATGAAGCTCAGCCCCAGCATCCAGATGTCGGCGCCAAGGCCGCTCAGATCGGTCCGCGTCGTCAGCGGCGGATACATGAACCAGCCGCCATCGGGCGCGGCATCGAAGAAGATCGATCCGGAGACGAACACGCCGCCGATCAGGAAGCTCCAATAGCCAAAGCCTGACAGCCGCGGGAACGGCAGGTCGCGCGCGCCGAGCAGCTGTGGCAGCAGGATGATCGATACCGCCTCGAACATCGGCACCGCGAACAGGAACATCATCATCGAGCCGTGCAGCGTGAACAGCTGGTTGAACGTGTTCGCGGTGACGAGATCGTTGTTCGGCACCGCCAGCTGCGTGCGCATGATCAGCGCGAGCACGCCTGCGAACAGCATGAAGCCGAACGCGGTCAGCGTGTACCACACACCGATCCGGTTGTTGTTGACGTCGGTCCAGCGGAAGAACCAGCCCGAGGGCGGCTTCCAAACCTCGCGCAGGCGATCCTCCTGGCCCTTGCGGACCGCGGGATCGTTCTGGTCGGGGGCGACGTACTGGGCGCTCTCGGTGGTCATTTGAGCCCCTGGAGATAGCTGGCGATCTGGTCGGCTTCGGCGGCCGACATCTGCGGGAAGGCGGGCATGCGCACGCCGGGCTTGGTCTTGCCGGGGTCACGGACGAAGCCCGCGATGTTGGTGTGCGTCATCGGCAGGATGCCGGCGGCAAGCGTCGGGCGCGAACCGAAATGCGTCAGGTCAGGGCCGATCCTGGCGACCGGGCCGATCCCGCGGACGCTGTGACAGCCGCTGCACCCATAGCTGGCGAACAGCCGTGCGCCGGGCGATGCGGTCGGCGTCGCGGGGCGTGCCTGCGCGGCAAGCCAGCGCTCGAACGCGGCGGGCTCCATCGCGACGACGTCGAACGCCATCAGCGCATGACCCAGCCCGCAGAACTCGGCGCAGACGCCGCGGTACGTCCCCGCCTTGGTTGCGCGGACGACGAGGCGGTTGGTGCGGCCGGGGATCATGTCCATCTTGCCCGCGAGGCCGGGCACCCAGAAACTGTGGATCACGTCGGGACTGCGCAGCGACAGCTCGACCGTGCGGCCAACGGGCAGACGCAGCTCGTTTGCGGCATCGACGACCGACCCACCGGGCGGGGCATAGCGCACACGCCACCAGAACTGCTCGCCATCGACACCGATGCGCAGATCGGCGTTCGCCACCGGGATCGGCCGCATCGCCGGCAGCGCATAGACGAGCAGCCCGAGCAGCAGGATCGACGGGCCGATCCCGCCGAGCCACAGCACCAGCTTCATCCCCCCCTTGTGCGTGAGCTGCCCCTCGGGCGCGCGCATCGCGTGCCGCATGAGGAGCGCCAGGCCAGCGGCGAGGATGACCGATCCGACGACGAGCACGATCGCAATCGAGCGGACCTGATCCGCCTGTTCGCCAAACGGCGACAACGTGGACTGGTGCTGATTGCAGGCGGCCAGCGATAGCGTGGCTGCCCCCGCGGCCAGAAATATCGCCTTTCGCATCATGCCCTTGCGTCAGAGTGTCATGCGCCCACTAACGGCGCGTCGGACGCAAGGTAAGCCGGAAAGTGACAGGCTTGTCATGGAAGAAATACCACGTGTACGCGGTATATCCTGATTATCGTAAGGTAATGAGATCCTTGATGCGTCCTGCCAGCGCCTCCATCGCAAACGGCTTGGTCATCACGTGCATGCCCGGGTCGAGATGCCCGTTGCCCACGACGGCATTCTCCGCATAGCCCGTGATGAACAGAATCCGGAGGTCCGGGCGACCGATCCGCGCGGCGTCGGCCATCTGCCGACCGTTCATGCCGCCAGGCAGACCGACATCGGTCACCAGCAGATCGATCCGGACGTCCGACTGCAGGATCTTCAACCCGGCAGGCCCGTCGCCCGCTTCGATCGCACAATATCCCAGTTCCTCGAGAACCTCGACGACGAGCATCCGCACCGTCGGCTCGTCGTCGACGACAAGGACGGTCTCGCCAGCACCGGCTCTCGGCGCTGCGGTCAGCTCCGAATCGGGCTCGGCGATTTCGGCATCACCGAAATGGCGCGGCAGATAGATGCAGACGTTCGTACCCTCGCCAACCTCGGAATAGATCCGGACCTGCCCACCCGATTGTCGCGCAAAGCCGTAGATCATCGAGAGTCCCAGCCCCGTACCGAGGCCGAGCGGCTTGGTCGTGAAAAACGGGTCGAAGGCCTTTGCAATCACCTCGGGGGTCATCCCGGTGCCCGAGTCGGATACGCACAGCGAGACATATTGTCCCGGATCGAGGTCGCGCTCGCGTCCGGTTCTGAGATCGATCCACCGGTTTCCCGTCTCGATCGTGAGCCGCCCCCCGCTCGGCATCGCGTCGCGCGCGTTGATGCACAGGTTGAGGATCGCGTTCTCGAGCTGATTGGGATCGACGAGCGTTGGCCAAAGGCCTGCCGCGGTGACCACCTCGACCGTGACGTCGGGGCCGACGGTGCGCGTGACAAGCTCCTGAAGCCCGCCGACCAGCCGGTTGACGTCAGTCGGCCGGGGGTCGAGCGTCTGACGCCTCGAGAACGCCAGGAGCCGATGCGTCAGCGCCGCTGCGCGCTTCGCCGCGCCCTGTGCCGCGATCGAATAGCGTTCGACATCGCTGAGCCTCCCTTGCGCGATCCGAACGCCGAGGAGTTCGAGGCTGCCGATGATCCCGGTCAGCAGATTGTTGAAATCATGCGCGATGCCGCCGGTAAGCTGACCCACCGCCTCCATCTTCTGGCTTTGACGGAGCGCCGCTTCGGCCTCCATCAGCTCGTGCGTGCGCGTCGCGACCTGATCTTCCAGCGTCTGGTTCCACTGCGCCATCTCGGCGGCCTGACGTCGGCGATCGTCGATATCGGTGTTGGTGCCGACCCAGCGTGTGATCGCCCCCGCCGGATTGCGCACGGCCTCCGCCCTTACAAGAAACCACCGATAGGCGCCATCGGCCCGGCGGATGCGAAACTCCGTCGAATAGTACGTGCCCGACGAAAGCGCGTCGCGCCATGCGTCCATGGATTGGTCGCGGTCATCAGGATGAACCAGCGATCCCCAGTCTTCGAGACCTTCGAGGTTGTCGCGTTCAAAACCCGTATAGTCGTAGACCTGGTTATTGAACCAGCCGAGTTTCCCGTCAGGCGCTGCAGCCCAGATCTGGTTGGGGACGGCCTGTGCGAAAACCCTGAACTGTTCCTCGCTTTCGCGCAGTGCCGCTTCGGCGCGAAGGCGTTCGGTCGCCGCGCGCACGCGCTCGGCAACGTCGCGCATCAGGCGTATCTCTTCGCTGGCCCAGACCCGCGGGTGTTCGTGGTTGGCATAGATGATCGCCACGAAACCCTGTTGTTCGAGCAATGGCATGTTGATGAACGACGATGCACTGATCCGCTTCAGGACCTCCGCCGAACCAGCAGTGCGCGGGTCGTGCTCGACATCCGCAATCGCGACGACCTCGCCACGCTTCAGATCCTCGATGTAACTCCCGTGTTGACGGAAATGGAGCGTGCCCGCGAGCGTCGCTATGCCGTCCGCGTTCCAGTCTCTCGCGACGGTGATCGTCTCCGCAACCGGATCGATAACGCCGTAGCCGACGCGGCTTACCTGCAATGCCCGGCCAAGGATTTCCGACGCCGCATACGCGATCTCTCCGGGATCAGTCATTTCCCTGACGACGTCGCCGAGCGCCAGCAACGCTGTCTGCCGAACCTCCGCAAGCTTGCGCGCGGTGATTTCAAAGCTGATTCCGGGAAAGCGGAGCGGGGCACCGTCAGGCGACAGCTCGCACCGTCCCTGTGCGGTCACCCAACGGATCGAGCCGTCACTGTCGAGAAGCCGGTATTCCGCCACGAAAGCCCCGCCGGAGGCGAGCGCGGCATCAATATGCTGACGGGTCGCAGCGATATCGTCGGGATGGATCCGCGCGAAAAACCGGGCCAGCGGCGCGCCCGCACGGGCAGCGTCGGGGTCGACGCCATACAGCGCCGCGAACCGCGCGTCGGCCGTCACGCGGTCCTCGGCGACATCCCAGTTCCACGTTCCGATCCCGCTACCTGCCGAGAGGGCGAGTTGCAGCCGCTCCTCGGATTCGTGCACCGCGATCTCGGTCTGCCGCCGCTTGGTGATGTCGGTGAAGATGATCGCGACGGTGTGCGCCGCCGGATCGCCGATCCGCGCCGCCTGTACTTCGAACCAGCGCCCCATCACAGCCGAACCGTCTTCGAAACGCATCGGCTCCCCGGTCAGGGCGATGCGACCATAGGTGTCGATCCAGTGCTGTTCGAGGCCCGGTGCCAGCGTCCGCGCGGTTTGACCGACCGGATCGACGAGCCCGGTCTGCAACTCGAACTGCGGGTTCACCTCCAGGAAGCGGTAGTCGACCGGGCGATCGTTCTCGAACAGCATTTCGATGATACAGAAGCCGGCATCGATCGCTTCGAACAGCGCACGGTATCGCGCCTCGGTCGGGATCTGCGGCGGCGTCGAAGCACGAGCCTCCGCCGGGGTGTTCGTCAGGTTCGAAGGCATCTGTGCAGGGTACTTCTGGTCGTGAGAATGACGGGGACGCGTTTGTAAGAAATTTGCCCCGTCTGAACGCGTCCGGCGCGCCGGATGATCCCGAGCTTTTGCGACGATCCCGATGATCGGTCGCTAGCGGCGCGCGAAAGTCGGGCGAGCACGTCTTGCCTATGGGTCGAAGGACAGGAGGCTTACGATGCGCAGGCCGAAACGAGCGCGTGTGCAATCCTGTCGGCCCAGTGCCGGCATCCCTCGTGGTCGGCGATCAGGTCCTGACGGATCTCGATCTCGGCATAGGGCAGGCGATCCGGATAGGCATGCCGGGGGATCGTATAGTCGATCAGATCCATGCGATAGGGTTCGTTGTCGCCGACGACGAGATCCGGGTCCGCGGTCAGAACATTCAGAAGCGCCGCGGCAAATGTCGTGTCGCCACCGTCGTGAAGAATGCCGATGTGCCAGGGGCGCAGCGTCGCTGTGGTACCATCGCCGGACGTAGCCAGCGCGCGCATGAGCGGCGTGAAACTATGCAGCGCGATCAGGATTGTCGTCCGGCCGGCGGCCGCGCGGCGCGCGACCTCACGCGCGATTGCCGCATGATACGGCTCGTGTATCGCCGCGAAGCGCTCCGCCTTCGCATCATCCGACAGTGCAAGATTGCCGGGTATGACCGTGGTGTCGCTGACTTCCGCGATGGCGTCGGGTTGCGCTGGAGAACGATTGCAGTCGACGACCAGCCGGGAATAGGCCTGACGAATGAACACCGCGTCGAGTTGCTCGGCCAGCATCGTGCCGGTGTCGGCGATGCCGATGTCCCAGCCGATATGCCGCGACAGTTCGTCCGACGTGATGCCGAGCGATGCCAGCGCGCTCGGGACCGCATTTCCCGCATGATCGCCGATCAGGAGGAACGATGAGGTCCCTCCCGGGTTGACTATCGCGACCGGTGGAATGTCTTCTGCCGTAATCAGCGGGCGGTGAGGCTCGCTGGTCATGCGACACGGATCCTTGATGCCATTTCTCACACTCTCCCACGTGACGACATATTCTTACCGCAACCCGGTCTCGTTTGGCGAGCATCGGATCATGGTCCGACCGCGGGAAAGCCACGACCAGCGCCTGATCTCGGCCGAGTTGACGATCACGCCCGAACCGGCTCAAGTCCGCTGGCTGCATGATGTGCTGGGCAATTCCGTCGCGGTGGCAACGTTCGACAGGCGTGCGAAGGACCTCGTGTTCGATAGCCGCGTGCGGCTCGAGCATAGTCCTGCCGACCTCGAAAGCGTGCATATCGAGGATTATGCCCGGCTCTATCCCTTCACCTATTCCTCGGAAGACATGCCCGACCTGCTGCGATCGATCGAGCGCCAGCATCACGATCCGCTGCGCGAGATCGATCGCTGGGCGCGCCGGTTCGTCGATGTCTCGGGTCAGACGGATACGCTGGCGATGCTGTCCTCGATGACGGCAGCGATCCGGCGAGAGTTCACCTATGTCCCGCGCCCGGAAAAGGGGACGCAATCGCCGATCGAGACGCTCGCCAAACGCAAGGGGACGTGTCGCGACTATGCCATGCTGATGATCGAGGCGGTGCGCGCGCTCGGGTTCGCGGCACGGTTCGTGTCCGGCTATGTCTATAGCCCGACCAAGCGGGATCAGCGCACGGGCGGCGGGAACACGCATGCCTGGGTTCGCGTCTATCTGCCCGGCTCTGGCTGGGTCGAGTTCGACCCGACCAACGGCATCGTCGGCAGCCGCGGATTGATCCGCGTCGCGATCGCCCGTGACATCTATCAGGCCGTGCCCGTGTCGGGCACCTGGGCCGGCTTCCCCGGAAGCTTCGAAGACATGACCGTGTCCGTCGACGTCACCGTCGACGAGCCTGCTGAGACCAACGCCCAGATTTCCAATACTCAACCGTCAGTTGCGCCGCCGCCACGCAAGGTGAAGGCATGAAAGGGTCAATTGCATGCTGATACGCGCCGGTTACAAGATCCGTTTCGAGGCAGAGGCGCCGACGCCGCTGATGGCGATGCTGTCGATTCACCCATCGCGGAACAAGGATCTGGTCTCGCCGCACCGGATCGTCGCGGGTCCCGATATCCCGATGTACGATTATCTCGACGCGTTCGGAAACGTATGTACGCGGATGACGATCCCTGCGGGTGGATTGACGTTGTCGTGCGATTTCACGGTGACCGATGACGGCAGGCCCGATCCTGTCGACCTCGACGCGCAACAGCATGCCGTGGAGGATCTGCCCGACGAGATCCTGATCTTCCTGCTCGGCAGCCGCTATTGCGAGACAGACCGGCTGTCGGAAACCGCATGGTCATTGTTCGGCCACGTCCCGTCCGGATGGGCGCGCGTCCAGGCGATCGTCGCGTTCACGCATGATCACATCGAATTTGGCTATCATCACGCACGCTCGACCAAGACCGCATGGGATGCGCATCAGGAACAGCAGGGCGTATGTCGTGATTTCGCCCATCTGGCGATCACGTTGTGCCGCTGCATGAACATCCCGGCGCGTTATTGCACCGGGTATCTCGGCGATATCGGCATAGCGCCGGTCGATGCGCCGATGGATTTCTCCGCATGGTTCGACGTCTATCTCGGTGGCCGCTGGCATACGTTCGACGCGCGCCACAACACGCCGCGGATCGGCCGGATCCTGATGGCACGGGGAAGGGATGCGACCGATGCGGCGCTCACCACCACGTTCGGTCGGGCGCAATTGGTGGGGTTCGATGTCCATACGGACGCGGTCGAAGCGACGGCTTGAGCGTTTCGCACTGTCCGTTTATCCTTGTCAGACGCCGAACGTTCGTGCGAACGGCGCCTGATTCCCAACTATGCTGCGATGCACAATATGCCTGCTGACACCACCGGTACCGTTCCTTCGAACGCCAACGCGCTATTGCTGCAGGCGATCGCGCTGCGACGGTGTGTGACCGCCGTCTATAACCGCATGCACGTGAAGCTCGCGCCGCACATCCTGTTCACCAAGCACGATGACGTGTTCGTCGACGCGGTAACGTTGCTGCGCGATGGCCAGCCCCCGCGCGAGATCAAGCTGGGGACCTTCAAGCTTGCCGGCCTGAAGGATATCGCGGTCGACGAGGACGGGTTCAAGACCGATGCCATCTTCAACCCGCACGACATCAAATATGAAGGCGTGACGCTGTTCGTCGTCGAGCCGAACTAACCGGCGGCCCCCAACTTCAGGGGGCAGCGGGGAGCCACGCGGTTTCGATCTCGCCGTAGCGGTCGACGAACCCCGTCTGTCGCATGAGCGAGTCGGGGTCGATCAGACGAAGCCGGCGCCCGTTGCGCTCGATGACACCATCGCGTTCAAGCGCACGGATCGTCCGGTTGACGTGCACCTTCGTCAGCCCGAGTGCGTCGCCGATGTCGCTCTGTGTCAGCGGCAGATCATAGGAATCGATCACGCCGCCTGCCGTCACGCGCAGCCGGGCGAGGATATCGAGCAGCAGCGTCGTCAGTCGTTCCGTCGCACCCTTGCGGCCGATCGACGTCAGCCGGTCGCTCATCGCGACGTTTTCCGCGGCGGCGATGGCATAGAGCAGACCGGCAAGCCGGGGCTGTTGGCGGAATATCCGGCCGAGCTCGACCTTCGGAAGCTCCATCACCGTACTGTCCGATACCGCCGTCAACGTCGCGGAGGCTACCGACCATGCGATGCTCGACGTTCCGATCAGGTCGCCCGCATAATGGAACCGGAGGATTTGACGCCCGCCCGTCGAGAGCTTTGCGGACGAATGCAGCCAGCCATAATGCACCACGAACAGCGTGTCGCTGAGCCCGCCCTCCGCCATCAGGATCTCGCCGGGCTTCAGGCGAACTTCACGATGTTCCGCACTGGTGATCGCCTCGCGTTCGCCCGCGGTCAGCACGAGATGCCTCTCAAGCCGTGCAATCAACCCACTTCGATGCATCGTTCCGCCCCCGTAACACAGATTATTCGGCCAGTTGAGACTACGCCTCGCGATCGTCAACCGGTTAGGGCCGTATCAGCCTTTACCGAGCTGTCCCATAACGATCGGCGTAAGACGATCCGCGATATGATCGATCCCGCTGGCATTCGGGTGGACATAATCGCGCTGCATGAGCGCAGGCTGTCCGATCACCCCGTCGAGAATGAAGGGGTAGAGGCGCGCACCATAGGCTTTGGCAAGATCGGGCCATATCGTATCGAATGCGCGCTGATAATCGGCACCCAGATTGGGGGGCGCGCGCATACCGGTGAGGATGACGGGAATGTCGCGGCGCTTGGCCTCGTCCATCATCGCCGTCAGGTTCGCCCGCGTCTCTGTAGGCGAGATCTGCCGCAAGACGTCGTTGCCGCCCAGACCGAGCAGGATCAGGTCAGGCTTGCGGGCCATGCTGTCGAGCGCGAAAACGAAGCGTCGCCGTCCAGCCGCGCTGGTGTCCCCCGATACGCCCGCGTTGACGATCGTCGCATTGGTGCCCGCCCGACGCAGGTTCGCCTGCACGACGTCCGGCAGGCTCTGACCACGTGCCACGCCATAGCCTGCATAAAGGCTGTCACCGAAGGCGAGGATCAGCCGCTGAGCACCAGCCGGCGGCGCGGGCATCGCCACGAAATTGTCCGTCACGGCGGTCTGGCTCGTCGCGACGACGGCGGATGGTTCGCGATCGGACGACGGCGTCGTCGACTCGTCGGGCCGATTGCAGCCGGCGACGGCCAAGGCTTGGAGAAGGACGGCCGCGACCGCATATGAGGACCGATATCGCTCCAACGTAAAGATCTCCATGTCACAAGCAGCTTCCGACGATATGGTGATATCGGCCCGCGATGTCACGTTGACGCTGGGCACGTCGACCGCGGCCACGCCGATCCTCAATAACATCGATCTGGATATCGCGCGCGGATCGAGCGTCGCATTGCTGGGTCCGTCGGGATCGGGCAAGTCCTCTCTCATGGCGGTGCTGTCGGGGCTGGAGCAGGCAACGTCGGGCCGGGTGAGTGTCGCCGGGCTCGACTTCACCGCGCTGAGCGAAGACGATCTGGCGCGCGCGCGACGGGGGCGGATCGGGATTGTCCTGCAGGCATTCCATCTGCTGCCGACGATGACGGCGCTCGAGAACGTTGCCGTACCGATGGAGCTCGCGGGCATCGACGATGCGTTCGATCGTGCACGCGCCGAGCTCGAGGCGGTCGGCCTGGCTCACCGGCTCGGTCATTATCCGACGCAGCTGTCGGGTGGCGAGCAGCAGCGCACCGCGATTGCCAGGGCGCTGGGGCCGCGCCCCGACCTTGTCTTTGCGGATGAGCCGACCGGCAATCTCGACGCCGCGACGGGCGCTGCGGTGATGGATCTGCTGTTCGAACGTCGCGCCGCGACGCGCGCGACGTTGGTCATCATCACGCATGACCCGGTTCTTGCCGCGCGGTGCGACCGCACGGTGGAGCTCGGTGACGGCCGGATCGTCGGAGACCATCGCGCGTGAACGACTTTCGCGTGGCATGGCGCATCGCCCGGCGGGAGCTCAACCTCCAGTTCCGCGGGCTCCGCCTCCTGCTGGCCTGTCTTTTCCTCGGCGTGGGCGCGCTCGCCGCGATCGGCAGCCTCACCCAGGCTATCGACGACGAGCTTTCGGCTCGCGGCAGCACGATCCTCGGCGGCGACGTCGAATTTGCCGCCTCACAGCGTGCTGCCTCGACGGACGAACGTGCGGCAATGGGCCAGCTCGGCCGCGTCTCGCAGACCGTTCGGATGCAGGCGATGGCGGTACGCCGCGGCACGAGTGTCCCGATCGAGCTCAAAGGCGTCGACAGCGCCTATCCGCTGTACGGCGCGCTCGCATTCGCACCGCGCGTCGGCCGTGCAACGCTGCCGGCCGACGGGGTCTGGATCTCGTCGGCGCTGGCCGAGCGGATGGGGATCGGCACGGGCGCGGCGCTCAATCTGGGTCGTGCCGGTTTCGTCGTGGCGGGGGTGCTCACGGAAGAGCCCGACCGTCTCGGCGAGGGCTTCACCTTGGGGCCGGTCGCGATCGTGTCGCTGGACGGGATCGCGCGAACCGGACTGGTGCAGCCCGGTAGCCTGTACGAGAGCAAGTACCGCGTGAGGCTTCCCGATGGGGTTGCGCCGCAAGCCGCGATCGACCGGATCAAGACCCGGTTCCCGAACGCCGGGTGGGAAACCAAGACGCGCGACCGCGCAGCGCCCGGAGCGGCGCGATTCGTCGAGCGGATGGGGCAGTTTCTGCTTTTGGTGGGGCTGGCGGCGCTCGTCATCGCGGGGATCGGGGTGGGGAACGGCGTATCGTCCTACCTCATCGCGCGCCGTCGGAGCATCGCGGCGCTGAAGGTGCTCGGTGCCACGTCGGGTATGATCGCACGGATCTACAGCCTGCAGATGGGCGCGGTCGCGGCGGTCGGCATTTCTGCCGGCCTCCTCGCGGGGGTGGCAGCAATACCGTTGATCGTCGCGGTGGCGGGCGACGTCCTGCCGGTCGCCCCGCGATTTGCCGTGCATCCGGCACCGCTCGCATTGGCCGCGGCCTATGGGCTGTTGATCGCGCTGGCGTTCACGGCGCCGCCGCTGATCGCGGCGGGGAGGGTTCCGGCAGCAGGGTTGCTGAGGGGGAGCCTGAGCGGGGGGACGACGGGGGGTCGCGCAACGCTTCTATGGGTAGGGGGTGCGGTTGTGGCGATCGTCGGCCTCGCGCTGGCGACGGCCGAGCAGCCGCGGCTCAGCGCGGGGTTCCTCGCCGCGGTCGCGGGCGTGCTCGGGCTGCTCGCAGCATTCGGGTGGCTCGTGCAGCGCGGTGCGGCGATGATCCCGCGTCCGCGCCGGCCGCTGCTCCGGCTGGCGCTCGCGGCGCTGCACCGGCCGGGGGCACGCACCACGACGCTGGTCGTCGCGCTCGGGCTGGGCCTGACGCTGTTCGTGCTGCTCGCGGCGATCCGCACGAGCATCGATGCGAACATCCAGCGGACGATCCCGCAACGCGCGCCGGCGCTGTTCGCGCTCGACGTTCCGCCCGAGCAGGCCAAGGCCTTCGCACACATCGTCGCGGGGGTCGCACGGCATCCCGTGATCGAGACCGTCCCCGCGATGCGCGGCACGATCACCGGCTATGGCACGACCCGCGTGGCGGATCTCAAGACCTTGCCCGAAGGCGCCTGGGCGCTGCGCGGCGAGCGCGGGCTCACCTATTCGGAAGCCGTCCCGAGCGGCAGCACGATCGTCGCCGGGCGGTGGTGGCCGCGCGGCTATGCGGGGCCGCCGCTGGTCTCGATCGACGAGCGTCTCGGCAAGGCGCTGTCGCTCAGGATCGGCGACCCGATCAGCTATTCGCTGCTGGGCGTCGAGCGAGAGGCGCGGATCGCGTCGTTCCGGCGGATCAGCTGGGACACGCTGGGGTTCAATTTCGTGATGGTGTTCTCGCCCAACGCGATCGCGGATGCGCCGCACATGCTCGCCGCGACGATCGATCTCGACAAGGGCGAGGAGGGCAGGGTGATGCGCGCGCTCGCCACCGCGTTCCCGTCGATCTCGGTGATCGAGGTCCGCGAGGTCATCGGCCAGGTCCGCACGATCGTGTCGCAGATGGGCACCGCGATCACCGCAGCGGCGTCGGTGGCGATCCTCGCCGGGATCGCGGTACTGATCGGGGCGATCGCGGCCGCACGCGAGGCGCGAACCTATGACGGCGTGATCCTGCGCACGCTTGGCGCCACACGCTGGCAGGTGCTCGGCGTGCAGGCGCTCGAATATGCGGTCCTGACGCTGATCCTGGTCGGGTTCGCGCTGCTGCTCGGCCTTGGCGGCGCCTGGTATGTCGTGACGCAGGTCTTCACCTTCACTTGGCTGCCGAGCTATCCGGCGGTCCTGCTGACCGTAGTGGCGGGCGGCGGGATGACGATGGCGATCGGGCTGATCAGCAGCTGGCCGATCCTCGGTGCGCGACCCGCACGCGCGCTCCGCCAGCTGTGATCGCGCATCGTGGGTCCGGTGACAGGGGGCACCAATTGCGGGCCCCCGCGTTAGGTGGAGGAGAAATGGGCATTCGGCGCGTCGGATGATGCCCGAAAAAGGGGAAGCGAAGGTGACGAGGACATTGGCTGACGGTAGCGATGCCGTCGATGTTGCGAACCCGTGGTCGATGTCGGGCAGCGCGTGGTGGGCCGTCCTCAAGCGGAGCTGGGCCGAGGCCGGTCGCGACAATATCGGCCTGATCGCGGCAGGAACCGCGTTCTACGCGTTTGCCGCGATCGTTCCGCTGCTCGCATCCATCGTACTCATCTATGGGCTCGTCGCCGATACCGCGACCGTCGTCTCCAACATCCGGGGGCTGTTCAGGGTCCTGCCTGCCGATGCCGCGCGGGTAATCGGTGACCAGCTTGCGACCGTCGTCAGCACGTCCGAGGGCAAGAAGGGGTTCGGCCTCATCCTCGCGCTCGTCCTCGCGCTCTACGGCGCCTCGAAAGGCGCGTCGTCGATCGTGACGGCGCTCAACATCGCGTACGAGGAAAGCGAGACGCGCGGGTTCATCGCTTCCTATGCGCTGTCGTTCGCGATCACCTCGGGGGCGGTGATCCTAGCGCTGACGGCCGCGCTTTCGACCGCGGCATTCGCGCTGCTCGACAGCCTCATACCCGCAGCGCCGACGATCGTCCTCACGCTGCTGCGCATGGTCAGCTATGCCATGCTCGCGGCGTTGGCGGTGACGGCGGCGGCGTGCCTCTATCGATTTGGGCCCAACCGCAAGCATGCGAAATGGGTGTGGCTGACCCCCGGTTCGCTCGCCGCGACGCTGATCTGGCTCGCCGCGACGGTCGGCTTCGGGTTTTACGTCTCGAACTTCGGCAATTACGGCGCGACCTACGGATCGCTGAGCGCGGTGATCGTCCTGCTGACATGGCTCTGGCTGTCCGCCTATGTCTTCCTGCTGGGGGCCGAACTCAACGCCGAGCTCGAGCACCAGACCGTGGCGGACACGACGGTCGGACCCGACCGGCCGATCGGTCAGCGTGGGGCGGCCGTAGCGGACGGCGTGCGCCAGCCTGACGCCGTGCCGTCGGACGCGGGTCAGGACGTCGGGCACGACGCCCGGGCCGCGCCGGGTATCGGCGTGCGAACCGCACAAGCGGGCGTGGCATCGCAGGTCGCAGGCGCCGGGATGCCCGCGTTCCTGCTGACGGTCGGCGGGCTCGGGGCGCTGCGACGCGGGTCGGCGAAGGCAGGGATAGCGATGATGGTGATCGGTGCGGGGCTCGCCTGGACACGTCGGGATAGCGAACGCGATGCCGACACCGCGCGTGAGGCGTGAGGTGGCGATAAGCGCCTTGCGTCTCTATTTCGACGGAGGCTGCCGTCCCAATCCCGGTGTAATCGAAATCGCCGTGGTGGTGCGGGGCGTCGAGCATATCGTCACTGGCCTGGGTCCAGGCGACAACAGCGATGCAGAATGGATGGCTGCGATCCACGCGCTGCATGTCGCGCGGGACCTCGGGGCAGAGCGGGTCGACCTTCGCGGCGACTCGATGCTAGTCGTTGGTCAAGCGCGCGGAACAGCGCCGTGTCGTTCGGACAGCCTGCGTGCGCACCTGAAGCAATTCCTGACCGCGGCCGCCGGTTTCGAGTCGGTCAGGCTACGCCACATCGGCAGGGCGCAAAACCTTGCCGGGATCGCACTGGCGCGACGTCATCCGCGGTGAGGGACAGGACAGACGAAACATAGACCATGTGATCGATGTTGATCCATGATATAGTGCGTCATCGTCGCTTCTATGATGGCCGTCGACGACCGAGAGATGCGTGTGCTCCCGCCCAACCGCGGAAGCTATGCCATGACCACCGACCCACTGCTCACGCCAATGATCCGCAAGCTGGAAACGCATGCGCCGCTCGACGCCGAGGACCGGGCGGCGTTGCTTGCGTTGCCGCATACGGTGCGCACCTTCGATGCGTCGGCGTATCTCGTTCGCGAAGGCGACCGGCCGGACAAATACGCGGTCCTGCTCAGCGGCTATGCCTTCCGTCAGAAGCTGACCATCGACGGGCTACGTCAGATTATATCCCTGCACATTCCGGGCGACATGCTCGACCTGCAGCATCTCCACCTCGAGGTCGCCGATCATAATGTCCAGACGCTGACCTCCGCCGAGGTGGCGACGATCCCGCGCGCTGCGGTGCAGACGCTCGCCCGGACGCGCCCGGGGGTTGATCACGCGCTGTTCGTTGCCGCGTTGGTCGAGGCGTCGATCTTCCGCGAATGGGTACTCAACATCGGCCGGCGGGATGCGCGATCGCGGCTGGCACACCTACTCTGCGAATTTGCGGCGCGACTCGATGCGCAAGGGCTGACGCCCGGTCGGGATTACGATTTTCCGATGACGCAGGAGCAGATCGGCGATGCGCTGGGACTGACCGCGGTCCATATCAACCGGACGCTGCGCGCGCTCGAAGTCGAGGGACTGATCGTTCGCAACGGCCGGCAGGTCAGCTTCCCGAGCTGGACCGCGCTGCGCCAGGTCGCGGACTTCTCGGTTCGCTATCTCCACCTCGGTATGCAACCGGCCTAGCGGCGCGCGGCGGCGATGGCGGCCAGCACCGGCCCGGCGAGCTCGGGGCGGCAGATCAGCAAATCCGGGAGCAGCGGATCCGCGCAATTGTAGACGAGCGGGCTGCCGTCGATCCGCGATGCATGCAGCCCCGCCGCCATCGCGACCGCCGCGGGTGCGCAATTGTCCCATTCATACTGCCCCCCGTCATGGAGGTATATCTCGGCGCGGCCGTCGACGACCGCCATCGCCTTTGCCCCCGCCGAGCCCATCGGGATCATCGTCGCGTGCATGGTCTCGCCGACCAGCCGCGCGATGTCGGGTGCGCGCGACCGGCTGACCACGATACGCGGCGGCGATCGGCTCGCGCCGCGGACGTGGACGGGATCGTCCGTGGTGTGCACCGCATCGCGCGCGGGTACGGCGACGGACCCGACATGGGGCACGCCATCGACGGACAGGCCGATATGGACGGCCCAGTCGTCGAGGCCCGCGGCATATTCGCGCGTGCCGTCGAGCGGATCGATGATCCACACGCGTCGCGCCGCACATCGCCGCCCGTCGTCGAGCGACTCCTCCGACAGGATGAAGTCGTCGGGCCGTTCGGCGCGAAGCCGATCGATGATGAGCGTGTTCGCCTCACGGTCTCCCGCGTCACCCAGCGCCTTGCCCGACAGTGTCCCACGCGCGCGGATCTCGAGCAGCAGCGCGCCTGCGGCCAGTGCAAGCGACCGCGCGAGCTGCGCGTCGGCGCGCGCGCCATCGTCGTCACGCTCGGACATTGCCGTCAAAGCTCGTAGCTCCAGACGCCAAGGACATGCTCGACGATGCGTTCCGCCGCGGCTTCGGGGGTTTCGCGGGTCGTATCGATGCGGATGTCGGGACGCTGCGGTGCCTCATAGGGGCTCGATATGCCGGTGAAGTCGGCGATCTCGCCCGCCCGCGCCTTTGCGTAGAGGCCCTTGACGTCGCGCGCCTCCGCGGCCGCCAGCGGCGTGTCGACGAAGATTTCCACGAAAGCCCCCGGGTCCACCATGGCCCGCACCATGTCACGTTCGGCGCGGAAGGGCGAGATGAACGCGGTCAGGACGATCAGGCCCGCATCGGCCATCAGCCGCGCGACCTCGCCGACGCGCCGGATGTTCTCGATCCGTCCCGCCTCGGTGAAATCGAGATCGCGGTTCAACCCGTGACGGATATTGTCCCCGTCGAGCAGGAAGCTGTGCCGCCCGAGCGCGAACAGCCGCTTCTCGACGAGATTGGCGATCGTCGACTTGCCCGACCCCGAAAGACCCGTGAACCACAGGATCCGCGGCGTCTGGCCCTTTTGCGCGGCGTGCGCCTCGCGCGTCACGTCGATCGACTGCCAGTGCACGTTCTGCGCACGCCGCAGCGCCGACTGTATCATCCCCGCGGCGACGGTGGCATTGGTCGCGCGATCGATCAGGATGAAGCCGCCGAGCTCGGCACCCGCGTCATAGGGCTCGAACACGATCGCCCGGTCGGTATACACTTCCGCGACGCCGATATCGTTGAGCGAAAGCGTCGGCGCGGACAGTTCCGCCTGCGTGTTGACGTCGACGACGTGGCGGGGCGGCTGGACCGTCGCGCCGACGAGCTGCGTGCCGATCTTGAGTTGATAGCTGCGGCCCGGCACCAGCGGCGTGTCCGCCATCCAGACGAGCGTCGCGAGGAACTGATCCGCCGCCTCGGGCGGTGCATCGGCGGCCGCGATCACGTCGCCGCGCGAGCAGTCGACCTCGTCGGCCAGCACGAGCGTCACCGACTGGCCCGCGACCGCCTGCGCAAGGTCGCCGTCGAGCGTCGCGATACGCGCGATCGTCGTCGTCTTTCCCGAGGGCACGATACGGACACGGTCGCCGGGCGACACCACGCCGCTCGCGATCGTTCCCGCAAAGCCGCGGAAGTCGAGGTCGGGCCGGTTGACCCATTGGACCGGCAGGCGAAAGTCGAGAGCCTGGCGGGCATCGGCCTCGATCGCGACGGACTCGAGATGCGCGAGCAGCGGCTGGCCGGTATACCACGGCATTGCCGGCGCAGGCGTCGCGACGTTCTCGCCCGTCAGCCCGGACAACGGGATCGCGGTGAACCGGGTGATACCGATCGAGGCCGCGAAGATGCGATACTCCTCGACGATCGCGTCGAAGCGCGCTTCGTCATGCCCGACGAGATCCATCTTGTTCACCGCGAGGACGATCTCGCGGATGCCGACGAGATGCGCGAGATAGCTGTGGCGCCGCGTCTGGGTGAGCACGCCCTTGCGCGCATCGATCAGGATCACCGCGAGATCGGCGGTCGACGCACCGGTAACCATGTTGCGCGTATATTGTTCGTGGCCCGGCGTATCCGCGACGATGAACTTGCGCTTCTCGGTCGAGAAGAAGCGATAGGCGACGTCGATCGTGATACCCTGTTCGCGTTCGGCGGCCAGACCGTCGACGAGCAGCGCGAAGTCGATATTCTGTCCCTGGGTCCCGACCCGACGGCTGTCCGCCTCGAGCGTCGCGAGCTGATCGGCGAAGATCGTCTTCGAATCGTAGAGCAGCCGGCCGATCAGCGTCGACTTGCCGTCGTCGACCGAACCGCAGGTGATGAACCGCAGCATCGACTTGTTGGCATGCGTATCGAGATAGGCATCGATGTCGGACGCGATCAGCGCTTCGGGCGTATAGGCGGTCATCAGAAATACCCCTCGCGCTTCTTCTTCTCCATGCTGGCCGCCTGATCGTGATCGATCGCACGGCCCTGGCGCTCGCTGGTCGTCGTCAGCAGCATCTCCTGGATCACGGCGGGCAGCGTCGCCGCCTCGCTCTCCACCGCGCCGGTCAGCGGGTAGCAGCCGAGCGTGCGGAAACGGATCGATCGCTCGACCGGAACCTCGCCGTCGCGAAGCCGGAAGCGCTCGTCGTCGACCATCAACACCATGCCGTCGCGTTCGACGGTGGGGCGGGGGGCCGCGAAATAGAGCGGGACGATCTCGATCCCCTCGGCGAGGATATATTGCCAGATGTCGAGCTCTGTCCAGTTCGACAGCGGAAACACGCGGATGCTCTCGCCCCGCGCGATGCGCGTGTTGTAGAGCCGCCAGAGTTCGGGACGCTGCGCCTTGGGATCCCAGCCATGGCTCGCGGAGCGGAAGCTGAAGATGCGCTCCTTCGCGCGGCTCTTCTCCTCGTCGCGCCGCGCGCCGCCGAACGCCGCATCATAGCCGCCCGCGGTCAGCGCCTGTTTCAGCCCCTCGGTCTTCCACATGTCCGTGTGGCGACTGCCGTGGTCGAACGGATTGATCCCCTGCGCCTGCGCGTCGGGGTTGGTATGGACGATCAGTTCCATCCCGGCATCCGCGGCGGCGCGATCGCGAAGCTCGTACATCGCGCGGAACTTCCACGTCGTGTCGACATGAAGCAGCGGGAAGGGGGGGCGCGCTGGGAAAAACGCCTTCTTCGCGAGATGCAGCATCACGGCCGAGTCCTTGCCGACCGAATACAGCATCACCGGCCGCTCCGCCTCGGCGACGACTTCGCGCAGGATGTGGATGCTTTCGGCCTCGAGCCGCTGCAGGTGAGTAAGCGCTGTCATGCCGTTGCAGATAAGCATGTCCGCGGGGCGTGCGACCAACTTAAAGTGTTGACCGGCAAAGCGCGACGGCGGCGACGCGCTGCGCGATCAGTCGGGCGGGCTGTTTGCGACCGAATCGATCAATCGCCCGCCGGCCATGAACACGGCAGTCGAGCAGGCCGCAAACAGCAGCCACCCGCCATAGCCGGGATATTGCTCCATATAATGCCGACCGCGCTCGACGGCGCCGAGCCCGAGGCCATAGATGACGAGAAACGCCTCGAACTTGGTCTTGATGATGAACAGGCGGGCAAAGCGGTTCCACATGCCGCTATCGATGCAAGGGTCGCGCCACCGGTGGATTTCTGCGGTTTTTTACTTGAGAAACATGCTTAAATGTAAATTAACCCGACATGGCGGCATTCGTCTGGAAGCCCGACCCGCACGGGGGAACAATCCGAGCCGACGCCGCGATGACGAACGCCCTGCTACCAGCGGCCCGGGGTTGCCTCTGCACCCGCAAACGCCCAGCGTCAGGTTGATGCGGCTCATGGCCAAGGGTGACTGCTATTCCGAGGAACGAACATGTCTGCAGACGATGACCGCCTGGACGGGTTTCTTTCGGCATCGCCGCTTGATGACGCGCGCACCTTGCCGGGGCGGGCGAGGAGCAATCGCATGCTGCTCGCCGTCGCGGGCGTCGGCGTGGTCATGTTCGGGATCGTGGTCGGCATCGCAATGCTGATCGCCTCGCGACCTTCCGACGTCGATATCCGGCCGTCACCACGTGGTGCGATGCCCCGCCAGGGCCCGGTCGTTGCGGCGAGAACTATGCCTCGCGACCCGCCCGCAAGATCCGCGCCCGAGCTTGCCGTGCCCGAACCGGCTGACAATCCGACCGCCATCGCCCAGGTGGCAGAAAACCCGGTCGCCCCCCCCAGCGACCCGCGTGTGATCGCTCCGAAACGCCCCGCCCGTTCCAGCGAGCTCGCAGTTGGGTATCAACGGCGGCACGCCGACCCGCACCGTCAACAGGCTGCCATCGAACCCTATCGAAACGGGATGCCTGCGGTCCATCTGGAAGGCGAGGCGCTGCGACTTGCGCTGATCGAAGATGCCAAGATCACGCAGCGCGCGAATGCGGCGGCGCTGTCATCCACGCTCGACCCGCCCGCGCAGTAGTCGCCGGGCACGTCAACGATCACGCCAAAGCGTCGACACGCACTAACTGGAATTAGTATCGGTTCGACGCTTCGCGCTTCAGGTGGCGCTGCGAAACGTACAATGTTGCGCCGCAACATGTGGTGGTCGAGTATGCTGGAAACGATACTGCTGATAGTCGAACTGATCTGGGGCATCTCCGCGCTCGCGGCCGTGATCGTCGCGCTGGCGGGCACCTGTGTCCCGCAGATGCAGGTGTTCCTGTTCGGCGAAACCGACCGGCGCAAACATCCGCGTCACGTCGCAAACGACTGGTAGCGGCCGCCGCCGCGTGGCGATCCCGCGACCCGCGGGTTCCGCCGCCTCTGCTCAGCCGTCGATCAACGCGACGAGATCGAGCGACTCCAGCAGCGCGGCGCGCGCGGTCTCGATTCGTCGGACGAATGCCGGATCGCCGATGTCGGATGGCGCGATATGGTCCGGCCAGTGCTGCGTGACGATGGCCGCAATGCGGTCAAGCGATGCGTGATCCACGAGGAAGCGGGGGTCGATCGTCGCGGGGTCGGCGACGACGCGAAGGCGCAGACAGGCCGGGCCGCCGCCATTGGCCATCGATTCGCGCACATCGACAACCTCGAGACGGCGGATTGGGCCGTTGCCGGCGACATGCTCCTGAAGCCACCCCCAGACCGCGGCATTGGCGCGCGCCTCCTCGGGCAGGATCAGCGCCATCCCGGTGTCGAGCGAGACAAGCTGCGCGTTGAAGAGATAGGATGACACCGCATCGGCAAGGCTGACGCTCGCCGCCGGAACCTCGACGATCTCGACGCCCGGCATCAGCCGGCGGAGATCGGCATAGAACCGATCGCTGTCGGCAAAAGCGTGTTCGTGCGTGAACAGCACGGTGCCATTGGCGACGGCGACGACGTCATTGTGGAACGCGCCGGCGGCGATCGCGGCATCGGACTGGCGGACGAACAGCGTGCGGGCAGGATCGAGCTGGTGCGCGCGCTCAACCGCTTCGCTCGCCTCGCGGTGCTGGCGTGCGGGGAAGGGCCCGCCCGCCTCGCCATAGACGAAGATCTCAACCCCCGCCGCGTCATGCGTCGTGCAGAGCCGCATATGGTTCGCCGCGCCCTCGTCGCCGAACGGCAGCGGGATCGGCGGATGAACGGCGAATGCGTCGTCCGCGAACGCGAGCCGAAGCTGCGCGAGCGTCGCGGGCCATTCGTGGCTGCGATGCGGCATCGTCCCGAGGTTGGCGACGGTCAGATGGCAGCGCCCGTCGCGCGTATCGGGCGCAGGGGACACCGTCGCGGCATTCGCTGCCCACATCGCCGATGCGGACACCGCCTGCGCCTGCAGATGTCCCGGCGCGTCTGCATAGCTGGTCGCCAGTTGTGCCAGCCAGCCATGGTCGGGGCGGGGATGCGGGAGCAGGATGCCCTGAGCGAGGCCGAGATCGAGATTGGCGCGCATCTTCGCGATCCCCTGCAACGCGGCGGCTTGAGGGTGGGCGATGCCCCCCGCGTTGCGCGTCGCAGCGAGATTGCCCGGGCTCAGCCCCGCGTAATTATGGCTCGGCCCGATCAGCCCGTCGAAATTGATCTCGATCATCGTCCCGAACGCCATCAGAGCCTCGCCACGTGCGTCACGCGGTCACCCGCCGCGATCCCAAGCGTCTCCGCGCACTCGGCCGAGACGATCACGGTATCCGCCCCGGCGCCGGGATCGCCGACGGAGACAACGCCAAAGCCGCAGCGAAACGCGGCAAGGCTGCCCGTCGCGACGAGAGACTGCGTGCCACCATCGATCGATCCACGCTGGCCGATCGCGGCGACGGTCGCGTCACGCGCTTCGGCGATCGACCGGACGCGATCGGTGCGCGCGGTCATCGTCGGACCACCGTCGAAGATATCGACATAGTTCTCGAACGCGAACCCCTCATTCTCGAGCATCCGCATCGCGGCGCGGCCCGACGGGTGGGGCAGGCCGATCGCCGCACGCGCGCTTTCGGACAGCATTGCGGTGTAGATCGGATGCTTGGGCATCAGGTCGGCGATGAACTGGTGCCCGTTGATCGCGTTGAACTGGTCCGCATCCTGGAAATTCATCCCGAAGAACCGGCCGGCAAGCCCGTCCCAGAAGGGCGACCCGCCGGCTTCGTCGATGATTCCGCGCAGCTCCGCGAGAATCCGGTCGGCGAAACGCGCACGGTGTGCCTTGATGAACAGATAGCGGCTGCGCGCCAGCAACAGCCCCAGGCCGCCCGCACGCTCGCCGGGATGGAGAAAGAGCCCGCCGACCTCGCTCGATCCCTCGAGATCGGTCGCAAGGCTGAGCATGTCGGCGCGGAACGTCCGCGACAATTCCTTGCTGTGCTGCGTCAGCTGGCCGATCCGGTAGCTGTAGAACGGCCAGCTCTGCCCGACATGCGTGAACAGCTGGCAAGTGCCGCGGACGTCGCCGGTCACGGTGTTTTCGAGAACGAGCACGAACAGCTCGTCGCGAACGCTCCCATCGGAACTGGCATCGGCATCGGAACGTGCGAACGCGGCATGGCTGCGATCGAGTTTCGCCCGCAACGCGCGGCGGTCGGGCGGGAGGTTGGTGAACCCGCCCCCGGTCAGCTTTGCCATTTCGTAGAGCGGCTGCAGATCGTCGTCGACCGCAGGGCGGATCCGGAAGGTCATAGGCCGTTCTCGCAGAGACGCAGGATGGTGAGTGCCGACAGCGCGGCACGTTCGCCGAGGCTGTCGGGGAACATATATTCGTCGGTCGAGTGGATCGCGCCGCCACGCACGCCCATCGTATCGACGACGGGCACGCCCGCCGCGGCGATGTTGTTGCCGTCGCAGACACCGCCCGTGGCCTTCCATGCGATGTCGAGCCCCAGGTCCGCGCCGCTGGCCTTGACCAGCGCAAACAGGCGTGCCGCGCCGTCGTCGATCGGCTTTGGTGGGCGGTTGAAACTGCCATGGACCGTGATGACGACATCGTGTTCGGCCGCGGCCATCGCGACGACCGAGTCGATATGCGACTGCGCGCGGGTGATGTCGTCGAGCGTCGCGGGGCGGAAATTGATGCGCAGGATCGCGAGATCGGGGACGACGTTGTTGGGGCCGCCGCCTTCGATCCGGGCCGGATTGACCGCCAGCCGGGGGCCGGCGATCCGCGCGAGGCGCACCGCGATATCCGCCGCCGCGACGATCGCGTTGCGGCCCTCCTCCGGGTTGCGGCCGGCATGCGCGCTGCGTCCGCGGACGATGATCGAGAAGTTGCCCGTCCCGCCGCGCGCGCCGGCAAGAGTACCGTCGGCGAGCGCGGGTTCGTAGGTGAGCGCGGCGACCTTGCCCCGGGCGGCTTGCGCGAGCAGCCCGGCCGACGAGAAGGAGCCGGTCTCCTCGTCGGAATTGATCACGACCTCATAGCCCAGGCGACCCGATTCCGCGTTCGTCTCGATCGCACGAAGCGCGGCCAGCATCACCGCGAGCCCGCCCTTCATGTCCGCGACGCCGGGCCCGTTGATCGTGCCGTCGCTCACCGTGCGGAGCGACTGGAACGGGTGATCGACCGGATAGACCGTGTCCATATGGCCTGTGAACAGCATCTGGACCGGCGCGTCGGGCCGGACGCGCAGATGAATGTGCCGGCCATGCTCGATCGCGGAGACGTGGCCGTCGGGCGCCACGGTCTCGGCGGCGTCGGGCTCCACCAGCATCATTTCGCCGGGAAGCGCCGCGAACGCGTCGCCCAGCAACCCCGCCATGGCGGCGAGGCCGGGCAGGTTCCGCGTGCCGCTATTGACCGCAGACCAAGTCTGTACCTGCTGCAGCATGGGGGCAGGATCGATGCCCCCGATGATCCGTGCCTCGTTGGGCGAAAGTCCTCTCATGCGCGAACCCTAGCGAGGACGCGCGCGCGGGGGAACCGTCAGAAACTGTAAACCAGCGACGCGCGGCTCGTCGTGTCCGTGGTCATCGACCCGACCGGCGGTTCGCTTTCATATTGGACCGTATAGGACAGCGACGCCGACAATGGGCCGATGAGCTTGGCGTTGAGCGCAGTCGTGCCGCCGAGCGTGCTGTTGTATCGCTGGACATAGGCGGACGCGATCTGGCTGACCGACAGACCGTTGGTGATCCGCCAACTGAAGTTCATCGTCCCGCGTGCGGCGATCGCGCTCTGGACCGTATCGTCGGTGAAGTCGGTATTCCGATAGGCCGGGCCGAGTTCGAGATCGAGCCTAGTCCGCGCCGTCTTCAGCACGCTGTAGCCCGCACCGACCGATGCCGAGTAGCGGTTGTTGTAGCCGAGAAACCGGTCGCCTTCATACTGAAGCGCGCCATAGAGATAGGCGCGATCGTCGAACTTGTAGTTGGGCTCGTACGACGCGAGATAATGCTCGCGCGTCGTGATGTTGAGGTTCGACTGATAGTCCGCCTGACCGTGAAACTTGTGACGCCAGCGAAGGCCTTCGCGGTTGAGATCGAGGACGGCGCTCCCACCGGCGGTATCCGAATTGCCCGTCGTGAGGTAGCCGCCGACCTCCGCCTTGCCGCTCCAGAGATCGAGGAAGCTCGCCTGGCGGATGACCTGCGTGCGCTGCGCCGCGCGGTCGGCCTTCCATTTCTCGGCGATCGCGAGCACCGCATCGCCGCTCAACGGGTCCGCTGCGCGCGCGTATTTGACGATCGTCGAGACATCGTTCTCGTTGCCCGCCTCGAGCGCGGCGTCGAGCATCGCGCGGATCGTTTCCGGAATCATCACCATCTGCGCTGCCGCAGGCGTAGCGACCGAGCACATGGCCGCAGCCGACGCCGATATGGCAAGAAAGGAGAAACGGGTCACGCGCACAGCGTTCCGTAACGTCGATCTCGCAAAATGGGAACGGTATAGCGCTACCTCGGTGCGCCAAGATGTGGCGCGAGAGCGGCCAGCACCTTTTCATAAAGCAATTTCTTGAATGGTATGATCACGGCCGGCAGCTCGCTGGGTTCGATCCAGCGCCACGCGCCGAATTCGGGGTGCGGGGTATTGATCGCGATGTCGGCGTCGACACCGAGAAACCGGTACAGGAACCAGCGCTGACGCTGCCCGCGCCACTTGCCTTTCCACGCCTTGCCGATGAGGTCGGCGGGGAGATCATAGGTGAACTCGCCGGGCGCCTCGGCGATCAGTTCGACCTTGTCGGGCGTCACCCCGGTTTCCTCGCACAATTCGCGCAGCGCCGCGGCCTGCGCATCCTCGCCGGGGTCGATCCCGCCCTGCGGCATCTGCCATGCCTCGATCGCGGTATCGAGGCGCTGGCCGACAAAGACCATCCCCCGCCGGTCGATCATCATGATACCCGCGCAAGGGCGGTAGGGGAGCGTGGTGGTGTCGGTCATGCGCAGGTAAAACGCTCGATCCGCCCCTTCGAATCGACATAGACGTTCAGACGATCCTGTCGGAAGTCCATCGTCACCGCCGTATCGGGCGCGATCCAGCGGAGCGTCCGGGCGCCCGAGCGCGCCTGCATCACGTCGGCGCGGGCGTCGCTTGCCCGCTTGCCGACGAGATCGCCGAGCGCGTCGGGCTTGCAGCTTGCGGCCGGGGCCGGTGACGGGGCGGGGGCCGGGTCGCGGAGCTGAACCGGGGTGCAGGCGGATGCGGCCAGCGCGGCGGCGGCAAGCGCGTACTTCATGCGGCATCCTCGGTACGGGTCATCTTGAGCTTCCCGTTGATGACCGCGAACGCCAGCCGTCCCTCGACAAGGTCAAGCGCATCGCGACCGAACTGGTCGAAGCGCCATCCTTCGAGCATCGGCAATCCATGCCGGACGCCCGCGGCGAGCGCTTCGAGTTCGTCCGTGCGGGCCAGCAGCTTCGATGCGACGTCGATGTCGCGCGAGCGGATCTTGAGCAGCAGCTTGAGCAGATCCGCGACCAGCGAGCCTTCCTTGCCGAGCCCCGGCTTGCGATCGTCGCGCGGCGGCAACTCGTCATCGCCGAGCGGCATCGCGCCTTCGATCGCGGCCATCAGGCGGCTGCCGATGTCGTTCCCCGCCCAGGTCGCCGACAGGCCGCGCACGCGCGCGAGATCGGACTGTTTCTTGGGCGGATGCCCCGCCATGTCGCCGAGCGTCTCGTCCTTGACGATTCGGCCGCGCGGCAGGTCCTTCGCCTGCGCCTCGAGCTCGCGCCAGCGGGCGAGCGCCTTGAGCCGGCCGAGCACGTCCGGCTTGCGGCCCGAAATGCGAACGCGCTTCCAGGCGAGGTCGGGATCGTTGGCATAATTGGCGATATCGCCGAGCCGCTCCATCTCCTGATCGAGCCACTGGCCGCGCCCCGTCTTGCGCAGGCGCTCGAGCATCTTGGGGAAGATCTTCGACAGATGCGTCACGTCGCCGATCGCATACTCGATCTGCCGCGCGTCGAGCGGGCGACGCGCCCAGTCGGTGAAGCGCGCGCCCTTGTCGACTGCGATTCCGAGCCAGCTGTCGACGAGGTTCGAATAGCCGATCTGCTCGCCCTGGCCGAGCGCCATCGCCGCGACCTGCGTGTCGAACAGCGGGAAGGGCGTCTTGCCCGTGAGGTTGTAGACGATCTCGATATCCTGCCCGCCCGCATGGACGACCTTCAGCACGTCGTGATTCTCGACGAGCAGGTCGAGCAGCGGCTTCAGGTCGATCCCCGGCGCCATCGGGTCGATCGCCGCGGCCTCCTTGTCGTCGGCGATCTGGATCAGGCACAGCTCCGGGTAATAGGTGCTCTCGCGCATGAATTCGGTGTCGACGCACACATAGTCGGCGTCGGCCATGCGCGCGCACAGATTGGCGAGCGTGGCACTGTCGGAGATAAGCGGGTGGATATGCATGACGTTTCCATAGCGAGGGTAGTCCGGGTTGACAAAGGCGGGTGAGGAAGGGAAGCGCGAGACACCTGTTTATCGTCCGAGAAGACCCATCATGCACGCCTATCGCACCCATAACTGCGCTGCCCTCCGTCCCGAACAGGTCGGCGAGGAGGTCCGCGTGTCGGGCTGGGTCCACAAGAAGCGCGATCACGGCGACCTGGTCTTCATCGATCTGCGCGATCATTACGGCATCACGCAGATCGTCACCGACGTGTCCGGCCCCGTCTTCAAGGTCATCGAGGGCCTGAAGAGCGAGAGCGTCGTCACGATCACCGGCAAGGTGACCGCACGGGCGCCCGAGGCGGTGAACCCGAACCTGCCGACCGGCGGGATCGAGATCCGCGCGACCGCCGCGACTGTCCAGTCGATGGCGGGCGAGTTGCCGATGCCGGTCGCGGGCGAGGCCGAGTATCCCGAGGATATCCGCCTGCGCTATCGCTATCTCGACCTGCGTCGCGAGCGGCTTCACGCGAACATCATGCTGCGCTCGAAGGTCATTACCTCGCTGCGCAACCGGATGAACGATCAGGGCTTCACCGAATTCCAGACGCCGATCCTGACCGCGTCGTCGCCAGAGGGCGCGCGCGACTATCTGGTGCCGAGCCGCGTCCATCCGGGCAAGTTCTACGCGCTGCCGCAGGCGCCGCAGATGTTCAAGCAGCTGCTGATGGTGGCGGGCTTCGACCGCTATTTCCAGATCGCCCCCTGCTTCCGCGACGAAGACGCGCGCGCGGATCGTTCGCCGGGCGAGTTCTACCAGCTCGATTTCGAGATGAGCTTCGTCACGCAGGACGACGTGTTCAACGCGATCGAGCCCGTCCTCCACGGCGTGTTCGAGGAGTTTGCTGACTGGCAGGGCAAGGGACGCAAGGTCTCGGCATTGCCGTTCAAGCGCATCCCCTACCGCGAATCGATGCTGAAGTACGGCAGCGACAAGCCTGATCTGCGCAACCCAATCCTGATCCACGACGTCGGCCACCACTTCGTCGATTCGGGCTTCGGCCTGTTCGCGGGCATCGTCGCCGGCGGTGACGTCGTCCGCGCGATCCCCGCACCGAACACCGCCGAGAAGAGCCGCAAGTTCTTCACCGACATGAACGACTGGGCGCGCGCCGAAGGTCATGCGGGTCTCGGCTACATCACGCAGAAGAACGGCGAACTCGGCGGTCCGATCGCCAAGAACCACGGTGAGGAGGCGACGCGGAAGCTGATCGCGGAGATGGGCCTCGGCCCCAACGACGGCATCTTCTTCGCCGCCGGCAAGGAACTCGCCGCCGCCAAGCTCGCCGGTGCCGCGCGTGCGCGGATCGGGGCGGATCTTGGCCTGATCGACGAGAACCGGTTCGAATTCTGCTGGATCGTCGACTTCCCGATGTTCGAATATGACGAGGACGCCAAGAAGGTCGACTTCAGCCACAACCCGTTCTCGATGCCGCAGGGCGAGATGGACGCGCTGGAGAACAAGGATCCGCTCGATATCCTGGCGTACCAATACGACATCGTCTGCAACGGCGTCGAACTGTCGTCGGGTGCGATCCGGAACCATCGTCCGGAGATCATGTACAAGGCGTTCGAGATCGCGGGCTACACGCAGGCCGATGTCGACACGAACTTCGCGGGCATGATCAACGCGTTCAAGGTCGGCGCACCGCCGCATGGCGGCTCGGCACCGGGCATCGACCGGATGGTGATGCTGATCGCGGGCGAGCCGAACATCCGCGAGGTCGTGCTGTTCCCGATGAACCAGAAGGCCGAGGATCTGATGATGGGCGCGCCGAGCCCGGTCAGCGCCAAGCAGCTGAAGGAACTCAACATCCGCCTGACCGTCGATGGTCCGAAGGATGCAACCAAGGTCGTCGCACCGACTGGCGGCTGACCCTGCCCGGCGACGATCAGCCGGAAAAACCTGGACCGCCCCCGTCGTCTGGAGCCGAATGGCGGACGGGGGCGTTTCCGTAGCCATTCCACTACGGAGCGTCCCATGTCGATCGATCTCACGCAGTATGAAGCCGGCGACGACTATGATGGCCGGTATCGGCGTGATCTTGCCGCGCTGCAGAAGCGGCTGGAACACATCCAGGTCGCGCACATCGTCAACAAGCGTCCGGCCGTCGTCATGTTGGAGGGCTGGGATGCCGCGGGCAAGGGCGGGATCATTCAGCGGCTGTCGGCGGAGTGGGATCCGCGCACCTATCGGGTCTGGCCGATCGCCGCGCCAAGCAGCGACGAAAAGGCGCATCATTTCCTGTGGCGCTTTTGGCAGCGGCTTCCCGCAGACGGGTCGATCGCGGTCTTCGACCGGAGCTGGTACGGCCGCGTCCTGGTCGAACGCGTCGAGCAATTCGCGAGCGAGGCGGAATGGCGCCGCGCCTATGACGCGATCAACGCGTTCGAGGCGGGATTGATCGGCAACGATACCACGTTGATCAAGATCTTCGTCCATATCACGCAGGAGGAGCAGGACCGCCGGCTCAAGGCGCGGCTTCGTGATCCGTGGAAGCACTGGAAGACGGGGCTCGACGATTATCACAACAGGTCTCGGCGCGCCGACTATCTCGAGGCGATGCACGAAATGTTCGAGCGCACCGATACGGCCGAGGCGCCCTGGGTGGTGATCGATGGCAACGACAAAAAGGCCGCGCGGATCGCCGCGCTGACGGTGATCGCCGATCGGCTGGAGGCTGGCGTCCAGATGGTCCCGCCACCGCTTGATCCTGCGGTACTCAAGGTCGCCAAGAAGGCACTGAAGCTCTGATCCGGCCATAGCCGAGTGAAGTTGACGTTCGCGGGATCAACATGAATTTCATGCCACATATGCAATCCATGTTAGCGCACAGGTGTCGCGTCGACTGTTAGTCCTGCTTATTCAAGGGGGTGCATCCGCGTCGCGGCTGCCTGACAAGGCTCTGGCGATGACCAATCTCGGATGCATGATGATCGACATGGCGGGTGTGATCGTCGAGGCCGACCCGGCGATCTGTGCGACGTTGCGCGCGCCCGCCGAAATACTCATCGGGAGCAACCTGTTCGACTTCACCGCGCCCGCCGATCGCGAGCGGTGCATGCACCTGTTCTCGCAGGTGCAGTCGAACGGCATCCCCGTCAGCACGGTCAAACGGCTGATCCGAAGCGATTCATCGCACCTCTGGATTCAGAGCCATGTGTCGATCGCGTCGCGGACGTCGGAGGGCGTCCGCATCCACATCGTGGTCCAGGACGGCAGACAGCCAAGTTCGACGATGCGGCCCGAAGCGCTGCTCAAGACGGCGCGGCTGACGTTCGAGGCGCGGCGTGCGCGGACCGAAATCTTCTCGGCGTCGCTCTTTGCCGACAGCGCATGGGACATTCTCCTCGCCGCCAATATCAGCGAAGCGGAGGGGCGCGTGCTCGGCATGGCGGACGTCGCGACGATGCTCGGGATGAGTGTCGTCAACGTCACGCGCTGGATGCGCGCGCTGAGTGCGGAGGGGCTCGTCGACTATGAGATCGGCGACGATACGCAACTGGCCAATGTGGCATTCCGCTTGTCGTGCGACGCGCATCAGCGGTTCGAACGCTATCTGTCCGAACGCTATATCACCGCGGTAGCCGCGGTGCCCAAACCCGATCCCTTCATGTAAAACCTGCAGAAATCCGCATGCATGTTGTCTCGGATAGCCGGGATCGCTATCTCGCCACCATGAACGACATGACCACGGTTGCCATCCCTCGCGCACGCAAGCCCGACTGGATCCGCGTCAAGGCGCCCACCTCGGCGGGCTTTGCCAAGACCCGCGAACTGATGCGGTCGAAAAGCCTGACCACGGTGTGCGAGGAGGCGGCCTGCCCCAATATCGGCGAGTGCTGGTCGAAGAAGCACGCGACGGTGATGATCCTCGGCGACACCTGCACGCGCGCCTGTGCGTTCTGCAACGTCAAGACGGGCATGCCGCGCAAGGTCGATGCAATGGAGCCGCAGAACGTCGCCGACGCCGCGGCGCAGATGGGGCTTAACCACATCGTCATCACGTCGGTCGATCGCGACGACCTGCCCGATGGTGGCGCGTCGCAGTTCGTGAAGGTCATCCAGGCGATCCGCCGGTCGAACCCCACGACGACGATCGAGATCCTGACACCGGATTTCCGCAACAAGGCGCAGGCAGCGATCGAGTCGATCGTCGAGGCTCGCCCCGATGTCTACAACCACAACCTCGAGACGGTCCCGCGACTCTATCCGACGATCCGCCCGGGCGCGCGCTACTACGCATCGCTGCGGCTGCTCGAGAGCGTCAAGCGGCATGATCCGTCGATCTTCACCAAGTCGGGCGTCATGTTGGGTCTTGGCGAGGAGCGGCTCGAGATCCATCAGGTAATGGACGACATGCGCTGCGCCGACATCGATTTCCTCACGATGGGTCAGTATCTTCAGCCGACCCCGCGGCACGCAAAGGTCGCCGAGTTCGTCACGCCCAAGGCGTTCGACGCCTATGCCTCGATCGCGCGCGCCAAGGGCTTCATGCTGGTCGCCTCGTCGCCGCTGACGCGCTCGAGCTATCATGCCGGCGACGATTTCGCCAAGTTGCGCGCCAACCGCGATGCCAAGCTGGGGGTCGTTCGCGACTGATGCCCAAGCATACCGAAACGCGCCATCTGCCCTATACACCCGAACAGATGTTCGACCTGGTGGCCGACGTCCGTCGCTACCCGGAATTTCTGCCCTGGGTCAGCGCGATGCGCGTCCGGAGCGACAGCGAGAGCGAGACGCTCGCCGACATGATCGTCGGGTTCAAGGGGCTGCGCGAGACCTTCACCTCGCGCGTCGAAAAGACGCGGCCGACGGACCTTTCGGTCGATTATGTCGATGGTCCGCTCAAATATCTGCGCAACGACTGGCATTTCCGCCCGACCGAGACCGGATGCGCGGTCGACTTCACGGTCGACTTCGCGTTCAAGAACCGGATGTTCGAACTGATCGCCGGCCAGGTCTTCGGCTCGGCGCTGCGCAAGATGATCGGCGCGTTCGAGACACGCGCCGCCGAGCTTTACGGCGCGGGATCGTCGACCGGCATCAGCAGTTCGAGCGCACACAGCGCCGCCTGAAGGCGGATGCCACCGCGGCCCAGGTCGCCGAAGTCGCGGCGGTCGGCATGGACGTCGTTGCGATCGCCGCCTTTTTCCGCGCGGGCGAATACCACGGTGCCGACGGGCTTCTTCGCGCTACCGCCACCCGGGCCGGCAATGCCCGTGATCGCGACCGCGACGTCGGCGCCCGATTTCTCGAGCGCGCCCTGCGCCATGCTCCACGCAACCGCGATCGACACCGCGCCGAACGTCTCGAGCACGTCGGCGCTGACCTTCAGCAGGCGAAGCTTCGCCTCGTTGGAATAGGTGACGAAACCGATCTCGAACACGTCCGAGGAGCCGGGGATCTCGGTCAGTGCCGCCGCGACCAGCCCGCCGGTGCAGCTCTCGGCGACGGCGACGCGGCGTCCGAGCGCCTTGTTCGCCTCGACCACCTTCCGCGCGGCGTCGATCAGTTCGGGTGGCAGGACGGTATCCATCAGCGATTTCCCTGGATCGTGCACAAGGGCAGGTCGGGGACCATCCGGACGCCCTGACGCGCCTTGTCGGCCTTCAGATAACGCAGCGTCTCAACGACGATGCCAGCCGTGTTGCGCGGGGGGAGGGGCTGTAGCAGCGTGATCAGCCGGTCGATCGTCCCGCAGTCGCGTGGCGCGATCCGGCCGACGATCTGCGGAACGAGCAGGCTGGTCAGCAGCGGCCGCGCAAACTCGGAATCGAGCAGCGCATCGACTGCCGGGTCGCTCAGCTTGACGATCGCCGCACGCGCGGACGGCCAGGCGCGATCGGCCTCGCCCTGATAGCGGCCGATCAGCGCGCTCGACTGGTTGCGTACCAGGCTGGTCGCGGGAAGCTGCGCTGCGCAGACTCGCCCCGTCTCGCGGATGATGTCGGGCAGCGCGACCAGCGTCATCGCCTCGGCTTCGGGCGCGGTAATGCACTGCGCTTGCGCGCTGACCGGGCTGGCGATCGCCGCCGCTGCCATGAGGATTGCCGAAAGCTTCAACCCTGTGCTCCTGAACTGCTGTTGGGGAGCGTGATCGTCGCGACGGCCTGCGCCGCGATCCCCTCGCCGCGCCCGGTGAAGCCGAGGCGTTCGGTCGTCGTCGCCTTGATGCTGACCCGGTCGGGGGTCAGGTGCAGAAGCTCGGCGATCCGCACGGTCATCGCGCCGCGGTGCGGGCCGATCTTCGGCGCCTCGCACATGATCGTCAGGTCGACAAAGCCGATCCTGCCCCCCTTGTCCGCGATTAGCCGTGCCGCATGCTGCAGGAACTGCGCCGAATCAGCGCCTTTCCACTGCGGATCGCTTGGCGGGAAATGCGTGCCGATATCGCCTGCCGCGATCGTGCCGAGCAGTGCGTCGGTCAGCGCATGCAGCGCGACATCGGCGTCGCTGTGACCCGACAGCCCCTTGTCATGGGGGATCCTGACCCCGCCGAGCCACAATTCCTCACCGGTTTCGAGACGGTGGACGTCGAACCCCATCGCGGTGCGGGTCTCACGGGGGGCGCGGGCTTCTGCCGCAGCGAAATCATCGGGATGCGTTACTTTGTCGAGCATCGGATCGCCCTGCACGAATGCGACGCGTCCGCCAAGTCGGCGGACCATCTGGCCGTCGTCGGTCGCCTCCTCGTCGCCGGGCCATGCGGCATGCGCGGCGCGGAGCGGTCCGACCCGGAATCCCTGCGGCGTCTGGACGCGGTAGAGCGCGTCGCGGGGGACGACGTCGCCCAGCCAGGTGGTGACGTCCTCGCGCTCGCCCCGTGCCAGCGTATCGACGACCGCCATGACCGGAATGGCGGCGTCGCACATCGACAGCGCGTCGACGACGGCGCCGATCACCGCGGCGGGCACAAACGGGCGCGCCGCGTCGTGGATCAGCACGCGGTCCGCGTCATCAAGGTGTACAAGCCCGTTTGCGACCGAGTCGCGCCGCGTCGCGCCGCCGATGACGATCGTCACCTCGTCATGAAGGTCCGCCAGTGCCTCGCGAGCGAGGTCGACCTGGTCTTGGGCAACGATGACGATCATGTCGGTTACGGCAGGATGGGCCTGCATCGCGGCGACGGCATGCACGAGCATCGGCCGCCCTGCGACGACGGCGAATTGCTTGGGCACAGTACCGCCCGCGCGTACGCCGGCACCGGCCGCGACGATCATCGCGACGGTACGCGCGCCGGGCCGCGCAGGCTGGGGATCGGAGGCATTCATCATCCCCGGCAATTAGCGCGTCGATCAAAGCCAGACCAGTGCGCCAGGCGCGGGGTCGCCCCGGCTTGTCAGTCACCGCCTCGGCCTGTATAACTGCCTCTTTTTTGGGCACATCATGCGTCAGCTATCTCCAATCCAGATCGGCCCGGTCCGTATCGAAAGTCCCGTCGTGCTCGCGCCGATGACGGGTGTGACCGACATGCCGTTCCGCACGCTCGTCCGTCGCTATGGCAGCGGACTGAACGTGACGGAGATGGTCGCGAGCCAGGCGGCGATCCGCGAGACGCGGCAGTCGATCCAGAAGGCGGCGTGGGACCGGCTCGAGGAACCCGTATCGATGCAGCTCGTCGGCTGTACCCCATACGAGATGGGGGAAGCCGCGCGGCTCAGCCAGGATCGCGGCGCGGCGATCGTCGACATCAACATGGGATGTCCGGTCCGGAAGATCGTCAACGGCGATGCCGGGTCGGCGCTCATGCGCGACGTGAAGCTTGCGACGCAGATCATCGAGGCCACGGTCAAGGCGGTCCAGGTGCCGGTGACGCTCAAGATGCGGATGGGCTGGTGCCATGACAGCCTCAATGCCCCCGAATTGTCCCGGATCGCGGAGGACCTCGGCGTCAAGCTGATCACGGTCCACGGCCGGACGCGAAACCAGATGTACAAGGGCAGCGCCGACTGGCGGTTCGTCCGGCAGGTCAAGGATGCCGTCACGATTCCGGTCATCGTCAATGGCGACATCTGCTCGATCGAGGACGCGGAGACGGCGCTCGACCACTCAGGCGCAGACGGCCTGATGATTGGTCGCGGCGCCTATGGCCGGCCGTGGCTGCTCAACCAGGTCATGACGTGGTTCGCGACCGGACGACGCATTGCCGATCCGTCAATCGACGAGCAATATACCGCGATCGCAGGCCATTACGAGGCGATGCTCGAACATTACGGGATCGAGACCGGCGTCAACATGGCGCGCAAGCATATCGGCTGGTACACCAAGGGGCTGCACGGCTCGGCGGAGTTCCGGAACCGCGTGAACCAGATTGCGGATCCCAATCAGGTCAAGGCGATGCTCGCCGAGTTCTACGCCCCCTGGCGTCACCTTGCCGCAGCCTGAGCCGTCGATCACCGGTCGCCCGGGGTTCGACGCACTCTTCGCCGCATTGCCCGTCGCCGCGATCGTCGTCGGCCCGGACGAGTGTGTCGCGCACGCCAACGCGCTTGCCGAAACATTGCTCAACCAGTCCGAACGCGTGATGCTGGGACAACCGATCGCGACGATCCTGCCGACGCCCGACCCGATGCGAAACTCCGAGCACCGCGGGCTCGCGGTCTATGATGCCGAGATCGTCACCGCACGCGGCGTGAAGATCCGCGTCGACTTCGCCGAGACGCTGATCCCGGACCATCCCGGCTGGCGGGCGATCACGCTGCATTCGGCCGCGATTTCCCGTCGCCTCGGATATCTCGCCGACCGGACGGGGGGTGCGCGCGCTGCGGTCGGGGCGGCAGCGATGCTGGCGCACGAGATCAAGAACCCCCTGTCGGGTATCCGCGGGGCCGCGCAGCTGCTCGGTGCCGGCGAACTAACGACGCTGATCACGACCGAGGTCGACCGTATCGCCGCGCTGATCGATCGGATGCAGGACTTCAGCGATACGCGACCCTTGCCGCTCGCCGCGGAGAATATCTATCCGCTCCTGACGCATGCGCGGCGGCTGGCACTGGCCGGATTCGCGCGCGGCATCACGATCGAGGAGCGGTTCGATCCCTCGCTGCCCCCCGCGCAGATCAACCGCGATGCGCTTCTCCAGATCCTGATCAACCTGCTGAAGAACGCGCGCGAAGCCGTTGGAAATGCAGACAATGCGCGGATCATCATGACGACGGCCTATCGTCACGGCATCACCGTCAGCGGGGCGCCGGGCAAGCCGAGGCAGCCGCTGCCGATCGAGATCTGCGTGTTCGACAACGGGCCCGGCGCCCCCCCCGACATCGCCGAACACCTGTTCGATCCATTTGTCTCGGGGCGTCGCGAGGGGCAGGGGCTCGGACTTGCGCTGGTCGACAAGCTGACGCGCGACATGGGCGGGATCGTGCAATATGCGCGAGAGGGGACACCGGAAATGACCGTTCTACGTTTGCTGCTGCCACGAGCCGCGTCGTGAGGGTCTGCGCATGAGCCAAGTGCTTGTCGTCGACGACGACGCCGCCATCCGCACCGTCGTCGCGCAGGCGCTGCGTCGTGCAGGTCATGACGTCGTCGTCGCGGACAGCCTTGCTCAGCTCGAGCGTGCGCTGGCGATCGCGGTTCCCGACGTCCTGATCACCGATGTCATCCTGCCGGACGGTGACGGGCTCGAGCATGTCCGCTCGATAACGACGCGGTTTCCGACGCTACCCGTGATCATATTGTCCGCGCAGAACACGCTGACGACCGCGGTCCGCGCGGCCGAGGCGGGGGCGTATGAATATCTCCCCAAACCGTTCGATCTCGACGTCCTGGCGCGGGCGGTGACGGGCGCGGCTGCGCGGGGCGGGATCCTGACGGATGACGGGATTGGTGCCGAGGACCGCGAACTGCCGCTGATCGGCCGGTCCGCGGCGATGCAGGACGTCTACAGGGTCATCGCGCGCGTCATCTCGAACGACCTGACCGTCCTGATCTCGGGCGAGTCGGGGACGGGCAAGGAGCTCGTCGCGCGTGCGATCCACGATCTCGGCCATCGCAGCGCGGCCCCGTTCGTCGCGCTCAACATGGCCGCGATCCCGCGCGAGCTGATCGAGGCCGAGTTGTTCGGGCATGAGCGTGGTGCCTTCACGGGGGCCGGCGCGCGCAATGCCGGGCGGTTCGAGCAGGCGGCAGGGGGAACCCTGTTTCTCGACGAGATCGGCGACATGCCGATGGACGCCCAGACGCGTCTCTTGCGCGTGCTCCAGTCGGGCGAGTTCACGACGGTCGGCGGTGCGCGGCAGATCCGCGTCGACGTCCGCATTCTCGCAGCGACCAACCGCAATCTCGCCGCACAGGTCGCGAGCGGCCAGTTCCGCGAGGATCTGTTCTATCGATTGAACGTCGTCCCCGTCACGTTGCCACCGCTGCGCGAGCGGCGGCAGGATGTCGCGCTGCTTGCACGGCATTTTCTCGATCACGCCGCCAACCAGGGCCTGCCACGGCGACAGCTCGCCAGCGATGCGATCGTCGCGCTGGGGGCGTATGACTGGCCGGGCAACGTCCGCGAGCTTGAAAACCTCATGCGCCGCCTCGCGGTCCTGTCGCGTGACGAGGTCATCGGTGCGGACGCGATCCAGGCGATGCTCGGCGCACGCACGCGGGGTGCCGATCCCGTCAATCTCGACATGGAGGGGGCGGTCCGCGCCCTGATCGCGCAGATCGAGCGCGACGATCCCGCCGCGCTCGACGATGGCAGCCTCTACGACCGCGTCATCGGCGAGGTCGAGCGGCCGCTGATCGAGCTGATGCTCGCGCGGCATGGCCAGAATCAGCTTCGCGCCGCCCGCGCGATGGGGATCAATCGCAACACGCTGCGCAAGCGGCTGGACACGCTCGGCATCGACGTCGGTGTCGAGCCTGGGAGGCTGGACGGCGTACCCCCGGGCTGAACGGGCGGCGGGCTGATCGGTCCACCGGGGCGATCCGGCGATTATGTGGTTTCCCGGCAACAATTGTCGTTGTATCAAGGCAACGATGATCGCCACAGCGACGCTACCTATCGACGAGGACGTCCCGCCGCACCGGTTCGCCGTCACCCCGGCCATCGAAGCCATGGTCGTCGCGCTTGCCGTCATCGTCGCGGTCGCGAGCTATCTCGTCATCAGCACCGCCGATTCGCCGCAACGGCTGATCGAGCCGCCGCTCATCGCCTTGCTGCTGATCGCAAACCTCGTCCCGGGTATCGCGCTGCTGATGCTGCTCGGACGGCGCGTGGCGATGCGCCGGGCGGCGCGGTCGCCGATCGGCGGGGGCGGGCGGCTCCACGTCCGGCTGGTGACGCTGTTCTCGATCGTCGCGGCGGTGCCGATGCTGCTCGTCACGATCTTCGCGTCGCTGCTGTTCCAATATGGCGTGCAGTTCTGGTATTCGGATCAGGCGCGCGGCATGCTGGAAAACGCGACCGAGCTCGCCCAGTCCTCCTACGCGCGCCAGCTCAGCCGCTGGGAAGAGGCGAGCGTGACGATGGCCGCCGACATGTCCAACTATCTCCGCGAGCGGTCACTGCAGAGCCCGGACTTTTCCGGCTATTTCTATCAGCAGGTCTATTATCGCAGCCTGTCCGAGGCGGCGCTGTTCAAGGTCACCCCGCAGAACGAAATCCAGACGTTCGCCGTCGTCAATCCGTACGAGATCGATTTCACGCGTCAGGTCACGCCGGACGCGATCAAGGAACTCCGCAGCGGCAAGCCCGCCGTCGTATCGGTCACAGGCGAGCGGATCCGGACGATCACGATGCTGCCGGGCGCGGACGAGCTGTTCCTCTATGCGGGGCGCGTCGAGGATACCAAGCTGCTCTCGGGGCAGACGCAGCGTGCGAATGCGGTGCTCGCCGGCTACCGGCAGCTGCTGGCGCGATCGCGAAGCCTGCAACTGCTGTTCAATGCCGCGTTGCTCGGGATCTCGCTGCTGATCGTCGGGATCGCGGTCTGGATCGCGCTGGCCGTTGCCGACCGCCTCGTCCGGCCGGTGGGCGAGCTCGTCGATGCGGCGCGCCGGGTCGCCGCCGGGGATCTCACGGCGCGCGTGCCCGATCCCCGAAGCCGTGACGAGGTCGGGACGCTGGCGCGCGCGTTCAACCAGATGACGGGGCGGCTGCACGAGCAGAATGCCGATCTGATGACAGCAAACGATCAGCTCGAGACGCGGCGTGCGCTGATCGAGGCGGTGATGGCGGATGTCTCGGCGGGCGTCGTCGCGGCCGCGAACGACCGGGTCATACGCATCGCCAATCGATCCGCTACGCAGTTGCTCGGCGTCGACGGGCTTGTCGGGCGGACGTTGCACGACGTGGCGCCGGAACTCGACGCGCTGGTCCAGGAAGGCGGTCGCGAGGCGATCGTCCAGGTCGGGCAGGCGGGCGAGGCACGCACGCTCGCCGTCCGGATCGCGCATGCCCCGACCGGCCCGATCCTGACGTTCGACGACATCACGCAGCAGCTGCTCGACCAGCGCCGTGCGGCATGGTCCGACGTCGCGCGGCGGATCGCGCACGAGATCAAGAACCCGCTGACCCCGATCCAGCTCGCGGCCGAGCGGCTGCAGCGTCGCTATGGCAGCAAGATCGATGTCGAGGACGGCACGTTCGCACGACTGACCGACACGATCATCCGACAGGTCGCAGACCTGCGCCGAATGGTCGACGAATTCTCGTCGTTCGCCCGGATGCCCAAGCCCGTCTTCCGCGAGGAGTCGCTGCTCGACGCCGCGCGCCAGGCAATGTTCCTCCACGAGGTCGCGCATCCCGGCATCCGGTTCCTGCTCGTGCACGACGATCCGGGCCCGATGCTCGTCTGCGATCGTCGCCAGATCGGCCAGGCGCTGACCAACATCGTCAAGAACGCGGTCGAGGCGATCGAGACGCGCAAGGACGACGAGGGCGGCGCGGTGACGATGACGCTGACCGAGACGCTCCACGAGGGGCGCGTGCTGTCCGTGGCGATCGAGGTGGCGGATACCGGCATCGGACTTCCCGCCGATCGCGATCGGATCATCGAGCCCTATATGACGACACGCGCTCGCGGGACGGGGCTGGGACTTGCCATCGTCAAGAAGATCATCGAGGAACATTGCGGGACGATCGGATTTTCGGATCGTCCCGGTGGTGGGACCGTCGTCACCATGAATTTCGATGCCAGAGCGCTGGCAGCACTCGACCAGGGGGCATCCGCACTCGAGCCGGCAGGGGAAGGCCAGCTCGTCGCAATGAACCGCAACCGGACATGATTTGATGGCGCTCGATATTCTCGTCGTGGACGACGAACGTGACATTCGCGAACTGGTCGCCGGCGTCCTGGAGGACGAAGGCTACCAGACGCGCGATGCCGGCGACAGCGATGCCGCGCTGGAAGCGATCGCCGCAAGGCGGCCGTCGCTGGTGCTCTTGGACGTCTGGCTTCAGGGATCGCGGCTCGATGGGCTCGAACTGCTCGACGAGATCAAGCGGCGCGACCCGTCGATCCCGGTGCTCGTGATTTCGGGTCACGGGAACCTCGACACCGCGGTCGCGGCGATCCGCCGGGGCGCGTCCGATTTTATCGAAAAGCCCTTCGAGGCCGAGCGGCTGCTGCTGATGGTCGCGCGTGCGACCGAGACCGAGCGGCTGCGTCGCGAGGTCGCGTCGCTACGCGCGACGGTCGGTCGTGAAACCGACCTGACCGGAAGCTCGGGCGCGATCAACGGCGTCCGTGCCACCTTGAAGCGCGTTGCCGCGACGGGCAGCCGCGTACTGATCATGGGCGGGGCAGGGGTCGGCAAGGAAGTGGCCGCGCGGCTGCTCCACGGCTGGAGCCTGCGCACCGACGCGCCGTTTATCATCGTCAGCGCCGCGCGGATGACGCCCGAGCGCGTCGACGAGGAGCTGTTCGGTGCCGAGGATACCGGCGACGTGGTCCGGCCCGGGCTGCTCGAACAGGCGCATGGCGGCACGCTGTTCCTCGACGAGATCGCGGACATGCCGATCGCGACTCAGGCACGGATCCTGCGCGTGCTGACCGACCAGAGCTTCACGCGCGTCGGTGGCACGCGCGTGGTCAAGGTCGATGTCCGCGTCGTGTCGGCGACCGCGCGCGATCTCGTCCACGAGATCGCCGAGGGACGCTTCCGCGAGGACCTCTATTACCGGTTGAACGTCGTGCCCGTGGTCATTCCGCCGCTCGCGGACCGGCGTGAGGACATTCCCGCACTGGTTCAGCATTTCATCGCGCATTATGCCGCCGAGCGCCGCGTGCGGACGCCGGAAATCGCGCCCGACGCGATGGTTGCGCTGCAATCCTATGACTGGCCGGGCAATGTCCGCCAGCTTCGCAATGTCGTCGAGCGTACCATCATCCTCGCGCCGGGCGACCGCATCGGGCGGATCGACCTCGACCTGTTGCCCGCCGAAGTGCTCGGCGATCAGGGGGACATGAGCGGGGCGGGGGGGACCGCGATCATGGGGTCGCCGCTCCGCGAGGCGCGCGAGACGTTCGAACGCGAGTATCTGCGTGTTCAGATCCGGCGTTTCTCGGGCAATATCTCGCGCACTGCCAGCTTCATCGGGATGGAGCGATCGGCGCTGCATCGCAAACTGAAGCTTCTGGGGATCACCGAAACGCGCGAAGAATGATCGTGCGGCGCGGTATCAGGCTATGGACGTAACGACACCGCGTTCCTAGATCAGCACCGCGCCCGGCAACCGGGCGAGTCTCCGACGCCGGGAAACGGCGCCATGCGGGCAAAGTCCCGCCAATAAAAGGGTTATCCCATTGGCCGAAAAAACTGGCTCGCTTCAGGACCTCTTTCTCAACGCGCTGCGTCGCACGAAGACGCCCGTCACGATGTTCCTCGTCAAGGGCGTCAAGCTCCAGGGGATCGTGACCTGGTTCGATAATTTCTCCGTCCTGCTGCGCCGCGATGGGCAGTCCCAGCTGATCTACAAGCATGCGATCTCGACGATCATGCCCGCGGGTCCGATGGACATCGACGCGATCGTCGCCTCGGTCGGCGAAAATCAGAAGAAGCAGCCGCTGCTCCAGGAGATCTTCCTCAACGCGGTCCGCAAATCCGAAGACAGCGTGACGATGTTCCTCATCAACGGCGTGATGCTGCAGGGGCAGATCGCTGGATTCGACCTGTTCTGCATGTTGCTGCAGCGCGAGGGCATGGCACAGCTCGTCTACAAGCATGCGGTGTCGACGATCCAGCCTGCGCGGCCGCTCAATCTCGCCGAAGAGACCGACGAGACGGACGACGGAGCGGACGAGGAATGATCGGCGCGATGACGGGACCATCGGTTTGAGCACTGGCTTCGAACGCGATCGCGACGATTTCGCGCGCGGTATGCGTGCGATCGTCGTCCTGCCCGATCAGGGCGATGCGACGCGCGACGTCGATGCGCGGCTGGAGGAGACCGCCGGTCTTGCCGCCGCGATCGGCGTGGTCGTCACCGAACGCATCGCCTATCGCGTCCGGCAGGCAAAGCCGGCGACGCTGATCGGGAGCGGGCAGGTCGAACTGCTCGCGACGCAGGTCCGCCTCGAAGAGGCCGGGCTGGTCGTGTTCGACGCCAGCCTCAGCCCGATCCAGCAGCGCAATCTCGAAAAGGCGCTCGAGACGAAGGTCATCGACCGGACAGGTTTGATCCTCGAAATCTTCGGCGAACGCGCGGCGACCGCCGAGGGCCGGTTGCAGGTCGAACTGGCACATCTCGACTATCAGGCCGGGCGGCTCGTCAGAAGCTGGACGCATCTCGAGCGTCAGCGCGGCGGGTTCGGCTTTCTCGGCGGCCCGGGCGAGACCCAGATTGAGGCGGATCGCCGCCTGATCCGTGATCGCATGGCACGACTGCGCCGCGAACTGGAGCAGGTCAGCCGGACGCGCGGGCTTCACCGTGACCGGCGTCAGCGCGCGCCGTGGCCGGTGATCGCGCTGGTCGGCTACACCAATGCCGGAAAGTCGACGCTGTTCAACCGGCTGACCGGCGCGGACGTCATGGCGGAGGATCTGTTGTTCGCAACGCTCGATCCGACGCTGCGCCAGATCCGCCTGCCGGGGATCGACAAGGCGATCCTGTCGGACACCGTCGGGTTCGTCTCCGACCTCCCTACACAGCTCGTCGCCGCGTTCAAGGCGACGCTCGAAGAGGTCGTCTCGGCCGATCTGCTGATCCATGTGCGCGATATCGCGCATCCCGATACCGAGGCGCAGCGCGCGGACGTCGAGACCGTGCTCGCCGAGATCGGCGTCGACGATACGACGCCCCGGTTCGAGGTCTGGAACAAGCTCGATCTGCTCGATCCCGCCGATCACGAGGAAGTGGTGGGCGAGGCCGCGCACCGCGATGACGTCGTGGCGATTTCAGCGCTGGGTGGGGAAGGGGTCGACGACCTCATCGCGCAGGTCGCGGCGAGGCTGACCAATGCGCATCGGCGGTATCACATCACGTTGGACGCCACCGACGGGGCGGGGGCCGCATGGCTTCACGCGCACGGGCAGGTGGTCGACAGCCACGATGACGGCCTCGAGACGACCTACGACGTGCGTCTCTCGGAAGCGGACTATGATCGGTTTAGCCGCCGCGACGCTTGACGGCCTGCCATAGCTCTTCCTTTTCGGCGAGCGTGAGGGCGGCAAATCCGGAGCCCGCTTCGTGCTCCATCGCACGGAAGCGGGCTTCGAACTTTGCGTTTCCACGCCGCAGGGCTGCCTCCGGATCGATGCCGAGGTGACGCGCCCAGTTGGTCACCGCGAACAGCAGGTCGCCCATTTCCTCGGCCACCGTATCGGGCCCTGCGGTCGCGATCTCGTCGATCTCCTCGTGCACCTTGGCGAGCGGCCCGGCGGCATCAGGCCAGTCAAAGCCGACACGGGCAGCACGCTTCTGCAGCTTTTCGGCGCGCGCCAGCGCCGGCAGGCCGAGCGCCACACCGGTGATCGCGCTGGTGTCGGCGGCATCGTCCGACTTCGCCATCCGTTCGGCAGCCTTGATCGTCTCCCAGCCGGGCGACGCCGACGCGTCGCCGAAGATATGGGGATGCCGCCGCTCCATCTTGTCGGATATCGCATCGACCACGTCCGCCAGCGTGAACGCGCCGGCATCCTCGGCGATCTGCGCGTGGAAGACGATCTGGAGCAGCAGGTCGCCGAGTTCGTCCTTGAGATCGGCGGCGTCGTTGCGCTCGATCGCGTCGGCCACTTCATAGGCTTCCTCGATCGTGTACGGCGCGATCGTCGACCAGGTCTGGACGCGGTCCCATTCGCAGCCCGCAACAGGATCGCGCAGACGTTTCATGATCTCGGTCAGGCGCTCGATCATCGGGGGACATCCTGTTGGCTGACGCTATCAATTCACCCATCGGCAAGATTGATAATATACATTATGTTAAATACGTGTGCGATCGTTTTACGCGGTGAGGACCATTCCGTCATATCCCGGCTCGACCCCCTCGGGCAGTTCCGCACGCAGCGACGCATAGTCCATGCTGTGATCCATGTGGATCAGCGCGGTACGGCGCGGCTGAAACCGCTCGACCCAATCGAGCACCGACGAGAGCTGCGGATGCGTCGGATGCGGCCGCTTGCGCAAAGCATCGACGATCCAGACGTCGAGCCCTTGGTACAGCGCGGTCATCGCATCGGTCATCTCGTGGAAATCGGTCGCGTAGCCGATCGACTTCCCCGCGGACTCGAACCGCAGCCCCGCAGCGGTGATCGAGCCGTGCGGCTGATCCGTGACGCTGATGTCGATCCCGCCGATCGTCAGCCTGTCCGGCAGGACGTTTGCCGCAATCGTCGAAGGATAGCCGCTGCGTCCCTTGAACGCATAGGTAAAGCGGGATTCGAGCGCGGTCAGCGTCGATGCCCGGGCATAGCCGACGACCGGCTTCCCCATGGCGTGAAAGACCTGCCGGAGATCGTCGATCCCGTGGCAATGATCGGCATGATCATGCGTCCAGATGACCGCGTCGAACGTCGCGACATTCGCCGCGAGCAGTTGCTCGCGCATGTCAGGCCCGGTGTCGATGAGGATCCGCGTATCCTCGTGCTCGATCAGCGCCGAAACGCGGGTACGGCGGTTGCGAGGCTCGGTCGGATCGCAGGCACCCCAGTCGTTGCCGATCCGCGGCACGCCCGACGACGTACCAGAGCCAAGTATCGTTACTTTCACGCCGAGGCCTCATCCTTCGTCTTGCTGAAGAGCGCGTGGAAATTCTCTGCGGTGCGGCGCGTCAGGCTTTCGAGTGTCTCACCGCGCAGTTCGGCAAGGAACTTTGCCGTGTCCGCGACGAATCCCGGTTCGCCCGTCTTGCCCCGGTTCGGCACCGGCGCCAGGAATGGCGCGTCGGTCTCGATCAACAGCCGCTCGATCGGCAACCGTGCCGCGACCGCCTGCAGATCACGGGCATTCTTGAACGTCACGATCCCCGACAGCGATATGAAAAGCCCAAGATCCAGCATCTTGTCGGCGAATTCTCCGCTCGCCGTGAAACAGTGGATGACCCCCGAATAGGCCCCCTTCCCCATTTCCTCCGTCAGGATCGCCGCGGTGTCGTCTTCGGCATCGCGCGTGTGGACGACGATCGGCAGCCCGGTCTGTCGGGCGGCGTCGATATGCGCCCTGAAGCTCGCCTGCTGGCGTCCGCGATCCGACGTCTCGCGATAATAGTCGAGCCCCGTCTCGCCCAGCCCGACAATCCGCGGGTGTTTTGCGCGGTCGACGAGCGTTGCGGCATCGACCAGGCCGTGATTATCGGCTTCGTTCGGATGGATACCGATCGTCGCCCAGACATCCGGCTCGCGCTCGGCGGTCGCAACCACGGCATCCCATTCGCTCTCGCGCGTCGAGATATTGAGCATCGCGGTGACACCGCGTGAACGCGCCCGCTCGAGCACCGCCGGCTGATCCTCGACGAGACCCGGGTAGTTCAGGTGGCAATGGCTATCGGCAAGCATCAGGCTTCGGCATCCTGCGGCAGTTCCAGGCGAGGGAACGCGCCGGTCGGAGCGACGATCCTGAACGCGCTTGCCGCGGTCCGTGCATACCAGCCATCGTCATCAATCGCGGCATGATCGCGCGCGTCGGCACCGATCTGGTCGAGTACCTTGCCGGCGGCGCTCGGTACGACGGGGATGATCGCGATCGCCAGCATCCGGATCGCGCGGACGAGCGTGCCGAGCACGGCGTTCATGCGCTCGGGATCCGTCTTGCGAAGCGCCCAGGGTGCCTGCGCGTCGATATACTGGTTGCAGGCGAAGACGCCGCGCATCCACGCCTCGATCGCGTGCGACAAAGCAAGGTCGGTGAACCCTGCCTTGAATGCCGCGCAGGCGACGATCACCTCCTCGATCAACTGCCCGTCGGCAGGATCGACGGTCCCCTCCGCGGGAAGCGCGCCGTCGAGGTTCTTGGCGATGAACGACAGCGTCCGCTGCGCTAGATTGCCGAAGCTGTTCGCCAACTCGGCGTTGACGCGCATGACGATCGCCTCGGGCGAATAGCTGCCGTCCTGGCCGAAACTCACGTCGCGGAGGAAGAAATAGCGCAGCGCGTCGACACCGAACGCATCCGCCAGCGCCATCGGATCGACGACGTTGCCGACCGACTTCGACATCTTCTCGCCGCGCGTCAGCAGGAAGCCGTGGCCGAACACGCTTTTGGGCAGCGGGATGTTCGCCGACATCAGGAACGCGGGCCAGAAGACCGCGTGGAAGCGCACGATGTCCTTGCCGATCAGATGCAGGTCCGCCGGCCAGAAGCGGGCGAGATCGGAATCCGCTGCGCCGGTATTCTGGCCGGTATGCGGATAGCCCGTCCCCGTCAGGTAGTTGGTCAGCGCGTCGACCCAGACATACATGACGTGTCCAGGGCTGCCGGGCACGGGCACGCCCCAGTCGAAGCTGGTCCGCGAGACGGACAGGTCGGACAGCCCGCCTTCGACGAACCGCATGACCTCGTTCCGGCGGCTTTCCGGCCGGATGAAATCGGGGTTTGCCGCATAGAGATCGAGCAGCGGCTGCTGATATTTCGACAGGCGGAAGAACCAGGTCTCCTCCGCGGTCCATTCGACCGGGGTCCCCTGCGGCGAACGGCGATCGTCGCCCTCGCCGGTCAACTCGGCCTCGTCGTAAAATGCTTCGTCGCGGACCGAGTACCAGCCCTCGTACCGATCGAGATACAGGTCGCCGGCGTCCGCCATCGCCTGCCAGATCGCCTGGCTCGCGGCATAGTGATCGGTGTCGACGGTGCGGATGAACCGGTCATACGAAATCTCAAGACGATCGGCCATCGCGCTGAAATAGGACGACATCTCGTCGGCGAATTCGCGTACCGGCACGCCCCGGTCGCGCGCGGCCTGGACCATCTTGAGGCCATGCTCGTCGGTACCGGTCTGGAAGAGCACGTCGCGCCCCGCCTGGCGCTGGAAGCGCGCGATCGCGTCGGCGGCGATCATCTCATAGGCGTGGCCGATATGCGGTCGCCCATTGGGGTAATGGATTGCGGTGGTGATGTAAAAAGGATCGGCCATGCCGCGCTCCTAGAACATCCCCCGGAGCAGGTGAAGCCACCGCGTGGCGACGCGGTGCACGCCCTCCCCCCGGTTCACTCGTGGAGCGTTGCGACGAGGCCCGCCATCTCGAACACGGTGGCCTGCGCATCGAGCGACAGCCCGATAGCCGCCCCCGCGAGATCGCGCGCAGCCGCGTGCGCGTCGAGCGCGGCCTTCAGCCGCAGACCCGAGCGTTCGCGTGCCGCCAGCGCGATGAACGCGGGCACCCGGTCGAGAAACGCCTCGTACCGCGGCTGTGCGGGCTTTCCCGCGAGCGCCTTTGCAAGCTTCAGTCGCTGCGCGTTGTCGCGGTCACCATCGCGCGCGATGCGGGCGATCGCGGTGTCGATCCCGGCGAGATCCAGCCCTGCATAGCGCAGCGCCTTGCCCGGGGCGCCTTCGCTGGCCAGGACCAGCGCTTCGACTTCGCCGTCGTCTAGATCGGGACGCGCCGCACGGATCGCGGCCGCGACCTCGGCGGGCTCGAGCGCCCCGAACCGCAACAGGCGGCACCGCGACCGGATGGTCGGCAGCAATCGCCCCGGCGCGTGGCTGACCAGCAGGAATATCGTCCCCGCGGGCGGCTCCTCGAGGTTCTTCAGCAGCGCGTTGCTGCCCCCGCGCTCGAGATCGTCGATCGCATCGATCATCACGACCCTGCGCGGCCCCATCGACGGGGTCGTCGCGAACAGCGGCTGCAGCGTCCGGACCTGCGCGATCGAGATGCTTCGCGCGATATCCTGATCGGGCTTGTCGGGATCCTTGGGCAGGCGCGCGAGGACGCGGAAGTCGGGATGCGATCCGGCCTCGATCAGCGACCGCGTCGGATCGTTGGCGGGCACATCAAGGCCGGGCGGCAGCGACGATCGCCCGCCTCGCGCCTCGGCCAGCATCCGCATCGCCGCGATACGCGCGAACGTCGCCTTGCCGACGCCGGGTGGTCCGGTCAGCAACCACGCATGATGCAGCGCACCACCGTGCATCGCCGACACGAACGCCGCCTGTGCAGCATCATTGCCGAACACCTTGGTCACAACGTCGCCCATCGGTGCGTCCGCGGATCGGGGATCGCGCGTGCCGCCGGATCGCGCATACGATCCGGCGCGGTGCGCATCATCCGAAGAAGCCCGTCAGCCCCGCCCAGGCGCGACCGAAGAACCCTGCCTCGGCGACATCCTTCTCGGCGACCAGCGGCATCCGCTGCTCGACGCCGTCGGGCATCGAAACGACGAGATCCGCGATATGCTGGCCGGCCTTGATCGGCGCCTTGATCGGCCCCTGATAGACGACCTTGGCGTTCATCCCGGGCGACGTGCCCGCGGGTACCGTGACGGTCAGCGCCTTGGGCGCGACGAGCCCGACGGTCGACGAATCGCCCAGCTGGACCGACGCGTCCTCGACCTTGCGGCCCTTCGCGACGATCGGCTTCGACTGCCACGCACGGAAGCCCCACTCCATGAACCGCACCGACTCGTCGGCGCGCTGGTTGAAGCCGGTCAAGCCTGCGACGACCATTACGAGGCGGCGACCATTCTGTTCGGCGGAACCCACGAAGCCGAACCCGGCCTCTTCGGTATGACCGGTCTTCAGCCCGTCGGCACCCGCGACGCGGCCGAGAAGCGGATCGCGGTTGGCCTGCGTGATCGCGCTGCCCCCCATGGTCTTGCCCCAGGTGAAGTCGCGCTTCGAATAGAATTGCTTGTAGAGCTTGGGATGATTGGTGATCGTCGCAGCGGCGAGCGTCGCGAGGTCATGCGCGGTGACATAGGTCACGCCGTTGTCGGGCCAGCCGTTGGACGTCCCGAAATGGCTGTCCTTGAGGCCGAGCTGGGCTGCCGCGCGGTTCATCCGCTCGGTGAACGCCTGCTCCGACCCCGAAATCGATTCCGCGAGCACGACGCACGCGTCGTTCCCCGACAGCGTCACGATCCCGTACAGCAGATTGGCGACGCTGACATTCTCGCCAGCCGACAGGAACATCGTCGAACCCGCGGACGGGCCATGCCATTTTGCCCAGGTCTCGGGGCGAACCTGAACCATCTGGTCGAGCTTGAGCTCACCCTTCTTGACCATGTCGAATGCGACATAGACGGTCATCATCTTGGCAAGCGATGCGGGCGGCATACGGCGGTCGGCGTCGCGCGCGAACAGCACCGCGCCCGACGACAGATCCTGCATATAGGCAATCGGTGCGGCGGTCTGGAACTGCGGCGCAGCGGCGATCGACGGCGTCGCCAGCGCGACCAGCGCCAGCGGCGCGGCGATCAGCCGCGGACGGACCGCCGCACTGAAAGCATGATGGGCAATCGCCGCGAGAGGTGCGGCCGACAGGGTCTTGGACAGCTTCGTCATGGGTATCCGTACGTCAAAAGAGGAACGCGGTATCGGGGCAAGGTCCCGCGCCGCCTTGGGCTTGCCGCCGCACCTTAGCCCGGCGGCACAACCGCGTCACGCGCGTGTTCCAGGATTTTTATGCGGCGCTCACCGCTCGACCGCATCGGCGAGAAGCCCGACCGACAACGCATAGAAATTCGAGCAGTTATAATCGAGGATCACGCGGTAATTGCCCGTCAGCAGATAGGCCGTTGCTCCCGGGCCATCGGGCTCGAGCAGCGTCGCCATGACCGGGTCCGCGGGCAGGCTCGCGCCCTGCGGAGCAATCCCCAGCGCCCGCCATTCCGCCATCGTCCGCCACCCGCTGTGCCGCTCGAAGACGCGGGGGCAGCGCGGCGATACCAGGCCATTGCGGATCTGTGTCCGGTCAAAGCCCGAAGGCACCGTGACCGCGACACCCCAGGGCTGGCCCGCGCGCCAGCCGGCATTGGCAAAGTAATTCGCGATCGACGCCAGCGTATCGGCCGGGCTGTTCCAGATGTCGGCACGGCCATCGCCATCGCCGTCCCGCGCAAGCCTGAGATAGATCGAGGGCAGGAATTGCGGGTTCCCCGTGGCCCCTGCCCAGCTGCCCTTCAGCTGGTCACGCGTCACGCCGCGATCGAGCATCTTCAACCCTGCGATGAATTCGCCGGCGAACAGCGTCCGCCGACGCCCTTCATAGGCGAGGCTCGCCAGCGAGCGCAGCAGGTCGAAATTGCCCGTGTAGCTGCCATAGTTCGTCTCATGGCCCCAGATCGCGACCATGATCGACTCCGGCACGCCCGTCTCGCGCTCGATGCGCTGCAACCGGCCGCGCTGCGCCAGATAGGTTTGTCGCCCGCGCCCGATGCGCGCGGCATCGACATGCTGGGCACGATAGGGGGCAAACGCCGGGATCGCGCTGCTCGAACCGCTGCCCGGTTGCGCACGATCGAGCGCAATCACCCGGTCGTTCAGCGTCAGCGTCGGAAACACGGCATCCGCGGTTCGCGCGCTGACGCCGTCCGCCAATGCCTGCTGTCGAAGCTGGCCCAGATACGCCTGAAATCCGGCCTCGTCCTGCGCGTAGGCGGCCCGAGACCCTGCCCCCGCGATGATAAGCGCCGCAACAGCGGTCACACAGAGCCGGCCAAACCGACGCGCTGTCTTTGATGATCCCCACATGGCGGCCGCTCTGCCATAGGGGCACCCGGATCGGAACCCCGCCCACCGCAGGGATCGCACAGACCGACGCGGCAAGGTCGCCGGGGATGCACAAGACGCGCGCCTGGCGTCCGGGACGACAGGACCGACCGCTGTTACTTATATACACTAGCGACGCACAAGTTTCTCATCCGTTTACGATGCAATTGCCCGGCATATATCAATAACAATGACATAACCACCGGCGACGTCTTTGTAGCCCTCTAATCCGCAGTACAGAGATAACTGGCGTACATTGACTCATCACGTATTGGCTTTAGTTCCAGCAGATACAAAGGAAACATCGAGAGCGGGGCTATCAGATGCACACAGTGGCGCGGTCCGAATACGGTTCATCGGCAACATCGGAAATCGATATTTATCTGGAATCGCCGCCGCCTAAGGGATTTGTGAAAGTTGATGCGCTTTGGGTTCGGCGATCGCGGATAGCTGCCGGCTGGATACTTGACGCGACATCCGGTAATCTGCCCGCGGTCGTCGATATCGGTTGCGGACAAATGTCGATCAGCGCATTTCTCCCCGCGCACACGCTGTATATCGGCTGTGATCACGTCGCACGCGATCTCGATACCATCGTCATCGACCTGAACGAGGCCAGCCTGCCCCTGTTCGATGTCGCCGACGCGGTGATGCTCGGCGTCCTCGAATATATCGACGACGTCCCGGCGCTGCTCGCGCAGCTGCAGCAATTCGAACGGATCACGCTGTCCTATTGCACGCATGCCTTCTGGCGCTCGGGCACCAAGCGGACGCGGTATTGGCGCAACGCCTATTCGGCGCGGCAGTTCAAGGCACTGCTGCGCGCCGCCGGGTTCGAGATCGTGCGCCAACGCTATCTGCGCGTCGGCGAGATGCTGTTCCAGATCAAGCGCGCCGCCTGACGGTCGGGTCGCCTGGCATCGCGTCTCGTCCACGGTGCGATGCCAGGGCCGGGTCCTCGAAATGACAACGCGGCAAATAAGCAAATACCCGATTTCGACGGGACGGGTAACGAAGCCGCTTGCCTTTGTCGAAGCGCAACCGCTAAGGGCAACGGCGTCGGGGAGTGGCGCAGGCTGGTAGCGCACCTGGTTTGGGACCAGGGGGTCGCAGGTTCGAATCCTGTCTCCCCGACCATTGTACGTTTGTCGTATAATCCTGGCCGCTTAGCGCTCACGCAAGCGACCTTTTCAAACAGATACACGTGACACCTTCATGGGCTCCAGAACGCCTGAGGTCCGACGCTTGTCAGCGCCACGGGCGCACACCCTGCTACCGTCACGTATCGACACGAAGCCGCGCACCTGCCCGGGCAGAGCGTCGACCTCCCGCCGTCAAAGGCCGCGAAACGTATCCCCAGCGCGTTATTTTGCTGCCCAGGCGGCACAGAGTAGCGGCGGCGCGTTGTCCCAGCTTCCTACCGGAACGGGATATGATGCCGAAAACACTGACTATTATCGGAATGGGCGCCTGCGGCGTCGCTGCGTTCGCCGAAGCTGTGACCCGGCTCAGCTATGATCCCGGCGATGGCTGGCTGATCCATCTCATTGAACGGGACGACGCGCTTGCGCGCGGGCTGGCGTTCGGCACCGAGCAGCCCGGGCATCTCCTCAACACCGAATCCCGACTGATGGGGTTGTATGATCAGGAGCCGGGCCACTTCCGGACCTGGCTCGAGGCGCGGCGCGCGGAAGCGGGTACGCCGCTCGATCCCGACGGGGTCGAATACCCGCAACGCCGCGAATATCGCCTCTATATGCGCGACGTCCTCGACCGAGCGCTCGATCGCGCGCGTGCCGCGGGGATCGACGTCCGGATCCATCACCAGGAGGCCGTGAGCATCGAGGGCAATCATCTCGCAGCGCGCATAACCCTGTCCGACGGCACGACGATCGCGACGGACATCGTACTCCTGACGATCGGCACGCCCGATCCGGACAGGTTCGGCACGCTTAATGGCGCGCCCGGCTATTTCGACTCCCCCTACCCTGCGCATCAGATGACGGAGCATATCGAGCGTGACCAACCGGTCGTCATCCTGGGCAGCGGGCTCAGCGCGATCGACGCGGTCATGACGCTGCTCGACAATGATCACCGGGGGCACATCCACCTGATTTCCAAGGAGGGGATGCTCCCGCGTGTCGAGATCCCCGCCCCCGAGACGGGCTATGAGCGGCGGTACCTGACGCTTGAAAACGTCCACCGTCTGATCCGCGAGCGCGGCGCCGCCTTCTCGATCGTCGACCTGTTCCGGCTGTTCCGGACGGAAGCCGAGACCGCGGCCGGTCGGCCGATCGATTGGCAGGCTGAGGACCGCTATGGCGGGGACGCGGAGGCCGCGCTGCTGCACGACATTGCCGTCGCCGAAGCGGAAGACGAGCCGTTCCAGCGCATCCTCACTGCCGCAAGACATGACTCCACGGCGATCTGGAACCTGTTGCGCCCGGTTGATCAGAAGCGGTTCGGCAAATGGCTCGCACCGCATTTCGCCGCGGCACGGTTCGTCACCCCCATGATCAACGCGCGGCGTCTCGCCGATGCGATGGCCCGTGGCCTGCTCACCGTTCGAGGCCAGATCGACGAGACCGTCGCTGACGAAGGCGGCGCGGGCTTTACGGTCACGTTCGACAATGGCGACACGCTCGAGACGCCGATCGTCGTCAACGCCACCGGACAGGCGACGACGCTGGACGAGATGAAGGAGCCGCTGATCAAGGACCTGCTCGCCAAGCAGTGGCTGCAACCGCATCCCGTCGGAGGCGCCATCGCGCACCGGGCGACGTGCCGGATCATATCCGCGACACGCGATGCGCCGCGTCTCTACGCGCTCGGCCAGTTGCTCAACGGCGAGCTTCGCGACACCAATGCGGTGTGGTTCAACGTCGAATGCGCGGGCCGCGCGGTCGATGACATCCTGCGCCAGCGATGAGCGCGATCGGCAACATCGCCGCGGCATTGCTGCCGCTCTACGGCGTCATCCTGATAGGCTGGGCCGTCGGGGGGCGTCTCCCGTGGGCGGCGAAGCTCTTCTCGACGATCCTCGTCTTCGGCCTCATCCCGCTCCTGGTGATCGACAAGGTGCTGGCTGCGGAGACGCGGCAGCTCATGGTGATCCCGCCATTGATGTTCGCCGTCGCCGCGCTGATGAGCATCCCCGCACACCGTCTGGCGCAGCGGCTCGGCAAGGATTTCGACCCCAAGCTCCTGTCCGCGTCCTTCTCGTTCTTCAACGTGGCGTTCTTCGGCGTTCCGGTCAGCCAGGCGCTGTTCGGCGAGGTCGGCGCATCGACGGTCATCTGCGCATATATCGGCAGCGCGCTGTATGGCGACACGATCGGCTATTTCCTGATCGCGCGTACCAAGGAGGGCGCACGCAAGGCGGCGACCAAGGCGTTGCGCGTCCCAATCGTTTATGTCGTGATCGGCGCCATCATCGCCAAACTGGCAGGCGTCACGATGCCCGAGGCGGCAAAGCCCGTGCTGTCGATTGCAGGCACGCTCGTCTCGATCCTCGGCATGGCAGTGATCGGTCTGAACCTCGCGGAGACCGGCCGTGACGACTGGCGACCGAAACTCATGACGCGCATCCTCGCTGTCAGGCAGGCCAGCGGTCTGATCCTGCTCGGCACTGCACTCGCACTCGAAGCGGCACTTGTCGGCATATTGACCCCGCGCGACCGTGTGATCGTCGGGCTCGTCGCGCTGTTCCCCATCGCCAGCAACGTGACGCTGTTCGCGACGCTGCTCGACACGAACCGCAAGGCCGCAGCAGTGCTCGTCGCCCTGTCGAGCGTCGTATCGCTGGTACTTGTCCTGCTGGTCGTTGGCCTGTTCCATTCGGCAATGCCGACAGGGTGACCGCGCCCTCCCCGCTCGGCGAGCCCGATCTCGCTGGGCGTGGAGCCAGGTCGACAGTCAGGGCGGCTGCTCGCTGGTCTGACGAAACGCTCTTTGCACTCGCTGCGCTCATCGACGCGGCAGAGATACGCGCGCGGCCTGCGTATCCGGTACCACGTGCGCGGGGGCTCTTGCAGGCAGCGTCCACGGATCGATGGTCAACGATCAGCCGCTTCGGCCGTCACCGGATGGGGACCGGGTCCGCGGTCAGCGCCTGCCGCATCGCCGTCACCTCGACGTTCAGCGCCGCAAGCCGGTCGCGGGACATGCCCGTCCGCTCGACGATCATGGGGGCGAGGCACCCGGTCTCGCGCCAACGCGCCCTTCCCCGCTCAGTCAGCCGAACACGGACCTGCCGCTCATCCGCGGGATTGCGAACGCGCGTGACGAGCCCCGCCGTCTCCATCCGTTTGGCGAGCGGGGTGATCGTGCTCGGCTCGAGCGCCAGACGCTCCGCGATCGCCCCGATCGGTACACCGTCCTCGGCGCCGTTCAGGATCTGGAGCACGAGAAACTGCGGATAGGTAATGCCGAGCCGATCGAGCACTGGCTTGTAGACGCGGTTGATCGCGATGCTCGCGGCATAGAGCGAGAAGCAGAGCTGCTCGTCGAGTGGCAGCGGCGCTGGGGTAGGCATCGAATTTCTCCTTAGGCCTTATATAGCACGGTGATGATTATCGCGCAAAATAGACCTGGACAGAATGCGAGACACTACCTAGATTGTTTATCGCGACAACTAAAAGGAGATCAGCCATGTCGATCGACGTCAAGTACAGCACGACCGCCACCGCGACGGGCGGCCGCGACGGCCATGCCCGCACCGAGGACGGCCGTTTCGACGTCAAGCTGTCCACCCCCAAGGAACTTGGCGGCGCGGGTGGCGACGGCAGCAATCCCGAACAGCTGTTCGCGGCGGGGTACTCCGCCTGCTTCATCGGCGCGCTGAAGGTTGCGGGACAGCAGTTGAAAGTGAAGCTTCCCGAGGACGTGGCGGTCACCGCCAAGGTCGGTATCGGGCCGCGCAGCGCTGGCGGTTTCGGCATCACCGCGGACCTGACGGTGTCGCTGCCGGGGATCGATCGGGACGAGGCCCAGCGGCTGGTCGACACCGCGCACCAGATCTGCCCTTACTCGAACGCGACGCGCGGCAACGTCGACGTCGGTCTGACGCTGGCCTGACGGGGCCGGGCCGGAGACCCATGTCTCCGGCCCGTTCCGCGTGAGCGCCCAGCAAATTCCCTCGCACGCAGCGCGCGAAGACCACCGCAGAGGCGCCTAGGATAGCGGCGGCTGTCCATTGGAGGCAGTCAGGCCGCCATCGACCGGCAGGTTGACGCCGGTTATGAAGCGCGCGTCGGCGCTGGCAAGGAAAGCGATCGCGCCGGCGATGTCGGCGGGCTCTGCGCCGCGACCCATCGGAATGCGCTCCTCGAACTTGGCAATTAGGTCGGGCTGCTCCTTCATGCCCGCGGTCAGCGCGGTATAGGTCAGCGACGGGTTCACCGCGTTGACGCGCACGCCGTTGCTCGCCTCGTCCATCGCCAATGCGCGGGTGAAATTGCTGACAGCGCCCTTCGCCGCGCAGTAGAAGCTGTGGTTCCAGTCGCCGCCGAGGCCGGACACGGACGACACGTTGATGATGCACCCCCGGGACTTGCGCAGATGCGCGATCGCGGCGCGGCTCATATGGACGACGCCGTACAGGTCGGTCTCGATCACCTTGGTAAAGTCCGCGAAATCGCCCTCGTCGAGCTTGCCGAGGTGGTCGACGCCGGCATCGTTGATCAGCACGTCGATCCGGCCGAAACGGTCGACCGCTGCCTGTACCAGCGCTTCGCAGGCCTCGCGGTCGGAAACATCGGTTTCCCGGGTCTCGACGGTTCCGCCAAGATCGCTCGCGAGGCGATCAAGCGCGGGCTTGTCGATGTCGCCCAGCATGAGCGTCGCGCCCTCCTCGGCAAAGCGGCGTGCGGCGCCCTCCCCGATCCCCGATGCGGCACCGGTTATGAGCACGATCGTGTCCGAGAAGCGCGCCATTACGCGTTTTCCGCCTGCACGGTGTGCTTGCCGTCGCCGAACGCCTCGACAAGCTTCGCGCAGAATGCGGGAAGGTCGTTGGGGTCGCGGCTGGTGACGAGGCCCTGGTCGACGACGACCTCCCGGTCGACCCAGCTGCCGCCTGCGTTCTCGATATCGGTCTTCAGCGTCGGAAAGGAGGTCAGCGTGCGTCCGCGCAGCTGATCGGCTTCGATCAGCGTCCACGGCGCGTGGCAGATCGCGGCGACGGGCTTCGACGCGGCGAAGAAATCGCGCACGAACGCGACGACCTTGTCCGATCCCCGCAGCGTGTCGGCGCCGACGCATCCGCCGGGGATCACCAGACCATCGAATTCGGACGCGGCGACGTCGTCGATCACCTTGTCGACCGTGAACTTGGCGCCCGGATCGAGGTCGTTGTTGAACGTCTCCGCCTCGCCAGCCTGAAGCCCGATGACGGTCACCTTGCCACCAGCCGCCTCGACGGCGGCCTTTGGTTGTGCGAATTCGGGCTGTTCGGTGCCGCGGGGTGCGATCAGTATCGCAATGGTCTTGCCTTCGAGCTTCATGACTATCCTTTCGAGTTCAGCGTTTCTGGCAACGGCGTCAGGCCGGAATGTCAGTGATGCGGGCCGTATTGGCCGCGGCGATCCCGGTTTGGCGGTGGCGGAAATCGCTCAGCGCGCGATACACCTGCATCCGGGCGCGCATTACGCCACCCAGCGGACGGTGCGCCGCCAGGCTGTGTGCGGGACGGAACGTCATCACTTCATCGAAATAGCGTACGCGCTCGGCGCCATAGGCGGCCTGCCGCGGCAGACGGATCGTGGCGATGGTCCGATACTCGCTGTCCTGAGTCGGCCAGTCGACCGAGCTGTCCTCGATCGGCTGCGTGTCCGCATTGGTCCACACCTGCGCACGCAGTTCGAACAACGCGTCATTCTCGGCAAAATAGTCGATGGCCGCATGACGAAAACCATCCTCGTCCTGATCCGGATCGAGCCGCCAGTCGTCGAGCGCGCGTTGTTCCGCCGCCACCGGGAACGCGCCGATCTTGGCGACATGGTCACCGAAGCGAACCGGACACTGGCTGAAATAGCATTCGTCGAGCGGATGGCTGAACGGGTGGCCATAGAAGTCGAGCGTGGGACTGGGGCTTCCGGCGACCGCGTTCAGCACCGTGTTGATGTTGCGCGCGATCGACGCCGCCGCGCTCTTGGCACCTTCGGGCATCGGCACGGTCAGGCCGATTGTCTTGGCCTGACGCAGGAACCCTGCGGCGGTACCGGCGGGAAACGTCGTTCCGCTCGCCAGCACGAAATCCTGCGTCGGTGCGTCGTGTCCGGGAAGCCTGGCGCCCTCGACGCCGAAGACCTTGATCGCCATGCCGCGATGCGTCGACACGCGGTCGCCGAGTTTTTCACCCGGGCCCTGCGCGAAGCGCACCGCGACCGCAAACGTGCCGGAATTCGCGAACAGCCCCTGCGCCAGTTCGGGCGGCAGATTGGCGGCGACCACCATCTCGCCGGTCACGCAGGCGGTGCTCTTCGCGTGGCTCGCACGAACCGCATGACCGTCCCGCTGCTCGACGGTCTGGCTCTCCTGCGTCATCCCCGCGATGATGCCGTCGATACTCGCCTGCTCGTCGGCTTCGGGCGTCTCTATGTCGTCGCGATAGGGTAGATAGGCCATGGAGAAACTCCCGTTGAATCAGGAGCTAAACACCGCAGCGTACCGAGACGTTGCGGTACGGTTCCGGGCAGAAATCGGCATCTGCGAGACGGCGCGGCGCGATGCCCGTTTGCTGGCAGACTAGCGATCGTCCAATCTGTCTCGCGGCCTTTCAGCGGCGGCAACACGTCGCTTCACGCAAACCAATCGTACGAAATCGCGACCGGAACGCGCCGTAAATTGGTATTTCTTTGGTTTTAGAATTCAAGATGTAACAATCCAGCACCATCGGGAACCTGATTGCCGCTTCGGCGGCGCACAGCTTCTGGGGGGTCCATGCTCAAGTCCGTTCTCGCAACCGGTACCGCGTTCGTCGCGCTGTACGCGGCGTCTGCCGCGCCTGCTCATGCGCAGGTCGTCGACGCAGCCACCGTCACGACAGCCGAACCGGGTCGCGAGGACGATCGGACCGCTGCCCCCGAACAGCCGAACAGCGACATCATCGTCACCGGCTCGACGCGTGCGCAGCGCCGCTTCGATGCCTCCTATGCGATCAACACGATCTCGCAGACCGACATCGAGAAGATCGCACCGGTCAACTTCGCCGACCTGATCGGGCAGCTGCCGGGCTTCCAGACCGAGATCACCGGCGGCGAGGTCCAGAACATCTATCGAATCCGCGGCCTGCCCAATGACGGCGGCTTTGTCAGCTTCCAGCAGGACGGCCTGCCGCTGTTCCATGAGAATGACGGCGTCTTCTTCCGCGGCGACGCGATCCTGAAACCCGATCTGATGACCGAGCGCGTCGAGGTCGTCCGCGGCGGCCCCGCGCCCGTCTATGCGAGCTATTCGGGCGCGATCATCAACGCGATCGAGGTGACGGGGCGGGACGAGGTACGCGGCAAGGCGCAGCTGACGCTCGGCGATACCGGCCTCTACCGCGCCGACGTGGTGCAATCGGGTCCGCTCGGCGGCAACACCTATTACGCGGTCGGCGGGTTCGTGCGCTATCACGACGGCTACCGCGACAACGGCTTCCCGAACGACAAGGGCGGGCAGTTCCGCGCGAACGTCAAGCATGATCTCGACAATGGCTCGCTGCGGCTGAGCGTGAACTACGTCAACGATCACAACGTGTTCTACCTGCCGATCCCGACCGCCGACCCGCGCAATCCCGCCGTCTCGCTCGACCGCTATATCGACTATTTCTCCGGCACGATGAACTCGCCTGCGCTGCGCAACGTCAATCTGCGCTACCGTGACGGCGCCGGCGTCGTCCAGAACGAGGCGAGCGACCTCGCCGACGGCCGCCATATGCGGATGATCAATATCGGCACGCAATATGATGCGGAGTTCGACGGCTGGCTGGTCGCGGCAAAGGCCGGCTTCACGATGGGCAAGCTCGATTTCAACGCCTTCTATTCGACGACGAACCCCGTCGATGCGAACGGTTTCGCCAATGGCTACCGCGCGCGCGCGACGACCGCGTTCGGGCCGGTCGCCTCGTTCGGCTATGTCCTTGCCGGGACCGCGACGCCCTATGATCCCTATGCCGCGTCGGGGCTCGTCGTGCAGGGCCAGTACCGCGACATCCATTCGAAATTCTATTCGAACCAGGTCAATCTCTCGGTCGCCAAGAAGTTCGAGACCGGCTTCGGGAGCCACGACCTTAAGCTCGGCGTCTATGGCAGCCTGTACGGCGAGGATAGCCGGACGATCTATCAGAACTACCTGATGGAGGTCGCGGGCAAGCCGAGGACGCTCGATCTCGTCGCGTACAACGCCGCCGGCACGCAGATCGGCCGCGTCACCGACAACGGCGTCCTGAACTATGCCGCGACGCTGACACGCGGCAACTCGGACGCGAAGATGATCGCACTCTTTGCAAACGACACGTGGGAAATCATCCCGGGCCTGCGCTTCGACGCGGGCATCCGCCACGAACGCTATAGCTACGAGGGCTATGCGGCGCTGACGGGGCAGGCCAATCTCGGCGACGCGACGACGCTCGCCGACGACACCACGCGCGCCTTCACCGGCGGCATCCTCAACCAGACGGGCAAGCCGCGTGTCACCAACTGGACTGCGGGTGCCAATTACGACTTCAACCGGCACATCGGCGTCTATGGCCGCGCGTCGCATCTCGAGACGCCGCCGAGCGTCCAGACGGTCATGAGCATCAACCCGACGATCCTGACCACGATCGCCGACCAGTATGAGGCCGGGCTGAAGCTCGCCGCCGGCCGGTCCTATCTCTACGTCACGGGCTTCTACACCAATTTCGACCCGCTCAACGCGTCGTTCCTCGCGTTCGACCCGACGACGGGCCGCAACGACGTCAACATCCCGTTTATCGGCGAGGCCCAGGTCAAGGGGATCGAGTTCGACGGATCGCTCGCGCTGACCTCGTGGTTCTCGCTCAACGGCGCGCTGACGATCAGCGATCCCAAATACAAGAACTTCCAGAGCTCGACCGGCGCCGATCCCGTCCTGGCAGAGGGCAAGCAGATCGTTCGCCAGCCCAAGATCTACGGCAATATCCGCCCGAGCTTCGACTTCGATCTCAACGGCAACGCCGTCTCGGTCTATGGCCGCTATACCTATATGGGCAAGCGCTTCGTCGACCTCTACAACAACACCGCGCTCCCCGCCTATGGCACCACCGGCGCAGGCGTCACGTTGCGCCATGGCACGTGGCAGGTACAGGTCGTCGGCGACAATCTGTTCAACGCGCACGGCCTCACCGAGGGCAACACGCGAACCGACCAGCTGAGCGGCCAGGGCAGCGCCGAGGCGATCTATGGCCGCCCGATCTTCGGCCGGAACGTCCGTCTCGTCGTCGGAAAGTCCTGGTGAGGTTCCGCGCTAGCATCGCGCTGGCCGCGCTGTTGATGGCGGGCGCCCCGGCGGGGGCAGGCCCGCCTGCGGCAAGCCTCATCGGCGTGCCGCCTGCCGGCGACCGGGTCATGGCGGCTTTGTCTCAGCGGCTTTTCCCGCTGTTCGACGCGATCGGCGCAGAGCCGGGCGCGGTTGACCGGATCATCGCGAAGCCCGGCATCGCGGCGATGCTGGCGGCGCGTACGGCGCGGCGTGCCGCCTGCGGACAGGATGTCGTCTGCATTGCGCAGGCGCTGGTCTGGACGCCGTCCGAAACAGCGCTTCTCGTCCGGGCGATCCCGCAGGACACCGCGCATGCGGACGACGGCGCCGCTGCGCAGGCCGGGCGAGAGGTCGAGGGCGTCAATGTCATCCTGCGCACCTATGGTCTCGGCCAGGTGCCGCGCTATCCGCAGATCGACGGTGCCGGTGCGATCGATCCGCAGGAGGCCAGGGCGCGACTCCAGGCCGCGGACTGGCTGTCGCGCACGCCGCGCGCACGGTCGGCGCAGCGCCTCGACACCAGCATCGACTATGCGCTGGCGCTGCTCGACGTCAGCGACCGGACCGACGCGATCGGGTTCGATCCGCTGACCGGCGGGCTGAACGCGCCCGCCGTCAAGCGCGCGCGATCGATCGACTGGAAGGCGTGGCGGTACAGCGCGATGATCGTCACCGGTGTCGGTCCGGAGACCCCCGACACGGCGCTCAGCCCGTTCGGCAAATACCATGTGCGGCTCGCCGCGGAACGCTTCGCGCGTGGCGATATCGCGTTCGTGATCGTCAGCGGCGGCCGCGCGCACCCCCGCGGCACGCGGTTCACCGAGGCCGAACAGATGCGCAGCGCGCTGATCGACCGCTATGGCGTGCCCGCGGATGCGATCGTCGTCGAACCCTATGCGCGCCACACCACGACCAACCTGCGCAATGCCAGTCGCCTGCTGGTCGCGCTGGGCGCACCGCTCGACCAGGACGCGCTGGTCGTCTGCAATCCGGGCCAGAGCGAGACGATTGCCAGCGCGGCCTTCACGCAGCGCAACCTGGCGGAGCTGGGCTATGTGCCGGGCGAAGTCGGGCAGCGCCTGTCGCCGACCGAACTGAGCTTCCGGCCATCGCCCCTGTCCAAGCGTATCGACCCCCGCGATCCGCTCGATCCCTGAGCGCGTATGGAGCGCGTCGTCCGCCCTGCCCTGCCAGCGTCGATCGCCGCGCCATGCCGGGACAGGCTGGTCATCCGAGACCCGTCAGTCGACGGGCACGATCTCGATCACGTCCAACGTCGATTCGAACCGGGGATAGGGTAAAACCAGCCGCCAGCGGCGCGCGCCGATCCGTTCGACGAGGCCCGCCATGTCGCGGTTGTGGTCGGTGCCATAGCGCATCGGATGGCGTTCGTCGGCGAGCTGCATGCTGCCGAGGAAAATACCGCGGGAATTGCTCTCGGCGTAGATCGATCCGACCGGCCGCTGCGATCCGGCGTCCTTGACGAAGTCGGAGACGCCATCCCCCGCCCCGGTCGAGATCCGGCACGGGAACCAGCCATAGGCGACGAACCGCAATCCCGAACCCGATGGCGCGCCGAGCTTGAACGTACGGCAGCGATAGCTGCCCGCCGGCGGTATCGGGTCTTCCAGCACGCGATCGGGTGCGAGCAGATCCCCCTGTGCCGCGATCTCGCCAGGCTTGAGCTGCGCGAGCGCACTCACCCATGCGGTACGCCATTCGCGCAGCCGCGTCCGGTCCGCTGTCGTCACGAGCGATCGCCACGCCGAACGACGTGGAGCGGACCGGGTATCTACCGCGCCCCCTCCCGCACGCTCCGCGCTTGCGCCGCGCGGGGTTTCGACGCGCAGCGCGCTGTCCGTCGACGATGCGCCGCCGCATCCCGCCAACAGCGTGCAGGTGGCGACGCCCGCGATCCACGCGCGACCGCCCGGGCGCATCGGCCCCTCCGCGGCGCGCGCTGCCGACCGGATCATGCCGCGGTCCACCCGCCATCCATCGACAGGTTCGCGCCGGTGATCGACTGCGCCTCGTCACGACACAGGAACAGCGCGAATGCCGCGACCTGCTCGGGCGTGACGAACGCCTTGGTCGGCTGCGCGGCAAGCAGGATGTCGTTCACGACCTGCTCGCGCGTCAGGCCACGCGCGGTCATCGTGTCGGGAATCTGGTTCTCGACCAGCGGCGTCCAGACATAGCCCGGCGAGATGCAGTTGACCGTGATGCCGTCGGTCGCCGTCTCGAGCGCGATCGTCTTGGTCAGCCCCGCAATCGCGTGCTTGGCCATGACATAGGCCGACTTGTTGGGGCTCGCGACGAGCGAATGCGCCGACGCGGTCGAGATCACCCGGCCCCAGCCCCGTTTGCGCATATGCGGGATCGCGGCACGCATCATGTGCCACGCCGATGCCATGTTGATCGCGATGATCGCGTCGAACTTGTCGACGGGAAAGTCTGCGATCCCGGCAACATGCTGGATGCCCGCATTGTTGACGACGATGTCGCAGCTCCCCGTCTCCGCGACCGCGCGCTCGACGAGACCCGCGATCTCGTCGGGTCGGGTCATGTCGGCCGCGTCATACAGTGCGGCCGCACCGCCCGTCTGCGCGATGCCGGCGCGCGCCGCCTCGATCGCGTCGGGTTCGCCAAAACCGTTGAGCACGATATTCGCGCCCTCGGCTGCAAAGGCCTTTGCGTAGGCCAGCCCGATACCCGAGGTCGATCCCGTGATGACCGCCGTCTTGCCCTTCAGAAACATCGTCTTTCCCTTCTGCCAGCGGGTACGCCAGGATATCGTGTGTGACATGTCAAACGCGATGATCGCCAATAGAGCCAGCAGCGACGGGATATGCAACTCCACGCGCTGCCGTGCATTTCGTTACCGATCCATAATGAAAGCCTGAAGACCATGCGGCTCGACGATTTCGATCCCAATATCAATGTCGAAGACCAGGGCCGCGGCGGTGGCAGCGGCTTTGGCGGCGGCGGTGGCGGCGGGGGTTTGCTGTTCGGGCTCTTGCCGCTGATCGGCAGCCGTTTCGGGTGCGGCGGGATCGTCGTAGTGCTGATCCTGATGGCGGTGTTCGGCGGGCTCGGGAACATCGGCGGAATGCTGGGTGGCGGCTCTGCACCGTCGGCTCCCTCGGGCCAGATCGCGCAGCGGGCGCCCGGCCAGACGGACGGCCAGACCGACGCACAGACGGTCTGCTCGGTAAACGCCGAACGCCGCGCCGCATGCAACGCGTTCAGTTCGGCGCAGAAGACCTGGGCCGCGATCTTCGCGAAGAACGGCGAGCAGTTCACCGCCCCCAAGCTCAGCTTCTTCGACGGCAACGGCCGGTCCGGTTGTGGCGCCGCGCAGTCGGCGATGGGGCCGTTCTACTGCCCGACCGACAACGGTATCTTCCTCGACACGAGCTTCTTCGACGAGCTCGCGACGCGCTTCGGTGCGCGCGGCGATTTCGCTCAGGACTATGTCATCGCGCATGAGTTCGGCCATCACATCCAGAACCTGGTCGGCACATCGGGCCAGGTCTCGCGCGCACAGCGGTCCGCCGGCGAGACAGAAGGGAATGCCCTGTCGGTTCGGCTCGAGCTACAGGCCGATTGCTTCGCAGGGGTCTGGGCCGCCGCCAATCGCGACCGCCTCGAACCCGGCGACATCGAGGAAGGCATGACCGCGGCGCAGGCGATCGGTGACGACACGCTTCAGAAGCAGGCGCAGGGCCGCGTTGTCCCCGACAGCTTCACGCACGGATCCTCGGCACAGCGCCAGACCTGGCTGCGTCGTGGTCTCGAGAGCGGCGACCCCGCCGTCTGCGACACCTTCTCCGGGACGATCTGACGCCCCGCACCACGTCCCCTCCTCCCGGCTGCCCGGGAGGAGGGAGTTGGTGTCAGACCTTGACGAGCATTTTGCCGGTATTGCCACCCGAGAACAGGCCGAGGAACGCGTCGGGCATCGCGTCGAGCCCCTCATGGACGGTCTCCTGCCGCTGCAGCGTGCCCTGCGACAGCATCGCGCCCATGTCCTTGTAGAATTCGGGCGCGCGATCCATGAAGTCGCTGACGATGAACCCGCGGATCTGGACGCGATTGCCGATCAGCCGCGCAAGATAGCGGAGCTGCGTCGCCGCCCCGCTGTTATAGACGTCGATCATGCCACAGATCGCGAACCGCGCGTGCAGCCGGGCATGCGCCAGTGCCGCATCGAGGTGATCGCCGCCGACATTGTCGAAATACACGTCGATGCCCTTGGGCGCGGCCTCGCCCAGCGCCTTCACGACGGGAACGTCACCCTTGTAGTCGATCACGGCATCCGCGCCGAGCGACTTGACCCAGGCACATTTCTCGGCGCCGCCCGCCGACCCGATTACCGTCATGCCCTTGGCCTTCGCGACCTGGACGACGGTAGATCCGACCGCGCCCGCAGCCGCCGACACGAAGACCGTGTCGCCGGGCTTCGCTTCCGCCACCGCCAGCAGCCCGAAATATCCCGTCATGCCGGGCATACCGAGCTGTCCAAGGAATGCCTGCGGGGGAACGTCGAGCGCGGGGAGTTTCTGGACCTGCGCTGCGGGGACCACCGCCTCGTCGCGCCAACCGGCCATGTGCAGCACCATGTCGCCCGACTTGAACGCGTCGTCCGCGCTCTCGATCACCTCACCCACGGCGCCGCCCTGCATCGCCTTGCCGAGTTCGAACGGCGGGACATAGCTTTTCACGTCGTTCATGCGCCCCCGCATATACGGATCGACCGATAGCCACCGGTTCGCGACCCGTACCTCGCCAGGCGCCAACGCGGCCTGGTCGAGATCGATCATGGCGAAATCGGTATGCTTCGGCATGCCTTGCGGGCGCGCCTTTAAGCTCCATGCACGGGCCATCTTTATGCTCCTGTCATCGTGTTTCGTAATCTGGGTATGGCGAAACGCCCCACCCGCGCAACAGCAAAAAAGCCCGGGTGTTTCCACCCGGGCCTTTCTGCAGACCGACGTCAGACGTCGTCGGCTTTACTGCGGCGATCGATCAGTAGGTGCCTGAAAAGCTCTTGCCGAGCGTCGTCCCCGAAGTCGTATCAGACGTTGCACCTGCGCTGGTGTCGGACCCTGTTCCCGGCACCGACCGATTGCGATTGGTCGTGTCGCGATCCGTCACATCCGAGCCGTACCGGTTCGTCTGCGAGTCGCGATCGCCACTTGAACGATCGCCACCTGTCCGATCGCCATAATTGGACGCGGCGGACGTCCGCTCCTCTTCCTTCCACGCGGCTTTTGCCTCATCCGCAGACTTGGACAATGTGACCTTGTCGTCGACGGTGCTGATCCAGCGCGACGGGATCGAATGATGCACGCCGCCTGCGTCCTTGTCGGACTTGGTCAGCAGGATGCGGTCGCCCTTCACCTTGTCGACGGTCCCCACATGGCTGCCATCGGACCCGACGACCTCCATATGCTCGGTGACCTGAGACAGCGAACTGCGCTGCCCCTGACGCTGCGTGCGCCACGAGGAGAACTCGTTGTGGAATTTCGAGCGGTTCTCGTCGCGATATTCAGCGTAGTCGCGATCGAATTCGGCGACCTGCGAAGAGCGCCAGCTATGATAATGGTCGTCCCGGTCGTTCGAGGACCGGCCGAATGCCGTGCCGCCCGTAGAGCCCGGCGAATAGGTGCGTTCGTCGTAGCGCGCATCGGCCTCGCGACGGCGCTCGGCCTCGTCGTCGCCGAACCACGAGCGGACCTCGTCGCCCGCCCGCGCGATGAAACCGCGATCGTCGTAATCATAGCCCTGAGGCTGCCGGCCATAGCCGCCTGACTGTCCACCGCGACCCTCAGACCCGCGCCGCGTGTCGTCATCGGCGTGGCGATTGCGGCCCACATCGTTGAACGGGCGACCATCCGATGCATAGCTGCCATGATATTCGGTGTCGCGGCCTTCGCTGCGGTAGGAGTCACGGCGCTGCGAGCGGTCGCGATCGAAGCGTGGTTGTTCATAGCGCGACGCATCCCGGTCCGCCCCGGCATATCCCGAACGCCCATAGCTTCCACCCTGCGACGGCGCGCCGCGATCGTTGTGGCCACCATAATAGTCCCGACCGCCTTGGTTCCGATCGGAGCGGGGGCGATCGCCCTGGGACTGCCAGGACTGGTCATTGCGACGCCCGCGGTCGTCATCCCGGTCATACTCGCCGGCCGCCGCATAATCGCGCGCGCTCGACCGCGGATAGTCACCGCCATCCGACCGGAAATCGCGCCCGTAATCCTGCGAGTTGGGCCGCCCATAATAGTCACTCGACTGACGATCTCGGGTATAGCGTTCGTAGACCATAGGAACCTCCTAATTGCTGTCCTGCGGCTGCCGGCATCGTCGTGTGCGACGCCGTGCACTCCGAAATCTACAAAGGCGCAGGAGTCGCTTTGTTCCGACCCGACGCGCGCGCCATCGGCGACCCGAAGCCCTGCCGCGACGACGCGCCGTTGATCAATGAAATCCGGCATCGGCCGTGTTGCATCGCCCGATCGCAATGGCTATGCGAATAGCATGGCCTGTGGCCAACCGCGCGGGGCCGTAGCTCAGATGGGAGAGCGCTGCAATCGCACTGCAGAGGTCAGGGGTTCGATTCCCCTCGGCTCCACCAGCGCAACCTATTGAAAGTTAAGCTCTTTTCAGGTCAGGCGGCAGGTGACGCTATTATCAGCGTATCGTTAGCGTATCGTAGATGAGCCGACGTGTGTTCCGACAACGCCTCGAAGAATGTATCAACCTCCCGGATCGCAGCCACCAAATAGTCGGGCGAGAGGTGTTCGTAATTGCGCGCGGTAGTATCCTGCGCGGCATGTCCGGCCAATGCCATGCGCTGCTCCTTAGGCACACCGCGTCTTGCGAGCCAGGTCAGCATTGTATGGCGAAGCGTTTTCGGCGTCGCGCCAACAATTCCGGCCTCGGCACATACGGCGTTCCAAACAGTCTTTACCGATCGGGTCTCTCGCTCGAAATGCGTTGGTCCGCCAGGGATCTGGTTACGCTCCGCGATCGGCACGCGATACTTGATCAACTTGCCCACGATTCCCGCAACCCAAGGGCGAACATGGCGTGCGATCGGCAGCACGGGCCGCCGCTTACGCAAGTGAACCTTGCCGGCGGCGTTAAGGTTGATGAGATTGTTCTCGAGATCGACGTTCTGGTCGGTTAACTCGAGCACAGCCTCTGGACGACCAGCGGTTCCTAATTCGATGACGATAAACGCGATCAGGTGTTCGCGTTCCGGCTTCCCCAAGCACGCATTCATGATCGCGGCGATCTCCTGCAAGGTCAGTACGCGGTCCCGCGCCGGTGCCTTTTGCTGTGGAGGGACATCGGCGATGAACGGCGCGTGTTCGAGCTTCTGGTTTTTCCAAGCCCAGTTCAGTGCACCACGCAAAGCCGCCAGGTCCCGACTGATCGTATGCCCGCCTGCGCCGGCCTTCGCTCGCGCGGTTCGAAACCGTGCCTGAAGGGGCGGCGTGAGATCCGCGACGGTAACCGCGGCGCCCAATAGCCCTGCCCTTCGTTCGCCGTCAAAGAAGTCCATCCAGTGTACAACGGAAACCGCGTATCTGTCAGGCGCGGCGAGCGTCGACACATGATACTTGAGCCAGTCCGCCATAAGGTCTTCGACAAGCGCTTCATCGCGTCTTTGGCGCACTGGGCGGCTGTGCTCCAGGTAATGAGCGGCTAACGCGTCTTTGGCTGCTGTAGGCGGCCGATCTGCCTCACCTCCTCGAACAGTCGTAGCCTTGCGCCTCGTGACGTCGCCTCCATTTCCGGGACGTTTTTCGAGCCAGCAGATGTTCCACGTTGCAGTGTCCGGTCGTTGCCAGAGCCAGAATTGTCCAAGTTGTTGTCGTTTGCCGTCGCGCTTACGCATGCTCTTCTCATCTCGTCGGCCTCCATACGGGCCAAAATTTGGTAAATGTCGTGCCGCAGCAGGACTCGGGCTGCCTCGTGGGAGAGATGAAGCTTGCCGTTGGGCGTTTGTGCCGCACGCCGGAGCCGCTTCATCAATTCAACGATCGGATCGATCTCGGTCACGGACATGTGCATTTTGATCGAAGGAGATGCTCCATGCGGATGCTCTGGAGCGGTACGGGGAGTACGGCATCGTTTACCGATGGCGCGGTTTTGCGGCTCTCATAGGGCCCGCATTTTGGGTTGCTTTGCATTTGTTGGATCTATAACAATATCTGCGACGACGTCGAGTGGGAAATACCACAATATTCCCGGTGACGCGCTTTTTAAGAGGCAGATTGTGATGATTACCACAAGCGACCACCACCCACTCGCGCATACACAAGCGACCAAGATGTTCGCGGAAGCGGTGGCGGCGAAGCAGAAGCAAGGCATTTCGCAAAAGGATCTGGCCGCGGCGCTCGGTCACAAATCGAGCGTGGTCGTAAGTCACATGGCGACAGGTCGAGCACCAATTCCGATCGATCGTTCGAGGGACATAAGTGATCTACTCGAACTCGATCGAAACGCATTTCTACTAGCCGTGCTCGAACAACGATTGCCCATGCTTGATTTTCAATCTCTCGTTGGCAGCCGTTCGCCTGCCGAAGGAAAACACGAGCACTTGATGAACCAGTCCGAGACGATCGGCGGGCGACCGCTGTCTGCGCTTCCTGATGACCTACTGGATCTCATTGAAGAGTGTGTTGCGGACAAGGATCCACGATCACGCTGGTTGAGCCTAGATGAGTTGCCGGTCGTCGCTCTCATTCGCCAGCTTCGACCGACGTTTCGGAGTCAGGGCCTTACGCAAGCAGATCAGAAAAAGGTTCTGGAGGCACTGCGATGATTGCAGCGCCGCCGGCCCCCTCGAAACGCGCATCGAACCCTCCTGCCACCTACAGGGATGGTCGCCCCGACCCGTTCTCACGCGAAAGTATGCGTAACGGCATCAGGCACTTCATCAAGACACAGGGATTTACGCACTCGCTAACGCTAAACTCAAACCGCGACTTGAGCATCCCTAACATCAGGGGCATGTTCGGTAATTTTTGCCGACGTGTGGATCAAGATAGATTTAAGAAACGCCACGTCGAACGCTTGCCGTCATGCTTCCGTTTTCGGGCGATCGCTTTTGTCGAACATGCCGCGTCTCACCCACACCTCCACTTAGCCATCGATCTTAGTCCGACTTGGCTTGCGAGCATTGTAGACGATCGCATTGATCGTCAGTTCCAAGCGCACTGGATCGAAGTCACTGACGGCGCAGGCTCGATACAGCTCGACCCGATCGCATGCATCCAAGGCTGGAGCCGCTACATCACCAAAAACTACCGGCGAGATGACGAATACTTCCTCTCCAGCGATTTTCATTCGGACAAAAGTCTGATACAATCTTCCGAGTTGAGACGTGTTTTAGACGCCATTGCCGCTTGACCGTCCATCCACGAGCCTTCCGCTCGATACATACTCGTTGGGGACCGCTTGTTCGTCGGTGCGCCCAGCTCACGCCGATGCACCGCTAGGCAAGGGCAAGACGTTTCCATCTTACCAACCTGCCGGTGTTTCGCCGGCGGGCATTCGTAAGATATTGCCAATCGCATTCAGCTTCAAATCACCTTAAAATAACAAGGCAAGCCGCAGCGAAGCGAAGGTGCAGCCTCGTGCCGACGCAGTCGGCACATACCTGACCGGACGTGAGCAACGCGCTAGGATCCACGCAAAGCGGGAATCCTCCAAATCGCAAATCGCCTATGGCTTGACGCCGTGAAACGGTGGCTGGCCATCGCACCTTGACGAAGTCGAGGTGCCTGCGCGTCGGCTGTTGTCACAAGGACACTTCACGATCTCACGCGACGCTATAGCGAACCCGGTCTGCGGGGATCATCACCATCTTGGCCAGGGCTTCACCAACCGCGGTACCCGAAGGCATCGTGTCGATAGCATCCATGAGTGATGTCGTGACCCGCGCGATCCTTTGCCGAAGCAAGGGATAGGTGATCCCTGCGCTCTCTGCGAATGCCTTCTATGTATCTATTCTAACCTCGTCGATCGTGCCCGCGCTTCCCAGCCTCATGGCCATGCGTGATGCTAACGCAGGCCAATGGATCGTCGAGAGCAAATCATAGAACGGTGCCAGCCGCGGTCCAAGGTCGTCTAGCACGAACGAGAAGTTTTTGCCGTGGGCGTCTGCGTTGCCGATCACAAGATTGAAGATCGCCACACTAACCAGGTTCAACACTGCCGAAGCCGGTACCCTGACATAGCCCCGCGTGAGCGTGAACAGGCCACGGAACGCTGGACCGCCTTCCGCTGCGTACTTACGCTCCGGTGGTACGCCCGGCGCCTGACACGCGTCCTCCTGATGAAGCCGCGGCGCCTTGTCGCTGGTCGGCTTCGGGCAGCAATCCTCCGAAGAACGGACGGCAGGCCGCGCGGTTGAAGGGCTCATCGCGTAGCGGCAGGGAGCGCGACAACGGCCTGTTGTCATCGCTTACCCACGCGGGGTTATATACAAAGCTCAGATCGCCACTGCGGTCCTGCGTCAGCAGGCCAACGATATTCTGGTCCCACGACACGACAAGCGCGCGGTCGGTCAAGGCTCCAGGCCATCGAGGCTCAACATCAACCCCAGTGCGGCAAGGACCGCCATCGCCTTGCCAAGCTGGATGGTCCGCTTGTCCGCTTCGAGCTCGTTCACGAACCGCGTGCCCACGCCCGCTACACCGGCGAGTTCCTCCTGGCGCAAGCCTTGCGCCTTGCGGGCGGCTCGGACTGCGGCGCCGAGTTCATACGTGGTGGCGAAGCTTTTGAATATCATCCTGATCGGGAAGATAGCGAATATATACGCCAGCGCGACCACCATTATTCCCGATCAGGAATATTGGTGTTGGTGCTCAGTGATAGAAGCTTCAAGATCTCGACCGGTAACATCATCATGGAAATGATCCCGCCCCTCACCTCTAAATCTCCAGTGCCACTACCAGTCTCGGCGGTTTGACTATTCAACTAATGGGAAGGTGGCGATCCAGTCGGGCGTGCCGAGGCGTTATCAACGCCAGGACCATGAACGCATAGTCGTCCGGTATGTCGAGACAGTTCAGGCGCTTGCCGTTGAGCGACGATCGAAACCGTTGCTGCACCTTCCGGCGGTGGATTTTCTCCATCACGACGATGACATCGGCCCACCTGACCAGCTCCGAGGTCAGCGGGTTCTCTGCCTCGTTGTTCGTACCAGCGGAGTCGACCTCGAGATCGGGGCGCGACGCGACAACCTGTTCGGCGGTCGGGCTACGGAGGCGGTTTTGGCTGCACACGAACAGAATCTTCTTCACACTACCGCACCTCAAGGTCGACTCGTTTTCGATCGCCACCGCGTATCGGTCGGCATCGTCGTGGCACGCATCATACGTATCGTCATGGCCGCGTTTTACACCCGGCGTTCTGTCGAGCCATACCAATTCACTTACTGCGCGCGCAGCGGAAACCATCAAGCTCGATCGTCCAAGAACATCCAGGAATGTCCAGGCAACGCGACTACCATTTGCTCCCACACCTAGATCAGCACCCCGCGAGGTTGCGTTTAGTTGTCAAATAGTTGCACGTTTTTGATGATTTAGACGCAACTCGATGCCACCCGCATCCCACCGTCAGGCATGCAATCACCGATCGTCAACGTTAAACCAAGGTGACATAATGCTCGACAACTTACCTCCATCAACCGCGTCGCTAAGGCTCTATCAGGTGAGCTACGAGACATGGATCCCTCCGGTGATCGTGGCAGCTAGGGCGCCCGAGCGTGCTGCGGCACTCGCAACTTACGGTCGGCCCCCGGTGCCAGATTCACCGGGGACTGTCGTTATCGACGTCACAGATGAGTTCGTAGCGCTTTCACCGATAGCCGCATCGCATGTTCAAGCGCTGATCTCGGGAAGGGTAGAAGGCGTGGTATCTTATGACGCCGAGGACGGCTGGGCTTACGACGCCCTGCGCTGAATCAACGCTCGATTTAGGTGGCTGACGGCTGAATACCGCGGTGGTGATGTGCCAGGTTCCCGTCTTTGTGATGCTTGGCGCACGCCAAGCCACCCTCCGGCAAACGACGGCTCGGTGTAGAAACAGCGAAAGTGAGGCATGGCGGTTGGTTGCGCCACGCAACCGGCCGCCTTCCGAGGCGGTCCGCGCCAACAGGAGGCTCGGAAATGGTGGGGCAAGGCTCGCAAGACAGCGCAGCCACTCAATCCGCACGTATGAGCTGCTGCGGCTTTCACGCCTGGCTAGTTCGGGCGCCCAGCAAGCGCACTTGTAGCGATGAAGAGTTCGGCGCCAGAGTCCGCGCGAGCTTCATCTCCAACTATCCCACCTACGGCGCGCGGCGCGTCTGGCACGACCTTCTGGCCGAAGGCCTTTCATGTGGTCTGCATCGCATCGAACGGCTGATGCGTGGCCATGGCCTGAGGGCCCGTCCGCGACGTCGTGGCCTGCCCAAGGACGACGGCCTGCGGTCGGTCATCGCCGACAACATCCTCGACCGCCAGTGCACCGCCGAGGCGCCCAACCAGAGGTGGATCGCCGACTTCACCTACATCTGGACGGCCGAAGGGTGGCTCTACGTCGCTGTCGTCATCGACCTGTTCTCGCGCCGCGTGGTCGGATGGTCGAGGGGCGACACCATGACTACTCAGCTCGTTACCGATGCGCTTATGATGGCGATCTGGCGACGCGGAAGACCCGACGCCCTGCTGCATCACTCGGACCAGGGCAGCCAATACACGAGCGAGCAGTTTCAGCGGTTGATGGCCGACAATGGCGTCACCTGCTCAATGAGCCGGTCGGGCAACGTCTGAGACAACGCGGCAATGGAGAGCTTCTTCTCGTCGAGGAAGACCAGACGGATCAGCCGGAAGACATATCAAACGCGCAATCACGCGAAGGCTGACGTGTTGGACTATATCGAGCGCTTCTACAACCCGACACGCCGGCACTCGACGCTGGGCTATCTCAGCCCCATGGACTTCGAGGGGCAAACGCATGTAGCCTAACTTCGTGTCCATGGGCCCGGCAGCAGCTTAAACCATGGCGATCAGCGCGAAGCGCGGCAATGCGGTTCAGTGCTCAAAGTAGGCGCAGCGTCTTGTTGCAGGCGCAACCTCTACGTCGGTCAGACTCGATGCCATATAGCGCTGCTCGGAGCGCCCGTGGCCGAGTTTCTCATCTCGACGTCGAGACAGTCAAAACAGCGGGTTCCAAGTGTGCGAAGCCTGGAAACTCCGGTTTGCTCCCGACTATGCGCAGTGGAAGGTGACCTCAACAATGACGAACGTGCCCATGAAAAGCTCGAAGTTTGAGATCGACTGCGAAGAGCGAGCGCAAATTGATCAAAGACTTAGAGCATGACTTCATATGATGCCACCCGACATGCAATCTAGTTAATGCAATACCTAGCTGGACCAATTAAGGTCGCTGGATATTGCAATATGTCAAACGAAAAGCATCAACGGGAAAGCTATCAAATCTATCAAATCGATATACCGGGACCAGTGTTCATACGTCACGTTGTCGCAACCTCTTTACGACGTGCGATGGAAATGGCGATCTTAGAAGATGAAGAGCTGATTGCAGGTACGATGTTAATGGTATCCAATGTGACCAGTGCTTGGATATGCCATTCACCATTAGCGTCGCAGTCAACTTGGTCCCTACTGCGAGAGCGCCGCGAAGGACTCGTCGATTACGACATCAATGAGGGGTGGGAACACTTGCCACCCGAGGAGTAAGTTCGGGTGTGACGGGCACGATGACTAGTGCCCGTCACAGAGCGCCAGAGCCGCCTGAATAATAGGGCCCGAAGTCCTAAAAGAGTTTATTCATGTATTGACCCGGGTAGGGTCAAACAGCCTAGCAAATTGCCTCCCAAGCCATCCACCGGCGGCAGCTTCATGCACTACCGCGCAACAGCAGTGTCGACCAGTTGCGCCACGCCGCTGCCGTGAGCCAGTTCCCTTCACAGGAACAAGACACTCTCTACGCTGACTTCCTGCAACCGTGCACCAATGTTGCGCTTCTTAGGCTGTCCGCGCGGTTGGTGCGATCCTCACCTGGGTGATCCATGATCGCGTGAAATAGGCGACAAGCATTCGCGCGTGCTTCACGAGCCTTGTCTCATTCTTCTAAACATTTGCGGCGCACGCCGAGGATCATAGTGCGCCGAGCATGACCCGCCTCGATATACCTGCCGTGTTCGTCATGAGGCGCTCACCGCACAGTGGCAGGGCGCGTGCAGCGCTCCTGCCACCCGTGCTGCCGCGAACCGCTCATGCAATCTGCGGAAGCTTGTCGAGATGCTTGTCCAGCGTGAGCGGGTACTCCCGAACACGAATGCCGGTCGCGTTGTAGATGGCATTGGCGATCGCCGGCGCGACGCCGGAGATGCCCAGCTCACCAACACCCTTGGCCTTTAATGGCGACATCGTCGGGTCGAGTTCATCCAAGAAAAAAACGTCCTGATGCGGAATGTCGGCGTGAACCGGTACCTCGTAGCCCGCCAGATCGTGATTGACGAAGAAACCGAACCGCTTGTCGACGGCCAGTTCCTCCATCAGCGCAGCGCCGGCACCCATGACCATTCCACCGATCACCTGGCTTCGTGCGGTCGTCGGGTTGAGTATCCGTCCGGCAGCGCAGACTGCCAGCATGCGCCGAATACGGATCTCGCCGGTCCAGGCATCTACGCCGACTTCGCAGAAGTGTGCGCCGAACGTCTGCTGCTCATAACGCTTTGACAGGTCGCCATATTCCATCTTGTCCTCGGCCGTGATCGGCCCGGCCTTCGCGGCACCCGCTAAAGGCACGCGGCGATTGCCCGATCGCACCTCCCCGTCCGCGAACTCGACATCACCGGAATTGAAACCGAGCGAGGTCGCAACTGCCTCACGCAATTTAACGCACGCGGCATAGACACCTGCGGTCGCAGTTGCCGCCCCGGCTTGCCCACCACCACCGAACGCCTCGGGGAAACGAGTGTCGGCGAGCTTCACGATGATCCGTTCTAGGGGCAGGCCCATCATTTCGGCCGTGGTCTGCCCGATGATCGTGTAGCTGCCGGTTCCCATGTCGGTCATGTTGCTCTCGACAGTGACCATACCCTTGGCATCCAACGTCACGCGCGCACCCGCTGGGATGATCGGCGCGCCACGGATTGCTGACGCCATCCCCATGCCGATCAGCCAGTTGCCGTCGCGCCGTGCGCCCGGCTTGGGATTGCGCGCCTTCCATCCGAACCGGTCCGCACCGGTACGAAGGCATTGCACCAATTCGCGGGTCGAGAAAGGGCGCACGGCTGGCCTTTGCGGTCCTTGGTTGCCGCTGGCGCCTTGTGGATCAGTTCCGGAGCCGCGGCCGGGGTCGCTTGGCACGACCTGAGTATCATTGATGATACGCAGCTCCACCGGGTCCATGCCGAGCTTTTCCGCCAATTCGTCCATCGCTACTTCCAGCGCCATCATGCCGGATGCCTCACCCGGCGCGCGCATGGCGTTACCCTCGGGCAGGTCGAGCGTGGCCAGCCGGGTCAGGTTGAGACGGTTTGCACCAGCGTAGAGCAACTCTGTCTGCGCAGCTGCGATCTCCGGCCCGCCGCCCGGCAGGTTTCCCGACAGACTTTCGTGCCCGATGGCGATCAGCTTACCGTCTTTGCCAGCACCAAGGCGGACACGCTGGATGGTGGCCGGACGGTGCGTGGTATTGTTGGGCATCAGCGGGCGTGGCAGCGCAACCTTGACCGCCCGCCCCGTCGCCCGCGCGCCCAGCGAGGCAAGGACGGCATCCGAACAAATACTGCCTTTACCGCCGAACCCGCCGCCAATGTACGTCGCGACGATCCGGATCTTGTCCTGCGGCACGCCGATCTTGTTAGCGAGATCTCGCCTCGCCCAGCCGACGATCTGCTGTGCCGACCAGAGCGTCAGTTCGTCGCCGTCCCAGCGCGCGATCGTCGCGTGCGGCTCCATCATCATGTGGCTCTGATCAGGCGTGGTATAGGTCTGATCGACCTTGACCGCCGCCTTGGCGAAGGCCCCCTCAAAATCACCAATCCTGACGTCCGGCTGGCGTTGGTGGGGCTTGGCACCGGCGCGTGCGGCGGGAAGATCGAACGCGCCCGTGCCGCGCGTGTAGTCGACGCGGATCAGCCCGGCTGCGGCGCGCGCCTGCTCGAACGTGTCCGCCACCACGAGAGCAATCGCCTGATGGTAGTGATCGACCTCGGGGCCAGCGAGCGGCTTGGCGACATAGAAGCCCGATGATTTTACCGGTCCGGCGTTGTCGGCCGTAATAACGGCGAGAACGCCTGATGCCGCTTTCGCATCGGCAACATTGATGGACGCGATCCGGCCCTTGGCGATGCCGGCACCAACGACGTAGCCATAGGCAGCGTTGGGTGCGACGGCATGGTTCTCATAGGAGTAGACCGCCGTGCCGGTGGTCTTGAGCGGCCCCTCGATACGAGGATGCGGCTTGCCGATGACCGTCTCGCGATCGATGGGGTTGATGCCCGCGGGCGTGTCGAACTTCATGCGGCCCGTGCCTCCGATAGGGTGGACGCCAGCGCTCGGGTGGCCAGCGATAGCTTGAACGCGTTCTCAGACGTCGGCTTGGCGCCTGCAAATGCCTGCGCCGTCACCGTAGCAGCGCCTTGCGCCATCGCCGCTTCCGCGGCTTCGACCCTCCACGGCTTGTGCGCAACCCCGCCGAATGCGGCACGACCGCTACCGTCCTTTTGAACGACAGCCGCGACAGACACGAGTGCGAACGCGTAGGAGGCGCGATCACGGACCTTGCGATAGATATGCGTCCCGCCGATCGGCCGCGGCAACGTTACCGACGTGATCAGCTCACCCTTGGCAAGGTTGGTATCGATGTGTGGGGTGTTACCAGGAAGCCGGTGGAAGTCAGCGATTGGTATCGATCGTGTCTGCCCATTCGGTGCGATCGTCTCGACGCTGGCATCCAGCACCCGCAACGCCACAGCCATGTCGCCGGGGTACGTAGCGATACATTGGTCAGATGATCCGATGACCGCCAATTGCCGCGAAATGCCGCCAATCGCGGCACAGCCTGAACCGGGCTTGCGCTTGTTGCAAGGCTGGTTGGTGTCGTAGAAATACGGGCAGCGCGTGCGCTGAAGCAGATTGCCCGCGGTCGTCGCCTTGTTGCGAAGCTGACCACTCGCCCCGGCCACGATCGCGCGAGTTAGCACGCCATAGTCACGCCGCACGCGCTCGTCAGCCGCCAGCGCAGTATTGGTCGCAAATGCGCCAATGCGTAGCCCGCCCTGCTCGGTCTTCTCGATGCGATCGAGGCGCAAATCCTGCACGTCGACGAGATGGGTTGGAGTCTCGATCTCCAGCTTCATCAAGTCGAGCAGGTTAGTGCCACCAGCCAGAAACTTCGCGCCCTGCAAGTTGCCGACCGCCGCTGCTGCATCGGCCGGCGTCTTGGCGCGCTCGTACGTAAAGCTTTTCATGCCTTGCTCCCGGCAACGTCAGCCATCGCTTCGGCGATGTTGGAGTATGCGCCGCAACGGCAGATGTTGCCGCTCATCCGCTCACGCATTTCGATATTCGTCGCCTGCGGCTTCGTTGTGAGGTCAGCCTGAACGTGGCTCGGGACGCCGGCCTTGATCTCAGCAAGAACCGCGACCGCCGAGCAGATCTGCCCGGGGGTGCAATATCCGCACTGGTATCCGTCATGCTTCACGAACGCCGCCTGCATCGGATGCAGTTTGTCCGGCGTTCCCAAGCCTTCGATAGTCGTGATCGCGTCGCCCTGATGCTGCACGGCAAGGCTGAGGCAGGAATTGATCCGCGTCCCGTTCACCAGCACCGTACAGGCGCCGCACTGGCCGTGATCGCAGCCCTTCTTCGTGCCGGTGAGCTTCACATGCTCGCGGAGCGCGTCGAGCAGCGTCGTGCGCGTGTCGAGCGTGAGGTCTTGGCGCTTGCCGTTGACGGTCAGCGATACCTGCATGGTTGCTGGCGCAGCCGTCTTGGCAGGTTGTGCTTGCACATTTGGCGCCGCCACCAGAGCGGCCGTCGCAGCGCTGCCAGCGAGGACGCCTCGCCTCGACATTTCGATCTCGGACATCATCGCCGGCTCTCCCATCACAGCTTGTTGTATAGATCGCCCGCGACCGGCTCGAGCCAGGTCACGGACGTACCGTCGAGCGCTTCCGACACTGCGACGTGCGTCATCACAGTGTCGCGAGCCGCACCATGCCAGTGCTTGACGCCCGGCGAGATGAAGACGGTATCGCCTGTCGCGATCGGCTTGGCAGCCTCGCCATCGACTTGAACCCACCCGTGTCCCGCGGTGACGATGAGCAGTTGCCCCAACGGGTGTGTGTGCCAGTTGGTATGGGCACCGAGCTGAAACGTCACCGTCGCGCCGCCAAGGCGGGCGTCGCCGGTTCCCTTGAAGGGCGATGCGACCGAGACGCTGCCGGTGAAATAGCCGGCGGGGCCGGGCTTAGGCTCCTGGCCGGGATGAACGATCTGGGCGGTTGTCATGACGGCGACTTCCTTTGTGGCAAATACCTTACCCGCGATGCCAATCGCGGCGTTCGCCTTCGGCCATCCCGCGTAGAAAGCGAGGTGGGTCAGCGCTTCAACGACTTGCGCCTGGGTCAGCCCATTCTCGTGACCACGTTGGACGTGGAAAGTAAGCTGATCACCGTCGCCGCCCGCGGCGAGCGCGGCGATGGTGACGAGGCTACGGTCGCGGGGCGACAGGTCAGTGCGTCGCCAGAGGTCGGCGAACACGACGTCGTTGGTGAGCTGGGCGAGTTTGGGTGCGATCGGCGCGAGCGTCTTTTGAACGGTCGCGGCACGTGCGCCATCGGAGCTGGGAAGCGGCGCGGTGGCCGGAGGGATTGCTGCGAGTGATTGCAGATCGACGTGGCGTGCGGCGAACACCTTCTCAACCTCATTCAAGGCCGAGACGGCGTTTGGCCATCCGGTGTAGAAGGCGAGCTGCGTCACCATGCCCGCCACCTCGGTCGGCTTGATGCCATTATCGAGACCGCGACCAAGATGGCTCGCCATCTGCGCGGTTTTGCCGGTCGCGATCAGCACCGACAACGTGACGATGCTGCGGTCTCGCGGTGCCAGTTGAGGACGCACCCAGACGTCGCCAAACAACACCCGATCGGTATAGCTCGCCAGCGCCGGCGCGATCGCCTGCATGTTCCTGGGTGCGACCGACGGACGATCCTGTGCTTCGGCCGGCACGGCCATCGCCAGAGCGGCAGCAGCGGTTGAAGCAACCTTCATAGTTTCATCTCCCATCCTACCCTCACACCGGCAACTTGCCATCGAACAGCGTCGTTCATCGACGCTACTTGCTGCTCGCACCCGCCCGCACTGGACGGCGAAGGTGCGAGAATGTCAGTTGGGCCAAGCGCCACTTGCCAGTCTGCTTCGTGTAGACTTCCGTGACCATGAAGGCGTTGGTGACGGTGTTGCCACCGACCACGGCCTCCAGATCCATGTCTTCCAGAACGATCGCGGTGTCACCGAACATCCGCACGTCCACCGCGTAGAGCGATGCCTTCTTGTACCAGATGCCTCCGCTCTTGATGGTGGCAAGCTCCTGATCCTTGCCCCACGTCCCGCCCATGTGGGTGAACATGGCGCGGTCGTCGAAGAGCGTTGCCAAGGAGTCGACCTTCTTGTCCGCCATCCAGTCCCACTTGGCCTTCGACAGGTCGATGACCTGCTGCTGCATCGGAGTATGGGTGGCGGCGGTCATGATTGTCTCCGTGGGCGGTGCCGGCGCTTGTTGTGCGAGCGAAGGCTGCATCGGCAGCAAGGACAAGACCACGGCACCAAGCAGGCGGCGCCAGCTCGTTCCCTGGTTCGATCGAGTATCCATCACCACTGCTCCCGCACGACATCGAAATTGGCAGGCCGATGCGTCGACATCGGCCAGGTTTGACGATCAAATCTTCCGTTCACCGAGCCATTTCACCATCGCCGGATCGCGGTGGTCGAAGAAGCTGCTGGCGTTCTGATCGAGCTTGGCGATCGCTTCGAGGTCGGCGGCGTCGAGATCGAAGTCGAAGATGGCGAAGTTCTGCGCCATGCGCTCCTTGCGCACAGACTTGGGGATCGCGACGATGCCCCGGTCGGTCAGCCAGCGAAGCACCACTTGAGCAACGCTCTTGCCATGCTTGTCGGCGATCGGCTGCAACACCTCGTTCGTAAATAGGCCATTCTTGCCTTCGGCGAACGGTCCCCACGCCTCGGGCTGAACGCCGTGTTCCGCAAGGGTCTTCACCGCATCAGCCTGCTGGTGGAAGGGGTGGATCTCAACTTGATTGACCGCTGGCTTCACTTCGTTGTGCAGCACGAAGTCGACAAGGCGATCGGGATAGAAGTTGCTGACGCCGATCGCACGGATGCGTCCGGCCTTGTGCAGTTCCTCCATCGCCCGCCATGCCCCATAGACATCGCCGTACGGCTGATGGATCAGGTACAGGTCGAGATAATCGAGCTGGAGCTTGTCCATCGATTGCTCGAAGGCCGCCTTGGCCCCCTCGTAGCTGGCGTCCTGTATCCAAAGCTTGGTCGTGACGAACAGTTCGCTGCGATCGATACCGTGACTCTTGATCGCCGTGCCTACGGCCGCTTCGTTACCGTAAGACGCAGCCGTATCTAGCAACCGGTAGCCGACGTCGATGGCATCGCGGACGCTGCGCTCGCACTCGGCTGGGTCCGGCACCTGAAATACGCCGAACCCGAGGATCGGCATCTCGACGCCGTTATTCAGCGTCACTGCTGAGATGATGTTGCTCATATTCGTTTCCTCCGATTCAGCGATTGATGAGGCGCTGATGCGAAGCGCCGTAACGCTCGCCTTGAAGCTCAATGCCGGCGAGCGAGTCCGAAATGCGTGTCAGATCCGTATCCGTGAGGACAACATCCACACCGCCCAGATTTTCCTCCAAGCGATGAAGCTTGGTCGTGCCGGGGATGGGCACGATCCACGGGCGCTGCGCCAGCAACCATGCCAGAGCGACCTGTGCCGGGGTAACACCCTTTTCAGCTGCGATCGATCCGACGAGGTCGACCAACGCCATATTCGCCTTCAGCGCTTCGGGTGAAAAGCGGGGAACGGTGCTACGGAAGTCGTCGCCGGCAAAGGTGGTGTTCGCGTCAATCTTGCCGGTCAGGAAGCCCTTACCGAGCGGTGAGAACGGCACAAAGCCGATGCCCAGCTCTTCGAGCAGCGGCAGAATTTCGGTCTCTGGCTCGCGCCAGAACATCGAATATTCGCTCTGCAAGGCAGCAACGGGCTGTACGGCATGGGCGGCGCGGATCGAGCCAGCGCCAGCCTCCGACAGGCCGAAGTGCTTGACCTTGCCGGCCTGAATCAGTTCCTTCACAGTACCTGCGACGTCCTCCATCGGCACCGATGGATCGACCCGGTGCTGATAGAACAGGTCGATGCGTTCGGTCCCGAGCCGCGCCAATGCTTTGTCGGCGACCTGACGAATACGCTCAGGGCGGCTATCGACACCCTCGCCCGGGACACCGTTCTTGAAGCCGAACTTGGTCGCGATCACGACCTGATCGCGCATCGGTGCCAGCGCTTCACCGACGATCTCTTCGTTGGTACCGGGACCATAGGCTTCAGCGGTGTCGAAGAAAGTTACGCCGCGCTCGAATGCAGCGTGGATTAGTGAGATTGCCTCGTTCCGGTCAGTTGCTGGGCCATAGCCGAAGCTGAGGCCCATGCAGCCGAGCCCCAGGGCCGATACCTCAAGCCCGCTCTCGCCTAACTTACGCTTTTGCATGATCGTGTTCCTGCGTGCTCGATGTGCGGTGCACGTCGAGCGCCGCCTACCAATCAAGATAGGCCCGCTGCATCACTACGATTAGACAGCATGTACGGCATGAGCCTATGACCAGTTGTCATGAAACCATATCGAGTTTGGCTGACCCGTGCGGCGTGAGGATCTTGGTAGTCTCACCATGTTCCTCGCTGTGGCTGAGGAACGTAACTTCACCCGCGCTGCTGCGCGGCTAGGCGTGTCGCAGTCGGCTCTAAGCCATTCGATGCGGAGGCTGGAAGCCAAGCTAGGTTTGCGGTTGCTGACCCGTACCACACGTAGCGTTTCGCCGACCGTTGCCGGCGAAAGGCTGTTAGAGACGTTGCGGCCTGCCTTGGAAGATATTGATGCCAGGCTCTCCTCACTAACCGAAATGCGCGAACGTCCTGCCGGGACAATCCGCATCACGACGTCCAAACACGCGGCGCGCACGGTCCTGTGGCCAGCAATCGACCGGCTTACTACTGAAAACCCCGACATAGAGGTCGAGCTTAGCGTCGATGCCGGGCTGACAGACATCGTTGCCGAACGCTTCGATGCCGGTGTTCGCTTGGGGGAGCGGCTCGAGAAAGACATGATCGCGATGCCGATTGGTCCGAAGCTACGGATGGCTGCGGTAGGTTCTCCCGGCTATCTTGCCGAAAATGGCACCCCGCAGACGCCCGGTGATCTTGCCCATCATCGCTGCATCAACTTGCGCTTCGTCAGCTCTGGTGGCCTGTATGTCTGGGAGTTCGAAAAGAACGGACGCGAGCTGAAGGTGAAGGTCGAGGGACAGCTTGTCCTCAACGACGTTGATCTGACCATCGATGCCGCAATGGCCGGCCACGGTATCGCCTTCATGATCGAGGATCATGTCGCGCCACAGTTGGCTGATGGGCGTCTCGTTCGGGTAATGGAGGATTGGTGTGAACCGTTCGACGGCCACTATCTTTACTACCCCAGCCGACGCCAGCCATCGCCAGCCTTCAGCCTGCTTTTGGAGGCGCTGAGGTACCGAGGCGCGAAATCGCAAAGCCAAGCTTCAGCGCTGTAACGATGAGGTACTAGGACTAACTGGTTGTGACGCTCGCGACTGGTATTCGTTGCATGCCATCGCCTTTAAGCGCAGTGCTTTCCATGACGCTGCTACAAGCAATTGGGACTACGCTTCCGACCGTGCAGGCACCTAGGCGCGGCGCCGAAAAGGCGTGGCGCGATGGCTATGCCTACACGAAGGCGGGCATCATGCTTGACGGCCTGTTGCCCGAAGACGAGCGGCCTCGCACGCTGTTCGAAGAGGATACGGCCAAGCGGAACCGACTGATGGGGGCGCTCGACGCCATCAACGGCAAGTTCGGGACGTGGACAGCGGTGACGGCGTCGCAGGGGTTCAAGCGCGAGTGGAAGATGCGGTCGGAGATGCGGTCGCCTGCGTGGACGACCGACATTGCTCAGGTGCTAACCGTCTTCGCAAGATAGCGTCGACCGTGTTGAAGGTCTTGCGTTCGCCGGGGTTCAGAACGAGGAAGCGGCCATGAGTCATGCGAGCAACATCGTTCGGTGCGATGGACCCGACAGCCCCCACGCGTTCGACGTCGTGCCACTTCAGCCCCGTAATGGCAGCCTTGATGCGATGTGTCCGGTCTGCAAGGGGCGCGGGCAGTGGAATACTGAAATTGATCTCGTCAGCTTTCGCTGCAAGCGCACGGCTTGCGATCGGTGTCACGGCGCGGGCTGGGTTGAGACGGGAACCGACCCTGTTGGCCTTCCTGACATCGAGATCTCGCCAGAAGGGTATCCCCGTTGGACGCTTCGCTTCGAACCCAGCGACACAGAGGTGGACGTCGACGCTGCCAAGCCAGGTCTCGCGAAGACCTGAGGCGGTAGTTCAATCATTTCCGATCAATCGAGGCGTCGTCGCGCTAAGAGATCGCAATCAGTGCTATCGCCCGACCTACTTGAGCGTAAGCAGCGTCAGATCCAAAACATCATGGCGGCGAGGGCCCCGGCGGCAAAAGCACCTGCCCCGACGATGCACCCGATCGTCACCGCCAGCCAAGGACTCATGGTCGCCGCCATCATGCGGTCCATCTCTTCCTGGTAACGCCTCATTGATTGCTGATTGAGTTCGCGCGCTTGCTCGACAACGCGCTCAACGTCAGCAGATGAATGAGATTGGTTGGATGTGTCCATAGACAGTTTCGCCACAGGAAGCTGGTGAAGGTGCGAGGTGACTCCGTATTCGCTTTACCGTCTCGCAGGTACGAACGGAAGAGCCGCCTTAAATGGCTCTCGAGAACGTGGTTTTGACTGTCGAATTTCAACTGCGGCCGGCGGCCGCCTCAAGCTGCAAGCTGAGCAAGGTAATGACCTCCAACGTAGTCGCGAACTACCGGACGGTCGTGGGATGATGCGCCGGTGCACCCAGATTAGCCGGTTTTGCAAGGGTATTATGCCGAAGGCGATCCCAGCCCAGAAGGATCCGACTGCGCTTCCCAGGTCGCGACTAGGAAGGTCGACATCGAGCCGGCAAGGTTGACCGCCAGTTCGGCATGACGCGCGGCGGGCTTTGCGCGCTTGCGACCGCCGCCATGCGCGTCACCGAGCTTATTGCGCAGCGCGCCGAGCGACTCCACCACTGACTGGCAGCTGCCGAGGATTTGCTTGAACACCTGCTCGGTGTGATCATCAGGCGCGAGCTTGAGCGCCTTAGCGAGCTTGCGGTACAGCGTGGGGAGGTCAACCTGCTCAGAAGCCGGCTCGCCTAGCTCGTCGAGAAGCCAACGGCAGACATCCTCAAGCAGGGTGCGCGCGAGCGTGATTGCGCCCGCTGGATCATGCGAGCGGCGGTCGAGCGCAGCGGTCCAACGGCCATGGATCAGGTCGGGATCGAAGCGCTGGAGCGCCGAGGAAATCGCAGCGTCGGCAGGCGAGCCGATCGAGTGAGCGGCAACGGTGAAGACAGCGCTACCCGAGATGCTGCCCGAGCGGGTGAGGCGATAGCCGTCATGCTGGAGATGCGAGTTAGTCCGCTCGACCCGCGCACGTTGCAAACCATCGTCGATCACACTCGGATGGACGCTGGCTTCGAGGAAACGAAAAAGCAGCTTGCGTGACGCCGTCATTAACCCAAGCCGCTCGAGCAGCTCACGATTGCTCCAGTCGTCATTGCGGCGCATATGCTGAAAGATGTCGTCTTTCAGCGAGCGAAAGCCGATGTCGTCGACGCTGACAGTGTTCTGGCTGCCGGGTATTGCTGCGATTGGCCAGATCGTCTCGAGAAATTCGATCTCATCATACTCGGTGCACAGCGGCTCGCCGTCGAACCCGGCCAGCAGCCGTCGGCGTGTCAGTTCCGTAACTGTGGACGTTCCCGCCTCGGACACCTTGGCGACTAGCTCCGCCAAGCCGAAATCATGCTTCTCCTCAAGCAGGAGCTCCGCGATTGCGACGAGGCGATCGCCCGCCACCGACGCCAACCGAGCGCTGGCGTAGCGAAACTTGCCGCTCATCGCCTCGGACTCCTCGCCTGCCTCCAATCCGAGACGCCCGCAGAGTGCGGGGACGTTGTATGCCTTCTCGCGCGCGATGACATCGCCGAGACTGTTACGAAGCTCGTGCAGTACACCGTTGTTCATGGCATCATACTAAACGCGGTATCCGCAAACGCCAAACGGTTCCAAAATGAAGAACAGAGCAGCGCAAACGTAGCATCACGCTAGAGCATACTAATGCATGCGGAACGATCGCGCCGAGGCGATCGACTTTCCGCCGTGGAGCCGTGATTGATAATTTCGCGTGGTAGCATACCTCGGCTGACCAGCGCCACAAGGCGACACTCGGAGCATTCTGCCAGCTTCCCAACCTCCGACGTTCGTTTACCTTAGCCATCGGCGGCTTCTGGCGATGGTCGGCCCGTTCAAGTCCGTCAGCCTTTCCGGTTGGCCCAAAGCTCGGCAATGTCGATATTCGGAAGCGCCTCCTCCATCCGTCGCCTTGCGTTGTCGGAAAAGCACGGGATCTTCTGCGCTCCGAACTCAAAAACGTGACAGCAACTCGGGTCGTCATCGATGCCGAGATGGTCGCGGAGTACCTTGGCTTTAGGCGGGCTGAGGCCAACCTTGGTGGAAAGCTCGTTTCGCTGAAGGTGAAACTTCTTGCGCAGATCAACTTCGCGGACGGCTGCCGCTGCCGCCGGATCGTCGCCGCCGACGTAGTGAACCGGCGCGCCCTGCTTTTTCGTAAAATGAACGACCATGTTGACGCCCTCACCCTCCGTGGTGGTGCCAACGGTTGCTAGGCGCGGGAACACCGCGGTGAACTCAGCACCACCACGCATTGCTTTCTCGATCCGGGCAATGTCGCGCTCGGAAATCTCGACCTCGTCGGTCACGATTGCCTCCATCGCAAGCATAGCGCGGATTCGGGCACGCGCCTCGTCGCGGGCGCGACGGCCGGGGTGCAGCAGCTCGTTGACGTACTTGAACTCCTTATCCACCAAAAATTCGAAGTCGCCCGGCGGTTTGGTTGAGATCGGCAAGACCCGGGGCGGAATGTGCTCTTGCAGAGCCACGTCCAGCTTGCGTTTCAGATAGGCGTCGAACGCGGTGATCAACGCCCGTAGCTGCATGTAAAGCAAGTCCTCTGACACGAAGACGAACCAATGCTGCGCCGCGTCTCGTTGAGCGTCGATCGCCCGCATTATCCCGGCTTCGTCGGCCGTGAGGTCGTGGTGCGACCGGCACTGACCGAGGCACTTCTCAAAGCCGATCGATTTGCCACTGTCCTTATCGAAGACCTTCGCCTTGCCCTGGACAAGGACAGCCTTGAGCAGCATCTCGCAGGCGTGTTGCGAATGCATCAGGACCGTGGTGATCCGTCCGGTGTCGTCGTAGCTGTTGAACGAAGTCATTGCAGTCCGAAGTGACTCGATCGCCTTGGTCTTGAGCGTTCGAGCGTCGCGTACCAGCTTCATTCTGCCCCCTCCAAGATCTCTTCCCCCGCAGTCGCAAAATGGAGGGGCACGCGCACCGTATCGACGTAGAGCGTATGCCACCTGACAGTTTCGACGGCCACCGACACAGTAATCCTGGCAAGCTTTTTACGCTTTAAAACCCTCCTCTCTTACCCGGACTTTACGGCTTCAGGACGCAAACAATCCCCTCAGGCGCCCCGCTCGTAGATCACGCCCAGGCTGTCGGATCCACGCTTCGACACCACCCTGACGACGTGATCAGCGATGTCAGTCACCGAATAGTCAATCGCGAGTTCCACAGCCCGCTCCGTCGCGCGCCGTCGCTTGCGCCAGTGCGCATAGGGATATTCATCGATCCGCAGGAACGCCTTCTCGTCGCGGGGGTGGGGAAAGGGCTTGGTGCAGCCGCTGTTGATGGGGCACAACCAGGCCCTTTCGCGATGAGCCGTAACGAGGGATCGGGTATCTACCTCTAAGACATCGTGTTCGTCATCACGGTACGTCCGCGCGCCCGTCAGCGTGTGGAGCCGTTCGATCGAGAGCCAGAAGAACACCTTCGCGTTTAGCAGAGCATACCAATCGCTCGGCGTGATCCTCGACGGCAGCGCCTTCAACAACCCGCCGTCGCTCATCGGGATCTGATCGCGCACAACCGCACCTGGCAGTCCGCTACCGATGATCGGCACGCTGGCCGGGCGATGCCTCCGCTCGATCCTGTCACGATCCGAGCCATCAATGTCGTAGAGGTCCATCAGTGCGGTGGTGCTCAGCAGACCGTAGTCGCGGATGGACGGCCAGGAGTCCTTCTCCGCCATATGGTACAGCTTCGGACAGTCGACGATTAGCTCGTCCAGCTCTGCGTCGGTCACCAGCTTCTCCTGTCGATCACGTTCCGCCAGTTGAAGTCGGTGGAGAGCATGGAAACGGGGCGCCCGGACACGCGCTCCACCTCCTCGACGAACCTAATCGTCTCCGGCGTCAACTGGTCGAAGCGGTATGCCTCTCGGTTTACCATCCCGAAATAGTCCACAAAGGTCAACGCTATGTCGGTCGGCCCGTTTAGCTGGACGGAGTCCTTGAACTGGACCCAGTCGAACTCGGCAATCCGCCGTTCTTTGTTCGTCGTCGTGGTCCTCTCCGCCTTCTTCAGCGGGTCTAGCGGGATGCCGCTGCGCCGATGGATCTCCTCCATGGTGACTTCGTAGTCCATCGGCCCCGACGGTCCCCCTACGCGTATCGGGAACGTGCGGCACACCATGATCACACGCCGCACGTTCGATGGCGCGATACCAGCATCGGCAAGACACCCGGCGACCGTAGTGTCGCGCGTCGTCACATGGGGATACTGTCCATGGTGAAGGCTCAGCGACGTGCCCTGCGTCCCCTCCAGTAGTATGCGATGGCGCTTCACGAAGGCGTCGGCGAGAACGGTACGAGCGCTGCCGATGAAGGGCTTCAGATCGTCGCAGTCCTTCGCGAGGAACCGACCGGAGCCGGACTTGTAGACTGATCTCCCGGTAAGCTTTCGAGCCGACGCAAGCCCTACTCCCTGCGCCGTTGAGCTAATGTTCGCGAACAGCTCGCGCTCCCTTGCTAGATCCTCCTCAGTGATAATCATCGCCTGCCCGTCAATGACTAGGCGATCGTTGCCGATCTCGTGCCTAGCGACCTCCTCCAACAGCTTCCGTGGGTTTATGACCGCGCCCGGTCCGAGGAGGAGCTGCGCCTTCGGCGCACGACGCGTTCCGGAAGGCAGATGGAAATACTTCTCGGGTTCGGGTTCGGCAAAGACCTGATGTCCCGCGTTCGGACCGCCAACTCGCACGAGTAGGTCATACTCCGGTGCGATGTGCCCAACGATGTTGCCTTTACCTTCGCTCCCATACTGGCCACCGATCAGGACGTCGACGAGCTTCTCCGCGCCGCGTGGATACAGGTCGAGAAGCGCCGTAGCGCGAACGAGCACTCCTCCCGCCGAGCAGCGGTCTGTGTCCACCACGACATCGGCAGTCTTCGACAGGTCCTCAATGTTCTTCTCGGTCCGACTCCGTTTGAGAGCATCGTATCCGGTCCCGGCGTCCTCCGCATGATTCCGCTCTGCATATCTCCGCTTGAGCACCTCCGGATCCGCGGTCAGGTGAATGTGGAACACCTCCGATCCGTGTGCCTTCCTGATAGCGTTGACCTGCTCTTGTATGCGTACGCAGTCCACCACGTAGATGCCCGACGGCGTCGAGGATTGTTGCGCGGCGTCAATGACGCGCTGAAGTGCCTCCGCGACCCACTCCCCTTTCGTGGTTCGGTCGAGGCGCTCACCGGCACGCTGAAACGCGTCCCGTCCGACTTTCGCCTTGGGCGCCGCTTGGAGGATCAGATCTCGCGTGCGCACGATCTCGGCACCATGGCGCCTTCGCAGTTCGTCGACCAAGGTCGACTTGCCGGAGCAGATGGCGCCGGACACGAGCACAACTCGGAACGACGCTCTGCTCCTCATCCGCCGAACAAATCCAACTGCTGGCGACGCGGAGGAAGATCGTAGACAGTAACCGGAACACCTCGCCGGACGAACTCGTCCTCGACCATCTCCTCAATCACTCCCCATTCGCCTCCTGCCGATCCCGCCCCGATCCTCGGCATGTGGACGCTCGCGTGAGACGCGGCGGCTATCTCCGCAATCTCGGCAAGCCCCCCCTGAAGAGCGCTGTATCGGATCCGCGGAAACAACGACGGTCCATAGCCTTCCTGCCCTACGATGCTGGCAAGCCGAATCTCATGGTTCAAGGGAACCGTCACGACCCGACCAAGCCTTTCACGAGGCGGCACCTTCATGACGCCTTCGCTGAAAGCGGCCTCCGCCTCGGGATACCGTCTTGCGAACGATTTGGCGACGCCGCCGCCCCAGCGTATTGCCCGATCGTTGACCAGCTGACAGATGATCCGCGGACCAGGTCCCAAGGGCTTGGTGACGTCGCCATGCACATATCTTATTGGCGTCTTGTCGCCATCGGACGCCTCGTGTCGGACGACACCGGCGACCCGTGGATAGCGGGATCCGGGATAGCCTGAAATGCCCACGTACTCGATGCGGCTTGTTTGCCCCGTGAACCAGCTTTCATCGGCCCGGTCCGTGTGCCCAATCGCCGTGCACGAGTAGGCTGCGCTGGTGCGTGGCAGTGTTCTTCCTTGAGTTAAAGTCCAAGGAGCGAGCGGGGACGCCACGGAGTAGTCGATCCGGTAATATCGTCCCGTCTCCTCGCTCTCACCGGGAGAGGCGAAAAAGACCGAGACGGGCGCCTCGGTGACGTTAGCGAAGCGGATAAGGAACGCCTCGGTGGAAACATCAAAGCTGCGTCGTTCCCGCATCAGATCTTCGATCGTTGCGTTGGCGATACCGTGTGGAAGGCTGCCGATGGGCAGCACGAACTCCGACGCCGCGATGTTGCACAGCATTTCCAACTGCCAGTCGTCAGGTGACGGACTACCGCCACGGTTGCGCACCTCCTCCGCCCAATCCGGAAAGAGCATGTGGGCGACCTCGTGAGCTATCGAAAAACGCACGCGCTCGCGCGCCTGCTGCGGATTGTATTCGATGACGGGTCCGTCGCTCGAAGGGATTAAACGTGCATCGGCGATGTTCGCGTTGGCCGATGCGGTTGCTCCGAGCATCTCGACAATTTTCAAGGGATTGAAGGGCGGCCCCTCCCAACCCCGCTCGCGTGCTTTCAAGACCAGGGATCGCGCAGCACCCTGAATGACCGCTATCGGATCGTCGTTCGCCGACAGGGCCAGCGCCGATTTGTTCGTCCATCTTATCGCGGTCCGAGCGTCCATGGCTTCTTGCCTAATGTACGGGTCTGCCACCGACCAGCGAAAATGTGGAAGCGGGGCGCCGTTACCAGACCGGCTCGACCCGAGCGAACGCGCTCGCGCCCGCCTGATACCTGCCAAACGTCCGCGGCGCCGCTCCTGTCGCCTCCGAACGCCCGAAGAGACGATCGTCAGCCTTTCCGCTTGCTTCTCGCGATGGCGTCATCGCGATTGCCCCAAGTTGAGCTGCAACAGTCGACTGTGATGCGCAGAGTCATGCACCACATTAGCCAACTTCGCTGCGCGCACCGTCGTCAGGTAGCGGGCGAGCCGACAAAGAGGCTGGTCCAATTTCTTGCCGCGATGTCCGCTCGCACCCCAACCGGGTGCAAACCGTGCTAAAAGTCGGTTCACCATCAAATATTACCGCTGCCGTCAACATAAGCACGGCATCAAAGTAGGTGACGCGCCAGGTACCCCAATTCCAAATCGCGCACCTTAACCTTGAGTCCTGACCCCGACCTCGCCATGGTCGCCGCGATGAACATTCTCGAACGGACGAAGAGATTTGCGCTGAGTACGGTGCGGCCTTACCGTGTGCTCGGTCGCGCCCTGATCGCGTTCAACTCCCTGTTGTTTATCATTTTTTTGGCCTTGGTGGCTTTGCGGGTTTGGCTTGACCATCCCAAGTGCGAAGAGCATCAGGTGAGAGTGGGAACCGAGCTGATGCGGCTGGTAAAGGCTTCCTGCTCGTCTGAACGTTGGTACTGGTCCTTTGGCGAGAGTATCGTCGATAATCTCGCGGCCGGTGTTGTGGTCGCAATGGTCAGCTCTTTTCTCCTTTGGCTGATCTCGCCCAAAGCGCACTTTGAGGAGGACATCGCAGCGATCCAGCCCTGGAACATCCACGAGCTTCTCGAGACACCAATAGCCGATACCAAGAACTACTGGTTTCGTGGCAGATCGGGCAGATTTATGAGGAGCGACGTGATGCCCGCACTGGACGCAGCGGGACGGAGGGATTCGGTGCTTAGAACATTGCATATGCTTCTGCCGGATCCTACCGATACAGTGATGCTGGCTGACTACGCCCATTATCGGGGGTCGTTGCGAGACGCGAAGGGAACATGGACCGCAGCGCGCATCCAAAACGAAATACTGGCGACCATCCTTGCCGCCGCAAGGCTCAACAACGCCAATCATTTCTTCGACGTGAAGCTACATCTGAAGAGTGACTTCGCCCTGTTCCGTCTCGACATGTCCGACGATCGGCTGATCATGACGCGCGAAGACCCTAAGTGGCCGGGCATTGTCTGCTCAAGTCGATCGAAGTTCTATGCTTCCTACCACGAGGAGTTCAGGAACGAGGCAAGGCGAGCGAAGTCGCTTGATCTCTCGCTCGCAGTCGTTCCCACGCCTCTTGAGCCCGCAAACGTTGATGGACTACTGATAGCGTTATCCCTTTTAATAACACTGACCAACGAGGATCGAGCCGCCATCGTGGAAGGCGTCGAGAGGCCGGAGCGGCCTTATGGTTGATCTCGAATGCGAGTTCGCCGTGCTGATAGCGGCAGCAAGGTCCGGTAACTTTGAGACCGCGCTCAGGCAATCCGTGTTTCACGGGTCGGAAGTTCGACGCCATCCGCTCAACTTTCTCGGAGCGAGGGTTGAGGACGAAGCCGGGTGTGCGTTGCGGTTACATCTCTGGGACGAGCGCTTTCATTTTAAGCAAGACGGTTTGGAGGTGCATGACCACACTTTCGATTACGAGAGCTTCGTGGTCGATGGGGCCGTCGGGCAGACGATCTATGATGCCGTTCCAGACATCAACGGCACGTACGAGGCGTTGGAGGTGTCCTACAGTTATGGAGGGTCCGCCCTTCGACGTAGCGGTCGGTATCTGCGGCTTGTCGAGAAGCACCAAGAGACTTTTGCTGAAGGCGCGCTCTACCGGCTGCCACACGGCGTGCTCCACCGGCTCGATCTCGTCGGCTCCTCGGCGGCAACCTTGGTGTTGACGCGTGATGTGGGCGGACGACCGATTACCATCGGGCGCGTATCAGTCGGCGAGCCACCATCGACTCCTCGGACTCCCGTTCGTGACACGAACGGTAATCTGCTTACTTTGGGCAATCACTCAAGAAGCCAGATTATTGAGGCTGCGGTTAGAAGCAATGACATCAAGGCGACGCGGCCAGCATCCGACCATGCCTAGCCGCCGCGATCAGTTCAAGGCTGTCGTTGGTCATTGGGTGCAGCGTCACCATTCTCGACCCGCCGTACTGCGGTCGGTCAGGCTTATGCTTGTTGGTATGGAAGAACGTGGTCAGCCGCGCAGCGACCAGCCCGTGCGATCGCAGCTTCTCCCCGGCGCGCAGTGCGTATTGCGACAGCGCGCCCCTCATTCGCTCGAAGTCACAGATCGGCGTTCCGAACGACCGTGTGACGGCCATGCCCTTCCGCCGCGGCTCGACCGCTTCGACCGCATTGGACGGCACCCCGCGTAGCTCGGCCACCAGCCGCTCAAGAACGACCGTCCCGACGGCGCGGGCCTGCTTCATCGGCATGTCTCGCAAAGCACCAGCGGTGTGGATCCCCAGGTCGGTCAGCTTGCGTGCGGTCGCACCGCCGACGCCCCACACGTCTCCGACCGCGAAGGCGTGCATCACATCGTGCCGCACGCCTTGCTCACGAAGCTCGGCCACACCGCCAAACTGCGGGTTCTTCTTGGCCGCCACGTTCGCCAGGTTAGCGAGCGTTTTCGTCTCCGCGATGCCGACGCAGGTCGGGATCGTGATCAATAGCTGGACCTGAGCACGCATGGCGTTGGCGTGGGCGACGAGATCCCGGCCCTCGAACCCGGCGAGATCAAGGAACGTCTCGTCGATCGAGTATATCTCGAAGTCGCGGGCAAAGGACTCGCACGCGGCGATCACGCAGCGCTGCATGTCCCGTACAACGCGTAGTTCGATGAACGAACCTGGATGCCGTCCCGCTTCACCTTATCGCGCAGGTGGTGGATCGGATCGTCCATCTTGATCCCAAGCGCCTTCGCCTCGGCCGAGCGAGCGATCGCAACCGTCGTTGTTCGATAGGACGATGACCGGGACGCCGACCAAGCTGGCATCGAAGGCGCGCTCGCATGATACATAGTAGTTGTTGCAGTCGATCAGGGCGATCGGCGCGCTCATGCCATCTTGCGCGCGACGCCGACGACCGTGCCCCATATCTCGACATGCTCGTCGACCAGGATGTCCGCAAACCCTTCGGCCTCGGGGACGAGCCAGTGACGGCCGTCGACAAAGCGCAACCGCTTCAAAGTCCGCTCGCCGTGCACCAGCGCGACAACGATCGCGCCCGTTTTTGCCGACTTGGCGCGGTTTACGACGAGCAGATCGCCGTCGATGATTCCGGCGCCTGCCATAGACCTTCCCTCGACGCGCATGACGTAGCTCGCGGCTGGATGCTCAATGAGCCACGCGCTCAAGTCTATCGGCTCCTGCATGTCGTCCTGCGCAGGCGACGGAAACCCTGCCGGCGTGGCGACTAGGAAGAACGGCACCTCGCACGGCACCAGTTCGAAGGGGACGTCGTGAAGCCGCACCACGTCATCGCGACGGTTGAGCGGCACAACGACCGGGCGACCGTGGTTCCTTGAGAGCACGCCTAGAGAATCGCGGCGAAGAGGAGCTGGTCGTGCCGGACGGTCAACACGGATCGCGCGTCTTGAGCGGCGCCGACGGCTTGCCGGGACTCCACGGACCCGAACCGCTCCGCCTCGTCGAAGCTGAACGGTACAGGATCCACAGCTGGATAAAAGTTGTCTTATATTACGCGAGCAGCCTCTCTCAGCCGCAGATCGTGCTGCATTCCATCGCTCCATCAATGTCGAGTCGCCGGTCGTGGCGTGTCCCTAGCTGAGCGCGATCCGGTTCGATTCGCAAGAACATTGCAAGAACATCAATCGGATGCGATTGGTAAGTTAACGATTGGAGAGCCGCTACGATGACTGATCACCACGACGACCATCAGGACCCCAGGCCCGCCTTCGGCCAGTGGCTGATCACGCAGAAAGATCGAAGCGATCTGGTCGGTCAGCTTGCGATCGGAGCCGTCGCTGATCGCCGTTTCCCGCGCAATGGAAATCCTGAAGCCGTGCGGAAGCACCTCAGCGCCATGCAGGCCGAAGGCGACATGTTTGCTGCGGTCGATGATGCCGAGTCTGATTGGCTGTCCGCTTGATTCAGGATGCGTGGGAGCAAGAGCCCAGCCAGGATCAGTTTACATGATTGGCGTGTGAACCTCGTTGTGCTCGTCGTTTACTAATGCGCCAACGGGGTACGAATAACAAAGGTGGTTATCTCGGTATCCGATATGGTCAAACTGCCCTTCTGGGCTTCAATAAGAGAACGGGATATTGCAAGTCCGAGACCGGTCCCACCTGTATCCCGCTTCGTTGTGAAGAATGGCTCGAACAGCCGGCCCCGATCAGCCAGCGGAACGCCGGGCCCGTCGTCGTTCACGCGAACTTCCAATCGAGTATTTGTGGTCGACAACTGGATCGTCACGGATTGGGCACCAGCCTGCCTACTGTTTTCCACAAGCGTCGCGAGTACGGCTTCCAAAGTCGTTGCTGGAATAGTAACAATTGGCTGGACAGCTAAGCTCACGATTTCGATCGAGAAGCTGGCCGTTTGCAAAGTATCTGCAACCCGCGTCAATACCTGGGCGGCATCGGTCCTTTCTTCATCTGGCTCAGCCATGTCGGCGCGTGCGAGATCCAGTAACCGCGTGACCAGCAACGCGAGACGGCGCGCATCCGCATCGGCGTTGGCGAGGAAACGACGTCGATCCTCCGGCGCCATATCCGGGTGATCCTGAAGCAACTCCACCGCACCACGGATGCTGGCGAGCGGGGTCTTGAACTCGTGGCTGACCGCGTGGGCGAAGTCGCGGAGATAGCGCGAACGACGCTCGATCGCCGCCGCCATCACCGCAAAATCGGCGTAGAGACCCTGAATCTCGATCGCCGCAGTCGGTGACGGATCGGGGACACGACCGCGTCCGCTCGCGACTGCGCGCGTCGCCGCCCCAAGTTGCTCGATCGGGCGAGTGACGCCTCGGGAAATGACGCCGCTCAACATCACGAGCAGCGCGAAGATCGTAGCGATGCCCAGCGCTATCTTGCCGCGGTCTTCATACAATCCCCGGAACAGCGCACGGGCGGAACGCGACAGCAGGACCACGCCGACTACGCGGTCGCCGACGATGATCGGGCGCGCGTAATGGACACGTATCGCTGCGGCTCGGGATAGCCATTCGAAGCGATAGGTCGCGCGGTATGCGCCGTTGCGACGAAGGACGGTCGAGGCGTTGCCGGCCAGTGCTGCGGCAACTTCAGAAAGCTGGGCGTAGCTGCCGACGGCCGAACTCCCGGCGACGATGCTGCCGTTGCGATCGAGCAAGATAATAGACGCCAAAGTCGTGGACCGCGTGGCGTCGATGATCGGCGAAAGACGCGCGGCGACGGCCACCGCGTCGGAAAATGGTTTGGCGCCTATCGCAACCGGTGGCCGCTCTGCGCGAATCGGCGTCGTGCTGAGGTCGATGCCGGATGCGGGTGCCCGGACGCTATAAGGGTTGTCCCCGCCTGCAACTTCGTAAGCCGCGGCCCGACCCGGCGGTGCGGCAGGCCAGAGCGCCGCCGCGGTCGCGGACAGCGCCGCTCCCTGCGCGACCAGTTCTGCCTCGGTCTGGCGAACGAGCGTGTTCTCGTAGACGCGCAGGAACACCGCGCCGAAGCCGGGAAGCGCGGCGACCAGGAATAATGTCGCAAACAGGATCGTCCGCAACCGCAACCGGGGCCAGTGGCCTTTCGCCCAGTCTTTGGCCTTGCCGATCATGCGCCCGTGCACGATCCGAGACGATAGCCGATCCCGGCGCGCGTCTCGATCAGGTCGTCTGCGCCCGCCTTCGCGAACTTGCCGCGCATGTTGCGGATGTGGCTGTCGATCGTCCGGTCGGTAACGGCGAAACCGGGGCCATGCAGCCGGTCGATGATCGCGTCGCGGCTGAATACCCGACCCGGCATCGACGCGAGCAGCCGGAGGATTTGGAACTCGGTAACGGTCAGCGCGATCTCGATCTCGTTCCAGAGCGCGCGCCAGCCCTCCAGATCGAGCCGCAACCGACCGTGCGACAGATCGCGCCCGTCCTCGGTGTTCGGTACCCGCGCGGACGTGCGTCGCAGGATCGCCATGACCCGCGCTACCACCTCGCGCGGCGAAAACGGCTTCACCACATAGTCGTCGGCGCCGAGCTCGATGCCGAGCACCCGGTCAATCTCGTCGTCGCGGCTCGACAGGAAGAGGATCGGTATGTCCGCCCTGCCCTGTCCACCACGGACGCGTCGACACACCTCCAGCCCGTCCATCCGGGGCATGTTGATGTCGAGCACGACAAGGTCGGGTGCATGCGTTTCGACAAGCGCCAGCGCGGCTTCGCCGTCCGCCGCCTCGATCGCGCCGAGCCCGGCCTTGTCGAACGCAAACACGAGCAACTGACGAATATGAGGATCGTCGTCGACGATCAGAATAGTGCGGGGCATCGGGCACAGGATCATTGTTGCGCACCCGGCGTCAACGGCTTTGGTGTTGGCATGGTAGGAGCGGGCGTCTGCGGCGCTGGAGCGAACGGCGGCGCTGACCGGACCTCCACCTTCGGCGGCAGCAGGATCAGCCCGTCGCAGTTCCGTCCGTCGGGCGCGGACCGCAAACGCGGCGCATTGGTACCGAACATCGCGCGGACTGTCGCGAGCCGTTTCGCATTGCGCGGCGTCCAGCGGCGCCAATCGGTCTGCGCGTCCGCTGTCTCGGTCTGATCCTCCCACCGAAGATACGCGAGCCGGTCGCGCAGACCGGGCTGTTTCGCATGCTGCTCCAGCATCGCCAGCGAGACCAGCGACGATGACCCGAGCCGCGCCATATAACAGAGGTCTAGCGGCGGTCCCGCCTTACCTCTGGCGAGCGTCGTGCGGACATTCCAAGCCGCGGCGGTCGCGCCGAGATCGACGACGCTCGCCGCCACCAAAACCGTGACAGCCGCCAGCGCATTGCCGTTGATCAGCCACGAAGCCGACTTGCGTGCCAGCAGTCGCCAGCCGATCAGCGCCAGTCCCGTGGCCACGAGCCCCATCCATGCAAGCGCGGACAGTCGCAACACTGTCATCCCGTAGGCGTCGACATAATCGAGCGTTCGCAATGCACTCGACGCGACCAGCAGCAAGTTCTGCACGATCCACACCGTCACCAGCCGCCGCACCAGCAGGTTCGCTGCCGCCGCGCTGCCCGGACGCAGGGCCAGCAACACGAACACAGCAGCGAGCAATGCGGTCACGATCAACGAATACGCGCCACGGTGCGCATAGTCCGCCATCGTCACGCCCGCAGGCAGTCCCGCACCGCTCCACAGGAACGCGATGTCGAGCGCATTCTCGACTGCGAAAATCGCATTGAAGGTCACGAGCGAAAGGATCAGCGTCGCCACACCCGGCTCGAACGCCATGCCGATCGAGCGTTCGTCGATACGCGATGCCCGCGTCGTGCGCCGACTTGGCCGCAAGCTTGCCCAGATCGTAACCAGCGCACAGAGCCCGAACACCGTCCGCCATGCCACCGCCCACGGATCCGGCAGCACGATCCGCGAAAATGTCTGACCGATCAGCGGATTGGCGCTCGCGAACAGCCCAAGAAAAACCACGCCACCCACCAAGGGCAACGCGACGACAGCCCCGATCGCGCGGATGCCACCGGAGGGCGGACCTCGACGCTGGCGGACCATCGACAGCCGCGCAGCATCCTTCAACGGCGCGACGACGGCGGACATCGCATGCCAGCCGAGCCTGCGCATCCAGGCGAGCGCATCGTCGAACCCATGGCGCGGCAGGATTGCGGCAAGCGAGACAGCCGTCCAGAACAGAACCCAGCCGAGGAAGCTTGGATCGTCAACGAGCACCACCGCCAATCCGGCGCCGGCAATCAGCGCCAGTCGCGCCGATCCATCATGCCAGATCGCCCGTCGCGTCAGGAACAGGGCGGTGATCCAGGCGAATGCGAACCCACCCACAACTGCGCCATTGCCATCGGCGATCAATATCTGCGCCAGGATGATCAGCGCCAAGGCAGCCCCGATCTTGGCCATCAGTCTTCCATTGCGGTTCATCTTCGCACTCCCCGATTGTCGAGGATCGGCTTTGCCGCGGTCCCGTGAGCGTCGGATCGCGAAGTCCGTGTGCGGTCCGTTCGCTTGTCGTGCAGATCCTGTGCAGAGGATGAATCCAAACCCGGTCGGTTTCCCTCAACCTGCGTTGCGAATGCCTCGGCACAGGGCTAGCCTCGCTTTGGAGGGGGTATCGACGCATGGCGTGCAAAGACCGGATCGGCCGGCGTTTCGTAACGAAGCGTTGTCGTCTGTCCGCTACCCGCTCTTCGATGCAGAACCAGAGTCCTCACCGGCGCCACGGCCTATGTTCGCGATCTTCCTGACGCCGGCCTACGCGCCGTTCGCGATCGCGTTCGTCGTGATGATCGGGATCGGGCTAATCGAGGCGATCGGCCTTGGGTTCGGCCATCTTGATCTCCACGCGGACGTCCATGCCGAAGCGGATGGCGGCGGCGTGCTCGACTGGCTCGGCCTCGGCCATGAACTGCCGATCCTGATCTGGCTGACCTCACTGCTTGGCTGCTTCACGCTGGCCGGGATCGCCATCCAGCAGGGCGCGACCGCGCTGGCCGGCGCCCCGCTGCACTGGAGCCTCGCCTCGGGCGGTTCATTGATCGCCGGCAGTCTGCTCAATACGCTCGCCGCCAACGGCCTCGCCCGGATCATGCCCGGCTTCGAAACCAGCGTGATCTCGACCAACGACTTCCTCCGCCGCCGCGGTACGATCCTCGAAGGCACCGCCCGACGCGGATCGCCCGCCCGCGCGAAGATCGTCGACCAGCACGGGCAGGCGCATTTCATTATGGTCGAGCCGCATGACGACGGCGACGCGATCGCCGCCGGCGAGACCGCGCTGATCGTCCGCCGCGACGGCAAACTCTTCTACGCACTGCCCGAGGCCAACGCGCTTCTGCGGTCGATCTAACCAACGCATAACCGGGGGAGGGTTTCATGCCCGCACAGCTTCTGAACGTCCTGATCTACGCCGGCATCGTCCTGTTCGCATTGGTGGTGATCGGCATCATCCTGACCCGGCTCTACCGCCGCGCGACCAAGGACGTGGCGCTGATCCGCACCGGCTTCGGCGGCGAGAAGGTCGTGCTCAATGGCGGCATCATGGTAATCCCGGTGCTCCACGAACTGATGCAGGTCCGCCTGACGACCGTAAAGCTCGAGGTGTCCCGCCTCAACAAGGATGCGCTGATCACGCTCGACAAGCTGCGCGTCGATGTCGTCGGGCTGTTCCACATCAAGGTGAAGCCCGACGCGGAGTCGATCGCCGCCGCCGCGCAGACGCTCGGCGATTCGGTCAACAGCCCCGACGCGGTGAAGTCGCTGCTCGACGGCAAGCTCGTCTCGGCATTGCGATCGGTCGCTGCGACGATGACGATGGAGCACCTCCACGCCAACCGCGCCGACTTCATCCAGAAGGTGCAGGAGGCGCTGATGACCGATCTGGACATGAACGGCTTCCAGCTCGAGTCCGTCAGCATCACGCATTTCGACCAGACCGCGTTCGAGCATTTCAACGAGAACAACGCGTTCGATGCCGAAGGGCTGACCGTGCTCACGCGGACGATCGAGGAGCGCAAGAAGATCCGAAACGACATCGTTGCCACCAACCGCGTCGAGATCGAGCAGCGCAACCTCGATGCCAACAACCAGTCGCTCGAGATCGCACAAGCCGCTGAGCAGGCGCGCTTGACGCAAGAACAAACGCTCTCCGCCCGCCGTGCCGAACAGGCTACCGCGATCGCCACCGCCGAGGCCGAGCAGACCCGCCTCGCCGAGATCGCACGCATCACCGCGAGCCAAGCGCAGACCGTCGCGCAGACCGAGGCCGACAAGGTCATCCAGACCGCCACCATCGCCCGCGACGGCGCGATCCAGACTGCGACGATCGAGCGCGACCGCACCATCGAGATCGCGCGCATCACGACTGCGGTGCAGACCGCGCAGAAGTCAGAGGAGGAATCGACCGCGACTGCCGCCGCCAATGAGGCGCGTGCACTTGCCGTCAGAGCCGAGGAAAGTGTCGCCACGGCCAAGGCAACCGAGATTGCCAACCGCAATAAGAATGTCGCGGTGATTGCCGCCACCCAGCGCGCTCAGGAAGAGGCCGTCGGCATCACCGTCGCCGCGACCGCCGAGAAGGAAGCCGCAGAGGCCCGCGCCAGTGCCCTCCGCACCGAAGCGACTGCCGAAGCCGATGCCGAGAAGGCCCGCGCTGAAGGTCGCGAGGCAGCGTTCAAGGTCGACGCCGCAGGTCAGGCATCGATTAATGAGGCGACCAACCTCCTGAGCGACGCGCAGACAGCGCTGCTGATCCGCCGCGCGATGCTTGAAGCGCTCCCCGCGATCATCGCTGCGGCGAGCAAGCCGATGGAGAATATCGACAAGATCAGCATCCTTGATGCGCGAGGACTGCATGGTGACGGCAGCAGCGATGGCGCGTCTGGCGGCGGTCAGGGCAATCTCGCCGACGCCGCGGTCGCCGCCGCGATGCGCTACCGCGTCGGCGGCCCGTTGATCGATGGCCTGATGGCGGAACTCGGTATGACCGGAAGTTCCTTGAACGGCATGCTCGCCGGCAGCAGCGCTGAGGCAGCGCCTGCCCAAACCTCCTCCACCGATGCCCACAAACACCGCGCCGCACTCAACGGCGGATCCGGCAACTCACCGGCCTGATCGAATGAACGTGAAGGCCCAGCCCCTGGAAATCGATCTGCGCTTCGAGGAAGACGGAGCGCAGATCTTTGCGGGTGCCTTGGATAACGCCACGTGCCTTTCGATCGAACAAGCGATCGCCGATCTGCCGAGCGACGTCCCAGGCGTGAGGATCGGGTTCGCCCCTGCCCTGCGCGCCATGCTCGCGGTGGAAGGTCCCATCGGCAGCATCGCCGCATCGGCGTCGGGCCCCAATGCGCGCGCCGTTCGAGCCGTGTTATTCGACAAGACGGCCGCCCGGAACTGGGCGCTCGGCTGGCATCAGGATCGCACGATCGTCGTCGAGCAGCGCGCGGGCGTCGACGGGTTCGGCCCCTGGACCGTCAAGGCTGGCCTCATTCAAGTCGAACCGCCTTTCGCCATTCTGGAGCGGATGGTCACGATCCGCGTTCATCTCGACCCGGTCGACACGACGAATGCCCCGCTTCGCATCGTGCCCGGATCTCACCGTCTGGGCCGCCTAACGGAAGCGAGTATCAAGCACGTCGTGGAGGACCGCGGCGAACGCGAGTGCCTTGCGAACCGCGGCGATGTCTGGCTCTACGCAACGCCGATCGTCCATGGCTCGCGCGCCGCCGATCCCCCACGTCGTCGACGTGTGCTCCAGGTCGATTATGCGGCCGTCGACCTGCCCTCCCCACTACGCTGGCGCGGACTGTAAAGGTCCGCTCGGCCTCTCATTCTGCGGTAAATCTGCGTATCGTACGCGTATCATAAACAGCGCTTTCTGGCGCTCGATCCAAGCGTTGAAGGGCGAGAATTAACGCATTTCCGCCCTTTTCAAGTCACGCCCCTGCAATCGCACTGCAGAGGTCAGGGGTTCGATTCCCCTCGGCTCCACCAGCGTTTCAAAAGCTCAGCTGGTATCGCGCATCACTTCGAAGACGGCACGGAAGACGTACCCCGGTCAGCGCATTGCCTTCGCGCCCACCGAACGGTGTGATCAAGCACGTACGTGGCTGGGCCGGACATATGTTCGACGCGCTAGGACTCCTCGAACGCGGTGAGGATGGGGCAAGGCCCCGCCGAGCCCGACCCGCACTCGTCCGCCAACCGCGCGAGCGCCTGACGCGCTGCGATCATCTCTGCGATGCTGGCATCCAGCGCCGCAATGCGCGACCGGGCAAGCTCGCGCGCGCGGTTGCGATCCTCCGTCGCGTCCAGCGCGAGCAACTCTCCGATCTCGTCCAGCGTGAAGCCCGCCGCCTGCGCCTGACGGATGAAGCGGAGGCGGCGCACGTCGCCTTCGTCATAGCTGCGGAACCCGGTCCCGCCGGGTCGCGCTGGCGCGATGAGCAGACCGCGCCGCTGGTAATAGCGGACGGTCTCCACACCGACACCGCCTGCCTCGGCGAGCTTGGCGATCGTCATCGACATCGGGGCTTGACTCCGGACCATGGTACGGACGCTATATGGGGCGGGTGCAGTGATCACCAGCGAGGAACGCACCCGTGTCAGACCGTCCCGAAGCCGTCCTCCACCGCATGGTGATGCCGGCGCACACCTGCCCGTACGGCTTGAAGGCGCTCGACCTTCTCCGGCGCAAGGGGTTCGCGGTGGACGACCGCCACCTCACCACGCGCGAAGAGACCGACGCGTTCAAGGCCGCACAAGCCGTGCGGACGACGCCGCAGGTGTTCATCGACGGCGTGCGCATCGGCGGCTTCGACGATCTGCGCCGCCACTTCGGCATGTCCGTCGCGGAGCCGGGATCGACCAGTTATCGCCCCGTCGCCGCGCTGTTTGCGATGGCAGCGCTGCTCGCGATCGCGGCCAGCCATGCGGCCTTCGGTTCGCCCTTCTCCGCACTCGCGCTCCAATGGTTCGGCGGCTTCAGCATGGCCATCCTCGCGCTGCTCAAGTTGCAGGACATCGGGAAGTTCTCGACCATGTTCCTCAACTACGACCTGCTGGCGGAGCGCTGGGTACCATATGGTATTCTTTATCCGTTCGCCGAGGGGCTTGCGGGCGTGCTCATGGTCGCGGACGCGCTGGATTGGCTTTCCATCCCGATAGCGCTGTTCATCGGCACCGTGGGCGCGGTGTCCGTGTTCAAGGCCGTCTACCTCGATGGGCGTGATCTCAAATGCGCCTGCGTAGGCGGCTCGTCCAACGTGCCGCTCGGCTTCGTCTCGCTTACCGAGAACCTCGGCATGATCGCCATGGCGATCTGGATGCTCGCCAGGATGTGAGCCAGACGAAATCCCTGCCACCATCCTATAGTCTCGCACCACATCTTCGATACGCGGCCAAGCGGCAGTTTTGGAATGACGCTCACTGTCATAAAAGGTCAGCATAACTGACGCGGTTATGTCGCGCCGGTATCATAGGCGATGCCTTCGAGACCCCGACCGGGGTCGCGCAATAGGCAGGGCCAGCCATCCCGTTCCGGGGAAGCCTCTCTGCTTGTCCCATTCGGAGATGCTGGCCCAATGTTGTGTCTTTCGCCCGCCGGACGCGTCCGGCTGGTCGCGTCCGCGGCCTGTACGCTGCCGCTGTTCTTCATCGCCAGCGCCGCAAACGCCGAAGATCCCGCCGCCGACCCCGATCAGACCAGGTCCGACATCATCGTCATGGGCGATCGCGCGACCCGCTCGGGCAAGCAGCAGGCGACGTCGGTGCGGGATTCGATCGTGTACGACGATCTCGAAACGCTGTCCGCCGACGGCAGCGTCGCGGGGCAGCTCATCCTGCTGCCCGGGATCAGCGCGATCGAGGACGGCGATGCGCCGCGCTTCGTCAGCATCCGCGGCATCTCGCCCGATCTCAACCAGACCACGATCGACGGGATCACGCTCGCGACGATCGGCAATGACGGCGAGGGGTCGCGCAAGGTCAATCTGCAGCAGATCCCGTCGGAGCTGTCGTTCCACAACGACGTCTACAAGACCTTCACCGCCGAACAGGACGGCGCGGCGATCGGCGGGATCGTCGACATCGTCACGCGCAGCGCCTTCGCGCTCAAGCGCCGCTACGTCATGCTCGACGGCTATGGCATCTATTCGTCGTTCAAGGGCGATGGCGGCAGCAATGCCGGCAATGGCAGCACGCCGCATTTCGGCGGCGGCGGCAAGATGGTGTTCGCAGACAAGTTCGGCGCGGGCGACCAGTTCGGCGTGGTCCTGTCGGCGCGCTACGAGAACCGCATCCGCAATTCGCGCAAATGGTGGCAGGACACCAAATATTACTTCAGCGACGCGGGCAAGAAGCTGGCCGGCCCCGACGATCCCGCGTGGAACGGCATCGCCGTGCCGTACAACCACAGCTACGGCAGCTATACCAACCGTCTCCAGACTGCGGGCAGTTCGGCGAAGTTCGAATGGCGGCCGCTCGGCACTGCCATCTATGCGTCGCTGCTCGGGTTCAATTATCGTCAGTGGGAATCCTCGACGATGAACAAGAACGATTACTACACCAAGAACAGCGTCAGCGACCTGACCGCGGAGGGCGGTGGGTCGGACATCAACAGCCTCTATTCGCGCTATCGCTACGACACCTGGAACAAGGCGACGGTCGGCGCGATCGGCAATGTCGAATGGCACGACGACCAATCGTCGTTACGCGTCCGCGGCGGCTATACCCGCGCCCGGTACGACAATACGCAGCCCTATATCGGCGTCCGCACTTATCCAACCGGGCTGTCGCTCGATTGGGCGGCAGGCAATGATGCCACCGGCGGGCTCCCCTACGTCACCGGGATCAACAAGCCCGGCCTCGTGCTCGGATCGGCGTACAAGCTGAGCACCGCGCAGACGACCTACCGCATGGCGAACGAAGGGCTGGCGACTGCGCGCGTCGACTATGGCTGGAACGCCGAGCCCGAGGATCGGGGCTTCGGGTTCGTCACAGGGGTCGAGTTCCGCAACCTCGAACTCGCGCGCGACGTCGACATGACCGAATACAAGCTCGGCCAGGCGATGAACGCCTATCTCTACGATCCCGGCTATATCCCGGTCGGCGCGCCGCAGTCGTTTCCATGGGTCGACTGGGCGCGGGTGAAGACCGACCTGTGGCCCAAGTTCGTCAAGGACGTGCCCAATTCGACCTATAACAGCATCACCGGCGACTATCGCTATACCGAGCGGCTGCTGACGCCGTATCTGTCGCTGCACTACGCCACCGACGACACCACGCTGGTCGCGGGCGTCCGCTACGACCACACGCGGTTCTCGGCGTTCCAGCCGACGATCACCGGCGGTACCGCGTCGGCAGTGATGACGCGCAACAAAGGCGGCTACGAGTATCTGCTGCCGTCGTTCACCGGCATCCAGGACTTTGCGGGCGGCAAGAAGCTCCGCTTTTCATACAGCCGCACGCTTGGCCGCCCGACGCCCGGCAACATCGCGCAACCGGAATCGCTCAATTGCGGCGACGAGGACCCGGGCGGCGCGGATTGCTCGATCAGTCGCGGCAATCCCGATCTGCGCCCGCGTCGGTCGGACAATCTCGATGTCCAGTTCGAGCAGTATTTCCACAAGGACGGCATCATCTCGCTCGGCGCGTTCGCCAAGTGGATCAAGGACGACATCTTCACGCTGACCACGACGCAGTTGATCGACGACGTCAACTACCGCGTGCGCCAGCCGCTCAACGCCGACAATTCGCGGCTCTACGGCATCGAGTTCCAGGCCGCCGATCACGACGTCAACCTGTTCGGCCAGCGGATCGATCCGTTCTTCAACGCAACCTGGCTCAAAGGGCGGATGTCGATCACCAGCGATGCAGGGACGCGCTCGCTCGACCGGCTGATCTACCAGCCGAAATGGATCATCAACGGCGGCGCGACGCTTCGCCTGCCCGCGATCGACGGCGCGTTCCGCACGACCGTCACGCACCGCGGAAGCTACATGGAGGGCATCGGCGAGACCGCGCAGGACGACAATGGTCGCGCCGAGCTTACCACCGTCAACCTCGGGCTGTGGCACCGCGTGACGGAGCACGTGACGTTCAAATACGAGATCACCAACCTGCTCAACGACCAGCCGAAATTCCTCGTCGGCAACGGCCTGCGCTACGTCAGCGAAGTCGACGATTACGGCCAGGGCGCGTTTTTCCACATCATGCTGCGCTGATCCGCCGAAGGGAGTACCGACCATGTACGAAGTCGACCGCCGCTATCTCCTGTCCGCGCTGGGAAGCCTGACCGCTTCTGGCATCCTGCCGTGGCGGGCTTCCGCGGCCGAGGTGCGCCCCCGCAACCTGATCGACGCCCCCCGCTTCCCCGCCCCGCCGTTCACGCTGGGCGTCGCGGCGGGCGATCCGAACGCCTCGGGGTTCGTCATCTGGACGCGGCTCGCGCCGCTGCCGCTCCAGCCCGATGGCGGCATGACGATGGCGCCGGTGCTCGTTGCCTGGGAGGTCGCCGCCGATCCCGACTTCCGCCAGCTGCTCCAGCACGGCGAGACGATCGCGCATCCCGAACTCGCGCATTCGGTCCATGTCGAGGTCGCCGGGTTGGCGCCGGCACGTCCCTATTGGTACCGCTTCACCTGCGGCGGCGAGCGCAGCGCCACCGGGCGCGGTGCCACCCTGCCCTTGCCCGGCGCGCCGCTCGACCGCGTGCGCTTCGCCGTCGCCGGGTGCCAGCATTACGAGGAAGGCTATTACACCGCGTGGCGTCACATCGCCGCCGAGCCGATCGACTTCGTGTTCCATTATGGCGACTATATCTATGAAGGCCCCGATCGCGGCGAGCAGGCGCGCGGCGCGAAGAAGCCGCTGGTGCGCCGCCATCTCGGTCATGAGATCTATTCGATCGGCGATTACCGCCAGCGCTACGCCCAGTATAAAAGCGATCCCGACCTTCAGGCCGCGCACGCCGCCGCGCCGTGGTTCGTCAGCTTCGACGATCACGAGATCGACAATAACTGGGCTGGCGACATCGATCAGGACGGCACCGCGCCCGAGGTGTTCCGGACGCGGCGCGCGATGGCGATGCAGGCCTATTACGAGCATATGCCGCTGCGCCGCTCGTCGATGCCCGATGGCGCGCACATGCAGATGTATCGCGGTGCGCGGTTCGGCGACCTGATGGGCGCGTTCTTCCTCGATACGCGGCAATATCGCTCGGATCAGGTGTACGGCGACCGTGACGCGCCGCAGGGGCCGGACGCGTTCGCCACCGACCGGTCGATCACCGGCGCGCCGCAGGAGGCATGGCTGTTCAAGGGGCTCGACCGGTCGAAGGCACGCTGGAACCTGATCGCACAGCAGGTCTGCCTGATGAACCTCGGCTATCACAAGGCGGGGCAGCCCGGGCAAGTCGTGTCGATGGACCAATGGTCGGGATACATGCACAGCCGCCGCCGCCTGCTCGCGCATATCGACGCGCATTGTCCCGGCAACGTCATGACCGTCAGCGGCGACGCGCACCGCCATTATGCCGGCGACCTGATCCAGGATCACGGCAACGGCAAGATCATCAGCAGCGAATATCTCGCGACCTCAATCAGTTCGGGGGCGGACGGTGTCGGCGAGGACGACGACTACACACGCTCGTCGCGCGCCGAGAATGCGCACCTCAAGGCGCTGACGGACCGCCGTGGCTATGTTCTGTGCGACGTCGGCCGCGACCGGTGGCGCGGTGACCTGAAGGTGCTGGACACGATCGCAACGCGGAACGGGACGCTGTCGACCCACGCCAGCTTCGTCACCGAGCGCGGCAAGCCCGGCCTGCAGCGCGCGTGAGGACGTCGCGGCAGCCTCGGACGTTTACGGTGCCGCGACGACGATCTTTGGAAGCGACGTGATCGGTTCGACCGTGATCGCGCGGAACCACGTCTCCGCGCCTTCGGATTGCAGCTGGATCTGGCCATGCGTCAGCGGCCGCCGGGCGCCGTCGGTCGCGATCGTTGCCAGGTCGTGCACCTCCGCGACGGGTACGCCGTTGACGACATGCACCGCGCGGTCGCCGACGACATACAGATCGAGCGTGTTCCACGCGCCGACGGGGCGCTCGGCATCGGTCGCGGCCTCGACGTTCCAGGTCGGGGTGGCGTTGACGATGTCGATCTCGCGGCCCCCGGCGCGATAGCGAAGATGCGGTTCGACCAGCGATGGATCGAACGTCACGCTCGTACGCCCACGCACCTTGCCGCCCACCGCGACGATCATGCCGGTCGACCCGGTCATGATCTCGAACTCGACCGACGGACGCCAAGTCCCGAAGACGTCGCCGGCGGTGCCGTGGGTATGATAGAGCAGCCCGTTGTTGCGCGGCAGCGTCGCGCGCGGCGCCCAGGTCTTCGCCCCCCATTTGAACTGCAGCCGCAGGTGATAGTCTCCAAGGTCGGCCGCATTGACGAGGCTGCCCCAGGTCTCGCCCTTCACCCAGATTGCGGGGGCACCGTCGACGGAGCGCACGGCGAAGTCGCCGCTGGTGTCGCGGCTGGTACCGATCGGCGGCGCACCCGGGTCCGATCGGTACGTGATCGAGGGGTCGGCATAGCCGAGCCAGGGCGTCCAGCCCTTCAGGCTCCGCCCGTCGAACAACGCGGTCGGCTTGCCGGTCGGCACGGGTATGTCCGTCAGCGTCAGCCGCTGCGCTGAACGTGCCGGTTCGCCCGCAATCGCGCGTGCCGCGTCCTTCGACGTTTGCGCGGTCGCGGGGGCAGACAGCACCAGCAGCGCCACCAATGTTCGATCAAACCACATCAACATTCGCCCCCGGCCATCGTTCGATGAGATAGTACTCTATTCGCCCGGCGCTGTATCGACACTCGTGGAATATCAGCCTTTGCGCAGCGCGATCATACTAGCGTTCGCCGCTATCGCGGCCTGTATGGCACGATCGCCGGTGTCTGGTCGCGCGGTTCCGCCATTTGCGCTATCGATGCGCCAGGAGATTGTACGATGCACAAGATGTGGGCGCTGATCGCACTGTTGACGATGGCGCAGGCCGCGCCCAATCCGCACCTGCCGGCCGCGACCTACGACAGCGTCGCCCCCGTGCTGCCCAAGGGGCTGCGGAACGCGGTGCTGATCGTTTCCAAGACCAATGGCTGGCGCCACATCGAGCATATTCCACACTCGAACACGGTGCTTGCCGATATTGCGAAAGGCCTGGGTCGTGCGAGCTACGCCACCGAGAATGCGGCGGTCTTCAACGACGAGCAGTTGCAGCACTTTTCCGTCGTCATTCTCAACAGCGCCAGCGGCGACTTTCTCACGCCCGATCAGCGCGCCGCATTCGCCCGTTTCGTGGCCCGGGGCGGCGGTGTCGTGGCGTTGCACGCGGCGGGCGACGATAGTCACACCGATGCCTGGTATACCGACACGATCATCCGCACTAGGTTCACCGGACATCCGGGCGGAATCGACCAGTTTCAGCGCGCACGGCTCCTCGTCGATCGACCGGACCACCCCGTCATGGCCGGTGTGACATTGCCCTGGTCGCCGGTCGACGAATGGTATGCCTTCGACGCCGATCCCGCGGCCCGCGGCATGACCGTGCTCGCGCGGATCGACGAGACCAGTTACCGACCCGGCGCCAAGCTCGCGATGGGCAGGCATCCCGTCATCTGGGCCAACCCCTCGACGAAGGGCCGTGTCGTCTACTCCGCGCTGGGCCACTTGCCTGAGGCCTATGACGATCCGAACTACCGCCGCATTCTGGTCAACGCGGTTCGCTGGGCGGGAAAATCATAAAATGGGCGCCAGTGAGTTGGACATCACCGGAATGGCCGACCCCAATCCGGTCAGGCCTGTTGCAAAACTCTGATCGCTGCAGCAGATCGACGGTAGAAACTGCGCCAGATCATCGCCTTTAAAACGACTGTGATATGCCGACGCAGCAAGCGAGAGGGTTTATGCGCGTCCAGAAGGTAGTCGCTTTTGTCGTCATGAGCGGCATCGCCGGTACCGCGGCCATCGCTGCAGACCGCGTCGTTCCGTTGAGTCCGTCCTCCAAGTGGCAGATGGATTATGCGCCTTCCGAATGCCGCCTCGTCCGCAGCTTCGGCGAGGACCGGGACCGGACCACGCTCCAGCTCAGCCGCCTCGATGTCAGTGACGTCCTCGAAATGGCGCTGGCCGGATCGCATATGCCGGCAACGGATGGCGACGTCCCGGTTTCGGTGAGCACGTCCACCGTCGCACATGTCCCCGGCATGCACGCACGCGGCTTTGCCACGGCGGGCGGCGCGCCCGGCAGCATACGCTTCCGGCCTGACAGGGATCTTCCCGGCGCGTTGCGTAGCGATGTAACGGCCGACCGACCGACGATGCTCGGCGTCAGCTTTGCAAGACGCTATGCGGTGCAACTCGACATGGGGCCGATGAAGGGCGCACTCGCAGCGCTCGATGCGTGCGTGGACGATCTGGTGACGAGCTGGGGGCTCGACCCGGCCGAGCAGCGACAGCGGAAAAGCGCGCCCGAGCCGGTCAACGATCCCGCCGGCTGGTTCCGTCCGGCCGATTATCCCGTCGCCCTCAACCGGGGCGGGTCCGGAGGGATTGTGGTGCTGCGACTCGTGGTGGCGGCTGACGGATCGATAAAGACCTGTGCGGTAGCGAAGGCAGGCGGCGACAAGGCCTTTGAGGATCTGACGTGCCGGTTGATGACCACGCGTGCGCAATTCCGCCCGGCGATCGACGGGAGCGGGCGCGCGATCGATTCCGTATGGATACGCCGCATCAACTGGCAGCCGGGAAAACCATTCGTAACCGCCGGCTGATTGTCGATCCTTGCATCACTCTGGGCGAGACCGGCGTCCCGTACCGCTGGGAATATCCCGGGCTGCCAAGCTATTGAGCGTCCTTCCGCCCGCATCGAGACAGCCCCCAACAGCGGCCGAATGTCGCGAGACCCTTCGCTGAAACCTACAACGCCGCGATACGTCCGTCGGGAGAAGGCTGCGATGCCGGTTTGCTTTAATCGACCAACCATTCGGTTGTGATCTCGCCCCGATGCCCCTCGGGTGACAGCACGGCGCGCAGCGCTTCCAGCAGCGGTGGCAGCGCCTGCGTGAACGCATAGGGCGGATTGACGATATACAGGCCGGCGCCGTTATAGATGCCGGGCTGATCGTCATCGTACAGCCAGTGCTCCACCCCCAGCATTTTCGGGATGCCGAGCTTGCGCAGCTGCTCCTTCCACCGCCACAGCGTCGCGCGGTCTTTGAGCGGATACCAGATCACCGTCACGCCGTGCGCCCATTTGCGGTAAGCGGCGGCGAGGGTCGCGGTGATACGCGCGCGTTCGTCCGTCTGCTCGAACGGCGGGTCGACCAGCACCACGCCGCGCGCGGTCCGCGGCGGCACCATCGCCAGCCAGAGCTCGTAGGCGTCGCGCTCATGTACGGCAGCGGCTGTGCCGCGCATCACGCCGCGCAGGGTATACGCGTCCTCGGGATGTTTTTCGTTGAGGACCAGGAAGTCCTGCGGGCGCAGCAACTGCGCCAGGATCCGCGGCGAGCCGGGGTAATAGTGAGGCTCGGCCCCGACATTCACCGCCTGCACGACCGCGCGGTAGTCGTCCAGCAACGGGTTCGGATCGGCAAGCGCCTGCAGCACGCCCTGTATCGACTCGCCGGTGCGCTGCGCGTCCTCGCCGTCGAGATCGTACAGCCCGCAACCGGCATGCGTGTCGATCAGGGTCAGTGCCCCCGGTTTTTGCTGCAGGGCGCGCACCAGCGCGATCAACAGGCTGTGCTTGACGACATCGGCGCTGTTGCCAGCATGGAAGGAATGGCGATAATTCATTGCGGCTCAGAACCCCGACGATCTGCCTGTCGACCTGTTGCTGGGCGCGATTGCCGAGTGCGAGGCGATTGAAACGACCAATCCGGTGCTCGTATAAAGTCGGGCAGAAACTTCAACGCACTTTTGCGTGCCGCGTCTGGTCTTCGCGAAAACCCCTTCGCGTTCCCGAACCACGGCGGCCCCCATGCCTCGCTGGCAACCCGCGTTACGCGATCGCCGTCTCGCGTTCGGCGTCCTTCATGAACATTTCGTCATTTTGCTTGCAACACAGATCAACCACGCCTAGCGCCCTCCTGCGAATGGTTATCAATAGCATTGAGGTGGGTATGCGGCACAAGGTCAAGCGCGACATTCTGGTCGGTACGGCTATGGCGGCAGCGAGCGTCTGGGCGCCGTCCTTTGCGAGCGCCGCCGATCTCGCCCCCGTACATGCAGGTTCCCGTGCAGCCAGCGACGGCATGGACGACGACACGACCGTGGCCGCAGACGACCAGGCGCGACGCGACGAGATCATCGTCAATGGCGAACGCATTCGAAAGACCGGGAGTACCGGCACCAAGACCGAGACGCCGCTGATCCGCACGCCGCAGACGATCACGAGCATCGACGAAAAGGAGCTCACGCTGCGCAACGCGCTGTCGATCAACCAGGCGCTCGGCTATGTCGCGGGCGTGTCGCCGAGCCAGCGCGGCAATGTCGCGACGCGTTATGACCAGCTCTACGTTCGCGGGTTCGCACCCGGTCAGTACATGGACGGCATGCGGCTGCTCGGCGGCATCTATTCGACCCCGCAGATCGACTTCCACCTCGTCGAGCGGGTCGATGTCGTCAAGGGACCCGCTTCCGTGCTGTACGGCAATTCGACGCCCGGCGGCCTCGTCAACCTCACGAGCAAGCTGCCCTATGACGTCGCCGGCGGGCGGATCGAACTCGCGGCGGGGGATTTCGATCTCGTCCGCAGCGCGATCGATGTGAACCAGCCGCTCGACGCCGATCACAAATGGCTGTTCAGGGTGATCGGCGGGGCGGAGCAATCCGACGGCTTTGTCGCGCGGACACGAAATCGTCGCCACTATATCCGGCCGATGCTGACCTTCGCGCCCGACGACGCGACCAGCCTGACGGTCATCCTCAACCATCAGCGCGATCCGGAATCGGCCTCGTATAGCGGCGTTCCCGTCTATGGTTCGGCGCTCGCCAACCCCTTGGGCAGCTTCCCCATCGACCTGAACGTCAGCGAGCCAGCCTATGAGGCGTTCGATCGCACGCAGAAATCGGTGACCGCGCTCTTCCGTCACGACTTCAGCCCGGCGCTCAGCTGGGCGACGAGCGCGCGCTATCTCGATGTCGACCTGCACTATCGCCAGATCTACCTCTCGAACTTCGCGACGACGGGCACGGGTGCGGACCGCAACACCGATTTTTCGCGCATCGTCCGCGGCGGTGGCGGCTCGGACGAGTCCTTCCGGACCATCACGCTCGACAACCACGTCACCGGCAAGTTCGCGACCGGGCCCCTGCAGCATGTCGTGCTGGCCGGCGTCGACTGGCAGAGCAATCGCGGCTCGAACGCACAGCAATTCAATACCGGCACCACGACCGATCCGGTGACGAGCATCCCCGATTTCACCCTGTTCGACCCCAATTACGGCGGCGTACAACCGAGCTTCGCGCTGACGGCGACGCGGGGATTCCGCAAGATCGATCAGGTCGGCGCCTATCTCCAGGACCAGATCGCGATCGGTGCGCTGCAACTGATCGCCAGCGGCCGGTATGACTGGTACGAACAGATGAGCGTCAACAGGAATACGGCGGCAGGCGTCGCCGGCGGTGTGACCCAGCTGAAGCAGGCCGCGTTCACGGGACGATTGGGCGCGCTCTACGAGACGCGCAGCGGGCTTGCCCCCTTCGTCAGCTATTCGGAAAGCTTCGAGCCGCAGACGGGCACGCAGACGATCTTCGCGCCGGACGGCAGGACGCCGATCGCGGGGCCGACCTTCGTGCCGGTGACCGGGCGGCAATATGAGGCAGGCGTCAAATACCAGCCGCGCGGGACCAACGCGGTGTTCACGCTGTCCGCCTACGACCTGCGTCGCCGCAACGTACCCGTGGCAGACCCGCGCGCAGGACAGGACGGCAGCACCATTCCTGCCAATGCGCAGATCCAGGTCGGCGAGGTCGAAATACGCGGGATCGAAATCGACGGCCGTGGCGAAATCGCGCCGGGGCTGACCGTGACCGTCGCAGGAACCTACACCGACCCCGACGTCCGGCGCGGCACCCCCGCGATCGGCACCGGCGACCAGTTGAGCGGCGTCACGGGAACCAAGCCGCTGGGCATATCGACATGGAGCGCATCGAGCTTCGCCAGCTATGATCTGGAACGCAGCGTCGGCGGCGCCGCGTCAGGCTTCACGATCGGCGGCGGGGTCCGGTACGTCGGCGAATCCGACGGCACCGCGACCCAGATCCGGTCGGGCCAGACGGTCACGACGCGGTTCCAGTCGCCGGGCTATGTCCTGGTCGACGCGGTGCTGGGCTATGATCTCGGCAAGTTCGATCCGTCGCTTGCCGGGATGAGCCTGACGGCAAATGTCGCGAACCTGTTCGACAAGCAGCACATCGCAAGCTGCTTCTTCGTCAACAGCTGCTATTTCGGGGCGTCGCGCACCGTCGTCGGCACGCTGCGGTTCAACTGGTAGCGGGCGAGCCCGCGGTTCGTCGCACGCAATCGCATGGTGACCGCATCGTCCCCGCCCCGCACTGGACCGCTGCGCACCGACGAGGCATCGGTCGATCTACAGCGGGGGCTGGAGTAACAAGCGTGTTCAAGACGATGTGGAAGATGCCGGCGACGCTCGCCCGGCTGCCGGCGCCGCGTGCTAACGACGGCGAGGATGCTGTTGGCGCGACCGAAGCGCAGGCGGGTGACCATGAAGCCGAAGACGAAAGCGCCGATCGCAAGGCCGTGATCGCAACCGGGTCGCTCGAGGACATGGTCAAGGCGGCCGACGACCTGTCGGAGGACGAGGGTCAGAACGTGATCATTGAGTGCGTCGGTCGCGACCGGCCTATCCGTTGGCCGGAGATCAAGGGACTGCGCGCGGCGACCACATTCCCGGATGGCAAGTGACCGGCGCGCCCAGACGGCTTAGCGGAACAGCCGGCTGAGCACGCGCTCGACGAGGCTCGACTGCTGCGCCATCGCCTGCTGTTCACGGAACCGGTCACGGTCCGCGGCCGCGCGCCGATACAGTGCGTCGAGTCGTTCAGCGCCATAACGATCCGACAGGCGTGGCGGCGATATATCGGTGCGATTGAAGATCGGCGGGTCTGACAGCGTGGACATCGGCGGCTCTCTGCGTGGTAAATCGTTGACGGCATGTTAGCTTTTCGTCTGTATTCCAACACGTTTCACCCGGTCCGGTTCCATATTTCGCGACGAATTGAATGGAGTTTTTACCAAAAACCGGGAACCTTACGCAATCTCGTCGGTAGTGTTGCGCCAGATCAACATCGCCGGGCCGGTGCCGCCGTTTGCGCAACCTCTACATCCGCCACTTGCATCGCGCGCCTGTACAACCACGCGTCCGGTCGGCTACGCGGCGCCCATGGGTGAGATCGACAGACTGGTACCTTCGGGTATCATCGAGCAATGGGTATTCCATCTTCGACGCCAGCGCTCACGCGCGGCTGACACCATCTGGTTGATCGACCAGGGTTTTACGATGCACGACGGCAAGAACGGCGTTCCGACGCAGGACGCGACCGCGCGCTACCGGCAGGAACAGCAGACCGTCATCGACGAGGTCACCGAACTGCTCAAACTCTACGACCGCATCAATCTGGGCAAGGACATCCCGGTCGCGGATGAACCACCGCGCTGATCGCACGATGGTGAAAACCATGTGCCTTGCCATCACCGAACCGTCCAGGGACCTATGATCATGCGGCAGGCTACCGGATTTCTGACGATCGATACGCGGCGCCAGGGCCTGCTCGACATCAGTGACGTCGTGCGGCGCTGGGTCGCCGATCAGGAAATGCGCGAAGGTCTGCTGACGATCTTCTGCCGCCACACTTCGGCGTCGCTGCTGATCCAGGAGAACGCCGCGCCCGAGGTAAGGATCGATCTCGAAGCCTATTTCGCGCGTCTGGCGCCCGAGTCCGCCGACTATTTCCACGACGACGAGGGGCCCGACGACATGCCCGCCCATCTGCGTACGGCGCTGACCCAGGTCCACCTGTCGATTCCGGTCATCGACGGCGAAATGGCGCTCGGCACGTGGCAGGGCCTCTATCTGTTCGAGCATCGCCGTCGCGCGCATCGCCGGTCGCTCGCGCTGCATATCGCCGGGGCCTGACCGCGCGAACGGGGCACCGGGGCTTTATTCGGGGGGTGCGCTTGGTTTCCGGAGCAATCCCGTTCATCAACCGTTCCACCACTGATGGCTAGTGTGAGGCGTTTCGCCGCATCCGCCGCGAACGGAGACGACAATCATGTTTATCATGCCTGGTCGCAAAGTCCTTTTGGCAGCCCTGGCGTCGAGCACGCTTCTGGTTGCCGGGTGCGCGACCGAAACGACCTATCGTCCTGCCACGGGACAGGGCTTCAGCCGGACGGGGTATAGCGACCGTCGGATCGAAGATAACCGCTTCCTCGTCAGCTTTGCCGGAAACAGCGTCACGTCGCGTGACACGGTCGAGCGCTACCTGTTTTTCCGCGCCGCCGAGCTGACGCTGCAGCAGGGCTATGATTATTTCCTGATGGCCGACCGCGATACGAACCTTCAGTCGCGGACCTTCTCGACCCCGGGCATCGGCGGTGGCTTTGGCTATGGCGGGTTCGGCGGATATTGGGGTCCGTCGTGGCGCTTTCGCGGCCGCGGGTTCGGCTGGCGCAGCTGGGATCCGTATTTCGGCGGCGGCTTTGGTGGTGGCGGTTTCGGCGGCGGGTTCGGCGGGCCTTGGGGCAACAATTTCGACGTCCGGACGATCGACCGTTACGAGGCGACTGCCGAGATCGTGATGCGCAAGGGTCCGATCCCGCGAGACAACATCCGCGCGTTCAACGCAAAACAGGTGGTCGACAATATCGGACCGACGCTGGTTCTCCCGAAGTAAGCCTCGGAAATACCGTCGACACAAAAAGGCCGGGCCGTCCTACTGGACAGCCCGGCCTTTCTTTTGCGTGTCGTCCGCCCGCAGGAGCCGCGGGCGGACCGGCGGGACGACGTCAGACCGCGCCGTGGCACTGCTTGTACTTGCGACCCGACCCGCAGGGGCATGGCGCGTTGCGGCTGACGACGCCTTCCCAGTTGGCGGGATCCTCGCCGATATCCGCCTGCTGCGGCTGCGGGATCTGCATCGGCGGCAGCTGCGACGTGATGTGCCCGGTCGTCCCGGCGTCGATGTCGTTCGAATTGTCCTCGCCGGTGAACGGGTCGAAATGCGTCGTGATGAAGTCGGGCAGCTCGGGCAGTCCGACCGGTGCCTGCATCTGGAACTGCGCATGCGCGATCGTCTTGGTCACGTCCTCGCGGATCGTCTCGAGCATCCGCTGGAACAGCGAGAACGCCTCCTGCTTATACTCGTTGATCGGCGTCTTTTGCGCATAGGCGCGCAGGTGGACGACCTGGCGCAGCGCGTCGAGCGTCGCGAGATGCTCCTTCCAGTGATGGTCGAGATTCTGCAGCAGGATCGACTTTTCGACCGACGTCCACGTCTCCTCATCGAGGTCGGCGGACTTCACCGCGATCGCCTCGTCCGCCATCGCGCGGATGCGCTCCTCGACGATCTCGGGATCGATCGCCTCCTCGAGCAGCCACGCCTCGATCTGCGGCTCGAGGTTGAGGACCTCGGACAGCCGCGTCTTCATCCCCTCGATGTCCCACTGTTCGGGATAGGAGTTGGGCGGGCACGCGTCGCCGACGATGACGTTGACCGTCTCCGCGCGCATGTCGACGACGACGTCGCCGACCGTATCGGCATCCATGATGTCGGCACGCTGCTCGTAGATGACCTTGCGCTGCTCGTTCATCACGTCATCATATTCGACGACCTGTTTGCGGATGTCGTAGTTGCGCGCCTCGACCTTCTTCTGCGCGGTCTCGATCGCCTTGCTCAGCCACTTGCTGCCGATCGCCTCGCCGTCTTCGATGTTGTTGCGCATCATCTTGGCGAACAGCGTGTCCGGCCCGAAGATGCGCAGCAGATCGTCGTCGAGGCTCAAATAGAAGCGCGACAGCCCCGGATCGCCCTGACGCCCCGAGCGCCCGCGCAGCTGGTTGTCGATACGCCGGCTCTCGTGCCGCTCGGTGCCGAGCACGAACAGACCGCCCGCGGCGAGCACAGCCTTCTTCTCGGCCTCGATCTCGATCTCGATCCGCGCCGCCTCGGTGGCGTATTCGGGCGTCCCCTCCACCAGCTCGGGATGCTCGTCGAGCATGCGGAATTCGAGGTTGCCGCCGAGTTTGATGTCCGTGCCGCGGCCCGCCATGTTGGTCGCGATCGTCACCGCGGACTTGCGCCCGGCCTGCGCGACGATGTGCGCCTCCATCTCGTGGAAGCGCGCGTTCAGCACCTTGTGCTCGACCGCCTCGCCGACGAGGAACTCGCTCAGCAGCTCGGACTTCTCGATCGATACCGTGCCGACGAGCACCGGCTGGCCGAGATCGGCGTGATGCTTGATCTTCTTGGCGATCGCCGCGAACTTGTCCTTGGTGTCCTTGTAGAACTCGTCCTCCTCGTCGACGCGCTGGACGGGGACGTTGGTCGGGATGCTGACGACGTTGATCTTGTAGATGTCGTAGAACTCGGCCGCCTCGGTCGCCGCGGTGCCGGTCATGCCGCCGATCTTGGGATACATGCGGAAATAGTTCTGGAAGGTGATCGAGGCCATCGTCTGGTTCTCGGGCTCGATCTGCACGCCCTCCTTGGCCTCGACCGCCTGGTGCAGGCCGTCCGACCAGCGCCGGCCGTCCATCATGCGACCGGTGAACTCGTCGATGATGATGACCTTGCCGTCCTTGACGATGTAGTCGATGTCCGACTTGAACATCACGATCGCGCGCAGCGCCTGGTTGAGGTGGTGGACCACCTGCGTGTTCTCGAAGTCGTACAGGTTCTGCCCCTCGAGCAGCCCCGCCGCCTCGAGCATCCGCTCGACCTTCTCGGTGCCATCCTCGGTGAGAATGATGGTCTTCTGCTTCTCGTCCTTGTCGTAATCGCCCGGGACGAGCTGCTTCACGACCGCATCGACCTGGATATACAGCTCGGACTTGTCGTCGGTCGGGCCCGAGATGATCAGCGGCGTACGCGCCTCGTCGATCAGCACCGAATCGACCTCGTCGACCACCGCGAAGTTGAAGCGGCGCTGCACCATCGAGCTGCGCTCATACTTCATGTTGTCACGCAGATAGTCGAACCCGAACTCGTTGTTCGTCCCGTAGGTGATGTCGGCGGCATAGGCGGCACGCCGCTCTTCGTCGGTCAGGTTGGGGACGATGACGCCGATTGTCATGCCGAGATAGGTATAGACCTGCCCCATCCACTCGGCATCGCGCGCGGCGAGATAGTCGTTGACGGTGACGACATGGACGCCGTCGCCGGGCAGCGCGTTCAGATAGGTCGCGAGCGTCGCGACGAGCGTCTTGCCCTCGCCGGTGCGCATCTCGGCGATCTCGCCGCGGTGGAGGACAATGCCGCCGACCATCTGTACGTCATAATGCCGCTGGCCGAGCACGCGCTTGGCGGCTTCCCGGACGGTCGCGAACGCCTCGGGGAGCAGGTCGTCGAGCTTCTCGCCGTTCGCGAGGCGCTCGCGGAAGCGCACGGTCTGGGCGGACAGCTCCTCGTCCGACATCGCGACAAGCGAGGGCTCGAACGATGCGATCTTGGCAAGGATCGGGTTGAGCGACTTGACGTAACGGTCGTTGGACGAACCGAACAAGGATTTGGCGAGGCCACCGAACATGGGCTGATTTCCTGAAGTTTTGACACGGCAAGCCCGCTACCGGGACGCACGCAAGAAAGAAGGGGACGGCCCGCAGGCCAGCACGAGGCGCCCGACGCTATTCGCGCCGGCGGTCTGTCCAAAGCGATGACATGTCGACCGCGATGGCGGGCAATGCGGGCGACGCCGCGACCGCCTGCAACGACGGCGGGCCGGCCACCGGTCGTGTCGCGCGCCTGACCACTGCAACCGCAACGGCCTGCGGAGAGACCGCACCCTGCGCCACCGCCTGCGCCGCCTGCCCACGCACGCCGGGTACCACGCCGGTAAGCGCGGACAGCAGGGCAGACAGAAGGAGAAGCAGGTTCATGTGACCTCGTCCTTATGACAGCCTGCCGCCAAGGTCCATCCTTTCACCGCATCGCAGCGCGGTCGGGGGCGGTTCGCCACGTGGACAAGCGGTTGCGCAGGGGCCGATCCGGAGGCAGAGGTCTGTCATGACCACCTCTCCGCTCGCACGCCCCTTCCCCGTCATGCCGGCGATTCCCGGCGTCACGCTTCATGTCGCCCGTGCCGCCTACAAGACGTGGGACCGGTGCGACCTGACATTCGTCACGCTGGACCCGGGTACCGTCGTCGCGGGCGTGCTGACGCAGAGCAAATGCCCCTCGCCCGAGGTCGAATGGTGCCGCGCGGCGCTGACGCTCGGCCACGCGCGGGCGCTCGTCGTCAATGCGGGCAATTCGAACGCCTTCACGGGATCGCGCGGCCGCGCTGCGGTCGAGGCGATTGCCGCGCGGACCGCAGCGCAGCTCGGGTGCCAGCCATCGGACGTGTTCGTCGCCTCGACCGGCGTGATCGGCGTACCGCTCCCGATCGACAAGGCCGAGGCGGGGCTCGACGCCGCGTTCGCCGCTGACCCGTGCGGCTGGGAGGATGCCGCGGCGACGATCATGACGACCGACAGCTTCACCAAGGGGGCAACGACCACCGCGGTGATCGGCGACCGCACCGTCAGCCTGGTCGGCATCATCAAGGGATCGGGGATGATCGCGCCGGACATGGCGACGATGCTGGGCTTCATCTTCACCGACGCAGCGGTCGAGCCCGGTTTCCTGCAGGCCGCGTTGTCGAAGGCGAACGCGCCCAGCTTCTCGTGCATCACGGTCGACAGCGACACGTCGACCAGCGACACTGTGCTGGCGTTCGCCACGGGCAAGGCCGGGAACGCGACGCTTGCGGACGATGACAGCGTGGGTGCCGACGCATTCCGGGCCGCGCTCGCGGATCTCTGCCAACAGCTCGCAATGCTCGTCGTGCGCGACGGCGAAGGTGCGCAGAAACTGATCGAGATCCAGGTCACCGGCGCCGACAGCGATCGCAGCGCGCACCGCATCGCGATGAGCATCGCAAATTCGCCGCTGGTGAAGACCGCGATAGCCGGCGAGGACGCCAATTGGGGGCGCGTCGTGATGGCGGTGGGCAAGGCCGGCGAACCCGCGGACCGCGACACGCTCTCGATCCGCTTCGGCAATACGCAGGTGGCGGAAGGCGGGCTGGCGCTGCAGGGCTATGACGAGGCGCCGGTCGCCGCGCATCTCAAGGGTCAGGAGATCGAGATCGGCGTCGACCTCGCGCTCGGCGAGGGCAAGGCCACCGTGTGGACGTGCGATCTCACGCACGGATATATCTCGATCAACGCCGACTATCGGAGCTGATCATTCCCGCCATCCCGGTGCGGACCGGGATGGCGGGAGGTCGGTCAGGCGAGTTCGCTCTCGAGCCATGCCTTGAGCTGGCCCTTGGGCGCAGCGCCGACCTTGGTCGCCGCTGGCGCGCCGCCCTTGAACAGGATCATCGTCGGAATGCCACGCACGCCGTACTGGCCCGGAGCGTCGGGATTCTCGTCGATGTTGAGCTTGGCGATCGTCACCTTCTCACCCAGCTCCTCGGACAGTTCCTCGAGGCTCGGCCCGATCATCTTGCACGGACCGCACCATTCGGCCCAGAAATCGACGAGCACGGGGCCTTCCGCACTCAGTACGTCGGCATTGAAGCTGGCATCGGTGATCTGCTTGGTCGCCACTGAAATTCTCCTTCGTTATACCATCATCTAGTGTCGCTGTTCACGCGTCTCAACCGTCGAGCCGCTAGCTTTGCTCCGTCGCTGCATAGCCCGGCTTGTGACGGACGAGCGTGTCCTCGGGCACCGCGATCAGCCGCGGCCCGGCGGTGTACAGAAGTGCCGCCTCGACCCGTCGTCCGGGGAAGATGACGCGCAACGCCGCGGCATAGGCCGCCATCTGGCGAAGATGATAGTCGGGCACCTCGGCGACGTCGCGCGGCGCGCGGCGGCCGGTCTTGAAGTCGATCACCCGGACCACGTCCGCACCGATCAGCAGTCGGTCGACGGTCCCCGATACGACGACGCCGTCTGCCAGCGTCGCTGCGATCGGTGCCTCCGCCAGCGACTCGGGGCCGAACAACGCGGTAAAGCGCGGGTCCGCGATCACGCCGATCGCACTTGCGGCGATCTCGGCACGCACGTCCGCGTCGGCGACGCCACCGGCCTGCGCCAGCCAGCGGTCCGCGGCACCTGCGCGCGCGTCCGCGGCGACCGCCGGCAGACGTTCGAGCAGCTTGTGGATCAGCGATCCGCGCTCGGCAGCCGCACGCATCGCCGGCGTCGGCGGCGGATCGGATACCGCGTCCTCGCCGAGTGCCGACGGCGACAAGGGACGCGACGGACGCGCCTCCCTCGGCGCTGCGACGCGTGCCCATTCGGGCAGCGGGACCGGCGTCGCGGGGCGCGCGTGCCTGTCGTCCTTCGCGATCACCGGCGCATCGACCGACGTTCCCGTGAAACACCGCTCGCCCTCCGCCTCCGGAATGTCGAGCGCCGTCAGTGCGCGCTCGGCCGCCGCATACCAGCTGGTCGCGGGCGCGACGCCCTTCGCCCGCGTTCCCAGCGCGCCGGCGATGACCAGCCGTTCCTCCGCACGCGTCGCGGCGACGTAGAACAGCCGCCAATGCTCCTCGAGCTCGCGACGCTCGGCGGCGCTGACCACCGCATCGAGTGGTCCGCCGCGCTCACTGCTGCGCGGCCGGAAGACGGGCAGCGGCGCGGGCAGATCCTCGGGTGTCCATTTCAAGATCGATCTCGGCGCGGCGGCGGGATCCGCGGTCGCATCGGCAAGGATCACCAGCGGCGCCTGCAGGCCCTTCGCGCCATGCGCCGTCATCACCCGCACCGCGTCGAGCGGCGCCGACGGATCACGGACGATATCGACGTCGCCGCGATCGAACCAGTCGAGAAAGCGCTGCAGCGACGGCGTCGTCGTGCTCTCGAAGTTCAGCGCGGCGTTGAGCAGTTCCTCGATCGGATCGCGCGCCTCGGTGCCAAGCCGGCGGATCAGCTTGCGACGTCCGTCGAGCGGCCCCGACAACAGCTCCTCGAGAAACTGATACGGCGTCGCGATGTCCGCGCGTGCCAGCATCGCAAGCAAAGGCGCGAGGCGCGCGGCGGGTTGCGTGCGTTGCAGATGCCGCCACAACGGCCCCGCCTCGCGCGGCGCGGCCTGCATCAGCTCGTCCTGCGTCCACCCGATCAGCGGCGAGACGAGCAACGCGGCAAGGCTCAGATCGTCCTCGGGCTGGAGCACGAAACGGATCGTCGCCAGCAGATCCTGGACCGCCAGCGGCGCGTTCAGCCGTAGCCGGTCGACACCCGCGACGGGCACACCCTCCGCATAAAGCCGCGCGACGATCAGCGACGCGAGGTCGCCGCGTCGCTTGACGAGGATCATCACGTCCTCGGGGCGCAGCCGCCGGCCCTTGCTGTCGAGCATCAGCCCGTCGGGCGCGAGCCAGCTCTTGACCGCCCGGGCGATATCGCCCGCCAGCTTGCGGACCGCATCGTCGATCCACCCTTCCTCGTCATCCTCGTTGCCGCCCGCGACGACCGGCGGCCAGAGCGTGACGCTCCCCGGGCCGCGGACCTCGCTTGCATGGACGTCGAGATCGCCGATCGCCCCAAGCCCGGGCTCACCCGTCGCCGCGACCGCGGCATCGACGAACTCCAGCACGGGTCGCGTCGACCGGAACGAATGCGTCAGCGACAGGCGTTCGAGCGGCAGCCCCCGCTCGTCCTCGGGCCAGTCATCGTCGCCCGCGACTTCCTTCGCGCGCCGCCCGAAATGCATCTCGGCCGCGGCGAAATTGAACGGGTCGGTCCCCTGGAACCCGAAGATCGCCTGTTTCCAGTCGCCGACCGTGAACAGCGTGCGCGTCGACGGCGCATAGATGCCGCGCCCGACGAAGAACTCGTCGGCCAGCGCGCGGACGATCCGCCACTGGTCGGCATTGGTGTCCTGCGCCTCGTCGATCAGGACGTGTTCGGTCGCCTGGTCGAGCTTGTAGCGGACCCACTCGCCGATCCCGGGCTGATCGAGCAGCGCGACCGTCGTCGCGATCAGATCGTCGAAATCGACACCGCCGACACGCCGCTTCGCCAGCGCATAGGCGCGCGCATAGTCGCGCCCGATCTCGAGCCCGTCGGCCAGCAGATCGGCGTACCCGACACGCTGCGTCATCGACACGATATCGGTGCAGGCGGCGCCGATATGCTGCGCGAGCACCTCGTAATCAGGTTCGATATCGAGCAGCTTCTTCTGCACCTTGCGCAGCTCGCCCTTGCCCGTCAGCACCACGCCCGCAAGATCGCCCAGCGTGCCCGCGCGGTCCGGCGATGCAAGCCACGCCTCGATGGTCGCCGCCTGCTTGAGGCCGGTCGCGGTGCCCCAGGCCGCGTTCGCCGCCGCGATGCGCGTGATCGCGTCGATATCCAGCGCGTCGCACCACTCCGCGACCGCTTCGCCGATATCGCCCGACGGCAGTTCCAGCGTCCGCCGCAGCCAGGGCTGGACCCCCGACGGCATCGTCTCGAGCGCAGGCAGCGCGCGCGCGCACGCCATCAGGAACGCCTCGGCACCCCCCTCGCCGAGCCGAAGCGACAGGCGCCCGACGATCTCGACCGGCCGCTCTCGCCCATTGCGCTCGGCATCCGCGAGCATCCCCGCCAGCGCCTCGCGGGCAAGCCCCGCCTCCTCGCGCGCTTCGAGCGGCCTGAACCCCGGCGTCAGCCCCGCCTCGACCGGAAACGCCGCGAGCAGCCCCTGGCAAAAGCCATGGATGGTCTGGATGCGGAGTCCGCCCCCCGGCGCGTCGAGCACCTTGGCAAACAGCGTTCGCGCATAATCCTGTTGCGCGGGCCCGCCCTCTTCGCCCAGCGCCTGCAGATCCTGGAACAGCGCGGGCCCCGGCATCCGCACCCAGGCGGCGAGCCGGCCGTTGATCCGCTGCGCCATTTCGGCCGCACCCGCCTTGGTGAAGGTCAGGCACAGGATCGCACCCGGATCGACCCCGCGCAGCAACAGACGGAACACGCGCGCCGCGAGCACCTGCGTCTTGCCGGTACCGGCCGACGCGGACAGCCAGACATGCGACGCGGGATCGCTCGCCGCCGCCTGCGCACCCTTGAGCCGGGGCAGCGTCCGCAGTTCGCCGCTACTCACGTCCATACCATTCGTCGCGTCGCATCAACTGGTCATATTCCGCATAGGGCGCGTATTCGGGGACGAGCTTTGCGGTGAACGCCGCGCCGCCGGTCAGCCACGTGCCCGCAACCTCGGTGAAATTATGCGCGGCGGTCGCGGTGAACTCCGCGGTCGGGATCTTGTCGCGCTTGCCATCGGGATCGACGGGGCTCTCGACATAGCCGAACGCGTCGCGTTTCTTGCCCAGCGACCAATATTCAAACGCCTGCGCCTTGCCCGCGACATCGGCGAAGCCACCGCGCTCCGCAATCAGCCCGAGCAACCCCAGTTGCAGGCTATAGCCCGCCCGCACCGCGGTCGCCGAGGGCGGCTTGCCCGTCTTGTAGTCGATGATCGCCAGCCCGCCATCGGCAAGCCGGTCGACGCGGTCATATCGTCCGCGCAGCGTCACCCCGGCGATCGCGATCTCGCCCTTCCCCTCCGCACTCGCGACGAACCGCCCCTCGTCCGCCTGCGCGGCGATCGCCCCGGCGATCCAGTCGATCGCCTCAAGCAACCGCGGCTGCCACAACGCGCGCATCATCGGATGCGTACGCTCGTCCCGCAGCATCGCCTGCGCACGGGGCTTGAGCGCGTCTATCGCGCAGCCGTCATGCTTCCACCATTGCTCGAGGATGTCGTGAACCGCGGTACCCCGCCAGGCCGCGCTCGGATCGGCATCGACCGGATCGAGTGGCATCAGCCCGAGCACGCGGCGCGCGTAGAACGCATAGGGGTCCGCCTTCAGCCGGTCGACCTCGGTCACCGAGATCAGCCTCGGCCGCAACGCGGCGGCGGGCGACGGCGCAGGCCGCTCGGCCGGCACATGCGTCTCCGGGTCGTCGAGCGCGCGCGTCCACGCCTCGAGCGCCTCGGCGCGCTCGAACCTGTCGCCCGCCAGCGCCTGTAGCCGCAGCCAGAGCCGCGAGGCGAGCGCGGGCGACTTGGCATCGCGGCGCGCACGCGTGACGATCGCGCGCGGCGCGCCCAGCGCCTGCGCGAAGTCGTGCGCCGAGGTTCCGACCTGCCGCTCCAGCCCGGGAAGCCCCAGCTCCGCACGGATCCGCGGCGCAAGCCACGGATCGGGCGCAGGCCGCCCCGGCCACATGCCTTCGTTCAATCCGCCCAGGATCATCAGGTCCGCGGTCTGCAGCCGCGCCTCGAGGAGTCCGTAAATGGCAAGCCGCGGATGCGCGCCCTGCAACGGTCGTACCGCAACCTCGTCGAGCAGCGTCCGCAGCAGCTGCCCGAGCTCGCCCGGATCGACGCAAGCCGGTCCGGCATCGGCCTCGAGCTCGAGATCCGCAAGGAACTGCGCCGCGGCGCGTCCCGACGGCCCCGCCCAGAGCTCATCGCCGCACAATGCCGCGGCGGTCTCGCGCACGGCGGCGAGCAACGGGGCCAGCGTCTGCGCCCCGCGCTCGAACACCGTCGCGATCGGCGTCAGCAGCGCCTGTACCTCCGGCCACCACCGCTTTGCGCTCCCGTCGCGCAGATGGGGATCGATCGCGTCGAGCCCCGCGGCGGGTCGCGGCCCGCGCATCGCCCGATCGAGCGCGCGGACGCCGTCAAGCCATCCGAGCCGCCCCTCGCCGCTGCGGACCAGCGGATGCTTCAGCAACGCCAGCAGCGCGAGTGGTGCGAAACGCTGCGCCGCGGCTTCGACCAGCGCGAGGATCAGCGTCCCCGGCGGCAGGATCGACAGCGGCCGCCCCGCGGTATCGTCGATGCCGATATCCCAGCGTTTCAGATGCGCGGCGACGCGCCGTGCCAGCGCGCGATCCGGCGTGACGAGCGCGGCGGTGCGCCCGGGCTGCTCGAGCGTCCCGCGGAGCGCGAGCGCGATCGCCTGCGCCTCCTCGGCGGGCGTTGCGAGTTCGGCGACCGTCACGCCCTTGAGGCGGCGGTCCTCGGCGTCGAGATGCGTCCATTTGCCGGTAAAGTCTGCGGGGGCGAGCGCATTTGCGATCGCGCGGCTGCGCGTCGCCTCGGCGTCGTGCCCGCCGCCTTCGCGCCACGTCGCGAACTCGGTGCGCGCGACCCCCATCCGCTCGAGCAGCAGCTTGAGGTGGAACTGCGGATGCGTCTCGATCGCGCGCCGCGTCAGGCCGGTCGCCGGATCGCGCGGATGCGGGCCGAGCGACTGCCATTCCGCGTCGGGCATGTGCAGGTCGAGATCGGCGAAGACCACCATCCCGCCCGGCATGTCCGCGACACAGCGCAACAGGCGCGCGATCGCCGGTGCCGAATCGGTCACGCCCGCGGCGCAGACGATGCCGCCCGGGGGCGCCGCCCGCCACCGCGCCGACAGCTGGTCGAGCAGTTGCGCGCGCCGCGTCGCCGCATCGATGCGCCCGAGCCTTTCGAGCTCGCCCGGCCAGCGTTCCAGGACCACCTCGAACGTCGAGAGCGCGCGCTGCCAATGCTCGGTCAGTTCGGGCCCTAGCTCGATCGCGCGCAGCCGTGCCGGCGGCACTTCCTCGACGAGCAGCTGGTCGAGCGTCTTGGCAAGCTCGCCCGCGAGCCGGACCGCCTCCGCGGCGTCGATCGGATGCCCGCCGCGCTGGCGTTCCTCCGACACCAGTCGGGCGAGGATCATTCGCCGCTGGTAGGGAGGGACCGCGGGGAGCGGCGGGTCGATGGAATCCGCCGGGTCCAGTGCGGCGCCGACAGCCTCGCCCATCCCCGTATCGCCGAGCGCGACCATCCGTGGCAGCACGAGCCCGCCGCCGCTGGCGCGGACGAACGCATCCGTCACTGCCCGGATCGCGCGGTTGTTCGGCAGGAGGATCAGCGCCCGCGCGAGCGCCAGCGGGTCGCTGCCCGCGCGTCGCAGTAGACCTGCGACGAGCGCATCCGCAAACGCCCGGTGCGCCGGGATCGTGTAGAGCCGGGGCCCCGCCTGCACGGCAGCGCCGGGTGCTGCGTCATCCACCGGCGAGAAACGCCTCGGTCTTCGGGATCGCGCCCGGCGTGCCGACATCGAACCAGAGCCCCTGGTGGACCTGGCCGTAAGCACGCCCCTCGGCGATCGCGCGGTCCCAGAACAGGTTGGTCGAGAACGGTCCCTCGGGCCAGTCGGCGATCAGTCGCGGATGGATGATCTGGATGCCCGTATAGGCGAACGGCGCGACGCAGCCGGGCTTGCGGCGGCTCGAGATCCGACCGTCCGCCGCGAGATAGAAATCGCCCGTGCCGCCGTGATTGTGCGCGCGGGCCAGCGGTACCATCAGCAGCAAGGCGTCCATGGCATCGTCGTCCCACCGCGACGCCAGCAGGCGGATCGCGTCGACGGGTCCGTCGATCCACAGATTGTCGCTGTTGACGACGAGGACCGGCGCTGTGCCGAGCAGATCGCGCGCCTGCACGAGGCCGCCCCCCGTCTCCATCAGGCGCGCGCGCTCGTCCGAGATGACGACGTCGATACCGGGATACCGGTCCGTCACGTGCGCCTGCAACGTGTCCGCGAGATAATGGACGTTGACGACGGCCCGTTCGATCCCGGCGCGCTGCAGCCGGTCGAAAACGTGATCGATCAGCGCCTTGCCCGCGACTTCGACGAGCGGTTTGGGCCGCGTCGCGGTCAGCGGGCGCATCCGCTTGCCGAGGCCCGCCGCCATGACCATCGCGGTCCGGGGCACCGTGCCGTGCGGCACCGGGCGGATCTCGCGCTGGCGTGTCATGCCGCGATCACCAGCGGATCGCCGCGTTGGTCGCGCGGCACGTGCGCCTCGAACCATGCGGCCACCGGTGCCATCACCGGCTGCGCGAGATCGCGCTCGATATAGGTCCAGACCCGGGGACACAGCGTTGGATATCGCGTCTTGCCGTCGCGCTTCCACAACCGCGTGAAGATCCCGAGGATCTTGGCGTTCCGCTGCGCACCGAGGACATGATAGGCGTCGAAGAAACTGTCGCCGACCCCGGTCGCCGCCGCGTAGCGCGCGAGCATCGCGGCCTCGACGGCGGGATCGACGTCGCGTCGCGCATCCTGGAGCAGCGAGACGAGATCATAGGCGGCGTGGCCCGCGAGCGCGTCCTGGAAATCGAGCAGCCCGAGCGACTTGTCCGGTCCGACCAGCATCAGGTTCTCGGCATGATAGTCGCGCAGGACGGTGACCGGCACGTCTGGAACCGCGTGATCGAACACCGCGTCCCATGCCGCGTCCCAGCTCGCGATGTCGGGCGTGATGCCAACCGCGGGGCAATACCAGTCGACGAACAACGCCGCCTCACGCTTCAGCACCGCGCGATCGTAGAGCGGCAGCGGTCCTGCGGCGTGGTCGCGCAACGCGACGAGAAGATCGACCGCCGGCGCATACAGCGCGAGGCCGTCATCCGAGGACGCATCGATCGCCTCGCGAAGCCGGTCGTCGCCGAAATCCTCGATCAGCACGAGCCCCTGGTCGAGATCGCACGCGAGGATCGCAGGCGCGGCGAAGTCGCGCTCGATCAGCCATTCGGCGACCGCGATGAAGGGGCGCGGGTCCTCGTGCGGTGGCGGTGCGTCCATGAGGATCGCCCGACGGGCGCCCTCGACGATCCGGAAATAGCGACGGAAGGACGCGTCGCCGGCGACCGGCAGCGTCGTCGCCCCGCCCCATCCATGCGCGTCGAGAAATGCGGCGGCGCCCGCCGGCGGGGTCATGTCGGCCATCGGGTTTCCCAAGCCTCCGGCACACCGACTGTCAAGCCGCGCGTGCCATCCGGCTCGATCGTCAGGCCGAGCCGAAGCGCGTCGGGCCAATAGCCCGGCCCCGCCCGCTCGGGCCATTCGACCAGCAGCAGCGAATCGTACCGCGAATCGTCGAGCGCGAGCTCGTCGATCTCCGCGGGATCATCGATCCGGTAGAGGTCGACGTGGAGCACGGGAAACCGGACCTCGGGCGGCTCATAGGGCTGGACGATCGCAAAGCTCGGCGACGGGGCCTCCCCCGGCAGGCCGAGCGCCGCGAGCAGCCCGCGCGCGATGCTCGTCTTGCCCGCGCCCAGCGTGCCCTCGAGCGTGACGACGTCGCCCGGCCGCACCAGCGTGGCCAGCCACGCGCCAAACGCCTCGGTGGCCTGCGCATCGGCGAGCGTCCTCATCGACGCGGCAGCTCGACGGTGACGAGCGTGCCGCTGCCGGGCTCCGAGACGAGTTCGATCGTGCCGTTATGCGCCTCGACGAACTGCTTGGCGAGGGGGAGACCCAGCCCCAGCGCGCGGTCGCCGATCGTCTTCGATTCGGCAAACCGGTCGAACGCGTGCGCGACCGCCTCGGTCGACATGCCCATGCCGTCGTCGGACACGATGATCCGCGCATGCGTCGCGTTACCATCGGTGTGCAGCAGGATCCGTCCGCCCTCGCCGGTCCCCGCCACCGCGTGCCGCAACAGATGCTCGACGATCTCGCGCAGCCGTTTGGCATCGCCGCACACGCGCCCGGTCGACCGCCCGATTTCGACCGCGAAGTCCAGGTTGCGGCGTTTGGCGACCGCGTGGATCGCCTCGCCGGCCGCGCGTGTCACGGCCGCCAGATCGACGTCCGCGCGCATGATCTCCATCCCGTCGGCGTCGGTCCGCGTCAGGTCGAGCACATCGTCGACGAGCAGGCCGAGCCGTTCCACGGATTCGAGGATCGCCTCGAGATAGCCTTCGGCCTGGCTGCCGAGCTTGCCCGCATAGCCGCCATGCAACATCTCGGCGAACCCGCTGATCGACGTCAGCGGCGTCTTGAGCTCATAGCTCATGTTCGCGACGAACGCGGTCTTGACCTTGTCCGCGGCCTCAAGCGCATTGGCGCGGTCGCGCAACGCCTGCTCCGCGCGCTTGCTGTCGGTGATGTCGAGCATCGTGAACAGCGCGTTGCCATCGGGCAGCGGCACGCCGGCGAACTCGAAATGCCGTCCGTCGGCGAACGCGACCCGGCCTGCGCGCTGCTGGCGCTCGACGGTTGCGGACCGGACCAGATCGGGGATGAGCACCGATCGGCTGGGGGTGGCGAGCTTCGATGCCGCCGCCTCGGCGAACACGTCGACGCGCGGATGACCCGCGAGGAACTCCTCCTCCAGTCCCCACAGCACGCGGAACCGGTTGTTCCACAATTGCAGCCGTCCGTCGGCCGCGAACACGCCGAGCGCCTCGAACAGATTGTCGAACGTCGCCGTCCGCACGCGCAGCAGCGTGTCGCGCGCGCTGGCCAGCTGGACGTGCTCGGTACGATCCTCGAAGATCAGCAACAGCCCGCCATCGGGCAACGGCTGCGCGACCACCCTCAGATGCGTCCCGCCGCGAAGATGCCAGATCTCCTCGCTCGCGCCGCCGTTGGGCATCGTCCCGGTCTGCATGAACCATTCGCGCCGCTCGGCCTTCCACGCGGGAAAGTCGCGCACCTCGGGCAGGCGGTTGGCCTCGCGCATCCGCTCGAGCACGCGATCGAATTCGGGGCGATCGGCGAGCCATTCGGCGCGCATCGCGAACATCCGCCGGAACGGCTGGTTGCAGAACACCAGTCCGCGATCGCCGCCAAACTGCGCGACGCCCGCCGATACGCGATCGAGCATCGCGCGCTGCGCCTCGGCAAAGCGCTTCGCGCCCGAGCGCGCCTGTTCGAGATCCTCGATGTCGATCGCGAACCCCGCCACGCCGCCGGTCGGCAGCGGCACGTCGTAGATCTGGAGCGAGCGACGCGCGCCGTCGATCGTCGCGGGCAGGATCTGTTCGTGCGGCCGCCCCTGCTCGCGTGCCGCCGCCGCACCCGCGAGCGGTCCACCGCGCCCGGACCCTTCGACCAGCTCGACCCCGCGCGCGATCACGTCCTTGGCATCCTGCCCCTCGACCGCGGCGACATAGGCGGTGTTGACCATCGACAGTTTCAGGTCGCGCGCGCGGTACCACATCGGCATCGGGGCGGCCTCGATCAGTCCGGTCAGCGCGTCGAATGCCGCCCCGAGCCGCGCGGTCTCCGCGCCGAGACGGTTGATCTCCGATTCGCTGTCGGTCGCGTCGAACGCCCAGATCAGCACGCTCCCCGTCGCGCCCATTCCGCCCGGCGCGCGACCGCCGCGCAGCGTGATCGCGCGCGTCGATCCGACAGGGCGCACCGCGCGGACGAACGGCCGCCCTGCCCGCTGCGCTGCCGTCACGTCGGCGGTGAGTGCCGCGGCATCCTCCGTCGACAGGCCCGAGCCGTCGCCCGACAGGTCCGCCAGATACCGCGGTGCCGGGATCCCGAGCCAGTCCGCCATCCGCCGCGGCATCTCGACCCGGCCATCCGAGCGCACGATCGTCGCCACCGCAGGCGATCCATCGAGCAGGCCGCGCATATTCTCGTTGTCGGCGATCGTCGAAGCCGCATCCGCGCGCGCACGCAGCCCCAGATACACCAGTACGGCACCCACGCCGACGAGCAGCAGAACCGCCACGCCCGCGAGCACGGTTTCCCATGTCCCGAGGACCATTACCGCCGAACCGGTCGAAGCGCGACGAACGTCATGCGCCCGTGTAGGCCAACAGCGCCCCCGGGGGGAAGACGGCGATCTGCAAATTGCCGCCGGACGGGGAAGTGCGACGGTATCGGGCGCTTGCGGGCAGCCCGACTGATCTGAAGTGTTGCAAGGAAGAAACACTCGGAAATATTCACGCAATGTGGGTCGAGAACGGATGGATTCCTGCGACCTCAGAGGCTTAGAGCGCCCGCTTCCGCGAAGGTCAGCGATATTGGCCCATCGCATCCAGTGCTGAGTCGAGAACGATCATGACCCCAACCTATCGCCGCAATCTGCTAGCCTCGACGCTGCTCGTCGCAGTGTCCGCGGTCGCGCTGCCCGCCATGGCGCAGACGGCGCCGGCCCCCGCCGCAGCGCAGGCCCAGCCCGCGACCGACGCCCCCGCGCCGACCGCGGCCGCTCCCGCCACGCAGGACCCGGTCGTCGAGTCCCAGGCCGGCAGCACCGCATCGGCGCAGCCCGAGCAGCCCGCGGGCGAGATCGTCGTGACCGGCTCGCGCATCGCCTCGCCCTCGGCCACCGCCGCGTCGCCGCTCCAGAGCGTGGGCATCGCCCAGATCCAGCAGGCCGGCGCGATCAACGTCCAGGACGTCCTGCTGCAGAACCCGGCGTTCGGCACCCCCGGCATCAGCCGCACCAATTCGAGCTTCGCGACGCAGTCGGCCGGTGTCGCGACGGTGAACCTTCGCAATCTGGGCGAAGATCGGACGCTCGTTCTCGTCAATGGCCGCCGTTTCGTATCGGGCGTGCCCGGTAGCAGCGCGGTCGACCTCAACGTCATCCCGACGCAATTCCTCGAGCGCGTCGACACGCTGACCGGCGGCGTATCGGCAGTCTACGGCTCGGATGCCGTCGCTGGCGTCGTCAACATGATCTACAAGACCAAGTTCGACGGCATCCAGCTCGATGGGCAGGTCGGCATCTCGCAATATGGCGATGGCTTCGATCGTCAGGTCAACGCGCTCGTCGGCAAGAATTTCGCAGATGGCCGCGGCAACATCATGCTGTTCGGTGGCTATTCGAAGCAGGGCACCGTGCTGAAGCGCGACCGGTTCACCGAAGCCGGTTCGAGTGCGATCGATTCGTCCAGCCGCGTCTACACCACCGGCGCCGATGAGGATTTCTTCACGCCGCAGCGGTCGCTGTCCGGTTTCGCGCCGCAGGGCCGCTATTACGCTGGCGATAGCGTGTTCACCTATGGCCAGGACGGTGCACTGCGCGATTGTGCATCGCCCAACGGGACCGCCGGGTGCGTCAATGCAAACGGGACGGTCGCAGGGCCGGACGGCTTCAACCGGTCCGACTTCCGCTATCTGGCCGTGCCGGTCGAGCGCTATGTGACCGCGGGGCGTGCGAACTTCGAAGTTTCGCCTGCATTGAACCTGTTCGTCGAAGGCAACTACGCCAAGACCAAGGTCAGCACGATCATCGAGCCGTTCCCGCTCGATTCGACGTTCAGCAACCCCCGCAATTCAGGCCAGATCCCGATCCAGTCGATCGTCGGCGGCGTGACCTACCGCAATCCTTACGTGCCGGACGCCATCTTCAACGCTGCGACCGACACCGACAATGACGGCTTGCGCGACATCTACTTCGACCGGCGCCTCGCCGATTTCGGGCCACGCACGAGCAGCGCGAGCCGTGACATGTTCCGTTTCGCGGGCGGCGCGACCGGCAAGTTCCTGGAAGACCGCTTCAACTACGAGGTCTACGGCATCTATGGCCAGACCAAGGAGAACCAGGTCGGCAGCGGGCAGTTCAACACGTCCAACTTCTTCCAGGCGCTGAATTCCTATCGTGATCCGGCAACCGGGCAGATCGTCTGCGCGGATCCGGCCGCGCGCGCTGCCGGGTGCGTCCCGGCGAACATCTACGGCGCGGGCGCGCTCGCTCCTGCAGCGGGGTATCTGGCAGCACCGACGACGCTCAGCACCAAGGTCACGCAGACGGTTGCCGGTGGCAACGTGTCGGGCAAGCTGTTCTCGCTGTTCGGCGCCGATCCGATCGGCTTCAGCGTCGGCACCGAATATCGCCGCGAAAGCAGCCGCAACGACTTCGATCTGCTCACGCAGCAGGGCCTCAACGGCAACAACGCACTGCCCTCGACCGCTGGTCGCTTCCACCTGTGGGAAGGCTTTGGCGAGGTCGTCGCGCCGATCATCCAGGACAAGCCGTTCTTCCAGTCGCTCAGTGTCCGCGGTGCGCTCCGCGTCTCGGACTATTCGACGATCGGAACGACCTACAGCTACAATTTCGGCGGCGAGTGGGCGCCCGTGGAAGACATTCGCTTCCGCGTGATGCAGGCGCGTTCGGTTCGCGCACCGAACATCAACGAGCTGTTCCAGGCACCGCAGCAGAACTTCCCCAGCGTCAGCGATCCGTGCATCGGCGTGACCGCGGCAACGGGCGGGACATTGGGAACGACCTGCCGTGCGGCACCGGGCGTGCTCACCAACATCGCAGCGAACAATGGGGCCTTCTTCGCCAAGCAGGAAGATATCCAGGGTGTCACCAGCTTCGAATCCGGCAACCGGAACCTGCAGGAAGAGAAGGGCGACTCGTTCACCGCAGGTGTGGTGATCAACCCCCGTTCGGTCCGCGCACTACGTAACTTCGTCATCACGGTCGATTACTTCAACATCCGCATCAAGGACGCGATCGTCCAGACGCCGCTGCAGTATATCCTCAACCAGTGCTATGAGCAGGGCAACGCGGACTATTGCAGCCAGATCACGCGGCGTCCGGCGGCGCTCGGCCCGAACAGCGCCGGCTCGCTCGACCAGCTCACGACCAGCTTCCTCAACAGTGGTGGCGTGAAGACCCAGGGCATCGATACGGTCATCACCTATCGCCAGGATCTGGCCGATATCGGTCTTGCGGGCATGCTGGGCCTGCGCGGCTCGTATACGCATCTGATCTCGGGCTATACCGTGCCACTGCCCGAGGCGGATCGTGACTATTTCGCGGGCGAGATCGGTGCGTCGCGCGACCGGTTCACGACGAACCTGTCCTATGACGTCGACGGTGTCGGCTTCACCACGACCGGCACGTGGATCAGCCAGGCGAGCCTCGACGACCAGCTGACCGGCGCGCGTCCGGGCACCAATCCGCTGTACCGCGTCCGTCCGCAATTCTACCTGGATTCGCAGATCCGCTTCCAGACCAACGACGGGTTCGAATTCTACATCGGCGGGTCGAACCTGCTCAACAACAAGCCGCCTTACCTCGCCGACATCGGCGCGTCGGCTGGCCAGGATACCGATGCGGGCACCTATGATCCGCTCGGCCGTCGCTATTATGCAGGCGTCCGGATCAACTTCTGATCCTCACGCTTCGCTAGCCTTTGAAAGGGGAGCCGGAAACGGCTCCCCTTTTTTGTGCGTGGCGCGAGCAAACAAAAAGGGCGCGGGCACCGGGGGAACCCCGACGCCCGCGCCCTTCGCGCACGTGATGGCGGCGATCAGGCCGCCATGAACATCTCCGGCGGCAGCGCCATGAGCGACTCCGCGCCGCCCTCGATCTTGCGACGCAGCGCGCCCGCGTCGGGCAGGATCCGCTCGGCATAGAAGCGCGCGGTGATCAGCTTGGCGTCGAGGAACGCCGCCTCGCCCTCGCCCGCTGCCTTCAGCTTTGCCGCGGCGACCGCCATCCGCAACCACATCGCGCCGACCGCGACGATGCCCATCAGGTGCATGTAGCTGACCGCGCCCGCGCCGACATTCTCGGGGTTCTTCATGCCGTTCGCCATGAACCACATCGTCGCCGCCTGAAGCTGGCCGTTCGCCTTCTCCAGCGCTTCGGCAAACGACGCGGTGACCGGATCGCCCTTGGCCGCCGCGACGTCGTCCGCGACGAGCTTGAAGAACGCCTGGATCCCGCGACCGCCATTCTGCGCGAGCTTGCGGCCGACCAGATCCATCGCCTGCACGCCGTTGGTGCCCTCGTAGATCATCGCGATCCGCGCATCGCGGACATACTGCTCCATGCCCCATTCGGCGATATAGCCATGGCCGCCATAGACCTGCTGCGCGTTGGTCGCGATCGCATAACCCATGTCGGTGCCATAGCCCTTGATGACCGGGGTCAGCAGGCTGATCATGTCGCCCGCGAGCTGGCGCTCCGCCTCGTCCGCGGCGTTATGCTCGAGATCGCCCTGCAGCGCGGTCCAAAGGATCAACGCGCGCAGACCCTCGGTCAGCGCCTTGCCCTCCATCAGCATCCGCCGCACGTCGGGATGGACGAACAGCGTGTCCGCCTTCTCCTGCGGCTCCTTGGGGCCGGTCAGCGCGCGGCCCTGGCGACGGTCCTGCGCGTACTGCACCGCATTCTGATACGCGACCTCGGCGACGCCGAGCCCCTGCAGGCCGACGCCCAGGCGCGCGGCGTTCATCATGATGAACATCGCGGCGAGGCCCTTCATCTCCTCGCCGACCAGCCAGCCGGTCGCCGAGTCATAGTTCATCACGCAGGTCGAGTTCGCGTGGATCCCCATCTTGTGCTCGATCGACCCGCAGGTGACGCCGTTGCGCGCGCCGAGCGAGCCGTCCTCGTTCACCAGCATCTTCGGCACCACGAACAGCGAAATGCCCTTCGAACTGTCCGGCGCGCCGGGCGTCTTGGCCAGCACGAGATGGATGATGTTCTCGGTCAGGTCATGCTCACCGCTCGAGATGAAGATCTTCGTACCGGTGATCGCGTAGGAGCCGTCCGCCTGCGGCTCGGCCTTGGTGCGGATCAGGCCGAGATCGGTGCCGCACTGCGGCTCGGTGAGGTTCATCGTGCCCCCCCATTCGCCCGACACCATCTTGGGCACGTACATCGCCTTCTGCGCGTCCGACCCCTTGGCGACGAGCGCGGCGATCGCGCCGTGCGTGAGGCCCGGATACATCGCGAACGCCATGTTCGACGAGATCATATATTCCTGGAACGCGGTCGACACGACGTGCGGCATGCCCTGCCCGCCATATTCGGGCTGGTTGCCGAGCGTCGCCCAGCCGCTTTCGACATACTGCTTATAGGCTTCCTTGAAGCCGTCGGGCGTCGTGACCGAACCGTCCTCATGCCGCGTGCAACCCTGCTGGTCGCCCGACAGGTTGAGCGGGAACAGGACCTCGGCGACGAACTTGCCGCCTTCCTCGAGCACCGCATCGACGACGTCGGGCGACGCCGTGTCGAAACCCGGGAGGTTGCTGTAGCGATCGAGACCGACCACCTGCTCAAGGACGAAGCGCGTATCGCGCACGGGGGGCGTGTACTGGGGCATGGTTTATCCTTTGTCCTGGGCCCGACTGGCCTCGAGGATGGCTACGAAGTTGGTGAGTTCGTCGATGGCGGCGTCGATGTCGCGCTTCTGTTCGGTGAGAAGCGCGATGCGCGCCTCGCTCCGTTCGATGACGACCTGTCGCTGTACGCGCCGGCCGTCGCCGACGTCGTACAGGTCGATCATCTCGCGGATTTCGCCGAGGCTGAACCCGACGCGCTTGCCGCGCAGGATCCAGGCAAGCCGCGCGCGGTCCCGGTGCGAATAGATACGCTGCGTGCCGCGACGCTCGGGCGCGATGAGCCCCTCGTCCTCGTAGAAACGCAGCGCGCGTGCGGTCACGTCGAATTCGGTCGACAGGTCGGAGATCGTGAAATGATCGCGATCGTGTCGCGGTTCGATCATCGCATAGGACTCGGGGGACGCGCGTGTTGCCATGCCCGGTGATGTAACTCTCGTTTACGTCAACGTCAACTACTGCAAAGACGCGTACCCTTGGACGATCGCAGCGTCAGCGCCTCGGACCGCGCCATGCTCTGGCGGTCGACGGTGACCGCCGCCAGCGTCGCCCTGCCCGTGCACAATGCCTGGCACGCATCGGCGACGGTTGCGGGAAACACGATCCGGTCGCCGTCATATTGCGCGACGATCCGGCAGTCGCCGAACGTCAGCCTGAGCGCGGTCCCCTCGCGCTCGGCGACACCCGTCGCGGCACAGCCCTGGTCCTCGCCATAATCGACGCTGACGCCGATCCGGCTGGTCTTCCCCGTTCCGACCACGCACAGCCGGTCGGTGTCGCGCGCCCATGCCCCCTCGAGCGGCGCCTCGGGATCGGACACGATCCCTGCCCGCTCGGCGGCGGCCTCGAGTCGGGCGCCAGCGCTGTCGCCCGTCGTCGCGGACGGCGCGCGATCGCACCCCGCGACGACGAGCGCGAGCAGGAGGATCGCCCTCACTCGGCGGGGACCAGCGCGTCACCTTCCAGACGACGGAAGAAACAACTGCGCGCACCCGTATGGCAGGCCGGTCCTGCCGCATCGACGATCAGCCACACCGCATCCTGATCGCAGTCGATTCGCACCTCGGCGACGCGCAGCACGTTTCCCGACGTCTCGCCCTTCTTCCAGAGCGCCTGTCGGCTGCGCGACCAGAAATGCGCGGCACCCGTCGTCTGCGTCAGCGCGAGCGCCTCCGCATTCATATGCGCGACCATCAGCACGTCCCCCGATACGCGGTCGGAAACGACCGCGGTCAGCAGACCGGCGGAATCGAATTTCGGGTCGAGCGTCAGGCCCGTGTCGCGGCTATGTGTCATCGCGCGGATATAGCCCAAAGCCACCGCGATGCGACCAGTGACATGCGATCGGGTGCGCAATGTTATTACAAAGAGGCGACAAACGCATGAACCGCGACTATAGGGCGGGCTCCGCACGACGTGAGACCCGGCATGCTGACCACAAACCCCTATGATGACGACAAACTCCGCGAAGAGTGCGGGGTGTTCGGCGTATCTGCGACCGATGGCGCGGCCGCGCTCGTCGCGCTCGGACTGCACGCGTTGCAGCATCGCGGGCAGGAAGCCGCCGGCATCACCACCTTCGACGGCGCGCATTTCCATACGCATCGCGCAATGGGGCATGTCGCTGGCAACTTCGATCGCGACGACGTCATCCGCGCGCTTCCCGGCACCGTCGCCTGCGGTCATGTCCGCTATTCGACGACCGGCGAGACCGCGCTGCGCAACGTCCAGCCGCTCTATGCCGAGCTGTCGACGGGCGGGTTCGCCATCGCGCACAACGGCAATATCTCCAACGCCATGCGGTTGCGCCGCGAACTGGTCCGGCGCGGATCGATCTTCCAGTCGACGAGCGATACCGAGACGATCATCCACCTCGTCGCGACCTCGAACTACCGGACGCTGCTCGATCGCTTCATCGACGCGCTCAAGCAGGTCGAGGGCGCCTATTCGCTGATCGTGATGACCCCCGAAGGCATGATCGCCTGCCGCGACCCGCTCGGCATCCGGCCGCTGGTGATGGGCAAGCTCGGCGACGCGGTGATCTTCGCGTCCGAGACGGTCGCACTCGACGTCGTTGGCGCGACGTTCGTCCGCGCGGTCGAGCCGGGTGAACTGGTCATCGTCCAGGGCACCGAGATCCGCTCGATCCGTCCGTTCACGCCGATGGCGGCACGCCCCTGCATCTTCGAATGGGTGTATTTCTCGCGGCCTGATTCGATCGTCGAGGATCATTCGGTCTATTCGGTGCGCAAGGCGATCGGTGCACAGCTTGCGATCGAGTCCCCCGTCGATGCCGACCTCGTCATCCCCGTCCCCGACTCGGGCACGCCCGCGGCGATCGGCTATGCGCAGCAATCGGGCATTCCGTTCGAGCTCGGCATCATCCGCTCGCATTATGTCGGCCGCACCTTCATCTCGCCCGGCGACAAGGTCCGCCATCTCGGCGTCAAGCTGAAGCACAACGCCAACCGCGCGCTCATCAAGGGCAAGCGAGTCATCCTCGTCGACGATTCGATCGTCCGGGGCACGACCTCGCTCAAGATCGTCCAGATGATGCGCGAGGCCGGCGCTGCCGAAGTTCACATGCGGATCGCCAGCCCGCCGACGCGGCATTCGTGCTTCTACGGCGTCGACACGCCCGAGCGCACCAAGCTGCTCGCAGCCCAGCTCGATCTCGGCGGCATGACGGGCTTCATCCACGCCGACAGCCTCAACTTCATCTCGATCGACGGGCTGTACAAGGCGCTGGGCGAGGCCAAGCGGGCGGACATTCGTCCCAAATATTGCGACGCGTGCTTCACGGGCGATTATCCGACGACGCTGACCGACCATGACGAAGGCGCCGAGGTCGATCAGTTCGCGATGCTCGCCGAGCGCGTTATCTAAAGATCCCGGAGTGAACATGACGGACAAGCCTCTCGAGGGCCGGCTCGCGCTGGTCACCGGTGCCAGCCGCGGCATCGGCGCCGCCACCGCCGTCGCGCTGGCGGCACAGGGCGCGCACGTCGTCCTGACCGCGCGGACCGCGGGCGGCCTCGAAGAGGTCGAGACGGCGATCCATGACGCCGGCGGTTCAGCGACGATCGCCCCGCTCGACCTCGCCGAGAGCGACGCGATCGCGCGGCTGGCGACGGCGATCGGCGATCGCTGGGACGCGCTCGATATCCTCGTGCTCAACGCGGGGATGCTCGGTTCGCTGTCATCGGTCCCCGCGATCGACCCCAAGGAGATGGCGCAGGTCCTGACGCTCAACGTGAGCGCGCAGGCCGCTCTCATCACCGCGTTCGACCCGATGCTCAAAAAGGCGAAGTCGGCCCGGGTCATCGGCGTCACCTCGAGCGTCGGCCGCAAACCGCGCGCTTATTGGGGGCTCTACGGCGCGTCGAAGGCCGCGTTCGAGACGCTGCTCGGCGCCTATGGCGACGAGATGGCCGAGATCAGCGGTATCCGTACCGCCATCGTCGATCCCGGCGCGACCCGCACCAAGATGCGCGCGCGCGCCTATCCAGGCGAGGACCCGAAATCGGTGAAGGATCCGCAGGTCGTCGCCGACCGCATCGTCGCGCTGGCCATCGACGGGTTCGAACCCGGCCATTTCGAACGCGTAGCCTGAAACCTGCCCCTTGCGGGGCAGACCTTCAGCGTCGTTTCACCAGCGTGACCTGCGCGACGTCGATCCCGCCCCCGCGGAACCCGCCTTCGCAATACATCAGGTAATAACGCCACAAAGCGACGAACTTCGCGTCGAGCCGCGCCGGCAGACGGCCCTGCGCGACGACCGCATCGAACGCGACCCGCCACCGCCGGCACGTCTCCGCATAATGCAGCCCGAACCCGCGCCGGTCTTCCCAAACGAGCCCGCGCGCCTCGGCGAGCGCGCGGAACCGCGGCTCGGACAACAGCATCCCGCCCGGAAACACGTAACGCTGGATGAAATCGACGCTTGTCGAATATGCGTCGAAGATCGCATCGTCGATCGCGATATACTGGATCGCCGCACGCCCGCCCGGCTTCAACGCCCGTGCAATCGCGTCGAGATAGGCCGGCCAATAGGCCTCGCCCACCGCCTCGACCATCTCGATGCTCGCCACCGCGTCATAGGTGCCCGTGACGTCGCGGTAATCGGTCAGCGCGACCGTGACGTTCGTCAGCCCGGCGTCCGCCATGCGGGTGTCGACCTGCCGTTTCTGCTCGGTCGACAAGGTCAGGCCGTGGACCGACACGCCGGCACGCGCCGCCAGTTCGGCAAACGACCCCCAGCCGCACCCGATCTCGAGGATCCGGTCGCCGGGCTGCGCCGCGGTGCGATCGAGGATCGCCTGCAACTTGGTCGTCTGCGCCTGTTCCAGCGTCTCCGCCTCCGACACCGGCTCGGCGAACAGCGCGCTCGAATAGGTCAGGCCGGGATCGAGCCAGAGCTCGTAGAAGTCGTTGCCCAGGTCGTAATGCGCCGCGATGTTGCGCCGCGATCCCTCGCGGTGGTTGCGGCGCATCCAGTGCCAGAGCCGCGCCGACAGCCGCGCGACCCCGCCCGACCGCGCGGTACGTCCCAGCGAACCACGGTTGCGCATGAAAAGGTCGAACAGCGGCACGGGATCGGGGCTCGACCAGTCGCCCGCGGTCCAGCCCTCGTACCATCCGACGGACCCCGCGGTCGCGAGCCGGATCAGCGCGCGCCAGCGGTGGAGCGTGACGACGGGGACCGGTCCGGGCGCGCGCCCGCCGATCAGCCGGCGCGTTCCATCGGGCAGGACCGCCTCGATCGCCCCGCTCTCCAGCCCGTCGTCGATCCGGTCGAGCATGCGGTGAAAGATCGGCGCAGCCAGACGCGCCAGCGTCGTCGCCGCGGGGGACTGGGGGTCATCGAAAGCGGGAACGGCGGTCATCGCGGCGCTCCATGCAACAGCGCCGCGACGGTGAAAAGAGACTAGCGTGCGTGGCGACCCGCATCGAGCGCGCGTTCCCGGCCTTCGCGGTGGCCGATGATCTTCGCCGGATAGTCGTCCGGCCGGCATCCGGACTCGTCGGGGTCATGGATCGCATCGCCCTTCAGTCCGGCAAGCTCGGGTACCCACGCGCGGATATAGTCGCCTGCGTCGAATTTTTCCGACTGCGACAGCGGTGCCATGATCCGCCCGAACATGTTCGAATCGACCCCCGTCCCTGCGACCCACTGCCAGTTCACCGAATTGTTCCCGTAATCGGCGTCGACCAGGCAATCCCAGAACCACCGCTCCCCCTCGCGCCAGTCGATCAGCAGATGCTTTACGAGAAAGCTCGCGGTGATCATGCGGACGCGGTTGTGCATCCACCCCGTCGTCCAGAGCTGCCGCATCCCGGCATCGACGATCGGATAGCCCGTCCGCCCCGTCTGCCACGCCTTCAAATCCGCTGCGGCCGCCTTGCCCGTGCGCCACGGCAGCGCGTCGAACTTCGGCCGCCCATTTGCCTTGCCGTAATCGGGCATCGCCAGCACCACGCCGTCGGTGAAGTCGCGCCACGCCAGCTCCTTCAGGAAGGTCGTCGCATCGCCGTGGCCCTCGACCGCATGCCACACCGTCCGCGGCGAGATCTCGCCGTGATGCAAATGCGGCGACAGGCGCGACGTCCCCTCGATCGAGGGCATGTTGCGGTCGACGTCATACGCCTCGACGATCGATGCCATCGCCTTGGCATTCTTCAACGCCTGCGCTTCACCAGGCGTCCAGTCGTCGAACCCGCCCGACCAGTCGGGCTTGGTCGGCAGCAGGTCCCAGGACGCGAGCGTATCGCTCTTCGGCCACGAACCGGGCGCATGGATCACATGGGGGACCGGCTCGGGCTCGGGCGGTGGCATCATCTGGTTGAGCGCCTTCCAGAACGACGAATAGACGCGGAACTGGCCACCCGACCCGGTCTTCACGTCCTCGACCCGCCTGAGGTGATTGCCGTCATGCAGGCACAGCCGATCGCCCAGCGCGTCCTCGGCCTTGCGCCACCAGGGCTCGTAATGCCGGATCGCATGGATCTGCGTCGCGCCTGTCTCCTCCAGCAGCGCCGTCAGAACCTCGACCGCATCGCCGCGACGCAGGATCAGCCGCGACTCCTTGTCCTTGAGCGCCTTGCCGTGCGCCGCCAGGCTATGGTGCAACCACCAGCGCTGCGCGCCGCCGATCGCCCAGTCGCCGGGTGCGTCGTCGTCGAGCACATAGACCGGGATGACCGGGCCCGCCGCGGCGGCTGCGATCAATGCGGGGTGGTCGTGAAGGCGAAGGTCCTGGCGCAGCCAGAGAATCGTGGGTGTCGTCATCGACCGTTCAACGTCGCATCCGATGATCCGGAGCCACGCCCGGCAAAAGTTTCACCGAGCGTCATGATCGCGGTGACGTGACGCTGCGCGATCTCGAGCGCTTCGTCGCCGTAACCGCCCCCCACGGTACTCGCAAGCGGCACGCCGCGCGCGATCGCAAGCCCCGCGATCAGCCGCTCGCGGCGGACCAGTCCGTCGAGCGTGAGCGACAGCCGACCGAGCCGGTCGCCCGCAAACGGATCGACGCCCGCCTGGTAGAGGATCAGGTCGGGCCGGACCTCGTCGAGCAGCGGCACGAGCGTCTGCTGCAGGATGTCGAGATAGCCGGCATCGTCGACCCCGTCGGGCAGCGCGACGTCGAGCGACGACCGCGCCTTGCGGACGGGGAAGTTCTTCTCCGCATGGATCGAATAGGTCGCGATCTCGGGCCGTCCGGCAAGCAGTGCCGCGGTTCCATCACCCTGATGCACGTCGCAATCGACCACCAGAATGCGCTGCGCATCGCCCTGCTCGACGAGCCGGACGGCCGCGACCGCGAGATCATTGAACACGCAATAGCCGGCGCCCGTCTCCGCCAGCGCATGATGGCTGCCCCCTGCGGTATTCGCGGCAAAGCCGTGGAGCAGCGCGAGTTTCGCGGCCAGCCATGTCCCGTCGGGCACCACGACCGCACGCTTCGCCACCGCCTCGGTCACTGGAAACCCGATGCGCCGCTCCTTCAGCGCGGGGACGCGCGCCTCGATCACCTCGGCGACATAATCGGGGTCGTGCACCGCCTCGAGCCACTGCCGCGGCGTCGCCCCGGGTTGATGCCACGACAGCCTGTCGCCGTGTGCGAGCAGCAGATCGCGGATCAGCCCGTTCTTGTTCCAGCGATAGGTCGAGCGCGCCGGTGCGGCTGCGACATAGTCGGGATGATGCACGACATGGATCATGCGGCGCCTATTCGTGGAGGTCGAACCACACCGGCCGCGTGACGAAGAGGTCGGCTGCCCGTTCTCCCGTCGCAAGCCGGGTGTCGCCCCACCAGTCGTCCGCCGCTCCCGCTGCGTCCATGGCAAGCGCTGCCCCGCGCAGGACGATCGCCACGCGCAGCCTGGTCCCGCCCGCGGTACGCTCGAAGGCGAGCACCTGCTCCGCGCGGTCGCCCGTCACCCCGATCGGCGTATAGGACCCTTGCGCAAAGACCAGTGGCTGGCGTTTGCGCAACGCCAGAAGTTCGGCGATCAGGCCAAGCTTGGCGCTTCCCCCGCTCGCCAGAAGTGCCCGGCGTTCGGCGTAATCGACCGGCCGGCGGTTATCGGGATCGACAAGGCTGAGATCGGCAAGCTCGGCGCCCTGATACAGGTCCGGCACGCCCGGAACGGTATAGCGCAGCGCCGTCTGGACGAGCGCGTTGGCCTCGCTCGCACGCTGCGTCGCGTCGACGAGGTCCGCCATATCCCTGAGGAACGCCGCCGACCGTTCGGGATCGAGCAGCACGCCGACGAGAGCGTGGCACCGTTCTTCGTAGGCCTCGTCCGGGTCCTCCCAGGACGAACGCAGCTTGGCCTCGCGCAACGCCTTTTCCTGCCAGCCGATGATCCGTTCGGCAAAACGGCCCAGCCCCGGTGCGTCGTCGGGCAGCAGTGCTTCGGGCCATGCGCCGAACAGCGTCTGCAACAGCATATAGGCATCGTCGGGTGCGATCGTCGCGTCGATGGCGGACACCTGTGCCAGCCAAGGGGTGACGCGCTCGCGCCACAGCGCGGGCACCTCGGACAATACCGCGAGCCGCGCGCGGACATCCTCGCCGCGCTTGTGGTCATGCGTCCCCGACGCGAGCATCGCCCGCGGCCAGTCTGCCGCACGACCGCGCATCAGGGCATGGAATTCGTCGTTGCCCAGCGCGAACGCGGCGGGATCGAACCCGACGTCGTTGCGCGAGAGCAGCCGGCCATAGCGATAGAATGCGGTATCCTCGACCGCCTTCGCCGCGATCGGGGCGGACAATTGCTGGAACCGGCGGACCGCGTCCGCAGCACGCTCGGCATCGCCCGGCCCTTCGCCCGCCAGCCAGTCGAGGATCCGGTCGACGACCACGCCTTCGCCCGGCGCGAGATGGGGCGTGACACGGTCGCGCGCGGTCGCGCGGATCGCGGCATCCGCGACCGGTGCGGCGTCGCCCGTGCCGTAGGTGCGATAGACCGGGAACACCCAGAGCAGCCGCTCGATCGCACGGCGTATCATGCCCGCGGTCAGCCCGTCGCACGCGGGTGTCGACCGGGCGAGTGCGACGAACGCCTCGACGCACCGCTGCAACTGCCCCTCGAACTGCCACGACAGCATTTCCTGCCGCGCGCGCAGTTCCTCGGGCCCGAACGTCGCGGATCGCCCGCTGACCTCCGCCCACAGCGCGGCGAGCGGTTCCGCCCCGGCCGGGTCATGGAGCAACGCCGTGACCTGCGCCATGAAGTCGTACCCGCTCGTGCCGTCGACACCCCAGTCGGTCGCCAGCGGTTCGCCCTCTGCCAGGATCTTCTCGATCACGATATAGGCCGGCCCGCGCCCCGCCTGCGGCTCGATCGCGTCGAACCTCGTGCGCAGCATCCGGCAATAGCCCGCCGGATCGGTCAGACCGTCGACATGATCGACGCGCACCCCGTCGATCAACCCTTCCGCATACAGCCTAAAGAACAGCGCATGCGTCGCCTCGAACACCGCGGGATCCTCCGCGCGCAACCCGGCGAGATCGTTGATCGTGAAGAAGCGGCGCCAGTTCAGATCGTCGTTCGCGGTCCGCCACGATGCCAGCCGGTAATGCTGGCGATCGACGAGCGTCGCGAGATCGTCGGTCGCCGCAGTCGCACGGTCCTCGGATCGCAACGGCAGCCGGTGTTCGCCATAGGCGACGAGCATGGGCGTCCCGTCGATCGTCTCGACCGCAAGCCCGCCCTCGTCGATCACCTGCCGCAGCGGATCGCCGAGGATCGGCAGCACGATCTTCTCGCGCCAGTCGATGTCGAAAAAGGCCGCGAAATCGCTTTGCTCCCCGCGCGCGAGCACGTCATGCCACCAGCGATTCTCGCCGCCCGCAACACCCATGTGGTTGGGGACGATATCGACGATCACCCCCATGCCGTGCGCCGCGAGCTGGTCGGCGAGCCGCCGAAAGCCGTCCTCGCCACCCAGCTCGGGGTTGATCCGCGTCGGATCGACCACGTCATAGCCGTGCGTCGATCCCGTCCGCGCGGTCGTGATCGGCGATGCGTAGAGATGGCTGATCCCGAGCGCGGCCAGATACGGGACCTGCGCCTCCGCATCGGCGAAGGTAAAGTCCTTGTGGAACTGCATGCGATAGGTCGCGCGTGGCGTCATGAGGGTCTCGCGGTATTGAGAAGGGCGACACGGCGTGCGGTGTCGGGATGACGCAGCAGTACGTCGACGGTGGCCGGCATCCGCCGCCGCCAGTTCGGATGTTCGTCGGTCGTCCCCGGCAGGTTGGGCTGTTCGACGAGGCCGAGCAGGTCCTCGAACGGGATGATCGCAAGCGCGCACGGTGTCCGCGCGACGTGCGCGATCGCGGCATCGATCACCGCGGCCGGGTCCTCGGGCGCCGGTTCGGGACCATCCGCACCAAGCGCCGTCCACAGCCGTGACCGATCCAGCGCCCGGTTCGCCCGGTCCGCGGCTTCGTCCGCCGCCTCGGCACTGCGGCCCAATCGCCACGTCCAGTCGATGTCGCGGCCGCGCCACCATCCGGCGATCGTCGGGAGGTCGTGAGTCCCGGTCATCGCAACCGCGTCGCGCGACCAGCGATCCGGCCGGACGAACGCGCCATCGGCGTCGCGTTCGAACCAGAGCACGCGCATGCCGAGCATCGCACGCGCGTCCATGACCGCGCGGAAACCCTCGGGCATCGTGCCCAGATCCTCGCCGATCACCACCGCCTGCGCGCGGTGCGACTCGATCGCGATGATCCGCATCAGGTCGGCAAACGGCATGTCGAGATACGCACCCTCGGCGGCCGAACCTCCGTCGGGCACGACCCAGAGCCGCCGCAGTCCGAACGCATGATCGATCCGCAACCCGCCCGCATGCGTGAGCGCAGCGCGGATCGTCGCGATAAACGGGGCAAACCCCGACCGCACCAGCGCACGCGGGTCGAACCCGGTGATCCCCCAGGCCTGTCCATCGGGGCCGAGCGGATCGGGCGGTGCGCCGATCGACAACCCCGTCAGCAGGTCGCTGCCACGGCTCCAGCCATGGCTGCCACCCGCGTCCATACCCATTGCGAGATCGGCGATCAGGCCGAGCGCCATGCCCCCATCGATCGCCGCCTTCTGCGCGGCGGCCAGCCCGGTCACCGCGCGCCACTGCAGAAAGACGTGGAAGTCACAGTCGGCACGATGCTCGTCGATGAACCGCGCGACCGCATCGCTCCCGCAATCGTGAAACGCCTCGGGCCAGTCCTGCCAGCCTCGTGCCCCCGTCGCCGCGAAGAAATGCGCGTGGATCGCATCATAGGCGGCGTGCCAGCCAAGCGCCTCGCCCCCCGCCTCGCGAAACGCCGCCAGATCGGCGCGCGATTGCTCGGACAGCGTATCGAGCGCATGCCGTAAGGCGCGCAGCTTGACCGGCGAAGCCGACAGCCAGTCGATCAGGTCATCGTCTGCCCCTCCCTCCGACCGATCGCCCATGTCCGTGCTCGCGAGCATGACGTTGACGAACTGCCGGCTCGACGGTGCATAGGGGCTGAAACGGTGCGGATCGCTCGGGAACAGCGCGTGCGTCGGGCTGATCGCGATCATGTCGGCCCCGGCCGCGGCAAAGTCGCCCGCGGCGGCTGCGAGCGAGCCGAAATCCCCGAAGTCGTTCGGTCCCGCATCGCGCAAGCTCGGGATCTGCACCGCCGGGCCCCAGAGCCGCTTGCCGGCGACGCGGTCCTCGACCGAAAAGCAGCGCTCGGGTGCGATCGCCACGCCGATACGACGGTCGCCGATCTCGAGCACATGATAGCCGGTCCGATCGATCGCCGGGACCTCGCCGGCGTCGACGAGGATGTCGCGCGCCCCCCCGTCCTCGAACCGCAGGACAGCGGGCCCGCCGATCCCGGCGATCGTGAACGGCGTTCCGGCATCGGCCGAGACAAACGCCCGCGGCGCGGCGCGCTCCGCCTCGGCCGCGGCGATGCTCTCGGCGATCGCGGCATCGTCTGTGGCCGGCAGCCCCAGCGCGGCGAGGATCGTGCGGAGCGCGTCGTCCGATACGGTTTGCGCGCGACCGCCCGCATCCTGCCACTCGGGCTGCAGCCCCGCGAGGCGCGCGAGCGCGTGGAGCCTGCTCATTGCGACAGCCACACCCTGACGCACGGCCCCGCGTCCGTCGCCCCATCGGCGAACACCACGTCGCCCTCGACCGCGGGAAACACGACCGCCTCGTCGCCCAGGTTGAGCGCGATCGTCAGCACCGCACCATCGCCCATCCGCCACCGCGCCACGACGGCGCGCTCGTCGATCGCCTCGGCGCCCATCGCCACTGCACCGCGCAGCCGCGGCACGATCACGCGGTGCCGAAGCGCCAGCAGGTCCGAATAGAGCGTGCGCCACCGTCCGGCCTCGGGTCCGTCGCGCGGGACCGACGCGGAAAACGTCGCCAGCGCATTGGGATCGGGGATCGCCGCGCGCGCGTCCTCGTCGGCGAACGCCGCGAACTTCGCGAATTCCTTGCGCCGCCCCTCCCGGACCGCATCCGCCAGCTCGTCGTGGAAGTCGGTGAAGAACAGGAACGGGGTATCGCTCCCCGCCTCGTCGCCCATAAACAGCAACGGGATCTGCGGCGACAGCAGCAGCAACGCGGTCGCCGCACGCAGCCGCGCCGGATCGGTGAGCATTGTCAGCCGCTCGCCGAGCGCACGATTGCCGATCTGGTCGTGGTTCTGCAGGAACGACACGAACGCGGTCGGTGGCAGATGCCCGCTCGGCTTACCCCGCGGCCGCCCGTCATGGTTAGGCGACCCCTCGCCCTGGTAGATGAAACCCTCGCCAAGACAGCGCGCGAGCCGCTCCGCGGGTCGATCGGCGAAGTCGGCGTAATAGGCGCTCGTCTCGCCCGTCAGCAGGACGTGCAGGACGTTGTGAAAGTCGTCGTTCCACTGCGCGTCGTACGCATCGGCGCGCAGCCGCTCGGCATCGTTGCGTTCGTTCTCCAGCACGAGGTGGACGGGCCGGTCGCCGGTCGACGCACGGATCTCGCGTGCCATCGCGTCGAGGAACGCATCGTCGTCGATCGCGTGCACCGCATCGAACCGCAGGCCGTCGATCCGGTATTCGTTGATCCACATCAGCGCGTTGTCGATGAAGAACCGCCGCACCGGCTCGCGATCGACCGCGACCGCGCCGCCCCACGGCGTGTCGACATCGGCATGGAAGAACGGGCTTGCATAGCCGCCGAGGTAATTCCCGTCGGGGCCGAAATGATTGTAGACCACGTCGAGGAACACCGCGATGCCGTGCTCGTGCGCGGTATCAACCAGGGCCTTGAGCGCGTCCGGCGTGCCATAGCTTTCGGCGACCGCATATGGCAGCACGCCGTCATAGCCCCAGTTTCGCGTGCCGCCGAACGCGTTGACGGGCATCAGCTCGATCGCGGTGACGCCCATCGCGGCCATTCCGGGGATGTGCGTCGCCACGCCGGCAAAGCCACCGAGCGCGCCGACATGGACTTCCTGGATGACCATCTCCTCCCAGGCGCGCCCCTGCCAGTCGGTCCGCCAGCGATACGCGTCGGGGTCGACGACGACGCTCCAGCCGTGGACGCCGCCATCCTGCTGTCGCGACGCCGGATCGGGGACGACATCGTCATCGTCGAGCCGGAACCGATAGCGTGCCCCCGCCGTGACCGCCGCCTCGACGGTGAACCAGCCTTCCGCATCGCGCCACATCGGCGTGGTGGGCGCACCGTCGATCTCGAGCGTCACCGCGTCGCGATCCGGCGCCCAGAGGCGGAACAGCGTCCCGTTCGCGTCGCGCCGCGGCCCCCACGCACGCTGCGTCACGGCTGCATCGTCCAGGTCAGCAACGCCGCGCCCTGCGCCGGCAGGTCATAGCTGTCGGCAATCGCCATCGGCGCCTGCTCGGGCTTGGCGCTGTCGATCAGCACGGTGCGCTCGACGTCCGCGGGTGGCGGCATCGTAAAGGTCAACGGCCCTTCCGAGGCGTTCAGGAGCAGCGAGATCACCTGTACCCTCCCGTCGGGGCATTGCGCCGCACGACGCATCACCAGCGCGCGCCCGTTGGTGTTTTCCCAGTCCTCGGGGGACAGCTGGACGCCGCGCTCGTCCCACCATTCGATATCCTTCAGGCCTTCCGCGGGCGTGTCGTCACCGTACAGGAAGTTGTTTGCGCGGAGCATCGGATAGTCGCGGCGCAACGCGGTCAGCCGTGCGGTGAAGTCGATCAGCGCATCGCCCTCGGCCGACTTCGCCTGTGTCCAGTCGAGCCAGCTGATCTCGTTGTCCTGGCAATAGGCGTTGTTGTTGCCACCCTGCGTCCGTCCGAACTCGTCACCCGCCACCAGCATCGGCGTGCCGAGCGACGCGAACAATGTCGTCAACATCGACCGCGCGACGCGCTTGCGCGTCTCGGCGATCTCGGGATCGTCGGTCGGTCCCTCGACACCCCAGTTACGCGAACAATTGTTCGAATGGCCGTCGCGATTGTCCTCGCCATTGGCGGCGTTGTGCCGCTCCTCGTACGTCGTCGTATCGGCGAGCGTGTATCCGTCATGCGCACCGAGCAGGTTGACGCTCGCCCAGGGCCGCCGCGCACGCCGGTCGAACAGGTCGCCCGACCCCGTCAGACGCGCCGCCAGATCCGCACGCTGCGCATGATCGCCACGCCAGAACTTGCGCACCGTATCGCGGTACTTGTCGTTCCACTCGGCAAAGCCCGGCGGGAAATTGCCGAGCTGATACCCGCCCGGCCCGATGTCCCACGGCTCGGTGATCAGCTTCAACCGGCCTAGTACAGGATCCTGCCGCAGCACGTCGAAGAACCCGGCACCCGGATCGAACCCGTCATCCGTCCGCCCCAGCGTCAGCCCGAGATCGAACCGGAACCCGTCGATCCCGAAGCTCGTCGCCCAGTAGCGCAGCGAATCCGCGACCATCTGGATCACGCGCGCCTTGGTCAGGTTGAGCGTGTTCCCCGTTCCCGTATCGTTGATCGAGAAGCGCGGCTGATCCTTGACCAGCCGGTAGTAGCTCGCATTGTCGAGACCGCGCCACGACAGCGTCGGCCCCTGCTCGGACCCTTCGCAGGTATGGTTGTAGACGACGTCGAGGATGACCTCGATTCCCGCCGCATGCAGCCGCCGGATCGACCGCCGCAGTTCATTGTGGCTGTCGGTCGCGAAGAACGACCGCTCGGGGGTGAAGAAATTGAGGGTGTTGTAGCCCCAATAGTTCCGCAGCCCCTTCTCCTGCAGGAACCGATCCTGCGTATAGGTATGGATCGGCAACAGCTCGAGCGCGGTGACGCCGAGCCGCTTCAGGTGATCGATCACCTTAGGGTTGCCCAGCGCCGCGAACGTCCCGCGCTCCGACGGCTGGACCTCCTCGAACAGCTGCGTGAGGCCCTTGACGTGCGCTTCGTAGATTACCGTCTCGGACCAGGGCGTGTTCGGCCGCACGTCGCGCGACCAGTCGAAATGACTGTCGGTCACGACGCCCTTGGGCATCGTCAGCGCATTGTCGCGGCGGTCGAAGCTCAGATCCTCGCGCGACGACTTCACCTGATAGCCGTACATCGCATCGGTCCAGCGCAGCTCGCCCGTCATCGCCTTGGCATAGGGGTCGAGCAGCAGCTTGTTGGGGTTGAACCGGTGGCCTTCCTCGGGCGCATAGCGCCCATAGGCGCGGTAGCCATAGGCGAGGCCCGGCTGCGCATCGGGAAGATAGCCGTGCCAGACCTCGTCGGTCCATTCGGTCAGCGGATAGCGCTTCAGCTCGCGCCGACCATTCTCGTCATAGACGCACAGCTCGATCTTCTCGGCGTTGGCCGAATACACCGCGAAATTGACCCCCAACCCGTCGAACGTGGCACCGAGCGGATAGGCCGAACCGGCCTCGAGCGTATCAGGCAGAATATGCAATGCGGACCCCCAGGAATTTTCACCGACACACGGTATTTTAGCCGTAGATCGGCATGTCAGGGCGAGAACCCGCCTGCTCGCGCCAATGTTCCCGCTTCGGCTGCTTTTCGCGCCCACCATAACTGCGCATCGCAGCACGGTCATGGTGGAGCGAATTGGCGGGTCGCGCACCGGCTCCTATTGCAGCGCGGCGCGTTGTCCCGGCGTGTCCATGTCGAAAGGCTCCACCATGCATATCCGTCACTCCGTCGAGGCCATGTCAGCATGAGCGGCCCAAAGCTTTTCACGCCCGCCAGGGTCGGCCAGCTCGAACTCGCCAACCGCATCGTCATCGCGCCGATGTGCCAATATTCCGCAGTCGACGGGTGCATGACCGACTGGCACCTGATCCATCTCGGCAACCTCGCTCTGTCGGGTGCGGCGCTGCTGATGATCGAGGCCGCCGCGGTCACGCCCGAGGGGCGGATCACCTACGGCGATGTCGGGCTCTACGACGATGCCAGCGAGGCGGCGATCGCGCGGACGCTCGACAGCGTGCGGCGCTGGTCGGACATGCCGATCGGTATCCAGCTCGCGCATGCCGGTCGCAAGGCGTCGTGCGAGGTGCCGTGGAACGGCGGCAAGCAGATCGCGCCCGACGCGCGCAACGGGTGGCAGACCGAAGCCCCTTCGGCGACCGCGTTCCTCCCCGACGAGAACCCGCCGGTCGCGCTCGACCGCGACGGCCTCGCGCGGCTGCGCGATGCGTTCGCCGCGGCCGCGGTGCGCGCGGCGCGGCTCGGGATCGACGCGATCCAGCTTCACGGCGCGCACGGCTATCTGCTCCACGAATTCCTGTCGCCGCTCTCGAACCGCCGCGACGACGATTATGGCGGCAGCCTCGAGAACCGGATGCGCTTCCCGCTCGAGGTCTATGATGCCGTACGCGCCGCCTTCCCCGCCGATCGCCCCGTGACGATGCGCGTGTCGGGCACCGACTGGGTCGAGGGTGGCTGGGACGGCGAACAGACGGTCGCCTTCGCCAAGGCGCTCGAGGCGCGCGGCTGCGACGCGATCCACGTCTCGAGCGGCGGTCTGAGTGCGGATCAGGACATTCCGGTCGGCCCCAGCTACCAGGTCCCGCTCGCGCGGCAGGTCAAGCAGGCGGTATCGATTCCGGTCGTCGCGGTCGGGCTGATCACCGACTATGAGCAGGCCGAGGCGATCATCGGAACGGGGGATGCGGACTTCGTCGCGCTCGCCCGCACGATCCTCTACGATCCGCGCTGGCCGTGGCACGCCGCCGCGCATCTCGGTGGCCATGTGAAGGCACCGAACCAGTATCTCCGCTCGCAGCCGCGGCAGTTCAAGGACCTGTTCTCGACCTGATGCAGAAGGGCCGGCGGTCGCCGCCGCCGGCCCCTCACCTCATGCCCACGCCTTGGGGCCGCCATCGTCGAGCGCACGATCGAGATAATAGGCGGCGCTGATCAGCGCGAGATGGCTGAACGCCTGCGGGAAGTTCCCCAAGAAGCTGCCGTCCTCCGCAATCTCCTCGGCGAACAGGCCGAGATGGTTGCCATACGCCATCAGCTTTTCGAAATTCCACCGCGCCTCGTCGAGCCGTCCCGCGCGGGCAAGGCATTCGACATACCAGAACGAGCACGCAACGAACGATCCCTCGCGCCCCGGCAGGCCGTCATCGATCTTGTACCGATAGACATGGCCATCGTCCGACAGGTCCTTGGCGATCGCCTCGAGCGTCGCGAGCCATTTCGGATCGACCGGCGAGACGAACCGCACCAGCGGCATCATCAGCATCGCGCCATCGACCGCGAGATCTTCGGGGGTATCGCCCTTGCTGCGGACGAAGCGGCCGAGGTCCTCGTTCCAGAAGCTGTTCCAGATGTCCTGATGGATCTGCGTCCGCGTTTCGGCCCAGCGAACGAACGGCGCGGGCAGCGAGCGCTTTTCGGCAAGCCGAAGCGCACGATCGACCGCGACCCAGTTCATCAGCCTCGAGTGGAGGTAATGGCGCGGCGGCCCGCGTACCTCCCAGATCCCCGAATCGGGCTGCTCCCACGTGGCGCAGACCTTGTCGACGACATCGACGATCGCCATCCAGCCGTCGTGCGAGACCGTCCCGCCATATTTGCTGCTGAGATAGGTCGCGTCGAGCAGCGCCCCGTAGATGTCGTGCTGGATCTGGTCGTGCGCGTCGTTGCCGACGACGATCGGCGTCGCTCCCCCGAAACCGCCGAGATGGTCGAGCGACTGTTCCTCGGCGATCGCGCCGCCGTCGAGCGCGTACATCACGCCGAGCCGGCCATCGTCCTCGCGCACCCGCCCCATCACCCAACGCGTGAACGCCTGCGCCTCCGCCCCGAACCCCATGCGCAGCAGCGCGTAGACGGTGAACGACGAGTCGCGGATCCACGTCGCGCGATAATCCCAGTTGCGGACACCGCCCTTCGCCTCGGGCAACCCGAACGTCGCCGCCGCCGCGATCGAGCCGTGCCGCCGCGACGTCAGCAGTTTCAGCACCATCGCGGATCGCTCGACGGTCTCGCGCCACCGCCCGCGATAGGTCGACTGCCGGCTCCAGCCGCGCCAATACTCGATATCGGCATCGATGATCGCGTGCGCGGCCTCGGCATCGATCCGCACGTCGTCGGGATTGCTCAGCACGATCGCCGCCCGCTCGCCCGCGGACATGGTGAACCGCGCCGTCAGGTCGCAATCCTCCGCGATCAGCGCGGCATTGGCATGCAGCGTCAGCGCGAGCCCGCTGTCATGGTCGAACTGGCCGCGCGAATAGCCCTCGTCGCTCGGCAGGATCGTGGCCTTGCGCCCTTCGCGACCATAGTCGAACCGTGGCGCACAGCGCATGTCGATCGTCACCGTTCCCCGCGTGCAGATCACCTGCCGCAACAGTCGCGGCGGCGTGTCGTCGTCTTCGACATTGACGGGCATCAGGTCGATCAGGTCGACGCTCGCCTCGTCGTTCATCCACCGCGTCATCAGCACGTTGGTCTCGGGCACGTACATCTGGATGACGCGTGCGTCGGGAAGCTCGGGGCGCACCCAGAAAAGACCCCCCTGACCGGCATCGTCGAGCAGCGCGGTGAAGACGCTCGGGCTGTCGAGGTTCGGCCAGCACAGATAATCGATCGCCCCGTCGCGGTCGACGAGCGCCACCGTCTCGAGATTGCCGATCGCACCATGATCGCGGATCGCCGATGGCTGGCGCGTCTCGGCGGACCGCTCGCCGGGCCGGTCATCCATTGTTGCGGAACCCGGGATAGAGGCTCATCCCGCCGTCGATCGTCAGCGTCGACCCGACGATATAGTCCGCCGCGTCCGAGACGAGGAACAGCGCCGCGCGTGCGACGTCGTCGACATCGCCGATCCGGCCATAGGGGATGAGCTCGAGAAGCTTGTCGGCGTCCTCGGTCGCATCGGCATTGATGTCGGTGCGGATCGCGCCAGGCGCCAGCGCATTCACGCGTATCCGGTCTTCGGCGACCTCCTGCGCGAGCGTCCGCATCAGCATCCCGCTGCCGCCCTTCGACGCGGCGTAATTCGCATGCCCCGTCCAGGGGATCGTCTCGTGGACCGAACTCATGAACAGGATCTTGCCGATCGCCCGGCCGAACCCGCGATCGCCCTGCGCGCGAAACCGCCGCACCGCCTCGCGCGACACCAGGAACTGTCCCGTCAGATTGACGTCGATCACGCGCTTCCAGTCGTCGAGCGACAGGTCGGCGTACGCGGCGTCCTTCTGCATCCCGGCATTGGCGAACACCACGTCGACCCCGCCGAACCGCGCGACCGTCTCGTCGAACATGCCGATCACCGCATCCTCGTCGGATGTATCCGCCCCGATCGCGAAGGCCGTACCGCCGCCCGCGACGATCCGGTCGACGACGTCGTCGGCGGCATCCTTGTTGCTGTTGTAGTTGACCGCGACCTTGGCACCCGCCTGCGCGAACAGCAGCGCGGAGGCTCTGCCGAGGCCCGAGCTCGCGCCGGTGACGATCGCGGCCTGTCCTGTCAGGTCGATGTTCATGAAGCTGGCTTTCGTTGAAGACTAAGCGTGTCCAACGCGTGCTCCGGCTAAATTATCCCACGCATCGCGACCGCTGATCGCGGGGGCGGGCGAACCGCGTTCAGTCGTCGCCATCGTCGACCGAGCGCAGCGCGCGGACATAGCGCAGCGCTGCGGCGCGCTCGGCGGGCGACTTGAACGCTGTTTCGGGATCGGGCGCATCGCCGAACGCCGCGAGCATCGACCAGAGCGCGAACCGCCGCCCGGCGTCGCGCTCGGTCGAAAAGTCGATCAGCACGCGCGCCCTGCCCTCGTCGATCGCGGCCGGCGTCAGCGCATCGACGTCGTCGGCACCGAAATAATGATAGAGCAGAGCGTCGAGATCCATCGCGCCCCGCTGCCCGACGCGGCGCGAAAGCGCAACCGCCACGCCGGGCCGATCATGATGATGGAAATATCGGAGAACAGCCCGGACGGGGTGGGATTCGAACCCACGGTAGAGTTGCCCCTACGGCGGTTTTCAAGACCGCTGCCTTAAACCACTCGGCCACCCGTCCCGGCTGTCGGCGCCCCTACCGCAAGCCGGTTGCGATTGCCAGTCCCTCGCGCGCCCGGGCGTTGCCGCGTTCCCGGGTGGTGGGTTCCTGCCCGGCGACCGGCACCGACCCCCGTGGTGGCAATATAGGATACCGGAAAATCTAGCCCCGACCTTGCTCGTCGACGCGCAATAGCTTCCGAAACGACCGCTTATCATGCCGGCATGGCTCGCCCGCGCCGCAGATCAATCCCCCCGCCTGGCCACGTCTGACGCGCCAAGTTTAATCGCCCGGAAAGCTCAATGTCCCATAATTTGCTATCGATTGAGCACTTTAATCATTTTCACGGGTGTTATTTTCATTCGTTCAGGTCTAACCGCTGCGGCGGAGGGGATCATTTTCATCTTCGAGGATACCGTGTGACTGATACAATCAATGTTGTCGAACTTGCTGCCGAGCTGACCGCCGCCTGGCTTGCGAACCCCAATACGCGTACGACGGCTGAAGACGTACCGGCATTTCTGATGTCGATGCACGCTGCCGTCACCAAGCTGTCGACCGGCACGTCGATGGAGACCGAAGCCACCGACGGCCAGACCTATGAGCCTGCCGTGACGGTGCGCAAGTCGCTTTCGTCGCCCGACCATATTGTTTCGATGATCGACGGCAAGAAGTACAAGACGCTGCGCCGTCATCTGTCGACGCACGGCATGACGCCGGAGCAGTATCGCGAGCGGTTCAACCTCAAGGCGGACTATCCGATGGTCGCTGCGACCTATTCGGAAGCCCGTCGCGCAATGGCCAAGTCGATCGGTCTGGGTCGCAAGGCCGGCTCGAAGGTCGAGGCTGCGGCTGGCGACGCCGTCAAGTCGGTCCGCAAGTCCGGCAAGACCGCGATCGAGGCCGCCAAGAAGACGCTCGGCAGCGAGGGCTGAGGCTCGATGGGGAGGGCACGCCCCTCCCCGTTTCATGATTAAATCCGGCCGGGCTGGCTGCAATCGCCCGTCGTGCGTTACGTCGGTCAGATGACCGCAAACCCGCCGCCCGACATGCCCCCCGCAATCCCCGCTGCGACGCTCGTGATCTTTCGCGAGCAGCGCCCGGGTCCGCCCGAACTGCTGTTCGTCGAGCGGGCGGCGTCGATGGCATTTGCCGGTGGTGCGCTCGTCTTTCCGGGCGGCCGGATCGATCCCGGCGACCATGATCTGGCGGCACGACTGCTTCACGATCCCGCGGTCGATCGTGACGTCGCCGCGCGGATCGCCGCGATCCGCGAGACGATCGAGGAAGTCGGACTGGCGATCGGCCTGACCCCGCTACCCACAGCACCCGACCTCCGCATCCTGCGCGACGCACTGGGCAGCGGCCGCTCGCTCGCCGACGCGATCGACATGGCAGGCACCGCGATCGACCCGATGGCGCTCGAATATTTCGCGCGCTGGCGCCCCGCGCACGCGCATGCCCGGATCTTCGACACGCGCTTCTATCTGGTGCGGCTGCCGGCCGAGATGCCCGACCCCGTCGTCGACGGCACCGAGAACAGCCGCCTGCTCTGGGCGACCGCGCAACAGATCCTCGACGACGCCGACGCGGGACGCGCGCAGATCATCTTTCCGACGCGCCGCAATCTCGAACGCCTCGCAAGGTTTGCGGATTTCGACGCGGCGGTCGCGGATGCGCGGCGTCACCCGGTCCGCACCGTCACACCGTGGTCGGAGACGCATGAGGGCGAGGCCTATCTGTGCATCCCCGACGACCTTGGCTATCCCGTGACGCGCGAGCGCCTGTCGAGCGCCGTGCGCGGGTGATGCGGGCGCTGCGCAGAACGCTCGGGTGGCTGACGGGGCTTGTCATCGTTGGCGCGCTCGGCCTGCTGCTCTGGGCGACGCTGCGCGGCCGGCCGCAGGACCTGCCATGGACCCCGCTCGATCTCGGCCAGCCCGTCGGCATGATGACGGGGCGCAAGCTCGTCGCGCTCCGGCAGGACTTCCCCGCCTGCCGCGCGCTCCTCGATGCTGCGGGCGTCGCCTACACCGCGCTGCCGCCGCGCTCGGGCGAGGGCCAGTGCGGCTATAGCGACGGCGTCCGCTTTGCCCCCGGCGGCGCGCGGCGCATCGCCTTCGCACCCGCCGGGCTCGGGATCGCATGCCCGGTCGCCGCGGCGTTGACGATGTGGGAATGGACCGTCGTCCAGCCTGCCGCGCAACGCCATTTCGGCAAGGCGGTCGCCAGCATCGACCATTTCGGCAGCTATAGCTGCAGACGTATCTATGGCCGCGACGCGGGAACGTGGAGCGAGCATTCGACCGCGAATGCCGTCGACGTCGCGGGCTTCCGCCTCACCGACGGCACGCGCATCACCGTCGCGGGCGACTGGAAGGGCGACGATCCGAAGGCCGGCTTCCTGCACGACGTCCGCGACGGCGCCTGCACCGTCTTCGCGACGATGCTCTCGCCCGACTATAACGCGGCGCACGCCGATCACCTGCACCTCGACCAGGCCGAACGCGGCGCGATGGGCTGGCGCGCCTGTCGCTAGCGCCCGCGCGACCTACTGCGCGAGCGAGGTTCCGCCGTCGACCTTCTCGACCCAGTGCGGAAAGAACGCCGGCTGCAGGTTCGACCATCCCGACGCGGTCGCCGCCGACTCGCTGATCGACTGGAGCAGGGCCCGCCGCAATTCGGGGTGAAGATGCGGCAACGCCGCTGCCGCGCAGAAGGCGGACGGCAGCCACGGCCGGATCTCGGCACCGACCAGCCGCTCGTAAAGGAACCGGAATGCGGAGAAACTCGTCAGTCGCCCCTGCCCGAGATCGAACGCAGCAAAGGTCACCAGCCGCCCCAGGAATGGCTCGACCGCGTTGAGCCCCGTGTCGTCCGGGATGATCTGCCGCAGCTCGGGCAGGCGCTCGTATAAACGGGCCTGTGCACGGATACTCGCCGCCTCGACGACGTCGCGCGACCAGCGGACCATGGCATCCTCGCGCTCGAGGCCGACGTCGAGCGACCGGCGGATGAACCGCTGCGTCGCACTCGAGAAGCCCGCGAATTCCTTCATCTCGGCGAGGGTCGTGATCCCCCGGGCCGGTTTCATTCTGGAAGCCATATCATCACCCCGCCTTGAAACATCACGGGAAAGACGGCGCTTGTGTTCGAGATCAGCAAACCAGCCGCGTCATCCTGCCACGCGGTCAAGGCATCATGAAACGCATTGCGCCGCAACATGATAGCGACCAACCGAGGCGATTGTGACAGATTAGTGCTAAATTCCGGCGAACCGGCGGGGGAAAAGTCTCAAGAGATGGTGCCGTCGCGCTGGCGGGTCAGCGACGACGACACCGACATGCGTCAGTTCGACTTCTCGGCGAGCTTGCGTTCGGCCTCTTCGTCATAGCCCGACGACTTCGCCGGCCCCTGGTTGTGGACGGGCTGCGTCGATGCGGGCGGATCGCTCGCGTCCATCGACTCGTCGAGCGCGTTGTCGAGGCGGGCGTCGTTGCTCGACGGGTTCTTCTGCAGGCGCTTGCCGATCGACTTGTCCTGCCCGGCCTCCTGACGGGGATCGCGGCCGCCGGTCTTGGCATCCGGATCCGCCGCAGGCGCGACGGAGAGACTGTCGAGCGCGCTCTTGTCGATGTCGGTCATGGGGTCTTCCTCGTATATTGTTCCGGGTGTCAAACGGTCCAGCGTGGCGGGTGTTCCTGCTCGAGCGCGCGGACCTTGACCGTCTGCGTCCACAGCGTCGCCTGCCCGAAGACGGTCATGAACGCGATATCGGTCGCATCGCGGCCGACGCATACGCGCGCGATGTCGCCGCACGATGCCATCCCGGTCGGGTCGACCAGCCGCCACGCGTCGTCGAGCCACAATTCGGCGACCGCGTGGAAGTCGGGCGGATCGACCCCCGGCGCATAGGCCGACACGCACCGCGCCGGGATCCCGCCCGCGCGCGCGAGCGCGACGAGCAGATGCGCGTAATCGCGGCACACCCCCGATCGCGACGCAAACGTATCAAGCGCGGACGTCTCGCCCGAACTCGATCCCATCCGGTAATCGAGCGCGTTGCCCACCCATGCGCTCAGCGCCGCGGCGAGCGCGCCGCCCTCGAGCCCGGAAAACTGCCGCCCGACGAACCCCTCGAACCGGTCCGACTGGCAATAGCGGCTGGGCAGCAGATAGGCGGTGACGTCGCCCGGCAGCAGCCGCGGCGGCGTTACCCCATAGGCCCCCAGCGCGACGACGGGGCGCTCGACCCGGACGATCGCGTTATACTCCGCGGTCAGCCTGCCATGTCCGCGCGCCCAGCATCGCTGTCCGATACCGTCCTCGCCCGGCACCGCGCGGATCGGGCTGTCCGACCACAGCGTCAGCGACTGGTGCTCGATGCGCTGATCGGCCATCGCCGCCGCCTCGATCTGGAGCAATACGTCCGCGTCGCCCAGGATCCCGTAGTCCAGACGCACTTCGATCGACAGCCGCATCGCGGATCGTCATCCCTTCAGTTGAGCTTACAAAAAAACCCGGCGGTTTCCCGCCGGGTCCAGTACCGTCATGGTCGCATCGACTAGTTGCGGCTGCTGCCGAACAGGCGGAGGACGAACATGAACATGTTGATGAAGTCGAGGTACAGGCTGAGCGCCGACATGATCACGACCTTGCCGACCATGTCCGTGCCAGCGACCTGCATGTACAGGCTCTTAGTACGCTGCGTATCATAGGCCGTCAGACCCGCGAACAGCAGCACGCCGACGCCGCTGATGACCAGCTGCATGATGCCCGACTGCAGGAACAGGTTGATAAGGCTCGCCACGATCAGACCGACGACACCGATGATCAGGAACGTACCGAACGCCGACAGATCGCGCTTCGTGGTGTAGCCGTAGAGGCTCAGCCCGGCAAAGCCTGCCGCGGTCGCGAAGAACGCGCCGGCGATCGACGTGCCGCTATACACCAGGAAGATCGTCGAGAGCGACAGCCCCATCAGGACCGCAAAGCCCCAGAACAGCATCTGCAGCGTCGCGGTGCTCATCCGGTTCTGACCGAAGCTCATCCCGAACACGATCGCGAGCGGCGCGAACATGATCACATACTTCAGCGGGCCGCCACCCATGAAGACCTGTGCGGCGGGCGAGGTCGCACCACCCCAGGAGAACAACAGGGCGACGATGCCCGTCAGCAGGACGCCGGATCCCATATAGTTGTAGACCGACAACATGTACGACCGCAGTCCGGCGTCATAGGACGACGATCGATCGGTGCTGGCCGTCGTTCCGAACGACGCGGCGCCGGGCCGGGGGTCAGACCAATTAGCCATGGTGAATATAACTCCTCTGTCCGGCATAACGCCGGTTACCGCAAATATCGTCCCTTGCTCGACGTTTTTCAAGCGCCGTGGTTCCTTCGCGCCGCGGCGAGGCGTAGCATCGGCCGGGTCATGATACGCCTGTTCGTCGCCCTGCGTCCGCCCCGTTCCGTCCGCGACGGCCTCCTCGACGTGATGGACGGCGTCGCGGGCGCGCGCTGGCAGGACGACGAACAGCTCCACGTGACGCTGCGCTTCATCGGCGAGGTCGAGCGCGCGGTCGCCGAAGACGTCGCGGACGTGCTGGCGCAGGTCCATGCCGATGCGCCGACGGTCGCGATCGCGGGCGTCGGCACGTTCGAGAAGCGCGGGCGGATCGACACGCTCTGGGCGGGCATCAAGCCCGCCGCGCCGCTCGCGGCGCTCCACCGCAAGATCGATCACGCGCTCGTCCGCGTCGGCATTGCGCCGGAACGGCGTGCGTATCTGCCGCATCTGACGATCGCCAGGCTCGCGCGCTCGCTCGGCGATCGCGCACAGATCGAGGCCTGGATCGCGCGCAACGCCGCGCTGGCGAGCGACCCCTTCGTGCTGCCGCATCTGATCCTGTATCGCAGTCATCTCGACCATGCCGGCGCGACCTATGAGCCCGTCGCACGCTGGCCGCTCGTCACGCGATCGGAACCGGGGGATCGCTGACGGGTTCGCATGCTATCAAGGCTAACAACAGGGAGACGACCATGCGCGTAGTGACCATGATGACGATCGGAGCCGCGGCTCTGGGGCTTGCCGCGTGCGAGCAGAAGGGTCTCGACACGGGCACGCCGGTGGCCGGTGGCGGGCGCGCAGGTGCGATGCTGATGACCGCGGCGGGGGTCGATGTCGGCCGTGCGACCGCGACCGAGGTTGCGGGCGGGCTGCGCTTCACGGTCGATGCCAAGGCGATGCCGTCGGGCACGCACGGCGTCCATGTCCACACCACCGGCCGCTGCGACGCGCCCGACTTCACCACCGCGGGCGGGCATTGGAACCCGACCTCGATGAAGCACGGCTCGATGAACCCGCAGGGCCCGCATGAGGGCGACCTGCCCAACCTCATCATCGGCACCGATGGCCGCGGCACGGTCGGCGTGACCATCCCCGGCGCGACGATGGCGGGGCTGCTCGATGCCGACGGCGCCGCGTTCGTCGTCCATGCCGGTCCCGACGATCTCATGACCGATCCAGCGGGCAATAGCGGCGGCCGCATCGCCTGCGGCGTGTTCCAGCCCGCCTGACCGGTCTACCACCCTTGCCGCAAACCGGCAGGGGTGGTTTCACCTGCCCTCAGAGCACCTCGCCGGCCGCGCGCGCACGCGCCTCGCGCGATGCCTCCGCAGCGGGCGCCATCCGGCACGCCGCGATCGCGGCCACCAGCGTGATCGGCACGCTCGCCAGCAGCGACAGCATCCCGATCGACAGGCTTCCCGTCAGCGTCGACACGCGCCCCGCCAGATAGGGCCCGAGCGCGAGACCGATCAGCGTCGTGCCGATGAAGAACGTCGCCGTCGCCGTACCCCGCATCCGCGGCAGGACGAGGTCCTGCGTAGTAGCAGCCGCGGCGCCGAGCGCTCCGCTCGCGGTGATCTGCGCGATAAACAGGCCGATATAGAAGGGCACCGGCGACGTCGCGGTGAACGCCAGGATCAGGAACGGCGTCGGCACGACCGCCCCGAAGATCACGACCCACAGCCGCCCGCCGGGATGCCGCCTGCGCAGCCGGTCGGACACCACCCCGCCGATCGTCAGGCCGAGGAACCCGGCAAGCGCGCCGAGCCCGCCGATCATGAACCCCGCGCTCGACGGCGCGACGTTCAGGACGCGCAGCGCATAGGGCGCCGCCCAGAAACTCGCCGCATAGCTCAGGAATGCGTTCAGCCCGTACGCGACGACCGTGAACAGGAAGGCGGGCGTGCCGACGATCAGCGCGAAGGTCGGCGCGTCGCGACGCTTGAGCGCGCACGCCCAGGAAAAGACCGCGTAGACGCCGATCCCGATCGCGGTCCATTGCGGCCATGGCTCGCCGAGCGCGATCAGCCCCAGCACCCCCGCGACGACGACCACGAGTCCTGCGATGTTGAGCGCGAACGCCCGCGCGCCACCCATCGCCGCGCCGATCAGCGTGAAGGGCGGGACGATCGTCAGCAGCTCTCCGGCAAACGCCCTGAACGGCGCCGGGTGCTTTTCGGGCTCCGGCAGGCCCTCGACGAGTCCGCGGATCGGCTCCTTGAGCGTCGCGATCCAGCAGGCGAGCAGCAGACCCGGGATCCCGACCGCCATGAACGCCGCCTGCCACCCGACCAGCCCCAGCGGACCGCCGCCCGGATACATCCGGTTCCAGTTCTGGACGATCAGACCGCCGATGAAGAGGCTGAAGCCCCCGCCGACGTACAGCCCCGCCGAATAGATCGACAGCGCGGTCGCGCGCAGCCGCTTGGGAAAATAATCCGAGATGAGCGAATAGGCCGAGGGGCTCGCGGTCGCCTCGCCGATCCCCACCCCGATCCGCGCCGCGGCGAGATGCCCTCCGCTCTTCGAGAGCCCCGACAGTGCCGTCATCACCGACCAGAGCGACAGCCCGATCGTCATCAGCCGGACGCGGTGCCAATTGTCCGCGAGCCGGCCGAGCGGAATCCCGAACAGCGAATAGAAGACGCCGAACGCGGTGCCGTACAGGAATCCGAGATCCTGGTCCTTCAGCCCCAGGTCCCGCTTGATGTCCTCGGCCAGGATCGAGATGATCTGCCGGTCCACGAAATTGAGGATGTACACGAGGAACAGGATCGACAGGACGTACCAGGCATAGGGCGTCGCGCCCGGCTGCGTATCGATCGCCTCATGCCGGTCGGGTCCGCCCCCTATACCCCCCTGCCCGACTGCCGCGTCCGTCCTTCGTACGCTATCCGTCATGACCTCTCCCTTGCGCTTTTCGAGCAATGGGTATCAGAGGCCGCCTGCGATCCGAAGCGGTTTCACAGGGGACGGGTATGCCCGACAACTCAGCCGGCGCTGCGCCGCTGCCGACGCATGCTGCCCTGCTCGAGCCGGCGCAGCAGCGACTCGATCGAGGGCTCCGTGTCGCCTCTGGCGGAGACCGGCGGATCGGCTCGGACCGGGGCCGGCGTATCGACGACCAAAGTCGGCCCCGACCCGATCGCCGTCACCCCGCGCTCGGCTGGCCAGTACAAGGTTGGCGCCGCGTTCGACGTCGCGACGTGCGACACCGCGACGGGTTCGGGCGCGACCGCGACGGTTTCCAACTCGTCGTCCTGATCGATCCGGAGATCGACTGCGGGATCCTCGACGATCGCACCCGACGCGACCACTGCGGGGCGTGGGTCCGCGATCGTGAGCAGCGGCGCGACGGGGCGCACCGGTTCCATCGGCACCGGCAGGATCGCGAGCGGATCGAACGCGGCAAGCGGCTGGTCGAGATCGGTCGGGATCGGCCGCTCGGGCTCGTCGGTCTTGGCGGCGTGGACGTCCATCATCGGCGTGCCGAGATCGGCGGCGGTCATCGGCCGGCGCGGCGGCGCATCGGGATGCGCGTCCGCACGCCGCACGCTCGGCGGTTCGCTGGGTATGTCGGTCGCGCGGTGCCGCTTGGGTGCGAGCAGGCCGCCGGGTCCGACCAGCAGGAACAGCGCGGACCACGTCACCGCCGCACCGACCGCCGCAAATGCGAGCGCGAGCACCGCGCGCGCGGTCGATCCCAGCGGCGGCTGCGCTGCGGGGATCAGCGCGGCGATCCCGCTGCGCCAGACCGTCTGCTCGAGCGCGTCCGCCGGCATGAGCGCGAAGACGCCGGCCGCGATGACCGCGACCGCAACCGCGGCGCCGACGGGAAGGTGGCGGATCAGGGGATTGGGACTAAGCGCTGCCATGCGACTTTCCGTTGATCGGCCGGGACAGCCGATGGTAAATGGGTTCGTAACGCAAAATGTTTGACGACCAGTTACGCTCTTTGTCGACAAAATCCCGCGCCCGCACGCGGCGCGCGTTCCAGCCCGACCGGTCCGCGAACAACGCCGACAGTGCCGCGGCGATCGCGTCGGGATCGTCCGGCGGGAACAGCGTCCCGGTCTCGCCGTCGCGGATCAGTTCGCGGTGCCCGCCGACGTCCGATGCCGCCACCATCCGCCCCTGCGCCATCGCCTCAAGCGGTTTGAGCGGCGTGACGAGATCGGTCAGCCGCATCCGCTTGCGCGGATAGGCAAGGATGTCCACCAGCCCGTAATAGCGCTCGACCTCGGCATGCGGCACGCGCCCGACGAAATGGATCGCACGGGCCACCGGCGATTCGCGCGCCTGCGTCGCGAGCGCCTCCGCCATCGGCCCGCCGCCGACCATCAGCAGCCGCGCCTCGGGCCGTCGCGCGATCAGCGCGGGCATCGCGGAAATTAGGTCGTCGAGGCCTTCATAGTCATAGAAGCTGCCGATGAACCCGACGACGTCCGCGCCGTCCAGCCCGAGCTGAGTCGCCAGCGCATCGTCGCGCGGGGGCACCGTTCCGAACAGCGAGAGATCGACGCCGTTCGGCGACACCATGATCTTGTCACCCGCGATTCCCCGTTCGATCAGGTCGCCGCGCAACCCGTCGCAGATCACCGCAACCGCGTCGGCGCGCCTGACGGCCCATGTCTCGAGCGTCCGCGTCGTCCGATACGCCAGCGACCCTTCGCGCCCGGTGCCATTGCCGACCGCCGCATCCTCCCAGAACGCGCGGATCTCGTACACCAGCGGCAGCTTGCGGCGCCGCGCCACGATCAGCCCCGCCAGCGCGTCGAGCACCGGCGAATGCGCGTGGAGAATGTCGGGCCGGAACGCGGCCACCGCCGCCTCGATACGGCTGGCGAACGCGCGGATGCCCGCCAGCTCGCCGATCGGTCCGCCGCGCCGTTCGGCCTGCGTGCGGTAGAAGGTCAGCCCGTCGACGCGCTCGACCGCAGCAGGCGCGGCGCCGTGCCGCTGGCCGGTGACGGCGGCGACGCTCCAGCCCTGCGCCTCCTGCGCTTTCAGGATCGCGCGGGTCCGGAACGTGTAGCCGCTCTGCAATGGCAGGCCGTGGTCGAGGATATGAAGAATGCGCATCGTGATGGCGTCTTGCCATGACAGCGCTTAACGGCGCGTCAACCGCCGCGCGCTAGACCCGCGCTGCGACACCGGGCACGCCGCCCGGCGATGACAGCTGCGCAGCCCCATGGCGCGCGGCAGGAGGGAGGCCGGCAGATGATCGACAATTTCGCGCTTGGCCTGACGCACGGCCTGATGATGCTCGCCGCGTTCCTGCTGTTGCGCCGCCCCGATCTCGACCGCGAGCCCCGCGAAACGCCCGATGCGAAACGGGAGTCGCCGCCGCGTGCGTGATCTCGCGTTCATCGCGTTTCTGGCCGCGTTCTTCGCGCTCGGGTTCAAGCGGCCGTTCCTGCTCGTCCTCGCCTATGTCTATATCGACATCGTCTCGCCCCAGCGGCTGACCTACCTGCTGCTCAACACCGTGCCGATCTCGCTGATCGCGGTTGCGCTCGCGGTCGGTGGATGGGTGATCGCCGACGACAAGCGCGACACGCGCGTCGCGCCGCGCCAGGTGCTGATCGTCGTGCTGCTGCTCTATTGCTGGGCGACGACGCTTGCCGCCGATTTCCCCGTCGAGGCAAAGGAGAAATGGGACTGGGTCTGGAAGGCGCTCGCCTTCGCCGCGTTCCTGCCGCTGACGCTGCGGACCCGGCTCAGGATCGAGGCGCTGCTGCTGTTCATGATCCTGTCGGCGGCCTCGATCATCATCGTCGGCGGGATCAAGACGATCGCCAGCGGCGGCGGCGGCTATGGCCAGCTCAACCTGATGGTCGACAATAATTCGGGGCTCTACGAAGGCAGCACGATCAGCGCGGTCGCGGTCGCGATCATCCCGATCATTCTCTGGTTCATGCGCCACGGCACGATCTTCAAACCCGACCGCCGCGTCCAGGCGTTCTGCATCGCGCTCGTGTTCGCATGCCTGCTGATCCCGGTCGGCACCTCGACGCGCACCGGGCTACTCTGCATCGGCCTGCTCGCGATCCTGTCGCTGCGCGTCGTGAAGCGCAAGATCCTGTATCTCGGCGGCCTCGCGACGCTCGGACTGATCGCGATCCCGTTCCTGCCCTCCACCTTCACCAACCGGATGAACACGATCAAGACCTACCAGGCCGACGAATCCGCATCGACGCGGATCGCGGTGTGGCAATGGACGATCGACTATGCCCGGTCGCACCCGTTCGGCGGCGGGTTCGAGGCGTATCGCGGCAACCGGATTCGCTACGATCTCGCCGGCGCGGAGGGCGGTGCGGCGCCGGGCAAGGTCGAGGAGGACAAGGCGCGCGCCTATCACAGCGCCTATTTTGAGATGCTCGGCGAACAGGGCTATTTCGGGCTCGCGCTCTGGCTGCTGCTCAACGTCGCCGGTCTGGTACGGATGGAGGTGCTGCGCCGCCGCTACGCCGATCCCGACGGCGCGTTCGCATGGGCCGGCCCGCTCGCCGCCGCGTTGCAGAGCGGCCATCTCGTGTACCTGCTCGGCGCCGCGTTCATCGCGATCGCGTTCCAGCCGTTCATCTACATGCTGCTCGGCGCGCAGATCGGCCTCGATACCTATCTCACGCGCAAACGCCGCGAAGCGAGCTTCCGGTCGATGCGCCAGACCCGCGACCCCGCGCACGGCGCCCTCCCCGTATGACCGAGCTGCGGGCGTTGACCGGTGCGCGCGGGTTGGCCGCGTGGTTCGTGGTGCTCTACCATCTGCGCTTTTCGCTGGGGGTCCCCGACGCGGTGCTGCGCGTGCTCGCCAAGGGCTATTTCTCGGTCGACTTCTTCTTCCTGCTTTCGGGCTTCGTCATCTGGCTCAGCTATGCCGACCGGATCGGGACACAGCGATGGGCGAGCATCCCGTCGTTTCTGCTCCGCCGCGTCGCGCGGATCTGGCCGCTGCATCTCGTCCTGCTCGGCTTCGCGCTGGTCATCGTGCTCGGACTGTCGGTCACCGGTCGCCCCGCCGATCCGCAATTTCCGCTGGACATGCTGCCGCTCCACGCACTGCTCCTGCAATGTTGGCCCGTCGCGCGCGAGGCGTTCGGCGTTGCGGCGCTGCAGTGGAACGACCCGGCCTGGTCGATCTCGTGCGAGATGGCCGCCTATCTCGCCTTCCCGCTGCTACCGCTCGCGATCGACCTGAAGCGGACACCGACGATCGTCCTGCTGATGGCGATCGCGGGCAGCTTCACGATCCTCGCCTATGTCATGCTCTCGCGGCAGGCCCACGAGCTGGGTGACGGCATCCCGTATTTCGGCATGGTCCGCTGCCTGACGCAGTTCGCGGCCGGCGCGGCGCTTGGTGCGCTGTGGTTGCGGTTTCGCGACAAACGCACGCCCGCGCTGGCCGTCGCCCTTGTCGTCAGCGCGGCCGCATTCGTATCGTTCGGGACAGGACTGCTGGGCGAGATCGCGATCATCCCGACCGCGCTTGCCGGACTGCTGTTCGCAATCGCGTTGACGGCCAATCACCCGGCAAACCCGCTCGGCTGGCGCGTCGTCCACTATCTCGGCGAGATCAGCTTCGCCACCTATCTCAGCCATTCCCTGTTATGGAAGGCCTACAGGATGGCGTTTGTCGGCGACCCCGCCCATGTCGCGCCGCCGATCATGGCGGTATTCCTCGCGCTGGTCCTCGGCGCGTCGATCATGCTCTATCACGGCGTCGAGCGCCCCGCGCAGCGCTGGATCAACCGGCTTCCGTCCTGGCGACGGGAACGGCTCGGGGAGAGCATCGCCTGACGCCGACGCGACGGCGCGGCCCTCCCCGACCCCGGCCAGATCAGTCGACCGGCTCGTCCGCGAGTTCTTCCTCCAGCGCCGCGATGATCGCCTTGTTGAACGCGGGAATGTCGTCGGGCTTGCGGCTCGTGATCAGATTGTCGTCGACCACGACCTCCTCGTCGACGACCTCGGCACCAGCATTCTCGAGATCGGTGCGGATCGAGGGGTAGCTCGTCAGGCGGCGGCCATCGATCACGTCGGCCTCCGCGAGCAGCCACGGTGCGTGGCAGATCGCCGCGACGATCTTGCCGTCCTCCATGAACTCGGTGACGATCTCGATCGCGCGTTCCTCGAGCCGCATCACGTCGGGATTGGCGACGCCGCCCGGCAGGATCAGCGCATCATAATCGTCGGTATCGACCTCATCGAGCGTCAGGTCGGGCGTGGCGGTCTCCGCCTTGTTGATATCGCCCTTCATGCCCTGGATCGGATCGGTCTTGATCGACGCGAGCGTTACCTTCGCGCCCACCGCCTCGAGCGCCTTTCTGGGTTCGAACAATTCGACCGTCTCGAAACCATCGGTTGCGAGGATCAATACGCGTGCCTGGGACAGGTCGGCCATCTGACGTCTCCAATGAAATGCAGGATGAATTCGGTGTCCCCTCAACACCGCGCCGCCCGCGTCGTTCCGGAACGATGCGCCCTCCCGAACATTTCGAAAGGCGGTCGGATATTCCTCCGCCCCCGGGAGAAATGCGTGCCGACCCGAATCGTGTATTCCGATGACTCGAAGCCCGGCATCACGCGCAGGAAGATGCGGCATGGCTGGGGCTATTGGACTGCGAAGGGCGAGCGCATCACCGATCGCGACGAGATCGACCGGCTGAACGCGGTCGGCCTGCCCCCCGCGTATGGCGACGCCTGGTTCTGCCCCAAGCCGAACGGCCATATCCAGGCGGTCGGCTGGGACGAGAAGGGCCGGAAGCAATATCGCTATCACCCCGGCTTCCGCGAGGCGCAGGACGCGGCGAAATACGAGCGCTGCGCTGATTTCGGCCATGCGCTCCCCAAGCTCAGGAAGACCGTCGAGGCCGATCTGCGGAAACGCTCGCTGACCCGCGAGCGCGCGGTCGCCGCGGTCATCCGCCTCCTCGACGGCGGGCATATCCGCGTCGGCAACGAAGCCTATGCCGAAGCGAACGAGAGTTTCGGCGCGACGACGCTGCGCAAGCGCCACGGCGAGGTCAAAGGCGCGACGCTCAAACTTCAGTACAAGGGCAAGGCGGGCAAGCTGCGGACGCTCCGGATCACCGATCGCTCGCTCAGCAGCTTCGTCAAGAAATGTCAGGATCTCGACGAGCAGCATCTGTTTGCGTGGCTCGACGACGCGGGCGTGGCGCACCCCGTCACCTCGACCGACGTCAACTGTTATATCCGCGACGCCACCGGTACCGATTTCAGCGCCAAGCACTTCCGGACCTGGGCCGCGAGCGTCGCCGCGTTCGAGGCGCTCGCGTCCGCCGAGCGCGACCTCAGCCTGAAGGCGATGCTCGAGCCCGTCGTCGCACGGCTCGGCAACACGCACGCGATCGCGCGCAAGAGCTATGTCCACCCCTCGCTGATTGCCCTGGTCAAACAGGGGCAGTCGGCGTTTCGCAAGGCGCTCCGCCTTCCACGCGCCAAGCGCTATCTCAGCCGGGAGGAATGCGGCCTGATCGCGTTCCTCGAAGCCGGAACGCCCGCAACCATCGCCATTGCGGCCTGACGAGTATCCCGATGTCCACGACCAACAGCGTTGCCAAAGCCCCGATCTTCAACGCCGGCGATGTCGGCAACCAAGCGCAGGAATTCGTTGCCGCGAGCATTGCCTGGATCCAGGCCTATTGGCTGCAGATCCTGATCGCGTTCGGCGCGGGGGCGCTAATCGTCCTCGCGCTCCACACCGCCCGGCGCTTCGGCAGCAGCCTGTGCGAACGGCCCCGCGCGCTCAACGGCTGGGGGATCGTCGTCGGCAAGGCGATCGCGCGGACCAGCAACTTCTTCATCGTCATGCTCGCCGCAAAGCTGGTCGACGGCTATTCCGCCGCTCCCGGCCAGGTCGCGACCACGGTCAACTTCCTCTTCACCGTCGCCGCGGTCTTCCAGGCGGCGGTCTGGGTGCGCGAGATCATCCTTGGCGCGATCGAGCACCGCACGCAGTCCGAACATTATTCGGGCGAGGCGCTGCTGTCGGCGATGGGGCTGATCCGCCTGCTCGTCACGTTCGTCGTGTTCGCGGTCGCGCTCGTGGTGGTGCTCGACAATCTCGGCGTCAACGTCACCGGCCTCGTCGCGGGCCTCGGCGTGGGCGGCATCGCGATCGGTCTGGCCGCGCAGGGGATCTTCGCCGACCTGTTCGCCGCGCTCGCGATCATCTTCGACCGCCCGTTCCGCCGCGGCGATTCGATCAGCTACGACACCGCCTCGGGCAGCGTCGAGGCGATCGGGCTGAAATCGACGCGCATCCGCGGCATCGACGGCGAGGAGCGCGTCATCTCGAACAAGAACCTCCTCAACAAGGAGATCCTCAACAACACGCAGCGCAACCACCGCCGCGCGAAGTTCCTGATCGGCGTCACCTATTCGACCCCGCCCGAGGTCTGCTCGCGCATCCCCGCGATGCTGAAGGAGATCGTCGAGGCCAACGACAAGATCTTCACGCGCGCAGGCTTTACCGGCTTCGGCGCGTCGAGCCTCGATTTCGAGGTCCAGTTCGACAGCAAGGGCCCCGATTATGCGAGCTTCTACGACGGCCGCACCGCGGTCGGCATCGCCATCCTGAAGCGCTTCAACGACGAGAAGATCGAGATCGCGTTCCCGACGCAGGTTAACATGATGGCCGCGCCCGACGGGTCGATGGTGATGCCGTACCCCGAGATGCCGACACCGCGCGAAGCCGAGGCGACAAGGGGCTGATAAAGCGTCTCATAGCCCCCCCTCCGTCATCCCTGCGGAAGCGGGGATCCATAGACCCAACGGGTCGCGATACCCCTCCCGGCCAGCCAATATAGATCCCCGCCTGCGCGGGGATGACGAGGCGGGTGTAATTGCAAACGAACGGGATCAGCTCAGATCCCGCCCTCATCCAGCGACAGCAACGTCGCATTCCCCCCAGCCGACGTTGTATCCACCGACACCGCCCGCTCCGCACAGAACCGGTAGAGATAGCGCGGCCCGCCCGCCTTGGGCCCGGTCCCCGACAGCCCCTCGCCGCCGAACGGCTGCGATCCGACCACCGCGCCGATCATCGACCGGTTGATGTACAGGTTGCCCACCGCCGCCTCGGCCTCGATCACCTCGGACGCACGCGCGATCCGGCTGTGCAGCCCCATCGTCAGCCCGTAGCCCTTGGCGTTGACCCGCGCGATCGTCTCGCTCAGCTTGCCCGCCTCCCACGTCGCGACGTGGAGGATCGGCCCGAACCACTCCTCGTTCAGATCCTCGACCGCACCGATCCGTACCAAAGTCGGCGGCACGAATAGACCGTCCGCGGGCACGTCGAGCGTCTTGACGGTCTTCGCCGCCACGCGCGCGCGATACGCCATCAGCCGGTCATAGGCGGCCTGGTCGATCACCGGCCCGACATCGGTCGCCGGATCGCCCGCACGGCCGATCCTCAGCGTATCCATCGCGCCCGACAGCATCTCGATCACGCCGTCCGCGATATCCTCCTGCACCAGCAGCAGCCGCAGCGCCGAGCAGCGCTGCCCCGCCGAACGGAACGACGAGGCGATCACGTCCGCCACAACCTGCTCAGGCAGCGCGGTCGAATCGACGATCATCGCGTTGATCCCGCCCGTCTCCGCGATCAGCGGAACGATCGGCCGGCTGTCGTCCTCGAGCAGCGCGCGTGCGATCTTGCGCGACGTCGCGGTCGATCCGGTGAACGCGACGCCCTGGATGCGCGCGTCCGCGGTCAGCGCCGCGCCGACCTCGGGTCCGCCCGTGACGAGGATCAGCACGTCCGCCGGCACGCCCGCCTCATGCGCGAGTTCGACCGCGCGCGCGGCGATCCGCGGCGTCTGCGGCGCGGGCTTGGCCGCCACCGCATTGCCCGTGACGAGCGCCGCCACCGTCTGCCCCAGGAAGATCGCCAGCGGGAAGTTCCACGGCGCGATCGTCGCCCAGACGCCGCGCCCCTCGATATGCAGCATGTTGCGCTCGCCCGTCGGCCCCGGCAGCTCGATCGGCTGCAGCTTCGCGCGCGCCTGCTGCGCATAATAGCGGCAGAAATCGACCGCCTCGCGCACCTCGCCGATCGCGTCGGGGATCGTCTTGAACGCCTCCTGCACACAGATCGCCATCAGCTCGTCGCGATGCTTTTCGAGCAGGTCGGCCAGCCGGTCGAGACACGCCGCCCGCTCCTCGACCGGCGACCGCGACCAGCCCGGAAACGCCGCATGCGCGCGGGTGATCGCATCACTCACCGTTCCCCCGCGAAGGCGGGGGTCCAGCCCCTCCGGCTCACGCGCGGCAGCGCGGTCGGCGCCCTGCGCCGAGTCTGGGCCCCCGCCTTCGCGGGGGAACGCGCCCTGTGGCAATGGCGCATTCACGACCTTCACGGTCGCCGCCAGCGTATCCACGTCACTCAAATCGAGCCCCGCCGAATTCCGGTGCCCGTCCGCCCCGAACAGGTCGACCGGCAGCGGAATGCTCGGATGCCGCTTGCCCCCAACCGCCGCGATTTTCGCCACCGGATCCGCGAGGATCTCCCCCTCGGTCAGCCGCTCGTCCGCCAGCTGGTGCACAAAGCTCGAATTCGCCCCATTCTCCAGCAGACGCCGGACGAGATACGCCAGCAGGTCGCGGTGCCCACCGACCGGCGCATAGACGCGGCAGTGATAGCCATTCTCCTGCACCAGCCGCTCGTACAGCCCGTCGCCCATGCCGTGCAGCCGCTGGAACTCGAAATCGCGGCTGTTGCCCGCCCATTCCATGATCGTCGCGACGGTCAGCGCATTGTGGCTCGCGAACGCCGGCCGGATATTCTCCGCCGCCAGCATGTCCTTGGCAACCGCCAGATACGACACGTCGGTCGCCGCCTTGCGCGTGAACAGCGGATAGTCCGCCAGCCCCTCGACCTGCGTCCGCTTGATCTCGCTGTCCCAGTACGCGCCCTTGACCAGCCGCACGTTCATGATCCGGTCGAGCCCGTTCGCCCATGCGATCACCGGCCGCGCGCGCTTGCCGTACGCCTGCACCGCCATGCCGAACCCGTCCCAGCCCTTGAGCGACGGCAGCCCGGCGACCGTGCCGATGATGTCGAGGCTCATCTCGAGCCGCTCGGATTCCTCCGCATCGACGGTCAGCGCAATGCCCTTCGACGCCGCCTGCACCGCCAGCGCCTCGAGCATCTCGGTCAGCGCGGGTACGCACTCGCTCCACCGCGCGACCTCGTAGCGCGGGTGGAGCGCCGACAGCTTGACCGAGATCGAATGCCCCGCCGCGGGATCGCGCCCGACCGCGTCGACCGCGCCCACATAGGCCTGGAAATAGCGCTGCGCATCGGCATGCGTCCGCGCCGCCTCGCCGAGCATGTCGAAGCTCGCGGTAAATCCCTTGTTCTCGGGCCGCCGCATCCGCTTCATCGCCTCGTCGATGGTCCGGCCCATCACGAAGATCTCGCCCATCATCTTCATCGCGGCACCCACCGCCTGCCGCACGAACGGCTCGCCCGCGCGGCTGATCAGCCGGCGCAGCGGCCCGGTCGCACCCTCGCCGACCAGCACGCGGCCGACCACCAGCCCCCAGGTCGCCGAATTGACGAGCTTCGAATTCGACTTGCCCGCATGCGCACGCCAGTCGGCATCGCCCAGCTTGTCCGCGATCAGTAGGTCCGCGGTCTCGGGATCGGGCACGCGCAGGAACGCCTCGGCAAGGCTCAGCAACGCGACGCCTTCGGACGAATTCAGCCGATACTCCTGGAGGAACTGGTTCACCCACCCCTTGCTCTGCGCCGCGCGCAAATCGGCGAGCAGCCCGAGCGCATGACCCATCACCCGCTCGCGCGAATCCGAATCGAGCGCGGCACGCTCCAGCAGCGGTTTTAGAACATCGGGTTCGCTCGCCCGATACAGCTTTGCCATGGTGTTACGGGCATTGGACGTTACGGCAGTCGACATTTTCCAGCTTCCGGTTGGGTGAGGCTTGCGGTCGGCCAGCCTGTACGCCTAGAGACGTCGCAGCGCTTAGCGCCAAACAGGCTTGGAGGGGAATGCCGTGTCGACGATCAGCACCGCCGAGATGCAGAAGCGGATCGGTACCGAGACGCTGTCCGACTGGGTCGAGGTCACGCAAGCCATGATCGACAAGTTCGCCGACGCGACCGGCGACCACCAGTTCATCCATGTCGATCCCGCCCGCGCGGCGCAGACGCCGTTCGGCGGGACGATCGCGCACGGCTTCCTCACGCTCTCGCTGATGCCGCTCCTGTCGTCGAAGATCCCCGACGCGCCGAAGATCGAGGGCGCGAAGATGGGCGTCAATTACGGCGGCAATTCGGTGCGGTTCCTCACGCCCGTCCGCTCGGGCTCGAAGGTCCGCGGCCGCTTCAAGCTGCTCTCGTTCGACGAGAAGCGCCCCGGCCAGTGGCAGCAGACCAACAGCTTCGCGGTCGAGATCGAGGGCCAGGACAAGCCCGCCCTGATCGCCGAATGGATCAGCCAGGTTTTCGTTTGACCATTTCTTCCCGCCCGCTCGCGGGAGGGGACTTCAGAAAAAGGATAGCATCATGCGTTCAGCCGTCATCGTCTCCACCGCGCGCACCCCGATCGGCCGCGCCTATCGCGGTGCCTTCAACAACACCCCCGCGCCGACGCTCGCCTCGCATTCGATCAAGGCCGCGGTCGAGCGTGCCGGGATCGACGGCGGCGAGGTCGACGACGTCGTCTTCGGCTGCGCGCTGCAGCAGGGGCATCAGGCGGGCAATATCGCGCGCACCTCGCTGCTCCGCGCGGGGCTGCCGACGACGGTCAGCGGCATGTCGCTCGACCGCCAGTGCGCGAGCGGGCTGATGGCGATCGCCACCGCCGCCAAGCAGATCATCACCGACCAGATGGACATCACGATCGGCGGCGGGGTCGAGAGCATCAGCCTCGTCCAGACGCCGCAGATGCGCGTCGCCCCCGATCCCGAGCTGATCGCGATGCACCGCGACGTCTACATGCCGATGCTCCAGACCGCGGAGGTCGTCGCCAAGCGTTACGGCATCTCGCGCGACGCAATGGATGCCTATGCACTCCAGTCGCAGCAGCGTACCGCCGCCGCGCAGGCCGCGGGCTATTACGACGCCGAGATCGTGCCCGTCACCGCGAACATGGCGATCGTCAACAAGGAGACTAAGGACGTCACCTACAAGGAGGTGACGATCGCGCGCGACGAGGGCAACCGCGCCGACACGACGCTCGAAGGCCTCCAGTCGCTCAAGCCCGTGATGGGCCCCGACATGACGATCACCGCGGGCAATGCCAGCCAGCTGTCCGACGGGTCGTCCGCCTCGGTGCTGATGGAGGAGAAGATCGCGTCGCAGCGCGGGCTGCAGCCGCTAGGCCGCTATATCGGCATGGCCGTCGGCGGCACCGAACCCGACGAGATGGGGATCGGCCCGGTCGTTGCGATTCCCAAGCTGCTCAAGCGCTTCGGCCTCAAGATGGACGATATCGGCCTGTGGGAGCTGAACGAGGCGTTCGCGGTCCAGGTGCTCTATTGCCGCGACACGCTCGGCATCCCCGACGAACGGCTCAACGTCAGCGGCGGCGCGATCTCGATCGGCCACCCCTATGGCATGACGGGCGCGCGCGCGACCGGGCATGCGCTGATCGAGGGCAAGCGTCGCGGTGCGAAGCATGTCGTCGTGACGATGTGCGTCGGCGGCGGCATGGGTGCTGCCGGCCTGTTCGAAGTCCTGTAATCTTCGGCGAGCGGGGGCCGCAACCATCCCCCGCTCCACCCGTTCATTGTCGCAATCCAAATCCACAGGAGATCGATGATGGCCGACAAGGACACCCCCCAGGAAGTCGCACACAAGTTTATCGAAAAGCTGAAGTCGAGCCCGTTCGTGATGATCGGCCTAACCGATGGCGCGCATTCCGAGCCGATGACCGCGCAGATCGACGACGATCAGCCCAACGTGCTGTTCTTCTTCGCGGGTCGCGACAACCGGATCGCCAAGGGCGGCGACGCGATGGCGCAGTTCGTCGGCAAGGGGCATGATTTCTTCGCGTGCATGGCCGGTACCGTGTCGCAGATGAACGACCGCACGCAGATCGACAAGCTGTGGAACAACCAGGTCGAGGCATGGTTTCCCGGCGGCAAGGAAGATCCCAACCTGACGCTGCTCCGCTTCGACATCGATAGCGCAGAGCTGTGGGAAACCGACATCTCGCTGACCGGCCGCGTCAAGATGCTGTTCGGCGGCACGATTACGTCGAGCGAGTCGAGCAGCCACGCAGTCGTCGACTCGATCGGCTAAAATTGACGGTATGAAGAGGCTGCGGGCGGGGACACACACCCGCCCGCGCCCGCATACACCTTCCCTTTAACCCCCTACCCCGTCATCCCAGCGAAAGCTGGGATCTCCCGGTTCGGGCCGACAGGCCTGACAACAGGGATACCCAGCATTCGCCGAGGTGACGGCGGGGCGGGCGGACCGGAGAGGCCCGCCGGCATCGCGCACAGATCACCCGTGCGCGGTAATGAACTCCTCGACGACCGGCGCGATGATCGTGCGCCAGCGTGACCCGTTGAAGATGCCGTAATGGCCCGCACCATCGGCCATCAAATACCGCTTCTTGTCCTCTGGCAGCGCGGTGGCGAGCTTCAGCGCTGCCTTGGTCTGCCCAAGCCCCGAAATGTCGTCCCGCTCCCCCTCGATCGCCAGCAACGCGACGTCGGTGATCGCGCCCACGTCGATCGTCTTGCCGCGGTGCATCATCGTGCCGCGCGGCAGCGCATGGCTCTGGAACACCACGTCGATCGTCTGGAGATAGAATTCGGCGGTCATGTCGCAGACCGAGCGATATTCCTCGTAAAACGCCTGGCTCGCCGCCGCACTCTCGCCGTCGCCCTGGACGAGATGCTTATACATCTCCCAGTGCGAGACCATATGGTTGCCAAGGTTCATCGACATGAACCCCGCCAGCTGCAGGAACCCCGGATAGACCTTGCGTCCCGCACCCGGATAATTGCCCGGGACGGTGGCGATGACATTCTGCTCGAACCACGCATGCGGCCGCTCGGTGGCGAGCGTATTGACCGCGGTCGGCGCCTCGCGCGTATCGATCGGCCCGCCCATCATCGTCAGCGTCTTCGGCCGACAGGGGTGCTTGTCCGCGCTCATGACCGCGGCCGCGGCGAGACACGGAACCGAGGGCTGACAGACCGCGAGCATGTGCAGCCCGCCGTCCTCCTCGTTCGCACCGATCGTCTCGAGGAACGCGATCAGATAATCGATATAATCGTCGAGATCGAACCGTCCCGCCGATGCCGGCACCTGCCGCGCGTCGCGCCAGTCGGTGATGTAGACATCCGCCGACGGCAGCATCCGCTCGACTGTACCGCGCAACAGCGTCGCATAATGTCCCGACATCGGCGCGACGATCAGCAGCTTCGGCCCCGCCTGGACGACGCCCTCCGCATCGGTCCGCACGAACCGCTTGAGCTGCCCGAAATCCTTGCGCAGCACGATCTCCTCGCGGACCGCGATCTCGCGTCCGTCGATCTCGGTCCGATCGAGCCCGAACTCGGGCTTTCCGCGAGTCGCATTCGCATGTGCGAACACCTCGAGCGCCGACGCAACGACCGCCCCGCCGCCTAAATAGGCGAACGGGTTTGCCGAATTGTTGAGCATATCTGCGCCGAAACGCGCCATTTTACTGGCACTCGACAGCATCGAGCGCTGGAATTCATAAGCATCATAGAGCATGCGGTATCCTTTGCTCCATTATGGGCGCTTGCCCGCGTAATGCAAATGCCCTGCGATGCACTATCGGCGCCGGCTCCCGGATCGGGTCACATCCGCCATCCACGCGGCAGCTTTCATGTCTTATAGCCGATCGGCGGGCACGACGGCCGTCATTGAGTGGTAATCGTGCCGCTGCTACGCGGTCGGCATGGCCAAGCCGACACCCGAAGACAAAACGCCCCGCCGGATCGGCGACCTCGCAATGGTATGGCGCCACGCCGTCGCCTATCCACGCCAGATCACGATCGCAGGGCTCGCGTTGATGACGACCTCGGCGGCGACGATCGGGATTCCCTACGGGTTCAAGCGCGTCATCGACCGCGGCTTCGGCCCCGGCGCGAGCGGGTCGGTCGGAACCTCGTTCCATTACCTGCTGATGATCGTGGTCGTGCTCGCGCTCGCGACCGCGGTCCGCTTCTACTACGTGTCATGGCTCGGCGAACGCGTCGTCGCGGACATCCGGACCGACGTGCAGCGGCACCTGCTCCGGCTCACCCCGCGCTTCTTCGAGGAGAACCGCCCGTCCGAGATCGCGTCGCGGCTGACCTCCGACACCGCGCTCATCGAACAGGTCGTCGGCAGCACCGCGTCGATCGCGCTGCGCAACACCTTCACCGGCATCGGCGGTCTGATCTATCTGTTCGCGATCTCGCCAAAGCTCGCGGGGCTGCTGATGGTCGGCATCCCGCTGATCATCCTGCCGATCGCGCTGCTCGGCAAACGCGTCCGCAACCATTCGCGCACTTCGCAGGACCGGATTGCCGATGTCGGCGCGATCGCCACCGAAACGCTCGGCGCGATGAAGGTCGTGCAGGCGTTCGGCCAGGAAGACCGCGAGGCGGCACGCTTTGCCAAGGCCGTCAGCGACACCTTCGCCGCGGCGCGCGCGCGCATCCTGCTTCGCGCCGTCATGACCGCGATCGTCATCGGGCTCGTCTTCGGCTCGATCACGCTGGTGCTCTGGGAGGGCGCGATCGACGTCGCCGCGGGACGGATCAGCGGCGGCGCGATCGCGGCGTTCGTCCTCACCGGCGGGATCGTCGCGGGCGCGTTCGGCGCGCTGACCGAAGTCTATGGCGACCTGCTCCGCGGTGCGGGCGCCGCCGGGCGGCTGTCCGAGCTGCTCCGCGAACGGCCTGAGATCGCGACGCCCGCACAGCCGCGCGCGCTTCCGCAGCCCGCGGTCGGTGCGCTCGTGTTCGACGATGCCCGCTTCCATTACCCCACACGACGCGACGTCGCCGCGCTCAACGGCTTCTCGCTCGACGTGAAGCCCGGCGAGACGGTCGCGGTCGTCGGTCCGTCGGGCGCAGGCAAGACCACGTTGTTCCAGCTCGTCCAGCGCTTCTACGATCCCGACGCCGGCCGCGTCATGCTCGACGGCGTCGACCTGCGCGATGCCGATCCGGCGGAGGTGCGGTCGCGGATCGCGATGGTGCCGCAGGACACGGTGATCTTCGGCGCCTCGGCGCGCGACAATCTGCGCTATGGCGACTGGTCGGCGACCGACGACCGGCTCTGGGCCGCGGCGGAGGCCGCCAATGCCGCCGAATTCCTGCACAAGCTCCCCGACAAGCTCGACACCTTTCTCGGCGAGGGCGGTGCGCGCCTCTCCGGCGGGCAGCGCCAGCGCGTGACGATCGCACGCGCGCTGCTTCGCGATGCGCCGATCCTCCTGCTCGACGAGGCAACGAGCGCGCTCGACGCGGAGAGCGAGCGGCTCGTCCAGGAGGCGCTCGAGCGCCTGATGGCGAACCGCACGACGCTCGTGATCGCGCACCGCCTCGCGACCGTCCGCGCCGCCGAGCGGATCATCGTCATGAACGACGGGCAGATCGTCGAGGAGGGCTCGCACGGGTCGCTGATGACCAACAGCGGGCTCTATGCCCGGCTCGCGAGCCTCCAGTTCAACGAGGCGGCCTAGGCTTCGGCGTCTTGGGCACTTTGGGTTTGGGCGCTTTAGGTTTGGGCAGGGGCAGTTCCGCCGCCGAGATTCGGACGAGACCGGCGAGCCAGTCGGCGTCGTCCCAGCGATCGGCATCGATCAGCAGGCACGGCTTTGCCCCCGGATAGCGCGGTGCCTCGTCGACCGCGCCCGCATCGGCGCCCGCGCTCACATAGGCACGACCACCCGGCGTCGGCTTGACGAACAGCTGGTCGTCGCAGACCATCGCGACCATCCTGTCGTCGCAATAGAGCCCGTATTCGCCGAACATCGGCCGCGCGCGGACATCGCCCGCGCTCGCGATCTGCTCGAGGATGAACGCGACGATGCCAGGATCCGATGCCATGTTCGGATGATTGCAGATCCGCGCGGCCTTGGCGAGACGCGCGCCGCGGTCGCGTTTCGCTTGCGATGCGGCGCGGGCACGGGCAAAATCGCGGCGCAACGGGAAACCCCGCACAACAGGAGACGGATATGCGCGAGTTCGACGTCGTCATCTATGGCGCAACGGGGTTCACCGGCCGGCTCGTCGCCGAACATCTCGCGCAGACTTACCCAACCGGGGTGCGCTGGGCGATGGCCGGGCGTTCGCCCGGCAAGCTGGAGGAGGTTCGCGCGCTGATCGGCGCCCCGGCGGACACGCCGCTGATCACCGCCGACTCGGACGATCCGGCAAGCCTGCGCGCGATGGTCGAGCGTGCGACCGTGGTAATCACGACGGTCGGCCCCTATCAGCTCTACGGGTCCGCACTCGTCGCCGCCTGCGCCGCGACCGGCACCGGCTATGTCGATCTGTGCGGCGAGCCCGCATGGATGCGCCACATGATCGACGCGCACGAGGCCGAAGCCAGGCGCACCGGCGCGCGGATCGTCTTCTCCTGCGGGTTCGACAGCATCCCCTTCGATCTCGGCGTGCTGACGCTCCAGGAGGCGGCAAAGGCGCGCTACGGCAGGCCGGCGCCGCGCGTGAAGGGACGCGTTCGCAGCATGCAGGGCACTTTCTCGGGCGGCACCGCCGCGAGCCTCAAGGCAACGCTCGCCGCCGCCGCGCGCGATCCCGCGATTGTCCGGCTCCTCACCAGCCCGTTCGCGCTCACGCCCGGATTTACCGGCGCGCACCAGCCGACCGGGCTGATCCCCGAATATGACGCGACGCTGCAGGCCTGGGTCGCACCATTCGTGATGGCGCCGATCAACACCAAGAACGTCCATCGCACCAACGTCCTGCTCGGCGAGGCCTATGGCGCGGACTTCGTCTATGACGAGATGATGGTCGCCGGGCTCGGCGACATCGGCAAGGCGGCTGCCGAGGCGATCGCCAGGTTCAACCCGTTCGCGGGCGACAAGGCGCCCAAACCCGGCGAAGGCCCGTCCAAGGCCGAACGCGACGCAGGCCATTACGACATCCTCTTCGTCGGCATCATGCCCGATGGGTCGCGGATCGACACCGTCGTCACCGGCGACCGCGATCCCGGTTACGGATCGACCAGCAAGATGATCGCCGAAACCGCCTTGTGCCTCGTCGAGGACGACACGACGCGTGGCGGCATCTGGACGCCCGGCGCGCTGCTCGGTGCGACGCTGCGCGACCGGCTGATCGCCAAGGCCGGCCTCGGCTTCGTGACGAGCTGAAACCATGCTCGGCGATGCATCCGGAACCGCGTCTGAAACGTATGGTATCTGGCATGCGCACGTAACCGGAGGAACCAAGCTGCAGCTCGTCGGCCATTCGATGTCGGACCAGAACGGTGTTCTGCTGTCCATGGACTCCGCGGTCGAAGCGTTGCTTCAGCGGTGCGAAAGCGAACTCATCGGTCGATCGTTCGCGGAGATCACGCATCCCGACGACCGGACCCGAAACGTCGAGATGATCCGGCGTCTCGGCCCCGACGATGGCCCGATACGGATCCGCAAGCGCTATCTGATCCCCGACGCCGCGCCGATCTGCGTCGATCTCCAGGTCTCGCGTCTCGGCCGCGGCATCGACGCCGGGCGTCTCGTCGGCACCTTGTACGTTCCCGATACCGCGTCGATCCTGACCACGGGCGACGGCATCATGCCCGACCGGCTCTGGACGGTCGCGGCCAAGGTCGACGTGATGCTGCAGAAGCGCCGCGCGCATCTCGGGGACGATCTGTTCGGCGACCATGCGTGGCTGATCCTCGTCCAGGTCTATCTGGCGGAGGCGGAAGGCCGCCTCATCGATGCCGAGGAGATCGCCGACCGCACGCGGATGGACACGCCGCGCGTCGCCCGCTGGATCGCGGCGCTGACGGGCAAGCATCTGCTCGACCATCCCGAGGAAACGGGGCGAACGATCCAGTTGACCGCGCAGGGTCTTTCCAGCATCGAGACGCTGCTCGGCAACTACGCGAATTTCTGAGGCGGCAACGCCGGCTCGCGTCAGGCCTGCCGCCCCTCGTTCTGGACGTTCCTGCGTAATGACGCCCCCATCCGACGCCCCCCGCCAGGCTTCCCCCGACGACGCCCCGATCCGCGTCGCCGCGCTGTATCGCTTCACGCGCCTTTCGGATCTCGCGGCGATCAAGCCCCCTCTCGCGCAGCTCTGCTGCGCCAACGGCGTCAGGGGGACTTTGCTGCTGGCGAACGAGGGGATCAACGGGACGATCGCGGGGACCGACGACGGGATCGACGCGGTGCTCGCGCATATCCGCACGCTGCCCGGCTGTGCCGATCTCGAGGTCAAGGATTCGCGCGCGGCGACGATGCCGTTCCACCGGATGAAGGTCCGGCTCAAGCGCGAGATCGTGACGATGGGCGAGCCCGATATCGATCCGCTCGAAGACGTCGGCCATTATGTCGACCCCGCCGACTGGAACACGCTGATTGCCGATCCGGGGACGATCGTGATCGACACGCGCAACGACTATGAGGTCGCGGTCGGCAGCTTTGCCGGCGCGCTCGACCCGAAGACGCGCAGCTTCCGCGACTTCCCCGCCTGGTTCCGCGAGCACCGCGACGAACTCGTCGGCGACGGCCCGCCGCCAAGAATCGCGATGTTCTGCACCGGCGGGATCCGCTGCGAGAAGTCGACCGCGTTCCTGAAAGCGGAAGGGCTCGACGACGTCTATCACCTGAAGGGCGGCATCCTCAAATATCTCGAAACCGTGCCCGAGGCGGAAAGCCTGTGGGAGGGCGAATGCTTCGTCTTCGATCAGCGCGTCGCGGTCGGCCACGGCCTCGCGCCCGGTACGCACGGGCTGTGCCACGCCTGCCGCATGCCCGTCAGCGCCACCGACCGCGCCTCGCCACTCTATGTCGAGGGGATCAGCTGCCCCGCCTGCCACGACGCCCGCGACGAGGTGCAGCGCGCCGGCTACGCCGAACGCGAACGCCAGATGCGCCTCGCCAAAGCCCGCGGCCAGACGCACGTCGGCGCGGTCCTCCCCCAGACGCACGCGGATGACGACGGCCTCACTCCGTCATCCTGACGAAAGTCCGGATCCACACCCCCTTCCCGTCATCCTGACGAAAGTCAGGATCCAGAGTAACGGGCGGCACCCTTGTGGCTCTGGATCCTGACTTTCGTCAGGATGACGGAGTTTGGAGCACCTTCATCTTCGTCAGGATGACGGGGTTTGGATTTCGGATCCCAACCCGTGCGAACCCTCGGCAAACCGCGCCGCCAGCCCCGCATTCCCCTGCGACAGCGCCAGCGACGCCACACTGTTCCCCGCCGCATCGACCACCGCCGGATCCGCACCCTTCTCAAGCAGAAGGTCGATGATTGCCCCCTGGTTGAACAACGCCGCCATCATCAGCGCAGTCTGCCCGACGCCGTTGCGCCGGTTCACGTCCGCCCCTGCCGCGATCAGCATCCGCGCGATCCGCGTATAGCCCTTGAAGCACACCCCCATCAGCGCGGTATTGGCGGTGCTCGCCGGATCGCCATCGACCCGCGCGCCCGCGTCGAGCAGCAGCCGCGTCGTTGACTCCTGCGCATTGTAGCTCGCCAGCACGAGCGGGGTGTACCCCCGCGCATCGGTCACCTCGATATCGACCCCGGCCTGCAGCAGCGCGGGGATTATCTCGTCGCGCCCCATCCGCGCGGCATCGAACATCAGTTCGACCAGCCGCTCGATCGGCGGCAGCGGGGGCAGCTCGCGTACGTCAGTCATCATTCGCCTCGATGATATGCGGGACGAAGCGCGCCATGTTGCGCGTCACCACCGTCTCATCCTCCCGAACGCCGATCCCCGCGGCTTCGTTGCCGACGATCCACGCGCCGATCACCGGATGCCGCCCGTCGAACACCGGCGGCGGCGCATAGGCCTGGAGGATCGCGCCCTCCGCGCCATAGCCCTGGTCGAGAATGGCGGGCGTGCCGCCCTCCCCGCCGACGATCTCGACATTCGCCCCCTCGCGCGAGAAGAGCGGCTTGCGGACATGGCGCGGCCCCAGAATGCTCGCCGCCGGATCGCCGTCGAAATACGCCGGCAGCAGGTTCGGATGCCCGGGATGCCGCTCCCACAGCAGCGGCAGGATGCCCTTGTTCGACAGGATCGATTTCCACGCCGGCTCGATCCAGCGCACGTCCGCGCGCGACAGGTTCGGCGCATAGGGTTCGCGCAGCATGAACTCCCACGGATAGAGCTTGAACGCCGCCTGCACTTCGAAGCCCTCGGGATCGACGAACCGGCCGTCGGCGGCGAGGCCGATATCCTTCATCTCGACGAACTTGGGCTCGATCCCGACCTGGCTCGCCAGATCCTCGAAGAACCGCACCGTCTGCCGGTCCTCGATCGCGGTCGCGTCGGCGGCGAAATGGACGAAGCCGCCGCTCGGGAACAGCGCGCGGAACCGTTCGCGCAGCTTGTCGAACAGGCTGTTGAACTGGTCGGTCCCCGCCGGCATCGCCCCGCTCGCGAGCAGGTCCTCGAGCCACATCCACTGGAACGTCGCGCATTCGAACACCGATGTCGGCGTGTCGGCGTTATATTCGTAGAGCTTGGCCGGCCCCGTCCCGTCATAGGCGAAGTCGAACCGGCCATAGAGCGACGGCTGGCGCGTCCGCCACGTCTCGGCGACGTAATTCCACTGCTCGCGCGGGATCGCGAGCCGCTCCATCAGCTGCTGGTCGCGCACCACCTCGTCGACCAGTTCGAGGCACATCGCGTGCATCTGTTCGGCGGCGGGTTCGAGATCGTCCTCGATCTCCGCCAGCGTGAAGGCATAGGCGGCGCTCTCGTCCCAATAGGGCTCGATCGCGTCGCCGACCGCCGTGCCGTGATAGACGAACCCGATCGCGTCGGCCCGTTCGCGCCAGTCGCCGCGCGGGTCGACCGCGATCCGGCGCATCAGTTGTCCTGCGTCTTGCTATCGTCGCGCTGCTCGATCCGCAGCGTCTGGCCGAGCTGGTCGGTCTTGGGCGCGGTCAGCCGGGCGAGCACGTCGTCCGCGGACGACTGGCCCGGCAGGATCCCCGCCTGGCGCAGCTTCTCGTCGAGATCCGCGCCGGTGCGCCGGTCCTCGAGCTCGCCCGCCGCCTTGATCCGCTCGCCGCGGATCGCCTGCCGCTCGCGGATCCGCGCAAGGCTGTCCGCCGCGGAGCCCAGCTTGTTGCCCGCGCCGATGCTGCCCGATGCGACGGTCGCCTGCGCCTTCTGCACCGACTCGTTGACCTTGACGACCTCGACCTCGCGGCGGAGCTGCTCGATCTTGCGGTCGGTCTGCGCGACCGCGGTGTGGATCTGCTCCTCGGCGGCGCGCATGTCCTCGACCTGCGGGCTCTTCAGCGCGATGTCCTGTTCGAGATCGGCGATCCGCTGCGCGACCTGCCGTGCAAGGTCCATATTGCCCTTCTCGACCGCGATCCGCGCCGAGGCCTCGTATTTCGCGGCCTGCGCGCGGAAGCTCTCGACCTCGGTCTCGAGGATGCGACGGCGGGCGACGAGCCCGGCGAGATCGTCGCGCGCTTTCCCTTGCGCCTTGTCCGCGTCGCGGATCTCCTGGTCGAGAATCCGCAGGGCGTTCGCGTCGACGACCGCCGCGCCGGCTTCATGCGCGCCCGCCCGGCCGAGGGTAAAAATCTTGCTCCAGATGGCCATGCCAGTCTCTCCGTATGATGCTTTGGGTCAGGCGGCGGGGATCTGCGCGTTGCGCAGGTCGGTGGCCGCATCGATCGCGTTCTCGGCCAGCGTGCGCAGCTCGATCACTACCGTGTCGAGCCGGCTCGACGTCGCGAGTTCGCCGAACAGTTCGTAGTAATCGCGCCCCTCGACGCTGCCGATCCCGAAGTTCGACAGCGGCACGAGCTTCTGCGATTTCAGCAGGAACGCGTTGAACGCATTCTGGTCCTCCTGCTCGTCGCACGGCCAGAGCAAGGTCGAGGCGGAGATCTGCGCCTCGCTGACGTTGACGAACAGTTCGAGGTCGCCATGCTCGTGCATCGTGACGAGCAGGATCGGATCGGCCCCCTCGACGATCCGCGCGGTCAACTCACCCGTCTTGGCGGGCTCGGACGTATCGAGCGCGGCCTTCAGGCTGCGGACGGTCCAGGTGTCGGTCAAAGCAGAAACTCCCGTTCGTGTCTCTCCCGCCCACATAGGACGTGTCGCGAACCCTTGCTATGCCGTTCGCTCGCGAAAGCGGCGGCATCCGCATCCCCACTCCGCCCCCCCCCCCACTCCGTCATCCTGACGAAAGTCAGGATCCAGAGTAACAAGGCGCACCGCATCGTAACCCTGGATCCTGACTTTCGTCAGGATGACGGGAGGCGTGACGAAGCCGCGCCGACCAAGAACACCAACCCCGCCGCCCTTTGCGCCCCTCCCCGCTTTGCCCTATGCAGACCGCCAACACAGAAGCGAGGATTGCATGTTCGATCGCCTGTTCGGCCGCAAGCAACCGCTTGAGGGAACCGGACTCCCCGTCATCCGCAACGTCACGCTCGGCCGCACGGTGACGGTCGATCCGCTCGCGTGGCGCCGGTTCGGGGACGAACTGCTCTTCCCGTTCGACCGCGACACGCTCGTGATCGTCGCGCAGGGCCTCGTCGACCTCAACGAGGGCGGGTTCGTCCACCGTTTCTACACCGACGACGACATCATGTTCCAGGCGGTCTCGAACGACCGCGCGGGGCAGGACGTCACCGACGTCACGATCTTCGCGCCCTGGGACAGCGCCTACCCCTCCTCCGCCGCCCAGCGTCCGGCGTGGAAGACGCGGCTCAAGGCGCGCAGCTTCACCGCCGAGGGCCTCCCCGACTATGACCGCGTCTGGTTCGGCCCCGAGGCGAGCGAGCAGGAACCGGTGACCTTCTGGGAGGACATTCACGACGACCGCGACGGTATCGTCGACCGCCGCATCTTCCAGACCTGCATGCTGTTCGGCCGCGACCTGCCCGGCGACGACGGCCGCGAACTGCTGCTCGCCATCGACCAGGAGAACGAGGCGGGCGACGTCTCGTTCGAGATCATGCTGGGCATGGCACTGGAACTCGGCGAATTCCGCGCCTAGCATTGCACCAACGGCTTCGGGGATAGCAGATGTTCGATTATTACGGCTTCGGCGCCAGCGTGGGAGCCTTTCTGATCGCGTTCGTCGCGGCGGGTCTCTTCACGATCGCGTTCAAGATCATCTTCCAGGCGACCACGCCGTACAATGAGAAGGCGCTGATCCGCGACGGCAATACCGCTGCGGCGATCACGCTCGGCGCGGCGTTGCTGGGCTATGTCCTGCCGCTCGCGTCCGCGCTGACGCACACCGTCAGCCTCGTCGAATTCGCGGTGTGGGCGGTGCTTGCGGGCGTGATCCAGATCATCGCCGCGCTCGTCGTGCGCCGGCTCGTGATGCGCGACATCCACGACCGGATCGTCCGCGGCGACGTCGCCGCCGCGACCTATATGGCGAGCATCTCGCTGTGCGTCGGCATCCTCAACGCCGCGTGCATGACGAACTGAGAGGCAAAGACATGAAGCGTTCCAGCTCGATCGTCCTCACCGGCCTGATCGCGGGATCGGGGATCTCGCTGACCGCGTGCGACGGCGATGTCGGCGGCAAGCCCGTCGACGCGCAGAGCTACACCTCGGTCGCCGAGTGCCGCTCGGCAGGCGCGATCCCCGCGGTCCAGTGCGACGCCGCGTTCGAACAGGCCAAGACCGACGCCGCCAAGACCGCACCGCGGTTCGAGGACAAGCAGACCTGCGAGGAACAGTTCGGCGCGGCGCAGTGCGAACCGCGCAACAACGGCAGCGGCGGCAGCTTCTTCACGCCGTTGCTCACCGGCTTCATCATCGGCCAGGCGCTCAACGGCGGCTATGGCTATCGCGGCGCGCCGATGTACCGTGATCGCGCGGGCAATTATTACGGCGGCGCCGGCGGGCGTATCAGCCGCGACTATGTCACCGGCCGCACGCGCGTCGGCTCGGACGCCTTCACCCCCACTACCGCGCGCGCGCCGGCCCGCGTCCAGTCGCGCAGCTCGGTCATCTCGCGCGGCGGGTTCGGCGGCGGTTTCGGCGGCCGCGGCGGGTTCGGCGGTTGACCCCCTGATCCTCCCCCGCCCGAGGGGAGGGTCACGCGTCGCGCGCCACGCGCAGCATCGCCAGCGAGGCCACCGTCATAACCCCCGCCGCGATCAGCATCGCCCAGACCGGATCGCCCGGGAAGAACGTCCGCACCACCTGCCCCATCACCGACGACACGATCAGCTGCGGCAGCACGATGAAGATGTTGAACAGCCCCATATAGACGCCCAGCTTGCCCTGCGGCAGCGCGTTCGACAGCATCGCATAGGGTATCGTCAGGATCGACGACCAGGCGATCCCGATCAGCACCATCGACCCGATCAGCATCAGCGGATCGCGGATGACGAGGAACGAGGCAAACCCCGCCGCGCCGCTCAGCAGCCCGACGATATGCGCATCGCGCCGCCCGATCCGTGCCGCCAGCCACGGCATCACGAACGCCCACAGCGTCGCCACGCCGTTATACACCGCGAACAGCACGCCGACCCAGTTCGCCCCCTCGTTATACGCGGCGCTCGTTGTGTCGGTCGTCCCGAACACGTGCTGCGTGACGATCGGCGTGGTGTAGATCCACATGATGAACAGCGCCGACCAGGTGAAGAACTGGACCAGCGCGAGCCGCTTCATCGTGCCCGGCATGCTGCCGAGATCGCCGACGATCTGGCTGAGCACGTTCGACGCGCGTCCCGATCGCACCAGCGCGGCACTCACCAGCAACGCGGTCCCGAACGCGATCAGCCCGCCACCCAGCAGATAGACCGGCTTGTCGAGCCCGAAGCGCGAGACCGCGGCGATCACGATCGCCCCGAGCGCGATCCACACCGGCGCCAGCCGCGCCCGCGACGGGACGACGACCTCGTCGCGCACCGGGCTCTCGTCGGTGAACGCCGCCATCTGCGCGGGCGAATATTCGCGCGTCGTGAGGACGGTCCACAGCACCGCGAAGAACAACGCAAGTGCGCCGATATAGAAGCCATATTGCACCGAGGGCGGGATCCCCCCCGCAGGCGCGGTGTTAGCGACCTGGAATATGTCGGTGAGGATCATCGGCGCGAGGCTGCCGATCACCGCGCCCGCGCCGATGAACCCCGTCTGGAACGCATAGCCCGCGGTCCGCTGCCGGCTGCCCAGCATGTCGCCGACGAACGCGCGGAACGGCTCCATCGCGACGTTGAGCGACCCGTCGAGCATCCACAGCAACGCCGCCGCGACCCACAGCACCGGCGCATTGGGCATCGCCAGCAGCGCGACCGTCGCCAGCATCGCCCCCGCAAGGAAATAGGGTCGCCGCCGTCCCAGCACGCCCCAGGTCCGGTCGCTGTAATGCCCGATCACCGGCTGGACGAGCAGCCCCGTCAGCGGCGCCGCGATCCACAGGAAGGCGAGATCGTCGACCGACGTGCCGAGCGACTGGAAGATCCGGCTGACGTTCGCGTTCTGCAACGCAAAGCCGATCTGGATACCGAAAAAGCCGAACGAGATGTTCCACAGGCCCCAAAAGCCCTGCACGGGTTTCTCACGCGTCATGCCGTCCCCGTATCTGCATTCGTATCCGTATCCCCGTCCGATTCCGTCGCCACCGGCACGCCGGACGACCGACGCACGACCAGCGTCGTCGGCAGGACCGTGCTCGACACCGGCCGGTGGTCGATCCGCGCGAGCAGCATCTCGACGAGCCTGCGCCCGCCCTGCACCGTGTCCTGCGCCACCGTGGTCAGCGGCGGGTTCGCAAGGCTCGCCGCGGGTATGTCGTCGAACCCGATCACCGCGACGTCGCGCGGCACGATCAGACCGGCACCCGCCAGCACGCGCATCGCCGCCAGCGCGATCAGGTCGCTCGCCGCCACGATCCCGTCGAACGGCACGCCGCGCGCGATCAGCGCCTGCGCCGCGCGCGTACCGTCGTCCTCGGTAGTGATCGCATCGACCTGCAACCGCGGATCGACCTCGAGCCCCTCCGCGGCGATCGCCTTGACATAGCCGCGGTGCCGGTCGCGAAATTCGGGATAGTGATCGGTCGCATCGCCGAGGAACGCGATCCGGCGGCATCCGCGCTCGATCAGGTGGCGTGTCGCGACGGCACCACCTGCGACATTATCGCACCCGACCGTCAGCCCGGGCTCGTCGGGCTGGACCGATCCCCAGCGAATGAAATGCGTCCCCTGCGCGACCAGCAGGTCCAGCCGCGCGCGATAATCGGCATAGTCGCCATAGCCGAGCAGGATCAGCCCGTCGGCGCGGTGGCTGTCCTCGTAATCGGTATGCCAGTCCGACGAATAATTCTGGAACGACACCAGCAGGTCATAGCCGTGCTCGGCGCACGCCCCCATCATCGACCCCAGCATGCCGAGGAAGAACGGGTTGACCTCGGTCTCGTCGGGCGTCGGATCGCGAAAGATCAGCAACGCCAGCGTCCGCGTCTTGCCGCTGCGCAGGTTCGATGCGCTCCGGTCGACGGTATAGTTGAGCTGCTTGGCGATCGCCTCGATCCGCTGGCGCGTCGCGGTGCTCACCGTCGGGCTTCCCCGCAGCGCGCGCGACACCGTCGGCTGCGACACACCCGCGGCCTGCGCGATGTCGAACGACGTGGCTTTTCGCTGGGCACTCAAGACGGGATCCTCTCGCGGTCGCTCGGGCGGCGGCACGGTCGATCATCACTCCAGAAATGCCGTGAGGTCAACGCATTGGCGGCCGCTCTCTGTTGCAATTGGGTGACACAGCCGAAACGGCCGCATTGAATACGTATGTCGATCGATTGGCTTTCGCCCGGCGGAATTCCAATGGAGCGCCACACAGTGTCCAGCGCGCGAAAGATGCAGCGGGACGTTCAGGGGAGTTGAACATGACGACGTCGAAGCGTTTCCCGGCATCTGCCGCCCATAATATCCTCAACCTCTCGGCCAGCGGCGGCGCGCTCGCGGCCGCGCTGTTCGCGGCATCGGTCGCCGATGCGCAGGTTGCCGCCCCGACCGACCAGGCCGTGTCCGCGTCGCCATCGGCACCCGAGCCGACCGCCGCACAGCCCGACCAGACGCCCGCGACGACCGAGACCGCGTCAGACGACATCGTCGTCACCGGCTTCCGCGCCAGCCTGCGCTCGTCGATCGCGGTCAAGCGCAACCTCGACGTCGTCGCCGAGATCGTCTCGGCCGAGGATATCGGTCGTCTTCCCGACGTCTCGATCGCCGAGTCGCTCGCTCGCCTGCCCGGCGTCACCTCGCAGCGTACCGGTGGCCAGGCGTCCGCGATCAACATCCGCGGACTCAGCCAGGATCTCGTCTCCGCCACGCTCAACGGCCGCGAACAGGTCGCGACCTCGGGCAACCGCGTCATCGAATTCGACCAGTATCCCTCCGAGCTCATCAACCAGGCTGCGGTCTACAAGAGCCCCAAGGCCTCGCAGATCGAGGGCGGCGTCGCCGGCAAGGTCGAACTCAGCACCGCGCGTCCGCTCAGCATCCCCGGCAAGACGCTCGTCAGCGTCAACGTCCGCGGCGTCTATAACGACCGCGCCGGCCAGAATCCCGACGCCAGCGAGTTCGGCTATCGCGGCAGCGCCTCGATCCAGACCAAGCTGCTCGACGACACGCTCGGCCTCGCGGTCGGCTATGCCCGTCTGAAGCAGGCGAACGTCGCCACGCGCTTCGTCGGCTACGACTATACCGCCACCGGCCAGAACGGCAGCCCGGCGATCCGCGACCTCGACAGCAACGGCCGCGCCGACGCGATCGGCTATGGCTTCGAGGCGGTCCAGTCGGGCGGCAACGAGACCCGCGACGGCGTGCTCGGCAGCATCCAGTATGAGCCGACCGACACGTTCCGCGTCCTGCTCGACGGCTATTATTCGCGCTTCAAGTCGGACGTGTTCCGCCGCGGCATCCGGATCGAGAACCTGCAGCAGACCAGCAGCAACATCACCGACCCGACCGTCATCGGCAACACGATCGTCGGCGGCAACGCCTCGGGCATCCGCACGCGCACGATCCAGCAGAACGAGAACCGCCTCGACAAGCTCTACACCTTCGGCGGCAACGTCCAGAAGGACATCGGCCAGCTCACGCTGACCGCCGACGGCTCCTATTCGCGCGCGTCGAGCTTCTTCAACAATTCGGGTCTCGACGACAACGGCAACACGACCGCGACACCGACGACGCTCAGCTACAAGCTCGACGGTCTGAACGTCGGCTCGTTCTCGACCAACGCCAACTACACCGATCCCGCCGCGAACACGTTCGAGGGCTTCTACATCGTCCCGCAGAAGGACACCGACCGCCTCTATGCATTCGCGGGCAGCGCGCTGCTCAAGATCGACGGTCCATTCCTCAAGTCGTTCGAGGTCGGCGGCCGCTACGGCAACCGCAAGGCAGAGCGGGTGATCACCAGCTTCAACGCGTTCAGCTTCGCTGCACCCGTCACGCTGACCAGCGCCAATTCGACGACCGCGGGCTTCAAGGGCAAGTTCTCGTCCTTCCCCGACTTCATTGTCGCCGACATCGGCAGCATCTTCGACTCGCAGCTCGGCCCCGACCGCGTCGTCGACCAGGCGCAGGCGTTCACGCAGGACCAGAGCTTCACGATCGACGAGAAGACCTATGCCGGCTACGGCCAGCTCAACTTCGACACGATCGCCGGCTCGCTGCCGTTCAAGGGCAATATCGGCCTGCGCGTCGTCCACACCGACCAGAGCTCGTCCTCGACGATCTCGGACGGCGGCACCGGTCGCTACCTCAACACCCGCGGCCGCAAGTTCACCGACTGGCTGCCCCAGGCGAACTTCATCCTCGGCCTGACCGAGAACGACCAGGCCCGCCTGTCGCTCTCGCGCCAGATCTCGCGCCCGCGCTTCTTCGACTTCCGCAACTCGATCAGCACCAACCTCGTCAGCATCGGCGGCACCGCGGCGCGGCTCGACGGGTCGGGCGGCAACCCCGCGCTCCAGCCGTTCCGTGCCAACCAGTTCGACGCCACCTATGAGCATTATTTCGGCAACAGCGGTTCGCTCGTGCTCGGCGCTTTCTACAAGGACGTCCGCAGCTTCGTGATCGGCGGCGTCATCCCGAACTACGACTTCGCCGCCAACGGCATCAGCACCCCGCCGCTCGCGGGGACCGGCTTCACCAGCGTCGTCACGACCGGCAACCTGTTCGCACCGATCAACGGCAATGGCGGCTATGTCTATGGTTTCGAAGGCGCCATCACCAAGACGTTCGACTTCCTGCCGGCGCCGTTCGACGGCCTCGGCGCGGTGCTCAACATCTCGTACAACCAGTCCGACGTCAGCATCACCAACGCGATCAGCGGCAACACGCTCTCGCTGTCGCTGCCCGGCCTGTCGAAGATCGTCTCCAACCCGACGCTCTTCTACGAGAAGAACGGCTTCCAGACGCGCGTCTCGATGCGCTACCGCTCGAAGTTCGTCGCACCGCAGTTCGGCCTCAGCGAGCAGATCGTGACCAACGCCGCAGAGACCGTGTTCGACGCGCAGATGAGCTATGAATTCCCGCAGGGCAGCCCGCTCGCCGGGATGACGTTGCTCGCACAGGCGAACAACCTGACCGACCAGCCGACCCGCTCCTATTTCGGCCAGACCGCACAGACGGGCACGCTGCAATATTTCGGGCGTCAGTTCTATCTGGGTGCGAGCTTCCGCTTCTAACTGCCTGCAATACCGCCGTCCGCCCGGAGTCATCCCGGCGGACGGCGACCCGGCGCCGGTGGCGCCGTCACCGATTCCGGTGCGAAAAGGACATCCGATGATCAAGAGCGTCGCCACCATCCTGGCAGGGTTGCTCGCGCTCTCGCCCGCCATCGCAGACCCGGGCCCGGCACCTAGGGCAACACCGGCCACCGACTATCGCACGCGACTGCCGCAGGACGAGGTCATCTATTTCGTCCTCCCCGACCGCTTCGAGAATGCCGATCCCGCCAACGACCGCGGCGGCCTCACCGGCGATCGCCGCGTCACCGGCTTCGACCCGACCGCCAAGGGCTTCTATCATGGCGGCGACCTCAAGGGCCTGACCAAGCGGCTCGGCTATCTGCAGGATCTCGGCGCGACCGCGATCTGGCTCGGTCCGATCTTCAAGAACAAGCCCGTCCAGGGCGCGCCCGGCCGGGAGTCCGCGGGCTATCACGGCTATTGGATCACCGACTTCACGCAGGTCGATCCGCATCTCGGCACCAATGCCGACATGACCGCGCTCGTCACCGCGGCGCATGCGCGCGGGATGAAGGTCTATATGGACATCATCATCAACCACACCGCCGACGTGATCCAGTACCGCGAATGCACCGAGGGCACCCCTTGCGCGTATCGCGACCGCGCCAACTATCCCTATCAGCGCAAGCTCGGGCTGCGCGGAAAGCCGATCAATCCCGGTTTCGCTGGCGACGCCGTCCGCACGCCTGAAAACTTCGCGCGACTGACCGACCCCGGCTTCGCCTACACGCCCTATGTGCCTGCGAAGGAACGGACCGTGAAGGTCCCCGCCTGGCTCAACGACCCGATCTATTACCACAACCGCGGCGACTCGACCTTCACCGACGAGAGCTCGACGATGGGCGATTTCTCCGGCCTCGACGACCTCGCGACCGAGAACCCCCGCGTCGTGTCGGGCATGATCGACATCTTCGGCAGCTGGATCGACCGCTTCAAGGTCGACGGCTTCCGCATCGACACCGCGCGCCACGTGAACCCCGAATTCTGGCAGGCCTTCACGCCCGCGATGCTCGACCGCGCCAAAGCGAACGGCATCCCCAATTTCCACATCTTCGGCGAGGTCGCCTATGGGACGATGGATCCGGGCTATCTCGCGCGCTTCACCCGCGTCGACAAGCTCCCCGCAGTGCTCGACTTCGGCTTCCGCTGGGGCGTGACCGACGTCGTCGCGGGCAACAAGGGCACCAACGAGCTTGCCGCCTTGTTCGACGGCGATGCGCTCTACGAGCACGGCGCCGACACCGCGATGATCCTGCCGACCTTCCTCGGCAATCACGACCAAGGCCGCTTCGCGCGCGACGTCCGCCGCCTCAACCCGAACGCAAGCGAGGCCGAGGTGCTCGCCCGCGTCAAGCTCGGCCATGCGATGCTGCTGACGATGCGCGGCGTGCCGACGATCTATTCGGGCGACGAGCAGGGCTTTGCCGGCGACGGCGACGACCAGGACGCACGCGAGGACATGTTCGCCTCGAAGGTCGCGGTCTATAACGACAACCGCCTCGTCGGCACCGACGCCACCACCGCGACCGCCAATTTCGGCACGACCCACCCGCTGTTCCGCCAGATCGCCGAGCTCGCCCGCCTCCGCGTCGCGCACCCGGCGCTGACCCGCGGCCGCACGCTCGTCCGCGCGCGCGGCGACACGCCCGGCCTGTTCGCGGTCTCGCGCTTCGATCCCGTGACCGGCGCCGAGATGCTCCTTGCGTACAACACGAGCGCCAAGCCGCTGACCAGCGCGATCCAGGTCGAGACTCGCTCGACCCGCTTCGATACGCTCGCCGGCGCTTGCGCCGCGCGCGCGACCGCCCCCGGCAGCGTCACGCTGACCATCCCCGCCTTTGGCTATGCGGTCTGCGCCGCGGAGACCCGCTGATGCCCGACGATACGAGCCTGCCCGTGCACCGACCCTGGTGGAAGGGCGCGGTCATCTACCAGATCTATCCGCGCAGCTTTGCGGATTCGAACGGCGACGGCATCGGCGACCTGCCCGGCATCACCCGCCATCTCGACTATGTCGCGAGCCTCGGCGTCGATGCGGTCTGGCTGTCGCCCTTCTTCACGTCGCCGATGAAGGACTTCGGCTATGACGTTGCGAACTACCGCGATGTCGACCCGATCTTCGGCACACTCGCCGATTTCGACACGCTGATCGCGCGCGCGCACGCGCTCGGGCTCAAGATCATCATCGACCAGGTCTACAGCCATACCTCGGACGAGCATCCCTGGTTCGTCGAGAGCCGTTCGTCGCGCACCAACCCCAAGGCCAACTGGTATGTCTGGGCCGACGCCAAGCCCGACGGCAGCCCGCCGTCCAACTGGCAGTCGGTCTTTGGCGGCCCCGCCTGGACCTGGGACGCGCGCCGTCGCCAATATTATCTGCACAATTTCCTCAAGGAGCAGCCGCAGCTCCACCTCCACGACGCGGACGTGCAGGACGAGATCGTCGACACCGCCAAATTCTGGCTCGACCGCGGCGTCGACGGCTTCCGGCTCGACGCGATCAACTTCGCGATGCACGACCCCGCGCTGACCGACAATCCGCCGGTCACCGACAACAGCCTGAAGACGCGCCCCTTCGACTTTCAGGCGCATGTCCACAACCAGAGCCACCCCGACATCCCCGCCTTCCTCGAACGGCTGCGGCGGCTGATCGACGGGTACGGCGACCGCTTCACCGTGGCCGAGGTCGGCGGCGCCGACAGCGACCGCGAGATGAAGCTGTTCACGCGCGGCCAGACGCGGCTCAACAGCGCGTACGGCTTCGACTTCCTCTACGCCAACGAGCTCAGCCCGAAGACCGTCGCCGACGCAATCACGCTCTGGCCGTCGGATGCGGAGATGGGCTGGCCGAGCTGGGCGTTCGAGAATCACGACGCGCCGCGCGCCGTCTCGCGCTGGATCGCGCCCGACCAGCGCGACGCGTTCGCGCGGATGAAGATCGCGCTGCTCGTCTGCCTGCGCGGCAACATCTTCCTCTATTACGGTGAGGAACTCGGGCTGACGCAGGTCGAGGTGCCGTTCGACCAGCTCCAGGATCCCGAGGCGATCGCCAACTGGCCGCTGACGCTGTCGCGCGACGGCGCGCGCACGCCGATGCCGTGGCAGGCCGATGCGCCGCATGCGGGCTTCACGGACGCGACGCCGTGGCTGCCCGTCGGTGCGGACCATCCCGCGCTCGCGGTCGACCGGCAGGAGGGCGATCCCGACTCGCTGCTCGCGCTCACCCGCCGCCTGCTCGCGCTGCGCCGTGCAATCCCGGCGCTCGCGATCGGCGATCTGGTCCTCACCGAGGTCACCGACACGCTGCTCGCCTTCGAGCGCCACGACGGCGACCGGACGTTGCTCTGCGTTTTCAACATCGGTGCGGAGCCGATCGACTGGAGCCCCGCCGATCCCGGCGACTGGCGCGTCCTCGAAAGCATCAACGACGCCACGACAGGGCGACTGGGTGGCTATGCCGCGCTGATCGCCGAAAGGACCGGATCATGAAGACCCTCTCGCTCACGCTGGCGACGTTGCTCGCGACCACCGCGCCCGTGGTGGCGCAGGACCAGGCCGCCCCCGCCGTCACCACAAACGAGACGATCAAGCCGCAGCCCGTCCCGACGATCCCCTCGGCGATCGCGACCTCGCCCGACGGCAGCATCGCGGTCACCGTCGCGACCGACGGCGAAGGCCATGCGACCTACAGCGTCACGCGCAAGGGCACGCTGATCGTCAAGCCGTCGCGGCTCGGCTTCCTCTTCACCGACGCGCCCAAGTTCGACCGGCATCTGAAGATCGAGACCGTCACCCGCGACAAGGCGGATTCGACCTGGACGCAGCCCTGGGGCGAGTGGAAGACGATCCGCGACAACCACACCGAGATGCGCGTCCGCCTGCGCGAGACCGACCGGCTGCAGCGCGCGATCGACGTCGTCTTCCGGCTCCAGGACGACGGCATCGGCTTTCGCTACGTCTTTCCCGACCAGCCCAATTTCAAGACGGTGAACATCGCCGAGGAGCTGACGCAGTTCGCCTTCGCCGAGGACGCGACCGCCTGGTGGAAGCCCGGCTTCGAATGGAACCGCGAGGAATATCTCTACAACCGCACGCCGCTCGCCGATGTCGGCACCGCCGCGACGCCGATCACGCTGAAGCTCGCGGGCGGCACGCATGTCGCGCTGCACGAGGCCGCGCTGGTCGACTATGCCGGCATGAACGTCGCCAAGGTCGAGGGCAACACGCTGAAGGCGGTGCTGACCCCCGGCGCCGGCGCGCCCAAGGTCGCGCGGAGCGGCGCGTTCGCGACACCCTGGCGCACGCTGATCCTGTCGGACGACGCGCCCGGCCTGTACATGAGCCATATCGAGCTCAACCTCAACGAACCCAACAAGCTGGGCGATGTGAGCTGGGTGAAGCCCGGCAAGTTCGTCGGCGTCTGGTGGAACATGATCACCGGCAAGTGGAGCTGGGCGACCGGTCCCAACCACGGCGCCACCACCGCGCATGTGAAGACCTATATCGACTTCGCCAGCGCCAACAAAATCCCCGGCGTCCTCGTCGAGGGCTGGAATGTCGGTTGGGACGGCGACTGGTTCGGCGACGGCACCGCGATGCAGTTCGACACGCCGACCCCAGATTTCGACGCCGGCTATCTCGCCAAATACGCCAAGTCGAAGGGCGTCTACCTGATCGGGCATAACGAGACCGGCGGTTCGGCGAGCCATTATGACGGCCAGCTCGACCGCGCCTTCGCCTTTGCACGCGATCACGGCATCCCCGCGATCAAGACCGGCTATGTCACCGACGCGGGCCAGATCGAGCGCGTCGATCCCGACGGGTCGCAGCACCGCGAATGGCATGAGGGACAGTGGATGGTGAACCATTATACCCGCGTCGTCACCACCGCCGCCAAGTACAAGGTGTCGATCGACAGCCACGAGCCCGTCAAGGACACCGGTCTGCGCCGCACCTATCCCAACTGGGTCGCGCGCGAGGGCTCGCGCGGCATGGAATATAACAGCTGGGCCGGCAAGAACCCGCCCGAGCACGAGGCGAACCTCGCCTTCACGCGCATGCTCGAGGGGCCGATGGACTTCACCCCCGGCGTGCTCAGTCTCAAGGGGACCGACGACAGCGATCTCCTGTCGACGATCGCCAAGCAGCTCGCGCTCTACGTCGTGCTCTATTCGCCCGTCGTGATGGCGGCGGACACGCCCGAGAACTACGCGAAATATCCCGCCGCGTTCCAGTTCATCAAGGACGTGCCGACCGACTGGTCCGACACCCGTGTGCTCAACGGCGAGGTCGGCGACTTCGTCACCTTCGCGCGCAAGGATCGCACGTCGAACGACTGGTATGTCGGCAGCGTCACCGACGAGAATGCCCGGACGCTCACCGTCGCGCTCGACTTCCTCGACGCCGGTCGGACCTACACCGCGCAGATCTACCGCGACGGCCCCGGCGCGGACTACAAGACGACCGCACGCCACGCGATCACGATCGAGACCAAGCGCGTCCGCAAGGGCGACACGCTGACGCTCGCGCTCGCTCCCGGTGGCGGTCAGGCGATCCGCTTCAAGGCACGCTGAGCCGGCAGGACCGGCGCTGCGGTATCGCAGCGCCGGTCCCGTCACCCGTCAGCGCCGCGGTGGCGAAAGCGGCCCGCCGATCTCGATCGCCTTCTGATAGCCCGGCACCGCCTTCAACCGCTCGAAATACGCGCCCACCGCCGGCTGGTCCCTGAGCAGCCCCGCGCTCTCCGCGGTGGCGAGCAAATACGACATCTGGATATCCGCCAGCGTCAGCTTCGCCCCCATCAGATACGGCCCCTCGCCGACCCCGTCGGCGATATACGCAAACGTCTTGGCGACCTCGGGCTCCGAGAATTTGCCGAGGCCCTCGGGCAGCCCGCCCATCATCTTGCCGATCACCGTCATCATGATCGGGAACGCCGCCGAACTCTCGACATAATGCAGCCATTCGTCATGGATCGCCGCCTCGGGCGTGCCCTCGGGCGGGCTGAGCCGCGCGCCACCGTACTTGCGATCGAGATAGGACAGGATCGACGCGCTCTCGGCAAGCGTCAGGTCATCGTCCTGCACGATCGGCGCCTTGCCCAGCGGATGCACCGCCTTCAGCGACGCGGGCGCGCGGAAGCCCGCATCGCGCTCGTACCGGACCAGCTCATAGGGCAGCTGCAGCTCCTCCAGCAGCCACAAGATACGGAAAGACCGGGAAAAATTCAGATGATGGACGGTCAGCATGGCGGGTCCTCGGATCGTGGTGATTATCGGATCGGCATGCGGAACGGGTCAGGCGGTTGGAAGGTTTCGCTGCCATGACCGGAATGCTCCGGAGACGGAGTCGATCATGCCGAACACCAGCCCAGATCTTACCTGCGACGTTGCAATAATCGGCGCAGGCACCGCCGGTCTCGCGGCCGAACGCAACGCGCGACGCAACGGCGCGCGCACGCTGCTGATCGACGAGACCTTTTCGGGCACCACCTGTGCCAGCGTCGGCTGCATGCCCTCCAAGCTGCTGATCGCCGCCGCCCACGCCGCGCACGCGGTCCGCCAGGCATCGGTCTTCGGCATCGCCGCCGAGCCGAAGATCGACGGCGCCGCGGTGATGGCGCGCGTCCAGCGTGAACGCGACGCGTTCGTCGCGGGCGTCTGCGACTCGCTCGACAAGCTCCCCGACGGCGTGAAGGTCGAGGCCCGCGCACGCTTCGTCGACGCGACCACGCTCCGCCTCGACGACGGCCGCACTGTGACCGCCAAGGCAATCGTGATCGCGACCGGCTCCTACCCGAACATCCCCGACAGTTTCGACGCGGTCCGCGACCGCGTACTCACCAACGAGACGATCTTCGACCTGCCGACCTTGCCCGGCTCGGTCGGCGTGATCGGCGCGGGCCCGATCGGCCTCGAACTCGCCCAGGCGCTCGTCCGGCTCGGCGTCGAGACGGCGGTGTTCGACCAGTCCCCCGGCCTCGCCGCGCTGAAGGACGAGAAGGTCTCGGCGGTGCTGCACGCTATCCTCGACAAGGAACTGCCGATCCATCTCGAGATGAAGCTGAAGGCGGAACCCGACAGCGGCGGCGTCCGCCTGTCCTGGTCGGGCGAGCAATCGGGATCCCGCCGCTTCGACTATCTGCTCGTCGCGACCGGCCGCCCGCCGCGGCTCAAGGGCCTCGGGCTAGAGACCACCGGGATCGCGCTCGACGATCACGGCACGCCGGTCTTCGACAGGACGACGATGCAGTGCGGCGACGCGCCGATCTTCATCGCGGGCGACGCGGATCACGACCGCACCGTGCTCGGCGAAGCGTCAGCCGAGGGGATGATCGCCGGCCGCAACGCCGCGCAGTTCCCCGACGTCACCCCGGGCCCGCGAATGGTCCCGCTCGCGATCATGTTCACCGACCCGACCGTCGCGGTCATCGGCGACATCACCCCCGACGACCAGGACGACATCGTCATCGGCGAAGCCTCCTACGACGATCAGGGGCGCGCCAAGGTCATGGCGCGCAACGCCGGGCTGGTCCGCTTCTATGCGGAGGCGGGCACCGGCCGGCTCACGGGCGCGACGATGGCGGCCCCCGGGGTCGAGCACAGCGCGCACCTGATCGCCTGGGCGATCCAGCAGGGCCGCACCGCGACAGACCTGCTCGACATGCCCTTCTATCACCCTACCCTCGAGGAGGGGCTCAAGCCCGCGCTCCGGGCGATCTGCAAGGCAGTCAGCGCGCCCGTCCCGGCCGACCGCGACGACGGCTTCACCGCAGGCGCCTGAGCCTCAGTCGTCGAGGTCGAAATAGGCGACGACGTCGTTCTCGGTCGCGATGTACAGCCCCGCCTGGACGTCCGCGTCCTGTTGCGCGGCGATCGCCAGCGCCTCGCCGAGCGGCCCGTAGAACAAGGTCGTCGCCGCCCCGCCCTCGAGCGCATCGTCGAGATGATAGAGACGAACGCCGACGGCGGAGGAGATGGTACGCATCCCGCGTCCCTGCCGCGCTGCGCCGCGCGGTGCAACCGCCGCGCGTTACCCGCCGGTCAGGACGCGATCCGCTCGAGCGCCTGCGCCTCGATCTTCTCGAGCTCCGCCAGCGTCTGCGCGATCGCATCCTGCTGCTGCTGCAGATCGTCGATCCGCTGGCGGCAGCGTTCGGCGAGCGCGCGCATCTGTTCGACATGCTGCGGATCCGCGTCGTACAGATCGAGAAACTCCTCGATGTCGCGCAGCGAGAATCCCAGCCGCTTGCCGCGCAGGATCAGCTGCATCCGCGCGACGTCGCGCCGCGTATAGACGCGCGTCGTCCCGATCCGGCACGGCTCGATCAGCCCCTTGTCCTCATAGAAGCGCAGCGTCCGCGCGCTGACCCCCAGCGCCTGCGACACGTCCTGTATCCCGGTAAGATCGTCCTGCCGCTCGTTCACGGTGTCGCTCCCCTCTCCCCCGACGCCGCCCCGGCCGGCATTGCGCCCGCCAGCCTGGCCTCTTCCTCCGCGACAAGTTCCTTTTTGGATAGCTTGCCGATCAGCGTCTTGGGCAGAGTGTCGCGGATTTCGACCTCGCGGGGAAGCTCGATCTTGCTGATCTTGTCGCGCAGAAAATCGCGCAATTCCACAGGGGTTGCGACCGCACCCTCGACCAGCGTGACGAACGCCTTGGGCGCCTGTCCGCGATAGGCGTCGGCGACACCGATCACCACCACCTCGGCGACCGCGGGGTGCTCGTACAGCGCCTCCTCGATCACGCGCGGATAGACGTTGTAGCCGCCGCACAGGATCAGGTCCTTGATCCGGTCGACGATGAACAGATAGCCGTCCGCGTCGAGATGCCCGACATCCCCGGTGCGCAGCGCCCCGTCCGCGAACAGCGCCGCGCTCGCTTCCGGCTTGTGCCAATACCCCTGCGTAACCTGCGGGCCACGCGCGCAAATCTCGCCATTCTCACCGACCGGCAGCAACCGGGTCGGGTCCTCGCGGTCGCGGATCTCGATGATCGTGCCCGGGAAGGGCAGCCCCGCCGACCCCGGCTTGTTCAGCCCCTCGATCGGATTGCAGGTGATGATCGGCGACGCCTCCGACAGGCCATAGCCCTCGACCAGCTTCGACCCCGTCGCCGCCTCGAACGCGGTGCGGACTTCCGCGGGCAGCGGCGCGCCGCCCGAGATGCACGCATGGATCGACGACAGGTCGATCGGCTGCGTCTCCGCCGCCTTGGTGATCGCCGCATAGATGGTCGGCACCGCGGGGAAATAATTCGGCCTGGTCCGGACGATCGTCTTCAAGAGCTGCTGCAGCTCGAACCGCGGCAACAGGATCATCTGCGCGCCCGCGCGGATCGAATAGGTGAGCACCGTCGTCAGCGCAAAGACGTGGAACAGCGGCAACGCGCCCATCACCCGATCCTGCTCGGGCGTCTCGCCGCCGACGAACGTCATCATCGCATCCGCGTTCGACACCAGATTGGCATGGCTCAGCATCGCCGCCTTGGGCTCGCCCGTCGTCCCCCCGGTATATTGCAGCACCGCGACCTCGTCCGGCGACACCGCGACCGGCGCGGGCGTGCCCTTTGCATGCACCAGCGAGTCGAAGCTGCGATGCCGCGCGTCGTTCGGCGCGCGCGCGATCTCGGCGCGCTTGAATATGCGGTAGGCGATCGACTTCAGCGTCGGCAGCGCGCCCGCAATCGGGCAGGTGATGACATGCCGCACCCCCGTCTCGCCCGCGACCTTCAGCACGCGCGCATGGATCTCGGCGATATCGCAAGTCGCGATGATCTCCGCGCCCGAATCCTTCAGCAGGTGACACAGCTCGCGCTCGACATAGAGCGGGTTGACGTTGACGACGATCCCGCCCGCCTTCAGCACCGCGAAGAACAGCACCGGATAATAAGGCGTGTTCGGCAGGCACAGCGCGACGCGCGTTCCCTTCACCACGCCCAGATCCTGCAACCCCCGCGCCGCATGCGTGACCGCATCGCCAAGCTCGGCATAGGTCATCGTCGACCCAAGGAAATCGAGCACCGTCCGCGACCCGAATCGACGGACCGCCGTGTCGAGCATGTCGCCCAACAAACGCGCTTCGCCTTCTAGCGGTACGCCGATCGCACGGCCGACGGTGTCCAGCATCTCTCTCTCCTTTTCGGCGTGCGCTCTCGACTGATATTGTAGCCCGCATCACCTTGACGTATAGGAGAGGTATCGCACCTTAAGGGTAGCCCGCAAGTCTTAAGCGGACCGATTGCAATTGGAGAGGATCATCGTGACCAACGTCGTCATCGCCGGGTACGCCCGCTCGCCGTTCCACCTTGCCGGCAAGGGCGACCTCGCCCGCGTCCGCCCCGACGATCTCGCGGCGCAGACGATTCGCGGGCTGCTCGACAAGACCGGCGTCGATCCTGCCGAAATCGAGGACATCATCCTCGGCTGCGCCTTCCCGGAGGGCGAGCAGGGCCTGAACGTCGCGCGGATGATCGGCCTGCTCGCCGACCTGCCGCTGTCGGTCGGCGGCATGACGGTCAACCGCTTCTGCGGCTCGTCGATGAGCGCGATCCACATCGCGGTCGGCCAGATCAACATCGGCGCTGGCGACGCGTTCATCTGCGCCGGGCTCGAATCGATGAGCCGCGTACCGATGGGCGGCTACAACCCGCTCCCCAACCCCGATCTCTTCAAGAAGAACGCGGGCGCGTACATGGGCATGGGCGAGACCGCCGAGAACGTCGCGCGCGATTACCAGATCACGCGCGCCGAGCAGGATGCGTTCGCGGTGAAGAGCCAGGACAAGGCCGCCGCCGCGCGCGCCGATGGCCGCCTCTCCGACGAGATCGTGACGATCCAGACCAAGGCGGGCCCGGTCAGCCAGGACGGTACGATCCGCGCCGGCACGACGACCGAAGCGCTCGCGGGTCTCAAGCCTGCGTTCAGCGCGGACGGCTCGGTCACCGCCGGCACCTCCTCGCCGCTGACCGACGGCGCCTCCGCCGTCCTCGTCACCTCGGAAGAGTTCGCGACGAAGCACGGCCTGACCATCCTCGCGCGGATCAAGTCGGTCGCGGTCTCGGGTAACGAGCCGTCGACGATGGGCCTCGGTCCGATCTACGCCTCGCAAAAGGCGATGGAGCGCGCCGGCATCACCGTCGCCGACCTCGACGTGGTCGAGATCAACGAGGCGTTCGCCAGCCAGGCGATCGCCTGCATCCGCGACCTCGGGCTCAAGGACGAGACGATCAACCTCGATGGCGGCGCGATCGCGATCGGCCATCCGCTCGGCGCGACCGGCGCGCGCATCGTCGGCAAGGCTGCAGCCCTGCTCGCGCGCGAAGGTGGCCGCTACGCGCTCGCAACTCAGTGCATCGGCGGCGGTCAGGGCATCGCAACGGTGCTGGAGCGCGCATGATGTCGGACCAGATCAAAAAAGTCTGCGTCATCGGCGCAGGCGTCATGGGCGCAGGGATTGCGGCACAGGTCGCCAATGCCGGCATCCCGGTGCTGCTGCTCGATATCGTGCCCCGTGAGGGTGACGATCGCGATGCGGTCGCCAAGGGCGCGGTCGCGAAGATGCTCAAGACCGACCCCGCCCCCTTCATGTCGAAGCGTGCGGCCAAGCTGGTCGAGACGGGCAACATCGACGATCATCTCGACCGCGTCGCCGAGTGCGACTGGATCGTCGAGGCGATCGTCGAGCGGCTCGACATCAAGCAGGCGCTTTATGCCAAGCTCGAGGCGCTGAAGCGTCCGGGCACCGCGGTCTCGTCGAACACCTCGACGATCCCGCTCGGCCATCTTGTCGACGGCCGCTCGGACCAGTTCAAGGCCGACTTCCTCATCACCCATTTCTTCAACCCGCCGCGCTACATGCGGCTGGTCGAGATCGTCCGCGGCGAGCATACCGACGTCGCGGTCGCCGGGAAGGTCGAGGATTTCGTCGATCGCTTCATGGGCAAGCGGATCGTCCGCGCAAAGGACACGCCGGGCTTCATCGCCAACCGCATCGGCACCTACTGGCTGGCGATCGCGATCAACGCCGCGATGGACCAGGGGCTGACCGTCGAGGAGGCCGACCAGATCGGTGGCCGTCCGATGGGCGTGCCCAAGACCGGGATCTTCGGGCTCGTCGATCTCGTCGGCGTCGACCTGATGCCGCTGCTGTCGAAGAGCCTCTCCTCGACGCTCCCCGCGGGCGACCCCTATTTCGACACGGTCCGCGACATGCCGCTCGTCGACAAGATGATCGCGGAGGGCTTTACCGGCCGCAAGGGCAAGGGCGGCTTTTACCGTTTCGACAAGGCGACGCGCACCAAGCTCTCGCTCGACCTCGCGACCGGCGACTATCGCCCCGAGACCAAGCCCGCCGAGCTGCCCGGCAAGACCGGCAAGGATCTCGCCGCGCTGATCGCCGAACCCGGCAGGATCGGCACCTATGCCTGGACGATCCTCGGCAACACGCTGTCCTACGCCGCCATGCTCGTCGGCGAAGCGGCGGACGATATCGTCGCGATCGATGACGCGATGAAGCTTGGGTACAACTGGAAATACGGGCCGTTCGAGCTGATCGACCGGATGGGGCCGGGCCTGCTTGCCCAGCGTCTCGCTGCCGAGGGCCGCGACGTGCCTTCGATCCTGACGACCGCGGGCGACCGTCCCTTCTACCGCGTCGAGAACGGCAACCGACAGTATCTGACCACCGAGGGCGACTATGTCGACGTGCCGCGCGCCGACGGCGTCGAACTGCTCGAGGACATCAAGCTCCGCTCGCAGCCCGTCCTGACCAACGCCTCGGCGTCGCTCTGGGACGTCGGCGACGGTGTCGCCGCGCTCGAATTCCACACCAAGATGAACGCGCTCGACGACCAGGTCATCGCGCTCATCGAGGAAGCGGTCCCGGTCGTGCGCGAGCGCTTCAAGGCGCTGGTCGTCTATAACGAGGGCAGCAACTTCTCGGCGGGCGCCAATCTCGGCGCGGCGATGTTCGCGGTCGGTGCGGGCCTCTGGGACATGGTCGAGGCCAGCGTTGCGCGCGGCCAGCAGGCGTATAAGGCGCTGAAATACGCGCCCTTCCCCGTCGTCAGCGCCCCCGCCGGGCTCGCGCTCGGCGGCGGGTGCGAGATGCTGCTTCACTCGGACGCGGTCCAGGCGCATGCCGAGACCTATGCCGGCCTCGTCGAATGCGGCGTCGGGCTGGTGCCGGGCTGGGGCGGCAATGGCGAGATGCTCGATCGTTGGACGAAGTCGCGCACGCTCCCCAACGGCCCCATGCCCGCGCTGACCAAGGTGTTCCAGGCGGTCTCCACCGCACAGGTCGCCAAGTCGGCGGCGGAGGCCAAGGAGATGATGATCCTGCGCAAGGACGACGGCATCACCATGAACCGCGATCGCCTGCTCGCCGACGCCAAGGCGAAGGCGCTTGCGCTGGTCGAGGGCTATGTCGCCCCCGAGCCGCCGACCTTCCGTCTGGCGGGCGCGAGCGGTCGCACCGGGCTGTCGATGGCGGTGTCCGACTTCCACAAGAAGGGCATGGCGACCGACTATGACGTGGTGGTCGCCGACCGCCTCGCCGAGGTGCTGACCGGCGGCGAGGCCGACCTCGTCGACACCGTCACCGAGGCGCAACTCCTCGACCTCGAACGCGCCGCCTTCATGGCAAGCGTCAAGGACCAGCGCACCCAGGCGCGCGTCGTCCACATGCTGCAAACGGGCAAGCCGCTGCGCAACTGAGGCAGTTCCCCCGCGCGAGCGGGGGAACACCCGCATGAACGCTTTTTCACCCGCCCGGATCAGTAAGAACACTTGACTATTGTTCGTACAAATCTAGGCGGGGCGAAGAGCTGCCGTATACGGCAGCAGGCTCGCGATTAGGTCGCGGGTCTCGCCAAGACAGCGGATGACCGTACACATGCGGCGTCCCGACACCAGGAGAGGATAGACGATGTCGCTGATGATGATCGCCGCGCTGCTCGCCGGCGCCCCCGCAACCGCCGACACCGCGATCGGCCGCTGGCGGACCGAGACGCACAACGCCATCGTCGAGATCGCGCGCTGCGGCCCCTCGATCTGCGGCAAGATCCTGACTTCCGACGCGCTGCGCGCCAACCCGTCGATGAAGGACGCCAACAACAGCAACGCCGCGCTGCGCAACCGCCCGATCCAGGGCATGCAGATGCTCAGCGGCTTCAAGCCCGACAAGGACGGCGTGTGGAGCAGCGGCCAGGTCTACAATGCCGAGGACGGCAAGACCTATAGCGGCAAGATCACCCCCGTCGGCGCGAACCAATTGAAGCTGCGCGGCTGCGTCTTCTTCCCGCTCTGCAAGACCCAGACCTGGACGCGCGTCCGCTGATCCCAGGTCTCCCCTCACGTTCCCCTAAAAGTTAGCGTTCAGGAATTTTGTAAATGTCGTTTCGTACCAAGGCCCCGTTGCTGGCCGTGACCGCGCTCGTCTCCGCTTTCGGGTTCGCCAGCACCGCCTATGCCGACGCCTTCTACCTCCAGGCGCAGTCGGCACGCGGCGCGGGCCGTGCGTTCTCGGGCGAGGCCGCCGATACCGGCGCCGCGTCGCTCTGGTGGAACCCCGCCGCGATCGCCGGCATCCGCGACGGCAGCGCGACGCTCAGCGCCAGCGCGATCATCCCGCGCGGCGACGTCATCGACACCGGCTCGCAGATCTGCCGCCCGGGCGGCCAGCCCTGCACCGCGATCAGCGGCCAGTCGAACTCGAGCGACCCGGTCAACAAGGGCGTCGTCCCCTCGGGCGCCGTCGCCTATCCGCTGACCGACCGGATCGCGGTCGGCCTCGTCGTCACCTCGCCGTTCAGCTTCACGACCAACTATGACGCCGACAGCTGGGCCCGCTACAGCGCGGACAAGACGCGCCTGCGCACGATCGACATCCAGCCCTCGATCGGCGTCGAGCTGACCGACTGGCTCCGCGTCGGCGGTGCGCTCAACGTCGAATATACCGACGCGATCCTCAGCAACGCGCTCCCCAACGTCTCCGCGGCGCAGCCCGACGGCCGCCAGGAACTCAGCGGCGACGGCTGGGATCTCGGCTGGACCGCCGGCGTCCAACTCCACAACGACTTCGCCACCGTCGGCGTCACCTACAAGTCGAGCATCCGTCACAAGCTGAAGGGCGACCTCGTCGTCACCGGCCTGCTCGGCCCGCTCGCCGGCGGCAACACCGACATCTCGGGCGCGACCGCAGAGTTCAACACCCCCGGCCAGGTCATCGTCGCGGGCCGCGTCCGCGCCACCGACCAGCTGACGCTCAACGCGCAGGTCATCGCGTTCAACTGGAGCAAGTTCGACACGATCGATCTCGGCGCGCCGCTCAACACGTCGATCCCCGAAAACTACCGCGACAGCTGGAGCCTCGCGGGCGGTCTCGACTATGACGTCACGACCAAGCTGACGGTGCGCGGCGGTGTCCAGCGCACCAAGACGCCGACCCAGGACGGCCAGCGCGACGCGCGCGTCCCCGACGCCGATCGCTGGACCTATGCCGCCGGTGCCTCCTACCAGCTGACGCCGCGCATCGCGGTCGACGCCGCCGCGCAATATGTCGACTTCGAGAACACGACGATCGACCGCGCCACTTTGGTCGCGGGCAGCATCATCCGCACCAACGGCGCGCTCCGCGACGCCAGCGCGATCGTCACCTCGCTCGGCGCCCGCGTCTCGTTCTGACGCGCCCAGCCCCTCCCCGCACCGGGGAGGGGCACCCTACCCCTTCATCCGGATCGTCAGCCCGGACACCGCGAGATCGACCGTCTCCACCGTAGCCGCGACCCGCTGGTTGAGCATCCCGGCCAGATCGCGGAACCGCCGCGCCATCGCATTGTCGGGCACGATCCCCATCCCGACCTCGTTGGTGACCAGCACCAGCCGCCCCGTGACGCGACCGATCGCGTCCAGCAGCGCGGCGATCGCCGTCTCCGCATCCGCCTCCGCCTCCGCCAGCATCAGGTTCGACGCCCACAAGGTCAGGCAGTCGACCAGTATCACCCCGTCCGGCGCATCCGCCTCGGCGATCGCCGCCGCCAGCGCGAGCGGTGCCTCGACCGTCCGCCACCGTTCGTCCCGCTCGGAGCGATGCCGCGCGATCCGGTCGGTCATCTCGCCGTCGAATGCCTGCGCGGTCGCGATATAGACCAGCGCGTGGCCACCTGCCGCCTCTGCCCCCGCCTCTGCCAAAGCCTGCGCATGGCGGCTCTTGCCGGAGCGCGCACCGCCGGTCACCAGCACCGTCTTTCCAAACCCCTGCACGCCCGTCTCCTCCATCGCCTCTTGCGCTATCCCCGGCGAATGGCGAAGGCCAGCAGCAACGCCGCGGCATCGCCGGCGCAGGGGACGCATGTGCACGCGCTGATGGAACATGGCGGCCGGATCGACAGCGCGCAGGCGCTGTACCCGCACGCGCCGCGTCCCTGGCTCGACCTGTCGACCGGGATCAACCCCTGTGCGTGGGAGCCGCCCGCCGATCTCGCGGTCGACCTGCGCAGCCTCCCCTCGCCCACCGCACTCGCCACGCTCGAGGCCGTCGCCGCGCGCCACTTCGGCACCGACCCCGCGCGCGTCGTCGCACTGCCCGGCACCGAGATCGGCCTGCGCCTGCTCGGCGAGCTCGGCCTGCCTGCCCCCGCCCGCCATGTCGGCCCCAGCTACGCGACGCACGAAGCGGCCTTCCCCGCGCGTATCTCGATCGACAGCCTGACCGACGAAGCGACACACGGCGGCACCATCCTGCTCGCCAACCCGAACAACCCGGACGGCCGGCTGGTCAGTCCGGACGCGCTTCGGCCAGTGATCGACCATCTCCGCGAGAATGCAGGCTGGCTGGTGGTCGACGAGGCCTTCGCCGACACGCTCCCCGACGCCGGCCTGGCCTCGCACCTGTCCGCAGAAGATCCCGTCATCCTGTTCCGATCATTCGGAAAGTTCTTCGGACTCGCGGGCGTGCGGCTCGGCTTCATGATCGCACCGCCCGGCATCGTCGCGCGGGTCCGCGACCGTCTGGGCAGCTGGCCGATCTCCGCCACCGCGCTCGCGATTGGCACCGCCGCCTATGCCGACCGAGCCTGGATCGAGACCACGCGCAGACATCTCGTCACCCGCGCGGCCGAGCTCGACGCGGTGCTTCTCCGCCATGGGCTCGCCGCGACGGGCGCCTGCCCGCTCTTCCGCCTCATCGTAACAGACGACGCCAAGTCCCTGTTCGAACGCCTGAATATGACGGGCATCCTGACGAGGCCCTTCACCTATGACCCCCGCTGGCTGCGTCTCGGCGTCCCCGCCGACGCAGCCGCGCTGGCGCGTCTCGACACGGCGCTCGCGCATGGCTGATCCCGTCGCGCTCCTTGCGCTCGCGCTCGACGCCGCGTTCGGCTGGCCGGAACGGCTCTACCGTCGGATCGGTCATCCCGTTGGCGCGATCGCCGCGATCATCGGCGCGCTCGAAAAGGCACTCAACCGTCCCTCATGGCCCGACGCGACGCGCCGCATCGCCGGGGTCGCGACGCTCGCGATCACGCTCGCGGTAACGGGCGGGATCGCCTGGGGCGCGACCTGGCTGATGACGACCTATCTCGGCGGCTATGCCTGGATCGGCATCGGCCTCCTCGCCGCCCCCGGTCTCGCGCAGCGCAGCCTCAACGATCACGTCGCGCCGATCGCCGCCGCGCTCGGCAAGGGCGACGTGCAGGGTGCGCGAATCGCGGTCGGCAAGATCGTCGGCCGCGACACCTACCGGCTCGATTCCGCCGGCATCGCCCGCGCCGGAATCGAAAGCCTTGCCGAAAGCTTCTGCGACGGCGTCGTCGCGCCGCTCTTCTGGCTGCTCGTCGGCGGGCTTCCCGGGCTGTGGATCTACAAGGCGATCAACACCGCCGACAGTTTGATCGGTCACCGCGAACCCCGTTGGCGCGCGTTCGGCTGGGCCTCGGCGCGGATCGACGATCTCGCCAACTGGATCCCCGCGCGGATCAGCGGCGCCTTGCTGTGTCTCGCCGGTCCCGGCGGCTGGCGCGTGATGCGGCGCGACGCGCGCAGACATGCCTCGCCCAATGCCGGCTGGCCCGAGGCGGCGATGGCGGGCGTGCTCGACCTCCGCCTCGCCGGCCCGGTTAGCTATGACGGCGTCACCCAGCTGAAGCCCTGGATCGGCAGCGGTCGCCCCGCCGCCACCGCCGCCGACATCGCCCGCGCGCTGCAGGTCTATCGCCGCGCCTGCCTGCTGCTGTGGATCGTCACGGGGGCGCTGCTGTGGGTGCGGTGATGCTTCAGGGCACCGGCTCGGACGTCGGCAAGTCGGTGCTCGTCGCCGGGCTCTGTCGCGCGCTGGCCAATCGCGGGCTTTCCGTCCGCCCCTTCAAACCGCAGAACATGTCGAACAACGCCGCCGTCACCGCCGATGGCGGCGAGATCGGCCGCGCGCAGGCGACCCAGGCGATCGCCGCGCGCATCGCTGCGACCACCGACATGAACCCCGTTCTGCTCAAACCGCAGGGCGACCGCAGCTCGCAGCTCGTCGTCCACGGCAAGGTCCGCGGCATCCTGCGCGCGAGCCGCTGGCGCGAGGGGCGCGCGGGGCTGATGGACGACGTGCTCGCCAGCTATCACCGGCTCCGTGCGCAGGCGGACATCGTCGTCGTCGAGGGCGCGGGCAGCCCGGCCGAGATCAACCTGCGCGCCGCCGACATCGCAAACATGGGCTTTGCGCGCGCCGCGGGCGTCCCCGTCATCCTGATCGGCGATATCGACCGCGGCGGCGTCATCGCCTCGCTCGTCGGCACGCGTGCGGTGATCGACCCCGCCGATGCCGCGATGATCCACGGCTTCCTCGTCAACAAGTTTCGCGGCGACCCCGCGCTGTTCGACGACGGCTATCGCGCAATCGAGGCGCGGTCGGGCTGGCGCGGCTATGGTGTCATCCCCTGGCTGCCCGAGGCCGCCCGCCTGCCGAGCGAGGACGCGGTCATCCTCGAACGCCAGACCGGTCACGGCCGGCAAGACGGCCAGATCGTCATCGCCTGTCCGATCACCCCGCGCATCGCCAATTTCGACGATCTCGATCCGCTGCGGCTCGACCCCGGCGTTACGCTCGTCATGGTCCCGCCCGGCGAACCGATCCCCGACGCCGACATGATTATCCTTGCCGGCTCCAAGGCGACGATCCCCGACCTCGCCTTTCTCCGCGCGCAGGGCTGGGACATCGACATCTATGCGCATCGCCGCCGCGGCCGCACGGTGCTCGGGCTTTGCGGCGGCTATCAGATGCTCGGTCGCAGCATCGCCGATCCGGACGGGCTGGAAGGGCCCGCCGGTATCGCCCCCGGGCTCGGCCTGCTCGACGTCGCGACGCTCCTGTCCCCCGCCAAGACGCTCGAGCGCGTCGCCGGCACCGCGATCGGCGCACGGTTCGACGGCTATGAGATCCATATCGGCGAAACCACCGGCCCCGACACCGCGCGCGCACTCACGACTCGCGACGATGGCCGCCGCGACGGCGCGGTCAGTCCCGACGGGCTCGTCTCTGGCAGCTATGTCCACGGCCTGCTCGGCCTCGCGGATCAGCGCCGCGCCTGGCTCAGCCGGCTCGGGGTCGACGCGGTCGGTCCCGACCATGCGGCATCGATCGACGCCGCGCTCGATGCGATTGCCGAAACGCTCGAACGGCATCTCGATATCGACGCGCTGATCGCGCTGTCGAAGCTCGCGGGCTCAGACGCGGCCGGCGATGGCGAGCGCGACTAGCATTCCGGTCTCGACGAATTCGATCCCCGCGCCGTGGCAATCCCCCGATACGCCCCCGACCCGCCGGATCAGCCACCAGCCGAATACCGCGATCAGTGCAGGGGCCCCTGCAACGGCATGCACAGGCACCCCTAAACACCCTGTTACGCACCCCCAAAAGACCAGATCGTGCACCCTGATCTTCCCTGCCACCATCCCTCCCAGCCCGCCCTCGCGGAGCAGCGGCACCCACCGCGCCCAGCACAACGGCCCAATCCGCGCGAGCATCGGGACGACGATCACGACCGCCCATCCCTGCGCGGAGACAGCATGCAATAAGACAAGTTTTGCAAGGAGTTGCAGCGCGATCATCACAACACCGAAGCTGCCGATATGCGGATCCGCCATCACCGCGATCAGCCGGTCGCGATTGCCATGCGCGGCACCCAGCCCGTCTGCCAGATCCGCCAGCCCATCCAGGTGTAAGGCCCCTGTAATCGCTACCCAAATTGTCAGCGCGGCGAGCGCCCCGGTCCACGGATCGACCTGCGCGCCGACTGACCCCGCGCCCGCGACGACCACCCCGATGCACGCCCCTACGACCGGATACCACCGGATCGCGGCGGCAAAATCCTCAGCGTCCGCAGTGACTTGCGGCATCGGCACGCGCGTCAGGAAGCCGAAGGCGACGATCAGCCGCTTCACGAAACCGGATCCGTCTGCAGCCCCACGATCTGCGCCGTCCGGTCCGGCCAGATCCGTAGCGTAACGAGCGCCGCATAGGGCAAATCGAACGCCCAGAGCTCGCGCAACCCGAATCCGCACAGCGATCTCAACGCCGCACGGATCGCCCCGCCATGTGTCACGATCAATGAGGTTTCAGGTGTAAGATCTTCTATCGCATCGGTAATTCTAGCGACCAAATCACTCCACCGCTCGCCACCCGGTGGCGCTGCCCCATCCGGATCGTCCCAGAACCGCTGCAACGCCGCAGCGTCGATCTCCGCCGCAGCCAGCCCGTCCCAGTCCCCGAAATCCAGCTCCCGCCACCGCGCATCAGTCGTCGGAGCGAGCCCACGCTCCCGCCCGATCGCATCCGCAATAGCCTGCGATCGTATGAGATCAGAACAGACCAACGCCTTGAAATCCCGAGACTTTACCCGCGCCACACAGGCCGCCAACCCCTCCGCCGTGACCGGACTATCGGTCCGCCCCAGCATCCGCCCGGTCAATTCAGGCGCCCCATGCCGCAACAGGTGGAGCAGGAAAGGCGCGCTCACGCCACCGACACCCCCGCCTCGGCAAACGTCGCCATCCCGTCATGCGCCGCCAGCGCCGACCGGATTACGCCCACCGCAACCGCCGCCCCGCTACCCTCCCCCAACCGCATTCCAAGTCTCAGTAAAGGCTCGAGTTTTAGCGCGGCGAGCAGTAGCTCATGCCCCGGCTCCGCCGAACAATGCCCGGCAATGCAATGCTCCACAATGCCAGGATACGCCGCCGCGATCGGTGCAATCGCCGCCGACGAAATGAATCCGTCGAGCACAACCGGCACCCCCGCCACCCGCGCCGCCACCACCGCGCCAGCGATCGCGACGATTTCACGCCCCCCGACCCGCCGCAACGTCTCGAACGGCGTGCGCGGGCAATCATCATGCCGCCCAATCCCCGCCTCAACTACCGCGATTTTCCGCGCGATTCCCGCCACATCAACCCCCGTCCCCGGCCCAACCCAGTCCGCGGCGGTTCCGCCGTAACTGCGCAGACACAGTGCTGCGGCCGACGTGGAATTCCCGATCCCCATCTCACCCACGACAAGCATGTCGAGCCCCGGCACGACGACGCCCGCTCCGATATTGAGCGCAGCGAGACACGCGGCTTCGTCCATCGCCGCTCCCGTCGTGAAATCCGCCGTAGGGGCTTCCAGATCGATGTCGGCGATGATCAGCTCGAGCCCGACGGCATCCGCCAGCGCATTGATCGCCGCGCCCCCATGGCGGAAATTCTCGACCATCTGTGCAGTTACGGAGACCGGGAAAGCGCTGACCCCGTGCACCGCAACACCGTGATTTCCGGCGAAAATTGCCGCCCGCGCGCGCTCGAACCGCGGCCGCTCGCGCCCTTGCCAGCCCGCCATGAAGACCGCGAGGTCTTCCAATCGGCCAAGCGACCCGGGCGGCTTGGTCAACTGGCCCTGCCGCAGCGATGCGGCCCCTCGCGCGGCTTCGTCTGCCGCGGGAAGGGCCTGCAGCGCCGCCTCGAACGCTGCGACCGTCGGGAACAGCGTCACTGCGCGACATAGCCGGCGGGTGGCGTCCGGGTGATGAAATGCCCCTTGATCCCGGCCGGCCACTGCCGGAACGGCACCTGCCCCTCCGCACTCTCCGCATGCAGCACGGCATAATCGAGGATCGCCCGCGCCGCGTCCTCGTCAGGCGTGAAGCGCCCCAGCACATAACCGATCTTCGCGGGGCCGCGGACATGGATGGTGCAAAAGTCCTGACACGCGAACAGGCACGGCATCGCCTGGACCGCAATCCCGGCATAGCGCGGATCGCTTGCCTGGACCGCCTGCAATGCCGCGACGAGTCTTGCACCACCCCGCATGCCCTCGGCATCGTCCTTTGCATCGGTGGAAGCGCGGCAGGTGCTGCAAGCGACGACGGCCGCACCGTCTTCGGCGGGAACCAGAATATTTGGCATTGAAACCCCATGACATACGCGCCCGCGGCCTTGGACCGCAGGCTGGTTATGTCGTCGCTCGGGTTCACCCCCGTCCGCTCGGCGCACCCTGGCCGGACGAAAGACGACTGCGACGGGCAGGTCTCCTGGCTCACGGGTCACAGCCCTCCGCACCGCCTTCTCGGGACCGGGATCCCAATGGCATGATGGCACGATGGCTCGCCGCTTACAGTTGCAGGGGCAGCCGGGGTTCTCCCGTTCCCTTTTCATCCCCGTCGCCGGGGAACCTGTCGCAGCACCCCGAATAGGCGTGTCGCCGGGCGCGGGTCAATCGTGCCGTGACGTCGCGCGCGCGATGGGAACGATGAGCGGCACGTTCGCCGCCGATCCGAACCAGGCGCGGATACCATAGGTCTCGCGCAGGCGTTCGGGCGTCAGCACGGCGTCCGGCGTGCCATCCGCGACCAGCCGCCCGCGGTCGATCATCATCAACCGGTCGCAATAGCGTGCGGCAAGGCTCAGATCATGAAGCACCGCGACTACCAAGACCCCGCGCGTAGCCTGATCCCGCAGGATTTCCATCACGCGCATCTGGTGCGCAGGATCGAGCGACGCGAGCGGCTCGTCGACGATCAGCGCGGGCGCCTCGACCGCGAGCGCGCGGGCAAGCAGGACCCGGGCGCGTTCGCCGCCCGACAATTCGGTCGCCGTCCGCGTCGCGAGCGCCCTTACGTCCGCCGTCGCCATGGCCCGGTCGACCGCGGCCCGGTCTTCCGTCGTGATGCGCGACAGCGGCGCCAAATGCGGCAACCGTCCCAGCGCGACGAGCCGGTCGACACTCAATGGCCAATGCAGGCTCTGGCCCTGAGGCAGATACGCAATCGTTCGCGCGATCTGCGCCCGCGAGCGTCGGCCAAGCGGCTGTCCATCGAGCAGGATATCCCCCGTCGAGGCGACAAGCCCCAACAGCGCCTGCACCAGCGTCGACTTTCCTGCGCCGTTGGGACCGACGATACCGATCAACGCCCCGCCATCGGCGGAAAAGCTGACCTGTTCGACGACGTCCACGCCAGCGCGACGAACGACCAGACTTTTTGTGGCGAGGCTCACCATGACCGCCGCTCGCGCATCAGTTGGACGACGAACACCGGCACGCCCAGAAACGCGGTGACCACGCCGAGCTTGAGTTCGCTCGAGGTGGGGATCACGCGCACCAGGACATCGGCGAAGGTCAGCAGCGCGGCGCCACCGATCGCGGATGGCAGCAGGATCGCCGATGGCGACCGGTCGGTCAGCGGACGGATCAGGTGCGGGACGATCAGCCCGATGAACCCGATCGCGCCCGAAACCGCCACGGCACCGCCGACACCAACGGCGATCCCGACGAGTATCCGGGCACGCGTGTAGCGGAGATTGACACCGAGTGCGCGCGCGCCATCTTCTCCGAGCGTCAACGCATCGAGCGCGCGCCCGTCCCACGCCACCGACACGATCCCGACCGCGATACACGGTAGCGCGAGCATCACGTGCGTGAACGAACGATCCTCAAGCGATCCGAGCAGCCAGGTCATGATCTCCATCGCGGCAAAGGGGTTAGGCGAGAGGTTCAGGGCAAGGCTGACCCCGGCAACGGCGAGCGTTCCCACCGCGATGCCCGCAAGGATCAGCGACAGCGCACTTTCCGACCCAGCCGACAGCACGAACAACAAGCCAAGCGCGGCGAACGCCCCGATGATCGCCAGCGCCGGCAACATCGCCGGGTGTATCTCCGCGACGCCGAAGTACAGCGCGATCACCGCCCCGAGCGACGCGCCGTTCGAGGCGCCGAGAACCGATGGCTCGGCAAGCGGATTGCGCAGAAACCCTTGCAGGGCGGCACCTGACAGCCCAAGCATCGCGCCGACCGCCAGCCCGAGAATGGCGCGCGGAAGCCGCAGCTCGAGCAGGATCGCGCGCTCGATCGGGTCGCCATGTCCGATCAGCGCTTCGAAAACGCGACCCGGCGGGATCGCGGCGCTCCCGATCGCGACCGACGCCACCCCCGCCATCGCGGCAAGCAGCATCAGTCCGCCGAGCAACCGTCCGCGCGTCACGCGCCTGATCCTGACCGCGTCTGTCTCATCGTTTCCGCCTAGCGCATATGTCATCGCTGCGGCAGGACTTTGCGCATGCGCCACGTTTTCCCGCTGATCGCCCTGACGACGCTGGTATTACCGACGTCGACCGCCGCGGCGCCGACCTTGCCGCGCAGGATCGTGTCGCTCAATCTGTGCGCCGACCAGTATCTGATCGCGCTTGCCGATCCGTCGCAGATCGCGGCGCTCACGAGGTTCGCGCGCGACCCCGACATGTCCGCCGTCGCGGCTCAGGCGAAGCACATGCCGTCGAGCCGCGGCAGTGCAGAGGATGTGCTGATGCTGCGCCCCGATCTTGTCATAGCCTCGCCGTTCCGCCGCAAGACCATCGCCGATGTGCTGGGTCACCAGCGTATCGCGACGCTCGATCTTCCCCCCGCGGACAGCTACGCCGCGATCGTCGCGCAAGTCCGCCAGGTTGCGGCGGCAGTGGGACATCCCGACCGGGGCGAGAGGCTGATACGCCGGATGGACACCGCCTTGGCACGTATACCACCCGCTGTCGGCCGGGGACGCGTCGCCGCCTATTACCAGCGCCGCGGATTTCTGACGGGCAAGGGAACGTTGATCGACGATCTCATGCAGCGTCTGGGCTTGACCAACCTGGCCACGAGGCTCGACAAGCCGGCGCTATCGCAGCTGTCGCTCGAGCAGATGGCGCTCGCGCGTCCGGACTATCTGGTCGTCGAGAGCGCGACGGACCGCGTCACCGATCAGGGTACCGAGATGCTCCACCACCCCGTACTCGCACGGATCAAGCGCCTGCGCATCCCTGAGGCCTGGACGGTGTGCGGTGGCCCCGCCTATGTCCGCGCCGCCCGGAGCCTCGCAGCGCAACTGCAGGAATAGCGGCGCGGCCGGCGCTGGGACGACCATCGGGTCGCCCGCGCGGGCAGGCTAGAACTCGACCCCCGCCTGCGCCTTGACGCCGCCTCGGAACGGATGTTTGACCTGCCCCATCTCGGTCACGAGATCCGCCGCGGCGATCAGCGCGTCGGGGGCATTCCGCCCGGTCGCAACGACATGCGTCATCTCCGGACGCGCCGCAAAACCGCTGAGCACCTCGTCGAGCGGCAGATAATCGTACCGCAGGACGATGTTGATCTCGTCGGCGATGACCATCGCATAGGACGGATCGGCGATCATTCGCCGAACCTCGTCCCAGGCCTCGCGCGCGACGGCAATGTCGCGCGTCCGGTCCTGCGTATCCCAGGTGAAGCCCTCGCCCATCGGTCTGAACGCGACCAGGTCGGGGAATGCGTCGAAGATCACCTTCTCCCCCGTCGTCATCGCACCCTTGACGAACTGGACGATCCCGACCTTTCGCCCATGCCCCATCATCCGGACCGCCATGCCGAGCGCCGCCGTGGTCTTCCCCTTGCCGGGCCCGGTATGGACCATGAGCAGGCCCTTCTCGATCGTCTTGGCTGCGACGATCCTGTCTTGGACGACCTTTTTCTTGGCCATCCGCGCCTTGTGATCCGCCTCGCTGCGCATCAGAACGCCGCCTTGATGCCGGCGTAGGCACCGCGGCCCTGCCCGACATAGCTGAACACTTCTTCGTATCGCTCGTCGAACAGGTTCTCGACGCGCCCGAAGACCGATAGCGTCGGGCTCAGTTGATAGGCTGCGTTGAGATTGACCAGGACATATTCCTGGAGCGCCAGCCGGACCGGCACATAGCTCGGATCGGTATACGCATCGTCCTGCTGGCGGCCATTGTATCGCACCGTCAACGTTCCCGATGAACGCTCGTCACGACTGAACGCGGTCATGTTGACGCTGCCGATATGGCTCGGCCGGCGAATCTCGACGCTGCCGTCCTCGCGCGCACGCAGATAGGTGTAGGCAAGATCAAACCGCAGTTGCGTGATCGGCCGCGCGCTGGCGAACACCTCGACGCCTCGCTGCTTCGACCGCGTATCGCGGTTGCCGGGCGTCGCGACGAAATCCGGCTCTGGATAGGTGGTGAAGATCTCGTTCGTCAGGCGACTGTCAAAATAGGTCGCGCCGATCGTCGCGCGGTCACCCCCGAAACTCTGTTCGAGCCCGGCTTCCCAACCCTTCGACTTCTCGGGCTTGAGGTTCGGATTGCCGATATAGCGACCATCTGAATAGCCGAAGAGATCGAAATAGCCGGGGTTCTTCACCCCCGTCCCATAGGCGCCGCGAACGCGTGTCCCCGTGGCGAAGCGATAGCTTGCCTGCGCACGGTAGGTGGTGGTGTCGTCGAAGCGCGTATTCTCGTCGCGGCGGACGGAAGCGCCAATCGCCAGCGCGTCATCGATCACCACGTCATACTGGCCGACGATCCCGACATTGTCGGTATGGCGTCGTCCGGTGAATACGAACTCCGAGGGAACCGGGCTAAGCGTCTGGAATTCTTCTCGCTCTACATCGACGGCACCCGTCAGGCGGTGCTGGATCCGGTCGGTCCCGAACCGGAACGCACTTTCGAACGAGCCCTTGTACCGCCGGCCCTTGTTGCCAAAATTGAGCGCGTCGTCGACAAGTGCCCGGCGCGTCGTATCGGCGAACTGCCCGCTCAGCGCGTTCGTCCAGCGGCCGTCCGCGAGTGCCACCTCGGCGCGGACGAGCCCGTAATAAGCGTCCACCGTACTGCGGGCGCCTGGCGTGTCGACGACTGTGCCGAACTGCGGGCCACTCAACGCCGTGTCGTTGCTGTCTGCGTCTGTATGGCTGTAGCGGCCGACCGCGGTTACCTTGAGCGTATCGCCGGGCGACCAGATGAACTTGCCGGTCGCGCCGACGCTGTTTGCGCCGATGTCGCGCGACCCGCCGCGTGCGGTCGGCGTGCCGTCGGTGAGATAGGTCGAACCCGACAGCGCGTAGTCGAGGTTCCCGGAAACGCCTGCGACGCGGGCGCCGCCCGAGAATGTGCCGAACGATCCGCCCTCGGCGCGCAGCGTTGTGCCCGGCGCTTCCGCGCCGCTCAGCGTCAGATACTGGATGACGCCGCCGATCGCGTCCGATCCGTACAGCGCCGATTGCTGGCCGCGCAGCACCTCGACCCGCGCCGCCTCGTCCGCGATCAGCGTCCCGAAATCATATTCACCCTGATAGGGATCGGACACTTCGATCCCGTCGATCAGGACGAGCACATGGTTGCCCTCCGACCCGCGGATGCGCACCTGCGTCGTACCCCCGATCGCGCCCGTCCGACTGACCGCCAGGCCAGGCACGTCACGCAGCACATCGGACACGATCCGGGTTTGCCGCCGGTCGATCGCGGCGGCATCGATCACCGTCACCGACGCGCCAAGCTGGTCGACCGGCACGGCATCGCCCGAACGCGAGGCGGTGACGACGACCTCGGCACCATCAACCGCGCGCTCGGCCGCCCCTGGCGTCGCCCGATCGGCATCGGCGAACGCCGGCGATGTGGCGGACGCTGCGGTGGCGAGCGCCATCAGCGATACGAAAACTCTGGTCATGAAACGATACCCCCCGGCGTCACGAGCGACCGGCGGGGGCGTGCCGTCCGATGATTCGGACGGTCGGCGCGACGCTTGGGATGGACACCGAACAGCATCCGCCACGCGCACCGATGCGGCCCCCGCCGCATGGTTCGTCGCTCAGACGGAGTACCGTGCCGCGGTCACCCCCTGGACCAAGGCAAGAGCGACCGAGCGCCGGCAGGTCTCCTGGCTCGCGGGTCGACACCCGGTGCACGACCTTCCCGGGCCATGTGCTTGCGCTTCGGCCTAGTGGTCGTCCCCTCGTGACGAGGAGACCTGCGCACCGCGCTCACCGCTTACAGTTGCAGGGACAGCCGCGGCATTGGACGCGCGAACGTCCGCACCGCATTCCCCTTCAAGCCCCGAGGGGCACCGACGCGATCTGCGACACGGTCTTCACCGGATCGCGACGCCCCGGTAGAACAGATTTTCCGCGCCGCCAATGGGCGCGCGCTACACCCGTGCGAGGATCGCCTGCGCCTGGCGCAGATGCGGCGCATCGATCATCCGCCCGTCGAGTTGCAGCGCCCCCGCCTCCGGCGCCGCCGCGAACGCCGCGACGATCGCCTCGGCCCGCGCGACCGTCGCCGCATCGGGCGTGAAGGCCGCGTTGATCGTCGCAACCTGGGTCGGGTGGATCGCCATCATTCCCGTAAACCCATCCCGGCTTCCTCGTGCGGCATAGGCCGCCAGCCCGTCGAGATCGGCGATCGCGGGATACACCGTCTCAATCGCCGCCACACCCGCTGCATGCGCACCGAACAGCAACAGCGACCTGACCATCCGATAGGGATCGGTATAGTGACCGTCCGCCTCGCGACTCGTCGCCGCGCCGATCGCAGCCGGCAGATCCTCCGCCCCCCACGTCAATCCGCAGAGCCTGTCCGACACCGCCGCATATTCGCCAAGCGTGAATATCGCTGCCGGAATCTCGGTGGCGATCGGCAGGATGGGCGGACAGTCCGGCCCATAAGCCTCGACCAGCGCCGCGACCGTTGCCTTCCCTGCCGCCTTGGGCAGCATGATCGCATCCGCGCCGCGCGCCGCCGCGATATCGTCGCGGCGATCGTCCGCATCGAGCGGATTGATCCGGACCAGCCGAATGACACCGGCCGGCTCGCCGAGCGCTGCCCGCACCGCATCGCGCGCGAACGCCTTGCGCGACGGCGCAACAGAGTCCTCGAGATCGAGGATGATCGCATCCGTGCCGCTTGCCGCCGCCTTGCCGAACCGCTCGGGTCGGTCCGCCGGCACGAACAGCAGCGACCGCAGCCTCATGCCGGCGACCGGAGCAACAGCGCGGAGCGGAGGCATTGGCACACGATCTCGTCGCGCTGGTTGATCAGCCGGTGCATGAACGTCACGATTCCCGCATTCGGGCGCGACTTGCTGTCCTTGAGGTCGGCGACGACGGTCTCGGCGCGCATCGTATCACCGATGAAGACCGGTTGCGGATGGACCAGCTTGTCGTAACCGAGATTGGCGACGAGCGTACCGAGCGTCGTCTCGCCCACCGACAGTCCCACCATCAGCGCGAAGGTGAAGGTCCCGTTGACCAGAATTTGGCCGAACTCGCTCGCCTTGGCCGCTTCGACGTCGAGATGAAGCGGCTGCGGGTTGTGCGTCATCGTCGAGAACAGCAGATTGTCCGTCTCGGTGACGGTGCGGCGGATTTCGTGGACGATTGCGTCGCCGACCGACCATTGATCGTAATAGCGTCCGGCCATCAGGCGTCCTTCTCGATCCGCACGAGTATCGTGCCGTCGCTGACCTGCCCCCCCTCGACGGCGACGAGCTCGGCGACGACCCCGTCAAACGGGGCTGTCAGCGAATGCTCCATCTTCATCGCCTCCAGCGTCACCAGCTTCTGCCCTGACACAACGCGGTCACCCTCGACGACATCGACCGCGATGATCCGCCCCGGCATCGGCGACAGGATCGCGCCATCGGCCGCGGCCCCCTCGGCCACCCCCGATGCGCGCCAGCGTTGCAGCAGCCATGTCTGCCCGGCGTCGGAGACGAGGGCCTCGTCGGCGGGCGTACCCTCCGCGCCATATGCATCGAGATCGATCAAGATCGCCTCGTCGTCGAGCAGGAAGCGCGCAGCGCGCCTCGGCGCGGCGTTCAGACGGAAACCGGCGATCGGATCGGCCGCTACCAGCGCCCGCGCGGCCTCGATCAACGCTTCCTCGCGCGGCTGCGTCGCCGGCATCAGCGCTTCGTTTTCGCGCGCGATCAGCCCGGTATCGACCGTGCCCGCGACGAAATCGGGATGATCGAGCGCCTGAACCAGGAACCCCGCATTCGACAGCACAGGCCAGACGACGGCCCCGTCGAGCGCAGCCGCAAGCGTTTCGCGTGCGGTCGCGCGATCGGGGCCCCATGCGATGACCTTTGCGATCATCGGATCATAGAAGGGCGATATCTCCGCCCCCTGCTCGACCCCGGTATCGACGCGCGTGCCATCGCCGAGATCGAAGGCGACGAGCCTGCCGATCGATGGCAGGAAGCCCCTTGGAGGGTCCTCGGCATAGAGCCGCGCTTCCATCGCCCAGCCGTCCATCGCAAGCTCGTTCTGCCGTCGGGGCAGCGGCTCGCCGCTCGCGACGCGCAACTGCCATTCGACCAGATCCTGCCCCGTGATCTCCTCGGTTACCGGATGCTCGACCTGGAGCCGGGTATTCATCTCCATGAACCAGATCCGGTCCGCGCGCAGGCCTTCGCTCGCATCGGCGATGAATTCGATCGTCCCCGCACCGACATAGTCGACCGCCTGCGCCGCGCGGACGGCTGCGGCGCAGATCGCAGCGCGCGTCTCGGCGTCCATCCCCGGTGCCGGCGCCTCCTCGATCACCTTCTGGTGCCGGCGCTGGAGCGAGCAATCGCGTTCGAACAGGTGCACGACGTTGCCGTGCATGTCCCCGAACACCTGCACTTCGATATGCCGTGGCGAGAGAATGTATTTTTCGATCAGCACATCGCTGTTGCCGAACGACGACGACGCCTCGCGCTGGCACGAGGTCAGCGCATCGGCAAAATCGGTCGCGCTGTCGACGCGACGCATGCCCTTGCCGCCGCCGCCCGCGACCGCCTTGATGAGCACTGGATAGCCAATCGCATCCGCCTCGCGTTGGAGACGATCTGGCGCCTGATCCTCGCCAAGATATCCAGGCGTGACAGGAACGCCCGCCGCGATCATCCGCTGCTTGGCCGCGTCCTTCAGCCCCATGGCGCGAATGCTGTCGGGATGGGGACCGACCCAGACCAGCCCCGCATCGCGCACCGCCTGCGCAAAATCGGCATTCTCTGACAGGAAACCGTACCCGGGATGGATCGCATCCGCACCGCTCTCCCGCGCAGCGGCGATGATCCTCTCGCCGACCAGATAGCTTTCGCGCGCGGGGCTCGCGCCGATATGCACGGCCTCGTCTGCGTGGCGGACGTGAAGCGCGTCCCGGTCGGCATCCGAATACACCGCGATCGTGCGGATTCCCATGGCACGCGCCGTGCGGATGATCCGGCAGGCGATCTCGCCCCGGTTGGCGATCAGCAACGAGCCGATCATCGCGCCGGGCATCCGGTGGTGCGCTTCGACCAGGTGATGTTCAGAATTTTCCACCGGCCGGCCTCGCGCACGAGGTCGAAGTGATCGGTGCCGCAATGCGCGACCCTGCCGTCGACCGTGAAGATATACGGCGACCAGACCATCGCGATGTCGCCGTCGATATCGACCGCCGCGTCGGTCAGCTTTTCGGCGTAGCGCTCGGGCCCCGGTTTGAGACCGGCCGCGAACTCGGCCCAGCCGGTGCGCCGCACCGTGCGCGCGCCGTCAGGGCCCTCCTCGGCGACGGTGGCGCTGCCGTCGGCACGCACCTGCGCGAGGATCGCCTGGCCGTCGCGCGCAGCAAGCGCGGCGAACAGGCCGTTGATCGGCGCCATGACGCCGGCCTCCTCCGTCATCACGGCCGGGGGCAGACCGGTGCCCTTGACGATCGGAGCAACGGGCGTGACCTGACCCGCCGCGAGCAAGAGAGATAGCAGGATCATTCGATTACATCCTGAACACGCCGAACGCGGGGCGTTCGGGAATGGGGGCGTTGAGCGTAGCGGCTAGAGCCAGGCCGAGCACGTCGCGCGTCTGGGCCGGATCGATGATCCCGTCGTCCCAGAGCCGCGCGCTGGCGTACCAAGGATTACCCTCGTCCTCGTATTTCTGACGGATCGGCGCCTTGAACGTCTCGAGGTCTTCCGGCGTCCATGTGTCGGCGTCGCGATGCACCGTCGCCAGCACCGAGGCTGCCTGCTCGCCGCCCATCACGCTGATCCGGCTGTTCGGCCAGCTGAAAAGGAAGCGCGGCGAATAGGCGCGTCCGCACATGCCGTAATTCCCTGCGCCGAAGCTGCCGCCGATCAAGACGGTTATCTTGGGAACGGTCGCCGTGGCGACGGCGGTGACGAGCTTTGCACCATGTTTGGCAATGCCTTCCGCCTCATACTTGCCGCCGACCATGAAGCCGGAGATGTTCTGGAGGAACAACAGGGGGATCCGTCGCTGGCACGCCAGCTCGATGAAATGCGCTCCCTTTTGCGCGCTCTCGCTGAACAGAACGCCGTTATTCGCGAGGATCGCGACGGGCAGGCCGTGGATATGCGCAAAGCCGCAGACCAGCGACGTGCCGTACAGCGCCTTGAACGCGTGAAACTCGCTGCCATCGACCAGACGTGCAATGACTTCGTGGACGTCATAGGGCGCGCGGACGTCCGAAGGGACGATGCCATACAGGTCTTCCGTCGCGTATCTGGGCGCCTTTGGCGCCTGCGCATTCACCACGGCGGGAGTTTGCGGCTGCAATGTCGAGACGATGTCGCGAACCAGCGTCAACGCATGCTCGTCATCCTCGGCAACGTGATCCACGACGCCCGACCGGCGTCCATGCGTATCCGCGCCCCCCAGTTCCTCCGCGGAGATCACCTCACCCGTGGCGGCCTTGACCAGCGGCGGGCCCGCGAGGAAGATCGTCCCCTGCCCGCGGACGATGATCGTCTCGTCGGACATCGCCGGGACATAGGCGCCCCCCGCGGTGCAGCTGCCCATGACGCAGGCGATCTGCGGTATGCCCAGCGCGGACATCTGCGCCTGGTTATAGAAGATACGCCCGAAGTGATCGCGGTCCGGGAACACCTCCGCCTGATGCGGCAGGTTCGCGCCGCCACTGTCGACGAGGTAGATGCATGGAAGGCGGTTTTCCTGCGCAATCTCCTGCGCGCGGAGGTGCTTCTTCACGGTCAATGGGAAGTAGGTCCCGCCCTTTACCGTCGCGTCGTTGCACAGGATCATGCACTGGCGACCCGAGACGCGTCCGATCCCTGCGATGACACCCGCGCCCGGAACCTCGTCATCATACAGACCATAGGCTGCAAGCTGACCGATCTCGAGAAACGGCGAACCGGCATCCAGCAGCCGTTCGACACGGTCGCGGGGCAGCAGCTTGCCGCGCGCGGCATGCCGCACGCGCGATTTCGCATTTCCGCCTAGCGCCGCCCGTGCGACATCGTCGCGCAGCCGCGCCGCGAGGGCGCGATTATGCTCGGCATTCGCGCGAAAGCCATCGCTTTCGACAGACAGCCTCGTGGGCAGGACGGGACCGCTCATCGCCCGCTCCGTCCGGCAATGACCGTTCTGATCACTGCATCACCTTCGGCGCGGCGCCGATGAGCTCGCGGCCGATCAGCATCCGCCGGATCTCATTCGTACCCGCGCCGATGTCGAGCAGCTTGGCATCACGCATGAACCGCTCGACCGGCCAATCCTTGGTATAGCCCGCGCCCCCCAGCGCCTGGATCGACTCGAGCGAGACCTTTACCGCGCTCTCGCTCGCAAGCAGGATCGCGCCCGCCGCATCGAACCGCGTCGTCTTGCCCGCGTCACATGACCGCGCAACCGCATAGACATAGGCGCGCGCCGAACTCAGCGCGACGTACATGTCGGCGACCTTTGCCTGGATCAGCTGGAACTGCCCGATCGGCGTGCCGAACTGCTTGCGCTCGCGGACATAGGGAATGACCACGTCGAGGCACGCCTGCATGATGCCAAGCTGGATCCCGGCCAGCACCGCGCGCTCGTAATCGAGACCGGACATCAGCACACCGACGCCGCCATTTTCGGGGCCCATCACCGCCTCGAAAGGCACCTCGCAATCGGCGAAGACCAGCTCGGCGGTCGGCGAACCACGCATCCCCATCTTGTCGATCTTCTGGCCGATCGCAAAGCCCGGCATGTCCTTCTCGATCAGGAAGGCGGTGATGCCCTTCGATCCCTCGCCCGTCTTCGCATAGACGACGAGCGTGTCCGCGTACGCAGCGTTGGTGATCCAGAACTTCGTGCCGTTGAGGACATAGCCGCGATCCGTCTTGACGGCCTTCAGCTTCATCGAGACGACATCCGACCCTGCCCCGGCCTCGGACATGGCGAGGCTGCCGACATGCTCGCCCGAAACGAGCTTGGGCAGGTATTTCGCCTTTTGTTCGGGATTGCCCCAGCGGCGGATCTGATTGACGCACAGGTTCGAGTGCGCACCATAGCTCAGCCCGATCGATGCCGATGCACGACTGACTTCCTCGACCGCAACGACATGCTCCAGATAGCCAAGACCAAGCCCGCCAAACTCCTCCTCGACGGTGATGCCGTGAAGCCCCAGCTCACCCATGGCCGGCCACAGTTCGCGCGGGAACCAGTCGTCGGCGTCGATTTTCGCGGCGAGGGGGGCGATCTTCTCGTTTGCGAAACGCTGCGTCGTGTCGCGGATCATGTCCGCGGCTTCGCCCAGGGCGAAATCGAAATCAGGCGTCAAGAAACTCTCCTCAAAGTCATGTTTCCCGTGGCTTAGCGGGGATTGTTCGCCAATATCTCAAACGTCTTGTGCGTGCGGTTCCGGCGGTCCGCAGGTTTTGAGCACGCCGTGTACGATTTCGACCGGCCAGGCTGCAAGCGATTGCCCGATGCACGGTCCGCCGACACACCGGCCGTCCTCGATCGCAAACATCGCCGAATGCCACCCGCAGACGATCAGGTCGCCACGCGGTGTCAGATAATCGTCGAGGGCGTGCGCAAGCGGAAGGCCGGCGTGCGGGCATCGATCGACATAGCCGAACACCGCGTCGCCGCGCCTGACGACGAAACCGTGGAATCGCCCCGCGCGCATCTGCACCACATAACCGCGCGCAGCACCCGGCAGGACCGCATCGACCGGCCCGAGAGCGATGCCTGCCGGCGTCGCGAACAGCCGGTCCGAGGCGGGAACGACAGCGCCCGCGTCGTCGGGTGTGTCAATGTCAGTGTCGGACATGGTCATGCACAAAGGGTGATCGTAGCGCCGCCCAAGGCATGAGGCAGCCTCTCCATTTAGTATCGTTGGATACCAACTGTCCGTTTGCGCCAACCGTGTCAACCGCTACTATCCGCGATCATGCCAACGCCGCTCCCCCAATCAGGTCCCGCGGACCCGACGTCTGTCCGCCCCCTGCTGCTCGACGATTTCATTCCGTTCCGGCTTTCGTTCACATCGAACCTCGTCAGCGACACGATTGCGCGAAGCTATGAAGCGCTGTTCGGCCTCTCGATCCCCGAATGGCGGCTGATCGCGGTCGTCGCGGAAACGGGCGGCATCACGCAGGCCGAGATCGGTCACCGCACGCGGATGGACAAGGTCACCGTCAGCCGCGCCGCGATCGCGCTGGTCGAACGCGGGCTGCTCGAACGGAGCGCCAATGCGGCGGACCGGCGATCGCACCTGCTGATGCTGAGCGACGCAGGACGGACGCTGTATGCAGCGATCGCGCCCAAGGCGCAGGATCTCGAAGCGCGCATATTCGCGCAGTTCGACCCGGCAGAGGTCGCGGCGTTCACGGCCATGCTGCGACGGATCGATGCGGTCACCGCCGCGCTCGATCAGCCCCCCCAGGGCGGCGTCGGTAGCCACAACCCGCGCAGATAGCCGAGCAACGCATGGACCGCGGTCGGCGCGACACGCGCATGGACCGCGTAGATGCCGACATCCGCGCTGCCCTCGAACGCCGGCAGAACACGGACCAGCCGCCCCGACGCGAGATCGCCGCTGACGTCCCAGAGCGAGCGCAGCGCGATACCCACGCCGGCCACCGTGAGTTCGCGCACCACCTCGCTCGAGTTCGTCCGGACATGGCTTTCACCATCGATCGTGAGATCGCCGCGCGGTCCGGCGAGCCGCCACGGCAATTGTCCCCGCGCCGCCAGCAGCCGGTGGCCTTCCAGCGCCGCCACCGTCCCCGGCGTTCCCGCCGCCTCCAGATACGCTGGCGCGGCACACAGAACGCGACGACTGTCGGATAGGCGATGCGCGACAAACCCCGGCGTGGCGACGCCTGGCTCGGCCGAGGGCGCGATCCTGATCGCGAGATCGACACCGTCGCCGAGCAGATCGGAAAACCCGTCCGACAGATCGAGGTCGAGGGCAACGTTCGGATGCGCGTCGAGAAACGGTTTCAGACGCGGCGCCAGGTGCAGACGCCCGAACGACGTCGGCGCGCTGACTCGCAACGGACCGGTCGGGCCGGCACCGTCCTCCATGATCCGCGCTTCTGCCGCACGGATCGCAGCGACGACCGCGACCATGTCGGTATGATAGAGTGCGCCGCGCGCCGTCAGTTCAAGCCGACGCGTCGTCCGGTTGAGCAGACGCACGCCCAGTCGGGTCTCGAGCCGCGCGATCCGCTTCGATACCATCGCGGGCGACACGCCGCGCCCGCGCGCCGCCCCGCTCAGGCTTCCCGCCGCGACGACCTCGACGAACAAGGCAGTATCGGGGTCCATTGTTTCTCCCGGCGATCGACAGTTTCAACAATCGATCGTCTACCGAACAGACGGCCGTTCGTATAGACGGGGCGCCATCGTTAGGAGAGAGATTGATGGACAGCACGGCGCAGGCGATGATCGACAAGGCTGGGCTGCGCGTGGCCGAACGCCTCGCGCAGTTCCTCGAGACTCAGGCATTGCCCGGGACCGGCATCGATCCCGCAAACTTCTGGCGTGGGGTTGCCGCGATCTACGCGCGCTTCGCGCCCGAGAACCGCGCGCTGCTTGCCCGCCGCGACGAACTTCAGGCGAAGATCGACGCATGGTACGCGGCGCGGGGGGGGCAGTCGCAGGATCCGGCGGCGCAGCAGATGTTCCTGCGCGAGATCGGCTATCTCGTCCCCGAACCCGAACCCTTCGAGGCCACGTCGACGCGTGTCGATGCCGAGGTCGCCACGCTCGCCGGACCGCAGCTCGTCGTGCCGATCCTCAATGCCCGGTTCGTCCTCAACGCGGCCAACGCGCGCTGGGGCAGTTTGTACGACGCGCTCTACGGCACCGATGCGATTCCCGGCACGCCCGATGGCGGGGGATATGATGCGGTGCGCGGCGCAAAGGTCATCGACTGGGCCAAGGCCTTCCTCGACGATCATGTCCCGCTCGCCGATGGGTCGTGGCGCGATTGGGACGGCGACCAGCCTGCACTTGCCGATCCCTCACAGTTGCTGGGCCAGGCCGGGCGCAATTTCCTGCTTCGCCACAATGGCCTGCACATCGAACTTGTCATCGATCCCGATCACCCGATCGGTCGCGGCGACCCGGCTGGTCTTGCCGACGTGCTCCTCGAGTCCGCGCTCACGACGATCGTCGACCTCGAGGACTCGGTCGCAGCCGTCGATGCCGACGACAAGATCGCCGCCTATGCCAACTGGCTGGGCCTGATGAAGGGCGACCTGTCCGCCAGCTTTGCCAAGAACGGGCAAACGCTGACGCGCACGCTCGAGGCGGACCGGCGATACGCGGCGACCGATGGATCGGAGATCGTCCTGCCGGGGCGAAGCCTGTTGTTCGTTCGCAACGTCGGCCATCTGATGACCACGCCGGCGGTCCTGCTCGCCGACGGCACCGAGGCGCCGGAGGGTATCCTCGACGGCATCGTCACCGCGCTGATCGCGATACACGACCTGAAAGCCACCGGTCCGGTACGGAACAGCCGCGAGGGCTCGATCTATATCGTCAAGCCCAAGATGCATGGCCCCGACGAAGCGGCGTTTACCAACCGGCTGTTCGACGCGATCGAGGACCTGCTCGGGCTCGACCGCCATACGATAAAGGTCGGCGTGATGGACGAGGAACGCCGCACGTCGGCCAATCTGGCGGCCTGCATCCACGCGGTGAAGGACCGTATCGTCTTCATCAACACCGGCTTCCTCGATCGCACGGGTGACGAGATGCACACCGCGATGCGCGCCGGCGCGATGATCCGAAAGGGCGAGATGAAGACCAGCGCCTGGATCACGGCGTATGAGAACCGCAACGTCCAGATCGGGCTGGCCTGTGGCCTGAGCGGCCGTGCGCAGATCGGCAAGGGAATGTGGGCGGCGCCCGACCGAATGGCGGACATGCTCGACCAGAAGATCGCGCACCCACGCACCGGCGCAAACACCGCCTGGGTGCCCTCCCCGACCGCTGCGACGCTCCACGCGACGCATTACCATGCTGTCGACGTCTTCGCGCGCCAGGCCGAGCGACGGGACGAGCCCGTCGCGCCGCTTGATGCACTGCTGTCGATCCCGCTCGCCGAGGGACACAATTGGTCGCCAAGCGAAATCCGCGACGAGCTCGACAACAACGCGCAGGGGATACTCGGTTATGTCGTGCGCTGGATCGATCAGGGCGTCGGCTGCTCGAAGGTCCCTGATATTCACGATATCGGGTTGATGGAGGACCGCGCGACGTTGCGGATCAGCGCGCAGCACATGGCCAACTGGCTGCTCCACGGGGTCGCCTCGGCGCACGAGATCGACGCCGCGTTCGCCCGCATGGCGGTCAAGGTCGATGCGCAGAATGCACACGATCCGCTTTACCGCGCGCTTGCGGGTAACGCGGGCACCAGCCTCGCCTACCAGGCCGCGCGCGCGCTCGTGTTCGAGGGCGTCGACCAGCCGAACGGCTATACCGAGCCGCTGCTTCACCGGTTCCGTCTGCTGGCAAAGCAGGATGGTAGCAATTGACACCATCCCGGCCGGGGCGCAGCGTTGCCGCAGACGTCCCGGCAAACGGCGCGTCGCGGGCAGCGGCGATCGCAAAGCTGCCCCGCATCTCTCGCGAGGTCGATGAAATCGTGCTGACGACTGCTCCACTATGCCGGCCCGCAATCGCATGATCCTGCACGGCTATTGGCGGTCGACGACGTCGTATCGCGTTCGCATCGCACTCAACCTGAAGGGCATCGCGTTTCAGCAGCATACGCACGACCTTCGGACGGGCGCGCACCATGACGAGGGCTACCGCGCGGTCAACCCACAGGGCCTCGTCCCCGCGCTCGATATCGGCGGCACGATCCTGACGCAGTCGCCCGCGATCCTCGAATGGCTCGAGGCGACCTACCCCGATCCGCCGCTGTTACCGGAGGCGGCGGTCGATGCGGCGCTCGTCCGCGCGATGGCGGCGACGATCGGGTGCGACATCCACCCGGTCAACAACCTGCGCATCCTCGAGACGCTGCGCACGACGCTGAAGGCGACGCCCGATGACGTCACGCACTGGATCGGGCGCTGGATCCATGAGGGGTTTGCCGCGCTGGAATCGATGATCGCGCGCCATGGCCGGGGTTTCGCGTTCGGCCCGACGCTCACGCTCGCGGATTGCTACCTCGTCCCGCAAGTCTATTCCGCCGAACGGTTCAAGGTCGACCTGGCGCCTTACCCGCGCCTGCTTGCCGCGGCCGAACGGGCGCGCGAACATCCGGCATTCGTCGCGGCGCATCCCGATCGACAGCCCGATAGCGACCCGACCTGATCACCCGAAGACTATCCGTCGGTAGTCTTGATCCACATCACTTCGAAATCGCTTGATTTGGATCATCAAGAACGTGTCGTGTCACGCGAGACTTATTTCGTCCGAACGCGTTTCCACTCGCAGAGCCGACGGAGATCGGAGAAACGTCGATAAGGGGCCTGAATGCGCATTGCGATTATTGCCCATCTCAAACATGCGATCCGCGAGCCATTTGCCGGTGGGCTTGAAATGCATACGCACCTGCTTGCGACGTCGCTGAAAAAACGCGGGCATGCGGTCACGGTCTTCGCATCGATGCAGTCCGACCCTGCACTCGGTCTCGAGGCGATCTGCGACGAGACGTCGTTGCTGGAGACGGGCACCGCAGAGGCGAACGACGTCACCTTCTTTCGCGAGCATCACGCGTATCTCCGCCTGATGAGCATGCTTCGCTCGCGACGTTTCGACGTGATCCACAACAACTCGCTCCATTATCTGCCCGTGTCGATGGCGGAGACGCTCGAGACGCCGATGGTGACGACGCTCCACACGCCGCCCTTCTGCTGGCTCGAAAGCGGGATCCGGTTATGCAAGGCGCCGAACATGCGGTTCGTCGCGGTATCCGACAGCATCCGGGCGATGTGGGGTCACGTCACCGCGATCGACCGGACGATCGCCAACGGCATCGATCTCGATTGCTTCCCCTTCCAGCCCGCACCCGCTCCTGACCCGTATCTGATCTGGTATGGCCGGATCGTCCCCGAGAAGGGGCTTCACATGGCGATCGACGCAGCCCGGCTCGCGGGGCACGCATTGAGGATCGCCGGGCCGATCTCGGATCCCGCCTATTTCGATGCCGAGATTGCGCCCCGCCTCGGGACTGACGTGACGCATGTCGGGCATCTCGACCATGCCGCGCTGGCGGACCTGGTCGGCGGCGCGCGGGCATTCCTGTGCACGCCGCGCTGGGAAGAGCCTTACGGGCTCGTCGTCGCGGAGGCGCTCGCCTGCGGCACGCCAGTTGCGGCGTTCGCCCGTGGCGCGATTCCCGCGCTTCTCGATGAGACTTGCGGGACACTGGCCCCGGGCGACGACGTCGCGGCACTGGCCAAGGCCGTGACCCGCGCCGTCACGCTCGACCGTGGCGCATGCCGTCGCCGTGCCGAGGCGATCTGCGATGCCGACGTGATGATCGACCAGTACGAAGCGCTCTATGCCGACATGACCCGGTCGCGGCCGGCATCGCGCAGCAGGATGCGCCGGTCCGACCCGGTGTCGCTCGCGGGTGCCGCGTGACCGCACCACGCTTCTGCATCTGTATCCCCGCGCGCGACGAAGCCGAGCGGCTGCCGGTCCTGCTCGACGCGCTCGCTGCGCAGGACGTCGTCGGCCGCGTCCCGGTCGCGTTGTGCATCAACAACAGCACCGACGAGAGCCTCTCCGTCGCGACGCAGCGCCAGGCACGCTGGGCTGGCCGGCTCGACATGGTGATCACGTCGCATGATCTTCCGCCTGCCGACGCGCATGCCGGCATGGCGCGAAGGCTGGCGATGGACGCCGGATTGGCGCGCGTCGATTCCGTCGACGGTGTGCTGATCTCGACCGACGCCGATACGCGGCCGCCGCCGGACTGGATCGGAAACGCTCTCCGAGCGATCGACTGCGGACTGGACATGGTCGGTGGCCGGATCGTGCTCGACGAGGAGGAGCGCGTGGCGGCCGACGTCGTGGCGATGCGCACCAAGCTCGATCGCTACTGGAGTTGCGTCCGTGCGATCGAGGAAGAGATCGACCCGTGCCCCTGGGACCCCGCCCCTCGTCACGGCGACCACACGGGGGCAAGCCTCGCAATCACCGCCGCGCTGTATCGGGCCGCTGGCGGAGTGCCCATACTCCCCTCGGGCGAAGACCGTGCGCTGGTCGAGAACGCGATCGCAGCGGGAGGACGTCTAGGTCATCCCATGAACGTCTGGACACGCGCGTCGGCGCGCACGTCGGGCCGCGCGGCCGGGGGAATGGCCGACTATATGCGTGACCTGGAGGACCGCCTGATCCGGGACGAGCCGACGCTCCTGCCCTCGTTCGACCAGTGGCGGACGCGCGCCGAGTGGCGGCGTACGGCCCGGCAAGTCCAGGTCGGGGAGCGCGTTCCGGATGAACGCGATCTCCCGCCGATGATCTGCGACATGCCGTTGGCGCTCGACCGTTGAGCCGCAGTGATCCCACTGACGCCCAAGCGCCGGATCTTGCGCGGACGCTCGCGACCTTGGGCGCGCGGTACGACGCCGATCCCTGCTTCCCGCGGGACAGCATGGCGGCGCTGGTCGACCATGGCCATCACCGTCGCTTCGCACCGCGCGCCCTCGGCGGACAGGCCAACGCCCAACCGCGCGCGCTTCTGGACGCGCTGCGCGAAGTCGGTCGCGGCGATCTGAGTGTTGGGCGGTTGTTCGAAGGCCATGTCAACGCGCTCGCGCTGTTCGACTGGTACGCCGGTCCCGATCAGCTCGAATGGCTCGCAAGCGAACTCGACCGCGGTGCGTGGTTTGGCGTCTGGGCGACCGAGCCCGTGCCGGGCGTGGCGATCGTCGACGGTGCCGATGGCCCCGCGCTGACCGGATCAAAGCATTTCGCGAGCGGCGCAGGCGGTATCGATTACGCGATCGTCACCGCGCGGCCCGCGTCGGGCCACCGACCGATCGTCGTCATCCCGGCCAACGACCCCGACCGGACCGACCTGTCGGGATGGCGCGTGCGCGGGATGCGCGCGAGCAGCAGCGGACGGTACGACTGTTCGGGCTACCCGGCCGGTCCATCGCACATCCTCGGCGCACCCGGTGACTATGACCGCGAGCCCCGTTTCACCGCGGGCGCATGGCGGTTCCTGGCGGTGCAGCTGGGTGGCATCGAGGGATTGCTGATCGAGGTCCGGCGCGCGCTGTCGGACACGGCACGCGGCGACCCCGTCCAGCGCGCGCGCTTTGCCGACGCCGTGGCCGCCACGCGCACCGCGTATCTCTGGGTCCGCGAGGCCGCCGGCCGCGCCGCGCGGGAGGATGCCGATGCGCCCGTCTTCGTTCAGATGTCTCGGGGCATCGTCGAACGTGCAGCACTCGACGTGATGGAAGCGGCCGCGCGTCTGCTCGGCACGCGCAGCGCGTTCGACGGCGAGCGCGCCGACAAGATCATTCGCGATCTGAGCCTTTATCTGCGACAGGCGGGGCCGGACTATGCGCGCGACCAGGCGGCGCTCGGGTGGCTCGACCGCGATGTCTGGGGCGATGGCGACCGATTGTGGTGACGCAGGCGACGCCGCTCGCGCAAAGTCCGTGGCGCGATGCGAGATGGCTCGTCCTTGCGCCGCATGCCGATGACGAGACGCTTGGCACCGGTGCGCTGATTGCCGACACAGCGTCACGCGATCGGCTGGCGGGGGTCGTCTTCCTGACCGACGGATCCGGCTCGCACGCCTGCGAAACGCGCGCCGAGAGGACCGCGCTGGTTCGTCGCCGACGACACGAAGCGGCGCGCGCGCTGTCGCGCCTGACCGCGCACGCGAATGTCCAGCCGGCATTCCTCGACTGGCGCGACGCGCATCCCTATCCGCCGCACTCAGCTGACTTCGCGCGGTCGGTACGCCGGATCGCGGCGATACTGCGCCATCAGCGGATCGATGCGATCGCCACCACTGCCGCAGGCGAACCACACTGCGACCACGCGGCGTGCTTCACGCTCGCGGTCCACGCAGCACGCGCGGCCCGACGACCCGTGTCGATCTTCGAATATGCCGTCTGGGGTGAGCGCCCCGCAGCGACGCGTGTCGTGCGCACCCGGTCGATGCCGCCCGCCATTCGCACGGCCGCACTGCGCGCGCATCGTAGCCAGCTGACGGGGCTGATGGGCGAAGGATTCCGCCTGCCCCGCGCGCAGCAGCGCATGCCTGCCACCGACCTGCTCTATCTGGTGAGACCCGATGCGACCCGACCATAGCCTCAACGCGCGCTATTTCGACGACGTGTTCGCCTCGACCGATGATCCCTGGTCACTCGCATCGAGCCGCTATGAAGCAGCAAAGTTCGATACGAGCATCGCGGCGATCGACGATCGGCGCTACGCGGCGTGCCTCGAAATAGGCTGCGCGCACGGTGTCTTCACGCAGCGGCTGGCGCAGCACTGCGACACCGTCACGGCCGTCGACATCAGCCAGCGTGCAGTCGACCTTGCCCGTGTGCGGAACGCGGCGTCTTCCAACGTTCTCGTCGAGCGGCTGGCCTTCCCCGCCGACGTGCCTGCGGGCCGGTTCGACCTCATCGTGTTGTCCGAGGTCGTCTATTACTGGAGCGATGACGATATCGCGCGCGCCGCCAAGGCGATCCGTCGCGTTGCCGCTCCCGATTGTCGGCTGCTGCTGGTGCACTGGACCGGCGAGACCGACTATCCTCAGACCGGCGATGCGGCCGTCAACAAACTCGATGCCGCGCTAGGGTCGGCCATCGTCGAATGCGCCGACCGCCACGCTGAATTCCGGCTCGACCTGTGGCGGCTTGCATGACCGGTGTCTCGGTCCTCACGCTCGTCAAGAACCGCGAGCCGCACCTAGCTCAGCTGATCGAAGGCCTGCGTCGCAGCGAAAAACAGCCGGCCGAGCTGATCATCGTCGACATGAGCGATACGCCGGTCCCGCAACCCGAAGCCGACTTCCCGGTCATCGTCCACCGCCTCGAAACGACCGCATTGCCGCTCGCCGCCGCCCGCAACCTCGCCGCGCGTGATGCCACCGCACCACATCTCGTCTTCCTCGACGTCGATTGCATTCCCCTGTCGCGCTGCATCGGGCGGCTGAGCGAGACGCTCGACAGCGAAGACGCGCTGCTGTGCGCCGATGTCCGGTATCTCGGCGCCGACGACGCACGCACGACCTGGGACGACGCTGCACTGCTCGATCGCGGAACCCGACACCCGGTCCGCGATTTCCCCGATGCGGGCTTGCGCCGCGAGACCAATCCGGGCCTGTTCTGGTCGCTCGCCTTCGCGATCCGCCGCACCCGCTTCACCGCGCTGGGCGGTTTCGACGAGGCGTTCACCGGCTATGGCGCGGAGGATACAGATTTCGGGTTCCGCGCCGACCGCGCAGACACGCCGCTGCTGTTCGTCGGCGGCGCGATCGCCTGCCATCAGCATCACGAGAGCTTCGAGCCCCCCGTCCAACACCTCGACGACGTCGTCCGCAATGCGGCGCTGTTTCGCCAGCGCTGGGGGTGGTGGCCGATGCAGGGCTGGCTCGATGCCTTTGCGGCGATGGGCCTGATCAGCCAAAGCGAGGATGGCATCCGCATTCGTCGCCGCCCCAACGCCAGCGACAGGGCAATCGCCGCTACCGCGCACCCGCGATAGGCAACGTCACCGTCGCGGCCAGTCCCCCGCCCGGTGCCTCCTCCAGGACCAGCGCGCCACCGTGAAGGACCGCCAGCTCGCGGGCGATCGCAAGTCCGAAGCCATGTCCGTCATCGCGCTCGTCGAGCCGTACGCCGGGCGCCGTCGCGCGCGCGCGATCCTCTGCCGCGATCCCCGGGCCGTCGTCGACGACACGCAGCCGGATCCGACCCCCGTCGATCGCACCCTCCGCGGTGGCATCGATACGCACGGCGGACACCGCATGCCGCATCGCATTGTCGATCAGGTTACCCGCGAGCTCGTCGAGATCGGCGGCATCGACCGCGACCATCAAGCCCGGCTGCACCGTCCGGGTGATCGCGACCGCGCGGCCAGCGTGGAGCCGCATGATCGTGGACGCCAGATCGGCAAGCGCAGGCTCCAGAGCCGTCGATGCGCGCCGGTCGACCGCGGCACTGCGCGCCCGCGCGAGGTGATGCCGGATCGTCGCATCGATCCGTGCAACCTGCGCCGCGGCCGCGGCATCGTCGCGGACGGCGAGCGCAAGCGTTGCCACCGGCGTCTTCAGCGCATGCGCGAGATTGGCTGCCGACGCGCGGGCCGTCGCCAGCGCGGTCGACGTGTCGCGTGCCAGCGCGTTGAGCTCCTGCGCGAGCGGCCGCAGTTCCTCCGGCTGGTTTTCGGACACGCCGTCAGCACCCCGCCGCATCGCCGCCACCCCGTCGCGCAACGCCCGCAACGGGCGCAACCCGATCCGCAATTGCAATGCCGTCGCGATGCCCAGCAGCACGCCGAGGATCGCGAGCGTCGCCAGTAACGGCAGGATCGCCGCGCGGATCGGCCGCGCCACGACGTCACGCGGCGCAGCCGCGGTAAGTGTCACCGGCCCGGCGCTCGTCGTCAACGTGATCTGACGCGCGTGCAGCCCGGTCCCGCGCGCCTGCACGGCGTCGAGCGGATACGGGCGACCGGGCTCATCGAGCGGCGGTCGCTCGCCATGCGGCCCCCCGCGAAGCGGAGGCCTGCGGTCGAGATCGGCAAGGACGTCCGACCCGATCGTGCCCGTCGGCGCGACGATCTGCCATCGCCACTCGGGACCGGCATCCAGCAATCCGCGCAGCCGCGTCAGTTTCGCGCGGTCGATACGACCATCGGCGCCGACCGCGCCCGCCAGCAACGACAATTCCGCGTCGAGCCGCTGGTCGAGCCCCTGCGTGACGAAGCGTTGCAACACGCCAGCGATCGCCGCGCCCGCGACCGCCAGTGCGACCAGCGTCGCGAGGACGGACAGCGCGAGCATCCGGCCATGGATCGATCGCGGGATCAACCTCATGCCGCACTCGGCGTCGGCGACGCGAGACGGTAGCCACGGCCTCGCACCGTATCGATCAAACTCGCGCCGATCTTCTTGCGAAGCCGCCCGATGATCACCTCGAGGCTGTTCGAGTCGACATCCGCATCGCCCTCATACACGCGTTCGGCCAGCGCGAGCCGCTCGATCACCACGTCCCTGGACAACATCAGCGCGGACAGCACGCGCCATTCGAGCGCGGTCAGTTTCAGCGGCAGGCCGTCGAGCTCGAACTGGCCCGTCTGCGTCTCGAATGCGAGCGGCCCACATTCGAGCCGCGTTGCTGCATGGCCTGCGGATCGCCGGACCAGCGCGCGCAACCGCATCACGAGCTCCTCGACACGGAACGGCTTGGTCAGGAAGTCGTCGGCACCCGCCTTGAACCCGGCGACCTTGTCCGACCAGCCATCGCGCGCGGTCAGGATCAAGACCGGCAGGTCGCGCCCCGCCGCGCGCCAGTCGCGCAGGATCGCGATGCCGTCCCGACCCGGCAATCCCAGATCGAGAACCGCCGCGTCATAGGTCTCGGTATCACCCAGATGGCCCGCGTCGACGCCGTCCGCGGCAAGATCGACCGCGCAATTCTCCCCGCGCAACGCCTTGGCGATGGCGGGGCCAAGATCCGGATCGTCCTCGACGAGCAATATACGCATGACGACCTCGCTAGCTTCGATCGCTAAACCCAATCTGAACGGGGAAGTTCAGCGTGGCGTGGGGCGGCGTCCTCTAGAAGCGGGACATCGACACGAAGGAGACGTTGAATGCCCCGCTTTACCGACAGAATGCCCCGCGCCACGCAGCTCAAGCTGGGCGCCGCCGCGTTGCTCGCCATCGGCGTCGCAGGGGGTGCCGGTGCCGTATCTCTCACGCGTCCGAGCATCGAGATGGCGCCGACGACACCGACCGCGATCGCGCGCCTCGCCACCACGGACGGCGTGGTCACCGTCAAGGGTCGCGTCGCCGAGGTGTTCGGCGACCGCTTCGTCCTCCAGGATGGGACCGGTCGGACGATGATCGATGCCGGGCGCGATGCCAAGGCGGTCAGCAAGGGTGCAGCGATGACCGTGCAGGGCCGCTACGCCGATGGCCAGGTCCGCGCGTCCTATCTGGTCGATCCCGCTGGCCGCATCGATGCGGTTGGTCCGGCCGGCGGACGGCCACCGCATCACCCGGAAGGTCCCGGCGGCCCGGGCGGTCCCGGCGGTCCGGGCCGTGATGGTCCGGACGGTGCCCCGCCGCCGCCTCCCCCGGGCGGCCCGGGCGCTCAGCGTCCGGACGCTCGCGGACCGGGCAACGGCGCACCGCAGCCCGGCTGTGCACCGGCGCCCGTCACTGGCGCCCTGCCCCCCGCCCCGGTCGCAGGTGCGCGTGCACCCGCTCCCGCAACGCCGGTCGCGGTCCGTTCGACCAGCACTGCCGCGCAATAAGCGCAGGTGCTGCCGGCACCCGTCACCCCGACCACGGTCGGGGTGACGGGATCGCCGTGGATGCGGCGTGAAACGACGGCGCGCGAGCCCGCTTGCGTCGCGCCGTGGCCCGGTTAAGCTCCTGCCCTATCGTCGGCTGGGGGTTCGGTCTTGAAACACGTCATCGTCACAACATTGCTGATCGTCGCGGTCCCCGCGAGCGCGCAGGACTTCTCGAAATACAGCGACGCAGCAGCCGCGCAGGCCCTGGCCGAGCAGGCGACGCTCGAGACGATCGTGATGGTGCCGATGCGCGATGGCGTCGGCCTTGCGACCAACATCTATCGTCCGCGCGGTGCCAAGGGTCCGCTTCCGACCATCCTGTCGAAGACGCCGTATAACGAACTCGGCAACAAGCCGTCCTCGCAGCGCGCGGCACTGAAGGCCGTCAGTCGCGGCTACGCCTTCATCATCCAGAACGAGCGCGGCCGATATTTCTCCGAAGGCAAATACGAGATTCTCGGCAAGCCGCAGACCGACGGCTACGACATGCTGACATGGGTCGCCAAACAGCCCTGGTCGAACGGGAAGGTCGGCACGCTCGGCTGTTCGTCCTCCGCGGAGTGGCAACTTGCGCTCGCCGGTCAGAACCATCCCGCGCATGCGGCGATGGTGCCGATGGCGTCGGGCGCGGGGATCGGCAAGGTCGGCCGGTTCCAGGAGCAGGGCAATTGGTACACCGGCGGCGTGCCGCGGACGCTGTTCTATGTCTGGCTCTACGGCGTCGACAACCCGCTGCGCCCCCAGCTGCCAGGCGGGCTCGATCAGGCAACGCGGTCGCGGATCGCGCAGTATAACGACCTCGATGCAAAGAAGCCCGAGGTCAACTGGACGCAGCAGATCAAGCATCTTCCCGTCGCCACGATGCTCTCCGACCTCGGCGAACCACCCGCGACGTTCGAACAGTTCATCACGCGTACGCCCGCCGATCCCGGCTGGACTCGGGGCGGACTCTATCACGAGGGGATGGGCTGGGGCGTCCCGGCTTTGTGGTTCAACAGCTGGTACGACGTGTCGATCGGTCCGAACATGGAACTGTTCAACCATGCCCGCGCCGCGAACACCGACCGCGAGGCGAGCGCGAACCAATATGCCGTGATCGGCCCGAACAATCACTGTGCGTTCGGCGCGCTCAAACCGGGCTTCGTGTCCGGCGATCGCGCGCTCGGCAACCCCAGCTTCGATACCGATGCCGAGATCTTCGCGTTTTTCGATCGGTTCCTGAAAAGCGATGCCAAGGCGTTCCCGAACACCACGCCGCACGTCCGCTATTACACGATGGGCCTGAACGCGTGGCAATCGGACGCGGCATGGCCGCCCAAGGCCGCGCGGATGGTCCGGATGTATCTGCGCAGCGGCGGTCGCGCGAACGGGCTCAACGGCGACGGGCGGCTGCTCATGACCGCCCCGGCAAGCGGCGAGCCCGCGGATCGCTTCACCTATGATCCGATGAACCCCGTCCAGACGATCGGCGGCGGCGATTGCTGCAACGGGGGTATCGTCACTGCGGGTGCGTTCGATCAGCGCGTCATCGAGGCGCGCGACGATGTGCTCGTCTACACGACCGACGCGCTCACCGAGCCCATGGAGGTATCGGGGTTCGTCGATTCCGTCCTGAAGATCTCGTCCGACGCGAAGGACACCGATTTCGCGGTCAAGCTCGTCGACGTCGCCCCCGACGGCACTGCCTATATCCTCGGCGACACGATCGTCCGCGCCCGTTACCGCGACGGCTATGCCTCCCCGGCGCCGATGCAGCCCGGCACGGTCTACACGCTGAAGCCCACGCCGATGACCACCAGCAACCGCTTCGAAAAGGGCCACCGCATCCGCGTCGAGGTGACCTCGTCGAACTTCCCCAAATTCGTCCGCAACCTCAACACCGGCGGTCCGAACGAGAGCGAGAGCAAGGGAATCGTCGCGCACAACGTCGTCGTGCACGACGCCGGCAACGCGTCCTATATCGACCTTCCGGTCGTCAAATGAGGCGGCTCAGCGCTCGCGCGGGGTGATCTCGTCCCGCCGAGCGCGCGCCGCGTCGCGCACCGCTGCCCACAGCGCCTGTTCGGCACGCGCATCGGGCAGCGCCCGGTGTGCTGGCGCGCCGGCCGCGCGGACATCGACGAGGACCATCACCGTCTCGATCTCGGCGTCCAGTGCCGCTGCGGGAACCACCTCGCGCAGGATGCTCCGCGCGACGTCCGCAAGCGCCTCGTCGGTATCGCGGAGCCGAAGCGTGTGTTTGGGATATCCCGTCGCGCGGAACAGGACGTTCAGCCACTTGCCGTCCCAGGACGGCGCGCTGGCATAGAGACTGTGGCCGGCAAGCACCGCGACCATGCGATCAGCGACTTGCTGCGCCGGCGTCCCCTCGTCCACCAGCGTCGCACGATCGATATGGTGGATCGCCTCCGCAGCAAAATCCCAGTCGGTCCACGCGGGCGCCGGCGCTATGAGATGCGTTTCGGACGTCCCGTCCTCGAAAACCCAGGCGACCTCGATTGGATAGCTCGTCTTGCCGAGAGACGACGCTTCGAAATCCAGAAAAACCAACATTCCCCGTCATGTATCAGCGCGGCTGATCGTCGCCAAGCACCGTCGGGGTCAGGCGGACCGCATGTGCGCGGGCACACGCGACGATCGATAGCCCGTCTCTGATCCTATCGAAACGATGCGGTCCGCGGCTGCACGGACCGTGCGCTGCTCTGCGACTGCCGGATCCAGCGCGCCAGCGCGAGCAGGACCGCGACCAATCGAAGCGCGGTCATCGGCGCGATCGACAAGGTCATGACCATGACGACCGCCGAGAGCGAACTTCCGCCGAGGAAGCGGACGATCCGCTCCCCGGTGACCGGTGCGCCGCAGCGCATCAGCGCGACCGCCAGCACGGCACCCGCCGCGATGCGGAGCGCGCGAACCGTCGAAGGGTTCGTGATTGCGAGATCCCGCCGGAACCGGAATGCAGACGCCGCGAGCAGCATCCAGCCGATCGCCGTGATGATCACCGTTTCAAGCATGCGATACTCCTCGTGATTGCCCGTGCGACGGGCGGCGGTGCTTCGCCTCCGGCTTTTTCGCGACGATCCATGCTGCGACCCCGAACAGCCCCGCGGTCGCGAGCATCGCGCCGTCGAACCCGGCGAACAGCAGGTCGCCCGACGCCAGCGACGCCGCCAGCCCGCGATCGGTCGTCGCTGCATTGACCAGCGGGATTGCGGCGAACGCCACCGCGGCCAGCGCGAAGCCCTCGATCCAGGCGCGCTGGGGCGAGCGGGCAAGCTGCGCGATCGCGACGCCGCCCCATAGCCAGAACATCGTTGCCACTTCGGTGTCGGCGCGCCCGACCGCGCTCGCCGGGACCAGCCGGTTCGCGAGCAGATACCCCGCCATTCCGATCGGCAACCCGGCGATGACGGCGATGTTCAGCCGTTCGACCAGACGAAGCCCGAAGAACGGCACCGCGCCCGGCTTGCGGCGCTTCGTCGTCCACAGCAGCAGCCCCGTCCCGACCATCACCGCCCCCGTCAGGCCGAGCAGGAAGTAGGCCCAGCGCAGGCCAGTGCCGGCATATTGCGCGACGTGCAGCCCCAGCATCACGCCCGCCGTGTTCAGCGCCGGCCCCACATCGCTCGAGCGTTCGAGTTCACGCCCCGTGCTTCCCGAAAAGGTCACCGAGGGCCCGCGCGCGTTGAGCGATGCGCTGGGATGCCGATAGACTGTGACCGTCGATGCGCCGTCGTTCGGATTGCGGACCACTACCCGCGTCGCCGGTGCGCCGAACACCGTCTCGGCACCGGCCACCATGGGGCCGATCGGCAGCAGCGGCGCGGCCACGCCGGTCGCCGCCCGGTCCGCCGGGATCCCGAACGCGACCGCGCCGAAGTCGAGCGGCGCCTTGTACGTCGCCATCACCGGCCATGGCATGTACATCGCGACCAGCGTGATCAGCCCGGTATAGGTGATCATCGCGTGATAGGGGAGCGCGAGCACGGCGGAGACATTGTGCGCGTCGAGCCAGCTGCGTTGGCCCTTGTTCCAGCGCAGCGTGAAGAAGTCGGCGAAGATCCGCTTGTGCGTGATGACCCCCGACAGGATCGCCGCCAGCATGAACATCGCGCACAGACCGGCGAGCCAACGTCCCCATGGATGCGGCAGCTGAAGCTGGAAATGGAACCGGTAGAAGTGCTCGCCACCGCGCGTCTCGCGTGCCGCGAGCGGCGTGCCGGTCGCGGGATCGAGGACGATCTCGGCGGGTCGCGGCCCCTTCGCCGTCGCGCTCGGCTGTTCGAAGATACGCGTCACCGCGGTGCGGGCGTCGGGCAGGTAGATGAACCACTGGACGTCGTCGGCACCGACGGTCTGCATATGGTCCATCGCGGTCTGCGCAGCCTGCGCCGCACCCACCTGCTTCGCGCGGAATTCGGGTTGCATCCACTGCGTGATCTCGGGCCGGAAATAGCTCGCGGTGCCCGTCAGGAACATCGCGAACAACAGCCACCCCGCCAGCAGCCCCAGCCAGCTGTGGATCCACGCCATGCTTTGCCGCACAGTGACGGGCTTCGTCACGGGCGCATTCCGAGCAAGTAGAGGGCGAGGACGAGCGCCGCGGTCCCGCCCCAGACGAGCAGCATCACACGCGCGACGCGCGGCTCGTGGAAGCACCACAAGGCGACACCGGCATACGCGAGGAACGACAGGTTCATGCCCCAGGCGGTCGCGTCTGCCCGGTCGACCGGCAGCAGTCGCGCGATCAGTGTCGCCACCGCGGACGCCAACGCATACCCGCCGAACAGCGCCGTCATCGACCGCGCCGCGGTCGTCAGCACGACAGGCCGGATTCGCCGCCGCGCAGGCGTTCCGCTGCGCCCGTTCGCCGGGTCCCGATGGGCTGCTGCGTCCATGGAGCGGCATTAGACGATGCTGCGACTGGTTATCAATAGCAAAGTTTTTACTGGGTTTGTGCAGGCGTCCCAGAACAAACCAGCGGAAGATTGACGTGCGCGGGATATAAAGCGCCACTGCATCGCTCAGAACTAGGCACCGCGGCGCCCTTCGCGCCGCCGACGAAAAAAAGGGTCCCCGATGCTCGCTGCCGACGTCTTCACCACGCTCGACGTGGAACTCAAACCCGATCCGTCACGAACCGTCATCCGCCCGTTCAGCTTCGCCTATCCGGACGCGTTCAAGGCCGACCGACCGACCCGGGCGATGGCGGTTGCCCAGCGCGTGCTCGACCTGAACCCGGACATGCGTGCGCGCATGATCGAACTCGTCTCGACACCGATGCGCGAGCGCCACCGCGACGCGGAAAGCGTCTTCCGCCGCCGGTTCGAGGAGATGCGACCCGAACTCGGCGACCTCGTCTGCGACCCGGACGAACAATTCCTTCTCGGTGCCTATTTCAGCCAGGAATATGCGTTCGAATCCGCCGCGCTCTTCAATCCGAGCATCGTCCGGATCGAGGACGAGCCACCATCGCAGCCCGATGCCGTCCGCTTTGCGCTGTCGCTTCGCGGCATCGGTGAGGGGCATATCTCGTCCGTGACGTTCCGGACGGGTGAATGGGCGTCGGACGGTGGACTGACGATCCATCCGGCGAGCCCGCACGGCGTCCCGCCACGGATCGAGCGCAACCACGATGGCTGGGTGCGTCTCGTCTGCGACGACAGTCGCGAGCCCTCCGAAACCGTGATCTTCCCGGTGCTTCCCAGTCAGCGCCAGGGCGTCGAGGATCTCCGGCTGGTCAATTTCACTGACCATGACGGGGTCCAGAGCCTGATCGGCACCTATACCGCGTTCGACGGCAAGGTCGCGCGGCAGGAGATGATCCGCGGCGTCGACATGCGCACCTTCGAGATGCGTCCGCTTGCGGGGGCGATGACGGGCTTTAAGGGCATGGCGCTCTTCCCCCGGCGGATCAACGGCCAGTTCGTCATGCTCGGCCGTCAGGACAGCGAAAACATCTGGCTCAACCGCTCGGACGATCTCTATACCTGGGAGACGGGGACGCGGATCATGGCGCCCAAATACCCATGGGAATTCGTCCAGCTCGGCAATTGCGGATCGCCGATCGAGATCGACGAGGGCTGGCTCGTCTTCACCCACGGCGTCGGCATGGTGCGCGGCTATTGCATCGGCGCGTGCCTGCTCGACAAGGATGACCCTGCCCGCGTCCTCGCACGGACGCCCTCCCCCCTGCTCTTCCCCAGCGCCGAGCAACGGGGCGGCTATGTGCCGAACGTCACCTATAGCTGCGGCGGGCTGCTCAACGGGCGGCGGATCCTTCTCCCCTATGCGATCGGCGACGAATATACCGCATTCGCAACCGCCGATGTCGGCGACATCCTGTCCGTGATGGTCCCCGCCTGACCCGGAGCAGGCCGTTCGAAGGTTCGGGCGCGGTACCGGCTGGTGCCGCGCCCGATCTCGTCAGAAGGTGATGTTGAAGCGTGCGTAGTAATAGCCGCCGTTGATCCCGTACGGGCTGAACGTCAGCGGTGCGTCGAGGACGTTGCCATCATTGACCGTCGAATTGGTCGACCCCGGCACGAGCCCGACATTGGGCGGTCGCTTGTTGAACACGTTGTTCGCCCCGACCGAGAGCTTCAGGTCGCGGGTCAGATCGTAATTCAGCTCGACATCGCCGATGAACGCGGTGCCGATCGTCTGCTTGTAATAGGAGCCGCCGTCGGGGCTGAGATACGCAGTCGTCTTGCCATACAGCGTACCGCGCAAGGTGGCGCCGAACTTGTCCAGCGCATAGAATATCGAGCCGATCACCTTGGTCTTGGGCGATGCGGTCTCGAGATAGCTCTGCGCTTCGAGATCGAACAACGGGATGTTGCCCAGCGTCGTCGGGGCGGCATTCAGGTTGAGCGCCTTGGTCTCGTTATAGTTGCCCGACAGCGTCCAGTTGACCTTCCCGTAATCGGCGAAGTCGGTGACGTAGCTTACCACCAGGTCGACGCCGCGCGTGCGCGTGTCGGCGCCGTTGGTGAAGATGTTGATCCCCGTCTGGTTGACGGTCGGGTCCAGCACGTTGCCATTCGCGCGGATCGCCTCGGTCACAATTGGAAAGTTGTTCGCACCGCCGCTGCCATAGATCGACCCCGTCCCCAGAATGCGATCGCGGATCTTGACCTGATACGCGTCGAGCGTGATCGTCAGCCGCTCAGCGGGCCGAATGACCGTGCCGATGCTGTAATTGGTCGACTTTTCGGGTTTCAGATTGGCGAACCCTAGCAGCTTCGCCGCTGCGGAGTTCGCCGGCAACTGGACGAATGCAGACGTCGGCGAGACGTTCGTCGCGGAATAGAACGACTCCGCCAGCGTCGGCGCGCGGAACCCGGTCGAGAACGTCCCGCGCAGTGCAAACGCGTCCGAGAAGTCGTAGCGTGTCGTCCCCTTGTAGATGAACTTGCTGCCAAAATCCGAATAATGCTCGTATCGTCCGGCGATATCGAGCTTGAGCCCTGCGACCGGCATCATCGCGACGTCGACATACGCGGCCTGGCTGTTGCGCCCGTTGACCCCGGCATCCGAAGGCCGGAACCCCGGATAGGATTGCCCGCCTTCCTTGTAGATCGATCCCGGATCGCCCGATCCGATCTCGTACACATTCTTGCGATACTCGCCGCCAAAGGCCAGGTTCAGCGGCGCTGCCATCCCCGCCTCGATCTCGCGCGTGAAATCGGCATTGGCGGTGAATTCGGTCGATTTGAAGAATCCGTTATAGAAGCTCGTCGGGGTGAATCCGGTATCCGCGTAGAGCGAGGCATTCGCCGAATCGACGGTGTAGATCAGGTTCTTGTCCTGGCCGAACGTCGTCGACAGATCGTAGTGGAAGCCGCTGACAAGTCCGCGGACGCCGCCGGTGAACGCCATGTCATCCTCGCGGATCTTCTCGCGCGGCGAGAAGCCGTTGACCGGGTTGTCGCCTTCGGGATCGAAATAGGTCGTCACACCATCCACCGTGCGCGACACGCGCGTCGGCACGCGAAGATTCTCGTACGCGCTGGCAATGCGTTTTGAATAGGTCCCGAAGCTGTAGACCTCGGCGTCCCCGAAATCATACACGGTGTTGTATTGCAGGTTGGTCAGCCGCGATTGCGCGTCCCCGTTGATCCGGTTGACGTACGGGAAGTTCGGAATGTTGGCATAGAGCCGTTGCTGAAGCGGCGTGAGCGAGGGCGACGTCGTTCCCGTCAGCAGGTTGCCGTTGATATCGGTGACGCGCCGATCGATCCCGCCGACCTGCGTGAAGTCGTGATAGCGGTGGAACGCGGTGATGTTGAAGAACCCGTCCTCGCCGATCTTGGTCCCCAGATGCAGCGTCCCCGCATAGGTGCGGCCACCCGTCTGGTAGTTCTCGCCCGCGGTCGCATACCCATCACCGCCCGCATCGTCGTCCTTCAGGATGATGTTGATGACGCCCGCAATCGCGTCCGAACCATATTGGGCCGCCGCACCGTCCTCGAGGACTTCGATCCGCTTGATCGATGACGGCGAGATGAGATCGAGGTCGGCGGTCGCCGCGCCTTGATACGGCCCGCCCAGCACGGCGAGATTGGCCGTTCCATGCCGCCGCTTGCCGTTGATGAGGACCAACGTGTGGTTGGGGCTGAGACCCCGCAACCGCGCCGACAGCGTCAGATTGGCCGTATCGCCGCCAAACGCCTGCGCCGTGAACGACGGGACGAGTTGCGCCAGGACCTGGTTGAGATTGGGTTGGCCGACATGGCTCATGATATCCGCATCGAGAACCTTGATCGGCGCCGCGCTTTCGGCGGCCGTAATCCCGGTCGCGCGGGTGCCCGTCACGATGATGTCGTCGGGAATCTGTCCAGTCGGTTGCGTATCGGTTGAGGCGATGGTCTGGGCGACGTCTTGCCCGAATGCCGCGGCATGCCCCCCGGCGACCATGGCTATCACAAGTGCACTGCGTGAAATGCTATGAACTATCTTCATTAGGCTACCCCCACATGATGAGCGCCTTTCGGATACTTCTCCCAATCCATCGACGATTTACGCCGTCTGCCCACGCGTTACTGCACTGCCGATCGAAACCTTTCGCTTGCCCTGCATCGACCAGATTCGATGTCAGGGTTACATGCTCGTATCTTGTTTTGTGCGATGCAACAGATTCACGCGGCAAATCGTCGGATGGCGTCGAATGTTCGCGCGATCGAAAGAATCGTTACCTTTTTGCAACAATCCGGTGACGGCTCGAAGTCAGCGGGTTCGCGTCGATCCGGCCCTGCGCGCGCCACCGCGGCCGCCAATCGATAAAAACCCGCGACCTGGTCAACCAAAGCGGCGCCAGGCGCGTTTTCGATGTTCATCGTGCCCGGCCAACGCGCCCGGCCGGCCCGCTCACCGAGCCCGGAGTTTCCTGATGTCGAAGACCACGATCGCGGACCTGTTCGCGGATACCCTGCACCTCGCGGGCGTCGAGCGCATCTACGGCGTCGTCGGCGACAGCCTCAACGGGCTGACCGACAGCCTGCGGAAACGCGGCAAGATCGAATGGGTCCATGTTCGCAACGAGGAGGCCGCCGCCTTTGCGGCCGGCGCGGAGGCGCAGTTGACCGGCAAGCTCGCGGTCTGTGCGGGTTCCTGCGGCCCCGGCAACATGCACCTGATCAACGGGCTGTACGACTGCCACCGGACGCGCGTCCCGGTCCTCGCCATCGCCGCGCAGGTGCCGAGCGGCGAAGTCGGCTCGAACTACTTCCAGGAGACACGCCCCGAAGCGCTGTTCCGCGAATGCAGCGTGTACTGCGAGACGATCGCCGATGCGGATCAGATGCCGCGCACGCTGGATACCGCGATCCGCGCGGCGGTCGGACGGCGCGGCGTGTCGGTCGTCGCGATGCCGGGCGACGTTGCCTTGCGCACTACCACGGGGCAGATCGCACGCTCGGCGACGGCGCTGCTGCCCGAGCCCGCCAAGATCGTCCCCGATGCCGGGACGCTGGCGGAACTCGCGGCGATGCTCAACGACGCGGGCCGCGTGACGATCCTCGCAGGGCGCGGCTGCCGTACCGCGCATGCCCAGCTCGTCGCGCTGGCAGCGGCATTGCAGGCGCCCGTCGTCCATGCGCTCGGCGGCAAGGAGTTCATCGAATACGACAACCCCTACGACGTCGGCATGACCGGGCTGATCGGCTTCTCCTCGGGCTATGATGCGATGATGGGCTGCGACACGCTGTTGATGCTCGGCACCGACTTTCCGTATCGCCAATTCTATCCCGAAAAGGCCAAGGTCGTGCAGGTCGACCTGCGCCCCGAGTCGCTCGGTCTCCGCACCGCGATCGATCTTGGGGTGGTCGGCGACGTCGGCGCGACGATCGACCATCTGCTGCCGCTCGTCACGCGCAATCGGGACGATGCGTTCCTGAAGGAGTCGCGGGCCAACTATGCCGAAGCGCGCAAGGGTCTCGACGACCTGGCGACCGGCACGCCGGGCAGCGGCGTGATCCACCCGCAGCATGTCGCGCGGCTCGTCAGCGAGCAGGCGAGCGACGACGCGGTGTTCACCTGCGACGTCGGGACGCCGACGGTCTGGGCAGCGCGCTATCTCGCGATGAACGGCCGCCGCCGGCTGATCGGGTCGTTCAATCATGGATCGATGGCCAATGCGCTGCCGCAGGCGATCGGCGCGCAGGCCGCCTTCCCCGGTCGTCAAGTCGTGAGCCTGTCGGGTGACGGCGGGCTGGCGATGCTGATGGGTGAGTTGCTGACCGTTCGCCAGCTCGGGCTGCCTGTGAAGATCATCGTCTTCAACAATGGCACGCTCGGGTTCGTCGAGATGGAGATGAAGGCGGCGGGACTGATCGAAACCGGCGTCGCGCTCGACAATCCCGACTTTGCGGCGATGGCACGCGCGATCGGGATCCACGGCGTCCGGGTCACCGACCCGGGCGAGGTCGACGCGGGCGTCCGCGAGGTCCTCTCGCATCCCGGCCCTGCCCTGCTCGACGCGGTCACCGCGCGCACCGAATTGTCGATGCCGCCCAAGATCACGCTCGAGCAGATGAAGGGCTTCACGCTCTACATGGCAAAGGCGGTGATGAGCGGCCGGGGCGACTCGATCGTCGAACTGGGCAAGACGAATGCCGGCCTGCTCAAGCGGCTGTTCTGACAAACGCGAACGGGGTGCGGTTCACAGAACCGCACCCCGTCGTCGTGGTTTCGGGACGATCAGCCGTGCAGCGAGCGGCGGAACGTCTCGGGGAGGAACACCAGGCCGACGGCGGCGGTCACCGCACAGGCTACGATTGGGTACCAGAGCCCGTAATAGATATCGCCGGTGGCCGCGACCATCGCGAACGCCGCGGTCGGCAGAAACCCGCCGAACCAGCCGTTACCGATATGGTAGGGCAGCGACATCGACGTGTAGCGGATCCGCGTCGGGAACAGCTCGACGAGCAGCGCGGCGATCGGACCATAGACCATCGTCACGTACAGGACGAGCAGCACGAGGATCGCGACGACCATCGGCTTGTTGATCTGTGCCGGGTCGGCTTTTTCGGGATAGCCCACCGATGTCAGCGCGGTCTTCACCTCGCCACCGAACGTCTTGATCGCGGCGGCACGATCGGGACCGGTAACGACCGCCGGATTGACGACGGGGATCGTCGTATCACCGATATGGATCTGCGCGACCGTTCCTGCTGGCGCGACGACGTTGGTGTACGAGATGCCCGCCTTCGCCAGATACGACTTGGCGATGTCGCACGAGCTGCTGTCGAACTTGTTCTTGCCGACCGGATCGAACTGGACCGAACATTCGTCCGGATTGGCGACGACGGTCACCGGTGCCGCCGATTGTGCCGCGTAGAGCGCCGGATTGGCGGCCTTCGACAGCGCATGGAACAACGGCATATAGGTCAGCGCCGCGAGCGCGCAGCCGGTCAGGATGATCCACTTCCGCCCGATCTTGTCCGACAGCCAGCCGAAGAAGATGAACGCGGGCGTCGCGATCAGCAGCGCGATGGCGATCAGGATGTTGGTGGTCGGCCCGTCGACACGCAGGTTCTTCTCGAGGAAGAACAACGCGTAGAACTGGCTGGTGTAGAACACGACGCCCTGGCCGACGACCGCACCGAACAGCGCGATGAGCACGACCTTGAGGTTGCTCCACTGGCCGAACGCCTCGGTCAGCGGGGCCTTCGACGTCTTGCCCTCGTCCTTCATCTTCTGGAACACCGGGCTCTCTTCGAGCTGCATGCGGATCCAGAGCGATACCGCGAGCAACGCGATCGAGACGATGAACGGAATACGCCAGCCCCAGGACGCGAACGCCTCCTCGCCGACTAGCGTCCGGACACCGATCACCATCAACAGCGCCGCGAACAGCCCGAGCGATGCGGTAGTCTGGATGAAGCTGGTGAACAGGCCGCGTTTCTTGTCGGGCGCATGCTCGGCGACATAGGTCGCGGCACCGCCATATTCGCCGCCGAGCGCGAGGCCCTGCAACAGGCGGAGCACGACCAGCGCGATCGGCGCGGCGACGCCGACCGACGCATAGCTCGGGAGCAGGCCGACGAGGAACGTCGACAACCCCATGATCGCCATCGTGACGAGGAAGGTGTTCTTGCGCCCGACGACATCGCCGATCCGCCCGAACACCAACGCGCCGAACGGGCGTACCGCGAACCCGGCCGCAAACGCGGCGAGCGCGAAGATGAACCCGGTCGTCTCGTTGACGCCCGAGAAAAACTGCGCGGTGATGATCGTCGCGAGCAGGCCGTAGAGATAGAAGTCATACCATTCGAACACCGCCCCGAGCGACGAGGCGATGATGACCAGCGGTTGGCTTTGCTTCACATGCCCGAGGGGCGAAGCGTCCCCTGTTGTAGTCGCCATGGCGGTTTCCTCTCAGATGGAATGGTGGTTGGAACAGCCGATCGTCGCCGGCTCGGGAAAATTGCGGTGTCTCCCCCGCCCGGGGGACGGTGATAAGCGCCGTCTAGAACGAGTAGCGCGCGGCCAGCTCACCGCGGTCGAGCTTACCGACCTGCCCGTCGACCAGCCGGCGCTCGGCGTGACGGAATTCGACCCCCAGATCGATGTTCTTGATCGGCGAATAGAACAGGTTGGCGGACGAGCTCCACACGGAGGCGCTCGCGCCGATCGGCTCGCCGCCGGTCGGATAATCGATCCCCTGGACGCTCCCGATAAAGGTCGAGCGGAGCTTGTCGGTCCAGCCGAGCTTGAGCGCGGCAAAACCCGCGGTCACGCTCGGCGTGTACAGCCTAGCCCCCGGCACGGGCAGGAACACCGCGTCCGGCGCGAGATTGAGACCGACATAGCGCCCGATGCCATCGCCATGCGTGACCATGAACCGGATGTCCGAACGCCCGGCGGTATCGAGCGGAACCTTGCCCGCAAACGACACGCCCCACCCGTTCGCGCTGTCTTTCAGCGTGCCGGTGTCGATCGTCAGCTTGCGCGCCAAGCCCGCCAGCGAGAATTCGCCGAAGCCCGTCTTGTAGTTCAGCCGTGCAGCGACGTCGGGAAGCCGGTCGTCGGCATTCTCGACGATGGCCGCCGAGGCGAGACCGGTCGAGGCGGTTTCCGGATTTTCCGCCGCAACCGCGAGTGTGAGCGTATCGCTCAGCTTGCGCGTGTAGCGGACCTGCGCCTGCCGCACGAACACGCTGCCTTCGGACGGGCCGACAAAGTCGGTCGTCTCGGGTAGCGCGCCGATATACTGGAACGTCGTCCATTCCTGGCCGAACAGCCAGTTGTCGAACGTGAAGAACGCGCGGCGCAGTCCCGGATTATACCCGCTGACCACACGCTGGTTGCCCTGCGATCCTGGAACGACCTGGAAATCGAGTTCGATCAGCCCCTTGAGGCTATGCCCTGCGACGGGCGTCTCGGTCGCCATGACGATCCGCGTCTGCTTGGCATGGCCCTCGACGCTGTTGCCCTCGTTGCGGCCACCGACCGGGATCATCGACGGGAAATAGAAGTCACGGCCGACCGACTCGGGCGGAATATTGCCGCCGCTATACCGGCTGACCGACGCCCATGTCTTGAGGAAGCCGTTGAGCTTGACCGTCGTTCCCGCAACCTTGAACCCGTCGGTGGGCGCAGGACCGGGCGACGCCGGTTTTGCCTCGGCAATCGCGGTCGGCGCGGTCGCACCGCCGGGTCTTGCGGTCGGCGCCGTCACCGGTGCCGCGGCAAGCGCGGTCGGCGGTGTCGACGACGTCACCGGCGGCGGCGCCGCAGCCGATGCGCGCGCCGCGGTCAGCTCGCCACGCAGATCCTGAACCGCAGCCTCGAGCGCCTTGAGACGCGTCTCGAGCTCGATCTCGCGTGCCGTCTGCGCATGCGCCGCGCTGGGTGCGATACCCACAAGTGCGGTGCCAACCAATAGCGCTGTATATACCGATCGTCTCATCCGTACCTCCAACCTGCCTCACCGGTCTGGCGCGTGAATACAGGCCTCGATGAAATGCCTGATCGCCGCCATGGGGGCATCCCTGACTTTGGTTGGGGGTGATCGAACCGGGGGAACCGTTTACGACGGCGGGAAAAGGAGAGTTCGATGACCGAGGCCAGCTATCCCGTCCCCGCGGAATGGGCGAAGGACGCCCTGATCGATGCCGCCGCCTATGACCGGATGTATGCGGAGGCCGCGACCGATCCCGATACCTTCTGGGCAAAGGAGGCCAAACGCCTCGATTGGATCGTCGCCCCGACCAAGATCAAGGACACGTCGTTCAACGAGAGCGACTTCCGGATCCGCTGGTTCGAGGATGGGCAGCTCAACGTTGCCGCCAACTGCGTCGACCGCCACGCCGACGCCCGCCCCGACGCGACCGCGATCCTGTGGGAAGGCGACAACCCCGACGAGTCGCGCAAGATCAGCTATGCCGAACTGCGCGACGAAGTGTCGAAGCTCGCCAACTGCCTCAAGTCGCGCGGCGTCAAGAAGGGTGATCGCGTCACGATCTACCTGCCGATGATCCCCGAGGCGGCGTTCGCGATGCTCGCCTGCGCGCGGATCGGCGCGATCCATTCGGTCGTCTTCGGCGGCTTCTCGCCCGAGAGCCTGTGCAACCGCATCCACGACTGCGACAGCCGCGTCGTCATCACCGCCGACGAGGGCCTGCGCGGTGGCAAGACGGTGCCGCTCAAGGCGAATGTCGACGCCGCGCTCGATCACGGCGATCTGGGCGTCGAGGCGGTCATCGTCGTCCGCCGCACGGGCGGCAAGGTCGTGATGACCGAGGGTCGTGATTGCTGGTATCACGATTGCATCGCCGACCAGTCGACCGACTGCGCACCCGAGCCGATGAACGCCGAGGACCCGCTGTTCATCCTCTACACCAGCGGCTCGACCGGCCAGCCCAAGGGCGTGCTCCACACCAGCGGCGGCTATCTGGTCTGGGCGTCGATGACTCACGAATACGTCTTCAACTACCGCCCCGGCGAGATCTTCTGGTGCGCAGCCGACGTTGGCTGGGTCACCGGTCACACCTATTCGCTCTACGGCGCGCTCGCGAACGGCGCGACGACGGTGATGTTCGAGGGCGTGCCCAACTATCCCGACCACAGCCGTTTCTGGCAGATCGTCGACAAGTATCAGGTCAACATCCTCTACACCGCGCCGACCGCGTTGCGTTCGCTCATGCGCGAGGGCGATGATTGGGTGACTCGGACCAGCCGCAAGTCGCTGCGCCTGCTCGGGTCGGTCGGCGAGCCGATCAATCCCGAAGCGTGGAACTGGTATCACAACGTCGTCGGCGACGGCCGCTGCCCGATCGTCGACACCTGGTGGCAGACCGAGACGGGCGGTCACATGATCAGCCCCCTCCCCGGCGCGACCGCGCTCAAGCCCGGCAGCGCGACGAAGCCGCTATTCGGCGTGCTGCCCGAGCTGGTCGATGCGGAGGGCAAGGTCCTCGACGGCGCGGTCGAGGGCAATCTCGTCATCGCCGACAGCTGGCCCGGGCAGATGCGCACCGTGTGGAACGACCACGAGCGTTTCTTCCAGACCTATTTCTCGACCTATCCGGGCAAGTATTTCACCGGCGATGGCTGTCGCCGCGACGAGGATGGCTATTACTGGATCACCGGCCGCGTCGACGACGTCATCAACGTCAGCGGCCACCGCATGGGTACTGCCGAGGTCGAAAGCGCGCTCGTCGCGCATGCGAAGGTCGCCGAGGCCGCAGTCGTCGGGATGCCGCACGACGTGAAGGGCCAGGGCATCTATGCCTATGTCACGCTGAACGCCAACGCCGAGCCGAGCGAAGCGCTGCGCAAGGAGCTCGTCCAGTGGGTCCGCCGCGAGATCGGCCCGATCGCGACGCCCGACATCCTCCAGTTCGCGCCCGCCTTGCCCAAGACGCGCTCGGGCAAGATCATGCGCCGCATCCTGCGCAAGATCGCGGAGAACCAGCTCGACCAGCTCGGCGACACCTCGACGCTCGCCGATCCCGCGGTCGTCGACGCGCTGATCGAAGGGCGCAGGGAGGCGCTGGCCGAACCCGCATGATCGATCCCGCCGTCCCGCCCGGTGGTCGGACGATCCTGATCGCCGACGATCACCCGCTCTTCCGCCAGGCTCTCAAGCTGGCGGTCAGCCGTGCCGCACCCGATGCGACGGTCATCGAGGCGGGGCAGCTCGGCGAGGCGATCGACGCGACCCGCGCGGCCGGGCGGCTGGACCTAATTCTGCTCGATCTGCGGATGCCGGGCTCGGAGGGGTTCGCGGGGGTCGCGCTGCTGCATGCCGAACGGCCCGCGACACCGATCGTCGTGATCTCGTCCGCCGACGAGAATGAGGCAGCACCCCGCGCGCGCGCCTATGGCGCGGTCGGTTTCGTATCGAAGACCGCCGATCTCGCCATGCTCGAAAACGCGGTCGCGCGTGCGCTCGCGGGGGAAATCGATCCGATACCCCGGGCGCTTCCCGCCGACGACCTGTCGAGCCGCGTCGCGACGTTGACGCCGACCGAACTGAAGGTCCTGCTCGGCGTCTGCGCGGGTCGCCTCAACAAGCAGGTCGCGTTTGATCTCGGCATCTCGGAGGCGACGGTGAAGGGGCACATGACCGCGATCCTGCGCAAGCTCGAGGTGCAGAACCGGACGCAGGCGGTTCTTGCCGCGCGCGCGCTCGACATCCATTTCGATGACTGATGCATGAGCCCGGCCGGGCGGACGTCGTTGCGTAGACCGATCGACCCGCGTCTGCCGCGACGTCTTGCGACGCTGTCCCGCGCCGTCTAGGCACAGCGCAGATGGCTTCGACGTCCTATCTGTCCGCGTCAAGCCGATCGCGTCCCCCGCTCTGGCGGCGCGCTGGGTCGTTTCTGCTCGCGATCGTCGCGCACATCGTCGTCATTTTGCTGTTGCTGCGTCTCGCGCCAAACGTGACAAAACCCGAGCCCGCGCCGCCGCCCAGCACGTTCCGGCTTCTGCCCGACCGGGAGGACCGCCCCGAAACGCCGCAGCGGCCGATCGTCGAAAAGGCCAAGCTCGTCGCGGGCGGCGCGTCGCCCCGCTCGCCCAAGCCCCCCGCTGCCGCCCCCGCGTCCGATCCGCGCCCGACCACCCCTGCCCCGGCGTTTCCCAAGATGCTCGCAGGCGGCATGGAGCTGTTCGATTCGGCGGACATCTCGAAAATCCAGTCGCAGCCCAGCGAGCGCAGCGACGGCGGCTCGGACACCGATGGCGCAGGCGCAGGCAAGGACAGCGGTTCCGCCTACGGCCCCGGCGAAGGCCCCGGTGGCCAGCGGCTCTACAACGCCGAATGGTATGTCGAACCCAGCCATGCCGAGCTCGCAGGCTATCTGCCCAACGGCGCGCCACCGGGAAGCTGGGCGCTGATCGCCTGCCGCACGATCGAGAATTACAAGGTCGAGAATTGTCGTGCGCTTGGCGAATCCCCGCCGGGATCGGGTCTCGCACGCGCGATGCGTCAGGCGGCGTGGCAGTTCCGCGTGCGTCCGCCCCGCGTCGGCGGCAAGACGATGGTCGGTGCGTGGGTCCGCATCAAGATCGACTTCTCGAGCGGACCGCTGAAATAACGGGTCAGACCGCGGCTGCCGCTGCCGACGCGCGTTCGAGAAAGCCCCAGAGCTCGGCCGGCACAACGGGCTTGGCAAGGATTGTGATCCCCGCGCTCCGCGGATCGTCCCCGACATGCCGGTCGGCGGTCACCAGCGCGATCGCCGGCGCCGGGCTCATCGCCGCGAGCCGTGCGGCGACATCCAGCCCGTCCTCCGCCGCCTCGAGGTGGAAATCGATCAGCGCGACCTCGGGCTCCTCGTCCGCCGCCAATGTCATCGCCTCGGCGATCGTTGCGGCAAGCAACGGCACGCACCTGCGCGACCGGAGCGCTGCATCGAGCGCGACAAGCGTGGCAGCGTCGTTGTCGAGGCACAGGACGCGCAGCCCCGGCGGCAGGGTCCGCGCGACCGTCGCGACCGGTACCGCCGCAGGTAGCGTCGCACGCATCGCGGAGGGCACGCGCACCGCAAAGGTCGACCCGCTTCCCCGGCGCGACCGCAATTCGATCGGCAGGTTGAGCAACTGCCCGATCCGCCGGACGATCGCCAGCCCGAGCCCGACCCCGCCGCCCGCGCTGCCCTTGCTCTCGACGCGTTCGAACTCGGCGAAGATCCGGTCGCGGTCGCCCGCCGCGATCCCCGGGCCGCTGTCGCGTACTTCAATCAGCACGTCCGCGCCGCGACGCCGCGCACCGATCCAGATTCGTCCCGACGGCGTGTAGCGCACGGCGTTCGACAGGAAATTCTGCAGGATCGACCGCAGCAGCGACCGGTCGGTGGCGACCACCTGCACCCCGGGATGCGCGTGCAGCGCCAGCCCGCGCTCACCCGCCAGCGGCCTGAATTCCGCCGCGAGCTCGTCGATCAGATCGCCGATCACGAACCGTTCGATCTTGGGCACCACGCCCCCCGCATCGAGCCGCGAGACGTCGAGCAGCGCACGCAGCAGGATATCGGCGGACCCGATCGCCCCATCGATCGCACGCACCAGATCCGCCTGGTGCGGCGCCTTGCCCTCGTCGAGCGCGGCGCAGAAGAGCCGCGCCGCGTGCAACGGCTGGAGGAGGTCGTGGCTCGCGGCCGCAAGGAACCGCGTCTTGTCGCGCGTCGCGGTCTCGGCGTGCATCCGCGCCTCGTCCAGCATCGTGTTCGATCGCGCCAGGTCGCGCGTGCGCTCCTCGACACGCATCTCGAGTTGCGCCTGTGCCGCCTTTTCCGCGGTGATGTCGGTAAAGCTCTGGACATACCCGCCGCCCGGCATCGCGCGCCCGACCGTCTTGATCCAGCGCCCCGACGGCCGCAGCCGCTCGAAACTGTGCGGCAACCCCCGCGTCAGGTGCGCGAGCCGTCGCGAGACATGCGCGTCGACCCCGCCCGGCCCGCATTCGCCGCGCTCGGCATTGTAGCGGATCAGGTCGGCGATCGGCCGGCCCGCGATCACATAGCCCTCGGGATAGTCGAACATCTCGACATAGCGCGGATTCCACGCGACCAGCCTGAGGTTCGCATCGATCACGCTTACCCCGGGGTCGATCGTCTCGAGCGTCGCCGACAGCAGCGACCGCGAGAAACGGAGACTGCGTCCGCGCTGGTCGAGCAACCGGACGACGTCGCCGACTTCCATCGCCGACCCCGCCAGGCTCGACGTCACGATCAGGCGCGCCGACGGCGCCCCGATCACGCCGGCGATCAGCCGCTCCGCGAGCCGCGCGGCGCGCCCGTCGATCGGCGATTGTGGATCGCGCGACAACAGGTCGAGTCCTTCGGCAGCTTCGGCATCACCGACGAACCGTGCGACGAGGCCCTTCAGCTCGCCGAACGTCGTCACATGGTCGAGCACGCTGTGCCGCCCGCCGAACACGCGACGGCGCTCGCTGTAGAGATGAAGCCCGGCCATCAGCGCGATGTTGACGCCGAGACTCCACGCGGTCCCGTTGACCAGCGGCGATCCCAGCGACAGCCGCAGCAACGCGTCGGGATCGAGCAGCCCGCCCGTCGCGCGCGTGATGCTGTCCCCGAAGCCCCAGCGGATCGACGGCATCAGCAGGCAATAGGCCCAGACGATCACCCCGCCGATCAGCCCGCCGCGCGCCGCACGTGCATCGGCGAACCCCCAGGTGACCGTCGCCACCAGCGCGGGGGCGAACTGCGCGACACCGGCAAACGCGATCAGCCCGATCGACGCGAGCGACAGCTCGTCGCCGATGCTCGTGCCGTACAGCAACGCCGCGCCGACGATCGCGCCGATGATGATCCGCCGCACGCGCAGCAGCCGACGGCCGAGATCGCCCTCGCCGCCATCGGTCTGCCGGCGCAGCAGGAGCGGCGCAAGCAGGTCGTTCGTCGCCATTGTCGACAGCGCGATCGTCTCGGTCACCACCATCGCCGTGGCCGCCGAGAAACCACCGATGAACGCCATCAGCGCGAGCGGGTCGCTGTCGCGCGACAGCGGTATCGCGAGCACATACAGGTCGGGGCGTATCGTTGCGGGTAGCATCGCCATTCCGGCGAGCGCGAGCGGCAGGACCATCACCGATATCACGGCGAGGTACGCGATGAACGGCCAGCGCGCGCGCGCGATCGCGCCGGGGTTCCGCGCCTCGAGGATGCCGACATAGAATTGGCGGGGCAGGCATATGATCGCGCACGCCGACAGCAAGGTGCGTATGAAGAAGTCGGGCGTCAGCGCACCGGGGGCAAATCCGTCCGCGAACTGCGTCAGCGAGGCATCCGTCGCGGTCGGCGGAAGTCCGACGAGCAGCCACAAGGCAAACCCGCCCAGCGCGACGAAACACAGCAGCTTGATCAGCGATTCCGCCGCGATCGCCGCGACGACCCCCTCGTTACCGCCTGCGACCTCGTAGCGCCGCGCACCGAAACTGATCGCGAACGTCGCCAGCAGCAACGCGACGAGCGGCCCGACCAGCGCCGATCCGCCGATCCCGATCAGCGCACCGAAACTCAGCGTCACCGACCGCAGCTGCAGCGCGATATACGGGATCGATGCGACGAGCGCGGTGCCCGCGACGATCGCCGCGGTGCCGCGGTTGCGCCCGTAGCGCGCGGAGATGAAGTCCGCGATCGAGCTCGAGCCTTCGTCGCGCGCCAGCCGGACCAGCTTCGCGAGGAAACCGGGGGCTAGCAGGAAGACCAGCGCAGGTCCGAGATAGATCGACAGATAGTCCCAGCCCTGCGTCGCCGCCGTGCCGACACCGCCGAAGAACGTCCAGCTGCTGCAATATACCGCGAGCGACAGCGGGTACGCGATCCGCGCCATCCGCACCGAAAGCCCGCGCCGGTCCACCACCCACGCGATCCCGAACAGCGCCGCCCCATAGGCAAGCATCGCGGCGATGACGACGGCGCTGTTGATCGATCGACATCCCTGTGGTGGCCCTTAACAGCACCGTGCAGAACCCGGCCCCCGACGGCAAGCCCTGCCGGAGTCCCACGATCCCCCGCCAACCGCACGGGGCGGTCGTGTCGCGAACGCGCACCGCGCGACATGGCGAAATCCGCAACGCCGCGTTACAGGGCCCCATGCTCCGCATCACCGAACTCAAGCTTCCGCTCAACCACGCCGACGAAGCGATCCCCGCGGCGGTCTGCAAGCGATTGCGGATCACCCCGCGCGAACTCATCCGCTACACCGTCGCCCGCCGCGCGCACGACGCGCGCGACAAGATGGACATCCAGCTCGTCTATTCGATCGACGTCACCGCGAAGAACGAGGCGACGATCCTCGCGCGGTTCCGCAAGGACCGCCACGTCAACACGACCCCCGATACCGGCTATCGTCATGTCGCCAAGGCGCCGGAGACGCCGGCCGCACGACGTCCGGTAGTCGTCGGCACCGGTCCGTGCGGTCTGTTCGCCGGGCTCATCCTCGCGCAGATGGGGTTCCGCCCGATCATCCTCGATCGCGGCAAGCTGGTTCGCGAACGCACCAAGGACACCTGGGGCCTCTGGCGTCGCAGCGTTCTCAACCCCGAGTCCAACGTCCAGTTCGGCGAAGGCGGCGCGGGCACCTTCTCCGATGGCAAGCTGTGGAGCCAGATCAAGGATCCGCGCCACCTCGGCCGCAAGGTCATCACCGAGTTCGTCAAGGCCGGCGCGCCGCCCGAGATCCTGACCGAGGCGCATCCGCATATCGGCACGTTCCGGCTGGTGACGATGGTCGAGGCGATGCGCGAGACGATCGAGTCGCTCGGCGGTGAATATCGCTTCGAACACCGCGTCGACGACCTCGACATCGCGGTCGACGACGACGGTACGCGCCGGCTTCGCGGTCTCCACCTTCACACCGGCGAGTATCTCGAGGCGGATCACGTCGTGCTCGCGGTCGGGCACAGCGCGCGCGACACCTTCCACATGCTGCACGATCGCGGCGTCTATCTCGAGGCCAAGCCGTTCTCGATCGGCGTGCGCATCGAACATCCGCAATCCTGGATCGACCAAGCGCGGTTCGGCCCCTGCGCGGGGCATCCCGACCTCGGCGCCGCCGCCTACAGCCTGTCGCATCACTGTTCGAACGGCCGCACGGTCTACAGCTTCTGCATGTGCCCAGGCGGCACGGTCGTCGCCGCGACCTCGGAGCCCGGTCGCGTCGCGACCAACGGCATGAGCCAGTATTCGCGTAACGAACGCAACGCCAATTCGGGGCTCGTCGTCGGCATCGATCCCGCGCGCGACTATCCCGGCAATCCGCTCGCCGGCATCGAACTGCAGCGGCACTGGGAGTCGCGGGCCTATGTCGCCGGCGGTTCCGATTACAAGGCGCCCGCGCAGCGGCTCGGCGATTTCCTCGCGGGCCGACCATCGACCGCGCTCGGGACGGTGATCCCGTCCTACCGCCCGGGTGTCCATCTCACCGACCTTGCCGAATGCCTGCCCGATTTCGCGGTCAGTGCGATGCGCGAAGCGCTCCCCGTCTTCGGCCGCGACATTCCCGGCTATGACCACCCCGACGCGGTACTCACCGGTGTCGAGACCCGTACCTCGTCCCCCGTGCGCATCACGCGCGGCGACGACTTTCAGAGCCTCAACACGATCGGACTGTTTCCCGCGGGCGAAGGTGCGGGCTATGCGGGCGGCATCCTGTCGGCGGGTGTCGACGGGATCAAGGTTGCCGAGGCCGTCGGGCTGAGCCTCGTCGCCGCTGCGCCTGCGAGTTAACCACTATCTAAGATACGGGCGGTACGGGCGGGGTTCCTGTCAGGACGCGCGATCCGCCTTATGCTCAAGAGAACATTGCTGGGGTTCACGGCGATCGCCGCCAGCACGTCGTGCGTCCCGCCCGCGCTGCGCCAGGCCGGCCACGTCGCAGCGGTTCCCGTCCGTGACGCCGCCGAAGCCCGCACGTTGCTCGCCGGACTTGCGCTCGACGCACCGGTCGAGCCGCTCGAACGCGCCTTCGCCAGCCCGGCTCGGCTGACCGATGCGTCGCTGACGCCCGCCGCAGCACCCGCGTTCACCGGCGCCGCCCGCAGCGAGGACGACCGTCAGCGGGCGATCGCGTGCCTGACCGCCGCGGTCTATTACGAGGCGCGGTCCGAATCCACCGACGGGCAGCGCGCGGTCGCGCAAGTCGTGCTCAACCGCGTCCGTGATCGCGCCTTTCCCCACAGCGTGTGCGGCGTCGTCTATCAGGGTTCGACGCGCCGCACCGGCTGCCAGTTCAGCTTCACTTGCGACGGCTCGATGAACCGTCCCCGCGACGAAAGCGCCTGGGCGCGCGCGGCATCGATCGCGCGCGCTGCCTTCGACGGGAGCGTCTTCGCGCCGATCGGGGCATCGACCTCGTATCACGCCGCCTCGATCCTGCCCTGGTGGGCGCCGAGCCTCAGCCGGGTCGGCGCGATCGGCGCGCACGTCTTCTATCGCTGGCGCGGCGCCATGGAACGCGCGCTCACCTTCCGTCAGCACTATGCGGGCCTCGAGCCAGAGCCCATCGCCGGACCCGCGACCACGCTCGCCGCCACGACCGTAGCCTCCGGCTATACCGGCGCGATCGAGTCGAGCGTCACCGTCCACCGCGGTCGAGCGGCGCCGGACGCCGAGGCAATCGTGCCGTCGCCGCCTGCGTCGGCGCTTGCCTCGACCATGCCCTCCCCCCGCCTCCGTCTCGCGTCGGGCGTCCGCATCCATGTCGGCACCGCTCATGGCGGCGCGGTCATGGCGGCGAGCAGCCCGTTGCCGGTGATCGCGATTTCCGAGGAAAGCGATCCGACCTGAACGCGCTTTTGGGGTGTCACATCGCGCCCCACGCGGTATCGCACGCCTCGATGCCCTGCTCCAGATCCCGCCGATGACCGCAAGCGAACTGCGTGACCGCCTCGTGACGGTGCTGACCAGAGACCATCTCGGCGACGGCCGCCGATGGCGGATGGCGGTGGGCGATGTGCGCGTTTATTCGATCGAAACGCATCCGCACTGCAACTGGTCGGTCACGCCGTCGGGAAGCGCCGAAGACATTGATCGCATCGAGACGCTGGTCGACCGGTTCCGCGAGCAATTCCCCATCGTCCGCTGATCGCGACAAGCTCGGCTATCCCGCCACGGACAGCGTCTTCGTTGCACATCACCGTGAAACCCCTGTAGCCCGGTCGGGTTTAGACGGGATGATGGCAATGCATACGTTACGGCGATCGTTCGGATTGCAGGTGTTGATCGGCATGATCAGCGGGCTCGCGCTCGGGTTCGTCGCGCGCAATCTGGGCGAGGGTTCGGGGCTTGCGGAGACGTTGCGCATCGTCGGCGAGATCTTCGTCCAGCTTCTGAAGACGCTGGTCGTCCCGCTTGTCTTCACCGCGATCGTTGCCTCGATCGCCGCGCTTCGCGACCTCGACAACGCCCGCCGCCTCGTCATCAGCACGCTTGTCTGGTTCGCGATCACCGCGCTGATCGCGGTCACGATCGGTATCGCGCTTGGCCTGCTGATCCAGCCTGGCGTCACCGCCGGGGTGAATGCAGCAAGCGCGGTTGCGCCAAAGGCGGCCGGATCATGGCTCGACTTCCTGCGTGGCCTCGTCCCCGCGAACATTCTCGGGCTGGAGGCGTCGACCAAGCTGGCGGACGGCGCCGCGCGCACCGCCCTGTCGTTCAATGTCCTTCAGATCATCGTCATCGCGATCACGATCGGTGTTGCCGCGGTCCGGATCGGCGACGCCGGCGCACCGTTCCTCGCCTTCAACGCCTCTGCGCTCGCGCTATTCCGCCGCATACTGCGCTGGGTGATCCGCCTTACGCCGATCGGGACCGGCGCGCTGCTCGGCAATGCGATCGTCCGCTATGGCTGGCAGTCGCTGTCCGCGCTCGGGGCATTCAGCATCGCGGTCTATGCCGGCCTCGCGCTCGTCCTGTTCGTCGTCTATCCCATATTGCTGATCACCAACGGCCTGAGCCCGAAGCGCTTCTTTGCCGCCGCCTGGCCGGCGATCCAGCTCGGTTTCGTGTCGCGGTCGTCGATCGCGACGCTCCCGGTCACTGAAGACGTCGTCGAGCGGGGGCTTGGCGTCCCGCGTAGCTATTCCGCGTTCGCCGTACCGTTCGCGGCGACGACGAAGATGGATGGGTGCGCCGCGATCTATCCCGCCGTGTCCGCGATCTTTGTCGCGCAATATTACGGCATTCCGCTGCACGCCGCCGATTATGTCCTCATCATACTCGTGTCCGTCCTCGGCTCCGCGGCAACCGCGGGTCTGACCGGCGCTGTCGTGATGCTGACGCTGACGCTGTCGACGCTCGGGTTGCCGCTGGAAGGCGCGGGGCTCCTCCTCGCGATCGACCCGATCCTCGACATGGGCCGCACCGCGGTGAACGTCGCCGGCCAGGCGCTGGTGCCCACGATCGTGGCCAAGCGCAACGGGCTGCTCGAACAGACCTCTGCCAATCCGAGCCAGCAGATTCCGGCCTCGAGCACGACCGCCCCGGCCTGATCGGTTTTGTCAAGTTTGTGACAACCGGACAGACGGCCGTGAACGCCTGTGACACCTCGACCCTGTCGCAGGCCTGCTGACGGGGGCGGTTGCGTGTAATGCTGTGTACTCCCGCCGCATCAAACGCGGAACGAGGACGCAGCATGACCTTCCAGACCGACATCACGCATATCGACCACCTGATCGCCGCGCAGAGCGGGACATGGGATGGGATCGCGTCCGAATCCGTCGCCCGGATGCGCGCGCAGAACCGGTTCCGCACGGGTCTCGACATCGCGCGGTACACGGCCGCGATCATGCGCCGCGATATGGCCGCCTATGACGCGGACCCTGCGCACTACACGCAGTCCTTGGGGTGCTGGCACGGGTTCATCGCGCAGCAGAAGATGATCAGCGTCAAGAAGCATTTCGGCACGACCGACCGGCGCTATCTCTATCTGTCCGGCTGGATGGTGGCCGCGCTGCGAAGCGAATTCGGCCCATTGCCCGACCAGTCGATGCACGAAAAGACCAGCGTCCCCGCATTGATCGAGGAGCTCTACACCTTCCTTCGCCAAGCTGATGCCCGCGAACTCGGCATGTTGTTCCGCGACATCGACGCGGCGCGCGCCGCGGGTAACGCGATCGAGGAAAAGCGCCTGCTCAATGCGGTCGAGAATTACCAGACGCACGTCGTCCCTGTCATCGCCGATATCGACGCGGGCTTTGGCAACGCCGAGGCGACATACCTGCTCGCACGCAAGATGATCGAGGCGGGCGCCTGCGCGCTCCAGATCGAGAACCAGGTCAGCGACGAGAAGCAGTGCGGGCATCAGGACGGCAAGGTCACCGTGCCGCATGAGGACTTCCTCGCAAAGGTTCGCGCCTGCCGCTACGCGTTCCTCGAACTCGGCGTCGAGGACGGCATCATCGTCACGCGCACCGACTCACTCGGCGCAGGGCTCACCAAGCAGATCGCGGTCAGCAAGGCGCCCGGTGATCTCGGCGACCAGTACAACTCCTATCTCGACTGCGAGGAGATCGATCCCGCGACCGCGCAGAATGGCGACGTCGTCCTCAACCGCGACGGCAAGCTGCTCCGCCCGAAGCGCCTGCCCTCCAACCTGTTCCAGTTCCGCGCCGGCAGCGGCGAGGATCGCTGCGTGATGGATTGCATCGCCTCGTTGCAGAATGGCGCAGACCTGCTCTGGATCGAGACCGAAAAGCCGCACATCGAACAGATTGCGGGCATGGTCGACCGGATTCGCGAGGTCGTCCCCAATGCCAAGCTCGTCTATAATAACTCGCCGAGCTTCAACTGGACGCTGAACTTTCGCCAGCAGGTGTTTGATGCGTGGAGCGAAGCGGGCCGCGACGTCGCGGGCTATGACCGCGCACGCCTGATGAGCGTCGACTATGACGGCACTGCGCTTGGCGACGAGGCGGACGAACGCATCCGCACTTTCCAGGCAGATTCGGCGAAGCGCGCCGGCATCTTCCATCACCTGATCACGCTGCCGACCTATCACACCGCTGCGCTGTCGACCGACAATCTCGCCAGGGAATATTTCGGCGATGCCGGAATGCTCGGTTATGTGAAGGGCGTCCAGCGCAAGGAGATCCGCGAGGGTATCGCCTGCGTGAAGCACCAGAACATGTCGGGCTCCGACCTTGGCGACGACCACAAGGAATATTTCGCCGGCGAGGCAGCGCTGAAGGCGGGCGGCGTGCACAATACGATGAACCAGTTCGCGGCCTGACACCGACGCCGGGGCGAAAGCTCCGGCGCGGACCTTAGACCGGTGGGCGGGGATGCCCGCCGCCACTGCGCACGGATAACCCGCCCCCAAAGCAACGCAGGGCAACCCCGCCATGCTGTCCCCCGGAGACGCGCCGTGGCATGAGCGGGCAATGCAAGCTCCCGCCCTCCTCCACGTCACCGCACTGGAAAAGTCGGTGCCCGGTGGCCGCCAACTCTTCCGTGCGCTCGATCTCACCGCCAATCCCGGGCAGCTTATCGCGATCGTCGGCGAGAGCGGCGTCGGCAAATCGACGCTGCTCAACATCCTCGCCGGGCTCGATACCGCGGATGCCGGGCAGGTCACGGTCGAGGGCGTGACGCTAGGTGCGCTGGACGAGGCCGCGCTGACGCATCTGCGCGCCACCCGCATCGGCTTCGTCTTCCAGGCTTTCCATGTCCTTCCCTATCTGACGCTTCGCCAGAACGTGGCGCTGCCGCTCGCGCTCGTCTCATCAGATAGCCGCGCCATCGCCACCCGCGCGCAGGCGATGCTCGAACGCGTCGGTCTCGGGACGCGCGGCGCCGGCTATGCGCGCGATCTGTCCGGTGGCGAGTTGCAGCGGGTCGCGATCGCCCGCGCGCTGGTCCACCGCCCCGCGCTGATCCTCGCCGACGAGCCGACCGGCAATCTCGACCCGGAGACCGCCGCGAAGGTCCTCGATCTCTTTTCGCAGGCGGTGCGCGAAGACAAGGTCGCGGCGATCATCGTCACGCATTCCGAAGCCGCGGCGGCAATTGCCGACGTCGTCCTCACGCTGACCGCGACCGGGCTGGAACGCCGGGAGTGAGCGTTCTGTCCGCACGGCTCGCGCTTGCCTGGCTGGTCCTGGGCGAGTGGCGGGCGCATCCGGCACGCCTGGCGCTCACCGCGATCGCCATCGCGATCGGCGTCGCGCTCGGCTTTGCGGTCCACCTCGTCAACGGCTCGGCGCTGTCGTCGTTCGAGGGTGCGCTGCGGACCGTCAACGGCCGCGCCGACGTGCAGGTCAACGCGACGAGCCCGCTCGGTTTCGACGAGGCCCTCTACCCGCGCGTCGCCCGCGCGCCCGGCGTCGTCGACGCGAGCCCGGCCGTCGTCCTTCGCGCGACCATCGGGACGACGGGCTTCACGCTGCTTGGTCTCGACGTTCTCCGCGCCGCTCAGGTCACGCCGTCGCTGGTCGGGATCGTACCCACGGGCGTCGACCGCCGCTCCGACGCGGCGTTCGACGGCGATGCGCTCTTCTTGTCCGCCGCGGCGCTGCGCAACCTGCGCGTCGAGCCCGGGCAGGCGGTGACGGTCGCGGCGAACGGCCGGACGACGTCGCTGCGTATTGCCGGGCGACTCCCGGGCGTGGCCGAGGACCAGGCGATCGGCGTCGTCGACATCGCCACCGCGCAGTGGCGGTTCGGGCGGATCGGCCGGCTCGACCGTATTGACGTCGCGCAGGCCGAAGGCGCCGACACCACCCCGCTCGCGGCGATCCTGCCGCGCGACGCGGTGATCGGCACCGCCGCAAGCGACGCCGTCCGCAGCGATGCCCTGTCACGCGCCTACCGCGTCAACCTCGACATGCTGGCCCTCGTCGCGTTGCTGACCGGCGGCTTCCTCGTCTTTTCGGCGCAGTCGCTGTCGGTCGCGCGACGGCTGCGCAGCTTTGCGCTGATCCGTACGCTCGGGCTGCCACGCAGCGGTATCGTCGCGACCGTCGCGTTCGAAGGGCTCGCGATCGGAATGTTCGGCGCTACCCTCGGCCTGGTGCTGGGCTATGCGCTTGCCTATGCCGCGCTCACGCGGTTCGGCGGTGATCTGGGTGCGGGCTATTTCGCGGATGGTCGTGTCCGGCTCACTTTTGCACCGGTCGCAGCGGCCGGGTTCTTTGCGCTCGGGTTGCTCGCTGCCGTCGCGGGCAGCGTCCTCCCGGCCCGGATCGCCGCACGTGCCGCGCCCGCGGCGGCGCTGCGCAATGCCGGCGACGTGATGGACCCGCGCGCGTCCGTGCCCTGGATCCCTGCCGCGATCCTGCTAGCGACCGGCGCGGCGATGGCACTCCTGCCCGCGATCAATGGCTTGCCGATCTTCGGGTTCGCCAGCATGGCCCTGATCCTTGCGGGCGGGATTGCGGGAATGCCCCGGCTGGCGCGCACGCTTTTGCGGCCCCTGGCGCGCCGCTCGGGCCGGCATGTTCCCGTCGATCTGGCGGTTCGCCACCTCCACGGCGCCCCCGGCCAGGCCGCGACCGCGCTGTGCGGGATCGTCGCGAGCACCGCGCTGATGATCGCCATGGCGGTGATGGTCACCAGCTTTCGCGGCGCGGTCGACGAGTGGCTCGGACAGGTGCTCGCCGACGATCTCTACCTTCGCGTCGATGGCGCCGCTGGCTTCGATCCGGCCGCGCAAGCGCTCCTGCGGGCGACGCCCGGCGTGGCGTCGATCGCGTTCAGCAGACAGATTCCGCTGACGCTCGCCGCCGATCGCCCGCCGGTGACGCTGATCGCGCGCCCGGTCGCGACGGGTGGCGACCAGACGCTCGTACTGATCGAGGCCGCCGACGCGATCCCCAGCGGCAGGACGCCGGTCTGGCTGTCGGAGCCTGCCGCGCGCATCTACGGCCTCCGCGTCGGCGATGCGGTGACGTTGCCGATCGCCGGTCGCTATGCCGTCGCCGGGATCTGGCGCGACTATGCGCGGCAGCAGGGCGCGATCGTCATCCGCGACACCGACTATACGCGCGCCACCGGCGACAGCACGCGCATCGAAGCCGCGATAACGCTGGCGGGGGGCGCCGCCACGCAGACGGTTCAGCAAGCGCTGGTTCGGCGGTCGCCACGCGATCTGCGTAGCCGCGTGTCGATCGCCCGCCCCGCCACGCTGCGCCGCTATGCGCTCGAACTGTTCGACCGGAGTTTCGCCGTGACCTATCTCCTCGAAGGCGTAGCGATCCTCGTCGGGCTTGCGGGCGTCGCCGCGACGATGTCGGCGCAGACGATCGCGCGCACGCGCGAATTCGGGATGCTGCGGCATATCGGTGTCTCGAAGCGCCAGATCGTTGCGATGCTCGCAAGCGAGGGTGGCCTGCTCGGTCTCGTCGGCGGCATTGCCGGCATCCTCCTCGGCGGGATCATGGCGCAGGTTCTCGTCCACGTGATCAACCCGCAATCGTTCAACTGGACGATGGCGACGCGCGTTCCCTGGGGGATCGTCGCGAGCGTCGCGGCAGCCTTGGTGGTCGCCGCAGCAGGCACGGCGACGATCGCGGGGCGCCGCGCGATCGCCGCCGATGCGGTCCGCATGGTGAGGGAGGATTGGTGATGCGCCGGCTGCTCGCATTCGCAGCGCTCGTGCTTACGGCGGCGACGCCGGCTTCGACCGGACCCGCGGTGGTCCGCCCGGGCGCGCGCTTCACGTTTCCCCGCGAACACGGCGCGCACCCAGAGTTTCGCACCGAATGGTGGTACGTCACGGGCCGGCTCGCCACCCCGGACAAGCGCGACCTCGGGTTTCAGATCACCTTCTTCCGGACCACGCCCGCCACCGATCCGGCCAATCCCAGCGCCTTTGCGCCGAAGCAGATCCTGTTCGCGCATGCCGCGCTTTCGGACCCGCGTGTCGGCCATCTGCTTCACGGCGAGCGCGCCGCGCGCGCGGGGTTCGGGCTGGCGCAGGCCCGGATCGGCGACACTGACGTCAGCCTGCGCGATTGGCGCATCCGCCGGCTGCCCGACGGTCGTTTCGTCACGCGTGTCACGACCGCCGATTTCGCGCTGTCGCTCACGCTGACCCCGCGCCAGCCGCCGCTGCTCGAAGGCGAGGACGGCTATAGCCGTAAGGGCCCCCGTCCCGAACAGGCCAGCTATTATTACTCGGTGCCGCATCTGTCGGTGTCCGGCCGGCTGGCCCGCAACGGCCAGGTCCAGCCGGTCACCGGACAGGCATGGCTCGACCGCGAATGGTCGTCCGACTATCTCGGCGGGGGCGCGGTGGGCTGGGGCTGGGCCGGGCTCAATCTCGACGATGGCGGCGCGCTGATGGCGTTCCGTATCCGCGGCGCGGGCGGGCGACAGATCTGGGCGGGCGGATCGCTTCGCCGCAGGGACGGCCGCGTCGTCCGTTTCACGCCCGCCGATGTCCGCTTCGATCCGATCCGGCAATGGCGTTCGCCGCGGACCGGCGCACTCTACCCGGTCGCGCAACGCCTCAGCGTCCGCCTGCCAGAGGGCGTACGGCGGCTCGATCTCCTGCCGCTGTTCGCCGATCAGGAACTCGACGCACGGCGCAGCGGGATGCCGGTCTATTGGGAAGGCGCGGTGCGTACACGCGGCGGCAGCGGCTATCTCGAGCTCACCGGCTATGCGGCTCCGCTCAAGATGTAGACGTCACCGGATACCCAATCTTTTGCACGGCCAAGCTTTGCGGCTATTCCTTACGACCATCGACACGATAGGGATTGGAGGAAGCGGAGGACTGGATGACATTGAACCGAACGCATATCGGCCTTGCACTCGCGGCGATCGTCGCGGGCTGCTCGTCTCCCTCCGGCACTGGCAAGGATGGCACGGTCGAACTGCTGAACGTCAGCTATGACCCCACGCGGGAGCTCTACCGGTCGGTCAACACCGCCTTCGCCGCAAAGTGGAAGCAAGACACCGGCCAGACCATCAAGTTCAACATGAGCCATGGCGGCTCTGGCAAACAGTCGCGCGCGGTGATCGACGGGCTGGGTGCCGACGTCGTCACGCTGGCGCTTGCCTATGATATCGACGCGATCGCCGAACGCGCCAAGCTGCTCCCCGCCAACTGGGAAGCCCGCCTCCCCGACAACAGCGCACCCTATACGTCGACGATCGTCTTCCTCGTTCGCAAGGGTAACCCGAAACGGATCCGCGATTGGGCGGACCTCGTAAAACCGGGTGTTCAGGTCATCACCCCCAATCCCAAGACGAGCGGCGGGGCACGGTGGAATTTTCTCGCCGCCTGGGCCTATGGCCGAAAGGCAGGCGGGTCCGACGCTGCGGCGCAGGCCTATGTGACGCAGCTGTTCGGCCATGTTCCCGTGCTCGACTCCGGCGCGCGTGGGGCGACCACGACGTTTGTCGAACGCGGCCTGGGCGATGTGCTGATTGCGTGGGAAAACGAGGCCTTCCTGTCCGAAAAGGAGCTCGGCGCGGGCAAGTTCGACATCGTCGTCCCTTCGATCTCGGTGCTCGCGGAGCCCTCGGTGGCCGTGGTCGATGCCAACGCGAAGGCGCACGGCACCGAGAAGGTCGCCGACGCCTATCTGAAGTTCCTCTACACGCCTGAGGGTCAGGACATCGTCGCGAAGAACTATTACCGTCCGCGCGATCCCGCGGTCATGGCGCGCTATGCCAACGTCTTCCCGAAGATCGAGACGCAGACGATCCGCGATTTCGGCGGATGGAAGACCGCGCAGGCGCGCTTCTTCAACGATGGTGGCGTCTTCGACCGGATCTATTCGGGACCAAAGCGCTGACGCCGACGATCGACCCCAGGCGGGCGTCTCATGGCTGAGCGCGCCTCTGTCGGGAAGCATCGGTCCGCGCGGCGTTCGGTGATACCGGGATTCGGTCTCACCATGGGGCTGACGGTCGTCTGGCTGTGCCTGATCGTGCTGATTCCCCTGTCGACGATCTTCCTGCGTGCCGCGGGGCTTGGATGGGATGGGTTCGTCGCCGTCGGCCTGTCGCCGCGCGCGCTCTCGGCCTATCGCCTAAGCTTCGGCACGGCGTTCCTGGCGGCCATGGTCAATGCGGTGTTCGGGCTGCTTATCGCCTGGATCCTCGCGCGGTACGAATTTCCCGGCAAGAAGCTCGTCGATGCGGCGGTCGACCTCCCGTTCGCGTTGCCGACCGCAGTCGCGGGCATCGCGCTGGTCTCGCTCTACGCCGAGAATGGCTGGATCGGGTCGATGCTCGCGCCACTCGGCATCCGCGTCGCCTACACGCCGCTCGGCGTCGTCGTCGCGCTGATCTTCATCGGTCTCCCGTTCATCGTCCGATCGGTCCAGCCCGTCCTCGCCGACCTCGGCGCGGACGTCGAGGAAGCCGCCGCGACGCTTGGCGCGACCCGCTGGCAGACCTTCAGCCGCGTCATCCTTCCCGCAATCGCGCCGGCGCTGCTGACCGGGTTCGCACTCGCGTTCGCGCGCGGCGTCGGCGAATATGGCTCGGTGATCTTCATCGCCGGCAACATGCCCTACAAATCGGAGATCGCGCCGCTACTGATCGTCACGCAGCTCGAACAGTTCGATTATCCCGGCGCGACCGCGATCGCCTGCGTGATGCTCGTCGCGTCCTTCTCGATGCTGCTGCTCGTCAACATGCTCCAGGCATGGCGTGCCAAGCGGAGCGCGAAATGACCCGCGCCGCCGCAACCGAAAGCCCCCTGGGTCGGCGCGTCCTGATCGGCATCGGCATGGTCTTCCTCGCGCTGTTCCTCGCGCTGCCGCTCGTCGTCGTCTTCGTCCAGGCGTTCGCCAAGGGCTGGCCGATGTTTCTCGACGCCATCGCCGAGCCTGATGCGCGTGCCGCGATCCGCCTCACGCTTCTGGTCGCGGCGATCTCGGTCCCGTTGAACTGCGTGTTCGGCGTCGTCGCGTCATGGGCGATCACGAAGTTCGAGTTTCGCGGCAAGAGCCTGCTGATCTCGCTGATCGACCTGCCCTTCTCCGTGTCGCCGGTCGTCGCGGGTCTCATCTTCGTCCTGATGTTCGGCGCGCAAGGGTGGTTCGGCCCATGGCTGATCGCGCATAACTGGAAGGTCATCTTCGCGGTCCCGGGCATCGTGCTCGCCACGGTGTTCGTCACCTTCCCCTTCGTCGCGCGCGAGATCATCCCGCTGATGGCCGAGCAGGGGCGCGACGACGAGGAAGCGGCGGTGTCGCTCGGGGCGTCCGGGTGGCAAACGTTCTGGCACGTCACGCTCCCCAACATCCGCTGGGGGCTGCTCTACGGCGTGCTGCTGTGCAACGCGCGCGCCATGGGGGAATTCGGCGCGGTCTCGGTGGTTTCGGGACATATCCGCGGTCTCACGAACACGATGCCGCTGCATGTCGAGATCCTCTACAACGAATATGATTTTGTCGGCGCGTTCGCGGTCGCATCGCTGCTGGCGTCGCTGGCGCTGGTGACGCTGGTTCTGAAAAGTCTGCTCGAGTGGCGCTTCGGCTATCACCAGGCAAGGAGTGCGCATTGAGCATCGTCATCGACGCCCTTTCAAAACGGTTCGGCGCGTTCGCCGCGCTCAACGGCGTCACGCTTGAAGCCCGCCCGGGCGAATTCCTCGCGCTGCTGGGTCCGTCGGGCTCGGGCAAGACGACGTTGCTGCGGATGATCGCGGGGCTCGACTTCCCCGATGCCGGGCACGTCCTCTTCGACGGCGTCGACATGACCGATACGCCGGCCGCCGAGCGCCGTATCGGCTTCGTCTTCCAGAATTATGCGCTGTTCCGGCACATGACGGTCGCGGACAACATCGCGTTCGGGCTCACCGTCCGCGCGCGCCGCGATCGTCCCGCCAAGGCGAACATCCGCACGCGCGTGGCCGAGCTGCTCGACCTGATCCAGCTTCCCGACCTCGGCCATCGCTATCCCGCGCAACTCTCGGGCGGCCAGCGTCAGCGCGTCGCCCTCGCCCGCGCGCTCGCGGTCGAGCCGCAACTGCTCCTGCTCGACGAGCCGTTCGGAGCGCTCGATGCCAAGGTGCGCAAGGATTTGCGCCGCTGGCTGCGCGACCTCCACGATCGGCTCGGTCTCACGTCGGTCTTCGTCACCCACGATCAGGAAGAGGCCCTCGAACTCGCCGATCGTGTCGTCATCATGAACCGTGGGCTCATCGAACAGATCGGCACGCCGCGCGAGGTCTACGACACGCCCGCCACGCCGTTCGTCTCCGCCTTTGTCGGCGAGACCAACCAGATCCCCGTGACGATCGCGGGCGGACGCGCGGCTTACGCAGGACGACAGCTCGACGTGTCGACAGCCGGGATATCCGATGGCCCGGCCGAGCTGCACTTCCGGCCTCACCAGGCGGAGCTCGGGGCGGACGTTCCGGGGACGCTGCCGATCCTTGTAGGCGCCGCCCGACAGCGTGGCGGCGGGTGGCGGGTCGATGCCGCGCTCGATGCACAACCGATCGAGTTCGACGTTTCCGGGCCGGTACCCGATCGCGGGACGCGCGCCGGCCTGCGCCTGACCGACGTGCAGCTCTTTCCGGTTCGCTGATATGAAAAGACCGGCCGCCGCTGGGCAGGCCGGTCATCGAATGGTGCGGGTGGCCGGGGTCGAACCGGCACTCCTTTCGGAACAGGATTTTGAGTCCAGCGCGTCTACCAATTCCACCACACCCGCACACTCGCCGCGTCGGGCTCGAAGCCCGGTGCAGCGGCGGTTTCGCTAGCCCATGACGCAGTGCCCCGCAAGCACTCGACTGCATATACCGCGCACAAAAAAAGGGCCCGCCGTTTTCGGCGAGCCCTTGAGGTCGGGGATGAGGATCAGAACTTGATCGTCGTGCCGATCGCCAGGTTGCGGCCCAGCGCGTCGTAGCGCTGCGGGATGGTGTTGCTGCGCGCGAGGCTGATATTGTAGGAGTCGGGTACGATCGGCGGCGTCTTGTCGAGCAGGTTGTTCGCGATCAGGCGCAGCGAGAACTGCTTGGCGATCGCGAAGTTGAGCGCGAGGTCGAAATAGCTGATCGGTGCGACACGATAATAGCTCGTGCGCTCGCGCTCGGGCGTGCCGCCAATGGCTTCGTCGCCCGAATTGTCGGCATGCGTCAGCGACCCGACATAACGCCAGTTGAACGACGCGCTGAACGCCTTGTCCATCGTCGTGTAGGTCGTGCGCAGGCCGTGCGACCATTTCGGGATCAGCTGACCGCACCCATTGGCATAATAGCCCGCGCAGTTGCGCTTGGGCTGGACCGGCGAATCCTGCCCACCGGCAAAGGTCGTCAGCGAACCGTTGAAGTTCATGTCGATCTTGCCAGCAGTTTCCAGGTCGAGCGTATATTGGCCCTGGAAGTCCCAGCCGCGCGCGATCGACTGATAGAAGTTGGTCGTGCCCTGCCGGATGAAGCCCGTGCTCGGGTTGCCGGCGGGATCCGAATACAGCGTGCCGGTGCCGGGATTGCGGACGATGCCCTGGCAGAAGAAGTCGTCGCCGCCCGACCGCTGACACCCATCGGTATAATAGTTGAACGGGTTGTAGCCGAGTGAATCGTTGATCTTGATCCGGTAGCGATCGACCGAGAACACCAGGCCCGGAATGAAACGCGGCTTGACGATCAAACCATAGGTCTGTGTGTACGCGGTTTCTGGCGCGGACGTGAAACCGCCCGACCGCACCGTGCACTGGTCATCCGGGCACAACAACGTGGTGCTGCCATAGAGCGCATCGGTCAGGCCCGTCGCACGGCAGACCTCACGCGAGGCGACCGGCGCGCCATAGCTGATCGCCCCGGTGGCGGGATCCGCGATCGGGGTGGGTGCGCAGAAGTCGTTGATGCCGTTCGTGCCGACCGTCGCGAACTCGATGTTGGTCGCCTGCCGGATCTCGAACACCGTCGGCGCTCGCTGTGCCTTGTTGAACGACGCGCGGAAGGTCAGGTCGCTGATCGGGGCATAAAGGCCCTCCAGCTTCCAGGTGCTGAACGAGTCCGGGTTGCTGCTGTACTTCGACACGCGATAGCCGCCATTGGCCTGCAAGAGTTCGGCAAACGGCTTGTGCTCGATCAGCGGCGCCTGCACCTCGATGTTCGCTTCCCAGACATCCTGCTTCAGGTTCTGGTCGGCGCCGCCGAACCGCGTCCGGAAGCTCGGGTCGGCATACCCGCTGAACGTGTCCTTGCGGTATTCGGTGCCCAGCGCGATCGCCACGCCCTGTTCGGCCAGCGGCGACCTGATCCCGTATTTGCCGAGATCGCCGGTCAGCGACGTCACGACGTCATACAGTGTGCCGACGCCCGTCTGCGTGCCCGTAGCAAACAGGTAATTGCGCAGCGCCGGGTTGGTATTGCCGGCGCTGAACGCGTCGAACGGCACGCAGGCCGGGTCGGACGTTGTCGCGCAGGTCGGGTTGGCGAGCGTTCCGCCTACGTTTATCGCGTTCTGCAGCCGTGTCGGATCGACGAACGTCGGCGTGTAATCCTGATGATTCCGCGAATAGACACCGCCGACGTCATAGGTCCACGCGTCGCCGACCTTGCCGCGCACGCCGCCGCTCAGGCGAACGCCGGTATTGATATACGTGTCGGACACGTCGTTAAATTCGCCGAGGCGATAGGACAGGCTGATCGGTGCGAGCGCCGTGGTCCCCGCTGCCGCACCGCAGATCGTCGTCGCCTGCGACGCCGACAGGAACGGGTTGTTGCAGTTGACCTGCAGCTGCCCCTCGCCGCTGTAGCTCGCCCGGCCAGGATAATTGTTGAACGACTTGTCGCGGAACCAGATGCCCGACGCGTAGAGCTCGGCATTCGGGGCGATGTCGAGACTGACAAAGCCGCCTGCGTTGATCCGCTCGGACGGCCGCTGATACGCATAGTTGCTGAAATAGTTGGACGCGTTGCCCGCGCCGGCGCCGAATGGCACGAAGCTGCGGGTGCCGTCCGGATTGTTCACATATTGCTGGTTCGCATTGACGCCGCTGAGCGGCGTGACGAGACCGCTCGTCGAGCTGCTCGGGGTCAGACCGCATGAGAGCGGCCCGTCCGCGGTCAGCTGCGTCACGTAACAGCCCGAATTGGATCGATCCGACAGCGATACGGCCTCGCTCTCGCGATAGTTGACGAAGCCCGACACGCGCAATGCGCCGTCGAACAGCTTGACGCCACCGGTCAGCGTCACGTCGGCTCGGCCACCGTCATTGGTCAGGCCGCGCGGGGTGCGGAACCCCGCCGCGCGCGCCAGCGGCGACACGACCGTATCCTTGTTGAGGTGGTTGTAGAAATTGTAGTTCGCATCGAGCTGCAGGCCCTCGAAATCCTTCTTGAGGATGAAGTTGACCACGCCCGCGACCGCGTCCGACCCATAGACCGAGGACGCGCCCCCCGTCAGGACGTCGACGCGCTCGAGCAGCGACGTCGGGATGATGCCGACGTCCTGGCCATTCTGCGTGCCGAGGCGCTTGCCGTCGATCAGGACCAGCGTCCGCTCGAACCCGAGGCTGCGCAGCTTGATGCGCTGGCGACCGTCGGAATCGGCATAGGTCTGCTGGTTGTCCGGCGCGACCTGAGGCAGGCGGTTCAGCACGTCCTCGACGTTGACCGCGGCCTGCGCGCGAATGTCCTGCGCGGTGACCGACGCGATCGGCGCCGCCGACGTCATGTTGGGACGCTGGATCCGCGAACCGGTCACGACGATGTCGCCGTCGCCGGTCGCGGGACGCTGCGGCGTCGCGGCGGCGTCAGGCGTGGCGATCGCGGACTCGGCGTCTGCTTCGACCTTTGCTTCGGCGGGCGTCGTCGCTTCCGCCTGTGCTGGCGTGACCTGCGCCGGGACATCCTGCGCGAAAGCCGGAGCGCTTGCCATCAGCAAGGCGCCCGAAATCGCAATACGCGATGCGGAATGACGTAGGAACATACTCAACCCCTTTTACAGGGATGCAGCTTCTGCCTGCATCCATCTCCGCTTACGGGTTTTGGTCATAAACACTGTCCAGTCAATACCTAGATAATACCACTCGACTACATTTATATGATCATGTGACAAACGTACCATACCTCTGGTCCTTGTCTTCGAAAGTCGATAGGCATGGACGCAGGGGCAGGTTGTGGGGGTAGGCATGACGACGAGACGATCGGTATTGGGCGGGCTGGGCATCGCACTGCCTCTGACCGCGTCCGCGACCAGCGGTGCGAAAGCCTTCGCGGCTGGATCGGCGGACGGCGCCGGCGCGCTGATCGTATCGACGTGGGATTTTGGCGCTGCGGCCAACGCTGCCGCCTATGCCAGGCTTCGCGCCGGCGGATCGCTGATCGACTCGGTTGAGGCGGGCGCGATGGTGCCCGAGGCCGACCCCGCCAATCATAGCGTCGGCTATTCCGGTTATCCCGACCGCGACGGGCACGTCACGCTCGATGCCGTGATCATGGACGATGCCGGCGGCGTCGGCGCCGTCGCGGCACTCGAGGACACGATACACGCAGTCTCGGTCGCGCGCCGGGTGATGGAGCGAACCCCGCACACCTTCCTCGTCGGCGAGGGCGCCACTCGCTTCGCGCGGGACCAGGGCTTTCCGAAACAGAACTTGCTGACCCCGGAATCGGAAAAGGCATGGCGCGACTGGCTCACCACCGCGCACTACAAACCCGAAGCCAATAGCGAGAACCGCGTCGACCGGACGCCCGGTGGCGCGCTCGATCACGATACGATCGGCCTGCTGATGCGCTCGACCGGCGGACGGCTCGCGGGCGCCTGCACCACCTCGGGCATGGCGTTCAAAATGCGTGGCCGGGTCGGCGACTCGCCGCAAGTGGGTTCCGGCCTGTACGTCGAGGCGGGAGTCGGTGGCGCGACGTCGACCGGGCTGGGCGAAGAGGTGACGCGCGTCGCGGGGTCCGCCCGCGTGGTCGCGTCGATGCGGTCCGGCGCTTCGCCGCAAAAAGCGTGCGAAGAGGTCGTCCGGCACATCGCCAAGCTGCGCGGCGACGCGATCCGCGGTGTCCAAGTCGGCTTTCTCGCCCTCGACCCGAAGGGCCGCGTCGGCGCCTTCTGCCTCCTGCCCGGCTTTACCTATGCGGTGACCGACCCGAACGGACGCACCACGGTCCTGACCGCGCCGTCACTGTTCAAGGCCTGACGCGGGTCATGCCACGCATCAGGACGCTGGAGATATGCGTCGAGGATCTCGATGGCGTCGACGCCGCCGTTGCCGGGGGCGCGGATCGGATCGAACTCTGCACGGCATTGGCCGTTGGCGGGCTGACTCCCGCAGCCTCGCTCATCCGCGCCGCCGCGTCCGCCGCGCTGCCCGTTCATCTGCTGTCCCGACCGCGCGAGGGGGGCTTCGTCTACACACCGCGCGAATCCGCGATGATCGCCGATGACATCACGACCGCGGCCGAGGCGGGGCTCGCCGGCGTCGTGATCGGCGCGGCCAACGTCGATGGCACGCTTGACGCAGCGGTGCTCGGCGAACTGATCGCGCATGCCCGCCTGCTCGGCAAGGCACGCGGGCGCGACCTGTCGCTGACGCTTCACCGCGCGTTCGATCTCGTTCCCGATCTCGCCGCGGCGCTCGACACCGCCGTCACGCTGGGGTTCGATCGCGTGCTCACCTCGGGCGGGGCGCCGAAGGCTGTCGACGGAGTCGCCGCGATTGCGATGCTCCATCACCGCGCCGCCGGTCGCATCGGCATCCTCGTCGGGAGCGGCGTGTCGATCGACACGCTTCCCGCAATCCTTGCGACCGGCGTCGGCGAGGTTCACGCCTCGTGCCGGCATCCCTGTGATCAGGACCAGGACCCTGCCCTCGTCCGGTTCGGGTTTGCCTCGACGCAGACCAGCCGGACCAGCCGCGGGCGGATCCGCGACCTCGCTACCCGCCTTGCACATTCCAACGCTTGAACAATACCAATCTATAACTTACGCAGGGCGAGAGTGCGTGGCGACGCATGCCCGCGTCGCCCTGCAACCGCATCACGCGACCCCATGAAGCGAGCCGCCATGACCGAGACCCTTCCCGATCCCGCACCGCGCACGTCCGACGGCGGCGCACCGCTGTCGACGAACGCGACCGAGGCGACGCTGATGTTCCGCGAGGCCGCCGAATCGAGCGAGGCGGTCGCGCGTCTTCTCGCCGCCAACGCGGATACGATCGCAGCGCTGGGAGCGCGACTGCGCGCGGCGCCCCCCGCCGTTGTCGTCACGTGCGCGCGCGGTTCGTCCGACCATGCAGCGGTCTACGGCAAATACCTGATCTGGACAAAGACCGGCGTCCCCGTCGCGGCGACGGCCCCCTCGGTCGTCTCGCTCTATGATGCAAAGCTCAGCGCCGCCAACACGCTGTGCATCGCGATCTCGCAGAGCGGCCGCAGCCCGGACCTGCTGGCGACCGTGGCGGCCTACAAACAGGCGGGTGCGCATGTCGTCGCGCTCGTTAACGACGAAAGCTCGCCGCTCGCCGAAGCCGCCGACACGCTGATCGCCCTGAAGGCAGGGCCCGAGCGGTCGGTCGCAGCGACCAAGTCCTATATCTGCGCGCTTGCCGCACTGGCTGCGATCACCGCCGAATGGTCGGATGACGATGCGATGCGCACCGCCGTCGCCGCCCTGCCCGCGGATCTCGCGCGGGCCTGGGATCTCGACTGGTCGGCTGCGGTCGCGCCGCTGCAGACGGCGACGAACCTGTTCGTGATCGCGCGCGGTCCCGGGTTCGGCATCGCCAACGAGGCGGCGTTGAAGATGAAGGAAACCTGCGCGCTGCATGCGGAATCGTTCAGCTCCGCCGAGGTGCGCCACGGGCCGATGCAGCTTGTCCAGGACGGCTTCCCGCTGCTGGCGCTCGCCACGTCCGACGCCGCCGGCGACGGCGTGCGCGAGGCCGCTGCGGAATTCGCGGGACGCGGTGCGCACGTGTTGATCGCCGACGCACGCCTCGATGGCCGTCACGGCGACTCCGTCCTGCCCGCGCTCGTCGCGCATCCAACGATCGAGCCGATCCTCATGGTCCAGAGCTTCTACAAGCTGGTCAACGCCCTTTCCGTGGCGCGCGGGTTCAACCCGGACGCGCCTTCGCATCTTGCCAAGGTCACCTGCACGCTATGACGACTTTCCGGTTTCGCAACGGCCATATCGTCACACCGGATGCCGTCCTGACCGACGCGACACTGCGGATCGAGGGCGACCGGATCGCCAGCGTCGAGGCGGGCGTCGATTCCGACCCCGCGTCCAACGCCGAAACCGTCGATCTCGACGGCGGCTGGATCATGCCGGGATTCGTCGATACGCAGGTCAATGGCGGCGGCGGCGTGCTGTTCAACGACGCCACCACGGTCGAGGGCATCGCCGCGATCGGCGCCGCGCACGCCCCCTTCGGCACCACCGCGTTCATGGTCACGCTGATCAGCGACACCCCCGACGTCATCGCCCGCGCGCTCGATGCGGTCGATGCAGCGATCGACGCGGGCGTACCGGGTCTCGTCGGAATCCATGTCGAGGGCCCGGTCATCAGCGCCGCGCGCAAGGGCATTCACGATCCCACGCGCTTCCAGGATCTCGACGACGAGCTGCTCGCGCTGCTGACGCGCCCGCGCCGCGGCAAGGTGATGCTGACGCTCGCCCCCGAGCGCGTCACGACGGCGCAGATCGCGGCACTGACCGCGGCCGGCGTCCTCGTCAGCATCGGACATAGCGACGCGAGTTACGACGTTGCCGCCACGGCGATCGCGGCGGGGATCACCGGCATCACGCATCTGTTCAACGCGATGTCGCCGCTCGTCCACCGCGCGCCGGGTGTCGTCGGTGCGGCGATCGACGACCAGGGCGTCTATTGCGGGATCATCGTCGACGGCTTCCACGTCGACGACGCCGCGCTGCGCATCGCCCTGCGCGCGCGCCCGCACGACCGCTTCATGCTGGTGTCGGATGCGATGCCGTGCGTGGGTGCGGTCGACAAGGCGTTCCTGCTGCAGGGCCGCGAGATCCGCGTCGAGGGTGGCCGCTGCGTCGGCGCCGACGGTACGCTCGCGGGGTCCGATCTCGATATGGCGGGTGCCGTCCGCAACAGCGTGGAACGGCTCGCCCTGCCCCCCGAAAAGGCCGCGGCGATGGCTGCGACCTATCCCGCGGCCTTTCTCGGGCTCGAGCGCGATCGCGGCGCGCTCGCACCGGGCCTGCGCGCCGACTGGGTTCGTCTGACGCGCGAGCTTCAACCCGCAGGGACCTGGATCGGCGGCATCGCCTCCGCCTGATCCGCCGCCTGCACTGCACCCGCACTCGCAAACCAAGGACGACCATATGGCTCCCATCATCCTGAGCGCGCCGATGCAGGGTTGGGCATTACCCGTGTCGCAGGTGCCCGACGCGGTGTTTGCGGAGGCGATGCTGGGAGACGGCGTCGCGATCGATCCGACCGGCGACGGTCTGTATGCGCCGTGCGACGCGACGGTCCTGACGCTGCTCGATACGAACCACGCGATCACGCTGCGGACGCGCGACGGTGCCGAGATCCTCATCCATATCGGCCTTGATACCGTTGCGCTGGGTGGACGCGGCTTCACCCCGCGCGTCGCGGTGGGGGACACCGTCGCGACCGGCGACCTGCTGATCGGGTTCGATCTCGACCTGCTGGTTCGCGAGTCGCGGGCGGTCGTGACGCCGATCATCGTGATCAATCCCGAGCGATTTGCCATCACCACGCGCACGACCGATCAGCGCGTCGAAATCGGCACGCCGCTGATGACGATCCTGCCGATCGCGCCGGTCGGTCGCCAGCCAGCCGCGCAGACCGCGGGCGAAGTCCTCACCCGGACGTTTGCCGTTCCGCTGCCGCACGGCATCCACGCGCGTCCTGCCGCCCGGCTCGGCGAGTTGGCGAAGACGTTTGCAAGCAGCATCAGAATCGAATGCCATGACAAGACCGCCGACCTGCGCAGCCCGATCGGCCTGTTATCGCTCGGCGTCCGCCACGATGATTCGATCACGCTGACCGGGCAGGGCCCCGATGCCGCGACCGCGATCGCCGCGATCGCCGACCTGATCCTCGGCGGGATGGACGAGCCGATCGAGACACCGCGTACCCCGGCGCCCGCCGCCGCCACACGCCCCACGATCGACGGCGCGTTGCTCGGCGTCACCGCGGCCCCGGGACTTGCGATCGGCCAGGCACGGTGGTTCCGGCACGCCGAGATAACCGTTCCAGAACAGGGGGAAGGGATCGCGGTCGAGCAGGAACGCTTCACCGCAGCACTCGCCACGCTGGCGGCAAGGCTCGCGGACCAGGCTCGCCACGCGCGCGGTGCGGAACAGGCGATCGTCGCGGCGCATGCGGCGCTGCTCGATGATCCTATGCTGCTCGAGGGAACGCACGCGCGCATCGCCAGCGGCCAGAGTGCCGGCCATGCATGGCGCGCGACGATCCGCCCGCTCGCCGAGGGCCTGCGCGGGAGCGCGGATCAGCGACTTGCCGAGCGCGCGGACGACATGCTCGACCTCGAACGGCGGCTGCTCGGCGTGATTACGGGGGTAGAGGACGCGACGATACGCGTCCCCGCCGACACCATCCTTCTCGCCGACGATCTGCTTCCGTCGGATGTGCTTGCGCTCGATCGGTCGACCGTGGTCGGCATCTGCGTCGCGCGCGGCGGCCCGACGTCGCATGTCGCGATCCTCGCCGCGACGATCGGACTGCCCGCGCTCGTCGCGGTCGGCCCCGCACTCTCCGCCGTCGCCGACGGCACGTCCGTCATTCTCGAGGCGACCGATGCGTTGATCCGGGTCGATCCCGATGCCGACACGCTGGGCGCCGCGCGTGTCCGGCTCGTCCAGGCCGACATGCGCCGTGCCGACATGCTCGCGCGCGCCGGCGACGAGTGCCGGATGGCGGACGGCACGCGGATCGAGGCCTTCGCCAATCTCGGCGCGATCGGCGATGCCCGGCTCGCAGTCGACAATGGCGCCGAAGGATCCGGGCTCCTCCGCACCGAATTCCTGTTCCTCGAGCGCGACTCCGCGCCGACCGTTGCCGAACAGACCGCCGACTACCAGGCGATTGCCGACATGCTCGACGGGCGCCCGCTGATCGTCCGGCTGCTCGATATCGGCGGCGACAAACCTGCACCCTATCTGCCCATGGCGGCGGAGGAAAATCCTGCACTCGGGCTTCGCGGGATCCGTGTCGGGCTGGCCTATCCGCAATTGCTCGAGGACCAGGTCCGCGCGATCCTGTCGGTCCGCCCGGTCGGCCAGTGCCGGATCATGGTGCCGATGATCGCCAGCCGCGACGAACTGCGCGCGGTACGTGACGTGGTCGACCGGATCGCTGGCGAGCTCGGTCTTCCCGAGCGCGTCGCGGTCGGCGTGATGATCGAGACGCCCGCCGCGGCCGTCACCGCCGACCTGATCGCCGCGGAAGCCGACTTCCTGTCGATCGGGACCAACGACCTGACCCAATATGCGCTGGCGATGGACCGCGGAAATCCCGCCGTCGCCGCCGGGATCGACGGCCTCCACCCTGCCGTGCTGCGCCTCATCGCACAAACCTGCGAAGGCGGCGCGCGACATGATCGCTGGACCGGCGTTTGCGGCGGTCTCGCCTCGGATCTTGCCGCGGTACCGATCCTCATCGGGCTTGGCGTGACCGAGCTCTCGTCGTCGCCGGCGATCATACCCGAGGTGAAGGCGCTGGTGCGCACGCTCGCGCTCGACACCTGCCGCGCACATGCCGCCAGGGCGTTAGCGTGCGCCTCGGCTGCCGAAGTTCGAAGCCTCGCCCGGGAGTTTGCCGCATGAAGTCGATCCTCGAAGCGCTGCAGCCCCTCGGCCGTGCGCTCATGCTGCCGATCGCGGTCCTGCCGATCGCAGGGCTGCTGCTCCGCCTGGGCCAGCCCGATCTGCTCGACATCGCGTTCGTCAGCGCGGCGGGCAACGCGATCTTCTCGCATCTCGGTCTGCTGTTCGCGATCGGCGTCGCCACCGGTTTCGCGCGTGACGGCAATGGCGCTGCGTGCCTCGCGGGCGTGGTCTGCTTCCTCGTCGCCACCGAAGCGGGGATGATATTCCTCGTCGTCGCCCCCGATGTCGTGGCCGGGCTGAGCGGACCGACGGCGGACGTCGTCGCCGCCGCCTGGAAGGCCAAGGCGATCGCACGCCTCGACGTGCCGATCGGCATCCTTTCGGGGCTGGCGGGCGGGCTGCTCTACAACCGGTTCTCGACGATCAAGCTTCCCGAGTATCTCGCCTTTTTCGGCGGGCGGCGGTTCGTCCCGATCGTCAGCGGCGTCGCGGGTCTGGGTCTCGCGCTGGTGTTCGGAATGGGCTTCGGGATCCTCAACGCCGGCATCGACCAGCTGAGCCTTGCGATCAGCGGCAGCGGCGCGATCGGGCTGTTCCTGTTCGGGCTGCTCAACCGCCTGTTGCTCGTCACGGGGCTGCACCACCTCGTCAACAACATCGTCTGGTTCGTCGCCGGCGACTACAACGGCGCGACCGGCGACCTTCGCCGCTTCTTCGCGGGCGATCCCGACGCGGGCGCGTTCATGGCGGGGTTCTTCCCGGTGATGATGTTCGGCCTGCCCGCCGCCTGTCTCGCAATGTACCACGCCGCACTGCCCGACCGCCGCAAGGCGGTTGGCGGCATGTTGTTCAGCCTCGCGCTGACATCGGCGCTCACCGGCGTAACCGAGCCGATCGAGTTCAGCTTCATGTTCCTCGCGCCGCTGCTCTACGCGGTGCACGCGGTGCTGACCGGACTGTCGATGGCGCTGATGAACGCGCTCGGCGTCAAGCTCGGCTTCGGTTTTTCGGCCGGGTTGCTCGACTATGTGCTGAACTTCGGCAAGGCGACGCGGCCGCTGCTGCTGCTGCCCGTCGGCGCGGTCTATTTCGCGCTATATTACGGGTTGTTCCGCTTCTTCATCCGCAAGTTCGATCTCGCCACGCCCGGTCGCGAAGCCGAAGCGCCGGTCGCAGCCGCGCCGGTCGCACCTGGCGGACGCGGTGCCGCGTTCGCGCAGGCGCTGGGCGGCGGGGCCAATCTGACGACGGTCAGCGCATGCACGACGCGCCTGCGGTTGATCGTCGTCGACCAGTCCGCGGTCGACGACGCAGCCTTGAAGTCGCTCGGCGCACGCGGCATCCTGCGGCCCTCGAACGCCGCGTTGCAGGTCGTGCTCGGCCCGATTGCCGACGTGGTCGCAGTCGAGATCCGCGACGCGCTCGCGGTCGGCGGAACCGTGGCTCCGACGGCGCCCCCCCCGAGCGCGCCAATGGAGCCGACGATCCTGCTCACCGAAGACGCTGGCGCGGCGCTGGGCGGATCCGCCAATATCCGGGCCGTGACGCGTCACCCCGGCCGATTGCGCGTGGAGGTCGCTAATGCCGCCGCGATCAACGAGACGCGTCTGCAGGATCTGTCGATCCGCACCACCGCACGTCCCGCGCCGGGCCAGATCCACCTGCTCGGGGACGACGCGGCATTGTCGACGCTGATCCGCACGACACCCTGATCGGCTGCCGCCCGTTATCCCGATATCGACCAGGATGACGCGCGGCATGCCGCGCGGCCGTCACCGCGCGCGCGGCTCGAGCGTGACCGCGCCGACGATCCCCGACGAAACGCCCGGCAAGGCCTCGACCATCAGGACGATCGTCCGCACCGCGCCGCCGGCGGGCATCGTCGCTTCCAGCGTGCCGGTCTGCCCCGCGTCCTTGACCGCCAGCCGCGTGCCGTCGATCCAGAGCTCGGCACGCCCCGCGATCGCGGCGAACCGGATCAGCCCGCCCTCCTGCGCAACGCGCCGCCAGGGCGAGACGCCAGCGCGGTAGATCCGCCAGCGGCCTGCCGCACTCGGATCGACGGGCGTGCCGCTGCGCACGAACGCCCAGCTGTTGTTGTCGCCGTCGACCGGGGCCAGCGCCGGATCCGGCCGCGCGGCAAACGCGGGTGAGCGTCGCCATTCGCGGATCGCCATCGTGGCGGTGGCGACGGGTATCTGGCCTGGCGCGGCGATGCCCGCGCGGTGGATTGCCAGTCGCGCGGGCTTGAGCCCCGGCGCCGTCGCGGTCATCACGATCTGACCGCGCCCGGCGTCCGACTGCAGGATGACCTGCGCGAGCCCGTTGAACAGCGACCGGGCATTGCCCTTTTCGGGCTCGTGGCTGTTCGGATCGCCATTGCCGATACCGATGATCGCAGCCCCCTCGACCGCGAACCGCGTCGGCAGGTTGGCGGTCGGGACATGCCGGCCCGCGGCATCGACCGCATCGATCGTCACCGGCTGCGCGTCCTCGCCGTCGCCCGCCATCACGGTCCGTGCAGGCGTCAGGCGCAGCGCGACGGGGGGCCCGGCGGTTGCATGAGCCGCGGTGGCGACCACCGCGTTCCCGCGCAACGCCGTGACTTTGATCCGTCCGGGCGCATAGGGCACGATGAACTCGTTCCCCATGATCCGGTCGACCGCCGCCTGCCCGACGATCCGGCCGTTCAACCGCAGCACGACGCGTTCGGCATTGCTCATCACCAGGACCGTGACGGGCGCCCCCTCGCGCCCCGGCCAGGTCCAGTGCGGTGTCAGGCTGACGACGGGCGTGTCATCGACCCAATGCGCGCGGTGGATGTCGAACGCTGTCTTCGGGAATCCGCACAGGTCGAGGATCCCGAAAAAGCTGGAGATCGTGGGCCATTCATGCGGGGTCGGCTCGCCGTGATAGTCGAACCCGGTCCAGACGAACCCGCCCGCGACGAACGGACGCTCGGCGATCTCCTTCCACGTGCCACGGTGCGTATCGCCCCAGCTGGCGGCTTCGACGTCGTAGGAGGACTGGATATGCCGCGCCGGATCGCTCGCAAACGCGCCGCGCGTCTCGTACGCGCTGGTGTCCTCCGAACTCGTGATCGGCTTGGTCGGGTTGAGCTGGTGAAAACGGTCGTAGTCGCCCTGGTAATAGTTGAAGCCCGTCACGCCCACCACGCTCGAGACGTTGACCGGATCGAAGAACGCCCCGTTCATCGCCGCGGTCACGGGCCGGCTGTCGTCGAGTGCGTGCGCGGCGTGCGCCATCCGTCGCAGCATCTCGACACCCGCCTCGGTCCCCTGCATCGGCTCCTCGTTGAATACCGACCACAGGATCACGGATGGATGGTTGCGATCGCGTCGGACCATCCATTCAAGCTGCGCCATATAGTCGGGCGCGGGATTGAACTGGCGGTTTTCGTCCATCACGACGAACCCCATCGCGTCGCAAAGATCGAGCAACTCCGCGGCGGGCGCGTTGTGCGAACAGCGGATGGCGTTGCACCCCATTGCCTTCAGCCGCTCGAGCCGCCAGCGGACCAGCGAGTCGGGAATCGCCGTGCCGACACCGGCATGGTCCTGATGCAGGCATACACCCTTCAGCTTCACGGGCTGCTCGTTGAGGAAGAAGCCGCGATCGGCGTCGAACCGGATCGTCCTGAAGCCGATCGGCGTGCGCCGCTCGTCGACGATCGCGTCGCCGAGCCGCACGCGCGTTACGACGGTATAGAGAGTCGGTGTTTCGATCGACCAGATCCGCGGCGCGGTCACCGGCATCGCGATCGTCGCGGTCGCGCGCTCGAGCATCGCGACCGTCGCCGACGTCTGCGCCGAGGCGATCTGCGTGCCATCGGGGTCGAGCAGCATCGCCTCGACGGTGACATCGACACTCCGGCGATCGCTGCTGCCGAGCGTGACCGAGACCGGCACGTGCCAGACGCCATCCGGCCCGCGCCGCGGATCGCAGTGGACGCCGTCGGTGATGATCGCGACCGGCGCGCGCCGGATCAGGCAGGCGTGGCGATAGATCCCTGCCCCCTCGTACCACCAGCCCTCCATGGCGTCCGCATCGACGCGGACCGCGATGACGTTGAGGTCGTCGCCAAACCGCGCGAACGGCGTCAGGTCAATCTCGACGCTGTTATACGCCGACCAGTTGTGCGCGACGACGCTGCCGTTGACCCAGACCGTGGCATTGGTGGCGATGCCATCGAAATGGAGCAGGATCGTCTTGCCGCGGTCGGCCGGTTCGAGCCGCAGCGTCCGGCGATACCAGCCGATCCCGCGCGGACGATAGCCTTGCGAGATGTTCGCGGTCTTCACGAATGGCTGCGCGGACGCCCAGTCATGCGGCAGGCGCACGGGGGCCCAGTCCGAATCGTCATACGCCATCGCCGCCGCACCCAGTGCGTTGCCTGCCTTGACGCTCAGATAGGTCGCGTTGTGCCCATCGGGCGCCGGGGCGACGACATCGCCCTCGTGAAACAGCCATCCCCGCTCCATGCGCGTCCGCGATCGGTCCTGCTCGGGCACAGGCGCGGGCAGGATCCGCGACGGCACCGGCATCGGCAGCGCGCCGGCGTCCGACCCGGTCGGCGCGGAGCGAGCTTTGCCGGTGACGGCGGACGAAATGCCCCCGACCGCCAGCGTGGCCCCGGCACCGGCGGTGCCGAGGAGTATCTGACGTCGGTTCATCGCGGACTCGATTGGTGAAAGGTCAGTTGTCGGCCAGTTCGGCGACGAAGTCATAGGCATCGCCGCGGTAATAGGACCGCGTGAACTCCGCCGGCCGGCCATCGCGGAGGAATCCGCGACGCTCGATCAGCAGCCCGGCATGCCCCGCGTCGACGCCCAGCATCCTGGCATGCTCGCCACCGAACGGAACGGCGCGAAGTCGCTGCAATGCGCGAACAGGCCGGCAGCCCGCCTTTTCGAGCGCGGTATACAGCGAATCGTCGACGACCTCGATCGACGGCAGGCAATATCCGGCGATCGTCGTGAACTCGAGCGCCATTGCCTCGTCGTCGGCATAGCGGATACGGTTGAAGCGATAGACCGGCGCGCCCGGCGACAGGCCCAGCGCCATGGCCTCTTCCGGATTGACCTGCCCTGCCGACCGCGAGATCCAGCTGCTGCTCGACGTACGCCCCCGGGCCGCCATGTCTTCGCTGAACGACGACAATTTGGAGAAGCTTTTCTCGACACGTCCCGCGACGAACGTCCCCGCGCCACGGCGACGCGTCAACAGCCCCTCTTCGACCAGCCCGCCGATCGCCTTGCGCACGGTGATGCGCGATATGTCATACTCGGTCGCCAGATCGCGCTCGGCCGGTATCGCATTGCCCTGAACCAGAATCGCATCGCCGATCGCGGTCCGGATCAGGTCCTGAAGCTGGAGATACAGTGGCGATGGATTGCTCTCGCGAAAGCGTCCGATCTCGTCGGCAAACGCCATGGTCTCTCCTTCCGACCGGCCGCCCCCCATCGAGCCCCTGCCACGTCCGTGCACCTGCCTAACCAAAGCCGCGCTGCCCGGCAACATGCACGTCGGGAAAGCCTAGATTGGTATCTGCCAATCTGAATTGCAGCTTATCGAATATTGGTATCGCTACCCGCGCAAACGCGTCGTGCGATTCAGAATACGGGTTGTGCCTGGACCTATATTGGTTACGTTCAATGCGAGCGGTAACGACAAGCCGGCCCAGGGAGAACAGATCAATGCGCGCCATTCCGACCCACGGAACCGCTGGGCCTTCCGCAAGCGTGCCGCGCGTCGGCCTTCGCGCGATCTGCAGCGCGACGATCGTCGGCGCGGCGGCGATCGGGCTGACTGCGCCCGCCGCCGCCCAGACGGCCCGCCTGCCACTCATTCCCGAACCCAGCAGCATTACGCCGTCGACCGGCAGCTTCACGATCGACAACTCCACGACGATTGCCGTCGACGCGGCGGATCGCGGCGCAACGGGCGCCGCGCGTCTTTTCGCCGCGCATGTGCGCACCGAGCGCGGGCTGACGATCCGGTCCGCCTCCGGTGGTGCAATCCGCTTCGTCCGCGACGCCAGCATCAAGGGGGCCGAGGCCTATCGACTGACGGTAGACCCCGCGGGCGTCCGCATCACCGCATCGGGCGACGCTGGCCTTGTCTATGGTGCGATGACGCTCGCGCAACTCGTCAGTCCCGACGCGGCGTTCGGACAGCCTGCGCGGCTGGCAGCGGTCACGATCGACGATGCCCCCCGCTTCGGCTGGCGCGGGCTGATGATCGACACCGCACGGCATTTCCAGTCGCTCCCCTCGCTCTACGCGATCGTCGACCAGATGGCGTCGGTGAAGCTCAACACGCTGCATCTCCATCTTACCGACGATCAGGGCTGGCGGTTCGAGGTGAAGGCCTATCCCCGGCTGACCGCGATCGGCAGCGTCCGGACCTCGCCCTCGACCGGCGAGGCGCCCGGCACGCAGGTCGGCGGCTTCTACACGCAGGACGAGCTGCGCAAGCTCGTCGCCTATGCGACCGAGCGCGGCATCGTCATCGTCCCCGAGATCGACCTGCCCGGCCACGCGCAGGCGCTCGTCGCCGCGTATCCGGACCTCGGCGTCCTCGGCGACACGCCGAAGGTCAGCAGCGACTGGGGCGTGAACCCCTATCTCTTCAACCCCGGTCCGAAGGGCATCGCCTTCGTCAAGACGGTGCTCGACGAGATCATGGCGGTCTTCCCCGGCACCTATGTCCATCTCGGCGGCGACGAGGCGGTCAAGGATCAGTGGGAACGCAGCCCCGAGGTCCAGGCGCAGATGGTCAAGCTCGGGATCAAGGACGAGAACGGGCTGCAAAGCTGGATGATCGATCAGTTCGGCGAATATCTCGCGAGCAAGGGCCGCCGACTGATCGGCTGGGACGAGATTCTCGAAGGCGGTCTCCCCGCGTCCGCGTCGGTGATGTCGTGGCGTGGCGAGAAGGGCGCGGTCGAGGCCGCGAACCAGAACCACGACGTGGTCCTTTCGCCCGCGCCGACGCTCTACCTCAACAGCCTGCAAAGCGATCGCAGCGACGAACCGCCGGGCCGGATCGACATCCAGTCTCTCGAGACCGTGTACAAATACGAGCCGATGCCCGCGGGGATCCCCGCCGACAAGGCGCATCACGTGCTCGGTGCACAGGGCAATCTGTGGAGCGAGTACATCGTCACGCCCTATCAGATGCAGCACCTGATCTTCCCACGCGCCGCCGCGCTCGCCGAGATCACCTGGTCGGGCAAGGACAAGCGCGACTTCGGCAGCTTTCTCGAGCGGGTCCAGCCGCAGATCAGCCGCTGGCGCACCTCCGGCATGCAGGTCGCGGACAGCGCGTTCGCAGTCGGCTATACGCTCGCTGGCACACGCGGCGATGCGCTGCGCACCAAAAGCGCCAAGGTCTCGCTGACGACGCAGGCGCCCTATGGCACGATCCGCTACACGCTCGACGGCAAGGCGCCCGGCCCGCGGTCGCCCGCCTATACGACACCGCTGTCGATCAAGCCGGGGGTCAAGATCCGCGCCGCCGCATTCGACGCCGCCGGCCGCCAGATCGCCGAGCCGCGCCTGTTCGATACCGGCCGCCAGGCGCTGCTGACGCGGACCGCGTCCGACATGGTCGCCTGTCCCAAGGGATCGCTCGCACTCCGCGTGCCGCTCACGCCCGAGGCGCAGGGCAACGCGCCGGTGTACAATATCGACTTGTTCGACCTGTGCACCGCCTATCCCGCCGCGCCGATGGATGTCGCCAAGGGCTTCACGATCGATATCGCGCGACTGCCGCGTCATTATGCGCTGGCGCATGAAGAGACCAAGCTGCGCCGGCATTATAACGTCACGCCGCACGGTGAGCTGATCGTGCTCGTCGGCTGCACCGTCGCGGGTGCCGAGCCCGTCGTCGCCGGCACCTTCCCGCTCCCCGATCCGGCAACCGCCGCCACCCGGTTCAGCGTCAAGGGCCGCCTGCCAGCGCTGACCGGCGACCGCGACATCTGCCTGCAATTCACCTCCCCCACGTCCGATCCCTATTATGCGGTCGAGCGGATGCAACTCACGGAGACACGCTGATGCGTCGCTGGTTCCTTCTCCCTCTCCTCGCACTCGCCTCGCCCGCGATCTCGGCCCCGAAGACGGTGGTCAAGCTCGACGGCGACTGGAAGGTCCGGATCGATCCGAGCGACACGAGCGCGGTCGCCGCGCACAAGCGTGAGGCGAAATGGCTCGCGGCCACGGTGCCGGGCTCGGTCCAGCAGGACCTGATCGCCGCGCGCCGCGTCCCCGATCCCTACAAGGGCATGAACGAGGCCGCGATCCAGTGGGCGGGGCTGACCCGGTGGCAGTTCCGCCGCGAGATCGACGTCACGCCGGCGATGCTCGCGCGCGATCATCTCGACCTTGTGTTCGACGGCCTCGACACCTTTGCGACGGTCACCGTCAACGGCACGCCGCTGCTCAAGACCGACAACGCGCACCGTCGCTGGCGCGTGGACGCGAAATCGGCGCTGAAGGCGGGCCGCAACGAGGTGCTGGTGACGATCGCTTCGCCGATCCGCACGCTGCAGCCGATGGTGCTCGCCGAGAAGCATCCGCTGCCCGGCGAATATGACAGCGCGTTCGGCGACGAGCCCAAGGGCAAGCAGACCTCGCCCTATATCCGCAAACCCAAATATCATTACAGCTGGGACTGGGGTCCCCGGATCGTCAATATCGGCATCTGGCGGCCGGTCCGTCTCGAGATCTGGGATGAGGCGCGGATCGAGACCTTTCGCGTCGAGCAGGAGGATCTGAGCGACGCGGAGGCACGGATTGCGGCCAAGCTCGACATCGTCGCGGATACGCCCGGCCGCACCACCGTCCACGCCGTAGTCACGGGCCCCGACGGCAAGACCGTCACGGTCGACCGCAGCGTCACGCTCGCCGCCGGCAGCAATAGCGTCTCGCTGCCGCTGACGATCGCCGCGCCGCAGCGCTGGCAGCCGATCGGCTATGGCGCGCAACCGCTCTACACCGTCACCGCCTCGCTCGCCGGCGCGCAAGCGACCGCCGAGGACAGCGTCACGCGGCGGATCGGGCTGCGCACGGTCGAACTTATCCGCAAGGACGGCAGCTTCGGCTTCAAGGTCAACGGCACGCCGATATTCGCCAAGGGCGCGAACATCATCCCGTTCGACATGTTCCCGACGCGCGTCACCCCCGCTTATATGCAGGCCATCCTGAAGGGCGCGGCCGACGCCAACATGAACATGATCCGCGTGTGGGGCGGCGGCTATTATTTCGACGACGCGTTCTACGACCTGGCCGACCGCATGGGGCTGATGGTGTGGCAGGACTTTATGTTCGGCGGCAGCGTGACGCCGCCCGACGCCGCGTTCCGCGAGAATGTCCGGATCGAAGCCGAGCAGCAGGTCGCCCGGATCGGCTCGCATCCCTCGGTCGTGATCTGGGCCGGTGGCAACGAGGTGCTGTCGGGCTGGGAGAACTGGTCCGATCGCAAGGCGTTCAAGAAGGCGGTCGGCGCGGACGAGCAGGAGCGGATCGGCGCGGGCATGGCGGTGCTATTCGACCGCGTACTGCGCCAGGCGGTCACGCAATATTCGCCCGGCACCCCCTATTGGCCGGGCTCCCCTTCGACCGATTATGAGGGTCCGACCGACACCGACAAGGATGGCGACCGCCATTTCTGGGATGTCTGGTCCGGTTCGAAGCCGGTCGAGCGCTATCTCGACAGCTGTCCGCGCTTCATGTCCGAATATGGCTTCCAGGCGATGCCCGATCTCGCGATGATCCGCGACTTCGCGGGCAAGGGCCCGCTGGCGGCCGACAGCCCGGTGATGAAGGCGCACCAGAAATTCCTCGCCGGCGAAGGCAATGAACGGCTGCTGATGTACCTGCGCGATCGTTTGCGCCCGGCGAAGGACTTTGCCGATCTCGTCTATCTGACGCAGGTCAACCAGGCCGAGGCGATCCGTATCGCCGCACTCCATCACCGCGCATGCCGCCCGGTGACGATGGGGTCGCTCTACTGGCAGCTTAACGACGTCTGGCCCTCGATCAGCTGGGCGAGCATCGATCATGACGGCCAGTGGAAGCTGCTGAACTACGCCGCACGCCGCTTCTTCGCGCCTCAGGCGATCGCCGCGGAGCACAAGGACGGCGCGACGCGGATCTCGCTGATCTCCGACGCGACCACGCCGATCACGGCGCGCTGGCGGGTGCGTGCGATGGACATGGGCGGTGCCGTGCTGAACGACACCACCACGCCCGCGACGCTGCCGCCGCTCTCGTCGACACTTGCCGCGACGCTCCCCGATGCGACGCTGTTCGGCAGTGCCGCGCCGGGGGCCAGCTATGCAGTCGCCGAGTTGATCGTCGGCGACACGGTCGCCAGTCGTGCGATCATCGAACGCGCGCTGCCCAAGGACATGGCCTATCCCGATCCGGGCCTGAGCGTCACCTGGTCGGGCTCGACCGTGACGATCACCGCCACGCGCTTCGCCCGCGCGGTCATGCTCGATTTCGGCGCCGTGGCGGCGCAGCCCGCCGATGACGGGTTCGACCTTCTGCCGGGCGAGGCGCGGACCGTCGCCGTTGCGTCGACCGCGTCGCCTGCCACACTGCGCAAAGCGCTCACCCTGAGGACTCTTGCCCGATGATCTGGCTCCTGCTCGCCTCCGCCGATCCCGTCGCCGCCGCGGTCGCCACCATGTCGCTCGAGGAAAAGGCCGCGCAGCTGCAGAGCACCGCGCCTGCGGATGCGAAGCTCGGCCTGCCCGCCTATGACTGGTGGAACGAGGGACTGCACGGTCTCGCGCGTAACGGCCACGCGACCGTGTTCCCGCAGGCGATCGGCATGGCCGCGACCTGGGATCCGGTGCTCGTTCGCAAGATCGGCGACGTCGTCGCGACCGAGGCGCGCGCGCGGTTCAATGCGAAGCCCGCCAATGCCGATCGCCGCATCTATGAAGGGCTGACGATCTGGTCGCCCAACATCAACATCTTCCGCGATCCGCGCTGGGGCCGCGGGCAGGAAACCTATGGCGAGGACCCGTATCTGACCGGCCGCCTCGGCGTCGCGTTCATCGGCGGCCTCCAGGGCCCCAACCCGCTCTATCCGAAGGTCGTCGCCACCCCGAAGCATTTCGCGGTGCACAGCGGCCCCGAGGCCGGGCGCGACAGTTTCGACGTCGACCCCAGCCCGCAGGATCTTGAGGCAACCTACCTGCCCGCCTTCCGCCAGGCGGTGACCGAGGGCAAGGCGCTCTCGCTGATGTGCGCGTACAACTCGATCCACGGCGTGCCCGCCTGCGCATCGTCGCCACTGATGGTCGACCGGCTGCGGCGCGACTGGGGCTTTACCGGCTTCACCGTTTCGGACTGCGACGCGGTCGGCAATATCAGCACCTATCACCATTACCGGCTCGATGCGCCGGGCGCAGCGGCAGCGGCGATCAGGGGCGGCACCGACCTCAATTGCGGCACCGCCTATGCCGGCCTCCCCGCCGCGGTCCGCCAGGGGCTGGTGAGCGAGGCCGAGGTCGACGTCGCGTTGACGCGAGCCTTCCGCGCCCGCCGCGCGCTCGGCATCGCGTTCGGGGGCGACAGCCCGTGGAGCAAGATCGGCACCGATCAGGTCGACACCCCCGCGCACCGTGCGCTCGCGCTCGAGGCCGCGCGAAAGTCGATCGTGCTGCTCAAGAACGATGCCAGCCGCCTGCCGCTCAAGGCCGGCAGCCGGATCGCGGTGATCGGCACCAATGCCGACGATATCGGCGTGCTCCAGGGCAATTACCACGGCACCGCCGCCGCCCCGATCACCCCGCTCGACGGCATCCGCAAGCAGTTCGGCGCCGCCAATGTTCGCTATGCGCAGGGTTCGGTGCTCGCCGACGGCGCACCGGTGGTGGTGCCCGAAACCGTCTTCCCAAAGGGTCTCAAGGCGGAGTATTTTGCCGGGACCGGGACGACCGGTGGCACGCCGGTCCTGACGCGTACCGAACGCCGCATCGATGCGGACCTCAACCGTGTCAGTCCGGCACCCGGGCTTGGCCGCAGCTTCGGCGTCCGCTGGTCGGGCATGTTCACCCCGCCCGCCGCGGGTGACTATACGCTCGTGATCGACGTCCCGGCATGCTGGAAGGACTGTTCGGTCCATGACGTCGCACGCCTCTGGATCGGCGACCGCCAGCTTGCCGACGGCGAGGTCAAGAAGGGCCGCGTCGAGATCCCGTTAACCAGCGACGGCACGCCGACCGCGTTCCGCCTCGAACTCGATCACCGCAGCGACGACGAGGGTATCCGCCTGCTGTGGACGCCGCCTGCCGCGCCGATGCTCGCCGCCGCCACTGCGGTCGCAAACGAGTCGGACGTCGTCGTCGCGGTAATGGGCCTGTCGCCCGACCTCGAAGGCGAGGCGCTGTCGGTCAGCGTCCCCGGCTTCGTCGGCGGCGATCGCACCGAAGTGGGCCTCCCGCTTGCGCAACAGGCACTGCTGAAAGCACTGCGCGCGACCGGCAAACCCGTCATCCTCGTGCTCACCAGCGGCAGCGCGGTGGCGGTCGATCCATCGCTCGCCGATGCGATCCTGACCGCCTGGTATCCGGGTCAGGCCGGCGGCACCGCGATCGCCGAAACGCTCGCGGGGCTCAACAACCCCTCGGGCCGCCTCCCCGTCACCGTCTACAAGTCCGCCAGCGACCTGCCCGCGTTCATCGACTATACGATGAAGGAGCGCACCTATCGCTATTTCACCGGCAAGCCGCTCTGGGGCTTTGGCCACGGGCTGACCTATACCAGCTTCGGCTATGCTGCGGCAAAGCCCACCCTCACCGTCGCCGCCGGCCAGCCGCTCACGCTCGCGGCAAAGGTCTCGAACACCGGTGCGCGCGCGGGCGAGGAGGTGGTTCAGGCCTATCTCGTGCCGACCGCGACCACCGGTGGCGGGCCGACCACCGCGGTGCTCCAGCGCCAGCTCGTCGGCTTCGACCGCGTCGCGCTCAAGCCCGGCCAGTCGCGCACCGTCTCGTTCGCGCTCGATCCCCGCTCGATGAGCAGCGTCGCGCGCGACGGCACGCGCACGATCCAGCCCGGCGCGTACCGCCTCTATGTCGGCGGCGGCCAGCCCGGCGACGGCGAGGGACAATGGACCGACCTGACGATCACCGGCGCAGCGGTGGGGTTGCCCAAATGATCGATCGCCGTTCGTTGATCGCCGGCGGGCTCGCGCTCGTCGGCACCCCCGCCTTCGCCGCCCGCCCGAACCTGCCCTCCAAGCGCCCACCAGTCGCCGACCGTCTGTTCAAGAGCCGGGCGGTGGAACGCGAGATCGCCCGCGTGTCGGCCAGGATCGGCGATCCGAAGCTGCGCTGGATGTTCGGCAACTGTTATCCCAACACGCTCGATACGACCGTGCGGATGAGCACCATCGGCGGCGCGCCCGATGCGTTCGTCATCACTGGCGACATTCCCTGCCTGTGGCTGCGCGACAGTTCGGCGCAGGTCCGTCCCTATCTCCATCTCATCCGCCAGGACCCGGCACTACGCACGCTGTTCCGCGGCCTGATCGCGCGTCAGTCACGCTCGATCCTGATCGATCCCTATGCGAACGCGTTCCTCGAGGACCCGGCCGGCAAGACCGATCTCAGCTGGGCATTGCACGACCAGACCGAGATGAAACCCGGTGTCGCCGAGCGCAAATGGGAGATCGATTCGCTGTGTTACCCGATGCGTCTCGCTTATGGCTATTGGCAGGCGACGCGCGACGCGACCCCGTTTGACGCGACCTGGGCCGAGGCCGCGCGCGCCAGCCTGCGCACCTATCGCGAGCAGCAGCGCAAGCAGGGCCGCGGACCCTATAGCTTCCTGCGCGCCTCGAACCGCAATACCGAGACGATGGCGCTCGAGGGCTGGGGCAATCCCGCCAAGCCGAACGGCCTGATCCAGTGCGGTTTTCGTCCGTCCGATGATGCCTGTGTCTATCCCTATCTGATCCCCGCCAATCATTTCGCGGTGACGACGCTGCGCGAGCTGGCGGTCGTCGCGAAGGAGGCGCGCAACGATACCGCGCTCGCCGCCGATGCTGCAGCGCTCGCGACCGAGGTCGAGGCCGCGCTCAACGCGCATGGCAAGATGCGGCTGCGCGACGGCCGCGAGGTCTGGGCCTATGAGGCCGATGGGTTCGGCAACGCGGTCTTCATGGACGACGCCAACGTGCCTTCGCTGTCCGCGCTCGCCTATATGGGCTGCGTTCCCGCCACCGACCCGCTATGGCGCCGCACCGCCGACGCAGCGTGGAGCGACGCCAATCCCTATTTCTTCAAGGGAGCGAAAGCGGAAGGGATCGGCGGTCCGCATGTCGGCCTCGGCCAGATCTGGCCGATGTCGCTGATCATCCGCGCGCTTGCCGGTGCGGACGACGCGACCGTCCGTGCCTGCCTCAGGATGCTGCGCGACACCGATGCGGATACCGGCTTCATGCACGAGGCGTTCGACATGGATGATCCGAGCAAGTTCACGCGCAGCTGGTTCGCCTGGACGAACGGTCTGTTCGGCGAGCTGATCGTCCATCTCGCCGATACCCGGCCCGCGCTGCTGGCGGCGCCGTTATGAGGCTCACACGACGCACGTTGCTCGGCTCGACCGGCGCGCTGGCGCTGACCGGCGCGATGCCGGCATTTGCGAAGCGATCGGGTGCCGTGCCCGATCTGTGGATCGGCACGGGCGGCGACGGCCATACCTATCCGGGCGCGACCGTGCCGTTCGGCATGGTCCAGGTCAGCCCCGACACCGATACCGAGAACTGGGCGAACTGCTCGGGCTATCATCACGGCGACCCGTCGATCATGGGGTTCTCGCACACGCACCTGTCCGGCACCGGCATCGCCGACATGATGGACGTGCTGGTCGTTCCCGCGCGCGGGCCGGTGAAGCTGTTTCCCGGCGCGCCCGATCGCCCCGGCGAAGGCTATCGCCAGACCTATGCCCAGGAGACCGCCGAGCCTGGCTATTACGCCTGCACGCTCGGCAATGGCGTCCGCTCCGAGCTGACCGCCGAGCCACGTGTCGGCTGGCAACGTCACCGGTTTCCCGCGGGTCCCGGCCACCTGCTGATCGACCTCGGCAATTACCGCGACAGCCGTCCGGGCGAAGGCCCGCTGATCGACGACAGCCGGATCGAGATCGAGACCGACGGCGTCCTGATCGGCAGCCGCCGCACGTTCCGCTGGGCCAAGGGGCGCCGCATCCATTTCGCGATGCACGTCTCGCGCAAACCCGACCGCATCACGCTCCATGCCGGAGAGCAGGTCGTCGGGGGGGCAATCGCCACGGCCGACCGCGTCCGCGCGGTGCTGCATTACGACGATGCGGGCGCAGCACCGATCGTCGTGCGGACGGCGGTCTCCGCGGTCGACATGGCCGGCGCACGGACCAATCTCGCGGCGTCGATCAGCCGCGAATTCGATGCGGCACGACGCCAGGCGGTGCGCGACTGGGCCGACGCGCTGAAAACCGTGAAAGTCGATGGTGGCAGCGATGACGAACGCGTCATCATGGCGAGCGCGGTCTATCACGCGATGCTCGCGCCGACGCTCTTCTCCGACGCCGACGACCGCTATGTCGGGCTCGACCGGCAGATCCACAGCGTCCCCAAGGGCGAACAGGCGTACAGCACCTATTCGACCTGGGACACGTATCGCACGCTTCATCCACTGCTCACGCTGATCGCGCCCGATCGCGCGCGCTCGCTCGTCCGCGACCTCGTCCGCCAGACGCAGCAAAGCCCCTATGGCCCGCCCTGCTGGCCGCTCCAGGGGGTGGAGACCGGCACGATGATCGGCTGGCATTCGGTCGCGATCATGGCCGAGGCCGTGGCGAAGGGAATCGACGCGGACTATGCCGCCGCCTGGCCTGCGATCCGCACGCGCGCCTTCGATCCCAAGGCGCCCGACCTCGTCAACAGCCGCGCGCGCGGCACCTATATCGCGCGTGGCTATCTGCCCGCAGACCAGGTCGACGAGTCGGTCAGCCGGACTCAGGAATATGCCTATGACGACTGGGCAATGGCGGCGCTCGCCGCGAAGGCCGGCGCCACCGACGACGCCGCCCGCCTGCGCGAACGCAGCCGCAACTATCGCAACGTCCTCGACCCGACGATCGGCCTTGCGCGGCCCAAGCTCGCCGACGGCAGCTGGCTGACCCCCTACGACCCGATCCAGCTCGGCCATACCAAGTGCTACCACGACTTCACCGAGGCCAATGGCTGGCAGACGACCTTCCTCAACCAGCATGATCTCTACGGACAGATCGCGCATTTCGGCGGCGAGGCGAAGTTCGCCGCGCGGCTCGACGCGCTGTTCGCCGCGCCCTCGACGCTGCCCAGGGATGCGCCGCCCGATATCTCCGGGCTGATCGGCCAATATGCGCATGGCAATGAACCCGATCAGCACGTGCCGTATCTCTACGCCTATGTCGGCCAGCCCTGGAAGACGCAGGCGCTGGTGCGCAGGATCCTGACGACGATGTACAAACGCGCGCCCGACGGGATCATCGGCAACGACGATTGCGGGCAGATGAGCGCGTGGTTCGTGATGTCCGCGCTCGGCCTCTACCCGGTCGATCCGGTTGCCGCGGTCTATGTGTTCGGCTCGCCGCTCTTCACGCGTGCCGAGCTGCTGGTCGGGCCCAAGCGCAAGGTCGTGATCGAGGCGCCGGGCAACCGCGCCGACACGCCCTATGTCACCGCCGTCACCTGGAACGGCAAACCCTGGACAAAAAGCTGGATCGCGCATGCCGACCTCGCCGCGGGCGGCACGCTGCGCTTTACCATGTCCACCACCCCCGATCGCGCGTTCGGCGCGAAGCCTGCCGACCGCCCCCCCTCGTTCGGCCGCCCCGCCGCCTGAGTCCCCCCGGAGACGATGATGACCGAAGTTTCCCGCCGCCGCCTGCTCGCCTCGAGCGTCGCTGCAACCGCGACCGCAGCGACCGCTCCCGCGCTGGGTGCGGCACGCCAGCCTGCCCCACGACCATGGGGGGCGACGCCGTCGAAGCGGCAGCTCGCCTGGCATGCGCGCGAGCAATATGCCTTTGTCCATTTCTCGATCAACACGTTCACCGATCGCGAATGGGGCTATGGCGACGAGGATCCCAAGCTCTTCGACCCGACCGATTTCGACCCCGATCAGATCGTCGCCGCCGCAAAGGCTGGCGGGATGCGCGGCATCATCCTGACCGCCAAGCATCATGACGGGTTCTGCCTCTGGCCGACGATGCTGACCGAGCATTGCATCCGCAACAGCCCGTACAAGGCCGGCAAGGGCGATGTGGTCGGCGAGATGGAGCGTGCGACGCGCCGCGGCGGGCTCGACTTCGGGCTCTACCTCTCGCCCTGGGATCGCAACCACCCCGAATATGGCCGCCCGGCCTATGTCGACTATTTCCGCAAGCAGGTGGTCGAGCTCTGCACGCGCTACGGGACGCTGTTCGAATTCTGGTTCGATGGCGCCAATGGCGGCGACGGCTATTATGGCGGCGCGCGCGACACGCGGAAGATCGATGCGCCGAAATATTACAACTGGCCGTCGATCGTCGCGCTGGTGCATCAGCATCAGCCGATGGCCTGCACCTTCGACCCGCTTGGCGCCGACGTCCGCTGGGTCGGCAACGAGGACGGCGTCGCGGGTGATCCCTGCTGGCCGACCATGCCGAACCATCCCTATGTCCAGAGCGAGGGCAATTCGGGCGTGCGCGCCGCGCCGCTCTGGTGGCCGGCCGAGACCGACGTCTCGATCCGCCCCGGCTGGTTCTATCACGCGGACGAGGATTCGAAGGTCAAGTCGCCCGAACGCCTCGTGAAGCTCCACGACGAGTCGGTCGGACGCGGCACCAACCTCAACCTCAACCTGCCACCCGACCGTCGCGGCAAACTCGCCGATATCGACGTCGCAGTCTTGAAGTCATTCGGCACCGCGCAGGCCGCCACCTTCGCGCGCGACCTTGCCCGGGGCGCCGTCGCCTCCGCCAGCCATGCGCGCGGCCCGAGTTTCGCGCCCGCCAAGGTCCTCGACGGCGCGGCTGACAGCTATTGGTCGACCCCGGACGGGGTCACCACCCCCAGCCTCGTCCTCGACCTGCCGCCCGGACGCACATTCGATCTCATCCGCCTGCGCGAATATCTGCCGCTCGGCGTGCGCGTGACGCGGTTTGCGGTGGACGCAGAGGTGGGTGGCCAGTGGCGCGAACTCGCGCAGCATCAGGGCATCGGCGCGCAGCGGATCATCCGTCTCGCCGAGCCCGTCACCGCGCGCCGTCTGCGGCTACGTATCCTCGAGGCGCCCGCCTGCCCCGCCATTCGCGAGGTCGCGCTGTTCCGTCAGGTCGCGCCCGTTCCCGTCGCCCCCGTCGTCGAAAGCGATGCAAGCATCGTTCCGACCGCCGGCTGGTCGATCGCCGCCGCCTCCGCACCCGGCGCGGAAGCGCTGCTCGACACCGACGCCGCAACCCGCTGGGCGGTCCCCGCACCGCGGCCCGGCATGCCCGCCCTCGTCACGATCGATCTCGGCGCGACCGAGACGCTCGCGGGGTTCAGCCTGACGCCGTCGCGCGCGGTCATGGCAGATACCGCGCCCCCCAAGGCCTACCGGGTCGAGATCAGCACCGACGGCAAGACTTGGCGCGAGGCGGGCTCGGGCGAACTTCCCAACATCGCCTATGCGCTCGCGACACAGCGCATCGCCTTCGAAGCGCCGGTCGCGACGCGGTTCCTGCGGTTCAGCTTTGCCGAGACCGCGATTCCTGCGCGTCGTCTCGCGATCGCCGGGATCGGCGCGTTCCGGCCACGCATCGTGCAGGCGCGCTGACGCCAGGATGAGGCCTGTCCCACACCTGCAATAATCCGGAGGCATATCATCGACCAGGCGCGGGGACTCGATGGCTCCATACCCCGCGCCGGGGACAGGTCATGACAGCGATCGACGCCGGTGCATCATCGATATCCCTCCGCGCTGCCCCCGCGGTGGCCGCGATACGCTCCGCGTGGCTTGCCCCGGGCTTCTATCTCGCGCTGGTGTTCGGCGCGCTGATGCTGCTCGCGATCGGGTTCATCCTGCTGTGGCGCCTGGTCAGCACCATCCGCCGCGCCAAAGCCCGGAGCACGCGCCGATCGATGCCGCCTGGTGCCGTCAATATGCATCACGCCTAATCTGAAGCAGGCTAATTCCGTCGCAGCACGATGGACCCGGGCACGCGTATCGCTCGTTAACTGCGCGACTATCGTCCTCGACAGCAAGGATCCGCAATGAGCGACATCGAACAGCGTAACCCCGGCAACGGTGGTGAAACGCACCAGCAGGCGGGCGGCGACGTACCCGTTTTGACCACCAATCACGGCGTCCCCGTATCCGACAACCAGAACAGCCTGAAGTCCGGCGCGCGCGGCCCGACACTGCTCGAGGATTTCGTGCTGCGCGAGAAGATCTTCCACTTCGATCACGAGCGCATCCCCGAGCGGATCGTCCATGCTCGCGGATCGGGTGCGCACGGCTATTTCGAGGCGACCGACGACATTTCCGACCTGACCAAGGCGGCAGTGTTCAAGAAGGGCACGAAGACCGAGCTCTTCACGCGCTTTTCGACAGTCGCTGGCGGTGCCGGTTCGGTCGACACCCCGCGCGACGTGCGCGGCTTCGCGGTCAAGTTCTACACGACCGAGGGCAATTGGGATCTCGTCGGCAACAACATCCCGGTGTTCTTCATCCAGGATGCGATCAAGTTCCCCGACCTGATCCATTCGGTGAAGATGGAGGCCGACCGCGCCTATCCGCAGGCGGGTTCGGCGCACGACACCTTCTGGGACTGGGCGTCGCTGACGCCTGAATCGACGCACATGCAGATGTGGGCGATGTCTGACCGCACCCTGCCGCGTTCGTTGCGGATGATGGAAGGCTTCGGCGTCCACACGTTCCAGCTCGTGAACGAGGAAGGCAAGTCGAGCTTCGTCAAGTTCCACTGGAAGCCCAAGCTCGGTCTCCAGTCGACGATCTGGGACGAGACGCTCAAGCTGCAGGCCGCGGACAACGATTACCATCGTCGCGACCTGTGGGAAGCGATCGACACCGGCGACTTCCCGGAGTGGGAGCTCGGCATCCAGGTGTTCGACAAGGCGTTTGCCGAGGCGCAGCCCTATGACGTGCTCGATTCGACCAAGCTGATCCCCGAGGAGGACGTTCCTGTCCGGATCATCGGGCGGATGGTGCTCGACCGCAACGTCGACAACTTCTTTGCCGAGACGGAGCAGGTTGCGTTCCTGCCGACCAACATCGTCCCCGGGATCGATTTCTCGAACGATCCGCTGCTGCAGGGTCGCCTGTTCAGCTATCTCGACACGCAGAAGTCGCGTCTCGGCACCACGAACTTCCACCAGATTCCGGTCAACGCACCGCGCAGCCCCGCCGGCAATTTCCAGCGTGACGGCATGATGCAGACCAAGGTGCCAAAGGGTCGTGCCAATTACGAGCCGAATAGCCTGTCGGTCGTCGGCGAAGACGGTGGCCCACGCGAGTCGCCAAAGGGCTTCGTGACCACGACGAACCCGACCGGTGCGGACGAGCAGGGCGAAAAGCTGCGGATGCGTGCCGAACTGTTCGGGGATCATTACAGCCAGGCACGGCTGTTCTGGGTGTCGGCGACGGATAACGAGAAGGCGCATATCGCGTCGGCCTTCACCTTCGAACTGTCGAAGGTCGGCCTCGCGCATGTTCAGGAGCGCACCGTCGCCAACCTGCGCAACGTCAACGAGGAGTTGGCGAGCCGCGTGGCGGATGGTCTCGGTATCGACCTGCCCGCAGCGAACCCCGCCTTCCGTGAGCCGGTCGACATGGCGCCTAGCCCGGCGCTGTCGATCCAGCAGAACATGAAGGACACGCTTGAGGGTCGTCAGGTCGGCATCCTGATCGCCGACGGTTCGGACGGTGGCGAGATCGACGCGGTCGTTGCGGCAGTCGAGGGTGCCGGCGGCAAGCCGGTCCTCGTCGCGCCGAAGGTCGGCGGTGCCAAGCTCGCCGATGGCAGCATGAAGAAGGCACAGGGCCAGCTCGCGGGCAGCCCGTCGCAAATCTTCGATGCGGTCGCGGTCATCCTTTCGGCCGAGGGCTGCAAGACGCTGCTCAAGGAAGGCGCCGCGGTCCAGTGGGTCATGGATGCCTTTGGTCACCTCAAGGCGATCGGTGCCAATGCCGCAGCAAAGCCGCTGCTCGACAAGGCTGGCGTCGAATCCGACGCGGGCGTCGTCGATCTGAATGCGATCGCGACGGCTGGCACGAAGCGCTATTGGGATCGCGAGCCCGGCGTTCGCACGCTCGCCTGATCCGGAGGGGCACCAGCGCGGCTGGTGCCCGACCGTCGACGTTCGACCGCCCGCGCTATCCAGCGAAGGGCGGTCGTTCTGCGTTTGACGGCCATCGCAGCACGTCGGTCCGGGGAGGCAGCGTGTGCCTGGCGTCGCTCAGGCACGGCTACAAAGGACGCCGGTTCGCTCCGGCCTTTACGTCCGCACGACCTCGACGATTTCAAACTGGTGCGACACCCATCCTCGCTGGCTCGCCGCATCGGCCGCCGCGGTCCGCTTTCGCTTTGCCTCGGCAAGCGTCTTGGTATGGCCCCAGAAGACCTCGGTTCGGCCGTTCGCCAGCACGGCGACGATCCGCCAATAGTGGGTGAATGGCGTGGCCGTGGGGCCGATCGTCTTCACATAGCCGTCGGGAAGCGTGGCCGTCAGGTAATGCTTCTTGGCCACGCCCCCTCCTCGTCTCAGCCGCGGTCCGTCGACGGCGCCTCTTCGGTTCGTGCGATCGCCATATACGCCGCAACGACAAACACCAGCGCACCGACGATGTTGCCGGCGCTGACGATGGCCAGGTTGCGCAATGCCCCGCCAAGGGCGATCGACGCGTCGGGCATCATCAACGCCAGCGTCAGTGCGGTCATGTTCGCGACCGAATGCTCGAAACCGGGCGCGACGAACGCCAGCAGGATCCAGGCCATGCCGATGCACTTCGCGGCATCCCCCTTCATCCGCGCCGACGTCCAGATTGCCAGACACACGAGCCAGTTGCAGAGCACGGCACGCGCAAACAGCGCGCCCGCGTCGGCGTCGACCTTGTGCGCGACGAACGCGCTGAACATCGTGTCGGCGTGATCGAACACGGGCCCGTCCCCGCAGGCAGCGAAGATCGCCGCGAGCATGATGCCGCCGACGAGATTGCCGATCCACACCACGACCACGAGACTAATCGCCTGGCTCGCGGTGATCGTCCTGCGCGCAAGCCCGAACCCGAGATACATGACATAGCCCGTGAACAATTCGGCGCCGGCAAATACCGTCAGCACCAGCCCGACGCCGAACGTCGCGCCCATCACAAGCGGTCTGATCCCTGCATCCAGCCCCGCGGCGGCGCTCAGCGCAAGGATCATCGCGATACCGATATACGTTCCCGCCAGCATCGCCCCGACGAAAAACCCGCCTGGCGATCGACGCAATGCCGCCATCTTGGCGGCAGCGGTTTCGGCATAGGTTTCAATCAGCGGCGTATAGCCCGCACTCATGCCGGTACGCGTTCCTGCTGCCCCACCACGCCTTCCCGAACGACGCCGCGCTCGACGCCCATGTCTGCTTCAGCCGGCCGGACCACCACCGGCACCGACTTGTAGGACGGCGTGAAGCTCTGCGGATCGTGATCCTCGAGCGCGATCAGCGGCTGCGTCTCGGGGTAATAGGACGCGATACACCCATCGGGCAGTGCATAGCGGACCAGCGTCAGCTTCTGCACGACGCGGTCCGGCGCGGCAAATTGCAGCGCGGTGGCGACGTCCACCACGTCGCCCTCGGCATAGCCCAGCCGGGCCATGTCTCGTTCGTTCATGAACAACACGTCGCGACGGCCAAACACGCCGCGATAGCGATCGTCCAGACTGTAGATCGTCGTATTGTACTGGTCGTGCGCGCGGAGCGTGGTCAGGCGCAGGACATTCGGCTCGTTCGCCGTCTCGTCCTTCTGGACCCCCTCGGCGACGATGAAGTTCGCCTTTCCGCTTTCCGTCTTCCAGATCCGCAACGCAGCGGAGTTGGGAAGATGGAACCCGCCCGGCTGGCGAATGCGCTCGTTATAGTTGGCAAAATCGGGAAAGACCGCCTCGATCTTGTCCCGGATGAGATCGTAATTCGCGGCGTAGCCGTCCCAGTCGATCCCCCCCTTGCCCTTCAGCGTCGCCTTGGCGATCTCGGCGACGATCCAGATCTCGGACTTCACATTCTCGCCCGGCGGCATCAGGAAGCCGCGCGACGCGTGCACCATCGACATCGAATCCTCGACGGTGACCGACTGCGGCCCGCTCGCCTGCGTGTCGAGTTCGGTGCGTCCGAGGCATGGCAGGATGTACGTGTCCTTCGCCATCAACAGCATCGTCCGGTTCAGCTTGGTCGTGATGTGTGCTGCGAGATCGAGGTTGCGAAAACCCTCTGCGCACGCCTGCGGATCGGACGAGGCGATCGCGAGGTTGCCGCCGAGGCAGACGATCGCCTTGGCCTTGCCGTCGCGCATCGCGGCGATGCTTTCGACCACCGAATGACCATGCTCGCGGGGTGGTTCGAAGTTGAACACGTCGCGCATCCGGTCCAGCAACAGCGGCATTGGCCGCTCGGTGATGCCGACCGTACGGTCGCCCTGAACGTTGCTATGGCCCCGCAGCGGGCAGATCCCCGCGCCCGGCCGGCCCATATTGCCGCGCAGCAGCAGCAGGTTGGCGAGCTGCTGCACGTTGCTCGTACCCGTGCGGTGCTGCGTGATCCCCATGCCGTAGCACGCGATCGTCGCCTTCGAGGTCGCGTAGATCCGCGCGACGTCTTCAAGATCGGCACGTGACAGACCGCTCGCCTGTTCGATGTCGGTCCAGTCGGCCGCCGCCAGATCGGCGATGTACGCATCGAGCCCCGCGGTATGTTCGGCGATGAACGCATGGTCGAGCGCCGGCGCGCCGCCCGAACTGCGTGCCGCGTCGTCGAGCGCGACGAGTGCCTTGGCAATGCCCTTCAGCGCCGCGGCATCGCCACCGACCTTGACCTGGAGATAGCTGCTGGCGATCTGGGTCGAAGTGCCGGTCGCCATCTCGACCACCGACTGTGGCGACTCGAACCGCTCGAGCGAGCGCTCCTTCAGCGGATTGAACACGATGATCTTGCCGCCGCGGCGCGATACCTCGCGCAGCGTCGCCATCATCCGCGGATGGTTCGTCCCCGGGTTATGACCGATCGAGAGGATCAGATCGGCATGATCGAAATCCTCGAGGCTGACGGTCCCCTTGCCGATCCCGATCGATTTCGGAAGACCGACCGACGTCGCCTCGTGACACATGTTCGAACAGTCGGGAAAGTTGTTCGTCCCGTACAGCCGCACGAACAGCTGGTACAGGAACGCCGCCTCGTTCGAGCAGCGACCCGAGGTGTAGAATTCCGCCTGGTTCGGATCGGGCACCGCGGCGAGGCCCGCGCCGATGCCGGCAATCGCCTCATCCCAGCTCACGACCTCATAATGGTCGGTCGCCGCATTGTAGCGCAACGGTTCAGTGACGCGTCCCTGCGACTCGATCCAGTGATCGCTCTGTTTCCAGATGTCCGAAACGCTGTGCTCGGCAAAGAAGTCCGCACCGATCAGTTTCGCGGTGGATTCCCACGCGACAGCCTTCGCACCGTTTTCGCAGAATTCGAACGACGACGTGTGCTTCGGGTCGGGCCATGCACAACTCGGGCAGTCGAACCCGTCGGGCTGGTTCGATTTCAGCAGCGTCTGGCCGCCACGGACCACGATCTGCTGCGCCTTCAGCGATGCAGCGACCGCACGCAGGGCTCCCCAACCGCCGGCGGCGCCCTTGTAATCCTCGATCCCGTCAGGGCGTTTGTTACGCATACCAGTCTCCAACTCTCTTTGCGCGACGCGAATATCGCCGTTCATACGCATTGAACCATTGGTGATGCTATTAGCTGCCTAGGCTATGGTCGCCAAAGCGGGATTATCGCGTCCGGTGATCGCCTTACTAGGTCAGGGAAGATAGGCCGACACCATCGATCGAACATCCACACGCGCCTTCAGCCGCGCGGCGAGCAGCGCGGTACCGCTGATCTTGCGCTGAACCAGGAGCATGTCCGCGGACGGAATATGCCAGCTCGCCCGGTCGCGCGCGACGGTCGTGCCTTCGTCGCGCAACACGGAGACAAATCCACGATCGCCGAAGTCGAACGCGCCGGTCCGGTTCATCTCCTCAAGGATCACGTCGATCATCCGGTCGATCGCCGGTCGATGCGCAGTGACGGCATTCTCGCCCAGGAACCCGGCCGCGACAGCCGCGTCGCGCACCGCGTCGCGGTCACCGGCCAGCCCGGCGGCCAGGAGGCGCCGATACCCGTCGGCGACGACGGCGGGCACCGCGCGCGCCGCGCCGAAATCGAGCAGCACGATCCGTCCCGTCTCGGGCTGCCAGCGATAATTCGCGAAATTGGGATCGGTCTGCATCAGCTGCCAGTCGAGCAGTTCGCGCAAGGTCAGCGCAATCAGCCGCGCCACCGTCCTGTCGCGGACATCCTGCGGCTCGGTATCGAGCGTCTCGATCGGGACGCACTCGATATAGTCCATCGCGAGAACGCGCGATGTCGACAGGGCCGGCTCGAGCTTGGGCACGATCAGCGTGGGATCGTCGCCTACCAGCCCGCGATAGCGTTCGAGCATGGCGCCTTCGCGCTCGTAATCCGCCTCGTCGTGCAGCTGCCGCTTCGCGTCAGCAAGCAGTGCGGAGATATCGAGGCCCTTGGGCAGCAGTCCCGACACGCGCAACAAGGTCGCGACATTGTCGACATCGGCGTCAATGCTTTCCTTTACCCCCGGATACTGGACCTTGATCGCCAGCATGCGCCCATCGGGCAGTTTGGCGCGGTGAACCTGACCGATCGACGCCGCGGCGATCGGGTGTGCCTGGAAGTGCGCGAAGCGCCGCCGCCAGTCGCGCCCCCATTCGGCGGTGAGAACGCGGTCGAGCTGCGGCGGCGGCATATGGTGCGCATTGTCGCGCAGGCGCGCCAGGATCGCAGCCAGTTCGGGCGGGAGCATGTCGCCCGCGTCCATCGACACCATCTGCCCCAACTTCATCGCCGCGCCACGCAGATGCGCCAGCTGGTCAGCGACGCGCACCGCATTGGCGGGGGTCATCAGCAGATCCGCCATGCGGGGCCGCTCCCCGCTCGCCAACCGACGCGCGCCCTCGCTGACGACACCGCCCGCGACGCCGCCCGCCATCCGCCCGAACACACCGAGCCGCGACAGGCGCCCCTTGGGGACGGATCGCCCTGAACCGGCGCGCGCCGGGTCGCGCGCGCCATCGAAATCGTCGTTGCTCATAGTCTCCTTGATCGGGCTGGCCCCGCAAAACGTGTCGACGATCGGATCAGGCGGGTTGCTCGTTGCCGCCCGTCGACCCGAAGATCTGTCCGGTCGAATAGCTCAATGATGGATCGGCCGCCGCCACGTACAGCCCGGCAATCTCGGCGGGCTGACCGGGGCGCCCGAGCGGCGAGGTTTCGCCGAAGGTACGCTGTTTTTCCGGCGTCGCACCGCCGCTGACCTGCAACGGGGTCCAGAACGGCCCCGGCGCGACGGCATTGACGCGGATGCCCCGCTCGGCGAGCTGCTTGGCCATGCCCTTGGTGAAATTCAGCACGGCGGCCCGCGTCATTGCATAATCGATGATGTCCTTCGACGGTGACCCGGCCTGCTCCGAAGAGGTGTTCACGATCACCGCGCCTGCGGTCATGCGCTCGAGCGCCGCCTTGGTCAGCCAGAATGGCGCATAGACGTTGGTCTTCATCGTATCGTCGAAGTCCTGGCTGGTGATGTCCGCAATGCCGGGCCTCGTCTGCTGCCGCGCTGCGTTGTTCACGAGGATATCGAGCCCACCGAGCTGATCCGCCGCCTGTTGCACCAGCCGGCGACAGAATTTCTCGTCACGCAGATCGCCGGGGATCGCGACCGCCTTGCGGCCGGCCGCGCGGATCAACGCGACGACTTCGCGCGCGTCGGGCTCCTCGGCAGGCAGATAATTGATCGCGACGTCGGCGCCCTCGCGCGCATAGGCGATCGCCGCCGCGCGGCCGATACCGCTATCGCCGCCGGTGATCAGCGCCTTCTTGCCATTCAGCCGCCCCGACCCCTTGTAGCTCGTCTCGCCATGATCGGGCCGCGGCGACATCTTCGATGCGAGCCCCGGCCAGGGCTGACGCTGCACCGCGAACGGCGGTTTCGGGTAGGCGGCAGCGGCAGGCGCGGTCGCGGCTTGAACGCCACCGCCCGCCTGTGCGGACGCGGAGTTCGCACCGGCTGCGGCTGCGCCCGCGACAAGCGCTGCGCCCGTCACAAATGTACGGCGATTGGTATCGGTCATGTGGAGCTCCCGCTGGTCTGTCATGGACACCAAAGGCCGGTCGCTGCTTACGTTCCCGATTCTGCGCGCTATTTCGAGAATGTGCGCAAAGGATAACGCGCATCATCCCGCCGCAGCCGGACCACGCGCGAGCAATACTGGTACGAATTCGGGGATTGTCCGATGATAGCGCTATCGATAGGTTCGTCCCAATAAGAAAAATGGGAGAGCGCGATGAGAACTGTACACGGCATCCGTCGGAAGATCGCCTGGCGCCTGACGATGACCGCGCTCCTCCCCCTGCTTGCTGCAGCACCGGCGCTGGCGCAGTCCGCGACATCGATCTCAGCCGACGCGATGACCCCGTTGCCCGTCCCCGATCAGCCGACTGCGATCATCCTGGATACCGGCAAGCTCGCTGGCACGAACGCCCCCGAGGCCTGGCATAGCCAATATGGCAGCGTCTTCGCGCGCAACGTCACCGTCGCCACGCTGACGCCGTTCCTGCCCGACCCTGCAAAGGCGACGGGTACCGCCGTCATCGTGGCACCCGGCGGCGGGTTCCGTACGCTGTCGATGGAGAATGAAGGCTGGGATGTCGCGAAAGCGCTGGAGGCGCGCGGCGTTGCCGCGTTCGTCCTCAAATACCGGCTCAACCCGACACCCGTCGATATGCCCGGATTCGAGCAGTCGATGCGCGCGATGTTCGCCCCCGGCGCACGCCCCCCGCGACCCGACCCTGCCACCATGATGGCGAGTCTGAAACCGCAGATCGCGGATGCCCGCGCCGCGTTCAGCCTGGTCCGCAAGCGTGCCGGGGAATGGCACGTCGATCCGGCGCGAGTCGGCATGGTCGGATTCTCGGCGGGCGCGATGCTGACGATGGCGACGACGCTGGTCGGCGAGGATGCGAAACCCGCGTTCATCGGCAACGTCTACGGCCCGCTCTCCGCCATGCCGGTGCCCGGCGATGCGCCGCCAATGTTCGTGGCGCTCGCGGCGGACGATCCGTTTTTCGGCAACGCCGGCTTCGGCCTGATCGATGCCTGGCATGCAGCGAAGCGCCCCGTCGAGTTCCATTTGTACGAACAGGGGGGACACGGATTTGGCATGTATCCGAAATCCACGACCAGCACCGGATGGTTCGACGCGTTCACCCGCTGGATGACGATGCATGGATGGATGAAGCCCGCGTCGTAGCGGCATAGCCGACGCCGTGGTTCATCCGATCCAGGAAGTGATTCCCGCGCAGGTGCGGAAGTCGTCAACCGCGCGGACATCGACCATCGGATAGGTCGCGCGCACCATGTCGGCCAGCGCGGTGCCGGGCCCGAGTTCGAGCATCCGGTCGACACCGCGCTCGATCAGCGCTTCGAGCGTCGCCGCCCAGTCGATTGTCGTGTCGATCTGCGCTGCAAGCCCCTCGATCGCCTGCTGCCCCCCCACGATGGTCGGGCCCGTCGTGCTGAGCAGCGTCCGTCCCGGGGCCGGTCTTGCCATATCCGCGGTCAGCAGCGCGTCGCGAAAGGTCGGGACCGCCGCCGACAGGCGTCGCGTGTGCGAGGCGACATGAACCGCAATCGGCCGCGCGCTGGTCGCGCCTGACGCGAGCGCCGCCTCGCAGCAGCGCGCGACGTCGTCGCGGATACCGCCTATGACGAACATCTCGCCGGGATTGACGATCGCGATCGCGCAGCCGAATTGCGCGGTCAATCGCGTGACGGCATCGATCGGCAGTCCGCGGACGAACCCGAGTCCGTCATCGGGCCCGCCCGCGGCGTCCATGATCTCGGCCCGCAGCGCCGTCAGCCGCAATGTCCGTTCGGGCGACCAGAGCCCCGCGACACCCCAGGCCGTCATTTCGCCGACGCTGTACCCACTCACGATGAGCGGCGCGCTGGGTGCGAGGCAGGCAGCGGCTGCCAGACCGCGCGCGACGCACAGGATCTGGCTCGTCCGGTTGGCATGCCACGCCGCATCATCGCTCGTGCGCAATACCGACCGGACATCTTCGCCAAGCAAACGACTGGCCTCGGCGAGGATCGCCCCCGCGGCGGGCGCATCGGCGAACAGATCGAACATCGCCGGATCCTGGCGCCCCTGCCCCGAACACAGCAGCGCCAGCGTCACGTCAGACGCTCGACAAATATCGCCATCGCGAGAAGATCGGCGCAGCCACCCGGGCTGAGCCGACGCGCGGTGAAGCGCTCGTGGATCGCTACCGCGCGGTCATGCCATCCCCTGGTCGCAATGCTCCCGCCCTCGAGAAATGCCCGTGCCTCGGCCTGCGCGTACGCCAGCCCCTCGGCGCCGCCGCGATAAAGGAGATTGGTATCCGCGACGTCGGCTATCAGCACCATCACCGCGTGAACCTGCGCCGCATGCGGCCAGGTCTTCGCGTGCAGGCGCGCCAGGCTCCGTCCCTGGACGAGCGCGGGTATCGCCAGTTGATAGAGCGACGGGAAGCCGGCGGCTGCTTCCGCGCGCGCGCCGCCGGCCGAATGGCGGCGTGCGACCTCGCTGCCGTGGCTGTGCGGCTGCGTCGGGCCGCGCTCGATCGCGGCACCCCACCGGTTCCTGACGATCGCGCCAAGCGACGCCGCCACGTGATACCGCGCTCGAAATCCTGCCGCCGCGCACAGCAACCCCATCCCGAAGATGGCACCCCGATGCGTATTCACGCCGCGCGTCGCAACCATCATTGCCGCCTCCGCCTCGATGCCGATCGCGCGAAGGCGGCTCATGTCCGCACCGTCTGCGCCCGCACCCGCCAAGGCCGCGAAATAGGGCTCGAGGGCGTCCGCGCTCCGGTTCATCAACGCCGCGTCCATATCGTCATGCGCGCCGGGATCGACGGGACTGACCAGGCCGGGCTTCGGATAGGTCGCCACCTCTGTCTTGAGACTTAGGGTCGCGAGCGAGGCGAGCAATTCGGCATCGCCTGTCGGCGCGAGACGTCGCAACGCCGTCATGCAAACACCGCGTCACGGCGTACCAGCCGATTGCCATCGGCCGTCTTGGCCAGCAGGTCGGCGGCGTCGCCGCGCCATTCCTGCCACTGGATCGCCAGTCCGGCAGGCGTGACCATTTCGCCGTCGATCCGCATCGGCGCCGCAGCGGCAATCGCGACCAACGCAGGTAACAGCCGGTCGACATCGCCGGCACGGCCCACGCGCCACACCAGATCGAGGTCCGAAGTGGCAGTCAGGTAGGACAGCCCGGTCAGATATGCCCAGGCAAGGCCGCCGAAACACCGCGTCGCAGGATCGAGCGCAACGACCGCCTCGATAGCGTCCTGCCAGCCAGCGGGTGCTGCGATACGCGCATCGGCGAGCAGGGGTGGCGGCTCGATCGACAGCAAGGCGTCCGACGGGACAATGAACGCAAGGCGCTGCTTGCCGTGTGACGGCGGCAGCGGGAGGCCAAGCGGCACATGGTCGCGCACATCCTCGAACAGCGGCCGCCGGACGATCAGCGGGCGCCCCGCCCTCACCCACTCGACGACCAGCGGGATCCGGCGCGCCTCGGCGTGCCCCGCCAGAATCTCTGGCCAGCGTTCCGGGTCGAGCCGGACGATGTGGTGCCGGTCGAACCGCATTACCCCTGCGCCGCCGCGACGACCGCAGACGCGATGCGGGCGGACACTGGCCGCCCGCCGCGCGCGGCACCACGCGCGCCGCGTTCGTCCTCCTTGGCGGGCGAATGATCCAGTATCATCGCCAACTGCTCCGCAAGACCGTTGGCCGGATCCCAAGTCTCCGCAATGCCGCCGACCTTGACGATGTTGTCGAGGCCCGGCGCAAATACCGGCGTCGCCGCGGCCTTCGCCTCGAGCACATCGAGCGGCAGCTTTGTGACGCGCGCCATCGAGGCGAGGTCCATCACTTCGGGATGCGCGCCGGGCAGCGCGACCAGCGTGCCGCACGCCAGCGCGGTCGCGATGAACGCGCCCGCCGCGCTGCCACCATAGAGCAGCCCGATCGTGCGATGCCCCTGCGCCTCCGCCAGCAGCAACGACTTGGCGAGGTGCGCGAGATATTCGCTTAGCCCGAGCAGTTCGTCGCGCCGGCTCATCCGCTGGCTCGCGCTGTCGACGAGGAACAGGATCGGCGCGGCGTCGTCGGTCGACGCGATCTCCAGCACCGCGGCGGACAGCCGGATCGCCTGGTCGATCCCGATCGGTGCGCGGCCGGTCGCGCCGACGACATGGACGACGCCGTCGCCGAACGCCGCGCGGCCGAACAGAAGATCGCCTTCGGGCGTGACGTCGTGCCCTGCGGGGAAGAGCGAATCGAGGATCTCAGCGGGCGTCATCGGCGCTCTCCCGGTACTGGGCGGCTAGGGTCGCGAAGGCGTCGGCGGGCATGTCGGGAATCGCCTTCGGATTGTCGATTCCGAGCGCGTTCCAGATATCGGTCGCATCGCCCAGATCGCCGAACCGCGTGATCCGCCGCTCGAGTCGCGCCTGTTCCGCTGCCAGCGTGGCGGCGTCGAGCCTGGCCGGTCGCGCGAGCGCCGCCGTCGCCGCGGCACGGAACGCCGCCGCGTCGTCGTCGACGAACACGTCCGCGCCGCCGATCAGCGTGCGGTGCTTGCCGCCCATCGTCCGCCACACCAGCGCGCGGTCGCGCGAGTCGAATTCCTCGACGCCCTTGTTGGTCTCGATCACCTCGGGCCCGGTCACGCTGATCCGGCCCTGTTCGGACACGATCAGCGTCGAGCAGCACCCCGCGATCAGCCCGCCGCCGCCGTAGCAGCCTGCGCGCCCACCGATCAGCCCGACGACGCGGATGCCGTCCAGCCGCGCTTCGGCGATCGCGCGCATGATCTCGGCGATCGCGATCTCGCCCGCGTTGGCCTCCTGCAAGCGCACGCCGCCGGTGTCGAACGCGATGACGACGTCGCGTGCCAGCGCCTTGGCCGCTCGCAGCAGCCCGGTGAGCTTCGCGCCGTGGACCTCGCCGAACGCGCCGCCCATGAAGCGGCCTTCCTGCGCCGCAACGAGGACGGGCGTGCCGTCGATCGTGCCGCTGCCGACGACAACGCCGTCGTCGAACTGCGCGGGCAGGTCGAAGATGCCCAGATGCGGGCTCGTCTCGCGGCATTCGGGCCCGACGAACTCGGCGAAGCTGCGCGGATCGACCAAAGCGGCGATCCGCTCGCGCGCACCCGCTTCGTACCAGCTCTGGCGAATATTGCTCATGCCTCGGGCTCCTCGATCAGGCGAACGGCCTGCGCCAGCCGCAACGACACCGTATCCGGCCGCGCGCCGCCGTCGTTGATCGCGATCCGCAAGCCCCCCGCCGCGCGCCGGCCGACGAAATCGGCGACCACCGCGTCCCACAGGTCGCGAAACCCGTGTGCCGCGGTGCTGATCTCGATCGCGCACCGATCGGCCGCGTCGCCGCGCTCGACCAGCACCTCGAGATTGCCCGACGCGACGACGCCGACCAGCGCCATCGCGCGCGTCCCGCCCGCCGGTATCGGCGCCGCGATATCGAAATGGAGAATTTCCATGCGTCGTCTCCTACCAGTTCCGGAACCGGCTCGGCGGCCGGTAGAGCCCACCCGAGGCGAGCATGAGATCCTTGATCGAACGCGCGGCCAGCATGTTCCGGTTCGCGTCGAGCGGGTCGATCCCGAGGTCCTCGGGCCGCTGGATGATCTTCCGTTCGCGCAACCGCTCGACCATCGCCCTGTCGCGGCCGCGGCCGATCTCGGTAAAGCCCGCGACGCCGCGGATCGCCTGTTCGCGCTCGTCCGCATTGCGGCACAGCAGCAGGTTGGCGATGCCCTCCTCGGTCACGATGTGCGTCGTATCGTCGGCGTAGACCATGACCGGCGCGAGATCGAGATCGAGCTTTTCCGCAAGTTCGAGCGCCCCCAGCTTCTCGACGAACAACGGCGCATTGCCCTCGCCGAACGTCTCGCCGATCTGGACCACGAGTTTGCGTCCGCGCCGAAGCGGCGCCGCGGTGTCGGGATCCGCCTCCGCGCCGGCCTGCAACCAGGGAGCGCTGGGATGGCGCCGGCCCCGCGCGTCCGATCCCATGTTGGGCGCGCCGCCAAAGCCCGCGATGCGGTTCGCGGTGATCGTCGAGCTGTGCCCGGCAAGGTCGATCTGCAGCGTCGAGCCGATGAACATGTCGCAGGCGTACAGACCCGCGGTCTGGCTGAACGCGCGGTTCGAGCGCAGCGAGCCGTCGGGTCCGGTGAAGAAGATGTCCGGCCGCGCGGCGAGATAATCCTCCATGCCGACTTCGGAGCCGAAGCAATGGACCTGCTCGACCCACCCCGCCTCGATCGCGGGGATCAGCGTCGGGTGCGGATTGAGCGCCCAGTGCGTGCAGATCTTGCCCTTCAGCCCGAGCTTCTCGCCATAAGTCGGCAGCAGCAGCTCGATCGCCGCGGTGTTGAAGCCGATGCCGTGGTTCAGCCGGCGCACGCCGTAGGGCTGATACAGTCCCTTGATCGCCATCATCGCGGTGAGGATCTGCGTCTCGGTCATCGCCGCGGGATCGCGCGTGAACAGCGGCTCGACATAAAAGGGCCGCCCCGCGTCGAGCACGAAATGGACCTGGTCGCCGGGGATATCGACGCGCGGCAGCGTATCGACGATCTCACCGACCTGCGCGATCACCAGCCCGCTGCCGAAGCTCGTTGCCTCGACCACGGTCGGCGTGTCCTCGGTATTCGGACCCGTGTAGAGATTACCGTGGCGATCCGCGCTGACCGCGGCGATCAGCGCGACCTGCGGCGTCAGGTCGACGAAATAGCGCGCGAACAGTTCGAGATAGGTGTGGATCGCGCCAAGCTCGATCTTGCCCCCGAACAGCATCTTGGCGATCCGCGCCGATTGCGGGCCCGAATAGGAGAAGTCGAGCCGCTTCGCGATACCGCTGTCGAACACGTCGAGATGCTCGGGCAGCACGACGCCCGATTGCACCATGTGCAGGTCATGGATCCGCGCCGGGTCCATCGCGGCCAGCCCCTTGGCCAGCACGTCCGCCTGCTTCTGGTTGTCACCCTCGATGCAGACCCGGTCACCGGGCCTGAGCACCGCCTCGAGAAAGTCGACGAGCGTTTCGGGATCGACCAGCTTGTCGGTGGCAAAGCCACGACCCGCCGCGATCCGCTCCTCGCGCATCTGCTTGCGCGTATTCCATTGCCGCACCGCATCGTCTCCTGACGCTTATTCCACCGCTCTTGTATTCCCTATTGCTCGAAACGCAACCCTGTGCATACTTAAGGAGGTATAAGACGCTAGATCGAATACATTGAGAGGATATGCCATGAGCGAGTCCCTACCCGTTGCCGCCCCATATGCGGGACGCGGCGCATGATTGCCGGAGTCGCGCTGCTCGCGATCTGTACATTGATCGGGCAATTGCTCGGCGAAGGCCTTGGCGTGCTGCTCGGCGTGAAGGCCAATGTCGGCGGGGTCGGCATCGCGATGATCCTGCTGATCGCCGCACGGATGTGGCTGAAGACGCGCGGCCGCTACAACGAAGGCGTGTCGCGCGGGATCGGCTTCTGGGGCGCGCTGTATATCCCGATCGTCGTCGCGATGGCGGCGCAGCAGGATGTCGTCGCCGCGGTCGAGGGCGGTCCGATCGTCCTGATCGCGGGCGTCGGCGCGCTGCTGCTGTGCTTCAGCGCGGTGGCGATCATCAGCCGGATGTCGGGCACGCCCGAGACGATGGACGAGATCGAGGCGCGCGAGACGCGTGAAGCCGAGATGGCGATCGCAGCCGGATCCCCCGCCCCGATCACCCTGCGCTAAGGACCGAACCCATGGAAATGATCACCAAGGTTCTCACCGCCAATGCGCTGCTCACCGCGTTCGCAGTCGTCGGCATCGTCATGTGGTTGTCGAACATCCTGTCCGCCAAGCTGACGATGGGCCGGGTCCATGGCTCGGCGATCGCGATCCTGATCGGGCTCGCACTCGCCTTCTGGGGCGGGATCGCGACGGGCGGGCACAAGGGGCTTGCCGACCTGCCGATGCTCGCGGGGATCGGCCTGATGGGCGGCGCGATGCTGCGCGACTTCGCGATCGTCGCCACCGCGTGCGAGGTCGATGTCGAACAGGCCAAGAAGGCAGGGCTGATCGGCGTCGTCGCGCTGCTGCTTGGCACGATCCTGCCGTTCATCGTCGGCGCGCTGGTCGCGGCGTCGTTCGGTTATACCGATGCGGTGTCGATGACGACGATCGGCGCAGGCGCGGTCACCTATATCGTCGGGCCCGTCACGGGCGCGGCGATCGGTGCGAGCTCACCCGTCATCGCGCTGTCGATCGCGACGGGCGTGTTCAAGGCGGTGATGGTGATGGTCGGAACCCCGCTCGTCGCAGGGCTCATCGGTCTCAACAACCCGCGCAGCGCGATGGTGTTCGGCGGGCTGATGGGCACGGTCAGCGGCGTATCCGGCGGGCTTGCCGCGACCGATCGTCGCCTCGTTCCCTATGGCGCCTTGACCGCGACCTTCCATACCGGGCTAGGGTGTCTGGTGGCGCCGTCGATCCTCTACCTGATCGTCCGCGCGATCGTGGGGGGCTGAGGACACGTGGCGGATATCGACACCGAAGACACGGGCCTGTTGTCCGACCGGATCCGCAACGCGCTGACCGACGCGATCTCGTCAGGCGAGCTGGCACCGGGCACCACGCTCGACGAACAGCAGCTCGCCGACCGCTACGGCGCCTCGCGCACCCCGGTCCGCGAGGCGCTGCGCCAGCTGGCGACCAGCGGCATGGTCGAGGTCCGCCCGCGCCGCGGCGTGATCGTCCGCCACGTCACCGCCGACGAGGTGATGGACATGTTCGAGACGATGGCGGAGCTGGAGGCGGTGTGCGTCCGCCTCGCCACCTACCGCATCACCCCGCTCGAACGCAGCCGCCTGCTCCGCATTCACGAGGCGAGCCAGGCCGCGGTCGAGCAGGACGACGTCGACGCGTATGATGCGCTGAACCGCGACTTCCACGAGGCGATCTACCGCGCCGCGCATAACGACTTCCTCGCCGACCAGGCGATCGCGGTCCGCACGCGCCTCAACGCCTTCCGCCGGATGCAGCTGCGACAAGCCCGCCGCCTCGCCAGTTCGCGCGCGGAACACGATGCGGTGATGCAGGCAATCGCCGAGGGCAATGGTGAGGAGGCCGGTCGCCGCATGCGCGCGCACATGCTCAACGCCGCCAGCGCGCTCGACAGCTACATCGCGCATCAGGATCGCGCGCACACCGGCGCCACAACCTAGCTCGGGCGCAGTTTAAGCTGGGCGCGCCGCAGGCTTCGCGGCTGTTTCCCAGAGGATCAGCATGCTCGGCGCAACGGCAAAACGTCGCTGCGCAGGAGCACGACGTTTTCCTTCAGCAGTACGGCTCTGACGCTCAGGCTTGCGCGATCAGCGCTCGCCTTCCCCCTCACCTTCGCCACGTTCGTTTTCGCCACCCTCATACTCGCCCTCGCCGCGCTGGCCGGCGTGTTGCCGCGCGGCCTGGGCGCGACGGGGATTGCGAACGATCTGACGCGCCTTGCTCGAGCGTGCGACGGGGCGTCGTCCTTCGCCCTCCCCTTCACCTTCGCCGCGCTCGTTCTCGCCGCCCTCCCCGGACCGGCCCGCGACCTGGTCGGCGACGGCCGAAGATGGCGAAGCGGCATGGGCGATGACGGCCTGCCCGGACTGCGCCACGACGAACGCACCAACGCCGACCCATAATTTCGTACGCATATACTTACCATTTCCGACGCGCATTCCCGCGCCTGCTTGGCTAGAGCCTCGTGCCCGGCATCATGCCGCAGCGAGAGGGTTCCAGATGTTGATCATGATCGCAAACGTTCTGGATGCCGAGAATGTTCAGTGGCTCCGGGATAACCTTGCGCAAGTCCGCTATGTCGATGGCCGCCAGACAGCGGGGCGCGAAGCGCGTCTCGTCAAGCGCAACGATCAGGTCGATCGCGCCGATCCGCTGCTCGCACGGATGCAGGATCTCGTGACGGACCGACTGCTCGATCACCAGCTTTTCCGGATGGCGGCACGGCCTCATCTCGTTCGCCCGCCGCTCTTCAGCCGGTACGAACCCGGGATGGCGTATGGCAGCCATGTCGACGACGCGATCATGGGCGGCATGCGTACCGACCTCTCCGTCACCGTGTTCCTGTCCGATCCCGAAGACTATGACGGCGGTGAACTCGTCATCGAGTCCGCAGCCGGCGAGCAGGACGTCAAGCTCGCGGCAGGCGACGCGGTCGTGTATCCAACCACTTTCCTGCACCGCGTCGCGCCGGTCACGAAAGGCGAACGCCATGCCGCGGTGACGTGGGTCCGCAGCCTCGTCCGCGATGCCGCCAAGCGTGAAATGCTGTTCGACCTCGAAACCGCACGGCATGCGCTGTTCGAGCGCCTCGGCAAGACGCCGGAACTCGACCTGCTCGCAAAAACGCAATCGAACCTGCTGCGGCGCTGGGCCGAGGACTGATACTGCCAGGCGCGCCGGCCGCGCAATTTCGACGCATCGACAACGCGTTCGCGACATTCCCGGCGTTTGCGCGCTGGCGAAGGCCACACTCGCAACAGGCTGCGGCGATGCCGGGGTTGACGACGGCGCGCGTTGCGCGAACTAGGACAGGCATGATCGAAGCTTCGGGTGGCCCACATGAACGATAGCACGGCCGTGACGACCGACGGCGGAGGAAAGCTGTATCGGCGGATCGTCAAGGCGATCATCGCCGACATCGAGGACGGCGCCTATCCGGTCGGATCGCGGTTACCGGCGGAACGCGATCTGACCGAACGGTTCCAGGTAAGCCGGCCGACGATCCGCGAGGCGATGATCGCGCTGGAAATGAAGGGCATGGTCGAGGCGCGCAAGGGATCGGGCGTGTTCGTCCTCGCCGCGTCCACCGCGAACGCCGACCAGGAACTCGACATCGGCGCGTTCGAGATCACCGAGGCGCGCCGTCTGCTCGAGGGCGAGGTTGCCGCCGTCGCCGCGACCGAGATCACCGAACCGCAGCTCGCCGAACTGCGCAAGATGCTGACCGAGATGGAACAGGAAGACGTCACTGCCGCCGAAGACGCCGACCGGCGGTTTCATATCGCCATTGCAGAAGCGACCGGCAACGCAGTTATCATCTCCGCCGTCACCGATTTCTGGGACCTGCGCTATCGGTCGCCGCTCGCGCGCGAAGTCCTGCTCAAGGCGGGCAGTCTCGGGATCGAGAACCGGATGGAGGAACATGGCCGGATCCTGACCGCGCTCGAGGCGCGGTCACCGGTCGATGCGCGACTGGCGATGCGCGATCACCTCGCGCGCGTGATCGATCATCTGCTCGACGTGACCGAGACCGAGGCGGTCGAGCGCGCCCGCGCCGCAACGACACAGCGCCGACGCGCGCTGGCCCGTCGCTCGGTCTGATCCACTACCGGATCGCTCGCCGGTCGGCCGGCCCCTTCAGAGAGGCGGCGTCGCTTTCTCCCGAGCGATCCAGGCGAGCATCTCGCGCTCCATCGCCGGAAGCGGCACGGACCCCAACCCGAGCAGCCGGTCGTGGAACCGACGCTGATCGAACCTCGGGCCAAGCTCGCGCTCGGCTGTCGCCCGAAGCGCACGCATCTTCATTTCGCCAAGCTTGTAGGCCAGCGCCTGTCCAGGCCAGCTGATATACCGGTCCACCTCGATCTCGACGTCGAGCTTGGCGAGCGCGGTATGGCTGGCGAGATAATCGATCGCCTGCTGCCGCGTCCAGCCCTGGCTATGAAGCCCCGTATCGATCACCAACCGACACGCACGCCACATCTCGAACGTCTCGCGTCCGAATTCCTCATACGGCGTCCGGTACATGCCGAGCTTGGTGCCCAGCCATTCGGCATACAGCCCCCACCCCTCGCCATAGCCCGAGAAATATGTCGCGCGCCGAAAGGCGGGGCGATCGGGCGCCTCGAGCGCCATCGCCGCCTGGTGACTGTGCCCGGGCACGCATTCGTGCAGCGTCAGCGCGACGATATTATAGAGCGGCCGCGACTTCAGGTCGTAGGTGTTCATCAGACAGCCGCTGAGCCCGCCCCGGCCCGACGTGTAGAGCGGGGCGATCGCATCGGGCACGGGCTGAATGGTGAACCGATAGCGCGGCAGGACGGTGAAGACATCCTTCAGCCGTCCATCCATGCGCTTGGCGACGTAGGATGAAAAACCGAGCAGCTCGTCGGGGGTCCGCGCATAGAATTGCGGATCGCTCCTGAGAAAAGCGAGGAAGTCGGCAAAGCTGCCCGTGTAACCGGTCTGCGCGATCGTCGCCTTCATATCGGCATCGATCCGGGCGACCTCTTTCAGGCCGATCGCGTGGATTGCCGCGGGCGTCAGGTCGAGCGTGGTATATTCGCGAACCTGGCTTTCATAGAAGGCCTTGCCGTCGGGCAGCGCCGATGCGGCGAGCGTCTCGCGCGCGCCGGGCAGGTAGACCTTGCGGAAGAAGTCGAGCAATCGGGCATAGGCCGGTACCGCCTGCGCGTCGATCGCCCGCGCCGCCTCGGCGCGCAGCGCGGTCTGTTCGGGCACAGGGATCGAGGCCGGCATCGTCTCGAACGGGTCGTAGAGCGGGTTCTCCGGCCCGGTCACCGCGAACGCGGCGATCGTCGCATCGCGGCCAGCGAGCGTAACCCGCGGCGGCGTGTACCCGCGCTTCAACCCGGCCTGCATGTTGAGCGTGTTCTCGGCAAACCAGCGCGGCACGTCCCGCAGCCGCGCGATATAGCGGCGATATTCGGTGGCGGTCTGCAACGGCGAATAGGGTTTGACCGAACTCCAGAACGCGGAGTCGCTGTTGAGCGGGGCTTCGTACGTCCGATACGCGATGTTCGCGATATCGGCGCGCAGCGTTTCGGTCAGCACAGCCGCATTCAGGCGCTCCTCGTCCGAATAGCCAGCCGGAGCAATCCGGGCGATCTTCGCGAGCACGTCCTGCCAATATGCCTTGCGCCGGGCCCAGTCGGCCGCGGTCACCGCGGGCCAATGATCGTCGGCCTTGGTCTCCAGGCCGTCCGTGAGTTCGGCAAACTCCTTTTGCCGCCACTGCCATTCGGCATCGTACAGCGCCTTGAGCTGTCGGTCCGCCGCGCTCGCAGTCGTTGCCCCCTCCGCCCCCGGCGCGATGGTCAATGCGAGGACAAACCCCAGCGTCGCATGCATCCTCGTCATGTCCTCAACCCTTCCAGCTCAACCGAGCGATGGTCATTACCCAATGCAAAAGCCCCGCCGACCCGCTTTCCCGAGGGTATGCGTATCCAGGCGCGCGGTGCAACGGGAGACGGCGTTTTTGCGGTGGAGGATGGCGCGGCGCGGAGCGCGCGCTGTCTCGCGTTGCGATGCGATCGTGCCTAAGGACGCGCGATGCGCCTGTGTCGACATGAGCCTTGCGAGGAGCGATGATAGCCCGTCGTTCGATCCTGCTGTTCGCCTCGGGCGATTTCGCGTTCAATCTCTATTGGCAGAGCATCAACCTCTACCTGCTCTTCTTCTACATCGACGTGCTGGCGCTACCGCCTGCCACGGCGGGGCTGGTGTTCATGGTCGGCGCGCTCTGGGACGGGGTTGCGGATCTGCTGACGGGCATCTTTGCCGAGCGCACGGGGGTGTCGTACGCGCGGATGATAGGGTGGCTGACGGTGCCGCTGGGCATGGGTTTCGTCTGGGCGTTCTGGGGGGGCATGACGTCCGTGGGGGGACTGATCGCTGCGCAGGTCCTGTTCCGGTCCTTCTACGCCGCGACCAACGTCCCCTATGCCGCGTGGACAGGACGGCTGAGCGCACACAGTGCGACGCGGACGATGCTGACGGGACTGCGGATGACGTTCGGCGCCGCCGCCGCCGCCGCGGTCGCGATGGGTCTCCCGGCGCTCGCGCGTCTCACCGCATCGTCGCCGGTCCTCGGCTATCCGCGCGCCGCCGCGATGCTCGCAGGCCTCGCGACACCGATCCTGCTGCTGATGGCGTGGCAGGTACCCGAACCCCGCCGGCCCGCGCAGCAGACGCGCCGCGCCGAAGGACCAAAGCTCGCCGCGCTGCTCCGGAACCGGGCGTTCATGCTGCTCAACATCGCCGCGGCGGCAGGCGGTGCAGCGGCGGCGTTGCTGGTCCAGTCGGTCCCCTATTATTTCCGCTATGTCGCGCATGATCCGGGCCGCGGCGCGCAGGCGTTGGCGGCAATGGGCGTGGCAAGCGCGCTGGCACTGCCGCTCTGGACCGCGCTGGCCACGCGCATGGGCGCACGCGCCGCATGGCTTGTGGCGATCGCACTCGCCCTAGCGAGCCTCGCTGCGGCCTTCGTGCTCGGACACTCGACGGCGGACCCGACGCTGTCTACGGTGGTGCCGATCATCCTCGCCGCGATCGCGTTTGCCGGCATCAACCTGACGGCATGGTCGTTGCTCCCGGACAGCCTCGACTGGGGGGAAATCCAGGGGCAGCCCAGGGTCGAGGCGCTTGCCTTCGGTGCGTTCGCCTTCCTCCAGAAAGCCGCGCTCGCAGGCGCGGGCATGGCGATCGGCGCGGTATACGCCTCGAACGGCTTCAACGCGGGCGTGACGCAGACTGCGGGCACGATCGCCTCGATCCGCTGGCTAATGCTCGCCGGGCCAGGCATCCTGATCCTCGCCTCGGCGCTGGCGATCGCGGCGCACCCGTTGCGCTGCGATACGCTCGCAACGCTCGGGGCACGGCGCGACGCTGCGCGAGCAATCAGACCAGCGTAATCGTTCCCGCGACGCCTTCCGCCTGCGCGGACGGCGCGATCCAGACGCGGAACTGACCAGGCTCGACCGTCGCGACGAGATCGCGGCCGATGAACAGCAGGTCGCTGCGCGTGAGCGTGAACGTCACGACGCGCGCCTCGCCGGGCTTGAGCGCGATCCGACGGAAGCCCTTGAGCGCGCGGACGGGCTGCGTGACGCTTGCGACGACGTCCTGGATGTAGAGCTGGACGACCTCGTCGGCGGCGTGGCTGCCGCTGTTCGTGACCGTCGCGGACAGCGTCAGCCCGGCCTCGGCGGTCAGCCGCCCGCCCCCCGTATCAAGGTTCGAATAGCTGATCTTGCCGAACGTCAGGCCGTGCCCGAACGCGAACGCCGCATCATTGGCAAATTCACGGTAATGCGCCTTGTACTCGGCAAGCGGCCCCGGACCATTGGGGCGGCCCGTACTCTTGTGCGCATAGTGATAGGGCTGCTGTCCGGTGGCGTGCGGAAAGCTGACCGGAAGCCGTGCGGAGGGCGCGACGACCCCGAACAGGACATCGGCGATCGAGCGTCCGGCCTCGGATCCGAGGAACCACGTCACCAGCAGGCTGGAGGCATCGAGCACTGCGCCCGACAGCGCCAGCCCGCGCCCCGTCGAGAGCAGCACGACGACCGGCTTGCCCGTCGCCACCACCGCCTCGACCAGCTGTAACTGCGCCGCCGGGATGACGATGTCCGACCGGCTCTGCGCTTCGCCCGACATGCGCTGGCTTTCCCCGACCGCAAGGATGGCGACATCGGCCGCGTTTGCCGCCGCGACCGCCGCGGCAATGCCGCCGGGCAGCGCGGTTTCGATACCCGACCCGTCGACGACGGTCACCGCGCGGGGATCGGCAACGATCTCGCGCACGCCGGTCGCGAGATCGACCGCGTCGGCGTCGGTGCCGTAGACGTTCCACGGTCCGATCAGGTCGTGGCGCCCTTGCGCGAACGGTCCGATCAGCGCGACGCGCTTGCCCGACCGGGGCAGCGGGAGGAGATCCCCTGCGTTCTTGAGCATCACGATCGACCGCGACCCCGCCTCGCGGGCGAGCGCGAGCGTCTTTCGCGTCCGCACCTCGGTCTTTTCACGGCGCGGATCGATACGCCGGAACGGGTCGTCGAACAGGCCGAGCGAGACCTTGAGCGCGAGCACGCGCCGCACCGCCTGGTCAAGCCGCGCCATCGGGACCTCACCGGTGCCGACGAGATCGGGAAGATGCTTGATATACAAGCCCGACTGCATGCTCATGTCGACGCCCGCGAGGAACGCCAGCCGGGTCGCCTCGCGTGCGTCGGCGGCAAAGCCGTGCGCGATCAGTTCCTCGTCGCCCGTGTAATCCGAGACGACGAGCCCGCCGAATCCCCATTCGCGGCGCAGCACCTGCGTGAGCAACCAGTCGTTCGCGGTCGCGGGCACGCCGGAGATCTCGTTGAACGCCGCCATCACGGTCGGCACCCCCGCCGCCAGCGCCGCCTGGAATGGCGGGAAATACACGTCGCGCAACGTCCGCTCGGATATGTCGACGCTGTTGTAATCGAGCCCGGCCTCGCCCGCGCCATAGGCCGCGAAATGCTTTGCGCAGGCGGCCACCGCATCGACAGCGGCAAGCCCGCGCGTCCCTTGGAATCCCTCGACGCGCGCCCTGGCCATCATGCGGCCCAGATACACGTCCTCGCCGGCGCCCTCGACGCCGCGGCCCCAGCGCTGATCGCGCGCGATGTCGACCATCGGCGCGAACGTCCAGTCGATCCCCGCGGCCGCCGCCTCCGCGCCCGCCGCGCGCGCCGTTCGCCGCGCGAGGTCGGGGTCGAAACTGCCCGCCTCGGCCAGCGGCACGGGAAACACGGTGCGGAAGCCGTGGATGATGTCGGCGGCGAAGATGAGCGGGATCTTCAGCCGCGACTCGCGCATCGCAGTCGTCTGCATACGCTGCGCCATCGCTGCACCGTTGCCGTTGAACACGCCTGCGAGACGCCCCGCCCTGACGTCCGCGAGCTGCCCGTCAAAGCTTGCAGCGGCACCCGCCGGATTGAGCGCCGTCGCGCTGCCCCCCGCCCAGGCCGCGGCCATGATCGTCAGCTGCCCCGCCTTTTCCTCGACCGTCATGCGCGCGAGCAGCGCCTCGACCTTCGGCGGCAGCGCGGTGGCCGCAGTGCCGGCCGCGAGCGCCTGAAGCGGCGAAGAGGCCCAGGCCGCGGCCATCGTTCCACCGAGTACCAGCGCGCGTCTTGAAATGTGCCGATCGTCCATGAAGCCTCTCCAAAACCACGTCTTTGAAATATTTTGCGTGGCAAGCCCTAGGTTATTGTAACCGGTTACATCAAGGTCTTATAGACGATCCCAGACCCGCGATGCGACGCAGATCGCCGTCGAGAGGATGAAGGAAGGGAATGCCGCACGCCACGATCCGCGATGTCGCTCGCGTTGCCGAAGTGTCGGTGGCGTCGGTGTCGCGCGTGCTCAACGGGCATGCCAATATTCGCGACGCGATGCGCCTCAGGGTCGAGGAGGCCGCGCGCCAGCTCGGCTATGTCCCGCATGCCGGCGCACGCAACCTCAGCCTTTCGCGGTCGGGTGCGATCGGCGTGGTGTTGCCCGACCTCCACGGCGAGTTCTTTTCGGAACTGCTGCGCGGGATGGACGAGGAAGCCGCGGCGCGCGGTCTCCACCTGCTGCTGACGGTGATGAACGACCGCCCGGGTCGCGGGACGGAGGCGCTGCAGGCGATGCGCGGTCGCGTCGACGGGCTGGCGATCATGGCGCCGCACATCGCCGCGGACGAGCTGGTCGCGCGGTTGCCCGCAGGGATACCCGCGGTCCTGCTCAACTGCGCGCTGCGCACCGGTCCCCACACCGCGATGCGCGTCGACAACGTGTCGGGGGCGGAGGCCATGATCGACCACCTCGTCGCGACCGGGCGTCGGCGGATCGTCCATATCGCCGGTCCGGCGACGAACATCGATGCGATCGAACGGCGGCGGGGCGTCGAGCAGGCCGCCGCGCGTGCGGGGCTTCCGGTCCGGATCATCGAGGGCAATTTTCTCCAGGACGCAGGGATCGCCGCGGCCACGACGGTGCTCGCGGATCCGTCGAGCGTCGATGCGATCTTTGCGGCGAACGACATGATGGCGCTGGGTGCGATCGTCACGCTGCGGCGCGCGGGGATCGCCGTCCCCGACCAGATCGCCGTGGCCGGTTTCGACGACATCCCGCTGGCCCGGCTCGTCTCGCCCTCACTCACTACCGTCCGGATCGACATCGCGGCGATGGGGCAGCGCGCGGTTGCGTCCCTCGACGCCGCGATCGCCGCAGAGGCACGGCGGCGCAGCGCGGCGAAGGCCCGCGGCCCCGCCGCGCCATCAGCCGCCGTCGACCGGGACACCGACATGATCGTCCCGTCGCTCGTCGTTCGGGAAAGCACAGCTCAACCAAGCCTCAAAAAGGGGCATAACGCAGGGGAATACAGGACATGACACGACATTTCAGGATGGCCTTGGCCGGTGCCACGATGCTCGCGAGCGCAGGCGTCGCGCTCGTTCCGGCAGCGGCGCAGACCTCGACCGCGTCGATCCGCGGCCAGGTCAGCGGTGCGGATCGCGCGCCGCTGTCCGGCGCGACCGTCGCGGCGGTCAGCACCGGTACCAACCAGACCTATCGCGCGATCAGCGACGCGAGCGGCCGCTATATCCTGAACGGTCTGCGCCCCGGCGAATATCGGATCACGATCAAGGGGACCGACGGGGCGCGGTTCGAGCGCGTCATCGTCGTCGCGATCGGCCAGTCCGCCAGTCTAGATGCGACGCTCGTCGCCGCCGCACCGGCAGCGGCCGAGGGTGGTGCCACGGCAGCCGCACCGGGCGCCACCGGCGATGTGGCAGCAGCGGCCCCGGTCGCGGGTGATGGCGGCGAGATCGTCGTGCGCGGCGGCCGGCTGGTCGAGACGCGCACCAGCGAAATCGCCACCAACGTCAGCCAGGAACAGATCCGCACGCTGCCGCAGACCGACCGCAACTTCCTGACCTTCGCCGCGCTCGCGCCGGGCGTGCGCTATAACGACAGCGAGACCGACAAGAGCTTCAGCTCGGGCGCGTCGACCGCGAGCCAGGTCAACGTGTTCATCGACGGCGTCAGCCTGAAGAACAAGCTGCGCGAAGGCGGCGTCGCCGGGCAGCAGAACAGCCGCGGCAACCCGTTCGGCCAGCTGGCGGTGCAGGAATTCCGCGTCCTGACGCAGAACTACAAGGCCGAATACGAGCAGGCCGGTGCGGCGATCATCACCGCGGTCACCAAGTCGGGCACGAACGAGCTGCACGGCGAGGTCTTCGGCCAGTATACCGACCGCAGCCTGAGTGCGAAAAGCTTTCTCGACCGCCGCGACGGCAACGCCAAGCCCGCGTTCGAGCGCAAGCAATATGGCGCGTCGCTCGGCGGCCCGATCATCAAGGACAAGCTGTTCTTCTTCGCGGCCTATGAGGGCAACAACCAGGACCGCGCGTTCAACGTCAACACCACCGGGTCGGATGCCGCGGTCGCGCAGTTCGAGCAGTTTTCGGGGCGCCGTCTGTCGGACTTCGAGGGCGCATTCGTCAGCCCGTTCCGCGGCGACTTCTACTTCGGCAAGCTGACGCTGACGCCGGATGATCGCCAGGTCTTCGACCTGTCGTTCAGCCGTCGCACCGAGACCGACATCCAGGGCTTTGGCGGCAATGTGGCGTTCGAGAATGCCGAGAACAAGCGCAACAAGGTCGACACCTACCTGTTCAAATGGACCTATTCGGGCGACAGCTTCGTCAACGAGGTCAATCTGAACTATCTCGATTACCAGTTCCGGCCGACTTCGATCAATCCCGGCCTGCCGACCTTCGACTACGACTCGGTGCTGGTGTTCGGCGGACGCGATTCGACGCGTCGCGAGATCCAGCAGGGGTACACGATCCGTGACGACCTGACCTATACGGGGCTCCAAGGCCACGCGATCAAGGCGGGCGCGCGTGTCGAGATCACCGACATCGAGTTCAACAACATGTCGTTCGTCGAGCCGCGCTATACCTTCCGCATCGACCAGGCGGGCACGCCGACCGACACGAGCGACGACACGAGCTTCGCGTTTCCAGCCGAAGCGCGACTGGGCCTCGGCAATGGCCGGATCTTCGGGTCGAACACGCAGGTCGGGCTGTATCTGCAGGACGACTGGGACGTGACCGGGCGGTTGCAGCTCAATCTCGGCGTGCGGTGGGATTACGAGACCAACGGCGTCAACAACGACTATATCACCCCCGCCGCGGGCGTGGCGGCATTGCGCGCGCTGCCGCAGACCTCGTATTTCAAGGCCGAGGATTACATCTCGACGGGCAACAACCGTAAGCCCTTTACCGGCGCGATCGCCCCGCGCCTGGGCTTTTCGTGGGACGTGAAGGACGATCAGTCGACGGTGATCTTCGGCGGCTTCGGCCGTTATTACGACCGCAACAACTTCAACAACACGGTCGACGAGCTGTCGCGGACGATCAACCCGATCGGCGTCTTCCGCTTCTCGCAAAACGGGACGCCGCGCTCGAACCTGCCGACGGTGAAGTGGGATCCGTCCTATCTGACGCGCGACGGCCTGCTGGCGCTTGCCGCAAGCTCGACGCAGGGGCTCCCCGAGCTGTTCGCGGTGAAGAACAACGCGCGGCCGCCGGTCAACGATCAGGCGAGCTTTGGCGTCCGGCAGCGCGTGGGCGCGTTCCAGGCGGCGGTGACCGCCTCCTACCAGCGCGGTCGCAACGGCTATACCAACGTGTTCGCGACCCGACAGAATGCGGGGCTCGGCAATTGCTGCGATACCGCCCCCGCGCTCGCCAACGGCTATTCGAACGTCATCATCGGGCTCGACGGGCTCGATACCCGCTACAAGGCGCTCTATTTCACGCTCGACAAGAATTACAGTCAATCGTCGGGCTGGGGTCTGAACATCGCCTATACGGTGTCGGAGTCGGAGCAGAATGGCGGCGATCTGTTCAGCCTCGATGCGATCACCCCCGATGCCTATGGCTGGCGTCGCCGGGCGGGGGACGAACGCCACCGCGTCGTCATCTCGGGGATCGTCGACTTGCCGCTGAATTTCCAGCTGTCGACACTCACCACGCTCGGAAGCGGCCAGGCCTATCAGGTCACCGACGCGCGGAACGGGTTCGACACCGGGCAGCTGCGCTTCACCTCCGCCTATCCGGAGAAGAACTGCATCGGCGGCGTCTTCGCGTTCTGCGAGGTCAACCTGACGCTGGCGAACAAGTTCAAGCTGTTCGGATCAAACGATCAGGTCGAGGCCGCGGTCGACCTGCTGAACGCGTTCAACACCAAGAACCCGAGCGGATTCGACGGGTTCTTCAGCAACACCGATCCGCTCGAAGCCGCCAATTCGCGGACCGGCAGCAGCGCGCTCACCCTGCCGCGCCGCGTCCAGTTCCGTCTGGGCTACCGCTTCTGATCCGACGGGGGCGGCGTCCGCCGGCGCCGCCCCCGTCCCGTACCGCGTAACAGGAGCGTGCCGATGCTTGGCAGACGAGATTTCCTTGGCCGCAGCGGGCTCGCACTCGCCGGCCTGACAACGGGCTGCGCGACGACCACGCGGCTTGCCGCGCCGACAGGGCAGATAACCGGCAACGCGCTGGTCGCCGATCTGCAGGAGCGGACCTTCCGCTTCTTCTGGGATACCACCGATCCGGCGACGGGGCTTGCGCCCGACCGCTGGCCGACGCCGTCCTTCTCGTCGGTCGCGGCGATCGGCTTTGCGCTGACCGCCTATCCGATCGGTGTCGTGCACGGCTGGATCACGCGCGAACAGGCGCGGGCGCGGACGCTGACGACGCTGCAATTCCTCGCGGACGCCCCGCAAGGCGACGGCGCGACCGGCTTCAGCGGCTATCGTGGCTTCTTCTATCATTTCCTCGGCGTCACCAAGGGGCAGCGCTTTGCACGCTGCGAACTGTCGACCGTCGACACCGCGCTGCTGCTCGGCGGGACGCTGTTCGCGCAAAGCTGGTTCGATGGCGATCATCCCGACGAAGTTCGGATCCGCGCGCTGGCCGAGCGGCTCTACACCGCCGTCGAGTGGACCTGGATCACCCCGCGCGCACCCTTGCTGTCGATGGGCTGGCATCCCGAGACGGGGTTCATCAAGAGCGACTGGGATGTCTATAACGAGGGAATGCTGTTGTACGTGCTGGCGCTCGGATCGCCGACGCATCCGCTGCCCGAGGGGACGTGGCAGGCCTGGTCGAGCCGCTTCGAGTCGTCGTGGAGCGACCGCTGGGGGCAGCCCCATCTCCATTTCCCGCCGCTGTTCGGGCATCAGTACAGCCATGTCTGGATCGACTTTCGCGGCATTCGCGACGCGTACATCGCGACTCACGACATCGATTATTTCGAGAACAGCCGGCGCGCGGCGCATGCCCAGCGCGCCTATGCGACGGCAAACCCGGGCGGCTGGCGCGGTTATGACGCGGAGGTCTGGGGCCTGACCGCGTGCGACGGTCCGGGCGACTTCACGACGCGGATCGCCGGCGTCGATCGCACCTTCTACAGCTATTCCGCGCGCGGCCCGGGCGACCGCGACGACGGCACGATCGCGCCGACTGCGGCGGCCGCGTCGATCGCGTTCGCCCCCGATATCGCCACGCAGGCGATCGGCGCGATGCATCGCCGCTACGGCGCGGGCATCTATGGCCGATACGGGTTTGCCGATGCGTTCAACCCGACGCTGACCGCACCGCCCGGGCCGCTCAAGCATGGTCGCATCGTCCCCGGCATCGGCTGGGTCGACGGTGACCAACTCGGCATCGACCAGGGCCCGATCGTCGCGATGATCGAGAATGCGCAGTCGGGGCTCATCTGGAACACGATGCGTCGCAATCCGCACATCCGGCGCGGGTTGCAGCGCGCGGGCTTTTCCGGCGGCTGGCTCGGCTGAACATCGCCGTCGGCGCGGCTTGCGGCGGGCGGTATAAGCGGGAACAATGGCAGCACCGCTGCCCCGGGCAGCACAGCACAAGGGACCCTGCGTGATCCGTACCCATCTTGCCCCGATACTCGCCGCCGCCATCCTCGTCCCAGCCCTGGCCTCTTCGCCGCTATCGGCACAGGACACGCCGGCGCGGCCGAAGGCGGCCAGCGCCGCAGACCGGGCGAAGGAGGAGGTCGAAGCGGCCTGGGCGCATGCGCCGGTCGACGAGCAGGAAGTACGACACCGGGATTCGGTCACGATCGCGGGTCGCCGCTATCCCTATACCGCGTCGGCGGGCACGCTGACGCTGCGCAACGTCGAGGGCAAGCCGACCGCATCGATGTTCTACACCGCCTACACGCTGGACGGGACCAAGCCGGGCACGAAACGCCCCGTGACGTTCCTGTATAATGGCGGCCCCGGATCGCCCTCGTTCTGGCTGCGGATGGGATCGTTCGCACCGATCAGGATCCGCACCACGAACCCCGAGTTCATCCGCCCCGCCCCGTATGACGTCGGCCCGAATCCGGACTCACTGCTCGACAAGACCGATCTCGTCTTCCTCGACGCGATCGGAACGGGTTATTCGCGGCCGCTCGGCGATACCAAGCCCGAGGCCTTTTACGGCACCGACGAGGACGCGGATGCGTTTGCCAGGGGCATCCTGCGCTACGTCACCAAATATGGCCGCTGGATGAGCCCCAAGTTCCTGCTGGGCGAAAGCTACGGCACGCTGCGCTCGGGCGCGCTCGCCTATCAGTTGCAGGAGCGCGGCATGGCGCTGAACGGGGTCGTCCTGCTCAGCTCGATCATGAACTATGGCTATCGCCAGCCCGGGCTCGATCAGGTGTATCTGAACTATCTGCCGAGCTACGCCGCGACCGCCTGGTATCACAATCGCATCGCCAACCGCCCTGCCGACGTGGCGACGATCGTCGCCGAAGCGCGCGCCTTCGCGACCGGGCCGTACATGTCCGCGCTTGCAAAGGGCCAGTCGATCTCGGATGCCGAACGCGATCAGGTCGCGCAGCGGATGAGCCAGCTGACGGGGCTCGGCGTCGACTTCATCAAGCGGGCCAATCTGCGTGTCGACCTGCCGCGGTTCCAGAAGGAGCTGCTGCGCGGATCGGCCCGCACCGTCGGCCGGTTCGACTCGCGCTACACGGGCATCGACGCCGATGCGGCGGGCGAGCGGCCGGAGACCGATGCGTCGTCGGATGCGATCTCGGGCGCGTATATCGCGTCGTTCAGCGACTATCTGGGCTCGACGCTGAAGTACGAGACCGAACTGCCGTATCGTCAGTCCGCGCGCGATGCCGCCGGCTGGACCTGGAACTGGAAACACGCCGCCCCCGGTCCCGGCCAGCCGCAGAACAACCCCAATACGGCGATCGACTTGGGCGCGGCGATGCGCGCCAACCCGTATCTCAAGGTGCTGTCGATGAACGGCTATTACGACATGGCGACGCCGTTCTTCGGGACCGAAAACGACCTTGGCCATATGATGCTCGACCGGGCGCAGCAGGCGAACCTGCGCTTTACCTATTATCCGGCGGGCCACATGACCTATCTCAACCCCGAGGCGCTGCACCAGATGAAGGCGGATCTGGCGCAATGGTATGACGAGGCGGTCAGCGATGCCCGGTCGGCGACACCGCCCGTCCCGGCAACGACATCGTCCGCGACCCCGCCGAACCAGATGCCGAACTGATCGGCGCGCGGATGGCCAGCCCGTTACCCGACGGCTGCGCCATCCGCCGCCGCAAGCGCCAGCGTCTTGAGGTCGACTGTGGCGTCGGCGAGCGATGCGGGGTCGAGCCGCGCTGATCCGACAACCAGCGCACGGCCCTGCACGTAATCCTTCACGCGGTTGACGCAGTCGAGCGCGATCACGCGCCCCGCCTTCAGATAGATCAGCGAGAAGCTGCGCGTGCCGGGATCGCCGCGCGTCACGATGCCGTCATACCCTGTCGAGAGACCGACCGTCTGGAGCTTGAGGTCATATTGATTCGACCAGAACCACGGCACCGCGTGATACGGCTCGGGAGCGCCGGTCAGCAGCTTGGCAACGGTCATCGCCTGGTCGTTCGCGTTCTGGACCGATTCGAGCCGGATCACCTGCCCCTCGGCAAACGCGCTGGCGTGCGCTGCGCAATCGCCGATCGCGAACACGTCCGGCAGCGACGTCCGGCAATTGTCATCGACCGTCACGCCGTTGTCCCCCTCCGCACCAGCCTGGATGAGCGGCGCGACCGCAGCGACGATGCCAATGCCGACGATCACCATGGTGCATGCGAGCAGCTCGCCGTCGGCAAGCCGGACGCCGCATACCGCGCCATCCGCCTCCTCGATACAGGACACCGCAGCGCCGGTGCGTACGTCGACGCCGTGCGCGCGATGTTCGGCTTCGAAGAAGCGCGACAGTGGTTCGCCCGCCACGCGCGCCAGCACCCGGTCCTGTGCCTCGATCACCGTGACCGACTTGCCGAGCTTGGTCAGGACGGCCGCCGCCTCGAGCCCGATATAGCCGCCGCCGATGACCACGACGTTGGTGACGCCGGGCAGTTCGGCGCGCATCCGATCGGCGTCCGCACGCGTCCGCACGGTATGGATCCCCGCCAGGTCATGGCCCGAACAGGTCAGGCGTCGCGGCGCTCCCCCCGTCGCCCAGATCAGCGAGCCGTAGCGCAGGACATCGCCGTCGGCGGTCGTGACGCTATGCGCCTCGGCATCGACGTGCGTCACCGTCGTGCCCAGCAGCAGCTCGATCGCGCGATCCGTCCAGAACGAGGGCGGTCGCAACAAGATGCGCTCGAACGGCTTGTCGCCCGCCAGATACTCTTTCGACAAGGGCGGCCGTTCATAGGGCAGCGAGGCTTCGTCGCCGACGATCGCGATCTTGCCGGCAAAACCGCGTTGCCGAAGCCCGATCGCGGCCTGCGCGCCCGCATGTCCCGCACCGACGATGAGCACGTCATGGCAGACCGGTTCAGCCATCAGCGATAGTCCTTCCGAAATTTGAGCCGGTTGATGCGTCGGACGATCGGAATGATCAATGTCCATGGCCTGCCCTCCCCCCGAAATCGCATGGGCATGCGTCGGACGAAACCATATTCAACTGCGGGGCGCGGACGCCGATCCTGGTTGCGGCATTCGAACGCAACGACGATACGGGATCCCGACTAGCGGAAATACCAGGAAATTTGTCGATGCAGCGCCACCCTTTGCTTCCCCTGGCCGTCATCACGCTGATGGCGGGGTGCGGTCAGGCTCAGAACGCCCCGCCACCCCCGGCGGAGGCCAAGATACGACCGGTCAATTACGGTACGTCTGCACCGAGCGCGAACAAGCCGTTCAAGGCGACCGAGATTGCCGCATTCGATGCGCCATGGGCGCTCGCCTTTCTGCCGGATCGCCGCATGCTGGTGACCGAGAAAACGGGTCACCTCTGGCTTGTGACCCCCGCCGGCGCGAAGACCGAGGTGGGCGGCGTACCGACGGTCCATGACGAAGGACAAGGCGGCCTGTTGTTCGTCGCGACGTCGCCTGCATTCGGCCGGGATCGACAGGTCTACCTGACCTATTCCGAACCCGGAGAGGGCGGCGACGGGCTCGCGCTGGCGAAGGCGACACTCGGCACGGTCGCGGGCAAGCCGGTCTTGCAGGGGCTGCAGGTGATCTGGCGGCAGCTTCCGCGCGGCGCCGGTGGCCAGTTCGGCGGCTATATCGCGTTTTCGCCCGACGGCCGGTATCTGTTCCTGACCTCGGGCGAGCGTCAGCGCTTCAACCCGGCGCAGGATCCTGATCAGGCGCTCGGCAAGATCCTGCGGCTGACGCTCGATGGAAAGCCTGCACCGGGTAATCCGGGTCAAGGCAAGACGGGCGCGACCACGATCGGCGTCATCGATCCGCCCGAAAACACCGCGTCCGCGGCGACCGCACCCGTGCGCAAGGCAACGATCCCCTCGCCAAATCTCACGCCTGCGGAAACATGGTCGACCGGGCATCGCAATCCCTATGGTCTGGCCTTCGATACGCAGGGCCGCCTGTGGGAAACCGAGATGGGGCCTCAGGGTGGCGACGAACTCAACCTGATCGAGCCGGGCCGGAACTATGGCTGGCCGATCGTCTCCTATGGAAAGAATTACGACGATACGCCGATTGCCAAGCCAGACACCCGGCCGAACTTCCAGGAGCCCGCCCTGTACTGGGACCCCGTCATCGCACCGGCGGGGCTCGCATTCTATGACGGCACGATGTTCCCGCAATGGCGCGGGTCTGCGTTTGTCGGGGGGCTGGCCGCGACATCGCTGATCCGGATCGCTTTCGATGGCACGACCGCGAAGGAAGTCGAGCGATGGGACATGGGCGCGCGCATCCGCGCCGTGATGGCGGGGCCGGACGGGGCACTCTGGATCCTCGAGGATGGCAGCGGCGGACGCCTGTTGCGTCTCACCACGACCCGCGGCGCCTAGGAACCTCGCCACGATCGCGGGGCGGTCGCGCGGATCGGACCCTACGTGTTTTCCGACGCTCGGGGCGCGCGGGACTTTCGGCTAGGCGCATCGGGCGGCCGGTTCTGGGACGCGCAGGATAAGGGACGCCACGATGGTCGAACATGTGAGCCAACACACGGCCGCCGGGGCTCCGCCCCCCAGGTCCTGGACGCGGGACCTGACGACCCGCAGCGGCCTGGTCTTTCACGTGCGCCCAGCCGCGCCGGAAGACGAGCCCGCGCTCGATGCGTTCTTCGGCCATGTCGACGCGGAGGACCTCCGCTTTCGTTTCCTGAGCGCTGTCCGCAAGGTCGACCATGACCAGCTGAAGGCGATGGTCACGATCGATCACGATCGCACCGAACATTTCCTCGCCTTCGATCCCGCCTCCGGCCAGATCATCGCAACCGCGATGCTCGCAGCCGACCAGAGCTTCCGCCGTGCCGAAGTCGCGATCGCGGTCCACCGCGATTTCAAGCGGATGGGGATCAGCTGGACGCTGCTCGACCATGTCGCGGAATTTGCCCGCTGGAAGGGCATCCTGACACTCGAATCGATCGAGAGCCGCGACAATCACGACGCGATCGATCTCGAGCGCGAACGCGGCTGGATCGCGTCGGCCTGCCCGGGCGACCCCACCTCGACGATCCTGCGGATGACGCTCTAGGCGGGCGCCTCGGGCCGGGCGTCAGACCGCGCCGCCGATCAACGCCCCGATCGCCGCGGTCGCGATCATCGCGAACGCACCCCAGAAGGTGACGCGCACCGTCCCGCGCCAGACGGTCGCGCCCCCGGTTTTCGCTCCGACCGCGCCGAGCAGCGCGAGGAACAGCAGCGACCCCGCACCGACCGCCCAGATCAGCACACCCGGCGGCACGACGAACACGCTCAGCAATGGCAACGCCGCGCCGACCATGAAGCTCGCCGCCGACGCGAACGCCGCCTGTACCGGCCGCGCGCGCGCGCCCAGCGTGATGTCGAGCTCGTCGCGTGCATGCGCGCCGATCGCGTCCTTTGCCATCAACTGCGCCGCGACGCTCGCGGCGGTCGCGGCGTCGACACCGCGCGCGACGTAGATCGCCGCGAGTTCGGCCAGCTCGCCATGGGGATCGTCGACGAGTTCGCGACGTTCGCGGTCGAGCTCGGCCGTCTCGGTATCCGCCTGCGCGCTGACCGAGACATATTCGCCCGCCGCCATCGACATCGCCCCCGCGACCAGCCCGGCCGTTCCGGCGATGACGATCGCGCTCGTGTCGCCCGCGGCCTCAGTCGACGCTGCCGCAACGCCGATGATCAGGCTCGCGGTCGAGACGATCCCGTCATTGGCGCCGAGCACGGCCGCACGCAGCCAGCCGATCCGGTCGGCGACATGACGCTCGCGGTGCGACGACAGCGCCCGCATCTCAGGCGATCTCGAGCATGTTCTCGACCTTCACCGCACCCGGCGCGGCCCAGGCCGTGCGCTCGGCGACCATCCGGTCACGCGGCGAATCGACCGATCCGGTCAGCCGTATCGTGCCGCCGTCGACCGAGACCTTGATCGTGTCGCCATCGAAGAACCACGAACGGTGCAGCGCCGCGCGGATGTCGTTGCTGACATCGGTGACGTCGACGCGCGGCTGAAGGACGATATGGTTCGTCACGCCCACCACGCCCGCAAGCGTCCGCACCGCGGCCTCGGCTGCATCCTTCTGGAAATGCCAGCGCACAGTCCCGCGCAGGCTCACCCAGCCATCCTCGACCTGGGCCTTGATGCAGTCGTGCGGGACGATCGTGTCCCAGGCCAGCCGCTCGACGATCGCGGTGGCGATGGCCTCGTCCCCCCGCTTGAAGCGGTCTTCCAGCCGGACCTCGATCTCTTCGGCGACCGCCTTGACGCCGTCGACGCGCGCCGCCGCGCGTTCGGCGGCATATTTCGCCGCATAGCTGCCGGCGTGGCCGCTGAGCGTGACGACGCCGTTGTTCGCGGTGACGCCGATATGCCCGGCGGGGACGCTCGGATCCCAGTTGAGTTCGGCGAGAACGGCTTTCTGCAATCTGGCATCGTGCGACATGACACTCTCCTGAAGGGGCGCGGCGCGTGCCGAACCGTTGGCCACAAGCCTATCGACGCACCCCGTCGCCGACAGAGTCGGGAACTACGCACACGCCGCCGACTGCGTAGTTCCCGATAGTTTCGCACGCGCGCCCGATCGCCGACGATGGACGTCCAAGAGGGAGACCGCGCATGACCTATCCAACGCTGCTGGTGCATCTCGATGGCGGACGCCGAAACGCCGCCCTGCTCGATGTCGCCGCGACGCTCGCCGACCGGCATGACGCCGCGGTGATCGGAGTCGCCGCATGCCGCCCGGTCCCGTTCGCGATGGGCGACGACTATCTCGGCGGCGACTATGCGGTGATCGAGCGCGAGATCGTCGCCGACGAACTCGCGCGCGCGAAGACCGAGTTCGAGGCGCATCACCGTCTTGCGCGGCATGTCCTCGAATGGCGCTCGATCCCGACGCTGTCCAACATCGCGCACGTCGTCGCGCGGCATGCGCGCGCCGCCGATCTGGTCATCACCAGCGCGGGGCCGGGATTCGCCGATCTCGCGACGCATGCGGATACGGGCGACCTGATCCTGCGTGCGGGCCGCCCGGTGCTCGTCGTTCCCGACAGCGGTGCCACGGCGACCTTCTCGACCATCATGGTCGCCTGGACCGACACGCGCGAATGCCGCCGCGCGATCAGCGATGCGCTGCCGATGCTCAGACTCGCCGAGCGGGTCGTGATCGCCGAAGTCGCGATCGATGCACTCGACGCACGCGCGGCGATCGACGAGGTTGCCGGCTGGCTCGCGCGCCACGGCATCGCGGCCGATAAGATCGTCTCGCGGCCGAAGCGCTCGAGCACCGACACGCTCACGGCGCTCGCCGACGAGGTCGGGGCGGACCTTGTCGTCGCCGGCGCGTACGGCCACAGCCGGATCCGCGAATGGGCGTTCGGCCGCGTCACTCGCGACCTGCTGTTGCGCGACCGGCGCTGCACGCTGCTGTCGCACTAGGCGATGACCCGCCTCGCAAGCCGCAAGTATCTGAAAGCATTTGCGATACTAAATCCAAGACTAAGTATCGGCGGTACGATCCTGTTCGCGATCACGGCGATCGAGGGAGTGTTGGCGTATAGTGCGTAATTCGCCTAGCGTGTATCCTGTCGCGATGTCGGCGGTCGAGACCTCGATCCCCGACAGATCGCAACCGTTCGCCGAACAGGGCCCATCGCGCAATGACTTGCCGCTCCGTGCCACGAGCAACCGTATCACCCGCATGAACGCGCCCCGGTCGCAGCAGGAGCACGACAGCGCCGGAACCGTCGCGCGCGGCGATGCGACGCTGGCGGAGGAACTCGGGCTGCTGATCGACGGTGCAACGACCTATGCGATCTACATGCTCGATCCTCAGGGGCGCGTGACGATCTGGAATCGCGGCGCCGAGCGGATCAAGGGCTGGGCCGAGGCGGAGATCATCGGCCGCGACTTCGCGATCTTCTACCCCGCCGACGATATCGCCGCGGGCAAACCCGAGGCCGACCTTGCCCGCGCGCACGCCTGCGGACGGATCGAGGAAGAAAGCTGGCGGGTCCGCAAGGACGGCTCCGAATTCCTCGCCGCCGTCACGATCACCGCGCTTCACGACGATGCGGGTGCGCTGCGCGGGTTCGGCAAGGTCATCCGCGACATCACGCACGAAAAGGCGGCCGAGGCCGCGATCGTGCGGCGCGAGCATCACTTGCGCTCGATCCTGAACACCGTCCCCGACGCGATGATCGTGATGAACGAGCATGGCATCGTCGCCTCGTTCAGCGCCGCGGCCGAGCTGGTCTTCGGCTACGCCGCCAGCGACGTGATCGGGCAGAACGTGGCGATGCTGATGCCGCAGTCCGAGGCGCGCGCGCACGACCGGCATCTGCACACCTATCGCCGGACGGGCGAGCGTCACGTGATCGGCAATGTCCGGCTCGAGAACGCGATGCGCAACGGCGGCGAGATCTTTCCGATCGAGCTCGCGGTCGGCGAGGCGTCGATTGCCGGCGAGCGGATCTTTACCGGCTTCATCCGCGATCTGACGCATCGCCGCGCGACCGAACGCCGCGTGCAGGAGCTTCAATCCGAACTCGTCCACGTCTCGCGCGTCAGTGCGATGGGAACGATGGCCTCGACGCTCGCGCACGAGATCAACCAGCCGCTGACCGCGATCGCCAATTATCTGGAGGCGGCGCGTGCGATCATCGGCGACGATGGCAATGCGCTGCTGACCGACATTGCCGAGGCGCTGGACCTGGCGGCGGCGCAGTCGTTGCGCGCGGGGACGATCGTCCGGCGGCTTCGCGCGTTCGTCGATGGCCGCGATACCGGGTTCCGCGACGAACCGCTCGACCTGCTCGTCGAAGAAGCGACCAGCCTTGGCCTGCTCGGCGCGCACGAGGCGGGTATTGCAGTCTGCACGCGCGTCGCACCGGGCGGCGCGATCGTGCTGGTCGATCGCATCCAGATCCAGCAGGTGCTCGTCAACCTGATCCGCAATGCGATCCAGTCGATGGCGGGCTCGCCCGACAAGGTGCTGACGATCGCCACCGCGCGCGAAGGCGACGGCTCTATGCAGATTACCGTCGCGGACACCGGCACCGGGATCGACGCCGCGGTGCGCGCGCGCCTGTTCGAAGCGTTCGCGACCACCAAGGAGGACGGCATGGGGCTCGGCCTGTCGATCTGCCGGACGATCGTCGAGGCGCATGGCGGACGGATCTGGGCCGAGGGCATCGCCACCGGCGGCACCGCCTTCCACTTCACCGTGCCCCTCGCGCGGGGCCAGGACACCGACACCGATGACTGACCAACGCCGCACCGTCCATATCGTCGACGACGACGAGGCGATCCGCCAGTCGGTCGGCTTCCTGTTGCGCAAGGCCGGTTATACGGTCGAGACCTATCCCTCGGGCACGCTTTTCCTGAAGGCGGTCACGCGCGAGACGCGGGGCTGCGTGCTGCTCGACGTCCGGATGCCCGATCTCGACGGCCTCGCGGTGCAGGCGTGCCTTGCCGAGACGGGCATCGCGCTCCCGGTGATCATGCTGACGGGGCACGGCGACGTCACGCTCGCGGTGCGCGCGATCAAGGCAGGCGCGGTCGAGTTCCTCGAAAAGCCGTTCGAACGCACCGTGTTGATCGGCGCGATCGAGACTGCACTCGCGCAGGCGGCGCGCGCCGACCGCGGCGATCTGACCGCGGCGGACGCGGTCGTCCGGCTTGCCGCGCTGACGCAGCGGGAACGCGACGTGCTCGACGGCATGGTGCTCGGTCGGCCCAACAAGCTGATCGCGTACGACCTGTCGATCGCGACGCGTACGGTCGAGGTCCACCGCGCCAACCTGATGGAAAAGCTTTCGGCGCGCAGCCTGTCGGACGTGCTGCGCATCGCCTTCGCCGCCGGGCTGGGCGACCCCGCCGATCGCGCCTGACGCGCCGCGCCCTCGCCTACTACGTACAGACGCCACGCCGCGCCGCTGCCATCCAGGGTCTTGGAAGAGGACGCTGCGATGACCGAGGAAACACCCCCAGCGCATGACGGCATCGGCGTCATGCTCGTCGAAGGCGATCCGAGCGTGCGACGCGCGCGCCAGATCATGCTGCTGTCGGAGCAGTACGACGTCCGCTCCTATGCCACGGGTGCGGCGGTGCTGGCGGATCCGCGATCGCGTGCCGTTCCGTGCATCGTCGTCGATACCGACGGATCGCCGGGGGCCGGCATCGACGTGGTCGAGGCATTGCGCGCTTCGGGTTGGCGGGGAACGGCGATCCTGCTCGACGGCAGCATGCCTTCGACAGCGCTGCTCCGCGCCGCCGAACGCCACGGCGACCGGGTGCTCGACCGCACGACCGGCGACGCCGCGCTGCTGAGCGCGATTGCAGCATCGCTCGGGGGCGACCGGTCCGGCAGGCCTGCATGCCGATGCGCACGCGACAGCACCGAATAACGTCCGTCGTGACGCCGCGAATGCCGCCGGATCCGCGCGATCGGGCATCGATACGCCGTGCCCAATACGCGACGTAAACGCATCGTATTCCGGTTTAAATTCGCCTCCGATATGGCGCTAATCCGGGCGATGTGCTTATTGTTACGCATCGGTATCGATGCAGCCCACAGGGGTCTTCTGGTGGAAGATGTCAACGACGGCCATGGTTCCACGGTCGAGCCTCTCGCCAAGGCGCGGCGCGCCGAGTCGATCGACGTCGTGCCGCGAGGAAATGCCGCGCTGCTCCAGATGGCGGAATATACCGGCGACCTGATCGGCCTGTGCGATGCCGGGGGCCGGCTGGTCTATCTCAACCCCGCGGGCCGCCGCCTGATCGGGATCGAGGACGCCGACATCTTCCCGATGCGGCTGACCGATTACGTCGTTCCGGACCAGCGCCATCTTGTCGACGAGGTCGTGGTGCCGACCGCGCGGCGGGACGGCGTCTGGAGGGGCGACATGCAGCTCGCCAATGTCAGGACCGGCGCCATCATCGACGTGCAACGCTCGACATTCGCGACGCGCGACGAACGCGGCGCGGTCACGGGGTTCGTATCCGTCATGCGCGACGTCACGCAGGCGAAAGCCGAGGAACACCGGCTTCGCCGCCAAGTCGAGACGTTCGAGGCGTTGATCGCGAACAATCCTTTCGGGGTGTATCTGGTCGATGCCGACTTCACGCTGCGCGTGGTCAGCCGGGGCGCGCAGACGGTGTTCGCAAATGTCCGTCCGCTGATCGGGCGCGATTTCGCCGACATCCTCCGTTCTGTCTGGCCCGAGCCATTTGCCAGCGAAGCGATCGGCCACTTCCGACGGACGCTCGACACCGGCATCGCCTATCAGGCGGGACCGACGTCCGAGCAGCGCGCCGACGTCGAAGCGCGCGAGGCGTATGACTGGCGGATCGAGCGCGTGAGCCTGCTCGACGGGCGGTACGGCGTCGTGTGCTATTTCTACGATCTCACCGAGCGCGAAGACTGGACGCACATCCTCGCAGAACGCGAGGCCGAGCTCCGTGATCTGACCACCGACCTCGAACGGCGCGTGCGCGCGCGCACCGCGGCGCTCAACCTCGCCAACGAACGCCTCGCCACCGAGATCGAGCGACGCGAGGCGGTACAGGCGGCGCAGTTGCAAAGCCAGAAGCTCGAAGCGCTAGGCCAGCTCACCTCGGGCGTTGCGCACGACTTCAACAACATCCTCGGTGCCGTGATCGGCGGGTTCACGATCATCCAGAACCGCAACGACGACCCGCGCATCCAGCAGATTGCGACGATGGGGCAACGTGCCGCCGAGCGCGGGGCGGCGCTCGTCCGGCAGCTTCTCGCGTTCGCGCGGCAGGAAGACGTCGTCGCGCAGCACATCGATCTGGCCGGGGCGATCGGCGAGATCTCCGACCTTATCAAGCATGGCATGCGCGGGACCGTGGCGCTCACGCTCGAATGCGACACCGGGCTCTGGCCCGTCCATGCCGATCCGACGCAGCTGCAATCCGCATTGCTCAATCTCGCCAACAATGCCAGCGACGCGATGAATGGCGTAGGCCATCTGCGGATTGCGGTGAGCAACTGCGCGGCAGCCGCGGCGGATCATCCGCTCGAGCTCTCAGGGCAGGACGCCATTCGGATCGTCGTGGCCGATGACGGCCCCGGCATGTCAAGCGATACGCTGCAACGGATTACGGAGCCATTCTTCACGACGAAGGAGCGCGGCAAGGGAACCGGGCTTGGCCTCGCCATGGTGCAGCGCTTCGTCGAGCAATCCGGCGGTGCGCTCCGGATCGAGAGCCGGCTTGGCCAGGGAACGACCTTTTCGATCTACCTGCCGCGCGCGGTCGATCGGGGCGTGTCGGCTGCGAGTCTGGCGAGCGAGGACACAAGCAGCGACGTGGCCGGGCGCGCGTTCGAGACGGTGCTGCTGGTCGACGACGACGACGAATTGTGCGCGATGATCGCCGAGGGGCTGGCAGACGAGGGGTTCGACGTGGTGGTGGCCCACGACGCGCGCGCAGCCCTCGACGTGTTGCGAACACGTGGCGTCGATGCGCTCGTCACCGATGTCGCGATGCCCGACATGACGGGGATCGATCTGGTCGCGCGGGTGCGCGCGTCGGGACCCGACATCCCGTGCGTGTTCATGACGGGCATCACCAATGACGCCGCTCTCACCGGCGAGACGGTGGTGCAGAAGCCTTTCAGTCCGGCGGTCCTGCATTATGCATTGCGGCGTATCCTCATCGCACGCGATCGCCGCGCATCGGATGCCGAGCGGCTCGATCGGCTCGCGTTGCGGCTGAAATCGGACTGCACGCGGTCGTTGCTCGACCATTGGCGCGCCGTCCGCGGGGCCCTGACCGTACCGTTGTTCGACGCCTTCGCGATCACCGCGTGCAGCGAGCCACACCGGATCGTCGTCGCGCGGATCGACCTCGGGAAGGTGCCGATCGACTTCACCTTCACGCTGGTCGGCAACACCCTGCGCGATGCGGTACCGGACGGCATCGACGTGGCCGACATGCCCGTCAGCGGCAATGACGCGCTGGCGGCGCGCGAAGCTGCCTATCGCCGCTGCGCGCTGACCGGGAAGCCCTCGTACGAACATGCCCGCATCGACCTTGGCGACGGGTATCGCGAAACGTTCGAGCGACTGCTGCTCCCCTTCTCGTCCGACGGCGTTGCGGTCGATCATATCGTCGGGGCCGTCGTCATCGAGCGTGAGGCTGTGGAGGAATGATCGTGATCGACGCGTGCGAACTACCCGATTTCGACGCACCGCGCCTCGCGATGGCGATCGAGGCGCTTCCGAGCGAGGCGGTCGATACGCTACCCTTTGGCGCGATACGTCTCGGCGACGACGGCAAGGTCGAATATTACAGCGCGGCGGAGCGGCATCTGTCGGGCTCCGGCGATCATGACCGGATCGGACTCGACTTCTTCAGCCAGATCGCGCCGTGCATGGACAATGCCGACTTTCGCGGTCGCGTCGAGCGTGCCCGGGCGTCGGGCAAACTCGACCTGGAGTTCAGCCATGTCGGCGACTTCGAGGATCGCGACCGCGAGCTGACCGTGCGGATCCAGTCCGCGAGCACGGGCGGCTACTGGATCTTCATGCGCCGCGACTGAGCGCGGCGTCACGCTTCGCGACGTTGCACCGGTCGGGCGCGCACGCTCAACGTCGGCTTCGGCATTGTCGGCATCCTGTCGCCGCTGGTGTCCGGTACTGCGGTGGCCGCACCGCGCCCCCCGGGATCGGTCGAAAGCCGCGAGAGAACGGCCTGCCGCGTATCGGGCCAACCGCATTGCGCCGTCGACCGGGAAGCGACAGCATGCGCGCTCAAGGAACGGGAGACCGCATTGTGTCTGTTGCTGTTTTGGATAGCCGACGGCTGAACCTCATCGCGCTCGTCCCCGAGAACGCCGTGTCGATCTTCGACCGGTTCCGCGAATTTCCGCGGTTTGGCGAGATGCAGCAGATCGCGGTTCGCGGCCGTACCGTGGCGGAGCGAAACGCGATGGCGGCGCGCATCGATGCCGCGGTGTCGATGTCAGACCGTGCCGTCATGCTTCTGGCGCAGGGAACCGCATGCGCGGCCGCCGCATGGTGGGCGCGCCTGTCGCCGAGATCCTATACGGCAAACGTCTCCGGCGCATTGCTGGTGGCCCCCGAAGGCGCAGGCCGCGGTCGTCAGAGTTTTGCGTCGCCCAAATTGACCCTCCCCTTCCCCTCGATCGTCGTCGGCGCGGATGACGAAATGCAGCGGCTCGGCGTGGAGTGGGGAAGCCGGTTGATCGACGGCCCGCTTCTGACCACGGCGACAGCGCCGACCGGTCGCCTGCGCACGATCATCGAACGTTTTACCGCCGCGGTCGTCGAGCGCGACGTGGAGGCGGCGTATCGCATCCTCCATGCGATCGGTGATCGCTAGGCACCGCTGGACCAGGGTCTGAGCCGGGGGCAGGAAGCGGCGTGTGGCGACCCGATCGGCGCTGCTCTCAAGACGATGGATCGGTCGCCTCGACATATCGACGCGGCCTAACCACATGCAGGTCAACGGAGTTTTCCCATGACCAGCTATCGCAAGACCGACGCCGCAGTCGCCGCGCTGACCCCCGAGCAGTTCCGCGTGACCCAGCAGAACGCCACCGAGCGTCCCGGAACCGGCGCACTGCTCAACACCAAGGCCGCAGGGATTTACGTCGACATCGTGTCTGGCGAACCGCTGTTCGCGAGCGCCGACAAATATGATTCCGGTTGCGGCTGGCCCAGTTTCGCCAGGCCCATCGACCCCGCGAGCGTGACCGCGAAGCGGGACTGGTCGATGCTCATCCCGCGCACCGAGATCCGCTCGACCCACGCGGACAGCCATCTCGGCCATGTCTTCAAGGACGGCCCGCGCAGCCGCGGCGGGCTGCGCTACTGCATCAACTCGGCGGCATTGCGGTTCGTCCCGCGCGCCGCGATGGCGGAGCAAGGCTATGCCGCGTATCTCGACCAGGTCGAGGACGTCCCCGCCGATACCGAGCGCGCGGTTCTCGCCGGCGGGTGTTTCTGGGGCATGCAGGATCTGATCCGCGCGTTGCCGGGCGTGGTGTCGACGCGCGTCGGCTATTCGGGCGGTACGGTCGCCAACGCGACATATCGCAATCACGGCACGCATGCCGAGGCAATCGAGATCGTGTTCGACCCTGCCCGCACCGACTTCCGGACATTGCTCGAATTTTTCTTCCAGATCCACGATCCGACCACCCCCAACCGGCAGGGCAACGACCGCGGCGTCAGCTATCGGTCGGCGATCTTCTACACCGACGAACGCCAGAAGGCGGTCGCCCAAGAGACGATCGGCGACGTCGACGCATCGGGCCTCTGGCCGGGCAAGGTCGTCACCGAACTCTCCCCGGTCGGCGACTTTTGGGAGGCCGAACCCGAGCATCAGGATTATCTCGAGCGCAAGCCGAACGGCTATACCTGCCACTTCGTCCGCCCCGGCTGGACGCTTCCGCGCCGCGAGTCTGCGGGCTGAGGTGCCTCTTGCCGCTTCGCAACGGTTCGTGGCACGAGCGGTCTGCTTTTCTCCTAGGCGTGTCCAAATGCCCGGCTTTCAGCTAGGCGGTGTGCGGTCAGGGTTGGAAGCATGATGAACGCAGTGTCGAAAGCATGGGATGGCGCGCTGGTGCGCAAATGGCTGGAGAGCCGTGTCGATGCCGCAAGGCTGGAGCAGGCCGCAGCGGACAGGCGCGGTTATGCGGCGCAGGACGATTATGACAAGGCGGCCGCCGAGGAATGGGTCTGCCAAAGTCTGAAGACGTCGGGACATACCGACGACCAGGCGGGGTTCGCGGCGCGGATCAAGACATTGCTCGTGCAGGAGGAATATCGGACGACGGGCATCCATGACGACCGCCGGTTCGAGCGGTACGTCCGCGCCAACCTCCGGAAGATCGCCAAGATGACCAAGGCGAATGATGGGTTCGCCAACACGCTGCGGTATCAGGGCTGACGCTTCGCCACGCCGTCATGCATCGGTGATGATGCTCTAGCGGCACCCGCGCTTGGCAGGCCTAGGCGTGCACCACCCCGTGTCCGAGAGCCCGGATGCGGCAATCGTCATCGCCGTTTTCGGGTCTTTCCAGCGCGCGAGCGACGCCCCGCCGCGGTGCCGCTGTTCGCCGCATCCTCCTCGGCGAGCTTGCGCCACCGTTCGACGCGCGCGGGATCGAGCGTTCCCGCCGCGATCGCGGCACGGATCGCGCATCCGGGCTCGTCGGCATGGACGCAGTTCGCGAACCGGCACTCGAGCGTCACCGCCGTGACATCGTCGAAGACCTCGTCGACGCCCGAGGCCACTTCGGACATCTGGATCTCGCGCATCCCGGGCGTGTCGACGAGCCAGCCGCCCTCGCCCGCATGACCGGCAACGCGGTGCATCTCGCGGACGGTGGTCGTGTGCCGGCCCTTGCCGTCGTTCTCGCGGACCGCCTGCGTCGCGATGCTGTCGGATCCCTTCAGCGTGTTGACGAGCGTGGACTTGCCGACGCCCGACGATCCCACCACCCCGACCGTTTCGCCAAGACCGCAATATTCCGCGAGGTGCGCGGCGCTCGTCAGATCGCGCCCGTCGACCAGCTCCACCCGCAGTCCCGACTGGAGCGCGCGGGCCGCTTCGACCAGATGCTCGGGGGCCGGCAACAGGTCGGCTTTCGTGAGCACGACCACGGGCCGGACGCCAGCCTCGCGCGCGAGCACGAGATAGCGTTCGATACGCGCCACGTTGAAGTCCTGGTCGCAGGCGGTGACGATGAACAGCGTATCGACGTTCGCGGCGATAAGCTGGATCCGGCGATCGTCGCCCGGTGCGGGCCTTTTGAACAGGCTCGTCCGGTCGAGAATGCGCACGAGGCTCCGCGTCGTCCGGTCGATCAGCAACCAGTCGCCGACGGTCGGTCGGTCTTCCGGCCCTTTCTGCACATGCCCGATCGAGGAAATCGAGTCCTCGACCCCTTCCCCGGCTATGGTCACCCGTCCGCGGTGGACCGACATGACGCGAACGGGCTGGTAGGCAAGGCTCTGCTCGGCGGAGACCTGATCGCTGAAGAAGGGCTTCCAGCCGAGCTGCGCGAGCGTGGGATCGGACAAGTTGATCATCGCGTCAGCCGACTTACGATCCGCCGGGCTCATCCGCGTCCGGCACCTTCTGTTCAGCCGCCCGCTTGTCGACCTTGGCCTGCGCCTTTTTGGCGGAGCCCGAAGCCTTTGCCATTTCGCGCTCGCGGCGCTCAAAGTCGTAATTCGGTTTGCGTGCTATGTCGGTAGCTCCGGACTCGGGGTCCCGGCTTGAGCAACACGCTCGACCTGAGGATCCGTACCTCCCGGTTACACGGATCGAGCGCGCGCGACTAGGGTTGCAGCAAAGGTCGCGGGTGTCTGTGCGTCGTCATTGGCAAACGCGCCCCCCGCTCGCCTTTCGCATCGATGCATGGGGAGACCCGGCCGCGGGCGGCGGCGTTCGATAGCAATACACCTTGCCGCCACGGCCTTGTGGATTACTGTGGCGGCATGATCACACGTCGCACCGCCATCGCTTCTTCTCTCGCTTTGTGCGCGACCGCGGGGATGGCCGCGGCGCCTGCGCGTCGCGGCCGGCTGAAGCAGTCCGTAAGCCGCTGGTGCTACCAGAATATCCCGCTTGATACGTTGTGCGCCGCCGCCGCGCGCATCGGGCTCCAGGGCATCGATCTGCTGGAGCCCGCGGATTACGAGGTGCCGCGCCGGCATGGATTGCGCTGCACGATGGGCTATGCCGCCGACATCATGACGATCCCCAACGGTCTGAACCGGCGTGAAAACCACGCGGCGATCGAACAGGCGTTCCGCATCGGCATCCCGCAAGCGGCCAAGGCGGGCGTACCCAATGTGATCGCCTTTTCGGGCAATCGCCGCGGCATGTCCGACGAGGAAGGCGCCGACAACGCCATTGCGGGGCTGAACCGGGTCAAGCGGATCGCCGAGGATCATGGCGTGACGATCTGCATCGAGCTGCTCAACAGCAAGGTCGACCACGCCGACTATATGGCCGACCATACCGCCTGGGGCGTGCGCGTCGCCAGGGCGGTCGCCTCGCCGCGCGTCAAGCTGCTCTACGACATCTACCATATGCAGATCATGGAAGGCGACGTGATCGACACGATCCGGAAGAATATTCAGTGGATCGGCCATTTCCATACCGGCGGGGTTCCGGGGCGCCATAACCTCGACGACACGCAGGAGGTGAACTGGAATGCGGTGGCGCGCAGCGTTGCCGATGTCGGCTTCCAGGGCTTTTTCGCGCATGAGTTCGTGCCGGTCGGTGATCCGCTGACGGCACTCGCGCAGGCGGTCCGGACCTGCACCGTCTGACCATCATCGGGTGTTGCTCGCCAGGTCGGGGCGTCGCCCAATAGCAGTCGGTCGGGGCACGGCGTGACCGCCTGACCGCAGGCGCGAGCGGCCCATTCCCGCGTCGGCTTTGCAAGCGACGAGCGGCGTCGCCATGTCACCAGCTCGACGATGTGCGCAGTCGGTGGCGCTGGAGAATGCCTGTGGAGAAGATCGGTTTTGGCGGTGGGTGCCATTGGTGCACCGAGGGCGTCTTCCAGGCATTGCGCGGCGTCGTCAGCGTCGACCAGGGCTTCGTCCGGTCGGAAGCGCCGTCCGACGCCTGGGCGGAAGGCGTCATCGTCACGTTCGATCCCCGCGTCATCGGCCTGGCAACATTGGCAGAGGTTCACCTGAGGACCCATTCCGCAAACGGGACCTATTCGCCCGGCGGACGGTATCGGAGCGCGATCTACATCTTCGATGCGAGCCAGCGTGACGAGGCTGCACGGACGGTCGCTCGCTATGCACGGGAAACGGACGAGCCCGCCCGGACGCGCGTATGTCCGTTCGTCGGCTTCAAGCCATCCGACGCGCGGTATCAAGACTATTACCGAACCGACCCGAACAGACCGTTCTGCCAGCGGTACATCGATCCCAAGCTCGACTATATCCGGAAGAACTTCGCGGACATCATGCTGCCCGATGCAAGGGGTCATCACGTCGAACAACGCGGCTCTTCGACCGCGGCGTCTCCTGTGCCGCCGGAGGGCACCGGCGGGTCCTGATTCCCTCACGCCATTCCGAGCGCCGCCGCTGCGTCTGAAAAGTCCTGCGACGCGGTTGTCCGGCACTGGATAGGATGCGATAAGGCTATCGGGTGTTCGCGTTGATGCGGGCAGGTTTTCCACGCTGGTCGGGCCGCCAGTGCCGACAACCTGTGTCCGGAGATCGTCACGATGGGCCACGCGCCGCGCATCACGCCAAGTGCCATTCGCCGTTTTCTCGAAAGCCAGTCCTCGGCCGGCCTGGTGCTGATGGGCGCGGCCGTGCTGGCGCTCGTCCTTGCCAACTCGCCGGTCGGGCCCAGCTACGACACGATCCTCCACGCCTATGTCGGGCCGCTGTCGATCGGGCACTGGATCAACGACGCGCTGATGGCGGTATTCTTCCTGCTCGTCGGGCTCGAGATCAAACGCGAGATGCTCGACGGTCAGCTTTCGACATGGCCGCGTCGGGTGCTTCCCGGGATAGCGGCTGCGGGCGGCATGATAGTGCCGGCGCTGGTCTATCTCGCGCTCAATCGCGGCCCGACCGCGGCCGGCTGGGCTATTCCTGCCGCCACCGACATAGCGTTCGCGCTCGGCGTGATCGCGCTGCTCGGGACACGCGTCCCCGCATCGCTGCGGGTGTTTCTGGCCGCGCTCGCGATCATAGACGACCTCGGCGCGGTGGTGATCATCGCGCTGTTCTATACGGCGAAGTTGTCGATACCCGACCTTGCCGGGGCGGTTGCCGCGACCGGCGTCCTCATAGGGCTCAACCGGCTCGGCGTGCGACGCCTCACGCCATATCTGCTGGTGGGGGCGATCCTCTGGGTGCTGGTATTCCGTTCGGGCATCCACGCAACGCTGGCCGGCGTGATCGTCGCACTTACCATCCCGATGCGATGCACGCCCGGTCGTCCGGACGGGGACGCGGATAGCCCGCTGCATACGCTCGAACACGCCCTGCACCTCCCCGTCGGCTTTATCGTCGTGCCGATCTTCGGCCTCGCCAATGCCGGTGTACCTGTACTGACGCTCCCGGCCGAGGCGCTTGTTGCGCCTGTCACGCTTGGCGTCTCGCTGGGGCTGCTGCTCGGCAAGGTGACGGGCGTCTTCGGCTTTTCGATGCTGGCGGTTCGGCTGGGCCTCGCGGACATGCCCGCTCACGCCGGAAAGCGGCAGCTGCTCGGTGTCGCATTGCTGTGCGGGATCGGCTTTACGATGAGCATCTTCATCACCCTGCTGGCCTTCCCGACCAGCCCGATCCTGCAGGCAGAGGCAAAGGTCGGCGTGCTCGCCGGATCCTTTGTCTCGGGGCTTCTCGGTTACGCCCTGCTGCGCAGCGTACGCACGCGATAGCCGGTCCGCCGGGGTGGCGCCGCGACCGGCCGGCACGACGCCGTGTCAATCAGCGTCCCAGCGGTGAGGTTGCATAGCCGGCGAGCAAGGCCGCGACGTCGTCATAGATCGCGACCGCGCCTGCTGCCTGAAGTTGTGCGTCCTCGAACTTGCCCGACCGGACGGCGACCGCGGCGATCCCGCACTTCGCCGCCGCCTCGATATCATAGGGCGTGTCGCCGACGACGATGACCTCCGACGGATCTATCCCCGGCAATTTCTCGAGCGCGGTTGCGAAGATATCCGGCGCGGGCTTGGTCTTCTCGACGTCGTCGCTGCTCGTCGTCGCGGAGACCAGGTCGCGCGCGTTCAGCAGGCCGATATAGTGGTCGAGTTCACCTTGCGAGGCCGAGGACGCCAGCACGACCTGCTGATCCAGACCATGCGTATGCGCCAACAGGTCGTGCGCCTTTGCGAACGGCTTGGCGGTCTCGAGGTATTGCGCCTTGAAGATCGCACCGTGCGTGTCGCCGAGCTCTTCCTGCTGGTCGTCGTCGGCGTCGGGCAGGAGCGTCGGCACGAGCATGTCGGTGCCCTTGCCGATCTGGTCGTGGATCACCTGGCGATCGAACGACGCCCCCACGCGCGCGAAAGCCTCCTCCCATGCAAGGACGTGCATGTCGTTGGTATCGACCAGCGTACCGTCGATATCGAAGAGAATGGCTTTGATCTGCATGACATTATCCCGGGTCCAAAGGCCTGCCGCCGCACGCCAGAACGTCGAGGCCCGTGGAGGTCGTCGCGTTCGAACAGCGTCGGCAGTGGGCGGTACCGTCCTAACGACCGGTTCGCCGAATGGTCCCCGTCTTCACTAATCTCGCATGTCGCGGAGCCGGCTTTGCCGTCGCCCTCCAGAAGCGCAAATTGTCGCGTCAAACTGTCCGGCGCTTCGGAAGCCAGATCGGCGTCACCGCAAGTCCTTGCAAAATAGGGACCTTTATCTCGCAGCCCAATTTATCTTCAGGCGATCGATACTGATATCTATCAATGCAAAATATAATCGCCCGTTATCGGGATTTTTGCTGGAACGATACCGCAGGTAAGATCGCTATCTTATCCGACTACAACAAGACGGGGTAAACACAGCACATCGAGGTCCTGCAGTACTTGCAGGTAACGTCCGATGTCGCCTGAGGTGATAGATTTGTCATTCGACGATCACTGATCACCGAACGCGCTGGCACTTGTATGGGTGCAAGTAACTTACCCCGATTTCAAGACGGAGACTTTCTGATGCGCGCACTGGTTTGGCATGGAAAAGGCGATGTTCGAGTCGATACCGTTGCAGATCCCGAGATCAAGCATCCACGCGATGCAATCATCAAGGTCTCGGCCTGCGCGATCTGCGGGTCCGATCTTCATCTGCTCGACGGCTACCAGCCGACAATGCAGGCAGGCGATATTCTCGGGCATGAGAATATGGGCGTCGTCGTCGCACTCGGATCGGAAGTTACCAACCTGAAGATCGGCGACCGCGTCGTCGTGCCGTTCACGATCAGCTGCGGCGATTGCTTCTTTTGCCGCAAGGGATTGTTCTCGGCGTGCGAGCGGACCAATCCGAATGCCGAACTCGCGATCAAGGCGATGGGCCATTCGCCCGCCGGTCTGTTCGGGTTCAGCCACATGCTGGGCGGCTATTGCGGCGGCCAAGCGGAATATCTGCGCGTGCCAATGGCCGATATCGGCCCGATCAAGGTGCCCGACAACGTCACGGACGATCAGGCGCTGTTCCTCTCCGACATCTTCCCGACCGGCTATATGGCCGCCGAGAATGCCAATATCGAAGAAGGCGATACCGTGGCGATCTGGGGCTGCGGCCCGGTCGGCCAGTTCGCGATCCGCTCGGCGCTGATGCTCGGCGCAGGCCGCGTGATCGCGATCGACGAAGTGCCCGAGCGCCTGGCGATGGCCGAGGCGGGCGGTGCCGAGACGATCAACTTTGCCGAGGTCGACAGCGTGTATGACGAGCTCCAGTTCCGCACCAAGGGTCGCGGTCCGGACAGCTGCATCGACGCGGTCGGTGCAGAGGCTTCGGGTCATGGTGCGATCGATGCGGTCATCGATAAGGTCAAGGCCGCGACATTCCTCGCCACCGACCGTGTCCATGTCCTGCGCGAGGCGATCATGAGCTGCCGGATGGGCGGGACCGTGTCGATCCCCGGCGTCTATGTCGGGATGGGCGACAAGATCCCGATCGGCGCGATGATGAACAAGGGTCTGACGATCAAGACCGGCCAGACGCACGTCCAGGCCTATACCAAGCCGCTGCTCGCGCGGATCGGGGCTGGCGATATCGACCCGAGCTTCGTCGTCACGCACCCCGCAAGCCTCGAGGATGCGCCCGAGATGTACCAGAAGTTCCGCGACAAGCAGGACGGCGTGATCAAGGTCGTGCTGCGCCCGTAATCCCGCCCGGTCCGATCCGCGCATGTCAAAATCAACCGCCGGGCATTCCGCCCGGCGGCGTCCAGAGGACGATCCCATGTCTGCACCCGAAGATCTCAAGGACATCTACACCGACGAGCTGAAGGACCTGTGGTCGGCGAACGACCAGATGAAAAAGGTCCTGAAGAAGATCACGACCAAGGCGAGCGACGCGTCGCTGAAGGACATGCTTACCAAGTCGCAGGCGGACATCGAGATGCACACCGAACTCCTGAAGGCACTGATTGCCTCGAATGACGAAAAGGTCTCGAAGGAGCATTGCAAGGGCATGGAGGGCCTCGTCGCCGAAGCCACCAAGCATGTGCTCGAGGAAGGCCCCGACAAGGGTCCGCTGCTCGATGTGATGATCATCGCGCAGTATCAGCGGATGACGCATTACGGGATCGCCGGGTTCGGCACGGCCGCGGCTTATGCCAAGGCGCTGGGCCTGAAGGATGACCACAAGAAGCTCAACGCGGCGACCAAGGACATCTATGGCGGCGACGAATATATGACGAAGCTCGCCGAGACGAGCGTCAACATCGAGGCCGAAGACGCCTGAACCACCTGTGGCGCCCGCCGGCAGCGGGCGCCACCCGATGTACCCAGACGACGGGATCTACGACGATGACGACCTACCCCTTGAGCGAACCGGCCAGCATTGTCCCGGTCACGGCGTCCGGTGACCCCAGCCCCGCGGACATCGGAAGGGGAACGCTCGAGGAGTGCGTCGCGATCGTCGCCGCGCAGTCTGCCGACAGACAGCGCGCGATGTTCATACGGATGGACGATCTCGACCTCGAGTTCGGGCCGGACGAGATCGGCGAACTCCTGCAATATCTGGGTGCGGAAAAACCGGGGCTCTCGGACACGCAGATTACGGAGATCAAGGCCGATCTCTAGCGGTCGTCGCAATTGACGGCATCGTGAATGGCGGTGCCTTCGCCGATCCTCCGTCGCGACGGCGTGGATAGACGCCGCGGCCAGCCTGGCGATTGCGTGGGCGCAGCGGTCCTCGTAGGTGCGCAATTCGCATTGCGAGGCGAACGCCGTCCCTCCCCTTCCTCCCTTGAAAGCATGTCCATGGCCGTAGCTCCCGACGAACGCGCGGCTGCGCTTTTGCGCACCCGCTCGCTCAAGATGGCGCGATCGGTCCACGCGTATGTCCGCGGCAATACCGCGCAATTCTACGAATGGCTTGAAGAGTCCCTCGTCGCTGCGCGCATTCCGGAAGGCCCGCCGGTATGGATTTGCGGCGACTGCCATCTCGGCAATCTTGGCCCCGTGGCCGATGCCGATCACCGCGTCGACATTCAGATCCGCGATCTGGATCAGACGGTCATCTCCAACCCTGCCTACGACCTGATCCGCCTCGGGCTGTCGCTGGAGACCGCGGCGCGGAGTTCGGACCTGCCCGGCGTCACGACCGCGCAGATGATCGAGGCGATGATCGACGGGTATAGCCGCGCGCTGACCCCGACAATCGACGACGATCCGCGCGAACCCGACGTCGTCCGGTCCGTGAAGCGCGAGGCGATCGGCAGACGGTGGCGGCATCTGGCGAAGGATCGCCTCGAAGACGTCAAGCCCGTCATCCCGCACAACAAGCGCTTCTGGAAGCTCGCAAGCGCGGAAAAGACGGTAATTGCCGCGCTGTTCGCCGATCAAGCCATTCGTGCCCGGTGCATGGAGCTCGCCGGAGTGGTCGGCGACGGGAGGCTTCGCGTCGTCGACGCCGCCTATTGGCGCAAGGGGTGCAGCTCGCTCGGGAACCTCCGGTTCGCGGTACTGATCGGCATTTCGAGTGGGAAGGCAAAGGAGGAACGACTGGCGCTGGTCGATATCAAGGAGGCGGTCGCCTCTGTCGTACCGGTGGCGGGCAAAATGACGATGCCGGCTGACCCCGGCGAACGCGTACTCGCAGGGGCGAGGGCATTGTCGCCAAACCTCGGGCAGCGAATGATTGCGGCGGACCTCATGGGGAAGCCCGTGTTCCTGCGCGAACTGGCGCCGCAGGACCTCAAGATCGAAGTTGCCCAGTTCAGCCGGAAGGAAGCCGTCGCCGCCGCATCCTATCTGTCGTTCGTCGTGGGCCAGGCGCACGCGCGACAGCTCAGCGACAGCGCCAGACTGACATGGCGCGAAACGCTGACCGCCCGCGACGACGGCATCGATGCGCCGTCATGGCTGTGGCAGGCCGTCGTCGCGATGGCCGGTGCCCATGAGGTCGGCTATCTCGAACATTGCCGCCGCTTCGGGCTGAACGGGTAATAAAGTCGCCGGGAGACGGGGTCCGCCCGCCTCGATCGCAGAAGTCCGTGCGAGAAGATGCGCAGAGCCTGATGGTGCTTTTTTGTAAAGGACATCACGCCGGATCGGGGCGGCAGATGCCGACCTCGATCCGCCGCTCGCCATCATCGACATTCCGACGGGCGCGCCGGTGCGGACGCCTTGTACGTCAGGATGAACTCGGAATGCCCGAGCGCTTCAGACTTGGTCTGCGCGCCGTTTGCGACTGCCGTGATGAGATCGACGATCTCGGCACCGACCTCGTCGAGCGAGCCACGCCCTTCGAGGATGCGGCCCGCGTCGACATCCATATCGTCGGCCATCCGACGATAGGTGTCGGGATTGGCGCAGATCTTCACCACCGGCGAGATCGCCGAGCCAACCACCGAGCCGCGCCCGGTGACGAACAGGTTGATATGCGCGCCGCTTGCCATCAGTTCACCGATCTCGGCATTGTCGACGATGTTGGGGAAGCCGAACTTGGGATCGCCCGGCGGCACCACGTCGAGCAGGTAGAGGCCGGGCCCCGGCACCAGTTCGGCCGGATCGATCACGCCGTCGATCGGACGGCTCCCCGATTTGGCATAGGCGCCGGCGGACTTCTCTTCCTGGCTCGAGAGCCCGCCCTCGGCATTGCCGGGCGCAAAGCTGCCATAGCCCATCGCGCGGTAATAGATCTCGGCCTTGTGGACCGAGGCGATCAGCGCGTCCGCGACTTCCGGCGTCGCGGCGCGGCTTGCCATATGGCCTTCGCAGCCGATCATCTCGCCGGTTTCCTCGAAGATGCACGCAGCACCCGCATCAATCAACGTGTCGAAGGCGCGGCCGACCGCAGGGTTGCCGGTGATCCCGCTGGTCCCGTCCGACCCGCCGCAGATCGTGCCGATCACGAGTTCGGACATCGCCATCGGCACGAGGCGCGCGCGCGCATCGGCCTCGGCGCGGACGCGCTCGACCGCAGCCATACCCGCCGCGATCGCCGGGCCGGTGCCGCCGACCTGCTGGATCACCACCGTCTCGACCGGACGGCCCTGCTCCCTCGCGTTCGCACCGAGCAATTCGCGGTTGAAGCTTTCGCAGCCCAGCGACAGCAACACGACCCCGCCGACATTGGGGTGCGTCGTCAGCGCCTTCATCATCGCCAGCGCATAATCGTTGGGATAGCAGCCCGGAAAACCGATCAGCTGGACGCACGGATCGTCGATCTTGTCGACGATCCGCCGCGCGACGTGATGCGCGCATTCGACCAGATACACGACCACGATGGCGTCGCGGATGCCCTTGCGACCATCGGCGCGCAGCCATGCTTGCATCGTCATGTCGTTCATGAGTGATCTCCTGCCGCGTCACGCAGATGCGCGGGGATATAGTCGCTTTGCATGTTGTGCATGTGCACCCAGCCGCCCGCCGGCACGTCCGCCGTGGCCGAGCCAATCGGCATCCCGTATTTGATGATCTTGTCGCTCATTTTCAAGTACGAGAGCGCGATCTTATGACCGAGATCGACCTTTTCGGTGATGGCCAGTGCGACACCCTCGACCGCAATCGTCTCGCCGGGGGTCAGGTTGCGGCAGGCGACTGCGACATTGTCGCTGGGCGACAGGCGGATTGCGGCGGCGGTCATGCCGCGCCCCCCGGCACCGGCGCATCGGGGCGCAGCAGCCCCTCGCCGCGCAACTCGTCCCAGAACGCCGCCGGGATGACGGCGTGATAGAGGTCGACGGTCTGCGTCACGCGCGCGGCGCTGCCGATGCCCGGAATGACGCTGGCGACGAGCGGATGCGCGAGCACGAACGCGAGCGCCGCGGCGGGTAGAGCGACGCCGTGACGATCGGCGACCGCCTCGATACCGCGCACGCGCGTCAGCACGGGCTCGGGCGCGGGGCCGTAGTCATAATGGACCGTGCCGCCGCGCCGCGTGCCGGTTGCCAGGATGCCGCTGTTGTACGGGCCGCCGATGACGATCGACGTGCCCGCTGCCGCGCAGGCCGGAAACAGCGCATCGAGCGCCGCCTGTTCGAGCAACGTATAGCGCCCGGCGAGCAGGATCGCGTCGAGCCGCGCCTTGGCCATCACATCGAGACAGACCTGGATCTCGTTGACGCCGATGCCGAAGCCCGCGATCGTGCCCTCCTCGCGTAACCGGTCGAGCGCCTTCAGTCCGCCGCCGCTGGTCAACTGCTGCCAATAGCCGTCCGCGGCATCGCCATGCGTGTACTGCCCGATATCGTGGACATAGAGCAGGTCGACCTGCGCGACGCCCATCCGCTGCAGGCTGTGCTCGTGACTGCGCAGGATGCCGTCATGCGTATAGTCGTAGCGCATGCGGAACGGCATCGGCGAGCGGAAGCCGTCGCGTTCGCTGTGGTCGATGACCGACGCGTCCGGATCCATCAACCGGCCGACCTTGGTCGAAACGACGGTATCCGGCTGCAACCGCACCGCGTCGCCGACACGGCGTTCGGAGAGCCCGCGACCATAATGCGGCGCGGTGTCGACATAGCGCAGACCCGCGGCGAGCGCGGCATCGATCGCAGCGCGCGCATCGGCGTCGGCGACGGGCGCGTAGAGATTCCCGAGCGAGGCGGCACCGAAGCCGAGTTCGGGCACCGACAGCGCGGTGCGGCCGATCGGCCGGTGGGGAATATGGGTCAAAGGTCGAGGTCCAGTCGATAGATACGGTTGGCGTTGCGGCCCCACAGGTCGGCACGCTCGTCGTCGCTGCGATTCGCCAGCAGGGTCTCATAGGCCCCCAGCGTCTCGTCGAGAGTCGCGAACAGGCGGTCGGTGGGGAAATTGGTCGCGACCATCACGCGCCGCGTGCCGAACAGGTCGATCACTTCGGCGACGATGTCGGCAAAGGCGGCGGGGTCGAACGGCGCGTGGATGAAACCGGCGCCCGACAGCTTGATCGACACCTGCGGCATCGCCGCGAGCGCGGTCACCCCGGCGCGCCACTGGTCGAGCCCGTCGCCGGGGATCGGCAGGCCCAGATGGTTGACGATGACGGGCACGCTCGGGTGCGCGGCGGCGATCGCGACCAGCCCGGGCAGCTGCGCGGGGAACCCGTGGAAATCGTAGCTGAGCCCGTGTTCGGCGAGCAACCCGAAGCCGCGTCGCCACGCCGGATCGATCGTCAGGTCGCGCGGATAGGCTTGCCGCACGGCATCGGGGTGCCAGTTGACGAGATGGCGGATGCCGCGGACGCGGGGTCGCGCGGCCTGCCGGGCGAGCAGCGCCTCGACGTCGGGATCGTCGAGTTCGACGCGCGCGATGATCGCATCGGGCAAGCCGTGCGCGTCGGCGACGGCGTTGAGCCAGTCGGTCTCGCGCTCGCCGTCGTCGCGGTGTGCGCCGGCGTCGATATGCACCGCGCCGACGAGGTTCCACGTCGCCGCCGCCGCGCGGTGGTGCGCAACCGTATAGGTCGCCGCGATCGGCGCGGTCTCCACCGTGTCGAGCCAAGGATAGCGCAAGCCATCCCTGTCCCAGAGGTGGAGATGCGCATCGACGAACGGCGGCCGGGTCATCTCAGCGCCGCGGCTGCCAGGCGACGAAGTCCTGGCGCTGCTCGCCCAGTTTCTCGATACCGAGCGTGACGACGTCGCCCGCCTTCAGATACCAGGGCTCGGGCTTCTGGCCCATGCCGACGCCCGGCGGCGTACCGGTCGTGATGATGTCGCCGGGTTCCAGCGTCATGATTTGCGAGCAATAGGCGACGATCTCGGCGACCGAGAAGATCATCGTCTTCGTGCTGCCGTCCTGCATCCGCTTGCCGTTGACGTCGAGCCACATCGACAGGGTCTGCGGATCGCCCACCTCGTCGGCGGTGACGAGCCACGGGCCGACCGGGCCGAAGGTCGGAAAGCCCTTGCCCTTGTCCCAAGTCGCGCCGCGCTCGAGCTGCCAGTGGCGCTCGGACACGTCGTTGACCACGCAGTAGCCCGCGACATGCGCCAGCGCGTCGGCGGTTTCGACATAGTCGGCGCGCGTGCCGATGACGATGCCCAGTTCGACTTCCCAGTCGGTCTTCTCGGAATCGCGCGGGATGACGACCGGATCGTTCGCGCCTTGCAGACAGCTGACCCATTTGTTGAACACGACCGGCTCCGACGGGATCGGCAGGTTCGATTCGGCGGCGTGATCGGCATAGTTCAGGCCGATCGCGACGAACTTTTGCGTGCCCGATACCGGCACACCGTAGCGCGGCGTTCCCTCGACCAGCGGCAGCGTCGCGGGGTCGATCGCGGCCAGCATTGCCAGCACGTCCGGCGCCAGCGTCTCGCGGGTGATGTCGGCATGACCGGTCAGCGCGCGCAGGCGGCCGTCGGCATCGATCAGGCCCGGCTGTTCCTGTCCGGGGGCACCATAGCGACAGAGTTTCATAGATTATCCTTTGCAGAAACCAGAATAGAGCGATTGATCTTGGCGATCGTGTTGACGCCGGTGAGCGTCATCGCGACGCGCATTTCCTTTTCGATCAGGTCGAGCAATTGTGCCACGCCCGCCTCGCCGCGCGCGGCCAGCGCATAGAGCCAGGCACGGCCGAGCAGGACGCCGTGCGCCCCCAGCGCAAGCATCCGCACCACGTCGAGCCCCGAGCGCACGCCCGAATCCGCCAGCACGGTCAACCGGTCGCCGACCGCGTCGGCGATCGGCGGCAACGCGCGGGCGGTCGACAACACGCCGTCGAGCTGCCGCCCGCCATGATTGGAGACGACGATCCCGTCGGCCCCGACATCGGCGGCAGCGCGCGCGTCGTCGGGGTCGAGGATCCCCTTGATGATCAGCGGACCGTCCCATGCGGCGCGGATCCAGTCGAGATCGCGCCACTGGATCGACGGATCGAAATTCGCGCCGAGCCAGCCCATGTAATCGTTCATCCCGCTCGCCTTGCCGAGCACCGGCTCCAGATTGCCAAGCCGGTGCGGCCGCCCGCGTAGGCCCACATCCCACGCCCAGCCCGGCCGTCCCATCGCCTGCAACAGCCGGCGCAGCGGCGCGTGCGGCCCCGACATGCCCGAATGCGCGTCACGATAGCGCGCGCCCGGCACCGGCATGTCGACCGTGAACACCAGCGCCTCCGCCCCCGCCGCCCTGGCGTTCGCGATCAGGTCGCGCATGAAGCCGCGGTCGCGCAGGACGTAGAGCTGGAACCACAATGGCCCGTCGGTGGCGCGGCGGACCTCGTCGATCCCGCACAACCCGACGGTCGACAGCGTGAACGGCAGGCCGCGCGCATTGGCCGCCCGCGCCGCCTGCGTCTCGCCGCGGCGGCGGTACATGCCGCCGATCCCGATCGGCGCGAGTGCCACCGGCAGCGGCATTTCGCGACCGAACAGCGTGGTCGACAGATCGATCGTCGCCACGTCCTGCAACACCCGCTGGCGCAGCGCGATGTCGCCGAGATCCGCGGTGTTGCGACGCAAGGTCTGCTCGGCATAGGCGCCGCCGTCCGCATAATCGAACAGGAAGCGCGGCAGCCGCGCCTTGGCGGCGCGCTGAAAATCGAGCGTCGAGGCGATCGTCACCATCGCATCAGGCCATGCACCAGCCGCCGTCGATCACGTGCAACTGCCCAGTGGTATAGGCGCTTTCGTCGGACGCGAGATACAGCGCGAGCGCCGCCACCTCGTCGGCCTTGCCGAGCCGCCCCATCGGCTGCCGCGCGACGAACGCGGCGCGCGCCGCGGCCTCGTCGCCGGTCGCCGCGAGCCGCTCGTCGAGCGACGGCGACTGGACCGTCCCCGGGCAGATCGCGTTGCAGCGAATGCCCTTGGCGACATAATCGAGTGCCACCGACCGCGTGATCCCCGCCACCGCCGCCTTCGACGCGCAATAGGCGTAGCGGTTGCCGACTCCGATCACCGCGCCCGCCACCGACGACATGTTGACGATCGACCCGCCGCCGCGTGCGATCATCGCCGGCAGCAGCGCGGTCAGCATGTGCGTGATCGCATGGACGTTGAGGTCGAACGACAGGTCGTACCCCGCGTCGCCCGTCTCCAGCAGCACGCCCGCATCGACATAGCCCGCGCAGTTGAACAGCACGTCGACCCCCCCTGCACTTTCGGCACCCGCACTTTCGGCAAATGCCCGGATCGCGGCGCGATCGGTCAGGTCGATGACGTACGGCGTGCATCCGGCAAGATCCGCCAGCGCGTCCGCGTTGCGATCGAGCGCGAGTACCTCGGCGCCCTCTGCGGCGAACAGCTCGGCCGCCGCGCGCCCGATCCCCTGGCCGGCGCCGGTCACGATCGCGCGCTTGCCCGTCAGTCTATCCACGTCACGTCTTCCTTTTCAGATCGATGCCCGCGCAGTCGCACCGCGGGCGTAAAGCGCAAAGGCGAATACCGCGGCGAAACACGCGGCCGGTACCAGCATCGCGTGCGTGATCCCGGCGCGATCCGACACCCAGCCGATCAGCGCGGTCAGCGCCGCGCCGCCGATGATCGCCATGATGATCAGCGACGACCCCGCCTTGCGCAGCGGCCCGAGACCGTCGACGCCCAGCGCGAAGATCGTCGGGAACTGGATCGACATGAACAGGCTGGTCGCGACCAGCGCGTAGAGCCCGATCGTCCCGCCGACCATGCCCGCGAACGCGGCCAGCAGCAGCGAGATCGCCGAGAAGATCGCCAGCAGCGTGACCGGCGCGAGCCGCGCCATCAGCGCCGTCCCCACGAAGCGCCCCGCCGCGAACAGCACCAGCGACACGAACAGCGCATCGGCCCCTCCCCGCTCACCCATGCCCGCATTCGCCTGCGCATAGCGGATCGTGTAGCTCCACAGGCCAACCTGCGCGCCGACATAGAAGAACTGCGCGACGACCGCGGCGATCAGCTGCGGGCGACGGAACACGTCGGTGAAGCGCCCCGTCGGACCGTCATCATCCGCGACGCTGCCGCGCGGGAACGGTACCAGCGCCGCGGCGACCGCGAACAGCAGCACGACGCCCGCGATCGCGACATAGGGCATCACCACCGCCTGCACTTCGGCGCGGTAGAACGCGTCGCGCGCCGCATCGCTCATCGCGGCCATGCTGCGCTCGTCATGCTCGATCCCCGAGAGGATGAAATTGCGCCCGACCAGGATCCCGGTGATCGCGCCGAGCGGATTGGCCGCCTGCGCCCAGTTCAACCGGCGCGTCGCGGTACGCGGATCGCCCAGTTCGGTCATCAGCGGGTTGGCCGAGGTTTCGAGAAATGCGAGGCCGCACGCGATCACGAACAGCGCGAGCAGGAACAGCTGGTACATCCCCGCGACCGCGGCGGGATAGAACAGCAGCGCACCGCAGCCGTACAGCGTCAGTCCGGTCACGATCGCGGTCTTGTAGCCGTACCGCCGCATCACCGACGACGCGGGAATCGCGACGACGAAATAGCCGAAATAGAAGACCTGCTGGACGAAGCTGGTTCCGAAATCCGACAGCGCGAACGCCTTGCGAAACTGCGCGATCAGGATGTCGTTCAGGTTGTTCGCCATCCCCCACAGGAAGAACAGCGACACGGTGATCACGAGCGCCGCGACATAGCGCCCGCCGCCATCGCGATCCGCCTTGCGGGGCGCGCCATCGGTCTCGATCATCGGCGATAAGGCCATCAGCCTGCGCTCCCTGCCATCGCGTTGTCAGGACCTTCCGGCGACGGGGCCGTCATAGTTGCTACGGCTGACCACGGTGTTCGCCCGTCCGCCATCACCCAATGAGAATATCGACCCGCCATTCCAATCTCCGTTATGAGATTTCTCTCTCGCTAGCGATAGTGCAAACGTCAGCCGCTTCGTTTTTCCGCCGGAACGAGCCTGACGCGGGACCGGATGCCGCTATTGCTCGTCGAGTGCGAAGATGCGCGCCATGGGCACCCATTTCTCGGTGGCGGCGGCGTGCGGGAGAGGCCGCTGGAAAGCGTCCATCGCGACCTCCCACCGATCGTCGGCCGCGGCTTGTTCCGGGGTCAGCGACCGTGGCCAGTCCTCGGCGACGGTCGCGATCATGACCAGACGATCCGCGGCACGCCAGATTTCCATGTCGAGGAATCCCTTGGCACGGATCCCCGCGGTCACCTCCGGCCATACCGCACCGGGCGCATGCGCGCGCTCATACGCGGCGATCAGATCCGCATCGTCGACAAGGTCGAGGGCAAAGCAGACGCGACGCGCCATCGGTTCTCTCCTGCTGCTCCGCGGGTCGAACGCCATGTCAGCGGCCCTGCCTAACGGTTGCATGGATGATAACGCACTATCATCTAATGATCTAGAGAATGATATGGGGTATGACGCATCGAACGCGACCGGCTCGCTCGATATCCGGCTGGAACACGCAAAAGGAACGGCAATGAAGGCTCTGATATGCACCGCGCCGAACAAGGCCCGGATCGAGGATCGGCCGATGCCGCAACCGGCCGATGGCGAGGTCCTGCTACGGATGCGACGCGTCGGGATCTGCGGCACCGATTATCATATCTTCGACGGCAGCCAGCCCTTCTTCACCTATCCGCGGCTGATCGGGCACGAACTCGCCGGGGAGATCGTCGACGCGCCGCGTGACAGCGGACTGGCGACGGGACAGATCGTCACGGTCAACCCCTACCTCGCCTGCGGGACGTGCGTCGCGTGTCGGCGTGGCCGGCCTAATTGCTGTTCGAACATCCGCGTGCTCGGCGTGCATGCCGATGGCGGCATGACCGAGTATCTGGCGGTCCCCGCCGGATCGATCGTCCCCACCGAGGGGCTGACGGTCGATCAGGCGGCGATGGTCGAATTCCTCGCGATCGGTGCGCACGCGGTACGCCGCGCGGCGATCGAGCCGGGGTCGCGCGTCCTGGTCACCGGCGCCGGCCCGATCGGGATCGGCTGCGCGCTGTTCGCGCGGATTGCGGGTGCCGGGTCGGTCACGCTGCACGATCGCAGCGCGCGCCGGCTAGCGACGGCGGCGGAGCGGTTCGGGTTCGAACCCGGTGTCGTCGCAGGCCCGGACGCCACGACGGAGCTGGCACAGCACACCGATGGCGAGATGTTCGACTATGTGTTCGACGCGACCGGCAGCATCCAGGCGATGAACGCGGGCCTGAGCCATGTCGCCCATGCCGGGACCTATGTCCTGGTCGGCCTGTGTCGCGACGACCTCGTGTTTGCCGATCCCGAATTTCACAAGCGCGAAACGACGCTGCTGGCGAGCCGCAACGCGCTGTCGGTCGACTTCCACCACGTCATCGCCTCGATCCGCAACGGCGCGGTCCCGACCGACCGCTTCCTGACCGATCGCGTCGACCTCGACGATGTGTCCACCGCTATCCCGGCGCTGATCGCACGGCAGGAGCAGGTGCTGAAAGCCATCGTGACAATCTGAGCGGTGGCGCCAGCGCACGGCGCCGCGCGACGCTGGAACGATGGCTTTCTCCCCTCGACAAACCGGGATATGTTCGGCTCCTACGACATCGATGGAACACCATGCCTAAACAAGACGGCGCGACGGCGCAGCGCAAGGGCACCTATAATGCGCCCGCGCTCGACAAGGCCTTCCTCATCATCGAGCTGCTCGCGGACAATCCGCAAGGTTTGCTGGCAAGCGAGATGGCGAGCGCGCTCGGCCGATCGCTCGGGGAATTGTTCCGCATCGTCGTGGTGATGGAAGACGCGGGCTATCTCCAAAAATCGTCGACCACCGATCGCTATACGGTGACGTACAAATTCCTCGACGTCGCCTATCGCGCGACACCCGCGCGCAAGCTCGTCATCACCGCGCAGCCCGAAATGCAGGTGCTGGCCGCGGCAATCGGCCAATCGTGTCATCTCGTCGTGGTTCAGGCCGGCGAGGGCATGGTGATCGCGCGCGAGGAAAATCCGGGCGTTCGCGGCTTTGCGCTGCGGGTCGGCGCTTCGATCGACCTCGTGCGCAGCTGTTCGGGGCATGTGCTGCTCGCGTTCTCGCCCGAAGAGGCGACCGAGCGGATGTTCAGTCGCGCCGCTGCGCTGCGCAAGGAACCGATCGGCCAGTCCGTCCTGGCCGCGCGTCTGCAACAGGTCCGCGACCAGGGGTTCGGCCTGCGCGAAAGCCCCGTCACGCGCGGGGTAACGGACATCAGCTGCCCGATCTTCGGCTTCGACGGCGAGCTGCTCGCGGCGCTGACGGTGCCGTTCCTCGAACTGATCGACGGATCGCAGCTCGTCTCGATCGACGATGCCTGCGCCGAACTCCGGCAGACCGCGCAGCGGATATCGACGGCATTGGGCTGGCAGCCCCAACGGGTTGTCGACGCGGTGTGATACCGCAGCTCTGCCTGGGGCATAGAGCTGCACGCATGGTCCGCCGGTTGTGAACGTTCGGAAGGAAGTTAAAGCTGGTCGATACCAGACGGGCGGCATCTATTAAGCCGCGCGATTGACGGCGGTCCCTCCTCCCAGGCTCGATCCAGCCTGAGGGCCCGGCAGCGAGATGGGCTCTTGCGGCGTCTCCCGCGCAGCGACCGATAGCACGGACACGATCTTGGCTGCTGCGTCGCGCGCCGCCGCCTTCAGCACATCGTCGCCGAACTGGGTCACATATTTAATGCCGCGCACCACCGCCTCGGTTTCTGCGTTGCTCAACAGGAACGGCGGGAGAAACCTCCCTTTCCGCAGGACATATCCGACGCCCGCCCCGCCAAAAATCGAGGCCCCTTGCGCCGTAAGCTTCGCGCGGTCGCGATCAAGGGTCCGTTCGGATACCCCTATCTGCGGGTAGCGCAGGCGCACACCGGCGACCCGACGCGGCAGGCCGCTCGACGAGTTCAACGCCATCGAAAAGGTCGACAGGCGGTCGGTCGCCAATCGCTCGAATGGGACGAAAAGGGTCGCTGGTCGTTCCCGAAGGACAAATTACGGCGGACCGTCTGTGCGGTCCGGCTTCGATGGAGCGATAACATGGGTAGAATGATCGACGGTGCGTGGCACGCGGGCAAGGTGACGGAAGACAGCAAGGGCGGCGCGTTCGAGCGGCAGGACACGGGCTTTCGCGACTGGCTGACCCCGGTGGGCAGCGCCGGCCCAGACGGGGAGCCCGGCCGTCCGGCGACGCCCGGCCGGTATCACCTGTATGTCAGCTACGCCTGCCCCTGGGCGCACCGGACGCTGATCGTGCTCGCGTTGCACGGACTGGACGACGCGATCGGTGTCTCGGTGGTCGATCCTGTCATGCTGGAGAATGGCTGGACCTTCGGCACGAGCCGCGGCGGCAGTGGCGATCCGCTGCACGACGCCGAGTTCCTGTGGCAATTGTACGCCCGCGCCAGACCGGATTATTCCGGCAAGGTCACCGTACCCGTCCTGTGGGATCGTGAGACCGATACGATCGTGTCGAACGAATCGGCGGAGATCATCCGGATGCTCGCCGCGTTCGGCGGGTTAGGTCCCGACCTCTATCCCCAGGCGCAGCGCGAGCAGATCGACCGTGTCAACGACCGCGTTTACGACACGGTGAACAACGGGGTCTACAAGGCCGGGTTCGCGACCACGCAGGATGCGTACGAGGCGGCGGTGCACCCGCTGTTCGAATCGCTCGACTGGCTGGAGGAGACGCTGTCAGGCAGCGACTGGCTGGTCGGCGACGCGATGACGGAGGCCGATATCCGCCTCTTCACCACGCTGGTCCGGTTCGATGCGGTCTATCATTTCCATTTCAAGTGCAACGTGCGGCGCATCTCGGACTATCCGGCGCTGGAAGCCTATGTCGAGCGGATGCTGGCCGATCCGCGCATCGCCGCGACGGTCCATCTCGATCACATCAAGACGCATTACTTCGCCAGCCACCGTGACCTCAACCCTTGCGGTATCGTCCCCGTCGGCCCTGCCCTCCCCTGGGCTCACCTCACCGCGGGAGGCGATCAGCACCTTACCTGACCAGCCGCTCCGGCACCGACAAGCCGGTCCGCCTCGGCGACCGGTTTGTCGGTGCGGATGCTCGCGCCCGCGCTGATCGGTGGATCATTCTTCTCGGATCAATTTGCCGTGTCCGTACGCGAGGATCAGCGCAATGCTCGCACCACCGATCACGTTGCCGACGGTGCTAAATGCCAGATTGCGAAGACCGGCACCCCACGGAACGGCGGAATTGGGATCAGCAGCCCAGCCGATCGGCAGCAGGGACATGTTGGCGACCGAATGTTCGAAGCCCGCCGCGACGAAGACGGCGACGGGGCCGACGATCACGGCGACCTTGCCCGACAGCGTTCTGGCGAACATCGCCATCCACACGGCGAGGCAGACCAGCATGTTCGCCAGGATACCCGACGTCAGCGTCGCGAGCACGGACTTGTCCAGCTTCGACTTCATCGTCGCGGCTGCTGCGTCGCCGATCGTCCCGTCGAGCCCCTCGAGCCCGCCGGCCGCGACGAACAGGCCGGCCACCGCCACGCTACCGACGAGATTGCCGACCCAGACCAGCGACCAGGCCCCTGCCACGCGCGCTGCCGTCACGTCGCCGGTCGCGGCCGGCAGGACCATCATCGTGTTGCCGGTGAACAGTTCGGTGCCGGTGACCATCACCAGGATCAGCCCGACCGAAAACGCCGCGCCGGACAGCAACTGCGTCGGGCCCGAGACCGCGCCGCCGCCCGCCTGCACGATCAGATAGGCGATCGCGCCGAATGCGATGAAGCCACCCGCGGCGATCGAAAGGGCCGCCATGCGGGCCCAGCAATGGTGCGCCTTGGCGGCCAGGGCCTCCGCGGCCTGCTCGGCGATATCGGCACCTGCCGGGTCTTTCGTCGTGTCGGTCATCCGGGCTCTTTCCTCGTGTTAGCGGTCCTTTTCGTCGCCGGGACGTCTGACGGCGATAAGGGCAAACCCATTACGACTGGCGAAAGGTTCCAAAGCTGCGGTAATGCCCAGCCGATGCGGCCATGTGGTGCGGTGGACGTTTAGTACTGACGAGCAAGAAGAATAAGGGGAACGATCATCGGTTGGTGGCGCAGCTATTGCGGACCCGCTCCGGGCGTGGACGACTGGATGTCGCGGTGGAATGGCGACCCGGTGCTGCTGGTCGCGCTGGCAGTATCGGCACTGGCCATGACACGGTTGGCGGGTGCGCGGCGCAGTGCCGGGCTTGCCGGTGTCGGGGTGCTGTTCGTCGCGTTCGTGTCGCCACTCTGTGCGCTGACGACGGCGTTGTTTGCGGCACGCGCGGTGCATCATCTGCTTATCGTGACGGTCGCAGCACCGTTGCTTGCGGTCGCGCTGCCGCCGCGGCGCGCGCTCGGCATGGCCATCACCACAGCCATCGCCCTGCCGCTGTCGACCGCGATCCTGTGGGCGTGGCACGCGCCCGCGCTGTACGATGCGGCGCTCGGCCATGTCGGGATCTACTGGATCATGCAGGCGACGCTGCTGGCGGGCGGGTGGCTGTTCTGGACCGCGGTTCTGCGCGGGCGGCCGGCGGAGGCAACCGCCGGGATCATCGGCGGGGCGGTGCAGATGGGGTTTCTCGGCGCGCTGCTGACCTTTGCGGGCCGGCCGCTCTATGCGGCGCACCTGACGACGACGGTCGCATTCGGCATCGGGCCGCTCGCCGATCAGCAGCTGGCCGGGCTCGTGATGTGGGTGCCGGGGATGGCGCCCTATGCCGCCGCCGCAGCATGGATCGCGACGCGGCGCTGGCGGGCGATGTCGCTTGACGGCGCGGCGGCATGATCCTCACATTGGTCAAGGCGCTGCATATCGCCGCGCTGATCCTGTGGTGCGCGGGGCTGATCGCGCTGCCGCTCGTGCTCGCCAAGCATGACGAGGGCGAAGCGCAGGCCGATTATGCGCGGCTGCGACGGATCACGCATTACGGCTATACACGGATCGTGACGCCCGCCGCGGTGGTTGCGATCGCAGCAGGTACCGCGCTGATCTTCCTGCGCGGCGTGTTCGTGCCGTGGATGTTCGCCAAGTTGGTCGCCGTCGGCCTGCTGGTCGCGCTGCACGCGCTGATCGGGCATACGGTCGTGCAGATGAGCGAGCGCCGCGGAGACTATGTGCCGCCATCGGCAGCGCCATTGCTGGCCGCGACGATGGCGATCATGATCGCCGTGCTGCTGCTGGTGCTGGGCAAGCCGCAGATGCCGGACCTGACCCCGCGCTGGCTCGACACGCCGCAGCACCATCAATTGCCTTTCGGGGCGACACCGACGTGATATTCGAACACCAGCTTTCCGCCATGCCATCCGGTGAACCCGGTAAACGCGGCCGCGAACGCCGACAGCAGGATGCCATAGGGCAGCACCGCCGCCTCATAGCCGCCGAGCCGATAGCCCCAGTTCGCGCCGAGCACGGAGAGCAGCATCACCGCGATCACGAAATGCGTCCAGCTCGATGCGCGCGCGCGGATGCCGGGCACCATCAGCAGTTCGACCGTGCCGGCGATCCCGGCGAGCACGCCGAGCAGGAAACCCGCGCCCGAAGCCCACAGCGCAGCGCGCGCCCAGAACAGATCGCCCGTCCACCAGTAGAACAGGTCCGCGCCGAGCGTGCTGGCGGCCAGTGCGACCGGAAAGGCGACGAGCATCGCGTGGATCGGATGCCCGGCGACCGCGATCTTCGATTCCGTCCGGTGGAAGGCGGGATCGTTTTCGATCGGATCGGTCAGCGTCTCGTCGATCGGCGTCGTCGTCGCCCCGTCAGCCCTATCCGTCATCGTATCGCACTCCCGAAGCGACTCTTGCATATAGGGGGAACGGCGATCCCGACAGCGGGTTGCACCGGCCCGTTGTCGGTGATCGACCCCGCGGGTCCGCACGCCGCCGCCGTCGCGCGGCTATGGTGGGTGATGCTCGGCGGATCGGCGCTGCTTGCGGCGCTGGTATTCGCGCTGCTGGCGGTGGCGATGCGACGCCGCGGGACGCGCGACGCCGACGCGCTGGACACGCGCGTGTGGATTGTCTGGCTGGGGCTGATCATGCCCTCCACCGTCCTGGCGATGCTGCTCGGCTATGCGCTGATCCTCGGCGGGCGGATCCTGCCGACGCCCGCGTCCGACAGCGTGACGATCGGCGTCGAGGCGCGGCGCTATGCCTGGGCGTTCCGGCATCCGGGCCTCGGTGGCACGCGCACCGTCCTGCACATGCCCGCGGGCCGCCCGGTCGACCTGCGCATCACGTCGACCGATGTGATCCACAGCGTCTGGGTACCGCGACTGGCGGGCAAGATGGACGCCATCCCCGGCCACACCAACACGCTGCGTCTCGTCGCCAGCCGCCCCGGCACCTATCGCGGCGAATGCGCGGAATATTGCGGGCCGGGGCACAAGGATCACGGGTTCACGGTCGTCGTGCACGACGCGCGCGGCTGGGCCGCCTTTATCGGAGCGGCGCGATGAAGGCCCTGAAACTCCACCACGACCTGACCACGATCTGGCGTACCGAGCCGGGCTGGCGCGGGGTGCTGCGCTCGGTCAACCATTCGGACATGGGCAAGCGGTTCATCGTCGGCGCGTTCGCGTTCTTCGCGATTGGTGGCGTGCTGGCGATGCTGATCCGCGCGCAGCTCGCGACCCCCGACAGCGCGTTTGTCGGGCCCGAGGTCTATAACCAGCTGTTCACGATGCACGGCAGCATCATGATGTTCCTGTTCGCGATCCCGATGTTCGAGGGGCTCGCGCTGTATCTGCTGCCCAAGATGCTGGGCGCGCGCGACATGGCGTACCCGCGGCTCTCGGCGCTCGGCTGGTGGTGTTATCTGTTCGGCGGCAGCATCCTGATCGTCGCGATGCTGGCGGGCGTCGCGCCCGATGCGGGGTGGTTCCTCTATCCGCCGCTGTCGGGCAAGCAATGGACGCCGGGGATCAATTCCGACGTCTGGCTGCTCGGCATCACCTTCGTCGAGATCTCGGCGATGTGCGCGGCGATCGAGATCGCGGTGTCGATCCTGCGGCTGCGTGCACCCGGCATGCGGCTCGACCGAATGCCGCTGTTCGCCTGGTATCTGCTCGCGACCGCGGCGATGATGCTGTTCGGTTTCCCGCCACTGATCCTCGGATCGATCCTGCTCGAGATCGAGCGCGCGTTCGGATGGCCCTTCTATACGCCCGCGCTCGGCGGATCGCCGCTGTTGTGGCAGCACCTGTTCTGGCTGTTCGGCCACCCCGAGGTCTATATCATCTTCCTGCCCGCGGCCGGTGCGGTGTCGACGATCCTGCCGGTGATGGCGCGAACCCGCATCCTTGCCTATGGCGCGCTCGTCGCCGCGGTGATGGCGCTGGCGTTCCTCAGCTTCGGGCTATGGGTGCACCACATGTTCACGACGGGCATCCCGCACATGGCGCTGGGGTTCTTTTCCGCCGCCTCCACTTTGGTCGCGATCCCGACCGCGGTACAGGTGTTCGCGTGGATCGGCACCCTGTGGTCGGGACGCCCGCAGATGAAGCTGCCGATGCTGTATCTGATCGGCTTCTTCGTCGTGTTCGTGCTCGGCGGCCTCACCGGCGTCATGCTCGCGGTGGTCCCGTTCGACCAGCAGGCGCACGACACCGCGTTCGTCACCGCGCATCTCCACTACGTGCTGGTCGGCGGTTTCGTCTTCCCGATGCTGGCCGCAGCCTATTACTGGCTGCCGCATTTCACCGGGCGCGAGCGCGTGATGCAGCTGGGCGAGACCGCGTTCTGGCTGATCTTCATCGGCTTTAACCTGACCTTCTTCCTGATGCACCTGACTGGGCTGCTCGGGATGCCACGCCGGATCGACACCTATTCCGATGCGATGGGCTGGACCTGGCTCAACCTGCTGTCGTCGGTCGGCAGCTTCGTGATGGCGTTCGGCTTCGCGCTGTTCACGATCGACGTCGGGCTGCAAATCTGGCTGGGGCGCCACCACCGGCGCAATCCGTGGAATGCCGGCACGCTGGAATGGGCGATGCCGATCCCGGCGCCTGCCTATAACTTCGCAAGCCTGCCGCAGGTGGCGGGGCGCGATCCGCTGTACGACCAGCCCGACCTCGGCGTGGCGCTGGCGCGCGGCGAGGGGTGGCTCGGCGCGGCGCGGCATGGCTGGCGCGAGACGATGGCGGTCGACATGGTCACCGGCGAGCCCGATCATATCGTGATCCTGCCGGGCAACAGCTGGCTGCCGATCGCCACCGCGGGCGTGCTGGCGGGCTTTTTCCTCACGATGCTGGCGGGGCTGTACTGGATCGCGCCGCTGTTCCTCGTCGGCGTCGGCGTGTTGGGCTGGCGCTGGGCGTGGACCAACGGGACGCGCGAAGACCACGGGCCGTTGTCCGCCGGGCCGGGCGTGGCCCTGCCGCTGTCGACCGAAGCGACGGGGACGACCGGCTGGTGGGGCAGCGTGTTCGCGCTCGCCGCCAGCGCGACGCTCTTTGCCTCGCTGCTGTTCGGCTATGCGTTTCTGTGGACCGTCGCGCCCGACTGGCCGCCGCCGCAACTGATCGCGCGCACCGTGCTGGAACCGGCGCTCGCGCTGCTCGGGGCGGTGCTGGCGATCGTCGAGGTGCGCCGCGCCGGACCCGACGGACGCACAGCGCTCGCGGTCGCAGCGGGGGGGCAGATCGCGCTCGTCCTCGCGCTCGTCCTCCTCGTCGTGCTGCGGCTGCCCTCGCCCGCCAGCCATGCCTATGCCGCGACCGGCGCGGTGGTAGCGTCCTATGCGATCTTCCACGCTGCACTTGCCGCAACGATGCTTGCCTTTGCGCGCGCGCGCATTGGCAGCGGCCATATCGGCGGCGCGCGGCTCGGCGAACTGCGCATCGTGCGGTTGTGGAGTGACCATGCGGCCGGCGCGGGCGTCGCCGCCACGCTGGTCCTCGCCTTGCCCGGGTGGATCGCATGATCGCCCTGATCCGGATGAGCGCGGGACTGATCGTCTGGGCAGTCGCATTCTGCCTGCTCTACGCGCTCCACGGCCTGGGCTGCGCGCGCGGCTGGGCGACGATCGGGCTGGGCGCGACGAGTGCGCATCAGGCGGCGCTGATCGCCGCGTGGCTGCTGTGCATCGGAACAGGGATCGGCGTCGCGGTGTGGCGATGGCCGGCGCGGAGCGGCACGCTGGTCGAGCGGACCGGCTGGCGCCTCGCACTGGTCGGCGTCGCCGCGACGGCGATAACCGGCCTGCCGATCGTCACGTTGCCCGCATGCCTCTAGATGTCAGAGGCAGCAACTGAGCGACGGCACCAGACGTGCAACCCCGCCCCTCGCCCGCTCCAGGTCGCCCCTGAGCCAGCGCGCACTCGCATATGACCATCGAACCCTCATATGGTGAGCATGGGCGGTCGCGTTAAACGGATAGCCGGGCTCGCGGAGGCTGCCGCGAGAGCCGCAACAGAGCCCAAGGACGAGGGCTGCGCATTATGTGGCCGGCTGCTCGGGCAACGCGTGGAGCGACATCACGTCGTTCCCAAGAGCGAGGGCGGCACGCATACCGTACCGGTGCATCCGATGTGCCACCGAACCATCCACGCCTTTGTCGCCAACCGCGATCTGGCATCGTCCTATGCCACGATGGATCGCCTGCGCGAACGCGACGACATACGGCAATATCTCCGATGGATCGCAGGCAAGCCCCCTGACTTCCGCGCGCCGACACGCCGACGTAACGCGTAACGGCGCCGCCGAGGCCGAAGCCGATGTTCGATGAGGACGCGGCCAGCGTGTGGCGATGAAACCCCTATCCCCGGGGCAGCGATCGACCGCGAGTTGCCGCTCGCGCGACCCTATGGCAGTGTCGCTGCTGCATAGGACCTGTCGCGACAGGCGTCTGGCACAGGAGGGTTTGGATGAGCGTCATGCGTTGGTCGTGGATGCCGCTGGCGATCGCCGGATCGGTTGTCGCCGGGGCGCAAGGGATCAGGCCGCCGGTTCAACCATTACCACCACCTGTAATCCAGACGCACGACCACGCCGGGCCAAACAGCGCAGCGCCGGGCGCGCCGCAATCCACCATGACGATCTGGCGCGCTGGAGCGGCGACGTGCGGTGGGCAACCGGTCGGCGTGACACAGGCGCCCAACCCGTTACCGGCGCTGGGGTGGAGCGGGGTGACGGAGGCGCCGTTGCGCGTCATGTTCCGTATCGATGCGACCGGCCGGCCGCTGGGCATCGAGCGCGAGCAACGGCGCTTCGGTCAAGCCACGGCTGACCTGCTGCCTGCACTGGCGGCCGCGCGCTTTGCGGCGGGTGCGACGCGGACCGACTGCTCGATCACCTTCACGCCCGATCAGTTACCGCTCGATCAGGTGCCGGCGGCCATGGCGATGGCTTACACCGTGTTCCCGACTGGGGCCCGCGCTCCGGAGGCGCTGTGGCGGCGCATCCGTCCCGCCGACACGACGTGCTTCGACCCGACACCGGCACTGCTCAACCGCGCTTTTCCCGATTTCACGGCGATCGCACGACAGCCAGGCCGACCGCTGTGGACCATGATAGGCTATGACATCGACGCCGACGGCAAGCCGGTGCGCGTCCGTACGCTGAATGGTTCGCGATCGGCTGCACTGGATGCCGCCTCGCGTCGAGCGGTGGAACAGTCCCGGTTCGTGAAGGGCGCGCGGCGAGGCTGCCTCTACCCCTATTGGAAAATTGCCGACCCAATGCCCGCGCCCGAGGCGCCGGCCCGCGAGACCATGCCGGCGCAACCCGAGGCGTGCAACGCGCTCGGCGAGTGGACGCGTGCGCCGCGGCTCACCTACCCGAACGACTATCGCCGTCGCGGGATCGAGGGCTGGGCAATCGTCTCCTACGACGTCGCGCCGTGGGGCGCGCTCGGGAACGTGAAGGTGCTTATGGCCGAGCCGACGAGCGATTTCGGCGACGCCGCCAGGAGCATGTTTACAGGGCTCAGCCGCAAGCCGTCCGAGACCGGTGCAAGCGGGTGCATGGAGCGGGTGCGGTACGTCATGGGTGCGCCAGGCACGTCTCCGCCAGCCGACGAGGGACCGTTGCCGCTATACTAGCGGTCGCGGGCAGGCTCGAATGATGGGAAGAAAGCGGGCGCGGGTTGGGGCACGCATCGGCCTTCCTACCAGAGGAGATGCTCGGTGATCACGCCCGCTCTGACAAGAAACCTAGGGCCGCTCCCACGCACAGGACGGCCCCTAGACATCGATGGCGCGGGTTCGACTGCGACGATCCGTTTTGTAGCTCAATCCCGCCCCCCTTATCTTTCGTTTCCAACAAGGTTGACCGATCATACCCAGCGCAACATCCGGATGAAACCGCCCGGCAAGGCGCATTACGCGCGGGTAGCACGCGTCGTTTTCGCGTAGTCGGTGGGCTTCAAGCGTGGCGATCGCGCGAAACACTGATCAGGGGAACATGATATGAAACGATGGACGTGGATCCTCCATCGCATCGTCCGGCAAATCTGGTTCCGCGCAGGCGTCATCAGCCTGCTCAGCGTGGCGCTGGCGATCCTCGCCGGCATCGTCACGCCGTACCTCCCCTACACGTTCGACGTGGATATCGGCCAGCGCTCGGTCGGCACCATTCTCCAGATCATGGCATCGAGCATGCTGGCGGTGACGACGTTTTCGTTGACGGCGATGGTCAGCGCCTATTCGTCCGCGACGCAGCTCGCCACACCACGCGCGACCCAGTTGATGGTCAGCGATCCGACGTCGCAGAACGCCTTGTCGACGTTCCTCGGCGCATTCGTCTTCTCGATGGTCGGCATCGTCGGGCTGAACACGAGCGCCTATGGCCATGACGGCCGCATCATCCTGTTCGCTGCCACCGTCGGCATCATCATGCTGGTGGTCGGCACGCTGTTGCGCTGGATCGGCCATATCACCGCGTTCGGGCGCATGGCCGACGTGATCGATCGCGTCGAGGAGGCCGCGACGCGTGCCATGACGGACTTCGCGGCCGCCCCGCATTTGGGCGGACGTGCAGCGATCGTCGTACCGCCACAGGCCGTGGCGATCGCGGGCTCGCAGACCGGCTATGTCACGCACATCGACGTTGCGGCGCTTAGCGCCATTGCGGAGCGGGACGGACTCCGCATTCACGTCGGCGTCCTTCCCGGGACGATGGTGCACCCCAAGCGTGATCTCGTTCGGGTCGAGGGCGCCCTAGACGACATGACACGCGCGGCGCTGATCAAGAGCTTCACGATCGAACGGCACCGCAGCTTCGACCAGGATCCGCGCCTGGGCCTGATCGCGCTGTCCGAGATCGCCAGTCGCGCGCTGGCGCCCGCGACCAATGATCCCGGGACCGGGATCGAGGTGCTGAACGCGCTCTTGAGGGTGTTCCTGTCGCTCGGCTCGCAACCGACGAACGCAGGCGACGACGACAACGAGCAGCACGGGGTGTACCTTGGCCGACCCTCGATCGACGATATGCTGACCGACGCCTTCGGACCCGTGCTTCGCGAAGGCGGCAAGGAGATCGAGGTGTCCCTTCGGCTCACCAACACGCTGGCGGCGATGCACGCCAACCTGCCTGGGATGCGCAGGCCGATCGAAGGCTGGGCTACACGCCACGCGCAGCGTGTGGGTGAGACGATGGAGGATCCTGCCGACCTGGCCGTATTCGAGCAGGCCTACCGGCAGCTATGGCCGGCGCTCGCCTGACTCAGGCGCAGGTGGATCCGTATCCGCCGACCATCGCAAACGCAGGCGGCCGCCCGCACCGCCGGGGGCCGCGCTGCCCCCTCGCCCGGTGATACCCTGTGCGATTGCCGTGCGCTGCCGCAGCGTTCCGCCCGGCACGTCGAGCGTCCGACTTAGTCGAGCCGAGGCCCAGGCTGCGTCGCCAAGCGCCTGATCGTCGATGACGCCGGACCGGATCGCCATGTCCGGCAAGGCGACATCGTTCGGCGGCCCAAGAATGACATCCCAGTCGGCGACCGCCGCGTCCGCGCGACGTTCAAGATCGCGATAGCCGGCGATGCCAAGACCCGTGAGGGGCGCGGCCGTTACGCGGATCGTTCGGCCCGCCGAATCCAGCTGCACCGATGACACGGGAACACCTGCGATCAGCGCCACGTCGGCAATCGCGCGGTCGCGCTCGCGTGCGGCGCGCAGCGCATCGCCGTTGCCCGCCCGCGCAATCTGCGCCGCCTCGACCGCGCCGGTCTCGGGCGAGATGCGGACCTGATCGACATGGACATCGACCGGCCGCGACAATCGCTGGCGAAGGTCCGCCGCGAGCTTGCGATCCGCGCCCGGTTCGATCCGCGGCGTCAGCATGACCGCGCGAACGCGGACCGGGTTCGCGCCATGGTCAATCTCGACCTGGCTCAGTCGCGCGCCGGGTGGAAAATCCTCGCCCAGCGCATCGCGCACCTGCCGCTGTGCGACCGCCTCGAACGCGATCCGGCGTAGACCGGCACCAAGCGGAATGGAGAGGACCCCGATCGCGACCGCGAACAGCACGAGCTGCCAGCCGGTGTGGTGCGGCGACAGATGGCTGCCGAACCCGTAACAGCGCGCGACGAGCGCGGCGGTCAGCGCGATGGTGATGGCATTGGTGAGGAACAGCAACAACGCGCCCGAGAACACCACCCAGTTCCACGTCGCGATGCCGAACCCGACCACCACCAGCGGCGGCATCAGCGCGATGGCGATCGCCACGCCGACCACCGTACCCCCACGCCCCCGGATCAGCGCATAGCCGCCCGCGATTGCGGAGAGCAAAGCGACGAGCAGGTCGAACAGCGTCGGTTGCGTCCGCCCGGCGATCTCGCTCGTGATCGTCTGGACCGGGGAGAGCAGGATCAGCACGACCGACAGCGTCACCGCGATGACCGCCCCCAGAATCAACGCGGTCGCCGCGCGGCGGATCTCGTGGAAATCGAGCGTCGCGATGCCGAAGCCCAGGCCGATGATCGGCATCATCAACGGCGACAGCAGCATCGCGCCGATCAGCACCGCGACCGAGGGCATCAGCAGCCCGAGCAACGAGATCGCGGCCGAGATGACGATCAAGAACGCATAGCGGCCCGACCACCCCGCTTCCTCGGCAATCTGGCGCAGGACGCCGTCATGGTCGACGCCTTCGGTGGCCTTGGCCATCCACGCCCGAGGGAGCGTCACGAATTTTGCAGGGTTCAGGTGGATCGGGTCGTCTCCGTCATGGCGAAGGTCTTCGAGAGACCATGGTACAGCTTCTCGCGGCATACCCACTGGCTGGCCGCATCGGCGATGAACGCGGTCGCAAACATCGGCAGCATCAGGCCGCGGCTCGCGGTCGTCTCCGACAGGATGATCACCGCGGTGAGCGGCGCGCGGACGACGCCCGCGAAATAGGCGACCATGCCCAGGATCACGATCGCGCTGGCAGGCTCGCCGGGGAAGATCTCGCGCAGCAGATTGCCGACGCCCGCGCCGACGGCGAGCGACGGCGCGAAGATCCCGCCCGACAGGCCCGCGATCGCGGTCGCGGCGGTGGCGACCAGCTTGGCCGGCCCGAACCAGAGCGGCGCATCGACGCCGACGATCATCGCGCGCGCCGGGGCATAGCCGGTTCCCCATGTCAGCCCGGTCACGACGCCGAGCACCGCGACGACACCCCCGCAGATCCCCGCGAACGTGACGGGATGCGCGCGCGTCCATTCCGTCACGCGGTTGCGGCTGACCGCCATCGCCAGCAGAATGCGCGAGAACAGCCCACCGGTCATGCCACCCGCGATGCCGGCAACCGGCGCGACGATCAGCGCGGACAGCAGCGGCATATGCGCGCCGATCGCACCGAAATAGATATAGTCGCCCTGCACCGACTGCGCGACCATCCCCGCGATCACGATCGCCGCGAGGACGAGCAGCGTCACCCTCTGCTCATAGGCGGATGCGAGCTCCTCGATCGCGAACAGCAGCCCGGCGAGCGGCGTGTTGAACGCCGCCGCGACGCCCGCCGCACCGCCGGCGATAAGGACCCCGCCTCGCAACGGCACGCGGACGAGACGGTGCGTGAACCCCATGACGGCCGCTGCCAGCTGGACCGTCGGGCCTTCCCGCCCGACCGATGCGCCACCCAGTACCGCGCCGATCGTCAGCACCGCCTTGGCCACCACCGTCCGGATCGAAATCAGCGTGCCCGTGGCGTCGTTCGGACTGGCTTGCGCCGCGATCACCTGGGGGATTCCGGATCCGCGCGCGTATGGCGCATAGCGACGCGTCAGCCAGACCAGCCCCATGAACGTCAGCGGCGTCGTGACCAGCGGCATCCAGTGCCAGGTCCTTGCAAAGTCGCTAAAAACCTCGCCCGCCCAATCGGCCGCCTCGGCAAACAGCGTCGCGACGATCCCGATCAGGATCGCCCCCGCAAGGATCGCACCCCGCGTGCGAAACTGCGTCGATCGCGGCCCGCGCGCACGTAGCAGCGCCCTGTACCGCGACGGCGTCCAGCGTTTGGAGGGTAACACACGATTGAAAAGGCCGGGCATCGGGCTCTTTTAGGTCGCAGAGCCAGTTAGGCCACCCCCGGCAACACCCGCGTTCGGCGCTCAGCCTCATAACCAGACATCCGCGCGCCCTGCCCCGCCCCCCAGTTTCGGCCAGTCGTTCAGCTGATCAGGTACCGCATTCAAGACCCCGATCGGCTGCCGCGCAGGCCTTCATTGAGATGAAGGCAGGCCTTATTTCTCCAGAGCGGACACAAGATCCGTGAAAGCCTCTACGTTCGCTCTTTGATGCGAAAGCACCCCCGCAGTAATGTCCTCCGTATTTCCATCCGGCATGACAAGCTGAGCCTTCACGCCGCCGTTACTGAAGAGATCGACCTGTCGCAGAGCCTCTTCGCGCTGCTCGTTCGCCCATTTGATCAAGTCATCTTGTGTTTTCATCGCCTGTAGCCCCCCTCCGTCGTCTGCATCGTAGCACGGCATCGAATCATGCCTCCAGTGTCGCTTGTGGGCAAAACTGATTGGTGGCGCGAACCTCTGAGGAAACCCAAACGGTCATGCGCACGCCCTTCCCCGCTTCCCGACTTCAGACACGTCCGACCTACCCCGGGTTCCGGCGCGTTACCGCGTCAGCCTTGGACCTCCATCCGGTCTGGCATCGACATCCCAGACACGCGGAGCGGCTTCTTTGCCGTGCCCCTTTACGGAATGTTGCTCAAGGCGGCGCATTCGCTCCGTTCATTACTCAGTTGATGCGTACAAGGACGCTTACCGGATAGCGTGCGCCATGCCTTTCCCCAAAACCACGATTCGTCACCTCAGCTATTTCGTCGCGCTGGCCGAAGCCGGCAGCTTCACGCGGGCGGCCGAACGGATGGGGGTGTCCCAGCCGTCGCTCTCGCAACAGATCCGTGCGCTCGAAACCGTCATCGGCGCAGCCTTGTTCGAGCGCGGAGGCCCCGCGATCCTTACCCCGCTGGGACGCGATCTGCTCGACCGGGCACGGCGCATCCTGCTCGACGTCGCCGATCTCGAGGATTTCCGGGCGACATCGGCCGATCCCTTGATCGGCACGATCCGGCTCGGGGTATCGCCGACGCTCGGCGCCTATCTCCTGCCGGCACTGGTTGCCCGGTTGCACCGCGAGCACCCGACGCTCCGCGTCCATGTCCGCGAAGGCCTGCCGACCGCGCTCGCGTCCGGACTTGGCACCGGCGTCCATGATCTGATCCTGGCACAATTGCCCGTGTCCGGCGGCGCGTTTCACAGCGAGCGGCTGTTTCGCGAACCGCTATATGTCGCGATGGCATCCGACCACCCGTTGAAAGCCAAGGCAATCATCGCGCCCTCCGACCTGCGCGGCACCAACCTGCTGACGCTGCTGCCCGAATATCGGCTTGCCGAACAGGTGGCGGCGATCGCGGTCGATGTCGGGGCGAACGTGCTGCGCGACTATGAGGGGACCAGCCTCGACGCGATCCGGCAGATGGCGGGCATGGGCATGGGGTTGGCGCTCCTGCCCGAACTCTATGTTCGGCAGGAAATCCGCGAGGGTGACGACGTGGTGGTCCGCAAGATCAAAGGCAGCCGCTATTACCGCGACATCGGCTTGCTATGGCGTCAGGGCGCCGGTCGCGCGCCGGCCTATGGCGTGATCGCAGACTTGCTACGCGTGGTTTCTGCATAGGATATTCCTATGGAAATCATAAGTCTTACAGCGTTGCTCCAATGTTTTGATTGGGGAATACTTGCCTCGGATCAGACGCGAGGAACACATGGCAGGCGCACATATCGGATGGCGTTCAGCAGCTGGATGGCTGACCGAGATCGTCGGGCCCGACACGCCCTATGTCCGTCTCGCGATGGTGTACGGCGTGGCGATCAGCCTGTTGTCGCTCGCCACCCCCATCTCGGTCCAGCTGCTGATCAACAGCGTCGCCAACACCGCGATGCCCGCGCCGTTATGGACGCTGGCTGGCCTTTTGCTCGGGCTGTTGCTGATCGTGGCGGGGCTGAGCGCCATGCGGTTCTGGATGATGGCGCTGTTCGAGCGACGGCTGTTCGCGCGCATTGTCGCCGAGATCACCGTCCGCGCGGTGCATGCGCAGAACCCGTTCTTCGCCGACCAGAATCGCGGCGACCTGTTCAATCGCTATTTCGACCTCGTCGTCGTGCAGAAGGCCGTGCCGAGCCTCGTCATCGGCGCGTTCACGATCATCCTGCAATCGGCGGTGGGGCTGATCGTCACCAGCTTCTACCATCCCTTCTTCCTCGCCTTCAACGCAATTCTCCTGCTCGTCATTCTCGCGATCTGGCTGATCTGGTCGCGCGGCTCGATCCGCTCGGCGGTCGCGCTGAGCCACGCCAAGCACGAGGCCGCGCGCTGGCTTGAAAGCGTCGGCGCGTCGAACGGCTTCTACAAATCGAGCCGCCATTTCGATTTCGCGATGGACCGGTCGGAAGCCGTCACCGCCACTTATGTCGAGCGCCACCAGCGCTATTTCCGTTACAGCTTCACGCAGACGGTCGCCTTCCTGCTCCTCTACGCCTTCGCCAGCGCGGCGCTGCTCGCACTCGGTGGAAACCTAATCCTCAGCGGTGAATTGTCGATCGGACAGTTGGTCGCGGCCGAGCTGATCCTCAGCGGCGTCTTCTACGGCGTGTCGCAGCTCGGCTGGTATCTCGATACGCTCTACGATCTGGTGGCGAGCGCGGAGGAATTGTCGCTGCTCTACGCGATCCCGCAGGAGAGCACGGTCACCGCGGTAGGGCAGTCACCAGGCGATGGGGCGGTGCGGCTCGACCGTGTCGTGACGGAGGGCGCGCGCTTCGATTTCGCGCTCGCGGCGGGCGAACAGCTCGTCACGCGCGCGGACGACGGGGCCGAGCGGCTGCTGGCGATGGTACTCAAGCGCCATGTCGTTCCCGAGCGCGGGCTGGTCCTGGTCGGCGGCGCCGACATGGCGACGTTCGACATGTATCTGCTGCGATCCGAGGTGATGGTGCTCGACCGTCCGAGCATCGTCGAAGTCACGATCCGCGAATATCTGACGCTTGCCGCGGCCGGATCGACCTCCACGGTGATGCTCGACGCGCTCGAGACGGTCGGCTTGCGCGACCGCGTCGCCGGGTTGCCGCACGGCCTCGACACGCCGCTGGCTGCGTCGGGCTATCCGCTGTCGATCGGCGAGGTCATGGCGCTGAAGCTCGCCAATGCGCTGCTGGTGCGCCCGCACGTGCTGATGTTGTCGCAGCTCTACGATCTGATCCCGACCAGCCGCCTCGCCGAGGTGCTGCGCCAGCTCAAGGCGGCGGGTACGACGGTCCTGCTGTGCACCGGTCGCCCCGAGGATATCGTGCTCGACGGCTGGTTCCATCTCGAACCCGATCGGCAACGCCGCTTCGACAGTTGCGCGGCGCTGATCGCCGCGACCCAGCAGGGAGCCGGCGATGCCGTATAAGCCCGATCGCCTCGCGCATTTCCAGACGCTCGCCGCGATGCGGGCACCACGGGTGGCATCGGCGGTGGCGTGGATGCTCATGCTGGGCATCGCGATCGCCGCGGCGATCATGGCGCTGGTCCCCTGGGTGCAGACTGCCAGCGGCACAGGGCAGGTTATCGCGCTCGATCCCGGCGACCGCCAGCAGCAGGTGACCGCGCTGGTGCCGGGCAAGGTCGAGCGCTGGTACGTCCAGGACGGCCAGCACGTCGCGCGCGGCGATCCTATCGCGCGCGTCGTCGATCTCGATCCCGACCTGCTCTCGCGGCTAGGGGCCGAGCGCGCGCAGGTGCAGGCGGAGATCGCCGCGATCCAGCAAAGCCGTGCGGTCGCCGGAATCGACGTCGCGCGCACCGGGCAGTTGCTCGCCGAAGGACTCGCCGCCCGTCGCGATTACGAGCAGACGCAGATCAAGGTCGCCGACGCGGGCGCCAAGCTTGCCGAGGCGCGCGCGAAACTCAACCGGATCGACATCCAGCTCAACCGCCAGTCGGCCCAGCTGGTGCGTGCGCCGCGCGACGGCCGAGTCCAGCAGCTGAATGCGGCAAGCGGCAGCGCGCTGGTCTCGCCCGGTACGGTGCTGGCGGTGATCGCGCCCGAGCGCGTCGAGCGCGCGGTCGAGCTCTACGTCGATGGCCGCGACATGCCGCTGATCCGTCCCGGTCGCCCGGTGCGGCTCGAGTTCGAGGGCTGGCCCGCGATCCAGTTCAGCGGCTGGCCGTCGGTCGCGCAAGGCATGTTCGACGCGCGCGTCCGGATGATCGATCCCAATGCCGCCCCCGACGGCACGTTCCGCATCCTGGTCGAACCGCGGCCGGGCAAGCCGGGCTGGCCGACCGCCACCTTCGTCCGCCCGGGCGGCAAGGTCCGCGGCTGGGTGCAGGGCGAAACCGTCCTTGTCGGCTACGAACTGTGGCGGCAGCTCAACGACTTCCCGCTCGAATTCGGCCAGCGCGGCGCGGCATCCGCCAAGGCGCAGCCCAAGCGGCCGGCGAAGCCAAGCGCGGACGAAACCGGCAAGGACGGGGACGCCAAGAAATGACGCGGGTCATCTCTTTCCTGCTCGTCCTGATGGCACCCGCCGCCGCGTCCGCGCAAAGCTCGCCGCTGACGCTCGACGAGGTGCTGCGTTCGTCCGCGCGGTCCGCGCCACAGATCGTCGAGGCGCTCGCCAAAGTGCGGCAGGCGGATGGCCGCGCGCTGTCCGCTGAGGGCGCATTCGACACCGTGTTCGACGTCGACTCGAAGTCGCGCGTCGCGGGCTATTATGACGGCACCATGGTCGAGGGGCGCGCGACGCGCCCGCTCACCGGCAATGGCGGCTATGTCTATGGCGGCTACCGTGCGTCGCGCGGGACGTTCCCGGTCTATGAGGACCAGGCCTATACCAACAAGCTCGGCGAAGCGAAGGTCGGCGCGCTGTTCGCGTTGCTGCGCGACCGGGTGATCGACGAGCGCCGCACGCGACGGACCATCGCCGCTACCGAGATCGACGTCGCGCGGTTCGAGGCGGCGATGGTCGCGGTCGGCGTGCAGCGGCGCGCGGTCGATGCCTATCAGTCCTGGGTCGCGGCGGGTCTGCGGCTGCGCGCCTATCGCGACCTGCTGAACCTTGCGGAGCGGCGTCGCAGCGCGATCGGCCGGCTGGTGACGCTCGGCGCACGGCCCGAGATCCTGCTCGTCGAGAACGACCAGAACCTCGTCCGGCGTCGTGCGCTGGCGGTGCGCGCCGAGCAGGATGTCGCCGGTGCCGCCAATGCGCTGTCGCTCTATCTGCGCGACGAGGCGGGTGCGCCGGTGACGGTGTCGGACGATCGCATGCCGGCGGATGCCGGCGCGCTCGCCGCGCTTCCCGTCGCTGCGATCCGGGCGGGGCCGGTCGAGCGTCCCGACTATCGTGCGGTGCTCGCGCGGATCGATCAGGCGACGTCGCGGCTGATCCTGGCGGAGAACGACCTGTCGCCGCGGCTCGATCTTCGCGGCGAGGTCGGCAAGGATGTCGGGCCGGTCGGCCTGGGCGGCCCCAACCGGACGCCGCTCGAGGCGGCGGTCGGTTTCCGGTTCAGCGTGCCGCTGCAGAACCGCGCCGCCAAGGGCCGCGTCGCCGAGGCGCGCGCCGAGATCGACGCGCTCGGCCAGCGCAGCCGCTTTCTGCGTGACCAGATCAGCGTCGAGGTCCAGGGCATCGTCATCGCAGTCGGCGCAGCCGAACGGCTTGCCGCCATTGCCGACGAAGAGCGTCAACTCGCCGACCGTCTCGCGGCCGCCGAGCGCCGGCGCTTCGAACTCGGATCCGCCGATTTCTTTCTGGTCAATCAACGCGAGGAAACCGCCACCGACGCACGCGTCCGCCTCGTCGACGCGCAGGCGCGGATCGCATCCGCGCGTGCCGAACTGGCCGCCGCTACCGCAGATCGGGACGCCTTGCGACTTGTCCGATGACGGCAATTGCACCGGCTAGGAAAGGTCGCGCTGGCATTGGCGCTGACGCTCCCTGGTCCCCATATACCTAAGGTAAGGAGAGGCATATGGCCGGCGGTTGGACGCGCGATGGCGCGGTTCAGGATCAGATCGATGACTCAGTTGCAGACGCAGTGCTGGCCGCCCGGGCAAGCATGCCGAGCGGAACAAGTGAACCCTTCTGTGCAATCTGCGGCGATGAAATCCCCGAAGGTCGGCGCGAGGCGCTGCCTGGCGTGCGGACGTGCGTCACGTGCCAGAGCGGCCGCGACCGCCCATTGGCCACAGCGTTCAATCGACGCGGCAGCAAGGACAGCCAGCTGCGGTGATCACCGCCGCATGGGTGTGGACGTGTGCTGACCAGACCGAGACCTGGACATTCCCCGTCGATTGCCACCTCCTAGCTTCAGCCATTTGCCAAGGGTGAACGCCTCACCGGTGTGCGGCGACCATGATCGTTGCGATGGCGTGATGCTGCTGAACGACCAGCGCACGATCCGCTACGGTGTGACTTGGACAATGGTCGAACACAGGGATCACCAGCGGCCGGACGCGCCTGAAAACGCCATTTGAATGTCACGCCCGCAGCCGGCGCCGTAACGACGGGGTTTTATTCCTGGATGACGTGGATCGCCGTCGCGGCGTTCAGCGGCCCCTTGCATCCCGCCTGCACGGGCTTGCCGGCAGATCCGGCTACATCGACCAACCAGATGTCCGTCCGCTTCGGCGCGCACCCGGTGATCTCGTCGGAGGGTCCGCAGTCCAGGCACGTGGTTCTCTGGGGTGGCCCATATCCCGGGCACTTCGTTTGTCCGGAAGTGAGCGCTTCCAGACCGGCAGCTTTGCCGCCCGAAAGCTGCCGGTCGGCTTTCGGGCACGATGGACGCCGGCGACGCGCCTGAATGGCGATAGGTGATTGAAACCGGACGGGCCGCTTTCGGGCTGCACTCGGAAAAACCTGCCATCGAATGCGTTCGTCAAATGGATCAGATTTGTGCCCGTGAATTTTGCATCATTGAGAAAGCGATCTTCCGTTCTTGGTTTGACAATCTATCACCAAGATCGACTGATTCAGGAGAGAGCCTGTGCTGCCCCTTCTAGCGCTAGTGATGATTGTCACTGCCAGCCCTGACCCTGCTCCTTGCCCTGGCGCAACAACGATAGAGGTGGACGCCTGTCTCGCAGCTCGCTTTGGTGAGGCAGATACTGACCTAAACCGCTATTACGACGTGGCGGTTCAGCGAGTCCGCAAAGAAGGTGGGGAGCCTGTAGCCAAAGGTTTCCTCCAAGCTCAACGATCATGGCTGTCGTACAGAAATTCCGAATGCGGTGCGCTTTTCGAGAAGTATCGGGATGGCACAATCAGAACGAGCGTGGAGATTGGGTGCCGCATACGCTTAACGCGCTTACGGACTTATATGATCTGGCGTAACTGGCTGACTTATCCTGATAGCACGCCGCCCTTATTACCTCGCCCAGCGACGGATAGCGCACTGTCAGATGGTCGCGGATAGCTGAGCGTACGCCTTGTACGATCTTGTCGTTGATGCAAAACTTTTGATTTCTTGCCTCAACGCTTGGCCGTGTTGGCATCATCGTGATGAACGGATGCCTGCTTTCGAGACTGCGAGTTGCAACTGGAGCGTCCGGCTTTGGGCGAAAGCGAAAGGGCGGCTTTGGAAAGGAATGCGGGCTGGCCTCTTTCAAAGCGGCAGCGCAGGAAAGCTGCGACGGAATGCGCCAGCAAACAGCCTTTGCTTTATGTGCAAGCGGATGCCCGGGCTACTTGCCGTTCGCTGGCTGACGCAGAGTTCGTGAATTTCGCATCAGGAATGGCGCCGAGATGCGGGACTACCAGTTTACGCCCGCTCTGCCCGGCGCTGCCAGTTCTGGCGTTCAGTACGCGAGGGCGTATGCCAATAAGAAGCCCCAGTATCCATAGTGTTAGGGCTCCTTCAACGTGATCAGACCAGGCGGCGAACAGCCGTCTCGCAAACCAGCCTGCACTTCATCCAGACCGGCCTTACACCGACCGTTCCGATGATGCCTCACCCGGCTGTCACGTCGGCGTTGAAGTCTGTGCATCATTAAACAAGATCAGCCTGCTTTACATCGGCAACACACCTGATAGCTTGTCCCTGACGGGGGATCAACAATGCTCGAACTTACCAATGTCACGCATGTGTATGCCAATGGCACGCGGGCGCTCGACGATGTGACGCTTAGCGTGCCCAACGGGATGTTCGGGCTGCTCGGGCCCAACGGCGCGGGCAAGTCGACGCTGATGCGGACGATCGCCACGTTGCAGACGCCGACCGCCGGCACGATCCGGTTCGGGACGATCGACGTGATCGCCAATCCCGAGGCTTTGCGCGAAACGCTGGGTTACCTGCCGCAGGATTTCGGCGTGTACCCGCGGGTATCCGCCTATGACATGCTCGATCACATGGCTGTGCTGAAAGGCATCGCCTCGGCTCGCGAGCGCAAGGAAACGGTCGAGACGCTGCTCAACCAGACCAACCTCTGGAGCGTCCGCAAGAAGGCGATCGCGGGGTTTTCGGGCGGCATGCGGCAACGCTTCGGTATCGCGCAGGCGCTGATCGGCAACCCCGCGCTGATCATCGTCGACGAACCGACCGCAGGCCTTGACCCGGAGGAGCGCAACCGTTTCCTCAATTTGCTGGCCGAGATCGGCGAGAACGTCGTCGTGATCCTGTCGACGCATATCGTCGAGGACGTCGCCGACCTGTGCCCGCGCATGGCGGTCCTGGCGGGGGGGCGGATCCAGCTTGAGGGCGCACCGCTCGAGCTGATCGAACGCACCCGCGGCAACGTCTGGGCAAAGACGATCGGACGCGACGAACTCGACGAAAGCCGCCTGCGGTACGAGGTGATCTCGACGCGGCTGTTTGCCGGTCGGACGATCATCCACATCCTGTCCCCCGAGGATCCGGGCGCCGGCTTCACCGCCGCGCGGGGTGGTCTGGAAGACGTATATTTCTCGACCCTCGCGCGGTCGCGGCGCGTACCAGCGGCAAAGACCCCCTCCCCTGCCATCGCGGCCTGAGCGCCATGTTCGGCCAGATCGCCCGCTTCGAGCTTCGCTATCAACTGCGCAACCCGGTCTTCTGGACGGTCGCGATCCTGTTCTTCCTGCTGACCTTCGGGTCGATGACGATCGACCAGATCAAGATCGGCAGCGGCGCCAACATCCACAAGAATGCACCGATGGCGGTGGCGCAGGTCCACCAGATCATGTCGATCTTCTTCATGTTCGTGACGACCGCGTTCGTCGCGAACGTGATCGTTCGCGACGACGAGAGCGGGTTCGGACCGATGGTGCGATCGACCCGCGTCGCCAAGTTCGACTATCTGATGGCGCGCTTCCTCGGCGCATTCGCCGCGGCGGCGCTGGCGTTCGCCGCGATCCCGCTGGCAATCTGGCTTGGCTCGCTGATGCCGTGGGTCGATCAGGAGACGCTTGGGCCGAACCGGCTGCAGGACTTCGCCTATGCGTATTTCCTGCTGGCACTCCCCAACGTCTTCCTGACGGCGGCGATCTTCTTCGCGGTGGCGACGATGACGCGGTCGATGATGTATTCCTATCTCGGCGTCGTCGTGTTCCTGATGCTGTATCTGGCGCTGAACTCGATCCTGCGCTTCAAGCCGGAATGGCGTGCGACGGGAAGCTATTTCGAGCTGTTCGGGATCGGCGCGCTCACCACCACGACGCGCTATTGGACCGCGAGCGAGGCCAATAACGGGCTGCCTGCCTTTGCCGGCGTGCTGCTGTGGAACCGCGTGATCACGATCGGCGTCGGGCTGGTGGCGATGGCCGTCGCCTATGCACGATTCTCGTTTGCCGAACGCGGCGTGTCCAAGCGCAGATTGCGCAAGCAGCAGCGCGCGACGACGAAGCTTGCCGCGACCCCACCGCTCACGGTCGATCGCTTGCCCGCTGCCAGACCGTCCGAAGCGAACTGGACGCGGATGTCCGCGCGCTGCCGGTTCGAGATGGCGTTGGTGTTCCGCAGCCCGGCGTTCGTCGTGTTGATGCTGATCGGGTTGTTCAACACGCTGGGAGGGATGCTGTTCGCCAACGAGATGTTCGGTGCGCCGATCCGCCAGCTGACGTTCGCCGTGATCGCCACGCTGGAGGGGACGTTCAGCATCATCCCGCTGATCATCGCGATCTATTATTCGGGCGAGCTGGTCTGGCGCGACCGCGAACGCGGCATGCACGAGATCGTCGATGCAACCTCGCTGCCCAACTGGGCCTATCTGGTGCCGAAGGTGCTCGCGATCACCGGCGTCCTGTTCGCGACCGCGGTGATGGCGGCGCTGACCGCGTGCGTCGTCCAGCTCGCACGCGGCCAGACCGACCTCGCGCTTGGTCAGTATCTCGCCTGGTGGGTGCTGCCGATGACGGCGGACGCGGTCATCCTCGCGATCCTGGCGGTCGTGGTACAGGCGCTCAGCCCCAACAAATATGTCGGATGGGCGATCATGGTCGTCTATCTCGTCGGCACGATCACGCTGACCAACATGGGCTTCGAACACCCGCTCTATCAATATGGCAGCACCGGCACGGTGCAGCTGTCGGACATGAACGGGGCGCAAATCGGCGGACCGCGCGCATGGTGGCTCAGGATGTACTGGGGCTCGGTCGCGCTGGCATTGTGCGTCGTCGCGCACCTGCTCTGGCGGCGCGGCACGGAGACCCGGCTCCGCGTGCGTCTGGCCCAGCTACCTCGCCGGTTACTCGGAACGCCCGGTGTCGTACTGGCCGGAGCGCTGTTCGCGACGGCGGCGAGCGGTGCGTATCTGTATCACGACATGAACGTCATCAACCGTTATCGCACCACGCAGGATGGCGAGGCCCGGCTGGCTCAATATGAGAAGAAATATCTCCGATACGCCACGCTGAAACAGCCGTCGGTCACCGACATGCGCCTCGACGTCGCGCTCTATCCCGATCAGCGTCGGATGGAGTCGAGCGGCACCTATGCCTTCGTCAACGATACCGGCGCCCCCCTGTCCGACCTGCACGTCCGGCTGATGGACGACCAGACGCAGCTGGGCAAAATCGTCATTCCCGGCGCGCGACTGGTGATGGACGACCGCGATCTTCACTACCGCATCTACCGGTTCGCGACGCCGCTCGCACCCGGCGCACGCGGCACCATGGCGTTCCAGGCGACGCGGTGGCAGCGTGGGCTGGTCGCCAACAACGACGACACGCGCGTCGTGGGCAACGGGACGTTCCTGCAGAACGACGAATTCGCGCCGCAGATCGGCATGCGCCAGAGCGGCCTTCTGCAGGACCGCGCGAAGCGGCGTAAATACGGCCTCACGCCGGAGCTGCGCCCTGCCAAACTGGAGGACCGTTCGGCGCAGGCGCGCAACCTGATCAACAATGCGCCGTGGGTCCGCTCCGACATCACCGTCTCGACGATCGCCGGCCAGGTCCCGGTGGCGCCGGGCCGCAAGGTTGCCGACACGACCGCGGGGGGACGCAGAACCGCGAGGTTCGTATCGACCGCGCCGATCCTCGCCTTCTTCTCCGTCCAGTCCGCCGCCTATGCCGAACGATCGCGGACCGTCGACGGCACGCATCTGACGGTGTTCTACGACCCGCACCATGCGTTCAACGTCGACCGCATGCTCGACGCGATGCAGCGCTCGCTCGCCTATTACCGCGCGAATTTCGGACCTTATCAATTCGACTATGCGCGCATTCTCGAATCTCCGGGCTATGCAAGCTACGCGCAGGCGTTCGCAGGCACGATCCCCTATTCAGAACGCATCGGCTTCGTCGCCGACGCGCGCGATCCCGACAAGATCGACTATGTCAGCTACGTCACCGCGCACGAACTGGGGCATCAATATTGGGGCCATCAGCTGGTCGGCGCCGACATGCAGGGCGGGTCGATGCTGGTCGAGACCATGGCGCAATATTCCGCGCTGATGGTGATGAAGCACCAATATGGCGAGGACAAGATCCGTCGTTTCCTGAAATACGAACTCGACAGCTACCTGCGGTCGCGCGGCGGCGACGTGGTGGAGGAAGTACCGCTCGATCGGGTCGAGAACCAGGGGTATATCCATTACAGCAAGGGTTCGCTGGTCATGTACCTGTTGCAGGACCGTCTGGGAGAAGCGCGCGTCAACGCCATGCTGCGCGGTCTGCTCGCCCGCTATCGCTTCAAGGGAAAGCCCTATCCGCGTTCGCTCGATCTGGTAGCGGGCTTCCTGTCGCTGGCCCGCACGCCCGGCGAACGTCAGCTCGTGCTCGACCTGCTGGATCGCATCACGGTGTACGATCTGAAAACGACCAGTGCGGTCACGCGCAAGCTGCCCGACGGGCGTTTCGAAACCGTACTGACGATCGACGCCGCAAAGTTCTACGCCAACGGCACCGGCGTCGAAAAGGCATCGCCGCTTTCCGACACGATCGACGTCGGCGTTTTCGACCAGCGCCCCGGCTTCGGTAGCTTCGCAGCGACGGACGTGATCGCGAAGGTCCGTCGACCGATCGTCTCGGGCGTACAGACCATCCGTATCGTGACACGGAAAAAGCCGGCCTTTGCCGGGATCGATCCGTACAACATGTATGTGGACCGTAACGGCGACGACAATGTCGTCGCCGTTACCTCCTGACACGGCCTGCCCGTTGTCGTCCCGACCTGCCCCAGACGTTGCTCAAAGAGCAACCTGCGCGACACAGCGGCTCGCTCTCCTGCCAAGGCTGACAGTAGCGCCCCGCTACCGCCCGCCTGATGCTGAATGCGCCGACGACAGCACGGCTGCGCGAGACGCCGATTGCTACAGAAGACATCGCGCGGCACCGCCTTTGCCGAGAACGAGCGAATTCCTAGGATCCACACGGCTACCCGAAACCCGTTTCGCATCGAGAAATAGGATATTCCGGGCTAGACCCGACCGGTCCGCAATGCTCTGGAACAGTCGGTACGAGCATTCGCCTCGGCGTCACGGGCAGCCTGTTCCCAGTCATAATCGACGGATAGCAGCTCGACCATCCAGCCATCACTCTCGTTGGACAAGACGGCGTAGCGGGCGTGCGGCGATCCGCTTTCTGCGCGGTGAGCGTGGGGTCGATCATCGGCATATGCCGGAAGACCGACGCTTCCTGGATTCATGATCATGCGCCCGTCGTCGAGCGTCATCACCCGTTGGATATGCGTATGGCCGCAGAGGATCACAGCCGCATCTGTAAGTCCCGCACGGTGTTGGACTTCCTCGCGCGTGGCCTCACGAAGCCCCTCCTCTGTCACCGTCTCGAGAAAGTAGGTCAGGTCGCTGTCCGGCGTGCCATGAACAAGCAGCACATCCCTGGACAGGCGCATGGTCGTGGGCAACGCTGCTAGCCACGCCAGCTGTTCAGCGCCCAGCTGGTCGTAGGCGTGGCGATCGGACAATCCCATACGCTCACGAGGCTGTTCCGAAAGCTGACGTTCGTGATTCCCGCGTATCGTCGGTAATCCCAGAGGCATCAGTCGGTCGGCTGTTTCACGCGGGAATAGGCCCCCCGAGCAGATGTCCCCGAGGTTCACGATCTGGTCGACTTGCCGAGAGGTGATGTCGGCGAGAACTGCATCAAGCGCAGCGACATTCCCGTGGATGTCCGAAATCACAGCGATCTTCATTACGGACCTATAACGATCCAGCCGTGCGACCGTAACCCCCGCGCTCCGGCATCTACAGACCTCAGCCCGGCTTCCCGCTCAGGCAATTGTCTAACGGCCATTTCCCTGGGGTCCCTTATCCCCGTCGATCACTCGTGCGTCGGAATGCGAGCGATCACCTTGATTTCGAAATCGAACCCCGCAAGCCAATTGACCCCGAGTGCCGTCTAGGCCGGATAAGGTTTGCGTTCGAAGAACTCGCCCTTGACGGCCATGATCGTGTTGAACTGCCGCTCGGGATCGGTGTGGAACGTCGTGACGTCCACAATGTCGTCAAACCCGCATCCCGCGGCCAGCAGGGTGGCTTCCAGATTGGCAAACGCAAGGCGAACCTGCGCCTCGAAGTCGGGTTCGGGCGAACCATCCTCGCGGCTGCCGACCTGCCCCGAGACGAACAGAAGAGCGTCCGACCGTATCGCGGCCGAATAGCCGTGGGCGTCGTAGAGCGCATGCCGGCTGGCAGGAAACACTGCTTCGCGCTGAACCATGCTATCGTTGCTTCGGGTATTGGGGGCAAAAGACGCAGTCACTGGCTGCTCGACCTTACAACGTAGCTGGATAATCCGGATACGCCGCGTATATGAAAGCAGCAATCAGACGCTGCGTCAATTCATATACGCAGCGTATGTGAGAGGATACTTGTTTGGCAGCGAAACGCCGCGTTGAAACGATGGAAGAAAACCGCGCCAAGCTCATTGGGGCAGCGCGCAGGGCGTTTGCCGCCTCGGGTTTCGCAAGTGCGTCGATGGACGACCTGACTGCAGAGGTTGGGTTGACCCGGGGTGCGCTCTATCACGGCTTCGGCGACAAGAAGGGTCTGCTGGCTGCCGTCGTTGCGCAAGTCGACGGCGAGATGGCGGCACGCGCGCAACGCGCGGGGTCCGACGCGGCGACCGGTTGGGAGCGGCTGATCGCCGAAGGCGAGGCCTATATCGAAATGGCGCTCGATCCGGAGGTCCGACGGATTGTGCTGCTGGACGGCCCGGCCTTCCTGGGCGACCCCGCGACATGGCCGAGCCAGAATGCCTGCCTTGCCGTCACCGAGCAGGCGGTCGCCAAACTGATCGCCGAGGGCGTCATGCACACGGTCAATGTCCAAGCCGCGTCACGCCTCCTGAGCGGTGCGGCGTTCAATGCCGCGCTTTGGGTTTCCTCCAGCGAGACGCCGCAAATTGCCCTACCGCGGGCGATCGCCGCGTTCCGGCTGATGGCGGAGGGCTTGCTGGCAAGGCGGGGCTAGCCTGACGATGATCCGGCCCTGTGCATCGGTTCCAACAACTCCCCGATTGGGAACCTTGGCGGGTAAGTCGCCAGGACGATCACGCCGAGAGCCGCCACTTAACCCAAGATCTCGACCCGTTTCTGCGAGTCGAGATCTTGGCACTGCGTGCTCGCGATAATCTGCGCCTGAGACCTATTCTTCAGGTCCGCTCCGCGACGTGTCGAGGTCGATATCCTCCCCCGGATTGCCACCACCCGCGCCCGCTCCACTGCCGTGGACTTCACCGGTCTTGTTGTCGATATATGCGCGCTTGCCGGCTTCGGGCGGAATGTCCCTGCCGTCAGCCGTATCGGCCGGGTCAGCACCAGGCGCACGGTCCCTGTTCTGCAGATGCCGCTCGGCGGCATGGTTCACGCTATCGTACTCGTCGCCCGAATACCCGTCCCCTTTACCAAAACCGTCGTCGACGGGGTTTGCATCCCTGGATTTCACCCGGACGTTCTCGTTAGGCTTCGGCGTGCTGTCGTCAGTCATGGCAACCTCTCAGTGTCGTCGGTGACCAACGCACAAGCGGCATAAAGCGCCGCGACTGTGATGAAGGCTTTTTCAGTTGCGGTCCGAGCCCGCCAGCGCCTTCGCGGTCGAACCACAGGTCGATGCCACCGAGCACTCCCGTGCCTCGGCAGCAAATAGCGTGATTGCGGCTGGATTCGAACGTCGACCGGCGATCACCCGCGGCTTCCCAGCGAGCGTATGACCCGTGCTCAGTAGCCCCTGCCCGAGGCGCTGGCCTCTAGATCTGGCGGGCGTAGACGCGGTCGCGCTGGAGGGGCTGTCCCGTCATTTTGCATCTCACGACCTCATCAAACTTCGACTGGCTGTGGAATGCTACCGTAGTCCATCCGGCATTTATCTCACGATGCGCCCCGCTCGGCAGCGGGCACGACCGCGTTCTCGACGATGCTATGCAGCGTATCGATATGGCCTGTGTCTCTCGCGCCATTCGGGTCCGACGTCATGACGACCGTCAGTCTCAGATCGGGGATGACATAGACCATCTGGCCACCATAGCCCCAGGCGAACCGCACGGGATGCCCCCTCATCTCGGTGAGGAACCAGCCATAGCCATACTCCTTCCCGCTCCACGGTGAGACGGCGCGCGGTGTCCAGCTTTGCTCGATCCATTGAGCCGGGAGGATGCGCCGACCATCGACAATCCCACCTAGCCGATAGAGCTCGCCGAACCGGGCAAGCGCGCGCGGTGAAAGTTTCATTTCGTTGCCACCAAAGTAGATGCCCTGCGGGTCACCGGGCCAAGCCGGGATCGCGATCCCAAGCGGCTCACCAAGCCAAGCGCGCGCGTTGGCAAGCGTGCTCTTCCCGGTCGCCCGCGTCAGCATCGCCGAAAGCAGGTGGGTAGATCCGGTGGAGTAGAGCATTGCCGTACCCGGATCGGCGACGAACGGACGGGCGAGTGCGAAGCGTACCCAATTGGGGCTGGATACCCAGCGGCCGTAATTCTCGCCCGAAGTTCGCTCGAGCCCGGCTTGCATCGACAGGAGGTTGCCGATGGTCACCCTGGCCAGTCGTGGGTCGGGATCCGCCGGCGCGTCACGTTTGAGTAACGGCAGCACCGGCTGGTCGACGCCGTCGAAAACGCCGCGTTGCACGGCGATGCCGACCAGTGCGGACATCACAGACTTCGACGCCGACTTTATGTTGACCGGCCGGTCGAGCGGAGGACCGTCGTTGAATACACGCGCCGTCAGCGTCTGTCCGTCGCGAAGGACAAGGAGCGAACGAAGCCGCGGTAGCACGGATGCCCTGACCTGCATGTCGCGCATCAACGCGGCATCGAGCCCTTCCGTGCGCGACCTCGCAACTGGGTTCGGGCTAGTTGAACCCGCAGACGATGCTGGTCCGTCGCAGGCGGCAAGGACGATGAGCAGAGGAAGAATGAGGCGCATCGGCATCATGTTGCACGTCAGGCTGACCTTACAACCCCCATGCTCCTTTGGTCTCACGCTGCCGGGAATTGAAGCATAGCGCTGGTGAACTTGAACGGTCGATTGGGATGCAACGCGTTGCGCGAACGCAACGTTCGGTGTGACTCACTGACAGGGTGAAGTCTCTGGCCTGTGATCGACTCAGATGATGGCTCTCTCCCGAATAATCGATTGGACAAATATACGGTGGATCCGGCATCTTGCCAGCACGATGGTAAAACTCATTGAGAGAGGACGCCAAGATGGCCGATTACGAACAGCCTAAGGCAAGCGGTTGCCCGATGGGCCCCCAGGGTGGCGGCGAGGTTAAGGCCCGTTCGCTGCTGGGTCGCACGAACAAGGATTGGTGGCCCGATGCGCTGCCGATCGACATGCTGCATCAGCACGGCGTCTCTCCCGACCCGATGGGCGAGGAGTTCGACTATGCCGAGTCGTTCAAGCAGCTGGACTATGCCGCGCTCAAGGCAGACCTGACCGCGCTGATGACCGACAGCAAGGCCTGGTGGCCTGCCGATTATGGCCATTATGGCCCGTTCATGATCCGCATGGCATGGCACGCCGCTGGTACCTACCGGGTGACCGACGGCCGCGGCGGGTCGTCGTCGGGTCAGCAGCGCTTCGAGCCGCTCAATTCGTGGCCGGACAACGGCAATCTCGACAAGGCGCGTCGCCTGCTGTGGCCGCTCAAGCAGAAATACGGCAAGAACATCAGCTGGGCCGACCTCTTCATTCTCGCCGGCAACGTCGCGATCGAGAGCATGGGTGGCCCGGTGTTCGGCTTCGCCGGCGGCCGCAAGGACGTCTTCGCCTCCGAGGGCGATACGTTCTGGGGCGCAGAGGAACTCTGGGTCAACGAGGGTGCGCAGACGCGTATCAGCGAGGACATGCCTGAGCTCGAAGGGCCGCTGGCCGCAATCCAGATGGGCCTCATCTACGTCAACCCCGAGGGCCCGGGCGGTGAGCCCGACGCGCTCAAGTCCGCGCGCGACATGAAGGCGACGTTCCAGCGGATGGCGATGAACTCCGAGGAAACCGTTGCGCTGACCGCGGGCGGCCACGCCTTCGGCAAGGCGCACGGTGCCAAGCCCGCGCCGCACTTCAAGAGCCCGTCCTCGGAGTCGGTTCATATGCAGGGCCTCGGCTGGCTGACCGACAGCGAGGAGATCGGCCAGGGCCATATCACGACCTCGGGGATCGAGGGCGCATGGTCGAACAACCCGACCAAGTGGACCGGCGACTATCTGCGTCTGCTGTTCAAGTACGAGTATGAGCTGACCGAGAGCCCGGCCGGTGCCAAGCAGTGGCAGCCGGTCAACCCGGAGCCGGAGGACATGGCACCCGACGCACGCGACCCCAGCAAGCGCGTGCCGACGATGATGACCACCGCGGACATGGCGCTGAAGGTCGACCCCGAGTTCCGCGAGATCGCGCTCCGGTTCCGCGACGACCAGTCCGCGCTCGACGACGCGTTCGCGCGCGCCTGGTTCAAGCTGACGCACCGCGACATGGGGCCCAAGGTCCGCTATCTCGGACCCGAGGTTCCCGATGAGACGCTGATCTGGCAGGATCCCGTTCCGGAAGGCACCGCACCGTCGGACGCCGACGTCGCGGCGTTCAAGGACGCCGTGCTGGCAAGCGGGCTGACGATCGGCCAGCTGGTCAAGACGGCTTGGGCGTCGGCATCTAGCTATCGCCGGTCTGACCATCGCGGTGGTGCAAACGGCGCACGGATCGCGCTCGCGCCGCAGAAGGACTGGCCGGTCAACGAGCCCGAGCAGCTCAGCCAGGTATTGGCCAAGCTGAACGCGTTGCGGGGCAGCATGTCCCTCGCCGACGCAATCGTGCTGGCGGGTTCGGCAGCGGTCGAGAAGGCAGCGCGCGATGCAGGTCACGACGTGACGGTCCCGTTCCTCGGCGGCCGCGGCGACGCGACGCAGGACTGGACCGATGTCGAGAGCTTCGTGTGGATGGAGCCGCAGGCCGACGGGTTCCGCAACTACCTGAAGACGCGTCACCCGGTGAAGACCGAGGAGCTGCTGCTCGACAAGGCCTCGCTGCTCGGCCTGTCCGCGCCGGAAATGACGGTGCTGGTTGGTGGCCTGCGCGTGCTCGGCGCCAACTTCGGTGATGCGCCCGATGGCGTACTCACCGAGCGTCCGGGGCAGCTGACGAACGACTTCTTCGTCAACCTGCTCGACAACGACACGTTCTGGGATCTGGTCGATACGTCGAGCGACGAAAAGTTCATCGGCTATGATCGTGGCGGTCGCGAGAAGAAGTGGCAGGCGACGCGCACCGACCTGATCTTTGGCTCGAACTCGCAGTTGCGCGCGACGGCCGAGGTCTATGCGGAAAATGGTCACGAGAAGAAGTTCGTTCGCGACTTCATCCGTGCCTGGGTCAAGGTCATGAACGCCGACCGCTTTGACGTCACGGCCAAGCCTGTCTCGTCGAACCAGGCGACGTAAGCTAGGTTGGTGGGCAGATAGGCCGTGATGATCTGGACAAGTTTCCGGCGTCGCGCGGCTTATCTGCCACTGACCCTGGCTGTGAGACAGACCCTGATCCGTCCATTACTGGTGGCCATCGCCTTCAACGGCGTATGCGGCCGCTATTGATGCGGTCATAGCGTTGTTCCAGGCGTAACTGCCCCTCTAATGCCTCGCCCCTTGCACAGCATGGCATTCTAGGGCGATCCCGGTCGAAATTTGCTACCTGTGCACCGGATCCGACGGCTGGGTATATAAGTCTCAGTTCCAGACGCTCGGGGTCGGCAGCGCCCTCCCCACCCGCAGACGTTCGTTCGGCCTTGACCGGGATCGTTGTTGCCCTCTCCTTCTGCGAGGCAAGCGCGTACTATGATGGTTCACACAGAGGCGGCCGTCAGATGGTACGATATTCATCGAATTTAGGCGTCGCGCTGCTCGCGCTCGCGCCCACCCAAGCGGGCGCGGACGCAACGGCGATCTACCAGAGGCCTGGCGCGGCGGGCGCGCTTACAATAGGCCTTGCGTCTAACGGCGACGTTCGAGCTGAAAGCGACGATCGCGGCTACTATCTTTGGACAAACGGCTAGGGTTATAAGGTCAGACCCGGGCCGGGTGGCCCGACGGTCGCCCGGACGGCGGACACCGCTGCCAATTGCGCCGGCATGCGTCCCGCGTCGGAGATCATGCAACCTTGGTTCCCGGTCGACACCGTCTCGATCAACGGCCGGAAGGGCATTCGCTACTTCATCGGCGATGCTCGCCACCATTCCAGTGCCATGCCGCTGGTCATCAGCCGCGATCCGTCACTGACAAGGCTCGCCATCGGCCACCAGCGCCTCGCGGCCATGCAAGAGAGCAGCTTTCCCGGCGCAGACAGTCCGAAACGGGTGAGTTTCCGCGAAGTGATCGTGCAAGGCGCTCCAACCGACCTTTTTGCTCACAGCTGGTCTCGATCAGCAGCACCGCCATCCCATCGACGCGCTTCCGTGTTCCAGCCGAGCTTGAGGCTCCGGCGCCCTTGCGCGAGGATCAGACGGCAGTGCGTGCGGCGACGAGTTCTGTAGCTCCAACTTCAGAGGGAGGGCAGCTCGGACAGGACCGCTTCATTAAGCGCGCGGCCTGGGCCGCCGATCGCTTATGGCTGCTCACGGAGAGCGGCACGCTTTCGAGCGTCGCACCGGGGGAGATTAACCGCCGTACCGAGGCAACGTCCGGACCGGTGGCCGACATCTGTGTCGCGGGCACCGCACTAATTATTCTCGACGCGGATGGCCAACTGTCCCACCTCAAGCAACGGTTTTGGTACGCGATGGAACGCCTGGATCTCACGGGGAAGCGGTTCAGGCTCTGAGCTGCACCGAACAGCGGATGATCGCGGTCAGCCGGAACCGCCTCATGGTCAGCGCGGGCGGGCGAGAGCGCGTCATCACTCTCTCGACGCCGCTCACCGGTCCCATCGTGCGAATGGCACCCTTCGATACCGGCACGACGCTATTCGTGGGGCTCGCAAAGGGCGAGTGGGGCGCCGGCCCCAAGCGCATCGATACCATCACGGGCACAGTAAACGAAGTGCCCGGGCTCGGCGGGCCAATCAACGGCGTGGGCCCCGTCCCTGGCCGTCCCGCTGCGTCGTAGCCACCGTAGGTCTAGTTCACTTCTTCCCCAGCGGACAGGTGGTTGAGGCATGCGGCGACAAGGTCCCACGACTCTACTACAAACCGCACGCTATGCAGACGAGCTGGCCTGCCGATCCACTGACGCTGCCTTTTGAGACGGTGCCCTTCTACACTCTGGCAGCGACTGCCAATGGTTTATGGCGAGCGGGCGGAGACGGCCTTTACGCAATAATCGCCGGTCGCCCGATCAACTTTCAGAAGATGCCAACGTTCGAGCGGATCGATGGCGTGCATATCAGCTTTGCGGTGCCCGGGCTGGTGCTGGTGCACACCGACATCGACGCCCATGTCTCGCTTGACGGCGGCGCGCCCCTCCTCGTCGCCCGCTGAATTACCACTTCCGCGAACTGGACCCAGAACCTTAAGCTCAGCTCACCTTGATCGCCTTCCGCTTTCGAACATTCGTTCAGATGACGCGTTCATTTTTTATAGGGAGGCATCGCGCTCGCATCCCTTCCCACTCTACCCCACCTTAGGCCTGCCCAGTTGACGCAGGAGCTTGCCCCCATGTTCATCGCCATGAACCGATTTCAGGTAATTCCCGGTAACGAGGATGCGTTCGAGCAGGTCTGGCTGTCGCGCGACTCTTTCCTTGCCGGCGTCCCGGGGTTCGTCGAGTTCCACATGCTGCGCGGGCCGGCGGCCGACGATCACGTCCTCTATTCGTCGCATACCGTGTGGCTGTCGCGCGGGGACTTCGAGAATTGGACCAGGTCCGAGGCGTTTCGCGCGGCTCATCGAAGCGCGGGCGACCACAAGCCGCTATACCTGGCGCCGCCTCGCTTCGAAGGCTTCGACGTCATCCAGACCGTAACGCCATCGTGACGGTCACTCGGCGTCCGACGTTCGCCAGCCGGGTCGAGCAGTCGATCGACAACGTCATCGGCGCAATCGCCTCGCCGATCGTCACCGGCATCGCCGCGTTCAACAAGAGCCGCCTGCCGCCCCGCGATGCGCCGCATCCGCTGCTTACCGGCATTCACGAGCCGATGACTGAGGAGCTGACCCTCACAGACCTCGATGTCGAGGGTATCATCCCGCCCGAGCTCGACGGCCGCTACGTTCGCATCGGACCAAACCCCGCCGACGCCGACCCACGCTCCTACCACTTCTTCACCGGCGACGGGATGCTGCACGGCATCCGCCTCCAGGACGGGCGAGCCCGGTGGTATCGAAATCGCTGGATCCGATCGACCGATGTCGCGGCAGCCAGGCATGTGCCGGCGGCACCGGGGCCACGGCACATCTTCGATACCGTCAACACAAGCGTGCTGGACCATGCCGGCAGTGGCTGGGCGCTGGTCGAAGCCGGCAGCACGCCGGTCCGCTTCGACGAGCATCTGGAGACGCAGCGCTACGATGATTTCGGCGGCACCCTGCCCGGCTCGTTCACCGCCCATCCGCGCCGCGACCCGGCGACCGGCGAGTTGCACGCACTGTGTTACGAGGCGACCGACCCCAAGCGCATTCGCTACAACGTCGTCGATGTCGCCGGCCGGGTACGACGATCGGTGACGATCCCGGTGTCGCACGGGCCGCTGATCCACGACTGCGCGATCACGCAGCGCTACGTCGTCGTCATGGACCTGCCCCTTACCCTGTCGATGCGCACGGTGCTGGCGGGGCACGGCTTTCCCTATCGGTGGAACGAGAAGCATCCGGCCCGGATCGGGCTGCTGCCGCGCGACGGCGAGGCGGAGGATATCCTGTGGTTCCCGCTCGATCCCTGCTTCGTGTTCCACACCGCCAACGCTCATGATCTGCCGGACGGAAGCGTGGCGCTCGACGTGGTCGCGTACGATCGCATGTTCGCCGGCGACAACCTGGCACCGGACGAGCAGCCGCGCGGCCTCGAGCGATGGACGATCGACCCTTTGACCGGATCGGTGGATCAGCGCGCGATCGACCCCTCGCCACAGGAACTGCCGACGATAGACGAGCGGCGAACCGGCCGCCCCTACCGCTATATCTATGCGCTCGGCCTGCCCGAACAGATGACGGAAACGCTGGTTGGAGAGGCGCCGCTTATCAGGCACGATTTAGAGGATGACACGCGACGGCTACACGATTTCGGACCGGGACGCATCGCGGGCGAGTTCGTGTTCGTGCCGCGCTCGCCGGATGCTGGCGAGGGTGATGGCTGGCTCATTGGGCTCGTGATCGACGCCGGGGGGCACACCACCGCGCTGGAGATACTGGATGCCCGGAACTTTGAGGCACCGCCCGTGGCATCTGTCCGCATCCCACACCGCGTGCCGCCCGGCATCCATGGCGCATGGCTGAGGTAACGTGATTCACGCAGCAGCCGCACATTCTTCCCGCCTGACACTCGACCCATAGCCCGCTGTCCGGGTGGGGCTACAAAGCCGAATAGGCTAGAGACGTTAGCGATCCGTGCGCTGTTGCTCGCCCGGGGCATTGGGTACGTCGAGCGGGTGTCCGCTGATCGTCGGGCCAGCGCGGCAGAACGCCGCCGTCTCGCCGAGCTCGCGTTCTGACAGCCCGATCGTCAGCGCGGGACCGATGCCACTCGCGGGGCCGGTGATTAGCGCGGTGCAACCCCGGATCGTGGACGCCAACGTCATTTTCCCCGTGGCAGCAGCGATGCCAGCACGCGCGCGACGCCGCGGCCATATGGCGGGCCGAGCCGTTCCAGCAGGTTGAAGCGACCGGCGCGGAAGAAGGCGCGTGCGTGACTGAACCGCTGGAAGCCGGCGTGACCGTGATAGGCGCCGACGCCGCTTTCCCCGACGCCGCCGAAGGGCAGCTGTTCCTGGGCGATATGGAGAAGCGTGCCGTTGATCGTGACGCCTCCCGACTGGGTCCGCGACAGAACCGCGTCGATCTCCGCGCGGACGTCGCCGAAGCAGTACAGGGCCAGCGGGTGCTCTCCGTCGCCGACCAGCGCGATCGCCTGATCAAGCGTGCGATAAGGAATTATCGGCAAAACGGGCCCGAAGATCTCGTCGGCAGCGAGCAGGCCCGCGGTGGGCGGCGCCAGCACGATCGTCGGCGGGTAGCGCCCTCCGGCACCGCTGTCGGGGTGGCGGAGCACGATCGCGCCGGCCTCCTCTGCCTGCTTCACCGCGTCGTCCAGCCGGCTGCGGGCGGAGAGCGGCAGAAGCGCGGTATAGTCCGGATTGTCGCCAATGCGCGGATAGGCGCGCACCGCCTCCGCCAGCACCGCCTCGGCAAGCGGACGGGCGAGATGCTCGGGCGCGAGGACGTAGTCGGGCGCGATGCAGGTCTGGCCGGCGTTGACGAACTTGCCGTAGGCGATGCTGCGCGCAGCGCGCGCGACGTCAACGATGGGGCACAGGATTGCCGGCGACTTGCCGCCGAGCTCCAGCGTTACCGGCGTCATCGACGCCGCCGCCGCCTTCGCGACCTCGCGGCCGACGCGCGTCGAGCCGGTGAACAGCAGATGGTCGAAGCGTAGCCGTGTGAACGCGGCCGCAACGTCAGGGCCACCGGTGACGACCGCCACCTCCTCTTCGGCGAATGCGTCGGCGATCGCACGTGCCAGGAGTTCGGAGAAGCGCGGCGTCAGCTCCGACGGCTTCAGGATCGCGCGATTGCCCGCAGCGAGAATGTCGACGAGCGGCGAGAGCGCGAGCTGAAGCGGGTAGTTCCAGGGACTGACGATGCCGACGACGCCGATTGGCTGGTAGCGGACCCAGGCGCTGCCGGGCTGGAAGGTCAGCGCGATCCGGCGTTTTTCGGGTTTCATCCAGCCCTTCAGGTGGCGCCGCGCGTGGCGGATCGCGCCGCGCACGGGCGCTGCCTCCATCAGCCCCGTCTCGATGCGCGAGCGGCCGCCGAAATCCTCGTCGATCGCCGCGGCGAACGCGCGGTGGTGCGCGAGGACGAGGCTGTCCAGCCGCGCCAGCCGATCCAGCCGCTTGGCAAGATCGGGCGCGCCGTCCCGGCGGAAGCTCGCGCGCTGGACATCGAGCAGGCGCGCGGCGTGATCCTTGCCCTCCATCTCAGAACCGCTTGGTGACGGATACGCCATAGACGCGCGGATCGTTGATGAACGCTTCTCGCGTCAGGCCGACCGCGTCCGACTGGACGGAGAAGCCGGTGATGACGTCGCGATTGGTCAGGTTCTTGGCGAATCCCTGCACCTGGAGACCAAGCGGCTCGCTGTCGAAGGTGAGCGTGACATTGACGTTCTCATATCCGCGCAGCCGGTCGGAGGGCGAATTGAAAAAGCGCGCGAACGACCGCGTGGTGCGATAATAGTCGCCTCGCAGCGTCAACCGATTACCGGCCGAGAACTCGATCCCGTATTCTGCACCGCCGCCGAACGTCCAGTGTGGCGAGTTGGGCAGTTCCTTGCCGTCGAGATCGACGGGTACGCCCGCCGAAGTCGGCACAGATATGCCAAGCGCCGCCAGCGGATTGCCTGCACCCGCGAACAGCCCGTCGCCATCCGTCGCCGTCGGACAGGCGCCGATCAACGCCTGCGGCCCCAAGCCTGGGATGCCGAGCTGGGTCGCCCGGACCAGCGCGGCGACGCCGGCGGTGGCCCCAACGCATGCGGTCTGCGGCGTCTTCAGCAGCGTCAGGGCGGCATTGCCCTGCGTCCGGTCGAACGGATCGACCGTGCTGCCACCGGTGATCTTGGTGTGGAGATAGCCGACCGTGCCGTTGAAGCGCAGGTTGCGGACGGGCTCGACCACCGTCTCCAGCTCGGCGCCCCAGATCTTGGCGTCGGTATTGGTCGTGGACGAGGTCAGCGCATTGATCTGGCTGATCTGATATCCCTTATAGTCGTAGTGGAAGGCCGAGGCGTTCAGCGTCAATGCGTTGCCGAAGAACCGGTTCTTGGTGCCGATCGCGAACGCGTCCACGACTTCGGGCGCGTAGGTGGGTGTGGTGGCGATGATGTCGGGCGGATTGAACCCGCCGCTCTTGTAGCCGCGTGAATAGGACGCGTAGAGTAATGAGCTCTGTGTCACCTGCCAGTCGGCCGTGGCGCGCCACGTCAGCTTGTTGAACGTGGCCTGCTGGCGCAGGCGGGCGGGGAAGCCCGAACCCGGCGAGAGCAGCTGCGTCGAGAGCACGTCGAACTTCTTATTGTCGCTGGTGTAGCGCGCGCCGCCGGTCAGTCGAATGTCGGGCGTGATCTGGACGTACACCTCACCGAATGCGGCGAGCGAGTCGAGCACGTAGGGGTTGCGGCTGAGGAAGTAATTGTGCCCGATGCCGGTCGGCACCGCATTGGGGTCGATGCCGATCTGCGCGGCCGGATTGGCGGCGTTGATCGTGTTCTGGATCACCGCGTACAGCGTGTTGCCGTTGCTGGGGAAGTAGATGTCGTTGAGGCGTTTCGAGTTGAGATAGATCCCACCAAGGCTGAAGTTGACCGGGCCGGCGAAGCTCGACTGGAGGCGAATCTCCTCACTCAGCTGCTTGGTCGACAGGTCATCGATCCGCTCGCCCTGGAAAAAGCGCGACGCGCCCAGCTGCGGATCGGTGAAGACCCCGCCGGGGGTGAAGGGCGTGGTGTTGAACGGCACGACCGAAGCGACGCTATCGCCGATGCGGCTGAACACGCGGTCGTTCGCATAACTAAACAGCGACGACAGCTGGAGCGTCGGCGTCAGATCGCCCTCGACGTTCAACTGCACGAGGTCGTTGGTCGCCGCGTACTGTGGCCGGCGGCGAAACTGGACGTCGCGCAGGCCACCCGTCGTCCCCTGCGGATAGACGTCGCCGGGCAGCACGCCGGAGAGCAGGAGCAACGTACCTGGCAAGGTCGCACTGCTGTTGACCGCGCCGTTGGCATTGGCGTCGAAGACCGAACCGAGCCCGCAGCCACGTGACAGCAGCTGCTGCTGGAGCGCGGTGGTCGGCACCCCGCCGACCGACGTCGGCCCCCGGTCCTTGATGCACAATTGCTTCAGCCCGCCGGTGCGGTCGCTGTCTTCGTGGAACCGCTCGTACATCAGCGTCATGCGGAAGTCGTCGGAGGGGCGGATCGCGACCGTGCCGCGCAGGGAATAGAGATCGCGACCGTCGGTCCGCTCGCCGGACACCGTGTTGCGCTGGAATCCGTCGCGCTTCAGGTAGCTGCCCGCGACGCGCACAGCGACCACGTCACCGAGCGGCACGTTGATGAAGCCCTTCAGCTTGCGGGTATCGTAGCTGCCATATTCGGCATTGAGCGAGCCGGCGACTTTGTCGAACTTGGGTTGCGCCGTCAGCACGTTGATGACGCCGCCGGTCGCGTTGCGCCCGTACAGCGTACCCTGTGGCCCGCGCAGCACCTCGACGCGCTCAATGTCGTAGAATTCGGCGTCGGACAGGCGGTTCACCGCGATTGGCGCATTGTTGACGTGGAAGCTGACCCCCGCCTCGCCCGTGGTCGAGACGATCTGGTAGCCGATGCCGCGGATCTGGAAATTGTTGGCGCCGAAGCCTGCGCGAGACACCGAGAGGTTGGGAACCACGCGCTGCAGGTCGTAGCCGCCGTCGATGCGCTGCTGCTCCAGTGCCTCGTTTGAAAAGGCGGAGACGGCGATCGGGACACGCTGGAGCGACTCCGAGCGGCGCTGCGCGGTGACGATGATGTCGTTGCTCGCCGGATAACCGGTCGGATCGGCAGAGGGCACGCCGGCGGGTGCCGGCGCGGTGGAGTCAGGCGCTGTCGCAGGCGACGCAGGCGCGGTGGTCGGGGCTCCGTCCTGCGCCGCGCCGGTGGTCTGGGCCGCCGCCGGTGAGGCCATAGCCGCGGCGAGCGCCACGATGCTGGCGGTGCTGACGAAAGCGTGGCTCTGGCGTGTCATGTCGATCCTCTCCTGTCGCGGCCTTCATGGCCGGTCGCTCGGCGGATCGCCTCCGTGGGGCGGTTCCTTGTCCGAGGGAGGGATCAGACATTGTTTACAATCGGCGGTCAAGCATGATTGCCGATCATCGGTCCTGCGCGATCAGCGATGCCGCCGAAGCCGAGCAGAGCCGCTTCATGCGTTCGAAACCGCGCAGGACGCTGTGCCGATCGCCGGTGAACATCAACTCGATGACGAAACCGTTCAACGCCGCAGTATCGTGCTCGACGATCTCCTCCACCGCCGCGCGATCGTCGATCCCGGCTTCCTGCGCGATCGCGAAGATCAGGTCGTGGCGGCGGCGCTTCAACGCCATCGCCACCGGCTGGATGCGCTCGGCCAACGACGGATGGCTGCGCGTCGCCAGCTGGATCTCCAGGAAGGTGATGGCGGCAGGGCTCTGCGAGTCGCCCCACACCACGTCGGGCAGCGCCAGCCAGCGCTCGACGCCGGCGGGAATGTCGAGCAGCCGCGCCGTGCGCGGCGCGTCGATGACGTCGGCGAGATGTTCGATGAGGCCGACGACGAGGGCCTCCTTGGTCGGAAACTGCTGCTGCAGCGCGCCACGGCTGACCCCCGCCTCTTCGGCGGCGCGCGTCGTCGTCAGCGCAGCGTAGCCGTGGCGGTAGATGACGTCGGTCGCGGCCGCGAAAACGCGCGCGCGGGTCGCCTCGCGGCGTTCGGCATGACTACCGCGTCGGACCAGCTCGCTCCTATCCATCGCCGCAGACTATCGCGATGCCGCGGCGATGTCAGCCCTCAGCGCAGATCCTCGGCGATGAAGCGGGCGCAGCGCTCGGCGATCATGATGGTGGGCGCGTTGGTATTGCCCGATACCAGCCGCGGCATCACCGAGGCGTCGGCGACGTAGAGGCCGGCGACACCGTTCACGCGAAGCCGGGGATCGCACACCGCGGCCGTGTCCGAACCCATCCGGCAGGTGCCGACAGGATGATAGACGGTGTCGGCCCGCGATCGGATCAGTGCGTCGAGCGCCGCGTCGTCGCGCAGGTCGACGGGGGTGCGATCCACCGGCGTCCACGGCGACAACGCGGCCGCCGTGCAGATGCGGTGGGTCAGGCGTACGCCTTCACGCAGGGTCGCGATGTCGCGCGGATCCTGCAGGAAGGCGGGGTCGATCAACGGGGCGACCGCGGCATTTGCGCTCGCCAGCCGCACCGTACCGCGGCTCTCCGGCCGCAGCACGCAGACATGCGCCGAAAAGCCGTGACCCTTTACCGCGACGCGACCGTGATCCTCCAGGATGGCGGGGACGAAATGCCACTGGATGTCAGCGGCCGGCGCGTCCGGGTCGATCCGCCAGAAGCCGCCGGCCTCGGCATAGGGCGTCGTCATGGCGCCGGTCCGGCGGCGCCGATGCTCGACAATCGCCTTCAGCGTCCGCCAATAGCCGCCGAGCGAACGGCCGAAGAGGTCGCCGCGCGGGGACGCGAAGGTCGAGACATAGTCGGGATGGTCCTGCAGGTCGCTGCCGACCGCGGGCCGATCGATCGCCACGTCGATACCATGGTCGCGCAGGTGGGCGCCGGGACCGATGCCCGACAGCATCAGTGTCTGCGGCGTACCGAACGCGCCGCCCGCCATCACCACCGCGCCCCGCGCGCGCAAGGTGCGGGAACCACGACGGTCGCGCACGACGACGCCGGTGGCGCGGCCGTGCTCGACGACGACGCGCTCGACCATTGCCCCGGTGCGGATGTCGAGGTTCGGCCGGCTGCGGGCGGGATCGAGAAAGGCGCGCGCCGCGCTCCACCGTTCGCCGCCGCGCTGGGTGACCTGATACAGGCCGACGCCGTCCTGCCGCGGGCCATTGAAGTCGGCATTGGCGGCGATCTGCAGGCTTTCCGCCGCGGCGACGAATGCGCGGCTCGCCGGATTGACGTGGCGCTGGTTCGATACCGACAGCGGCCCGCCCACGCCGTGATACTCGTCGGTGCCCTCCTCATTGTCCTCCGTTGCGCGGAAGAACGGCAGCACGTCCGCATAGGACCAGTCCGTACAGCCCAGCGCCGCCCAATTGTCATAATCCCAGCGGTTGCCGCGGACGTAGAGCATCGCGTTGATCGCGCTCGACCCGCCAAGGCCCCGGCCGCGCGGCTGGAACCCGCGGCGCCCGCCGAGCCCGGCTTGCGCGACGGTCTCGAACGCCCAGTTCGAGGCTTTCGGCGCCGCCGCCATCATGCCGGGCGTGGTGATCCGCCAGTCGGCATTGGTGCCGCCCGCCTCGATCAGGCAGACCGTCAGACCCGGGTCCTCGCTTAACCGGCCGGCGACCGCGCTGCCCCCCGATCCGCCACCGACCACGATCACGTCGAACTCGTCCATGCGCTTTTCTCCAGTGAGCCGGTCAGCGCCGGACGGTCGCGCCCTGTGTCCTGATCCAGGCGGCGGTCTCGTCGGGCCTCGTCACCGGGATCATATGGCCGCCATCGATCAGCGTCAGCGTCGCTGCCGGCACCGCGTCGGCCAAGCGCCGGCCATGGACCTGCGGGTCGAGGATCCGGTCGTCCCGGCCGTAGAGGATGCCGACCGGCACGGTCAGGTTTGGATAGCGCGCAACCATGGCGGGCAGGTCGTCATTGGCAGCGACGAGGTCGGCAGAGGCAGCCTCGAAGTTGCCCGGCCGCGCGACCAGCGCGCCACCGCCGCGAACCGCGAAGTCGGAGGGGACGGGCTCGGGCGATAAGGCGGCCTTGGCGCCCTTCTCGCCAGCGAGGAGCGCAGCGGGTGTCGCGAGCGTCCAGGCGACGGCCTTGCGCGCGACGGGGGACATAATGGCGAGCGGCTCGAACGCGGACGGCACAGTGTCCATCGGCTGGGTCAGCGGCGCGATCAAGGCCAGGCCGCTCACGGCTTCCGGATGGTCGAGCGCCAGCGCCAGCGCGACGGCGCCACCGAGCGAGTGGCCGACCACCAGTGGCCGCTCCAGCCCCAACGCCTCGATGAAGCGTGCGACCTGCGCCGCCTGCGCGCGGACGTTTGCTGTACCGCCCGGGGCTGAATAGCCGGAGCCCGGTCGGTCGAGCAGGATCACGCGGTGATCGGTCGCAAGCCGCTCGAGCAGCGCGTAGCTGAAGTTGCGCATCTGTCCGGCCAGCCCATGAATCATCAGCAGCGTCGGCCCCTGTCCCTGGTCCAGATAGTGCATCCGGCGCCCGTCCACTTCGACGAAGCGACCGTCGGCCGGCACCATCCGCTCGATCCGCCGTTCGGTCAGCTTAGCGAAAAGCGCCAGGCCGCCGACGGTGGCAACCGCCGCCGCCGCGGCCACCGTTCCGACCCGTACGGCGGAACGCGGCGCCGGGGAGGCTGGCGGCGCCAGGGCCACGGTGTCCACGCTCGCGCCCTGCCCCGCTCTGCCGAACTGCATCGTGCCGTCCTCGAGCTTGCCGAATTTTAGCGCGGCGAGGTCCAGCGCGTAATTCTGGTGCACCTTCCACGGCGCCTTCGATCCCTGGTTCGGCAGGATGGCGTTGGCGCGCTGGACGTAGCCGGAGGTGAAGCCGAGCATCGGCTCCGCCGTGACCGACGGATCATCGAGCGTCGGCGTGCAGGCCGTGTAGCCGTGCGTGTCCATGTGGCGGATCAGCCGGCAGAAATAGCGCGCCGACAGGTCGCATTTCAGCGTCCACGACGCGTTGGTATAGCCAAAGGCGAGCGCCAGATTGGGCACGCCGCTGAGGCTCATGCCCTTGTAGATCAGCCGGTCGGCGGGATCGACGACCTTGCCGTCGACGACCAGCTCGACCCCGCCCAACAGGCGCATGACGAGGCCGGTCGCAGTGACGACGATGTCCGCAGGCAGCTCCCGCCCCGATTCCAGCGCGATGCCGCCTTCGGTGAAGCGCGCGATATGGTCGGTGACGATCGCCGCCTTGCCGCCGCGCATCGCCTCGAACAGGTCGGCGTCGGGGACGAGGCAGATGCGCTGGTCCCACGGCGCGTAGCGGGGTTCGAAGTCGCGTTCAATCTCGTAATTGTCGGGCAGCTGCGCCCGCACGCCCTTCAGGATGAGCGCCTTCATCCGATCGGGTTTCTTGCGGGCATAGGCGTAGGTGGCGATGCCCAGGCCGACGCTCTTCCACTTTGTAGCGGCGTCGGCGAGCGATTTGGGCAGCACACGATGCGCGGCCCGCGCGAAGCCGTCCTGCGACGGGCGCGACACGATGTATGTGGGTGATCGCTGCAGCATCGTCACATGGGCCGCCTTCTCCGCCAGCGACGGGACGAGCGTCACCGCGGTCGCGCCGCTGCCGATCACCACCACGCGCTTGCCCGTCCAGTCGAGGTCGTCAGGCCAGTGCTGCGGGTGCACGACCCGGCCGGTGAAGTCCGCCAGCCCTGCAAAGGCGGGCGTGAAACCGGCTGCATAGTCGTAATAGCCGCTGCCCATGTACAGGAAGCGGCAGGTCATGCGCTCGGCCCGGCCGGCACGCTCGACCTCAACCGTCCAGCGTGCTTCAGCGGAGGACCAGGCGGCGCGGACGACGCGGGTCTGGAAGCGGATATGGCGGTCGATGCCGAACTCGGCTGCGGTATCGACGATATAGTCGCGGATCGCCTCGCCCCCCGCGATCGCCTGGTCGCCCGGCCAGGGGCGGAAGGGGAAGCCGAGCGTGTACATGTCGGAATCGGAGCGGATCCCGGGATAACGGAACAGGTCCCAGGTGCCACCGATCGCGTCGCGTGCCTCAAGCACCGCGTAGCTCTTGCCCGGACAGTCGGTCTGGATCCGGTAGGCGGCGTCGACGCCCGACAGGCCGGCGCCGACAATGAGCACGTCGAACGCCTCGGCTGCGACCGCGCTCTGGGTTGACGCTGCACTAGTTGCCATGCGGGGATGCTCCGATAGAATGACGCGACGATGATCGCGGTGATCTGGAAACGGAAGTTATCACTTGAAGTTGGAGACAGCAAGCCGCGACGGTCGGCGATATGGCGGCGCATCGGCGGTCGAGCGCCACGCCGATCGGCGCGAGCGTTTGATCCGCGCAGCGATCATGCTCTATGGCGAACAGGGCTACCGCCGCACGACGGTGAACGCGGTCTGCCGCGCAGCCGGGCTGACGCCGCGCTATTTCTACGAGGCGTTCGACAACAGCGAGGCGCTGCTGTTGGCGACGTTCGGCGAGGTGACGCACTTCGTGACCCAGCGCGTCGCCGCGGCCGCCGACGCGGCAGGGGGCACGCCAGAGGACCGGCTGGCAGCACTTCTCACCGCCTATTACGACCTGCTGCGTGACGATCCGGCAAGCGCCCGCGTGTTTCTGCTGGAGCTGTCCGGTATTGATCCGCGGGTCGACGCCCTGTTCGCCGGATCGATGGCCGCCTTTGCCGACCTGATCGCTGATACGCTGGCGCCAGGGCAGGCCAGCGATGCGACCGAGCCGCTTTGTCAGGCGGGCGCGATGCACGGCCTTTTGGCGGTGGCGCGCGACTGGGTGGCACGGGGCTGCAAAGAGCCGATCGTGGAGGTCGTGCGCATCGCGAAGCCGCTTTGTCGCATGCTCGTGAAAAGTGACAGCAACAGCGTTGTCTAGCAGCGACATCCACAGCAGCGCGAGCTATTCGATCGGCAGAATCACGGCTCTAACCATCAACGAAAGTCGTGCTAAAAACATATGTTGGAAAGCGTGACGGCCTTCGCGATACGGCTGGACAGATCGCCGAGCCTACGGTGCGGGGACCGATCGCGGCTCAGCCACTAACCGCTTCGAACCGATCCACCTGCCCTCTACCGCATCTCCTGAACGAACGTCCGGTTATGCCGGTCGCGGCATGAAACTGAACCGACCGCTTTCCTCCAGTTTCCACCAATCTCCGCAACAGGTTACTTCCCGATTAGTTCTCTAGGACGGGAAGGCCTATCTTGCTGGCGGCTATTTAGGTGATGTGCAACCGACGCCCCCACTCCGCTGCTCCAGCAGCTTGGCCATCGAGCTATCAAAGCTGCTGGCGCGCGATCTTGCACGGGCCGAGTTCCGAAGACGAGCTGCTTTAGATAGGACAGCCGAAGGCCATGATGGAGACGGTAACGTTCAGCGAAACAAGGTTGAGGAAAGCTGATGCGCGTACTGCTGTATGCACGCTATTCGACGGATCTCCAAGATCCGCTATCGATCGACACGCAGTTGACGATGTGCCGTCGCGAACTCGCACAGCGAAAATGGACCGAGGTCGGCTGCTACACAGNCGACGGATCTCCAAGATCCGCTATCGATCGACACGCAGTTGACGATGTGCCGTCGCGAACTCGCACAGCGAAAATGGACCGAGGTCGGCTGCTACACAGTTGGTGCACAGTCCGGCGCAACAATCCACCGGGCCGGGCTACAGGCGTTACTTGCCGCGGTAGGAACCGAGGGCGTTGACGTAGTGTTCGCAGATGCGATAGACCGGGTGTTGCGAAGCCAGGCGGACATTGCTTCGCTGTACGAAAGACTGAAGTTCCGCGGCATTCTCCTTGTCACACGCAAGGAAGGCGAGGTCGGGGCGCTGCAAATCAGCATGATGGGAACGATCAACGCCGAACAGATTGCCGCAACCAGCTTGAAAACTCGCGATGCTCTGATCAAGCGGCACGCAATGGGAAAGAATCCCGGCGGCACGGCATATGGCTATGAGAAACGCATCGCCTACGACCTGAATGGTGAACGTACCAGGGGCCTGCAGCAGATCGCGCCGGCGCAAGCCGCTATCGTCGTACGGATCTTCGAAGACTATGCTGCTGGCATATCGCCCGGCAGCATAGTCCGCCGCCTTAACGAGGAAGGCGTATCGTCCCCGCGCAGCGGTTGACGTGATCGGGCAACTTCGGGCAATCCACCTGCATGGACGCCCAACACACTGACCGGCAACGCCGAGCGTGGTACTGGCATGCTCAACAACCAACTTTATGTCGGTAGACGCGCTTACGCCCGCCAGACGTACCGCAAAAATCCCGATACCGGTAAACGACATGCGTTCCTGAATGCAGAAGAGCAGCAGGCTATCACGGTCGCAGCACCAGACCTGCGCATCGTCAGCGACACGTTATGGCAGAGCGTCAAGGACCGCCAACAGTCGCTGCGGCGTGGCCCGATGAAAGCCCGGGACGCCGTCCCTGCCCTGCCCCTCTTCGCACAGCAGCGCCCGAAATATTTGACATCCGGCAAGATGACCTGCGGCGAATGCGGTTCGAGCTATGCCAAATCTGGTCGCACGCGGTTCGGCTGTCAGGGGGCATCAAAGAAAGGCCCCGCCTTTTGTGGGAACCGTCTGACCATCCGCCAGGACGATCTCGACGCCCGCATCCTATCCGGTCTCGCGAACGGGATGGTGCGTGACGAGGTGCTCGCGGTATTCCTCGAGGAGTATGCAAAGGAGACGGCGCGACTGGAGGCAAGCGCGACCGACAGTCAGCAGCAGCGCGATCTCGAATTGATGGAGATCGACCGGCAGATCGCCCTCGCCAAGGCAGCCATTCTCAAGGGTGTAGACGCCTCGATGTTCACTGCGGAAATGAGGGCGTGGGCCGAGCGACGAGGCACGTTGCTTGCCGAAGCTGAACGCGCATTTAAGCTACCGACGTCTACCAACTTACTACATGCAGATCTTGGCAACACGTACCGCCAGAGGTTCGGACGGCTGACCGATGCATTTGAGGATGATGCGCTCCGCTCACAGGCGTTCGAGCGCATCCGTTCGCTGATCGACAGAGTCGTGTTGAAACCGGAAAACGGCATCCTTGCGATCAATCTACGCGGCGAGTTTGCGTCAATGCTCGAGCTATGCGTGTGTCCAGAAACGCAAAAAGCCTCCGCGGGGGTTTCCGGGGAGGCATTGCAAATCAAGATGGTTGCGGGGACAGGATTTGAACCTGTGACCTTCAGGTTATGAGCCTGACG
>NZ_LMKN01000008.1 GCF_001421535.1 Sphingomonas sp. Leaf20 | reverse complement strand
CGCAAGCCGCCGCCCACATGTCCCTTCATCTAAACCTACAATGTCAAAGAGCCGACAAAAAGACCGACACTCGCATAACTTCCCTTTCGAGAAGCTTGGAGCATCTGGTTTTTTGCGACCGCAGCAACCAGACCGTGTGGCCGTTCGCTGCGGTGACACCCCTCTAGGCACCTCCCCCAACCCCGTCAAATGCAAATTTCACTTTTATGGCAATTTTTGACTGATCACGGTCGAAAGCCCTCTGGCCGGCTCCTCGAGAGCTTCCAGCGCTAATAGCTCGAGCGTAAGTTTGCGCTGCCATGCAGCAGAGCAAAAAGCCGCTGCTTGGGTGAGCATGGACGCAGAACGTCAGACATGAAAAAACCGGCGCACGCCTGATTGCGTACGCCGGTTCTGTCTCTCGGTCAGCTGGCACTCGGCCAGGCTGGCATTACTTGCGGAGCGTGAGACCGCCACCGAAGCGCTTGTTGAAGCGCGCGACTTGGCCGCCCGTGTCGAGCATCGTGCCCCGACCGCCGGTCCATGCCGGATGCGCGAGCGGATCGATTTCGAGCGTCATCACATCGCCTTCCTTGCCCCAGGTCGACCGCGTCTGGTACTTCGTACCGTCGGTCATCTGGATGGTGATCATGTGATAGTCGGGATGCGTATCGGCCTTCATCGAAAGTCTCCGGTATTGTGGCTGGTTCCGACCAGCCTGAAAGGAAGGCGCGCCCGTACACCGCAGCACGCCGAGTTACAAGATGGGCGGTTTCATGCCTTGGGCGGATCCGCGATCATCGCCGTGAAATTGGCTTCGGCGACAAGCTGTCCGTCGACAAGAGCACGACCCGCGAACTTGCAGACGCTGGCGCGCTTCTGAACAAACGAGACGTCGAGCTGCAGGAGAACGCCGGGTTCCACGGGCTTGCGGAACTTGGCGCCGTCGATCGCCATGAAATAGACGAGTTTGCCCGAGCCGGCGAGGCCGAGCGACTCGACCGCGAGGATTCCGGCCGCCTGCGCCATCGCCTCGACGATGAGCACACCCGGCATGATCGGGCGCCCAGGAAAATGTCCCTGGAAGAACTGCTCGTTCATCGACACCGCCTTGATCGCCGTGATCGACGTGTCGGGGACGAGGTCCACGACACGATCGACCAGCAGCATCGGATAGCGATGCGGCAGCGCCGCCATCACCCGGCCAATGTCGAGCGGACCGCTCGACTGGCCGGATGCGGCGTCGGATCCAGTGTGTCCGTTGTCAGCGCTCACGGAATCGCGCCTCAGCGACCCTGGGGCTGCGTACGCGCTGGTGCGCCACGCGCAGGAGCCGCCGGTGCAGCGGCAGCCGCGCCACCCTGCTGACCCTGCTGGTTGGGCTGCCAGCCTGCGGGCGGCGTGATGCCGACCGTTGGAACCAGTCGGTCGAGCTCGGCCGTGATCGACGTGGTGATGTCGGCCGCCGGCTGCGCGAACAGCGCTGCGTCGGGACGCAGCAGGAGCGTGACGTTCTTTGCGCGCACAGCGTTGGTGACCGCGTCGCCGAGCTTCGCCTGGATCTGCTCGATCACATATTGCTGCGCACGCTGCGCGGGCTGGGTCAGGCGGGCGAGCTCCTGATTGGCTGCGGTTTCGCGTGCCTGGATCGTCTGCGCCTGAGTCTGCAGAGCGGCAGCGTTCGGTGTCGGTGCGCGCTGCGCGGTCTGGAACGCGGTCACGAGCGGCTGAAGCTCACGTGCGATCGCCTGGCGACGCGTTTCAGCCTGATCGAGCTGAGCCTTGTAAGTCGTCTCGATCTGACCACGCGCGGTGGTCCACGCCTTGGAGGCGGCAATCGCGCCCTGGGGATCGGCGACTGCGATACCCGAAACCTGGGCCTGCGCCGCGGGAGCGACGATCGCGGCGGGCGCGAGCACTGCCGCAGCGAGGAGAAGCGTCTTGAACGTCGTCATCAGAACTGTGTCCCTACGTTGAAAGTAATAAGCTTGGGGTCGTCACCCGGCTGCGTGAGCAATGCCTTGGCGAGATCGATACGCAGCGGTCCGAACGGCGAATTCCAGTTCACGCCGATACCGACCGACAGACGCGGTCGCGGCGAATTGCCGAGGAAGGTTTCCTTGAACGGCGCGATCGCGCTGGTCGCGATGATGTTCGCCTCTGCCCCGGCGCACGCGCCGCCGAGCGTATCCGAATAGCCGGTCTGGCACGTCGTGGCACGCTGCGCGGTCTCGGTCGCGCCGGTCGGCGTATACGTATTGAAGTAGAGCTGGCGACCCGCGCTGTCGAACAACGGCGTGTTGATCGGCAGCACCGTGACGTTGCCGTTCGCGTCGACCGAGGTCGGGAAGGTCGCCGTCGGCAACGGCCGCGTGATCCCGAACAGGCTGCCGACCTGCGCATAGATCGTCGGACGAAGCCCGAGCTCACGAGCACCCGAGCCCAACGGGATCTCGATTTCCGCGCGCGCCAGGTAATAGGCCCTGCCGCCAAGCGCGTCATCGACGATCTGGTTACGATCGGTCACGACGGTCTGCGTGCCATCCGCCGCGGTGACATATTGCTGGCGCAGCACGCGCGGCCCGACGCCGCGAATGTCGAAGCCACGGAACTGAGGCTCGCCAAGATAGAAGCGGTCCGTGATCCGGACGCGGTCGACGCCTTCGCCACGGCTCTTCTCGAGCGAATGGATATAGCCGCCCTCGGCGATGACCGACCCGATGAAGCCGCTGCCAAGATTCCAGAACTTCGACCCTTCGGCACGGGTACGAATATATTTCACGTCGCCGCCAAGACCGGCGAAGTCCTGGCTGAACGAGAAGCGCTGGCCCGCGGTCGGACGCAAGCGGCTGTTGAGCGTGTCGTAGATGAGCGAGTAGCCGATCGACGACGTCCAGCGGTTGCCGAGCGCCTCGCAGAGATAACGACCGGCCTTGAGCGGATCGCAAACACCGTTCGTGAAATAGGAGGCCTGGTCGAGGCCGACCTCGTCATAGGACAGGCCGTATCGACCGGAAAGCGACCAGAATTCGGTCAGCGGCACGCCGGCGCGGATCTGGAAGCCGGTCGAGACCTGCGAATAGGTCGTCTGGCGATCGTTGCCGACATAGTTGAACGAGTTGAAATCGCGCCGGAAGAGGTCGCCGCCGATCGCGATATTCTTGTCCAGCAGGTAGGGCTCGGTGAAGCCCAGTTCGATCGATTTCGAATAGCTGGAATAGTTCACGCCGGCGCGGAGTTCCTGCCCCTTGCCGCGGAAATTACGCTGCGTGATGTTGGCCTGGATGATGAAGCGTTCGAGGCTCGAATAGCCTGCCGACAACTGCAGTTCGCCGGTCGACCGTTCTTCGAGATTGGTCTCGAGAATGACGCGATCGGGTGCGGAACCCGGCGTCTGCTTGATTTCCATCTTGTCCTGGAAATAGCCCAGCGAGTTGATGCGATCCTGCGAACGCTTGACCTGGAAGCTGTTGAAGGCGTCGCCCTCGGCAAGGCGGATCTCGCGACGCACGACCTTGTCCTGCGTCTGCGTGTTGCCGTTGATCTCGACGCGCTCGACATAGGTACGCTTGGCTTCGGCGATGTTGAAGTTAATCCCCATCGTCAGCGTTTCGGCGTCCTTCTGGAACTCCGGGTTCACCTCGGTGAACGCATAGCCGAACAGGCCCGCGGTCTGGCTCAGATTGTCGACCGAATCCTCGACCAGCTTCGCGTTGTACCATTCGCCCTTCTTGAGCGGCAGCGTCGACGCGAGCTTCTTGTTGTCGAAATCGCGGATCTGGCTGTCGACGGTGACGTCGCCGAACTTATACCGCTTACCCTCCTCCACCACATAGGTGATGATGAAGTCCTTCTTGTCCGGCGTCAGTTCGGCAACGGCGGACGTGACACGGAAATCGGCATAGCCTTCGGTCAGGTAGAACTGGCGCAGCTTCTGCTGGTCGTAGCTCAGGCGATCCTGGTCATAGCTCGTCGCGGACGACAGCAGGCGGAACAGACGTGCCTGCTTGGTCGCCATCTGTCCGCGGATCTGGTCGTCGGAGAACACCTCGTTGCCGAGGATGTTGATCTGACGGACCTTGGACTTTGGTCCTTCGCTGATCTCGAACACCACATCGACGCGGTTCTGGTCGAGATTGACCATCTTCGGGTCGACGACCGCAGCAAAGCGACCCTGCCGGCGATACAGCTCGATGATCCGCGCAATGTCCTGACGGACCGCGGTGCGCGTGAAGATCTGGCGCGGCGCGAGCTTGATCTCCTTGGTGATCTTGTCGGCCTTGAGCGCCTTGTTGCCCTCGAGGATGACGCGGTTGATGATCGGGTTCTCGCGGATGCGCAGGACGATGTTGCCATCCTCCACGCCCGAGATCGAATAGTCCGCGAACAGGTCGCTGGCCTGCAGGTCCTTGAGCGCCTGGTCGAGCGTTTCGGCGGTGTACGGAATCCCCACGCGCAGCTTGGTATAGCTGAGCACCGTCTCCGGCTCGATGCGCTGCGAACCCTCGACGCGCAAAGTCTTGATCAGCGTCTGGGATACAGGAGCCGCCAAGGGCGTTGTAGCTGCAGGTCGAGGGGTAGCCGCAGGTCGCGCGGCCGCCGGTCCCGTCGACCGAGCGACAGGTGCCGGTACGGTCTGTGCCCAGACGGGCACGCCGGACAGCATCGTTCCTGCGAGAAGCAGGGCGCCGTTACGCGCAAAAGTGTAACCGTTGATTGCTGTCACCAAACCCACCCCAAGAAACTTGCATACGCAAGGGCGCGCCCGCCCTGCCCTAACCGCGTCACCCGATCAAGCCGGCCAGATTCTTCCACAGGCCGAAATTGCCCAGATCGTTGAAGGTCACGAGAAGCATGAGCGCAAGAATGGCCGCCAGCCCGCCGCGGAAAGCCCATTCCTGAACCTCCGGGTCGACGGGCCGGCGACGAACCGCCTCGATCGCATAGAAAAACAAATGTCCGCCATCCAGCATCGGCACTGGCAGGAGATTGATGAACCCCAGATTGATGGAGACGAGGGCAATAAGGAACACATAGGCCTCGATCCCCAGCGACATCTGCTCGCCCGACACCTTGGCGATGCTGAGCGGACCGCCCAGCTCCTTGACCGAACGCCGCCCGGTTATCACCTGGCCGAGCGTTTCCACCATCATCGACACGATCTCACCCGTCCGCTTGACCGCGACGACGGGGGCCTCGAGCAGCCCGACGGGAACGATCACGGGCTTGGACCCGGCAATCCCAAGCCGACCGACTCGAAATTCATTGCCAAACCGATCACGCTGCAAGTCGGTCGCGATGACGAGGTCGCGCGAGATCTGCTGCCCGTCGCGCGTCACGTCGATGCGGACGCGCTCGCCGGCACGGATTCGCGCGAAGCGGGCCATGTCGTCGAATGTCTCGATCGAGCGACCGCCGAGCGCGGTGACGCGGTCTCCCGCCTGAAGCCCTGCCGCGGCCGCCGGACTGCCCGGCATCGCCGCACCGACGACGGGCGGCATGCGGATATCGCCATAAGCGAGCGCGAAGCCGCCGAGTATGACGATCGCGACGATGAAATTAATGACGGGCCCCGCGGCAACAACGATCGCGCGCTGCCACACGGATTTTGCCTGGAACGTCTGCCGGCGCTCGGCCGCTGGAAGTGCAAGCCAGTCCGCGGAAGGCTGGCTGGCCGGGTTCATGTCGCCGGCAAACTTCACATAGCCGCCGAGTGGCAGCCAGCCGAACTTCCAGCGCGTCCCGCGCTTGTCGGTGAAGCCTGCGATCTCGCGGCCAAAGCCGATCGAAAACGCGTCAGCCTTGATGCCGAAATACCGGCCGGCAAGATAATGGCCCATCTCGTGAACGAACACGAGCGGTCCGATCACGAGGACAAAGGACAGGATCGTCAACAGGATACCCGGCGTTTCGATCAAACCACGCAATCCTTTACCCGCTTGTCCGCCAGTATCCGCGCCTCGGTATCGATCGCCAGCACGGCCTCGACGCTGTCCGGCGCAACCGGGTCGTAGCACGACAGCGTATCTTCCACGATTGCGGCTATTTCGAGGAAGCCGATACGTCGTTGCAGGAAAGCCTCGACCGCGACTTCGTTGGCAGCATTCAGGATCGCTGGCCGGGCCCCGCCCGCTTCCAGCGCCTCGCGGGCCAGCCGGAGCGCAGGGAAGCGCGCCGGGTCGGGCGCTTCGAAATCGAGGCGGCCGATCGCGACCAGATCGAGCGGCGCCATCGGCGTCGCCATTCGTGCGGGCCACGCCAGCGTGTGCGCGATCGGCGTCCGCATGTCGGGGGGGCCGAGCTGCGCAAGGACCGATCCGTCCTGATAGTCGACAAGCGAATGGATCACCGACTGCGGATGAATGACGATTTCGATCCGGTCATGCGGAATCGGAAACAGCCGGGCCGCCTCGATCAGCTCGAGCCCCTTGTTCATCATCGTCGCGGAATCGACCGAGATCTTCGCGCCCATCGACCAGTTGGGATGCTTGACCGCCTGTTCGAGCGTGACGTCGCGCATTCGTTCGGTCGTCCAGTCGCGAAACGGACCGCCGCTGCACGTCAGGATGATCCGTCGCACGCCCTCGGGGCGCGCGGAGTCGAAGCACTGGAAGATCGCGTTGTGCTCGGAATCGGCCGGCAGCAGCACCGCGCCCGATCGCGCCGCGGCGGCCAGGATCACGTCGCCCGCGGATACCAGCGGTTCCTTGTTCGCGATGACGACGGTGCCGCCCTGCTCGATGGCAGCCATGACGGGTTTCAGCCCCGCACATCCGACGATCGCCCCCATCGTCCAGTCCGCGCCCGATGACGCGGCCTCCGCGATCGCGTCCGCGCCCCCGCCTGCGCGGATACCGGTGCCGGCAAGCGCCGCGCGCAGATCGGCGAGGCACCGCTGATCGGCAACGACCGCAAGCTCGGCGCGCGTACGGATCGCGGCCGCCGCCAATCGGGCGACGTCGCAGTTGGCAGTCAGCGCGACGACGCGGAAGCGATCGGGCTCGCGTTCGACGAGGTCGAGCGTCGAGGTCCCGACCGAGCCGGTCGCGCCGAGGATCGTGATCGTCTTCATGGCAGGAGGTGCGGCAGCAGGATAAGCAGCGCCGCGACCGGTGCAACGGGAACGAGACCGTCGAGGCGATCCATGACGCCGCCATGGCCGGGCAGGATATTGCCGCTGTCCTTGACGCCGGCGACGCGCTTCAACCAGCTCTCATAAAGATCGCCGCCTTGCGCCAGTGCCGCGAGGATCGGGGTCGCCAGCGCCAGGCGGAGCGGCAGTGCATAGCTATAGTGCAGCGCGGCCGCGACGAGGCTTGCAAGGACAATCCCGCCGATCAGGCCCGACCATGTCTTGTTCGGGCTGATCACCGGTGCGAGCTTGGGGCCGCCGAGCGTCCGCCCCGTGAAGAACGCGCCGATGTCGCAGGCCCAGACGAGCGAAAGCGCCCAGAGTGTATAGAGAATGCCGTCGTCCTGACGGCGGATCACCATCAGCGCGAGCACGGGCAGCCCGCAATAGATCACCCCAAGCGCGAGCCGCGGCCGGCGGGTAATGATGACAACGAAGAACGTCGCGCCGGCCAGCAACCCGAGCGTGAAGAAGTCGCGGACGACGATGATCAGCGATGCAGGCGCCATCAGCGCGAGTGGAACCGACAGCGCGAACTGCGCGGTCCGCTTGGTCGCGCGATCGACGCCCTGAAGCATCGACCATTCGGCCATCATGAACAGCGCGGCGAGCACGCCGAGCAGCCAGAAGACGATCCCGCCCATCATCAGCGCGACGGTCGCGACCGCAATCATCGCGACGCTCGCGATCATCCGCAGTTGCAGGTTCGACGGTGTGCGAAGCGCCTGATCGGGCGCCTTTTCAGGGTCGGTAAGCGTCACAGCCCACCATAACGGCGCTGGCGCAGACCAAACGCCGCGACCGCGTCGGCGAGCGCGACGCCGTCGAAGTCGGGCCACAGCGTGTCGACGAACAGCAGCTCGGCATAGGCTGCCTGCCACAGCAGGAAGTTCGACAGACGCTGCTCGCCCGAGGTGCGGATCATCAGGTCGAGCGGCGGCAGGTCATGCGTGTCGAGTTCGGCCTCGATTCCCGCCGCATCGATGTCGGCAGGATCGAGCGAGCCGTCGCGCGCACGCTCGGCGAGGCGCCGCGCGGCGGTCACCAACTCGGCATGCGCGCCGTAGTTCAGCGCGATCGCCAGGATCGGACCGGTGTTGGTCGCGGTGCGCGCGATCGCATCGTCGACCATCGCCACCAGATCGGGCGAAAAGCTGTGATAGTCGCCGATCACGCGCAGCCGGACATTCTCGCGCGCGAGTTCGTCGAGATCGCTGCGGATGAAATGCCGCAGCAATCCCATCAGATCGCTGACCTCCTCGACCGGGCGACGCCAGTTCTCGGACGAGAACGCGTACAGCGTCAGCGCCTCGATCCCCATGGCACGCGCGGCGCGCGTCACCTTGCGCACCGCCTCGACCCCGGCCTTGTGCCCGGCAAAGCGCGGCAGGAACCGCTTCTTCGCCCAGCGGCCATTGCCGTCCATGATGATCGCGACATGACGCGGCACCGCGCCGCCCGAAGGGACGGCAGCCAACGGCGCAGTCGAAGAGGCCAACGGCCTCACTTGCCCAGGATTTCCTTTTCCTTGGCGGTCGCGGTCGCATCGAGATCCGCGATCGTGCTGTCGGTCAGCTTCTGGACTTCGACTTCGTGACGCTTGCGCTCGTCCTCGCCGAATACGCCCTTCTTCTCGTCGACCTTCAGCGAATCCATGCCGTCGCGACGCACGTTGCGCACCGCGATGCGCGCCTTCTCGGCATACTGGCCGGCGAGCTTGGCGAGCTCCTTGCGGCGCTCCTCGGTCAGGTCGGGAATCGGCAGACGCAGCGTCTGGCCGTCGACGATCGGGTTCAGCCCGAGGCCGGCTGAGCGGATCGCCTTGTCGGTCGGGCCGACATTCGACTTGTCCCAGACCTGCACCGACAGCATCCGCGGCTCGGGCGCGGACACGGTCGCGACCTGGTTGAGCGGCATCGACGAGCCGTAGACCGTCACCATCACCGGATCGAGCAGCGCGGTCGACGCGCGGCCCGTGCGCAGACCGGCCAGGTCATGCTTCAGCGCTTCGACGGCACCCGCCATGCGGCGTTCCAGGTCGCTCTTGTCATACGCTGCCATCTTAACTCTCCTGCTCGTTCTGAACGACCGTCGACACGCCATCACCCGCCAGCACCGCGGCGAGATTGCCGGGTTCGCGGATGTTGAAGACGACGATCGGGATATTGTTGTCGCGGCACAGCGCGATTGCGCTCGCGTCCATGACCTTGAGGTCGTCGGACAGCACGCGGCTGTACGACACCGTCTCGTATCGCACCGCGTCGGGGTGAGTCTTCGGGTCGGCGTTGTACACGCCGTCGACCGAGGTGCCCTTGAACAGCGCATCGCACTTCATCTCGGCAGCACGCAGCGCGGCGCCCGAATCGGTGGTGAAATAGGGGCTTCCGACGCCCGCCGCGAAGATCACGACGCGACCCTTTTCAAGGTGGCGCTCAGCGCGGCGGCGGATGAACGGCTCGCACACGCTCGCCATCGGGATCGCCGACTGGACGCGCGTGTCGATGCCGATCTGCTCGAGCGCGTTCTGCACCGCGAGCGCGTTCATCACGGTCGCGAGCATGCCCATATAGTCGCCGGTCGCGCGGTCCATCCCGCGGGCGGCGCCGGCCATGCCACGGAAGATGTTCCCGCCGCCGACGACGATGCAGATCTCATAGCCCTTGGCTCTGATGTCGGCGATCTCCTGCGCGACACGCGCGGTGACGGTCGGATCAATCGACAGGCCGGACGGTCCCATGAGGACCTCGCCCGACAGTTTCAGCAAAATACGTTTGAAGCGCGGAGGCGTCATAAATCTCGAATTGTGATTGGCGGGGCGGCGCGGACCTTAGGCGGCGAGCGCCACGATGGGAAGCGCTGCGCAACGCCTGCACCGATTCCTGACGGCAATTCGACGGAAAAATCATCGGCCTCGGTCGTGCGCACACGACAAGTAGCGTCATTCCCGCGGAGGCGGGAACCCATAATGGCTGGCGTCTGTATCGATCACCGCCCGTGGAGGATGTGGATCCCCGCCTGCCCGGGGATGACGGAGCGGGCGGAATACCACCGCCTTGTCCTTCTCCCCTTGGGGAGAAGGTGGCCCGGTAGGGCCGGATGAGGGGGCGTGAGGTTCGCGACCTCGCCACTCCCCTCACCCTTCCCACGGCCAAGCGGCCGCGGGCCCCTTCCCTCTCCCCGGACAGGAGAGGGAGAGTAGGGTTACGCCTGCGGAACGCCCGATGCGGCAGCGACTTCGGCTGCGAAGTCGGACTGCTCCTTCTCGATGCCTTCGCCGAGCTGGAAGCGGACATAGTCCACCAGCTTGATCTCGGCGCCCGCATCCTTGCCGGCCTTGGCGACGACGTCGGAGATCTTCGTCTTGCCGTCCATCACGAACAGCTGGCTGACCAGCGCGTGCTCCTTGCGGTACTTGGCGATGCCGCCTTCGACCATCTTGGCGATGATGTCGGCAGGCTTGCCCGATTCGGCCGCCTTCTCGGTCGCGATCGCGCGCTCGCGCTCGATCTCGCCCTCGTCGAGGTCCGCTTCGTTCAGCGCCTTCGGGAATGCGGCAGCGATGTGCATCGCGAGCTGCTTGCCGAGCGACTGGAGAACCTCGTCAGACGCCTCCGATTCGAGCGCGACGAGCACGCCGATCTTGCCGAGGCCGGGAGCAGCGGCGTTGTGGATGTAGGGAACGACCGCACCCTTGCTGACTTCCAGCGTGCGCGAGCGGCGCAGCGACTGGTTCTCGCCGATCGTCGCGACGTTGTTCGTCAGGACTTCCTCGACGGTCTTGCCCGACGGCATCGCCTGCGACTTGAGCGACTCGATGTCGCCGCCCTTCGCGAGCGCGATCTGAGTCACGTCACGGACGAACGACTGGAACTGGTCGTTCTTGGCGACGAAATCGGTTTCCGAGTTGACTTCGACCGCAGCCCCCTTGGTGCCCGACACGGCGACGCCGACGAGGCCCTCGGCCGCGGTACGGCTGGACTTCTTGGCGGCGGCAGCGAGACCCTTGGTCCGCAGCCAGTCCATCGCCTGATCCATGTCGCCGGCGTTCTCGCTGAGCGCCTTCTTGCAATCCATCATGCCCGCGCCGCTCTTTTCGCGCAGATCCTTGACCATTGCTGCCGTGATATCGGCCATGTCTCTCATCCTTGTTTAGGTCTGAATGTAGTTGCGGGCGAGGCAGAGCGAATGCCCTACCCCGCCCGCATGACGGTTCGGCGACGACGCTTATGCGTCGATCTGGCGCTCACCCTCGGCCGCGAACTCTGCGGCGGTCTCGGCATTCGCCGCAACCTGTGCCGTGTCAGCCGAAGCTTCCACGACCGGCTCGGCAACAGCCTCTTCCTTCGGCGGCTCGATCATCGCACCGATGTCGGCACCCGTGCGGCGCTGCTGCTCCTGGCCGCCACGCGTCGCGGCGATCGCGATCGCCTCGCAGTACAGGCGGATGGCGCGGGCGGCGTCGTCGTTCGCGGGAACCGGGAAGGCGATGCCGTCCGGCGACACGTTCGAATCGAGGATCGCCACGACGGGAATACCCAGCGTGTTCGCTTCCTTGATCGCCAGCTCTTCCTTGTTCGCGTCGATCACGAACATCACGTCGGGAATGCCGCCCATGTCGCGGATGCCGCCGAGCGAGAGCTCGAGCTTGTCCTTCTCGCGGGTGAGCTGAAGGACTTCCTTCTTGGTCAGGCCGACGGTGTCACCCGACAGCATTTCCTCGAGCGTCTTCAGACGCTTGATCGAACCCGAGATGGTCTTCCAGTTGGTGAGCATGCCGCCCAGCCAGCGATGGTTGACGAAGTGCTGGCCTGCGCGACGTGCGGCGTCCGCGACGGGCTCCTGCGCCTGACGCTTGGTACCGACGAACAGGACCTTGCCGCCGCCGGCGACGGCCGACGAGACGAACTCGAGCGCGCGTGCGAACAGTGGCACGGTCTGCGAGAGGTCGAGGATGTGGACGCCGTTGCGGTCACCGAAGATGTAAGGCTTCATCTTGGGGTTCCAGCGATGCGTCTGGTGACCAAAATGTGCGCCCGTTTCAATGAGCTGCTGCATCGAGACGACTGGTGCCGCCATAGGGATATATCCTTCCGGTTGTGCCTCTGGGAAGCGGATGACGTGCCGGCCGAATGACCGAAACGCACCGGGCTATGATGCCTCCCATGCGGGGTTAGAGGCGCGGCCCTTAACCGGGTGCCAGGCAAAACACAAGCCACAGAGCGTCGCTTGACAGTCGGAACGCAATGAGAACATAAAGGGTTCAGAGGGGAACAGATGTTCGACTCGGCGCAGATTCGGCCCCGCATGACGGGAATCAAAATGCGACGAACGGAACGAAGTTTCTGGCCAAGTGTTTGCGGACGTTAGTGAATTGTTCGCAACTTACAGGAAGGCGGACGTGATGTTGGTTCTGAGCTTCGTGATATTCGCAGGTGCATTCGGGGTTGCAGGGATGACGATCGTCACGGCGATCGCCCCGCAATGGAACCGTATTGTCCGGCTTGCGCTCGGCAACGTCGAGCCCGCCTTCCAGCCGCTCCGGGCGCTTGCGGTTGCCGAGCGCCGGATAGCGGTCAGGCGCTGGGCGTCGACGTCGGTTCAGCCACCCGCGCGCCGCTGGAACGCTGCCGCCTGACCTTGGCGTAGCTTGCGATGCTGAACGGCATCGAGATCAGATAGAGAATGCAGATGATGCTGAGCGTGTGCCATGGCGCGCTCACCAGCGCTGCACCGAGCAGGACGACGAGCGCAAGCGCCTCGAACCTGACGTTCCGGCGAAGCTTGAGCGACCCCCAGGAATAGGTCGCGATGCTCGATACCATCAGCAGCGCGACGAACGCGATCCACGGCGCCACCAGATAGGGCGACGCGAAACGCGGCTCGTCGGTCCAGAACCAGAAGAACATCGGCATGAGCGCGAGCCCGGCCCCCGCAGGCGCGGGAACGCCGGTCAGGAAGCCCGCGGATTTATGCGGCTGGTCGCTTTCATCGATCTTGGCGTTAAAGCGTGCGAGACGTAGCGCGCAGAACACTGCGAAGATTAGCGCAGAGATCCAGCCGACACGCGGAAGTGCGGCGAGCGACCAGAGATAGACGATCAACGCCGGCGCGACGCCGAACGAGATCGCATCGGACAGCGAATCGAGCTGCTCGCCGAATCGACTCTCGCCGTGCAGCATCCGGGCGATCCGGCCGTCGAGCCCGTCGAGCACGCCCGCGACCATGATCATCGCGACCGCGCTCTCCCATTGTCCACCGATCGCGAACCGCACACCGCTCAGGCCGGAACACAGCGCGAGCGCGGTGACTGCGTTCGGGGCGACGGCCCGCAGCGGAAGACCGCGCGGGGCGCGACGCGGTCGACCGGATCGAATCGGGCCACGCGCGTCCGCCGGCACGGCCGGATCGTGTTCGATCACTGCGCGATGCCGCCGACCGGCACGCCGCCGACGCGGCCCAGCACGGTCTCGCCTGCGATGCTGCGCTGACCGAGGCACACCTGCGGCACGACATGATCGGGCAGGTACACGTCGACCCGGCTGCCGAATCGGATCAGACCGATCCGCTGACCGACCGCAACCATGTCACCCGCCTTCACGAAGCCGAGAATGCGTCGTGCGACGAGGCCCGCGATCTGCGTGAAGCCGATTCGCATGCCGTTGCGATCCTCGACGACGAAATGCTGACGCTCATTCTCTTCGCTCGCCTTGTCGAGGTCGGCGTTGAGGAACTTGCCCGAGATATAAACGACCTGGCGGATCGTGCCCGCGATCGGCGTGCGATTGATATGCACGTCGAACACCGACATGAAAATCGACACGCGGACGAGCGGTACGTCGCCCAGCCCGTTCTCGCCGGCCAGTTCGCGCGGGATCGGCACGCGCTGGATCATCGTGATCAACCCGTCGGCGGGCGCCACGATCAGACCTTCGCCCTGCGGCGTGGTGCGGACGGGATCGCGGAAGAAGGTCGCGACCCAGATTACGACGCCGACCATCGGCCAGAACAGCACATGGCTGACCATCGTCAGCAGCAGCGTGATGCCGGTCGCGATCGCGACGTATTTATAGCCTTCCGGATGGACTGCGGGAAATCGCCATTTGACCGTGGAGGTCGTGACGGGCGGCTTGTCGAGCGATGCCATAGCGTGCGGGTCTATCCGTGCTGAACGCGCGATACAACGCCGAACCTGAACGAGCCCGCGATCAACGCTGTCGTCAATTGCCCGGCCGGGCGGTTGATCGACGCCGTCGGCTCCCCTAGACGCTCGTCCAACCCCCTCCCCCGAAGGACCGACTATGGCGAAGATCAAGGTAAAGAATCCGATCGTGGAGATCGATGGCGACGAGATGACCCGGATCATCTGGGAATGGATCCGTGAGCGCCTGATCAAGCCGTATCTCGACATCCAACTCGATTATTACGACCTCGGCGTCGAGCATCGCGACGCGACCGACGACCAGGTCACGATCGACAGCGCGCTCGCCACGCAGAAGCACGGCGTCGCGGTCAAGTGCGCGACGATCACGCCCGACGAGCAGCGCGTGACCGAATTCGGCCTGAAGAAGATGTGGAAGTCGCCGAACGGCACGATCCGCAACATCCTCGGCGGCACGATCTTCCGCGAGCCGATCGTGATCAAGAACGTCCCCCGCCTGATCCCGGGCTGGACGCACCCGATCGTCGTCGGCCGCCATGCGTTCGGCGACCAGTATCGCGCGACCGATTTCCTCGTCCCCGGCCCCGGCAAGCTGCGTCTCGTGTTCGAAGGCGATGACGGCGCGACGATCGACCGCGAGGTGTTCCAGTTCCCGTCGGCGGGCGTCGCGATGGCGATGTACAATCTCGACGACTCGATCCGTGATTTCGCACGCGCGTCGATGCATTACGGCCTGAACCTGAAATGGCCGGTGTACCTGTCGACCAAGAACACGATCCTGAAGGCCTATGACGGCCGCTTCAAGGATCTGTTCGCCGAGGTGTTCGAGGCCGAGTTCAAGGACAAGTTCAAGGAAGCGGGCATCGTCTACGAGCATCGCCTGATCGACGACATGGTCGCATCGGCGCTGAAGTGGAACGGCGAGTTCGTCTGGGCCTGCAAGAACTATGACGGCGACGTCCAGTCGGACCAGGTCGCACAGGGCTTCGGCTCGCTGGGTCTCATGACCTCGATCCTGCTGACCCCGGATGGCAAGACCGTCGAGGCCGAGGCGGCGCACGGCACCGTCACGCGCCACTTCCGCATGCACGAGCAGGGCAAGGCGACCTCGACCAACCCGATCGCGTCGATCTTCGCATGGACCGGTGGCCTCAAGTATCGCGGCAAGTTCGACGACACGCCCGACGTCACGAAGTTCGCCGAGACGCTCGAGCGCGTCTGCATCAAGACGGTCGAGGACGGCCACATGACCAAGGATCTCGCGATCCTGATCGGGCCCGACCAGCCCTGGATGACGACCGAGCAGTTCTTCGAGCAGGTCCGCTCGAACCTCGAAACCGAAATGGCCAACTGGGCGTAACTGAATTCCCCCGCTCCCCGATGACGGGAGCGGGGTTTTTCGTCAGACACTGCCCCCCTCCCGTCATCCTGACGAAAGTCAGGACCCAGAGCCAAAACCGCAGCGCTGTGTGACCCTGGATCCTGACCTTCGTCAGGATGACGGAGGAGTCTGAGGACGATGCAACACCACGGGTGACAATTCCGCCACGCCTCCCCTAAGGTTGCAGGCATGGCATTACGGCTCGACAACCAAAGTTTCAGCGACGCGCTCGTCATTCTCGGCGCCGCCGGGCTGGTGATCCCCGCATTCGCGCGATTCAAGGTGAGCCCGGTCATCGGTTTCATCCTGGTCGGATTGCTCGTCGGCCCTGCCGGGCTAGGTGCGCTCACGGGCGCCGCGCCGTGGCTTTACTACCTCACCATATCGAACCCCGAATCGATCGAACCGTTCGCCGAGTTCGGGATCATCCTGTTGTTGTTCTCGATCGGGCTCGAGCTCTCGTTCAAGCGGCTGTGGTCGATGAAACGGCTCGTGTTCGGCACCGGCGCGGCCGAGCTGATCGGCTCCGCGCTCATCATCGGCGTCGCGCTCCACTTCATCGGCCAGGGATGGGCCGGCGCGATCGGGCTGGGCTTTGCGCTCGCACTCTCGTCCACCGCGCTGGTCCTCCCGCTCGTCGGCACCACCGGCGCGGTCGGGCGCGGCGCGTTCGCGATGCTGTTGTTCGAGGATCTGGCGCTCGTCCCGATCATCTTCGTGCTCGGCGCGCTCGCGCCGACCGCGAGCGCCGATGGCTGGGTGGATATCGCCGGCGTGGCCTTGCGCGGCGGGCTGACCGTCGTCGCGATGTATGTCGGCGGCCGTGTCGTCCTGCCGCGGCTGTTCGGCCAGGCTGCACGGACCAAGAGCCCCGAGCTGTTCCTCGCGGCGTCGCTGCTGGTCGTCATCGTCGCCAGCGTCGCGACCACCGCCGCCGGGCTATCGCCGATCGTCGGGGCGTTGCTCGCCGGACTGCTGATCGCCGAGACCGAATATCACAGCGAGGTCGAGGTCATCACCGCGCCGTTCAAGGGCCTCGCGCTCGGCGTGTTCCTGATCTCGGTCGGGATGAGCCTCGACCTGCGGCTGATCGCGCAGAACTGGCCGTCGCTGCTGCTCGCGGTGACGGGCGTGGTCGCGGTCAAGGCGGTCGTGACGTTCCTGTTCCTGCGCGTCGCCAATTCGCGGCGCGGGGTGGCAGCCGAAACGGGCCTGTTGATGGGCAGCCCGTCCGAGACGACGCTGATCGTGCTCGCTACCGCCGCGCAGGCGCAGTTGATCATGCCATCGACCGCGTCGTTCTGGCAGACCGTCACCGCGATCGGCCTGACGATCACGCCGTTGCTCGCCAAGCTCGGCCGCACCGTCTCGCGCCAGCTGGAAAGCCGGGCAGTCGCGGACACGGGCGACATCGAGATCGACGACGACGGCCCCGGGACGGTCGTGATCGGCTTTGGTCGCGTCGGCAGGATGGTAGCGGACATGCTCGCCGTGCACGGGCAGAAATATGTCGCGGTCGAGGCGGATATCGATTCGGTCGAGGCCGCGCGGCGGCAAGGGCACCCGGTGCTGTTCGGCGACGTTTCGCGCGCGGAACTGGTCGACCGGCTGAAGCTGCAGACCGCGAAGGCGCTGATCCTGACGATGGACGATCCGGTGCTGACGGTCCGGCTCGCGCGGCGGGTGCGCGCGTTGGCGCCGGACCTGCCGATCGTGGCGCGTGCGCGTGATACCGCGCATGCTGCCGAACTCTACCGCGCCGGCGTGACCGATGCGGTGCCCGAGACGCTGGAGAGTTCGCTCCAGCTGGCCGAGGCGGTACTCGTCGATCTCGGCGTCGCGATGGGTCCGGTGATCGCGTCGATCCACGAGAAGCGCGACGAATTGCGGCAGGAGATCAAGAAGGCGGCGGACATGCTGGTCGAGCCGCGTATCCGGAAGGCCAAGCGCACGCCGCGCTCGGTTTAAGGCGCGAACTACGAGCTAAGCGCCGTTGTCGGCCATTTCCAAAAAAGGTCGACACCGCGCCGCTCCGCACGCCGGAAAGGCACGGTATACGACCGCACTCGATTACGCCGCCAGCGCGAAATCCTTGAAGCGATCGCGGAGCGCGGTCTTGAGCAGCTTCCCCGTCGCGGTGTGCGGCAGCTCGTCGACGAAGACGATCGCGTCGGGCAGCCACCATTTGGCGACGTGTTTCGCGAGGTGATCGAGGATCGCCTGATCGGTAACCTCGCTGCCGGGTTTGCGGACGACGATCAGCAGCGGGCGCTCGTCCCATTTGGGATGATACACGCCGATCGCCGCCGCCTCCGCGACTCCCGGACAGCCGACCGCGGCGTTTTCGAGATCGACCGAGCTGATCCATTCGCCGCCGGACTTGATGACGTCCTTCGAGCGATCGGTGATCTGCATCGTGCCGTCGGTGTGGAGCATCGCGACGTCGCCGGTGTCGAACCAGCCGTCCCCATCGACCGCATCCTCATCCGCGCCGAAATAGCGTTGCACCACCCACGGCCCGCGGACCTGGAGCTTGCCCGCGATCGACCCGTCGCGCGGGAGGACATTGCCCTCGTCGTCGACGATGCGCAGCTCGATCCCGAAGGGGACGCTGCCCTGCTTGCCGACGAGATCGAGCTTCTCGTCATGCGTCATGTCGTCCCAATGCGGCGGCGCGAAGCCGGCTGTGCCGATCGGCGAGGTCTCGGTCATGCCCCAGAGGTGCTTCACATCGGCCCCCATCCGCATGATCCGGTCGATCATCGCGCGCGGCGCCGCCGAACCGCCGATCGTGACCAGCTTCAGATACTCGGGCGCCTCACCGGTCGCGTCCATATGGCCGAACATCGCCAGCCACACGGTCGGCACGCCGGCGGAATGCGTCACGCGCTCCTGATTCATCAGGCGGCACAGCACCGCAGGATCGTTGACCGCGGAATAGACGACCTTCGCCCCCGACAGCGCGCAGGCGAACGGCAGCCCCCAGGCGGCGGCGTGAAACATCGGCACGACCGGCAGCACGACCGCGCTCGGCGACAGATCGAACACCCAGGGCGCGACCTCCGCCATCGCGTGGATCATCGTCGAGCGGTGCGTGTAGAGCACGCCCTTCGGATTGCCCGTGGTGCCGCTGGTGTAGCAGAGCATGCACGGATCGCGTTCGGGGCCTTCGACCCAGTTGTAATCGCCATCCTCGGCATCGAGCAGCGCCTGGAAACCGTCGGGGCCGAGATCGTCGAAGCAGATATAATGGCGGACGCTGGTCCACTGCCCGCGCAGCCGGTCGACGAGTGGCTGGAACGCCTTGTCGTAGAGCATCACGCGGTCTTCGGCGTGGTTGGCGATGTAGACGAGCTGTTCGTCGAACAGCCGCGGGTTGATCGTGTGGATCACGCCGCCCATGCCGATCGTCCCGTACCAGGCGATGAGGTGATGCGCGTGGTTCATCGCGAGCGTCGCGACGCGGTCACCGGCCGCGACACCGAGCTTTTCGAGCGCCTGCGCGAGCTTGCGCGCGTCGCGCGAAATGCCCGACCAGGTCGTGCGTGTCTCGCGACCATCGGCCCAGTAGCTGACGAGTTCCCGCGCCCCATGTTCGCGCGCAGCGTGGTCGATCAGCCGGGGGACGCGAAGCTCGAAATCCTGCATTCCACCCAGCATTCTCGCTCTCCCAAGCTGTTATCCGACCAGAGCGAGCCTCGTTTCAGAGGTCTTCAGCTCCACCTTGGTCACACCGTGCAACGACTCGATGTGCTCTGCAAGTTCGCCGTCGAGCAGAAAGTCGCGGCCGAGCAGGATGCAGACCTCGCCATCGGGGAGCGGCGCGCGGACCCGTACCTCGCCGCGCGCGCCGCGGTGCTCCGCGAGCAACGCGGCCAGCCCGGCGAATGCGGCCATGTCCGAGATCGTCACCACCACCTGGAACCGCGCGAGGTTGGCGAGCCCCTCGAACGGCTGGATCCGCTTGATGCTGACTCGCGGCGTGTCCTCGCCGGGCTTGCGATCGAGCTCGACGGTGATGAGCCCGCAACCGCCGGCCTTGGCGGCTTCCTCCAGATCCTTCGAAACCTGCTCGTCGAAGCACGTCGCCATGAACTGGCCGCTGGCATCCGAGCACTGCGCCATCATGAAGCGCTTGCCGCGCGCGGACGTGCGGTAGCGCGCGTCCTCGACCAGCACCGCCATCGTCGCGCCCGCGCGGCTGCCGTCGTCGGGGATGTTGAGTTCGGACAGAGCGGTATAGGCGCGCGCGCCGTGGCTGTTGGCGATGTGGCGGTGGCGATCGACCGGGTGCGCGGAGAAATAGAAGCCGAATGCCTCCTTCTCCTGGTCCATCCGCTGGCTGAGCGTCCAGCGCACCGACGGCGGCAGCTTGATCGCGTCGCCCGCGGGCTCGGCATCGCCGAACAGCCCGCCCTGCCCGCTCGTCTTCTGTTCGTGCGTGCGCGCGGCGATCGCAAGGATCGTCTCGGCGGTGGCATGGATCCCCGCACGGTTCGGGTCGAGCCCATCGAACGCGCCCGCGGCGGCAAGCGTCTCGAGCTGGCGCTTGTTCAGGAGCCGCGGGTCGACCCGCTTGGCCAGTTCGTCAAGACCGCCGAACCGTCCGTTCTGGACGCGCTCAACGACGAGCTTCTCCATCGCGCCCTCGCCGACCGACTTCAGCGCACCCAGAGCATAGCGCACCGCCAGATTGTTTCCCCGCGAAGGCGGGGACCCAGTCTGGGCACCCGCCTTCGCGGGTGAACTGTCTTCTTCCTCGGTGTCGGGCAGCACCTCGACGTCGAACTCGGCCTGGCTGGCATTGATGCACGGCGGCAGCGACGTGATCCCGAGGCGGCGCATGTCGTCCGTGAAGATTGCGAGCTTGTCGGTCTGGTGCAGGTCGTAGCACATCGACGCGGCGAAGAATTCGTGCGGGTAATGCGCCTTCAGCCATGCTGTCTGGTAGGCGAGCAGCGCATAGGCGGCCGCGTGGCTCTTGTTGAAGCCGTACCCTGCGAACTTGTCGATCAAGTCGAACAGCTCGTTGGCCTTCGCCTTCGGGATGTTGTTCACCTTGGCGCAGCCCTCGACGAAGATCGCGCGCTGCGCGTCCATCTCGGCCTTGATCTTCTTGCCCATCGCGCGGCGCAGCAGATCGGCGCCGCCGAGCGAGAAGCCCGCGAGGATCTGCGCGGCCTGCATGACCTGTTCCTGGTAGACGAAGATCCCGTAGGTCTCGGACAGGATCGTCTCGAGCGCGGGGTGCGGATATTCGATCGTCTCGGTGCCGTTCTTGCGGCGGCCGAAGGACGGGATATTGTCCATCGGGCCCGGTCGGTAGAGCGAGACGAGCGCGATGATGTCGCCGAAATTGGACGGGCGGACCGCCGACAGCGTGCGGCGCATGCCCTCCGATTCGAGCTGGAACACGCCGACCGTGTCGCCCTTCTGGAGCAGCGCGTAGACGCCGGCGTCATCCCATTCGAGCGCGTCGAGATCGACCTTGACGCCGCGCTTGGCGAGCAATTGCACGCCCTTCTGGAGCACCGACAGCGTCTTCAGCCCGAGAAAATCGAACTTCACGAGGCCCGCACCCTCGACATATTTCATGTCGAACTGCGTGACGGGCATGTCCGAACGCGGATCGCGGTAGAGCGGCACGAGCTGCGCGAGCGGCCGGTCGCCGATCACCACGCCCGCGGCGTGGGTCGACGAGTGGCGCGGCAGGCCCTCCAGCTTCATCGCCAGATCGAGCAGCTTTCGCACGCCATTGTCGTTGGCATATTCCTTGGCCAGCTCGCCGACGCCGTTCAGCGCACGCTCGAGCGTCCAGGGATCGGTCGGGTGGTTGGGGACGAGCTTGGCGAGCCGGTCGATCTGGCCGTAGCTCATCTGCAGCACGCGGCCGGTATCCTTGAGCACCGCGCGCGCCTTCAGCTTACCGAAGGTGATGATCTGCGCGACCTGATCGCGGCCGTATTTCTCCTGGACGTAGCGGATCACCTCGACCCGCCTGGTTTCGCAGAAATCGATGTCGAAATCGGGCATCGACACGCGTTCCGGGTTCAGGAAGCGCTCGAACAGCAGGCCGAGCTTGATCGGATCGAGATCGGTGATCGTCAGCGCCCAGGCGACGACCGAGCCTGCGCCAGACCCACGGCCCGGACCAACCGGAATGTCGTGATCCTTCGCCCATTTGATGAAATCGGCGACGATCAGGAAATAGCCGGGAAAGCCCATCTGCACGATCACGCCGACCTCGAACGCGAGGCGCTTGCGATACACCTCGCGCCAGCCGTCCTCGCCCTCCCCGTGAAGCTCGGTGATGCGCGCCAGACGCTTTTCGAGCCCGGCCTCGGCGTCGTCGCGCAGCAGCTTGGCCTCGCCCTCGATATCACCGGCAAGGCTGGGGAGGATCGGCTTGCGGTACGGCGCCATCACCGCGCAGCGCTGCGCGACGACCAGCGTGTTGGCGATCGCCTCGGGCAGGTCGGAGAACATTGCGTGCATCACCGGCGCAGGTTTCATCCACGCTTCGGGGCAACTGCGGATGCGGTCCTCGGTCTCGACATAGGTCGAATGCGCGATGCAGAGCATGGCGTCGTGCGCATCGCCGAACGCGCTTTCGGTGAAGCAGCACGGGTTGGTCGCGACCAGCGGCAGGGTGCGCTCGTAGGCGATGTCGATCAGCGCCTCCTCGGCCGCGATCTCGGTCGCATCGCCGCGGCGCGAGAGCTCGATATAGAGCCGGTCGCCGAACAGCCCTTGCAGCCGGTCGAGATAGGCGCGCGCGCGGTCGGGCTGGCCTTCGGCGAACAGGCGGGCGAGACCGCCCTCGCCGCCCGCGGTCAGCGCGATCAGCCCGTCGGTGTGGCGTTCGAGCGCGGCGAAATCGACATGCGCGGGCATCTCGATCGGGCGGTCGAGATGCGCCATCGAGACGAGCGCGCAAAGGTTGTCATAGCCGGTCGTGTTCTGCGCGTAGAGCGCGATCCAGTCGAACGGGGTGGTGACGCCGTCGGGCATGTCGGGGCGGCTGAGCCCCAGCATCACGCCGATGATCGGCTGCACGCCGTCCTTCTTTGCCGCGTCCGAATAGGCCATCGCGGCGTACAGCCCGTTGCGGTCGGTCAGCGCGGCGGCGGGAAAGCCGAGCGCGCGCGCCTGCTTGGCGATCGCCTTGGGATCGATGGCGCCGTCGAGCATGGTGTAGCAGGAGAAGACGCGGAGCGGGACGTAACCGGAATGCATGGGTGTGAGGTAGGCGTTGCGGCGTGATTCGACCAGTCGCGTTGGGGGAGAAGCCGGGCCAGGACGCGATGAGTTGAGGCGGGCGGTGTGGACGGCGACAACGGAGGCGCCTCCGCTGAGCTTCGACCGTCATTCTGGGCTCGACCCAGGATCCAGAGTCGCGGGCGACGGACTGCGTGGCTCTGGATCCTGACTTTCGTCAGGATGACGGGGGGATGTGGGTTGGGCGGTGCGTTGGCGCTGGCGCGCGAGACGGGCGCGGCCACGGTTGGGTTTAGAAGTGTTCTCCCGCAAAGGCGGGAGCCCAGTCTGGGCCGCCGCCTTCGCGGGGGGACACGCTTCTTCGGTTGCGAGCCTTATCCCCTCAAGCACCACCCCGGCGGAGGCCGGGGTCCAATTGGGGGACGGTGGTGGCGGAGGGTGCGCTTCGTTACTGCGACCTTTCCAATTGGGCCCCGGCCTTCGCCGGGGTGGCGGTGCGAGGGGTGACGGCGCGTTAGAGCAGCTTCTCGATATCCGTCCGAATGTCCGCAGGCTTGGTCGTGGGTGCGTACCGATCGACCACATTGCCCTCCCGGTCGACGAGGAACTTGGTGAAGTTCCACTTGATCGCCTTCGACCCGAGCACGCCCGGCGCATCCGCCTTCAGCCTCTCGAACAACGGATCCGCCTCCCCACCGTTGACGTCCACCTTCGCGAACACCGGAAACGTCACGTCGTAGGTCAGCGAACAGAAATTCGCGATCTCCGCCGCGTCGCCCGGCTCCTGCCCGCCGAACTGGTTGCAGGGGAAGGCCAGCACCTCGAACCCACGGTCGGCATAGTCGCGGTGGAGCGCCTCGAGCCCCTCATATTGCGGGGTGAAGCCGCATTTCGAGGCGGTGTTGACGATCAGCAGCACCTTGCCGGCATAGGCCGCGAGCGACGCGGGGGTGCCGTTGGCGGCCTTCACGGTGAAGTCGGTGATGGTCATGCGCGGTCCTCGTGTCGGGCGAGCAGATAGGTCAGGTTCTGACGGACGCCCGGCCATTCGTGGCGCAGGATGCTGTACACGACGGTATCGCGCAAGCGGCCGTCGGCCATCACCTGGTGCCCGCGCAGCACCCCGTCGCGCTTGGCGCCGAGCCGCTCGATCGCGGCCTGTGAGCGCTTGTTGAGGCTGTCGGTGCGGATCTGGACGCATTCGCAGCCGAGCGTGTCGAACGCATGGGTCAGCAGCATCCGCTTGGCCTCGGTGTTGACGCCCGTGCGCTGGACCGCGGTGGCGTAGAAGGTGCCGCCGATCTCGAGCCGCCGGTTCGCCGCGCTCATCCGCATGAAGCGGGTGCTGCCGCGGACGATGCCGTCCACCACCACCGCGAAGACCCGCGCGCGGCCAAAATCCTGCTGCTCGAACGCCGCCGCGAGCCAGCGGTCGGGGGCCTTCATCAGCGCGACATTGGCGTAGAACAGGTCCCAGAGATTATCCGCAGACGCGGCGGCGACCAGCGCGTCCTTGTCCGCCGCGACCAGCGGGCGGAGCGTGACGTGACGCCCGACGAGCGTCGGTGTCGCGTCCCAGCTCAAGCCAGCCGGCCCTCGTGCAGCCGGAACACGCGGTCCATCCGCGCGGCGAGCCGCTCGTTGTGGGTCGCGACCAGCGCGGCGGTACCCTGCTCGCGGACCAGCCGGACGAATTCGGCAAAGACGATGTCCGCGGTATGTTCGTCGAGATTGCCGGTCGGCTCGTCAGCCAGCACGAGCGCGGGCTTGTTGGCGAGCGCGCGGGCGACCGCGACGCGCTGCTGCTCGCCGCCCGAGAGCTGGCTGGGGCGGTGCGTGAGGCGGTGGCCGAGCCCGAGCTGGGTCAGCAGTTCGGCCGCGCGCGCATCCGCCTGCGCGCGCGTCGCGCCATGGACGAGCTGCGGCAGGACGACATTCTCGGTCGCGTTGAAATCGGGGAGCAGATGATGGAACTGGTAGACGAAGCCGAGGCTGTCACGCCGCACGACCGTGCGCTCATGCGCGTTGAGCTTCGACGCCTCGGTGCCGGCGATCTTGATCGATCCCTGGAAGCCACCTTCCAGCAGCCCGACCGCCTGGAGCAGCGTCGACTTGCCCGAGCCCGAGGGGCCGAGCAGCGCGACGATCTCGCCCGGTGCGATTCCGAGGTCGATGCCGCGCAGCACGTCGATCGTCGCGCCGCCCTGCGTGAAGCTTTTGGTCAGACCGCTGGTCTGCAGGACATAGTCGTACGCCTGCGCGCTGCGCCGCTCGATCGGAAGGCCATTATTCATAACGCAGCACCTGCACGGGGTCGGTACTCGCCGCCTTCCAGGCCGGATAGAGCGTGGCGAGGAAGCTGAAGATCAGCGCCATCAGCGCGATCACGATGATCTCGACGGGATCGGTCTTGGACGGGAGTTCGGTCAGATAGCGGATCGAGGGATCCCAGAGATTCTGCCCCGTCACGAGCTGGACGAAGTTCACCACCCCCTGCCGATAGAACAGGAAGACGAAGCCGAGCCCGAGCCCGGCGAGCGTGCCGAGTGCGCCGATCGTCGTGCCGACGACGATGAAGATCCGCATCAGCCCGCCGCGCGTCGCGCCCATCGTCCGCAGGATCGCGATGTCGCGCGTCTTGGCGCGGACCAGCATGATCAGCGACGACAGGATGTTGAAGACCGCGACGAGGATGATGATCGACAGCACGGTGAACATCGCGACACGCTCGACCGCCAAAGCCTCGAACAGCTGCGCGTTCATCGTCCGCCAGTCCTGGATGACCGCGCGGCCGCCGATCTTCTCGGCGAGCGGCCTCAGGATCTCGCCGACCTTGTCCGCATCGACGGTCTTCAGCTCCACCATGCCCGCGGCGTCGCCCATCAGGAGGAGCGTTTGCGCATCCTCGATCGGCATGATGATGTACGCCTTGTCATAGTCGTAGACGCCGATCTCGAAGATTGCGCCGACCTTGTAGCTGACGATGCGCGGCACGGTGCCGAACGGCGTGGTCTGCCCCTGCGGGCTGAACAGCGAGATGTCCGAGCCGACCTGCGCGCCGAGCGACTCGGCGAGCCGCGAGCCGATCGCGATCCGGCCGGACCCTTGCGTGATCGACTGGAGCGACCCCATCAGCACCTTGTCCTGGATCGTCGGGTTGCGGCGGATGTCGTCGACGCGCATGCCGCGGACCAGCACCGCCTCCGCGCGGCCGTTATAGGTCGCGGCGAGCGGCTGTTCGATCAGCGGCACCGCGCTGGTGACGCCGGGGGTGGCGCGCGCCTGTGCGACGATCTCGCGCCAGTCGGGCATCCGGCCGCCGAGCGGCTGTACCACCGCATGACCGTTGAGGCCGACGATCTTGTCGAACAGCTCGGCGCGGAAGCCGTTCATCACGCTCATCACGATGACGAGCGCGGCGACGCCGAGCATGACGGCGACGAGGCTGATCGAGGCGACGAGGAAGATGAACGCCTCGCCCTTGCCCGGCAGCAGATAGCGCCGGGCGATCATCCGTTCATAGCGTGACAGGATCATGGGTGCGGGGGTTCGATCGTTAGAAAAGACAGTCCTGCGGCTCTAGGACGCGGCCCGGCGCTAGGCAACCACTCCGCCCACCCGCTATCCGCTCAGCCCCTGAGCGCGCATGGCTAGATTGGTCTGTTGCGGATTCGACACAGCACCGATCCAATCGTGTGGTGCCGCCCGCAAACAGGGTGACAAACCCCCTGTAAGTATTTAGCAAAAACCTCGCTGAGACACAGGCAACGGCCGTGGTTCGGGGAATGCTTCTACGCCGCACCCAAGGTGCTGAGCGGAAGCGAAAAAATGGGGGCTGACGAGCGATCGTCACGCAGGCGCCCGGATCGGCAACGGTCCGGGCGTTTGCTTGTCCGGGACAGTTCTGGACTTGGGCTGTACTTCATCATCGTAGATTAGTTGCCGGGCGGAAAGCGGGAGCTTCCGGATCTCACTTCCCGCCCGGCGCCCCCCTTAGAGGGGATTCCTTTGCATATCCTTGCTGAACCGCATCAGAACGACCGCGATACCGTGACGCCGTAAGTGCGCGGATCGCCCGGCTGGCCGACGATCAGCCCCGTACTGCCCGACTGCAGCGCAAGGAGTTCGTAATAGTCCTTGCCGAACGCGTTGCGGACCCAGGCGAATACGTTCAGCCGGTCCTCGCCACGGAAGCCGAGGCGGAAGTTGCTGAGCGCATAGCCCTTGATGTTGGTATAGGCAGAGGGCGACGGGTTGGAGGAGAAGGTCGAGCGATAGCTTCCGTCATAGCCGAGATAGACCTGACCATCGAGATCACCGATCCGGGCCGGCAGGTCGTATTCCGCCCCGTACGAAAACGCCCATTTCGAGATGCCGGGCAGCCGCTGACCCGAGATGTTACAGTTCGACGGGCTGACGGTGCCGGTGCCCGCAGGCGCCGCAGGGCTGGTCGCGGTCGGTGCCGACCCGCCGGAGAGCTCGGGCGGACACGGCGCGTCGACGAAGCGGACATATTTGGCGTCGGTATAGGCACCGTTGGCATAGACGTTGAACCGCGAGGTCGGGCGGAACGCCGAGTCGAATTCGAACCCGCGCGTCCGGACCTTGCCCGCATTCGCGAGATAGCCGCGAAGCACCCCCAGCTGCCCGTTGGTGACGGTCGCCTGGTAGTCGTTGATCTCGGTCCAGAAGCCCGCGAGGTTGAGCGTCACGCGACGATCGAGAAACTGCGTCTTCAGCCCCAGCTCATAGTGGTTGACGGTCTCCGGCTTGACCGTCGCCGAGGCGAGGATCGGGTTGTTCGCGCCGTCGAGCGGGAGCCCCGACAGGTTGATGCCACCCGATTTGTAGCTCCGCGCATAGGTCGCATAGGCGTGAATGTCCTGCGCGACGTCATAGGCGAGCGTCGCATCGCCCGACACATTCCAGTCGTCGAAATCGGGGGTGTAGACCTGTGGCGCGAGCGTGCCGCACTGGTCGCGGACGACCGAACTCGCCCCCTGCGCCGCGGTCGAGCAATTCAGCACCGCGCCCGCGCCGGTCGTCACGACCGATACGTAGGAGCCCGTCTTCTTGTCATAATTGACGCGGACGCCGGGTGCGAAGGACAGCTTGTCGGTGACGTGCCACGTCAGCTTGCCGAACCCCGCGGCCGACGTGTTCTCGAACCCGATCGTGTTCACCGAGGTAAGCCCGTTGAGCACCGCGGGGTTCGACGCGTTCGCGCTGGTCGGGTTGAGCAGATAGCGACTCGCGGCGGGGCCCTGGACCTGCAATCCCTGGGTATCGATCGTCTGGTGGAAGTAGAACAGCCCCGCGACGTAATCGACGGTGTTGCGACCGTTGGACGACAGGCGAAGCTCCTGGCTGACCTGTTCCTGCTGCGACGGGTTCGCCGACACGGTGGTGATCGGCAGGCCGATGAAGTCGCGGTCGTTCGACGGCTTCCAGTCCCAGAACCGCCACGCGGAGACAGACGTCAGCGACACCGCACCCAGATCCCATTCGGCGAGCAGCGAGGCGCCGCCCAGTTCCTGCCGGGCACGCAGCGGGGTATCGAGATCGGTGACGCGGTCGAACGCGTCGCGCGATGGCGGCGCATAGCCGAACGCGGCCGCAAGCGCGTCGTACTGACGCGCGGTCGGCCGCTGCGTCTTGCCGACACGCGCGAAGATCTGCGCGCAGCAATCGGGGTCCTGGTGGTTGTAGTCACCCGACAGCGTCAGATCGAGATTGCCCGTCGCATGCCAGTAGAGCTGCCCCCGCAGGCTCTGATTGTCCTGCGCGTTGACGTCCTTGCCCGTGCGGACGTTCTCGATCGTCCCGTTGCGGCGCGTGATCGACGACGAGAGCCGGATCGCAAGCCTGTCGTCGACCAGCGGCCCCGACACCGACGCCTTTGCCTGGACGAACTGCAGATTGCCAGCGGTCAGCTCGATCCGCGCCTCGGGGGTGAAGCTGGGCTTGCGCGTATAGATGTTGATCGCGCCCGCGGTGGTGTTCTTGCCGTACAACGTGCCTTGCGGGCCACGCAGAATCTCGATCCGCTCGGTATCGGTGAAGTCGAACGTCGCCGAGGCGATGCGGCTGTAATAGACCTGGTCGACATAGATGCCGACGCCCTGCTCGATCCCGTCGTTGGTCAGCCCGAACGGCGCGCCGAGACCGCGGATGTTGGCGGCCGAGTTACGCGGATTGGTCGAATAGAATTGCAGCGTCGGCTGGAGCTGCGTGATGCGGTTGACATTGTACGCGCCGGTGTCGGCAATCGCCTGCCCGCCGATAACCGAGATCGCGATGGGGACGCTCTGGATCGTCTCGGCGCGACGACGCGCGGTGACGACGATGTCCCCCCCGCCCTGCTGCGCGGTGCCGAGCCGTCCGGTCTCGCGGGTGGAGTCACGCGACTGCCCCGCCGCGTCGGTGGGTGTGGACTGGGCCGAATCGGGCGCAGGTTGGACGGGTACGGCCGCCTGCGCCGCGAGTAGAAACGCTAATGTTATCGACATTCCGTGATTTCCCCTGAGCCGTCCCCGTTAAAGTCTACTGATTTGGTGGACGTTCAACGCGATTCGGCTTGGCCCCGGGAAAGCGTGCCTATCGACGCGGATAATTTTCCCCTGGTCGCGGGGATTTCGCCCTCTTGACGGATCCGGACGCGATCCCAGATCTGCACCGTGCAGTGCCAGACGGGCTGCGCGCCCAGGTCGCGCACAGGCGGACATGGGCTTTTGTTGGATTGCTCAAGACGAGGATTTGACCATGCGACTCGACCTTACCCCCTATCGCCGCTCGACCGTGGGTTTCGACCGGCTGTTCGACATGATCGAGACGAACGCGCGCGCTGCATCGTCCGACAATTATCCCCCGTTCAATCTCGAACGCATCGCGCAGGACCGCTATCGGATCACGCTCGCGGTCGCTGGTTTCGCGCGCGACGAGATCGCGATCACCGCGCAGCAGAACCTGTTGCTGGTGTCGGGCAAGAAGGACGAGAAGGCGCCCGAAGGACAGTTGCTCCATGTCGGCATCGCCAACCGTTCGTTCGAGCGGCGCTTCGAGCTCGCCGACTTCGTTCTGGTGCACGACGCGCGGCTTGCAGACGGCCTGCTGGTGATCGATCTGGTCCGCGAAGTGCCCGAGGCGATGAAGCCCAAGAGCATCGCGATCAAGACCGGCGCGCCGCTGGCTGCGGTCGACGCGAGCGCGGATCCGGCGGCGATCGACCAAGCCGCCTGAACGACGTTGCTTAGGGCTGTTGGGCGTCCGGACTCTTGGGTCCGGGCGCCTTTATTGTGTCTGGGGTTCGGAGTGTAGAAAAGTTCGCGCGGAGGCGCGAAGGCGCGAAGATTTTGGGATCTTATGAGGGTGGCGCCTGGATTTGGGTCCCTCGGCGCCTTTGCGCCTTCTCGTGATCAATACTTCGCTTTCGTGGGCGCCCTTTGGGGGGCGCCCACTGCGGTTCAGACCAGGCGGCTCTGCTTCACGGCGGCTTCGATGAAGCTGGCGAACAGCGGATGCGGGTCGAAGGGCTTGCTCTTCAGTTCCGGGTGGAACTGGACGCCGACGAACCAGGGGTGGTCGGGCCGCTCGACGATTTCTGGGAGCGTACCGTCGGGCGACATGCCCGAGAAGACGAGGCCGCCGCGCTCGAGCGCTTCCTTGTACCCGGTGTTGACCTCGTAGCGATGACGGTGACGTTCGGAGATCTCGGTGCCGCCATAGATCGACGCGACGACGCTGTTGCCCGCGAGCTTGGCGTCATAGGCACCGAGTCGCATCGTACCACCGAGATCACCCTCCGCCGCGCGCGTCTCGAGCCCCTCGCGACCCATCCATTCGGTGATCATGCCGACCACGGGCTCGTCGGTCGGGCCGAATTCGGTCGACGAGGCGTTTGGCACGCCGCTCAGGTCGCGTGCGCCCTCGACGCACGCCATCTGCATCCCGAAGCAGATCCCGAAATACGGGATCTTGCGCTCACGCGCGAACTTGACCGAGGCGATCTTGCCCTCGGCACCACGCTCGCCGAATGCGCCGGGGACGAGGATCGCGTCGCACGGCTCGAGCTGGCCGGCGATGTCGCTCTCGGCATTCTCGAACAGCTCGGCGTCGATCCAGCGGACGTTGACCTTGACGCGGTTTGCGATTCCGCCGTGGACCAGTGCCTCGTTGAGCGACTTGTACGCGTCCTGCAGGCCAACATATTTGCCGACCACGCCGATCGTGACTTCCCCTTGCGGATTGGTCAGCCGGTCCATGATCTCGGTCCAGCGCGACAGATCGGGTGCCTCGGCAGGCTCGATCCCGAACGCGCGGAGCACTTCGATGTCGAGGCCCTCGCCGTGATACTGAAGCGGCACGCCGTAGATGCTCTTCGCGTCAAGCGCGGGGATGACCGCGCTGGCGGGCACATTGCAGAACAAAGCGATCTTGGCGCGCTCGGACGGCGGCAGCGGGTGCTCGCAGCGGCACACGAGCACGTCGGGCTGGACGCCGAGCGCTGCGAGTTCGCGGACCGAATGCTGCGTCGGCTTGGTCTTCAGCTCGCCCGCGGCGGCGATATAGGGGACCAGCGTCACGTGGATGCTGATCGCCTTGCCGCGCCCTTCCTCGTTCTTCAGCTGGCGAATCGCCTCGATGAAGGGGAGCGATTCGATGTCGCCGACGGTGCCGCCGATCTCGCAGAGCACGAAGTCGACATCGTCGGTCTCGGCGCGCGCGAACGCCTTGATCGCGTCGGTGACGTGCGGGATGACCTGCACCGTCGCGCCGAGATAGTCGCCGCGGCGTTCGCGGGCGATGATCTGCTGATAGATGCGGCCGGAGGTGACGTTGTCCGACTGGCGCGAGGGCACGCCCGTGAAGCGTTCATAGTGACCGAGGTCGAGATCGGTCTCGGCCCCGTCGTCGGTCACATAGACCTCGCCGTGCTGATAGGGCGACATCGTGCCGGGATCGACGTTCAGATACGGATCGAACTTCCGGATCCTGACGCTGTAGCCGCGTGCCTGGAGGAGGGCGGCAAGCGATGCCGCCATGAGACCTTTACCGAGCGACGATACCACGCCCCCGGTGATGAAAATGTACCGAGCCATGGGAAGAGTCTCGTAGCGTGTGTTGGGGACGAACGACAAGAGCCCCGCGGATCACGCAGGGGCCTTTTGTCGGCGAATGGAGTGTTTAGTTGGCTAGCGGGACGGCGCCGTTGTCGGCCGGGGCCGGCGCAGCGACGCCCGCATTCTCGGCACCACCGGCGAACGGCGCGGCGTCGCCCTTGGGCTGCGCGGTCGGGACCGCGGTGGCCGCTGCGGCTGGCGTGCGTGCCAGCGAGGTATCGATCTCGCTGGTGCGGTGATTCGCGGCAAGCACCGCGAGCAGGATCGAGAAGAGCACGAACATCGTCGCGAGGACACCGGTCGCACGCGTCAGGAAATCCGCCGCGCCTCGTGCCGACATCAGCCCCGCCGGGCTGCCGCCCATGCCCAGACCGCCGCCTTCCGAGCGCTGCATGAGGATCACGGTGACAAGGGCCGCCGCGATGATCGCGTGGATGACAAGCAGAAAGGCGAACATTGCGCGGAAAACCCCGGAACTTTTGCGAAGGCGCGCACATAGGCGAGTCAGCGGCAACGATCAACCGCAACCCGGGCTCCGCATATCGCACCATGGGCCCGAAACCACGGAAACAAGCCGCGAGGGCGGGCGTTGTGACACCGTAATGACGCTCTTGGATGAGCATCGTGCTTAATATTCAGATGGCGGATCAACGCTGTGGCATCAATGGCAGTCAATACCCTATCAACCTGGATGACGGCTTTGGTTGATTATGTCCGGTCGGGTGAACCTGATCTGACCAATCGCCAGATGGCGCTCCTCCTGCTCGTCTACCTCAAACCCGGCCCGCATACCGTGCGCGGTCTGGCGCGTGCACTGAACGTATCGAAGCCCGTCGTAACGCGCGCCTTGAACAGGTTGGGTGCCCTCGGCTATCTGCGCCGGCAACGCGACGATAGCGACAAGCGCAACATCTTTGTCGCACGGACCAGCGAAGGGGCAGTGTTTCTTGAAGAATTCGGGCAATTCATCGGCGATAACGACGCCCAGCCCCACGCAGCATAAGCCTGACACCGTCTCGCCGCGCCGGGACGCCGTTGATTCGCCCCGGCAGAGCTTTGCGCTGACGGGGCGGTCGGTCGAGCTCGACCCGCGGACGCACGCGGTACGGCGCGACATTGCCGACATCCGCCTCGCCGAGCTCGTTTTCGCGCCGCATTACGCCGTTCCCATGCCGCGTACCGTCGCCCGCCCGGTGACGTTGCGCAGCGCGCGCGACGGCGACAGTGCACCAATGGCAACGCTCAATAGCGGCGACACGATCGAAGTGCTCGAGATCGCGGGCAAGTCCGCCTGGGGCGTTGCGCGGCCAAGCGGGCTGGTCGGTTATGTCGATCTCGATGCGATCGATCAGGCAGCGCCGGCGGCGGTGGCGGCATGAGCGCGACGGTCTTCATCGATGGGGCGGTCGGTACCACCGGGCTCGAAATCCGCGACCGGTTGGCGGGTCGCATCGATCTGGCGATCGCATTGCTGCCCGAAGAGCGCCGCAAGGATCCCGAGGCCCGTCGTCAGGCGCTGAACGACGCCGATTTCGTCATTCTCTGCCTGCCCGACGATGCCGCGCGCGAAGCGGTGGCGTTGATCGACAACCCGCGCACGCGCGTGATCGATGCGTCGAGCGCGCATCGCGTCGCGCCGGGCTGGACCTATGGCTTTCCGGAACTTCCGGGACAGGCGGAGCGGATCGCGAACGCCGCGCGCGTCGCCAATCCAGGCTGCTACCCGACCGGTTTCCTCGCGCTGGTCGCGCCGCTGGTTGCCACCGGGCTGATCCCCGCGGACCTGCCGTTGAGCATCAATGCCGCATCGGGCTATTCGGGTGGCGGCAAGTCGATGATCGCCGAGTTCGAGGCTGGCGGCGCGACTACCGCGTTCCGCGCCTATGCACTCGGTCTCGCGCACAAGCACATCGCCGAGATGACGCAGCACGCCGGGCTGACGCATGCCCCGATCTTTGCACCCGCGGTCGCCAACGCGTATCGCGGCATGGTGGTCGAGGTGCCGCTGCACCTGCATGCCCTGCCCGGCCGCCCCTCGCTCGCGGCCATCGAGGACGTACTGCGCGCCGCGTTCGAGGGATCGACGCTCGTCAACATCGCCGCCGGTGACGCTGGCGCGGTCGAGATCGAGGAGAATGCCGGCACCGATCGGCTTACGCTGAGGGTGTGCGGGAACGACGCGGTCGGCCATGCGCGGCTGATCGCGACGCTCGACAATCTGGGCAAGGGTGCCGGCGGCGCCGCAGTCCAGAACCTCAACATCATGGCCGGGGTCGACCCGGTCGCCGGCCTGGTCTTCTGACCGGGCAGTTCAGGAGCTTCCATGCATCGTAATCCCGTAGCCAAGCTGCTCCTGTTCGGCGCCACCGGCGATCTCGCGCAGCGCATGCTGCTGCCGTCGCTTTATGGCCTTCACGCCGACGGGCTGTTGCCCGAGGAGCTGACGATCACCGGTGCCGCGCGCCACGAATATGACGATACGCAGTACCGCGCGTTCGCCGAAAAGGCGCTCGGCGAGTTCCTGTCCGACGACCGCAAGGACGAGACCGCGATCGCGTCGTTCCTCGAGCGCATCCATTACCAGCCGACCGACCTGTCCGATCCCGCCGCGTTCCAGCCGCTCGCGGACAAGATCGGCGACATTTCCGGCGGTCTTGCGATCTATCTCTCAACCGCACCCTCGCTGTTCGAATCGGCGATCGAAGGCCTGCACAAGGTCGGGCTTGCGGGCGAGACGGTGCGCGTCGGTCTCGAAAAGCCGCTCGGCTACGACCTCGACACCAGCCGCGAGATCAACGACGCGGTCGCCCGGGCCTTCCCCGAGGAGCGGACCTACCGGATCGATCATTATCTCGGCAAGGAAACCGTCCAGAACATCCTCGCGCTGCGCTTCGGCAATTCGTTCTTCGAGCCCGTCTGGAATGCGCAGGGGATCGACAACGTCCAGATCACGATCTCGGAGACCGTGGGCCTCGAGGAACGTGCCGGCTATTATGAAAGCGCGGGCGCGCTGCGCGACATGGTCCAGAACCATATCCTCCAGCTGCTGGCGCTGATCGCGATGGAGCCGCCCGCGCGGTTCGAGGGTACCGACGTCCGCGACGAGAAGTCGAAGGTGTTCCGCTCGCTCCGCCTCATCAAGCCCGAGGAGGTGCCGCACGTGACGGTCACCGGCCAATATGGCGAAGGCGCGGTGAACGGGAAGTTCGTGAAAAGCTATGCCGACGAGCTCGGCGAAGCGTCGACCACCGAGACGTTCGTCGCAATCAAGGCGCATGTCGACAATTGGCGGTGGCGCGGCGTTCCCTTCTATCTGCGCACCGGCAAGCGCATGGCCGCCCGCCGCAGCGAGATCGCGATCCAGTTCAAGTCGGTACCGCATTCGATGTTCGCGGGGCGCGGCGGTCTGCTGCAGCCGAACATGCTGATCATCCGCCTCCAGCCCGAGGAATATGTCCAGCTGCTGGTGATGGCCAAGGAACCGGGTCTCGACCGCGAGGGCGTCCGCCTTCGCGAGGTGCCGCTGAACCTTAGCCTCGATGCGGAATTTGCGGGTACCCGCCGGCGGATCGCCTATGAACGCCTGCTGCTCGACCTGATCGAGGGCGACCAGACGCTGTTCGTGCGCCGCGACGAGGTCGAGGCGCAATGGACGTGGATCGATGCGATCCGCGAGGGCTGGAAAGCCAATGGAATGAAGCCCAAAAGCTATCCGTCGGGCAGCTGGGGCCCGTCCGCCGCGATCGCGCTGACCGAGCGCGACGGCGTGACCTGGCAGGACGACTGAGTTTTCTTCGAACGTGACGAACGCACCCCTAAAGTCCGTTCGTCCCGAGTAGTCATCGAGCTTGTCGAGATGGCGTATCGAGGGATTGGCCCGCTTGTGGCATTGTACCTCGATACGGGCTTTCGGCTTCGCTCGATCCCTACCCGGCACGAACGGTACCGTCGGGGCACGAACAATAATTACTGAGTGAGTTTGAGCATATGACCGAGATCGAATGGTGGGATTACGAGGATTCCGAAGAACTCGCCAACGCCGTTGCCGGCGATATCCAGTTCGTCATCGAGAGTGCGCTCGACGCGCGCGGCTCGGCGGTGATCGCGCTGGCGGGCGGCAAGACGCCGATGGCGGCGTATGAGAAGCTCGCCCAGGCCAAGCTCGACTGGAAGAAGGTCACGATCATCCCCGGCGACGAGCGGATCGTGAAGCTGGGCGATCCGCTGTCGAACGTCACCGCGCTCGCCAAGATCTTCCTGCCCAAGGGCGCACGCGTAAAGCCGATCGTCCCCGATGCGATCTCCGACTATAAGGCCGCTGCCCGCTCGGCGGATGCGCTGATGCAGGACCTGCACTGGCCGCTCGACTTCTGCCTGCTCGGCATGGGTACCGACGGCCATACCGCGTCGATCTTCCCCGGCCCCGATTTCGACGAGGCGCTGAGCGGTCCCAAGGAACGCCGCGCGGTGGGCGTGATGCCCGAGCCGCTGCCCCCCGAGGCGCCTGTGGCGCGCGTCACCCTGTCCGCGGCGGCGATCGCTTCGTCCAAGGCGCTGATGATCATGATCACCGGCGAGGAGAAGAAGACGCTGCTCGAACAGGCGATCGAGCAGGGTCCGTCGTCCAAATATCCGATCGGGCGCGTGCTGGCCGAGGTCGAGCTGCCCGTCGACATCCACTGGGCCGCCTGAGATGCTGAACGCCGTCGTCTCCGCGGTCACCGACCGGATCATCGAACGGTCGCGCGACAGCCGCGCCGCCTATCTCGCGCTGATCGACCGCGAGGGCGAGGCGCAGGTGCGCCGGCCGTCGCTGGGCTGCGCGAATCTCGCGCACGCCTATGCGGGGACCGAGGAGGACCGCGATGCGATGAAGGCCGATGCCGGCATGAACATCGGCATCGTGACGGCGTATAACGACATGCTGTCGGCGCATGCGGTCTATTACCGCTATCCCGAACTGATGAAGGTCTGGGCGCGCGAGGCCGGCGCCACCGCGCAGGTCGCGGGCGGCGTGCCGGCGATGTGCGACGGCGTGACGCAGGGCTATCCGGGGATGGAGCTGTCGCTGTTCAGCCGCGACACGATCGCGCTGAGCACGGCGATCGCGCTGAGCCACGGCACGTTCGAGGGCGCGGCGTTGCTCGGCATCTGCGACAAGATCGTGCCGGGACTGCTGATGGGCGCGCTGCGCTTCGGGCATCTGCCGATGGTGCTGATCCCGGGCGGGCCGATGCCGACCGGGCTGCCCAACAAGGCCAAGGCCGCGGTGCGCGAGAAGTTCGCCGAAGGGCTGGTCGGCCGCGAGGAACTGCTCGAGGCGGAGATCGGCGCCTATCATTCGAAGGGTACCTGCACCTTCTACGGCACCGCCAACACCAACCAGATGATGATGGAGGTCATGGGCCTCCACATGCCGGGCGCGGCGTTCGTCAATCCGGGCACCAAGCTGCGCCAGGAACTGACGCGCGCGGCGGTGCATAGGCTCGCCAAGATCGGCGCGCGCGGCGACGACTACCGGCCGCTCGGCCGCTGTGTCGACGAGCGCGCGATCGTCAATGCGGCGGTCGGCCTGCTCGCGACGGGCGGGTCGACCAACCACCTGCTCCACGTCCCCGCGATCGCGCGTGCGGCGGGGATCGTGATCGACTGGGAGGATTTCGATCGCCTGTCGGCGGCGGTGCCGCTGATCGCGCGCGTCTATCCCAATGGCTCGGCGGACGTGAACGCGTTCGAGGCGGCGGGCGGCATGCCCTATGTGATCCGCGAACTGCTGAGCGAAGGCCTGCTCCACGGCGACATCATGACGATCGGCGGGCAGGACCTGTCGGCCTATGCGAAGACCGCGGTCGTCGCGGACGGCGCGCTCGAATGGCGCGACACGCCCGACAGCGGTGACGAGACGATCCTGCGCCCCGCCACCGCGCCGTTCTCGGCGGATGGCGGCATGCGGATCCTCGCGGGCAATATCGGCCGCGCGTGCATCAAGGTGTCCGCGGTCGAGCGCGATCGCTGGATCGTCGAGGCGCCCGCGATGGTGTTCGACGACCAGCTCGACGTGATCGAGGCGTTCAAGCGCGGCGAGCTGGAAAAGGACGTCGTCGTCGTCGTCCGCTTCCAGGGGCCGCGCGCGAACGGCATGCCCGAGCTGCACAAGCTGACGCCGCCGCTCGGCGTGCTGCAGAATCGCGGATTCAAGGTGGCGCTGGTCACCGATGGGCGCATGTCGGGCGCGAGCGGCAAGGTGCCGTGCGCGATCCATTGCTCGCCCGAGGCGCTGCTCGACGGCGCGATCGGGCTGATCCGCGACGGCGACATGATCCGAGTCGATGCGGTGAACGGCACGCTCGAGGCGCTGGTCGACGCGGACGTGTGGGCGACGCGCGAGATGGTGACGTTGCCCCCCGCGGTCAGCGGCATGGGCCGCGAGCTGTTCGGCATGTTCCGCGGGCTGGCCGACGAGGCCGAGAAGGGCGCGTCGGCGATGCTGGCGGGCGCGGGACTTTAATAGATCCGTTCGTCCCGAGGAGGGATCGAGCGAAGTCGAGAGCCCGTATCGACAGGCGCGACGGCTACTCGGGTTGAACGGCAGGATTCAGGAGTGATGACATGGAAATCGTAGCGGCAGATATCGGCGGAACGCATGCGCGCTTCGCGATCGCCGAGGTCGAGAATGGCCGCGTCGTGACGCTCGGCGAGCCGGTGACGATGAAGACCGCCGACCACGCGTCGCTGCAGACCGCCTATCAGGCGTTCGAGGCGGGGCTGGGACGGCCCCTGCCCCGCGCGCTGGGCATCGCGGTCGCGTCGCCGGTCGCCAACGACGTGATCCGGCTGACCAACAATCCGTGGATCATCCGCAAGTCGCTGATCACCGAGCGGCTGAACGCGGACCAGTGGGTGGTGGTCAACGATTTCGGCGCGGTCGGCCATGCGGTCGCGCAGGTGCCCGACAGCGACTTCATCCACCTCTGCGGTCCCGATACCCCGCTCCCCGCCGAGGGAATCACCACGGTCTGTGGTCCGGGCACGGGGCTCGGCGTCGCGCAGGTGCTGCGTCACAAGAACCGCTATCAGGTGCTCGAAACCGAGGGCGGCCACATGGACTTCGCGCCGCTCGACGGGATCGAGGATGCGTTGCTCAAGCGGTTGCGCAAGACCTTCACCCGCGTGTCGGCCGAGCGCGTCGTCGCCGGGCCGGGGATCGTCGCGATCTACGAGACGCTCGCGGAGATGGAGGGCCGCTCGGTCCCCAGCCGCGACGACCGGACGATCTGGACCGAGGCGATCGACGGCACCGATTCGATCGCGCTCGCGGCGCTCGACCGTTTCTGCCTCGCACTTGGCGCGGTCGCGGGCGATCTCGCGCTCGCGCAGGGCGCCAAGGCGGTCGTGATCGCGGGCGGGCTCGGCTTCCGGATCAAGGATCGCCTGATCCGCTCGGGCTTCGACCAGCGCTTCGTCGCCAAGGGCCGGTTCCAGACGATGATGGCGGCGATGCCCGTCAAGCTCATCACCCATCCCCAGCCCGGCCTGTTCGGCGCCGCGGCCGCCTTCGCGCAGGAGCACACCCAATGACCACGACCCCCACGATCGTCGACATCATGCAGACCAGCGCCGTCATTCCGGTGCTGGTGATCGAGGATGCCGCGCTGGCGCGTCCGCTCGCCGAGGCGCTGGTCGCGGGCGGGCTTCGCGTGCTCGAGGTGACGCTGCGCACCGGCGCCGCGCTCGAGGCGATCGCTGAGATGAAGAAGGTGGAGGGCGCGATCGTCGGCGCGGGCACCGTCGTCAACACGCGCCAGTTCGGCGAAGTGATGGACGCGGGCGCCGAGTTCATTGTCTCGCCGGGACTCACCGAACGGCTCGCGACGCCGATCATCGAAAGCGGCGTGCCGTTCCTGCCGGGCATCGCCAATGCCGCCGACATCATGACCGGGCTCGACCTCGGCCTCACGCATTTCAAGTTCTTCCCGGCGGAGGCGAGCGGTGGGCTGAAGGCGCTGAAGGCGTTGGCCGCACCCTTTTATCAGGCGCGCTTCTGCCCGACCGGTGGGATCACCGAAGCCAGCGCACCCGAGTGGCTCGCATTCAAGCCGGTGCTGTGCGTCGGTGGGAGCTGGGTCACCGGCGGCACGATGGCGGAGATCGAGATGAAGGCGCGCGCGGCCAACGCGTTGCGGGGGTAAGGATCGGACGTGCGGCACTGGTGCCCACGTCCCCCCCTTCCCGTTCGTGCCGAGTAGAGACCGAGTAGCCCCGATGGGGCGTATCGAGGGCTCGTATCGAAGCACCGCTTATCCGAAGAGGGGGTATCGACGGAGGGGGCCCGTGCGCCAATTGTCCCTCGATACGCCGCTTCGACTTCGCTCAGCAGCTACTCGGGACGAACGGGGTGGCTGAGCGACCCGTCGCCATGCTGTCAGGCGCCGAGGGGGCGATTACATCTCGCCGCGGGCCTTGCGGATGGCGTACCATTTGCGGACGTTGGCGTTGTGCTGGTCGAGCGTGTCGGCAAACACATGGCCGCCGGTGCCGTCCGCGACGAAATACAGTGCGTTGGTCTGTGCCGGGTCCAGCACCGCATCGATCGACGCGCGGCCGGGATTGGCGATCGGCCCCGCCGGCAGCCCCGCACTCGCATAGGTGTTATACCCGTTCTTCGCGCGCAGCTCGGACCGCAGGATACGCCGGCCCAGCGGGCGCCCCCTGGTGATCGGGTAGATCACGGTCGGGTCCGCCTGAAGCGGCATGCCGTTCCGCAGGCGATTGCCGTACACCGCCGCGACCATCCGGCGCTCCGACGGCTTGCCCGTTTCCTTCTCGACGATCGACGCGAGGATGATCGCCTCGGCCGGGGTCGATACCGCGATGCCCGGCTTGCGCGCGGCCCAAGCCTTGGCGAGGTACCGCGTCATCGCGCTCTGCATACCCGCCACGACCGACGCGCGCGTGTCGCCGCGCTGGAAGGCGTAGCTGTCGGGAAGCACCGATCCCTCGGCCGGGACCGCTACCGTCCCGGTGAGCCCATCGGCCTTCATCAGCGCATCATGGACGAGCACCGACGGATAGCCCTCGGGCACCACCACCAGCCGCTGGAGCGTCTTGCCGCCCTGCAGCAGCTTGAGGATGTCCGACTGGCTCAGATGTGGCGGGATGCGGTATTCGCCCGCCTTGATCGGATCGCCCGAGCCGAAGATGCGGGTGTAGAGTCGGAAGCGGCTGGCGGAGCGGATCGCGCCGGCCTTTTCGAGCTCGGTCGCGGCGGCGGCGAGGCTCGACCCTTGCGCCACCTGGACGGTGAGCGTGCGCGCGGCCGGGCCGGCGCCGCCCCAACCCTGGACGACGAGGAACAGCGCGACGATCGCCACGAGGGCGAGGATCACTCCGAAACAGCCGACCTTGCGCATTAAAGTTCCCCGGCGAAGGCCGGGGCCCAGTTGGGCAGGCCCTCCGATAAAAGCACCATTCACCCAACTGGACCCCGACCTTGGGCCCCATCGAAGTATTACTTCGATGGGTGACCCTTCGCCGGGGCGCAGCGGTTACTTGACCAGCGTCATCACCAGCGAGGCATTGGTCCCGCCAAAGCCGAACGAGTTGTTCAGCACCGCACGGACTTCGCGCTTCTTGGCGACGTGCGGGACGAGGTCGACCCCCACGCAGCTGTCGCTCGGATTGTCGAGGTTCAGCGTCGGCGGGACGATCTGGTCGCGCAGCGCGAGGATGCAGAAGATGCTCTCGACCGCGCCGGCGCCGCCGAGCAGATGGCCGATCGCAGACTTGGTCGACGACATCGACAGGCCCGAGATCGCATCGCCGAATAGACGACGCACCGCGCCGAGTTCGAGCTCGTCGCCGAGCGGCGTCGAGGTGCCGTGCGCGTTGATGTAGTCGATGTCCTCGAGCTTGAGGCCCGACTTCTTGATCGCCATCTGCATCGAGCGGAACGCGCCGTCGCCGTCTGGATGCGGCGCGGTCACGTGATACGCGTCGCCCGAAAGGCCATAGCCGATCACTTCGGCATAGATCTTCGCGCCGCGCGCCTTGGCATGCTCATATTCCTCGAGCACCACAACGCCCGCGCCCTCGCCCATCACGAAGCCGTCGCGGTCCTTGTCATAGGGACGCGACGCCTTTTCGGGCGAATCGTTGAAGTTGGTCGACAGCGCGCGAGCCTGCGCGAACCCGGCGATGCCGAGCGGGCAGACCGTGCCTTCCGCGCCGCCCGCGAGCATCACATCGGCATCGTCCATCGCGATCATCCGCGCGGCATCGCCGATCGCATGCGCACCGGTCGAGCAGGCGGTGACAACCGCGTGGTTCGGCCCGCGCAACCCGTATTTGATCGAGACCTGACCCGAGATCAGGTTGATCAGCCGGCCGTGGACGAAGTGCGGAGAGACGCGGCGCGGCCCCTTGGTGTGAAGAACGATCGATTCGCTCTCGATCCCCGGCAGACCGCCGATGCCCGAACCGATCGACACGCCCGCGCGCCAGCTTTCCTCGACCGTCATCTCGGTCAGGCCGGCGTCTTCGAGCGCCTGGCCCGCGGCGTCGATGCCGTAGATGATGAACGGATCGACCTGCCGCTGGACCTTGTGGTCCACGCGCTTGCCCGGATCGAAGCCATATTCGTGATCGGCCGGCTTCACCTCGCAGGCGATCCGACAGACCTGATCGGACGCGTCGAAGCGCGTGATCGGGCCAGCCCCCGACTTGCCGGCGAGAATGTTCGCCCAAGCCGTTTCAACATCGGCCCCCAGGGGGGTGACCAGGCCTAGCCCGGTTACGACGACACGCCGCATGACCTCAAACTCCGTAAGCTTTCAAAACGAAACGGCTCCCCGCCCTCTTAGCCCAAGGACGGGGAGCCGCTCAGATCAAACCCATCAGGGCAGGTCCGAAGGCTCGGACCTCAGGCCCTGATCAGGCCTTGTGCTCGTCGATATAGGTGATCGCGTCCTTGACGGTGGCGATCTTCTCGGCCGCATCGTCAGGGATCTCGACGCCGAATTCTTCCTCGAACGCCATGACCAGCTCGACGATGTCGAGGCTGTCGGCACCCAGATCGTCGATGAAGCTCGCATCTTCGGTCACCTTGTCGGCTTCGACGCCGAGATGCTCGACGACGATCTTCTTCACGCGGTCTGCGGTCTCGCTCATGTTCGTTCCCTCTATCTTTGGGGGTTTTTGACAGTTCCTGAACGCCCGTAGAACGGGGTCCGTTTCGTGGCAAGCGTCAGTTCATCGGGTTAGGCGCTCACTCCACGCGATTGCGCGTCAGATCATCGCCATTCCGCCGTTCACGTGCACGGTCTGCCCCGTGACGTACCCGGCCTCGCGACTGGCGAGATAGACGACCGCCGCGCCGATATCCGCGCCCTCGCCCAGCCGGCCGGCCGGAATCTTCGTCGTCAGCGCGGTCTTCTGTGCCTCGGGCAGCGCGTCGGTCATCGGCGAGGTGATGAAACCCGGCGCGACGCAGTTGACGGTGATACCGCGGCTGGCAAGTTCCTGCGCCATCGATTTCGACATGCCGATCAGCCCCGCCTTCGACGCGGCATAGTTCGCCTGGCCGGGATTGCCGGTGACACCGACGATCGACGTGACCGAGATCATCCGGCCGAAACGTGCCTTCATCATCGGCTTGGCGGCGGCGCGCATGAGGCGGAACGCGGCTTCGAGGTTGACGCGGATGACGCTGTCCCACTCCTCGTCCTTCATCCGCATCGCGAGATTGTCGCGCGTGACGCCGGCATTGTTGACGAGGATATCGATCTTCCCGAGCTTTTCCACCGCCTGCGGCACGAGCGCGTCGACCGCGGCGCCATCGGACAGGTTGCACGGCAGCGCCACGTGATCACCACCGAGGCTGGCGCGAAACGCCTCCAGCTTGTCGGCATTGGACCCGGATACCGCCAGCCGCGCGCCTTGGGCTGCGAGCGCCTTGGCGATCTCGGATCCGATCCCGCCCGATGCGCCGGTAACGAGGGCTGTCATGCCTGTGAGGTCGAACATTCTAATCTCCAGTAGATTGGTTCACGCGGAGACGCGGAGCCGCGGAGGGGCGATGGTCGTTGACGATCCGTCGCACGCCTTCCTTGAGCGTCGCGCCACCGAAATTGATCAGCAACCCCACGGGCTGCCTGGTGAGGCGTAGATAGGTGAGCAATTGCTTGCCGTGGACGGCGGTCAGTTGCTCGACCGATTTGATTTCCACGAGAAGGCGCCCGTCGACAAGGAGGTCGATGCGAAAGGCCGCGTCGAAGCGCATCCCTTCAAATTCGATGTCTACCGGTCGCTGCCGCGCCACATGGTAACCCAGACTGGCAAGCTTGCCCGCAAGGACCAGCTCGTAGACGCTTTCGAGCAGACCCGGTCCCAAGTCGCGATGGATGCGGAGTGAGAGATCGAGCACATCACCGCTGATCTGATCGATCTCTGTCAAATCTTCTCTCCGCGGCTCCGCGTCTCCGCGTGATCACATCTTCTTCACCAATTCCTCGATGTCGTCCATCGTGATGACGCTGACCGTCTCGACGTCGGGGGCGATGCGCTTGACCATGGGCCCGAGCACCTTGCCGCCGAATTCGACGACCTGCCCAACACCCGCCGCGTGCATCGCCAGCACCGATTCGCGCCAGCGAACCATGCCCGTCACCTGCCGCACCAGCAGATGCCGGATCGCGCCTGGCTCTGCGACCGCGACCGCGTCGACGTTGGCGAACACCGGTACCAGCGGCGCGCGCAGGTCGGCCTCGAGCAAGGCCGCCTCCATCGCGTCGGCCGCAGGCTGCATCAGCGGGCAGTGGAACGGCGCGGAGACGGGGAGCAAGACCGCGCGCTTGGCGCCTAGATCCTTGGCGAGCGCAATCGCCTTCTCGATCGCGCGGCGGTGGCCGGAGATGACCACCTGCGACGGATCATTGTCGTTGGCGACCGTGCACACCAGCTCGGGCCCGCCCTCGGCGAGGATCGAATCGACCGCGGCGCCCGCGATCAGCTGCGCCTTCTCCAGATCCGCGCCGAGCAATGCGGCCATCGCCCCCTCGCCGACCGGTACCGCCGCCTGCATTGCCCGGCCGCGCAGCTTGAGCAGCCGCGCGGTGGTCGACAGGTCGAGCGCGCCCGCGGCGCACAAGGCGGTATATTCGCCGAGGCTGTGCCCCGCGACATAATCGGCCTTGTCGGCAAGCCGCAGACCGCCTTCCTTCTCGGCGACGCGCAACGTGGCGATCGCGTTCGCCATGATCGCCGGCTGTGCGTTCTCGGTGAGGAGCAGGTCGTCCGCCGGCCCCTCGCTCATCAGCCGGAACAGGTGCTGGCCGAGCGCCTCGTCGACTTCGGCGAAGACGTCACGGGCGATGCTGCTGGCGTCGGCGAGCGCCTTGCCCATGCCGACCGACTGGCTCCCCTGGCCGGGGAAGATGAACGCGCGCATGACCTCTCCTCTTTGAAGCGGGCGGACTAGAAAGGTGCGGCCCGAGTTGCAACCGCACGAACCTGAACGAAGGCGCCGGGGTTGCGACAAACTGCGACCATTTCGCCGTCCCTGCGACAAGCGCCTGCGACAACCGGCCCCCAGATTATGGAGGACGCCGCAGCAACGGCGCCGTGTTTCAACGGGAGATTACCCATGAAGAAGTTCATCCTCAGCGCACTCGCCGCCACCCTCGTCGCGAGCCCGCTGCTCGCCGCCGCCCCGGCCGAAGCGCAGCAGCGCCGCGAAGTGACCACCGTGCGCCAGAACAACAATGGCCGCACCGTCGTCACCAAGAAGACGGTCGTCCGCCCGAACCAGTATCGCAACTGGCGCGCCGGCCAGCGCTTCGATCGTCGCCAGGCGCAGAACTACCGCGTGATCACGACGTACCGCAACTATCGCCTCGCCGCACCGCCGCGTGGCAGCCAGTGGGTCCGCTCGGGCAATGACGCGGTGCTGATCAACGGCCGTGGCAACGTGGTCCAGGTGCGTGGCGGCGCGTTCCGGTAAGACCGTGTCGTCCTGAGACCCGCGCCGTCCTCGATAGACCCCGTCATCCTGACGAACGTCAGGATCCAGAGTCAGCCAGGACGGCGCTCCGTTACTCTGGATCCTGACGTTCGTCAGGATGACGGAGGAGGGGGTGGACGACGGAGGGGTAGAAGGGCCACCAGCACCTTCGACACCTTGCCTTTCCCCGCCAATCGGGTAAGGGCCATCGCAACCGGGGTGAGAGATTCGCGTCTCTCGCCCCTGTTTGCATTCTAGACGACAGCCGGAGGGGTGCACGCATGGGGCGTGTATCAGCGATCGGCCAAGACGAAGGACAAGACATGGCTCTTTACGAGCACGTGTTCCTTGCGCGCCAGGATCTGGCACAGGCGCAGGTGGACGCTCTGGCGGAAATCGCCACCAAGATCGTGAACGACAACGAAGGTCGGGTCGTAAAGACCGAGAACTGGGGCCTGCGTTCGCTGGCGTACAAGATCGCCAAGAACCGCAAGGCGCACTACGTCATGCTCGAGATCGATGCCCCGGGCAACGTGATCGCAGAGCTGGAGCGCCAGACGCAGATCAACGAAGACATCATCCGTTACATGACGGTCAAGGTCGACACGCTCGAAGAGGGCCCGACCGTGATGATGCGCAAGTCGGACCGCGACCGTGAGCGTCGTGGCGACCGCGAAGGTGGCCGTGAGGGCCGTCCTGACCGCGGCGATCGTCCGGACCGTGGTCCCCGTCGTGACCGCGAAGAGGGAGCTGAATAATCATGGCACGTCCATTCTTCCGCCGCCGCAAGAGCTGCCCGTTCTCTGCCAAAGACGCTCCCCGGATCGACTATAAGGACGTCCGGTTGCTGCAGGGCTTCGTGTCCGAGCGTGGCAAGATCGTCCCGTCGCGTATCACTTCGGTGGCCGCAAAGAAGCAGCGCGAACTGGCCCAGGCCATCAAGCGTGCGCGTCATCTGGGCCTGCTGCCCTACATCGTTAAGTAAGGAGCGCCCCCATGGACGTCATTCTGCTTGAGCGCGTCGAAAAGCTCGGCGCCATCGGCGACGTGGTGAAGGTAAAGGACGGCTATGCCCGTAACTTCCTTCTCCCGAACAAGAAGGCGCTTCGTTCGAACGAAGCCAACCGCAAGGTTTTCGAAGCGAACCGTGCGCGGATCGAGTCGGACAACGCATCGCGCCGTGCCGATGCCGAGACCGAAGCGAAGACCTTCAACGACACGACCGTGACCCTGATCCGTCAGGCGTCGAACACCGGTCAGCTCTACGGTTCGGTCGCGGTTCGCGATCTGGTCGACGCGCTGGTGGCCGACGGTCACAAGGTCGGCAAGTCGGCGATCGTGCTCGACAAGCCGATCAAGGCAATCGGCCTGTATACCGTCAAGGTATCGCTGCACCCCGAGGTGTCGGTGGCCGTCAAGGTCAACGTCGCCCGCTCGCCTGAAGAGGCCGAAATGCAGGCTTCGGGCGTCGACGTGATGTCGTCGATGTTCGAGCGTGACGAGGCTGGCTTCGTCGAGGATTACGATCCGAACGCAGAGCCCGGCGCCACCGCCGAAGCCCCGCGCGACCAAGAGGAAGAGGCGCAGGGCTAACCCCCTCGCCTTCTCCAGGCCAATACGAAAAGGCCCGCCCGGAGCGATCCGGGCGGGCCTTTTTGCTGTGTACGGCGGGGGAAACCTCAACCGGTCCTATGCCACGTATTCAGGGGCAGGTGACGCAGGCCCCGATCATCGCGGCCAGCGGGATCAGGGCGAAGACGATGGGGAATAGCTGTTTCATGGCCTGAACTCTTGGGAGACGGAATGAAACCGGAATGCGCAGCCGCGGGAAAGGTTGCGACAGGATTAACGCCGGAGGATCACGTCTAGCACGCCGTTCGGATACCCCTTTGACCGCGCGGGTTTTTTCCAGCCAGCCGGCGTAAAGTTTTTCAAACCCGTCAGGCCCGCCGCATCATGACTGTCGAGGTCAGGCGCCGCCGACACCGTGCTTATGGCACGATCGCATAGCTGACGAAGACCTGCGCCCGCGTCTCGATTGGCTTTGGCTTGAGGTCGATCGGGATCGCCGCGGTCATGCTCGGCGCGGGCGGTGCGGGGGGCGCACCCGGCGCGACGCGCGCTTGCGCGCCAAACTCGAAATTCGCCTGGTCGCGGACGCTGACGATCGGTCCGAGCCGTACCCCGGCACCGCTCGCCACGGCTTCGGCCCGCTGGCGCGCGGCTGCGATCGCGGCGGCACTGGCGCGACCCTGCGCCTCTTCCGGGTTCGCCAGGGCAAAACCCTGCAGCCGCGCATCGCTCGCACCCAGGCGCGAGGCAAGGCCGGCGGCGGTTCCCGCCTTGGCGACGTTCCGCGTCCGGACGGCGTTCTGCATCGTCGCGATATAACCGGTCACCGCGCAGTCGCCCGTGTTGAGCCGCGGCTGGCTGCCATAGCCGCGCCCGTCCGCACACGTCCCGCTACGCGCCTCGATGACGGTGATGTTGCTCGTGGTGAGTTCGCTCCCGGCGCCGAGCAATCCCAGGACGCCGCCCGTCACCGCCTTTTGCTTCGCCGCCAGCGCGGTGGTCGCCGCATCCGGCGTCGCGCCCTCGCCGCGCAGATAGACGTCGAGCAGTGCCAGATCGGGCGCGGTCTCGACGCTCGCCGTCCCGGTCACCTGGATGATCCGCTCGGACGACTCCTGCGCCAGCGCGGCCTCTGCAGGCACGATCTGCGGAAGCAGCAGCGCGACCAGGGCAAAGCGGTACATCATCGTCCATCTCCCGCCGCCCCTGTCCCCGGGTACCGGCGGCCGGACTATAGCAAGGCCGCAAAGCGGCGCCAGCCACGCCGCAAGGCGGTGCCTGCACCATAGGGCCAGCCTCGGTCACCCGAATGCCGACCGGGGGCCGCATCAGGATTGGTGGCAGACACACCCCTCCCCGCCCGCAGAAACGGGGAGGGGTGTGCCCGTTTATGCGAGCCTCAATATCCGGCACCCGCATATGACGTGATCACCATCGCCAGGGCATCCGGATCGCCGGTGGATGCGATGCGCGTCGTTTTCGCCTCTTTGCGAAGCAGCGCAACCTGCCGGTCATAATCGGCATAGTTGGCCGCGAAGAGAAGGTTCGCGACAAAACGCTGACCGGACCGGAACCCGTCCGGCATCACGGGCAACGTCCCCAGCCGGTTGATGGAGAGCATCGCGGCCCTGTCCAATCGCCGGTCACCCGATTTCCTGGTGACGGTCAGCGCCGTCGGTCGATTTGCACCATCGGCCCGGAAGCTGACGGACACGATCCCGCTTTTTGGCACCTCGTTGATGAATTGCGGGAAGACCATCACCCGCTCGAGTTTGCGGCTCACCGCGGTCACCCACCGGGCGGGCGTCTGCTTCAGAGCCTGGACCTGGATGTCCTGCTCCTGCGAGTTGGCGTATGACGACGATGTCGCGAACAACAGCCCAAGCGCGGATATGAATGCTTTGAGAAGTGTCATCACGATCTCCATTTCAGGACGATCGGCCGATGAGCGCGCGCATACCCTCTGCGGTATGAGCAGCGTCGATGTCACGGTCGAAGGGGGCGGCGTGATTCTGCGGTCAACGCGCCTTCCCGCGCTCGCTCTCCCGCAACCGGCAGCCGCGGTCAATTCGTAGAACTACCTAGGCGGCGCCGCGACATGTCCGCGCGCGCCTGACCCGGCTATTTGCGCCCGAACAGTTTCTCGATGTCGCCATGCGCCAGCTTCACCCAGGTCGGGCGCCCGTGATTGCACTGGCCCGAATGCGGCGTGATCTCCATCTCGCGGAGCAACGCGTTCATCTCGGTCACCGACAGGATCCGGCCCGCACGGACCGAGCCATGGCACGCCATCGTGCCCGCCACCGCGTCGAGCCGCTCCTTCAGCGACAAGGCCTCGTCGAAAGCCGCGAGTTCGTCGGCGAGGTCGGTGACGAGCCCCTTGGGATCGCTCTGGCCGAGCAACGCGGGTGTCGCGCGGACGAGCATCGCGCGCGGCCCGAACCGTTCGAGGTCGAGCCCGAACTCCGACAGCTCGGCCGCGCGCGATTCGAGTCGGTCGCATCCGGCCTCGTCGAGTTCGACGACCTCGGGGATCAGCAGCGCCTGGCTGGCGATCGTCCCCCCGACAAGCGCCGCGCGCATGCGTTCGAGGACGAGGCGTTCATGCGCGGCATGCTGGTCGACGAGGACGAGGCCGTCCTCGGCCTCTGCGACGATATAGGTCTTTGCGACCTGGCCGCGCGCGACGCCCATCGGGAAGGCGCTGGTCTGCGGCGGGGGCGTCCAGGCGGGTTCGGCGCGCGCCTGCGGGGGGGCGGCGAAGAAGGTCGGGCGGGCGTCGCTGACGCTGGCGTAGCTGCGGTTTTCCAGCGGCAGTCTTTGGTGCATGCCCTCACCGTCCCACCCACCTTGCGGGCGGGCCCCTTCCTCCCCCCCGGGGGGAGAGGCGGTTCCTTGTTGCCACATCGACAGGGCGGAGTCGCTCGCGCGCTGGCTGCGGTGGCCGGCGGCGTCGAGCGCGCGGCGCAGGCCCGAGACGATGAGGCCGCGGACCATCGCCGGGTCGCGGAAGCGGACCTCGGTCTTGGCGGGGTGGACGTTGACGTCGACCTGGTCGGTGGGAACGTCGAGGAACAGCGCGACGACCGCGTGCCGGTCGCGCGGGAGCATCTCGGCATAGGCGCCGCGGATCGCGCCCATCAGCAGCCGGTCCTTCACGGGCCTGCCGTTGACGAACAGATACTGGTGGTCGGCGATGCCGCGATTATAGGTCGGCAAGCTCGCGACCCCGCCAAGCACGAGCATGCCCGACTCGACCGGGCGCTCGATGTCGATCGCGACCGAATTGTCGGCGAGCGCGCGGTCGGTCAGCGTCGCCACGCGCCCCGGGCGATCCTCGACCTGCATCGCCGACATCGCGCGCCGGCCGTCATGCTCGATCGTGAAGCCGATATCGGGACGGGCCATCGCCAGCCGGCGAACGACGTCGAGACAGGCGGCATATTCGGCGCGGGGGGAGCGCAGGAACTTGCGACGGGCGGGAACGCGCGCGAACAGGTCCTCGACGATCACCCGCGTACCGGGGGGAAGCGCGGCGGGCGCCTCGCGCTCGACGCGACCATTGTCGACGATCCGCGACCACCCCTCCTGTCCACGGACGCGGCTCTCGATCGTCAGCCGCGCGACGCTCGCGATCGAGGGCAACGCTTCGCCGCGGAATCCGAGCGTCACGACCGATTCAATAAGCTCGTCCGGCAGTTTCGACGTCGCGTGACGCTCGAGCGCGAGCGCCATGTCGGCGGGTGTCATCCCGCATCCGTCGTCCACGACTTCGATCCGCGCGGTGCCGCCGTCGACCAGCACGACGGTGATCCGCCCCGCCCCTGCGTCGATCGCATTCTCGACAAGTTCCTTCAACGCACTGGCGGGCCTTTCCACCACTTCACCGGCGGCGATACGATTGACCAGATGCTCGGGTAGACGCCGTATTGACATGGGTTTGCGTCTAGACCAAGCGACGGCATCCCGCGACCCGCAAACGCCCCTCTTCTTTAGTTTAGGCACCCGGTGGAGGACAACGCCGGCGGGCCTCGCGAGATTATTGTGCGATGTGCTGCCCGTCCGGCGGCCAGGAATACGGGACCCTGATTGAATGGCCTTTTCGCGTTTCTTCAAGTTCATGTCGCATGACATGGCGATCGATCTCGGTACCGCGAATACCGTCGTCTATGTCCGTGGCCGCGGCATCGTCCTGAACGAGCCGTCGGTCGTCGCGGTCGAGACGATCAACGGCATCAAGCGCGTCAAGGCCGTCGGTGACGACGCCAAGCTGATGATGGGCAAGACCCCCGGCAACATCGAGGCGATCCGCCCGCTTCGAGACGGCGTGATCGCCGACATCGACGTCGCCGAGCAGATGATCAAATATTTCATCCAGAAGGTGCACGGCCCCCGCCGCTTTGCCCGCTGGCCCGAAATCGTGATCTGTGTGCCGTCGGGCTCGACCAAGGTCGAACGTCGCGCGATCCGCGATGCCGCGTCGAACGCGGGTGCCAGCACGGTCTGGCTGATCGAGGAGCCGATGGCCGCCGCGATCGGCGCCGACATGCCCGTCACCGAGCCGATCGGTTCGATGGTCGTCGACATCGGCGGCGGCACGACCGAAGTCGCGGTGCTCAGCCTGCGCGGGCTCGCCTACACGACGTCGGTCCGCGTCGGCGGCGACAAGATGGACGAGGCGATCGTCAGCTATGTCCGCCGCAACCACAATCTGCTGATCGGCGAAGCGACCGCCGAGCGGATCAAGCAGGAAGTCGGGATCGCCAAGCCGCCCGCGGACGGGATCGGCACGATCATCCACATCAAGGGCCGCGATCTCGTCAACGGCGTGCCCAAGGAAATCCAGATCAACCAGGGCCAGATCGCCGAGGCGCTGAGCGAGCCGGTCGCGACGATCGTCGAGGGCGTCCGCGTCGCGCTGGAGAACACCGCACCCGAACTGGCCGCGGACATCGTCGACCAGGGCATCGTCCTGACGGGCGGCGGCGCGCTGCTCCAGGGGCTCGACGAGGTGCTGCGCGACGAGACCGGGCTGCCCGTGACGGTCGCCGAGGACCCGCTGACCTGCGTCGCGCTCGGCACCGGTCGCGCGCTCGAGGATCCGCTGTTCCGCGGCGTGCTGATGAGCGGCTAAAAGAGGACTGGGGTGGAAATCGCATCGTCGGGACCGCGGGGATAGGGCCCCCGGGGCCGGCGATGCCCGAGAGCAAGGGGACAGGCGCATGGCGCCAGCCCGCGACCGTCGCACGGGGTTTTCAAGGCGACGCCAATATGGTGTGTTCGTTGGCTACGTGCTCGCGGTCGCTGGCGCGGCGGTGGGCGCGGCGCTGCTCGTCATGTCGACGTTCAACCCGCCGGCGTTCAGCGCCGCCCGGATGGGGATCGCGGGTGTCACCACGCCGGTCTCGTCGGGTCTCGCCTGGGCCGTCGGCGGGATCGCCGCGATCCCCGAGGCGATCGGCCAGTATTTCTTCGTGAAGCAGGAAAACATCGCGCTGCGCCGCGAACGCGACCAGACGCGCGCGCTGCTGATGCGCGCACGGGTCATCGCCTATGACAATCGCCGGCTGCGGTCGTTGCTCCACGTGCGAGACCGGATCGCCGATCCGGTGGTGTCCGCGCGGCTGGTCAGTTCGAGCGCGTCGAGCGGTCGCCGCTTCGCCTTGCTCAACGCGGGGCGGTGGAGCGGCGTCGGCCAGGGGATGGCGGTGCGCGGTCCCGACGGGCTGGTCGGCCGCGTCATCGAGACGGGCCCCAACGCAGCACGCGTGATGCTGCTCACCGACGTCGACAGCATCGTGCCGATCCGCCGGACCCGCGACGGCCTGCCCGCGATCGCGGTCGGGCGCGGCGACGGGATGATCGACGTGCGGTCGGTCAACGCCACCAACGTGCGGTTCAAGGCGGGCGACCTGTTCGTGACGTCGGGCGTCGGCGGGCTGTATTCGCCGGGCATCCCCGTCGCACGCGTGATGCAGGCGGGCGCGGATTCGGTGATGGCGCGGACCTTCGCGCATCCCGACACGCTCGACTTCGCCGTGGTCGAGCGCAGCTTCATGCCCGTGCCCCCGCCCCGGCCGATCGCCGCCCAGCCCGACGCGCGCCCGTGAGCACGCGAAACTCGGTCGACTACAAGCCGTTCGAACCCAAGGTCGCGGGCGGACGCGCGCGCGCGATCCCGTGGCTGACCGTCATGGCCGGATCGCTGATCACGATCGTGCCGATCGTCGCGACGATCCCGATCCTGCCGCCGTTCGGGTTCGTCATGCTGCTCGCGTGGCGGCTGCTCGCGCGCTACGCGTTGCGCCCCTGGGCCGCGGCGCCGCTCGGGCTGTTCGACGACCTCCTCAGCGGCCAGCCGCTTGGCAGCGCGGTACTGCTCTGGTCGCTCGCCTTCGTCGTGATCGACATGATCGAGCAACGGCTGGTGTTCCGCGACTTCTGGCAGGACTGGCTGATCGCGAGCGGCGGGATCGCGTGCTGCGCGCTCGGCGGGCGATTTCTTGCGGTCAGGGTCGGCACGCATGTCGACACCGTGCTATTGGCGCAGATCGTGATAACCATGATGCTTTTCCCCTTGGCCGCGCGCATCGTGGCGATGATCGAACGGCGTCGTGCCCAGGAATGAGTCGAATTCAGCAATGAGACGCCCGCCGCGCGTGGTGACCGAAATGTCGCAAGCCTACAGCTTCTCACGCCGCGCCTGGATATTGGGCGCGGCGCAGGGCGGCGTGGGCCTGATGCTGGCGGGGCGGATGGCGTGGCTGTCGATCGCGCAGAACGACCGCTACACGATGCTGTCCGAAAGCAACCGCGTGAACATGACGCTGTTGCCGCCACGACGCGGCTGGATCGTCGACCGCCACGGCGTGCCGATCGCGAACAACCGCACCGATTTCCGTGTCGACATCATCCCCGACCGGTTGCGCGACAAGGAGCGCGTGCTGCCGCTGCTCGGCCGTATCCTCCAGCTGCCGCCCGAGGAAGTCGAGCGGATCGCGATCGATCTCGATCACGCCGCCGGGTTCCAGCCCGTGCAGGTCGCGGAGAATCTCGACTGGGAGCGGTTCGCCGCGGTCAGCGTACGGCTGCCCGAACTCCCCGGCGTCGCACCGACGCGCGGCTTTGCGCGCAACTACCCCGCCGGCGCCGCCGTCGCGCATCTCACGGGCTATGTCGGCGTGCCCAATGTCGAGCAGTACAAGAAGACGCGCGACCCGTTGCTTGTCACGCCGGGCTTCAAGCTCGGCAAGGACGGGCTCGAAAAGATGCTCGAGGACGAACTGCGCGGCCAGGCCGGCGCGAAGCGCGTCGAGGTCACCGCACGCGGCAAGCTGGTCGCCGAACTCGCGACCAAGCCCGACGTGCCCGGCAAGACCGCGCGCCTGACCATCGACGCAGGCCTCCAGGAATATGCCGCACGCCGGCTCGGCACCAATTCGGGTTCGGTCGTCGTGATCGACTGCCGGACAGGCGAGATGCTCGCGATGGTGTCGATGCCCGCCTATGATCCCAACAGCTTCTCGGACGGGATCAGCCATCTCGAATGGCAGATGCTGAGCGACGACGATCACGTGCCGCTGATGAACAAGGTCACGCAGGGGCTGTATCCGCCGGGCTCGACGGTCAAGCCGATGAACGGGCTCGCGCTGCTCCATGCGGGCATCGAGCCGGGCGCGCGCGTCAACTGCTCGGGCGCGATGCGGCTGGGGACCAGCGTGTTCCACTGCCACAAGCGTGGCGGGCATGGTCCGCTCGATCTCAAGAACGCGATCATGCAGAGCTGCGACATCTATTTCTACGAGATGGCGCGGCGCGTCGGCTATGACCGGATCGCGCCGATCGCGCGGACGCTGGGACTCGGGCAGAAGTTCGACCTGCCCTTCTCGACGCAGCGCTTCGGGACGATGCCCGATCCGGCATGGAAGCTGCGCAAGTACAAGCGGCCATGGACCGTCGCCGATTCGCTCAACGCCTCGATCGGTCAGGGCTATGTGCTCGCCAATCCGCTTCAGCTTGCGGTGATGGCGGCGCGGCTCGCCTCGGGGCGCGACCTTCAGCCCAGCATCCTCGCAAGCCAGGTGCACCGCGACGCCCCCGCGCTCGACATTGATTCGGAGAACCTCGCCCGTGTCCGCGAGGCGATGTTCGGGGTGATAAACGGCGGCGGCACCGGCGGTGCAGCCCGGCTGCTCATCCCGGGCGTGGCGATCGCGGGCAAGACCGGCACCGCGCAGGTCCGTCGCATCACGATGGCAGAGCGGCGTTCGGGCGTGCTCAAGAATGGCCAGCTGCCGTTCAAGCTGCGCGACCATGCGCTGTTCATCGGCTTCGCGCCCGCCGACAACCCTCGCTACGCGCTCGCGGTCGTGCTCGAGCATAACGGCCATACGGTGCGCAACCTCGACACGCCGATGATCGCACGCGACATCATGACCTACATGCTCGACCGCGAACGCGCGCTGAAATCGCTGGCGGAGGTCGAGCCGACCTGGGGCGGCGACATCAGGACACGAATGGCGGCGACCGCGGCCGCCTATCGCACCGCGCAGTCGGCACCACCCGCCGCGATCGCGACGAAGACCGACGCAATCGTCCCCAGCGACGCGCCCGCGGTTGCCAATGCGACCGACAGCGCCAACCGCGCGCAGGCCGATCTGGCCACGTCCGACGGCGGCGTCGCCGAGGACGGCACCACGGAGCGTGTCCAATGACCTCGCGTATCGTCCCAGAACAGCTTGCCGCGCTGCCGTGGCGCACGCTGCTGCTCGTCGCCGCGATCGGCACCTTCGGGCTGGTCGTGCTCTATTCGGCCGCCGGCGGCTCGCTGCGGCCCTGGACGCTGCCGCAGGGCGTCCGCTTCTTCGTCCTGCTCGCAGGGTCGGTCATGCTCTCCCGCATCCCCGAACGCGTCTGGAAGGCGGCGACTTGGCCGACCTATGGCGCGCTCGTGCTCGCACTGGTCCTCGTCGAACTGCTCGGTGCGGTCCGGGGCGGGAGCCAGCGCTGGCTCGACCTCGGCTTCATCCGGCTGCAGCCGTCCGAATTGATGAAACCCGCGATCGTGCTCGCGTGCGCGCGCTTCTACGACATGCTGCCGCCCAACGAGACGCGGCGGTTCGCAGGGATCTGGCCCGCCGCGGTGCTGATCGGCATTCCCGCGGCGATCGTGATGAAACAGCCCGACCTCGGCACCGCGCTGATGATCTGCGCGGGCGGCGCGACGGTGATGTTCCTTGCGGGCATCCCGATCAGGCTGTTCGTCGGCGGCGCGGTCGCCGCGTCGGTCGCGATCCCGCTCGCGATCAACTTCGCGCTGCACGACTACCAGCGCAACCGCATCCTGATCTTCCTCGATCCCGAGAGCGATCCGCTGGGCACCGGCTACCACATCAGCCAGTCGAAGATCGCGATCGGATCGGGCGGGCTGTGGGGCAAGGGATTCCTCAACGGCACGCAGAGCCATCTCGACTACCTCCCCGAGGGGCATACCGATTTCGTCTTCGCGACGATGGCCGAGGAATGGGGGCTGGTCGGCGGCTGCCTGCTGATCCTCGCCTTCCTGCTCGTGATCCGCTGGGGGATCGAGGTCGGGCAGCGCGCGCAGTCGCGGTTCGCGCGGCTCGCCGCCGCAGGGCTCGCCACGACGATCTTCTTCTATGTCGCGATCAACCTGATGATGGTGATGGGCCTCGCCCCCGTGGTGGGCATCCCGCTGCCGCTGGTGAGCTATGGCGGGTCGTCGCAGATGACGGTGCTGTTGTGCCTCGGGATTTTGATGTCGATTGATCGCGAAAATCGAAAAACTGTTCGCTGGTAGGACGAAAAGGGGTTGCGGCCCCCGATGAGTCTGCTAACAGCGCGCCTCCAGCAGCGGGGCGCCACACCAAGGCGCCACCAAAACCGCCCCGGAATGGACGCATAGCTCAGTTGGTAGAGCAGCTGACTCTTAATCAGCGGGTCCTTGGTTCGAGCCCAAGTGCGTCCACCAGAGTTTCCAACGGCCTTGCAGCGATGCGGGGCCGTTTTGGTTTGGGCCATCCCTGACTCTCCCCGTTTCCCTGCGCTACATGAGTTCGGCGGACCCGCTGTGAGCTACCAGTCGCGTTCCACGCTCAGCCCTCTCCCATTTGATACAGAGCAACGCTTCAACCGCTTGAAAACGGACAATGTGGAGATATGGTAGCGCTAACGATAGGATAGGGGAGGATTGCTGATGGGCACGCAGTATCGCGCGTGGTTGATTGCCGCGCTTCTCGCAACGAGCAGCACGGGGGTGACGCAGGCGTCCGATCGTGCGCCACTCCGGCTCGACCGCTCCGATTATTTCGAGGCGCCGGGCGTCAACTGGCTCGTCTTTTCCAACGTCAACGAAGGGTTGTTCGCCGACGCCAAGATCAGCGGCGTCGAACTCATCCAGCAAGGCGTGCGCACCGCCACCAACGGCGATGTGCGCCTGTCCGCGACGCCGGGTCAGTGGGATCCGGCCGCCACCTTCGTCCGCCGGCGGGTCGACAAGGCGGCGGGTGTGATCGAGGTCGCGATGCGCTATCCCGACTTCAGCTATACCGTCCGCGCCGAACGGCGCGGTGCCATGGTCGTCCTGTCGGTGCTGCTCGACCAGCTCCTGCCAACGGCACAGGTCGGCAAGGCGGGGCTGAACCTCGAATTCGTGCCTTCTGCCTATTTCCACAAAAGCTATGCCGCCGACGGCAAGCCCGCGCTTTTCCCGCGCTATCCCGCCGACGCGATGACGCTGGCACCCGAGCGCAATCTGGCGAGCGGGCGCAGCGATGGTCCGGGCGCCGAACCGCAAGCCTTTGCGAGCGCGCGGCAGCTGATCCTCGCGCCCGAAGACCCCGCGCGGCGCGTCGGCATCACCACGCGCGAGGGGGCGGTATCGTTGTACGACGGGCGCAACCAGGCGCAGAATGGCTGGTATGTCGCGCGTCAGCTGCTGCCCGGCGGTCGGACAGGCAAGGTGATCGAATGGACGCTCGACGCCAACAGCGTTCCCGACTGGCTGCGCCCGCCGGTCATCGGCCATTCGCAGGCCGGCTATCGCACCGATCTGCCCAAGGTCGCGACGATCGAGCTCGACCGCGACGATCGCCGCGCGCTCCGCCCTCGCCTGCTGCGGCTGAACCCCGACGGCGTCTTCGCGCCGGTGGCGGCGGGGTCGACGCGCGAATGGGGCAACTATCTGCGCTATCGCTACGTCCGGTTCGACTTCAGCACGGTGAAGACGCCGGGCACCTATGCGATCGACTATGGGACGACGCGCAGCGCGCCCTTTCCGATCGGAGCCGACGCGCTGACGGGACTGTGGCACCTCCCCAACGACGTCTATCTGCCGATCGCGATGGATCATGTCGCCGTCAACGAAGCCTATCGCGTCTGGCACGGCGATCCGCACCGCGACGATGCGCGACAGGCCCCGGTCAAACACGAGCATATCGACCTGTATCGGCAAGGGCCGACGACCGACACGCGTTTCAAGCCCGGCGAGCATATCCCCGGCCTTGCGGTCGGCGGGTGGCTCGATGCCGGCGATTTCGACATCCGGACGCAGACCCAATATCAGGTCGTGCGTCAGCTCGCCGACGCGGTCGAGACCTTCGGGATCGACCGCGACACGGTGGCGGTCGACTGGACGACGCGGCGCGTGGAGATGCACGTGCCCGACGGTGTGCCCGACATCCTGCAACAGATTCGCCACGGCAGCCTGCAATTGCTGGCACAGTATGACGCGGTCGGCCATGCGATCCACGGTATCGTCGAGCCCGACGTTGGCCAGTACACGCATCTGGGCGATGCGGCGACCAAGACCGACGGGCTCATCTATGATCCGACGCTCAAACCCTATCAGCGCGCCTATGATTCGCGCGGCGGGCGCAGCGGTACGCCCGACGACCGCTGGGCCTTCACGACCAAGGCCTCCGCGCTCGATTATGGATCGGCGGCGGCGCTGGCCGCGACCTATCGCGTGTGGATGACGCGCGATCCGGCGTTCGCCAAACGCTGTCTCGACCGTGCGCAACAGGTGTGGGCCGACGAACACAGCCATGCACCCGACCTGTTCCGCCACGGCAACACGACGGGTGGCCCGCTCGACGCCGAAGAGTTCACCGCCGCGGTGGAGTTGCTCGTCGCGACCGGCGACACGCGCTACGCCGAACGGGTCGAGGCGCTTGCCCCGGCGATGCTGCGTCGCTTCGATGCAACTGCGACGACGATGGTGAAGGCGCTTCGCCACATGCCGGATGGCTATCGCCGGCAGGTCGAAACCGCGGCGCGCGACTGGGCAGCCCGCGCGAAGGTGATCGAGACCGCCAATCCGTTCGGCGTGCCGATCACCGCCGGGGGCTGGGCCGGGAGCGGCGCGGTGCTCAATTTCGGCCTGACCGCCGACGCGCTTCACCGCGCCTTTCCAGCGGTGGTCGACACCGCGCCGGTGCTGCGCGCGCTCGACTTCCTCCACGGGCATCATCCGGCGTCGGACCGCTCGTTCGTCTCTGGCGTCGGCGCGATGTCGAAGGAAGTGGCCTATGGCAGCAACCGCGCGGACTTCTCGTTCATTCCCGGCGGTGTGGTGCCGGGCGTCCTGCTGCTGAAGCCCGACTATCCGGAGAACCGCGACGACTGGCCGTTCTTCTGGGGCGAGAACGAATATGTCGTCCCGGAAGGCGCGATGTATATCACCCTCGCGAGCGCCGCCGCGCGGCTTTGACGCTCGATACCGGAGGCGCGCCACGCACGCGCCTCCGTCGGTTACCGGTCGAGCGTCGCATTCAATAATGCTGCGACCGACTGACGGACGCTGACGCCTCCTCCCTCGCCTTACCACGTCGGACGCCGGTTCATCTCCGCGATTTGACCGATTTTGCCGCCCGGCTTGCGGCTCGCGAATGCCGTGACGGGAGAGGTAACCGGCTGGCCCGCGGTCGCGCGGGTACAATGCGAGGCTAGCTCCATACACACGCGCTGGCCCTGCCGGATATATCGGCTATGCTGGATACATGGATATCGGCTTGGCAATTACCGCGCTCGGGGCGCTCGCGCAGGATACGCGCCTCGATGCGTTCCGCCTGCTTGTACGACACGAGCCGGACGGGATGGCGGCAGGCGAAATCGCCCGACAGCTCGGCGTGCCGCAGAACACCATGTCCGCGCATCTCGGCATCCTCGCCCGCGCCGGCATCGTGCGCTCCGAGCGGCACAGCCGGTCCATCATCTATCGCGCCGATCTGGACGGGCTGCGCACGCTGACGCTGTTCCTGATCAAGGACTGCTGTGCCAGCTCGGCCGAGCTGTGTGCGCCGCTCATCGCCGAACTGACCCCCTGCTGCTGAAAGGACGCGCCATGGCCGTCGACGTCGTGATCTATCACAACCCCGCCTGCGGCACGTCGCGCAACACGCTGGCGATGATCCGCAACGCCGGTATCGAACCGCACGTCGTGGAGTATCTGAAGACCCCGCCCTCGCGCGCGCTGCTGGTCGAACTGATCGACCGCGCCGGCATCACGCCGCGGGACCTGCTGCGCGAGAAGGGCACGCCCTATGCCGAACTCGGTCTTGGCGACGCCTCGCTGAGCGACGACGTGCTGCTCAACGCGATGATCGCGCACCCGGTCCTGATCAACCGCCCGCTGGTCGTCTCGCCCCTCGGCGTGAAGCTCTGCCGCCCGTCCGAAGCCGTCCTTGATCTGCTCCGCGAGCCGCAGCGGGGGGCGTTCGCCAAGGAGGACGGCGAACAGGTGGTGGACGCGGCCGGGCAGCGCCTCGGCTGATGCTCCTCGCCCTCGCCATCTTTGCCGTTACGATCGCGCTCGTCATTTGGCAGCCCCGAGGCCTCGGCATCGGGTGGAGTGCGCTCGGCGGCGCAGCCGTAGCGCTGCTCGTCGGAGTGGTCTCGCTCTCCGACGTCCCGGTGGTGTGGGGCATCGTCTGGAACGCGACCGCGACGTTCGTCGCGATCATCATCGTCAGCCTGCTGCTCGACGAAGCCGGGTTCTTCGATTGGGCCGCGCTCCACGTCGCCCGCTGGGGCGGCGGGCACGGCCGACGGCTGTTCGTCCTGATCGTCCTGCTCGGTGCGGCCGTGTCGGCGCTATTCGCGAACGATGGCGCGGCGCTGATCCTGACGCCGATCGTCATCGCGATGCTGCGAGCGCTCGGCTACCGCGACAGGGCGACGCTGGCGTTTGTCATGGCGGCGGGCTTCGTGGCCGACACGGCCAGCCTGCCGCTGATCGTCTCCAACCTGGTCAACATCGTGTCGGCCGACTTCTTCCGCATGGGGTTCGCCGACTATGCAGCGGTGATGGTGCCGGTCGACCTCGCCTCGATCGCCGCGACGCTGGTCGTGCTGCTGCTGTTCTTCCGCCGCGACGTGCCGACCAGCTACGACGTGGCCCAGCTCCGCGCACCGGCAGACGCGATCCGCGACTCGGCCACGTTCCGAACCGGCTGGATCGTGCTTGCCGCGCTCCTGGCGGGCTTCTTCCTGCTCGAACCGATCGGCGTGCCGGTCAGCGCGGTCGCCGCGGCCGGCGCGGTCCTGCTGCTTGTCGTCGCCGCACGCGGCCACGTCATCGAGACCCGCAAGGTCCTGCGCGGAGCGCCGTGGCAGGTCGTGATCTTCTCGCTCGGAATGTATCTGGTCGTCTACGGACTGCGGAACGCCGGCCTGACCGATCACCTCGCCGGTCTCCTCGATCGCGCCGCGCAGGGCGGCGTGTGGGGCGCAGCGTTCGGCACCGGCATCATCGCTGCGTTGCTGTCGTCGGTCATGAACAACATGCCGACGGTGCTCGTCGGCGCTCTGTCGATCGACGCGACCCACGCCACGGGCGCGGTCAAGGACGCGATGATCTACGCCAACGTGATCGGCTGCGATCTCGGCCCCAAGATAACGCCGATCGGCTCGCTGGCGACGCTGCTGTGGCTGCACGTCCTCGGGCAGAAGGGCATCCGTATCGGCTGGGGCTATTATTTCAGGGTCGGCGCGACCCTGACCATCCCGGTCCTGCTGGTGACGCTCGCCGCGCTCGCGCTGCGGCTCGGTGCCACCTGATGCCGCGGAATCGAACCAACCAAACAGGGACATACCCCCTGATGCCCCTACGCACGCTCCCCGACCCCGACCCCGACCACGTGCCCGCGACGGCGGCACCGACGCCTTCACCTGCCTGGCCGGCACGCTCGCACAGGAGGTGCATCAATCGCACCCTATTGCGCGCGAGGCATAGGCGGTAATTACCGGCCCCGCGACCACGCTGGAGGACGATGTCGCCGAGGCGCTGGCTAATCACGACGTCGCAGGCGATCCTCCAGCGGTGCGCGAGAGCATGCAGCATTTCAACCACGACATGACCCTGCTTTGCCAAGGAGACGAATGATGGGCGATATCCGTGAACTCAGTGTCGAGCGCCGCATAGCGGCTCCCTTGGAGGATGTCTGGCGGATCATGACGGATCGTTTCGAGGAGTGGTTCTGCCCGCGGCCCTGGCGCGCCGAAGCACGCGACATTGAGTGGCGTCCCGGAGGTCGTAGCCTGGTAGTGATGCATGGACCCGACGGCGAGGAAATGCTCAATGAGGGGGTGATCCTCGACTATGAGCCGAACCGCCGCTTTGTGTTTACCGACGCCTTCACCGTCGGCTGGAAGCCGAGCGGGCCGTTCATGGTCGGCGTGTTCGAGATCGTGCCCGACGGCGACGGCACCCGCTTTACCGCCACGGCGCGCCACTGGACCGACGATGCCCTGGAACAGCACCGCTCGATGGGCTTTGAAGGCGGCTGGGGCGCGATGGCCGATCAGCTCAACACGCTGGCCGAGGGAGGCGAGCTGTGACCTCCGCTTCGCCCGCCCCGCCGACGCCTTCCCCGCCGCCGGGGCTCGGACTGAACGGAATGGTGGCTTTCGGTCAGAGCAGACGCGCAGTTTTGCCGGGCCAGATCGTCGGTCGACCGACGTCGGTCCATGCCGGAATGCCTGTTCCGAGCCAGTTAGCCTGCCCACGGACCGGGGCGCTGTTTCAACGGGCCGGGACGACATAGTCGTGTGTTCCGATTTGCCGATGCAGCTTGAGTGAGCCGTCTGCCTGGCGCTGCCACAGCCGGATGCCGCCGCCCTTGACGATGCCCGACTGGCCGCCCGCGGTCCAATCGACGCGAAATCTGGGATATTCGATCACCCACGCACCGTGATTTTCGAACGCCAGGGTCCATACCTGGACATCGCGGAAGGTCGCGCCGGTTCCGGCCGCAGTATAGGCGGTCAGATAGGGGCGGATCTCGGCCATGCCGCGTTTGGGCGTATCGGCGAAGGGCATGAAGATGGCGTCGTCGGTGTAATCCACGAGTTTCGCCTCGACATCCTTGGTCCGCACAGCCTCGGCGTCGCGGTCATTATGCGCTCGCAGAAATTCGCCCAAGGGCCGGTCGGCTGCGGCTGGCGGGATCGGCGCGGCCGACGACTCCGGTATCGCGGTGAAGAAGCCCGCGGGATCGGCGAGGGCGCGGAAATAGCCCCAGGTGTCACCCTTGAGCCTGAGGCTGCCGTCCCGCTCGACGCCCCAGACATAAGCGTATTTCCCGCGCTCCTCGTCGGCGCGGTCGGACCAGCGGGTCGTGAAGGTTCCGATCTTGACCAAGGTGTCGCCCAGGTCGAACACGTCGCTCGGGACCGGGACATAATCGATCACCCGCCGCCGTTCGCGCATGGCGCGGTGATAGGCGGCAATCTGGCGGGTGCCCTGCAGCACCGGTTGATATTCGGGCATGCTTCGCGCGTCGGCGCGGTAGAGCGCGGCACGCTTATCGACATCGTTGGACAGTATCACCTCGCGCAGCATTCCATGCGCGGCGTTGACCCGCTCGCCAGGCGTTACCGGCGGTCCGAACAGCAGGGTTCGCGCGAAGAAGGGCAGAAGATCGGTGTAGAAACGTCCCTGTTCGCCCCAATGCCGGTCGCGAAAGCCGCCGCCATGCTCCTCGGCTTCGTGCGGCACGCCATATTCGGCGAGGAGATTGGACAAGGCCTGCGCGCCATAGACATGATCGACCAGCGTGTCCTGACGCCCCCAGTCGAACTTGAAGCCGCGCAGCGATTTGAGATTGTCGGCATGAGCGGGGAGCAAGGCCGTCAGCGCGAATCCCTGTTTAAAACGCGCCGTACGATCGCTGTCCACTACGATGCGCCCGTCGACACGCCGCGCCGGTGGATCGAAGAACAGCGGCGGTCGGTTCGGGTTCGGCGAGAAGGCCTGATAGATCGACGTGAAGATCAGCGAGAAGCCGTCGTCCCGCAGATCGTCGAGCGATGTCGCGCGCGCCATGCGTTCGAAGTTCGGGCGGCTGTGCGTCGGCTGGATATTCGGCCCGCTTGCCACCGGCTGCAGGCCATAGACCGCGCCGAACATTTCGGGATGGCGCATGCCGAAGCGGATCGCGCCATAAGCCCCCGGGCCATCCCCCGCGATCCCGCGCGAATCCCGGGTGGCGAGCGTGCGGTAGGTTGCATCGATGTGCGGCACCAGCTCGCGCACCATGAAGTCTTCCCAATTGCCCGTCACCGGCGAGTTCACGTACCACGAACTGCCCGCGGGGGTCGTGAAGTCGGCGGTCACGACGATGACGTCGCCGATCACACCTTGCGCGATCGCTTTGTCCAGCAGCGCCTTTGCGCCGTGGCTGGCGAAGGGTTCACGGTGATCTTCGAAGAAATAGTTGAGGAAATAGAGGACGGGAAAGCGCTTGCCCGGCTCGGCGTAGCGCGGCGGCAGATAGACCGTGAGGTTGCGGACTGGCGAGATGCCGATCTTGCTGCCGGCGAAGCTGGTCGATTGCAGCGTGCTGACAACGAGCCGGCTCTGCGGCTGTGCCATCGCCGGAGCGACGAACAGCGCCAGCAAGCAACAGGCAACGGCGTAAAGCTTGCGTAGCGCGCTCATGACGGTGCTCCATCGCTTTGCCGCGTGGGGAATGATGTACGCCGGAAGGGAATCACGAGTGTCTCGCGTTCCTGGCCCTCCGAGCGATTGAGGAAATAGACCGTGAAGCTATCCGGCCCGGTTCGCGAGAAAGTCGCGCCGTCGAAGTAGAAGCTGGTCGAATCGCGATCGACCAGCGGGCGGTCGATATAAGCCGCCTGCGCTTCCCAACCGGCGAGTTCCGGCGTGAAGTGCTTGACCCGAAGCGTCAGCGAATTTCCAATCTCGGCGAACACGCCGATCTCGTAAAAGGCCAGGTTCTGGGGAGCGAGCGCGCGGACGAAGCCCGGAAGCTGCCCAAAGCGAGGACTGAGAAGCACATGCTCGACCGGCCCATCGGGCATGTCGCCGATCCAGTGGCCCTCGATCCACGCCATGTCGGCGATCGTCGCACGCGGGGCCAAGCGGCCTTCGACGTGGAGCTTGATCGTGGCCCGGGGGTTGGCGAGCTGCGCCGATGAAGGGCTTGCGGGGAACAGGATCGCCAGCGCGAATACCGCCGTCGGAAACCTGAAGAGGGCATATGCCCTGTGCCTCAACCCCATGCCCACCCCCTGTTTTGGTTGAGCGGCATACGGGCCCGGAACGGGGTTTGCCGGCAATGGATTTTCGCCGGGCGGGTCCGGCGGATCGCCAAGCGGGATCAGCGGGTAAGGTAGACGTCGATTGGCTCGCGGTATCGCCGGCTGAACCGAAGTTCCGCGCCGCACGCCAGCCGCGCCACGCCGTCGCCGTGCGTGCCGGACCGGACTTCGACCAACCGGTCAAGCCGGACGATCGCGGCGCGATGGATGCGCGCGAACGCGGCCTGGGGCAACCGCGCCTCGAGCGACGTCAATGATTCGTGGATCAGCAAGCTGCGTCCGCCGGCATGGACTTCGGCATAGTCGCCGGCCGCACTGATCCAGTCGATCTCGTCGAGCCGAACCAGTTGCGCCAAGCCATTGCCGCGCGCGACGAGCCGGCCCTGCCCGCCGAGCAGCGATCGCATACCGTCGCGCTGGCCGCCGCCCATGCCGAACTGTCGCCGCACCCGCTCGATCACGCGGGCAAAGCGCTGGTCGTCGAACGGCTTGAGCAGGTAATCGAGCGCCTCCGCCTCGAACGCGCGCACTGCATAGGCGTCGAACGCCGTCACGAACACGACCAGCGGCATCGCATCCACGCCGATTGCCTCGATCACGCCGAAGCCGTCCATCTCGGGCATCTGGACGTCGAGAAACACCAGATCGGGCCGCAGCGTGCTGATTGCCGCCACCGCTTCCGCCCCGTGCCCCGCTTCGCCGACCATCTCGAAATCGCCGAACCCGGCGAGCGACTGGCGCACTGCGCGGCGTGCGAGCGGCTCGTCATCAATGATCAGGGTCCGGATCACCGCGGCACCAGGATGGTGACGCGAAAACCTTCGCCCGGCGCCGTGTCGATCTCGAGCGACTGGCGCTCGCCATGCAGCTGGCGCAACCGCAGCCGTGCGTTGCCGAGCCCGACACCCTCGCGGATCGCGCCCGCGCCCTTGCCGTCGTCGGCGACGCTGATCCTCAGCTTGTCGGCTGCGGGCTTCGCCTCGATCGTCAGCGTGCCGCCTTCGATCGACGGGGCAATCCCGTGGCGCACCGCGTTCTCGACCAGCGGCTGTAGCAGCAGCGCCGGCACCTGGACGGTCTCCAACCCGGGCGCGATATCGCGGACGATTCGCAGCCGTTCGCCCAACCGCGCTTCCTCAATCGCGAGATACGTATCGGTGAAGTCGAGTTCATCGGCGAGCGCGCTCTGCTGCGACCTGCGTTGGTCAATCGACAGCCGCAGCAGATCGCCCAGCCGCGCTATCAGCCGCTGGGCCACGATCGGATCGTCGGGCACCAGTGCGGAAATGGCGTTGAGCGTGTTGAACAGGAAGTGCGGCTGGAGCTGCGCGCGCAGTGCCGCGGTTTCCGCCTCTGCGAGCTGCGCCTCCAGCCGCGCCTCCGCGACTTCGCGATCGCGCATTGTCCTATAAGCGCGCGCGCCGAGCACGATCGCGACAAGCAGCGCGTAGATCATCAGATGAACGTGGATGCTGGTCGCCAGCTTCGTGATCAGCAGCGCAGTGCTCCACGGCGCCCAAGGCGCGCGGAAATAGAGCATCGCGTTCATCGCGCTGTACAGCGCCGCGTGCAGCACCGCGAAGACGAGCCCAAAGGCCAGATGAATGGCAAGCAGCCTGCCCAGCCGCCGCTCGTCGGCGAACGCGCGCGCCACCCGCACAACTCCGGGCGTTAGTGCGGCCCAGGCCGAATACCAGATCAGCCCATTGACCAATGCCTGCCCCGGCGCGAGCTTGGGGCCGCCCGCGAAACCCGCGGCATAGGTCTGGAACGCAGTCACCACCGCGATCGCCAGCCACGCGGCCCAAATGCCCAGATAGCGAAGGACGCCTTGTCGATGCGCTGCGGTCATGGCCAATCATGCACGATCGCCCAGCATTGAACAGCCGCGTGCCAGAGACCGCCCGTGACAGATGAAGGTGATGGAACCGCTCGACTGCGGTCGGCTGCTCGTCGCCAAGCCCGCCATGATCAAGACCGAAGCGCTTTGCAGATCGCCCACGCCCGCGACCACTCGCCCTGATCCGCTCCGTGCGTCCGTCAACGTCCATATCCGGCGAATCCAGACAAGCTTGCGAGTTTTTTCGATGATGCCGCGCATGATATGATGAAACAACGATCAGCAATCAGGTGGAGAGATCCGATGGCAGGCGTCTCCAATTGGCTCCTTGATCATACCGGCATCGGTGTCACTGACATCGTTCGATCTGCGCGGTTTTACGAGGCAGCACTTCGCCCCCTCGGGGCTAAAGTCGTCATGCGGATCGACTCGACTATGGCGCTGGCTGACGATGGCGACGGTGATTTGGCAGGCGTTGCTTTTGGTGCCGAATATCCCTCGTTTTGGCTCGACGTTTTTCATCCAACCGGGGTGAAGCAACACACTGCGTTCCGCGCTACGTCTCGCGAAGCTGTCGAAGACTTTCACCGATATGGGCTCGCTGCTGGAGGGGTGGATAACGGTGCACCGGGTCTTCGTTCGGATGGCTACCCCGAGGCCTATTATGCTGCCTTCCTGTATGATCCCGACGGAAACAATATTGAGGCCGTGTACCGTGAGTCGAGAGCGCCGACCTAGGGCACGTATCTCGTCTGGACCGGGAAAGGCGGTCCGCGCGTACTGTCGCGCGCCGCCAATGCCTCGTGCACGTAATCGAAGTCAGGCAACCCGCCGATGCGTCGGAGCAGGTGATCGGCAGGGGCATGATCGTCGAGCCGGACCCCATAAAACAGTGCGCATTGCGCATCTGCCCCCATAATGTTCGTGATCCTTCAATGCCTCTCGAATGTGGATTGCGCTTCCAGCCCATGTAGATAACCGTTTCCAGCGATCTCAGACGTTTTGCCACGTGCCTAAGCGGTGGTTAACGCCGCGCTGGCACCAATTGGCGTACCATCCTGATCTCTATACCGCCCTGCGCTGGCGGTCTTGCCGCCCTAGGTGCAGTGCGGATGAGGTAGATCGCTTCCGCGGCGCCATCAGCGTTCTGTTTCTGTACGCCACTCACCCTAGATTCGATGGCGCCGAGCTCAATCGTCCGCGGCGGCACGATTGTGAAGCCGCCACCTGCGCGCGCCTGTGCCGCCGCGATCAACTGCTGCCACACAGCTTCGTCGATCACGCCATCCGTGTTGGTCATGCGAACCGCGCAGGCATGGACCGGAGGCGCCTCCAGCGTGATGACGATATTGCTGGTACTCGCCTGTATGACCCATCCGTGCCCTGGGTCGTCGCGCAGATAATCCTTCACTTCCGTCGACGTCAGCGCACGCGCGCCGGGGAGCTTTGCCATAGTGGAGTCGATCCGCGCCTCGTCGGGAAAAACCCGGCCGCAGATCATATCGAAGATCTTCATCTGCCCCTCACCGCGGAAACGCGGAGCGTCCGCAGAGGAGGGCGCGGCGGCTTGCACGGCAAGGACGGCCAGGGCGGCAATCATCTGTTTTCCTCTTCCGGCGATGTCTTAAGCTGCCAAAGACCTCGGCGTTGCGCCAGTTGCGCCGCGGCTATACTCGCCACCTCGATCCACCGGTCTAAGGCCAATTCGTATCTGGCAATTTGCAGCAGGTTCGCGGTTGGAACCGGATCGTGCCTATCCCGTCACGGGAAGCAGACTCGGGATTCCGCGGGCGGCGACGACCCATCGATAAAAAGCATCGACCAAATAGACCCGCAGCATGGTCGGATCGATTGTCACTGCTTTTGTTGTTCCCAGACAGTCGCGCCCTTGGATTAGGATCGCCTGCTCTAATCCGCTTTCCAGATCTGATCCAGGCGAGGAGCGTACCAGGCGTGTCGTCAATTCAGGCTGGACCCGCACGAGGCATGCCGAAAACAGCAAGGCATCGAGATCAGATTTCAAGCGAAAGCGGTTTCGTCGACTTTCGGTGCGATTAAATCGACGGCGAACGACGAGATCTTCGGTCTCTGCGAGCGTCAAAGCGGCATCGGGTGCATAAAGACGCAACGCCGCTTCAAGGATCGCCCCGCGATCCAGTTTTGACGTCCCCCTTAACCGGATATCGCCCTCAGCGCTTCCCGACGGGTACCCGGGATAACACGCTCGATTGGTGACAATGATCCAACCTTGCGCGAATTGCGCCGACGAAGTGCCTGGTGGCCCGTCTATGACCTTGGAAAGCATGACCGGATCAAATGTGCCCACGCACTTGGCGAACATTTCAGACCGTTCATAGCTGATCTTTGATCCAAGCGCGGTTTGGTAATTCAGTGTGATACGCGTCGGCAGCTTATCTTTAGGAATGCGCAAGGCCCGAATGATGATCTCGTCGCTGGCGTCTGCATCCGGCAATACGGGGGCGGCGGCGCTGCCCGGAAGAGTGGCGTCTTGTGCGAACGCCAAGGTGGCGTTGGCGACGGCAAATAACAGTGACATCAGCCGAGCCATTCTGCGCATTAGCCACTCCCGGAAATAGTGTGCCGTTGATACCCAAACGCGAATAGCATGAATAGATGTCCGCTTTAAGGTCCCCATCCACACGATCGAAGCCTCAAGACTTGAGTGAAACTGGCCCGGCGGCGTGAGGCGACCAGGAAACAGTTCGGGTCAGCGGGGAGCGGCATGATCGAGTCCCGCCTCCAAACGCTCGTTCCGCTCGATCATTTCCAACGTTCGGCGACCCGGATCACCGTTTCAGACCGTTCGGAATGACGATAGCGGCGCGAGTGCTCCCGCCGACGATGGCATCTGGCTCGCTGCGCCGCCGCATCACATCAAAACCGCCCGGTCGCGTCGAACGCGGTTGTCCCAGTCAGCGAGAACGAGGCTATCGGGCATTGTCCTGCAAAATCCATTCCCTGCATACCAGCGCGCCCGGTAAAGATGAGGACCAGTTCCGAACGAACCTTGCCGACTTTATCGGCCTACACCAAAGCCTGATCGCTCCAAACGCTCGATAGCCCTTGACCTGGACGTCCATTGCCAGCTTCCGATTTTGAGCGCGCGAGCGGTTCATCGTCAGTGTTATCGCAGAAATCTCGCCATCAACCATCCAGAGCGAATTAAGGAGTTTTCAGGTTTCGGTTGAGCACATCGCTGCGCCGGACGTCTATCTATCATGATGAAGCCCACGCGACCTGCCGGCGCCACGCCTTCGCGCGACCTGTCGGCGCTGATGGAACGCATGCGGCCGGCGCTGATGGCGTTCTTTATCCGGCGGCTCGGCGATCCGGTGCAGGCGGAGGACCTGATCCAGGATCTCTTCATCCGCATGGCGACGATGACCAGCCCGGCGACGAACAATCCCGAAGGCTATATCTTCCAGGCCGCGGCCAACCTGCTGCGCGATCATTATCGACGCGAGGCCACGCGCTCGCGGTATCAACGCTCGAATGCGGGCGATCCGGACCTTGCGATCGATCCGATCGACGCCGAACGATTGCTGTCCGCGCGGCAGAGCGTCGGCTGCGTGGCGCGGACGCTCGGTGGGCTGCCCGATCGCACGCGTCAGATCTTCATCCTCTACCGGCTGGAGGGCATGCAGCGAAAGGCGATCGCCGACGCGTTCGGCATCTCGGTCAGCGCGGTCGAAAAGCATATCGCCAGCGCGATGCGCGCGTTGCTGGCCGTCATGGGAGAGGCGAAATGACCGCGCTCCGCCCCGATGCCGACGCCGATGCGGACGTCATCAACTGGTGCCTGCGCCTGAGCAACGGCACGATGTCGCCGCAGGACCGCGAGAGACTGCACGAGTGGTTGGCCGGCGACGCGGCGCGCGGCGAGCAACTGGGGGCGGCACTCGCCGCCTGGGACGCGGTCGAGGCGGATGCCGACGCGCCCGAGATGCTGGCGCTGCGCCGCGACGCGCTCGGCGCGGTCCACCGCGCCGGGCAACGACGCTGGCTGCGAACCCGGTTCGTGCCCTCCCCCATTCCCTGGGCCCGCCCGATGCTGTGGGCGATCGCCGCGGCGCTGGTGTTGACGCTGTCGGTCGGTTCGCTGTTGTGGTGGCAGGGCGGGCGCGATGCCTATCGCACCGGGATCGGCGAACGTCGCGTCATCGCGCTGGCCGATGGCTCGCGCCTGTCGCTCGATGCCGACAGCGTCGTCACGGTCGCCTTCACCGCACAGCGGCGGAACATCGTCCTCGAAAAGGGCCGGGCGCGGTTCAAGGTCGCAAAGGACCCGCTTCGCCCGTTCGCGGTGCGCAGCGGCCGCAACGTGATCGTCGCGACCGGGACCGAATTCTCGGTCGAACGGCTCAGCCGCGAGATCCGGGTCGCGCTGTTCGAGGGGCACGTCGCGGTGCTGCGCGATACGCCGCAGGGCCAGACGAACGCAATCGTCCGTCGCGACGGTCGCCGCCTCACGGTCGAGCGCGCGCTGACACCGGGCCATGAGATTGGCCTGCCAGTGTCGGGGACGATCGGCTCGATCGGTCCCGCGCTCGGCCCCATCGCCGGCGGCGAAAGTTGGGGCGCGGAACAGATCAGCTTCACCGCGGAGACGCTGGGTGCCGCCGCGGAACGGATGAACCGCTATGCCGAGCGACGCCGCATCGCGGTCGATCCCGGCGTCGCGGACGTGCGGATCAGCGGGGTGTTCAACGTCGGCGATGTCGACGCGTTTGCGCAGGCGATCGCCGCGACCTTCCCCGTCGACGCCACCGTCGACGACGCAACCATCCGGTTGAAACGCCATCGTTGATACCGGTTGCCGACCAAAGGAAGATCAATTGAAGATAATTGCGGCAATTTGCTGAGCATCTCGCCACCCCGTGCGTCATAAAAGTATAACAACACTAGGGGGCGGTGGATGACTGTGACGAAGCGTATGATCCTCGGCGCGAGCGGCGTTGTGATCGCGACGATGATGACGGCGGCGCCGGTGCTGGCACAGACGGGCCAGACCCAGCGGGTCGTCCGTGTCGACGTACGCGCCCAACCGCTTGGTCCCGCGCTACGGTTGCTCGGTCGGCAGATGCACGTGCAGTTGGTGTTCGACGAAGCCGCGCTTGGTGGTCGCGTCGCGCCTGCCGTCAATGGCGCGATGACCGCGGACGCGGCGCTGGGCCAATTGCTCCAGGGCAGCGGTCTGACGATGTCGCGGACCGGCCAGGGCGTCTATGTCATCACGCGCGCGGCCGCGCTCACGCGGGTGTCGATGGCGGCCCCCGGACAACAGACCGCGGGCGGTCAGGACGGTGCAGCGAGCACGACCGGCGACGCCGCGGCAACGACGGACGATGCGGTCCCGACGCCACCCCCCGGCGGCGACATCGTCGTAACGGGATCGCGCATCCGCTCGAAGAACCTCGTCGAAACCGCGCCGGTGACCAGCGTCACGCAGGCCGACATCAAGCTGCAGGCGGCGTTCAGCGTCCAGGAGGTGCTGAACCGCGTACCTGCGATCAAGAACAGCGACACCAATTTGTCCAACGGCAACGGGCGACAGCAATTCGATTTCCACGGGCTCGGTACCAACCGGACGCTCACGCTGATCGATGGCCAGCGGATCGGCGTTACCGAGGGCATCGACGCCTCGGTCGTGCCGGTCGGGTTGATCGAGCGGGTCGACCTGCTGACCGGCGGGGCGTCCGCGGTCTACGGGTCGGACGCGATCGGCGGGGTGGTGAACTTCATCCTGCGCAAGGACTTCGAAGGCGTCAACGCGAACGTCAATTACGGCTTCTACAATGCCGACAACCGCGACAACATCGCCGCGCAGGCCGCGCGCAATGCAGGGTTTGCGGTGCCCAGCGGCATGACCAACGATGGCGGCCGGTTCGATGCCAATATCAGCATGGGCAAGAACTTCGCCGGCGGTCGCGGCAATATCTCGATCTTCGGCGCATACAGTCAGGTCGAGCCCGTGCTGGCGTCGTCGCGGTCCTTCTCGGTCTGCCCGATCACGCTGTCGGGCCAGTCGGTGGTCTGCGCCTCGCCGTCGTCCGCGACCTCGGCGGGCTATTTCCAGGCGCTGTCAGGGCCCGCACAGAATGGCAGCATCCTGACCAATGCGGCCGGGGGTGGCCGCGAATTCGTCCCGTTCACGGGGACGAATGGCTATAATTACAACGAAAGCTTCTTCTTCCAGCGCGAGAACACGCGCTACAACGGCGCGGCGTTCCTCAATTACGAGGTGTCGCCCGCGATCCAGCTCTATGCCAACGGCCTGTATCTGCGGTCGGAGTCGCAGAGCCAGTCGGATCCCGCGACGATCCAGCCCGGCTCGACGCCGTACGACATCAACTGCAACAACCCCCTGCTGTCGGGACAACAGGCGGCGGCATTGTGCGGATCGGCGGCCGGCACGGGCACGAGCGTCCGGACCGACGTTCGCTATCGCTTTACCGAACCCCAGACGACCCGCTCGTCGAACGAGATCTATCGCGCGGTGGCGGGGGTTCGTGGCGATCTCGGCAGCGCCTGGCATTACGACGTCGGCGGAGTCTATTCGACCACCCTGTACCGGCAGCAGCAGACCGGCCGGATCGATCCCACCAAGGTCGCCAAGGCACTGCAGGTCGTCGACGTCAACGGCACGGCGACCTGCGTCGCGGCGGTCAACGGTACCGACCCCGGGTGCGTCCCGCTCGACATCTTCTCGACCAATGCCCCCAGCGCCGCCGCGGTCGAGTATCTGTCGTTTGCGCAGGGCGGCGGCGTTTTCCGCGAGCGCTATGAACAATGGGTCGGCAACGCGAACCTTTCCGGCGACCTCGGCGACTATGGGCTGAAAAGCCCGTTCTCGAGCAAGGGCATCGATATCGCCCTGGGTGGCGAATATCGCGCGAACACCTATCGCTCGCGCCCCGATGCCGCGTATCAGGCCGCGTTCGGCGCGACACCGTCGACGCTGTCGAACGATGCCGTGGATCTTTACGGCGAGGTCAACGTCCCGCTGGTCAGCGACAAGCCGTTCATCCGCGACCTGAGCATCGGCGCCGCGATCCGCGGGTCGAAATATTCGGGCGTCGAGAACATCCGGTCGACCTACAAGATCGACGGCAGCTGGCGACCGGTCGAGGACATCCTGTTCCGCGCGAGCTACAACAAGGCGACGCGCGCGCCGAGCATCTACGAGCTCTCGTCGAACGCCAATACCAGCTACGGCACGCTCGACACGAACACGCTGGGCGACCCCTGCGCCGGGACCAGCCCGGTCGCGAGCCGGGAGATCTGTGCAAGCACGGGTGTCACCGCAGCCCAATATGGCGCGATCCAGCAATGTCCGGATTTCCTGTGCACCGTGCGCAACGGCTCGGAGGGGCTGGTGACGCCCGAGGTGGCGCATACCTATACCTACGGCCTCGTCCTCACGCCGCGGATGCTGCGCGGTTTCTCCGCCACCGCCGATTATTACAGCATCGAGATCCAGAACGGCATCGGCTATTACCGCGCGATCGACTTCCTGCAGACCTGCGCCAACACCGGCTATGACTTCTTCTGCAGCCAGCTGCAGCGCAACGCCGACGGGACGCTGTTCAGCGATGCCGGCGCCGCGACGGGCTATATCAACCAGGGATACAGCAACCTCGGCCGGACCAACGCGCGCGGCTTCAATTTCTCCGCCAATTACGACACGCGGATGGGCAGCTGGGCGCGGTTCTCGACAAGCTATGTCGCGACGCTGCAGACCGCGAAGGGTGGCGATCTCGGGCTGCCCGATACCGACTATAATGTCGTCGGGCTGTTCGGCCCCTATGCGGGACAGGGCTATCGCCGCTATCAGCACAGTTTCCGGTTCACGCTGAGTTCGCCCGAGTCCGCGCAGACGCAAGGACTGGTCTCGGTCAATTGGCGTCACAATTCGGGGCTGAAGAACTCGCGCCTCGCTGGCAACCCGATCTTCGGCGAGGACGATCCGACCGTGCCGGCGGAGTACAAGTACCTGCCCGCCTACGACGTCTTCGATCTCAGCGGCAGCGTAACGGTATCGCGCGCGCTGACGTTGCGGCTGGTGGTCAACAACGTGCTGAACCGCGCGGCGCCGGTCCGCCCCAGCCCGCCGCTCGAGGCTGCCGAACGCGTCAACACCTCGCCTTCGGTCTACGACGCGCTGGGTCGGTCGATCAATATCGGGGCGACGGTCGATTTCTGAGCTGGGCACCAGGTCCCCCGCGTCCGGCTACGTATCGCGTCGCGCGGTCCTGGCCGGGGGTACGGGGTCGGTGCTTGCCGGCCTGCTCGCCGGAATGGGCGATGCTGCTGCCGAGCCGGGGACGGACGCACGCCACCGGATCACCGCCGATCAGCCCGCCACCGAGTGGTTGCTCGGCCATCCGGTCGGGAACGGGCAGCTGGGGGCGATGATGGGCGGCGGGATCGCGCGCGACGTGATGTCGCTCAATCACGACACGCTGTGGAGCGGGCAGCCAGCAGACACCGCCGATCATGACGGCCGGGATGCGCTGGCGGCGGTCCGTCAGTCCGTCTTTGCGGGCGATCCGGTGAGCGCCGATCGGCACAGCGCGGCGCTGCAGGGGCCGTTCAGCGCCAGCTACGCGCCGATGGCGGATCTCGAACTCGAGATGGATCATAGCGACGCCCCGCAGGCGTATCGGCGCGTGCTCGACCTCGATCGCGCGGTCGCAACAGTCGGCTATCGCTGTGGCGACGCGACCTATCACCGCGAATTGTTCGTCTCGCATCCCGACTCGGTGATCGTCCTGCGCCTGACCGCGGACCGGCGCGGGAGGATCGATTGCCGCCTCAAGCTGACCAGCAAACTGCGCGCGACGGCGACCGCCACCGCAAATGCCGGCGGCAACCGGATCACGCTGGTCGGCAAGGCGCCGACGTTGTGCGAACCCAATTACCGCGACGTCCCAAACCCCGTGCGCTATTCGGACACGCCGGGTCGGGGGATGGCGTTCGCGACGCTCCTGTCGGTCGAGACCGATGGCGGCGCGGTTACCGCATCGGACGGTGCGCTGCGCATTCGCGGCGCCACCTCTGTGACCGTCCGGATCGCCGCCGCCACCGGATTCCGCCGCTTCGACCTGATGCCGGACACGCCCGCGGCGGCCGTGCGCGCGTCGGCGGAGCGCATCCTCGCGACCGGCGCGCGGCATGGCTATACGGCGCTGCTCGACCGTCACGTCGCCGATCATCAGGCGCTCTACCGTCGCGCCGATCTCGCGCTTCACGGTGCAGCGGGTGATCGCGATACCCCGCGCGCCGCGCGCCTGTTCCAGCTCGGCCGCTACCTGATGATCGCCAGTTCGCGTGAGCACACGATGCCCGCCAATCTCCAGGGCGTGTGGAATACCGAACTGCGCCCGCCCTGGAGCGCGAACTACACCACCAACATCAATCTCCAGATGAACTACTGGCCCGCGGAGAGTTGCAATCTCGCCGACTGCCATCTGCCGCTGATCGACCATATCGAGCGGCTTGCGGCCACCGGCGCGCAGACCGCCCGATCGCTTTACGGCATGCCGGGCTGGTGCGTGCATCACAACAGCGACCTGTGGGCGATGAGCCATCCGGTCGGCGCGGGCGTCGGCGATCCCAATTGGGCGAACTGGCCGATGGCGGGACCGTGGCTGGTCCAGCATGTCTGGGAGCATTACCGCTTCGGCGGCGACCGCGCGTTCCTCGAGGCGCGCGGCTTCCCGTTGATGCGCAGCTGTGCCGAGTTCTGCGCGGCGTGGCTGGTCCGCGATCCCCGCAGCGGCCATCTGACCACCGCCCCGTCGATCTCGCCCGAGAATTTGTTCATGACGGCATCCGGCAAGACCGCGGCGATCTCGGCCGGCTGCACGATGGACCTCGCGCTGATCCGCGAGCTGTTCACCAACTGCATCGCGGCGATGCGCGTGATCGGCGACGTCGACGGACTGAGCGCCCGCCTCGCGGGATTGCTTAAGCAGCTCGAACCGTACCGCGTCGGCCGCTACGGCCAGCTGCAGGAATGGTCGACCGACTTTGCCGAGCAGGATCCGGGGCATCGCCACATCTCGCATCTGTATCCGCTCTATCCCGGCGATGCGATCGACCCGGTCCGGACACCGCGGCTCGCGCAGGCAGCCCGCGCATCGATGGCGCGGCGCGAGGCGCATGGCGGCGCCAGCACCGGGTGGAGCCGCGCCTGGGCGACCGCGGTGTGGGCCAGACTCGGCGACGGCGCGCAGGCCGGACGGTCGCTCTCCGCGTTCATCGCCAACAGCGTCGCCGCCAATCTGCTCGACACCCACCCCGCGCAACCGCGTCCGGTATTCCAGATCGACGGCAATCTGGGGATCACCGCCGCGATCGCCGAGATGCTGCTGCAAAGCCGCGAGACGGAAATCGCGTTGCTGCCTGCGCTGCCGCCGCAATGGACCTCAGGGCGCGTTGCCGGTTTGCGCGCGCGCGGCGGTCACGAAGTCGCGATCGCCTGGAGCGACCGGCATGTCGACGCGACCGTGACCGCCGGGGGCGAGCGCCTGACGGTCCGGACGCCGCCGGGGTTCGAAGCGGTGACGGTATCGCAGCACGGCAAGGCGGTCCGGTTCGAACGGACCCCGCATACGATGACGTTCGCGACCACACCGGGCCGCCCCTACCGCGTCGCGCTGCGCAGGCGTTCCGACGCCGCATGACCCAAGAGTTTTCAGGAGCCGCCATGTCGATCATCACCCGCCGCAAGATGCTGGCCTCGGGGCTCGCATCGGGCCTGGCCTCGATCAGCACGTCGAGCGGCTGGGCGCGCAAACCCGCGTCCGGGGCCGCGCCAGCACCCTGGGGCGCAACCCCCTCCCCGCGCCAGCTAGCCTGGCATGCGCGCGAGCAATATGCGTTCGTTCACTTCTCGATCAACACCTTCACCGATCGCGAATGGGGCTATGGCGACGAGGACCCCACATTGTTCGCGCCGACCGACTTCTCGGCGGATCAGATCGTCGGCGCGGCCAAGGCGGGCGGCCTGCGCGGTATCGTCCTGACCGCCAAGCATCACGACGGTTTCTGTTTGTGGCCGACGCTGCTGACCGAGCATTGCGTGCGCAACAGCCCGTTCCGCGACGGCAAGGGCGATATCGTCCGCGAGTTCGAACAGGCGGCACGCCGCGCCGGCATGGATTTCGGGATCTACCTGTCGCCATGGGATCGCAACCACGCGGACTATGGCCGCCCCGCCTATCTCGACTATTACCGCAAGCAGATCGTCGAGCTCTGTACGCGCTACGGTACGCTGTTCGAATTCTGGTTCGACGGCGCGAATGGCGGCGATGGCTATTATGGCGGTGCGCGCGAGACGCGGAAGATCGATTCCGAAACCTATTATAACTGGCCCTCGATCTTCGCATTGGTCCACCAACATCAGCCGATGGCCTGTACGTTCGAGCCGCTCGGCGCCGACCTGCGCTGGGTCGGCAACGAGGACGGGGTCGCGGGCGATCCGTGCTGGCCGACCATGGCCGATCACAAGCCGAGCCAGGCCGAGGGCAATGCCGGTTTGCGCGGCGGCCCCTTGTGGTGGCCTGCCGAGACCAACACCTCGATCCGGCCGGGCTGGTTCTATCACGCCGACGAGGATTCGAAGGTGAAGGATCCCCAGCGGATGCTGAAACTGTTTGACGAATCGATCGCGCGGGGGACCAATCTGATCCTCAACCTGCCGCCCGACCGCCGCGGTCGCCTCGCCGACCCGGACGTCGCGGTGCTGCACGCGTTCGGCGATGCGCAGCGCGCCACGTTCGCGAAGGATCGCGCCGAGGGTGCGATCGCATCGGCCGACCATGTCCGCGGGCCGGGCTTTGCCGCGGCCAACGTGCTCGACCGCGATCCCGCGCGCTATTGGTCGACGCCCGATTCCATCCATACGCCGAGCCTCGTGCTCGACCTGCCGCCCGGCACCAGCTTCGATCTCGTCCGTATCCGCGAATTCCTGCCGCTCGGCGTGCGCGTCGACCGGTTTGCGATCGATATCGACCATGGCGCGGGATGGACGGAGGTGGCCCGCGGCGACTGCATCGCGGCGCAGCGCGTCGTCCGCCTGCCGACGCCGGTCGTCGCGCGACGGTTGCGGCTGCGGATCGTCGCGGCACAGGCCTGCCCGGCGATCAGCGAAGTCGCGCTGTTCCGACAGGTCACCCCCGTCGCCGTGCAATTGCCCGCCGCCCGTGCGCGCGACGTGTTGCCCTCATCCGACCTCTCGGTCGTGTCCGCGACAGGGTCCGGCGCGGGCGCGCTGATCGACAATGATCCGGGCAGCGTCTGGCAGGTTCCGGTCGCAGCCGCCGCGGGATCGGCGACGGTCACGCTCACGCTCGCCAGGCGACAGCCGCTGGGGGGCTTCATCCTCACGCCCTCGCGCGCGGTCAACACCGACAGCGCGCCACCCAAACGCTTTGTCGTGGAGACCAGCCTCGACGGTAAAAGCTGGAGCAAGGCGGCGTCGGACGAATTCTCGAACATCGCCAACGCGCTCTCGCCGCAGCGCATCCTGTTCGGCACGAAGGCGGACGCGGTCTATGTGCGGATGACGTTCATCGGTCTTGCAGCGCCCAAAACCTATCTGGCGATCGCGGGCATCGACCTGTTTCGATGACTTTCGGACCAGGATCGGACTTGAGCCAGTCGGTATCTACCCGACAGAGCATAGTAGTAAGTGCGTGATTTACGTAGTCTACCTGGTGGCGAGCCGCATCGGCAACTTTATAGTTTACGACTTGGAGCTCACGTCTTGAAGCGGCCGATCGGAGATTTCTGATGAAGATCCAGGGCTTGTACGCGGTGGCATGTGTAACGGACATGCCGCGCGCTGAAGATTGGTATACGACGCTACTCGCCCGACCCGCTGACGACCATCCGATGCCCACGCTGACGCAGTGGCGGAACATCGGCACGGCAGGTATCCAACTGATCCTCGACGCCGATAAGGCCGGACAGTCCGTACTTACGATCGTAACCCCCGACATTGCGTGGGAAAGAGACAGGCTTGCCGATCTCGGTGTCGATATCGACCCGATCAGCCGGGGTGGTTTTGGCGCGATAGCCGAGATTTCTGATCAGGATGGCAACAGGATCATCATAGCGGAGCCGCCAAAGGGTTTCACGGGTTGACGTGAAGTCGGTCTCCTGGGTCACCCTCATGATCGCGGCCGGCCGTCTTAGTGCTTTGCTCGGGGCCGTCTTGTAGCGCCCGTTTACAAACTCGCGGAGCTTCGGACGTCGGCCCTGACTATCAAACCATGCCGCACTGGCTCCTGGTCCCTCCAAGCCGTGTAGGAGTCTTCGAACATCCGGGCACGGACGCCCCGCCGGGCTGGACCGATGTCCGCTTCCGCCGGGGCGACGGTAACTGGGCGGGATTGCCCAGCAGCGCGAGACTGCGGTCGCCCGCAACCTGGCGCCGGAAACCGGATGTTAAGCCCGCTGATGCATCCGTGAACGATGCTTCATCTCGCCATGCTGCTCGTGCAGGCCGCCCCCGCCGCCATCCCGTCGCCGCCGCCGCAACAGCCGATCGGTGCGGACGCGTCCGGCACAGCCGCCCCGGTTTCGCCGCCGGCCCCGTGCAGGATCCGGGATCGCAGGGGGCGGCTGGTGGACTTCAAACCGACGTTTTGCGAATCGCTGGCGAATTTCTTCAAGCCCCGTGCGCCCGCAGCGGGTCCGCCGTACACACTGTTGCAACTCGGCGTCGATCCGACGGGCAAGGTCGACCAGTGCAGCGTCGTCGAATCAAGCGGCGTGCCCCGGCTCGATGTGAGGGCGTGCGCGATCGCGATCGACAAGGCCCGCTATACCTCGACATCCGCGAAGGGCAGCCCGCGACGCCAATCGGTGCGGCTGCGTATCAGTTGGCCCGCAAGCCTCGCGACCATGATCGCAACACCTGTCCCCGCTTCACCCGCGGACGCTGCGAACGGCGCGGCAGCCTCGCCTGTGGCGCGTCCCGTGACAAGGCCGGTAGCGCAGCCTGTAGCCGAGCCGGTCGTCCAGTCGCGCCCCCTGCCCGCACCGGACCGCCGCGTCCCCGCGATAGCCCAGCGCACGGCGAGCGCAGCGACACCAAATGCCCCGAGCTATGCTGAAAAGCTCGCAGCGCAGCGCGGCATCCGCGGGCGCAATGTCGAACAGGGCTGGACGATCAGCGACTAGTGGCGTGACGTCGGCCCCGCGCCGCGCACCCGGTTACTTGCGTTTGCAGGGATATGCGCGCTGCAGGGCGTCGCGGACGACGAACGCGGGTGCGCCGGTCGCCGTCTTCCCGCGCGTGCGCAGATATTTGCGGACGATCGCGAGAACCTTGACCGTCGTGGCGCGCGTCGATGACGGGCAGATCTGGCGGGACCGCGACAGCGTATCGAACGCCCCGAGGATGTAGCCCGTGCAGAAATCGGGCGTCGGATCGGCGTCCTTGCCCCGACACTGCGCGACGAGCTGTTCAGTGGTGAGCGCACTGACGACCACCGCATCGCCGGGCGACGGAGTGCCCCGCGCCGGCGGGTCGGCCATGAGCAGCGCGGCCAGCGTCAACAGGATCATGATCGTCCTTCCGAACCCGCCCGTCGATCCGCCTCGACCGGCGCTTTGGCGAGCGGTCCGGCCGGCGGTATGTACGGCAGCAGCCGCAGGCGGGGAAACACCTCGTCGACCGGCCGCGAGTCGGGGAGGACGTAGACGATCCCGCCCTTTTTCTGAAACAGCGGGCGGAGCGTCTTGGTATAGAAACTGGTACCGACGTTGATGCAGCCGAACGTGACGCGATTGTCGTCGGGCGTCGGCGACAGCAGCCGCGCGACCCGGCGCTCTTTCTTGTTCGTCGTGATCACCGCATGCAGCGCGACCGAGTTGGCATAATCGACCCACAGCACGCGCTGGTTGCCGAACGCGCGACCGAACTTGGCGATGAAGCGCCCTGCCGGGGTCGTCCGTTCGGCCGGGCCGATCTCGGCAAGGCTCTTCGCGCCGACGCCGGGCGACGAATCGTCGCCGATGCCCAGACCGAGCAGCACGGGTGTCTGCCCCAGCGCCTTCCCATCGCCACCGAACAGCAGAAGCAACGCATTCTGCTTGTCGATCACGATATAGGGCATGCCGCGATTGTCCTTCGCGGCGGCGACCCAGGCGACGAGACGATTGGTCGCCTCCGAGGGCATGGGAGCGTCCGCCAGCGCCGCCTGCTCGATGGCAAGCGGTTCCGCACGCGGTTTGGGCATTGCCTTGCGCGCCCGCCGCTCGACACCCTTCGCCGGTACCGGCGCAGCGGTCACGGGCTGCGCCGCCAGCAGCGCGAGAACGGCGCTGGCGGCGATGCCGAGACGGCGGGCGTCATGGAAAGGCGCTGTCGCCGTCGTCCGGAACACGCGTGCGGGGCCGGGTCTTAGCCGCGGGGCCGGCGCTGCTGACGCTGCTGCTGCTGCTGCATCTGCTGGTCGAGGCCATCGACGCGGCCGTTGATCTGATCGATGCGCTGCGCGTTCTGCTGCGCCTGACCGGCAGCCGCCTGCGCCTGCGTGAGCGCCTGACCCGACGTTCCCTCGACGGTCCGAAGCCGGCCGTCCATCCCGTCGATCCGCGTGTTCACGGTCGCGATCTGCTCCCTGACGAAGCCCTTGGTGGCGCATCCGCCGAGCCCGACCGATCCGACCAAGATCATCGCAACTGCCGAATATTTAGGGAAACTTGTACGCATAGCTTGAACCTCCAAGATGGATTTGCGCACCCAGCGCGGGGTCTGTCGGACTGACAATCGATATTAGTCGAGACGTGCAGATCCTGCGGCGGGAAACGCGCGCCGGCCGGGCGCCGATCAGCAGACCCGCGAGCGCCGTGCGGACTCGGTCGGGCCGGGACGTTAACCAAACAAGGCGCTCAAAAGCGGCGGGTTTCGACCGAGGTCCCCGTCTTGACCCGGTAGTCGACGGGACGGTCCGGATCGATCGTCTGCGTCCAGTCCGCACCCGCATAGAGGCGGCGCGGCGGGAGCGTGCGGCAATCCTTGCCCGCCGCATCGCACTGGCGCCCTTCGTAGAGCTCGACATTGGTGCTGCCGGTGTTCGCCAGCACGAGCGCGGTTGCGGCGCGGGTGGCGGTGATCGTGCCGGCGAGCACCGGCGGGCGGACGATCACGAGCACGTCATAGCCGACGAGCAGCTTCAGCGCCGACCCCGCCGCGGAAATCTCGCCCGCGACCGGTTTGACGGTGACGCGGTAGATCCGGTCGCGCGCGCGCCGCGCACCGATCACCGCGATACGCAGCAGACGCCGCTCGCCGGGCTCGAGGATCAGCTTCTGCGGCGTGACCAGCAGGCCACTCGCTGCGGGATCGACGCTGGCAACGCGGCGTTCGCGCGGCGTGCCGGGATCGACGATCTCGGCCGGCTCGGCGACGACGTACATCCGCTCGGCCCCCGTGTTCCACGCCTCGATGTCGGCGCGTGGCGGGCCGCTGGCTGCGAGATCGACGACGACCTGGCTCAGCACGAGGTCCGCTTGTGCCGGCGTCGCCCCCAACAGCGTCGCGAACGCCAGCGCCGCAATCCATCGCATCATATGCCCGTCCTCCTTCGTCACGGCGTCGAATCCGCCATCTGCCTCGATGAAAATGCGCGCACGCAGATCAGCGTACCGATCGCCGCATAGCCCTCCGCGCCCGGCGTCGCCGCGACCGGCAGGCGGCATTGCCCGCCATCCGCCGTCTGCACCTTGAGCGTTGTCCGCACGCCGGCCTCGATCTGGAAATAGCCATTCTCGTCGGTCGTTCCGATCGCGTCGCCCGCATCGACCGCGGCGTTCGCGATCGGCGTGCCGTCGGCATGGACGATCCGGCCGAACATCGCGACGACGGGGTACGCCGTCCAAGACGCGCGCGCGACGGTGCCGGGATACACGCTGACGTCGCGCGCGCCGCCGTCGACATGAACCAGATCGGCGCCCGTCGACCGGATCCGCACCGCATAGCGGCGATAGGCCGGCACCGGCACCGACGCGGTGCGCCCCGCGCGAACGACGCCCCGCACCGTGCCGTCGATCAACAGCTCGAACGTTGCACTGGGATCGAGGCCGGCACCCTCGACCCCGACGAGGATCACGCTGTCGCTGCGTTCGCGCCCCTCGAATGCGAGACCCTGCCCGCTAAGGGCCGCCGTCGTCTGGAAGCCGAGCGCATATTGCGTGGCGCCGTTGCGCTCGCCGACCGGCTGCGCGAGATCGGCGGACACCGTCGCTGCGCGCGTTCGAAGATCCGCATGCCCCCGCGCCAGCGCACCATAGACCTCGCGCTCGAGCCCACCCGACAGCGCGACGTTACCGCCGAGTACGCCATCCCGCTGCCATGCACCGCCGATCCCGCCGACCAGCGCGGTCCCGCCACCGAGACGCGAACCGCCGTCGTCGCGCGCGCCGCCCCCCGCGCCCGATATCGTGCGTATGCCGGCATTGGCATAGGTCGACGACGCCCCGCGCACCCGTTGGAGGCTGAGCCCGAAAAACGCCGAACGGCCGCGATTGGACAATGTCATGTCACCGCGCAGACTGACCTGCAGCCCGCCGCGCTCGATGAGCGGCATGTAGAGCGTGGGGCCGATCCCATAGCTGCGACTGGCGCGGGCGTCGTCGCGGTAGAAGCCGGTGACGCCGATCTGGCCGGGGCGCAGCGTATAGCTGAGCGTGCCGTAGACCTGGACAAACGATCCCGCGCCAAGCCCGCGGACGCTGTCGATCGTGCCGACATCATAGCCGCGCGACAGGTCGCCGAGCGGGATTAGCGGCCGGTCGCCCCGGCTCCACACGCGCCGCGCGTCGAGCGTGTAGTTCAGCCTCGCGGATCCCGGCGAGGAAATCTGGACGAGCAGACCGGCATCGCCGCGGACCGAGGCAAGCGCCGCACCGCGGATCTGCGCGCGTTCGCCCAGCCAATAGCCGCCCAGCTCGAGCATCGCGGTGCGGTCGGTCCCCAGCAGCGTGGCATCGACCGCGACATGCGGCGACAGACGGCGCGCCACGCCCGCCTCGTAGAACGGCGTCCGCGACACCGCGACCGGCGTCCCCCGGCGGTCGTTCGCGAGCAGCCCCGCATAGGCGAAGAAGATCGGCTCGCCGACCGCCGCGATCGCGGCGTCCTTGGTAAAGAAACGCCGCTCGTCGCGAACAGCGCCGCCCGCTTCCTGGATGCGCAGGATCACCTCATACGCGCCGTCGGGCAGGCTCGAGCTGTCGAGCGCGTGGTTTCCCGCGTCATAGGTCCGCGACGACACCAGCCGCCCCTCGCGCAGGATGTCGACGCGCGAGCGTACTGCGAGCGACACGACCAGCGGACTTCCCGCGATCAGCATGCGGTCGAGCCGCGTATCCTGCTGGCTCTGCACACCCGCACCGACGATCTTGCGGCGGCCGGTGAGATCTATACCCGGCGCCCATAGCGCCCCGGCGGCATAGCGGACGCCGGGCTTGTCGAGTTCGGCGGCAAGCGTATCGACGACCAGACCGAAGCGCGACGAATAGAACATCTCGTTGCGCAGCCGCGCGTTGCGGTAGCCGAGGATCGCACGATTGTTCAGCGCGATCTCGGCAGTACCGCCGCTCCCCGCGATCGTCCCGCCAAACTGATCGACCAGCGACAGCCCGGCGGAAGGCAGCGGCAGATAGTGGCGCTCGGCAGCGGCATGGACGGACAGGGCCGACGGATTGACGACGATATCAACGCGGAACCGCGGCTCGTCGAAGACCACGCCCGCGATAGCCGGTTGCAGCGTCGCACATGCCGCCGGGACCGCGTCGGCCGCACAGACGAGCTCGGCATGCGCATCGAGCTCGGGCGCGCCCAGGACGACGCGGATCGCGGCGGGATCGCGCAAGTCCGGGATCAACGCGATCACCGCATCGACATCGACGAAGGTCAATCGCCCGGCCGCGTGGATGATCTGCGCCTGTCCGACGATCCGGCCGCCGATCTGCACGTCGACCACCGCCTGCTGAACGCTCGCGAGCTGATCGAAGCCCGCTGGCTGACCGACGACGACACCCGTCTTGCCGGTGCCGTCCTGCGCGAGCGCGACGATCGGCGCGATCGTGCCGGCGAGCAGCAGCGGCACCGCCAGCCTGTCGAGCCGGAGCCCGGATCCAGACATCGCCGATCCGCCGCTATTCTGCAGCGACGAGCAACGTGAGCGTACCCGTATACGCACCCGCGGTCGCCGCGCTGAGATCGGCTGCGCGGAGCGCGATGATCAGGCTTGCCGAGTCGTTACCAAGCACGCACCCGAGATTGAGCCCCAATCCCGTCGAGACGAGACCGCCCCGCGTGGTCCCGGGCTGGAGGGCAAGGCCATTCGACTGATTCGGACGCGCCGCCCATTGCACGTCGTACGCCATCGGCGCGCCGGCCCCTGCGAGCGTGAAGGCGCCACCGCCGCCGCTGCCGATCGCTCGGATGCTGTAGCCGCCCCCGAGCGATGTGGCCGAGACGCAGACGTTCCTGCTCTGCGTCACGTCACCCGCTGTCGTCGCCAGCACACCGAAGCTGAAGTCGGCGAGCCTGGTGATCTGCACCTGCTGCGCCCATGCGCGCTGAAGCAGGCAGGGCGACAGCGCGAGCGCGATCCCGGTCAGCAGCGTCGGCAGAACCCGCATCGCGCTGCGCGCCGCTCAGCCGGTCAGAGCGGGTTGACGAGCAGCGTCAGCGTACCGGTATAGCTGGTCAGCGATGCCATCGCCTGGAGCTGGGCCGGCGCGATCGACACGACGAGCGACGACGTCGTCGTTGGTGCCGTCGCGCAACCGGGCAGGACCGCGGTCGACACGAAGCCCGCCGACGCGGTCGCGGGGACGAGCGCAGTGCCCGTCGTCTGACCCGATTGCTGGCTCCACGCCACCGCATAGGTGACGGGCGTCAGCGCGCCCGACGCCAGCGTGAACGCCCCCCCGGTGCCGCTGCCGGTCGCGGTGATCGTATAGCCCTTGGTCGCGGTATTGCTCCATACGCACGTATCCTGCGGCTTCCGGGCTTCCGCGCCGGGGTCGACATTGGCGAGTGTGATGTCGGTAAGCCCGGTGATCTGCACGCGGCTTGGAACCGAGACCGTGATCTGCACGCTGCCCGTCGACGTCGCGCCCAGCGTGCCCTGCGTCGACGCCAAGGCCGGCGAGGCCAGCAGGACGGGGGCGACAGAACACACCGCCAGACCCAGTCGTCTCGACGTCTCTGGCAAAAAGCAGCCACGAACCATAGTGATGATCCGGTTCTTAATAGAACCCAGACCGGTTTCAACGCCAGACACCAATAAAGTCACTGCCATTCTCCGCCCAATCGCTGCTGTCGGCAAACATCTGTTCAGCAACCGTGGTTGAGCTTCGATTTGGCAGGCCGTGATTAACGAAACGTAATTACAGAGTTGACTGGTTCGCAAACAGGGGATTTATCGAAGTCATTCCCGTTTCAGTATCACCAGAACCGGTTTGTCGAGTTATTGCACATGGCGCCACCGGCCCCGCCGGTCGAGGGATCGCGAGATCGCCTGCGACAGCGTCAGCGGATATTGGCCGCGTCGGCATGGATTGAGAGCGAGCCCGCCCGGGCACGCGACCGCGGCAGGCTCTTCAGGCGAGCGCGTCGCGACTGCGGCGCAGGATGATGTAAAGCGCGCCCGCGCCGCCGTGGCGGGGATGCGCGCCGCGGACCGCGACGATACCGCCCGCATGGCGCGAGATCGACAGCCAGTCGATCACCGCGGCACGGATCGCGCCGCGCGCGTGCGGTCGCTCACTTTCGGGGCGCGGCGGCTTGCCCGTCACCAGCAACAGCACACGGTCGCCGCGCGCGATCGCACGCGCCAGCCCGGTATCGAGGATCGCATGCGCCGACGACAGCGTATGGCCGTGAAGATCGATCGAACTGTCGGGACTGACGGCGCCGCGCAGCAGCCGCTTGTCCCATCCGCCGTCGAGCGTGTTCGCCGGAGCGAGGCCCCGCGGCGCGGTCTTGGCCGGAGCGGAAACCACGGCCGCAGCCTGGGTCGGCATGCGAATGCCCTTGGTCGGTTTCACCTTGCGTGCCGGCCCGTTCGCGGGTGCGGCAGCGGGCGTTGGTGGCGCAAGCACGGCCGACCGCAGCGGCACCGCGCGGATCGGGCGCACGGTGGCCATCACGCGCGCCCAGAGCTGCGCCTCGTCAGCGTTGAGCGGCCGACCCGTCATAGCGCGCTCCATTCGCTGTTCCGGCGTTGAGCCGCGCCACCGTACCGATCGGCAGCAGCAGGAACGCGGTACCACGCCCCGCCATCCCGCCCGCGGTCGCCTCCGCCGCGGCGCCTGCGCCCCAGAAGGTGTCGAAGCGGTTGCTGCCCTTGATCGCGCCGCCCGTGTCCTGCGCGATCCACAGCCCGGTCGCATCCTGCCGGTCGAGCGACAACACGACCGGCGCGCCGAGCGGGACGAACTTGACGTCCGCCGCCGCGCTGACCTGCCCCGTCACGGCATACCCCATCGCCCCCTGCGGCGGACCGTCAAGTTCGCGGAAGAAGACGAAACTCTTGTTCTCGCGCATGATCGCCTGCCCCTCGACCGGATGATCGTGGAGCCAGCCGACGATCCCCTGCATCGATGTCTGCCCCGGCTGGAGCAGTCCGCGCGATTTCATCAGCGCGCCGATCCCGGTATAATCGCGCCCGTTCTGCGTGTCGTAGCCGATCCGCAGGATCGACCCGTCGGGCAGCCGGAGGCGTCCCGACCCCTGGATCTGCAGGAAGAACAGCTCGACCGGATCCTTCGCCCAGGCGAGGATCGGCGCGCTGTCGGTCAGCGCACCCTGCTCGATCGCGGTACGATCATAATAGGGAATGAAATTGCTGCCCGACACGCGCCCGCGGATCTTCTTGCCCTTGAGCGATGTCGAAAACGCGCCGAGATCGACGTCGATCAAATCGCGCGGTCGGCCATAGACCGGCGCATAGCCGTCGCGCCGGTCGAGCGACCCGGCGATCTCGGGCTCGTAATAGCCGGTTGCGAAGGCCTTGCCGTCGCCGACCTGAACCGCCTCGAACCACTGCGTGAAGAACGTACGCGCACCACCGCGTGGAACCGACGCCGCAGCGGCGCAGGCGGGCTGCCAGTCCGCGCCGCGCGTGAGCCCTGACTGATCGGTGCGACGCTGCAATCCCGGGCAACTTGTGAGAAACGCGACGCGTGCGGCTTCGGCCTGAAGCTCGCTGATCGGCAAGCTTGCAATGTCGGGGCCTGCAACGACACCCGCGGCGACGGCACGATCGGCCGGCGCGAACGGCGGCGCAATCGGAACGGGCAGGATCGGCACTGCGCCGACGATCCGCGCAGGATTCTGGATGCCGCGAATGTTCTCGCTGTTGCCCGCATCGCGCACCGGATGGACCCGACCAGGCTTGGCACGCGGATCACTGGTTCCGGCGATTGGCGAACGACCAGCCGACGGACGATCAGTGGGGGGCGCAACGCCACCCACGCACCCGCTCAGGGCGACGGCAAGAGCCAGTCCCCCGACGATTCCCCCCCGAACGCGCATCACGCCTCGTCGGTATCCGCCAGCTTCCAGTTCGGATCGCTGCTCTTCAGCGTCCGCGCAAACGTCCACACGTCATGCGTCTCGACCGCGTCGGTAAGCGAGCCCGCAATGACTTCGCCCGCCTCGTTGCGCGTGATCGCGGCGATATCTGCATCGAACCGCACCGTGATGCTGGCGTCGCGACCCGACACCGCGGCATCCGCGATGACCGCGCGCTCGATCGTCACGAGACGATTGTCGAGCGTTTCACCCGCCGCCTTGCGGGCTTCGATCGCCTCGACGAACGCCGCGCGGACGTCGTCGTTCGCCAGCGTGGCCAGCGTGTCCGCGTCACCCTTCCAGAACGCCTCGAGCGTCATGCGATACGCCGCCTGCGCGCCCTCGAGGAACTGGTTGACGTCGAACCCCGGCTCGCCGGCGACGATCGAGCGCAGCGCGGGCTCCGCGCGCGGCTCGATGTTGCGGTTCGCGATCGTCCGCTGTTCGGGCGTCGCATCGACCGTGCGCGCGATCGGCACCTGCGCGGGACGCTCCTCGGCCGCACGGGGCAAGGGCTGCTCATGACCGGTTCGCTTCCCGAGCACGCTATAGAGACGCATCGCAAGAAACCCTGCGACCATCGCGAGAAGAACAACGTAAAACAACACGGCCTCCGATCTTCCGGCCAACATAGGCCAAAGGCGTTACGATTCAAACCCGCTGCAAAATCCGAAGCCGTTGAAACGCCCGTCGGGCACTGCTACGCGCACCGCCTCAAGACACGAACGCGCGACACCTCCGCTTCGGTCCAATTTCATTCGCATGAAGGACTTGCAGATCATGGACGACCAGAACGGCATGACGATCGCAGATCAGCCGCTTGCCAATGGTGCCGACGAAGCGCCTGCAGCCGGCTTGATCTCGCAGTACGTCAAGGACCTCTCGTTCGAGAACCCGAACGCCCCCGCAGTCTATCAGAACCAGACGCCGCCCGCGATCGACGTACAGTTCAACATCGGCTCGGCACAGGTTGGCGACGAAGTGCACGAGGTCGTGCTCAAGATCGACGTTCGCGCCGAGACCGACGGCCAGGTCGCGTTCATCGTCGACCTGTCCTTTGCCGGGCTGTTCGGGCTTCGCAACATCCCCGCCGAGCACGTCCAGCCCTTCCTGCTGGGCGAGGCCCCGCGCCTGCTGTTCCCGTTCGCACGCCGCGTGCTGTCCGACGCCGTGCGCGACGGTGGCTTCCCGCCGCTGCTGCTCGAGCCGATCGATTTCGCGCAGCTCTACGTCCAGCAGTCCGAGCAGCAGGGCATCCAGCCGAACGTCGGCGATTTCGGCCAGGCCTGATCCGGGAGATCGGGGGCTGATCGGATGAACCTCGCCAAGGCGCTGGGATCGGTTGGCGGGCTGACGCTCGCCAGCCGGGTCCTGGGGCTCGTCCGCGACTCGCTGTTCGCGCGGTTCGTGGGCGCGGGGTTCGCCTCCGACGCGTTCCTGATCGCGTTTCGCCTGCCCAACATGTTCCGCGCGCTCTTCGCCGAGGGTGCGTTCTCCGCCGCGTTCATCCCGATGTTCAACCGCAAGGTCGGCGACAAGGACGGCCGCGGCCTGCCCGATGGCATCAGGTTCGCCGAGGACGCGCTGTCGGTACTGCTGCCCGTGCTGATCGGCATGACGGTGCTGCTCGAGCTCGCCGCATGGCCCGTCACCTGGCTGCTGACCTTCGGGTTCAACGGGGCGAGTGCGGAGCGGTTCGCCTATGTCGTCCACCTCTCGCGCATCACCCTGCCCTATCTGCTGCTGATCAGCCTCGTCTCGCTGCTCGGCGGCATCCTCAATTCGCTGCACAAATTCTGGATCAACGCCGCCGCGCCGATCCTGCTCAACGCGACGCTGATCGCCGCGCTGCTGCTGTTCCACGAGCACCAGCCGCTGCTCACCGCGCGCAACCAGGCGATCGCGGTGACGGTGTCGGGCGCGCTCCAGCTTCTCTGGCTGATCTGGGCCTGCCGCAAATCGGGTGTCGTGCTCAGGCTCAAGCGGCCACAACTCAATCCCGACGTGAAGCGGCTCATGGCGCTGATCTGGCCCGCCGCCGCGGGTGCGGGCGCGGTGCAGATCAACCTCGTCGTGTCGACCGCGCTTGCCGCCGCGCTGCTGCCTGCGGGATCGGTCTCGTACATCTATTTCGCCGACCGGCTGAACCAGCTGCCGCTCGGGCTGATCGGCATCGGGCTTGGCACCGTCCTGCTCCCCACGATCTCGCGCCAGCTCGGCCGCGGCGAGGAGGCGGAGGCGATGGCGACGCAGAACCGCGGCATGGAGCTCGCGCTGTTCCTGACGCTGCCCGCAACGGTCGCACTGATCGTGTGCGGCGTGCCGATCGTCGGCGCGCTGTTCCAGCACGGCAAGTTCGCGCTCGAAGACAGCGTGCTGACCGCGCAGGCGCTCGCCGCCTTCTCGATCGGGCTGCCGTCCTACATCCTCGTGAAGGTGCTGACGCCGGGCTATTATGCGCGCTCGGACACGCGGACGCCGGTGCGCTATGCGACGATGTCGATGGTCGTGAACCTCGTCCTCAACCTCGCCTTCATCAAGCCGCTCGGCCATATGGGCCCGCCGCTTGCCACCGCGATCGCGAGCACGGTCAACGTCGCGATGCTCTATCGCACGCTCGTCCGGCGGGGGCATTTCACCCCCGATGCGCGGCTCGTGCGGCGGACGTGGCGGCTGCTCGTCGCGGCGCTGATCATGGGCGGCGTCATGTATTTCCTCAACGACCTGTTCCAGCCGTTCGTGACGGGGACCGGAACCGAGCGCTGGGGGGCGATGCTGGTGCTGGTCGCGACCGGCGGCGTCGTCTATGCGATCGCCACCCTGCTCACCGGCGCGTTCCGGCTGGGCGACATCTCCACGCTCCTGCGTCGTTCCAGATAGGTTTTCCCATGCGCGTCGTCTCCGGCATCAAGCCCACCGGTAATCTCCATCTCGGCAATTACCTGGGGGCGGTGAAGCAATGGGTGACGCTGCAGGACGACGTCGTCGCGCAGGGCGGGGAGTCGATGTTCTTCATCGCCGACCTGCACGCGCCGACCGAATGGATCGCGCCCGCCGAACTGTCGTTACACACGCTCGAGGTCGCCGCGACGATGATCGCGGCGGGCGTCGATCCGGCCAAGTCGATCCTGTTCAACCAGGCGCGCGTGCCAGCGCACAGCGAGATGGCGTGGCTGCTCAACACCGTTGCGCGCGTCGGCTGGCTGAACCGCATGACGCAGTTCAAGGACAAGGCGGGCAAGAACCGCGAGGGCGCGAGCGTCGGGCTGTATGACTATCCGGTGCTGATGGCCGCCGACGTGCTGCTCTACAATGCGACCCACGTGCCGGTCGGCGAGGACCAGAAGCAGCATCTCGAGCTTGCGCGCGACATCGCGACCAAGTTCAACGGCGATTACGGCGTCGACCTGTTCACGCTCCCGGCGCCGCTGATCAGCAAGGCGGCGCCGCGGATCATGTCATTGCGCGATGCGTCGGCCAAGATGTCCAAGTCCAATCCGTCCGAACAGTCGGTGGTCAAGCTGATCGACAGCGACGACACGATCGCGGACAAGTTTCGCAAGGCGAAGACCGATCCCGACCTGCTGCCCGCGACCGTCGACGAGCTCGGCGACCGCGCGGAGGCACGCAACCTGCTGACGATCTATGCCGCGCTCGCGGACAGCGACCTGGCGAGCGTGCTGGTCGAATATGGCGGCAAGGGGTTCGGCGCGTTCAAGCCCGCGCTCGCAGATCTCGCGGTCGCCAAGCTCGGACCGATTCGTGACGAGATGGTGCGGCTGCTCGACGATCGCAGCGCGGTGACCGCGGTGCTGCGCGACGGCGCGGAGAAGGCGCGCGCGCTGGCGGCGCCGGTGCTCAAGCGTACGCAGGATGCGATGGGGCTGCAGGTCTAGGCTGCCGCGCACCCGTTGCGCCGACGCACCCTCCCGTCATCGTGATGCCCCCGTCATCCTGACGCCACTCCCGTCATCCTGACGAAAGTCAGGATCCAGGGTCACGAGCGGTGTGGGTTGTAACTCTGGATCCTGACTTTCGTCAGGATGACGGCGCCGGGTGTGACCGGCCTCAGCCCTCGAGCTCGCGCATCAGCACACGCACCGCCGCGTCGATATCGCGGTCCTGGTCGCGCAGTTCCTCGATCTTGCGGACCGCATGGATCACCGTCGAATGATCGCGCCCGCCGAACCGCCGGCCGATCTCGGGCAGCGACCGCGTCGTCAGCCGCTTGGCGAGATACATCGCGATCTGCCGCGGCCGCGCAACCGCACGCGCGCGTCGCGCCGAAATCAGGTCGAGCGGCTTCAGCTCGAAATGCGCGGACACGAGCTTCTGGATCTCGTCGATCGTCACGCGCTTCTGCGCCCCGCGAAGCACCTCGCCCAACGTCGCCACGGCGAAATCGAGGTCGATCGTGTCGCCCGTCAGCTGCGCATAGGCGACGACGCGGTTGAGCGCGCCTTCGAGCTCGCGGATGTTCGCATGGATCCGGCTCGCGAGCAGGTCGAGCACGTCGGTCGGCACGCGCATGTCGGGCAGGTCGACCAGCTTGCGGTCGAGGATCGTCCGGCGCAGTTCGAGATCGGGCGCCTTGATGTCCGCGACGAGACCGACCGCCATCCGGCTGATGATCCGCGATTCGACACCCTCAAGTGCCTGCGGGCAACGATCCGCGGAGATCACCAGCCGCTTGCCCGCCGCCATGATCTCGTTGACCGTGTGGAAGAATTCTTCCTGCGTCGCGTCCTTGCCGGCGATGAACTGAAGATCGTCGATCAGCAGCAGGTCCGCGCCGCGCAGACGCTGCTTGAACGCATGCGTGTCGCGCGCGCGCATCGATGCGACGAAATCATACATGAATCGCTCGGCGGACATGCACAGCACCGTCGCACGCGGGTTCGCCGCGAGAAACGCGTGGCCGATCGCGTGCATCAGATGAGTCTTGCCCTGCCCCGTGTCGCTATGCAGGAACAGCGGGCTGAACCGCACCGGACCCGGCTCGGCAAGCACCTTGGCGGCGTTGAACGCGACCTTGTTCGACGGATCGACGACGAAGCGCTCGAACGTGTAGCGCGGATCGAGCGGCGGGCGCTCGGGAAGGTGCGCCGCGATCGTATCGGCGGCGGACGGCGCGGGCTTCAGCGCCGGGTCGACGCCGAACTTCAACGACGCCTGGGCGGGCTCGACGACGGGCGCGGGGGCGGGTTTCGATGCCGCGTTCGCCTTCGTCCCCGACTCCGCCTTCAACTCCGCCCTGGCATCCTCCGCCTCGACAGCCGGTACAGCCTGCGGTGCGGGCTCATCGGGGACGATCGCGAGCACGACCGGCGCGGGACCGGGCGCGCGCGTCTCAATCTGCACTGTGCGGACCTGCGGCATGATCTGGCGGAACTCGAGCGCAAGCCGGTCCGCATAGTGATTGCGGACCCAGTTGGTCATGAACGCCGAGGGCAGCGCGAGCCGAATCGCATCGCTGTCCTCGCTCGGGATCAACTCGATGGGTTTCAGCCATTGCTCGAACAGCCGCGCGCCCGCGGATTCGCGCAACGACGCACGCACGCGGCCCCAAGCCTTTTCGGCCTCGGTCGCATGCACGGTCGATCCTCGCAAATTCGTCACGCGCACGCTTCTCCGACCCCGCGCGACAGCCACGCTGGTGATATAGTCCCGACAGAAAATGATACCCCGCGACAGCCATTTAGACCGCCCGGCATCTTCGCCCTATTGCCCGCGCGGTGATGATCCACGTCCGTGATTCACCGCCGCTGCGGGTTGCAGTTATGAAGCGATCGGCCCGTGTAGCAAGGCCCACGCACGTCACATTTTCGAAATAAAGCGGGTTGACTTGATCAACCCCCGGAAATGCGTCGATATTTTTATAAGTGGCTGTGTTTACGCATTTTTTGCGTTTTATGGCTTGGTGCGGCTTGACGTCGCGCCACTCGAATCGCGGGGAATCCTAGGGTTGCGCAACCACGCGATGGGTTCCCTTCGCAGACGCAAAAAACCCGCCGGAGAAACCCCGGCGGGTGATCTACGCAGCAGTGACGGTTCGCTCAGGCGAGCCCGGTCACGGCCTTGGTCAGACGCGCGAACTTGCGGCTCGCGGTGTTCTTGTGCAGCACGCCCTTGGCGACGCCGCGCTGGAGCTCAGGCTGTGCCGCGGCCAGTGCGGTGGTCGCTGCGCCCTTGTCGCCCGAAGCCAGTGCGGCCTCGACCTTCTTGATGAAGGTACGGATACGGCCGACGCGGTTGCCGTTCACTTCCGCGCGACGGTCGTTGCGACGGATACGCTTTTTCGCCTGCGGCGTGTTCGCCATGAAGCCCTCTGGATGTTCGAATGATGAAAAGGGGCGCCGGATTGCTCCTACGCCCTCTCGAAGCCGCGGCCCTAGCCACTCCGCGCCGAATCGTCAACCGACTTCGATCAGCCACGTTGGCAGCGGGGACACCAGAAGGTCGACCGCCCGCCCTCCGTACGCCGCCGCACGACCGCGCCGCATTCGCACGGCTCGCCCTCGCGACCATAGACGCGCCACTGCTTGGAGAAATAGCCGAGTTCGCCGTCGGGCCTGACATAATCGCGGAGCGACGAGCCCCCGGCGAGGATCGCGGCTGTCAGCACGGCGCGAATCGCCTCGACCAGACGGTCGAGCCGGAACAGCGAGATCCGCCCCGCCGCACGGCTCGGCGCGATCCTCGCCATGTGCAGCGCCTCGCACACATAGATATTACCGAGCCCGGCGACGATTCGCTGATCGAGCAGCATCGCCTTGATCGACGCGCCGCGCCCCTCGAGCGCGTCGAGCAGATACGCGCCGGTCAGATCGGGGCCGAGCGGCTCGGGCCCCATGCTCAGGAACGGGGGATAGTTGACGATATCGTCGGTCGCCCAGAGATCGAGAAACCCGAAGCGTCGCGGATCGTTGAGTGCGACGACCCGCCCCGCAGCCGTTCCGATCAGCAAATGATCATGCGCGAGCAGTTCGCTCGGATCGACTCGCCAGCGTCCCGACATGCCGAGATGGAACACCAGGGTATCCCCGCGATCGGTGTCGATCAGCCCGTATTTCGCGCGGCGCCCGAGCGCGGTGACGGTCGCCCCGGTCATCCGCTGGCGCAGGTCGACCGGGATCGCCTTGCGCAAGTCGGCACGGCGCGGCTCGACCGAGGTGAGGCGCTGGCCCTTGAGCACAGGCTCCAGCCCGCGCACGGTGGTTTCGACTTCTGGTAACTCTGGCACGATTTGCAGCTAGGTTGCGTTTGCCCGCGCCACAAGGCGCGGCTAGAGCGCAGCATATGAACGACTTGATCGCGCCCCCGGCTGCTCTCACGCCAGACACCGTCTCCTTCGGCTACGAAGACATCCCCGCCACCGAGAAGACCGCCCGCGTCGGCGGCGTCTTTTCGAACGTCGCGTCCAAATACGACCTGATGAACGATGCGATGTCGGGCGGCATGCACCGGCTGTGGAAGGACCGCTTCGTGCGCCGCGTGAAACCGCGCGAGGGCGAGCAGATCCTCGACATGGCGGGCGGCACGGGCGACATCGCGTTCCGCATGGAGCCGTCGGGCGCCTCGATCACGGTCGCCGACATCAACCCGCAGATGCTCGAAGTCGGCATGGAGCGCGCGCAGAAGCGCGGGCTCGACGGGTTGGTGTGGACCGAGGCGAACGCCGAGACGCTGAACTTCCCCGACCGGTTCTTCGACGCGTACACGATCGCGTTCGGGATTCGGAACGTCACCGACATCCCCAAGGCGCTGCGCGAGGCGCACCGCGTCCTGCGGCGCGGCGGGCGGTTTTACTGCCTCGAATTTTCGACCACCGTCTGGCCCGGTTTCGCCGAGGTGTACGACGCCTATTCGCACAAGATGGTCCCGAAGCTCGGCCAGTTGCTCGCGCAGGATGCCGACAGCTATCGCTATCTGATCGAGTCGATCCGCCGATTCCCGGACATGCCCAAGTTCAAGGGCATGATCGCGGATGCGGGCTTCGTGCAGACCAAGGTCGAGCCTTTGCTGGGCGGTCTGGTCGCGATCCACTCGGGCTGGAAGATCTAGTGATCACGCGAAGGCGCGAAGGCGCGAAGAATGGTTCACGCGGAGACGCGGAGACGCGGAGAGTAAGAGCCGCGGGCGCGCAACAGCGCATTTCCACTCTCTCGCTGATGATGAAGAGCCGCAGCCGCGGCGAGGCGTACCCCCTCCGCGCCTCCGCGCCTCCGCGCGAACCCATTCTGCCTTCTCTTCGCGCCCCTTCGGCGCAGCTCAGGACAGGCTTCGCGCCTTCGCGTGAACCAATCTCTATCTCCGGCGCACACGGCCTGTGACCGCCTCGACCACGCACATCTGGCGGCTCTTCAAATGGGGCCGCATCCTCGCCCGCCACGGCGCGCTGCGCGGGATCGAGCGTGACCCAAACACGCCCGCCCCCGTCCGTCGCCTCGCGCGGATCGCCAGGCTCGGTGCGCGCGTCCCCGCGGTGCCGCGTTATGCCGACGCGTTCCAGGCGATCGGCCCCGCCGCGATCAAGCTCGGCCAGACGCTCGCCACGCGCCCCGATCTCGTCGGTGAGGAAGCGGCGCACGACCTGCTCCGGTTGCAGGACCAGCTCTCCCCCGTCCCCTATGCGACGATCGAGGCGGCGATGCTGGCAAGCTTCGGCAAGCCGCTCGAGACGCTCTTCTCGCGCATCGACCAGGTCCCGGTCGGCGCCGCGTCGATCGCGCAGGTCCACCGCGCGGTCACGACCGACGGCCGCCAGGTCGCGGTCAAGGTCCTCCGCCCCGGTGTCGAGGATGATTTCGCGCGCGCGATCGACACCTATAGCTGGGCCGCCGCGCAACTCGAGGCGCTCAGTCCCGAGGCGATGCGGCTGCGCCCGCGGCTGACGATCGAGACGTTCAAGCGCTGGACCTTGCGCGAACTCAATTTCCGTCGCGAAGCCGCCTCCGCCTCCGAGCTCGCCGAGGGGATGACCGCCGAGCCCGATTTCATGATCCCAGCGATCGACTGGGCGCGCTCGACCAACAAGGTCATGACGATCGAATGGATCGACGGCATCAAGCTGTCCGATCGCGCGGCGCTGGTCGCCGCGGGCTATGACCTGCCGGGCCTCGCGCAGACGCTGGTTCGCGCGTTCCTGCGCCAGGCGATCGCCGACGGGTTCTTCCATGCCGACATGCATCAGGGAAACCTGTTCGCGCTGCCCGGCAACCGCATCGCCGCAATCGATTTCGGCATCATGGGCCGGATCGACCGGCGCGCGCGCGTCTGGCTCGCCGAGATCCTCTACGGCCTGATCACGGGCAACTACAAACGCGTCGCGGAGATCCATTTCGAGGCGGGCTATGTCCCCGCGCATCACGACGTCGCCGAATTCGCGACCGCGTTGCGTGCGGTCGGTGAGCCGATGCGCGGGCTGCCGGTCAAGGACATGTCGATCGGCATGATGCTCGACAGCCTGTTCTCGATCACGCGCGATTTCGACATGGTGACGCAGCCGCATCTGCTGCTGCTCCAGAAGACGATGGTGATGGTCGAGGGCGTCGCGACGAGCCTCAACCCCGACATCAACCTGTGGGAAGCCGCCGAGCCGTTCGTCCGCGACTGGATCCGCGGTGAACTTGGCCCAGAAGCGATGATCGCCGACCGGCTGATTGCGGATGTCCAGACGCTGACGCGGCTTCCCGAGCTCGTCCGCCGGATCGAGGCGCATTATCCTGCGCCGGGCGGCGCACCCCCGACGATGCCGCTGCGCGAGATCGAAGTCATCCGGATCGGCGGTGGCTGGCGCTACGCGCTCGTCGCGATCCTCGCCGCCGCCGCCGGCGTCGCGTCGACGCTCGTGTTCGGCTGAGTCGCGCGTGCGATGAACACGCGCAAGCGCTCGGGATTATGGCTTGCCGGCCCGACCCGGTTCGCCGGACTACCGCAGGCGCGGGCGCAGATGTACCTCGCCGTGCTCGTCCTGCTGCTCGCCTGCCTCGCGGTGATGGGCCCGCCCGCCCTCCCCTCGCTCGCGACCCGGGTCGGCGATCAGACCGACATGACGCTCTATCACGCCGTGATCGACCGCGTCCGTCACGGCGAACCCTATTACACCGTCGTCGCCGAGCTTCACCGCGCGGGCGGCTATCCGCTCAAGCCCTTCTTCACCGTGCGGCTGCCGACGCTCGCCATGGTCCAGGCGATGCTGCCGCATCTCGTCGTCCGGATGATGCTATGGCTGCTGTGTCTTGGCACCGCCGCCGCCTGGATCATCCGCGTGCGACGGATCGCGCCGCGCTGGCCGCCCTTGGCGCTGACCGGCGCCACGCTGATCGCGGCGATGGTGGTCAATGTGCAGCCCGGTCTCGACGTGTTCCATGAAACCTGGGCGGGGCCGTTGATCGCGCTGTCGCTCGCGCTTCGGCGTCCGGGCCAGTGGACCGCATCGGTCGCGCTGGGGCTGTCGGCGATGCTCCTGCGCGAAACTGCACTGCTCTATGTCGCGATCATGGCCGCCGCGGCGTTGATCGACGGCCAGCGTCGGGAAGCGGCGGCATGGATCGCCGCGATCCTGATCTTCGGCATCGCGCTTGCCGCGCATGCGCAAGCGGTCGCCCGGATCCTCGAACCGCTGGATGCACCGTCGAACGGCTGGTTCGGCTTTCTCGGGCTGGGCTTTTTCCTGCGTCTTGCGTCGCTGTCGACCGCGCTGACCTTGGCGTGGCCATGGCTCGCGTCGGCGATCCTCGTCGTGAGCGCGCTCGGCTGGACGGCATGGCGCGATCCGACCGCGTCGCGCGCGGTTGCGACGATCGGCGGCTATGCCGTGCTGATCGCGGTCTGCGCACGCAGCGACCATGTCTATTGGGTGCTGATGGTCACCCCGCTGCTTTTGCTCGGACTCGTCTTCGCGGTCGACGGCCTCCGCGACCTGATCGTCGCGGCGATGGACACGCGCCGCATTACGGTGACGCGCATAATCCGCTAGGGATCGTCGCCATGAAGCGCATTCTCCTCATCGTCGGTGGCGGGATCGCCGCCTACAAGGCAAGCGAACTGGTCCGTCTGCTCCGCAAGCGCGGCCATGCCGTCCGCTGCGTGCTGACCGAGGCGGGCCATCATTTCGTCACGCCGATGACGCTCGCCGCGCTGAGCGAGGACAAGGTCTATACGACGTTGTGGGACCTGAAGGACGAGGCCGAGATGGGCCATATCCAGCTCAGCCGCCAGGCCGACCTGATCGTCGTCGCACCCGCGACGGCCGACCTGATTGCGCGGATGGCCGCCGGGCTCGCCAACGACCTCGCGACCACGCTGCTGCTGGCGACCGACAAGCCGGTGCTCGCGGCCCCCGCGATGAACGTGCGGATGTGGACGCACCCGGCCACGCAGCGCAACGTCGCGCAGCTTCGCGCCGATGGGATCACCGTGATGGCGCCCGACGAGGGGCCGATGGCGTGCGGCGAATATGGTCCGGGCCGCCTGCCCGAGCCCGAGGCGATTGCAGACGCGATCGAGCAGGCGCTCGGCGAGGGTGCGGCGCCCGATATGGCTACCGGCCTGCTGGCGGGGCGACACGTCCTCGTCACGGCGGGGCCGACGCACGAGCCGATCGACCCGGTCCGCTATATCGCCAACCGCTCGTCCGGACGGCAGGGATTCGCGATTGCCGGCGCGCTGGCGGCACTCGGCGCCCGCGTGACGCTGATCGCTGGCCCGGTCACGCTCCCGACGCCGCCGGGAACGACGCGCGTCGACGTCGAGACCGCGCGCGAGATGGCCGCCGCGGTCGACGCTGCACTGCCCGCCGACGCCGCGGTGATGGTCGCGGCGGTCGCCGACTGGCGCGTCGATGCCGCCGGGCTGAAGATCAAGAAGGGCACGGCAGCGCCGACGCTCAACCTCTCGGAAAACCCCGACATCCTCGCGACCGTCGCGCACGCCGCACGTCGCCCCGCCTTGGTCGTCGGCTTTGCCGCGGAGACCGATCACGTCATCGAGCATGCCACCGCGAAGCTCGCCCGCAAGCGCGCGGACTGGATCGTCGCGAACGACGTATCGGGCGACGTGATGGGCGGCGATGCCAACACCGTCCACATCGTTACCGCGCATGGCGTCGAAAGCTGGGAGCGGCTCGACAAGACCGAGGTCGCACGCCGGCTCGCCGGAAAGATCGCCGAGGCGCTCACGGCCAGGTGAGCCGCTAATCCGCCTGATATTGATCGAGATTGCCTAGGAAGTCAGGACATTAGTGTCTCTGCCCAGCGTTGAGCAGCGCCAGCGAGTGGCACCGGAGAGACAGATCATGGCTGTGAAATTTGCAGGAACGATGAACGCGATCAACCGCGGCCTCGATTCGACCAAGCCCGCCAAGGGCGCGGACATCGTCGAGGATTGGGAGGCCGCACTGGCCGATATCGATACGCCGGGCGCAAAGGGCATCCTTCGCGACCTCACGTCGCTGCGCAAGCAGCTTGAAAAGGGTGAGCCCGACGCGGACCGTATCCACGCGCTGCTCCACCGCCTGGGCACCGCGACGACCAAGATCGCCGAAAAGGCGGACAAGTCGCAGGACAAGCTGAAGGCGCTCGGCGAAGCGCTGACCGAAGCCGGCGAGGACACGCCGGACGAAGACGAGGACGTCGAGGCCGCAGCCAACCCGAAGCGCGCGCGCAAGAAGGGCTGATGCAGGAACGGGCCGGATCACTCCGGCCCGTTCTATTTCGTGTCCACCGACCCGGCCGATCCCCCCGCCCCGTCTGTTTTGACAACAGCGGCATCCGTCGGGAGTTCGGCCGGTCACGTTACCGGCGAATCAGCCCGATTGCCTCAGCGTAACGGCTGATCGCGGCTCGCAAGCAGGCTCGTCGGAACAACCGGCCGAGCAGGGTTGGCGCCGATTTCCGCCACGAGGGCATCGAGCACGGTCGCGCGCGACTTTGACGACGCATGTGTTCGACTCCGGAAAAGCCCGCCATCGACGTCGCCGCCCTTCGTACGCCAGAATTGCGGTGCGGATCGCGGATCATAGCCGGCATTGGCCAGCAGATAGACGCCAAGCCGGTCGGCTTCGTCCTCGGTCTGGCGGATCAGCCGGCCGTTACGACCAAGCTCGGCAGTCAGCCCGCGACTGACCTTGGCCGCGTCGAGCCTTTCGCGGTGCCGCAGGATGTTGTGCGCGAGCTCGTGCGCGACGACCACCGCGATCTCCGCGTCGCTATAGCCTTCAAAGAATCGCTCGCCGATCTGGACGACCGCGCCGTCCGCGCTCGCACCCAGACCGCTCCCGAGCAGGATCTCGAATCGCGATCGACAGCCGGGCTCTGCAGGCACCGCCACCGTCAATGGCTTGCCGCCCCGCAGCAGCATCACCGGCACGGGCCGTCCGGTCGGGAGCGCCGCGACGATCGCCTCGGCGGCATCGCGATCCGCTGGCGTCTCGGTCCCCTGCGCGGCGCCGATCGCCGGAAGCTTTCTGTCACCCAGCGCGACGATCGAATCGCCTGCCGCGATCCCGGCCCGCGCCGCCGGGCCACCCGGGACGACCGCTTCGACCGCGACCAGCGTCTCAAACCCGAAGACCGCCATCGCATTCGGCCGCGCGTCGGTGCCATATTGGTTGAGCGCATGGATCGGCATGCCAATCTGTGGCTGTCGCCGGTCGCACAGCGCGACGTTGGCGGACGTCAGCCGGTATCCGATCGTCGCCAGTCGCAGGTCGGCCGCGCGCAAGGCCTCGAAAAACGCCTTGGGTGGCGGCGATTCGGCGGCTGGCGGACTTGCGGGCGCCATTGCGGAGACCGGGCCGATGATCGCCGCACCGAGCAGCGCGGGAAGCAGACGCAGGATAGAAGACATGACCGCCTCCCTACCGCGCTTGGCGGTCGACGCCACCCATCTTGTGCCCGCCCGGCGACCGGCGACCCAAACTGGCGCAGTCGGAGAACCGAGCGGTTCAGCGTGCGTTGTGACCGCTGCGGTAACGCCCTATGGCCCGTCGCAACGGATAGCTATTTTATGATCATGAAGTTTTTTCGGTCCAAGGACACCCGGCCCGCCGGCCGCGGGCCCAAGTCGACCATCCCAGACGGCCAGCGTGTCTATGCCGTCGGCGACATCCATGGCTGCGCGGATCTGCTCGACGATCTGATCGCGCAGATTGAGGCGGATGATGCCGCGCGTGGTCCTGCGGAGACGACGGTCATCTTCCTCGGCGACATCGTCGATCGCGGCCCTGCTTCGGCGGGCGTGATCGATCGTCTCATCATGCTGTCCGATGCTCGCCCCAACGTCCGGTTCCTGCTCGGCAATCACGAGGAGATCTTCCTCGGTGCGCTCGACGGGGAACCCAAGGCGCTGCGGTTGTTCTGTCGAATCGGCGGGCGCGAGACCGTGCTGAGCTACGGGATGGACGCAGCGGAATATGAGCGGCTCGACTATGAGGAGCTCGTCGAACGGCTCGGCCAGCTCGTTCCGGCCAGGCACCGGACCTTTCTCGACGCGTTCGAGGACCTGATCACGATCGGCGACTATGCGTTCGTCCACGCCGGCGTCCGGCCCGGAACACCGCTCGAGGATCAGCGGTCGTCCGACCTTCGCTGGATCCGCGATCCGTTTCTCGACCATCGCGGTCCGCTCGCCAAAATGATCGTGCATGGCCACACCGTCACCGAAGCCGTCGATCCGAAAGCCCACCGAATCGGAATAGACACGGGCGCCTATGCGACCGGACGTCTGACGGCGCTTGGTCTTGAGGGCGACCAGACCTGGCTCCTTCAGACCGGTTCCGCGATCACCTCGTCGGGAAACACGGCCGATCTCTGAATTCGCCTATTCTTTCTTTACCCGCATTGGCTATACATAGGTTGCGACGACGGCGTGTTGCCTTGTCGCAACAGTGTGGAGCGCTTCCACATCGTTTTGCATACTCGGTTGCCTCAGGCAGGCTTTCATGCCATTGCCTGACGCGACGAGCACAAAGGGAGTTCATCATGCGTCTTGGGAAGTACATCCTGACCGCAGCAGCAGCCACGATGGCAGTTGCTCCGGCCATGGCAGCACCGGCAAATTCGGCAGCTAGCCTTTCGGTTTCGAAGTCGGTTCGCACCGGTTCGGCATCGGCAAAGAAGAACGAGCTGGCAGGCGGCGGCATCATCGTCGCAGTCCTGGCAGCTGCAGCAGTTGTCGCGGGCATCGTGATCGTTGCCGACAGCGATGACAATTCGGACAGCAACTAAGCCTAGGCTTGGTTACTAAGGAATAGCGGCCTCCGGGCCGCTATTTTTTTGCCTGCTGAAGATCGGGCAGACGATCACAGTGAAGGCCTGGGGCGCTTTGCCACGCGATCCGCCAGCGGCAAATACCGCCCCCCCCTGTCACGGCGATGCTCGGACATCGGTGACACAGCGCGGTCATAACAGCCGAACAAGCTTGCCGCCACCGCGTTGACGCAGATCGCCGGCAAACCGCATCGTCATCCGCGTTACCAGGGCCCAAACGACGATAGGCCCGGGCCGACGCCGCAGCGCCGGCCCGAGCCGATCGAATCACACCATCATCGCGCGAGGGGCAGCGCGGACCGCCGCCCCGTCGTGTCGATCAGCGTGGCTGCGGAGCCGGAGCGCCGCCGCCTGGCATGCCGGCGCCGGGAGCACCCTGCATCTGCATTTGCATCTGCTGCTGCGCCTGCATCTGCTGCACGACGCTCTGCGGCAGGAAGTCGAGCAGTTCGACGTCGAAGATCAGCGTCGAATTGGCGGGGATCGGGCCGCTCGCCTTGTCGCCATATCCAAGCGACGGCTTGAGCCAGAACCGGTATTTCGAGCCCTTCGGCATCAGCTTGAGCGCTTCGGAAAAACCGGGAACGACGCCCGTGACGGGCAGCGGGGTCGGCTGCTGCGACTTGTCGAAGGTCGTGCCGTTGAGCAGCTTGCCCTCGTAATTCACCAGCGCGACGTCGGCATCGGTGGGCTTTGCCGCACCGGGCTTGCCTGCGGTCAGCACCTTGTACTGAAGGCCCGACGCGGTCGTGACGACGCCCTTTGCACGGGCGTTGCGCGTCAGCGGGTCGTCACCCTGACGGGCTAGCGCGACCGCACCGATAAGCGCCAGCGCGATACCGAGCCAGAGATAGACGAGATAGCTGCGCCTCACCGGCTGCAGCGGTACGGCGGTGACGGTCGACATCGGATGACCCCGGGTCTTCTGGTCACGCCCGGACGTCGTGCGTGCCGTGAATGAAACGATGCGGGGCGACCAATGCCGCCCCGTGAAGCCCCGACCCTATCTGAGGGCCGGGCGATACGTCTGGCCGGTCTTACCGTGCGCCGTCACGCTCGGCGCGCTTGCGCTCGAGCTTGCGCGAACGACGGATGGCAGCAGCACGCTCGCGCGCACGCTTTTCCGACGGCTTCTCGTAGTGGCGGCGCAACTTCATCTCGCGATACACGCCTTCGCGCTGCAGCTTCTTCTTGAGCGCGCGAAGGGCCTGGTCGACGTTGTTGTCGCGGACGATGATTTGCATAAACCCGTTAAGCTCCGGTCGAATAGATACGAATAGATAGCGCCGTCGCGAACAAGTCCGCGCCGCATGAACGGGAGCCCCTAACAGCGTGTGCCGCGGGTTTCAAGCCAAACCACCATATGCGCCGACCCGGCTGGCGGGTTTGCGACACCGCAGGGCCAAGGCTAAGAGCCGATGATGACCAGCCCCGCCCAGCCTTCTGCCCAGCGTCCCGAGAAGCACGCCATCGAGCGCGCCGACGAAGCCGCCATGCCGCTCACCCTGTACAACAGCCTGACGCGGCAGCTCGAGCGATTCGCGCCGATCGATCCGGCCAATGTCGGCATCTATTCGTGCGGACCGACGGTCTACAACTATGCGCATATCGGCAATCTTCGGGCCTATGTCTTCACCGATACGCTGTCGCGCGTGCTGTCGTGGAAAGGATACAGCATCACGCACATCATCAACATCACCGATGTCGGCCACCTGACGTCCGATGCGGATCTGGGCGATGACAAGATGGAGGCGGCCGCGCGGGCCACGGGTCAGGACATCTGGGCGATCGCGCGCCACTATACCGAGGCGTTCAAGCGCAACCTCGTCGATCTGCACATCCGGACGCCGACCCGATTCCCGCTTGCGACCGATCACATCGCCGAGATGATCGCCTTCGCCCAAGCGATCGAGGCCCGGCATTGCTACCGGCTCGCCGACGGGCTTTATTTCGATACCGCCACGGTGCCCGACTATGGCCGGCTGGCGCGGTCGCAGGACGATGCCGGCGAGAGCCGGATCGACCCCGTCGCGGGCAAGCGCCATCCGCAGGATTTTGCGATCTGGCGTACCTCGAACGCCGGCGAGAACCGCCAGATGGAATGGGACTCGCCATGGGGCCGCGGCGCGCCGGGCTGGCATCTCGAATGCTCGGTGATGAGCAAACAGTATCTCGGCGAGCGGTTCGACATCCATACCGGCGGGATTGACCACCGCGAGATCCACCATCCCAACGAGATCGCGCAGAACCAGGCGCATTGCGGATGCGCGGATACCGGCGCAACGCTCTGGATGCACAACAACTTCCTGGTCGAACGATCGGGCAAGATGTCGAAATCGGGTGGTCAGTTCACCACGCTCCAGACGCTGGTCGATCGTGGCTTCCACCCGCTCGCCTATCGCCTGATGTGCCTGCAGGCGCAGTATCGCAGCGAGCTCGAATTCTCGTGGGACAACCTCGTCGCGGCGACGACGCGACTGAAGCGGCTCGCGCTGACGGTGCAGACGCTGCGCGATCGCGCCGCGGCGTCCACGGCCGCGCCGGCCGACGCGCGGGTCGACGCGCGGCTTCAGGACTATCGGTCGCGGCTCGATGCGGCGATATCCGACGATCTCGCGACGCCGCGCGCGCTGCCGATCCTCGACGAACTGCTTGCCGACAAGCGCCTGTCGCCCGCGGATCGGCTGAGCGCGCTCGCCGATTTCGACGCGGTGCTCGGCCTCGATCTCGCGACGATTCGCCGCGAGGACCTGCGCGTCCGGCCAGCAGCGGCGACGATCGACGCGCAAGACGTCAGCGATCGGCTTGCCGAACGTCGCGCCGCGCGGGCGGCAAAGGATTTTCCCCGGTCGGATGCGATCCGCGACTCGCTGATCGCCGACGGGGTGGAGGTGATGGACGGCGACCCGATCGAATGGGACTGGCGGCTGGCCTGAATTCGCCACGATCCGCGCCGGAGCGGCCGGGATCGCTGTTGGGCGCGCGCCGGTAACGCGCTAGGTCTGGCCGGATGAAAGCCGTCCTCCCCGCCGCCGCCCGCCCGCTGCTCGAGTCGCATCTCCCGTCCGATCTCGCGGTGACGTGGTTCTCCAAGCCGGACGAGGCGATGACGGGAATCGCCGACGCGGAGATTGCGTGGGTCGACATGCAGCCCACCCAGCTGGTCGCCGACGCGATCCGCGCATCCGGCGCGCAGCTCAAATGGGTGTCGACGATCTACGCCGGTCTCGACGCCTTCCCGCTCGACGTCCTCCGCGAGCGCGGTGCGATCCTGACCAACGGCGCAGGCATCAACGCCGTCACGGTCGCCGAATATGCGGTGATGGGGGTCCTCGTCGCCGCCAAGCGCTTCGACACCGTCGTGCGCGCGCAGGATCGGCGCGACTGGCTGAAGGACGCGCCCGGCAAGGTCGAGCTGGCGGACACCAGCGCGCTGGTCATCGGCTACGGCACGATCGGCAGGATGATCGGCGAGCGACTCGCAGCCTTCGGCGTAGCGGTGACGGGGGTGACGCGTACCGGCCGCGACGGCACGATCACGCCCGATGCGTGGCGCGCCCGGCTTGGCGACTATGACTGGATCATCCTCGCCGCACCGTCGACCGGCGATACCAAGGCGCTGATCGGCGCGGACGAGATCGCGGCGTTCCGGAAAGGCGCCTGGCTCATCAATATCGCGCGCGGCGACATGATCGACGACGACGCGCTGCTCGCCGCGCTCGAAGCCGGGACGATCGGCGGCGCGTTTCTCGACCCGACGCATCCCGAGCCGCTTCCCGCCGACCATCCGCTCTGGTCTGCGCCGAACACCATTCTCACGATGCATCTGTCCGGCCGCAGCCAGACGACGATGTTCAAGCGCGGCGCAGCCTTGTTCCTGGAAAACCTGGCGGCGTTCCGCGCCGGTGCACCGATGACGAACGTCGCCGATCTACAGGCGGGCTATTAGGCCATTTGCGGCACGCGCCGCAGGGCCGTTGCCGTATCGGCGATCAGCTGCCCGCGACGCGGTTGCTCGACCGGTTATAGTCCTTGATACCCCGCCGCCGCAGGTTGACGCGACGCCGACGTTTGGCAGCGATGATCAGCACCGGCACGCCGACGAGCACGCCAGCGCCGATGATCGACAACGCAATGATGATACGCATTGGGATATCCATCGGAACGGCATGCCAAATTCGCGCGAAAAATAGAACCCCTCTCCTGACCCATATCTGTCATTATCCCGGTTCAGAATGCTGCGAATTCCGCAGCGCCTTAACCGAGCCGCGATGAACGGAACCGGCGCGATGCGATTTGGCCGCAAACGCGCGGTGGCGGACGCGGCTGCCACCACCCGATAGCTTTACTTCGTTGCGCAAAAACGCGTTTTGGCGCATGGCCGCGCCTCGAATTCATCAATCGGACGAACAATTATGGCCGCGAACTGGGCCCCCGACAGCTGGACCACGCACGAAGCTCGTCAGCTTCCGCTCTACCCCGACGCCAACGCGCTCGACGCCGCGACGGCGCAACTCGCGACCTTCCCCCCGCTCGTCTTCGCCGGCGAGGCGCGCAACCTCACGGCAAGCCTCGCCGATGTCGCGGCGGGCAAGGCGTTCCTGCTGCAGGGCGGCGACTGCGCCGAAAGCTTCGCCGAGCACAGCGCGAACAACATCCGCGACACGTTCCGCGTCATCCTTCAGATGGCGGTGGTGCTCACCTTCGCCTCGAAGCTGCCCGTGGTGAAGCTCGGCCGCATGGCGGGCCAGTTCGCCAAGCCCCGTTCCGCCAATACCGAGACGATCGGCGGCGTGGAGCTGCCGAGCTACCGCGGCGACAACGTCAACGACATCGCGTTCACGCCCGAATCGCGGATGCCCGACCCGCAGCGGATGATCCGCGCCTATTCGCAGTCGGCTGCGACGCTCAATCTGCTGCGTGCGTTCGCGCAGGGCGGCTATGCCAATCTTCACCAGGTGCATCGCTGGACGCACGACTTCATGGGCCGCAGCCCGTGGTCGAAGAAATATGCCGAGACCGCCGACCGGATCGGCGAGGCGCTCGAGTTCATGGCGGCGTGCGGGATCGACCCCGAGACCGTGCCGCAGCTCGCGCAGACCAATTTCTACACCAGCCACGAAGCGCTGCTGCTGCAATATGAGCAGGCCCTGACGCGGCAGGATTCGCTGACCGGCGACTGGTACGACACCAGCGCGCATTTCCTGTGGATCGGCGACCGGACGCGGTTCGAGGGTTCGAGCCATGTCGAATATCTGCGCGGCATCGGCAACCCGATCGGCATCAAGTGCGGGCCCAGCCTCGAACCCGACGCGCTGCTGCGGATGCTCGACACGCTCAACCCGGGTCGCATCCCCGGTCGCATGACGCTGATCACGCGCTACGGCTACGACACGATCGAAGCCGCGCTGCCCCGCCTGGTGCGCGCCGTGACGCGCGCAGGCCATCCGGTGGTGTGGTCGTGCGACCCGATGCACGGCAACGTCGTCAAGGCCGCCAACGGCTACAAGACGCGGCCGTTCGAGCGCATCCTTGCCGAGGTCCGCGGCTTCTTCGCCGTGCACCGCGCCGAGGGCACGCATGCCGGCGGCATTCATATCGAGATGACCGGGCAGAACGTTACCGAATGCACCGGCGGCGCGGTCGACGTGACCGAACAGAGCCTTGCGGATCGCTACCACACGCATTGTGACCCGCGACTCAACGCCAGCCAGAGCCTCGAGATGGCGTTCCTCCTCGCCGAGATGCTCAACGCGGAGATGGCGGAGCGCAAGAAGGTCGCGGCCTGACGATCCCGGTTGCCCCATCTGTTCGTACCGCGCGCCCGGTGGCCGCGGGATGCGTGGATGGGGCAACCGAGCGGTATCACTGCGGGATCAGCGGTCTTCACCCCGATCCCGCCCAAAACGACGTCCCATCCGCGATTTACGCATCAAGTCGCTTGACGCCCGCCCGCCCCTTTCGTAGGAGCGCGCCTCGACTACACGGCCCCTTCGTCTAGCGGTTAGGACGACGCCCTCTCACGGCGTAAGCACGAGTTCGATTCTCGTAGGGGTCACCAGTCCTTCATAACAGATTCAAGACTTCAAGCAGGCGTGGCCATTGACCCGCTGTGTGGTTGCCGCTCGTAAAGCCGACCACCGGTCGTGATACGTGACCCAGCACGACTGCACGCGCCGGAGCCTGCCCATCGGCTCAACAAAGATACATGATCAAGATTGAACGCGACTCGCGGCCCTTTGGGCCATGCGCGTAAATGGTCGGGAAGAGAGGATTCGAACCTCCGGCCCCTGCCTCCCGAAGACAGTGCTCTACCAGGCTGAGCTACTCCCCGACGGAGTCCGGCGCGGGGCCCTAGGGGCCCGGCCGGTGACTGGAGGGGCGCGTATAGCCAGCCGTTTCGGGCTATGCAAGCGGGTCCCGAACGATCTTCGCGTAAGTTTTCCGAACCGCGCGAAAAGACCGCAGTCGCGCGCATACCGCCCGCAGGGACCGTCATGATGACATCGATGGAGAATGGTGCACCCAGAGCGATTCGAACGCCCGACCCTCAGATTCGTAGTCTGATGCTCTATCCAGCTGAGCTATGGGTGCATCGCCGTGCAGAGGCTGCACGACAAAGCCGCCGTGAGGCGGGAAATCCTGGTGCACCCAGAGCGATTCGAACGCCCGACCCTCAGATTCGTAGTCTGATGCTCTATCCAGCTGAGCTATGGGTGCACTGGAGGGGCGCTGATAGCAGGCATTTTTCGCGGCGCAAGGGTGCTTGGCGATAAAGTTGTGCGGCGCGTGCCGTCGGCATACAGCGAACGGCATGAAACACGACCGCGCCGCCCGCCCTCTTTCCTCCGACGCCATCACGCGCCGCCCCATCCCCGCGACCGGAGCGCCGCTGCTCGCAGCGATGCTGCTCGCCACCGCCGCGTGCAGCAAGGACACGACCGTCTATCCGTCGCTCGGCATTCGTCCCGCCGAAAGCATCGGTTTTGCCGAGCCCGAGGTGAAGACGGTGGTCGCGAGGCCAGATCCGGCGCTCGATAGCGACATCGCACGCTACGAGGGCCGGCGCGTGGCTGTTGCTGCCGGGTTCGCCAAGGCGTCGGTGAGCGCGGAGCGATCGGCACGCGCGGCGCGCGGCAAGCCCGTCGGAAGCGAGGCGTGGCTTACCGCACAGACCGATCTTGCGCAGCTCGACGACTGGCGCGCGCAGGCGTCGCTGCTCGTCACCGACATCGAACGGCGCGCAACGGATCGCGCCGCCAAGCTCGAGCCGGCCTATCCCGCGCTCGACTCTGTCCGCGAGCGTGCGCAGGCCGACTCGGACCGCATCGGCGAGACGATCGGGCGTATCCAGGCGACGCTGCCCGCCGCCTGACTCCGTTTCGCGAGGCTTACCAGAGGCCTTTGAGCAGCGGCAGGATCGTCGAATAGTCGTCGGTCCACGGTGTCGTGCCGGGCGCCGCAACAATTGGCGTCCAGTCCGGGTTGGCGGTCGTCAGCGTGTCGATGACCCGCGGATCCCGCGAGAGCGCGATCCAGTCCGATGGCGACGCACGGTCACTCTCGGTCGGGGATGGCCGATACAGCAGGTGTGTCGCGGTCCAGCCGCCCTCCCGCGCCGTGGCTGCGACCACGGGCTGCAGGTCGAGATAGCGGTTCGAGATATGCACGAGCAGCAGCCCGCGGGGCGACAGCACGCGGCCATAGGTCGCGAACGCCTCGCGCGTCATGAGGTGCATCGGCACGGTGTCCGAGGAGAAGGCATCAAGCGCTAGCAGGTCGAGGCTCGACGAGCGCTCGCCCGCGAGCACGATACGCGCATCGCCGATCCGGATGCTGGGTTTCGGAAGGCACTGCGAGAGGTAGGTGAACTGTCCCGTGTCGCGCGCGATCCGCACGACCGCCGGATCGATCTCGTAGAACCGCCATGCCTGCCCGGGCTTCGCATAACAGGACAAGGTCCCCGTCCCCAGCCCGACGACGCCGACGCGCGCGCGGGGTCCGTACAGCGCCGGGAGCGCCTGCATCGCCTGGCCGATCCCGGAATTTGCGACATAATAGGTGGTCGGCGTCCGTTCGCGGGCGGGGGATCCGCGCAGCTGCAACCCGTGCACGGTGGTCCCGTGATCGAGTTCGCGGACCGCGCCGTCGCCGCGGACGGTGTACACGCCGAAATAGCTCCGCTCGCGCGCGCCGCTCTCGGCGCTGAGCTGCAACGCACGATATCCGCCGAACATCACCAGCGTGCTCGCCAGCACGATCGCATAGGGCAGCCGCGCCCCCAGCGTCGCAAGCCCGATCGCCGCGATCAGCAGGAACGCCGCCCCCTGGTGCTGGTCGCCGATGATGCCATCGGGATTCGTTATCCGCATTCCTGCCGCGACCGCGAGGATCACGACGATCACGCCCAGCGCGACGAGCCGGCGCATGCGATTGCCGATCCAGAGCGACCGGAACGTCGCGGTCAGGTACATCTGAGGCACCAGCACGCCCGCCGCCAGGATCAGCAACGGATATTCATAGGTCCAGTCGAAGATCACCGGTGCGAGCAACGCCGCGAAGACGCCGCCGAGCACGCCGCCTACCGACATGGCGAGATAGAAGCCCGTCAGGCGGTCGGCCGCCGGTCGACGCCGGTACATCGCCGTATGCAACGCGACCGACACCATGAACAGCAGCGTCAGCGCGATTCCCGCGCTGAACAGCGGCTTGTCGTTGAACCCGCCCATGATGATGCCGCCGAACAGCAGGATCGTCACCGGCGCGATCCGGGTCAGCAGATCGGCGAGCGTGCGATCCTGCGCGAAGGCGATCGAGAAGCTCAGGAGATACAGCCCGAGCGGCAGCACCCAGAGCAGCGGCATCGCGACGATATCGGTGGTGATATAGGTCGAGGTCGCAAGCATCAGCCCCGACGGGACGAGCGCCAGCGCGATCCAGTGCAGGATCTGCATCCGTCCGGGCGCGGGGCTGCTAGCGGCGACGTGCTCCGCGGTCGCGGTCCGCGGCAACCGCGTCGCGCAGACGGCGACCAGCACCGCGAGCGCGGCATAACCGATACTCCAGAACAGGCTCTGCCCGCGGTTCGCGAACAACGGCTCGACCAGCAGGGGATAGGCGATGAGACCCGCAAAGCTGCCCAGGTTGGAGGCGGCGTACAGCGCATAGGGATCCGCCCCGCCGCTCGACACGCTGAACCACCGCTGGATCAGCGGCGCCTGCGCCGATACCGCGAAGAACAGCGGCCCGATCGACAGGCCGAGCAGCCACGGCACCCAGACCGCGGGCTGCGCATCGGTTGGCAGGTCGAGCGCGAACAACCCGATCGGCAGCCATAATGCGGCCACCGCCAGCACGCCCAGATGGATCGCCGCCTGTGCGCGCGGTTTCACCCGGCCGAGCCAATGCGCATAGGCATAGCCGCCGAGCAGCAACGCCTGATAGACGAGCATCGCCGAATTCCACACCGCCGGGGCTCCCCCGAGCCGCGGCAGCGCCATCCGCGCCACCATCGGCTGGACGAGGAACAGCAGGAACGACCCGGCGAGGATCGTCAGCACGAACAGGGTGCGGCACCACCGCGCCATCACGGGGGACTCAGGCATTGGCAGGTCGCTCGATACGATAGAGGATGTGGCGGCGAAGCGGATCGGATAGGCCGAGTTCCGGATGGTCGAAATCGCCGTCCTCGACGCGGTGCATGCCCAGACGCTGCATCAGCCCCCGGCTGCGGCTGTTCGCCGGCACCGTGATGGCGACGATATGGTCGACGGACAGGTTCGCCCAGCCCCAGTCGAGGCTCCTTGCGGCCGCGTCGCGGGCATAACCCTGTCCCCAGGCATGACGCGCAAGACGCCAGCCAATCTCGATCTCGCCTGCGATCGGCGGTTTGGCGGGAAGCAGTCCGCAGAAGCCGAGGAACATGCCGTCCGCTTTGCGCTCGACGGCCCAAAAACAGTGGCCGCAGGGTTGCTGGCGCTCGACCATCCGGCCGATCGCGGCTTCTGCCTCCGCGCGCGTCGCCAGGCGGCCGAGATAACGCATCACCTCGGGATCGCGCCCCATCGCGGCAAAGGGTTCGATATCGCCGTCACGCCACGACCGAAGGATCAGCCGGCCGGCGTCCAGCCGAAACTCACCCATTCAGCAGCTTTGCCGCGTGTGCCGCATGATAGGTCAGCACGCCCGAGCATCCCGCCCGCTTGAACGCCATCAGCGTCTCGAGCACCAGCGCGTCGCGGTCGCCGGCCCCGGCTGCGACCGACGCCTCGAGCATCGCGTACTCGCCCGACACCTGGTACGCGAACACCGGCACCTCGAACGCCTGGCGGACGCGGACGATGATGTCGAGATAGGGCAGGCCGGGCTTGACCATCACCGTGTCGGCGCCCTCGGCGAGATCCATCGCGACCTCGCGCAGCGCCTCCTCGGCGTTGGCATTGTCCATCTGGTAGGTCTTCTTGTCGCCCTTCAGCAGCCCGCGGCTGCCGACCGCATCGCGGAACGGGCCGTAGAAGGCGCTCGCATATTTGGCGGCATAGGACATGATCTGGACGTTGTGATGCGACTCCGCCTCGAGCGCGGTGCGGATCAGGCCGATGCGGCCGTCCATCATGTCGCTCGGCGCGATGATGTCCGCGCCCGCCGCCGCCTGGTTCAGCGCCTGCGCGACCAGCATCTCCGCGGTCGTGTCGTTGACGACATAGCCCGCGGCGTCGACCAGCCCGTCATGGCCGTGGCTGGTATAGGGATCGAGCGCGACGTCGGTCAGCACGCCGATCTCCGGGACCGCATCCTTGAGCGCGCGGATCGCCTGGCACATCAGATTGTCGGGGTTGAGCGCCTCGCGGCCGTCCTCGGTCCGCCGTTCGGGCTGCGTATACGGGAACAGCGCGACACAGGGGATGCCGAGGTCGCGCGCTTCGCGAGCGCGCGCGACGATCTGGTCGACCGACCAGCGCGACACGCCGGGCAGGCTGGCGATCGGCTGTTCGACGCGCTCCCCCTCGACGACGAACAGCGGCCAGATCAGGTCGGCCGGGGTGAGTACGGTTTCGGCATGCAGGCGCCGGCTCCAGCCGGTCGAACGCGTGCGGCGAAGGCGAAGCGCGGGATAGCTTGCGGACATGCGAAGGGCTTTGCGGGATGGCAGGAAGCGAGGCAAGCACGGGCTTCACGCACGAAGAATTTTCCGCTGAAGCGTTACGGGTGCGAAACCGCGTTCCGTGCGTTGTGCGCTCGATGACCACCGCCCCATCCGATCCCGCCCCGATCAAGTCGGCTGCCCTCGTCGTGAACGCGAAGTCGCGCAAGGGGCAGAAGATGTTCAAGCGCGCGTGCGCGAGCATGTCCGGCCTGCCCTTTCCGGTCGATGCGCATGCGGTCGACGATCCCGATGATCTGGAGCAGACCGTCAGGACCGCGCTTGCCAAAAAGCCCGATCTGCTCATCCTCGGCGGCGGCGACGGCACGATCAGCGGGCTAGTCGATCTGATGGTCGGCCACGACGTGATTCTCGGCGTTCTCCCGCTTGGCACCGCGAACAGCTTTGCGCGTACGCTCGGCATACCGCTGACGGTCGAGGGCGCGGTCGATGTCATCCGGACGGGGGCGCCGCGGCGCATCGATCTCGGGATGATCGACGGTGACTATTTCGCCAACTGCGCGGCGATGGGGATCAGCCCCAAGATCGCCGAAACAGTCCCGCACGGCCTGAAGAAGATCCTCGGCCGGGTGGGATATCTCGGCTGGGCGGCGTATCAGTTCGCGCGCTTCCGGCCCTTCACGCTGATCGTCGGCGAGGGTGACGACGCGGTGCGCATGCGCGTCGTCGAGGTCCGTATCTCCAATGGTCCGTTCCATGGCGGTACCGAACTCGTCGATGCCGCCGCGGTCGATTCGGGCGAGATCGTCGTCCAGGCCGTGATGGGGCATGTGAAGCGCCGGCTCGTGATGAACTGGCTCGCCAGCGTCTTCCGCCACGAGTCGCGCCATGAAAAGGTCCGCGACTTTCGCGGCAAGAGCCTGAAGATCACGACGATCCCCAAGCTGCCCATCTCAATCGACGGCGAGGTGCTGGCAAAGACACCCGTGACCGCGAAGGTTGCCGCGGGGATCATCCGCGTGATGGCGCCGGTTTCCGTTCCGCCGGAGCGCTGATCGCGCGCTTGGCGGCGACGCTCAGCCGACGGGCATCGATCGGGCGGTCGGTTCGCAATCAGCTCTGGTCTGCTCGCCCGCGCCCTCCCCGGTGGCGTCCTGCGCGTTCGCTCCCGCAGCCCCGACTGATCCCGGCGCGACGATCCGTCCCCGCCGCCATCCGCCTCGCGCATAATAAGCGATCGTCAACAGCATCGACGCGAGCGATCCCGCGGGAAAACTCCACCAGATCGCATCCGCGCCGAGCATGGGCTCGAGCGCATAGGCGAGCCCGAAGCGGACCGGCCCCATCGCGATCGCAAGGATGACGAGCGGCCCGACGACCGCCCCGTTCGCGCGTACCGTCGCGGACAACACCATCGACACGCCGAACAGGATGAAGCTCCACCCCGCGATCAGGTTGATCCGCGTGGCGATCTCGATCGCACCGCCGTCCTGCCCCAGGAACAGCCACAGCACGTGCCGGTCGAGCAGCGTCAGCAGCGCGACCAGCCCGCCGGTCAGCGCAAGGTTCATCATCAGCCCGGCGCGCGTGATCCGGTCGACCCGGTCCCAGCGCCCCGCGCCGATATTCTGCGCCGCCATCGCGCTGACCGCCGCGCCGACCGCCATCGCGGGCATCTGGACATAGGTCCAGAGCTGGTTGGTCGCGCCATAGGCTGCGGTGGTCGTCGTGCCGTGACGGTTGACGAGCCCGATCATCGCCAGCGCCGAGGTCGAGACGACGAGCATCTGCAACCCCATCGGGACGCCCTTCACGACGATCGTCCGCAGCAGCGCGCGATCGGGCAGGATATAGCGCAGCTCCGCGCCGCGCAGCCGGATCGGCAGGTCCTTCGCATAGATATAGGCGAGCAGCGCGACGAACGAGACGGTGTTGGCGATCAAAGTCGCGAGCGCGGAACCCTCGATCCCGAGCGCGGGGATCGGCCCCCAGCCGCGGATCAGCAGCGGGTTAAGCGCGACGTCGACGACCGAGCCGAGCGCCATGAACTTGAGCGGCGTCAGCGAATCGCCGGTGCCGCGCAGCGCCATCGTCAGCAGCACGGTCAGGAACCCCGCGGGCATCGCGACGAAGATCACGCGCAGATAGGCGAGCGCGAGCGGATAGACCTCGGCAGGCGTCGCCAGCACCCGCAGGATCGCCGGCGCGACCAGCCAGCCGATTGCCACCGTCAGCACCGAGATGATCGTGAACAGCCCGAACGACGTGCCGAGCACGCGGCGCACCGCATCGATGTCGCGCCGCCCCATATTCTGGCCGATCAGGATCGTCGACGCCATGCCGAAGCCGAACACCGCGGCGACCAGCAGGAACATGATGATGTTCGCGTTGGTCGTCGCCGCCAGCGCGCGCTCGCCGAGAAATTGGCCGATCCACACCGCGTTGATCGAGCCGTTGAGCGATTGCAGGACCGACGATCCGAGCGTCGGCAGCGCGAACGCGAGCAACGTCTTGCCGATCGGCCCCGCGGTCAGGTCGCGCTGGCCGGTCTTCGCTGCAGGCGTGTCCGTCGCGTCAGGCATCGCAGTCGGGTCCCCTCCCCTGTGCATGCGGGGTCAGGACAGGCCCCGACCCCATATGCTGGCAGCTCTCGTAACGCACGCTCATGCCCGTCGCGTACAGCGGACGGAAATCAGCCCAGCCGGCCCAGCGCCGCCTGCAGCCGCGCGGCTTCCGCCGCCTTGTCGGCGTGATCCGCCTTGGCCTTCTCGACCGCTTCGGGCTTGGCGCGCTCGACGAAGCTCGCATTGCCGAGCCGGCCCGCCAGCGCGTCGCGTTCCTTCTCCGCCGCCGCGATCGCCTTGGTGAGACGCGTGCGCTCGGACTCGAGATCGATCACGCCTTCGAGCGGCAGGACGAAGGTCGCCTCGTCGACCACGACCTGCGCCGCGCCGCCGGCGGCTTCGCCCTCGGCATGCGTGACGCGCGCGAGGCGGGCGAGCGCAGGGGCCTGGCGTTCGAGCCGCGCCAGCGTCGCCGCGTTGGCATCACGGACGTGCAGCGGTAGACGCGCACCCGGCGGCACGTTCAACTCGTTGCGCGCGGTGCGGATTTCCTGAACCAGCCGGATCAGCCAGTCGACCTCCCTGCTCGCCTCGGGATCGAGCGACCGCGCATCCGCCATCGGCCACTGCGCGACGATCAGGTCGTGCTCGCGCGGATGGGCGGGATCGGCCATCGCGTGCCACAGCTCTTCGGTGATGAACGGCATGAACGGGTGGAGCAGCACCAGGATCTGGTCGAGCACCCAGCCCGCGACCGCCTTAGATTCGTCGTCGATCTGGCCGCGCTCGTCGCCAACCATCTGCGGCTTGATGAGTTCGAGATACCAGTCGCAGAAGCGGCTCCACGCGAACTGGTAGATCGCGTTGGCGGCGCCGTCGAAGCGGTAGTCGGCAAGCGCGAGGTCGACCGTCTGCACGGTCGCGATCGTCTCGGCGATGATCCACTTGTTGACCGCGAGCTCCGCGCGCGGCGCCTCCAGCGTGGTGCTTGCGACGATGCCGTTGGCCTGCGCGAAGCGGGCGGCGTTCCACAATTTGGTCGCGAAGTTGCGATAGCCCTCGACGCGCTTCTCATCCATCTTGATGTCGCGGCCCTGGCTCTCCATCGCCGCCATGAAGAAGCGCAGCGCATCGGCGCCATATTGGTCGATCAGCCCGAGCGGGTTGACGACATTGCCCTTCGACTTGGACATCTTCGCGCCATCGGCGGCGCGGACGAGGCCGTGCAGATAGAGCGTGCGGAACGGCACGTCCTTCATGAAATGCAGCCCCTGCATCATCATCCGCGCGTTCCAGAAGAACAGGATGTCGAAGCCGGAGATCAGCACGTCATTGGGATAGCGCCCGCCGAGCGTCGGGTCGGACTCCTCAGGCCAGCCCATCGTCGCAAACGGCCAGAGCGCCGACGAAAACCACGTATCCAGCACGTCGGGATCGCGCACCAGCGTCACCCCAGCGCCGGCGAGCGCCTGCGCTTCGGCCTCCGTCTCGGCGACGTACGGCGTGCCGTCCGGCCCGAACCAGGCCGGGATCTGGTGCCCCCACCACAGCTGGCGCGACACGCACCAGGGCTGGATGTTCTCCATCCAGTTGAAGAACGTCTTCTCCCAGGTCTTGGGCACGATATCGATCGCGCCGACGCGCACCGCCTCGATCGCGGGCTGCGCGAGCGTCTTGGCGTCGACATACCATTGGTCGGTCAGCCACGGCTCGATCACCACGCCCGAGCGATCGCCGTACGGCGTCTGAATCGTGCGCGGCTCGGCGTCGTGCTCGACGCCGTCCTTGTCGACATGCGCGATCAGGAAGCCCTCGGCCTTCAGCTGCGCGACGACAGCTTTCCGCGCCTCGGCGGTCGTCAGCCCGAGCAGGTCGGCGGGGATCAGCCCGTCGGACACCTGCACGACGCGCGCCTTGGCATCGAGCATGTTGAGCATCGTCCCCGCGGCCATCCCTGCCCGCTTGCCAACTTCGAAATCGTTGAAGTCATGCCCCGGCGTGATTTTGACAGCACCGGATCCGAGTTCGGGATCGGCATGATCGTCGGCGATGATCGGGATCAGCCGGCCGGTGATCGGCAGCTTCACCTGCTTGCCGATCAGCGCGGTGTAGCGCTCGTCGGACGCGTTGACCGCCACCGCCATGTCGGCGAGCATCGTCTCGGGCCGCGTCGTGGCGACCTCGATGAAACCCGATCCGTCGGCGAGCGGATAGCGCAGGTGCCAGAAGCTCCCCTTGATCTCGCGCGTCTCGACCTCGAGGTCGCTGATCGCGGTGCCGAGGCCCGGATCCCAGTTCACGAGGCGCTTGTCGCGGTAGAGCAGCCCCTGCTTGTGGAGGTCGACGAACACCTTGAGGACGGCCTTCGAAAAGCCCTCGTCCATCGTGAAGCGTTCGTTCGCCCAGTCCATCGAGCAGCCCAAGCGGCGGAGCTGCTGCGTGATCTCGCCGCCGCTCTCCTCCTTCCACGCCCAGACCTTGGCGATGAAGTCCTCGCGCGAGAGGTCGGTGCGCTTCTGCGGCGGGGACATTGCGCCCATCTGGCGCTCGACGACCATCTGCGTCGCGATGCCCGCGTGATCGGTGCCGACCACCCAGAGCGCGTCCTTGCCCTTGAGGCGTGCGTGGCGCGTCAGGATATCCTGCAGCGTGTTGTCGAGCGCATGGCCGATATGCAGGCTGCCCGTCACGTTGGGCGGCGGGTTGACGATCGTCCAGGGTTCCGCGTTCGGGCGGTCGGGGCGGAACTGGCCACTGGCCTCCCAATGCGCATACCAGCGCGATTCGATGGAGGCGGGGTCGAAGGTTTTGGGAAGCTCGCTCATGTCCGACGCCTTAGCGAGCGCGTCCGGGCTAGACTAGCCTCACGTCCGCGCACCCGGCTTGTCGAGCACCGCGCGAATCCGCTGGTTGAGTTCGTTGCGCCGATAGGGTTTGCGGATCAGTTCGAACGACCGGCTCCCCTCGTCGATCGCCTCGTCGGCAAAGCCCGTGGTCAGCAATACCGCGATATGCGGGAAGTCGCGCCGGACGCTCTGCGCCAGCGCGACGCCGTTCATGCCGCCGGGCATCAGGATGTCGGTGAACACCAGGCGAAAGTCGGTGTCCGCCGCGAGCGTATCAAGCGCGGCGCGCCCGCTGTTCACCAGCACGACGTCATAGCCAAGATCCTCGAGGATCGTCTTGCCGAGCTCGCCCACCTCGATCTGGTCCTCGACCATCAGCACGCGCTCGGCGCCGCCGGTACGCGGCGCGATCGGCCCGGCTGGCTTGCGCTCGACCGCACCGCTCGCGCGCGGGAAATAGAGCGAGACCTCGGCACCGCCGCCCGGCGCGTTCTGGATCGTGGCGAGCCCGCCCGACTGCCGCACGAAACCATAAACCATCGCGAGACCGAGCCCCGCGCCCTTGCCCATCTCCTTGGTCGTGAAGAAGGGTTCGAACACCTTGTCCGCGGTCGCCGGATCGATGCCGGGCCCGTCATCCCTGATGCTGAGGACGACATATTCGCCCGGTTCGAGCTTCGCCACGCCGTCATCCTCGGGCAGGACCGCGTTGCGCGTCGTGAGCGTGACGGTCCCCGCGCCGCCGAGCGCGTCGCGCGCGTTGGCGATGACGTTGAGCAGCGCCATCTCGGCCTGGACCGGGTCGATCCGGCAGTTCCACAGGTCGTTCGCCAGTTTCCGTTTGAGCACGACGCCATCGCCGATGCTGCGATCGAGGATCGGTCGGAAGTCGCCGATCAGCTGGTTGAGATTGAGCAGGCGGTCGCGCAACTCCTGCTTGCGCGCAAAGGCGAGCAATTGCTGGGTCAGCGTCGCGGCGCGCGATGCCGACGTCGCGATCGCATCCACCGCGCGCCGTGCCGCGCGGTCACTCGCGTCGATCCGGGCATCGAGGATATCCGCATAGCCCTGGATGACCTGAAGCAGGTTGTTGAAATCATGCGCGATGCCGCCGGTCAGCTTGCCGACGGCCTCCATCCGCTGCGCCTCGTGCAGCGCCTCCTCCGCCTCGCGCCGCCGCGAGATGTCGAGCTGGCTCGCGAAAAAATAGCGGAGTTCGCCGTCGTCGCCGAAGACCGGCGACACGAAGAGCGCGTTCCAGAAGGTCGAGCCGTTCTTGCGGTAATTGAGCACCTCGACCGCGATTTCTTCGCGCTTGGCGATCGCGGCACGGATCTCGTCGACGACGGTGCGGTCGGTTTCGGGCCCCTGCAGGAACCGGCAATTATACCCGAGGATCTCGTCCTGCGAATAGCCGGTCAGGAACGAGAACGCCTCGTTGCAGAAGATGATGGGGTTGTCGGGCCGGTGCGGATCGGTCACGACCATCGGCATCCGCGTGGTCTTCACCGCCGCGAAAAAGATGTCGCTCCCGGCGCCGGCGGGCATGATGTCGTGCAGGTGCGCGCTCGCACTCAAGGCATCGGTGTCTGTATCGGGCGCGGGCGGTCTGGACATGCCCAACCAAACCAAGTCCGTCGCACCGTGGTTCCGCCGGACTCCTGCCAGAACACGCGATTTGCGACGGAAGACGGGAGCCGGCCGCGCTTGAGCTTGTCCTCCCGCGACGGGTACATCTTCCGTAGCTCAGCGTCAGGTCAGGCTCGGGAAACGATGGGCGGGCCGCGATCTGACAGCCCGCCGATGATCAGGGCTGCTGGTTCATGATCTTGGCGATTTCGCGCGCGACCATGTCCTCGACCATATGCGGCAGGTTCGCATCGATCCACTCGCGCAGCATCGGTCGCAGCATCTCGCGGACCAGCCCTTCGAGCGTACCGTCACTGTTTGCGTCGGGCTTCACCATCATGCGCGTCAACGCCTCGAGCGGCGCGCGCGTTGCAGCGGCGGTTTCGCGCGACACGATCGGCTCGGCGGGCTCTTCCGGAACCGGGGCCTGCTGCGCCTGCGGGCGAGGCGCGGCCGGCCGTGGCTCGGCGTGACGTGGCTCGGCGTGCCGCGGTTCGGGCACCGGATCCACCGACGTCAGCACCGGCGATTTCGGCGGGCGGGGCGTACGGTCTACCATCGGCATCGGGTCGCTCAGTTCGAGAATTTCGTCGTCGTCGATCTCGTCGTCATAGTCGACCGACGGTGATGCCTGCATCGTGCGCGCCGGACGCCGCTGGCGGCTCGGCATGCCATCGCCCTCTTCGGCGATGATCCGTTTGATCGACGAGAGGATTTCCTCCATCGACGGCTCCGCGCTGATATCCCCCATCCGGACCATCCCAAACCCCATGGCCGGTCCCGCCCCTATTGGCGGCTCGGCGCGTCCCTACCTGTCGTCAATGCCGGGTTCCTGTCAACCGGACTGTCGAGCAACGGATCAAGTTCACGCCGCACATCGGCGGTCTGCGTGGGCGACTGAACGGTGCGCGTCGCCACCGGCAGCGCCTGGCCATCGCCGCCGAAATCCCAGATCTTCTTGTGGACGCGGTCATAATTGACGACCGGGTCGTAAAGCACGCCGCCGTCCAGACCCAGATCGCGCGCCTCGGCCTGCCCCATCGCCGCCAGCAGCGCAAAGCCCGCGACATAGGCGTCGCGGCGCGCGGTCACGAGCGTGACCTGGCTGTTGAGCAGCTCCTGCTCGGCGTTGAGGATGTCGAGGATCGTTCGCGTGCCGACGCTGTTTTCCGCGCGCACGCCCTCAAGGCTGAGCTTGTTCGCGTTCACCGCGGTCTCGGACGACTGGATCACCTGTTCCGACGACCGCCAGACCGCAAAGGCCGAGCGCGCCTGCGAGATCACGTTGCGTTCTGCGGCGGTGACATTCTCGATCGCGCGCGCATTGAGCGCCTCGGCCTGGCGGACCTGTGCAGCCGGACGCCCGCCCTGGAACAGCGGCATCGTCAACGACAGCCCGGCCTGAACCGACTTGTTCGCGTTCGGTACCGAGCCGGTCGTGCCCGTACCGCCGACCGCCGGGATCGAGCCAAGATAATTGGTATAGCTGCTCCCGCCGACCGCGTTGATTTGCGGCAGGCGCGTCGCGCGCGCGACGCCGATGTCGTACCGCGTGGCGTCGCGTTCTTTGGCCGCCGCGATCAGCACCGGATTGTTCTCGATCGCGACGGTCACCGCCGACGCCGGGCTGTCGGGCAGATGCGGCAGCGTCGGCGGCGGCTCCAATGTTCCCGCGGGCGTGCCGACGAGGCGGATATATCCCTCACGACTCGAGATCAGCTGCGCCTGCGCCGACTGCAGCTGCGCGCGTGCGAGTGCCAGCCGGGCCTCGGACTGCGCGACGTCGGTACGCGTCAGATCGCCGACCTGGAACCGGTCGCGGCTCGCCTGCAGATTGACGTCGAGAACGCGGACGTTCTGCGTATTCAGCCCGACGATCGCCTCGTCGCGGATCACGTCCATATAGGCGGCGACGACGTTGGTGAAGAGATCGGCCTCGGTCCCGCGCAGCGTCGCGCGGCCTGCCTCGACGCGGATCTTCGCCGCGGCGACCGAATTGCGGACCTGCCCGCCTAGATACAGCGGGATCGACACGTTGGCGCGTGCCACGCCCTGGCGCTGCGGGACGACGAACGAGTTGGACGCGTTGAGGACGAACTCCGAATAGTCCGCGGTCGCATTCGCAGCGGGCAGTCCGGCCGCGCGCGCGATCGGGACATTCTCGTCGGTCGCGCGCAACGTCGCACGCTGTCCGGTGATCGTCGGGTTGGTCGTGTAGGCCTTGGCCAGCGCCTCGCGTAACGTCTCCGCATCGACCGGTGCAGCGCTATAGATCAGCGCCACACCAGCAAGCAGGAAGCGGAAGGATGCGGCGCGCGGCATGGTCTTGCCTCAGAACTTGAAGGGTTGAGGAGTTGCGAATCCCGGCAGCACCACGCACTCGACGTCGACAAACGCCGCCATCGCGAACCCGCCATCGGTCTTGCGCCCCGATGCGAGCCGCGTCAGCCCACGCTCGGCGAGACCGGCGGCGACGCGTCCACCCGATCGAAGCTGCGCCACCAACATGTCGGGGATCGATTCGACCGCACCGTCGATGATCAGCACGTCGTACGGCGCGCCTGCCGCATGGCCCTCGTTGAGAGGCCCTTCGACGAGTTCGACGGTGTCGATGCCGGCCAGCGCCTCGCGCGCGACGGCGATCAGGGCGGGGTCGCTCTCGACCGCGACGACCGACGCGACGATTTCCGACAGCACCGCCGCGGTATAGCCGCTTGCTGCGCCGATCAGGAGGACCCGGTCGGTCGCGGTGAGATACGCCTCGGTCAGCAAGCGCCCCGTCGCCATGGGCAGGTTCGCGTAACGCCCCGCCCCGAGCGCGATCGCGGTGTCGCGATAGGCGATGCTGCGCACGTTCGCCGGCAGGAAATCCTCCCGTGGAACACGCGCCATCGCGGCGACGACGCGCTGGTCGTTGACGGCATTGGTACGAAGCTGGCTGGCGACCATCGCATGGCGCATCGCTGCGAAGCCGGAGCTGGTGGTATCGGTGCTGATCGTCGTCATGGCCTATCCTGTCGCACAACTGTTTTAGGTGCGCAATACACTTGTTTGCTGGCCAAGCTGTACCGTGCCGCTGCCGTTGCGCCAAGCGACTGCGGGGTGAAAATCGCAGCGAAAGCCGACGAAACCGGATCGTGGCGCGAGGTCCGCAGCGGATTCCGGGCGATTTCAACGAGAAGCGATGGGCGCCCCGCCCGCCCGTGTGACACCAAGATGCCGCGGGCGGGACGCCGAGGGCGCACGCATGGTTGCGGCACACCTCATCCCCGGCCTAGCACGTCCGCCTCGGGCGATCGCATCAATTCGCCCGCAATTTCAATCCGGATCGGGTGCAGGCGGCGTGTCGCCGTCGGAGAGGCCGAGCGGCGTGCCCTCCTGGGCTCCCATCGTCGGCACCGACGTCGACGCCATCGCGGCGATCGTCGCGGCCTCGATCATGCCAGGGGGCAAGGGCGATGATCCAGCCGGCGGTGCAGACACGGGCGCGGCTGGCGTACCGCGCGGCGCAGCATCGCCCTGGGGTCCCTGCGCCGGCGTCCCGCTGCCGATCGGGGCTATCGTCGACGGCACGTGCAGCACCTGCGTCGCCGCGCCGAGCACCGCGGCGCGCGCGCGGACGCTCGCGTCGAGGAACGGCGTGCTGCTCGCCATGAACCGCCGCGGCGTCATCCCGAGAAACGTATCGGCGTCGCGGAGGAAATGCGACATGTCGAAATAGCTCGGGTCGATCAGCGAATAATCGACCGTCCCGGGGGTCCTGAACAGCCGCAGGAACGATCGCAGGAAGCGCGCGCGGCGCAACAGCATCTTGGGCGTGAACCCGAAATGCCGGACCGAGATACGCCGCAGGGCATGGCCGGTGATGCCGAGCTCGGCAGCGACGGTCGCGACGTCGTGCGATCCGTCCCGCCCGATCATGTGGCTCAGCTGCCCGATCAGCGCCGCCTCGGCAGGCGGTGGCCCGAGCAGGTCGCACAGGATCGTGTCGAGCGCGGGCGCGACCTCGTCGTCACACGCGGCGAGCCGCAGCGCATCCATGAACCGTCCGGTCGCGATCGGCCCCATCGCCTCGCCCAGGGGCACGATCTTGTTGCAGTAATCGCCCGCCGACCGCCTAAACAACCGGCTCCAGGCAAGCGCGCTGACGCCGAACCCGATCATGATCCCGCCATTGGTGATCGCCTTCAGCGCGGTTCCGGTCGGGCCGTACAGCGTCGCGGGTGGCAGGTCGGCGAAGGTTCGGCGCCCGATCGAGACCGACACCGGCCCCGCATCGATCGTGAACCTGACATTCGCGGTACCGGGCAGGAAACGGTCGACCTGGCCCAGGCTTTCCGGTCCCGACGACCGGTAGACGTGATAGCCCGTGATGAGGTCGGTCAATGCGGCGCAGGGCTTGTCGTACCGGATCGCCATGCCGGGCGGCATCGCAAAGATCTCCGGCTGCACGCCGCCAAGGTTGGTCCCTCCCCTCACATCGATCGTTTTCACCAGAATCCCCGTTTAATCGCAGAATCTTGACACCTGAGTGCAGCAACTTGCGCACCACGACAAGCGGCGACCATGACGGCCAGATCCCACTCTCGGACTGGCTTCGAGGTTATTTTAGGCGCAAATTTCGCTCGAACGGTTGACCCGCCCGGTAAAAGCACGCATCTGCGCCCTCCGCAGCGCATCGAGGCCCGATGGCGGAGTGGTGACGTAGAGGACTGCAAATCCTCGCACCCGGGTTCGATTCCCGGTCGGGCCTCCAATCTGTCTAACTGTTATTTTACAGTGACTTAGCGCTGTCCAACCGCGCCACGTTGCAAATCTGGACATGCCCCCTCGGGTTGGATGTCCGGCATTGGTGGAGAGCAGACATTGCTGTTCTACTGTGGTCCGGTTCATATGAGCTATGCTCAACGGTCCCTACTGCTGCGATTGGATGGCCAGCGACCTTGCACATACGTGCGCGATGCACCCGGACCGAACAGACTGCCCAGACGCTTTCATAACTGAAATGAACGGGGGCTTCGGCCTGATGGTTCACGATGGCGGAAGCAGCGCTATCGAGATCGGCTTCTGTCCGTGGTGCGGCATTTCTCTTCCATCAATGGACCGTTGATGGTGGAAAGCGGTCGTTAGTACCCGCAAGGGGTAGCTATGCTCGGTCGATCATGCTCAGCGACATACAGGCCTGCTTGGAAGAAATTCTCGCCGCCGAAGAAGCGCCTTTGGTGGACTGGCCTTCGGTTGATCGCCTTTGCGAAAAGCTGGACCGCCAGCTTGAAGCTTCCGAGCAGGACGTGCCCGAAATTGTGGCTCATTTTCTTTCCGACAGCGATATTCGTGCCCGCGACAGGAGGTATGGCGACGCTCAGCGCAAGGCTATTCGCACCTATCTTTCGACCGGTGACTATTTCGACGGCGTGGCGGTGCCTTGGTGGGGGTGCTTAGCGCTGGTCGCAGGCTTCGGGGTGGTAGCCGTGTGGGCGCTGGCTTAGCCGGATGTCTGCAAGTGGGCGGAAGCGGAATGACCGGAATTGGTGATGAGGAGACCGGCAGCTTTCGGGCGCAAACCTCGATTAACTGCCGTTGAAAGGCTCCTCTAGCTCTTTAATCCAACCGCGTTCCGACAGGTCAGGTTGGAGACTCGCGAGCGCTTCGTTGAAGTCACGTTCCCACGGGAACCGTCCAGCGCCATCGGCCCGCACGAGTTGAACCGCCGGGAACTCGGTCCCTCGGTAAAACCATTCACTCGACCGCAGATATTTGACCCCGGCGTTTCGCTTTACCGGAAGGAGGTATACCGCCTCGTTAGACAAGACGTCCTTGATCGGCTGGCCAACACTAAACCGATGGCCCGCCCGCATTTTCTCGATCATTTGCGCAAACACATCGTGGGCTAGCTGTGGCGGGAAGTCGAACACGACTACTTCCGGCTGTTCGACGGCGAGCCAAAACCCGGTCGTATAGCTGAAAGCAGGATCGCCATTATCGTCGGACCCGACAGAGGTCGTCTGCCAGCCGTGTTCCTGAACCCGACCAATCAGCTCCACTTCGTAAGCCTTAAGGTTCGAGGGCGGATCGCTGATGACGGTCGTGGATGGTGGCATAGCTTATGTATGTAGCCGAAGCCCGGCGTCGGCAATTGGGAACGGCAACTTGGCTGGCGAACGACCGCATGTGGGCGTAAGCGGAACGGCCGGAGTTGGTGGTAAGCGGACCGACGGTTTTCGGGACGACTGAGTTCGTAAAATGACATTCGAATGCTAACGTCATAGGATGGGTAGAGACAGAACACGTACGAGCCGATTCCTAGGTGGTGGAGTCGTAGCTGCGTGGACCGTTTTGGCCTGGTACCCCGTAGCTTTCTTCGCAGGATGGACCGGGTCGATTTCCGATGTCCTCTTAAATCAAAACGGCGATCACCTCTGGGCGACGCTCGCCGTGTGGTTGATCGCGCTATCCCCCTCTATCGGTTGGTGGATGTTGCTCAAAGGTAAGTTCAATAACTTCTGACGACCGCGTTTGGGCAAGAACGGAATGGACAGAACGGACGCTATGGACGCTGACGGCGTACGCTCAGAACGGTTCCGAAAGTCACTAGCCCGCAAGCCAGAGCGAAATAAAGACTCCCTGCGAGCACCCCTAGTCCGGACAGTCCGTCTTTAGGAGCGGTATGCAAGTACCACTCAGTCAAAGCCACCTTCATTGGGTAGAAGCCCGTGGGGAGAGCAATAGCGCCCAGCAGAGTGGCGAGACTAAGTCGTTTCCACGTCATCCAGTAAGACTGCCAGCATAAACGATTGTCTGCAATTGGTGGATGCTTGAAGATCATTGAACGAGCGCATGTGGGCGTTAGCGGTCATTCGACGCGTGATGCGAAAACGCTCAAGCTGCCTTTACCTTCGTCCTAATATAAGGTTCCGCCAGTTAGCCATCACCCTTGGGACGCGGCGGAATGCCGTTGCTGTTAAAGCCTAAGTTAGACAACGTATCCGTTTGTTATTGCTCGTTTGTTCAAGGCCCGGTCGGGCCTCCAATCTTAGCGTTCAGGCGCGATACCGCGCCTCGCGGCTGCCCTAGATCAGATCGTAAAGGGCAGGCAATTCGCCCCCGGTGCCGCGGTCGCCTGTTCGCCCAAAGTGACGATATGATCGACGATGTCGTTGGGAACCGGGGTCGCGGCTTCGAGCCCGAACTCGCCGAGATACGACCAGGCTACCCAGCCCGAATACCGCGTGAGCCCCGGAATATCGAGCGTCAAGAAGCGGCCGATCGTGACCCCATAGTCTGACCGGATCCGGAAACCGCGCGACGACACGTCCTGGATATTGGCGGGATGCGCGTCGCCAAGCGGCGTTATCAGGAAGACGTCCAGATCGACGGCCCGCCTGGTCGAATAGCGCCTTTCACTGAGATCGGGCGAGGAATCGCTCGCAATACGCCGGTAGACGTTCACCGTTCAGCCTCGGACACCCCTGTCGGGGCGACAAGGGTCTCCTTCGGGATCTCCTCACCATCACCCCTGATGCTGTTCACGATCGCTTCCGCTTTGATCTTGAGTTCCCAGAGCACCGCCCTGTCCTCCTCCGTGACCACCTCACGCGCCTTCTGGTCGAACGCACACAACGCGCCGAGTGCCGCCCCATTCTCATCGAGCAGCGGCGCCGCGATGTAGAACCGTATGCCTTCGATCGTGTCGACATAGGGATTACCCGCGAACCGTTCGTCCGCGGCGGTGTCGGGCACGACGGTGAGGGAATCGGGCGACAGGATCGTATGCGCACACAACGACGACGATCGCTTGTAGATGCCGGCATCGAAACCGAGCGCGGAGACCAGATACGTCGAGTCCTGGTAGACGATCGTGATGGCGGCGGCCCGCGCGTGCAAAGCCCCTCTCACGCAGTCCAGGATCGAATGAAATTTTTCCTGATGCGGCTCGGCAAGAATACCGGTTCTGGCGATCGACTTCTCGCGATCGGATTCATTGTCCGGCTTACTCGCCACGCTATAAAACGAGATGGACATAACGCGCTCCCAGCACCGCAACCTGATCGTGTCGATCGAGCAGATGGGCAGCCACGCGGGTCCATTTGCTGGTCTCCGAATCTAGAGGCGAATGGCTAAAAAAGCGTTTTGAACGGCGCGACAGGACAGGAAAATATCGTGCACATCCCGGTACAAGCGGCGTTTGAGCGCTGCTCCGCTCACGCAGGCATCCAGTAGGGCGGCGCGCGGGGCGTCAGGTCGCTCCGGTCCGCTGGCCGCATCATCGACCAGCCTCGACGGTCAGTTGCGGTTGGTGAAATCCTTGATCTCGTCCGGCGTCGCCAGCCGTGGTCGCGCCTTGGCGTCGGGAGGCGTCGGCGCCGGCTTGCGTTTGACGGCGGTCGCGGCACGCTCGGGCGTTGGCGCCGCCGATACCGGGCTTCTGCTCGTGCCGCTGGTATCACTGACGGAGGATTCGGTCAGGTCGGACATGCCGCCATTGGCCTTGACCTCGAGTGCCTCCACGCGACGGGTGAGCAGATCCAGATCGAGCTTTTCCGGCGTCGTCTGCAACGCACCGACCTGTCGCTCGAGCTCATCGATACGCTTGTTCGCCGCTGCGATCCGCACCCCCGCCTCGAGACGATCGAGATCCTGCACGAGGGGATCCTGCTTGGCGACGTTCCGGTCCGTCGAAGGTGTCGGGGGCCGGTCGCATCCTGATGACAGGATCAGGCAGACGAACGGCAGGATAACTCGCGATCGGTGAAGCATCACCCGCGCTTACGATGCCGCCGACGGCGTGTCAGCCTGATTTGCACCCGCCGGGTTGGCGTCCGGCGCTGCTCCCGGCAATCGGATGGAGCAGCCGGCGTTCCGGTTCAGGCGTTCGGCAGTCTCGTCGTGCGCAGCCGCGACAGCAGCGCTTTTGCGTCGGCGGGTGCTGCCTGCTGGAACAGGCTGAACAGGGCTGCGTCGTCCATGTCGTCGATCGCGAAGCCGATCGGCAGCGCGATCGGCTGGCGGATCCGCGCGCCCGGCTGTGCTTCGAGCACCAGCGCGAACCAGGTCATCCCGACCGGCGAGGCGCCGATGTCGTCGGCGAATTCCTGCGCCACGGCCTGGCGAATGCGGATACGACGATCGGGGTTTGCCGCGAACCACGCGATGTCGCCCTGCTTGGCGATCTCGATAAGCCGTGCCTGCATTGTCTGAGCTCCACCGGTCATCTTCGCCTCCTCGCGCGCCTCGACGCGAAACCCGCCGGCCGCCCATAGCAAAGCCCTGCTCGCCGCCAACCCGCATGCGCCTCGTAAAGTGCTGCAATTACCCACCGTCGTGAAAATGCGACCGCTTGACGAAGGACCGCGCCGGACCCAACACTGTCGCCCGAGCGACGGACAGTGATCCCTCGCCGCCAGGAGAGGCATCATGAAAAGCACTTACGCAGTCGCGCTGCTGCTCGGCTCGATTCTATCAGCCGCCGGCCCTGCTCACGCACAGACCGCCACCACGGCCGGCACGGCCAGCGCGGGCGACCCTGTCGACCGCATGATCGTGTTCGGCGACAGCCTCGCCGATGGCGGTTACTATCTGACGCTCGATCCGCGGCTCGCGCGCGATGCGGGCAGCTTCACGACCAACCCCGACCCGGTCGCCCCCGAGGTTCTTGCCGCGCGACTCGGGCTCCCGCTCGACCCCGTCTATGGCAAGGGCGGGACGAACTATGCGGTTGGCGGCGCACGCGTGACCGCGGCGAACGCGCTGTCGATTCCGATCACCACGCAGATCGGCAACTTCCTCGCCGCGGGCGGCAGCTTCGGGCCGCGTGACCTCGTCTATATCCAAGGCGGCGGTAACGACTATTTCGCGTTTCAGGCGGCGGGCAGCACGAACAACGCGACGCTGACGACCGCCGCGACGCAGCTCGCCGCGCAGGTGTCGCGCCTGCAGACGTCCGGCGCGACGCGCATCGTCACGCTCGCGGTCCAGTCCGGCGGCGCCGCGGGGATCCAGCTGTTCAACCGGACCTATGCCGCCGCGCTCGCGGCAGCGAACGTCAACGCGCTGTATTTCGACACCGATCGTTTGTTCAACGAGCTCGTCACCAGCCCGTCGACCTATGGCTATACCAATATCACGGGTGTCGCCTGTACCGTCCCGTCGTCGCTCGCCTGCACGCGGTCGACGCTCGTATCGCCCAACGCGAACGAGACCTACATCCTCGCCGACAGCGTCCACCCCGCGGGCATCACGCAGCGGATCCAGGGGCAGGCGGTTGCAAGCCTCGTCAAGGCGCCCGAACAGATCGCCGGGCTCGGCTATGCCGCGCAGGCGATGTTCAGGGCCCAACGCGACCAGCTCGAAGGCCCCGAGCGTGGCGGTTCGCAGCGCGTCGGACGCGGGCTGTCGATCTTCGGCGGTGCCGCCTATCATTATTATTCGAGCGGCAATTCGGCGCAGCGCGTGGGGCTGAACGAACGCGGGTTCAGCGGGACGATGGGGGCCGACGTCGCGATCGGCGACGCCTCGGGAATCGGCATCGCCGGGGGATATTCGGACGGCAAGGGCGACTTCCAGTCGGGCGCAGGCAGCTACAAGCCCCGCGCCTGGTCGGCCAGCGGCTATGCGCGTGGTGAACTGGGCCCCGTCCGCCTGCTCGCCGACGGCTCGTACGGCGAGATCGACTATCGCCGGATCCGCCGCACGGTGCAGCTCGGACCGGCGATCCGCTCGCACGATGGCGAGACCGACGGCAACTACGTCGCCGGGCGAGTCACCGCCGCCTTCGACCTCGTCTCGCGCGGCGGTATCGCGTTCGGACCGGACGTTGCGGTCCAATATGACCGGGTCCGCATCGCGGGCTACGCGGAGAGCGGCGGGCTTTCGACGTCGGCGAGCTTTGGCAAGCAGGAGATCGAGAGCCTGACCGGTCGCTTCGGCGCGGTCGTCCGCTCGACGCCGGGGCAGCCGGTACGCGTCTTCGCGCGCGCTGGTTATGAGCGTGAATTCGACGACGATCCGCGCATGCTCGTGATGACGCCCGCCGGGGCGCCGATCAGCTTCACCAGCGGCGTCGAGCGGGCCGATCGCAACTATATGAGCTATGCGATGGGCGTCGACGGCCAGATCGCGGGCGCGCTTTCGCTTCGTGGTGGCGTCTCGGGCTATGCGCTGCGCGACGATCGCGACAGCGTCACCGCGTTTGCCGGACTCTCCGCCGCGTTCTGAGATGGACGACGCGCGCCGGGATGCAGCAGCCGCCTGTGTCCCGGCGCGCGGACAAGCGAGCGAAATCGCTGCACCCCGAAGGGTAAGTCATTGCTGGACTGGTGTTAAATGGCGGAGAGGGTGGGATTCGAACCCACGGTACCCTCGCGGGTACGCCGCATTTCGAGTGCGGTACGTTCGACCACTCTGCCACCTCTCCGCAAGGTCATCCGAAGTGCTGCGAGCAGCGCCTCCGATCGGTCGAGGGCGGGCCTCTAAATCAGACATGCGGTGAACGCAATAGGGGTTTTGGCGATTTTGCACACATGCCGCCAAAGCCGATGACGCGGGAGGGTCGCCCTGCCCGCGCCCGGCGACACCGCTTGTGCGGCGCAAAACAGCGCTTAGATTGGCAGCATGCCTCACCATGATATCCCCACCGATCCCGCTGCCCCCGATATCGCGGTTCCCGAAGGCAGCGTTGCCATCGCCCGGCAGGGTGGAGCATCGGACGTCATCGCACCGCCGATCGTCCACGCCAATTTTTCGATCGGCGATGTCGTGCGTCACCGCATGTTCGATTTCCGCGGCGTCATCTTCGACGTCGATCCCGTCTTCGCGAACACCGACGAGTGGTACGAGGCGATTCCGGAGCAGATGCGGCCGAAGAAGGACCAGCCCTTCTACCACCTGCTCGCGGAAAACATGGAGTCCACCTACGTGGCCTATGTCAGCCAGCAGAACCTCGTTCCCGATTCGACGGATGAGCCCGTCGATCATCCCGCGATCAGCGGCCTGTTCGGCGAATTTGCGAACGGCCGCTACACGCTGCGCCAGCTTCACCGCCACTAAAGCCGCCGGCCGCACCCGCGAATCGGCGCGTGGATCGATCGGGGGGCGTTTTCACGCGAGAATTACCGGTTGCGACCCCTTGATGGTTGACAGGACGGCGCCCCTCGCTTAGCTCCCCGGCTTCTCCCGGCGGACCCTGCGTTCGTGGGGCACATGTATTTGGAAAGTGACAAGGGCCATGTTCGCAGTCGTGCGCACGGGCGGCAAGCAGTATCGCGTCGCCGCCGGAGATAAGATCGTCGTCGAGAAGATCGAGGGCGATGCAGGTGCGTCGGTGACGCTGGGCGATGTGCTGCTGGCGGGCGAAGGCTCGGAGCTGCGCTCGGTCGAGGGTTTCACCGTCGCCGCAGAGATCATCGCGCAGGCGAAGGCGGACAAGGTCATCGTCTTCAAGAAGCGTCGTCGTCACAACTATCGTCGCAAGAACGGCCATCGCCAGCAGCACACGATCCTGAAGATCGTGTCCGTGGGTGGCCAGACCGCCAAGCAGACCGAGGCTGATGCCCCGGCCGCTCAGGCATAAGGAGTAGCTTCAGATGGCACATAAGAAAGCAGGCGGCTCTTCGCGCAACGGTCGCGATTCGGCCGGTCGTCGCCTCGGCGTCAAGAAGTTCGGTGGCCAGGCCTGCGTCGCCGGCAACATTCTCGTGCGTCAGCGCGGGACGAAGTTCTACCCTGGCACCAATGTCGGCATCGGCACGGACCACACGCTGTTCGCACTCGTCGATGGTCGCGTCGTGTTCAGCCAAGGCAAACTCGGTCGCAAGTTCTGCTCGGTCGAACTGGCAGCGAACGATGCCGCCGATATGGCAGTCGCAGCCGAATAACATCGGGTAACCGTCCGGGTTGCCCACCAGGGGGACCCGGGTCGCGAAAGCGAACCTGAACAAGGGAGACGGGTCACCCCGGCTCCCTTTTTTATTGCTCCCTCCCCGCGCCCGTCGCTGCCCCGTCATTCGGATGTGGCAGGAGGACAGGTGCGATGCGTCGAGGAGAGCAAGGCATGTTCGCGCGCACCAGAAGATTGACGTTACGCCCCGGCTGGCCGGAGGACGCGCCCGCATTGGCGAAGGCGATCGCCCATGAATCCGTGATCGCAAAACTCGCGCGCGCGCCGTGGCCCTACGCCGTCAGCGATGCGGATGCGTTTCTCGCCCAGCCGCGTGCCGGTCACGATCCGCGCTTCCTGATCGAGACGATGGAAGCGGGGGCACCGCGGCTGATCGGCGGCATCGCGATCGACCCGGACGGCGAGACGCATCAGCTCGGTTACTGGCTGACCCCCGACGCCTGGGGTCGTGGCCTCGCGACCGAGGCGGGTGAAGCGGTGATCGCGATGGCCCGCCACGCATTGGGCCTGCGCAGGCTGGACGCCTTCCACTTCGTCGACAATCCGGCCTCGGGCCGCGTGCTGACAAAGCTCGGCTTCAGGCCGACCGGGCGAATCGAACCGCGCGCGTCGCTCGGTCGCGGCGGCGAAGCACCCGCGGTGCTGCTCGAACTCGACCTCGAAGACCGATGTGCACCCATGCCGCTGGCGGCGTGATTTAGCCTTTGTTTGCTTGGCGCTTCCCACCACCCCGGCGAAGGCGGGGGCCCAGGTGGAAAGATCGCAGTAACGAAGCGATGACCTTCGCCAGCACCGTCCCATGATTGGGCCCCGGCCTTCGCCGGGGTGGTGCGTTTGGTGACGGTCTGTGACCTAGACCGTCATCCTGACGAAAGTCAGGATCCAGGGTTACGGGCAGTCCCGTTACGACTCTGGATCCTGACCTTCGTCAGGATGACGGGCCGCGTCACGCCACCGCCGCCACCCGCTTCGCCACCGGGAGCACCGCCGCCTCATACTCGCTCTCCGCCAGTCCGATCAGCGCGCGATCGTCATGCTTCCACGGATGGAACCGCGGCAGGAAATAGGCGGCCCAGACGCCCGCTATCTTGCGCGCCATCCCCGGATTGCCAAACGCATACCACGCCATCCGCGCCCAGACGCGGGGCCCCGTCAAACCGTCCTGCCGCAGCAGTTCGGCCATCCCGCGCGCCCGGCCGGTGAAGAACCGCCACGTCGTGATGAGCATCACCAGCGACTTCACCCGCCAGCGCGTAAAGCGCGGCCAGTCGCGGGTCGCATGCAGCCAGGTATCGTAGGCAACACCCTTGTGCTCGATCTCCTCGGCGGCATGCCACAGCCACAGCGCGGCCGCCTGTTGGTCGCCACCGCGCAGATGCTTCGGATTCGCGATCAGCTCGTGCGCCAGCATCGCGGTGAAATGCTCGAGTGCGGTGGTCGCCGCGAGGCTCGCGATCGGCGGGCGCCCCTTGGTCAGCGCCAGCGCGGCATCGACATCGGCCATCAGCGGCGCGACGTCATAGCCCTGGTCGGTGACATGCCGGTTGAACGCGACATGCTCGCGCGTGTGAATGACTTCCTGCTTAATGAAGGCGTTGATCTCGCCCGTCAGCCGGGGCGGCGTCCCCTCGCGAAATTGCCGGACGCTGTCGACGAAATAGCCTTCACCCTTGGGAAACGTGACCGACAGCGCGTTGTAGAACGCGGTCGCGATCGGATCGTCATTAAGCCACCAGCGACGAATCGCCGCACCGCGTCCGAAGCGTCGGTCGCGCGGCGTGATGGTCAGATCGGCGGGCGTGGTTGCTTTCGCCACGGAAACCTCCAAACAGGAATGGAAACACGTTACTTACAACGATGTAAATAGGTCTTCCGTTCCGTGCCGTCAACGCTCCGTAAACGCCTCTCTCCCACCGAATCGCGTGAGGCGGCGGTCGAAGCCGCCCGCGCCTTGCTGATCGAAAGCGGTCCCGGCGGGGTCACGCTGAAGGCGGTCGCCGCACGCGTCGGCCGCACCCACGCCAATCTGCTCCACCATTTCGGGTCCGCGGACGGGCTGCACACTGCGCTGATCACGCGGATGGCCGCCGACATCGTCGGGACGATCCGCGCCGCGGTACTCCAGGTTCGCAGCGGCGACGGCGATCCGCGCGACGTGGTCGAGATGACGTTCGACGCGTTCGGCAAGGGCGGCGCGGGAGCGCTGGCGAGCTGGATGATCCTGTCGGGCAATACGGTCGCACTCGACCCGATCCTGACCGCGATCCACGATCTGGTCGACGAACTGGCCGGCGGCGAACTGCCCGGTACGCGCCCGATCCAGGAGCAGACCTTGACGCTGGTGCTGATGGCGCTTGGCGACGCGCTGATGGGGGCGCCGATGGCGCGTGCGCTCGGCCTGCCGACGACCAAGGCGCGCGAACTCGCGCTCGACGCGCTGCTCGCGAGCAAGGACGCCGCCGCCTCCCCACTGGCCTGAACATCCCCGACTCGGAGAGGGTGGAGATTTTCGCCAATTTCGCTATGGGGCGGCGATGCATTTTCTAGACCAAGCCAAGATCTACGTACGTTCGGGTGAGGGCGGCCCCGGTGCCGTCAGCTTCCGTCGCGAGAAATATATCGAATATGGCGGCCCCGATGGCGGCAATGGCGGCAAGGGCGGCGACATCGTGTTCGAATGCATCGCCGGCCTGAACACGCTGATCGACTTTCGCTACACGCAGCATTTCCGCGCACCGCGCGGCTCGGGCGGGTCGGGCTCGAACCGGACCGGCGCGGGCGGCGAGGATCTCGTGATCCGCGTCCCGCTCGGCACGCAGGTGCTGTCGGAGGACAAGGAAGAGGTGCTGATCGACTTCACGCAAGTCGGTCAGCGCGAAGTGCTGTTCCGCGGCGGCGACGGCGGGCGCGGTAACGCCAGCTACAAGACCTCGACCAACCGCACGCCGCGCCAGCACGGCACCGGCTGGCCATTCGGCGAGGCGTGGGTCTGGCTGCGGCTGAAGCTGCTCGCGGATGCGGGTCTGGTCGGGCTGCCCAACGCGGGCAAGTCGACCTTCATCAACCAGGTGACGAACGCACAGGCCAAGGTCGGCGAATACGCCTTCACGACCACGCGGCCGCAGCTGGGCGTGGTGCGTCACAAGCAGCGCGAATTCGTCGTCGCGGATATTCCGGGCCTTATCCAGGGTGCGGCCGAGGGCGCAGGCATCGGTGACCGCTTCCTCGGGCATATCGAGCGCTGCCGCGTGCTGCTGCATCTGGTCGATGCGAACGACGCCGACGTCGCCGAATCGTACCGCATCGTTCGCGACGAGCTCGAGAATTATGGCGAAGGTCTGACCGACAAGAACGTCATCGTCGCGCTCAACAAGGTCGACATGCTCGACGCCGAACTGATCGCGGCGCTTTCGGCGGAGCTGGCGGAAGCGAGCGGCGCGGAGGTGATGGCAATCTCGGGCGCAAGCGGCGCGGGGATCGAAGCGCTTCTCGACAAGCTGATCGGCGCGATCGGTCCGGCACCCGGCGCGCCAAAGGAACTCGAAGAGGGCGAAGTCCCGGTCGCATGGTCGCCGCTCTGACCCTTAAAGCCCTCTCCCCTGCGGGGAGAGGGTTGGGTGAGGGGCTGTTTCAGGCGACACCGCCCATGGCCGCCCCTCACCCCGGCCCTCTCCCCGGCGGGGAGAGGGAGCAGTGATGTTTCCACCCTCGTCCTGCGCGCGGCTGATCGTGAAGATCGGCTCGGCGTTGCTCGTCGATCCCGACGGCAGCGTTCGGCGGGACTGGCTCACAGACCTTCTCGCCGACATCGCCGCACGAACTGGCGAGGGGCAGCAGATCGCGATCGTCTCCTCCGGCGCGATCGCACTCGGCGCGCGCCGACTCAGGCTGCCCAAGGGTGGGCGCGCCAGTCTCGAAGACGCGCAGGCCGCCGCGGCGACCGGCCAGATCGCGCTCAGCCAGGTCTGGGCCGAATTGCTGGCCGCGCAGGGGCTCAACGCCGCGCAGATGCTCGTCACGCTCGACGACCTCGAGGACCGCCGCCGCTATCTCAATGCCGCCGCGACGCTCAACCGGCTGTTGTCGCTGCGAGTCGTCCCCGTCATCAACGAAAATGACAGCGTTGCGACCGCGGAGATCCGGTTCGGCGACAATGACCGCCTTGCCGCGCGGGTCGCGCAGGCTGCGGGCGCGCAGGGCGTGATCCTGCTCTCCGACGTCGACGGCCTCTACACCGCCAACCCGCACACCGATCCGTCCGCGACTCATATCGCGAGCGTGGATCGGATCGATGCGGTCGCGGGCATGGCGGACGACGGGTCGGGCTCCGGCATGGGATCGGGCGGCATGGCGTCGAAGATCGCCGCCGCGCGGATCGCGACCGGCGCAGGCATCCCGCTGGCGATCGCATCCGGGCGGATCGCGCATCCGCTCTCCACCCCCGCCCGCCACACGCTCTTCACCGCCGAGCGCACGGCGTCTGCGCGGAAGGCATGGCTCGCGGGCGGGCTGACCGCGAAGGGTGCGATCCACGTCGATGCAGGCGCCGCGGCCGCCCTTGGCCAGGGTCGCAGCCTGCTCGCGGCGGGGGCGACGCGGATCGACGGCGGTTTCACGCGCGGCGACCTCGTGACGATCGAAGGGCCCGAGGGCACGATCGCGCGTGGGCTGGCGGAATACGACGCCGCCGATACCGCACGCCTGCTCGGCCGGCACAGCGACGATCACGCTGCGATCCTCGGCTATGCGCCGCGGTCCGCGCTGGTCCACCGCAACCATCTCGCGCTGCTGTGATCGGCCGCGCCATGAACACCCCGGGAGCGCGCGCATGATTCTGGCCATCACCGGCGGCACGGGGTTCGTCGGCAGCCACCTGATCGACCATGCGCTCGAGACCGGGCACACGATCCGCGCGCTCGCCCGCAAGCCGCAGGCCAAGCGCATCGGCGTGACCTGGATCGAAGGCGCGCTTGATCGCCCCAAGAGCCTCGCCACGCTGGTCGACGGTGCCGATATCGTCATCCACGTCGCGGGCGTCGTCAACGTGCCCGACCGCGCCGCATTCGCCGAGGGCAATATTGCCGGCACCGAGGCGATCCTGAAGGCGACGCGGCTCGCCGGCATCCGTCGCTTCATCCATGTCTCGTCGCTTGCCGCACGCGAGCCGGGGCTCTCGAACTATGGCTGGTCGAAGGCGGAGGCGGAGACGCGCGTCACCGCATCGGGTCTCGACTGGACGATCGTCCGCCCGCCGGCGATCTTCGGGCCGCGCGACCATGATCTGCTCGACGTGTTCAAGGCGGCGCGGTCGGGCTTCGTGCCCGTGCCGCCGGCAGGAACGCGAATCTCGCTGCTCTATGTCGAGGACCTGACGACGCTGTTGCTCGCGCTCGCCGAGATCCCCGCCGCGCCGTCGATCATGGAGCCCGACGACGGCGTCGCAACCGGCTGGGACAATCGCGATTTCGCGCGCGCGATCGGCACCGCGGTCGGCAAGCCGGTCCGCGTGCTGCCGACACCGCGCATGCTGATGCTGCTCGCCTCCGCCGCGGATCGTCTGATGCGCGGCAAGAAGGCGCGGCTGACGCGCGACCGCGTCCGCTATTTCTGCCACCGCGACTGGGTGTCGCACCAGCCGCCCCCGCCCGCTTTGTGGACCCCCGCCGTCCCGACCCGCCAAGCGCTCGCGCAAACCGCCGCATGGTATCGCGCCGCGGGGCTGCTATAGCGCCGAAAAGCCGCCGCAATTCCCTGTCAGGGATAACGGCGACACCGAAGGGATTATCATGAGCGACCGCCAGCAGATCTACGACACCGTCACCGCGCAGATCGAGCCGTTCAACAAGAAGGGCGTCGCACTGACCGACGCGACCACGTTCCAAGGCGACCTCGAGTGGGACAGCCTGACCGTCATGGATTTCGTCGCCGCGATCGAGGACGAATTCGACATCATCATCACGATGAACATGCAGGCCGAGATCGAGACCGTCGGTCAGCTCGTCGACGCGGTGGCGAAACTGAAGGCCTGACCCCATTGCCGTTCGTGCCGAGTAGGGATCGAGCGTAGCCGAGAGACCGTATCGAGGTACATGTCCCTCGATACGCCATTTCGACAGGCTCGATGGCTACTCGGGACGAACGGTCTGAGGCGTTATCACAGTCCAACCTCCTGGAACCGAACATGACCGAAGCCGCCACCACCGCCCACGCCCTCCCCCTCGACGTCGCCGAGGTCGCCCCCGAACGCGACCTGATGTCGAAGTTCGACGGCCTGATCGCCGAGCGCGAGGCGCTCGTGCGGTCCGGCGTGCGCAACCCGTTCACGATCGTGATGGACGAAGTGAAGTCGCCGACCCAGGCGGTGATCCGCGGCAAGGACACGATCCTGCTCGGCACCTACAATTACATGGGCATGACGTTCGACCCGGACGTCATCCAGGCGGGCAAGACCGCGCTTGACCGGTTCGGCTCGGGCACCAACGGCAGCCGCATGCTCAACGGCACGTTCCACGATCACATCGACGTCGAACAGGCGCTGCGCGACTTCTACGACATGACCGGCGCGATCGTGTTCTCGACCGGGTACATGGCCAATCTCGGGATCATCTCGACGCTCGCGGGCAAGGGCGAATACGTCATCCTCGACGCCGACAGCCACGCCTCGATCTACGACGGCTGCAAGCAGGGCAATGCCGAGATCGTCCGCTTCCGCCACAACGACGTGGCCGATCTCGACAAGCGGCTCGGCCGCCTGCCCAAGGAAGCCGGCAAGCTCGTGGTGCTCGAAGGCGTCTATTCGATGCTCGGTGACATCGCGCCGCTGAAGGAGATGGTCGCGGTCGCCAAAAAGCATGGCGCGATGGTGCTGGTCGACGAGGCGCATTCGATGGGCTTTTTCGGTCCCAATGGCCGCGGCGTGTACGAGGAAATGGGCCTCACCGATCAGGTCGATTTCGTCGTCGGCACCTTCTCGAAGTCGGTCGGCACGGTCGGCGGCTTCGTCGTGTCGAACCATCCGAAGTTCGAGATGGTCCGCTTCGCCTGCCGTCCGTACATCTTCACCGCCTCGCTGCCGCCGTCGGTCGTCGCCACCGCCGCGACCTCGATCCGCAAGCTGATGACCGCGCACGACAAGCGTGCCCAGCTCTGGAAGAACGCGCGGGCGATGCATGCCGGCCTCAAGGCAATGGGCTTCAAGCTCGGCACCGAAACGTCCGATTCGGCGATCATCGCGATCATCCTCACCGACCAGGAACAGGCGATCGCAATCTGGCAGTCGCTGCTAGAGGGCGGGCTGTACGTGAACATGGCACGTCCGCCGGCGACGCCCGCGGGCACCTTCCTGCTGCGCTGCTCGCTCTGTGCCGAGCACACCGACGAGCAGGTGCAGACGATCCTTGCCATGTTCCGGGAGGCCGGACGCGCGGTTGGCGTGATCGGCTGACCTTCATCCCCGCGTCCCGCCGGCGAAACGCTACCGCGTCCGCCATCTCCGGGCTGACATTGCCTCGTCGGTATAACGCAGGCTATCGTTCGTCCGTGACGCAGGACGAGGCCGACGCTATCGCCGTTGGGGGCGGCGGGACCTGGCGGACCATCACGCTCATCGTGATGGCACTGCTCGGTGCGGCGGTACTGGTCGCGCTCATATCGACGCTGAGCAGCGCCAATCGCGAGCGCGACCGCGCGCTCCGCCTCCAGGCGCACAGCTATGACGTGATGATCCTCGCACGGACGCTGTCGAGTACGATCGCACGATCCGAAGCCTCGCTCGGCCGCTACGTCATCAGCGGCGACAAGCAGCTCGGCCGGCTCTATTTCGAGGAATGGGTGCTCGCCGGGACCCAGATCAACCGCCTCGAGCGGCTCACCTTCGACAATCGGGAGCAGTCGGCGCGCGTCGCCGAGTTGCGCACCGCGTACGAGGATCGCGGCCGCGAGCTGTCGCTGACCGCGCTGAGCACCAATTACGGCAAGAACAGCCAGGCGCTCGCCCGCTATTATCAGGGCCGCAACGCCCCCACACTCATCGCGATCAACCGCACCCTCGACCAGCTGATCGCGAGGGAGCGGGCGCTGCTCGACAGCCGGACCTCCGGCGCGATGGGGTCCGTCGAACGATCCAGCTCGATCGCCGGCGTGCTCGCCGTATTCGGCATGTTGATCGTGCTCGGTGCGATCGGGCTGGGCTGGTTCACGATCCGCGCGGTCAGCGACCGGGTCGATGCGCAGGCCGATGCCGACATGGAGCGCGGCAGGGCGGAAGAGCTCTCGGCGGCGGTCGAGCAGGCGACGACCGAATTACGCGTCCAGGAATCGAAGCTCCGCCAGATCCAGAAAATGGATGCGGTGGGCCAGCTGACTGGCGGAATCGCGCATGACTTCAACAACATGCTTGCGGTTGTTCTTGGCGGCCTCGAACTCGCGCAGCGGTCGATCATCCGCGATCCCCTGACCGCCCGCCGTCACATCGAAAGCGCGACCGACGGTGCCAACCGGGCAGCGGCGCTGACCCGGCGGCTGCTCGCGTTCAGCCGCGAGGATTCGCTCAAGCCGGAGACACTCGGCGTCGCCGGGCTGGTCGAAGGCATGTCCGACCTGCTCGACCGCACGCTGGGCGATGCGATCACGCTCACCGTGGTCGACCGGTCCGACGGCTGGCGGGTTCGCGCCGACCGCGTCCAGCTCGAGAATGCGGTCCTCAATCTCGCCGTCAACGCGCGGGATGCGATGAACGGGCGCGGGACGATGACCGTGACGACGGGCGCCGTGGGCCTGGCCGCCAACGCGGTCGGCCATTGTCCTGCCGGCGACTATGCGACGATCGCCGTCGCCGACGACGGCAGCGGGATGAGCCCCGACATCGCCGAACGGGTGTTCGAACCCTTCTTCACCACCAAGGAAACCGGCAAGGGAACGGGCCTCGGGCTCAGCCAGATATTCGGACTCGTTCGCCAGCTCGACGGCGAGATCGAAATCGTCAGTGCGGTGGGCGAGGGAACGACGGTCACGCTCTATCTGCCGCGCGACCTTGCCGACCCCGTCGTCGAGGCCGATCCCGAACCGTCCGGCGAGACGGAAGGCGGCGACACCGACGTTCTAGCGTCGGAACAGGCGGCCGAGCCGGCGGTCGCCAGTGCGGGGTTGCGTATCCTCGTCGTCGAGGACGACCCGCGCGTCCTCGCATCGACGATCAACGCGCTCGAGGAACTGGGCCACAACCCGATCCCGTGCGACGATCCAGTCAATGCCGCCGCTCTGCTTGCGCGCCACGGCGCGGTCGACCTGATCATTTCCGACGTGCTGATGCCGCGCCAGACCGGCCCGGAGATGATCGCGGCGCTGCGCCCGATCTTCCCCGATGTCGCGGTCCTCTTCGTGACGGGGTTTGCCGGCGAGTCGGCGACCAGCGAGTTCGGTGATCACCAGGTCCTGCGCAAGCCGTTCACGCTCGCCGGACTCGAACGGGCGGTGATCGCCGCGATGGCGCCGGGCCGGCCATCGCCGCCGCGACAGATCGCTGCGGAATAGGCCGCGACCTCCGCGCCATACCACCTCTATATCCCGGCACGAAAGCTGGTATAGACCCGCGATTACTCCTCCGTCCGCGCTTCTCGCAGAGCCCCGCCTCATGAAATCCATCGACCGCTACATGGCCCGGCTGATCGCGGTCCCGCTCTTTTCGACGCTCGTGATCGCGGCGATGCTGCTGGTGCTCGACCGCATGCGCCGGCTTTTCGACTTCGTGGCCACCGAGGGCGGTCCGATCAGCGTCGTCTGGCGCATGCTCGCCAATCTGCTCCCCGAATATCTCGGGCTCGGCATCCCGATCGGCCTGCTGCTGGGCATCCTGCTCGCGTTCCGCAAGCTCGCGACCACGTCCGAGCTCGACGTCCTGCGCAGTGTCGGGATGAGCTACACGCGGCTGCTCCGCGTACCGTACATGTTCGCGATCGTCCTCGCGATCGCCAACCTCCTGATCGTCGGCTATCTCCAGCCGATCGCCCGCTATTATTACGAGGGGTTGCGCTTCGAGCTGCGCACCGGTGCGCTTGGCGCGTCGATCAAGGTCGGCGAATTCACGCATCTCGGCGACCGGATGACGCTGCGCATCGAGCAGAGCCGCGACAAGGGGCGCGAGCTGTCGGGGATCTTCGTCCACGCGCAGACGCCGAAGAACGACTGGATCGGCGTCACCGCGGCCAAGGGCCGGTTCCTCGCGACCGACGATCCCAACGTCATCATTTTCCGGCTCGCAAATGGCACGTTGATCCATGAGCGCCCCGAATTCAGGACACCGCGCGTCCTCACCTTCAGCAGCCACGATCTGCCGATCAACCTGCCGAAGTTCGAGAGCTTTCGCGTCCGCGGCGGTCGCAATCTGGAATTCACGCTTCCCGAACTCGCGCGCGCGGGCCACGAGGCCGCGACCCCCGAGTTGCGCGATGCAAGCCGTTCCGAGTTCCACTTCAGGCTTGCCGAGGTGGCGATGATGTTCCTGCTGCCGATGCTCGCGGTCGCACTCGGCGTGCCCGCGAAACGCTCGACATCCGGGCTTGGCGTCTTCCTGTCGATCGTGATGATCGTGACCTATCACAAGGTCAACCAATACGCCGCGGATGTCGGCGAGCTCGGGCGGATCGACCCGCTGATCGCGCTGTGGGTGCCGTTTACCGTCTTTGCCGGGCTGATCCTCTGGATGTACTACACCATCGCCTATGTGCCCGGCGGCGAACCGATCGGCGCGCTCGAGCGCGGGATCAGCCGTACGGTCAAGATGGTCACGAGCCGCCTGCCCGGCCGCCGCCGCGACAAGGAGGGTGCGGCATGAGCCGGGTGATGATGTTCCCGTCGCGCACGGTCGCCGTCTATATGGGCCGGCTGTTCATGACGCGGACGTTCAGCATCCTCGCGGCGCTCGTCCTCGTGCTGCAGGCGCTCGACCTGCTCAGTGAATCGGGCAACATCCTCGCCTTTGCCGGCAATGGCGACGCGCAGGTGTGGCACTATGTCAGCCTGCGCGCGCCGCAGATCATCGCCTTCGCGCTGCCATTCTCCGTGCTGCTGGGTACGATCCTGACGCTGATCACGATGAACCAGAACAGCGAGATTATCGCGCTGAAGGCGTCGGGGCTGTCCGCGCATCAGGTGCTCGCACCGCTGCTGATCGCGAGCCTTCTCGTCGCCATCGTCAGCTTTTCGTTCAACGACCGCGTGGTCTCGCGGGCAACCGCGACGCTGACGCAGTGGCAGAAGGTCAATTACGGCAAGATGCCGATCGACCGCGGTGACCGGGCGAATGTCTGGGTGCGCGACGGCGACGATCTCATCCAGGTCGAGCAGATCCGCGGCCGCGCGGCCGCAACGCGTCTCGGCGGCATCACGCTGTACGATCGCGCAGGCGGCAACCTCGTTTCGATCGTCCGCGCACCGCATGGCAAGCGCGTCGCCAATGGCTGGGAGATCGGCCCCGCGACGCGGTTCGACGTCGCCAGCGGCAATCTCTCGCAGCTCGGCACGGTCGTGGTCGGGCGCGACGTCAGGCCCGATCAGTTCACGCTGGCGACCGTCGATGCCGACAGCCTCTCGTTCGGTGCGTTGAAGGCCGCGATTGCCGATCTGGCCGATGCCGGAAGGCCGACCAAGGCGCTCGAGGGGTCGCTCTGGCATAAATTGTCGGGGCCGCTCTCGTCGGTGCTGATGCCGTTGCTCGGTGCCGTCGCAGCCTTCGGGATCGCGCGATCGGGCAAGCTGTTCATCCGCGCGGTGATCGGCATGGGGCTCGGTTTTGCCTATTTCGTCGCGGACAATTTTGCGCTCGCGATGGGCAATCTGGGGGCCTATCCGCCATTTCTCGCGGCATGGGCGCCGTTCCTGCTCTTCTTCCTGATCGGCGAAGCGGTCCTGTTCCGCACCGAGGAATAGCGGGTATACGATCGCTCGGGCGGCGGTTATCCGCTTGCCCTGGTGAATGAGCTTCGAGGGGCGATCGAATGGCTGGTACGATAACGATCCGCAAGGTCGAGACGACGCGCGATCGCAAGACGTTCATCGACCTGCCCTTCCGCCTTTATGCAGACGATCCTCACTGGGTGCCGCCACTGAAGTCCGAGGCACTCGGCCTCATCACGCCCGAGAAGAACGGCTGGTTCAGCCACGCCAAGGCGCAGCTGTTTCTCGCCGAGCAGGACGGGCGCGTCGTGGGTCGCATCTCCGCGCATATCGACACGCTGGCCCTGACGATGCCGCCCGAGCAGGGGTTCGGCCCGGGCGTCGGCCAATGGGGGCTCATGGAGGCGGAGCGCGAGGACGTCTTTCAGGCGCTGTTCGCTGCGGCCGAGGCGTGGCTGCGCGATCAGGGTATGAAACGCGTGCTGGGTCCGATCAGCATGTCGGTCTGGGAGGAGCCCGGGCTTCTGATCGAGGGGTATGACCATGCGCCGACGATCATGATGGGCCACGCCAAACCGCAATATCGCGGCTGGATCGAGCGCGCGGGCAACCTGCCCGTCAAGCAGCTGATGACCTATGAGGTCGATATCACCCGCGAGTTTCCGCCGATCGTCCAGCGGATCATCAAGTCCGGCGAGAAGAATGGCCGGATCGTGATCCGCAACGTCGACAAGTCGAAGTTCGATACCGAAGCGGCGATCATCCTTGGTATCCTCAACGACGCATGGTCGGACAATTGGGGTTTCGTTCCGCTCACCCCGCCCGAGATCAAGGACGTCGGCGTCAAGCTGAAGCCGATCGTGTTCAACGACCTGATCCGCATCGCCGAAGTCGATGGCAAACCGGTCGCGTTCATGATCACACTCCCCGACATGAACGAGGCGATCAAGCCGCTGAACGGCAATCTGCTCCCGTTCGGATGGGCCAAGCTGCTGCTTTGGCTGCGCAAGCCCCGGGTGCGGACGGTCCGTGTGCCGCTGATGGGCGTGGTCAAGGAGCTCCAGTCGTCGCGTATGGCGAGCCAGCTCGCCTTCATGATGATCGAATATATCCGTCGCGCATCGCTCGCCAACTATGGCGCGACGCGCGCGGAGATCGGCTGGATCCTCGACGACAACCAGGGGATGCGTTCGATCGCCGAGACGATCGAGAGCCGGATGAACAAGAAATATCAGGTCTATGAAAAGGCGCTCTGATCGCGCCTGACGCCCGGCACGCTAGAGAATGAGGCTGCTGCTTCCCGGACCATCGCCGCGCGCGTCGCGCGCGAGGATGCGGCCCATCGCCTCGAACAGCGCATCCATCGCGACCGGCTTGAAGATGACGTCGTCGGCCCCCGCGGCGATGCACCGCTCGCGCAGGTCGGGCGCGACGTCCGCGGTAATGACGATGATGGGCACCTTGGCCTTCTCGTCGCCGCGCGCGCGAATGATCGTGATCGCCGTGATCCCGTCCATCCCCGGCATCCGGAGATCGACCAGAACCATCTGAAAATCCTGCGCATCGAGGATCTCGAGGCCGCGCTCCGCACTCTCCGCTTCGGTCATGGTCGCACCGGCAACGCCGAGCATATCGCCAACGACCCGGCGATTCATTCGATCGTCCTCAATGAACAATATGTTCAAGACTTCCTCCGCGACGGGACCGGCAAGGCAGGCAGGCATTCCGTTACAAAAGGCTGTACGCTTCAAGCTGCCTCGGAGACAAGATCGGCAATTAAGTTGTTTTGCATTCCGGCGCTGTCAAAAAGGGCCGCGAGCAGTTCGGTACCCGAAACGGGCTTCCCGACGACACGCGTCGGCTTGACGATCAGCGCGTCGAGTTCAGGCAAACGTGACGCTGGCCAGAGCAGCGTGGTGGCCGCATCGCCCGCCGCGGCATGGATCCGCGTGATCTCCGCAGTGACATTCCCGGCGGCGTGCACCGTGACGTCGTCGATGAGGATGTGTGCGACGCGCGTCGCTTTCAGCGTCTCAACCGCCTCATCGACCGATGCGACGGCGAGCACGGAGTCGACATAAGGTGCGACCAGCGTCTTGAACATGCTGCGCATGATCGGGTTGCGATCGACGATCAGGAACGACGCGCTGGCCACCGAACCGCTTCCAGTCTCCGACCGCACGACGCTGTCGGCGACGATCAGCGGCAGGTCGAGCGTGAAAATGGTGCCCTGCCCGACCACGCTTTCGACGACGATCTCCCCGCCCATGGCCCGGGCCAGATTGCGCGAGATCGCAAGGCCAAGCCCGGTACCGCCATATTGGCGGGTCGTTCCCGCGTCGGCCTGACGGAATGATTCGAAGATATCGGCGAGCTTGTCGGCCGGGATGCCGATCCCCGAATCGGTGATATCGAGCAGCAACCGCGTCTCGCTCGAACGCAGGGTCACCGTAACGGCGCCCGCATGCGTGAACTTCAGCGCATTGGACAACAGGTTGAAGACGATCTGCCTGATCCGTGCCGCATCGCCCATGATCGTCGCCGGGCACCCCGCCATGTCGATGGTGAACGCCAGCCCCTTCCGCTCGGCCTGGACCTCCCACATCCGCGCGGCATCGCTCACCGTCGAACACAGGTCGAGCGGGCCATGCTCGATCGTCAGGTTCCCCGTCTCCATCTTCGCAATGTCGAGGATGTCGTCGACCAGCGCGCGCATCGTGACGCCCGCGCCGTGGACCACGCCCAGCCGGTCGCGCAGCCTGGTATCGAGCGCGGCGTCCGCGAGCATCACCTCGGTCATACCCAGGATGCCGTTCAGCGGCGTACGAATCTCATGGCTAGTCGTCGCGAGGAATTCGGTCTTCGCCGCCAGCGCCTTGGCCAACGCGCCGTTCGTCACCGCCAGATCGTCGTTCGCGGCGCGCACCTTGTCGCGGCTTCGACGGATCGTGACGAGGCCCACCGCGAGCATCCCGATCACCGCCAGAACCGCCGCCGCTCCCGCCAGAAACAGCAGGCGCTGCGTCCGTGCGCGCGCCTGTTCATACGCCACGCTGCGCTGGAGCTCGTCGGCGTGGAGCTTCGAGATCTTCAGTTCCTGGTTCGCAAAGTTGAACCGCGCGGCCATCAGCGCGGTGCTCGTGTTCGTCGCGAGCTTCGTCGCCTGATCGTCGAGCCGCTTGAGCGCCGCGAGATGCACGAGCGCCTCGTCGGGCCGCCCGATCGCCTTGTAAATGTCGTAGGCGACGGCATGCGCCTCGCGGAATGGCAAATTGGTCTTGGACAGGTCGACACCGTCAAAAAGCGGCGAGATCAGGGATGCCGCCCCCGCGTCATCGTGCCGCATCAAGGCAAGCCGTGCAGCGACCGGGAGGAGTCTTAGCAGACCCTGTCGAGCGTCATCGCGCGATGCGATCTGCAATGCTTCGTTGATTGCAACTTGCGCCCGCTTTGGATCTCCGGCTTGTAATTTGGTTTGCGCGATGTTGCCAAGGATCAACGACTCCAGCAACGGGCTGTCCATCGGCTTGACGGTTTTCAGCGCCAGCCGGAATTGCCCCTCCGCCTCTGGATACCGCCCCAGATCTTGCAGATACGACCCACGATTATTGTACATCGATACCAGTACGCCGGGATCCCCGCTGTACAGATCCAGCGCTTGTCCGAGATAGCGCAGCGCCGTCTCCGGATCCTTTCCGTCGGCGTAAAGTCCGCCGATCAGCATGAGAGCCTTGGCGCGATTGCGCGTGTCGGATGTCTGCCGAAAGATATCGTGCGCAGCGAGATAGTTGGCCAACGCAGCCCCGGCTTCGCCCTGTTCGCCATTTGCCCCACCGCTCGTGAGCAAAATGTTGCCGTGGAGGTTCGACCCTCTGTCAAACTTGGTGATCGTGTTAAGAGCAAGTTCGATGATCGGCGCTGCCCGGTCCGGCTGATCCAACCGGAGATAGGCCTCCCCCTGAAGCCAGTCCGCAGTCGCCGCTGCGATATGCCGGCGCCGACGATCTGGGATCTGGTTCGCCAGGGCTTGCGCAGCGAGTGCTTTGCGCACGACTGTATGGGGATCGGCCTGCATCGTCGCTTTCACATCGGCGATTGCGACGTCGAACCGTTCCTGCGCGCTTCTGGCCGTCGCGGCGATGGCAGGACCCGTTGCGAATATCAGTGAAACCGCGGCAAGCCCGGCAACGAACCTGACAGGCGCTAACACGCGGACTTCAACCGGCCTTCGCGACGACAGAGACGCGGCCGAACGGAGAGCGAATCTCCTGCGCGACACCGAGATGACGCTCTTCGTCGAGGAATGGCAGCAACGCGTCGATGCCGATCGGGCGGCTGATGAGGAACCCCTGAACCATGTCGCACCCCATGACGGACAGGAGCGCCATTGCGGATGCGGTCTCGACTCCCTCGGCGACGACCTCCATCTCGAGCGCGTGCGCGAGGTCGATCGTCGAACGGACGATCAGCGGATCGCGGTTCGAGCTCGTCAACTGCGTCACGAACAGCTTGTCGATCTTGAGTTCGCTCGCCGGCAGCTGCTTCAGATACGCGAGCGACGAAAGCCCGGCGCCATAATCGTCGATCGCGATGACGATCCCGATGTCCGCAAAGACCTGAAGATTGCGAATCGCGCTGTCCGGATCGCGAATCACCGACGTCTCGGTAATCTCGAAACCGAGCTGCGCCCCGCTCTTCTCGATCAAGGCACAGGCCTGTCGCACGAATCGGGCATCCGAGAGCAGCACGCCGGCGATATTGATGAAGATCGGGAGATCATGGCCGCGCGCAACCAGGATCCGCTGGTCGCGAATCACCTGTTCGATCGTCCACAGCGTCAACGTGACGATATCACGGCTGTCTTCGGCGATCGGGATGAAGTCGCTGGGCAGGACGAGACCGCGCGTCGGGTGGCGCCACCGCACCAGTGCCTCGACGCTCGACACCTCCTGCCGCCGCAGATGGACCTTGGGCTGATACTGCAGGAACAGCTGATCGCCCCCGATCGCCTGATGCAGTTCGCGCGCGAGAAGCTGGCGATCCACCGACGCATTGGCGATCGACGCATCGCGCGCGATCGGACCATGCTCGATTCGCGCATCCGCGAGCGCGAGTTCCGCCTCCTCGATCAGCCGCACCTCGTCATGCTGCGGCGCGTGAACCGAGGCGCCCCCGAGCGTCAGCTGGATGAGATAGCACTCACCGTCGATATCGAACGGCGTGGCGAACGCGCGCTCGATCTGATTCAGCACGAGATCAAGCTCGCACTGCGCATCGCCCTGCAGGCTGATGTCGATAAGGTCCCGTGCAGCCACCTCGGTTCGCGATTGCGGCAGCAGGGTCGCGATTCGCAGCGCTATGTCTGCAACGAGCGTATCGGCCCTGCGACGGCCGACGTGGCGCCGAAGATGCACGAAGTTGCCGACCTCGGCCAGAATGGCAAACTGCCAGCCGTGAAACGCGACCGGCGGCTGCGCGATCTCATTTGCCAATGACTCGCCTCCGGTCATGCGCACACCGCTGCATGGCAGGCCGCTAGGCGCGCAACCCGGCACGGGGCGGACAGGCGATAAAAGGGCTCGCTCATGGTGCCGACGCTAAGGGCGACGCCTGAAGAATGCGTTAAGCCTTCCCGCAACGGGACGTGACGATGGTTAATACGTCGTATACCACGTTGTTTTTTACTTAACGGCGCGTTAACTCAGTATTGCGCATCAACAGGCGCAAACAAGGGAGAACAAAAAATGCTGAAGTTCATTCTTTCGCTGGTGTACGGCACGCAGATCCGTCCCTGGTAAATCGTTAACGGTCCGGCGATCGCATGATTACGCGGAGTGACGCGCAGTCTGAGATCGCCGGGTCACTTTTGTGACAATGCATTTCAAGTTTATTTAACGCCATTTTGGGTTTGAGGCGTTTTGTAAAAGCCTGCGATCCGTAAGGGATTTTGGTCTTACGCAGGAGCGATCCTGCTCGCGTAAGCACGGCCTCCACTCCCCGTGTCATTGCCGGGGCCGAACGCAGAAGCGCGTAATTTTCGCTAGTTCGATCCAAGCGGCATCGACCGGCGCGCGCAGCCGGCCGCCCTCAAAGGCAACATCATTTCGCGATGACATGAAAAAGCCGGCACCCGTCTGATCGGATGCCGGCCTTTATCGTTTGCTCTGTCGCCCGCCGCGGTGCGAGGCGCTCAATAGTCCTTCGAGTATTTGACGCTCGCGTTCTGACCACCCTGCGACCCGGTCGACGACAACAGGCTCAGCGCCTTGGTCAACGCGATCTCGAGCTGCGTCGAGGTGAAGCCCTTCGCGTCGGTCACGATCTCCACATAGATGTTGTCGGTCAGGTACTTGCCCGCCGCGAGGCTCGTTCCACGCCCGCTCGCCTCGTCGGCACCCAGCACGCGCAGGCGATCGAACCCCGTCGCGGACCGCAGCTTGCCGAGCGGGTTGAGCCCGCCCCCACCCGACCCCCGCAGCGAATTGAGCGCGGCTGCAAGCTGGATCGCCTCGGTCGCCGATAGATTTTCCGGGTTCGTCCCGAACAGGAGCCTGCTCAACACCTCGTCCTGCGGCAACGCGGGAGTCGATGTGAACGCGATCTGCGGCCGCTCGCCGGTACCCGTGACGTTGATCACGACCGTGATGTTGTTGGTCGTCGTCGTCGCCTGGATATTGATGTCCGGATCGGTCAACGCACCGCCACGGAACCGGATCGTGCCGCGGTTCACCTCGAACCGCTTGCCTGCGAAGGAATAGGTACCGCGGACGATGTCGAGCCCGCCAGTGACGACCGGTGCGACCGACGTCCCACTGATCCGCATGTCCATCTCCCATTCCGACTCGAGGCCCATGCCGGACACGAACAGCTGGTTGGGCGCACGCACGCGCAGATCGAGCTTGATGAGCCCGGCCGGAGCCGCACGCGCCGGGCGGTCCGTCGGTCGACCCGGGCGGATCTCGCTCTTGCGACGTACGCCCGTAAGCTCGGGGACCTCGGCCTGACCCTGGCGGATGATCTCGTATCGCGCCTCGGGAACCTGGAGATCGCCCTGCAGCAGCGCACCGTCGCGGCCGTTGGTGAAGCGCACCGTACCCGTCGTCGTCGCACTCAAGGCATCGCTCTTGGCAAGCTGTGCATTGTTGAGCGTCGCGCGCAGATCGATCGGGAACCCGCTGTCAGCCGCAAGCCCGACGCTGCCCTGTGCCTGGACGGTACCGTCGCCAGCACGTGCCGCCAGCTGCGTCAGTTCGAGGCGGTCATTGTTGAACCGCGCGTTGATCCGCATCTGCGACAGCCGCGTGCCATATTGCTCGTTGTCATACGTCAGCGAGTCCGCCCGGATCAGACCGTTCAGCCGCGGCGCCTGCAACCGGCCGGAGAAATCGGCCGCGATCGCGATCGGCCCTGACAGTTGCTGGTTCGGCAACGCCGCGAGGCTGAACAGCACCGCGGACGGACCATTGTAGCGGATCCCCCCGGACAGCGGTGCAGCCATCAGTCGCTCCGACCACGAGGCCCCCGGCCCGAGCGGCTGGAGATTGGCGACCATCCGGCCGACGACGGTCGGCCCGCGACGGACGAGTGCGCGGCCCGTGCCGCCTTGTGCGCCGAGCGTCCCGGCGAACACGATGTCGACGGGGTCGGAAATCGCGGCGATCCCGGTCCGCGTGAAGTTGCGGACCGTGACGCGGGCATCCGCCGTCGGAACCGCCGCGCTGCCCGATTGCGCGAAGTCGAGGCTTCCCGTGGCGTTGCCGCCGATACCGAGGCTCGGCATGAGTGCGCTCAGGATCGAGAGATCGAGCTTGTCGAGCCGCAGCTGAGCATTGAGCCCGCTGCCATAGCTTCCCGCGAGGCGCGCCGCGCCCGCATTCGGTCCCTGCCCGAAATCGATCCGCGTCGGCGCGAGCCGGTAGGTCCCTGCCGTCGCGCTGATCCGGGCTGGATTGGCCGTGCGGAAATCGATGCCGTTCGCCTGGCCCTTGAGCGCGACGAGATACGAATCGGGGCTGAGCTGCGCGTTCATCGCGACGCGGAACGGTACGCCGCTCGACCCCGTCGCCAGCGCCTGCGCGGTACCCCGGCCACCGACATAATTCACCTTCGCGCGCGCGGCCGACAGCACGACCTCGCCGTAGCGCATGTCGGCGACCTGGACGTCGGCGATCACTTCCGGCGCCTTGGGGTACATCACCGCGTGCGCGTTCACGATCGCACGCCCGATGGTGAAGTCGACCATGCCGGGAATCTTGGCGCCATAGGCACGCGCGGCGACATCCGCGCGCTGGTAACCGCCCTGGTTGCCCAGCCGGACGTTCCCCTGGAGCCCCTGCCCTGCGAACTGCAGCGCGCCCGCGAACGGCCCCGGTGCCGTCTGCACGACCCGGCCGCTCGCGACGATCCCTGCGAATACGACTCGCCTGACGTCGACCGCCAGCTGCGCCGCGGGCGTTACGAGCACGTCGGCGGTGAACGGACCGTAATTGGTCCCCCCGCTCGCGACGACCGCATAGGCGCCGTTGCGTCCGACGATCCGCGCCTGGAGATTGACGAGGCCGACGCCGACGCCCGGCCGCGGTGCGCGCAGGACGACGACGGGCGCGGTCGCACTGCCCGTCACGCGCGCGGACAATGGGCCATACACCGTCGAATACGCGTCGGCATTGACCAGCACCACGCCGCTGGCCGGATCGAACCGCCCCTCGCCGCGCGTGATGCGGAACTGGGGTGCATTCATCCGCAGGTTGCGGAACGTGACGATCCCCTCGGGGCTGTAGCCGATGTCCGAACGGATGATCGCATTGCCGCCGAGGAACGTGCGTGCGCCCTCGTTGAAGATCTGCGACGTCTGCGCGACGACGCGGCCGGTGATCCCGAAACCACCATTGGCCCCGGGGACCAGCTTGGCGTCGGTCGACAGGTTGACGATCCCGATACCGTCGACGCGGTAGTTGTTGATCCGGCCCTTCAGCGCACCGGTGTAGCGACCCGTCGCCATGTTCGCGACGACCACGGCGGTCGCGTCGATCTTGTCCGACCGGATCTTGAGGTTGTCGGACAGGACGTTGACGCCCGAGATCGCGAAATCGCCATCGATCGCGACGTTGGTCGCAAGTCCGCCGACCGCCGCGTTGAGCCCCGTCACGCGACGCGCGCGAGCCTTGACCGGTACCAGGATCCGGTCGCTGTTGATGCGTGCCAGACCCTCGGCGTAGAGGTTCTCGACGCCCATGTCGCCGAATGCGATCGTTGCGGCACGCACCTTGTAGTCGACCGTCGGTGTCGCGAACGCACCGTCAAGCACGACACGCGCCGTCACGTCGCGGCCGCGCAGATTGGGGAGGATCGCACCCGGCGTCAGCAGCTTCGCGTCGACCGCAAAATTACCGAACCGGCTGTTCGCGAGATCGATCAGGCCGCCGGCGTCCACCGCCAGCGCATCCGACTTCAGCGTGATCCGCGTATCCGCCTTGCGGTCGTTCAGCGTCGTGTCGATCGCGACGTCGAGCTGCGGCGCGGTCAGCCGTTCGACCGGCCCTTCGAGATAGAGGCCCGGGCGAGTCGCGCCGCGCACCTCGATATGTCCGTTCTTCGCGGTCAGCGCGAGATTGGCGAGCTGCCCCCCGCCAAGTGTCGCGACCGCACGTCCCTGCCATGCCGCCCAGCTGCCGCGGCCATCGACGGTTGCCGTCAGTGGCGCCTTCAGCCCGCCCATCGTCGCGACCACGCCGCCAACGGGCGCCGCGAGCTTGAGATTGACGTCGAACTTGTTCTGCTCCGGCACCGCATCGAGCCGCAGCATGAGCCGATCGCCACCGGCAACGCCCGGCCCGCGCAACGCGGCGGCGTTGGTGGTCAGCTGAGCGCGCTTGTCGGCGATATGCACCGCGCCATCGATCCTGACGATATGCGTCTGCCCCGTGACCGGCTTGCCGATCACGAACCGGTCGATCCGCAGCCGGTTCACGTCGATGTCGAGGTCGGGCAGCAGCGGCGCGTTGGGATCGCTCGGCGTCGCTTTCAAAATCGGCCGGCGCTGGAGCGTCACCAGCGGGGTCGTCAAAGCACGCACGTCGACATGATTGCGCGCAAACGCGAACGGCCGCCAGTCGACCGCCAGCCGTGGGCTGGTGAGGAACACGCCCTTCGTATCGGACACGCGCAGATCGCTCAGCGTCATCGCGCCATAGATCGAGCCATCGATCCGCCCGACCTTGATGTTAAGGCCCGACGCGGTCGTGTAGCCGCCAATCTGATCCGCAACGAGGCGACGGCCGGGATCGGTGTTGATCCCGAACAGCACCAGCAACAGCAGGACGACGATCCCGACCACCGTCACGACGATCCATTTCAGGATACGCTGCCAGAGGGGGCGCTTGTCGATGCCCCCGCCGTCCGCGTTCGTCACAGGGTCGACCACCGGGTCGTGAGCGGGAGGGGTGCCGTTTTCGGCCATCAGAATGCCTGCCCGATCGAGATGTAGAGTGCGACCTTGCCGTCACCCTCGCGCGGGTTCAGCGGCGTCGCGATATCGACGCGCATCGGCCCGAAGCTGGTATAGAAACGCCCGCCGATACCCGCGCCGTAGCGCAGGCTCGAAAGGTCGGGCGTCGTGCTCTCGTAGCTGTTGCCCGCATCGACGAACGGGACGATCCCGAAATCGCCGAACCGGTACCGCGCTTCGAGCGCGAATTCGTTCAGGCTGCGTCCGCCGACCGGATCGCCATTCGGATCGAACGGCCCCAGCCGCTGATACCCGTACCCGCGCACCGATCCGCCGCCGCCGCCATAATAGCGACGCGACGGCGCCAGGTCGTCGCGGGCGACGCCCTGGATCGTCCCCGCCTTGGCGCGGCCTGCGATCACGATGCTGCTCGATACGGGATAGTAGAACGTCCCCTCGACCATCGCGCGGACATAGGGCCTGACCGCCCCCTGGACCGACGTTTCAGGACTCAGATTGACGCGGAGGCGATAGCCCTTGCTCGGATTGAGCAGGCTGTCCGACCGATCGAACAGCACCTGCCCCGGCAGCGCGACGATGCCATAGGTCCGCCGGACGTTTTCGCCACGCGTGAAGTCGTAGACGCTCTCGTTCGTACCGACGAGCTCGCCGCCATAATAATATGTCAGCGGCTTTTGCCAGATCGGCGTCGAATCGTAGCTCCAGCGGACGCCGACGCTCGTCGTGAACGCTTCATAGGCGTCGTAGTTCGAGTGGTTCGCACCCGCGGTCAGGCTGAACGTCCGATCGCGGCGGCCGGCATTGGCACGACGGAACGTCCCCGCGACACCCTGCTCCTGCGTGCCTGCGATCACCGACGCGATCAGCGCGCCTTCGTACGGGAAGAGATTGCGATGCTGCCAGGTGCCTTCGGCGCGGAACCCCTGCCCCGTCGAGAATCCGACGTTGCCGCCCAGCGTTCGTGCCGGACCCTTGGTCTGACGGACCAGCAGATCGACCTGCTCGGTGCCATCGGCATTGATCTGTCCGGTGCGCTGCGGGACCACCGAAACGCTCTGGAACAGGCTGGTCGCGACCAGTGCGTTGCGCAGGTCGTCGGTCAGGCGGTTGTCGTACAGTTCGCCAGGCTCGAACCGCGGGAAGACGTTCAGATGCTCGATATTGAAGACCGTGTCGCCTTCAGTGCGCAATTGCCCGAACGACGCGCGCGGCCCGACATCGACCGGAAGCGTATACGCGCCCGTCGCGGTCGGCGACTCGTCATCGAGCAGGATATCGCGCTCGCCGACCTTGACGAACGGATAGCCCATCTGCGGGAGCGTCAGCGAGACGTTCGCCTCTGCGCCCTGGATGCGGTCGGCCTGGATCGCATCGCCGACCTTAAGCGGCAATTGCTGCCGCACGAGATCGGGTGGTGTCGTCTGCGCGGCCTGCACCACGATCGACGACAGCGTGTACAGCCGGCCGGGCTGCGCGCTGACGATGGCCTTCAGTCTGCCCGGCGTTCCGGCGGCGGTCTCGATCGTCGAAATGGCGGTGGCATCGTAATATCCGAGCGATTTCAGCAGCCGGACGACCAGCGCCTCGTCTTCCTTCGCCCGCGCCGAAACCTGCGTCGCGTTGGCGGCCTTGCCGCCGCCCTTGAGCGCGGACAACGCCTTGTATCGTGCCTCCAGCCCGTCCCCGGCATCCGCAAGCCCCTTGATCTCGGCATCGTACCGGATCTCGGGGGCATTCTTGTCGCGGATGTCGGCACCGGTCGCCAGCGGCGCGGTGTCGTAGCTGGCGAGCGCGGGGAGCGGCTCGACGAGCTGCGGATCGTTCGGCCCGATCGGCGGCAGCACATCGCCGGACGCGGTGACCGCCGGAGCGCTCGACGTGGCCGGCTGAGTCGCTGGCGCGGTCTGCGGCGTGTCGGCGATCATCGGCTCGAGCGCCGCGTTGATATCGCCCGACAAGGGCGGCAGCGCGCTGTTGAATTCGGCGTCGGGAACGATCGGCGCGTCGGTCGCAGGGGACACCGGCGTCGACGATTGCCGATCGATGCGAGGGGCGTCAGGCCCCTTGGCAGGCGCAGACCCGGGCTGTGCGAGCTGCGCCGCGGCGGGCTGGATGAGGCCATTGGCGCCCGCCGCCAAAGCGATGGCGAGCCAATAATGCCGTCCGGTCGAACCTGTCACGCTAACTGCGAGTCCCCTTTGAATAGGGCGACCGCATTCGATTCATCCCCGTTAGCTGTTCCGAACGCTCGAAAGTTCTGAAAGTTTCGCACCGTTGCGATTTACGCGCAGCCGACCATGCCCGCGACCGGCAGGATCACCGTGTCGCGTCCCGGCCGGTCGATCCGTAGCGTCGCCGCAGGGATCATCGCCCCCGACGCGAGATCGTCGCGCGACACGATCGTCATGTCGAGCGCGATCGTCAGATCGCCGCCGCGATAGGTCGTGACACCGGCAAAGCCGAAGCCGCCGGCGCCGCTTTCATCGGCACGCAGGTAATCGATCGGCTTGCCGTCGATCGCGACCCGGATCCGCCCCGTTTCCGCCCCGGCCATCGCCACCAGCGTCCGGTCGGTCGTCCCCCACAGGAACGCGGCACACCCCTTTGCGGGCATGACCTGCTTGCCGATCGGACCCAGCATGGGCGCCGTGCTGCCCGATTGCCCCCCAGTCAACGAAGGGGCGGTCTGCGGAGTAGCGGTCGGTGGAGACGCGGTGGACGACGCTTGCAACGCAGCGGCAAAAAGCAATCCGATCATGGCGCGGTCGTTATCATGAATAGCCAGGCCGGATAAGCGGCGATCGCGAGCAATGCGCCGAACGGGAGCGCGGTGTCCGCGGTCACCGCGGCGCCGCGCAGCCGCGCCGACAGTACGACACCCAGCCCGATCATGCTGCCGATCAACAGGATCGCGGGCAGCATCTGCCAACCCACCCATAACCCGATCGCCCCGAACAGCTTCGGATCGCCGGCGCCCATCCCCTCGCGGCCCCGCAGCCGTCGATAACCGGCGGCAATGAGCCACAAGCTGCCATAGCCCACGCCGCCGCCGATCAGCCGGTCGATCGCGATCGGTCCGATACCGGCGATCCCACCGATCGCGCCGCCGATCGCCAGCAGGCCGGTCAATCGGTCGGGAAGCCAGAACGCGACGATGTCGAGCGCGGCAAGCGCGAGCAGGATCCAGCCAAAGACCGCACCGGCGACGCCCTCCGCACTGGGGGCAACGATCCCGGCGACCGCGCCGATCGCAACCGCGCAGGCCTCGATCCGCCAGTGGATCGGATCGATCGGCGCGCGGCAATGCCTGCACCTTCCTCGCGTCAGCACCGCACTGACGAGCGGGATCAGCTCGATCGGGCGAAGCACGCGACCGCAATGATCGCAGCACGACCGTCCCTCGACCACCGAACGATCCTGCGGCCAGCGGATCACGAGCGCCGCGATGAAGCTTCCGAAGATCGCACCCAGCCCGCCGAGAAGGACCGCGGCGACGAGCGGCATCGGCAGGTTTGCGATATCGATCATGCCTGCCGCGTGACGAGCGCCTGCCCCGCCGTCAATCAGGGAAGCGTTTCTTCCGCATCGACACCCCAGAGCGCATCGACCCTGACGAACCCGGCCTGCCCCTTGACGTCCATCAGGCACCAGCCGTTCGCGCACTGGCTCAGCCGTCCGACCACGCCGGGTGCGGCCCGCCACAGCAGTTTCGCGCTTTCGCTCGGACGCGCGCGCAGATCGATCGGCACCCCGCCGCGGACGATCGCGGTCCGCGTGGCGCTCATCAGATTGGCCTGCATCCAGCCTTCGGTGCCATCCGGATCGGCGATCTTGCGCCATTCCTTGTGGATCGCGACGACTTTCACGGGCAGGTCGGCGCGCTGGTACAGCCAGCTTGCCGGATAGGTGCGCGCAGGCCCCGTCCGTGTCCGCGCCCGCCCCGCCGCGATCGACGCGTAATAGGGGACCTTCCGGTCCGGATCCGCCGCGGCCGCCGGTTCGACGATCAGAAGCAACGTGGCGGTGACGGCGAAACCGACGGCAAAGAGGCGCATGGCGATATCCTGTAGCCCGACGCAGCCCGCGGGTTGCCAATCCCTATCGCGCCGAATGCTCCGGTTTCAACCACTAAGCGCAGGCCAGTGCGATCGCGCGCGATCGCGGGAACCGGCACGTGCGACGGGACCCTGCCGCTTCTTCGTTGACGCCTGCGACGGGGTTCGCCAAGCCGTCGGCATGCCCGATACCCGTCGCTGCCCCAATCCGAAGGTCGTCGTCACGCGCGAACTCGCGAACGTGGTCATGGACCGGATGGAGGCGTTGTTCGAAACGCACAACAACCGCGCAGACGAGAAGATGTCGCGCGACGCGCTGGCGGCCGCGATGGCCGACTGCGACGTGCTCGTTCCGACGGTGACGGACGATATCGACGCCGCGCTGATCGCCGGTGCCGGCGACCGCCTCCGCCTGATCGCGAATTACGGCGCCGGGGTGAACCACATCGACCTCAAGGCCGCACGCAACCGCGGGATCATCGTCACCAACACCCCCGGCGTCCTCACCGAGGACACCGCCGACATGACGATGGCGCTGATCCTGTCGGTGCCGCGCCGGCTGGCGGAGGGCGAAAAGCTCGTTCGCTCGGGAAGCTGGACCGGCTGGAGCCCCGGCGGGATGCTGGGCCACCGGATCGGCGGCAAGGCGCTCGGCATCGTCGGCATGGGTCGGATCGGCCAGGCGGTCGCGCGGCGTGCGGCCGCGTTCGGGCTGTCCGTCCACTATCACAATCGGCGCCGACTGCCCGTGTCGCTCGAAACCGCGCTGGGTGCGACATGGCATGATTCGCTCGACGAGATGCTCGCCGCGGTCGATATCGTCACGCTCCACACGCCGCTCAATGCCGACAGCCGCGACCTGGTCGACGCGCGTCGGATCGCGTTGCTTCGCCCCCATGTCTTTCTGATCAACGCGTCGCGTGGTGGTATCGTCGACGAGGACGCGCTGATCGACGCGCTCGAATCGGGGCGGCTTGCGGGCGCCGGACTCGACGTCTGGCGGCATGAGCCCGAGATCGATCCACGGCTGCTCGCGCTCGATAACGTCGTGATGCTGCCGCACATGGGCTCCGCGACGTTCGAAGGCCGGATCGCGACCGGCGAGAAGGTCATCCAGAATATCCGCATGTGGGCGGACGGACACCGCCCCCCCGATCAGGTGCTCGAAGGCTGGGCCTGACCGGTTTTTGGGAACCGATGCTGCGACGCGGCATTAGTTGGATACCCCCGGAGAGAAGGAGTATCCCCATGAAGAAGATCGCAGTTTCCGCCTTGCTGGTCGCATCCGCCGTTTCGATGAGCGCGTGTTCGACGCTGAAGGGCGCCGGCATCGGCGCAGCGGGCGGCGCAGGCGTCGCCGCAGCAACCGGCGGTAGCGTCGAAAAGGGTGCGGCAATCGGCGGCACCGGTGGTGCGGTCGTCGGCACCGTGGCAAAATGATCGGACGCGCGGGCCGGCCAACGGCCCGCGCGAACCGCGTTCAGGCGTGCGTGCCGAGCAACGCTGCGCCGAACCCGATGAAGATTCCGCCCGTCGCGCGATCGAACCCGCGGCGCAACGCGGGACGCCGAAGATGCCGCGCCAGCGTGCGCCCGCACATCGCGTAGACCCCGTACCAGAAGCTTTCCACGACCGCGAAAGTGACGACCAGGATCGCGAACTGCGGCGCCTGCGGGAATCCCCTGTCGACGAACTGCGGCAGGAACGCCGCCGCAAACAGCAGCAGTTTCGGGTTGCTGATCCCGATCACGAAGCCGCCGCGAAACAGCCGCCGCGCCGAGGCCGCGACGGGCAGCGCATCCGATCCGACATCGACCGGCGCACCGGCGCCACGCCATGCCTTGATCCCGAGAAACACGAGATAGGCGACACCGGCATAGCGCAAGGCGTCGAATACGCGCGGCCATGCAGCGAGCAACGCGGATACCCCCGCCGCCGAGGCGGCCAGCACGAGCAGGAGCGCGCACAGGCATCCCGCCATCGCGGCGATGCTGCGCCGCGCCCCGAACGCAACGCTTCGCGTCATCACATGCAGCATGTTCGGCCCCGGCGTCCCGCAGAGCAGGAACACCGCGACGACGAACAGCCACCAGAGATGCAAGGTCATCGCCACCCCTCCCCGTCACCGCCGAACGACGTTTAGTCGCCCGTCAGGATCCGATCGACGAGCTGCCCGACGCTTGGCACGAAGCCGTTCGAGTAGAACGGGTCCTTCTTGAAGTTATACGCGGCATGGCCCGCGAACATCAGGTTCTGCTCGATATCGCCGCCATGCGCGATGTCCTGCAACGTCTTCTGGATGCAGAAGCTGCGCGGGTCGGCAAGGCGCCCGGTCGAATTGGTCTCGGTATCCGCCCAGCTCGAGAACGAGCATTGCGACAGGCAGCCCATGCAGTCGGCCTGATCCTTGCGGATCATGCCCTTCTCGTTCGGGCTGACGAACACCAGCGTGTTGTCGGGCGTCTTGAGCGCATCGGTATGCCCCTCGCCGAACCACTGGCGTGCGCGCAGCAGGTCGTTGCGCGTGACCCAGAAATTCTTGCCCTTCACGCCGACGTCGAGCTGGAACACATGGTCGCCCGCCTCCTGCGTCGAGAACGCAATCTGGCGCTCGGACCGCGCCTCGAGGCTGCGCAGGAACGGGTTGCGCACCGCGGACGAATAGAAGCCGGTCGGCGAGAATTTGTGCAGCAGCACGTCGCCTTCTTCGATCTGCGTCAGCGCGTTCTTCCAGCCCTCGGGAATCGGGCTTTCGCGCGTCAGCAGCGGGCGCGTGCCGAACTGGAACGCGATCGTGCCGAGCTCGGGATTGTCGATCCAGTCGTTCCAGTCGCGTAAGTACCACACGCCGCCCGCCATCACGATCGGCACGTCGTCGGAGATGCCGCCCTCGCGCATCACGTCGCGCAGTTCCTTGACGCGCGGATAGGGATCCTGCGGCTTGAGCGGGTCCTCGGCGTTCGACAGGCCGTTATGCCCGCCCGCGAGCCACGGATCCTCGTACACGACCGCGGCGAGCCACTCGGCCGCCTTCGAATAGGCGCGCTTCCACAGCGCGCGGAACGCACGGCCCGAGCTGACGATCGGCAGATAGCTGACGCCGTAGGACGCGGTGATCTCGCTCAGCTTGTACGGCATGCCCGCGCCGCAGGTGACGCCCGCGACCTTGCCGCGCGTCCGCTCGAGGACGCCGTGCAGGATCCGCTGCGCGCCGCCCATCTCCCACAGCACGTTGATGTTGATCGCACCCTTGCCGTCGGCGATCTCGTACGCGCGCTCGACCTGCTGGACCGCACCGTCGATCGCGTACTGGACGAGCTCCTCGTGCCGGTCGCGCCGCGTCAGCGCCGCATAGACCTGCGGGATGATCTTGCCGTCGGGATCGTAACTATCTGCGTTCACGGCGGAAACCGTGCCAATGCCGCCCGCTGCAGCCCAGGCGCCAGCGGACGCGTGATTGGTCGCAGCGACACCCTTGCCGCCTTCCACGAGCGGCCACACTTCGCGACCGTTATAGACGATAGGCTTCAGGCCCTTGAACACGACGTCACCTCTCCCGGAAAATACGGCCCCCTATATCGCAAGGACGCAACGTGCGAGCAAATTCAGAGCGGGGTCAACGCCCCCGGCCGCCCCAGCGCCTCTTCGTACAGCGTCCGATAGCGCGCGATCATCACCGACTCGTCGAATTCGGCCGTCGCGCGCGCGCGGTTCGCAGCGCCGATCGTCGCGCGCAACGCGGGATCGGACACGAGCGCCTGCAACGCGTCGCGCAGCTTTACCTCGTCGGCATTGGCGGTGATGAAGGGCGCGTTTTCCGGCGACACCATCCGGGCGACATCGCCCACCGGATAGCTCGCGATCGGCAGCCCCGCCGCCATCGCCTCGACCACCGAGATCGGAAATTGCTCGCTGCGCGACGATAGCGCGAGAATGTCGAAATGGCCGATGTAGCGATAGGGGCGGTCGAGAAAACCGGGCATCACCAGCACTTTGCCAAGCCCCATTGCGGCGGCGGCCTGCTGGATCCGGGCGCGTTCCGGACCCTCGCCGATGATTACCAGCCGCACGCGCCCCGACACGCCGCCGACCGCACGCACCAGCGCGGCCAGGTCCTTCACCTCGCGCAGTCCGGCAAGCGCGCCGATCACGACCTCCTTGCTGTTCGGGACGAACCCGGGGATCGCCTTGGGGTCGGGCTTTTGCGCGTAATAGGCGGTGCCAATGCCGTTCACGATCCGGTGGACGCGCTCGCGGGGTTGTTTCCACGTCCGCAGCGCGATGTCCTCGAGCACTTCCGAGGGCACCGCCAGCGCGTGCGCCGCCCCCAGCGCGAGCCGGCGATAGATGTTGCGCTCGATCTTGAGGCCACCGGCTTCGTCCGCGTTGAAGCCGTCCTCGTGGTGGACCAGCGGCGGCGCCCCCTTGCCGAACGCGCGGCGCGCCATTGCCCCGTCGATCGCGCCCCAATTATACGTCAGCACGAGGTCGAACCGCCGCATATACTGCGCGATCGCCTCGTACCGCTTGACCGACGGCTTGCCGGTCAGCGGCGGCGGGTTCTGCGCGATCTCGTACCGGATGCCCTTGGCGATCGACGCCTGCGCGCCCAGCGCATCGGGCACGCCCGACACGATGCTGTGCTTCGCGCGATCGCCGAACGCGTTCATCAGCCGGACCGCCCGCGCCTCCTTGCCGCCGAGATCGAACGAGGAATGGAGGTGGAGGATGTTGACGGGAGCGGCCATGCCCGAGCGATGCCGATTCCCGCCGCCGGGTTCAAGGCTCAACAGCGTTTTCGCATGGTCGCCGCATTCAGGCTGCGAAGACCTGCTTCGGGATATGCGTGATCCGGCACGCCAGATCCGCCTCGCCGCTCGCGACGACGTAGAAATCGCCTGCGTCCGCGATGCCCGTCGTGAAGACGACATTGTCGAGATACAGGCTGTCCTTCAGCGGCTCGGTCAACGCGGGGCTGGGCTCGAGCAGCGGGGCGTGCTCGGTCGCGATCGTGATCGACGGATCGTCCTTGTCGAGGATCGACCAATAGGTGCGATAGATTCCGACCACGCCCGACGGCTCGACACCGTGCCACAGCGTCAGCCAGCCGCGATCGGTGAGGATCGGCGGGGCGCCGCCGCCCATCCGCGCGGTCGACACGGTGGCGGCATGCGGCCGGATTCCAGGCTTGTCGTGCGGCTTCCAGTGCAGCGCATCGGGCGAGCGCGACAGGTTGATCGAGGGGCCGGCGCGCCACTCGCTGCCCGGCGGATAGGCGAAATACAGGTCGCCGAGCGGCCGCGTCTGCGCCCAATATTGCCCGTCGATCAGCCCTTCGAAAATCAGCATGTCCTTGTTCTGGTGATCGAGGACGATCCCCTCGAGCTGCCAGTCGAGCGCGTCGTCGGACGAGTAAAGCGTGGTCGAATGCCGCTCCGGGCTGACCGAACAGGTGGTCATCAGATAGCGGTCGCCGACCTTCGAGATCCGCGCATCCTCGACCCCGTAGCACTGGTACGACGTGCGCGGCGCGATCGCCTTGTCGTAATGCACCGCGACGACCGAGCGGCCCTCGGGGTCGAGCTCGACGGGCAGCAGCCAGGACAGCGAGGTCAGCGCCATCACCTTCCACCCGCCGCCGCGCATCATGAACTTGCGCGGATCGGCGGTGTCGACAAGCTGCAACGGCCAGGGATCGAGCAGATAGGCGCCGTCCTGCCAGCGGATCGCATGGACGTTGCCGCCCTTGATCGGCTCGCGCAGCGCCTCGGCCACGCGCACCATCATCAGGAGGTTGCCATTCGCCAGTCGCGTCATCCCGGGATTGAACGCGCCGAGGACATAGGTCTCGGCGGCGACCTTCCCCGCCAGCGGCGAGCGCGACAGGTCGATGTCCGCGGGGGTGAAGACGAGCTGATCGAACATGCTATTCTCCTTGATGCGAAAGGCGATACCGCCAGTTCCTGATCGTCATCCTGACGAAAGTCAGGATCCAGAGCCACGAAAGACGGCCCTCGGTCACGCTGGATCCTGACTTTCGTCAGGATGACGGTGCGGGTGTGGCCTTCGACGAGGCTGCGCCGTCCGCCTGCGTTATTCCCCCTCGAGCGCGCGGGGCACGATGACGAGCTGCTGGATCACACTCCGTGTCGGCTGCGTCAGCAGGAACTCGACACCTGCCGCGATGTCCTCGGCGCGCAGCATCTGCTCCGCCGCGACCATTTCCCGCTGCTTCTCGTCGGGCACGTCGGGATATTGCATGTGGGAGCCGACCTTGCCCGGCTCGATCAGCGACACCCGGATCCCCTTGGGCCCCAGTTCGCGACGCAGCGCCTCGGCGAAGCCGGCGATCCCCGACTTGATCCCCGCATAGACGGTCGAGCTTGGTCCCAGGATATGCGCGCTAAGCGAGCCGATCAGGACGAGGTCGCCGATCGGCGTCATCCGGTGCGCGGCATGATGCGCGCTGAGCAGATAGGCGGTGAAATTGACCGCGATCGCATAGCGCAGCGCGTCCTCGTCCATCTGCGTCAGCCCGCCTGCAGCGACCGCGGCGTTGACGACGGTGATGTCGAAGCCGCCGAGATAGGCCTCGCCCGCATCGAAGAACGCGCGGACCTTGTCGGGATCGGCCAGTTCGGTGATCATCCCGTCGCCGTCACCGACCTCGCGGATCATTGCGAGCGCATCCTGCAGATACTGTTCGTCGCGTCCGCAGATATAGACCTTCGCGCCTTGCGACGCGAGCAGCACGGCGATCGCCCGGCCGATCCCCGTCGTCCCGCCCGTGATTATCGCGCGGCGGCCTTTGAGAGGGCGGACATGGGTATGCGCGTCGGCAGGTGAGGTCATGAAATATCCCGAGTGAGAAAAGCCTGGAGGACCGCGTACGAGCGATGTCCGTCGCATCTCCCCTTAGGTCGCGACGGCCGCCCTCTCAAGCGCACGGTCGAGCAGCCGGTCGATCGGCCCATGCAGCATCGTCTCGCTCAGCGTCGGCGAGTGCCCGACCCCCGGCACCGTCACCAGCTCTGCCTCGTCGAGCGACGCCGCCATCCGCTCCGCCACCGCGGCCGACAACAGGTCGGAGCGGCCGCCGCGGACGATCAGCGTCGGCACGTCGCGCAACGACCCCAAGGCCTGCCACATGTCCGGCCCCGCCTCATTGCCCGGGACCCTAAACGGCTCGGCGATCTTCAGGTCGTAATCGAGCACGATCCGCCCCGCACTGTTCAGCCGGTAAAGCCGCTTGGCCATCGCCAGCCAGTCCTCGATCGACCAGTCGGGATAGACGTCGGCGTTGTTCTCCGCGACGCAGCGCGCGGCATGCATCCAGGTCGGGAAGACGCTCGCCTTGCCGACATAGCCCCGGATCCGCGACAAGCCCTGCGCGTCGATCTCGGGGCCGACGTCGTTGAGCAACGCGGCGACCATCCGGCCCCGCGCGGGCCCGCCCATCAACATCGTCACGATCCCGCCGAGCGACGTACCGAACGCGACATAGCGATCGATCCCCTGCTCGGTCAGCAGCGCCTCGACATCCTGGACATAGGTGAGCGGGACATAGGACATCGGGTCCTTCGCGAACGCGCTCTCCCCACGGCCCCGGAAATCGACCGCGATCACGCGCCAGCGCCCCGCAAGCCGGGCCGCCAGCGCGTCGAAGTCGCGCGCGTTGCGCGTCAGCCCGGGCAGGCACAGGATCGGCGGCCGCCCCGGCTCGCCCCCCGGATAGTCGCGCGCATGCAGCCTGAGCCCGTCGTTGGACCACCAATAGAGGTTTTCGTAAGCGGCCATGGTTGCGTCCTTCGGGTAGCGGCCACCATATCGCTGCATGCCCATCGACCCGCAAGCCTCCCCAGCCTATCGCCCCGAAACCACGCTGCTTACGCTTGGGGATGCGTTCTTCGATCCCGTCATGGCGGCGGATTTTCCCGACACCATATTGCGCTTCCGGAACGACCGTGCTGCCGCACAGGTCGGGCTCGCCGGACTCGACGACGCGGAATGGACCCAGCATTTCGGACGCTTCGCGCCATTGCCGGACACGCTGCTCGGTCCGCTCGCGCTGCGCTATCACGGGCACCAGTTTCGCAACTACAATCCCGATCTTGGCGACGGCCGCGGCTTCACCTTCGCGCAGATGCGCGACGATCGCGGCCGGCTGATGGATCTTGGCACCAAGGGATCGGGCCAGACGCCGTGGAGCCGCGCGGGCGACGGTCGCCTGACGCTGAAGGGCGGCGTGCGCGAAATCCTCGCGACTGAAATGCTCGAGGCACTGAACGTCCCGACCTCGCGCACGCTGTCGCTGATCGAAACGGGCGAGCGGTTGCAGCGCGGCGACGAGCCCAGCCCGACGCGCTCCGCCGTCCTTGTCCGGTTGAACCACAGCCATGTCCGCATCGGGACGTTCCAGCGGCTCGCCTACGAGCGCGACGAGGCAAGCCTGCGCAAGCTCGTCGGCTACACGCTGCGCAACCTTTATGGAGAGGACAGCGACGACCCTGTCCTGCTGCTCGACCGCGTCGTGGGCCGCACCGCGCGGCTTGCGGCACGCTACATGGCGGCGGGCTTCGTCCACGGCGTGCTCAATTCGGACAACATCAACGTGACCGGGGAGAGCTTCGACTACGGCCCGTGGCGGTTCGCGCCGACCTGGGACCCGGGGTTCACGGCCGCCTATTTCGATCACGAAGGCCTGTACGCCTTCGGTCGCCAGCCCGAGGCAATCCACTGGGACGTGATGCAGCTCGCGGTCTCGCTCAGGCTTCTTGCCGAGAGCGAACCGCTGATCGCGGCCCTCGACACGTTCGGCCCACGCTACCAGACCGAGGTCAGCGAGGCGATCCTCTGGCGCCTCGGCGTCCAGCCAAGCGATCCGGATGGCGATCGTGCACTGGTCCAGGCAACCGAGCAGGCGCTTCGCACGACAGGCAGCAGCCTCGACCGCTTCTTCTTCGATGCGTTCGGGGGCGACCTGCCGCCGGAATATGGCGCGCCATGGGACGACGTCCGAACGCGACTCGCCGGGTATGCCGCGCGCAGGGATCGCGCGCATCCCTATTGGTCGGGAAGCCCGTGCAGCATGCTGATCGACGAGGTCGAGTCTATCTGGTCGGGCATCGCCGACCACGACGACTGGGGTGCGCTCGAGGCCAAGATCGCGGCGATCAGGGCGATGGGAGAGGCGCTCGCCTGATCCCGCAGGCAGCAACGCGATGCAGACGCCGAGCGCCATGGTGGAAACGGCCTGGAATTTCAGGCAAGAGCCGGACATGGCCGACGAAATTCTTTCCTACGAACCTGCGACCGGTGTCCTGTTGTGGCGCCACCCGATCGGCGATGTCGATGCCGAAGTCGGCATGGCGCGCGGCGGCTGGGCCGGCTGGGCATCGAAACCGCTCGCGTTCCGGATCGAGACGATGCGCCGTTTCGCCAACGTCGTCCGCCAGCGCAACGACGAGTTCACCGACCTGATCGCGCGCGAAACGGGCAAGCCCGTCTGGGAAGCGCGGAGCGAGGTCGAGACGGTCATCGCCAAGGTCGACATCTCGGTCAGCGCCTATGCCGAGCGCACCGCGCAGCGCCGGATGGAGGCGCCGATGAACAGCCGCGTCGCGCTGCGTCACAAGCCGCATGGCGTACTCGCGGTGCTCGGCCCGTATAATTTCCCCGCGCACCTTCCCAACGGACACATCGTGCCCGCGTTGATCGCCGGCAATGCGGTGGTGTTCAAGCCGTCCGAAAAGACCCCGGCGACGGGTGCGTTCCTCGTCGAATGCTACCGCGCGGCGGGCGTGCCCGAGGATTGCATCCGGTTGCTCGTCGGCGGCCCCGCCGAGGGCAAGGCGCTCGCCGCGCATCCAGATATCGACGGCCTGCTGTTCACCGGCTCGGCGCATACCGGGCTCGCGCTCAATCGCGCCTTTGCGGAAAAGCCCGAGAAGATCCTCGCGCTTGAAATGGGCGGCAACAACCCGATCATGGTCTGGGACACGCCCGACCTTCACACCGCCGCGGTGCTCGTGGTCCAGTCGGCTTTCACCACCGCCGGGCAGCGTTGCACCGCCGCGCGACGGCTGATCGTCCAGGAACGCCTCGCCCAGCCACTGCTCGACACGATCGAGGCGATGATCACGCGGATCATCGTCGACCACCCGCATGCCAACCCGGCACCCTTCATGGGCCCGGTCATCGACAATGACGCGGCCGATCAACTGACCGAGAGCTTTCTCGCCCTGCTGATGCGCGGGGGGCGCCCGATCCGGCATCTCGAGCGCCCGGTCGACACGCTGCCGTTCCTGCGTCCGGCGATGATCGACGTCACCGACATGGCGGACCGCCCCGACCTCGAGCTGTTCGGACCGATCCTGCAGGTCTTCCGGACCGACGATTTCGACGCCGCGATCGCCGAGGCAAACAACACGCGCTACGGTCTGTCCGCCGCGCTGATCAGCCAGACCCCGTCGCTGTACGACCGTTTCTGGGCGAACATCCGCGCCGGGATCGTCAACTGGAACAAGCCCACCAACGGTGCGTCGTCAGGCGCACCGTTCGGCGGCGTCGGCTGGTCGGGCAACCACCGGCCGAGCGCCTATTACGCTGCCGATTACTGCGCCTACCCCGTCGTCAGCAGCGAATCCGAGACCGCGCGCGCGAGCATCGGCATCGGCCTGCGCGACGCCTGACGCGGGGCGACAGGCGGCGCCGCGCACGCCGTCATTTCACCCCGCCGAGCCAGTCGTCGATCTTCTTCTCGAGCACGGGCATCGGCAGCGCGCCGGTATCGAGCACCTGCGCATGGAACGCGCGCGGATCGAATGCTGCCCCCTGCGCGGCCTTGGCCTTCGCCTTCACCCTGAGGATCGTCAGCTGGCCGATCTTGTATGCCAGCGCCTGCCCCGGGATCGCGATATAGCGCTCGACCTCCGCGGTGGCATCGGTTCGTCCCATCGGTGAGTTCTCGAGCATATAGGCGATGGCCTTGTCGCGGCTCCAGCCCTTGGCATGGATCCCCGTGTCGACCACCAGCCGCATCGCGCGCAGCATCTCGTCGTTCAGCCCGCCCATCCGCTGATACGGGTCGGTCTCGACGCCGAGTTCCTTCCACAGAGTCTCGGCATATAGCGCCCAGCCTTCGACATAGGCGGTATTGCCGCCGAACCTGATGAACGCGGGCAGCGCGACGTTTTCCTGTGCCAAGCTGATCTGGTAATGATGCCCCGGCACCGCCTCGTGCAGGTACAGCGTCTCCATCCCCCAGAGATAGCGCGTCGGCAGGTCATAGGTGTTGTAGTAGAAGATCCCCGGCCGCGTCCCGTCGGGCGTCCCCTGCTGGTACGAGCCGCCGGCATCGGTCTTCGCGCGGAAATCGGGGACCGGGCGGATTGCCAGCGGGCTCCTCGGGACCAGCGAGAACTGCGTCGCGATCCGCGCATCGACGCGCTTGCCGATCGCCTCATAGCCCAGCCGCACCGCATCCGCGGTCTTGGGCTGGAATTTCGGATCGGTGCGCAGATAGTCGAAGAATGCCGGCAAACTGCCCTTGAAGCCGACCGCGGCCTTCTGCGCCTCCATCTCGCGCGTGATGCGTGCGACTTCGGAAAGCCCGAGCCGATGCACCGCATCGGGCTCGAGCCGCAACGTCGTGCTGTCCTCGATCCGCTGCGCGTACAGCGCCGCGCCACCCGGCAGCGCCGAAAGGCCGACCGTGTCACGCGCCTTGGCGAGATATTCGTTCGCCAGGAAGTCGCGCATCCTCACATGCGCCGGGTTGATGACCTCGCGGACCTGCTTTGCATATGCCGCGGTGAGCCGCGTCCGGTCTGCCGCCGGGATCGACGCCGGAAACAGCGTCACCGGCGCATAGAAGGTCGATTTCTCGACGCCCTGCGCGATCAAATTGTCGAACTGGCCGATCATGTTGCGCACGACGAGCTTGGGCTGCGTCACCCCCTTTGCCATGCCTTCGCGCATCAGCGCGATCGCGCGGTCGAACACGGCTGCGTACCCTGCGTTGCGGCGCAGGTTGTTGTCATAGTCCATGACTGTCTTGAACGGCGCCCCGCCAGTGCCCGACGCGAAATCGGGATAGAAGGTCTGGAACCCGCCGAAGTGATTGATCGGTAGCAGCCGGTCGATGGCGACGATGTCGGGCGCAAGCCCCCGCAACGCCACCTCCTTGCCATAGCGGAACACGTCGTACGCGATCTGGTCGACGCGGGTCAGCTTGCTGCGGTCGATCGCGGTAATCGCCGCGAGGTCGCTCTCCGCGTTGCGCCGGTCGCGCGCGGTGCGTGCGTCGGTGAGATACTCGCCGAAGCTTGCCGCATAGCGCAGATCGCCGCGGAAGATCGCCTGGATCGGATCGTTGCGAAGATCGCGCTCGTCGCTGTCGTAGAACAGCCGCTTCAGCTTCGCATCCTCGGGCCCGTCGCCGGGGATCGGCGTGGGCGGCGGAAGCGCCTGGCCCGCCGCCGGCACCGCGCCGATGAGAGTGGTCGCGAGCAGCAAGGCGGCAAGGCAGATCGGGCGCTTCATCAAGATATCCTCACGTCGCTGGATCGACGATTAATCACCGCCCCTATCGCGCCGATTTCGACGCCACCAGTCCACAAACGGCATTTGGGGAAAGCAGGACTAGGATCGGGCCAAATAATGCTGGTGTCGCCTTTCTCACGGCGAGCCCCCATCTCCTTATCATGGCTAGTTTGTTGGATCCGAACGCGCGTGGGCGCGTCATTCTCGTCGGTGCCGGTCCCGGCGATCCCGGGCTGCTCACCGTTCGTGCGGTCGAGGCACTCGGGATCGCCGATGTCGTGGTGCATGACGGTCTGATCGATCCGCGCGTGCTCGATTTCGCATCGCGCCGGGCGCAGCGCATCTCGGTCGCCAAGCAGCGCGCGCGTCACACGCTGCCGCAGGAGGCGATTAACGCGCTCATCATCGCGCACGTCAAGACGGGGGCGGTCGTCGTCCGTCTCAAGGGCGGCGATCCCTTCGTCTTCGGCCGCGGCGGCGAGGAGGTTGAGGCGGTCCGCGCCGCGGGCCTGCCCGTCGAGGTGATCCCGGGCGTCTCCGCGGCGCTCGGCTGCGCGGCCGAAGCGATGCTGCCGCTGACGCACCGCGATCATTCCAGCGCGGTCAGCTTCGTCGCCGGTCAGTGCAAGGGGCTGACCGAACAGGACTGGTCGGGTCTGGCCGGACAGGGACGGACGCTCGTGATCTACATGGGCATCGCGACCGCGACCGACATCGCCGACAAGCTGATCGCCGACGGCGTCGCGCCGGACATGCCGGTCGCGGTGCTCGAACGTGGGACATTGCAGGGCTCGCGCGCGATGCGGACGTTGCTGGCTGATCTCGGACCGATGGTGGCCCGCGAACGTGTCGCCAGCCCGGCAATCATCGTGGTAGGCGAAGTCGTCGAACTGTCCGACGCGACCGACAAGCTCGCGCGTTGGGCTCGGGTGGCAGATGCTATGGGTGACGAGGTGCAGGCGTGAGAGTGCTGACGGGAAATGATCTGCCGACGGGCGACGTCATATGGTGGACCGGCAATGGCTGGTCGCGCCATATCGAGGACGCGGTCGATGTCGGCGTGGCGGGTGAGTCGATCCTCCGGGCGGAGGAAGGCGCACGCCGCGTCAACGTCCCCTATCTGATCGAGGCGACGCAGACCGACGACGGCCCCCGCCCCGCGCACATCAAGGACCGTATCCGGGCGCTTGGCCCGACGATGCGGCCCGACCTGACTCTCAAACCCGCGGATCCATCTGCGGGGAGCTGGGTCATATGATTCACGCGAAGGCGCGAAGGCGCGAAGAAATCAGTGAGAAGGTGGTTCGCGCGGAGGCGCGGATACGCGGAGGTGTTGCGCGTGCCGCGCAGCGGTACTCAAACTCGCTGATCGAGACAGATCCGATACCCGCTGACGCGGGTTCTTTCTTCTCCGCGTCTCCGCGCCTCCGCGTGAACCCGATCTTCTTCGCGCCATCGCGCCTTCGCGTGAACCAAATTCTACCGGGAACCCCCCATGTATAAGTACGACGAATACGACCAGGCGATCGTCGACCAGCGAGTCGACGAGTTCCGCGACCAGGTCCGCCGCCGCCTTTCGGGCGAGCTGACCGAGGACCAGTTCAAGCCGCTCAGGCTGATGAACGGCCTGTATCTCCAGCTGCATGCGTACATGCTGCGCGTCGCGGTGCCGTACGGCACGCTCGACGGCCGGCAGATGCGGATGCTCGGCCACATCGCGCGCAAGTACGATCGCGGCTACGGGCATTTCACCACGCGGCAGAACATCCAGTTCAACTGGATCCAGCTCGACCAGACCCCGGACATCCTCCAGGAGCTGTCGACGGTCGAGATGCATGCCATCCAGACGTCGGGTAACTGCATCCGCAACATCAGTTCCGACCAGTTCGCCGGCGCCGCCGCGGACGAGGTCGCCGATCCGCGCCCCTGGGCCGAGCTGATCCGTCAGTGGAGCACGTTCCACCCCGAGTTCACCTACTTGCCCCGGAAATTCAAGATCTGCGTGATCGCGGCGGACGAGGATCGCGCGGCGATGCGGCTGCACGATATCGGCATCGGTCTGCACGTTCGCGACGGTGAACTCGGCGCGAAGATCTATGTCGGTGGCGGCATGGGCCGCACGCCGATGATCAGCCACGAGATCCGCGATTTCGTCCCCGCCGACGACCTGATGAGCTATCTCGAGGCGTGCCTGCGCGTCTATAATCGCTACGGTCGCCGCGACAACATCTACAAGGCGCGGATCAAGATCCTGCTGCACGAGATCGGCCCCGACGAATATCGTCGCCAGGTCGAGGAGGAATTCGCCGCGGTGAAGGGCCTCGGCCTCGATCCGCCGCGCGCCGAGCTTGAGCGGATCACGAGCCATTTCGGTGCCCCCGCGTTCGACGAGAGCGCGTCCACCGAGATCGACCGCAGCGATCCCGACTTCGCGGTCTGGCTCGACCAGAACGTCAAGGCGCACAAGCAGCCCGGCTATGCGATCGTCAACATCAGCCTGAAGCCCGTCGGCGGCATCCCCGGCGACGCGTCGGCGGACCAGATCGACGTGATGGCCGATCTCGGCACGCGCTACAGCTTCGACGAGCTGCGCGTCACGCATGCGCAAAACATCGTCCTCCCGCACGTCCGCATGGCCGATCTGCACGCGGTGTGGTCGACGCTCAACGAGGCGGGCCTGGCCGAGGCCAATCTCGACCTGATCAGCGACATCATCGCCTGCCCCGGTCTCGATTATTGCAGCCTCGCCAATGCGCGCTCGATCCCGCTCGCACAGAAGATCGCGACGCGCTTCGGCAGCCTCGACCGCCAGCGCGACCTGGGCGAATTGAAGCTCAAGATCAGCGGCTGCATCAACGCCTGCGGGCATCACCATGCCGGCCACATCGGCATCCTCGGCGTCGATAAGAAGGGCACCGAGAATTACCAGCTCTCGCTCGGCGGCTCGGGCGCGGAGGATGTGAGCCTCGCCAAGATCACCGGCCCCGGCTTCTCCGAGGACGGCGTGGTCGACGCGATCGAACGCGTCACCGACCGCTATCTGCAGGTGCGTGATCCGGGCGAGCGGTTCCTCGACACCTACCGCCGCGTCGGATTCGAGACGTTCAAGGAGGCGATTTATGGTTGAGTATCCGGACCAGACGCTGCTCCGCTTCCGCGACGACGAGCCGCATGACGAGCCTGCGGTGACGCTCGATTCGTTCATCGGCCAGAGCAACGCGGCCGCGGTGCGGCTCGAGGCGGGCGACGATGCGCGCGCGCTGTTGCCGCAGATCGACCAGCTCGCGCTGATCGAGGTGAGCTTTCCCGGCTATCGCGACGGGCGCGGCTATTCGACGGCGCGGATCCTCCGCGAGGCAGGCTATACCGGCGAGCTGCGTGCGCAGGGTGACGTACTCGTCGACCAGATCCCGCTGATGCGGCGCTGCGGCTTCGACAGCTTCGCGCCCCAGGCCCCGATCGACATCGACGTCCTGCGCGCCAGCCTCGAACGCTATGATTCGCCCTATCAGAAGGCCGCGGACGGCGCGGTGCCGATCTGGAAGCTGCGCCATGGGTAAACCTGCGCGCCAGCTCGACATGATCGACGTGACGCCCGCCTTCACCCGCGCGGATGCGCAGGCGATGCAGGCGCGGTTCGAGGGCGTGTCCGCGCAGGACATGCTGCGCGAACTGCTCGCGGGCGAGTTGCGCGGGCGGATTGCGGCGGTGTCGTCGTTCGGCGCCGAGTCGGCGGTGCTGCTGCACATGGTCGCGCAGGTCGATGTCGACGTGCCGGTGGTCTTCACCAACACGCAGAAGATGTTCGGCGAGACTCTCGCGTACCGCGACGAGCTAGCGGAGAAGCTCGGTTTCACCGACCTGCGCGTATTCCGGCCCGATCCGCGGTTGCTCGCGATCAAGGACAAGACCGGGCTTCGTTGGTCCTACGATCCCGACGGCTGCTGTGACTTGCGCAAGGTCGAGCCGCTGCGCCGCGCACTCGCGCCGTTCGATTCGTGGATCTCGGGGCGCAAGGGGTTCCAGTCGGGGACACGCACCGCGCTGCCGCGGTTCGAGGAGGACGAGGGCCGGCTGAAGATCAACCCGCTGGCGGATTGGGACAAGGCCAAGCTCGACGCCTATTTCGCCGAGCACGACCTCCCCCGGCATCCGCTCGAGGCGCAGGGCTATCTCTCGATTGGCTGCGCGCCCTGCACGACAAAGGTGGCCCCGGGCGAAGATCCGCGCGCGGGGCGTTGGCGCAGCTTCGACAAGGTCGAATGCGGCATCCACGCCCCCGGGGGTTACGACCCGGTCATCTGATCCGTGTCCCTCTCCCCGCCGGGGAGAGGGAGGGAGGAGCCGGAGGCGACGGAAGGGTGAGGGGCGTTGGGAGGCAACGTCCCGAGCCTCACGCCCCCTCACCCTTCCCACGGCAAGCGCCGCGGGCCCCTTCCCTCTCCCCCGCGGGGAGAGGGAGATACACTCAATACTCGGCCAGATCCGAGAACTTCGTGATCGTCGGATCGAACTTCATCCGCACCTTGCCGGTCGCGCCGTGACGCTGCTTGGCGATGATCAGCTCGGCCAGGCCATAGACGCGTTCCATCTCCGCCGCCCATGACGCGTGATCCTCGAAGATCTTCGCGCTGTCGCCTTCGGTCGGGCGTTTGGGCTCCTTCGACGCGACGTAATAATCCTCGCGGTACACGAACCAGACCATGTCGGCGTCCTGCTCGATCGAGCCCGATTCGCGAAGATCCGACAGCATCGGCGTCTTGTCCTCACGCGATTCCACCGCGCGGCTCAGCTGCGACAGCGCGAGCACCGGGACATTCAGATCCTTCGCCAGCGTCTTCAGCCCGCGCGAGATCTCCGAGATTTCCTGGACTCGGTTGCCATCCTTGCTCTTGCCCGACCCCGACAGCAGCTGGAGATAGTCGACCACGACCAGCCCGATCTCGTTGTTGTGGCGACGCTGCAACCGGCGGACGCGTGTGTGCAGCGCGCCGATCGACAGACCGCCGGTATCGTCGATGAACAACGGCAGATTCTCGAGCTCGGCCGCGGCGGCCGCAAGCTGTGCGAACTCGGTACGGCTGATCTTACCCATGCGGAGCGATTCGGAACTGATCTGCGACTGCTCGGCGAGAATACGCGTCGCCAGCTGATCCGCGGACATTTCCAGCGAGAAGAACGCGACCTTCGCCCCCACCGAATCCTTCGGCGCGATCCCGTCGGCCATGTCGCGCATCCAGCGCCGCGCCGCGTTGAACGCGATATTGGTCGCGAGCGACGTCTTGCCCATGCCCGGACGGCCCGCGAGGATCATGAGATCGCTGTGATGCATGCCGCCGATCTTCGCGTTGATCGAATCGATGCCGGTCGTGACGCCCGACAGGTTGCCGCCGGAATTGAGCGCACGCTCGGCCATCTTGACCGCCGCGGTCGTCGCCTGCGCGAACGACTTCACCGAATTCTCCGAGCCGCCATCCGCCGCGACCTTGAACAGCTCTTCTTCGGCCAGTTCGATCTGCGCGCGCGGATTGACCTCTTCGGAGGTGTCCATCGCGCGGTCGACGAGCGTCCGCCCGACCGAAACGAGCGCCCGGAGCATCGCAAGGTCGTAGATCTGCTGTGCGAACTGGCGCGCACCGATCAGCCCGGCGCCGCTGCCGGTCAGCCCGGCAAGATACGCCGGCCCACCCAACTCGCGCATGCCCTCGTCCGCGTCGAACATTGGCCGAAGCGTGACCGGCGTGACCAGCATGTCGTTGCCGCGCAGCGTCTTGATCGCGGCGAAGATCCGCCCGTGGACGGGTTCGAAGAAATGCCCGGGCTCGAGCTTGTCGACCAGATCGTCGGCGAGCCGGTTGTCGATCATCATCGCGCCGAGCATCGCCGCCTCGGCCTCGACGTTGCGGGGAAGCTGCTGCGGCTCGGCCACAGCGGGGACGGGAAATGCGAGAGTTGCCATGCCGCGTAATACGCACTGCGCTGCGCCGCTCCAAGCCGGGTGCGTCAGAATGATGGGGATAAGTGGCGAAGCCGTGACGGCGCGACGTCATGCCCCTGCAGCAGAGAAGTGACAGGCGTAACGACCACCGCTATCGAACGTCGCATGGCCGACCCGCGGATCATCGACGTACAGCTCGACGAGCGCACCATCGCGTGGCGCACCGCGGACATCGAACAGGAGCGGCGGATCGCGATCTTCGACCTGATCGAGGGCAATCACTTCGCGCCGCAACGCCAGCATTCCGACGGCTATGCCGGCCCCTACCGAATCAAGCTCGAGACCGAGGAAGGTCGTCTCGGCATCCATATCCACCGTGAGGACGACACGCATCTTGAGACACTGGTGCTCGCGCTCGGCCGTTTCCGCCGACCGATCAAGGACTATTTCGCGATCTGCGACAGCTATTACCAGGCGATCCGCCAGGCGACGCCTGCCCAGATCGAAACCGTCGACATGGCCAGGCGTGGCATCCACAACGAGGCCGCCGAGCTGCTCAAGGATCGCCTGGCGGGCAAGATCGAGGTCGATTTCGACACCGCGCGCCGGTTGTTCACGCTCATCTGCGTGCTGCACCTGCGCGGTTGAGCAACGCTGATGGCGAATAGCATGTTGAAGATCGCGACGCTGTTGTTCGGCGCCGGCGGGCTCGGGATCGGCGGCTGGGCCTATGCGACCCAGTGGCATCCTGCGGCGGCGCTCTACCCGTTGCAGGGCATCGATCTGGGCGAGAACCCCCCGCCGGTCGAGTGGGGCACGGTGCGCGCGCGCGGGGCCGACTTCGCGTACATCGTCGCGACCTCGGGCAGCGACCGGCGCGATCCCGCGTTCGAAACGAACTGGGCGGCGCTGCCCGAGGCAGGGCTGCGGCGTGGCGCGGTTCACGTCTATTCGCTTTGCCAGCCCGCGGTCGATCAGGCGAACGCGTTCAACACCTTCGTTCCCGCCGCCAAGGATGCGCTTCCGGTCGCGATCGACATCCAGTTCCGCGACGATTGCACCGCACGGCCCGACAAGGCCATGCTCGTGAGCGACCTGACGCGGTTCGTGACGATGGTCGAGACGCACACGGCCAAGCCCGTGCTGCTCCGCATCGGCAAGTCGGTCGAGTCGACCTATGGATTGTCCGCCGCACTGCCACGGCCGATCTGGGCGATGGCCGATATCGTCACGCCCGATTATGCGGCGCAGCCGTGGCGGATGTGGCGTGCAAGCAGCTTTCGCCGCATCGAAGGCATCAAGGGACCGGTGAATTGGGACGTAGTGGCACGATGAGCGAGATATTCGATACCGAGCAAGCAACCCGCCTGATCGCCGCGGCACGCGATGCGGCGCGACATGCACATGCCCCCTATTCGCGGTTCGCGGTGGGGGCGGCCGTGCTGCTCGAAGACGGCAGCATCGTCACCGGCGCGAATGTCGAAAATGCGAGCTACGGACTGTCGCTCTGCGCGGAGACCGTCGCGATCGCGTCGGCAAGCGCGCAGGGCCGGCTGCGCGAGGTCGTGGCGATCGGCGTGATCGGCGGCGCGATGGATGCGGATGGCAGGGCGACCGGGATCGCCCCCGTCAGCCCGTGCGGCCGATGCCGCCAGGTGATCAACGAGGCCGCACAGCTGGGCGGACGCGATCTGCCCGTTCATTGCGGTGCGGCCGAAGGCGATGCGATCCGCAGCTATTCTCTGTCCGACCTGCTGCCCGACGCCTTCGGCCCCGCGGATCTCGGGATCCGCTGACCCCTGTCGGATCAGGTCCGCAGCGGTCGTCGGTCCCCGTCCGCATGCCGCACGATCGCCTCGCACAACCGGTGCGTCTCGACGATATCGGCGGCATCGGTCGCGAGTCCCGTCCGGACCGCGTCGAGAAAGTCCGCGCACATCGCCTCGAACCCGCGTTGGCGCGCGACCGGCGTCCAGTCGCCCCGACGGCGGTGGCGCTCGACGCCGTCGCACTCGATCGAGTCCGACATATTCGCCACCGACACCGTCCGGTTATCGCCGATCACGGTCAGCCGCTCCTCGTCGAGTCCCGAGTCGCGCTGCATCGTCCCCACCGCGTGAAAACCGTCCCCCGCCAGCGTCATCGTCACACCGTGGAGCCGTCGGTCGCGAACGATCGTCTCGATCGTCACGCGCGGCGTCGGGACCGGTGCAAGGAAGCGTAACGTGTCGACGACATGGATGAAGTCGTCGAATACGACGCGGCGTGGCGTGTCGGGCTGCGCGTACCGGTGCTTTTCCATCAGCACGAACGACCGGGCCGTGTCGCGCAGCGCGACATAGCCGGGTGCGTAGCGGCGATTGAAGCCGACACGCAGCAGGCATCCCTCCATCACGGCGAGGTCGACCAGCCGCTCCGCCTCTTCCCACGAGTCGGCGAGCGGCTTGTCGACGAACACCGGGATACTCCGGCGCAACAGCGTTTCGACCATCGCCGGATGCGCTGCCGTCGCGCTGTGGACGAACGCCGCGTCGAAGCCCGTCGTGGCAAGCGCCTCGTCGAGGCTCGAATGCAGCCCCGAGATCCGATACATCGTTCCGAGGCTGGCCAGCGTGGCGGGATCGCGCGTCGCGAGACGGACCTCGAGCCCCGGCGTCGACGCCAGCACGGGGAGATAGGCCTTCCGCGCGATATCGCCCAACCCACATAGCAGTACGCGCATCCCGTCCCCCGTCCCTCGGCGATGGCTCGCCGGCAGGCGCCCTTCTCTATCGTCGGTTTGCGCGCTGTCGAGCTTCCCCCTTGCCGTGGCACGCCATCCGCGCGAAAGCCCCGCGCGAAGGGGAGCTATCATGTCCGTCATGTCCGACCGCTGGATCCGCGAGCGCGCGCTTGGCGACGCGATGATCGAGCCATTCCACGAAGCGCAGCGACGCGACAGCTGCATCAGCTACGGCCTGTCCTCCTATGGCTATGACGCCAGGGTCGCGGACGAGTTCAAGATCTTCACCAATGTCGACAGCGCGATCGTCGATCCGAAGAACTTCGACGCGAACAGCTTCGTCGACCGCAAGACCGACGTCTGCATCATCCCGCCGAACAGCTTCGCACTGGCGCGGACCGTCGAATATTTCCGGATCCCGCGCGACACGCTCGTGATCTGCCTCGGCAAGTCGACTTATGCGCGCTGCGGGATCATCGTCAACGTGACCCCGCTGGAACCCGAATGGGAAGGCCATGTGACGCTCGAATTCTCGAACACCACGCCGCTCCCCGCCAAGATCTATGCGAACGAGGGCGCCTGCCAGTTCCTGTTCCTGCAGGGAAACGAGCCATGCGAGGTGAGCTATGCCGACCGCGCGGGCAAATATATGGGACAGCGCGGCGTGACGCTGCCCCGGCTCTAGTCGCGGGCAGCAACCTACATATCAGGAACGGTGCAAGGCGCGACGGGTAGCGCCCGCGCGCCGAACACCCCCCGCTTGACGCTTGCGGCTTTACCGCGTGGCGAGCTGTACCGACGGCGTGCCGAGCGCACGGCGGGCCAGCTCATGCGACGACACGACCTCGCCCGATGGCATGTCCATCGCGACCGGACGCCGCTCGAGCACCTCGGCGTACAAGGCGCGGGCCGCGGTCGCGCGTCCCGTCTTGCGGTACACCGCGGCCAGATTGAGCATCAGTTCGGGACGATCGGGATAGATCTGCCGCTCTGCGACAATGCTGCGTTCGGCGGTCGCGAGATCGCCCGCCACGATCGCCTGATACCCGTTCTGATCGGCGGCCAATGCCGGAGCCGCGACACCGGCGAGCGCGAGGATCACCAACCCGGAAATGCGCATGACTTCGTCTCCTATCGCCCTTCCTTGCCGGAAGGTTTCACTTTTGTGACACTGGTGTGTCACTTCCGTGACCGAGTCGCAAGACGTGATTCTTACTGCGCAGGACCGAGACGGATGGGCGGTGCGGCATCCCCGGCGGACAAACGAAAAGGGCGGCCCGTGAGGACCGCCCTGGACGTCGTTCCGGAGCTGTCGCGTGACTTAGAAGTCGTTGCGATACTGCTCGTTGCCGATGAAGCCGAGCTTGCTGATCGCCGACCGCTTCACGACGGCCAGCGTGCGATCCACGACTTCATACCGTGCCTGCGGATCAGGCTGGAAGTGAAGTTCGGGCTCGGGGTTCATGCTTGCCGTCTGGTCGAGATACTGACGCAGCGTCACCTCGTCGACCGGCGACCCGTTCCACGCAACCGTGCCCGCGGCATCGATCGAGATCTTGTTCTTCTCGGGGTCGATCGGGTTCTGCGGCGGGTTCGGGCTGTTGACCGGAAGGTCGACCTTGACCGCGTGCGTCTGGATCGGGATCGTGATGATGAACATGATGAGGAGAACGAGCAGGACGTCGATCAACGGCGTCATGTTCATTTCCATCATCGGCGAGCCGTCTTCTTTGCCGCCGCTCATTGCCATATTATGCTACTCCTAAATACGTCCGAGCGACCGTCAGCGTTCGGTGGTGCCGCCGGGGGGCGGCTCGGAGATGAAGCCGACGCGGGCAAAGCCGGCGCGCTGCATCGTATAGATCGTACCGCCGATGCACTTGTACGGCGTGTTCACGTCGCCGCGGATATGCGCCTCGGGCAGTTCCAGACCGGCAGCGTTCACGCCACCCTGACGATCGATCTCCGCCTTCAGCTTGGCCACAGCGCGATCGAGCAGCTCGGTCGACGTGACCGGGGACAGACCCCAATACACCGCACAGCTGCCATCGGCATTGGTGGTCACCGACAGCGAGACGTTCTCGGGCTTGGTAGTCGTCGGGTCGAACTTAACCTCGGGAAGCTTCAGCTGCACTGCCTGGACCGCAACGGTGGTCGTCACCAGGAAGATGATCAGGAGCACGAGCATGACGTCGACCAGCGGCGTCGTATTGATGTCCGATATCGAACTCTCGGTGGAATCGCCACCAACACTCATCGCCATGTGCGAACTATCCTATCCATTTAATCGCCGCCGGAACCGCCGGCGGCAATGAAGCGGGGCCACTGTCGCCAGCAGCCCCGCCTTTTCGCGTCTTAGTTGGCGCGCGGCACGCCACCGGTCTGGCCGGCGGTCGTGGTCGGCGTGACAGGCTTCACAGGAGCAGGCTTGGCACCCGATGCGAGGATCGGACGCACGGCGCCGTTCGAAGCAAGGAAGCCCAGCACGTCGTTCGAGAAGGCCGACAGGTCTTCTGCGATCGACTTGTTGCGGCGCTGCAGCCAGTTGTACGACAGAACGGCAGGAACCGCGACGACCAGACCGAGCGCGGTCATGATCAGTGCTTCACCGACCGGGCCTGCGACCTTGTCGATCGATGCCTGACCCGATGCGCCGATCTTCACGAGCGCGCGGTAGATGCCGATAACCGTACCGAACAGACCGATGAACGGCGAAACCGAACCGACCGTCGCGAGGAAGGCGAGACCGCCACCCAGCTTCGAGTTGATCGCGGCTTCCGAACGCGCCAGCGAACCATGCAGCCAGTCATGCGCCTCGACCGGATCGGTCAGCTTCGAATGCTGCTCCTGAGCGGCCAGGCCGTCGTCGACGATCTGCTTGTAGGCCGAGTTCTTCTCGAGCTTGGCCGAACCCTCGCGCAGGCTGTTCGAGGACCAGAAGGCCTGACGGACGCGCTTGCCCTGGCCGATGATCTTCTGCTGCTCGAACAGCTTCGAGAAGAGGATGTAGAACGACACCACCGACATCAGCACCAGGATGCCGAACACGGTCTGCGAAATCAGACCGCCTTCGCGAAGTGCCGCTTCAAGGCCGTACGGGTTGGCTTCGGCTGCTGCGGGCGCCGCCGCGGCAAGGATAGTGGTGAACATGGTCGGATGATCCTCTTAAGATTCGTTGGTCTGTTGCGCCGAGACGCGGATTAATTTTCCGGCAACGTCCACCGGATACGCTGCGTCGCACTCGATCGCATCGGATTGCCGTTCTGGTCGAGCGCCGGCGAGTAGCGACCACGTCGCGTCATCGCGGCACACGCTGCACGATCGAGAGCAGGCGAGCCGCTCGACGTCGTGACGGTGCAATTCTCGACGCGACCCTGGGCGTTAATATCCCAGCGCATCGCGACCGCGCCCTGCTCACCCGCACGGATGGCGCTTGGCGGATAGTCGTCGACGCTGACCCACGAAGCCGGGTTGCCCTTCGCGCCGGCAGCCTTGCTGACGGCCGGAGGTGCAGGCGGTGCCGGTGGCGACGGCGGCGCGGGAGGCGCCGGCGGAGCGGTTGGCTGGCTCAGCGGGATGATGTTCGACGTCGTGATCGCAGGCGCAGGCGACGGCGTCACCACGACCGGCGGCGGCACCACGACAGTGGTGGGCGGCGGCGGCAGGTTCGGCTGGTCAGGCGGCGGCGGCGGGGGCTCGTCCGGCGGAGGAGGCGGCGGTGGCGGCTCCACGTCGAACGTGTTTAACTTTTCGGTGGCCTTTTTCACGTACTGGTACGCGAGGCCGGTGACGAAAGCATAGCCCAAGGCAGCGTGAATCAGCGCGACGATGATGATCGCGACGATTTTGCCTGAGGACATCTTCTGGTCAACATAGGCCATTCAGCAACGACACTCCCTTATTCTGTCTGCCTTCACGCGGTCGCGCATGGGGGCAGGCGCAACGCAAACGTGTGCCGTGAAGCAAAATTCCACGCGGCAGTGCCTAATGTCTATCGCCACGTCCTGCGACACGCAAACGCTTTGTCAGACGCAACAAACGTACAAGCGCTCGATGGCAGATTTATTTCTGTAACGTTCATCCGCCATCGCGTAGCCAAGGGCGATGACCCTGACCCGCCACATTCCGTCGATCCTTACTATTTCGGCTCTGTTTGCAACGACGTCCGTGCCCTGGCAGCAGGTCGGCGCGCAAACCCCGCCACAGGCGTCGGCCCCCGCCCTGACGGTGCCCGGTCCCGTGTCGGGACAGGATGCCAGCCCCAGCCCGGCGTCACCCCCCGAGGCGAGACCCGGCCCGGCGACCGACGGCGTCACGACCATGACGCCCGAAGAGCTCGATCGGCAGTGGAATGCCGGATCGACGGGCGATTCGGGCGCCGCACCTGTCCCGATCCGGGGCGACGGCGCTTCCGTTTCGTCGCAAGCCGGCGACGCCGGCGCCGGCTATGCGGATCTGGCCGACCTGATTCTCGGCGCGCCGGTGATCGCCGACGGCGTGATTCGCTCGACGACGCGGATCAAGGGCGCGGAGGCTGCGGGCGTGGCACCGGGCCAGACGCGCTTCTATGTCGAGCTCGACGTCACCGCGCTGATCCGCGGCAGCAACGGCGTGGCGCCGCGGATCGGCTATCTGCTGGATGTCGCGCCGGATGCAAACGGGCGCCTGCCCAAGCTGAAGCGTGCGCGCGTGCTCGTGTTCGCGCGTCCGGTCGCGGGTACGCCGACGCAGGTCCAGCTGGCCGGCCGCACCGCGCAGCGCGACTGGACCCCGGAGCTCGACACGCGCGTGCGCGCGATAACAAAGGCGATCCTCGCGAATGACGCGCCGCCTGTGATCACGGGGACGGGCAACGCGTTCCATGTCCCCGGGGCGCTGCCGGGCGAAGGCGAGACGCAGATATTCCTGACGACCGCCGACCAGCGCCCCGTCTCGCTGTCGATCCTGCGCCGTCCGGGCGAGCAGCCCCGCTGGGCGGTGGCGCTGAGCGAGATCGTCGACGAGGCGGCAGGGCCCCCGGCGCGCGGCACCCTGCTCTGGTACCGGCTCGCCTGCGGCCTGCCGCCGGTATTGCCCGACCGCAGCACCGCGTCGCTCGCGCCTTCGGATGCGCAGATCGCGCGCGACGACTACCGGTTCGTGATCGCCGCGCTTGGTTCGTGCGGCCGCGCGCCGAGCTGAGCTAGCGCAGTTCGAGAACCTGCCCGGTCGTCGACCGCGCATTGTCGAGAAACGCGACCGCGCTCGCGACGACATCGGGCGTGGTCGTCGCGCCGGGCGCGACGGCGTTGATGCGCACCCCCGGCGCATGTTCGACGGCGAGCGGCCCGACGGCCGCGCGCGACAGCGCCGCCGCGAGCGGATCCGCACCGGGCGCGATCACGACCACGATCGACTCCGCGCCATCGGCGGCGGCGTCGCGCACCAGCGTCGCGATGTCCCCGCCGGGTGCAAGCGTCAGGATCACGCGGTCAGCGCCGATGGCGGACCAGCGTGATGCCGATCGCCTCGCCTGCCTCCGCGATCGCCAGCTTCACGATCTTGACGACGACCCGCTGGACACGCGCGTCCTGCAGGAACAGCGTCTCGCAGATATGATCGGCGACCGCCTCGATGAGCGTGAAATGCACCCCCTCGGGAAGCGCGGTCGTCGCCGCATGCTTGAGATCGAGATAGTTCTTCGACGCCGACAGCGGCGTATCGGGGTCGAACCGGCTCGGGCACGTCAGGTCGACGGTAAGCGAAATGCGCAGCGGTTGCGGCAGGTGCGTCTCCTCCGAATAAATTCCGGTGAGCACCTGCACTTCCATGTCGTGCACTTCGAGCTGAAGACTGTCTTGCATCGGCGCGCTCTAGCAGAGCCGTTACTGGAGGGAAGCCCGTGCGCCATCGTCGCGCGCGATCGGTTCCGCTTGCGTTCGACGCCGCCCTGCGTAAAGCGCGCGGCCCCGGACGCGCTCCCGTACCGGCGCTGGAGACACCGGTGATCGAGATCATCCCCCTGCACGACGTATCGGCCGATGCCGTCGAAGCGCTGCTCGACGAGGCGTTCGGCGCCGATCGCCATCGCCGCACGGCCTATGTGATCCGCGGGTCCGCGACGGCGATCGCGTCGCTAAGCTTCGCGGCGATCGAGGAGGGCACGCTTGTCGGGTCGATCCAGTGCTGGCCGATCGCGCTTGTCACCGCGGCCGGACAGCTGCCGCTGGTGATGGTCGGCCCGGTCGCGGTCGCGCCCGGCCACCAGGGCAGCGGCGTCGGACGGACGTTGATGGGGAGCGCTCTGGCGGCCGCGGAGGCGACCGGCCTTGGCGACGCGATGATGCTGATCGGCGATCCCGACTATTATGGCCGGTTCTTCGACTTCAGCGCGGAGCGTACCACCGCCTGGGACGCCCCGGGTCCGGTCGAGCGCCACCGCCTCCTGGCGCGGGGACCCAGGGTTCCCGACATGCCCGGCCTGCTGGCGCCGCGCGCGCGGATCGACGCCTGACGCGCTCGGGCGAAGCGGATATTGAAGCGAGGCGGGACCGTTTTGGTACATATCAAGCGTCATCAATCACCCCGCTTTGACCGTACCAAGGCTTTACGACAGGCCCGCCGCTCCTTACCTCGCGCCAATGCCCATGGATCCGCTTCCCGACCTGTCCTCGTTGAGCCTCGCCGAGATCGCGCGGCTAGCCGACGAGCAGAAACTGCCGCCCGTCGACAAATGGAACCCCAGCCACTGCGGCGATAGCGAGATGCGCATCGCCCGCGACGGCACCTGGTATCACCAGGGCACGCCGATCGGCCGCGAAGCGATGGTCCGGCTGTTCTCGACGATCCTGCGGCGCGAGGCCGACGGCAAGTACGTCCTGGTGACCCCCGTCGAGAAGCTGGACATCGTCGTCGAGGACGTCCCCTTCGTCGCCGTAGAAGTAAAGGCGGATGGCGCGGGCACGTCGTCGCGGCTCACCTTCCGTCTCAATACCGGCGATCTCGTGACTGCGGGCGAGCGGCATCCGCTGCGGTTCGTCGAGGATGCCGACGGGCCCCGGCCCTATCTGATGGTGCGGGGCGGCATGGAGGCGCTGGTGGCGCGGTCGGTCTATTACGAGCTCGCCGAGCGTGCGATTGCCAGCGACGACCAGCCCGTCGGACTGTGGAGCGATGGCATGTTCTTCGCGCTGCAGCCCGGTACCACGCAGGATCCGCCGGAAGACATCGCTGCGTGAGCCTGGCCGATCGACTGCACGCCGCACTCTCGCGCGACGTGGCGCCCGGTGTTGTTCTGCTCAGCGGCGATCATCCGGACGTCGAGACATCCCCGGACGTACCGGCCTGGCCCGCGGCGGTGCTCGTCGCGATCACCGAGCGGCGCGAGCCCGGCGTCATCCTGACGCAGCGGACCGAGACGCTGCGCAAGCATGCCGGTCAGATCGCCTTTCCCGGCGGACGCGTCGATGCCGGCGAGGACGTCGTCACCGCAGCCTTGCGTGAAGCCGAGGAGGAAATCGCCCTCTCACGCGACCATGTGACGGTCATCGGGCAGGCGGACGGCTATCGCACCGTGACGGGGTTCCAGGTCACGCCGGTGATCGGGGTGGTCCCCCCCGACCTTCTGCTCCAGCCAAGCGAGGCCGAGGTGGCGAGCGTGTTCGAGGTCCCGCTGGCGTTTCTGCTCGATCCGGACAACCACGTGGCGGCACAGGTCGAATGGCAGGGACGGATGCGGCACTATTACGAGATCCTGTGGCACGACCGTCGCATCTGGGGCGCAACCGCCGCGATGATCGTCAACCTTGCACGGCGGCTGCAATGGGCGTGACCCTGCCACACGCGGCGTGGCGGACGCGCCCGGGGCTCGAGGCGCTCACCGCGGTGCTTGGCGGCGGCGCGGACTCGCGGTTCGTCGGTGGCGCGGTCCGCGACACGCTGCTCGGCGTCGCCCCTGCCGCCCCCGACGCACTCGATGTCGACATCGCGACTCGCCATTCGCCGCAGGAGGTGCTCGACCGGCTTGCCGACGCGCGGATCAAGGCGGTCCCCACGGGGCTGGCGCATGGCACGATCACCGCGGTCACCGAGGGCGGACCGGTCGAGATCACGACGCTGCGACGCGATGTCGCGACCGACGGCCGCCATGCGACGATCGCCTATACCGATGACTGGCGCGAGGACGCCGCACGCCGCGACTTCACGATGAACGCGCTCTACGCCGACCCGGCGAGCGGCGAGATCTTCGACTATTTCGGCGGTCTCGACGACCTGACCGCTGGGCGCGTGCGCTTCATCGGCGATCCGCGGCAGCGTATCGCGGAGGATCACCTGCGCATCCTGCGGTTCTTCCGCTTTCACGCGCGGTTCGGGACTGAGGCCGACGCGGCCGGGCTCGAAGCCTGTACCGAGCGTGCGAACGACCTCATGGCGTTGTCGCGCGAACGGATCGCCGCCGAGCTGCTCAAACTGCTGGTCGCGCGGCGTGCGGTATCGGTAACGGGGCTCATGGTCGAACGCGGCATCTGGCGTGCGGTGTTGCCCGAGATCGATGCGGACGGCGTTGCCCGGCTCGCCGCGCTGGCCGAGCGGGAGCACGCAGCGGATATCCCGCCCGATCCGATCCGTCGCCTCGCCACGCTGATCCCGACCGCGGACGGCGATAGCGTGGCCGCGCGGCTCAAGCTGTCGAACACCAATCGCAAGCGCGTCGTCGCCGCGACGCAGGGTCCTGGCGACGAGGGGCCGCGTGCGCTTGCCTATCGCTGCGGCGTCGCGGGCGCGGTCGACCGGTTGCTGATTGCGGGCGACGATATCGCTCCGATCGCCGACTGGACGCCGCCCGCCTTCCCGATCAGCGGCGGTGCGCTTGTCGAACGCGGGTTGCGCAAGGGTCCCGACGTCGCGGCGATGCGCCGGCATATCGAGACGCAGTGGATCGTCGAGGGTTTTCCCGATGCGGCGCGGGTCGATGCGATCGCCGATTTGGCGGTCCGCGACGCGCTTGCCGAACCGCGCGCTATTTCAGGCTGATCGATGCAAAGGCCGCGTCCGCTTCGAGCGGCCGCGCGAAGACATAGCCCTGCCCATAGGTGCAGCCCAGCGCGCCGAGCGTCTGCGCGAGTTCGTTGGTCTCGATTCCCTCGGCGGTGGTCTTCATGTTGAGCGCCTGCGCGAGGCTCAGGATCGCGCGCACGATCGACACCTTGTCGCGGTCGGCGAGCATGCCGGTCACGAAGCTGCGATCGATCTTCAGAATGTCGATCGGCAGCTTCTGCAGATAGGCGAGGTTCGAATAGCCGGTGCCGAAATCGTCCATAGCGAGCGTCGTGCCGAGATCCTTCAGCGCATGCATCGCGGTCGCGATGCCATCCGGATCGGTGACGATCGCGCTCTCGGTCAGCTCGAGCGTGAACCGGTCGCCGGTCAGCCCGGACCGGCGCAACGCGGCTTCGACCACCGGTGCGATCGCGTCGCGCTGCAGCTGGATCGCCGAGAGGTTGACCGCGACGCGGACACCGCATGATCCGCCCGCGGCGGCGTCCCATGCCGACAGCGTCCGCGCGGCCGCATCGATCGCCCAGCGGCCGAGCGGCACGATCAGCCCGCATTCCTCGGCAACCGGAATGAACTTGGACGGCGGCACCTCGCAGCCATCGTCGTCGGTCCAGCGCGCAAGCGCCTCGAACGCGACGATCCGCTGCGTCGCCAGATCGCAGATCGGCTGAAACGCGAGCCGGAGCCGGTCGTTCTCGATCGCACGCCGCAACGCGGTCTCGAGCCCGAACTGTTCGCGCGCGATCGTGAATTCCTGGCGCTTGTACGTCTCCGAGCGCCCCGTGAGCTTGCCGCGCTTGACCGCGAATTGCGCGTTGCGGATCAGCTCGGCGATGTCGCCCGGCTCGTCCCGGCCATAGGCGATGCCGATCGAGCATTCGACGCGGATCTCGTAGTCGGTCAGCCGGAACGGTGCGACCAGCGTCCGCTGGATCCGTTCGGCCAGCCGGTGCGCCTCGTCGGGGTTTTCGTCGATCGTCATCAGGACCGCGAATTGATCCCCGCCGATCCGCGCCAGTGTGTCGCACGCGCGCAGCGCCCCCTTGATGCGACGCGCGACGGTGATCAGCATCTCGTCACCCGCGAGCGATCCCAGACATGCGTTCAACCGGCCGAACCGTTCGAGATCGATCGCCAGCACCGCATGCGAGTCGCGATGCTCGATCCCCTCGACCAGATTCTCGAACCCCTCGCGGTTCGGAAGCCCGGTCAGGCTGTCGGTCGTCATCTCGCGCTGCATGCTGCGCTCGGTCTGGATTCGCGATGTCTGGTCGATGAAGCTGATCGTGCACCGGTCATGGACGTGCGGCCCGCTCCGCGCGATCGTCACCCGGTAGAAGCGGCAGTCGATCGCTTCGCCCAGCGACCAATCGAAGTCCGTCCGCGTCTGCGCCGACCGGATGAAGGCCGTGATCCTGGGCGTCAGATCGGCCAGCATCGGCGAGCGGCCCGGCACGACGCCAAGCCCCGCCAGACGATAGGCGCGGTTCATCGCATAGAAATCGAGTCGCCCCGAATCCAGCGTCACCTGGACCATCGGGATCGGGATGAGTTCAAGCCCTCGCGCGACCAGCTCGGCCGGGACGATCGGTGGCGCTTCGGCGTCGTGGAGGACCGATTCCATGCCCCCTCGTACCCAAGCTTCGTTAATACGGCATAAAATTTACAAAAGACCCGCAGTGACTGGAACTGCAACCGGTTGGCAATGTTCTGGCCGCGGACGCCGGTCTATCGCCGCCTAGCTCTAGCCAAACCGGTTATCGCGCGGGAACCCGGTCGGTGGCATCCGCCCCGCCGCGCCGCGCGCGGTACGCCACGGTCCCAGATCCGCCTCGGTCCGCGTCCGCTTGGTCTCGCCGCCCATCGCCCAGCTCAGCCCGTTGGCGAACACGAAGGTGATCGCATCCGCCAGTCCGCCGTCGCGATAGCGTTGCAGCTGCACCCCCTGCCCGCGGCTCATCTCGACCAGCTCGTTGATCGGAAACACCAGCAATTTCCGGTTATCGCCGATCGCCGCGACATAATCGTCCGCAGGATCGACCGGACGGACCAGCTTGACCTTCTCGCCGATTCGCGGCGTCATCACCGTCTTGCCCTTGCGCGTCTCGGCGATCACGTCCGCCGCGGTCGCGATGAACGCGCGGCCATCGGTCGCGGCCACCATCAGCTTGGCCTGCCGCGCCGCCGGCAACAACGCGACGATCCCGACGCTGCCGTCGAGATCGATCATCGCGCGCACCGGCTCGCCGAAGCCGCGCCCGCCCGGCAGCTTGTCCGCCGCCAGCGTGAAGAACCGCCCATTCTCGGCCGCCAGCAACAATTTGTCCGTCGTCTGCGCGTGAAAGGCGAAGGCGGGGCCGTCGCCCTCCTTGAACTTCAGCGCCTCGGGACTCGCCAGGTCGTTATGGCCGCGCATCGCCCGGATCCAGCCGCGCTGCGACAGGATGACGGTGATCGGCTCCCGCTCGATCATCGCCTCGAGCGGGATGTCGCGCGTCGGCGCGGCCTCCTCGATCGTCGTCCGCCGCTTGCCGAGCAGCGTCTCGGCGCCATAGCGGTCGCGGATCTTGCGCAGGTCCGCCTTCATCCGCTTCTTCTGCAGCTTCGGGTCCGCGAGCAACGCGGTCAGCGACGCCTGTTCCTTGTCGAGCTTGTCGCGCTCGGTCTTGATCTCGAACTCTTCGAGCCGCCGCAGCGATCGCAGCCGCATGTTGAGGATCGCCTCCGCCTGACGATCGGTCAGGTTGAACTCGGCGATCATCACCTTTTTCGGCTCGTCCTCGGTGCGGATGATCTCGATCACGCGGTCGAGATTGAGATAGGCGACCAGATAACCGTCGAGCAGCTCGATCCGGTCGGCGATCTTCTCCAGCCGGTGCTGCGTCCGCCGCGTCAGCACGACGAACTGATGCTCGACCCACGCCGCCAGCGCCTCGCGCAGCGACATCACGCGCGGCGTGCGATCCTTGTCGAGCACGTTGAGGTTGAGGCTCACCCGTGTCTCGAGATCGGTCAGCCGGAACAGCCCGTCCATCAGCACCTGCGGATCGACGGTGCGGCTGCGCGGTTCGAGCACGATGCGGATCTCGGCGTCCGATTCGTCGCGCACGTCCGCCAGAATCGGCAGGCGCTTGGCGTTGATCAGGTCGGCGATCTGTTCGATCAGCTTGCCCTTCTGCACGCCATACGGGATTTCGGACACGATCAGCGTCCACATGCCCCCCTTTTCGCGCTCGATGCTCCAGCGCGCGCGCACCCGGAACCCGCCGCGCCCGGTGGCATAGGATTCGCGGATCACCGCGGGGGGATCGACGACCAGCCCGCCGGTCGGAAAGTCCGGCCCTGTCACATGCGCCAGGATCGCGTCATTGTCGGCATCGGGCTGATCGACCAGCAGGATCGCCGCCTCGATCAGTTCGGCGGCATTGTGCGGCGGGATGCTCGTCGCCATCCCGACCGCGATTCCGCTCGCACCGTTCGCGAGCAGATTGGGGAACATGCCGGGGAACAGCTCGGGCTCCTCGTCCTCGCCATTGTAGGTCGGGCGAAGATTGGCCGCATCCTCGTCGAGCCCGTCCATCAGGTCGACCGCGACCTGCGTCAGCCGTGCCTCGGTATAGCGGTAGGCGGCGGCGTTATCCCCGTCGATATTGCCGAAATTGCCCTGACCGTCGACGAGCGGGTAGCGCAGCGAGAAGGTCTGCGCGAGCCGGACCATCGCGTCATATACCGACTGGTCGCCATGCGGATGATATTTGCCGATCACGTCGCCGACGACGCGCGCGCATTTCTTGTAGCCCTGGCTCGGATCGAGTTTCAGCAGCCGCATCGCCCACAGCAGCCGCCGGTGCACCGGCTTCATCCCGTCGCGCACATCGGGGAGCGACCGCGCGGTGATCGTCGAGAGCGCATAGACGAGGTACCGCTCGCTCAGCGCGCTGTCGAAGGGGGCGTCGACGATGGAGTCGAAGGGATCTTTGAAATCGGTGACCATAGATTGATGTGGGATAGCAAGCGCCGCGCGAAGGTTCCACTGTTGTTCTCAACACCCCGAACAGGGTCAAAACGCCTACCCTGATCCGCCCCCGTCCCCGTCATCCTGACGAAAGTCAGGATCCAGAGCCAGGCCCCCAACCCATCTTGCACCAACCCGCAACGTTCGCCACCGTCCCGCTACGACCGCCCCGTACCCGCCGCCCAATCCTGGAAAGGCCCCGCAACACCGTGATCCGCCTTGCCTTTCTCGCGCTGGCCGCCATCTCCTCCCCGGTGACCGCAGAACCGCCCGCGCCCAGGCTCCTGACCTGGCCCGACCTCGTCAAACGCCCGAAGCCCAGCCCCGACGCGACCATCGCCTATGGCCCCGACCAGATGCAGAAGGTCGATGTCTGGCGACCAGCGGGCAAGGGCCCCTTCCCCGTCGTCGTGATGGTGCATGGCGGGTGCTGGACGACGAGCATCGCCGATCGCAGCCTGATGAACTGGGTCGCCGACGATCTGCGCAAGGACGGCATCGCGGTCTGGAACATCGACTATCGCGGCGTCGACCGCGCCGGCGGCGGTTATCCCGGCACGTTCGAGGACGCGGCGAAGGCGACCGACGCGCTGAGCGCCAACGCGGCGACGTTCGACCTCGACACGCGCCGCATCGTTGCGATCGGCCATTCCGCAGGCGGCCATCTCGCGCTCTGGCTCGCCGCGCGCGCGAAGCTCGCCCCGACCAGCCCGCTCTACACCCGCGCGCCGCTGCGCATCGACCATGCGATCAGCCTCGGCGGCCTTCCCGATCTCGAGGCGACGGCGGCCACCCCCGCCAATGGCTGCGGCACCGAGGTGGTCACCAAGCTCGTCGGCAAACCCAGCCCGGCCCGCGCGGACGTCTACGCCGACACCTCGGTCCCGCGCCTCCTCCCGCTCGGCATCGCGCAGGACCTGGTCAACGGCCGCGAGGACCGGATCATCCCCTTCCCCTTCGCCACCGACTATGTCGCCAAGGCAAGAACCGCCGGCGACACCGCGGTCCTCCACACGATCCCGGCGACCGGCCATGTCGAACTCGTCGCGCCCGAGAAGCCCGCCTGGGCCGAAGCGAAGCGACTGATCGCGGCCGCCCTGAAATGACCCTAGACCCGCCCGCACCCACAAAGGCTCGACCATGACCCTCGACGAAGCCCGCGCACTCTACGCCGCCGATCCTCTGGCAGCGTACCGCGAGCAGTTCGCGCTGCCCGACGGCGTGATCTATCTCGACGGCAATTCGCTCGGCGCGCTCCCCAGGGCGACGCCCGCCGCGCTCGCCGACGTCGCGACTCGCCAATGGGGCGACCGCCTCATCCGCAGCTGGAACGAAGGCTGGATCGACGCGCCCCAGCGGATCGGCGGCAAGATCGCCCCGCTGATCGGCGCCGCCGCCGACGAGGTCATCATCGGCGACACGACCTCGACGCATCTGTTCAAGGCACTGGTCGCCGCGCTCCGCGCCAACCCCGACCGCCACACCGTCCTGAGCGAGTCGGGCAATTTCCCGACCGACCTCCACATTGCCGAGGGCGCGGTCGCCTGCGTCCCCGGCGCCCGGCTAAAGGTGGTCGCGCGCGCGGATCTCGCAGAGGCGCTCGACGAGGACACCGCGGTGCTGCTGCTCACCCATGTCCATTACAAGACCGGCGAACGCTTCGACATGACCGCTTGGACCGCACGCGCGCAGGCCGCGGGCGCGCTGATGCTCTGGGACCTCAGCCACAGCGTCGGCGCGGTGCCGATCGACCTGACCGGCGCGGGCGCCGATCTGGCGGTCGGCTGCACGTACAAATACCTCAACGGCGGCCCTGGTGCGCCCGCCTTCCTCTACGTTGCCAAGCGCTGGCAGGAGGCCCTGGCCAGCCCGCTGTCCGGCTGGATGGGCCATGCAGCCCCGTTCGCGTTCGAGGATGCCTATCGCCCCGCGCCGGGGATGAAACGCTGGCTGGCGGGCACCCCCGCGATGCTGTCGACCGCGGCGCTCGAAGCCGCGCTCGATCTCTGGGCGGACATCGACCAGCACGCGGTCGCCGCCAAGAGCGCGCAGTTCTTCGACATCCTCGCCGCCGCCGGCGACGCGCTCGGCCTCGAATGTGTCAGCCCGCGCGATCCCGCCCAGCGCGGCAGCCATATCAGCTTCCGCCACCCCCATGCGCATGCGATCACGCAGGCGCTTATCGCGCACGGCGTCATCGGCGACTTCCGCGACCCCGACATCCTCCGCCTCGGCCTGACGCCCTTGTACCTGAGCCACGAGGATGTCTGGCGCGCAGGCGAGATCCTGCAGAAGGTCATTGAAACTGGCGAATGGCGTGCTCCCCAATATAGTCAAAGACTTGCGGTCACCTGACCATTTTCGCCCAACGTTGATCCTTATGATTTCCGGACCACGCTCTATCTTTTGTCACGCCCTCCGCTAGCTCTGCACTTGCAGCCTGCCGGCCAATACAGTCGTTGCATGGCAGCAGCGGTGCAGCGGGGGCGCAGGCATGACGAATCAGCGATCGGGGCAGGCCGAGTTATACGGCGTACAGATGTTGCGCGCCGTCGCCGCGCTCGCAGTGGTCGTTCATCACACGCTCGAGCAATCGAACGGGGCGGTCCACCGATTCAGTCCGGACTGGCTGACCATATCGGGTGCGTCCGGGGTCGACATATTCTTCGTCCTCAGCGGCTTCATCATGCTCCACGTCAGCTTCCGCGGCACCGACGCGCCGCCGACGCCGGGCGCCTTCCTTCTCCGCCGTGCGACGCGGATCTACCCGTTCTACTGGCTGTGCTGCCTTGGCGTCCTGACGATCTCGGCGATGGGATTCCTCGCCACGCATCATTTTCCGGCGAGCAGGGTCGTCGCCGCCCTCCTGTTGCTCCCGGGCGACACGATTCTCGGCGTTTCGTGGACGCTCGTCTACGAGGTCTATTTCTACCTGTTGTTCGCAGCGACCCTCAAGGCGCGTTCCGCGACCGTGTCGGTGCTTGCCACGACGGCGGCGATCCTGGCGTTGCAGGTCGCCGGCGCGCTTCTGCCTGCAAGCGACACGGCGTCGTTCCTCACGAGTCCGCTGCCGCTCGAATTCTGCTTCGGACTTGTCCTGGCCTACGCCCATGCGGCCTGGAGTCGACGGAACCGCAGCTGGCCCGTGCCGCCGATCTTGGCACTCGCGCTGATGGGACTGATGGCTGCCGCGCCGCTGTTCATCGTGCATGATGGCACGGCCGGCCTGCCGGCACTGCCGCGGGTGTTCGCCTGGGGCATTCCCGCCACTCTCGTCGTCGCCAGCGCGCTCTCGATCGGCGCACCACGCGGCGCGATCGCCCGGCTCCTCGTTCTGCTCGGCGACGCATCCTATGCGCTCTACCTCACGCACGTGTTCGTGATGATGGGCTATGGCCGCGTGATGAAGATCGAGGCGTTCCGTCACCTGCCGCAGCAGGGCTTTGTCGTGCTGATCGTCCTGCTTTGCCTGGCCGTCGGGCTGGTCGCGCACCTCGTTCTCGAAAAACCGCTGCTGGCGGTGGTCCGTCACGTGACGCGCCACCAGCCTCGTCGCGCAGCACCGATCGACCAGCCCGCGTGATCGGCGCCGCGCGTAACGCATACCGGATAGCGTACCGATCCGATTGCACCCCCCGCGCCCTTCGCCTATAGGCGCGGCCTATCCCGGCTCCGGCTCCGCGATCCGTTTCGTGGGGGCCGGGGCCGCTCACTTTTCAGGGGACCGCGCATGGCTCGCCGCCGCCAGATCTACGAAGGCAAGGCCAAGATCCTCTACGAGGGTCCCGAGCCCGGCACGCTGATCCAGTATTTCAAGGACGACGCCACCGCGTTCAACGCCCAGAAAAAGGGCACGATCAACGGCAAGGGCGTGCTCAACAACCGGATTTCCGAGCACATCTTCACGCTGCTCGATCATATCGGCGTGCCCACGCACTTCATCCGCCGGCTCAACATGCGCGAGCAGCTGATCCGCCAGGTCGAGATCGTCCCGATCGAGGTCGTCGTGCGCAATGTCGCCGCGGGCTCGATCTCGAAGCGCCTCGGGATCGAGGAGGGCACCAAGCTGCCCCGCACGATCATCGAATATTACTACAAGGACGATGCGCTCGGTGATCCGATGATCTCCGACGAGCATATCGCCGCGTTCGGCTGGGCGAGCCAGGAGGAGATGCATGACATCGCCGACCTCGCGATCCGCGTGAACGACTTCCTGTGCGGGCTGTTCGCCGGCGTCGGCATCCGTCTCGTCGACTTCAAGCTCGAATTCGGCCGCATCTTCGACAACGACTATGGCCGGATCATCCTCGCGGACGAGATCAGCCCCGATGGCTGCCGTCTGTGGGACATGGAAACCAACGAGAAGATGGACAAGGACCGCTTCCGTCGCGATCTCGGCGGCGAAGTCGAGGCCTATCAAGAGGTTGCACGCCGTCTTGGCCTGTTGCCCGAAGGTGGCGACAATTCGGTCCTCGACCTCGAAAAGCATCGCAAGAACCGGGGCAAGTAAATGAAACTCAAGGTTTTCGTGACATTGAAGCCCGGCGTGCTCGACCCGCAGGGCCGCGCCATCCACCACGCGCTCGGCAGCCTCGGCTTCGACGGCGTGCAGGACGTCCGTCAGGGCAAGCTGATCGAACTCGAGGTCGCCGACGATACCGACGACGCGACGATCGACGGCATGTGCCGCAAGCTCCTCGCCAACACGGTGATCGAGAACTACCGGGTCGAGAAGGCATGAAGGTGGTACTGTCATGAAGACTGCAGTCATCGTGTTCCCAGGATCCAACTGCGACCGCGACATCGCCGTCGCGCTGGAGGAAGTGACCGGCGTCAAGCCGCTGATGGTCTGGCACGGTGACGCGGACCTCCCCGCGGATGTCGGGCTGGTCGCAGTGCCCGGTGGCTTCTCCTACGGCGACTATCTGCGCTCGGGCGCGATCGCCGCACGCTCGCCGATCATGCGCGCGGTCGTTGAGCAGGCGGGCAAGGGTTTGCCCGTGCTCGGCATCTGCAACGGCTTCCAGGTGCTGACCGAAGCGGGTCTGCTCCCCGGTGCGCTGATGCGCAACGAGGGACTGAACTTCGTCTGCCGCGACGTCGCGCTGACCGTCGAGACCGCGCAGTCGCGCTTCACGTCGGGCTACACGGCGGGCGAGCGCGTCTCCTTCCCGGTCGCGCATCACGACGGCAATTACTTCGCCGACACCGAGACGCTCGACCGCCTCGAGGGCGAAGGCCGCATCGCGTTCCGCTATGCCGAAAGCGTCAACGGCTCGGCGCGCAACATCGCGGGCCTGCTCAACGACAAGGGCAACGTGCTCGGCATGATGCCGCACCCCGAACGCCGCATCGAAGCCGCGCACGGCGGCACGGATGGTCGCCGCCTGTTCGAAGGCCTGATGGAAGCCGTCAGCGCCTAAACCGTCAGCGCCTAACCCGTCAGCGCATAGACCGTCATCCTGGGCTCGACCCAGGATCCAGGGCCAGGAGCGGCAACTTTTGTAGCCCTGGATCCCAGCCTCCGCTGGGATGACGGACTGTCAAACCCGTGTGCGGAACGGCGAGAAGTCCGTCCCCTCGTCATAGACGTCGACCCCCTCGCGGCGCTTGAGCCATCCCACCGCGAGATAGGTCAGCGGGGTCAGCAGCACCTCCCACGACACCTTCAGCGCGAACTGGCTGATCATCACCATCAGCATCGCCTCGACCGGCCAGTCGGGCGCGCCATAAAAGGCGAGCGGATAGAAGATCAGGCTGTCGAATGCCTGCCCGACGATCGTGCTGCCGATCGTGCGCGTCCAGAGCATGCGGCCTCCCGTCCAGATCTTCATCCGCGCGAGCACGAAGCTGTTCGCAAACTCCCCGACCCAGAAGGCGGCGATCGACGCGAACACGATCCGCGGAACCTGCCCGAACACCGACTCGTAGGCGGCCTGCCCGGTCCACCCGGCATCGGGCGGCAACGCGACCACGACCGCGGACATCACGACCATGAACAGCATCGCGCCGAACCCCGCCCAGATGCAGCGGCGTGCATAGGCATAGCCGTACACCTCGGTCAGGATGTCGCCGAGCACGTAGCTGACGGGGAAGAACAGGATCCCTGCCCCGAACGGCCAGACCCCGATCAGCGGTAGATCGATGACCGCGCGCTTGCCCGCCCCGATGACGTTCGACAACAGCAGGATGGTGACGAATGCCGCCATCACGAAGTCGAAATAGCGGAACCGGCCACCCTGTACCGCATGCGCCGCGACGGGTGCGGGGGGATCGTTTTCGACGATATTCATCGCCGGGTTATGATCATGGTTCCAAGCCCGCGCAATGCGCGCTAATCGGTGGCCGTGCGCGCCCGTAGCTCAGTTGGATAGAGCAAGGAGCTTCTACCTCCTCGGTCGGGGGTTCGACTCCCTCCGGGCGCGCCAATCCCACTCATAAGACGGCGGAATTCAGCCACTTTCAGAGACGTGGGTGTCTAACCTCTCTGCACGGTTCGACATCTCCCAGCGCGCGAGGATGCCAATTGCGTCGTCTGCCATGCTGCGCTGATTGGCCGCTTCCGTATAGCGAGCGACCTCCTCGTTTTTCCTGTGACCGGACACCGCCTTCCTGGTTTGGTTGCCTTGGTTGAGTTCGGCCATGCGGCGCATGATCGCCTTGCGCAGTCCGTGCGCCGTGCATTGAGGGAACCCGGCGCGTCGCACTTATCGCGGAACCAGTTGCCGAAACCCGCTCGCGTGAACAGACGCCCCTGTTCGTTGATCAGGAAGCACAGATGGTTCTTGGCGGCGGGCATCGCGACGATTGCCTCCAGCAGCTGGGGCGCGACCGCGATCCACAAGACCTTCCCTGTCTTGTCCTGTACAACCTTGATCCGGCCGTCGACGATGTGCTGTCGGCCCATCCGTATCGCGTCGCTGCGGCGCTGGCCGGTCCAAAGCAAGAGTTCGAGCGCTAGACGGGCATTGGTTCCTAGCTGGTGGCGCGCGCGGTACTGATCAATCTCGTCTTCGGTCCAAGTATGATAGCCGGCGGATCGCTGCTCGACCAATAGCTTGACATGATCCGCCAGCAAAACCGGGTTGGTTGGGATCATGCGCAGCTTCACGGCGAAATTGAATAGGCGCACCAGCTCCTTGCGCAGCTTGCCGGCTGCGACTGGCCCGCCGATCGGGCGCAGGCCGCGCGCGGTGTGCACCATCTTCCGCTGCGTCTTCGCCGTCACGATGGCGTCGATGTGTTGGAACCCAACCCAAGCGACCGGCAGCTTGCCGTATTCCTCGCTGAACCGGCCGACGATGCTGCGGACCTTGCTCTGGGTGATCACCGTGGGGCCAAGGCGCGTCGGGGTCGCGAAGTAGCGCGCGACGAGATCAGCAATCGTGCCCGGGATCGCACGGTCGACTGCAACCCCGACCGTCTCGCTAGCATCCATGAATGCGCGATACTCGGTACGGAAATCCTCGGTGCCGAGGGCCGACTTAAAATAGCCGCCCGCGAAACCTTTGCGGCGGAATCGCAGCCGCTCCTTGCCATGCCGATCCTTGAAGCTGCTGACGTATTCGGGGAGGAACCGGCGGCGAGTCATATGGGGGTCACCTCTCCACGATCATTAATTCGGTCAGGCTTTGCCAATGACTATATCCCAAGGGTTCGGATCGGTGGGAGGGGCGACCGATTGACTTAGGATGACGATCTTTCCGTTCGGATCAATCTCAATGCGACCGACCATCATCCCGGCCTTCGCTGCGCCGCGCACCGCGCGGGTCACGTCGGCTTCCTTGAAGCGTGCTGCGGCGCTCATGCTGCTGCCCTTTCCTGCACTACATACCCCATTGCGCGGAGATCCATGTTCATGCGCGTGAGGAAGCGAATGCCACGATCGCGCGGCATGCGTTCCCACCAGAGCATCGCCTCCAGTGCCGCCGTGCAACCTTCATGATGGAGGAAGGGCCGCACCCGTGCGGTCGACGGATCATGCGAATCGACCAGCGCCCACAATTCCGTCATCGAGCGCACTAGAAAGCCCTCGCCGTACTCATTGGCGATCGCCTGCCGCGCTCGCTCCATCCGTTGCCGATGGCCGGCCAGCGCGCCCTGAATGCTTTCGATCCGTTCCGGCCTAGTCGTCGCATCGATGGGGGGCAGCCGGAGTTTCGCGTAATGCTGCCAGTCGATGGCGATCGTCGCGGCAACCCGCAACCGAGTAGCCGCGACCGCCGCCGTCATTCGACCCTGCTCCACGAGGGCGGGATCGCCTTCGGCACGCTGCGCGCGAACGTGCTCTGCTACGATCGCTAGTTCGTCGTAGGCATGAGTGAAGCGGGGACGTGTGTTCATGTGGTCGGCACTCCCCGCTTTCGGGGCTTTGCTACCGTACGACGCTGGAGCTTTGCGACGACGCGCACTTTTACCTTTGCGGCGAGGCGATCGGCAATGTGCTCGACGATCGCCTCAGTTGTGCGTGTCGCCGCCCAACTGATCAGCTGCATGGAGGCGCTCATGCGCAGGCCTCCGCGCGTGCGAGGGTGAGGACGGAACGGATCTCTTCGGGATCGGCAAGATCGAGCTGCCAGCTGCTCTGATAGCCGTGCTCCGTCGCCCATTCGGCAAAGACGCGGTTCAACCGCCGCGACAAGTCCGCGCATGCCTGATCGTTCCAGTGCAGCGGCCCGCCTTCACCGTTCTCGCCGAAGTTCTGATCGTTGAGCGAGTCGAAGCGATCGAAGACGGGCGCGACGTTGGGTTCGAAGACATTGAGATCGTTCTCGAATGGCTTCCCTTCCGCGACCGCAAACCGCGATCCGTGACGCAGCTTGCCCTTTGCAATGGCCTCGTCGCGGGTAGCGGCTGGGCCAAACCAAAACTCGGATGTCACCGTGCGTGCGTGGTGCCAAGGCATCAGAATGCACCCACGGCATACGCCCAGGCCAAGCGGCCAGCGATCATGATGAACAGCGCCATGGCGATGAACAGGCAGGCGACACCGATCCGATCCTGTCTCGCGCGCAACGAGCGAACGACGCCGATCCAGAACGGACATTCAGCTGGCGCCATCATGGCAGAGTGACGGCGCCGCATGGCTCGAACACTGTCGGGTGCCGCGAACGGCAGGCTCAGCAAGGAGCCGTCGGGCGCGCATGTCTGGCTGAACGCTAGGGCTGCGCAAGCGGTCGTCATCGATCGGCTCATCGTCAGCAGCAGGACTACGGCGCCGGTGCTGCGTATCGAGAACACGTACGCTGTCTCGATCACAGTGAAGGAATGCGTGATCGCCGTCCCGGCCGGCACGCTGCTCCAGTGGGGCGGCAAGGCTGCCCGGGTGACTTGGGGTAAGAACTGCACCCGCGATGCCAGGGGCTATGCGGTAAACACGCCGGTGACGGTCGCCGCGCCGCGGGGGTTCGATGCGGGCCAAGTTCTCGATGATCGCGATGGCAACGGGCTGGTGAAGCTGGGCGCGGCATGGGCCAAGAAACTTCAGCTGCCGACCGGCACGACGGTCCGATCGATTGGGGGCACTTGGTACGAAATCAGAAATTCAGCCAAAGCTCGCGCTGAGGGTAGGTAAGGACGCGTTATGCCGGGTTGCCAAACCGCTCGCGATGCACATAGCTCGAAGCTGTTCAAAATCAGTGAGTAGCAAATGGCTATCGAATCGGTTCGCGATGTCGTGTTTGGCGGGTTTTGCGTGGGGTGCGGCGGTTGCGCGGTCATGTCTAAGGGCGCGATAGTGATGGGTTTCAGCGAGCATGGCTCAGCACAGCCTGATCTCAGACTGTCGGATCAACGTGCAATCGAGCTTCCGCAAGCCTGTCCATTTTCAGATCGTTCGCCAAACGAAAACCAGCTCTCTCATCGTTTTAACGATGGGAAACATGCGTTCGACGAGCGGATAGGGCATTATACGGATCTAGCGGCAGGGCGCCTATCCGACGATGCCGCGTTGCAAGATAGTAGTTCGGGCGGTTTGACAAGTTGGCTCGTCGCACAGTTAATGGACCGCGATCTTGTGGATGGTGTCATACACGTCGGCCGGGAGCCGGATGGTGAGCAGAGGCTATTCGGTTACGTGATCTCTCGCGGAGATGTTCTGCGTCCCGAACGACGAAAGTCCGTGTATTATTCAACACATATGGCTGACGTCCTGCAATCAATAATCGGCGATGGGCAACGGTATGTAATAGTTGGCGTACCCTGTTTTATTAAAGCCGCCAGCATTCTGATGGGTGAGATACCGGATTTGGACGAGCAAATACGCTTCCGGGTTGGACTAGTATGCGGACATTTAAAAACGTCAGCGTTCGCCGAAGCTTTAGCATGGCAAGCCGACGTCCCGCCGAACGATCTTTTTGCTTTCGATTTTCGCGTCAAGGTTCCCGGCGAACCAGCCAATGCATACCGTCATGCAGCGCTTAGCTCACATGATCAGGAATGGCACTCAAAGCAGACAAATAGGACCCTCGGTGGCAATTGGGGCCACGGCATGTTCCAGCTAAACGCTTGCAACTTTTGCGACGACATTTTTGCAGAAACTGCAGACGTCTGTTTTGGCGATGCGTGGCTCCCCCGATATAGCCAGGACAGCCGGGGCACGAATCTGATTGTGTCACGCAACCCTGCCATCGACGCGATCCTAGAAGACGGGAAATCATCCGGCGCGATCGGATACGACACGCTAACGCCAAATGAAATCGCAACCTCCCAGGCTGGCAATTTCCGTCATCGATGGGATGGCTTGTCGGTTCGGCTAGCCGATGATCAGCGCTTGGGGCGCCCTGTTCCTACAAAGCGCATCGCCCCCGGTAGTCGCCCTGTGCCAAAGCTACGTCGCACCGTAATTCGCCTGCGACGAGCCATGGGCGAGCTAAGCCACGCAGCGTTCCGGCGTGCGAAGGCTGCGAACAACTTTTCGGTTTTCCAGGCAGAAATGGAGCCTCATGTCCGTCAGATGGCAAAGCTCGGCCGCCTGGAGAAACGGATTGGCCGGCTGCCGATCGTCCGAAACATCGCCAAACGGCTTAACATCATCTAGGGGCATCGACGTCTGCCGGAAGGATTATCGAACGCTATGAAAAAAATTGTGACGATCACCAATATGACTGGCGCCCGGAACGGTGGCTGCGAGGCACTGGTCGCGTCCATTGCAGATGGCGTCGCCAACAGTTGCGGTAGACAGAATGTCACGATCAATCTGGATAGCGCTGACGCGGTATATGATGCGCGCGCCTTCGCGGACCGTATCGATCGCGTTTTTCCGACCTCGCCAATCCCAAAGCCATCATGGTCACCCGCCGCTCAGAAAGCTGCGTATGCCACTATCGGCGGCATCGCTGAGAAGCGGGGAAAGGGTTCGGCGGCAATTGCCAATTTGCGTCGCTCCGACTTGTTGATAGCCACTGGGGGTGACGTGTTCACCTCCGACTACGGCGGCTTAGCAAAGCATGCCCGGACTCTTGCGGTAGGCCGACCGGTCGCGCTTCTTGCACAAACGCTTGGACCGTTTAGCCCGGCCGCTGAAGAGCGTTTCCGTAAGCTCATGTCGACGGTTGTCCTTTGCACTGTTCGCGAGTCCGAGACGCTTGGCTATCTTCAGGACAAGTTTCCCGAACTGAATGCCGAGCAAACGGCTGACGTAGCATTCCTACTGCCAGTTACGCCGAAGGAGGAGGCGCGTTCGATCCTCGAAGACATTTACCGGTTTCCGGTAGCCGGCCGCAAGCTGGTGGGCTTGTCGGTGAGTTCAGGTATCCTCTCATTCCGCTCCGAATTGAAGCCGGACGAGTATCTTAATGAGATTGCCGCATTCGTCGATCACCTTAATGCTAAGGGGTACGGCGTTGTTGTGATCCCGCACGTGCAGGAACGTGACCCCAAGAACAACGATATCTACGCTTGTCTCGAGGTGATGAAGCGAGTGAAAGCCCCTCAGGAGAACGTACTGCTCTCACTGACGACTCTCTCTGCATCTGATTACAAGGGCATTATCGGATTGTGCGACGCGCTCGTCGGGGCAAGGACCCACGCGACGATCGCATCGATGTCACAGGGCATACCTACTGTATCAATCGCGTACTCACGAAAGGCGTGGGGCATTATGCGCGACTACTATGGTCAGGAGCTTGGCACCGCTCTGACGATCGACGTCGCGAACCTGACGACCGCACGGTTGATCGAGGCGTTCGAGGCGGCAATCGATAACGGGCCGACAACAAACACGGCTGCTGAAATGAATAATCGTGCTTCTATAAACTTCGAACGCGTCAAAGAATTTCTGCGCCTTTGACCGTTATTGTTTATAAGCGCGAAGACTTAAACCTCGTACAGTAGTTTTGAATGTCGCGGCTTGCGGATCCAGGCCGCGACAGTTCTCTGGCTAACATGGCACGGCTACCATCAAAGAATTCTTCCAAGTCGAGGAATGCGTCGTCGTTATCGATTAGCCAAAATGTACCGCCTCCGTCTTCTGTCTCGGGCGCATAAAATTTCGCATCGCCCTCTTCGACCCATGCCTTAAGTGAACAATAATCCAGAACCAGATAGATCCGATCGGTTGGTGTATTAGGCGGACTACGGTTCACGATACTATCAGCCACGACGCTGATTTTAGAATTATCGTTGGCAAAGAAACGCATTTCTATATCTCCGGGACAGACGCGGTTTTCGCGCGGCTCATAAGCCATAAAAAGTGAGCACTAGGCCACGTATTGCGGGGCATGCCGCGAGCAACCACAAGGCATAGCTAACCCTCGCGATCGGCCTCGGCCACGTAAATTCACACGCTCTTAACGGGCGCAGGCATGAACCGCTCGATGCGTCCACCGATGGCACGCGGCAAGAGCGGCTGGAGCTCGCGGATGTTTGCCACCGTAAACTTGCGGGCGAAGATCAAAAGCGCAGCGAGATAGACCATGCCGCCCGCCCCTACACAGAGCACGAAGCGCGCGATCGCAGGAACGTCGTCGAGAACGAATAGCCGCAGCGTCGTAATCACAATCGCCATCAATGCGCCGCAGATAAACGGTGGCGCGATATTGGTGATGGCGCGCCATGGAGATACGCCGATACCTTTCTCAACAAAGCGCAGAGACAAGGGGGTAGTGATGTACGCCCGGAGAGTATGTCCCGCCGCTACAGCGATGGGTCCGAAACTGACGGTGCACAGCGCCACCACGAGATTGCCCACGAACCCTACCAGGGTCGCCCAGAATGTGAGGCCGGTACGCCCCGCAGCGGACAATGCCGGATTCTGAAAATAATTGAGCGTCGCTGGCCCGACCACCAGTGCAAGTGCGATCATGATCAATCCGGCCTCGTGCCATTTTGGACCGAACATCAGACGTACGATGTCAGGCGCCGTCGCGGCCATTCCGAAAAACAAGGGACAGGTTAGTAGCGCACAGGCGCGGGTAACGCGCAGATACGCAGGACCTATCTGCCCATTTGTCTCGTGGACGCGAGAAAAGGCGGACATGGAGGCCGACTGCAAAGGTGTGATCACCAGGCTGACGAGCATATTAAGCGCGCGCGATCCGACGCGATACTGCGCAATTGCGGCCGGTCCAAGAAAACTACCGATCAGCAGCGCGGTGACCTGAGCATTGCCGTTGGCGAGCAACTGGCTGCCAAGCTGGTGCGAACTAAACCGACCGAACTGCCTGTATTCGGCGAATGAGAAATGAAACCGCGGACGGAAGCCAGAGGATTGCCAGAGCAGCAGACTCGACATGCCCGACGCAAAAAGCCGGCTGATGACCATAGCCCACACGCCCCAGCCCAAATAGGCTAGCGTGACGCCAATGATGCCGCCGATGACGTTGGCGCTCATGCTTCGCCGTGCAATGATCTTGTGGCGAAACTCGCGCCGCAGCTTGGCGGTATGGACCGTCGAGGCCCCCTCGATCAGCAAAAGCGCCGACAGCGCCGCAAGTACATAACTGAACGTCTGGTCGTAATAGACGCCAGCGATTGGTGCGACGACGAAGCACAGGATGGCCGCGATCGCAATGCCGATGAAGATGTTGGTCCAGAACGCGGTACTCGACACGTCCCGGTCCCATTCCGGCCGCTGGATCAACGCATCCGGTATGCCGGCGACCACGAGGATTCGGCTGAACTCGATAAAGACCGAGGCGAAGGCCACGATGCCGAACTGTGCGGGGGTTAACAGCCGCGCCAGCGCAATGAAGACCACCATGGTCGATACGTTGTTGAAAACGCTGGCTGTCACCGTCCACACGCTGCTGGCAGCAAGCTTCCGCTTCACATTCATCCGACGGTGACCTTCTAATCGCATCGACGCAGCGTCGGCTTTTACGTGTGATGCCCGTTAAAAAGGGCGAGAGTAAATTGAAAGAAGCAATTTGTAAGGCCGCTGGCTCGATTGGCGACACTTGGCATGAGATTGCAAGGTGATTGATCCAGCCACGCCGACGCTTATCGCGCCTGACCGGAAGGCAACCGACGACGTCGCCGACAGAAGTTCAGGCAGCATGTCCACACAAATCGCTCTGTTGCCGAGCCTTTACGCCGGAGCAGAATCACCGTTGGACAGGGGCTGCCCTAGCGCTAGCTGACCCCTGCGACCTTTCCAGGGCAAAGGCGTCAGGGGCCAGTTGCGGCAATTTCAGCTGGCGACACCGGCTTCTTGCTCACCGTAACTCTCTTGGCGAACTTCATGAATGGCTTTTCTATGCCGAAGAACAGCGCGAGGCTGAATAGCGCCGCGATTGGAATTGCAATCAGCTGCACCGCCAGCATTCCGCGTTGCGATGCGCCAACAGCCCCAGCGAGAATGACTGCTAAGATGACCTGGATCGGCCGATGAAGCAGGTAGAGCGAATACGAGGCTTCTCCAAGAATAAATAAGGGCTTCGGGGTCGTTACCAGCCGAAACATCCGCCCAGTGAGCCGGTCGTTGTTCTGCCATAACAGATAACTATAAAATGCGCCCCAGATTGCTAATGGAACGGCATCTTTAGTCAGAGATATCGCTACTGATACAGCCAAGACAGCAGCAGGCAAAGGCGAGACCGGCAGGTTGACGAGCTTCGGGAATGCCAGCCGCGAAGCGATGCCGATTGCGAAATAGGGCGACGCCATCGCAATGAATGAAAGACCAAGAAAGTGACCAAAGAGGCCCTTCCATGCAAGCGCATAGAGGGCTGCGGCAGTCACCGTCAGCACAGTCAGACCTCGCGACGAGCGACACGCCGCGAGGATTAAAGGGGCAATGAGGTAGAATTGCCACTCGAGAGAAATGCTCCACGCCGCGGGTAAAAAGGTACGAGCCGCGTAGGGTAGGATCTCTCGCGGGATCATGCCGTGGAGCATCGTCGCATGTGCGAACAAATGCGCTGCCAAATGTTCGCGTTGAGACGTAGCAATGCCCTCAACGGCATTGGCATACGCCGTCCATCCTTTCTCATCTGACCACGGCGCGGCCGCAGTAAGTTGAGCCCATGGCTCGATTAAAAAGTACCCTAGCAGGCTGCACACCACGAACGCTGGATACAGCCGAAAAAACCGACGAATGATATATGGCACGTAAGCTTCGCGGCTAGTGGCGATGAGATGCGCAATCACAAAGCCGCTAATGATCATAAAGATGACCACCGCAGCATCGCCGTTTAGTAGAAGGCTAGTAACCGGACTGGACTCGTCGGCATAACCGGCGAGCCGCATGCCGTGCCCGACCGCCACCCATACGGCGAGGTAGAATCGCAGGCCAACAATCTCGTTAAAACGCTGATTCATTTCGCCCCCGCTTTGCCGGGAACCGCATACCGAACTCTTTGACAAGCGCAACTGAGCGGCCGACGCAAAGTGTATATTTGCGGGATGCTAATCCCGCTTCAGCGCATCAATAATGTCTCATCGCTTGGACGGTAGAGCGGGTCACCTTCTGCCGTTCAGTGCCCGCCCCCCCCTCGATCGCGTTGCGCTCCATAGAACCGGCGCCAACAGACTGGGGCCGCGCCCGCATTCAGCACCAACCCGACTCGCCACCGTCGAAGCGCGCGCTTCGACGGCTAAGGCACGGGTTCGATCCCCGATCGACCGGTAGCCAGCGACCTTGTTATCTAGACCGAAACGGTATCGCATCGGTATGCTGCGGATCCCGATAGCATAGATGTTGTCTAGGGTCATTGAAGCTTGGTCAGTCATGCGACATAGAACCGCGCACTGCCTAGCTTGAGTATGGGTTAAATGCCGTACGACTACTTTTCGCCGAGAGAGCCCGCGTCTGGATTCGCTTTTTATAATAGATAGTATAGCATTGCTAGATACCGTCGTCTTTAATAACTACCCCGTCGTCTAATACATACGCAGCGGGCATCGCCTTATACCAGGGAGGACGATAAGAGAAACTATCAACCGTCAGTGCGACACAACACTATCCTCTTTTGAGTAAGAGGCATACAATTCTACTGCCAAATATGATGCCCGGCGGCATCGACGTTGATCGACAATAAGGAGCTTCAGCAAATGGCATCTAAAATGATATGGAGCGCCATCTTGATCGCCAGCCCTGCGATTGCGGCATCTAGCGTTACACCGAAGCCCAATGCTCGCATTGGATCAGTTCAAAAGCCTTATATTTCAGCTGGCTCCTACCGCTGGCTGGATGACAACAAAGGGGATCCATCTGGAACCGTGATTGTGAATGCGACGATCAGCGCCAACCAACGGGGAGTCAACTTGGAACGGGAAAGCAGTAACATTACGATACGAGACAGCACTATCTCTGGCGTCAAACCGCAGCCCAATACCCTCTATCCTGCGGGGGTCTACGCCGAGCACGGTCAGAGTCTCTTGATAGAGCGCACGACGATCCGCGATTGGACGACAGTCCCAAACGAAAAATATCGTCAGGGAGACTGCATCGACGCGGAATGGGGATTTGTTGGACTCACGCTACGTGACGTAGTTTTATCTGGCTGCACCGATGGTGGTTACGATGGCAAAGCGCGCGACGTATTACTCGATCGCGTAAAGTCTACCGGTAATAAGAAGAATTACCGTTTTTGGTATTCGATGGTATCAGCGACTAGTATCGACAGCATAAATCCATCACAGATACACATAGAGACCAACACTCGCACTGATGGAACACACGGAATGGGCGCGGGGTCACTGACGGCTAAAAGGGTGACATTCAAATCAGGGGGTAAGCAACCACTTTTGTCATTAGGACCGAATGCATTTGTCAAAATCGATGAATGTGTGATCGCCGTTCCGGCCGGCACCCCTTTTGTTCGCTATCACGATGGCGGAAGTGCCTCCAACGTAAAGCTTATGCTCGGCAAAAGTTGCGGCCGCACAGCCCACGGAAATGCGATAAATACGCACGTCAACGTGCGTTGAGTTCCGGGCGTTCCCTAAGCCACCCTCACCGAGTGTTTGTATAGCCGTAATGGCCATATTTACGGCAACTGTACCCTTTTAGGAAATTGTAAGAATCAAATGCACCTCTCCCGCTTTTCCGCGTGATACCCATGCGGAAATTTTGCTGGGGGGGATAATGAAAAACAGTCAGTCACAAGTTTATTCTATACAGGGACTTCGAGGCTTAGCCGCTCTTGCCGTTGTGATTGCTCACTCGCTAGAACATGGAAAGCTCGGCGGCGTTCCTGCACTATTTACCGGGCGATTTGGCGTTGAGATATTCTTTGTTATAAGCGGGTTCGTAATCACTCTAGCTTCTGGCAATGGACGGTTTAGCCCTAGTAATTTTGCGATACGACGGTTTATGCGCGTAGTACCGCTATACTGGATTACGACATTGTTAGTTGCTGGCTTGGCAATCGTACTTCCGTCTATGTTTAAAAATACTACCTTCGACATCTTGTACTTTATCAAGTCGTTGGCTTTTGTTCCAGACCCGCTGCCCGGCACTAACGATTGGCGCCCATTGTTCAAATTAGGGTGGACCCTTAACTATGAGATGTTTTTCTACGCGATAGTCTGCACCCTTTTTTGGTGTCGCACCGGCCTCATCAGATCGGTATGCCTGATTTCAATCATGATCGTATTGATATTCGGCTCGTTCGGAGTTGAAATTCGCAGCGGCATACCTGCCTTTTATTTAAACTTGAATCTGATGCCATTCGCAGCAGGTGTTGTAATTTGTGAAGCATTCCGCCAGCGCCCCACGTTGATGGAGGGCGTCTCACCTTATTTCCCGTTTCTTGTAGTGGTCGCTATCGGCTCCATTTACTGGGCTTTGCAATATTCACATGAGGAATATCGCGCGCTTCCTGGACACTTGGCGCTAACATCGGCAGCGGTATCGGTGGTACTTACTGCATTATCCGCTGAGCGTTTCTTCAAGCGATCTGGGGCGCTTTGGTCATGGCTCGGAAATATCTCGTATTCTCTATATCTTCTACACATGTTTATTGTTGGTGCCGGTTGGGCTATAATAAGACGTATGGCGCACGGTCAAAGTGAAGCCATCATTACCTCGTCCGGAATACTTGCAATTATAATTATCAGTCTTGTTGCAGCGACTATAAGCTATAAATTATTCGAAGTTCCATTAGCGAAAATTGCAAAAGCCGTAACTGGAAAAAGTGGTCGATTTTCGGCAAAGGCACCAGTTATTGCTCCGGCCGCCTAACGCTATGATAGTTCCTACAGCATGTGAGACCCTGCCCAAGGTCGCACATGCTGTAGACTTGCCCACTTAACAAAGTGTTTTCTAACCAAGCATTCAATATGCTACCGCCAATGTAAGGGTTATTGGCTAATGATAGTTATATATATTGCGCTATGTATATTTTGGTTGGTTCCACTATTCCTTATTCTAACATTAGGATTTATTTGCCTTGCCTCAAACCGTTTCTTGCAACTTGTACGGGACCATCTGGGGATTTAAACATTGGCCTCGAGGTTGCGAACGACTGTACGGTTAGATTCACCAACTCGTCGATGCGCATACGGCACCCGAATTTGACCTTTGATGACCGAATAACCTCTGCTGGAGTCTCCGATCTCTGACTTGAGTGTTGGTATGTGGATCCTTAGGCCGTTCGTTAGCGGAAGAATCGCGTTCCCCGCTCGAACCCGCCCGGGCAAAGTGCGCACCAGCATCTGCAAATGAGCGAAGGCCTCTTGATAAGTCATATCCCTTTGCCCTGCATAGATTGGTTCTGCTGCACGCGTATTTTACGGCAAAGCTAGCTGCAATCCTGACGCGTTTTTGATATCTCACAACTACCGCGAACCGAGCCGCCTTCGGTTAGACACCAGCAACGGGACGCCGCAGAACGCCGTCGCCATTGCGGGCTGGGTTAGACTACCCATGCTATTGAATTTGCACAATTATTGAGACCCCTCCGGGCGCGCCAATCCTCGTCATTGGCTTGATCGCGACCAGCTGTACGGACCTACCAGCGTCCCCGTGAAGCCACCTGCGGTGCGCGTCGACAGGAACCGCGCATCGACCGTGTCCGCCAGCGTCCGACTGGTCCCAGCAATCGTGTAATCGAATGCCAGCGTCCCGCCGTCGGCACGAAGCGTCAGCGTCACCGGCCCCGTCTTCTGAAGCGGTGCCGATCCGACCAGCCGCTCGGCGCCCCCCTTGTCGCGGGTGTAGAGCGCGACGGCGGGTGTGCCGGCGATGCGCGTGATGCCGAAGAACAGATAGCTCGCGTCGCTCTGCATCGCGACGAGCCCCGCGCGGTCGCCGTCCTGTGAGGGGGTGAAGCGGACGGTGGTGCCGATCGTCGCGACGTGGTGCTGCTGGCGGCGTCCGACAAAGCCGGGAACGCCGGTGATGTCGCCGATCGGCGCGCCGCCGGTGATCACGAGGTCGCCGCGATCGAGCGTGTAGAACGGCGTCCGCGGCGTCCGCACGCCAACCCACTGCATCGCGAGCGTCTTGCCGTCGAACTCGTCGACATAGCCGAAATCGCCGCTGGTCGGCAGCACGGGCTTCGCACCGCGTGGCAAGGCCGGGGCGGTTGCGGCAAACGGGATCGCCTTCCCCCGAGGCAGGATCACGGGCCAGCCGTCCTTCCACGTCACCGGGAGCAGGAACGTCTCGCGTCCGATATTGTAAAAGTCGCCAGTATAGGGGCGCACCGCGAGAAAACTCGCCCACCATTGCCCGGTCTGCGTCTCGATCAGCGTGGCATGCCCCGCGGAGGTGATCGCATCGGGCCGCTCGGCGGGAAGGTCGCGCTGCGTCAGGATCGGATTGCCGGCATAAGCTTGGTATGACCCGCGCAGCGACTTGGCGCGCAGGATCACCTGCGAATGATTGACACTCGTGCCGCCCTCCGCCGCGCTCAGATAGTAGAAACCGTCCTTGCGGAAGATATGCGGCCCCTCGATCCAGACCGGCTTCTTGGTGATGTCGACCCCGCCATTGATCAGCTGCGTGCTCTCGCCGACCATCTTGCCGGCTCGCCAGTCATATTCCTGGATCCAGATCGCGCGGTGCCCGTCGTACCGCGGCGGCTCGTCGGGCGCGCGGTTGTTGACGATATAGGCGCGGTCGCCCTCCCAGTAGATCGAGGGGTCGATCCCCTCGAACGGCAACCAGATCGGGTTCGACCAGGGTCCGGCCGGATCTCTGGCGGTGATGACGAAATTGCCTTTGCACTCGACGCAGGTGTTGACGATGTAGAACACGCCGTCGTGATGCGAAATGTCAGGCGCGAATACCGCCTGCGAGGTGCGCATCCCCTTGAAATCGAGCTGCTCGGGGCGATCGATCGCATTGCCGATCTGCGTCCAGTTGACGAGATCCTTCGAGCGGAAGATCGGCAGGCCCGGAAAATGCGCGAACGACGACAGCACGATGTAGTAATCGTCGCCGACGCGCGTGATCGACGGGTCGGGATAATAGCCCGACAGGATCGGGTTGCGATACTCGCCGGGACCGACCGTCACGCGTTCCTGCGAGCGCCCCTCATAGGTGAACCGGCTGAACCGCGCCGGCTCCGCGGCGAATGCGGCCCCTGCGAGAAGCGGCAGGGTCAAGGCTGCTGACAGCGTTCGAAGTCGCATGGGGTAAAGATCCTCGTCCATTGGCGCGCGTCCACCTCACGGTGTGGATCACGATTGATACCGCTCCCATGACAGTAATCGCATCATGCTGTTGATGAAAAGGTCCGTGGGGCGCCCGCTGACGATTCTACCCCCCGGCATAGTCCTTGCGGATCACGCACAGCGATCTGTCGGCAGCTATCAACGTGGCAAACGTGAGGGATGCCACTGTGATGACGACGGACCAGATCGATCAGGCGAAGGACGAAGACGACGCCGCCTATTTCCAGCGCCGTGCCGAATGGCATCGTGGCCGCGCGAGTGTTGCGGACGATGTCGCGACGCGGCGACTCCATGAGAAATTCGCCCGGATGTACCATGACAGGGGTACTGACTAACCCGGAGCAGGATGGTATTTTTGGCCCAATTATAGACACATAAATACCAGGAACTTGCGAACCGGCTCAAGGTTTAAGCGTCCGGTCCGGATGCGATGATGCGCCCGGCAGAGCCGGAGATGCAGCCTTGAAAAGAGTGATCGCGATCATCGCGCCGTTCGCACTCGCCCTGCCCATCGTTGGATGTGCGGCTCCGGCGACGCGCATTTCGACGGGCCTGCAGCGCTATGGCCTCGACGCCTCGCGCGCGGATTGCGTCGGCACGCGGCTCCAGGCCAATCTCTCGCTCGGCCAGCTCCAGCGTCTTGGCAAGGCCGCCACCGCTTATCGTCGCGACGACACGACGCCAGGCGTGCTTACCCCGTCCGATCTGATCCGCGTTGCGGGCGAAGTGAAGGATCCGGCGATCGCGCTGGAAGTGGGCAAGGCCGCCGCGGGCTGCGGCGTGCTGCCCTGAACCCCATCGATCCACTCAACCAAAGGATGACGACATGAACAAGGACGAATTCCAGGGCGGTACGCGCTACGTCGGCGGCAAGGTCGAGAAGGCCGTCGGCGACACCGTCAACAGCCGCGACTGGCAGGTCGACGGCGTCGTCGACCAGGTCGCGGGCGGCGCGCAGAACCTCTATGGTCGCGCGAAGTCCGCGATCGGCGATGCGGTCGACGGCGCACCCGAGCTTGCCGACAAGATCGGCGCCGAGGCGCGCGATGCCGGTGAGCGTGCTGCCGAGGCGGCGCGTCGTGGCGCGCATGCGGCGCAGGCATCCGCCGAGGATGCCCCCCTTCTCTGGGCTCTCGGCGCCGCTGCGATCGGCTACGGCATCGCATGGCTCGTCCACGGACGTCGCGACTAAGTCATGGCGACCGCCCCTGTCCTCAAGACGCTTCGCGACTCCGCGGATCTGCGCCACCTGCGCCAGATCATCGCGGGGCTCGACGAAGGCGTGATCCTCGTCGATCCGGATCAGTCGATCCTGTGGGCGAACGATGCCGCGCTGGGGATGCACGGGGTCGACGCGGTCGAGCAGCTCGGCGGCACGGTCGATGATTATCGACAGCGCTTCCAGCTGCGCTACCGCAACAATCACAAGGTCGCCGGCGACGATTACCCGATCGAGCGCGTCGTGTCGGGCGAGGCGTTTTCGGAAGTCGTCGTCGAGGTCGCGGTCGCCGGCGAGGACGAACCGCGCTGGACGCATCAGGTGCGGAGCCTCGTCCTGACCGACGACAATGACGAGCCGGAATGCCTCGTCATGATCATCCAGGACGTCTCGGCGCAGTTCGAGGCGGAGGATCGGTTTCAACAGTCGTTCAACGCCAACCCCGCGCCGGCGATCATCTGCCGGCTGGCGGATCTGCGCTATGTGAAGGTCAACCAGGGTTTCCTCGACATGACCGGTCACACGCAGGACGCGGTGCTGGGCGAGACGCTCTATGCGATCGATGTGCTGGCAAACGCCGAGAAGCGCGACCTCGCCAAGGAACGGCTGTGCCAGGGACGGACGATCCCGCAGATGGAAGCCGACCTCACCCTGCCCGACGGCAGCACCAAGCTGGTGATCGTCGCGGGTCAGCCGATCGACATGGGCAACGAGCCCTGCATGCTGCTGACGTTCGCCGATCTCGAGCCGCGCCGGAAGGCGGAAACCGCGCTGCGCCAGAGCGAGGAACGCTTCACGCGGACCTTCGCCTGGGCGCCCGTCGCGCTTGCGATCGGTACGCTCGACGGCAACCGGCTGTGCGACGTCAACGAGACGTTCACCGACCTGACGGGCTTTTCGGCGGACGAGATCATCGGCCGACCGCTGAGCGAGGTCGGCCTGTGGGAAACGCCCGGCCTTGATGACGCGATCGACGCGGAGATCCGCGCAGGCCGGTCGATCCGCGACCGCGAGGTGCGGATCAGGACCAAGGCGGGCGACGTGCTCGACGGGATCGTGTCCGCCGAACAGATCGAGCTCGCGGGCGAGACCTGCGTGCTTTGGGCGATGCGCGACATCAGCGTGCGCAAGGCGTCGGAACGCGAGCTGGTCCGCGCGATCGAGGCGGTGATGCAGGATACGAGCTGGCTGAGCCGGTCGATCATGGAAAAGCTCGCGCGGATCCGCGCGCCGCAGGCCGAACCGCCGGGCGTCGGGCTCGACGAACTCACCCCGCGCGAACGCGACGTGCTCGCGCTGATCTGTCGCGGGCTCGACGACAAGTCGATTTCGCGGACGCTCGACGTCTCGGGCAACACCGTGCGCAACCACGTCGCGCGGATCTATTCGAAGATCGGCGTCAATCGCCGCAACGCCGCCGCGGCCTGGGCGCGCGCGCGCGGCTTCGACGGCGAGTCGGTGACGATATCGCACGATCGCGGCACCTCATTGCTGGAGACTGCATCATGACCACCCCCAAGCCCAAAGGCGCCAAGGCAGACGGCATCGAGCCCGCGGGCGCGGCCTCGAAGGGTCGTGCGCGGCAGGCGAAGGGATCGGTGCAGGAAGCGATCGGCAAGATCATCGGCAACCCGGTGGTCGAGCAGCAGGGATCACGCGAGACCGCGGCCGGCGCGCGTCAGGCGCGTGCCGAACACCCCGCCACACCCCCCATCGATACGGACGACAAGGACTGAGCGCGTCCGTCGACAGCTTTGATACAACAGGAGATTCTATGACGACCAATGTAACACCCGGCGTTTTGCCGGTCGACGACGCACGCTACGGCAAGGGCGTGACGCGCCTGTCATGGGGCGCGATCTTTGCGGGCGTCGTGCTCGCGGTCGCGGTCCAGCTCGTGCTCGGCATCCTCGGCACGGGCATCGGCCTGACGATGGTCGATCCGGTCGAGGGAACGACCCCGGGCGCTGCGGGCTTCGGCATCGGTGCCGGGATCTACTGGCTCATCACCACCGTCATCGCGCTTGGCGCAGGCGGCTATGCGGCGGCGCGCGTTGCCGGCGTGCATGACCGGTTCGACGGTCTGGTTCACGGTCTGGTCGTCTGGGGCGTGACGCTGATCCTGACGATGTACCTGCTCACCTCGGCCGTCGGCGGGATCATCGGTGGGGCCTTCCGCACCGTCGGTTCGGTCGCATCGGCTGCCGGCACTGGTATCGGTGCTGCAGCACCCAAGGTCGCCGACGTCGCCGGCGTCGATACGGGCGACGTCCGCGAGGAGGCCGCTGCCTATCTGTCCGACGCACCGTCCGATCCGGCACGGATGACGCCGGAACAGGCGCAGAAGGAAATCGCCAAGGAGCTCCCCGCGCTTGCCCGTGGTGGCCAGGACGGCGTCCAGGCCGAACGCCGGATCGTCGACATCGTCGCGGCGCAGCGCCAGATCAGCCGTCCCGAGGCTCAGGCGCAGGTGACGCGTGCCAAGGCGCAGTTCGTCAAGACCAAGAACGAAACGATCGACACCGCCAAGTCGGCGACCGACACCGCCGCCGGTGCCGCCGCAGGGACGTCGTTCATGATCGTCATCGCGCTGCTGGTCGGTGCGGCCGCAGCCGGCTTCGGCGCAACCACCGCGACGCGCCACCGCCGCGTCTGAACGAAGACGGCGTCGATCATCCCCGTGATCGACGCCGCTCCACCTATCGTGACGGCGACCGGCCCTGCCGTGCCGCCGTCACCCCGGTCGCGCCTATTTATGCGCGGCGATGTAGCGCTCGACCTGCTCGTCCAGAACGTCGAGCGGCAGTGCGCCCTGGTCGAGTACCGCCTCGTGGAAGTCGCGGATGTCGAACTTCGGCCCCAGCGCCTGCTCGGCGCGCTTGCGCAGCGCGGTGATCTTGAGCTGCCCGACCATGTAGCTGGTCGCCTGGCCCGGCCAGTTGAAATAGCGGTCGACTTCGCGGGCAATGTCGGTGTCCGAGACCGAGCTGTTCGCCTTGAAATAGGCGATCGCCTGCTCGCGCGTCCATCGGCGTGAATGGATGCCGGTATCGAGCACGAGCCGGATCGCGCGCCACACCTGCAGCGACAGCATCCCGAACCGGTCATAGGGCGTCTTGTACACCCCCATCTCGTTCGCGAGCCGCTCCGAATACAGCCCCCAGCCCTCGATATACGCGCCATATCCGCCGAACTTGCGGAACTTCGGGATGCCGGTCAGCTCCTGCTGGCGCGCGATCTGAAAATGATGACCCGGCGCGCCTTCGTGCGCGGCGATGCCCGCGACCTGAACCTTTTGCGTCTGGTTCATGTCGACGAGGTTGACGTAATAGATGCCCGGCCGCGATCCGTCCGCCGACGGGGGATTGTAGAACGCGGTCGACGCGGTCCCCTCACGCCATTTCTCGACCGCGCGCACCTCGAGCGGCGCCTTGGGCAAGGTCCGGAAATAGCGCGGTGCCGCCACCATCACCGATGCGATCACACCGCGCGCGTCCCCCAGATACTGCTCGCGACCCGCCGCCGTATTGGGATATTTCAGCGCCGGATCGGTCCGGATCTTGTCGAAGAACTGCTCGAGCGTACCCGTGAACCCGACCTCGCGCTTGATCGCCTCCATTTCCTGCCGGATCGCCGCGACCTGTTTGAGGCCGAGTTCATGGATCTGGTCCGCGGTCAGGTCGGTCGTGGTCGAATTCTTGAGCCGGTCGGCATAATAGGCCGCGCCGTTCGGCAGGCTCCACGCGCCGAAATTGCCCTTCGACAGCGGCTCGATCGCGTCGAGCGTCGCGAACATCGTGTCGTAGCCGCGACGGAACGGCCCCGTCAGCGCGGCGCGCGCCTCCGCCAGCAATTTCGTCTTGGTCGTCGCGGGGGCGTCCAGCGCCGCGACCTTCTTCGCGAAATCGGCCATGATCGTCGAATCCGGCCCCGTGTCGAACGGCGCACCCGTGATCACCGCGCGCGCATCGGCGCGTGCGGGGGCGAAATTGACCTTGTTCGGAATGATCCCGGCGGCGGCCTGAGTCCGCATCGTCGCCGACACCTCGCGCATCACTCGCTCGGTCTCGCGAAGCCGTGCGATATAGGCCTGCGCATCCGCGACGCTGGCCACCTTGTGGTTGTTGATCAGCAGCACGGGGATGTCCCCCGCCGGGCTGCCATTGGTCGACACCGGGAAACGCAGCGTCCGGAACGGCAGCGAGGCCCGGCCGCGCGCGACCTCATATTCGAACAGCCGGTAGCTGACGCGCGCGCTTTCGCCGAGCATCTCGGGCTTGAACTGCGCGTGCATCGCGACAAGTTGCCGCTCCGACAGCGCCTGCGATCGCAGCGCCGCGGCGTCGGTATAGTCGTCGAGCCGATCGTAATTCGTCTTCAGGCCCAGCTGCGTCTGCGATTCCGGGCTGAGCGCGAGTTGCGCGTCATAGGACTCGTCAAGAAACGCGAGCAGCGCGGCATCCTGCACCCCGGTCTTCGACGCTTGCGGCGTCTGGGCCGGTGCGGACGCACCCGTCAGGACGAGCGGGATCGTCGGCAACAGCATGAGGGCAAGGGCGAAACGCATGGCAGTCTCCTGTGGGAATGCGCGCTTCTCGCCCGCCGCCCCGCCCGACGCAATCGCACCGTCACGGTTTTTAGCGTTCGCCGCCCCGCCTCAGAGCGCGGTCGCGTACAGCGCGTGATGCGTCAGGATGAACAGCGTACGCCCCCCCTCCCCGCCGATCACGAGCTGGAGCGGGCGTTCGGGCACGTCGATCCGCCGTGCCAGCGCGCCGTCGGGCCGATAGACGAACACCTGCCCGTTCGCGACATAGACGTTCCCTGCCGCGTCGCGCGTCGCGCTCTCGCCGCCGCGATCGGCGACGACCTTCAGGTCGGTTACCTGTCCTGAATCGCCGACCAGCCCGCTATAGGTCCGGTTCTCCGATCCGTTGGTCAGGACGACGCGCTCGCCCGGCCGGGTGCCGACCAGCCCATAGGCGTCGAGCGTGTCAGACCAGCGCCACCCGCGATGATCCTCAGGCCCCTGGTTCCACACGCGAAACGCGGGCAGCGACAGCGATCCGTCGGGCGAGACATATTCCTGCGCGCGCGTCTCGCCCAGCTTGGCGGCGAACAGGTCGGCCATCGTCGGGTATTGATAGGTCACAGGGTCGATCCGGTCGTCGAATTCACCGTTTGCCCACACGTTGACGGGCATCAGCGTGCGCGATCCGCGGTGCGGCCGGGTCGCGGTGGGTGCGATCACGCGGACGTCGTCAGGCTTGGCGGGATCGATGCTGTACACGCTGCCGTCGCGGCCCGCCGAGGACTGCACGAGCAGGCTCCCCGACCCGTCGACCGCGAGGTTGACCGCATCGAGCGGCGCATCCGCAACGATCGACAGTCCGCCCGCCTTGGTCCAGCTGTGGATGCGCTGGAAATGACGGTCGATGAAGTATAATTTGCCCTGCGCGTCGACCGCGCCGCCGGCGATCGAGTAGAAGCCGCCCGCGAGCTTTTCGACGCCGGTCGAGACGGGGATCGCCGAGGTCGTCGCGGCCAGCGCGGGTGCTGCCGGGACATCGAGCCGCGCAAACTCGCGCTCGCGCACCTGTTGCTGCCGTGTCACGTCGAGGATCGCGTTCTCGAACGGGTATTTGCTCGCGCGCAGAAACGTCCCGCACCCCTTGGCGTCGCAGCTCGCGAACCCGCTCTCGGCGTTCACATGGACGTTGCGAAAGCGGATATTGCCCGATGCGTAGAGCTTGACCGCCGCGTCCATCGGTCCGGCGGTCCGCGTGACGCGGTAGCCATGGTAATTGGCGAACAGGATATTGCGCGAGTTCCGCATCTCGGTCGAGACCGCCTCGACCCCGTCGCGAACCTCCTGTTCGGTCTGGGGAGCGAGAAACTCCCAGTTCTCGACATGATCAAGGACGATTTCCGCCCGATAGTGATGCTCGGCCGACAATTGATAGACGTGCCCCAGCGTCTTGGTGTTCGACACGTAGAACCCGGCGGATGCGAGCGTGTTCGGTGACCAGAGCGCGGCAAAGGTGCCGCCGCCGCCATCGGTCACCCAGATGCTGGGATATTGGCCGTCGAAGCGCGAGCGGGGGTCGCCGAAGCCGATCGGGCTCCCCTTGGTCAGCACGGTCCCGCCGCCGCCTTGGATCTTGACGTCGTTGACCAGCGACGCCTCGCCCGCGCGCCAGAGCAGCGCGGTCGCACGCGGATTGACACCCCCCGTCCACAGCCCGAGCCCGGACACGATCGCATCGCCCCCCTTTGCACTCTGGATCAACGCCTTGGCGCCGCCGACCCCCATATAGGCGGGCGTCTCGTCGGGCAGATAGACGTGTGTCAGGCTCGGATGCAGGGCGATCAGGACGCTGTCGGGGCGCAGCTTGAGCGTTTCCGTCACGCGGTACCGACCCATCGGCAGATACAGCACGCGGTGCGTATCGATCGCACGTTGCAGCGCCACGGTATCATCGGTCGTATCGTCGCCCTTTACGCCCAGATCGCGGACGTTCGCCCACGACCGTACCGGGGGCAGCGCGCGGATCGCGGGCGCGCGCCGTGCCGGCAAGCGTGACAGCGGCGCCATGTCGATATCGGTCGCATATGCGCCGATCATCCCGAGACCGGCGAGCTTCAGCCCGTAGGAGAAGTCCTTGACGCGGTAGCGCGCGGCGGCACCGGCGATCGTCTTGCCGCTGTCGCGGAAGCTGACGAAGGTCGGGGTGTTCGCGGCGACCGCATTGTCGAAGCCGATCTGCGTGAAGACGCTGTTCTCGGCGGATATGACGACGCCGGCGCGGCTGACATTCTCGAACCGGACGTCCTTGCCCCACAGCGAGTCCGAATGGCCGCGGTCGATCTCGATCCCGACCGGCGTGTTGCGGAACGCGACGTTCACCAGCGTCAGGTCGACCTCATGTTCCCGGATCGCCGCATCGCGCTGCCCGTCGAAGTCGGAATCGATCAGCGTGAACTGCCATGCCGGCGACGTCTTTTCGGACATGATCCCATAGCGACCGCCGAAGAAGCGAAGGTCCTCGAACTCGTTGCCCGCCTGATACACGCCCGCCAGACCCGAGCCGATATGGAAGTCGCAGTGCCGGATGACCCCGTGCTGTGCGACGCGAAACCGGACCGCGACGGCGCCGGCATTGCCCGTGCCGATCCTGAAATCGACGTTCGAGATCGCCGAATAGAAGGTGCTCGATGTCGCATCGAAGATGCTGGGGTCGAACGGCACGCTGGTGCGCGGCGGCACGGGCGCCTTGCCGACGCGGTACTGGTCCTCGCCGGTAAAGCTGACCATCGCCGCGACGCCCGATCCGAACCCCTGCGCGGCGTCGCCCAGCAGGATTTCGGGTCGCGTCGCACCGACGCCGAAGATCCGCACGGCAGACCGCACGAAGATCGTCCGGCTGATCCGGTATCGGCCCGACGGCAGGAACACGACCCCGCCTTTCCCGTCCGCCGCGGCGGCATCGATCGCCTGCTGGATCGCGGCGCTGTCGTCGGCCCGGCCATCGCCGACCCCGCGGACGGTGATCGCGCGCGGATCCCCCGGCGCGCTGAGATAGACCGAGCTGGTCTTCGCCAGAGCCGGGGTCGGGAGCAGCAGCGCCACCCCGCAAAGCAGCCATCTCACATCCATCATCCGTCTCCCGTCGCTGGTCGCGTCGTGTAGGGCCAGGCCGTCCGCGCATCACGTGCCACGGCCGTCGTCGTCGTCGTCGTTCTCGTCGTCGGGCATGGGTCCGGTCCGGCGCAGAGCGCACCGGCCGCGCCACATGGCGGTGCTAGGATCCGCCGATCGCAAGGCCCTGCGCGACGATCGCCGCCTGCGTCCGGTTGCGGACGTTGAGCTTGCGCATCAGCGCGGTCATGTGGACCTTCACCGTGGCCTCGGCGATCCCGAGGTCGAACGCGATCTGCTTGTTGAGCAATCCCGAATGAACGCCGCGCAGCACCTTGATCTGCGTCGGCGTGAGACGGGGCATCGTACCGTGCGCCCCCGGCGTACCGTTCGCGGCTGCGGCTGCGGCTGACGGATCGCGGATGTCGAATGCGGTCGCTTCCATGGTCATCCTCCCTGTTTTCGCGGCCTTTTGTGGCGGCGGCACATCACCGCGACCCGGCTTCGACTGTTGCTTCTGCGATCCGGTTGTGCGGATTCGGTTGGACAGGTTTTCGGTATGGCGCGTTCATTTGTTCCCAATCAAGCCTTTTTCTTGCCAGAATGAAAAAGTCTGTCGTACAGATCCTGCCATGAGCGACAGGCGAAGACGCCGTCGGATCGAGAGGACATGCACGATGGCACGACCCCAGCAGACCCGATCTGCGCTGCCGACATCACGCCTGCCGGGCACGCATCGGTGATCGGCAGCGACTTGCGCCTGGTCATCGCGGCGGTCTCGGGGATCCTGCTCGCGGTGGTGATGATCGTGCGCGGGCGGCTGCATCCGTTCATCGGCCTGCTATGCGGTGCCTTCACGGTCGGCCTTCTCGCCGGATTGCCGCTGCCCGACGTCGCCAAGGCGGTGCAGAAGGGCGTGGGCGACATCATTGGCGGCACCGGGCTCGTCGTCGCGCTGGGGCTTTCGCTCGGCGCGATGCTGCATCTGTCGGGCGCCGCCGCGTCGCTTGCCAAGGGGGCATTGCAGCTGACCGGCGCGCGCGCGGCGCCCTGGGCGACGCTGGGCATCGCGATCGTCGTCGGGCTGCCGCTGTTCTTTGAGACGGGGCTCGTGCTGCTGCTGCCGATCGTGGTCGCCGCCGCCGAGGAAATGGCGGGCAGCGATGCGGCGGACCGCGACGCCGCCAAGCTCAGGCTGATCATGCCCGCGCTCGCCGGGCTGGGCGTGGTGCACGCGCTCGTCCCGCCGCATCCGGGGCCTCTGCTCGCGGTCGAGGCGCTCGGCGCCAATCTCGGGCGGACGATGCTCTACGGCATCATCATCGCCATCCCCACAGCGATCCTAGCCGGCCCCGTGCTCGCCCGGTTCACGACGCGCGGCGTGCGGCTGGTCGAGCCGGTGCTCCACGATGCCGGGCTGTCGATTCCTGCCCCGCCGCGCCCCTCCGCGCTGCTGATCGTCCTGCTCCCCGTGCTGATGATCGCGACCGGCGAGCTCGGCCAGATGATCCCCGGGCTCAAGGGCACCGCATGGCTGGTCGCGGCGAGCAACCCGGTGATCGCGCTGCTGCTGACCAACCTGCTCGCGCTGCCGCTGCTGTTCGGGCGACGCCTGCGCGAGGCGGCGATCCAGGACGCGGTCTGGCACGAGACGATGGGCGCGGCCGGCGCGATCCTGCTCGCGATCGGTGCGGGCGGTGCGCTCAAACAGGTGCTCGTCACCGCCGGACTGTCCGACCTGCTCGCGCGGACGGTGCTGATGTACGCGATATCGCCGTTGCTGCTCGGCTGGCTGGTCGCGGTCGGGATCCGCCTCGCCGCCGGGTCGGCGACGGTCGCGACGATCACCGCCGTCGGGATCATGCCGGGCGTCGTCGCCGGGTCGGGCGTGTCGCCCGAACTCGTCGTGCTCGCCGTCGGCGCGGGGTCGGTGTTCTTCAGCCACGTCAACGATCCGGGCTTCTGGCTGGTCAAGAGCTATGTCGGGACGAGCACCGCGGACACGTTCCGGACCTGGTCGATGCTGGAGACGACGATCTCGGTGGTGGGGCTCGCGATGGTCATGGCCATGAGCTATGTCGTCTGATTCCAATACCCTGTCTCAGGAGGCTCGCGTGGAACGGTCGCTTCCGGCCGAAGGTCGACTGGCGGATCGCGCCTATACCGCGATCGTCCAGATCATCGCGCGCGACGGGCTCGCGGTCGGCGACCGGCTCCCCGCCGAGGCACAGCTCGCGGCGACGTTCGGCATGTCGCGGACGATCGTCCGCGAGGCGCTTGCCCGGCTGGCATCGGACGGCATCACCCAGGCGCGCCGCGGTGCGGGCTCCTATGTGAAGCGCCGTCCGTCCGAACGGCTCGGCACGCACATGCCGATGGATGCGCTGGCGACGACGCTCGGGACGTACGAGGTGCGGTTCGTGCTCGAGGCCGAAGCCGCGCGTCTGGCGGCGCAACGCCGGTCGCGCCAGCAACTCGATGCGATCGAACGGACGCTCGAGGCGCTTCGCGCCGCGCTGCTGTCCAACGCCCCCGCGCATGACGAGGACTGGCTGCTCCACCGCGCGATCGTCGAGGCGACCGCGAACGCGGCGTTCGTCCATGTGTTCGACCATCTCGAGGACGCGGTGATGCGAATCCTGCGTGCCGGCGTCGACATCTCGCGGTCGCGCCCGCCAGAGGCGATCAAGGCGATGATGGACGAGCATGACGCGATCGTCGAAGCGATCCGCGCGCAGGACGCCGACGGCGCGGCGCTCGCGATGCGCTGGCACCTGTCGCAGGGGCGCAAGCGGCTGATGCCCTGACGACCCACCGGCCGGGCGCCACGGCCGGCCCCCGACCGAATTGCGACGTTGGTCGTAGATGCCCGATGCCCCGCCATATCGTACACCATGGCTGCAACGAAACGGGGTAGAACTGGACAGCCAGTCGACGTCCCCGTGCATCAAACGGGGATGGATGATGACAACGCACGCCGGGCGCACTCTCGCAGCAGTATTTGGTACCGCTACCAGTCTCTATGTCCTCGCGACCGCGCTGGCCTGTGCGCCGGCCTTCGCACAGACCAGTCCCGCGCCCGTGCTCCAGCCCACGCCCGCCGCCCCGCCGCAGGACAGCGCGGCAACGCCACAAGCCCCGTCCCCCGCGGACATCGTCGTCACGGGCACGCGCATCACCTCGAGCGGGTTCAACGCGCCGACGCCGACGACGGTGATCGGCGAGGATCAGATCCTCAAGAACGCACAGCCCAACATCTTCAACGCGATCGCGCAACTGCCTTCGCTCCAGGGATCGACCGGCGCATCGACGGGGACGTTCAGCACGTCGAGCGGTACGCAGGGGCTCAGTTCCTTCTCGCTGCGCGGGCTCGGTCCGATCCGCACGCTGACCTTGCTCGACGGGCAGCGCGTCGTCGGTGCGAACGTGACCGGGGTGCCCGACATCAGCATGTTCCCGCAATTGCTCGTCAAGCGCGTCGACGTCGTCACCGGCGGCGCGTCCGCGTCCTACGGCTCGGACGCGGTCGGCGGCGTCGTCAATTTCATCACCGACACGCGGTTCACCGGGTTCAAGGGCAATATCCAGGGCGGCATCACCAATTACGGCGACGATCAGCAGGCGCTGGTCCAGGCGGCGTTCGGCAAGGCGCTGCTGGGCGACCGGCTGCACCTGATCGTCAGCGCCGAATACGACCATGAGGACGGCGTCGGCCCGGGCGATTTCGGCACCGATCTCGCCAAGGGGCGTGACTGGTACCGCGCGACGACGCTGGTCAACACGGGGCAGGCGAACAACGGCCTGCCGCAGTTCAACTACCGCGATTACGCGCAGCCCTATCAATATGCGCGGTTCGGGTTGATCAACAACGGCCCGCTGCAGGGCATTGCGTTCGACCAGAACGGTGCGCCGTTCAACTTCAACTACGGGTCGAACGGGCGACCCACGGGCACCGGCGGCGTGACGGGGTGCTTCCCCGGCAACAGCTTCTGCGTCGGCGGCGACCTGTCGGGTGCGCCGGGATCGGGCGCGTCGCTCAAGTCCGCGCTCGAACGCCTCAACGGCTTCACCCGCGTCGGGTTCGATTTCGCCGACAACAACGAGGCGTATGTCACGGTCAACCTCGCGCAGGTGAAGACCAGCAACCAGCCGAGCCCGGGCTACAACCGCCCGAACCTCACCGTGCAGTGCGCCAATCCGTATCTGCCGCAGCTGATCCGCGACCGCTGCGCGACCGCCGGCATCACGCAGTTCGGCTTTGGCACGAGCAACGGCAATTTTCCCGATCCGCTCGTGCAGACCGACCGCCGCCAGTACCGGTTCGTCGGTGGGCTGAAGGGACGGTTCGACGTCGGCGGCACCGCCTGGAATTATGACGGCTATTACGAGCACGGCATCACGCTTGCGCATATCGATGTCGACAACACCGTGCTGCAGAACCGCTATGTCGCCGCCGCCAACGCGATCACGCTGAACGGCGCGATCGTCTGCGCAGACGCCGCCGCACGTGCCGCCGGATGCCAGCCGATCAACATCTTTGGCGGCGCGCAGCCTTCGTCGGCGGCACTCGCCTATGTCACGCCCGCCAACGGTCCGCTGCAGCGGACCAAGCTGACGCAGGACGTCGCCAGCCTGAACTTCTCGGGCGAACCGCTCAGCCTCTGGGCAGGACCGCTCGCCGTCGCGTTCGGCGGTGAATATCGCCGCGAGTTCTACCGCGTGCACGGCGATCCCTACGGCGCCGGCGTCACGCCGCTCAGCCCGAACAGCGCCGACTATCCCGCAGACCCGCTGCTCAACTCGACGCTGGGGAGCAACTGGGCGGCGGGCAACTACAAGAACGGCGGCGGCAAGTACGAGGTATATGAAGGCTTTCTCGAGCTCAACCTGCCGCTGTTCGGCAGCGACGCGGTCGGCCGTGCCAATCTGAACGGTGCGGGCCGCGTCACGCACTACAGCACGTCGGGAACGATCTGGGCGTGGAAGGTCGGCGGCACCTGGGAGACGCCGTTCGACGGCATCCGCCTGCGCGCGGTGACGTCGCGCGACGTGCGTGCGCCCAATTTGTCCGAACTGTTCGCCGCGCCGACCGTCACGACGCTGCCCAATTTCACCAACCCCTTCCCGCCCGGCGGCGGCGTCCAGGCGTTCCAGAACACCATCGGCAATCCGAACCTGAAGCCCGAGATCGCGCGCAATACCGAAGCCGGCATCGTCCTGTCGCATCCGTCCTGGCTGCCCGGCCTCGGCCTGTCGTTCGACTATTACAGCATCAAGCTCGACGGCGTGATCTCGACGCTGTCGGCGGACCAGATCGTCCGCTTCTGCTTCGAGGGCAATCAGGCGTTCTGCGGCGGCTTCGTCCTCAACAGCCCGACGCAGGGGGGCAATTTCATCAACGTCCAGCCGTTCAACCTCGCCTCGTGGAAGACCAGCGGATTCGACATCGAGGCGAGCTATCAGTGGAAGCAGCCGCTCGGCCTACCGGGCAACTTCACGATCCGCGCGCTCGGCACCAATGTCCGCGAATTCCTCGTGAAGGCCGGTATCGAAGGGGTCGCGACGGTCGACCAGGCGGGTGCGAACAATGGGGCGACCCCCGACTGGAAATGGCTCGCGACGCAGAGCTACGACAACGAGGTCTTCAGCCTGACGCTGCAGGAACGCTGGTTCTCCGACGGCAATTTCGGCAACCAGTATGTCGTCTGCACGACCGCTTGCCCGATCTCGACCGCGAACCATCCGACGATCGACTACAACACGATGAAGGGCGCCTTCTACTTCGATCTCGGCGGATCGGTGAACCTCTCCAAGCAGGTCAGCCTGTTCTTCAAGGTCGACAACATGTTCGATCACGACCCCGAGCCTGCACCGCAGACGAACACCGGGCTCGACGTCAATCCCGCGCTCTACGACACGCTCGGCCGCTTCTACCGGCTCGGCATGCGCGCGCGGTTCTGATCGCCGGCCCCGCGGTTGCGCCCGACCGCGGCCCGGTCCACCATGTCCTCGATCAAGTCGCATAGGAGAGAAATCGCCATGGACATCGCACGACGCGATCTCATCATTTCGGCAGCAGCGCTGACGCTGACCTCGGGGGCCTGCGCGGCGGAACGTTCGGACCGGCCACTCGGCTACGCGATCGTAGGGCTCGGTTCCTACGGTCTCGGCGTCATCATCCCGCAGTTCAAGAACTGCACGCACAGCCGGCTCGCGGCGATCGTCAGCGGTGATCCGGCCAAGGCGAAGCGCGTCGCGGCCGAGCATGGCCTGCCCGCCAGCGCGATCTATTCCTACGCCAATTTCGACTCGATCCGCGACAATCCGGACATCGACATCGTCTATGTGTGCCTGCCCAACGCGCTCCACGCCGAATACACCATACACGCGGCCAAGGCGGGCAAGCACGTCATGTGCGAAAAGCCGATGGCAGTCTCGGTCGCCGAATGCGAGGCGATGATCGCCGCGTGCAAGACCGCGAACCGCAAGCTGATGATCGGATACCGCTGCCATTTCGAACCGTTCAACGTGGAGGCGATGCGGCTCGCGCGCGCGGGCGCCGCGGGGAAGATCCGCTATGTCCGCTCGGAACATGGCTTCACGCAGGGCGATCCGTCGAAATGGCGTCTGAAGCGCGCCTTGTCGGGTGGCGGTTCGTTGATGGACATGGGCATCTACAGTCTGCAGGCGGCGCGCTACATGACCGGCGAGGAGCCGATCGCGGTGACCGCGCGCGAATCCACCGACCGCCGCGACCCGCGTTTCGCCGAGGTCGAGGACATGATCGACTGGACGCTCGAATTTCCCTCCGGCGCGATCGCCGGCTGCCAGTCGATGTACAGCGCGAACCAGAACCATATCCTGTTGATGGGCGACAAGGGGCGGATCGAACTCGAGCCCGCGACGCGCTACGAGGGCAACCAGATGTGGACCGGCAAAGACGGCCGCGAGCAACAGGTCACGCCGCCGCCCGGCCCCGCCAAGACGCAGTTCGCCGGCCAGCTCGATCACCTCGCGCAGTGCGTTCGCAGCGGTCGCGAACCGATCGTGTCCGGCGAAGAGGGCTTGCGCGACATGCGGATCGTCGAGGCGATCTATCGCTCCGCGCGCGAGGGGCGGACGATCGGGCTGGGCGGCACGGCATGATCGCGGCGAACGGCGTCAAGGCCGCTGCGCTCGCGCTGTTCGCGGCGAGCGTGCCGGCAATGGCGCAGACGGCCGACCCGACGCGCTTTGCGACCGGTCCCGACGTGACCGCGCAGGTTGCGGCGATGGCGAAGGCGATGAAGCCCGGTCAGGGCTTTGCCTGGCAGCCGCCGGTCCGCGACGGCAAGACGGTCGCGGCGCTCGAATATTGGAAGGCGCCGGGCCGTCCCGCGGTGCATCCGGCAGAGGCCGAATATGCGATCGTCATCGCCGGCAAGGGTACACTGCTGTCCGGCGGAACGCTGGTGGCACCGCGGCCCGTCAAGCCGGAGCTGACCGAGGGCGACCGCATCGTCGGCGGCACCACCCGGTCGCTCGCGCCGGGCGACGTCCTGCTGATTCCTGCGGGCGTCCCGCACGGGTTCGGGATCACCGGCGACCGGCTCGTCCTGCTGGGGATGAAACTCCCGCGCTGACGCCGGCGATCAGCCCTGCCACCCCGCGCGCAGCGGCAGGCGCAGCACCCGGTCGTTCGCCGCCATGTAGAGCGCGCGACCACCCTCGCCGAACGCGCAATTCGCGATCGGTGCGCCGGTCGCGATCAGCGCGATCGGTTCCGCCTCGGGCGTCATCATCATCATCCCGCCGGGTACCGAGCAGACCAGGGTCCCGTCGCGCGCGACCTTCATCCCGTCGGGGAGCCCCGCGCCACCAGCCGCCTTCATCGGCGCCGCGTCGAGCAGCACGCGGCGATTGCGCGCCTGTCCGCTCGCATCGAGATCATAGACCATGATCCGCGGCGCGACCTCGTCCGACACCGAGACATAGAGCCGCCGTTCGTCGGGCGACAACGCGATCCCGTTCGGCCGCGTCAGCGTCGCGTCGAGCAGGTCGATGCGACCACCGGGCCGTCGCCGGTACACGCCGTTGACGCGCATTTCCTTCAGCGGTGAATCGTCTCCCTCCGCCAGCCCGTACGGCGGGTCGGTGAAGTAGATCGCACCGTCCCGCGCGACGTGCATGTCGTTCGGGCTGTTGAAGCGTTTGCCCTCGAAACGCTCCGCCAGCACCGTCCGCCGCCGCGTCGCGAGATCGAACCGGTCGATCGTCCGGCCGCCGCTGTTCGCGAGCAGCAGCCGACCCTGCCTGTCGAGTGTCAGTCCGTTCGCACCGGGTTCGCGGATGAGCTTGGGATCGGTGCCCCCCGCGCCGGAGGGCGTGAGGAAGACACTTGTCCCCGATGCGCGCGTCCAGCGTCGCACGATGTTGGCAGGCGGATCGGAGAAAAGCAGATAGCCGCCGTCCGGCACCCAGACGGGCCCCTCCGCCCAGCGAATCCCCGTTGCGATCACCTCGACCCGCGTCCCCGGCGCCACGATACGATCAAGCGCCGGCGACATGCGCTTGAGGGTCGGCACGCCGGTTTCGGCCGCGCGTGCAGCCCCCCCGAACAGCGCGAGGCAGCCGATGGCCAGACCACCCGTCACGGCATCCGTGAGCACGCGGCGTCGATCGGGCGTGAACGGCAACTCGGTCAAATCTTCATCTCCTGCCATCCCCGCATGAGCGACCAGTCTAGGCATCACCGCACGCCCGCGCCACGGATCATTTCGCGCGCCGTCGGTGCGGGGGAATTTTACAAAAGGTTCACCGTCCGGCGCACTATTTTTATCTTGCTCACCCGCCATGTCGCTGGGAACGCTGATGTTCTCGCGCCGTTCAGAAAATGCGCGGCAATGGCCCGCAGGGAGTGGCCATGCTTAAGCGTACCGACAATATCACCCTGCCGGGCGAAACCGACCTCCGGCAACAGGCCAGCCTACCCGCGATCGTCGCCGCGGACATCGTTGCAACGAACGCCGCACGCTGCATCCTCGTCGTCGAGGACGACCAGCGCGCCGATCTGATCGCGCGGCTTGCCGGTGCGTTTGCCCCCGACACGACGGTCGTCCATCTCGTCGCGAGCGATGCGCTGCCCGGCGATGACGCCCCCGCCAGTGCCGCCAATATCGGCCAGCGCGTCGCCGCGCTGCGCCGGCTGCGGATCGCCGCGACGGCGCCGTCACCCGCCCCGATCCTGCTCGTCCTCTCCGCCGAGGCGAGCGCGGTCCGCTACGCTGCCCCGTCGGCATTTGACGAGGCACCGCCGCTGCTGAAGGTCGGCGAGCCGATCGATATCGCCGGCCTGCCCGATCTGGCCGATCATCTGGGCTATGTCGTCGACGACCGCGTCGACGAGCCCGGCGAGATCGCGGTACGCGGCAATGTCGTCGACATCTTCCCTGCCGACCAGGTCCATCCGGTGCGGATCGCGTTCGAGGATGGGATCGTCACGAGCATTCGCCCCTATGACGCGGTCACGCAACGGGGTCTCGACGACGTCGCCGAGGTGATGATCGGTCGCGCAAACGAACCCGCGCTCGGCGAGGGTGTCTCGATCACCGACCATCTGCCCGATGCCGTGATGTATCTCGACCCGACCGTCGCAGCGCGCCGCGCGCGCTTCCTCGCGCTCGCGCTCGACGGTGCGGCGAAGCGGTCCGTGGCACCCAGGCTTGTCGACGCGGCGGCATGGGACGCGTCGACCAAGGTGTCGCGCATCATCCGCGACGACGAGCCTGTCGAGCAGACCCCGCGCTTCGTCGAACGCCGCGATCCGGTGCGGGCGTTCCGCCGCTACGCCAAATCGGTGACCGCCGATGCACCGCTGACGATCGCCGGGTCCGCGCGGGACCTCCGCTTCCTGGCCCCGCGTCTCGGCATGACGGTGGAGACCGCCGCGACGCTCGACGATGCGCGCAAGGTACCGGCGGGCACGATCGCATTGCTGTGCGCGCCGGTCGAGCGCGGGTTCGTGCATGACGGCCTGACGATCGTCGCCGCCGCCGACCTGCTCGGCAGCCGCGCGAGGCTTGACGATGGTCCGGTCCTGACCGGCATGGGCTTCGACGAGGGACGTGCGCTCCACATCGGCGATCTCGTCGTCCACGAAGACCACGGCATCGGCGCGGTGCGGGGTATCGAGACCGTCCAGATGGACGAGACGACCGCGAGCGACGCGATCGTCCTCGAATATGCCAAGGGCGCACGCCGCCTCGTCCCCGTCGCCGAAGCCAACCGGATCTGGCGCTATGGCGCGGATGCCGATGCGGTGACGCTCGATACGCTCGACGGCGGCAGCTGGAACAAGCGGCGTGCGGGCATCGACGCGGCGATCGCCGAAAGCGCGCGTGCGCTGAAGGATCTCGCCGCCGAGCGCAGCGCGCGGTCGACCGATCCGATCGCCCCAGATTCTGCAGCGTACGAGACGTTTGCGGCAGGCTTCAAATTCTCCGAAACCCCCGATCAGGCACGCGCTATCGCCGCGGTCCGCTCGGACCTCGCCAGTGGCACGCCCATGGACCGGCTGATCGTCGGCGATGTCGGCTACGGCAAGACGGAAGTGGCGTTGCGCGCCGCCGCGCTGGTCGCACTCGCGGGCCGCCAGGTCGCGCTTGTCGCGCCGACCACCGTGCTCGTCCGCCAGCATCTCGATACGATGCGCGCGCGCTTTGCGGGGTCGGGTTACGAGGTGGCGTCGCTGTCGCGCCTGTCGAGCGCCGCCGAGCGCAAGCGGGTCTGCGCGGGTCTTGCCGACGGATCGATCGCGGTCGTCGTCGGGACCAGCGCGCTGGGTGCCAAGAGCGTCGCCTACAAGGACCTCGCGCTCGTCGTGATCGATGAGGAACAACGGTTTGGCGCGAAGGCCAAGCAATCGCTGCGCGAGATTGGTGCCGGGCACGTGCTCACGCTGAGCGCGACACCGATCCCGCGTACGCTCCAGTCGGCGATGGTCGGGCTTCAGGCGATCTCGATCATCGCGACGCCGCCGGCGCGACGCCAGCCGATCCGCACCACGATCGCCACGTTCGACGAACTCGCGGTGCGCAAGGCGCTGCGCCGCGAACGCGCGCGTGGCGGACAGAGCTTCGTCGTCGTGCCGAGGATCGAGGATATCGAACCGCTGGCCGCGACGCTGCGCAAGCTCGTTCCCGAGCTCGGGCTCGTCGTCGCGCACGGCAAGATGGATGCGGCCACGCTCGACGAGGCGATGGCCGGGTTCGCAGCTGGGGACGGCGACGTCCTGCTCGCGACCAACATCATCGAGGCTGGGCTGGACGTCCCCCGCGCCAACACCATGATCGTCCATCACGCGGACCGCTTCGGACTGTCGCAGCTGCACCAGCTGCGGGGCCGGGTCGGTCGCGGTGGACGACGCGGACAGATCCTGCTGCTGACCGCGGGCGACGCGACGATCGCGGACGCCACGATGAAGCGCCTGCGCACGCTCCAGGCATTCGACCAGCTCGGTGCGGGGTTCGCGATCAGCGCGCGCGATCTCGACATGCGCGGTGCGGGCGATCTCGTCGGCGAGGAGCAGGCCGGGCACATGAAGCTGATCGGCATCGATCTGTACCAGCATCTGCTCGGCCAGGCATTGAAGGTCGCGCGCGGCGAGCCGGCGGATCGATGGCAGCCGGTGCTGAACCTCGGGATCGACGGCATGCTGCCCGAGGACTGGATCCCCGAGACCGATCTTCGCCTGACGCTCTATGGCCGGCTCGCGCATCTGAACGACGTTGCCGCGCTCGACGCGTTCCAGGTCGAGCTGGAGGATCGGTTCGGCACGGTGCCCGCTGCTGCGATCCGTCTGCTCGATGCGGCGCGGATCGGCGCGCTCGCGTGTCAGGCGGACATCCGCCAGATCGACGTCGGCCCTGGGGCGATCGCGGTCACGATGGGTGATCCCAAGGCGACGCTGCCGCCGCCGTTCGAGGCGTCGAAGCGACGCTGGCTCGTCCGCGAGCGGATCGACGACGTTGATCGCCGCATCGAGCGAACGCGCGAACTGCTAGGCGAGCTTACCGAATAGGCGAGATCGCAGGCCGATCAGTCAAACCACGTCATCATATCCCTTGACCACCAAACCCTAGAGACGGACCGAGACGGTGATGCTGGCAACGGGTGCGACCTGGGGTATCTGCGCTGCGGCGACGGCCGGGATCATCGCGCGGCCGTTCCGCTGGCCCGAGATGGTCTGGGCAGTGTCGGGCGCGGCGCTGCTGCTGCTGCTCGGCCTGCTCCCCGTGCCACTCGCGCTCGTCGCGGTCGGCAAGGGGATGGACGTCTATCTGTTCCTGATCGGCATGATGCTGCTGAGCGAGACCGCGCGCCAGAACGGATTGTTCGACTGGGTCGCCGCCGCCGCGGTCCGCCATGCCGGGGGATCCAAGCCACGGCTGTTCCTGCTCGTCTACGCCGCCGGGATCGTCACCACGACGTTCCTGTCGAACGACGCGACCGCGGTCGTGCTGACGCCCGCGGTCTACGTCGCCGCGCGGCGTGCCCGGGCAGAGCCGCTGCCGTTGCTGTTCGCATGCGCGCTGATCGCCAACGCTGCGAGCTTCGTGCTGCCGATCTCGAACCCCGCCAATCTCGTGCTGTACGGCGGGACGATGCCGCCGCTCGGCCAATGGTTCAAATCGTTCGCGCTTCCCTCGGTCGCATCGATCGTCGTCACCTTCCTCGCACTGCGCTGGGTCGAGCGCAGCCGGATCGCCGGCACCTGTGCCACCGGGGATTCGCCGGACGCCGGGACCGCCACGCTGTCGCCGGGCGGCAAGGCGGTATTGGCCGGGATCGTCGCCACCGCCGCGATCCTGCTCGTCGCATCGGCGCGCGACGTCGAACTCGGCCTGCCGACCGCGATTGCGGGGATCGCGACCACGCTTGTCGTCTGCGCGCTGACCCGCAGCTCGATCGTCGCCGTCGCGCGCGACGTGTCGTGGAGCGTATTGCCGCTGGTCGCGGGGCTGTTCGTGCTCGTCGAGGCGCTCGATCATACCGGCGTGATCGGGCGGATCGCCGATACGTTGCGCACGATGTCCGCCGATCCCGTGCAGGCGGCGGCGGTCGCGGGCTCGACGCTCGCCTTCGGGTCGAACCTCATCAACAACCTGCCCGCGGGGCTGATCGCGAGTACCGCCGTCGCGCAGGCGCATCCGCCGCGGATCGTCGTCGATGCGTTGCTGATCGGCGTCGACCTCGGCCCCAATCTGTCGATCACCGGCTCGCTCGCGACAATCCTGTGGCTGCAGGCGATCCGCCGCGAAGGCGAGGATGTCGGCTTCTGGCAGTTTCTCAGGATCGGCATCGTGACGATGATCCCCGCGCTCATCGCCGCGCTCGGCACCCGCTTGCTGATCGGCTGACGCATGACCCCGCTTTCCGCCCCCGTACCGCCCCCCTTTCCCGCCGCTGAGGATCACGCATGGCAACGCTAGCAACATCGGTTCCGTCGGGACGCTCCGCCCCGCCCCGCAAGACGCCGGGCAAGACGCTCGATGCGCTCAACTTCTTCCTGGCCGACGTTCGCGATGGCCTCGGGCCCTATCTCGCCATCTACCTGATCGCGGTCCGCGGTCCTGCGCATGGCTGGAACGAAGCGACGGTCGGGCTGGTCCTGACGATCGCCGGGATCGTCGGGCTGCTCGCGCAGACACCCGCAGGCGGGCTGATCGATCGCAGCAAGAACAAGCCGCGGATCGTCATGGCCGCCGCTTTGCTCGTCACGATCTCGAGCATCTCGCTGCCGATCGTCTCGGGCTTCACCGCGGTCGCCGTGACGCAGTCGATCGCTGCGGTGGCTGGTGCCGTCTTCGCGCCGGCGATCTCGGCGATCACGCTCGGGCTGGTCGGCGCAAAGCATTTCGCCAAGCGGGTCGGGCGCAACGAGGCGTTCAACCATGCCGGCAACGCCGTCTCCGCGGCATTGGCGGGGGCGTTGGCGTGGAAGTTCGGGCCGGTCGTCGTGTTCTGGCTGATGGGCGCGCTGACCGTTGCCAGCATCTTCACCGCATCGCACGTCCCCAACGACCAGATCGACAACGCGGTCGCGCGCGGTCTGGACTGCGAACCGGAGGAGGATTGCGAGGAGGCGAGCGGCTGGAAGACGCTGGTGGAGAACCGTCCGCTGATGGTGTTCGCGGCGATCGCCTTCCTCTTCCACCTCGCGAACGCGGCGATGCTGACGTCGGTCAGTCAGTTGCTCGCCAAGACGCTGGGCAAGGATCAGGCGACCTCGCTGACCGCGGCCTGCATCGTCGCCGCGCAGCTGGTGATGGTACCCGTCGCGATCTTCGTCGGGCGGCACACCGAACGGATCGGGACAAAGCCGATCTTCCTCGTCGCCTTCGCCTTCCTCGCGGCGCGCGGCGCCTTGTACACGGTCTCGGACGCCCCCTATTGGCTCGTCGGGGTCCAGGCGCTCGACGGCATCGGCGCAGGGATCTTCGGCGCGCTGTTCCCCGTCGTGATCGCCGACCTGACCAAGGGCTCGGGCCGGTTCAACGTCAGCCAGGGTGCGGTGGCAACCACGCAGGGGCTTGGTGCGGCACTGTCGGCGACGCTGGCGGGGTCGATCATCGTATGGGCCGGCTACAGCGTCGGCTTCCTCACGCTCGCCGCGATCGCGGCCTGCGGCTTCGTGCTCTATCTCGTCGCGATGCCCGAGACGAAGACGCACGACTGATCTCGCACCGGTTCATGCACACCGCGGCGCAGCAGATAGGTGTCCATGATCCAGCCATGATCCGCCCGGAGCCGGGCGCGTGCGCGCGTGATCGCCGGTCCCGCCTCCACCAGCGGACCGGCGATCAGCGCCTCGTGCGGCATGCCGAGATAGGCGCCCCACCAGATCGTCACGTCCTCCGGCACCAGCGTGGTGAAGGCGCAGCCGCCGTCGAGCATCACCGCGAGCGTATCGATCCCGTCGGGCCAGCCCGCGTCGCGCAACCGGCGCCCCGTCGTGATCAGCACGGGCGCCGCGATGTCGTTGAGCGGTATGGCGTGCGCCGCGGTCAGCGCCTGCAGGCTCGTGATCCCGGGAATGACCCGCACGGTCAGCGCCATGCCACCCGCCCCCAGCCGCGCGGCGATGCGCAAGCTGCTGTCGTACAGCGACGGATCACCCCAGACGAGCAACGCGACCCGCCCGCCTTCGCGGGGAAGATGCTCCCCGATCTGCGCAGTCCATACGCGCGCGATGGCATCATGCCAGCGATCGACCGCCACGCGGTAGGGCCCGGCCTCGTCGCGTTGGGGCAGGTCGAACTCCACGATCCGCGTCGATGTCGGCGTCGTCAGCATCTCCGCACAGATCGCGCGGCGCAGGTCGATCAGGTCGGACTTGCGGTCGCCCTTGCGCGGCAGCAGGATCAGGTCGGCGGCGTTCATCGCCGCGATCGCAGCGCGCGTCAGGTGATCGGGGTTGCCCGTCCCGATGCCGATCAGGTCGAGCGCGATCACGGCTCCATCAACGGCCCGTAGAGGATCAGCGCGGGTTTGCTCGACACCGTATCCTTCAGGCTTTCGGCCAGCGATGCGATCGTCGCGCGCGTCAGGCTCTGATCGGGGTGCCCGACATTCTCCGCCATCAATGCAGGCGTGTCGGGGGCGAGCCCGTGGTCGATCAGGCTGGCGGCCAGCGCGGGAAAGGTGCGCTTGGGCATGAACACCACCGTCGTCGCATCGGCATCGGCGAGCGCGGCCATGTTGCGCTGCTCGGGCAAATGGCCGGTGACGTCGTGCCCGGTGACGAACTGGACGCGTCGCGCCGCCAGCCGCCGCGTCAGCGGGATGGCGGCTGCCGCCGCCGCCGCGCTCGCCGCGCTGACGCCGGGAATGATCTCGAACGCGATGCCTGCGTCGCGCAGCGCGAGGATTTCCTCCTCCAGCCGCCCGAAGATCCCCGCGTCGCCAGACTTGAGGCGGACCACGCGAACGCCCGTCCGCGCATAGTCGACGAGCAATTGCGAGACGTGCGCCTGGCTTGGCGAAGGGCGCCCCGCGCGCTTGCCGACCGCGATCAGGTCCGCACCCGCGCGCGCGTGGCCGAGCACCGCCCCCGATGACAGGTCGTCGAACAGCACCGCGTCCGCCGCTTGCAGCCGCGCGACCGCCTTGAGCGTCAGCAGCTCGGGGTCGCCCGGCCCCGAGCCCACGAACGAGACGAACCCGGCTGCAGGCGTATCGGAGCCGGTGTGGCTCTGCTCGGTCATCCGGCGGCTGCAATCATGTGGAAGAACGATCCCGTTGCGTGGCCACGATGCGATCCCGTCTCGGGCACCGCGGCGCCCTGCGCATCGGCGACGCGGGCAAGCGGGGCATCGGGCTGTTCGATGATCGTCGAATAGTGGAATTCATGCCCCGCGAGCAAGTCGCCCGCAGCGAATCCCGCCATCGGCGCCTGCAGCGTCGCACGCCGATAGCCCAGATGCATCTTGCGCTGCGCATAGCTGGTAACGAGGCCCAGCAGGCCCGCCATCCGGTGCGCGACACCGTCCGCGTCGATGAGGGCCTCGCCAATCGCCATGTAGCCGCCGCATTCGCCGTGGACCGGGCGGGTGCGGGCATGCTCGACGAGCGCGGTGCGGAAATTTCCCGCCTGCGCTAGGCGACCGGCATGGAGTTCGGGATAGCCGCCCGGCAGCCAGACGAGGTCGGCATGGCGCGCGGGCGCCTCGTCCGCGAGCGGCGAGAAGGGCAGGATCTCCGCCCCCGCATGCCGCCAGCCTTCGAGCACGTGCGCATAGGTGAACGAGAATGCCGCGTCCTGCGCCAGTGCGATCCGCTGTGCAGGCGGGCGCTGCCAGACGGCGGGCATGTCGTCGGGCGCATCGGTCGCCTGGTTCGCCGCCGCCGCCGCCCGCAGCGCCGGCAGGTCGACATGCGCGCGCAGGAAGGTGGCATAGGCGTCGATCTGGACCTCGAGCTCGGGATGCTCGATCGCCTGGACGAGCCCGAGATGCCGTTCGGGCAGCTTCAGGTCGCCGCGTCGCGGCAGCGCACCGAATACGCGGATCCCCGCTGCCGCCATCCCGCTGCGCGCCAGCCGCTCGTGCCGGTCGCTGGCGACGCGGTTAAGGATCACCCCCGCGACCGTCACGCTCGGATCGTAGCGGCTGAAGCCGAGCGCGGTCGCGGCGGCGGACTGCGCCTGCCCCGACACGTCGATGACCAGCACGACCGGCCAGCCCATCCGCCGGGCAATGTCCGCGCTGGCGCCGTTGCCGACCGCGCCGGGGGTCGCGACACCGTCGAACAGCCCCATCGACCCTTCCGCCAGCGCGAGATCGGCATCGCCGCTCCGTGCCGCGATCGTATCGAGGATCGCCGGGGGCATCGCCCAGCTGTCGAGATTGTACGACGCCCGCCCGCTCGCCGCGCGGTGAAAGCCGGGGTCGATATAGTCGGGCCCGCATTTGAACGGCTGCACGACCAGCCCGTCGTCACGCAGCGCCCGCAGCAGCCCGAGCATCACGGTGGTCTTGCCCGTGCCGGAGGCGGGCGCGGCGACGAGCAGGCCGGGCGTCACGCCTCGTGCTCCGCAAACCGCGAATCCGCCGATTGCGGGCGGAAGCGGCGGTCATAGTCGACCGCGTACAGGCTGCTCTCGGCGAAATCCGTGGGGTCCAGCACGCGCCCGACGAGGATCAGCGCGGTCCGATCGGCCTGTCCCGCGACCGCCCCCTGGATCGTCGCCAGTGTCGCGCGGACGATGTGCTGGTCGGGCCAGCTCGCGCGCCAGACGACCGCGACCGGGCAATCCGCGCCATAGGCCGGGGTCAGGTCGGCGACGACCTTTGCCAGGTTATGGGCCGACAGGTGAACCGCGAGCGTCGCCCGCGTCGCGGCGAATGCCGCGAGCGTCTCCGCGGGCGGCATCGTGCTCGCGCGGCCCGGCGTCCGCGTCAGCACCACCGACTGCGCGAGTTCGGGGAGCGTCAGCTCGACCTCGAGCGCGGCGGCGGCGGCGGCGAAGGCGGGGACGCCCGGGGTGATCGTCACGGGGATTCCCAGCGCGCGCAGCCTGCGCAACTGCTCCCCCATCGCCGACCAGATCGACACATCGCCCGAATGCAGTCGCGCGACATCGTGCCCGGCGCCGTGCGCGACGCGGATCTCGTCGATGATCTGGTCGAGCGACAGCGACGCGGTGTTGATCACCCGCGCGCCCGGCGGGCAATGGTCGAGCATCGCCGCCGGGATCAGCGAGCCTGCATACAGGCACACGCGCGACGCGGCGATCCGATCGCGGCCGCGCAGCGTCAGCAGGTCGGGCGCGCCCGGTCCGGCGCCGATGAAATGAACCGTCATGCGTTGTGTCCTCGACAAGTGCCCCGCGCGATGGCGCACGTCGCCATCCGGTCGGCAGAGATGTGGCGGCTGGTCAGCAACACTGCGCCCGGTCCTGCCGCGGCGAGGGCCGCCGCCTCGGCGACGCTCCCCGTCGCGCGGTGGCGGATGCTGGCGATCGACCGCGTCGGTGTCCGCATCGCCTGCAACGCGGCGGGCGACACGCCAATGACAGTCAGCGGGCATCCGCCTGCTCGCGCCGCAACACGGTCGGCCGCGAGAAGGTCGGCAAGGGCCTGCACGAGCGCGATCTTGTCCTGCGGTACCGCGAGGATCTCGACCGGTGGGCATCCGTGCTGCGCAGTCGCCAGCGCCGCACGCAGCGCGTCGAGCCCTGCTGCGGCACGAAAGCCGAACCCCGCGACGATCACAGGACGACGCTCCATTGCACCACCGGATAGCGCGCCTGCCAGCCGCGCCGGGTGCCGAGCGGCACCGCTTCGGCCAGCTCGATCCGCAGCAACGTCCCGCCGTGCACCGCGTGCCATTCGCCGAGCAGCGCCTCCGATTCGAGCGTCACCGCGTTGGCGACCAGCCGCGTACCAGCCGGAAGCGTCGTCCAGAGTTCGGTCAGCAACGCGTCCGAAAGCCCCCCGCCGATGAACACCGCGTCCGGCGGGGCATGCCCTGCCAGCACCGCGGGCGCCCGCCCCTCGATCACCTCCAGCCGCTCGACGCCGAGCGCCGCTGCGTTTGCCCGCGCACGCGCGGCGCGCGCCGGATCGGCCTCGAACGCCAGCGCCTGCGTCGACGGATCGGCGAGCAGCCACTCGATCCCGACCGATCCCGACCCCGCGCCGATATCCCACAGCCGCTCGCCCGGCCGGGGTGCGAGCGCGGACAGCGTCAGCGCGCGAACCGGGCGCTTGGTGATCTGGCCGTCATGCGCGAACCAGCTGTCCTCGATCCCGGACGCGCGCGGCATCACCGCCCCCGCCCCGGCAAAGACGATACCGACCGCGACCGGATGCGCGACGTCGTCGAGCCCGAACGTGGCGGCCGTCGTTTCGCGATGCCGTTCGCGCGGGCCCCCGATCGCCTCGAGCACGTGCATCCGCGACGCGCCGAACCCCAGATCGGACAGATACCCGGCCAGCGCCCGCACCGCCGCGCCATCGCGTACGAGCACGATCGCGCGCGCATCGCGCACGGCATGACGTCGCAGCCTCGTCAGCGGTGCGGCGTGGAGACCCAGGCAGGTCGTCGTCTCGATGCTCCAGCCGAGCCGCGCCGCGACGAGCGTGAAGGTCGAGAGCGCGGGAAGCGCCACCCATTCGTCAGGCGACAGATGCCGCGTCACCGACGTCCCCGCGCCGTACCAGAACGGATCGCCCGACGCGAACAGGACCACCGCACGTCCGCGCTCGGCGAGCAGCGCGTCGATGCCGGACTCGAACGGGACCGGCCATGGTCGGCGCTCCGCCTTTCCTTCGCCGGCGAGGTCGGGCATCAGCGCGAGGTGGCGTGCGGCGCCGGTCACGATGTCCGCAGCCGCGATCGCCGCCTTCGCAGCGTCGGACAGCCCCGCGGCGCCGTCTTCGCCGATCCCGACGATCGTCAGCCAGGGAGTGTCAGCCATGCCGAATATCCTGATCCTGGGCGGCACGACCGAGGCCAGCGCGCTCGCCGCACGACTGGCGCTGCGCGGCGATCGTGCGGTACTGAGCTTTGCCGGACGCACGGCCTCGCCACGGGCGCAGCCGATCCCGGTCCGCATCGGCGGGTTCGGCGGCGTCGATGGCCTCGCGACGTATCTGCGCGATCACCGCGTCACGCACATCGTCGATGCCACGCACCCCTTTGCTGCACAGATGAGCGGCAACGCGGTCACTGCCGCCACGCGGGCCCGCGTGCCGCTGATCGCGCTGACCCGCCCCGCCTGGGCACCCGCCGCGGGCGATCGCTGGACTCGCGTGCCGGATATCGATGCCGCGGTCGCCGCGCTCGGCGGACCGCCGCGACGCGTGATGCTGGCGCTCGGGCGGATGCATGTCGACGCGTTTTCGGCGCAGCCGCAGCACCAGTATCTGTTGCGCTTCGTCGACCAGCCGGAGTGCCCCCCCGCGTTGCCCGACCATTGCCTCGTCGTCGATCGTGGACCGTTCGACGACGCGGGCGACCGCGCGCTGATGGACGCGCACGGCATCGACCTCGTCGTGTGCAAGAATGCCGGCGGACCGGGCGCAGTCGCGAAACTCCACGCCGCGCGCGCGCGCGGCATCCCGGTCGTCATGATCGATCGCCCCCCGCTGCCCGCCCGACGCGCGGTGCACGGCGTCGACGACGTCCTGCGCTGGCTCGATCACGACGCCGACCGCGGGGTATAGAGGATCGGCCCCACGGGCCGCGCGATGATGCGCGTCTGGCTCGACCCGACGATCACCATTGTCCGCATGTCCGCCATTGCGCCGTGCGCATCGGGCAGCGGCACGATGTCCAGCATTTCGTCCGGGGTCGAGACCGCGCGCGCAAACAGCACCGGACGCACATCGCGGCAGCTCGCACGGAGCACCGCGAACGCATCGTCAAGCGTGTCGGGCCGCGCCTTCGACCGCGGGTTGTAGAACGCGATGGCAAAATCCGCCTCCGCGGCGAGACGTATCCGGCGTTCGATCATCCCCCATGGCTTCAGATTGTCCGAGAGGTTGATCGCGCAGAAGTCATGCCCGAGCGGCGCGCCCGCCCGTGCGCTCGCCGCGAGCATCGCGGTGATGCCGGGGAGCACGCGAATATCGAGCGCGCGCCATGCCGCCGGCCCCGCCTCGAGCGCCTCGAACACCGCCGCCGCCATCGCGAACACGCTGGGATCGCCCGACGACACGACGACGACGCGCCGCCCCTCGTCCGCCAGCCGCAGCGCGTGCGCCGCCCGGTCGAGCTCGACGCGGTTGTCGCTGGGATGCAGCGTCAGACCGTCTCGCGCCGCGACCCGCGCGACATAGGGGACATAGCCGATCACGTCGGTCGCCTGCGCCAGCGCCGCGGTCACCTCGGGCGTGACGAGGTCCGGATCGCCCGGCCCCAGCCCCGCGATCGCCAGCCACCCGGTCATGGCCGCCGCCCCTGCCCGTGGATCAGCAGGATCGAGAAATAGGGCGTCACCGCGTCCGCCTCGCCCAGCCGCGTGACCCGCTGGTCCTGCATCGCTGCATGCTCGACCAGCCATGCCTCGTCCTCGCGCCCCGCCGCCGCCACCGCACGGCGGAGCTTGCCCAGATGCCGGCCGATCTTCATCACCACCAGCGCGTCGGTGTCGCGGATCCGCCGGACCAGATCCTCCTCGGGCAGCGTCGCCATCAGCACGGTGAGGACGTCGTCGCCCCAGGTGATCGGCGCGCCGCTCGCGGTCCATGCGCCCGACATCCCCGTTATCCCCGGCACGACGCACACCGGAGCGATCGTCTGCAACCGCGTATAGAGGTGCATGAACGATCCATAGAAGAACGGGTCGCCCTCGCATAGGACCACGACATCCTCGCCGCCGCGCACCAGGCCCGCCAGATGGTCGATACAGCCCGCATAGAAGGCGGACAGGCAGTCGTTGTAGCGCGGGTCGGCGACCGCGATCTCGGTGGTGACGGGATATTCCATCGCGAATTCGGTGACGTCGTCGCGCAGCATGCCGTCGACGATCCTGCGCGCATGACCGCTGCGTCCGGCCTTGCGGAAATAGGCGATGTGGCGCGCACCGCGGACGAGGCGGTCGGCGCGCACGCTCATCAGGTCGCACGCCCCCGGCCCGAGGCCCACGCCGTGGATCGTGCCGCATCGCACCGCAGAAGGCTGCACGGTGATCATTCCGCCGCGCTCGCCAGCGCGTTGACCGCGGCGACGGTGATCGCGCTGCCCCCCAGCCGGCCCTCGACGATCACGCAGGGCACGGGTTGCGCACTCCACAGCGCGTCCTTCGATTCGACGGCGCCGACGAACCCGACGGGACATCCGATGATCGCCGCCGGCCGCGGACACGCGGGATCCTCAAGCATGGTCAGCAGATGGAACAGCGCGGTCGGGGCATTGCCGATCGCGACGATCGCGCCCGCGAGATGCGGCCGCCAGGCCTCCAGCGCGGCGGCCGACCGGGTCGTCGCCATCGCGGTCGCGAGCACGATCGTTTCGGGCTGGTGCAACGTGCAGATCACCGCATTCTCCGCGGGTAACCGCGCGCGCGTGATCCCCTCGCTGACCATCCGCGCATCGCACAGGATCGGCGCCCCGGCCCGCAACGCGGTCCGCGCGGCGTGGCCGAAACCGGGTGAAAAGCGGATATGCGCAGCGAGTTCGACCAGCCCGGCGGCGTGGATCATCCGCACCGCGACGGGCTCGTCCCCGGGCGCGAACCGCGCGAGATCGGCCTCGGCGCGGATCATCGCGAACGACTGGCGATAGATCGCCGCGCCATCGGTTTCATAGGCGTAGGGCATTCAGGCGGCTCCGAAATGAGCGAGGATCTGCGCGGCGTCGAGACCGGCATGCACGGGCGTCGCGCCGGCGCGCGCGTCGAAGGCGAGGTCGAACACGCCGTCGCGCGCCGTCAGCACGACATCGGCCGGCGCCGCGCGCGCGCATCCCTTCGCACAGCCCGAGACATGGAGCCGGCCACCGACATGCGGCGCCAATTGTCGCGCCAGCGCGCGCGTGGCCGCATTCGCCTGCGGACAGGCGGGCGCGCCGACACAGGCATCGGCGCGCAGCACGGGGGCTGTCGGGTCGACAATCAGCGCGTCGCTGTCGGCCGGGCTCCCGATCGCCGCCGCGGCTTCGCAGAGCAGCATGCGCCAAGGCGTCACGCGTACGGCACCGATCGCCGGTTCGGCCTCCAGCCACCGGATGAACGCCGCCGCGGCGATCCGCCCGAACGGCAGCGCGACCGCCAGCCCGAGCGGATGGACGCCCGGCCGGATACGGGGCGCGGGCATCGCGGGCGGCTCCTGCTCGCGCGCCCATGTCGGCAGCGCCGCGGCATGCCGTGCCATCCGGCCGCTGTCCGCGCCGCCGGTCTCGACGAACCAGCGTGCGAGCGCGACCAGCGTATCGATCTCACGCCCCTGCCCGAGCGGCGTGCCGCGGTGCCGCCCCTCCGCACGCGCGATCAACCCGCCCGACGCCCCCCGTTCGATCCGGAAGTCCGCCGGTGCCTCGTGCAGCACCGGCGCGGTCCCGGCATCGATCGCGAAGCCGACCTTGCCCGGCAGCTCGGGGAGCTCGGCGATCCGCGCATACATGGCTCCCGCAAGGCGGTGCGTATCGTCGCCCGGCACGTGATCGGGCGCGACGATAAGCGCCGCGCGCGCGTCAACGCCGGGGTGGGGATCGATCAGCCCGAGCTCGAGCAGCGCGTCGATGAGCGCGCGCCAGCTATCCTCGCGGACGCCGCGGATCTGCAGCCCGGCCCGACTGGTCACGTCGATCTCGCCATTGCCATGTCGCAGCGCTGCCCGGCACAGGCCAAGGAGCGCCGCGCGCGGCACCCGCCCGAGCCGTGGCCGGACGCGCACGAGCAAGCCATCGCCCGCCATCATCGGCCGCCACGCATCGGGGCACCAGCCCTTGACGACGAACGCGCTCAAGCGGGCATGCCGAGTTGCGCGAGAATGGAGTTGCGCCGCGTCGGCCACAGATTGGCGGCGTGCAGCGCCGCAAAGCGCGCGCGCATCGCCGCCAGTGCCGCGGGATTTGCGGCCTCGAGGAATTCGACGACCGTTTCGCGTGCCAGCGTCGCATCGAAATACAGGTCGATCAGCTCAACCGAGACCGCGTCGGCGAGGTGCGCGAACGCGCCGAGGTGATCGAGCGTCGCGGCGATCTCCGCCCCCCCGCGAAACCCGTGGCGCAGCATCCCGTCGACCCAGGCGGGGTTCGCCGCGCGCGCATGGACGACGCGCGCAATCTCTTCGTGCAGGGGGCGTGCGCGCGGTCGATCCGGGTCGCGCGCATCGAGGTGGTACAGCGCGGCGCTGCCACCCGCGACCGTCTGCGCCGCCGCAAACCCGGCCTCGTGCGCCGCATAATCCGCGGCGAGCAGCAGGTCGGTCTCGGGCAGGTCCTGCACATGAACGAACGCGTCGGCAGCGGCCACGCGGTCGCGGATACCGTGCGGATCGGAGACGTCGCGCCCGTCCTCACCCCCTTCCCCGTCAAGCGCATGGCTCGAGGCCGCAAGCCATGCCTCACCCGCGGCAAGACGGGCGTCGGCGGTATAGGTCTCTGCCGCGTCCCCCATCGCCAGCCCGTAGCGACCCGGCCCCGGGCCATAGACGCGCGCGGTCACGGCCTGTCCGACGAACGGATTCCACGCCGGCGGCTCGTCACGTCGCGCGAGCGCGCGGACCGCCTGCCCGAACATCGCGCACAGCGTCGGGAACGCATCGCGGAACAACCCCGACACGCGCAGCGTGACGTCGATGCGTGGCCGGTCGAACTGCGCAAGCGGCAGGATCTCGATCCCCGTGACGCGGTCGGACTGCAGGTCCCACACCGGTTCCGCGCCGAGCAGGTGGAGCGCCATCGCGAATTCCTCGCCCGCCGTGCGCATCGTCGCCGACGCCCACAGATCGACCACGATCGTACGCGGATAGTCGCCGTGATCCTGCAGATGCCGCCGGATCAGCTCGTCGGCGAGCGTCACGCCCTGCGCATGCGCGGTCCGCGACGGCACCGCGCGCGGATCGGTGGTGTACAGGTTCCGCCCCGTCGGCAACACGTCCGCGCGTCCACGCCATGGCGAGCCCGACGGCCCTCCCGCGACGCGCGCGCCTCGCAGCGCCGTCAGCAGCCCGGTGCGTTCCGCCGCGCCCTGCTCGCCGCGACCATAGACGTGCAGCCCGTCGCCGAACTGGCTCTCCTTCACGTCGCACACGAACGCATCGATCCGCGTGATCGCGTCCGCGGACGATTGCGCGGTGTCGAGATTCAGCGTCGCGGCGAGCCCGGTCGCGTTCGCCTCGTCGCGGATGTCGCGTTGCAGCCGGTCGCGTCGCGCCGGATCTAGCCCGTCCGCATTCGAAAATTCGTCGAGCAGCGCCTCGAGCCGGCCGAGCCCTGCGCCGCTCCGCGTGCGCTCGAGCGGTGGGGGAACATGGCCGAGCGTGACCGCGCCGATCCGCCGCTTGGCCTGCGCGGCCTCGCCGGGGTCGTTGACGATGAACGGATAGATTACGGGCATGGCCCCCACCAGAACCTCGGGCCAGCACGCGTCCGACAGCGCCACCGACTTGCCCGGCAGCCATTCGAGCGTCCCGTGCGCGCCGACATGCACGAGCGCGTCGGTGCCTCGCGCCTGCAGCCAGAGATAGAAGGCGGCATAGGCATGACGCGGACACCGCGACAGGTCGTGATACTCCTCGCTCCGCACGTCGCGCCGTCCGCGCTCGGGCTGCAGCGCGACCAGAACGCCGCCATGCTCGACCGCGGCGAACGCGAACGCGCCATCGACGCACGCGGGATCGCTGTCGGGCGCCCCCCAGCTCCGCTCGAGATCATCGCGCACGTCGCGCGGCAGTCGCGCAAGCGCCGCCTGATACGCCGCGAGCGGCCACGTCATCCGCTTCGTTGCCAACGCGGACTCGCGCTTTTCGCGCGGTCCCTCGCCGAGCGCATACCCCGCCGCCGCCAGATCCTCGAGGATCGCGTCCGTCGATGCCAGCGAATCGAGGCCGACCGCATGCGCCATCTGGTACGCCTTGCCCGGATAGGTCGACAGCAGGATCGCGACCCGCCGCTCGGCAGCCGGCTTGCGCGCGAGATCGACCCAGGCCGTCACCCGCGCCGCGATCGCAGCGATCCGGGCCGGGTCGCCGCGGTGCTCGCGACGCGCATATTCGAGCGCGCGGTCGCGCGTGCCATCCTCCTTGAAGCTCGCGACGCCTGCGAACAGTCGCCCGTCGACCTCGGGCAGCACGACGTGCATCGCGAGATCGGCCGGGGACAGCCCGCGGCTCGACCCGGCCCAGGCGGCGCGATCGGAGGTCGCCAATGCGATCTGGAACACGGGCACCCCTGCACCGTCGAGCGGTGTCGTCTCGCCGGACCCCCGCGCCGAAAACGCGGTCGCGTTGACGATCGCCGCGGGCGCCAGCGCCGCGACCCAGCGCGCGAGCCACCCGGCCGCGTCGGGCGCCTTCAGCGACGGCGCGAACAGGCCCAGCACGTCGAACCCGTGTCCGGTGAGCGCGGCATGCAACGCGTCGATCGGATGCAGGTCCGCCGCCGTCAGATAGGAACGATAGAATATCAGCAGCACACGCGGGCGCCTGGCGGTCAGCGCGAACGCCGCGGGGCACGACACGCCCCCGCCCGGCTGCCACCCACCGACTTCGGCGATCGTCCGCACGCCCGGCACCGGCCCCGCATACAGCCCCGCCGCAAGCGCGAACTGCGCAAGTGCCGCCTGCGCCGCGACCGTGCCGCCGGTATCGCAGAGCATCGCCAGCTGCCGGAGCGTCGATACCGGGATCGTCGATGCGGCATCGAGCCTCGGATCGATCCGCCCATCGGCCGACAGCACCGCCAGCGCGATCCCCCTCTCGCGCGCGAGCGCCTCGACCTGTTGCAGGCCATAGCTCCAATAGGCGCGGCCACCGATCAGCCGGATCAGCACCCCCTTCGCACCCGCCAGCGTCCGCTCGACATAGGTATCGACCGAGAGCGGATGCGCGAGCGTCGACAGGTTGGCGAGCCGGACCGACGGCAACGGGCTTCCCGCCGCATCCGCGCGCCGCCACCCCGCCGCGAATGCGCCGAGGTCGCTGTCGGAAAACGACAGGACGACAAGGTCTGCGGGGGTCTGCGCCAGGTCCTGCGGGACCGCGCTTTCCTCCAGCCCATGCGTCTCGCGAAAGACGACGTGCATCGTCGTCAGGCGTCCAGCGCGGCCCTGATCTGCACCGCGTCGATGCGATCATGCTCGGCGATGACGACCAGCTGCGTGCGCCGCGGCTCGTCCGCGCGCCACAATCGGTCATATTGCGTCCGCACGCGCGCGCCGACCGCCTGCACCAGCAGCCGCATCGGCTTGCCCGCGACCGCGGCATAGCCCTTCACGCGCAGGATGTCCGCACTGCGGGCCAGCGCCTCGATCCGCGCGGTCAGGGCGGCGGGGTCGGCAATCTCGCCCAGCTCGACGACGATGCTGTCGAAATCGTCATGCTCGTGATCATCCTCGCCGTCGTGATGCGAGGGGCGTGCGGCGATATCGTCCTCCGCCGCCGCGCCGAGCCCCAGGATCACGCGCGGGTCGATCACCCCGTCGGTCAGGTCGATTACCGGCAGCGGCCGTGCCGACTCCGCCGCGATCACCGCACGCGCCCTGGCCACGCCCTCGGGCCCGGCGAGATCGACCTTGGTGAGCAGCACCAGATCCGCGCATGCCAGCTGGTCCTCGAAAACCTCGGACAGCGGCGTCTCGTGATCGACGCTCGGATCAGCGGCGCGCTGCGCATCGAGTGCGGCGAGATCGGGCGCGAACCGCCCGGCCGCGACCGCCTCGGCATCGGCGAGCGCGATCACGCCGTCGACCGTGATACGCGAGCGGATGGCCGGCCAGTCGAACGCCTTGAGCAGCGGCTTGGGCAGCGCCAGCCCCGACGTCTCGATCAGGATATGGTCGGGCCGCGGGTCGAGCGCGAGCAGCGTCTCGACGGTCGGGATGAAATCATCCGCGACGGTGCAGCAGATGCAGCCATTTGCCAGCTCGACGACATTCTCCGCCGGACAATCGGGGATCGCGCAGCCCTTGAGGATGTCGCCATCGATCCCGAGCGTGCCGAATTCATTGACCACCACCGCAAGCCGCCGCCCGCCCGCATTGCGGATCAGGTGGCTGATCAGCGTGGTCTTGCCCGCCCCGAGGAACCCGGTGACTATCGTGACGGGAACCTTGGCCAGGCTCGGGGGGGCCGGATTCGGCTGGATATCGGACATGCTTGCTCTCCACGGCGTCGGAACGACGGCCACGGACGGACGCACGTCCGCAGCCACACGCACGCACGACCTTGCGGCCGCACGCGTTCGTCGCTCAGACGGGTTACCGTGCCGCGACCATCCCCTGGATCAAGGCAAGAGCGACCATAACGCTGGCAGGTCTCCTGGCTCGCGGGTCAAAGCTCGATGCACGCCTTCCCAGGTCCGCGACCCAGTGGCTGCCCCCGCGATGGAGGGCCCGTGCGTCTCGCTCACCGCTTACAGTTGCAGGGACAGCCGCGGCATTGGGAGCAAAGCCCCCGCACCGCATTCCCATTCAAGCCCCGAAGGGCACCGGCGCGATCAACGAGGATCGGTAGAACCAATCCTCGAGGACCAACTTAGAGCAATTCGCAAAGGCTGCCAATGCACATCGCCCTCACAATCCTCCCCCTGGCGGGGGAGGATCAGCGAAGACCTTACCCGTGCACCACCTCGATCTCGTCGAACCGCTTCCACCGATAGATCGCAAAGCTCAGCACCCAGCACGCGACGAACAGCGCGATGATCGCGAACCCCAGCCCGTTGAAATTCTCCCCCAGCGCGGCAGCAGCGTCCCACACGCCCCCGCTCAGCCCGAGTTTCGACCCGATCAGCGCCAGCGTCTCGATTCCCCCGATCGCGATCGCGACGATCGCCGAGATCAGCGTGATCGTGATGTTGTAGTACAGCTTGCGGATCGGCTTCACGAACGCCCACTCATATGCGCCGAGCATCACCACGCCGTCGGCGGTGTCGACCAGCGCCATGCCCACCGCGAACAGCACCGGCAGCACCAGCACCGTGCCGATCGACAGACCGTCCGCCGCCTGGCTCGCGGACAGCCCAAGGATCGCCACCTCGGTCGCGGTGTCGAACCCCAGCCCGAACAGGAACCCGAGCGGCGCCATGTGCCAGCTTTGCGTCACCAGCCGGAACATCGGCCGGAACAGCCGCGCGAGCAGCCCGCGATTGCCGAGCAGCAGGTCGAGATCCTCCTCGACATAGGCCCCCCCGCGCCGGACGTGCCCGAACGTCCGCCACACCGATCGCAGGATGATCAGGTTCATCGCCGCGATCGTGAACAGGAACAGCGCGGAGATCATCGTCGCGACGACGCCGCCGACCTGCTTGAACGCCTCGAACTGCGACAGCGCATTGGCGGTCAGCGCGATCGCGACCGCGGCGATCAGGACGATCCCCGAATGCCCGATCGCGAACCAGAATCCGACCGCGATCGGCCGCTGCCCCTCCTGCATCAGCTTGCGCGTCACATTGTCGATCGCCGCGATATGGTCGGCATCGACCGCGTGACGCAGGCCAAGCCCCCAGGCGAGCAATGCGGTTCCGAGCATCAGCGGCTGTGCGTGGAACAGCGAGAACGCCCACCCCCATGCGGCGATATTCGCCGCGACCAGCATCGCGAACATCACACCCACACGCTTGCGCACGGAGCCTCGCACCGGTCGTTCGATCGTCAAGCTCGTCATGTCTACCCCCCGGCGTCCGACGCGGGCGGGGGCCTGCCGCGCGAACGGCCGGGACGTGCGCCGGCCGGACGCCATGAGCGGCCGGCACGCGTCGCCGATGCGGCCCCAGCCACATGGTCGTCGCTCAGACGGCGCTTGCCGTGCCTCGGTCACCCCCTGGACCGGGACAAGAGCGACCAGACGCCGGCAGGTCTCCTGGCTCGCGGGTCAAGGCTCGACGCACACCTTCCCAGGCCGATGGCCCAGTGGCTGCCCTTTTTGAGGGGGCGCGTGCGTGTCGCTCGCCGCTTACAGTTGCAGGGACAGCCACGGCATTGGGGCGAACCCCGCACCGCATTCCCATTCAAGCCCCGAGGGGCACCGACGCGATCTGTACCGATCCGGGTTGCGCCGGATCAGCGAGGCCGGGTTAGCGCGCTTTGCCGCGGCTGACGACAGGATTTGCATGCGGCACCGTCGCGCACCGCGATCCGCAACGTCTCGGCGGGTCGGGACGTTATCCCACCATCGCCACCCGTAACGCGGCCCGTTATCCCCGTTCGCGGGTTCATACGAGTAGCCGCGTACCCCCATTTGCCTCCAGCCCCCCTGCATCCTTTCCCTCGCCTGCCCACCGGAGCCTTCATGCCCCCTCTCGTTCCCGTTGCCGAAGCCCAGGCCCGCCTTTTCGCGATGGCCGCGCGCGTCCCAGCCGAGCGCGTTCCCTTGCGCGCCGCGATCGGGCGCTGGGCGGCGGAGGATATCCTCGCGCGCCGGACCCAGCCCGCGACCGATCTTTCGGCGATGGACGGCTATGCGATCCGCTTTGCCGACATGCCGGGGCCGTGGCGCGTGATCGGCGAAAGCGCTGCGGGCCGCCCCTTTGCAGGGATTGTCGGCGCGGGTGAGGCGACCCGCATCTTCACCGGCGCCGCGATGCCCGCCGGTGCGGACACCGTGCTCGTCCAGGAAGAGGCCGCACGCGACGGCGACCGCCTGTCGCTCGATGGCGAAGGCCCCGCGTACGAAGGCCGCAACACGCGGCGGAAGGGCCTCGACTTCGCCACCGGCACGCGGCTGATCGCGCAGGGCGACCGGCTGAGCCCGGCGCGCATCGCCGTCGCGGCGACCGGCGGGCATGGCGCGCTCCCCGTCGGGCGGCGCCTGCGTGTCGCGGTCGCCGCGACCGGCGACGAACTCGTCCCCCCCGGTTCGACCGAGGATCCCGTCCCTCTGCCCGAATCGAACGGCATCATGCTCGCGGCGCTGCTCGCCGATCTGCCCGTCGACATCGTCGATCTCGGGATCCTGCCCGACCGTCTCGACACGCTGCGCGACGCATTTGCGGGCGTCGACGCCGACCTGCTCGTGACAACCGGTGGCGCGTCGGTCGGCGACCACGATCTCGTCCGCCCCGCGATCGAAGCGGCGGGCGGCAGCATCGACTTCTGGCGGATCGCGCTTCGCCCGGGCAAGCCGATGATGGCGGGGACGCTCGGTCGGACGATGCTGCTCGGCCTGCCCGGCAACCCCGTTTCCGCCTTCGTCACGGCGATCCTGTTCGTCCGCCCGGTCGTCGCGCACATGCTCGGCGCACGCGATCCGCTCCCGCAGACGACGCACGCGCTGCTCGGCGAGGATCTGCCGCCCAACGAGTCGCGTACCGATTACATGCGCGCCGAACTGCGCGACGGGCGCGCCTATGCCTCGACCATCCAGGACAGCTCGATGCTGCTCACGCTCGCGCGGTCGACCTGCCTGATCGTCCGCGACGGCGACGCGCCCGCAGCACGTGCGGGCGACTCGGCGGAAATCCTCATCATCGCCTGACGGATCGCTTGACGCCGGCCATTGTGTTCCATAGAAGTTCCTCGTCTGTTCCGGACGGAGAACCGCTATGCTCACGCGCAAGCAGCACGAGCTTGTCTGCTTCATCAACGATCGCCTCGCAGAGACGGGCGTTTCGCCCTCGTTCGAGGAGATGAAGGACGCGCTCGACCTGAAATCCAAATCGGGCGTCCACCGCCTGATCAGCGCGCTCGAGGAGCGCAATTTCATCCGCCGCCTGCCGAACCGCGCGCGCGCACTCGAAATCCTGCGGATGCCCGAGCGCCCGGACATGCCCGCGACGAAATCGGCCGCCGCGAAGCCCGCGCCCCCGGCCGGTCCGGCAAACGCCGAGCCGTCGCCCAGCGTGCGCCCGGCCCATATCCCGGTCGCCGCGAACGACGTCGTCGAGATTCCGCTGCACGGCCGGATCGCCGCAGGCGTGCCGATCGAGGCGTTCGAAGGCAGCTCGATGCTGGCGGTCCCCGCCGCCTTGCTCGGTTCGGGCGAGCATTATGCGCTCGAGGTGTCCGGCGACTCGATGGTCGATGCGGGAATTCTCGACGGCGACTATGCGCTGATCCGCCGCACCGAGACCGCCCGCGACGGCGAGATCGTCGTCGCGCTGATCGAGGACAGCGAGGCGACGCTCAAATATTTCCGCCGCGAAGGCGCGATGGTCCGGCTCGATCCCGCCAACCGCTCCTATGACCCGCAACGCTACGCCCCCGCGCAGGTCCGTGTGCAGGGCAAACTGTCGGGCATCCTGCGGCGTTACGACTGACGATAGGGTCTCCGGGAAGGTAGATGACGAAGCAGTCGACTCCCTCCTGCCCCCTATCGCCAGCTGTCAGAGCCGGAAAAAAAGTGCCTCACCCCAAGTCCGAATCTAATTTACCCCCGTCATCCTGACGAAAGTCAGGATCCAGAGCCAAGAGCGTCGTCCCGTTCGCCCTGGATCCGCGATCTGGTCAGCGCGCCGGGCCCAGGCTCGACGCGGGAGCCGGAACTGATCCAGCCCGCACGATACAGCAAAGCCATTACCGCCAACGGTCCATCCGCCAGAAAATCTCGCCAGTAGTAACGCGAGCGCGTTGCCATCCCGCGCGTCAGTGCGCTCCGCTTACGACCAGGACCGGACCCGGCGCCCGGCCCCGTGGCCGAACCGCCCCGCGGATCGTCTCAGCGTCGGTGGCATACGCCAGGGATGCCGGTCACCGGGTTCGAGGACCGTCGCCACCCGCCCCATCCGCAACGTCAGCGCGACACCGCCGGTACGCTCCAGCGTCGACCGGTCAAGCCTCAGCCACCGCGGCTCGCACGTCTTTGGCAGCCCCCGCTCGCTGACGACGATATCCGCTGCGCGACACGCGGCGACGAGGTCGGCGATCGGCACGCGATACATGCTGCGCGTCGCCAGCACGCGCCAGCGCCGTCCGCCTGCGACGACATCCATCATGCACAGGTCGCGGCTGCACCGGGCGTCGGGCTGATCCGCCAGCAGCAACGGCTCGCCGTCGACCCCGCCATTTTCCGCCAGCGTGTCGCGCATATACGCCCCCGCCCGGTCGCGCAGCAGCGCCAGCCCCGCCGCCGTCCGCACTGCGACGTGCCGCCCGTCGCCGGTCACCAGGATATCGGGCGGCGGCGTCGTCAGCGCCCAGATCGCGCCGATCGCGAGCGGGATCGCACCCAGCCGGCGCCAGCGCGTCCGCCAGACCGCGATCCACAGCCCGCCGGTCACCATCGCCGCGAACGCCGCGTCGGGCATCGCGGGCAGCGATCGGACCGCGCCGGGTGCCGCGGCGACCCGGCGTGCCAGCCAGAGCAGCGCGTCGAGCGGCAGCTGAACGAGCGGCCAGACGATCCCGCCAGCCCCGACCCCGTCGAGCAGGAGCGCCAGCGCCTCAAGCGGCATGATCACGAACGTCGTCAGCGGGATCGCGACGATGTTGGCGAACGCGCCGTAAACGCCCGCCTTGTGGAAGTGATAGACGGCGATCGGCATCAGCGCGATCTCGACGACCAGCCCGGTCAACAGCAGCGATCCGAGCCCGCGGCCGACCCGCGCCAGACGCCGCTCTTCGTGTGCACCGAAAAAGTCCCGAATCGCAGGATGTTCGTGAAGCGCGATGATCGCCGTGATCGCGGCGAACGACAACTGGAAGCTCGGCCCCGCGGCGGAGTCCGGGCGCACCAGCATCACACACATCGCCCCCGCCGCGACCAGCCGCAACGTCATCGCCTCGCGCCCCATCGCCAGCGCCGCGAGCACGAGCAGCGCGGCGACGCAGGATCGGATCGTCGGCACCTGGCTGCCCGTCAGCAACGTATAGCCGATCGCCGCGGCGGCCCCCGCCATCGCCGCGATCAGCGGCAGCCGGACGTGGCGCGCCAGCCAGGGAAACAACGCGAGCAGCCGCATCACCACCAGCATCGTCGCCGCGACCGCCGCGGTGATGTGCAGTCCGCTGACCGACAGGAGATGCGCCAACCCGGCGCGGCGCATCGCCTGCGAATCCGCGTCGCTGATCGCCCCGACATCGCCCGTCGCCAGCGCCGCGGCGATCCCCCCCGCACTCCCCGTCAGCCGCGATTCGATATGCTGCGACAGCGTCACGCGTATCCCCGCCCCGCGACCGCTCGGCACGATCACCCGGACCGGCGCGAATCCCCTGCCCGTCGCGCCGATCTCCGCGAACCACGCGACGCGGGCAAAGTCGTAGGCGCCCGGAACGGCCGGCAACGCGGGCGGCATCAGCCGCGCGCGCAGACCGATGATCGCACCACGCCCGAGCGGCGTCGGCACGTCATGCTCGGCGAGGTTGACGCGGATCCGGTAGGGCAATGCCACCGGCCGCCCTTGGCCATCCGCGCCCGCGCCGTCGGGCAGCAGCGTCAGACGGACGAGTTCGCGGTCGACCAGCGGCTCGATCGATTCGACCCGCGCCCGGAACGTGGCGAAGGTCGGGCCGCCAAGCACGGGTCGCGCGACGCTGTCCGACCTCAGCCAGGTCAGCCCGAGGCCAAGCCCCGCGGCCAGCGCCCCGATCGCGAGCGCGCGCGCCGCGCGCCCGCCATGCCCGATCGCCAGTCCCGCCAGCGACACCGCCGCCAGCATCAGCAACGCAACGCGCCACGCCGCCGGACCGGGCAGCGCGAACCACAATGCGATCCCGCCCCCCGTCATCACCGGCAGCCACAAGGCGAGCTGATCGCGCTCCGCCTCCAGCCAGCGCTCGACCGCAATGCCTGCCGCCACCGCCCATTGCGGCACGCCCATTTGTCGCCGCCACGGACGCATGCTAGGGGCGGCGACGGCTGTCATGGCCATCGTTTCTCCATCGTTTCTACAGTCTGGGAGCACCCGCGGTTGGGCGCAATATCTGATACGGATGCCGTCGGTTCGGCCGCACCCGTGGTTACCCGTTTCGCTCCGTCGCCGACGGGGTTCCTGCATCTTGGCGGCGCGCGCACCGCGCTGTTCAACTGGCTGTTCGCAAAGGCGAATGGCGGCAAGTTCCTGCTCCGGATCGAGGATACCGACCGGGTCCGCTCGACCCAGCCGGCAATCGACGCCATTCTGGACGGAATGCGCTGGCTCGGGCTCGACTGGGACGGCGACGCGATCATGCAGTTCGCTCGCGCCGACCGTCACGCGCAGGTCGCGCACCAGATGGTCGAGGCGGGGCACGCCTATCGCTGCTACATGACCAACGACGAGATCGCGGCGATGCGCGCCGAGGCACAGGCAGCCAAGAAGCCGCTCCGCATCCGCAGCCCGTGGCGCGATCGCCCGGCGAGCGAGGCGCACGATCTGCCGCATGTCGTCCGCCTGCGCGCACCGCAGGAAGGCGCGGTCACGATCGAGGACCGGGTTCAGGGCGCGGTCACCGTCCGCAACGAGGAGATCGACGACCTCGTCCTGCTCCGCTCCGACGGGACGCCGACCTACATGCTCGCGGTCGTGGTCGACGATCATGATATGGGCGTGACGCACGTGATCCGCGGCGACGATCACCTTAACAACGCGTTCCGCCAATTGCCGATCTACCGCGCGATGGACGCGATCGAGGGCGGCTGGCCCGATCCGATCTACGCGCACATCCCGCTGATTCATGGGTCCGACGGCGCCAAGCTGTCGAAGCGCCACGGCGCGGTCGGGATCGAGGCGTATCGCGACGAGATGGGCATCCTTCCCGAGGCGTTCGACAATTACCTGCTTCGGCTCGGCTGGGGACATGGCGACGCGGAGATCATCAGCCGCGATCAGGCCGTCGCATGGTTTGACCTCGGCGGCGTCGGCAAGTCACCGTCGCGCTTCGATCTCAAGAAGCTCGAAAACCTCAACGGTCATTATATCCGCGAGGCCGACGACGCACGGCTCGCGCAGCTCGCGGCGGATCGTCTCGGCCACGACCTGCCGACCGGCGGACTGGACCTCCTCACGCGTGCAATGCCCGTCCTGAAGCCGCGTGCCGCCAACCTGAACGAACTGGCCGAGGGGTCGAATTTCCTCTTCAGCCAGCGTCCATTGGCGATGGACGACGCCGCAGCGAGCCTTTTGCAAGGTGAGGCGAGTGCGATTTTGGGGAACGCCCATGCTGAACTTGACGCGCTCGACCAGTGGGATACGGAGGCCCTCGAAGGCGCGGTACGGCGCGTGGCCGAAGCGCGGGGCCTCAAGCTTGGCCAGGTCGCGCAACCACTCCGCGCCGCGCTGACGGGACGCAAGACGTCACCGGGAATATTCGACGTGCTCGACCTGCTCGGGCGCGACGAGAGCCTCGGTCGGATCGCCGACCGGATGGCAAGCTGATAAGATTTCGAGGAAGGATACAAGCATGAGCGAGACCGCAAACCTCAAGGTCGATGGCAAGGAATTCGATTACCCGGTCATGTCGGGTACCGTCGGCCCCGACGTCATCGATATCCGCAAGCTGTACGCACAGACGGACAATTTTACCTATGATCCGGGTTTCACCTCGACGGCATCGTGCCAGTCGAAGCTGACCTATATCGACGGTGATGCGGGCACTCTGCTGCACCGCGGCTACACGATCGGCGAGCTCGCCGAGCAGTCGAACTTCATGGAAGTCGCTTATCTGCTGCTCAACGGCGAGCTGCCGAGCGAGGACGAGCTCGCGACCTTCTCGAACACGATCACGCGCCACACGATGGTGCACGAGCAGCTCGCGCAGTTCTTCCGCGGCTTCCGTCGCGACGCGCATCCGATGGCGATCCTGTGCGGCGTCGTCGGCGCGCTCTCGGCCTTCTATCACGACTCGACCGACATCCATGATCCGGCCCAGCGCGTCATCGCGTCGCACCGCCTGATCGCCAAGATGCCGACGATCGCCGCGATGGCGTACAAGTACAGCGTCGGCCAGCCGTTCGTCTATCCGGACAACACGCTGAGCTACACGGGCAACTTCCTGAAGATGACGTTCGGCGTCCCCGCCGAGAAGTATGTCGTGAACCCGATCGTCGAAAAGGCGATGGACCGCATCTTCATTCTCCACGCCGATCACGAGCAGAACGCGTCGACCTCGACCGTCCGTCTCGCCGGGTCGTCGGGCGCCAACCCGTTCGCGTGCATCGCTGCGGGCATCGCCTGCCTGTGGGGCCCCGCGCATGGCGGCGCGAACGAAGCCGCGCTCAACATGCTGCACGAGATCGGCACGGTCGACCGGATCCCCGAGTTCATCGCGCGTGCGAAGGACAAGAACGATCCGTTCCGCCTGATGGGCTTCGGTCACCGCGTCTACAAGAACTACGATCCGCGCGCGGCCGTCATGCAGACGACCGTCAAGGAAGTGCTCGGCGAGCTGGGTGTGACCGATCCGGTGTTCGACGTCGCGATCGAGCTCGAGCGTCTCGCGCTCAACGATCCGTACTTCATCGAGAAGAAGCTGTTCCCGAACGTCGATTTCTATTCGGGCGTGATCCTGTCGGCGATCGGTTTCCCGACGTCGATGTTCACCGTTCTCTTCGCGCTCGCCCGCACCGTCGGCTGGGTCGCGCAGTGGAACGAGATGATCACCGATCCCGACCAGAAGATCGGCCGTCCGCGTCAGCTGTACAGCGGCCCGACGCAGCGTGACTACACGCCGATGGCATCGCGTTGATGCGCGTCCCTGCCTCGAAGATCGGGTGCTGAGATGAAGTTCAGGCCGATCCTGATTGTCATCGGCGTGGTCTGCACGCTGATGGGGTTCCTCTGGATCGGCCAGGGCCTTGGCTACGTCCATTGGCCGCAGTCGAGCTTCATGCTCGACCAGCGGCCATGGGCGGACCGCGGCGCCGCGCTCGCCGTCTTAGGGCTGGTGCTGATCCTGGTCGCGCGCCGCCTGCGTCGGTAACGTCAACACGAAGCGCGCGCCCTCACCGGCCGCGCTGTCGATCGTCAGGTCGCCGCGCATCGCACGCGCAAGGCGCCGCGCGATATAGAGCCCCAGCCCGTTGCCGCCGGGCTCCGACGGATCGACCCGCTCGAATTTCTCGAAGATGCGCGTTTGGTCGGCAAGCGCGACGCCCTTGCCCTCGTCCGCGACCGTCACCGTGGCGCGGTCACCCTCGGTGGTCGCGGTCACGACGACCGTGCCCCCCTTTGGCGAATACCGGACCGCGTTGCCGATCAGGTTCACCAGGATCTGCAGCACGCGGCGGAAGTCACCCTGCGCGGCGATGCTCGCGTCGAACGCCGGCCGCGCGACGCCGACATCCGCGTTCGCCGCCCTGACCGACAGCAAACCCGCTGCCCGACGTGCGATGTCGGCGACGTCGATCGGCTCCGGCAGCAGCGTGAAATCGGGTCGTTCCACGGCCTGCAGATCGACCAGATCGTCGACGAGCGCGAGCAGATGGCGCCCGGCATTGGCGATATCCGATGCATAATCCGCATAATCATGACGTACCGGGCCATCGGCCTGAGCATGGATGCTGTCCGCATTCGCGACGATCCGCGCCAGCGGCTTTCTGAGCGCGCGGTCGAGCCCCGCGGTGAAGGTCGGTGACAGCTGATCCGACTCCGGTCTGGCCTCGACCACCCCGCGCTCGCCGCCCGCGGTGAGATCGGTAACGACCTGAACGCCCCCCACATAGCCGGCAAAGGCGCCGTGCGCGTCATGGCGCGTCTCGGCGGATAGACGGACCCGCAGCCCTGTCCCCTGAAACCGCGCGGGCAGCATCGAGAGCGCGCGCCGCTGCGACAGCGCATCGAGGATCGCCGCGGCCTCGTTCTGGTCCGCATCAAGCGCGACCATCGCCGAGATCGGCTGGCCCAGCAGCGCGAGCGGATCGAACCCGTATTTCGTCCCCGCGTCGAGCGAGACGAACGTCAGGTGCAGGCTCGCATCGGTCTCCCAACGCAGATCCGCCCCGGTCGCCTGAAAGTCGAGGACTGCACGGCGTGGCGAGGCGGGCGCCCGGGACGGCGGAACCTCGCGCCAGCCACTGACGGCCAGGCGGATATGGTCGCCATCGGGCTGCGCGCGGACCCACAGGTCGATATCGACATCGTCGTCGGCGATGACCGTCCCGCGCGAGACGATGATGCCGAGCCTTTGCGACAGTTTCGTGATCGCAGCGAGCTGCGGCACCGCGAGCGGCGCGCCGATCATGCCGCCCGCGCGCGTGTTCAACGCCACCAGTACCGGGTCCGCCGACAGCAGCACGCCGTCGCGCGCGACCGCGGCCTGCGCCACGGCCGGATCGTCGGCCGGGTGATGAAACGAAGCGTGCGTCGTCATTACCGGTCAGAACGCGTGAGCGCGCGCAATGCAACCCGGAAATCGCGGTGGAGCGAGAGCGGTGCGATCGCAGCCCGCGCATCCGCCTCGGTGACCGCCATGATGCCGTCCAGCGCCTCGGCGAAGCTCTCGATATCGCGCCGTGGATCCGCCTCGGACAGCGCAAGCCCGATCCGCGCGATCGTCTCGCGGTCGAGGTTGTTCGCGCGCAAGGCAAGCCAGAGCTGGTCGCCCTCGGGATCGACGACGATCGCCCGCGCCTGATCGAAATCCATGCCCGTGGCCGATGCCAGCACCGCGATGAACAGCGCGAGCCGACGGTCGCCCAGTGCCTCGACGAGCAACGCGGGCAGTTCGTCGGGTCGCGCGTCGATCGCAAGTGCGAGCCGCGCGGCGACCGCCTCGAGCCGCTCGCCTTCGTCGTGCGCCGCCAGGCAGCGCAGCGCGGCATCGGTGATCGCCCGATCGCTCTGCACCACGCCCCCGGTCGCGGACGGTACGCCCGCATCCTTCATCAGATCCTGAAGGCCCTCGCGGATCGCCGCCGCAACCCACCAGACGAGCCGGTGATGCAGTTCGGCGGGGAGTTCGCTCCGCGAGCCCGCCCCCGTCTCGTTGGCGGTACGCCGCCGGCTGTCCGCCACCAGCAGCGCGGTCGCGGCGGTCGCGACGATCGTATCCGGCACCGCGGCCAGCCGGACGAGCAGGCTGGCGGCATCGGGCCCGGAAATCGCGCTCGGGAGCGCCTGCGCGATCAGGTCGTGACGAACCCGCGCGATCAGTTCGCCCATCAGATCCCGGTCGCGCAACAGTCCGGCGCGCGTGAGCCGCAGCATCGCGCCGCCCTGCGTCAGCATCGCCTCCGCGCGCGCGGTCTCTCCCGCGGCGACGAGCAGTCGCGCCGCATGCCGTCGGATATCGGTCTCGATTCCCCCGACAACGCCGCGCAGCCACTGCGCGATCAGCGCACGCGCGCGGTCATCCAGCCGTGCCGGGGTATCGAGGAAAAAGTCGGCGATGGCGCCGTCGAGCCGATCCTCGCCACGCGACCGCGCGCGCTCGGCACGCGCGATGGCATGCAGGCGGGACAAAGCGGCATCACGCATCGGGTCAGGACCGACCGACATTTCGCCGGAACTAGCGGCTTGTCGTTAAAACGAGACTAAGGTTGAAGACGAAGTCGTTCGATTGCCGCGGCAAGTGTCACCGTTGCATAGGCCGCCGCGGCGGCGAGGCCGGCCAGCGGAAACCCGACGAGTTCGAACAGCGTCACGACCAGCAGATACGCCGGTGCACTACCCCACCACAGCCGTCGCTCGCGTTCGACGATCGCGCGTTCGCCCAGCGTGGCGATCGCGACGAGCGCGGTCGCGACCGCCAGCATGGTGTTATCGCCGCTGTACCCGGTCGTGAAATAGGCGAACACCAGCACCGCCAGCGCGCAGACGATGCCGATGCCGCGCGTCTGGACGACGGCGACGGCTTCGTCGTCGCGTAGACCGCTCAGCACCGCCCCCATCGCCAGCCCGATCCCCGCCACGCTCGCGAGCACGAGGCCCGTCGTCAGCCAGCCGAACCCCATCGCGACCAGCCCGACCAGCGCGACGCCCACCGCGCCGCCGCCGACCGCGGTACCCGCGACGTTCCGGTCGACCAGCATCGGCAGCGCGAGGCGCGCGATCGGCGCCAGTACATAGCGGTCGAACCAGCCGCTGCGTCCCGAGACGATCGTCGCGAGCACCGCGCGCCCGCGTTCCTCGAGCGTGCGTGCCTCGCGTTCGATCCCGTGGCCGCTGCGAATCGCGTCGGTCGGCAACAGGATCTGCACCGCGCGCGCCTGCACCGCCATCCGAAGCAGCGTCGATTGCAGGTCGTAATCCTGCGGCAGCCCCGCCACTTCGGCGATCCGCGCAGGGTCGAGCCGCGCAACACCCGCCCAGGCCATCTGCCCGCCGACACGTTCGAACCCGGGCCCTGCATCGTCCTCGGGCACGACGAGCAGCGCATCGCCGCCCTCGTTGGCGATCGCGGCCACGATGCTTTCGGTCGTCACGAGCCCGTCGCCGAGCATCAGCACGCGCGCGAGCGGATGAAGCTTTTCCATCGCCTCGCTCGCGGACCGGACCGTGTCGACGGTGATGCCACGGCGGTTGATGCGGTTGATCGCCCCGAGCAGTTCGGGAGTCAGCCGCGCGACGACGACGATCATCTGCCGTACGCCCGCGGCGATCAGCAGTCTGGCCTGATACTCGATCAGCGTCACGCCGCTGAACGGCAGGGTGGCGGCAAGACGATCGGGACGATCGTCGGCGTCATGAATAGCAAAGAGAAGCCCGGCAAGCATCTGCGGCTGTTAGGCTCCATAGCGCGAGATGCAAAGCCCGCGCAGCATGCCGATAGGACCGTTCGTCCCGGCGGGCCTGCCAAACGCCCGGCCTGATGCAGATCAATTCCGCATTATTGCGCGCGCGGATGCGATCGGGCTCGCTAGAGACGCGCTACCTCGTGATCGATCCGGCGCATCACCTCGGTATCGTGCGGCGTGCTGTCGATCGCCGCCGTCGCCGCCGCCATCAACCGCACCGCACCAAAGCTTGCCGCAAGCCCCTTCATGCGCCGTGCGGCGAGCGTCCACGCTTCGATGTCGGTCGACATCCTCATCTGCGTCAGCGCCGCCTCGACGCTGGCGATGAACGCGAGCCGCAGCTCCGCGATCAGCAGCGGTTCGTCGCCCACCGCGGCCGCGAGCGCCGCATCGATTGCTCCGGGATCATACGCCATGAGCCGACCCCTAGATGCGATAGGCTTAAGAGGAGGTTGCGCTATTCGCTTTGTCGATCGCGAAATCATGGTAAAACCCAGATCATGAACGGGGGTTCTTCCATCATCGGCCTACGTGCGGAGCCCGCACCGGACCCGTTTCGTGCGGACGTCCCACCACCGCCTTTGAAGGGACCCGCGTCCGTGTTTACCGAAGACTATAACGACCCGACCGACGACGCATGGGACCAGGGCCGCACGCTCGCGCTCGTCGCGGGTGGCGTCGTCGCGGTCTGGCTCGGCAGCATGGCATGGATCGTTCGTGGCGCCATCGGCAGCATCGATCCGGTCACGCTCGTGCAGTTGATCGCGGCGCTATGCGTCGTCCCCGCGCTCGTCGGCATCATCTGGCTGCTCGCGATGCGCACCAGCCGGAGCGAGACGCTACGCTTCGGGGTGACCGCGCGCGCGATGCAGGACGAGGCGGCGCGTCTCGAGCGTACGGTTGCCGCGATTGCGGGAACGATCGATCGCAACCGCGCCGATCTCGCCGATCAGGTCGATACGCTGATGACGATGGGCGACACCGCGCATCAATTCCTCGGCGCGATCGGTGCCGGGTTCGCGACCGAGATCGAACGCGCCGACGCGCACACCCGCAGCCTGGTCGCGGCCGCAGATGCGACGCAGACCTCGCTCGGCGTCCTGCTGGCCTCGCTGCCGCGTGCGCAGGCGGAGACCGAAACGATGGCGGACAATCTCCGCCAGATCGGCCTGTCGGCGAACACGCATGCCGCCGCGCTCGACGCGCAGATCGTCGCGCTCGCCGAGCGCGGGCGCGAGGCGGATGCGATGGCGAGCGGTGCCGCACAGCGCCTCGCTGCGCATATCGTCCGCATGGAGGCGACCAGCGAGACCGCAGGCGCACGGCTCGAGGATGTCACCGATTCGATGTCCACCGCGGTCGATGCGCTGCTCGGCCGAACCGCCGACGCGGTCGACGAGGCGCGCAAGGGGATCGCCGCGCAGGGCGACGCGATGCTGGCGATGGTCCGCACCAACCACGCCGCGCTCGACACCGCGACGCGCGAGAGCGCGGAGGCGCTCGCCGACCAGGTCGCCAGCGTCGAGGATGCGATCGGCCGCGTCGCGCAACGGCTCGACCAGCAGCGCGCATCGGGCGATGCGATCGTCGACACGCTCAATTCCGGGCTCGGCGGCGTCGAGACGCGGATCGAGACGCTGCACCGCCAGGGGCTCGAGCGGACGCAGTTGCTCGCCGCGTCGATCAGCGCGCTTGGTGGCTCTGCCGATGCGATGACCGAGGCGCTCAAGTCGGGCGAGGCGATGGCCAACCGGACGATCGGCACGACCGAATCGCTGCTGATCGCGCTCGACGCGGCCGCGCGCGAGATCGACGAGACGCTGCCCGACGCACTCAGCCGTCTCGATGCGCGCGTGGGGCAAAGCAAGGCGATCGTCGTCGCGGCAAAACCCGAATTGCTCGCGCTCGTCACCGCGGCCGAGAGCACGCACGACGCGATCGATGCGATTGCCGGCGTCATCGCCGAACAGCGCCACGTCCTCGACCGGCTTTCGCACACGCTGATCGAAACGCTCGCCTCGGGTCGCGCAAAGGCCGATGCGCTCGGTCAGATGGTCGACGAGACGATCGGCCGCACGAACAGCTTTGCCGAAGACGCCGCTCCGCGCCTTGTCGAGGCGCTGCTGCGTGTCCGCGAGACCGCCAGTGCTGCTGCCGACAATGCACGCGAGACGCTGGCCAAGGTCATTCCCGACGCCGCCGCCGCGCTCGAGGCTGCCAGCAGCACCGCGATGCGCCGGGTGACGAGCGATACCGTCGACCGCCAGATCCAGGCGATCGCCGAATCAGCGGACGCCGCGGTCGATGCCGCGACGCGGGCCACCGAGCGGCTCGCGCGACAGGTACAGGTGGTCGCCGACCAGACCGCGATCGTCGAGACGCGGATCGAGGATGCGCGCAACGAACGCGAGACCGCCGACCGCGACACGTTCGCGCGCCGCGTTTCGCTGCTGATCGAATCGCTGAACTCCGCCTCGATCGACATCACCAAGACCTTCGCGCCCGAAGTCTCGGACAGCGCATGGGCGGCGTATCTCAAGGGGGACCGCGGCGTCTTTACGCGCCGCGCGGTCCGGATCCTCGACGCGGGCGAGGTCCGGGCGATCGCCGGGCTGTACGACGACGATGCGGGCTTCCGCGAGATGGTGAACCGCTACATCCACGACTTCGAGTCGATGCTGCGCTCGATCCTCGCGCAGCGCGATGGCTCGCCGCTGGGCGTCACGCTGCTGTCGTCGGATATGGGAAAGCTCTACGTCGCGCTCGCACAGGCGATCGAGCGGCTGCGCTGACGTCGCGGGGCGTCGTTGGCGTTTAGCGGCGGACCATGTCGCGGGTGTCGAAGAAGTCGACCATCTGCGGCGTGACCCAGCCATAGTGGTAGTTGAGCTGGAAGAGCACGAACAGCGCGGTCGCGACGATCGTCACGCGCCACGCGACGCGGCCTGCGCTGAATTCGTGCGGCGCGCTTTCGGACTGGCCGGGGACATGATCGCCCCCGGCCTCGCGCGTCGTCCGCACGCCGAACGGCAGGACCAGGAACACCGAAAACGCCCAGAACAGGACGTAGATCGCAAGTGCCGAGGTCCAGCGCACGGGCTCAGCCCTCGATCAGCAGGACGTCGACGATCGGCTTCTTGCCCGTCCAGCGCGTCGAGACCTTGCGCACGGCGAGCCGGACCTGCTCGCGCAGCTTGTCGATGTCGCGCTTGCCGCCCCGCACCGCATCCGCGGTCGCCTTGACCGCATCCGCGACGAACGCCGCACGATCCTCCTCGACCGGCACGCCCTGAACGCGAACCTGTGGCTGGCCGAGCATCCGCCCGTCCTTGCCGATCGCGACCGCAACCGAGATCTGGCCGTTGATCGCAAGCTTGCGACGCTCGTTCAGCGTCGTGCCGTCGGCGGGCAGGATGACGTCGCCGTCGAGCACGAGGCGCCCCACGGTGGCGTTACCGATCTTGACCGGGCCCTTTGGCGCCAGCCGCACGATGTCGCCGTTGCTCTGCACCAGCGCGCGCGGAATGCCCTGTTCGAGCCCGAAGCGCGCATGCTCCATCATGTGGCGCATCTCGCCATGCGTCGGCACCAGTACGTCAGGCCGCAGCCAGTCGTACATCTGCGCAAGCTCGGGCTGACCCGGATGCCCCGAAACATGGACATGCGCCTGACGCTCGGTGATCATCCGGATGCCCTTGGCCGCCAACGTGTTCTGGATGCGGCCGATCTGCACCTCGTTGCCCGGGATCTGCTTCGACGAGAAGATCACCGTATCGTCGGGGTCGAGCGTAATCGTGTGGCTGCCATTGGCGACCCGTGCGAGCGCCGCGCGCTCCTCGCCCTGCCCGCCGGTCGCGATGATCAGCACCTTGTTCTTGGGCAGCCGCATCGCGGTCTCGGGATCGATCGTCTCGGGGAAGTCCTTCAGATACCCCGTCGCGCGCGCGACCTTGATGATCCGGTCGAGCGAGCGCCCGGTGACGCACAGCTTGCGCCCGGTTTCCTTGGCGACCTCGCCGAACGTGTGCAGACGCGCCGCGTTCGATGCGAAGCTGGTGATCATCACGCGGCCCTTGGCCTTGCTGACCTCCTCGAACAGACCCTTGCGGACCGTGCTCTCGCTGCCCGACGCGGTGGTGTTGAAGATGTTGGTCGAGTCGCAGACGAGGACGTCGACGCCCTTGTCGCCGATCGCCATGAACCCCTCGGGCGTGGTCGGGTTGCCGATCACCGGGTTCTTGTCGAGCTTCCAGTCGCCGGTGTGGAACACGCGCCCATAGGGCGTGTCGATCAGCAGCGCGTTCGCTTCCGGAATCGAATGCGACATCTCGACGAAGGTGAAGCCGAACGGCCCGAGCTGGAAGCTGCCCCCCATCGGGATCATCTTGAGCTTCACGCGGTTGGCGATGCCCTCTTCCTCGAGCTTGCCACGGACCAGCCCCATCGTGAACGGCGTCGCATAGATCGGCACACCGAGGTCCTCGGCGAGATACGGCAGCGAGCCGATATGATCCTCATGCCCGTGCGTGATGACGATCCCGAGCAGGTCGTCGATCCGGTCCTCGATGAAGGACAGGTCTGGCAGGATCACGTCGACGCCCGGATATTGCGGGTCGGCGAACGTGATGCCCAGATCGACCATCACCCATTTGCCCTGGCAACCATAAAGGTTGACGTTCATGCCGATCTCGCCGGAGCCACCCAGGCCACAGAAAAGAAGTTCGTTCTTCGGAGTCATTGATTACTTTCGGTATTACATGGAAGTGCGGCCCGCAGGCCGGTCGGCGCGAGCCCTAGTGGCCCTTGATATGGTGGCGCGCCCACATCATCGCCAGCCCCTGGATCGTCAGGTCGGCTTCGATGACGTCGAACACGTCGGTCTGTTTTTCGAAGAGTGTGGCAAGGCCGCCCGTCGCGACGACCTTCACGGGGCGACCGATCTCGGCCTTCATCCGCGCGACCAGCCCCTCGATCATCGCGACATAGCCCCAATAGATGCCGATATGCATCTGCGAGACGGTATTGACGCCGATGACGCTGATATCGCCCGGTGCCTCGATCGCGATCCGCGGCAATTTCGCCGCGGCGGTGACGAGCGCGTCGAGCGACAGGTTGATCCCCGGCGCGATGATCCCGCCCTTGTACGCGCCGGTATAGTCGACCACGTCGAACGTCGTCGCGGTCCCGAAGTCGATGACGATCAGGTCGCCCTTGTGCAGCGCATGCGCCGCGATCGTGTTGACCGCGCGGTCCGCGCCCAGCGATGCGGGCTCGTCGACGTCGATCGCGATCCCCCATTCGACCGGCGCCTGCCCCGCGATCAGCGCCGTCGTATGGAAATATTTGGACGCCAGGACCTGAAGATTGTGCAGCGCGCGCGGCACGACGGTCGCGACGATGACACCCTCGATCGTCGAGCGGTCGTGCCCGCCAAGCTGCATCAACTGGCTCAGCCACACCGCATATTCATCCGCCGTACGCCGCGGATCGGTCGCGATCCGCCAGCGCGCGACGATATCGCTGCCCCGCTCGGTCTGGTTGACGAGCGCGAACACGACATTGGTGTTGCCGGCATCGATGGCGAGCAGCATGGGGCCTTCAACCTTTCCGTTCGCGTCGGGCATAGGCCAGACGTCGGGCGATGGCGACTGGCGGCATCACAGCAGGAAGACGTCGGCGGCGTGAATGACGCGGCGCTCGCCCGACGCCACGCGCAGGATGAGTGCACCGTCGGCGTCCAGCCCCGCGAACAGTCCCTCGACCGTGCTGCCGTCTGGCAGATGCGCGGTGAGCGCGGTGCCGACCGGGTGCGCACAATCGACCCAGCGCTCGCGCACCGGCGCAATTCCCTCGGTGCGCCACCGCGAGACCCAGCGCGCAACGCCATCCGCCAGGATGTCGAGGAACATGGCGGGCTCGACGACCACGCCGTGCGCCGCGAGATCGGTCGTCCGGCGATCGGGCAGATCGGGGTGATGGGCGATGTTCACGCCGTAGCCGATGATGACCGCATCATCCGCGCGCTCGAGGAGGATGCCGGAAAGCTTCGCGTCCGCGAGCAGGAGGTCGTTCGGCCATTTCAGCGCGAGGATAGCGCTGGAGTCAGTCGTGCCCTGACAGATGCCGGCGACGAGGAAGGTCGAGACGGTTTCCTGCAATGCGACCGCTGCGACGAGCGCAAGGCTCGCAGCAGGTGGGTCGCCCGCGCGGAGGCGGACCAGCGTGCTCGCGTAGAGATTGCCTTCGGGCGAATTCCACGCGCGCCCCATCCGCCCGCGGCCCGCCGTCTGACGGACCGCACGCAGCCACGACCCGTCCGCCGCACCGCTGCGTGCGAGCGCCATCAGGTCGGCATTGGTCGATCCTGTCTCCGCAACGGTCCTGATCGTGGTCAGAACAGCGCCCGTGCCGCAGCCATCGTCCATGCGCCGATCACCGGGATCAACAGATAGCCCGCCGGCGACACGAAGATCGCTGCCAGTGCGATCAGGCCGCCCTCGACCTTGTTGTCCATCGGCGCGAACGCCGGGGCCGGATCGTCGAAGTACATCGTCTTGACGACACGCAGGTAATAATAGGCGCCGATCACCGAGGCGGCGATGCCGACCACGGCGAGCGGGAACAGCCCGGCGTCGACCGCAGCGCTGAACACCGCGAACTTCGCGTAGAAGCCGAACAGCGGCGGGATGCCGGCAAGGCTGAACATGAAGATCGCCAGCGCCGCAGCAAGACCTGGCCGCGTCCGCGACATCCCCGACAGGCTGGCGATGCTCTCGACCGGCTGGCCATCTTCGCCGCGCATCTGCAGCACGACGAGGAACGAGCCCAGCGTCATCGCGACGTAGATCGTCAGGTACATCAGCACGCCCGACACGCCCTCGGGCGTACCCGCGGCGAGGCCGATCAGGGCGAAGCCGACATTGTTGATCGACGAATAGGCGAGCAGCCGCTTGACGTTGGTCTGGCCGATCGCAGCAACCGCGCCGAGGATGATCGAGGCGAGTGCCGCGAAGATCACGATCTGGCGCCACTGGTCCGTCGCCGGCCCCATCGCTTCGACCGCGACGCGCACCGACATGGCAAGCGCGGCGACCTTGGGCGCCGACGCGAAGAACGCGGTGACCGGGGTCGGTGCGCCCTCATAGACGTCGGGCGTCCACATGTGGAACGGTACCGCGCTGATCTTGAACGCGAGCCCGGCGAAGACGAACACCAGACCGAACAGCAGCCCGAGCGACGGCGTGCCTGCATAGGCATCGGCGATCCCTGCGAACACGGTCGTCCCGCTGAACCCGTAGACGAGCGAGATACCGTAGAGCAGGATGCCGCTGGCCAGCGCGCCGAGCACGAAATACTTCAGGCCCGCTTCCGCCGACCGTCCGTCGCGCCGCATGAAGCTCGCAAGGACATAGGCCGCAAGGCTCTGCAGCTCGAGGCCGACATACAGCGTCAGCATGTCGCTCGCCGATACCATGATCCCCATGCCGCACGCGGACAGCAGGATCAGCACCGGATATTCAGGACGCAGATTGTCGCCCTGGGTCCGCGCGAAGAAGCTCGGCGCCATCATGATCGCGACAGCGGAGGCGATATAGATCAGGACCTTGGCAAACGTGCCGAACGCGTCGGCGCGGAACATGCCGTCAAAGGCATAACCACCCGACGATGCGGGACCGGTCAACGCGATACCCGCGCCGACAAGGACGAAGACAGCAGCGATCGAAATCGCACGTGTGGCCTTCTCCCCGCCCCAGGCAGCGACGAGCATGAGCGCGATCGCACCAAGCGCGAGCACGAGCTCGGGCAAGGTCATTGCGATGTTAGCGGCGTAATCCATCAGTGTGCCTCCCCGTGCGCGGCGTCATGCACGGTGGCGGGCTTCCCCGCAGTTGGGTTCGAATCGCTGGCGGGCTTGGCGCGGTCGACGCGGGCGAGCAGCACGCTCACGTCCTTGCGCATCGGTGCCAGGAAGCTCTCCGGATACACGCCCATCCACAGCACGACGGCGGCGATCGGTGCGAGCAGCCAGAATTCGCGTGCCGACAGGTCGACCATGCCCCGTACGTCGTCCGACTTGATCTCGCCGAACACCACGCGACGGTACAGGTACAGCATGTACGCAGCACCGAGGATGATGCTCGTCGTGCAGAGCAACGCGGTCCAGGTCGAGACCTGATAGGTGCCCATCAACGACAGGAACTCGGCGACGAAGCCGCTGGTGCCCGGCAAACCGATCGACGCCATCGTGAAGAACAGGAACAGGACCGCGTAGCGCGGCATGTTGATCGCGAGGCCGCCATAACGCGAGATCTCGCGGGTATGGAGCTGGTCGTAGATCACGCCGACGCACAGGAACAACGCGCCCGATACCAGCCCGTGGCTCAGCATCATGATCATCGCGCCCTCGATGCCCTGCCGGTTGAACGCGAAGAGACCGATTGTCACGATCGCCATATGCGCGACCGACGAATAGGCGATCAGCTTCTTCATGTCCGACTGCACCAGCGCGACGAGGCTCGTGTAGATCACTGCGACCGCCGACAGGCCGAAGATCAGCCAGGTCAGCTGGCCCGACGCTTCGGGGAACATCGGCAGCAGGAACCGCAGGAAGCCGTATCCGCCGAGTTTCAGCAGCACGCCCGCCAGGATCACCGACCCTGCGGTCGGCGCCTGCACGTGCGCGTCGGGCAACCAGGTGTGGACCGGCCACATTGGCATCTTGACCGCGAACGATGCGAAGAACGCCAGCCACAGCCAGGTCTGCACATGCGCCGGGAAATCATAGTTCAGCAGCGCCGGGATGCTCGTCGTGCCCGCGGTCTTCGCCATGTACAACATCGCGATGAACATCAGGACCGAGCCGAGAAGCGTGTACAGGAAGAACTTGTACGACGCGTAGATCCGGTTCGCGCCACCCCAGATGCCGATGATCAGGTACATCGGGATCAGGCCGGCTTCGAAGAACACGTAGAACAGGAACAGATCCTGCGCCGCGAACGTGCCGATCATCAGCACTTCGGTGAACAGGAACGCCGCCATGTACTCGGGCACGCGGGTCGTGATCGAGCGCCAGCTTGCGCCGATGCAGATCGGCATCAGGAACACGCTGAGCATGATCAGCATCAGCGCAAAGCCGTCGATGCCGAGCGACCAGCCGAACGGGCCGAAGATGCCCGGCGCATGCTCGACGAACTGCCACTGCGCGCCGCCGATGTCGTAATTCATCCACAGCATGATGCCGAGGACGAAGTCGATCAGCGTTGCGGCCAGCGCCAGCATCCGCGCGGTGTTCGCCGAGACGAACAGGCACGCGATGGCCGCGATCATCGGGACCGCGATCAGGACGGAGAGGATAGGAAAGCCGGTCATCAATAGAGTCCGATCGCCCAGGTGACGGCTGCGGTCAGGCCGATCAGCATGACAAAGGCATAGGTGTAGAGATATCCCGTCTGGAAGCGGCCAGCGACGCGTGCGCCGATCTGGACCAGCCATGCCGACCCGTCGGGGCCGAACCGGTTGATCGTCTTCTCGTCGCCGCGATGCCACAGGAAGCGGCCGATCGCGAAGGCGGGGCGGACGAAGATCAGGTCGTACAGCTCGTCGAAATACCACTTATGCAGCAGGAAGTCGTAGAGCACGCCGAATTGCTCGATCACCTTGCCCGGGAAGGACGGGTTCTTGATATAGGCGTACCAGGCGGTCAGCAGGCCGAGCAGCATCGCGATCGTCGCCGACAGCTTGATGAACAGCGGCACACCGTGCATCTCGTGCATCAGATGTTCGCGGAACGCGAGTGCGCCCTTCCAGAACTCTTCGCCCGCAGATGGCTCGATGAAGTAACCGTGGAACACGAAGCCCGCGAGCACCGCGCCGATCGACAGGACGATCAGCGGGATCAGCATCGGCAGCGGGCTCTCATGCGGGTGATACCCGCCATCGCCTTCCGCCGGTGCATGCGCAGCGTCGTGATGATCATGCGGCGCGTGACCTGCGTCCTCGGCCTGGGCCGGGTTCGCATGATGGTCGTCCGCATGATGCACGTCGTGCGCACGGTCATGGCCGTGCGCGTCGTGGAGCGCATGCTGGATATGCTCCGATGCGGCCCAGCGCGGCTTGCCCCAGAAGGTGAGGAACATCACGCGCCACGAGTAGAAGCTGGTGAGCAGCGCGACGAGCACGCCGACGAACCACACGCCCGGCTCACCCGCAGCCCAGCTCGCCTCGATGATCGCATCCTTCGAGTGGAAGCCCGCGAACCCGAACGCGGTGTTGCCGAAGATGCCGGGGATGCCGACGCCGGTGATTGCGAGCGTACCCGCCATCATGCCCCAGAACGTCACCGGGATCTTCTTACGCAAGCCGCCATAATAGCGCATGTCCTGCTCGTGGTGCATCGCATGGATCACCGAACCGGCACCCAGGAACAGCAGCGCCTTGAAGAAGGCGTGCGTGAACAGGTGGAACATCGCCGCGCCATAGGCGCCGACGCCGGCTGCAAAGAACATGTAGCCGAGCTGCGAACAGGTCGAATAGGCGATCACGCGCTTGATGTCGGTCTGCACGAGCCCGCAGGTGGCGGCGAACAGGCAGGTCGCGGCACCGACCGAAGTGACCACGGTCAGCGCGACCGGGCTCATCTCGAACATCGGCGACAGACGGCACACCATGAACACGCCCGCGGTGACCATCGTCGCCGCGTGGATCAGTGCCGACACCGGCGTCGGCCCCTCCATCGCGTCCGGCAGCCAGGTGTGCAGGCCGAGCTGTGCCGACTTGCCCATCGCGCCGACGAACAGCAGCAGACAAAGCACCGTCATCGTATCGAGACGGTAGCCTAGGAAGCCGATCGTCGATCCGGCCATGCCGGGCGCCGCGGCGAGGATCTCGGGGATCGAGACCGTGCCGAACACGAGGAACGTGCCGAAGATGCCGAGCATGAAGCCCAGATCGCCGACGCGGTTGACGACGAACGCCTTGATCGCCGCGGCGCTGGCCGATGGCTTGCGGAACCAGAACCCGATCAGGAGGTAGGACGCGAGGCCCACGCCTTCCCAGCCGAAGAACATCTGCACGAGGTTGTTCGCGGTCACGAGCATCAGCATCGCGAAGGTGAACAGCGACAGATACGCAAAGAAGCGTGGCTGGTCGGGATCCTCGTCCATATAGCCCCAGCTATACAGATGGACGAGCGCCGAGACCGACGTGACGACCACGAGCATCACTGCGGTCAGCGCATCAACGCGCAGCGACCACGCGACGTTCATGTCGCCCGACTGGATGAAGTCGAGCAGTGGCGCGACGGTCGCGGTGCTGGTGCCCGCCATGAAGCCGAGGAAGATCGGCCAGGACAACAGGCACGACGCGAACAATGCGGCCGTGGTGACGATTTTCGCCGGCACGTTGCCGATCGCGCGGTTGCCGAACCCGGCAACGATCGCGGCCAGTAACGGCAGGAAGACGATAAGCTGAATCAACCGTATTACCCCTTCATCCGGTTGACGTCGTCGACCGCGATGGTGCCGCGACCGCGGAAATAGATGACGAGAATGGCGAGACCGATGGCGGACTCACCCGCGGCGACGGTCAGCACGAACATCGCGAAGACCTGCCCGACGAGATCGTTCAGGAACGCCGAGAAGGCGACCAGATTGATGTTCACCGCGAGCAGGATCAGCTCGATCGCCATCAGGATGACGATCAGGTTCTTCCGGTTCAGGAAGATGCCGAGCACCCCCATCGTGAACAGGATCGCCGCGACGACCAGGTAATGGACGAGACCGATCGTCACAGTTCGACTCCCTGCCCGACGACCGGGCTCGTGTTGCGCGTGGCGTCCTGCGGACGGCGCGCGTTCTGGCGACTGATATTCTGAGTCTTGACCCCGCCACGCTGACGATGCGTCAGGACGATCGCCCCGATCATCGCGACCAGCAGGACGAGACCGGCGACTTCAAACACGAACAGATAGCGCGTGTAGAGCAGGTTCCCGATCGCCTGGATGTTGGGCACGGTGTCGGAGATCGGCGCTGCACGGCGCGCGAGCTGGATCGGCCCGGTGCTCCATGCGCCGACCGCGATCATGACCTCGGCCGCCAGCGCGACGGCAAGTGCAAGACCGATCCCGAAATAGCGCGCGACGCCCGCGCGCATCTCGGTGAAGTCGATGTCGAGCATCATGACGACGAACAGGAACAGCACCGCGACCGCACCGACATAGACGATGACAAGCAGCATCGCGATGAACTCGGCGCCGACCAGGATCATGAGACCCGCGGCGTTGAAGAAGGCGAGGATCAGCCACATCACCGAGTGGACGGGATTGCGCGACGCGATGGTCATCGCGCCCGACAGCACGACGACGAACGCGAACAGATAGAAGGCGAGTGCCTGGATCACGGTATCACCCTCCGCGTCACACCAGCAAAAGCTGGGGCGTTCCGGTTGCAGAGCGCGCCCTTGCGGCACGAGATCCCAGCCTGCGCTGGAATGACGGAGTTAATCTGGGTCATCGCGGCGCTCGCTTAACGGTACGGCGCATCGGCGGCAAGGTTCGCCGCGATCGCGCTTTCCCAACGGTCGCCATTATCGAGCAGCTTCGACTTGTCGTAGATCAGCTCTTCACGCGTCTCGGTCGAGAATTCATAATTCGGCCCCTCGACGATCGCGTCGACCGGGCACGCCTCGGCGCACAGCCCGCAATAGATGCACTTGGTCATGTCGATGTCGTAGCGCGTCGTCCGGCGCGAACCGTCGTCGCGCGGCTCGGCCTCGATCGTGATCGCCTGCGCAGGGCACACGGCCTCGCACAGCTTGCACGCGATGCACCGCTCTTCGCCGTTGGGATAACGACGCAGCGCATGCTCACCGCGAAACCGCGGGCTGACCGGGTTACGCTCGTACGGATAGTTGATCGTCGCCTTTTCCTTGAAGAAATAGCGAAGCGTCAACGCGTGCGCCTTCACGAATTCCCACAGGGTGAACGACTTGATGATCTGAGCGACGCTCATGAACCCACTCCAACGCGCATCAGCATGAGATAGCCCGACACAAGGAAAACCCAGAACAGCGAGACGGGGAGGAAGATCTTCCAACCCAGCCGCATCAGCTGATCATAGCGATAGCGCGGCACGGTCGCCTTGACCCAGCTGAACAGGAAAAAGAAGAACAGGATCTTGGCAAACAGCCAGATGATCCCCGGCACGTAATAAAGCGGTGCCCAGTCGACCGGCGGCAGCCAGCCGCCCCAGAACAGCGTCGCGTTGAGCGCGCTCATCATGATGACGTTGGCATATTCGCCGAGCCAGAACAGCGCGAACGCCATCGACGAATATTCGGTCTGGTACCCGGCGACGAGTTCGCTCTCCGCCTCGGTCAGATCGAACGGCGCGCGCTGCGTCTCGGCCAGGCTCGAGATGAAGAACATCACCGCCATCGGAAACAGCAGCGGGTTGAGGATGTACCCGTTGAAGAACCAGACATGCGACTTCTGCGACAGCACGATCGTCGACAGGTTGAAGCTGCCCGACCACAGCACGACCGAGATCAGGATGAAGCCGATCGCGACTTCATAGCTGACCATCTGCGCGGCCGCACGCAGCGCCGAGTAGAAGGGGTATTTCGAGTTCGACGCCCAGCCCGACAGGATCACGCCGTACACGCCGAGCGACGACGCCGCGAGCACGTACAGCAGACCGACGTTGATGTTGGCCAGCACGACGCCGGTCTGGAACGGTATCACCGCCCATACGATCAGCGCCGTGGTGAAGGTGATGATCGGCGCCAGCAGGAACAGGCCGCGATTGGCCGCGGCCGGGACGATCGTCTCCTGAAGGAAGACCTTGAGGCCGTCGGCGAAGCTCTGCAGGAGGCCGAACGGCCCGACGACGTTGGGACCGCGACGCAGCGCCATCGCCGCCCAGATCTTGCGATCGGCATAGATGATCATCGCCACCGCGAGCATCAGCGGCAGCGCGATCGCGAGGATGTCGATGATCGTCGCGATGAAATACGCCCAGCCATAGCCGAGCGCCGGTTCGAACCAGGAGATCATTCGGCGGCCTCCGCAAAGTCTTCCCCGTGGAGAAGTTCTGCCGAACAGCGCTGCATCGTCGGCGATGCGCGGCAGATCGCGTTGGTCAGGTAGAAGTCCTTGATCGGATAGCCGGCGAGGACGCCGTGGCCGCCCTCATTCCCGGCGTCCGTGCCCGACGGCACGGCCCAGTCGAACGTCGCGAGCGCCTGGTGACGCAGCGCGGGGACGGCGGCGAACATCTCTTCGCGCAGACCCTCGAAGCTGTCGAACGGCAGCGTGTGGCCCAGCGTGTCGGACAGCGCGCGGAAGATCGACCAGTCGTCACGTGCGTCGCCCGGCGCGAACACCGCGCGCTCGCCGCGCTGGACACGACCCTCGAGGTTGACCCACGTGCCCGACTTCTCGGCATAGGTCACGCCCGGCAGGATGACGTCGGCAGCCGCCGCGCCCTTGTCGCCGTGATGCCCCACGAACACCTTGAAGCCAGCAAACTGGCTGAAATCGACTTCGTCGGCGCCGAGGAAGAAGCCGAGCTTCGCCCCCATCACGTCGGCGATGCCGCCCGTCTGCGCATAGCCGAGCATCAGCCCGCCCATTCGCGACGCCGCCATATGAACGACGTTGAAGCCGTTCCAGTCGTCCTTCACGAGCCCCAGCGTATCGACCAGCTTCAGCGCAGCCGCATGGCCGCCCTTCAGCGCCGCGCCACCGACGATCACCATCGGACGCTCGGCCTTGCCGAACGCCTCGGTCACTGCGTCGGGCAGATTGCCGAGCAGCGCCAGATCGTCGCCGAGCCATTCGACCTTGTACGTCAGGTCCGTCTCCGGCCCGATCGCGAAGACCTTCGCGCCCTTCTTGATCGCCTTGCGCACCCGCGTGTTCACCAGCGGCGCTTCCCAGCGCAGGTTGGTGCCCACCAGCAGTATCGCGTCGGCGCGCTCGGTGCCGGCGATCGTCGTGTTGAAATTGACCGCAGCGATGCTTGACGTGTCATAGGCCATGCCGGTCTGGCGGCCTTCGAGCATCGTCGAGCCCATCTTCGCGAGCAAAGCCTTGGCGGCGTACATCGTCTCGCAGTCGACCAGGTCGCCGGCGACAGCAGCCACACTCGACCCGGCGTCAACCGCCTTGATCGCCGCGAAGGCCTCGTCCCACGTGGCGGGAACCAGCTTGCCGTTCACGCGGACATAGGGCTTGTCGAGCCGACGACGCACGAGACCGTCGATCGCGTGGCGCGTCTTGTCGGTTGCCCACTCCTCGTTCACGTCCTCGTTGATCCGCGGCACGCAGCGCAGCACCTGGCGACCACGGCTGTCGAGCCGGATGTTGGTGCCGACCGCGTCCATGACGTCGATCGTCAGAGTCTTGCGGAGTTCCCAAGGACGCGCCTCGAACGCGTAAGGCTTCGACGTCAGCGCGCCGACCGGGCACAGGTCGACGACGTTGCCCGACAGCTCGCTCTTGACCGCATTCTCGAGATACGAGGTGATCTGCATGTCCTCGCCGCGGAAGATCGCACCGATCTCCTCGACGCCCGACACTTCCTCGGCAAAGCGGATGCAGCGCGTGCACTGGATGCAGCGGGTCATGACCGTCTTCACGATCGGACCCATATACTTCTCGGTGACCGCGCGCTTGTTCTCGTCATAGCGCGAATGGCCGCGACCATAGGCGACCGACTGGTCCTGCAGATCGCACTCGCCGCCCTGATCGCAGATCGGGCAATCGAGCGGGTGGTTGATCAGCAGGAATTCCATGATGCCCTCGCGGGCATTCTTGACCATCGGCGAGTTGGTGAAGATCTCCTGCTTGTCCGCCGCCGGCAGCGCGCACGACGCCTGCGGCTTGGGCGGACCAGGCTTCACCTCGACCAGGCACATCCGGCAGTTGCCGGCGATGCTCAGCCGCTCATGGTAACAGAAACGCGGGATCTCCTTGCCGGCAAGCTCGCACGCCTGCAGCACGGTGGCACCCTGCGGCACCTCGATCTCTACGCCATCGACTTTGACTGTAGGCATTACTCTGCGGCTTCCATCATCGGCGCGGTGTCGCCACCACGTTCGCGGATACGGCGTTCCATCTCTGGGCGGAAATGCTTGATCAGGCCCTGAATCGGCCACGCTGCGGCGTCGCCGAGCGCGCAGATCGAGTGACCCTCGACCTGCTTGGTGACCTGCTGGAGCATGTCGATCTCGGACAGCTCGGCGTCGCCGGTACGCATCCGCTCCATCACGCGCCACATCCAGCCGGTGCCTTCGCGGCACGGCGTGCATTGGCCGCAGCTCTCATGCTTGTAGAAGTACGAGATGCGGCTGATCGCACGGACGATGTCGGTCGACTTGTCCATGACGATGATCGCCGCGGTACCGAGGCCCGAGCCGACCGCCTTCAGGCCGTCGAAATCCATCGCGCAGTCCATGATCTGCGCGGCGGGGACCAGTGGCACCGACGAGCCGCCCGGGATCACCGCGAGCAGATTGTCCCAGCCGCCACGGATCCCGCCGCAATGCGTCTCGATCAGGTCGCGGAACGAGATGCTCATCTCTTCCTCGACCACGCAGGGCTTGTTCACATGGCCGCTGATCTGGAACAGCTTGGTGCCGCGGTTGTTCTCCGCGCCGAAGCTCGAGAACCACGCCGCACCACGCCGCAGGATCGTCGGCGCAACCGCGATCGACTCCACGTTGTTGACCGTCGTCGGGCAGCCATACAGCCCCGCGCCCGCCGGGAATGGAGGCTTCAGCCGCGGCTGGCCCTTCTTGCCCTCGAGGCTTTCGAGCATCGCGGTCTCTTCGCCGCAGATATAGGCGCCCGCGCCGCGGTGGACGAACACGTCGAAGTCGTAGCCCGACCCGCACGCATTCTTGCCGATAAAGCCGCGATCATAGGCCTCGGCGACCGCCGCGAACAGCGTCTCTGCCTCACGGATATACTCGCCGCGGATGTAGATGTACGCGGCGCGCGCGCGCATCGCGAACCCGGCGATCAGCGCGCCCTCGATCAGCTTGTGCGGATCGTGGCGGATGATCTCGCGATCCTTGCAACTGCCAGGCTCGGATTCATCGGCGTTGATGACGAGGAAGTTCGGCCGGTCGGGCTTAGGCTCCTTGGGCATGAACGACCATTTCGTGCCGGTCGGGAACCCTGCCCCGCCACGGCCACGCAGACCCGACGCCTTCATCACGTCGATGATCGCGTCCTGGCCGAGCGCCATCAGGTCCTTGGTATTATCCCAATCGCCGCGCATGATCGCTGCGTCGACGTTCCACGGCTGGAAGCCGTAGACGTTGGTGAAGATGCGGTCCTTGTCGGCGAGCATCAGGCCCACTCCCCCCGGTAATCGTGGTTCGCGTCGACCATCGCCTTGAGCGAGGTCGGGCCGCCCTCGGGGCAGCTCGCACGGCGACCGAACTGCGGCCCCGGCGTCGGCGTACCGCCGTTGGCGAGCGCCTCGAGGATCTCGGTCGTCTTGTCGTAATCGAGATCTTCGAAGTTATCGTCGTTGATCTGCACCATCGGCGCGTTCGCGCAAGTGCCAAGACACTCGACCTCGGTCAGCGTGAACATGCCGTCGGGGGTCGTGCCGCCCTTGACGAGACCACGGTTCTTGCACGCCGCCAGCACGTCGTCCGACCCGCGCAGCATGCACGGCGTCGTGCCGCAGACCTGCACGTGATAGCGGCCAACCGGTGCCAGGTTGAACATCGTGTAGAAGGTCACGACCTCGTACACGCGCATGTATGGCACGCCGATCTGGCGCGCGACGAACTCGATCACCGGAACCGGCAACCAGCCCTGCGTCTGCGTTTCCGCACCCACCTGGCGCTGCGCAAGGTCGAGGAACGGGATCGACGCCGACTGTTCGCGGCCCTTTGGGTAGCGCCCGAGGATCTCGTTCGCCTTCACCTGGTTCTCGTCCGTCCAGGCGAACGAACCCCAGCGTGCGCGGGTCTCTGCCTCATCGGGAATTTTCGGAGCTTCAGCCATCAGCGATCACATTCACCAAAAACGATATCCATCGCGCCGAGGATCGCGGTCGTATCCGCCAGCATGTGGCCCTTCGCCATGAAATCGAAGGCCTGGAGATGCGAGAACGCGGTCGGGCGGATCTTGCAGCGATACGGCTTGTTGCTGCCGTCGGCGACCAGATATACGCCGAACTCGCCCTTGGGGCTCTCGGTCGCGACATAGACGTCGCCGGCGGGCACATGAAAGCCCTCGGTGTAGAGCTTGAAGTGATGGATCAGCGCTTCCATCGACTGCTTCATCTCGCCGCGCTTCGGCGGCACGACCTTGCGGTCGAGCGAGGCGATCGGTCCCTCCGGCATGTCGCGCAGGCACTGCTTCATGATCCGTGCGGACTGACGCACTTCCTCGACGCGCACCATGAACCGGTCATAGCAGTCGCCGCGCGTGCCGACCGGCACGTCGAAGTCCATCTTGGCATAGACGTCATAGGGCTGCGACTTGCGCAGATCCCAGGCGATGCCCGAGCCGCGGATCATCGGACCCGAAAAGCCCCATTTAACCGCATCGTCGCGGCTGACGACCGCGATGTCGACGTTGCGCTGCTTGAAGATGCGGTTGTCCGCGACGAGCGAAATCGCGTCCTCGAACAGCCGCGGCAGCCGCGTGTCGAGCCAGTCGCCGATATCGGCGAGCAGCTTAAGCGGCGCATCCTGATGCACGCCGCCGGGACGGAAATAGTTGGAATGCATGCGCGCGCCGCTCACGCGCTCGAAGAAGTTCATGCAATCCTCGCGGATCTCGAACATCCACAGGTTCGGCGTCATCGCGCCGACGTCCATGACGTGGCTGCCGAGGTTGAGCATGTGGTTCGAGATGCGCGTCAGCTCGGCGAAGAACACACGCAGATACTGCGCGCGCTCGGGCACTTCGAGGTCGAGCAGCTTCTCGACCGCGAGCACCCAGCTATGCTCCATGCACAGCGGCGAGCAGTAATCGAGACGATCGAAATAGGGCAAAGCCTGCGTGTACGTCTTGTACTCGATCAGCTTCTCGGTGCCGCGATGAAGCAGCCCGACATGCGGGTCGACGCGTTCGACGATCTCGCCGTCGAGCTCCATGACAAGGCGGAGAACGCCGTGCGCCGCGGGATGCTGCGGACCGAAGTTGATCGTGTAGTTCTGGATCGTGACGTCGCCGGTCGTGGGATCGGCGGCATCCGCCTCGCCCAGAAGCTCCTCTACGTAGAGACTCACTGGTTCTGTCCTCCACCCTTGGTCGGGATCACGTCCGACTCTACGGGCTTGTCCTGCTTCTGGTTGCCCGGATCGGGCTCGCCCGCACCGCTCTGCGAGGTATTCTGGACGTCCTTCTTCGCATAGGGCTCGCTCGGCGCGTCGGGCGCCTTGGTCGTGCTCTGCGCCGCATCCGCCTTGACGATCGTATCGGCCGAGAGCGGCGTCTGCGCGCCCTTGGCCTGCGGCAAGGCGCCCTTCTCGTCACCCGGAAGGACGTATTCGGCACCTTCCCACGGGCTCATGAAGTCGAACGTGCGGAAGTCCTGCGCGAGCTGCACCGGCTCGTACACGACGCGCTTTTCCTCTTCCGAATAGCGCAGCTCGACATAGCCCGTCAGCGGGAAGTCCTTGCGCTGCGGATGACCGCGAAAGCCATAATCGGTCAGGATGCGACGCAGGTCCGGGTTACCGCTGAACAGCACGCCGTACATGTCGTACACTTCGCGCTCGAGCCAGCCGGCGACCGGCCAGATGTCGGTCACCGACGGCACCGGCTTCTCCTCGTCGGTCGCGACATGCACGCGCAGGCGGTGGTTCCGCGTCAGCGACAGCATGCAATAAACGACCTCGAACCGCTCCGCGCGATCGGGATAGTCGACGCCGGCGATTTCCATGAGCTGCTGATAGGCGAGCCCCGGCGTGTCGCGCAGCGCGATCATCGCGTCGTACAGGTCCTCGCGACGGACGTGGAGGGCGACCTCGCCGACCTTGTCGACCGCGTCGAGCAGCATGCCGCCGAGCGCGGCGCGGGCCGCGTCGATGGTGCCGTCGTTCGCCGCATAGGCTGGTGCGGGCGCCCTCACCGTTCGATGCTCCCGGACCGCCGGATCTTCCGCTGCAACTGCATGATGCCGTACAGCAGCGCTTCCGCGGTCGGCGGGCACCCGGGAACGTAGATGTCGACGGGCACGATCCGGTCGCAACCGCGGACGACGCTGTAGCTATAATGATAATAGCCGCCGCCGTTTGCGCACGATCCCATCGAGATCACGTATTTCGGCTCCGACATCTGGTCGTAGACGCGACGCAGCGCAGGCGCCATCTTGTTGCACAGCGTGCCCGCGACGATCATCACGTCCGACTGACGCGGCGACGCGCGCGGCGCAGCGCCGAAACGCTCGAGATCATAGCGCGGCATGTTCACGTGGATCATCTCGACCGCGCAGCATGCGAGCCCGAACGTCATCCACCACAGCGAGCCCGTGCGGGCCCACTGGAACAATTCCTCGGTCGACGTGACGAGGAAACCCTTGTCGGTCAGTTCGCCATTGAGGCTGTCGAAAAAGCCCTGATCGGGTGGCACCAGCGAGCTGGGCGAACCGGGTGCGGGCTGAAGCTCTACTCCCAATCGAGTGCTCCCTTCTTCCATGCATAGGCGAGGCCGAGGGCCAGTTCGCCGATAAAGATCATCATCGAAATCCACGCGGTCCAGCCGAGCGTGAACACCGAGACGGCCCAGGGGAACAGAAACGCCGCCTCGAGATCAAAGATGATGAAGAGGATGGCGATCAGATAGAAACGGACGTCGAACTGGCTGCGAGGGTCTTCGAATGCGGGAAAGCCGCACTCATACTCGCTGAGCTTCTCGGGCGTCGGCTTGTGCGACCCGGTCAGCCGCGAGACGGCCATCGGCAGGAAGACGAACGTGCTCGACAGCGCGATCGCGACGCCGAGAAACAGGAGGATGGGTAGATATTGCGACAGGTCGACCAAAGGGGTTCTCGCATGTGCGAACAGATGGGGAGCCTTTAGGCCGATGGGCCCCGTGGGGCAAGGCTGGGAGCCCGTGAGAATCACTCGCAACAGCTGTATCAGCCCGTCGGGACACCTGCGTTACCCGGTATGGGCGTGGTAGCTGCACGCGTAAAAGCGGTGCGATGTCACCGGATCCGGCCAGCAATTCCCAGCCGGTTCCGGACCACACGGCAGGGCAAATCACCGATCCAGAGGGGACACGGGGCTGCTGATGCCAGCGCGACCCGATCCTCCCCCACCAGGGGGAGGTGTCGCCGAAGGTGACGGAGGGGGAGGACACGCAACCAGGGTGATCCCCGAACGCCCCCTCGGCCAGACCAACGCCCGCCCCCTCGCGGGAGCGGAACCGTCGATCGGCTCAGCGCAGCGCGCCGGCCACCAGCTTATGCAGTCGCGAATGCAGCGCGTCGTTCGCGGCGAGGAACTCGTTGCGCTCCATCGCGCGGTCGCCGCCGCGGAAGTCCGTGACGTAACCGCCCGCTTCCTTGACCAGCAGCATCCCCGCGGCAACGTCCCAAGGTTTCAGGTTGGATTCCCAGAAGCCGTCGAACCGCCCGGCCGCGAGCCAGGCGAGATCGAGCGCCGCGGCACCGAGACGACGGATCCCCGCAACCTCGGGCGCGACCGCACCGAAGATCCGGCTCCACTGCGCGAAATCGCCATGGCCAAGGAACGGGATACCCGTCGCGATGAGTGATTCGGACAGATCGCGACGCGACGACACGCGCAGCCGCTGGTCGGTCAGCCAGGCGCCGCGCCCCTTCTCCGCCCAGAAGCTCTCGTCGGTCAGCGGCTGGTACACGAGCGCGGTCGTGACCTCGCGCTTGCCGTTCGCCATCGGCTCCTCGACCGCGATCGAGATGCAGAAATGCGGGATTCCGTGAAGGAAGTTCGACGTGCCATCGAGCGGATCGACGATGAAGCGCGGCTTGTTCGGATCGCCGGCGACCTCGCCGCGCTCCTCCATCAGCATGCCCCAGTCGGGACGCGCGTGGCTCAGCTCTTCGAAGATCGTCTGTTCGGCGCGCTGGTCGGCCTGGCTGACAAAGTCGGCGGGCCCCTTGCGACTGACCTGGAGCTGCTGGACCTCGTTGAAGTCGCGACGCAGGCGCGGCGCGGCCTTGCGGGCGGCGCGCTCGATGACGGTCATGATGCCGGAATGGCTTGGCATTTTAATCCTTTCAGCCCCTCCCCTTCAGGGGAGGGGTTGGGGTGGGGCAGTGCCGCAGACGCAGGCCGCGGGCAAAGCCCGCGTCGTCGGCCGGGCCATGCCCGCCGGCCGGGCCGGCGGGTCGTGCGGATAGCTTAAGCTATCCGTCTCGGCCGCTCGGCCTCAATCAGCACGCCTTACATAGGTCTGCTCGTACACATCGACCACGATCCGCGTACCCGCACCGATATGCGGCGGCACCATCACGCGCACGCCGTTCTCGAGCACCGCGGGCTTGTAGCTCGACGACGCGGTCTGCCCCTTCACGACGGCATCCGCCTCGACGATCAGCGCCTCGATCGTGTCGGGAAGCTGGACCGAGATCGGCCGCTCTTCCCAGAGCTCCATCACCACGTCCATGCCGTCCTGCAGGAACGCCGCGGCGTCGCCCAGGATGTCGGCGTCGAGCGTGATCTGCTCGTAATTGACCTTGTCCATGAACGTCAGCGCGTCGCCGTCGCGGAACAGATACTGGAAGTCGACGGTGTCGAGCCGCACCTTCTCGACGCTCTCGGCGGAGCGGAAGCGGGTGTTGTTCTTGCGGCCGTCGATGAGGTTCTTCATCTCGACCTGCATATAGGCCCCGCCCTTGCCGGGCTGCGTGTGCTGAATCTTGACGGCGCGCCAGATGCCGCCCTCATATTCAAGGATGTTGCCGGGACGAATCTCGACCGCGTTGATCTTCATGACCGATTCCTGCTGGAAAGAGCTAGGGGCCGTCCGCCAGGCAAGGCCGTGCGGAAACCCGAAGCCGCGCGCTTTAGCGGGATGCCCGGGTTCCGGCAAGCAGGGGGTACGGGTTGACGTCCTCCCCCTGCCACCAGCGGTCTTGCGGCTTCGTCCGCGTGACCGCGAAATGCAGATGGTAATTGCCCGGCCCCGCATCGCCGGTATCGCCGACATAGCCCAGGTGATCGCCGGTCTTGACCGCCATCCCCTCGCTGACCCCCGCGGCATAGCCCGCGAGATGCGCGTAATAATAGGTCCAGTGCCGGTCGTGCGACCGGACATAGAGCGTGATCCCGCCGAGCGTGCTGTCGAAAAGCTTCTCGACGCGGCCCGGCGCGGCGGCGACGACGACGGTGCCGCGCGGTGCCATGATGTCGGTGCCGCGGTGCCCCCGCGTGCCGTCACCGCGCGCATCGTCCCAGCTGTCGGCGATCGCGCCGGCACGCACGCCGATCACGGGCACCGCCAGCCTGCCCGGCGACGCGCTGGTCGAGCCCTCCGCCGGCGCCGCTTCACCGGCTTCCCGCTCGACCGCCGCGGGCGCGCTGCCGTTCCCGAACGACAGCATCGATGCGAACCCGCCGCCGATCACCACGATCAGTCCGAGCATGATCCAGAACGTCCGGGTCATCAGCTCAGGCCTGGAATTTCGCCTTGGTTCCCGGCTTGACCATCATCGACAGACGCGCGGCATCCCAGTTGGTCAGGCGGATGCAGCCATGGCTTTCGGCGCGACCGATCGTCTCGGGGCTTGGCGTCCCGTGGATCCCGTAATGCGGCTTGGAGAGGTCGAGCCAGACCACGCCGACCGGACCATTCGGCCCCGGCGGCAGCATCTCCTTCTGCTGGCCCTTTTTCGCATCCCAGAACAGCGCCGGGTTGAAATGGAACTTGGGGTTATAGTCTGCGCCCTTGATCGTCCACGTGCCCAGCGGCAGCGGATCGTGGCTCGATCCCATCGTCGCCGAGAACTGCGCGATCAGCTTGTCGTTCTTGTCGAGCACGCGCAGCACGCTGTCCGACTTGTCGACGACGACGTGATCGGCCTGCGGCTGCGTCGCATCGACGTTGAGCATGGTGAGCGTGGCCCGCCATTCGGGGGTGAGCTTCTCGTCATAGGCGCGCGACGACGGCAGCGCATTGGGGAACACGACCTTGGTGCCCGGCGCCAGTCGCGTGCCCGGCGCATTCAGTGCCATGATGACGGCCGGCGTCGTGTGGAACATCTCGCCCAGCTTCTCCATCACCGTTCGATAGCCGAGCGACGGGAGTTCGGCCTGCTTCGCCGGATCCTTGGGAAGCGGATTGACGAACGGTCCGGCCAGCATGTCGGGCGTCAGTGCGATCGTCACCGTCGGCCGCGCGGCGCGATAGGGATAGAGCGCGCGCATCGTCTGCGGATCGGACTTGCCCGTGATCGGCAGCCCCTTTGCTTCCTGGAACCCCTTGAGCGCGGCAACCAGCGACTGTCCGCCGCGACCATCGAGCACGCCCGGACCAAAGCCGAGATGATCGAGAATCACCTGCACATGCAGCACGTTGCGATCGATCGGCACGGGGGGCCCCGACGCCTGCTGTGCAAACGCGGGCGTTGCGGCGCCCAGGAGACAGGCGGCAAGAACCGAGGTCTTCGTCAGAAATGCTGTCGTCATGCCATGGTCCCAAACCGTTACGCCTGTGGACCAAACGGTCGGCGCGTCGGTTGTTTCCAACGGCTTGGCGCGGCATGCCAAAGGCCGGCGGCGTAGCGTCCGCACCGCCCGGCCCGCGCCCGGCTCAAGCCTTGGCGAGCACCTCACCGAACGCCTTGATCGCGGCGACTTCGTCACCGTTCCAGACCGCGCCCGACACGGCGATGAAGTCTGCGCCCGCTGCGGCCAGCGGCGCCGCGTTCTCGGGCGTGATGCCGCCGATCGCGACGCACGGCATCTCGAACAGCGTCGACCACCAGGACAGCGTCACCGGCTCCGCCATATGCTCGACCGTCTTGGTCGTCGTCGGATAAAAGGCCCCGAACGCGACATAGTCCGCGCCAGCCTCGCCCGCTTCCATCGCCAGATGGCGGCTGCCGTGGCAGGTTACGCCGATCTGCGCATTGGGGCCAAGCTGCGCGCGCGCCTCGCGCGGATCGCCGTCGCCCTGCCCCAGGTGAACGCCGTCTGCATCGAGCCGCTTGGCGAGGCCGATATCGTCGTTGACGATGAACGCGACGTCGCGCTCGGCGCAGATCGCGCGCAGCGGCGCCCCCAGCGCCGCGGCGGCATGCTGGTCGATGTCCTTCACGCGGAACTGGAACGCGGCCACCGGCCCGGCATCGAGCGCGCGCGCCAGCCGGTCGGGAAAGTCGCCGGACACGTCGAGCGGCGAGACGAGATAGAGCTGACATGGCGGCCGCCGCATGTCGCGACGGAAATTCTCGGCGAATGTCGGGTCGAGCGGGCCCAGCGGATCTTCTTCGGTCATGCCCGCGGCCGTAGCCGGTTAAGCGCGTCGGCGAAACCGGCAGGATCATCAAGACGGTGCGCAATCGTCGATATCTGCCGCCGCCCCACCGCGACGGGCGCCAAAAGATCAATAACCGTATTGGGGTAGGCGATCAGCGCGAGGTTCAGCACATGGCGTTGCTTCAAGGTCGCGGCATCACAGGACGACCGAAGCCCTGCAATCTGCTGGGTCGCCACGCTGACCGAGCGCAATCGGCCTGTCCGCATTAGGAGCCGGTCCGCCTCGAGAACAACCGGCATGCTTCGAAATGCCCGGACGACCGTCACGAGCCACATTATCATCCCGAGCGTCACCGCTGCGACGGCGATGGCGATACGCGGCCACCAATGCGCCAGCAGCAGATGGACCACGACCAATTCGACGGTCGACAGCCCGATCAGGACCCAGATCATCGGGGCGATCGCTTTGTGATAAGAGAACGCCCCGATCACAAAGCCTTATTCCTCGTTCTTGTAGATGCGGATGATGCGGTCGAGCATCGCCAGCGCCTCGTCGCGCGGACGCTGGAAGGTGTTGCGGCCGATGATCGAGCCGTTGCCGCCGCCGTCGCGAATGTCGCGCGCGTCCTGGAACACCGCGTCCTCGCCCTTCGACGCGCCGCCCGAGAAGACGTTGATGCGACGCCCGGCAAAGCTCGACTGGACGACATGCTTCACGCGATCCGCCTGCTTCGACCAGTCGGTGCCGGCGTAAAGCGACTTGCATTCCTTCTGCTCGATATGATCGGTCGGCAGCTTGGTCTTGATGATGTGCGCGCCGAGCAGCGCCGCCATGTGTGCGGCATAGGCGCCGACGTCGAGCGCGAGCTCGCCGTCCTTGGTCAGCTCGCCGCCACGCGGGTAGGACCAGATCACCGTCGCGATACCGACCGACTTGGCCTCTTCGCTCAGCTCGCGGATCTCCTCGACGAGGTCGAAGAACTGGTCCGCACCCGGATAGATCGTAAAGCCGATCGCCGCCGAGCCGAGCCGGACCGCGTCCGCCACGGTCGCGGTAACCGCCTGATCGATCGACGTCGCCCAGCTGTTCGAGCTGTTGCACTTCAGGATCGTCGGGATCTGCCCCGCGAACGTGTCCGCGCCCGCCTCGAGCATGCCGAGCGGCGCCGCATAGGCGCTGAGCCCGGCGTCGATCGCGAGCTGATAGTGGTAATGCGGGTCGTACGCCGCCGGGTTGACCGAAAAGCTGCGCGCCGGGCCATGCTCGAAGCCCTGGTCGACGGGCAGGATCACGAGCTTGCCGGTGCCGCCGAGCTTGCCCTGCATCAGGATGCGCGCAAGGTTCGCCTTCACCGCCGAACTGGTAGCTTCATACTTGTCGAGGATGGTCTTGATTTGCGGTGTGATCGTCGTGGTCATGGTTGTTCCTTCAAAGCTCGAGCCAACGGCGCAACGCATCGTCGACGCTGGTCATGGTGGTGATGGGAATGGTGCCGACAATCTTCACGATCTCGTCGCGGGCGAGACTATCCAGCTTGTCGACCTGGATTTCGGCGGCGTCGTGAAGCCCGGTGTCCGGGGATGCCTCAAGGGGCACGCGGAACAGATTCGTATCGCTGGTGACACAGGTCAGCGGGCAGACGGACACCGTCGCATGTTCGGCGAACACATCCGACTGGACGACGAGAAAAGGCCGCGGTTTTCGGGGGGCGTCATCTGGCCCCGCCCCGACCACGATCATGCCACGCGAGATCCTCACGCGGACGGCGCCGAAATCAGGAAATCCCAATTCTCGTCCTGTACCGCGCGGTCGCGCGCGGCAGCCTTCATCGACTGCCGCCGCGCCTCCGCGAGAAAAGCCTCGTCGTGGCGCTCGACATAGCGTCGCACGGCTTCACGCGCGATATCGCTCTTGCTGCGCCCCTGGGTACGCGCAACCGCCGCGAGGCGTTCTTCGAGTTCGCTATCGAGCCTGACGCCGAGCATCCGAGTCTCCGTTTAACATGTTAAACATAGCTTGGATGCCGGCGCATTTCAACCGTGGAGCGCGGCGACCCCGGGAAGAGTCTTGCCTTCCATCCATTCAAGGAACGCGCCACCCGCGGTCGACACGAACGTGAATGCCCCCGCCACTCCGGCGTGGTTGAGTGCGGCGACCGTATCGCCGCCGCCTGCGACCGAAACGAGCGAACCGCCCTCGGTCAACGCCGCCGCGGTGCGCGCGAGCGCCACGGTCGCGGTATCGAACGGCGGTGTCTCGAACGCGCCGAGCGGGCCGTTCCACACCAAGGTCCGGCAGTTCTTGAGCACGTCACCAAGCGACTCGACCGCCGCGGGGCCGACGTCGAGGATCATCTCGTCGGCGGCGACCTCGTGGACGTTGATCGTGCGCGTCGCGGGGTTGGGCTTGAACTCCTTCGCGACGACGACGTCGTAGGGCAGATGGACGGTGCAATTCGCCTTGTCGGCAGCGTCCATGATCTGTTCGCAGGTGCTCGCCAGCTCATGCTCGCACAGGCTCTTGCCGACATCGACACCGCGCGCGGCGAGGAAGGTGTTGGCCATCCCGCCGCCGATGATCAGGTGATCGACGCGCGTCACCAGATGCCGCAGCACGTCGAGCTTCGACGACACCTTCGCGCCGCCGACGACCGCTGCGACCGGATGCTCGGGCTCGCCCAGCGCCTTCTGGAGCGCGTCGAGTTCGGCCTCCATCGCACGCCCGGCAAAGGCGGGAAGGACATGCGCCAGACCCTCGGTCGAGGCATGCGCGCGGTGCGCGGCGGAGAAGGCGTCGTTGACGTACAGGTCACCGAGGCTCGCGAAACGCGCGACGACGGCGGGATCGTTAGTCTCCTCGCCGCCGAAGAAGCGCGTGTTCTCGAGCACGGCGATGTCGCCGGGCTCAAGCGTCGCGACCGAATCCTCGGCGCCTTCCCAGTCGACGTAGCGGACTTCGCGCCCCAGGACTTCGCTGTACGGTTTGACGACCTGCGACAGCGAGAAGTCGGGGCTCGGCTTGCCCTTGGGCCGCCCGAAATGCGCGAGGACGAGGACGATCGCACCCTTGTCCGCCAGTTCGCCGACCGTCGCGACGGTGGCCCGAAGGCGCGTGTCATCGGTGACGCGACCCTCGGCCATCGGCACGTTGAGGTCTTCGCGGACGAGCACGCGCTTGCCCTGGATGTCACCCATATCGTCGAGAGTCTTGAAAGGCTTGGTCATGGTTTCTCGATCCTGATCTCGTCACCGACGGCGATCCTGCCGCCCATCAATACACGGGTACACGCCCCGCCCCGCCAGTCGGGCGTGAGCGCGGCGAACAATCCTGGTGCCAGCGCTTCCATCCGTTCGCATGGATCGGTGTGCCGCGTCACCTCCAGCACGACGTCCGCGCCGATGCGGAGCTGCGTGCCGGGTACCTGGGGAAGGTCGAAGCCGTCGACGAGCAGGTTCGCACGACGTTCGTACCAGGGAATATCGCAGCCGACCTCGGCCATCGCGGCATCCCAGTCGACACGCTCGATCAGCGTGACCTGACGCCGCCCCTTGCCGCCGGGCTTCACATAGCCGCGAAAGTCGCCGTGCAGGCCGGCCTCGACGGTGATCTCGACATGGTCGATGACCTCCATCGGGGCTTTCGCGCGGGGGTGGCGGGCGATGCCGGCGATCGTGCCGGCTATCGTTGAAACCCGGGCCACCGCCCCCTCCCCGTTCGTGTCGAGCATAGTCGAAACACCATCTGTCACGAATAGCGACTTCTCGACTGCGCTCGAAGCGAACGGAAGAGGGGGTGCATGGTGCGCAGGCTTAGATGAACTTCGCCATTGCGGTGGCGGTGTCGACCATGCGGTTCGAGAAGCCCCATTCGTTGTCGTACCAGCTGACGACGCGGACGAGCTTGCCGTCGATCACCGCGGTCTCGAGGCTGTCGACCGTCGACGACGCGGGCGTATGCTGGAGATCGATCGAGACGAGCGGCTCGTCCGACCAGTCGAGCACGCCGACCAGCGGGCCGCTCTCGGACGCCGCTTTCAGCACCGCATTCACCTCTTCGCGCGTCGTGTCGCGCGACGGGGTGAAGGTCAGGTCGACCAGCGACACGTCCGGCACCGGCACGCGGATCGCCGACCCGTCGAGCTTGCCCTTCAGTTCGGGAAGCACTTCGGCGACCGCGCGGGCAGCGCCCGTCGTGGTCGGGATCATCGACATCGCCGCGGCGCGCGCACGGCGCAGGTCGGGATGGATCTGGTCGAGGATCTTCTGGTCGTTGGTATAGGCATGGATGGTGGTCATCAGCCCGCGCTCGATACCGATCGCGTCGTTCAGCACCTTGGCGACGGGCGCGAGGCAGTTGGTGGTGCACGACGCGTTCGAGACGATCGTGTGCTCGGCGGTGAGCTGGTCGTGATTGACGCCGTACACGACGGTCAGGTCGACGCCCTTGCCCGGTGCCGAGATCAGCACCTTCTTCGCGCCCGCATCGAGATGCTTCTGGCAGCTCGCCTTGTCGGTGAAGAAGCCCGTGCATTCGAGGACGATGTCGACGCCCAGTTCGGCGTGCGGCAGGTTGGCGGGGTCGCGCTCGGCGGTGACGCGGATGCGCTTGCCGTCGACCAGCAGTTCGTTGCCCTCGGCCGATACCTCGCCCGGATACTTGCCGTGAACGCTGTCGCGCTTGAACAGCCACGCATTCGACTTCGCATCGCCGAGATCGTTGATCGCCACGAGCTCGAGCGCGCTGTCAGCCTGTTCGAGCACCGCACGCGCAACGAGACGGCCGATGCGCCCGAAACCGTTGATCGCAACCTTGACCGTCATGGCTTTATCTCCGCTACGCCCGTGAGTCCGTTCCGGGCGCGCTGCCTTTGCGGGGCGGCGGGCCGCCCTGTCAACACCGTGGGTTGGTCTAAACTGTTCCAATCCAGGCTTGTCGCGCCTCCCTGCCATGCTATCTCGCATGGCATGTCAGACACACTTCCCGACGCGCCGACGGCCGTCGACCGGATCGACGCCGCGATCGGGCGAATCGAAGCTGCGATCAACGCGCGTGCCGAGAGCGGCGCGGCGCTGGCGCGGCGCCACGCCGCACTGAAGGCGCGCATGGCCGAGGCCGTTGCCGCGCTGGACGACGTCATCACCCGCAGCAGCGCCAACTGATGGCGCAGGTCATGCTCGATATCGGCGGCCGTCCGCACGCGGTCGCCTGTCGCGACGGGGAGGAATCGCGTGTCAGGATGCTCGGCGCGATGCTCGCCGAGCGCTGGCCGGTGGCCGATCGTGCCGCAGGCGGGCTCAGCGCCGAGCGCGCGATGCTGTTCGTCGCGCTCATGCTCGCCGACGATCTCGACGAGGCGGCGCATCGCCCGCCCGAAGGCGCCGCGGTGAGCGAGATCGCGCTGACCCGGATCGCCGATCGGCTCGAGGGCCTTGCACAGGCGCTCGAGCAAAGCCCCCTTGAGCAAAGCCCCCCGAGCGCCTAGATTGAGCATGGCGGGTTCTGCCCGGTACGAGCCTTTATTATCCCTGAGGCTATTCATCATCCATAGGGGGCTGTCCCTGTTAGGATCCTGGTCCGAAGCACATGGTCCCCACCTGACGTACCGTGCGTCAGTGGATAACCCGGCACACGGCCATGGTGGGCCCGCCACACCACCCCCTTTCGACGGCTTGCCCGCATGACCGAGAAAAGCGTGCTCAGAGCCGCGCTACGCGCCGCACGAGATGCGTGCGCCCAAGTCGCTATCCCCGTGCCCTCGGCGTTCCTGGCGCGGCTGAAGCCGGGAATGACCATAGCCTCCTATGTCCCGTTCGGCGGTGAGGCCGATCCGTCCCCATTCGCGCGCGCCGCGGTCGACGCGGGCTGCGTCATCGCGCTCCCGCACGTGGTGCGTCGGTCGCTACCGATGCGCTTTCTGGCATGGGAGACCGAGGCCGCGCTGATCGCCGGCCCGTTCGGCCTCCACCAGCCTGCCGAGGACGCGGCCGAACTGGCGCCGGACATCATCCTGGCCCCGCTTGTCGGCTTCGATCGCAGCGGCAACCGAATCGGCCAGGGCGCCGGCTATTACGACCGCGCGTTCCTTGCGCACCCCGATGCGTGGCGCGTCGGGGTTGCGTTGTCAGTGCAGGAGGTCGAAATGCTGACGCCCGATGCGTGGGACGTCCCGCTCCACGCCATCGCCACCGAACGCGAATGGATCACGCTATGACGCCGAGCTGGCGCAAACCCGTTGGGATGCTCGGCATCCTGCTCCTGATCATGCTGTGGTGCGTGGCGATCGTGAGCCTGTCGACCATCGTCGGCAGCTGGCACTGGCTGGCGCAGCTGGTGTTCTATCTGTTTACCGGCCTGATCTGGATCGCACCGTTGAAGCCGGTGCTGCGCTGGATGGAGATCGGGCGGTAGCCAGGCACCCGCCCGCCCCTTCGCCGTTCGTCCTGAGTAGCCGTCGAGTAGTCGCCGCAGGCGGCGTATCGAGAGGGCGTATCGAAGGATACGCTCCTGACGGAGCTGCTCGGTCTCTACTCAGCACGAACGCTATGGGGGAGGAATGCTCGCAGCACGCCTAAATCTGGAAAGGGATCTCGGCCACCCTAGCGAGGGTGGCGCGAGTGACGGGACTCGAACCCGCGACCTCCGGCGTGACAGGCCGGCGCTCTAACCAACTGAGCTACACCCGCATTCCCAATGACGACCCCTGGCGACCCTGGGGCCACAGCGGAAGGCTCGTCAAGACCTCAACACTCTCTCGAACCATCAAACGATGGCGCGAGTGACGGGACTCGAACCCGCGACCTCCGGCGTGACAGGCCGGCGCTCTAACCAACTGAGCTACACCCGCTGAAACAGCGTGGAGGCGGCAACTAGGCGAGGGTTCGGATACCGTCAACCCCCCGTTTCACGTTGTTGCTCGGATGCGTCGCCGCGACGTCGATTTCGCCCCGTCTTGTTCTGTACCAGCGTGCCGTGTTCGAACAGGAACCCCGCGATATCGGGCTTCCCCGCCGCCCCCAGGACCGTCTGGAGGATGATGAGAAGCGGCACCGCGAGCAACGCGCCGAGCGTGCCCCAGACCCATCCCCAGAAGCTCAGCGATATGAGGATCAGCAACGGGGAAATCGTCAGGCGGTGACCGACGATGAACGGCGTGATCGCATTCGCCTCGACCAGATGGAGCCCGTACATCAGCGCGGGCGGCAGCATCGCCATCCAGATGTCCGAGAACGTCATCAACCCGCCCAGCCCCAGCAGGAACGCACCGATCACCGGCCCGAAATACGGGATGTAGTTCAGCAACGCGACGATCCCGCCCCACATCGCCGGATAGGGCATACCGATCGCCCACAACGCGACCCCGGTGACGATGCCGAGCGTGACGTTGATCAGCGTGATCGTCCCCAGATAGGCGGAGACGTCGTCGACGACGTCCTGGATCACGCGCGCCGTCGCCATCGCGCCGTCGAAGCTGGTCCGCCCGGTGATCGTCTGCCGCCGCATGCCGGTCCATCCCGACAGGAAGAAGAACACGATCAGGATACCGAACAGCAGCTGGACGATCACCGCCGGCGCCGAGGTCGCGGCGAATTCGAGGATCGAGCTCGGCGCAGCGACACCCGCCGTCGCCGGTTGCTTGATCGGGGTCGATGCGACCTGGCGCAGCGTCCGGTTCACATATTTTTCGAGACTCGAATACAGGTCGAGCAAAGGCGCGAGATTGCTCTGGATCCGGTCGAGCCGCGTCGGCAGCAGGCGGAAAAAGTCCGTCGCCGGGACCAGGATCGCCGCGATCGCGATGTTCGCCGCGACGAGGAACACCAGGATGCACGCCAGCGCCGCGATCGCCGAAGGAACGCCGCGCCGCTCGAGCCATTCGAGCACCGGGATCAACGCGACCGCGATCACCAATGCGGTCGTCAGCGGCAGGAAGAATTCGGCGCCCGCCTTCAGCGCGAACGGCATGGCGATGACCAGCCCGACGCCCGCGGTCAGCGTCAGTGCGGCGAGCAACCGGTCGCGTCGCTGAGCGATCCGCATCGCGTCCTCGACGCCGACGCCGATCGGCAATCCGAACGCGCCGTCCGCGCCGCTGCCCGGTGACGAACCGTCCGCAGCATTCCGGTTCTGGCCAACATCGGCGGACAAGGCCGGCTCTCCGGAAGATTCGTCGTTCGTCATGTCGCCACCCTCTGCTTCCCCCTCTCCTTGTCGCAATCGCAGCGGGTTACAAGCAGGGATAGAGGCGGCGACCACAGGCGACGATCAGCGCACGCCGGGCACGCGACGCTACCGCACGCCCGTCATCGTTGCCGGATGGTCACGCCCATCGTTCAGGCGCTCGCCATCGCACGGTCGGCAAACAGCGACTGAAGATCCTTTTTGAGGATCTTGCCATTGGCGTTGCGCGGCAGCGTCTCGCCGACGAAATGGATCGCGACGGGTGTCTTGAACGCCGCGAGCCGGGCGCGCACCCATGCCTGAAGCTCCGCCTCGGTCGCGTGCGTCCCGGGCGCCAGATGCACCACTGCCGCGGGCTCCTCGCCGAGTGTACGGTGCGGGATGCCGATCAACGCGCAATCGGTCACCGCAGGATGCTCGTACAGGACGTTTTCGACCTCGGAGGAATAGATGTTCTCGCCGCCGCGGATGATCATGTCCTTGGCGCGGTCGACGATGTAGCAGAACCCCTCCTCATCCAGCCGGGCAAGATCGCCGGTTCGCACCCAGCCGTCGATGAACGTCGCCGCGGTCGCGTCGGGCTTGTTCCAATACCCCTTCACGATCATCGGCCCGCGCGCCCATAATTCGCCGACCTCGCCCACCGGCAGCACGGTGACGCCGTCCTCGGCAACGATCTTCAGGTCGACCACCGGCGCGGGCGGCCCTGCGCTGGTCGGGCGGTTGAGATAATCCTCCGCGCCGTGATGCGTCACCGTCGCCATCGTCTCGGTCATGCCCCAGCCATTGCCGGGCAGCGCGCCGAGTTCGGCATGGATCCGCTTGACCAGTTCGGGCGCGGACGGTGCCCCGCCATAGGCGACCGATTCGAGCGACGACAGGTCATAGCGATGGCGGTCGGGATGCTCGATCAGCTGCCACGCGATCGTCGGCACCCCCCCGGTCACGTTCACCTTCTCGCGCTCGATGATCTCCATCGCACGCACGGTGTCCCATTTGCGCATGAAGATCATCGTGCTGCCCGTCGCGATCACCCCCATCATCCCCGCCGAACAGGCGGTGACGTGGAACATCGGGATCACCGTCAGGCTGACGCGGGGTGTCGGCTCGGGCGGCGTTTCGCCGCGGCGCAACGCCGACCGCGCCCCCGAATACCCGCCCGTCATGATGTTCGACATCATGTTGCGATGCGTCCCGAGCGCCCCCTTCGGCGCGCCCGTCGTGCCGCTGGTGTAGAAGATCGTCGCGTCGTCGTCGGGCGCGATCGTCGCGTCGGGGAGCGGCTGCTCGGGCAGCGTCGCCCACGCCTGTGGCGGGCCGATGATCTGCTCGAGCGGCGACGCGATTCCACCAAGCGGCTCGACCGCGCGGCTGACGAGCACATGCTCGAGTGACGGGAGCGTGGCATAGGCGGTCTCGAGCCGGTGATGCCGCTCGTCGTCGGCGATCAGCACCCGCGCACCGGAATCGGCAAGCCCGTATTCAAGCTCGGCGCCCGTCCACCACGCATTGAGCGGCACCATGATCGCGCCGATCGCGGTGGCGGCAAAGAACGCGACCGGCCATTCGGGCAGGTTGCGCATCGCCAGCGCGACGCGGTCCCCGGGTCCCACCCCGAGCGCGCGCAGATGCGCCGCGAGCGCCGTGACCGCGCGCCATGTCGCCTCGTAACTGACGCGCTCGTCCTCGTAGATCGTGAACAGACGCTCGCCATGTGCGCGGGCCGCCTCGATCAGATAGCGCAGCGACGGCGGTGCGTTCTTCCAGATCCGCGTCTCCACGCCGCCTATCGTCACCACGTCCATCTCGAACTTGGTTCCAGCCGCGGTCAGCAGCCGCTCGGTCTCGGTCATGGACATGACGGGCCAGCGCGGGTCCAGGGCGATGATCGGTTCTTGTACCAAGGCCGGTCCACTCCAAATATGAATTTCGGGTTTGGCTTATCGCCCAACTGGCAGTGGGTTTAGAGTTGATTTACGCCGCGCTCAAGGCAATAGCATGAACAATGTTCGAACCGGGGGTATGGTACATCATGAGGCATGCGCGATGACCGGCACGATCCTCGGCGATCCCGAACGGCATGGCTTTGATCCTGCACGCCTTACCGCGATCGATACGCTCCTTCGCGACCGGTATGTCGCGTCGGGACGGCTTCCCAACGCGCAGTTGCTGATCGCGCGCGACGGCGAGATCGTGCATTTCTCGCATCAGGGGCTCGCACGCGAGGGCGGCGCGCCGATCGACGAAAGCTCGCTGTTCCGGATCGCGTCGATGACCAAGCCCATCACCTCGATCGCGTTCATGATGCTGGTCGAGCAGGGGCTGGTCGCGCTCGATACGCCCGTCCACCACGTCCTGCCTGAATTCAAGGGGATCGGCGTCTACAATGGCGGCGGCGCAGGCGTGCCGTTCGCGGTGAAGCCGACCGGTGAACCGATGCGGATGATCGATCTGCTGCGCCATACCTCGGGGCTGACCTACGGGTTCCAGAACCGCTCGAACGTCGATGCCGCGTACCGCGAGGGCAAGATCGAGAACTGGCACGGCAATCTCGATCTCGACGGTTTCATCGGCGCGCTGGGGGCGCTGCCACTCGAATTCTCGCCCGGCACGTCGTGGAACTATTCGGTTGCGACCGACGTGCTGGGGGCGGTGATCGAACGGATCGCGGGCGTGAAGCTCGACACGTTCTTCACCACGCGGATCTTCGTCCCGCTCAAGATGGACGACACGTTCTTCCAGGTCCCCGCCGACAAGGTCGATCGCCTGACCGACTGTTACACCGTCGCACCGGGCAAGGGACGGACGATGCTCGACCGCGGCGAGAAGAGCGCGTGGAGCCGTCCGCCGACATTGTTGTCGGGCGGCGGCGGGCTCGTCTCGACCGCGCTCGACTATCATCGCTTCTGCCGGATGTGTCTCAACGGCGGTACGCTCGACGGCGCGCGGATCATCGGCCGCAAGACCCTCGAACTCATGACGCAGAACCATCTGCCCGGCGGAGCGGATCTCGCGACGCTGTCGCAGTCGCTCTTCAGCGAGGCGGCCAATGCCGGCACCGGCTTTGGTCTCGGCTTTGCCATCACGATCGATCCCGCCAAGTCGATGATCGCGGGTTCGAAGGGCGAATATTACTGGGGCGGGATGTTCTCGACGGCGTTCTTCATCGATCCGGTCGAGCGGCTGTCGATGGTGTTCATGACGCAGGTTTCGCCCAGCAGTCTCTACCCGATCCGCCGCGAACTCAAGACGATGATCTATGCGGCGATGACCTGATTTGCCGACATCCAGATATTCCGTCACCCCAGCGAACGCTGGGGTCTCCCCGTTACGAGGAGATACCAGCTTTCGCTGGCATGACGTTCAAACCGCAGGAGAGTATATGACCAGCCCGATCCGCACCGAACGCCATGACGACGTGCTCGTCATCATCTCGAACAACCCGCCGGTCAACGCACTCGGCGCCGCGGTCCGTCAGGGGCTCGAGGCCGCGATCAAGGAAGGCGTCGCCGATGCGAGCATCACCGCGATGGTAATCCGCTGCGACGGCCGCACCTTCTTCGCGGGCGCCGACATCACCGAGTTCGGCAAGCCGATGGTCGAGCCCGGCCTGCCGACCGTCGTCGACATGATCGAGGCCTCGTCCAAGCCCGTCGTCGCCGCGATCCACGGCACCGCGCTCGGCGGCGGGTGCGAAGTCACGCTCGGCTGCCATTACCGCGTCGCCGTCCCCTCGGCGAAGATCGGCACCCCCGAGGTGAAGCTCGGCCTGCTCCCCGGCGCGGGCGGCACGCAGCGCATCCCGCGCATCGCCGGCGTGAAGCTCGCGCTCGAGATGACCGCAAAGGGCGATCCGATCTCGGCGAAGAAGGCGCTCGACGCCGGCCTCATTGACAAGATCGTCGGCGAGGACAGCCTCGAGGCCGACGCGATCGCCTTCGCGCGCGAGGTCGCGACCAAGCGCCCCCTGCCCCGCGCGTCCGAAAAGACCGCGCAGGCCGATCCCGACGCCGTCGCCGCGTTCAAGAAGGAAAATGCGCGCCGCTTCCGCAACTTCGACGCGCCCGCCGCCAACATCGCCTGCGTCGAGAAGGCCGCGGACGGCTCCAGCTTCGCCGAGGGTATCGCGTTCGAACGCGAGCAGTTCATGGCGCTCATGACGGGCGTCCAGTCCGCCGCGCAACGCCACATCTTCTTCGCCGAGCGCCAGGCCGCTAAGATCGACGACGTCCCCGCCGACACCAAGCTGCGCGAGATCAAGCGCGTCGGCGTGATCGGCGCGGGCACGATGGGCGGCGGCATTTCGATGAACTTCCTGTCGGCCGGCATCCCGGTCACGATCGTCGAGATGCAGCAGGACGCGCTCGACCGCGGCACCGGCGTCGTCCGCAAGAATTACGAGGCGACCGCCGCCAAGGGCCGGATGAAGCCCGAGCAGGTCGAGCAGGCGATGGGCGCGCTGAAGCCGACGCTCGATTTCGCGGATCTCGCCGAGTGCGACCTGATCATCGAGGCGGTGTACGAGACGATGGAGGTGAAGAAGGACATCTTCACGCGTCTCGACGCGATCGCCAAGCCCGGCGCGATCCTCGCGTCGAACACGTCGTACCTGAACATCGACGAGATCGCCGCGTGCACGAAGCGTCCCGGGGACGTCGTCGGCATGCACTTCTTCTCGCCCGCCAACGTGATGAAGCTGCTCGAGGTCGTGCGCGGCGACAAGACCGCGGACGACGTGCTCGCGACCGTCATGGCGCTCGCCAAGAAGATCAGGAAGGTCGCCGTCGTCGCGGGCGTCACTTATGGCTTCATCGGCAACCGCATGCTGATGCCGCGCCAGGTCGAGGCGACCAAGCTGTTGCTCGAGGGCGCGAGCCCCGAGCAGATCGACCGCGTGCATGTCGCGTTCGGCATGCCGATGGGCCCGTTCCAGATGAGCGACCTCGCGGGCGTCGACATCGGCTGGCACCGCGACCCGAGCCGGATCGAGAACATCCGCGACGCACTCGCCGCCGAAAACCGCTGGGGCCAGAAAACCAAGGCGGGCTTTTACGATTATGACGAAAAGCGCACGCCCTCGAACAGCCCCCGCGTGGCCGAGATCATCGACAATTTCCGCGCCAAGTCGGGCGTCACCCCGCGCGAGATCAGCGACGAGGAGATCGTCGCGCGCACGCTCTACACGATGGTCAACGAAGGCGCACTGATCCTCGAGGAGGGCAAGGCGCAGCGCGCGTCCGACGTCGATGTGGTGTGGATCTACGGCTATGGCTGGCCCGTTTATCGCGGCGGCCCGATGTTCTGGGCGCAGTCGGAAGGCTTGCCGAAGGTCGTCGCTGGGCTCGAGAAATACGGGTTCCCCGTCGCCAAGTCGCTCAAGGACGCCGCCGCCAGCGGTGGCAGGATCAAGTAATAGCGCCCCCTCCACCCGTCATCCCAGCGAAAGCTGGGATCTCCCGGTTCGAGCCTAGCGCTTCCCAACCGGGATACCCCAGCGTCCGCTGGGGTGACGGATCCGGGAAGCGGTTCACAGACCGAACGATGACAGAGGACAGGATGACCCGATGACCGACCTCGACACCTTCCGCACCGAAACCCGCGCCTGGCTCGCGGAGAACTGCCCGCCCGAGATGCGCAAGCCGGTGCGCTCGGAGGACGACGTCTGCTGGGGTGGTCGCCAGTTCAAGCCATCGAGCCCCGCGCAAAAACAGTGGCTGGACCTGATGGCGGCCAAGGGCTGGACCGTCCCCGACTGGCCCAAGGCCTATGGCGGCGGCGGCCTGTCGCCTGCCGAGACCAAGATCCTCCGCGAGGAAATGGCGGCCATCAAGGCGCGCAACCCGCTCAATTCGTTCGGTATCTCGATGCTCGGGCCGGCGCTGCTCAAATACGGCACCGAGGAGCAGAAGCTCGATCACCTGACCAAGATCGCGCGCGGCGAGATCCGCTGGTGCCAGGGCTATTCCGAACCCAATGCGGGCTCCGACCTCGCCGGGCTCGCCACCTCGGCCGAGGACAAGGGCGACCATTATCTCGTCAACGGCCAGAAGGTCTGGACCAGCTATGCCGACAAGGCGGACTGGATCTTCTGCCTCGTCCGCACCGACAAGACGTCGAAGCAGGGCGGGATCAGCTTTGTGCTGTTCGACATGGCCACCCCCGGCGTCTCGACCAAGCCGATCCTGCTGATCAGCGGCAATTCGCCGTTCTGCGAGACCTTCTTCGACAATGTCGAGGTCCCCAAGATCAACCGCGTGTACGAGGAGAACAAGGGCTGGGACGTCGCCAAATATCTGCTCGGGCATGAGCGCGAGATGATCTCGGGGATGGGGCTCGCCTCGTCGGGCGGCAACCCGCTGATCGACGGCGCGATCGCCACCGTCGGGCTCGGCCATGACGGCCGTCTTGCCGATCCGCTGCTTCGTGCGTCGATCGCGCTGTTCGAGGTGCGCGCCAAGGCGTTCGGGGCGATGTCCGAACGCTTCATCGACGAACTGAAGGCCGGCAAGGCGCACCCCGCGCAGCCGAGCATGATGAAATATTACGGCACCGAGCTGAACAAGTCGCGCTACGAACTGATGATGGCGGCGGGCGGCTCGGATGCGCTCGAATGGGACAGCGACCGCTCGCGCGGCGGTGCGATCCCGCGCTCGTGGCTGCGCACCAAGGCGAACTCGATCGAGGGCGGGACGAGCGAGATCCAGCTCAACATCATCGCCAAGCGGATTCTCGAACTGCCGGCGTAAATTCATTCCCTCTCCCCACCGGGGAGAGGGTGCCGCAGCGAAGCGAAGGCGGGTGAGGGGCAGTGAGGCTCGGACGATCCGCCCCACCACCCCTCACCCCGCCCCTCTCCCCGGCGGGGAGAGGGAGCAGAAGGAACAGAAATGCCACTCTATCTCGACGACGACCAGACCGTCCTTCAGGACACGATCCGCGACTTCGTGGCGGAACACGCCCCCGTCAGCCATATGCGCGCGCTGCGTGATGCCGAGGACTCCACCGGCTTCTCGCGCGACCTGTGGAAGCAGTTCGCCGAGATGGGCTTTACCGGCATCCTGATCGGCGAGGACCAGGGCGGGCTCGGGCTCGGCCATGTCGAGGCGGGCGTCGTGCTCGAACAGATCGGTCGCAACCTGTCGCCCTCCCCCTTCCTGACCACCGCCGTCGCCGCGGTCGAGGCGCTCAAGGGCACCGGTCAGGCCGAACGCTGGTTCCCCGGCATCATCGCCGGCGAGACCGTCGCCGCGCTTGCGATCGACGAGGCTGCCAAGCACCGCGACAGCATCGCGATGACCGCCGAACGCGCGGGCAACGGTTTCAAACTGACCGGCGCAAAGCGCTTCGTCGCGCATGGCCACACCGCCGACCTGATCATCGTCGCCGCGCGTACCGCAGGCGGCGCGGACGATGCCGACGGCATCACGCTGTTCGCCGTGCCGAAGGACGCCGCTGGGCTGAGTGCGAACGCCGAACGCCTCGCCGATGCGAGCCTTGCCGCGCGGCTCGACTTCGACGGCGTGGAGGTCGATGCCGATGCCGTGATCGGCGAGGTCGATGCCGGCCGCGCGCCGCTCGATCGGCTGCTCCGCGCGGGCCGCACCGGCGCGTCGGCCGAACTGCTCGGCGTCGGCGGCGGCGCGATGGACATGACGATCGGTTACATGAAGCAGCGCAAGCAGTTCGGCACGCTGATCGGCAGCTTCCAGGCGCTCCAGCACCGCGCCGCGCATCTCTACTCCGAGATGGAGGTCGCGCGCGCCGCCGTGCTCAAGGCCCAGCAATTGCTCGACCTGGGAAGCGACCGCGCGGACGAGGCTGTCTCGGTCGCCAAGGCGATGACCGCGCTCGCCACGACGCTCAGCGTGCAGGAAAGCGTCCAGATGCACGGCGGCATCGGCATGACCGACGAATATGACATCGGCTTTTACATGAAGCGCGCGCGCGTGCTGGCCGAGCTGTTCGGCGACGCCAACTTCCATGCCGACCGACTGGCCATCGCCGCGGGCTATTGACGCTACGGTGTACCCCCGCGAAGGCGGGGGCCCAGACTGGGCTCCCGCCTTCGCGGGAGAGCATGGAGGTCAGATACGCGTGGATATTGCCGATACGTCCCCCGAAGCCCTCGCCAAGGGCCTTGTCGACCTGCTCGAGATCGAGGAGGTCGATACCGACCTGTATGTCGGCAAGCGCCAGCCCGGCGGTGTCGGCCGCGTGTTCGGCGGTCAGGTGATCGCGCAGGCGCTGCAGGCCGCGCAGCGGTCGACCGAGGCGCCCAAGGCGGCGCATTCGCTCCACGCCTATTTCATGCGCCCGGGTAACGAGGATTATCCGATCGTCTACCGCGTCGTCCGCGACTTCGAGGGTCGCAGCTTTGCGACGCGCCGCGTGATCGCGATGCAGAAGGGGCAGCCGATCCTCAATATGGCGGCATCGTTCCAGACGCCCGAGGACGGCCTGCATCACCAGGACGTGATGCCCGACGTCGCGCCACCCGAGATACTCCGCTCGGACCGTGACCTGCGGCTGGAAAATCTCGACGGCATCCCCGAGAAATTCCGCGCGCACATGCTCCGCTGGCGCCCGATCGAGGTCCGCCCGGTCAACCCGCGCAGCTGGATCGATCCACCCGCGCAGGCGCCGAACCATGCCAACTGGTTTCGCATCGTCGCGCCGATCGGCGACGACCCGGCAATGCACCGCGCAGTCCTGTCCTATGCCTCGGACATGGCGCTGCTGGGGACCGCGTTGCTGCCGCACGGCGTCAACTGGATCACGCCGGGGCTACAGACCGCGAGCCTCGATCACTCGCTCTGGCTGCACGAGGATTTCCGCGCCGACGACTGGCTGCTCTACGCCTGCGATGCGCCCTGGTCGGGCCACGCGCGCGGGTTCAACCGCGGCAAGATCTTCTCGCGCGACGGCCGGCTGGTCGCAAGCGTCGCACAGGAAGGACTGATCCGGATGCGGCGCTGAGCCGACAGCGCCCCGCCCGCCCCCGGGACCGCGTCAGACCGCGGTCTTGCCATAGTCCTGACGCGTCACCGGATGGCTTGACGACAGCCCGCCGTCGACGGCGATCGCCTGGCCATTCACATAGCTGGCATCGTCCGACGCGAGGAACAGCGCGACCTTGGCGAGCTCGTCGGGCTGCGCGCCGCGGTGAAGCGGGTTCAACCGGCCGACCCGGTGCATCTTGTCGGACTCGCGGGCATAATCGAACACCGGTTTGGTCATCCCCGTCTCGGTCAGGCCCGGGCAGATCGCGTTGACCCGGACGTTGGCCCCCGACAATTGCTGTGCCGACACCGCGGCAAGGTTGATCACGCCGGCCTTAGAGGCGGAATAGGCGGGCGAACCGGCGCCCGACCGGATTCCCGCGACGCTCGCGGTCAGGATGATCGCCCCCTTGCCGCGCTCGCCGATCCGCGGTGCGGCATGCTTGACCGCGAGGAACGGCCCGATCAGGTTGACGCGAAGCACCTCCGTGAACAGCGCCACGTCGGTATCGAACAGGTTCGCCATCCCGCCCGAGATCCCCGCATTGGCGAACATCACGTCGAGCCCGCCAAAGCTGTCACACGCCAGCGTCACGGTGCGGACGACATCCTCCTCGGATCCCGCGTCCATCCGGATCGCACTTGCCGTCCCCCCCGCATCGGTGATCATCCGCGCCGTCTCGTCGGCGCCCTCGGTGAGATCCGCGACGACCACCCGGCCGCCCTCCGCAGCGAACAGCAATGCCGCGGCCCGACCGATGCCCGAACCCGCGCCGGTGACGATGATCGACCTGTCCTGAAAACGCATGATGCCCTCCGTTAAATCGTGACCCCGCCGTCGAGGACCATCGTCTGTCCCGTCATGAAGCTGCTCGCGGACGATGCGAGGAACACGACCGCGCCCGCTATCTCGTGCGGCTCGCCGATCCGTCGCAGCGGTACGCGCGTATTCGCGGCCTCGATCCGGTCGGGATGTTCCCACAAGGCGCGCGCGAAATCGGTCTTGATGAGACCGGGTGCGATGCAGTTGACGCGGACGCCCGACGGCCCGAATTCGACCGCGAGATTGCGTGCGAGCTGCATATCCGCGGCCTTGCTGATGCAATAGGCGCCGATCACCGGCGAGCCGCGAAGACCGCCGATCGACGAGATGATGATGATGCTCCCGGCGCCGCGCTCGGTCATCTCCGGCGCGACCATCTGGATCAGCCAGTGGTTCGAGACGATGTTGTTGTCGAGGATCTTGCGGAACTGGTCATCGGCGATACCCGCCTGCGGCCCGTAATAGGGGTTCGAGGCCGCGTTGCAGACGAGGATGTCGATCCTGCCGAACGCCGCCCGCGTCTGGTCGACCAGCGCCTGCAATCCCGCCTTGTCGGAGATGTTGGCCGCGATCGCGATAGCGGTGCCATCGCCGTGCCGGGCGTTGATCTCGCGCGCCACACTATCGCACGCGTCCTGCTTGCGGCTCGAAATGACGACCTTCGCGCCGTGCTCGGCGAGTTCGCGCGCCGACGCGAGGCCGATGCCTCGCGACGATCCGGTGATGATGGCGACCGTTCCGGTCAGGTCGAATTGCGACATCTGCTTGCTCCCTGTTCCGTCGACTGACGGCGTGAACGCCTACCGCTTCTCCAAACCCGTCATCAGCAAAGGCTGCGTTTCGCCAAAGGACGGGACGTCATGTCGCGCGTCTCACGCCCCCGCCTTGACCGCGAACCCCCAGGCCGCATCCGCGAGACCGTGAATTTTCGCCACCGTCTTCTCCGCCTGCGCGCTCGACGCCGTACCGTCGATGATCCGCCGCTTGATCCCCTGGACGATCCCCGTCAGGCGGAAGAGATTGTACGCGAAATACCAGTTGAGATCGGGAACGCCGTCGCGCCCCGTTGCCGCGCAATAGCGTTCGACGACCTGTTCGATCGTCGGGATCCCCGTTTCGTCCCCGGTCATCCCGAGCACGCCGGAGCGTCCCTCGGGCTCGGTCACCCAGCTCATCAGCAGGTAGGAAAAATCGGCCAGCGGGTCGCCGAGCGTCGACAGCTCCCAGTCGAGCACCGCGATCACCCTGGGCTCGGCGGGTGCGAAGATCATGTTGTCGATACGATAGTCGCCGTGCACGATCGACGTCCGCGTCTGCTCGGGCAGCGTACGCGGCAGCCATTCGATCAGTCGCTCGACCGAGTCCATCCGCTCGGTCTCCGCCGCGCGATACTGCTTGGTCCACCGGCCGACCTGTCGCTCGAAATAATTGCCCGGCTTGCCATAGGCGCCGAGCCCGGCCGCGACGTGATCGGTATTGTGAAGCGCGGCGAGCGTGTCGACCATCGCGTCATAATGCGCCCGACGATCGGCACGCGTCGCGCCGGGCATGGAACCGTCCCAGATGGTCCGTCCTTCGACCATCTCCATCACGTAGAACGCCGCGCCGATGACGCCGGGATCCTCGCAGAGCCCATATGGCCGCGGCACCGGAAAGCCCGTCGGATGGAGGCCGGCGATCACCGTATATTCACGGTCGACCGCGTGCGCGGAGGGCAGGATCGGCCCGAACGGTTTGCGTCGCAGGACATACGCCCGCTCGGGCGTGTCGAGCCGGTAGGTGGGGTTCGACTGACCGCCGGCGAACTTGGCGTATGTCAGCGGCCCGGCAAATCCGTCGACGTTCGTGTCCATCCAGGCCGTCAGCCGGTCGAGATCGAGCCGGTCCTTCTCGCCGACCGCGATCGTGCCGACCATCGTGCTGGCTGCGTCGCTGCTCATGCGAAGGTGATCACGCTGCGAGTCGTGTCGCCGCGCCGCAGTTCGTCGAACGCGTCGTTGATCCGCTCGAGCGGCATCCGGTCGGCGATGATCGTGTCGAGATCGAGCAACCCGCGCATGTAGAAGTCGACGAGCCGCGGAATGTCGACGGGAAACCGGTTCGACCCCATGAAACCGCCCTGCAGCCGCTTGCCCGACAACAGGTCCATCGCCGACAGCCCGACCTTCTCGCCGAGCGGCATCATCCCGAGAACCGTCGCGGTCCCGCCGCGGCGCAGCACCTTGACCGCGGTCGCCGCCGATTGCGCCCGCCCGACCGCCTCGATCGCGTGATGAACGCCGCCTTTGGTGATCGCGACGACCTCGTCGGCGGCGGTATCCGACAACGCGTCGATGCTGTGCGTCGCGCCGAGCTTCTCCGCCATCGCCCGCTTTTCGGGGACGGGATCGAGCGCGATGATCTTGCCGGCGCCGGCGATCTTCGCCGCGTTCACCGCCGCGAGCCCGATGCCACCGCACCCGACGACGCACACCGTCTCGCCCGGCGTCACGTCGGTGGTGTTGAACACCGCGCCTGCCCCGGTGGTGATCGCGCAGCCCAGCAACGCGGCGCGATCCATCGGCATGTCGCGGTCGATCGCGACGCACGCATGCTCGTGAACCAGCATCATCTCGGCATAGGCGGACAGGTTGAGCATCTGCGCGATCGGCCGGTCGCCGAGCATGAGCCGCGGCGCGGCGCCCTTGGGACGACGCACCGAAGCGTCGATGCAGAGCGCCATGCGCCCGGTGACGCAGAATTCGCAGTGGCCGCAGAACGCCGACAGACACGTCACGACATGGTCGCCGACCTTGACCATGCCAACCTCGTCACCGATCGCCTCGACCACGCCGCAGGCTTCGTGGCCGGGGATTGTCGGCATCGCATGCGGATAGGCGCCGTCGACGAAGTGCAGGTCCGAACGGCAGACGCCTACCGCCATCGTCCGGATCAGGACCTCGCGCGGGCCAGGCTTCGAGACGGTGACGTCCTCGATGCTGAGCGGGGTATTGGCTTCGAAAAGGACTGCGGCTTTCATGTCTGCCTTTCGCTTGTTTTGCCCCCCCCCAACCCGTCATCCCAGCGCAAGCTGGGATCTCCCCGTTTCGAATCGCGGCACCAGCCAAGCGGGATACCCCAGCTTACGCTGGGGTGACGGGTTTGGCGGAGAGCAGTCTTGAATCCATGCCTAACGGGAAATTACCGGCTCACCCCGATATCCCCGCTCGATACGCCACCCTTGCGGAAGTCGCCGTATTTCCCGAACTCGTTGCGCGCGATCGAGCGGTTGTGGACCTCGTCCGGACCATCGGCGAACCGGAGCGTCCGCATCGCCGCCCAGTCGTGCGCCAGCCGGAAATCGCCCGATACGCCGCCCCCGCCATGCGCCTGGATCGCGTCGTCGAGGATCCTGAGCGCCATGTTCGGCGCGGCGACCTTGATCATCGAAATCTCGATCTGCGCGGACTTGTTGCCCGCCTTGTCCATCATGTCCGCCGCCTTGAGGCACAGCAGCCGCGTCATCTCGATATCGATCCGCGCGGTCGCGATCCGCTCCTCCCACACCGAGAAGTCCGCGATCCGCTTGCCGAACGCGACGCGGGTCAGCAGACGCCGCGCCATCGCCTCGATCGCGGTCTCGGCCACGCCGATCGTCCGCATGCAGTGGTGGATGCGCCCCGGTCCAAGCCGGCCCTGCGCGATCTCGAACCCGCGTCCCTCGCCCAGCAGCACGTTCTCGACGGGCACGCGGACATTGTCGAGCACGACCTCGCCATGCCCGTGTGGCGCATGATCATAGCCATAGACCGACAGCATCCGCTTGATCGTCACGCCGGGCGTGTCCATCGGCACGAGGATCTGGCTCTGCTGCTGGTGACGCGAGCCCTCGAGGCTCGTCTTGCCCATCACGATCGCGATCTTGCACCGCGGATCGCCGACACCCGACGACCACCATTTGGTCCCGTTGATCACGTAATGATCACCGTCGCGCACCATCGACGTCTCGATATTGGTCGCGTCCGACGACGCCACCGCGGGTTCGGTCATCAGGAACGCGGACCGGATCTCGCCGCGCATCAGCGGCCCGAGCCACGCCTCCTTCTGTTCGCGCGTGCCATAGCGGTGGAACACCTCCATGTTGCCCGTATCGGGTGCGGAACAGTTGAAGCATTCGCTCGCCCAGCTGACCTTGCCCATCTCTTCCGCGCATAACGCATATTCGAGATTGGTCAGCTGCGTCCCTTCGAACGCGAAGGAATCATCGACATGCGTCTGGCCCGAATGCGGCGGCATGAAGAAATTCCAGAGCCCCGCGGCCTTGGCCTTCTCCTTCGTCTCCTCGATGACCGGAATCACCTTCCAGCGCTCGCCTTCATGCGCCTGCGCGTCATAATCGGACTGTCGCGGGCGGATGTTCTGGTCGATGAAATCCCGCACCCGGTCGCGAAAATACGTCTCTCGTTCGCTCAAGGTGAAATCCACGTGCGGCCTCCTTCGCAATCCCGTTTCATGACCCGGGTAAACCATACCGCATCTTCGGTAAAGCATCGAACGAGGCGTCAGACGCGCCTTTTACAAGCCACGGCGAAAGCACCTAAAAAGCACTGTATCTTCAAATTGAAACTGTTAGGGTGTTTCGATGAAGATTCCGGCAGCGGCAGGCGACGAGGGCGAACAGGGCACGAAGCGCTTCCGCGCGAAACGTGACGCCATACTTGCCGCAGCGGCAGAGGCGATCAACGAACAGAGCGCGAAGGGCATGACGTTTGCAGACGTCGCGCGTCGCGTCGGCCTCAACACGACGAGCGTTACCTATTATTTCAAGCGCAAGGAAGACCTTGCCGCCGCCGCGTTCGAGAACACGCTCGACTATCTCCTGCGCATGCTCGACGAGGCGATGGAGGAAGCGACGCCGCGCGAACGCGTCGCGCGCTATCTCTCGCTCAACATGGCCCGGCTCGGGCGCGTGCAGCGCGGCGAGGAAAAGTCGTTCGCCGTCCTGTCCGACCTGCGCGCAACCGAGGATCCGATCCGCAGCCGGTTGATGGCGGGCTGGCGCGAGGTGTTCCGTCGGACTCGGCTGCTATGGGGTCCTTCGACGGGCCGCGCACAGACCGACATCCAGAGTGCGCGTGCGCACGTCCTGCTCGAAAACACGTTCTGGCTGCCGATCTGGCTGACGCGGTACGAGCCCGACCAATATGCGCGTGTCGAGACGCGGCTGATGGACGTATTTGCGCACGGGATCGCGGGCCCCTCGGCGCGCTGGTCCCCCAAGCTGATCGACCTGAGCCACGACGATGCCGAACCGGGGCGCGAGGCCTTCCTGCTGGCGGCGACGCGGCTGATCAACGAGCTCGGCTATCGCGGCGCCTCGGTGCAGAAGATCGCGTCCGAACTGAACGTCACCAAGGGCAGCTTCTACCACCATCTCGATGCCAAGGACGATCTGGTCATCGCCTGCTACAAGCGCAGCTTCGACACGATCGCGGATGCGCAGGCGCGTGGCGAGGCGCAGGGCGGCACCTATTGGAACCGGCTGTCGAGCACCCTGGCGACGTTGCTCGACGTCCAGTTCGCCGAGAGCGGGCCGCTGCTGCGGACGACCGCGCTCAGCGGCCTCCCGCCGCGGGTGCGCGATGCGATGGTCGAACGATCGAACGGGATCGCGCGACGCTATGCGGGCATGATGATGGACGGGATCGGCGAAGGATCGATCCGTGCGGTCGACGCGCTGATCGCGGCGCAGGCGCTGATGGCCCTGCAGAATGCGGCGTTCGACATGCGCAAATGGGCAGCGACGATGCCGCGCGAAAAAGCAATCCAGCTCTATGCCTCGACCATCCTCTACGGCCTGTTCGACGACCGCATGGGTCAGGACTGACACGGCACGTCCGCAAGACGGGTGGTTTGACGCGGACCGGGCATCCGCCCGCCCCGCGCCAATTCCTCAATGCGCGCGCGCGGCGGTCACGATGTCCTCGTCCCGCTTGAGCAGCACGCCTGCACGCCAATAGTGGAACAGCGCCCAGGGCGTCATCATGACGACGATGACCAGCGCATAGCGAAGCGAGTCTTCGCCAAAACCGGGCTTCAGGATGTCGCTCAGCCAGCCGACGATCGTCGGGCCGAGGCCCAGCCCGATCAGGTTGATGACGAGCAGCGTGATCGCCGCCCACATCGCCCGGATCCGCAAGGGGGCGAGATGCTGGATCAGCGCGAAACTTGGTCCGAGATAGGAATTGGCGAAGATCAGGTAGATGAAATAGCTGCCGATCGCGATCGCGGGCACGTCGATCATGTAGAAGGCCAGCGCAAACGGCAGCGCGAGCGCCTTCATCACCAGCACCACCCAGGACTGGACATGCAAGCCGTGACGCTTGGCAAGCACGTCCGCGATCTTGCCGCCTGCCAGCGCGGAGATGGCGCCGAACAGCGCCCCCGGCAGCGCGATATAGCGCGACACGTCGAGCATCGAGATCCCGAGCGAGCGTTGCATGAAGCTCGGCCCCCAGCCCGTCAGCGCATACCCGATCATCGACGTGAGCGTCACGCCCATCACCAGATGGCGCGCCGGCGCGCTCGCCCACATCGACGCAAAGCCCTGCGCGATGCTCGGCATCGCCTGTTGCTCCGCCACGCGACTGACATCCGACAGGCCGCGGCGGGGCTCGACCATGAACAGCCGGACCACCACGGCAAGGACGATGCCGGGCAGTCCGACCGTCATCATCGCGATCCGCCAGCCATAGGCATGCGCGACGACACCACCGATCAGCGTACCGAACCCCGCCCCCAGGACGACGCCGAGCGAATAGACCGCCATCGCGCTGGCACGCTTTTCGGGTGGATAGAGATCCGCGATGATCGAGTGACTTGGCGGGCTCGACCCCGCCTCGCCGATCCCGACACCGATACGGAACAACATCAACTGTGTGAAATTCTGCGCTAACCCGCACAATGCGGTCATCGCGCTCCAGATCGTCAGGCTGACCGCGATGATGTTGCGACGACTGGTCCGGTCGGCAAGCCGCGCGACGGGAATGCCGAGCGTCGCATAGAAGATCGCAAAGACGAGCCCGGATAAAAGCCCCAGCTGCGTATCCGTGAGGATGAGATCCGCCTTGATCCGCTCGAGCAGGATCGCAAGGATCTGCCGGTCCATGTAACTGAAGAAATAGGTCAGCGTGAGTAGGGTGAGCGTCAATCCGCGACGCTTCATGGCCAATGCGTCTGCGATCTCGGGGTGCGTCTTGAACGCTGTCGCCATGATCATCCTCTCAACTCGTTACTGGCCTCGCGACCTGCTTGGACCATACCCGATGCAGGAAAGCGAGGCCAGTTGTCGAGAAAATCAAAATCGTTGCGACAAACCGACTTTTGCGGTGAAGCCCAGCGGCGATGCCGTGAACGGATCGTAATTCTGATCCAGCCGGGCAAAGGGCGGGGCACGATCGAAGATGTTGAGCGCGGACAGCGAGATCGTCGATCCCGTCGGCAGCGCGATCCTGAGCGTTGCGTCCATCGTCTTGAACGCACCGATCTCCTTGCCACCCGTAACCGAAGCGCCAGCCAGCGCGCCGAAGTTCGGCCCGAAGATCGCCGCCCCGCGCTGGTCGGTATAGCCGTCGATATAGTTGAACTGAAGCCGAAGGCTGGCGATGTCATAGTCGCCCTGGACGTACCAATTGCCCTTGATCTCGGGCACTGGATAGGCGGTCGTCTGGTAGTTGAGCAGTCCGACACCGTTGAACGCCGGCTGCACGACGACCCCCTCGACCGTCACGTCCTTGGTCTTGTATTCGATGACATAGGTGCCTGTCGCGCCGACGGTGACGGTCGCGAGCCCGATGTCGCCGCGATAGGTCGCCTGGACGTCGAGACCCGAGGTCGTCACATCCGCGCTGTTGACGTACACCGTCCGCAACCGCTGCACGTTCGCAACACCACAGCCCGCACCGGTAAAGGTGAACCGCTGCTGGAGCGCCGCAAACGCCGCATTGCCGCAGTTCGCGATGCCGCTCGCGCCGAACAGCGCATTGACGATGCCTTGCGTCGGCTCCTGCTCGATCGGCCCCTTCAGGTCATAGCGGAAATAGTCGACGCTCGCGTTGAAGCCGCCGATGTCGACGATCACGCCACCGCTGTACGTCGTCGCCTTCTCGGGCGACAGATTGGGGTTGCCGTTGATATCGACCGCGCGGAACGACGTACCGATGATCTGCAGCGCGGTCAGGTTGCCCTCGAGCTGCTGCGCAGGCGGGCCGCGGAACGTCGTGCCCGCACCGCCGCGCAGCGCGAGCCACGGCGCAACCTGGACACGCAGGCGCCCCTGCGGGTTGAACGTCGATCCGACCGCGCCACCATAATCCTCATAGCGCGCCGAAAGCTGCGCGTTGACCGCCTGGAAGATCGGCAGCTGGAGTTCGGCGAACAGCGCCTTCACGTCGCCGACCGACGACGCATTCCGGTTCGTCCCGAGAAAGCCCAGCGCGCCCGTCTGCGGCGTGCAGGTCGCATTGGGGTTGAGCGGCGAGCCGGGGCAAGGGTTGGTCGCGAGGTTGCTGTCCGCGTTGTAGTTCACCGAATAATGATTGCGGCGATACTGGCCACCGATTGCGAAGCCGACATCGCCACCGGGAAGCCGCAGCCCGGTCCGCCCGCCAAGGACGAGGTCACCGACGAACAGCTTGGTGTCGTAGACAGTGCGCGTCGTGCGGAAGAAATTGTCGACCGTCGCAACGTCGTTGACCAGCCCGGCGCCCGGGGTCGTGCTCAGGCCGTTGGTGCCGCGCGATCCGGCATAGGCGGGATTGGCCTGCCCGGTGACGGGGTTGACCGCGACCGCGGTCGAGAAGGGATTGAAGAAGGTACAGCCGTTGGTGCCCGCAAGCGCTGCGATCTGGGCAGCGCTGAGCCCCGCGCGCGAGGCGGTGGTCGCGAACGCGCAATTCGCGCCGCCAAAACCCGCGATCGCGTTCTGGAGCAGGTCGCCGAACGTGTCGGTCCCCTCATTCTCGCGATAATATTCCGAATAGGTACCGCTGGCGGTCAGGTTGATGCGGTCCGTGACTTCCCAGGACAGGTCGGCGGTGAAGCGCATCGAGTCCGACTGACGCTTCGAAAACGCCGATCCGCGATCATTGTCGCCCCCCTGGAAGACGGGATTGCCACCGAGCAATGCGGGCCGGAACAGGACGGGGAACGCCAGCGCAGGCGCGAGTGGCGTCCCGTTCGCCGTGAGACACCCCGCCGCAGTACCATAGGTCTGGCAATAATCACGCAGCGCGGGCGCGTAGGTCGGCACCTGGAAGAACCCCGAACCCCCGCCGGCGGCGTTGGCCGAAGGCGGCAAGGTCGGCAGATAGGTCGGCGACGTGGTGATCCGCGTCGAGGTCGACCCGTACAGCGCGCTGGCGGTGAACTGCAGCGAGCTCGTCAGGTCGATCGCGAATTCGGCATAGGCCTGATAGCGATCCTCGGGCTCGACGAGATTGCCGAACTGCCCGTAATTGTTGAAGCACCGATCCGTCGGCACCGCGATCGTGCCGACCGCGGTCGGCGTCGGCGTGCTCGACCCGGGCGTGCTGCGGAACCCGCCAAGCGATTCGCACCCGAGATCGCGGATGAAGTTGACACCGTTCGACGCGCCGGTCGCGCCATAGCCAGTGAACAACCGCCCGGTTGCGGGGTCGACGAACGGCACCGTCGCGTTGAAGTCGAAATTGCCCGGGTTGCCGCCCCCCGTCCAGCCGCCCTGCGGATTGTTGGCATAGGGCTGGATCGTGAAGTCGCGGTCGGTGGTCCGCAATTCCGACCGGTGCTGATACCCGAACGAGGCGAGCATGCGAAAGCCGTTGCCGCTATGGCCATAGCTGATCGCGGTGCCGTAATCACCCTTGGACCCGTCGATATAGCGATAGTCGCCGGAGACGAGGAAGCCCTTCTGGTCGGTGCGCGTGATGAAGTTGACGACGCCGGCGATCGCATCCGAGCCATAGGTTGCGGCGGCCCCGTCCTTCAGCACCTCGACGCGCCCGATCGCACCCGACGGGATCAGGTTGATGTCGACGATCGGGATACCGCCCCCGACCGGCACCAGCCGCTTGCCGTTGAGCAGCACGAGCGTGCGCTGCGGGCCGAGCCCGCGCAGATTGACCGACGCGACGCCCTCATTGCCCTGGCTGCGGCTGTCGAACTGGTTCGCGTCGCCCGTGACGCCGTTCGATGTCGGCAGGTTCTTGAGCAGCTCGACCGCGGTGGGCGCGCCCTGTTTCGCGAGCTCGTCCCCCGAAATCACGTCGACCGGCGCGGCGGCATCCTCCGACGATCCACGGATCAGCGATCCCGTGACGATGATGTCGGGGCTGCCGTTCTGCACGGCATTCGACGACGCCGCATTCGACGAACTGCCGAGCGTCGCGTCGGCGCCCGTTTGCGCCCCGGACTGCCCCGCCGAGCCGACAGGTCGCGGATCTCCCCCGACCTGCGCCGCAGCCGGCGAAACGAGTGCACATGCGAGTACGGAAAATGCGCACGCGACGAAATAGCGCTGCTTGGCCACATCTCTCTCCCTGTCCGGCCGGAGCACTGATGGCCCGTACCGCAACTTCGAATAGATGCCTCGCAGCGACGATCGTCAAGCGGTAAAAGCGTAGCAAATTGCTACGTAATATTACGGATCCAGGACTGCTCGACAGCCCGTGAAACGTCCGGGTCGGCCAAAACCGCTCTTCGAATTCCTCTGGGTATCGATAGCCGGGAGCCCGCGCATGGGCCAATCCAGGAATGACACGCATTCCGCCTGGATGTGCGACTGATGTGTGCAGGACGTTGGGAAACAGAAGGACGGCGGAAGGTCCGGCCATGCCGGCCTTCCGCCTTATCCCCTCTCCAACCTCGTTACCGGGCGCGACCTGTTGGCCTGCATGCCCCTGGAATGGCCGGACATCGATCATGTCGACGGCACATTGCCTCCGTCACTTCGCTTCGTCTACGAAACTGAAGTTCGGGTATGCGGGCTTCATGGCAGCTTTGCAGACGTGTTGCAAAGGAAGTTTCGGCAATCTGGATCATCCCCGACCAAAGTCGGGGCCGCCGCCTCGATATTGCCCGTGCTGCCCGCTGCTAGGCCTGCGCGCTGGGCCGCGCGGAGGCCCGGCGGTGCCAGTCCGTGAGATTGTCCAGCTCGCCCGGCACGGGAATGCCCACGAAGGTCGCGAAGTCGATCGTGGTCAGCAGCACGATATCCGCGATCGTGTACCGCACGCCGTCGAGCCACGACCCGCCGCTCAGCGCGTGGTCGAACTCTGCCATCGCCGCCAGCACGCGCGGGCGCTGCGTCTCGCCGAACTCGGTATATTGCGGCTTCACGATCCGCGCGGTCCACGGATGCGTATGCTGCCAGACGAGCCCGAGCGGCGTCATCAGCCGCATCTCGACGCGGCGCGTCCACATGTCGACCTCGGCGATGTTGAGCGCCCCCTGCCCGAACAGCGGCGGGTCGGGATGCAGCGCCTCGAAATAGCGGCAGATCGCGACACTTTCGGTCAGCACGCGGCCATCGTCGAACGCGAGCGCCGGCGTCTGCCCATGCGGGTTTACCGCGAGATACGCCGCCGCCTTGTGCTCGGCCTTCGGAATCGAGACCTGCGCCATCGGCACCCGGACGTGCTTCTCGGCAAGGAATATCCGGACCCGGCGCGGATTGGGGGCCGGTGACGCGCTATCGTAGAACAGCATGGGCAAGAGCCTTCACGATTCGGGTTTTCGAACATGGCGTATGGCATTCGCGCGATAATTCGCATAGCCAGGGATCGATGACGACCGCCGCCGACATGCTCGCCACGGGCTTTGCCACGCTCCCCGATCTGATCCGCGCGCATGGCCGCGAACGCGGAAACTCGCTTGCACTCGCGGATTCCCGCCATGCGATCGACTATGCGACGCTCGATCGCCTGATGGACCGGGTCGCCAGCGCGTTGCGTCGTGACGGCGTTGCCAAGGGGATGGCGGTTGCGATCGTCGCCGCGCCGTCGGTCGAGTATATGGCAGTTTTCCTCGGTGCGGTACGCGCGGGCTGCGTCGCGACGCCGATCGCGCCCTCCGCCACGCCCGAAGCGATCGGCGCGATGATCGCCGACAGCGGCGCGCCGATCGTCTTCGTCGATGCCGAGCAGGCGGACATGCTTCGACCGATGCATGTCCCCGCGCGGGCGATCCTGCTTCCGCCCCCCGGCCCGACCGATGCCGATCCGCAGGCACCGGCCGGGCCGCAGCGGTTCGAGGCGTGGCTGGCCGCGGAGGATGCGGTCGCGCCGGACGTGTCGATCGTCCCGGAGGACGCGTTCAACATCATCTACTCGTCGGGCACCACCGGGACGCCGAAGGGAATCGTCCAGAGCCACGCGATGCGCTGGGCGCATATCGCGCGCAACGCCGCGGCCGGGTTCGACACCGCGGTCACGATGATCGCGACGCCGCTCTATTCGAACACGACGCTGGTCAGCGTGCTGCCAACACTTGGCTGGGGTGGCACGGTCGTGCTGATGGGCAAGTTCGATGCGCGCACCTATCTCGTGCTTGCCGAGCGTCACCGTGCGACGCACACGATGCTCGTTCCCGTCCAGTATCAGCGGATCATGGCGCTGCCCGATTTCGCCGATTTCGACCTGTCAGCATTCCGCTTCAAGACCAGCACCAGCGCGCCCTTCCCCGCCGCTCTCAAGGCCGATGTCGTCGCACGGTGGCCCGGCCTGCTCGTCGAATTCTACGGCATGACCGAAGGCGGCGCGAGCTGCGCGTTGAACGCAAGCGCGAACCCGACGAAGCTGCATACCGTCGGCCAGCCGATGCCGGGCCACGAGATCAGGCTGATCGACGACAACGGCAACGAGGTCGCGCCGGGCGAGACCGGAGAGGTCGTCGGCCGGAGCCCCGCGATGATGAATGGCTATCATGGTCGCCACGAGGCGACACGCGAGGCGGAATGGTATGATGCGACGGGCAACCGCTACATCCGCCACGGCGATGTCGGGCGGTTCGACGCGGACGGCTTCCTGACGCTGCTCGACCGCAAGAAGGACCTGGTCATTTCCGGCGGCTTCAACGTCTATCCGTCCGATCTCGAGGCGGTATTGGCCCGCCATCCCGACGTCGCCGACTGCGCGGTGGTGGGCATGCCGTCCGAGGCCTGGGGCGAGACGCCGGTGGCAATCATCGTTCCGCGGACGCGCGACGCCGACGCCGCCGCGATCCTCGCCTGGACCAATGCGCAGCTCGGCAAGACGCAGCGGCTGGCGGGCATCCACGCCGTCGCCGAGCTGCCGCGCAGCGCGATCGGCAAGGTGCTCAAGCGCGAGCTTCGTGACCGGTTGCTCGGCGCATGACGAGTCTGGGGCAGGCCATCGCGGCGCTCGAACCCGTCGACGACGGCTGGCGCGGGAGCATCCCCGACAACTGGCTGCAGGGGCGGACCGCCTATGGGGGCTTTTCGGCCGCGATGGCGCTGCACGTGGCGCAACGATCCGACTCCGACCTGCCACCGCTGCGTTCGGCACAGATCGCGTTCATCGGCCCCTTGTCGGGCGCGATCACGCTGCGCGCCAGCCGGTTGCGCCGCGGGCGGAATGCTGCATTCATCCAGGTCGACGTGGAGAGTGCCGCAGGTCTCGGGCTGCGCGCGACGTTCGTGTTCATGCGCGCGATCGAATCGGTGATCGATCACCGGACGGGCGCGACCCCCGAGTTTCCCGCGCCCGATTCCGAAACGGCGACCTATCGCGGGCACCGCGGCGTCGCCTTCTCGCAGAATTTCGACCTGGTGGACCGGCGCGACGATGGGGTCGGCGCGGCCGAATGGCTGCGCTGGGCAAGGCTTGCCGATCGTGACGGGCTCGACCCGATGGTGGAGCTGATCGCGGTGGCGGATTGCCTGCCGCCCTCCGCGCTCAAGCTGCTCGGCGGCCCCGCCCCGCTCAGCTCGATGACCTGGCTGCTCAACATCCTCGGACCGCAGCCAACGACGCGTAACGGCTGGTGGCTGCTGCGTGCGACGACCGACTATGTCCATGCCGGGAGTTCGAGCCAGACCATGGCAATCTGGAACGCCGACGGGCTGCCGATCGCCGAACAGATGCAAAGCGTCGCGATCTTCGCCTGAATCGCACACCGAGCCATGACCCCGGCGCGCACTGAACCTGCACTGGGACAAGTTGCGACACTTTGCCGACGGGGTGACATAGCCATGCGACAGCCTGCGCCCAGACGTCGGACATTCGATGGGGATCGCCCCCACCCGACCGGAGATCGCAGATGCGCAAGACCATTTTGACCCTGGCGTTTACCGCCGGCACCATCGCGGCCACCGCCTGCGCGGCGCAATCCGCCCCCGCGGCACCGAGCAGCCGCGCCGATACCGCTGCAGCCAATCGCGCCGCATTGTCGGCGACGCTCGCCACACAGACCCAGGAGACCACCGCCCCGGCTCGCCCGGAGATGATGAATCGCGGTCCGCAACGGCGCGGTGGCCCGATGCGCGCGGTGACGCGCGCCGAGGCGATCGCGGACGCCGATGCGCGGTTCGCCCGGATGGACTCGGACGGCGACGGCATCCTGACTGCCGCGGAGCGACGCAGCTTCCGCGAAGAACGGCGTGAGGCAATGCGCGAGCGCCGCGAACAGCGCATGGCGGCGCAGGGCGGGGCTGCGGGAGCGGATCACGCCAATGCTCGTCGCGACCCCGATCGGGGCGCACGGGGCGGCATGGGCCGCGCAGACCGCCAGCGCGCCGGCGCCGGCCGCGACGACGGCGTGGTGACCCGCGCCGAGTTCAGCGACCGCGCCGCGCAACGCTTCGACCGGATGGACGCCAATCGCGATGGCCGCCTCGACGCGAGCGAACGCCCGGGTGGTCGCGCGATGCGTCGTGGTCCCGGCCGCGGTCGGCACCATGCGATGGGCGCGACCGCTTCGCCGACTCGGGACGAGGCCGATCGGGCTGTCGCGGCCACTACCGGCGAGTGACACCCACGCGTCGGACGGGGCGAATCCGTCCGACGCTTCACATGGACACGCACCATGCTAGACGTCGCCCCCATGGGAGACATGCCGCATCTGTTGCTCGTCGACGACGAGCGTTCGATCCGTGAGCCTTTGGCTGCCTATCTGAGCAAGCAGGGTTTCCGCGTCACGCAGGCGGGCGATGCGGAAAGCGCGCGGACGCGGCTGACCGCCTATGCGATCGATCTCGTGATCCTCGACATCATGATGCCGGGCGAGGACGGGCTGAGCCTGTGCCGGCACATCGCCGCGACCAGCGACGTCCCCGTCATCCTGCTGACCGCGCGCGCGGAGGAAACCGACCGGATCATCGGGCTCGAGATGGGCGCCGACGATTATGTCGTGAAGCCCTTCTCGCCGCGCGAACTCGCGACGCGCGTGAAGGTCATTCTCCGCCGTGCGACGGCAGGCGGTGCACGGCAGCACGCCCCCGAGGCCAATTCCTACGCCTTTGCCGGCTGGGTGCTGAAATCGGGCGAACGCGCGCTCGTCGATCGCGAGGGCGTCTCGGTGCCGCTGTCGACCGGCGAATACAACCTCCTGCTCGCGCTCGTCACGCGACCGCGCCAGGTCCTGACGCGCGACCAGCTGCTCGACCTGACGCAGGGCCGCGAGGCCGCAGCGTTCGACCGCGCGATCGACAACCAGGTCAGCCGCCTGCGCCGCAAGATCGAGGCGGATGCCAAGACGCCCGAACTGATCAAGACCGTCTGGGGCGGCGGCTACACGCTCGCCGCCGAGGTCATCCGCCTTTGAGCCGGCCCGCCGCGATCCGCACCCGCCCCTGGCCGCGCAGCCTTGCAGGCCAGATGGCGCTGCTCATCGCGATCGCGCTGTTCGTCGCGCAGGCGATCAACTTCACGCTTATCTTGCGCGACCGTGCGGAGTTTCGCCTCGCGCAGGCGACGCGTCCGGTCGCGACGCGGATCGCCGATGCGCTCGACCGCGAGGCGCATGGCGGCCGCGTTCTCACCGCGGATCGCGGGCGGATCCGGCGCCTGCCCGCCAATCCGATCAGGCACGGCACGACCGAACGCCATCCGGAGGTTGCCGCGGAGCTTCGCCGTCAGCTTGCCGATCAAGGTGTCGTGGTGGGGCGGATCGATACCGGGCTGCGCCCCGAGGACGATGACTCCAACCGGTCGCGGCACCGGAACGGCCAGAAGGCATCCGATACCACGTCCGCCGATCACCGGTCCGACCGGCAGGGCAGCATGTTGCTGATCGCGGTCGAGCAGCCCGGCCATGGCTGGCTGGCGATCACCGCGCCCTGGCCGCAACCGGGTTGGCGCCTTCTGATCGCCGTGCTGACACAGACCGCGATCCTCTACGGGGTCGTGCTGCTTCCCGTGCTCTGGATCGTGCGGCGGATGTCCCGGCCGTTGCGCGACCTGCGCGAGGCGGCGGAGCGCTTCCGCCCCGGCGAGCCCGGCGTACCGCTGTCGCCGCACGGGCCTGACGACATCGCCGCGCTGATCGTCGCCTTCAATGCGCTGCGACTGCGCATCACGGCGATGCTCGACGAGAAGGATCGGATGCTCGGCGCGATCGGCCACGACCTCCGCACCCCGCTCGCGGCGTTGCGGGTCCGCATCGAATCGGTCGATGACGATACCGATCGCGCGCGAATGGCCGAGACGATCGCCGAGATGAACCGCACGCTCGACGACATCCTGTCGCTCGCGCGGCTGGGTCGCCCGAGCGAGCCGCCGACCGATGTCGATCTGGCCGCACTGGTCGACGCGGTGGTCGAGGATTTCCGCGATATCGGCGACGAGGTGACGTTCGTCGAGGCGGACCGGCTGCGGATGCACCTGCGGCCGTCGCTGATCCGGCGCGCGGTCCGCAACCTGATCGAGAACGCGGTCAAATACGGTGGATCGGCAGAGGTCCGCGTCGAGGCGGACGCGCGTTCGGTCGCGATCGTCGTCGCCGACCAGGGGCCCGGGATCCCCGAGGACCGGATGGGCGACGTGTTCGATGCGTTCACCCGGCTCGAGACGTCGCGCAACCGCGAAACCGGGGGGATCGGGCTGGGGCTCGCACTCGCCCGCGCCATCATCCGCGAGGCCGGCGGTGAGATCCGCCTCGTCAACCGTTCCGGCGGCGGACTCGACGCGATCATAGAATTGCCGCGCTGAGGCGAGGCAGGGCGTACACGCCTGCCCCGATCCGTCATCCTGGGCTCGACCCAGGATCCAGAGCCACGACCGCTACGTCATTGGGCTCTGGATCCTGACTTTCGTCAGGATGACGGATCGGGTGAGCGGGCGTCAGTCCTCGACGATCTGGCTGTTCGTCCGCGTGTCCTTCATCATCAAATACACGACCAGCGACACTGCGATCATCGCGGTCACATACCAGTAGAAGCCGCGTTCGAAGCCCGCGTCCTTGAACTTCAGCGCGACGACCTCGGCGGTCCCGCCGAACAGCGTGTTGGCGAGCGCATAGGGCAAGGCGACGCCCAGCGCGCGGATATGCGCCGGGAACAGCTCCGCCTTCACGACCGCGTTGATCGACGTATAGCCCGTCACGATCACCAACGCCGCCATCACCAGCAACCCGGCATAGATCGGATTGGTCGCGGTCTCGAGCGCGGTAAAGATCGGATAGGTGAACAACACCCCGGCAATGCCGAACGCGATCATCAGCGGCTTGCGCCCGACCCGATCCGACAGACCGCCCGCGACCGGCTGCAACAGCATGAACACGAACAGCGTCGCCGCATTGATCTGGCTCGCCACTTCGCGGCTGAACCCGCTGGTGTTGACCAGGAACTTCTGCATGTAGATCGAGTAGGCATAGAAGGCGAGCGTACCGCCTGCGGTCAGCAGCATCACCGTCATCGTCTCGCGCGGATGCTTGGTGACGAGCTGGATGAAGCCCGACTTCGGCTTGCCGTCGCCCGCCTCGGACTTGGCGTTCTCGAAGCTCTGCGTTTCGGCGAGCCCGCGGCGAATGTAGAACACGACGACGGCGAGAACCGCGCCGATCGCGAACGGAATCCGCCAGCCCCAGGAATCGAGCGCCGCCTCGCTCATCGTCGACTGGAGCACCAGCAGCACGCAGATCGCGAGCAGCTGGCCCGAAATCAGCGTGACATACTGGAACGACGAGAAGAAGCCGCGGCGATCCTTGCCCGCCATCTCGGTCAGATACGTCGCCGACGCGCCATATTCGCCGCCGACCGACAGCCCCTGCATCAGGCGCGCGATCACCAGCATGATCGGCGCGAACACGCCGATCGTATCGTATCCCGGCGTACACGCGATGATCAGCGAGCCCGCGCACATCAGCGTGACCGCGACCGTGAGCCCCGCCTTGCGGCCGTGGCGATCCGAATAGACCCCCATGATCCACGCGCCGATCGGCCGCATCAGGAAGCCCACCGCAAAGATCGCCGCCGCGCTCAGCAACTGAGCGGTGCGGTCCGTCGACGGGAAGAAATGCGGCGCGAAATACAGCGTGAACGCGGAATAGACATACCAGTCGAACCACTCGACAAGGTTGCCGGTGGATCCGCCGATGATCGCCTTGAGGCGCGTTTTCTGATCGGGTGCCATCAGTTTGCGCCCTTCCCGGCTTGGCTGGGATCGAAGCCCCGTTTCTTCAGCAGCGCGTTGACGTCCGGATCACGCCCGCGGAACGCGCGATAGGCTTCGGCGCGATCCGTCTCGTTCCCCGTCGACAGCAGGATGCGCGCGAACTTGTCCGCGGTCGGCTTGTCCCACGGGCTGCCCGCTTCTTCGAACGCCGCGAACGTGTCGGCATCCATCGTCTCGGACCACAAATAGCTGTAATAGCCCGCCGAATAGCTGTCGGACGAGAACAGGTGCTGGAACTGCGGCACGCGGTGACGCATCACCAGCTGCTTGGGCATGCCGATTTCGACAAGCGTCGCCGCCTCGAACTTGTCGGGATCGATCACGCCGTCCGCGACTGTGTGGATCTTCATGTCGACGATCGCCGATGACAGATATTCAGCCGTCGCAAACCCCTGGTTGAACGTGCGCGACTTCTCGATCTTGTCGAGCAGGTCCTGCGGCATCGCCGCCTTGGTCTGGTAATGCCGCGCATATTTGTCGAGCACGTCGCGGGTGAGCAGCCAATGCTCGTTCACCTGGCTCGGATATTCGACGAAATCGCGCGGCGTGCCGGCCAAGCCCGGATATTCGACGTTCTGAAGCATCGCGTGGATCGCGTGGCCGAATTCGTGGAACAGCGTCTGCGCATCGTCGAGGCTGATCAGGATCGGCTCGCCGGGCGCACCTTTCGCGAAATTGTTGTTGTTCGATGACAGCACCAGCTGTGCGGGGGCGAGGCCACGCTGGCCGCGATAGGTGTTCGCCCATGCGCCCGACCGCTTGCCGGTCCGCGCGAAGTCGTCACGGTAGAACAGCCCGACATCCTTGCCGGCCTTGTCCGTCACGCTCCACACGCGCATGTTCGGCTCGAACACCGGAACCGTGCCGGTAATCTCCTTGAAGGTCAGCCCGTAGAGCCGGTTGGCGGCATAGAGCGACCCCTGGATGATGTTGCCGAGCTCGAAATACGGCTTCAGCTGCGCCTGATCCAGGTCGTAGCGGCTCTTGCGCACCTTCTCCTGATAGAAGCGGTAATCCCACGGCTCGATTGTCAGCGACGCGCCGGCGATCTTCTGCATGTCCGCGACCTCCTCGGCGACGCGCCCCTTGGCGGCGGGCCAGACGCGCATCATCAGGTCCATCGCCGCGGCGGGCGTCTTGGCCATCGTGTCCTGCATCCGCCAGTCGGCATGCGTCTTGAACCCGAGCAGATGCGCGCGGTCGGCGCGCAGCTTGACGATCTGCGCGATCGTCGCGTTCGTGTCGTTCGCGTCGCCATTGTCGCCGCGGTTGACGAACGCGCGCCACACCTTCTCACGCAGCGCGCGGTCGGTGGCATAGGTCAGCACCGGATCGACCGCGGAGCGCGTGTTGACGATCGCGTAGCCCGGCAGCTTGCGCTCGGCCGCCGCCGCCTTGGCGACCGCCTTCACGCTGTCGGGAAGCCCCGCGAGCTGTGCCTCGTCGGTGACCGAGATCGCCTTGCTCTCGTCCGCGAGCAGCTTCTCGCCGAATGTCGAGAACTGCGTCGCGAGCTGCTGGTTGTACTGCGACAGCTGCGCCTTCTGCGCGTCGTTCAGCTTGGCGCCCTGACGGACATAGCTGTCGTAGATCCGCGTCACGAGCCGGATCTGCTGTGCGTTCAATCCGCTCGAATTGCGCGCGTCGTAGATCGCCTGGATCCGCGCGAACAGCGGCTTGTCGAACGTGATCGCATCCGACGCGGCGGAGAATTTCGGCGACCATTCGCGGTCGAGCTTCTGATACGCGGGCGTGTTCATGTTGCTGGTCATCACGCCGAACAGCGTCATCACCTGGCCATAGCGCTTGCCGACCAGCTGCATCGGCACGATCGTGTTGGCGAAACTCGGCTTGGCCGGATTGTCCGCGATCTTGCGATATTGGGCCGTCCGCTCGGCGAGCGCGGTCTCGAACGCCTGTGGGAACAGCTCGGGTCGAACCTTGTCCCAGGGCGGCACGCCGCCGGTCGGGCCCGCCCAGTCGGCGAGCAGGGGGTTGGCGGCGGGCGCGACGGGCGCCGCACCGGTTTGCGCGATCGCGGACGTAGACGCCATCAGCGCAGCTGCACTGAAGACGAGAGGTAGAAAATGCACATGGTTCTCCCGGACGATGTTGGCCGCAGCATAGCAATAAAGTTGCGTGGCGAAACCCCGTGCACCGCCCGCCTCGAAAAGCGGGCGGTGCGCGAAGTCGTCGCGGCGCGGTTAATAGGGCGTCATCGAATAGGGACGCGCAGCCTTGCTCGTCGCCCATTTCACGTTGGGTTTGGCTTGCATGACGAACCGCAATTCGCCGCCGGCGAGGATTTGCGCGTGAGTGACGACGCTTTTCGCAAGCGGTTTTCCGTTCAGCGTGACGCGCCCGACATAGGCGTTGGCGGGCGTCAGTCCGTCCGCAACCATCGTGAACGTCTTGCCGCCGGGGACCGTCAACACTGCGCGATCGACGAACGGGCGGCCGATGACATATTCGCCGGTACCCGGCGCCACCGGATAGAAGCCGAGCGCGGTAAAGACGAGCCAGGCGGACATCTGGCCCAGATCGTCATTCCCCGACAGCCCGTCCGGCGTCGGCTTGTACTGGCTCTCGACGATCTGCTTCAACCGCTCCTGCGTCCGCCAGGGTTGTCCTGCGAAGTCATAGAGATAGGCGACGTGATGGCTGGGTTCGTTGCCATGGATATATTGGCCGATCAGCCCGGCGATATCCTCGGCATGGCTGTAGTCGATCTTTGAATTGTCGTAGTCGAACATCGCATCGAGCTTGGCGACGACCTTCCTGTCGCCGCCGAGCAGGCGGAACAGCCCGCCCTGGTCGTGCGGCACGAACCAGGAATATTGCCAGGCATTGCCCTCGGTATAGTCCGATCCGTAATTGATCGCCGTCGGGTCGAACGGGACGCGAAAGCTGCCGTCGCTTTTGCGCGCGCGCAGGAACCCGGTCTTGACGTCGAAGCTGTTGCGCCAGTTGCCGGCGCGCTTCTCGAACCGCGCGGCGACGTCGTTCCGCCCCAGCGCGCGGGCCATCCGCGCGATCGTCCAGTCGTCATAGGCATATTCGACCGTCTTCGACGCCGCCTCTGGCTCCTCGTCGATCGGGACATAGCCCTGCGCGATATAGTCGCCGAGCCCGCCATAGGGGGCATAGTCCGCACTCGCGACCATCGCGTCGAGCGCCGCATTGCCATCATAGCCCTGCACGCCCTTCAGATAGGCATCGGCGATGACGGGAACCGCATGATAGCCGATCATCGTCCACGTCTCGCGTCCGGCAAACTGCCACACCGGCAGGATCCCGTGCGGGCTGAACGTCCGGCTTGCGACGAGCGACCGGACGATATCGTCGCTGGTCCGTGCGGGCTGTACGAGCGTCAGCAGCGGATGCTCGGCGCGGAACGTGTCCCATAGCGAAAACGTCGATCGGGCGGTGTAGCCGTCGGCCTTGTGCACCTGATCGTCCGGACCGCGGAACCGGCCATCCGCATCGCTCCAGACACTGGGGGCGAGCAGGCTGTGGTACAGCGCGGTATAGACGTTCGTCCGCATCTTCGGCGCGGCATTGATCGCGACCGCGTCGAGCGCCTGGGTCCAGGCGGACCGCGTCGCCGCGCGAACCGCGTCGAACCCGCCCGGTTCGCTGTCGAGATTGGCGATCGCGCCCGCCTCGTCGACGCCCGACACCGCGACGCGCACCTCGAGCGGCGCATCGAGCGGCCCGAAATCGAGCCGTGCCTCGAGCGCGCGACCGAGCAACTCGGGAACCGCATCGGTCCCGCCCCCCGGTCCCTGGAAGCCCTTGTACGCAACGTCCGTCTCTCGGTTGACGAACGCATGCGCGGTGATCGGCTTGGAAAAGCGCATGGCGAAGAACAGCTTGCGCCCCGGCGCCCAGCCGCGGGTCTCGCGCATCCCGGTCAGCGTCCCGTCGGCGCGCAGCCGCAGCGACGACCAGAGGATCTTGCCGGGATATGCATAGAGCGAACTGCGCAGGTCGATGATCAGATGCGCGGCGGTTGCCGCGGGGAAGCGATAGCGATGCACGCCGATCCGCGTCCCGGCGGTCATCTCGGCACGCACCTTCGCGTCGTCGAGCGTGACCGCGTAATAACCCGGCTGCGCAATCTCGCTCGCATGACTGAACCGCGACCGGTACCCTGTCCCCGGTTTTGCCGGATCCCCCGGATCGAACGACGTCACGTCGCCCGACATCGGCATCACCAGGATGTCACCCAGGTCTGAATGCCCGGCGCCCGAGAAATGCGTGTGGCTGAAACCCTGGATGGTCGGGTCGTCGTAGCGATAGCCTGCGGCATGCGCGTAGCATTTGCGGATCTCGCACCCGGTATCGGTGTCCGGGCTCAGCTGCACCATGCCGAACGGCGCGCTCGCGCCCGGGAACGTATGCCCCTCGCCGCCGGTGCCGATCATCGGATCGACGCTGTCGTACGCCGAAGACCGCGCCGCTGATGCAGCAGCGGCCTCCTGTCCCGCCGCTGGTGCGGCCGCAGAGACGGCGACGGCGAGCGGCACCATGCTCGCCAGGCCGCGCCAGGAGAACCGCCGTGTTCGATCCGCCGGCCGGACCGTAGCCCTCAGGCTATTCGTCACCCTCGTCGTCATCGCCATCCCCCACATCGCCACCGGGGGCCATTGCAGCATCCCTGCGCTGCTTGTCGGCCATATCGGCCGCCTGGATCAAGCGCTGACCCGTTTCGCGCGCTGCCGCCGGGCTGAAGGTGATCGCCACGCCATCGGGGCCGTCCAGCGTCACTTCGCCGCTTTCCGCGGCGGCAACGCCCGGCGTGTCTTCGGATTTCATTCTATCGATCATGCGACGCTCCCGACTAGGTTTCGGCCTTGCCATACAGATAGTCCGGGACGAATTCGCCGATCTTGGCAAGCGCCGAGAAGTCGATGATGTGTCCAGCATTTGCCTTGAAAGTCAACAAGTTGCGCTCGCGCAGCATCCTCAGGACACGATTCACATGGACCCCGGTGATGCCGCAGGCCTCGGCCAGGTCCGGCTGAGTCATCGGCAGCGTGAACCGACCGTCGCTGGCCAGCCCGACCATCTGCAACCGCGTATAGATCTCGCAGAACAGGTGCGCGATGCGGCCTTCTGCGCCCAGTCGTCCGATCCGGAAGATCCATTCGCGGTGCTGTGCGGCGTCGAGCAACGTGCTGAACCACAGCATCCGCGTGAGATGCGGGTGGTTTTCGGTGATCGTCTGGAGCGTGGCATGTTCGAACAACGCGACCTTGACCGGTCCCAGCGCCGCGACGTCGTGATCGAGCCGCTTCATCGGGAAGGCGTGCAGGTCGACGAAATCGCCGGGGACGTGCACCGCGACGACCTGCCGCAGCCCGTCACGGTCGTCCATGTAGCGGCAGATGAACCCCTCGAGCAGCAACGTGCTCGTTTCCACGGGTTCGCCCGCGCGGACGAGCCGGAACCGGCCGGGCATCGTCTTGACGTCATGGACGCTGTTTTCGAGGATCATGGCCTCGTTTTCGGTCAATTCATCCCGACCGCGACCTAGTAGAAACTTACCTGTCAGCATCCCCATCCCTTTGCGGTCGCCATCGCCCGTCCACCCCTGCCTGTAAGCCGCCGGCTGTCTACGCCTGCCTGTACGAACTGAAGTATGCCGGCTGCAAGTTTTCTGACTGATCGAGGTCAACGACTCCGCTCGCAGATGAAACCTTGTGCGTCGTGGACTGTTCGGCGTCGGCATGTATCTCCCCCAGACCCAAAATGACCACCCTCTCGCCCAGGCGTTCATCGCGACGGTTCAGGCTACTGCCTTTCCGTGCGTCGGCGCCAAATCCGCGCTTGGTCGCGGGCAGATGGACATCGTCGTCGCCCGCGATGTGCGCTCGGCCTGGGACGATCTGCGGATCCTCCCGATGCTCGCCGACACGGTACGAAAATACCAGAAGGATCGCGCTATCTTCCGCACGATGGTGGTGCTGTTCGAAGGCCCCGAGCAGCTGAGCGAAGAGGAATTCGAGGCGCATCTCTGGGCACGCGCGCAGTCGCTCAGCGACAAGGACGAATGGCTGGGCAACCGTCCCGATCCGTCGGTGAGCGCCGATCCGGACGATCCACATTTCTCGCTGAGCTTTTCGGGCGAGGCGTTTTTCGTCGTCGGGCTTCACCCCAATGCGAGCCGCCCCGCGCGCCGGTTCCAGACGCCGGCGATGGTATTCAACCTGCACGACCAGTTCGAGGTGCTGCGCACGCAGCAACGTTATGACAAGCTGCGGACGTCGATCCTCGATCGCGATCTGCAACTGGCAGGGACGATGAACCCGATGCTCGCGCGTCACGGCGAGTCGAGCGAAGCGCGCCAATATAGCGGCCGGGTCGTCGACGACTCGTGGAAATGTCCCTTCAAGCGGAGCAGCGCACATGGTTGATACGATCGCACCGCGCTCCGGCGCCGGGTTCACGCTCGATCGCGGCCAGACGCTGACCGTGATCGATCCCGAGGGCCGTCAGGTCGCGGATCTCCTCGCGTACAATCGTGCGGACATTCGCGAAGTGATCTCGTCGGGGCGTACGCTCGATTACGCCAGCCGACTGTATCTGACGACCGGGGACCGGCTCTATTCGAACCGCAGCAACGTGATGCTCGACATCATCGGCGACGACGTGGGGCGGCACGATTTCCTGCTCACGCCGTGTTCGCGCGAAACCTTCGCCATCATCTACGGCGATACCGATCCGCACCGCGGATGCTTCGGCAATCTCGCCGAAGCGCTGGCGCCTTATGGCGTGGAGCCCGACGCCATCCCCACCGCGTTCAACTGTTTCATGAACGTGCCGATCGACGGGTCTACCGGCGCGTTCACGGTAGAGCCGCCACTCAGCCGCGCCGGCGATACGATCACGTTCCGAGCCGAGATGGATCTGATCATCGGACTGACCGCGTGCTCGGCGCTGCAATCGAACGGCGGATCGTTCAAGCCGATCCAGTATTCGATCAGCTGACCGGATTTTTCCTTACAGCTATAGCAGCGCGTCCAGCAGGCCGATCAGCGGCTTGTCGGCAGGCGGCATCGGCAGGTCGTGCATATCACGCGGATAGACCCATCGCAGCGCGTCCGCCTCGAGCGCGCGCGGAACGCCCGTCCACTTCCGCGTGACGAACAGCAGCAGCAGCAGGTGCCGGTCGCCCAGCGGCGCGCTCGCGAAGACCGCCGGCGCGAGGCATGCGTGCGGCACCATGATCGCCAATTCCTCCTCGAGTTCGCGGATCAGCGCGTCTTCGGGCGTCTCGCCCGGCTCGATCTTCCCCCCGGGAAATTCCCAGAGCCCGGCGAGCGATTTTCCCGCGGGTCGCTGCTGCAGCAGCACGCGGCCATCCGCGTCGACCAACGCCGCCGCGACGACGGGCAACAGCGCAGTATCATTGGCCATTCGTTAAGCTCCTGACTTTATTACGACGCGACATGAGGCCGAAACTCCGAAGCGTAAAGCCAGTCTGTGCCCGCGTCCTGCATGCGGCCACCACCCTGCTCGGGAACCTCCGCGGCGCGACGGCGGTCGAATATGGCCTGATCCTGGCCCTCGTCGTGCTCGGCATGATGACGGGGCTTGTGATGCTCGCCGACAGCACCTCGTCGCTGTGGAACATGCTCCACACACGGGTCGCTGCCGCCCGCTAAGCATACGAAAGATTTGCGGTTTTAAGAATTTCTCAACCGCTCGCGCCTAGGGATCGGAATTGCTGTTCCGGTCGATCCGGGCCGGCCGGGTGACTGAAGCTTTTTAACGATGGAGACCGGAATGCAGATGATCCGCAAGCTTTTCAAGGACAACAAGGGCGCGACCGCAATCGAGTACGGCCTGATCGCCGCGCTGATCGCCGTCGCAGCCATCGCCGCGATGCAGGGTCTGGGCACGAGCCTGAACAAGACCTTCAACAACGTCAGCAGCAAGATGACGGCTGGTTGAGCCGCTGCGATCCTTTACCGGATTGTACAGCGAATGGGCGGCGGATCGCAGGATCCGCCGCCCATTTTCGTTCGGACGCGCTGCCCGGCAAGAACGCTCAGAGGCGTCCCATCTTGAGGAACTTCGCCTGACGCTCCTTGCGCAGGTCCCCCGCCGATAGCGGCACGAGCTCGTCGAGCGCGGCCGAGATCGCGGTGCCGAGCGCGTCGATCGCCGTTGCCGAATCGCGGTGAGCACCCCCGAGCGGTTCCGCGACGACCGTGTCGATCACGCCGAACGTCTTCAGGTCCTGCGCGGTAATCCGCATCGCCTCGGCCGCCTCGGGTGCCTTGTCCGCGGTCCGCCACAGGATCGAGGCGCAGCCCTCGGGGCTGATCACCGAATACACGGCATGTTCGAACATCAGCACGCGATTACCCGCCGCCAGCGCGACCGCGCCGCCCGACCCGCCCTCGCCGACGATCGCCGAAACGATCGGGACGCCCGCATTGAGGCACGCTTCGGTCGAGCGCGCGATGGCCTCGGCCTGGCCGCGTTCTTCGGCCTGGATCCCGGGGAACGCGCCCGAGGTGTCGACCAGCGTCACGATCGGCAGGCCGAAGCGGTTCGCCAGCTCGACCAGACGGATCGCCTTGCGATAGCCCTCGGGCTTGCCCATGCCGAAATTGTGACGGAGACGGCTGGCGGTATCGTCGCCCTTCTCGTGCCCCAGCACCATGATCCTGCGCCCGCGGAACGTCGCGAACCCGCCCAGGATCGCCTGGTCGTCACCGAACGCCCGGTCACCCGCGAGCGGAATGAACTCGTCGAACAGCGCGGCGACGTAATCCTTGAAGTGCGGACGCTCGGGATGACGCGCGACCTGAGTCTTCTGCCACGGCGTCAGCCGGGCGAACGTGTCCTTCAGGAGCTTGTCCGATTTGGCCTGCAGACGGGCGATGTCGGCGGACAGATCGACGCTGCCGTCGGTCGCGGTGTCACGGAGTTCGTCGATCCGCCCTTGCAGTTCGGCGATCGGTTTCTCGAAGTCGAGGAAGCTTGGCATCCGCGCCGGTTACGGCTCGCGGACTTGAACGTCAACGCGGGGCGGGTTCGCGGCGTCGTTCAGCGGGTGGCGCGTATTGACCAGTTCGACCAGTTTGCTCGCTTCGACATGGGTATAGATCTCGGTGGTGGCGATATCGGCATGCCCCAGCATCGCCTGCAGCGCGCGCAGATCGGCTCCGCCGGCAAGCAGGTGCGTGGCAAAGGCGTGGCGCAGCACGTGCGGGCTGACGCGGTCGGGCGGGATCCCCGCCTCGGCGGCGAGCGCCTTGACCAGCTGGTACAGCCGGATCCGCGACAGATGCCGCTTGCCCGAGGGGAACAGCCAGGGTGAATCGACGGGGACGTTCGCGCGCCACAGCGCGACGGCGGCGCGCGCGCGATCGGATATGGGCACCAGCCGCTCGCGCCCGCCCTTGCCGCGCAGGATGACGAACGGTCGATCGGGGTGCACCGCATTGCGCGGCAGGCTGATCAGCTCGGTCGCGCGCAGGCCCGAACCGTAGAGCAGCTCGATCAGCGACGACAGCCGCACGTCCCGCGGGTCGGGTGGATCGCGCCCGATTCGCGCGACGATCGCCGCGAACAGCCGGTCGACGTCATCATGCCCCAGGATCTTGGGGAGCGACCGGGCCGTTCCGGGCCGCGGCAGCGCCTTGCCCGGATCGTCCTCCCGGTGCCCCTCGTCGGCGAGAAACCCGAAGAACCGCCGCAGTGCCGCCGATTTCCGGCTGATCGTCGCGCGCGACAGGTCACGCCACGTCGCCGAGAGCCGGACGAGCGCCTCGCCATCCGCGGTCGCCAGATCGCCATCGAGCATCTTGGACGCGAGCGACAGGTCGCTGCGATAGGCGGCGATCGTGTTCGCCGCCGACCCTGCCTGCGCCGCCATCATCTCGAGAAACCGGTCGATCAGCGCACGGTCGGCGATCCTCCCCGACGCATTCGCGTCGGTGGGGACGCCGTCGTCGTCGCCGTCATGCATCACGAGGCCGTCGCGCACGCGGTCGGGCCGATGCGGCGGTCACGCGCGCGCGATCGCCTCGGCGGCCAGCATCCGCGCTTCGCCCTCGAGCCCCACGGCCCGCAGCGCGGCGACGATCCGGTACAGCGCCTCGGGCGGGACACCATGCCAGCGCGCCGTCTGCAGACCGGTTGCCGCAAGAAGCGCGACGGTTCCGGGCTGTCCCGCGCGCGCCGCGCGGTCGAGCGCGCGCGTCCACGCATTCTCCGTCCCGATCGGTACGCCGAGCGCTTGCGCCGCCCGCTCGATATCGCCCGCACTCAGCCTGCCGAGCCCCGCGAGCCCCGCGAACAGCATCCGCTGCTTCAGCGCCGAATCGCCGGGTCCGCCCGAATAGGAGGCGAGATCGCCATAGCTCAACCGGGTCCCCGGATTGGGGTCGGCGAGCACGAGCATCGCCCACGCGTCCCCGCCGCGATCGACGACGCCGAGCCAGCGTGACGCGCTGTGGTCCAGCCCCGCGGACAGCATCGACGCGACCAGCCGGTCGGCGTCCCCCTTGCCCAGCGCCGCCGGGATCCGCACCGCGGCCCGCGCCGTCAGCACCAGTCGCGCATAGGCGGGTGCTGCATCCGTGCTCGCCCCCCAGATCGATCGCAGCGCCGTCAACCGTGCCTCTGCGTTGCGATCGGCATAGGCGGTGCGCAGGTCCTGCGCGGTCGCGGTTGCCGCGCTCTGGACGCTGTCGTCGCCATCGGCTGCCCCGTACAGGTCGACCAGTGCGGCATTCGACAGCACACCCTGCGCCGCTGCCGCCTCGGCCGCCGCCAACCGGTTGCCGATCGTAAGGCCGGGAGACAAGGCGCGCCAATAGGTCGCCTGCGGTCCGACCGTGGCGAACAACGGATCGGGAACGACCACCCCCGTCGCCATCGCGAGTCCGAGCCGCCATGTCGTCAGCTGATCGACGCCGTCCCACTCGATCGTCACCGCCTGGCGGCCCTGCCCGCCGGCGCCGACGACCTTCTGCGCCAGCAGCATGTCGACGCCGCTGGCGACGTTGCGCCGCCGCGCCGCGGTGATCAGCGTCCCCGCCCGTGACGGCTCGCCCGACAGGCCCGCGCACATCGCCTGCGCCAGCGTCCAGCTTCGCGCCGGCACGCGCTGTATCGCGCCGTCAACCAGCGGACACAGACCACCGGGATCGCCCGTCGCCAGCGCGGTGTTCATCGCCACCTGATAGAGCTTGGGCGTGTAGTTGGCGGTGTCGACGCCCTGCACGACCGCGCGCGCCGCAACCGACTCGCCCATTCGCAGCAGCAGCCAGCCGCGCTCGGCGGCGAAATCCGCGCCGTTGACGCCGGCCGGTGTTTCGACGCGCGATACCAGCACGCGCCGCAGCAGGATCGACATCCACCGTGACGGCAGCGGCGCGGTCAGCCGGCGCATCAGCGTCTGAAGATACGGGCCATCGGCCGCACCGAAGGCGTCTGCCGCAACGCCGCCTTCGGTCTGGCCGATCGCGCCGACCCGATCGAGCGAGCGGCGCGCGAAGGCCGGCATCTCATATTGCGCGACGACCGCGGGGTCGATCGGCGCGGGTGTGCCGACCGGGGGCACGATCGGCGCCCCGTCCGGCCCCGTCGGAGGCGACGAGGGCGGCAGTGGCTGGATCGTCGCCAGACCGCCTGGTGGCGCCGGAACGGGTGCGACCGGTTGTGCGGGGGCTCCGGGCTGGCCGGACTGGGCCGGCCGGGCGGGCTGGGCCGTTGAGCCTGCGGACGGTGCCCGCGGGGTCGGCGCCGGCGTCGGCGTCGTGTCACCGAACCCGGGGGGCAGGATCGATTCGGGACGATCCTGCCCGATCGCCGGCGCCAGCGCCGCGAGCGCGCAGGTCGCGGCCAGCGCCGCCAGCGTGACCTTAGGAAAGGTTCGCAAGCGTCACGGCCTTCTCGACTTGCGTCTGGGGGCGTTCGGTGGCGCGCCCTGCGAGCAGGAACAGCCCGCCGATGACCACGACCAGAACGACGACGACCGAGACTATCAGGCGGGACATACGCAAAACCTTGTTGAGACGGATACGAAGAAGGCGAACAGAGCAATTACGCACGTGGTTGGCGTTTCCCCCCGCGCAGCGTCGCTGTATAGCGCGGCCCGCGATGTTGCAAAGCCACAACCCGATTGCCCCCTGGAGCGGCCGCCCCCTCGTCCTCGTCGGATTGATGGGCGTGGGCAAGACGACGGTCGGCCGCCGCCTCGCGCAACGCCTCCGCCTGCCGTTCGTCGATGCCGATCACGAGATCGAGGCGGCGTCGGGAATGACCGTCAGCGAGATCTTCGAAAAATACGGCGAAGCGTATTTTCGCGACGGCGAACGCCGCGTGATCGCGCGGCTGATCGACGGCAAGCCCAAGGTCATCGCGACCGGCGGGGGTGCGTTCATCAACGAGGAAACGCGCAGCCTGATCCTCGCGGAAGCGACCGCGATCTGGCTCAGCGCGCATCCCGACATTCTTGTCGAGCGGGTTGGCAGGCGCAATACGCGGCCGTTGCTGCGCAACCGGGACGCGGGCCAGGTGCTCGCCGAACTCGCGCGGGTCCGCAACCCGATCTACGCCAAGGCGCATATCCACATCGCGAGCAACAAGGCCCCGCATGAAGCGACCGTTGCGTCCATCCTGAAAGCCATCGGACTATGACGACGATCACCGTGAACCTCGGCGCCCGGAGCTATCCGATCCATATCGAGGCCGGATCGCTCGCCGCCGCCGGCGCGCGTCTCGCGCCGCTCGCGCGCGGGCGGACGATGGCCATCGTCACCGATGCGAACCTGACCGGTCATCTCGCGACGCTCCAGGCCTCGCTGACGCAGAACGGCGTCGCGAGCGAGGCGATCGTGCTTCCCCCCGGCGAGGGATCGAAAAGCTGGGCGACGCTCGAGACGCTGTGCGACCGGCTGCTCGATCTCGGCATCGAACGCGGTGATCACGTCGTCGCGCTGGGGGGCGGCGTGATCGGCGATCTCGTCGGATTCGCCTGTGCGATCCTCAAGCGCGGGTGCCAGTTCGTCCAGATCCCGACGTCGCTGCTGGCACAGGTCGACAGCTCGGTCGGCGGCAAGACCGCGATCAACACGCGCGCGGGCAAGAACCTTATCGGCGCCTTCCACCAGCCCGCGATGGTATTGATCGATCCGCAGCTGCTCGACACGCTGCCGATACGCGAGCTGCGCGCGGGGTATGCCGAGGTCGTGAAGTACGGCCTGATCGACGATTTCGCGTTCTTCGAATGGTGCGAGGCGAACGGCGCTGCCCTGCTCGCGGGCGATGTCGCTCTGCGCACCCACGCGATCGCGCACAGCGTCGCCGCCAAGGCACGGATCGTGGCTGCTGACGAGCATGAGACGACCGGGACACGCGCATTGCTCAACCTCGGCCATACTTTCGGCCACGCGCTGGAGGCCGAGACGGGCTTTTCGCAGGCGCTGATACACGGCGAAGGCGTCGCCGCAGGATGCGCGCTCGCCTTCCGCTTTTCCGCGGCACAGGGCATCTGCCCGGGCCAGGACGCGACGCGCGTCGCGGCGCATTGGCGTGCCGTCGGGCTTCCCGATGGCCTCGCCGCCGCCGGGATATCGGCGTCCGGTGCCAGGCTCGTCGACCATATGCGCCATGACAAGAAGATGGCGGCAGGCACGCTGCCGTTCCTGCTCGCGCGGGGCATTGGCCAGACCTATCTCGACAAGACCGTGAACCTGTCGACCGTCGCGGGCTTCCTCGACGCGGAGGCGCGATAATGCCCAACGGAATCGCCAAGCAGAACCTGCCGACCAAGATCTGTCCGGCCTGCGAGCGTCCGTTCACGTGGCGCAAGAAATGGGCGCGCGATTGGGACAACGTCACCTATTGCTCGGACGCCTGTCGCAAGAAGCGCTAGGCGCGCCGCAGCGGAGCCCTCAGCCCCGCGCGCTCCACGCCAGCCAGAGCCAGCCGGCGATGAGCAGGACGCCGCCGATCGGCGTGACCGCGCCCAGCCACCGCGGCGCCCCGAGCGCCATCGCATAGAGCGTCACCGCGAAGATCGCCGCGCCGCCGACGAATAGCCAGGCCGGCCCGCGCGCTTCCATCCGTATCGCCACCAGCGCAGCGACGACATGGATCAGCTGATATTGCGCGCCGGTCTTGAGCCATTCGACCGCCGCGCCGCTCGCACCATGCGCACCGAACGCCCCCGCCGCGACGGCGATCGCACCGGACAGCGCAGCGGCGATCACGGGGAATGAAACGGGTATCATCGCGGATCATTCCCCCATGGAAAGCGCTGCGCGGTCTCTGCCCGCGCCGCGCCGATATCGGACGCCGCGACCTGGATCCGCAACCGTTCCTTGTCGCGCGACCGGTACCGCTCTTCCGCCCGGTCGATCTCGGCGGGCGTGACACCCAGCCCGCGCAGCGCCAGCCGCGCCATCTTCACCGCCGATTCAAGGACCTCGCGCACGACGTAATCGGCGGCCGATGTCTTGAGCTTGACCAGCGCGCGGCGGTCATAGGCGCGCACGTAGAGCGCCGCCTTCGGGAACGCCTGATGGATCGTGTCGAGCATCTCGGCATCGAGCTGGTCGCCGTCCATGCAGAAGCAGATGAGTTCCGCCTCCGCCGCGCCCGCCTGTCGCAACAGGTCGAGCCGCGTGCCGTCGCCATAATAGACCTTCGCGCCGAACTCGCCGGCGATATCGATCATCTCGATATCGGTATCGATCAGCGTGACGGGGATGTCCTGCGCCAGCAGCATCTGCCCGACCGTCTGACCGAACCGGCCATAGCCGACGATGATCGCGTTCGATCCGTCCGCCGTCGGACCATCGCGGTCGCCACCCGCCGCGATCGGTTCGGCGCGGAACCGGCGCGTGATCCCCATCAGGAACGGCGTCGTCGCCATCGACAGGGTGATGATTGCACCGAACAGGCTTGCCGCCTCGGGATCGATCAGCAGCCCGGCCTGCGCCTGCGCGAACAGCACGAACCCGAACTCGCCGCCCTGGCTGAGCAACAGGCCGAGCGCGAACGCCTGTCGCCAGGTCATCTTGAACGCCAGCCCGATCGCCATGATCACGCCGGTCTTGGTCGCGATCAACGCGATCGCCATCGCCAGCACGAAGAAGGGCCGCTCGGCGATCGCGCCGAGATCAAGCAGCATGCCGACCGCGAGGAAGAACAGCCCGAGCAGGATCGAACGAAATGGTTCGACATCGGCCTCGAGCTCGTGCCGGTACGGGCTGTCCGCCAGCATCACGCCCGCGATGAAGGCGCCGAGCGCGGTCGACAGCCCGAGCCATTCCATCACCGCCGCGCTCGCGATCACCGTGAACAATCCGGCGAACACGAACATCTCGCGCTCGCCGAGATTGCCGATCAGCCGGAAAAACGGCCGCAGCAGGAAGCGCCCCGCGATGATCAGTCCGCCAACGGCCACGACGGTGTAGATCGCGAGCAGCCATCCCGGCGGCGCGTTGGCGTCGGCGGGATTGCGGCTCATCGCTGCGACGATCGTGATCAGCGGCACGATCGACAGATCCTGGAACAGCAGGATCGAGAAGGCACGCTCGCCGAACGGCGTCCGCATCCGGCCCGACGACTGGAGCATCGGCAGCACCTGCGCGGTCGACGACAGCGCGAGCGGCAGTCCCAGCGCGAGCGCGGCAGGCAGCGAGAAATGCGCGAAGATCCACACGATCGCGGTGATCGCCAAGCCGCACGCGACCACCTGCATCAGCCCGAGCCCGAAGATCTCGTGCTTCATCCGCCACAACCGCGTCGGGTTGAGCTCGAGGCCGACGATGAACAGCAGCAGCGTGATCCCGAGTTCGGCGATCCCGAGCTTGGCCTCCGCATCGCCGACCAGCCCAAGGACATGCGGCCCGACCACCGCGCCGGCGACCAGATACCCGAGCGTCGCGCCGAGCCCGATCCGCCTGAACAGCAGCACGAAGACCAGCCCGAACCCGAGCAGGACCACCCCGTCCCGCAGCAGTGACGGCGTCGTGCCGTCGTGCATCAGACGTCGGCCCCGGCGGAGGCGGTCGCCGATCGCTGGTCGGCATCCGCTCCCGAACCGCTCTGCTTCGCAGCGGCGGCCGCGGCGTCGGCAGCCGCTTCGAACGCGAGCCGGATCGAGGGATGACGCGCGGTGTAGTCGAGCGCGGGAACGAAGATGTCGAGCCCCGGCCATTCCGGCAGATCGCCCTCGCGCGCGAGCCATGCGGTCAGCGAATCGCGGATCGCGCCGAGTTCGGCGGCATCGTGCCCGACGATGTTCGCCGCCAGCAGCGACGACGACGCCTGCCCCAGCGCACAGGCGCGGACCAGCAATCCGACCGTGTCGACCCGGCCATCGGCGTCGACGGTCACGTCGACCGTCACCCGGCTCCCGCAGATTGGCGAGCGTCGCTCGGCGGTCGCCATCGGCTCTGACAGCCGCTCGTTGTGCGGGATCGACGCGGCGAGGCGCAGGATCTCGGCATTGTACAGCGTGGCACTCATGACGTTGGCTCACTTGCGTTTTCAGAGGGCGATGCCGGCGTTCGCGCGCCGAACACCGGTTTGCCGCGACGACGACGATCGACGAAGTCGGCGATGCTGGCGCTCGTCGCATTCAGCAGCGGATAGGTCCGCGACCCCGTCATCCACGACGGCCGCCGCGCGGGCCCGCCGCCCATCGTGTCGATGACCAGCGTCGCCAGCAGGAACACGAGGCTGGCGAGGATCAGGCCCTTGAGCGCCCCGAACCCGAACCCCAGCGCGCGGTCGACGGGGCCCAGGATCGATGTCCGCGTCCGCGCGCCGATCGCATTGGCGACCAGCCGTCCACCGATATAGGTCAGCCCGGTGATGATCGCGAACGCCAGCACGGCCGCGCCGCTCACCGTCCCTACCAGGGGGGTCAGCGCGGCGGCGACCGGGATGTGGAACAGCTTGAGCATCGCCACCATCGCGACCCAGGCGAACATCGACAGCACTTCGGTGACGAACCCGCGCAACAGGCCGAGAACAGCCGAACCGGCAACGGCGAGCAGGACGATCACGTCGAGGGCGGACAGGTTCATGGCTCTGGAATAGGGACGTGCGCGGGCATCCGCTAGTGCGGCGATGCGGCTTGTCGCCGCCAGCGTCGTCAGCCGCGCCCGAGCATGTGGTCGACGAACGCGGCCAGCGTCTTGAATCCCGACAGCTTCATCCCGCTCTTCTCCCCCGTCATCGATGCCGGGACGAGCGCGCGGTCGAACCCGAGCTTGCTGGCCTCCTTCAGACGCAGCGGACCGTGCGCGACCGGGCGGATCTCGCCCGACAGCGCAACCTCACCGAACACGACCGCATCGACGGGCACCGGCCGCTCCGCCATCGCCGAGATCAGCGCCGCCGCGACCGCGAGATCGGCGGCGGGATCCTGGACGCGGTATCCCCCGGCAATGTTGAGATAGACTTCGGCGGTCGAGAAACTCAGCCCGCATCGCGCCTCGAGCACCGCGAGGATCATCGCCAGTCGCCCCGAATCCCATCCGACCACCGCCCGCCGCGGCGTCGCGCCCGATGCCAGTCGCACCGTCAGTGCCTGGATCTCGACGAGCACCGGCCGCGTCCCCTCCAGCGCCGGGAACACCGTCGCGCCGGTCATCGCATCGTCGCGGTGCGTCAGGAACAGCGACGACGGGTTGCCGACTTCGGCCAGCCCCTCGGTCTGCATCGAGAAGACACCGATCTCGTCGGTCCCGCCGAAGCGGTTCTTGATCGCGCGCAGGATGCGGTACTGGTGGCTGCGCTCGCCCTCGAAGCTCAGCACCGTGTCGACCATATGCTCGAGCACGCGGGGGCCCGCGATCGAGCCATCCTTGGTGACGTGGCCGACCAGCACCACCGCGGTGCCGCGCTCCTTGGCGAACCGGATCAGCTCCTGCGCCGACGCGCGGACCTGGCTGACCGTGCCGGGCGCCCCCTCGATCAGGTCCGAATGCATCGTCTGGATCGAATCGATCACGAGCAGCGCGGGCGGTCGCGTCTGGAGCGTCGTCAGGATGTCTCGCGTCGAGGTCGCCGCCGCGAGCTGGACGGGCGCATTGCCGAGCCCCAGCCGTCGCGCGCGCAGCCGTACCTGATCGGCCGCCTCCTCGCCCGAGACATAGGCGACCGACTGGCCCGCGAGCGCCATCTTCGCCGCGGCCTGCAGCAGCAGCGTCGACTTGCCGATCCCGGGATCGCCGCCGATCAGCGTCGCCGACCCCTCGACGAACCCGCCGCCGAGCGCGCGGTCGAGTTCGGCGATCCCGGTTGCCATCCGGTCGGGCAGCTTGATCTCGGCATCGAGCCCGACGAGCTGGATCGCCCGGCCACCGCTCTGGAGATTGTGCTTCGAATGGAACGGCGTCGCGGCGGTGTTCGCCTCCTCGACCAGCGTGTTCCACTCGCTGCAATCCGCGCACTGCCCCGCCCAGCGCGAAGCGACCGAACCGCAGGCCTGACACACGTAACGCTTCTGGATCTTTGCCATGCCGGCGGTCTAGCCCAACAGGAACGATAAGGGAACATCGTTCGCCCCGATGCGACCCGGCGGCGCTTCGCGGCCGGATTGTCTGGCGCTTGCGGGCGGGCGACGCTATCCGCCCGGGTGATGCAGCCGACCGATCTCCGCGTGGCCCTCTTCAGCGGCAATTACAATTACGTCCGCGATGGCGCGAACCAGTCGTTGAACCTGCTCGTCGGACATCTTCTCTCGCGCGGGGTCAAGGTCCGCGTCTATTCGCCGACCGTCGCGAAACCCGCCTTCCCCGCGATCGGCGATCTGGTCGACGTGCCCGCGATCCCGCTCGTCGGCGGCCGCGGCGAATATCGCGCCGCGCTCGGGATCACGCCGCGCGTCCGCCGCGACATCGACGCGTTTGCGCCCAATATCGTCCATGTCTCCGCGCCCGAATTTCTCGGCCACGCCGCGGTCGCCTATGCGCGCAAGCGCGACATCGCGACGGTCGCCTCGTTCCACACCCGGTTCGAGACCTATTTCCGCTATTACAAGATGGGGTTCCTCGAGCCGCTCGCGAAAAAACGGCTGACCCGCTTCTACAATCTGGTCGACGAGGTCGTCGTGCCCGGGCCGAGCATGGCCGATCTGCTGCGGCACTGGGGCGTCAAGTCGTCGATCGGCATCTGGTCGCGCGGGATCAATCATGACCGGTTCAATCCTGAACGACGCGATCTGGCGTGGCGCCGCTCGCTCGGGATTGCCGATGACGAGATAGTCGTCGGGTTTCTTGGCCGGCTGGTGAAGGAAAAGGGGCTCGACGTCTTTGCCGACGTGCTGACCGAACTGCGCCGCCGCGACGTCCGCCACCGCGTCGTCGTGGTCGGCGAAGGCCCGGCGCGCGACTGGTTTGCAGGGCGTGTCCCGGACGCGGTGTTCACCGGGTTCCAGTCGGGTGATGCACTTGGCCGCGCGGTCGCGTCGATGGACGTGTTCTTCAACCCCAGCGTGACCGAGACGTTCGGCAACGTCACGCTCGAGGCGATGGCGGCGAGCGTTCCGGTCGTCGCGGCGCGTGCGACCGGCGCGGTCGACCTGATCGACGACGGCAGCACCGGCTTCCTGGTCCCGCCGACCGACATTGCCGGCTATGCCGACGCGATCGGCCGGATCGTCGCCGAGCCGGGCCTGCGCCACGCGATGGGCGATGCCGGGCATGCCAAGGCGGCGGGCTATCGCTGGGACGTGATCAACCAGACCGTGCTCGACACCTATCTCGCGGTGATGGCGCGTCGCGAGCGCGCCTGATCGACCCCGATCGGCGGGCCCGTCAGCGTCAGACGGCCACCCAGTCGAACGTCAGCGGCGCCTCGCGGAAGGCGAAGCGATCGAGGTGGCTCGACACCACGCCGCGCATCCGTTCGACATCCTCGCCGTCCGGCACCGTCAGCGCGACGTCGAGCGTCTCGCTGTCCGCGCGCATCTCGAGCACCGCGCCGTTCGGGAAGGCGATACGGCCCTCCTCTTCCGACATCGTGACGTCCATCTTGTGGCTCCAGTGCTTGGCAAGCTGCTGAAGATACCTGCTCGCCGAATGCGTCGGCACGCGTGCGACCGAAACGCTCACTTCAGACGCTCGATCTTCTGCGCCGCCTCGTCGATCAGCGCCGCGACGTCGTGCAGCGTATCCTCGTTGACGTCCTCGCGCATCAACCGGTGCTGGAGCACCTGCCGCAGATTGCCCATCGCCCGCCGGATCGGCGCGCCATCGGTCCGCTCTGATTCCGCGCCCACCGCCGCCAGCCGCGCGAACAGCGCATCGACGATCGCCACGTTCTCGGCGAGATGCGCGCGGCCCTCGTCGCTCGCGGCAAAGCGCTTCTTGGCGCCCTCCGACTGCTGCTCCTCGATCAGCCCCATCTCGTCGAGCATGCTGAGCGTCGGATAGACGACGCCGGGGCTCGGCGCATAGCCGCCGCCGGTCAGCCCCTCGATCTCGCGGATCAGGTCGTAGCCGTGGCGCGGCGCGTCCGCGATCAGCTTCAGCATCACGAGCTTCAGCTCGCCGCCATCGAACAGCCGGCGCCGACCGCCAGGGCCTCCGCGATGCCCGTGACGTCCATGCCCGTCATGCCCGCCGCGACCGCGCGTTTCGCCGTCGCCACGCGGGCCACCGGTCCAGGCGCCATATCCCATGCCAAAACGCATTTGAGTCTTCTCCGATATATCTTAGCTGGTGATCTGTGATATATCGCAGACTATTTCCCATTCAAGGGGCCGGTCAAAAGATTCGCTTGCTCCTGCATCCAGCGCAGGAGGACGATCCATCGAGGGAGGACGCGCATGGATGGGCAAACCGCCGCCCCGCCCCTATCTCTGCGCGATGGCCGACCTCTTCGCGGGCTTCGAACCCGCCGCCCCTACCGAAACGCCCCCCGAGAACGCGCCGCTCGCGGATCGCCTGCGCCCGCGCACGCTAAGCGAGGTGGTCGGGCAGGATCACATCACCGGCCCCGAAGGTGCGATCGGCAGGATGGTGTCGGCAGGACGGCTGTCCTCGATCATCTTGTGGGGCCCCCCCGGCACCGGCAAGACCACGATCGCGCGGCTACTCGCGGACGCGGTCGACCTGCGGTTCGTCGCGATCTCGGCGGTGTTCTCGGGTGTGGCCGAGCTGAAGAAGTCGTTCGCCGAGGCGCGCGAGCACGCCAGGATGGGCAAGCGCACCTTGTTGTTCGTGGACGAGATCCACCGCTTCAACCGCGCACAGCAGGACGGCTTCCTGCCCTATGTCGAGGACGGCACCGTCACGCTGGTCGGCGCGACCACGGAGAACCCGTCGTTCGAACTCAATGCCGCGTTGCTCAGCCGCGCGCAGGTGCTGATCCTCGAACGGCTCGGCCGCGGCGCGCTCGAACAGCTGCTCGACCGGGCCGAGGTGGTGATGGAGCGCCCCCTGCCCGTCACCCCGCCCGCCAAGGACGCGCTGATCGCGAGCGCGGACGGCGATGGCCGGTTCCTGCTCAACCAGGCGGAGACGCTGTTCTCGGTCAGCCTGCCCGAGCCGCTTGATCCGGCGGGGCTGTCGAACTTCCTGCAACGCCGCGTCGCGGTGTACGACAAGGATCGCGAGGGGCATTACAACCTCATCTCCGCGCTCCATAAATCGATCCGCGGCAGCGATCCGCAGGCGGCGCTCTATTATCTCGCGCGGATGCTGACCGCGGGCGAGGAACCGCTGTTCCTGCTGCGCCGTCTGACGCGCGCCGCGGTCGAGGATATCGGGCTCGCGGATCCGCAGGCGCTGGTCCAGTGCATCGCGGCGAAGGACACCTACGACTTTCTCGGCAGCCCGGAGGGCGAGCTCGCGATCGCGCAGGCCTGCGTGTATCTGGCGACCGCGCCCAAATCGAACGCGGTGTACAAGGCGCAGAAGGCCGCGTGGAAATCGGCGCGCGAGACGGGATCGCTGATGCCCCCCGCCGCGATCCGCAACGCCCCGACCAAGCTGATGCGCGATATCGGCTACGGCAAGGGCTATGCGTATGACCATGATGCCGAGGATGCGTTTTCGGGCTCGGATTACTGGCCCGACGAGATGACGCCGCAAAGCTTCTACGTCCCGACCGATCGCGGTTTCGAGAAACGTCTTGCCGAGCGGCTCGCCTGGTGGGACGACCGGCGCCATGCGAAAGACAGCTAGCCGCGCGCTCGTCCCCCTCCTCGTCCTGACAGCCCCGCTCGCGACGGCGACAACGACGGCGACGGCGCAGCAGATCCCGGCCGCCGCCGCGACCACGCACGATCGGGCGATCGCGGCGGGATACAAGGCGGCAATGTACTGTGCGGGGATGTTCAGCGCAGGCCGGACCGCGGGTCAGATCGACCGGGACGAGCTTCGCGGCATCTACCCGCAATATGACGCGATCGTGCCCACGCTGACGGCGCAGGTCGACCGGGCGCGCGGCGTGGTGACGGTCGCCTATGATCCGGCGATGCCCCCGCGCAGCGTCAGCTGGACTGCCGCGAACGGCTGCACCACCGCGCCGATCGGCAGCGTCGCGGGTCGCAGCGCGGCCCCGGCGGCGGCGCCCCGCCCCGCCGCCGCCGCCGACCCCCGCCGCTGGCCGCTCGGCGATGCCGGGATCACGCCCTCGACGAGTCAGCCGCTCCACGCGGCCGTCGCGACGGCGTTCGACCGTGCGACCTATGGCGCGGAATCGGAAACGGTCGGCGTCGTCGTGGTCAAGGACGGCAAGGTAGTCGCCGAGCGCTACCGCGACGGGTTCGGGCCGTTCGTCTCGAACCGGACATGGTCGGTCGGCAAGAGCATCGCCGGGACGCTGCTCGGGATCGCCCTCCACGACGCCAAGCTGACACCCGGTGCGCGCACGACGAACTGGACGCTGGCGGGCGATCCGCGGGGCGCGATCACCTATGACCAGCTGCTGCGCATGGCGAGCGGGCTGCACAGCGACACCGCGGGCAACCGCACCGACGCGATCTATTTCGGCGGGACGACCGTGACCGAGCAGGCGACGGCCTGGCCGCTCGAGGCGAAACCCGGCACGCGCTTCCGCTATGCGAACAACGACATATTGCTCGCGGTGCACAGCCTGCGCGGCGTCATGCGCGACCGCTATCGCGGCTTCCCGCAGCGCGCGCTCTTTGCCCCGCTCGGCATGACGCACAGCGTCGCCGAGACCGACTGGCAGGGCAACTACATCCTCTCCAGCCAGGTCTGGAGCACCGCGCGCGATCTGGCGCGGCTCGGCCAGCTGTGGCTCGACGATGGCGTCTGGAACGGCCGCCGCCTGCTGCCGGCGGGGTGGATGACGTACATGACCTCACCGAGCGGCCCGCAACCCGCAACGGGCCCCGGCTATGGCGCGACCATGTGGCTGTTCGGCGAAAAGCAGGGCCTGCCCGCCGGGAGCTACGCCGCGCAGGGCAATCGCGGGCAATATGTCATGGTCGTCCCGTCCGAGCGTCTGGTCGTGGTCCGGCGTGGCGAGGATCCCGGTGCGGCCCGGTTCGACGTTGCCGGGTTCACCGCTGCGATCCTTGCGGCGACGCGTGCGAGCAGCCGCTGAGGGTGGTGGGTTCACCCGTTCATTTCCGGCAGTTCGCGGTGATCGACTGGTCCGGGGCAAAGGGCAGACGCCACAAGGGGATCGCCGTCGCGCTGTGCGAGCAGGGATGCGCGGCACCCGTGCTGGTCCCCGCACCCGACGGCGTCTGGTCGCGGACCGCCGTGCTCGACTGGCTGCTCGCGCAGCGCGACGCGCCGTTGCTCGTCGGGTTCGATTTCAGCTTCTCCGCGCCGTTCGTCGAGCGGGGCGCACACCTTCCCGGTGACGCCGCGACTTCCGATGCGCGAGCGTTATGGGCGAGCGTCGACGCGGAGAGCGACGACGCCGACCTGGGCGCCGCTTCGTTCATCGAACGGCGACGCGGCACACATTTCTACCTGGGCGCAGCGGACGGTACCAAGGCCGATTTCCTGTACTGGCGACGCTGCGAGATCGCGAGCGACGGGGGACGCAAACCGTCGACGGTCTACGACGCGATCGGCGCCGCGCAGGTTGCCAAGGCGAGCTTTGCGGGCATGCGCCTGCTCCACCGTCTCGATCGGGCGATACCCGTCTGGCCGTTCGATCCGCCGTCGGCGACCGGAGCCACGATCGTTGAGATTTATACGAGCATCGCCGCGCGCGCGGCAGGAGTGCCCGCGGGACGCAGCAAGATCCGTGACCCCGGCGCGCTCGATGCCGCGCTCGCGGCGTTCGGTTCGGCGGCGCACGCTCCGCTTCGCCAGTATGACGATCACTCGACTGATGCGATCGTCGGCGCCGCGTGGCTTCGTCGGCACGCGTGTACGGAAGAATTCTGGCACCCGCCTGCAATGACGGCGCATATTGCGGCCACCGAAGGCTGGACCTTCGGCGTCACCTGACGCATGAGGCGATTCAGGCCGGTTTAGCTCAGTTGGTAGAGCGCCAGTTTTGTAAACTGGATGTCGCGGGTTCGATTCCTGCAACCGGCACCATCATCTCGATCCAGGCACCCGCCGCCGCCGGGCTTCCCGATGATCTGGCGCGACGCACGTGCCCGCGCCTGCACGGTCGATCCGGCTATTTCCGTGTCAGCCCCGATCCCTCGTCCTCCGCCAGCGGGTCGTCCTCGAGCCCTTCGAGCGGCGTGCGGGCGACATAGGTTGCGCGTCCGAGCAGCTGCGCGCCGAGCGGCAGCGTCACGAGCAGGAAGATGATCGTCAGCAACCCCGATTGCGGGCGTGCGACTTCGCCCGTGAGCATCGCGCCGAGGATCACCAGCGCGGTTCCCAATGTCCCTGCCTTGGTCGCGCTGTGCATCCGCTGCAGCGCATCGGGCAGCCGCACCAGTCCGATCGCGGCGACCAGCAGGAACAGGACGCCCGCCCCCATGAGGATCAGCCCGAGCACCGTCATGAGCGCGTCTTTCGTTCGAGGAAGAGCGCAAACGCGGCGGTCGCGACGAAGTTGACCAGCGACAGCACGAGCGCGACGTCGAGAAACCCGCTCCTGCCTGACGCCACCGCGATCAGCGCGGAGAACGCGACCGCGACCGCGGTGAGCATGTCGAACGCGACGAACCGATCCGCGGACGTCGGACCGCGGAGCATCCGCCACGCCGCCAGGCCGGTGACGAGACACAGCATCGCCATCATCCCCCAGACGATCGCGGAAAGGTCGAACGCCATCATGCCTCCAGTACCTTGACCCAGCGTTCGTAGAGGCGGCGGAACCGCGCGATCGTGGCGGCCGGATCGCGCGCATCGAGGACGTGCAGATACAATGTGCACCGGTCGTCGGAGACATGAAGGCATGTCGAACCGGGGGTCAGCGACGTCAGATAGGCGAGCAGCGCGACCGCCCATGGGCGTCGCAGGTCGGTGACCAGAACCAGGATCGCGGGATGAGTCCGTACCGGCCTGCCGAGCACGATCGCGGCGACGCGGAACGATGACACGACAAGATCCCAGAGAAAGACGAGAAGCAGCGCGGGCACGGCGACGAAACGGCGGATAGCCTTCATTGGCCGAGCTCCATCAGCGCACGCGCGGACGCCTCTGCAACGATCCAGAGCGGTTGCGGGAACAGCCCGATCGCGATCGTCGCAATCGACAGCACCGCCATCCCCGCGCGCATCGCATGCGGTATCGCGCGCGCCTGGCGTTTGATCGGGCTGGCCTTCCAGCAGGCCTCCGCCCACAGATTGGCGACCGACACGATGGTCAGCATCGCGGCGATCAGCGCGACGAGTGCCATCCAGCCCATTCCGCCGGCGACCGCCGCACGCAGAATGAAGAGCTTCGCCCAGAAACCGGACAGCGGGGGGATCCCTGCCAGCGACAGCATCGGAACCGCGAACAGGAACACGAACATCGGATCGGAGCGGACCATGCCGCCCGCGCGCTTCAGGTCCCAGCTGCCCGTCGCACGCCGGATCGCGCCGATGCCGAGGAACAGATTGGCCTGCACGATCATCGAATGCACCATGTAGAAGCTCGCCGCCGCCAGCCCGGCCGCCGAACCGATCGCAAGCCCCGCCGCCATATACCCGACCTGCGCCACCACATGGTAGCCGATCAGACGGCGCATGTCGGATTGCGCCAGCGTCGCGAGCGCGCACAGCAGCATCGTCGCCGCAGCGAGGATCGCGATGACGGGCGACAATTGCGCCGCGCCCGCGCCGAAAACGCCGGCCATGACCAGCAGCAGCGCGTAAAATCCCATCTTGGTCATCAACGCCGCGAACACCGCGGCCACCGTCAGCGGCGCGGATGCGTAGGATGCGGGCAGCCAGACGTGAAACGGTGCGAGGCCCGATTTCAGCGCGAAGCCCGACAGCAGAAGCGCCGCCGCGACGCTCGTCGCGACGCTTGGCGGTTGCGTCTTGAGGATCGCGGCGAGGCTCGCCAGATCGAGCGTCCCGGTGGCGCCGTACAGAAGCCCGATCCCCGCAAGGATCGCGGTCGCGCCGACCATGCCGAACACCGCGTACCGCGTCGCGCCGCCGACCTGGTGACGCCGCCGGTCGAGCAGGATCAGGCCCAGCGCCGCGACCAGCGCAAGCTCGAACCACACGTAGAGATTGAACAGGTCGGTGGTCAGAAGCGCACCGTTCACCGCGCCGACAAGCGCGAGCATCAGGGCGTCATAGCCCGCCCGCCGGCGACGTGCGCCGATGTCGGCGATCGCGAAAATCGCCGCCGCGGTCGCGACCAGCGCGACGACGACAACGAGCACGGCGCCCGGAAGCCAGGCCGCAAAACCGATGCCGATGCCTTGCGGCCAGCCGCCAAAGACGACGATCGCGAGCGGCGCCGGATCGATCGCGCGCGCCAGCAACGCTCCCGCTGCCAGCAGCGTGAGCACGGTCATCAGCCCCGACCAGGCCCTGCACAACGACGCGTGGTTCCGCAGCAGCGCCGCGATCGCGGCACCCGATAACGGCACGGCAACCGGCGCCAGCAGCGTGACGGCGTCGTTCATGACGCTGGCTCGATGGATTCGGCGTCGCGCTGTTGCTCAGTGGCTTCGAGATCGCGCGCGTCGAGCGACCCTGTCGAACGCCACCCGCGCAGCACGATCGTCGCCAGCACGATCGTGAGCGCAAAGCCGATGACGATCGCGGTGAGGATCAGCGCCTGGCTGGTCGGGTCCGCGGATGGCCCAAGGACCTGCTCGCCATCGCGTATCAGCGGCGGCTGTCGCACACCGTTTCCGCCGACGACGAACAGCATCACGTTCACCCCCGTCGCCATCAGCGCGAGGCCGAGCAGGATACGCACGAGGTTGCGCGACAGGATCATGTACAGCGCGCAGGCGATGATGACCGCCGCTGCCAGCGCATGGAGAAGGATCATCGCGCCGCCTCCCGCTGGAGCCCGAACAGATAGGTCAATACAGCCCCCAGGACGACGAGATAGACGCCGACATCGAACACGATGGTGGTACCCATCTTGGGCAGCCAGTTGTCCGGCTCCCACCACAGATGCGTGAGGTAGGCGTCGCCCGCCCACATCCCCGCCAGCCCGCTCCCGATCGTCAGCAGCAGCCCGACACCCACCAGCGTGATCGGCGAAACGCGCAACGTGCCCGCTGCCGCGACGGGACCGCGGGCGAGCGACAGCACGGCAAAGGCGAGCGACCCGACCAGGCCACCGATAAAGCCGCCGCCCGGCTGATCATGCCCGCGCCACAGGATCACGAGCGACGCGGCGATGAGCAGGATGAAGAGGGGTTTGGCGGTGGTCGAGAAACTGAAATGGACATCGTGCCGCGCATCGCCGTCATTGGCATCGACGCCCCGCAGCAACGCCGCCCCCAATATCGCTGCGGCGGCGATGACCACGGTTTCGCCCAGCGTATCGAACGCGCGGAAGTCGACGAGGATGACGTTGACGACGTTATGCCCCCGCCCTGCGATATAGCTCATTTGGCCGAAGAAGTCGGACGCAAGCGCGGGATGGTCGATCGCCGCGGCATCGAGCGTCGCAACGAACAGGATCGTCCCCAGTGCCGCCCCAAGAAGCGCGTCGACGCCGCGTTGCGACACCGTTCGCGTGCGCGATGCGACGAGCGGCAGCGTCGCGAGCATCGCGGTCAGCATGACGACCAGCAACGCCTCGACCGCAAACTGCGTGATCGCGAGATCGGGTGCGCCGCCGGCCATGAACAGGATCGCGGCCGCAAAGCCCGTCAGGCCGACCCCCAGCATCGTCGTCAGCAGGTTTGCCGACCGCGCGGCCACGACCGCACCGGCAACCGCGAGGAGCGCGATGAGGATATCGGCGAGATGGGGCGCCGCACCCGGGGAGATCCGAAGCGGCCCCGCGCCGGCAACGATCGCCCACCCGGCGATCCCCGTGATCGTGGCGATGACCACCCCCAGCAGCACGCGGAGGTCGCCATGCTCGGTCCACGCCACCGTCCGGGCGCTGAATGCCATCATCGCGCGCTGACTGCGTTCCCAGAACTGCTCGATACCGAATTGCTCGAACCGGTCGCTGCCGCGCAGCATCGTATGGATCGGCGCCCAGAATACCGCGATGACGACGCCCACCAGCACGACGAGGCCGCTAAGCATGAGCATCGGCGTGATCCCGTGCCACACCGCGACATCGACATCGATCGGCCGGCGATACACGGCAGCGACGGCAGGCCGTATCACCACGCGCTCCATCCAGCTCGGATCGAGACTGAGCAATAGCCCGAGCATCGCCAGCAGCAGCGGCGGCACGCCCAGCGAGATGCTCTCGCGGTGGCGCATCTCGACCGGTTCGGCCGATGCAAGGAAGAACGGCCGCAGCGTCACCACCGCCGCGACGCCCACCATCACGGCGTTGACCAGAACCGCGATCGCGATCGGGACGCTTTCCCAGCTGCTTTCGATCTGCGCCTGGAACAGGAATTCCTTGGTGATGAAGCCGAAAAAGGGCGGGATCCCTGCCATCGACAGGCTGGCCCCCGTGCACGCGATCGCGGTCATCGGCATCCGGCGCGCAAGCCCGCCGAGCGAGCGGAGCGACCCTTGCCCCGTCAAGTGCAGCACCGAGCCTGCACAGAAGAACAACGCGGCCTTGTAGAGCGCGTGCGCAATCAGGAAGCCGATCATCGCGACCGTCGCGGTCGGCCCGTCGAGCCCGATCAGCAATACCAGGATGCCGAGCGAGGCAATCGTCGAATAGGCGAGCGCGGCCTTGAAACTCTCCGCCCGCAGCGCCTGGACCGCAGCGATCACCATGGTCACGCATGCGACGACGATCATGACCGTGCGGCCCCACCCGGTTGCGGCGATCAGCGGCTCGAAGCGCGCGAGAAGGTAGATGCCGAGCTTCACCATCGTCGCCGAATGCAGGAAGGCGGATGCCGGCGTCGGCGCCTGCATCGCGTTGGGCAGCCAGAAGTGAAACGGAAACTGCGCCGACTTGGTGAAGCCTGCGACCAGCACCGCGATGACGATCGGCGTCGCCCAGGGCGATGCAGCGAGTTCGCCACTGCGATTGACCGCCTCGGCAAGCGAATAGCTTCCCAGGACATGGCCGATCATCACGACCGCCGCGACCAGCGCCAGCCCGCCACCCGCGGTTACCTGCAATGCCATCACCGCCGCACGACGCGCGCGGGCGGACCGGCTGTCGAACCCGATCAGCAGGAACGACAGGATGCTCGTCGCCTCCCACATCGTCGCCATCAACAGCAGGTTGTCGGCGAGCACGGTCCCGAGCATCGCGGTCATGAACAGCAGGATCAGCGTGAAGAACCGGGACCGCTGCCGCTGTGGCTTGCCCGTCAGATAGCCGCCCGAATAGGCCATCACCAACGTGCCGATCCCGGTGATCAACAGGCAGAAGAGAAACGAGAAGCCGTCGAGGCGCAATGTCAGGTCGAACCCGATCTCCGGCGACCAGCTGCGCTGCTCGGTGCGCACCCAGCCGCGTTCGACGATGTCGGACATCCGGACGAACGCGACGAACAGCCCGAGCGGAAACAGCGCGACGACAAGCCCCGCCCCGCGCGTCATCACCCGCGCGATGAGGGGAAGCAGGCAACTTCCGATAAGCGAGACGGCGAGAAGTACGAGCATGGGATTGCCATGCAGCACGCTGCCCCGGTGCGCAAATCCAACGCTTGATTACGACGCTGACCACCACCCCCGCCGGCGGATCGCGCGGCACACGAAGCAAGCATAGCCCGGAAGCTAGTTGGTCCCCGGGCGGCAAGTCTAAGAGTTGATTTGCGCCTGTCGACGAATTTCGCGGCGACATCGCCGAGAGCATCCATTGGCGACGAGCATTCACCTTGCGTAATACTGTGACGCTCCAAGGATTTGCGATGGCAGCCGTAGAGCCTGCACAATCTCCGACGCGCGCGGTCGTCCCGGATATTTTCCTATTGATCGATATCAACAACGCCCGCGATCATGGATGAGATGTGTCATCGGCGCGGTGAGTAGAACGCGCAGCGAACGCGCCGCGTCGCCTCATCGCGCGTTGACCGCCTGACATTGTTACAGGAGATCGGGCATGGCATCCGCTGACGTCACAAAGGCCGCTCAGCATGGCGACGACGCGCCACCGACCACGTGGAAGCATGGCGGCGGCACCGAGGTCGCTGGCTTCGTCACGGGAGAGGGCGAATCCTTCGTGGGACGCGCGGTGACGATCAACCGTCCGGTCAGTGACGTGTTCGCCTATTTCCGCGATTTCTCGAATCTCCCCAGTTTCATGGAAAATGTCGAGCGCGTCGAGCTGCTCGACGACAAGCGCTCGCACTGGGTCGTCAAGGCGCCCGTCGGCAAGACGGTGGAGTGGACCTCGCAAATTACCGACGAGGCCCCGGACGGCTTCATCGCGTGGCGATCCGAAGACGGCGCCGATGTCGCCAACAGCGGCCGCGTCGAGTTCCGCGACGCCGGCGCGCGCGGCACCGTCGTCACCGTTTCGATCCTGTACGACCCACCCGCCGGTCTCGTGGGAAAGCTCATCGCCAAGATGTTCCAGCGCGAACCCGCGATCCAGGCACGCCGCGACCTGCGGCGGTTCAAGCAATTGATGGAAACCGGCGAGATCGCGACCGCCGCGATGAACCGCAAGCAGCATGAAGAGGAGATGGCCTGATGCGCGCGCTGGCCTGGCACGGCAAACACGACGTCCGCGTCGATACCGTTGACGACCCCGAAATCGTCAATCCGCGCGACTGCATCATCAAGGTCACCGCGACCGCGATCTGCGGATCCGATCTGCATCTCTACGATAACTATATCCCGACGATGCAGGCCGGCGACATCCTCGGCCACGAGTTCATGGGCGAGGTCGTCGAGGTCGGCGCGAAGTCGACGCTGAAGAAGGGGCAGAAGGTCGTCGTGCCGTTCACGATTGCGTGCGGCAGCTGCTATCACTGCGGCAAGCATCAATATTCGGCGTGCGACAACGGCCTGCCCTCCGACAACCAGGACATCGCGCAGGAACTGTATGGCCAGCCGATGGCAGGGCTGTTCGGCTACAGCCACATGACGGGCGGCTATGCGGGCGGTCAGGCGGAATATGTCCGCGTGCCGTTCAGCGATGTCGGGCCGATCGTGATTCCCGACGGCGTTGACGACGAGAAGGTGCTGTTCCTTTCGGACATCCTGCCGACCGGCTGGATGGCGGCGGAGAATGCGCAGATCGAGCCCGGCGACACGGTCGCGGTCTGGGGTTGCGGACCGGTCGGGCTGTTCGCGGTGCAGTCGGCGTTCCTGATGGGCGCCGAGCGCGTCATCGCGATCGACCATTTTCCTCGCCGTCTCGAGCTCGCCAAGCGGTTCGGCGCGGAGACGATCAACTATGAGGAAAGCGCGGTCTACGAGGCGCTGATGGTGATGACCGGCGGGATCGGCCCCGACGCGGTGATCGACAGCGTCGGACTCGAGGCGCACGGATTCTTCGTCGACAACGTGCTCGACCAGATCAAGGCGTCGACCTTCCTCGGCACCGATCGCGCGCATTCGATCCGCCAGGCGATCATCGCCTGCCGCAAGGGCGGCCGCGTCTCGATGCCCGCGGTCTATGGCGGGTTCATCGACAAGTTCCCGCTCGGCGCGCTCATGGAAAAGGGCCTCACGCTCAAGACCGGGCAGACCCATGTCCAGCATTACATGCCCGCGCTGCTCAACGCGATCATGGAAGGCAAGATCGACACGACCTTCCTGATCTCGCACCGGATGGATCTGGAGGACGCTCCCAAGGGCTACGACATGTTCAAGAACAACCAGAACGAAGTGACCAAAGTCGTGCTCAAACCCGGCTTCAATTAAGAGGATACGAGACCATGGCCGATAAATTCGCAATCATCACCGGTGCCTCGACGGGCATCGGTTTCGAACTCGCCACGCTTGCTGCAAAGGACGGCTACGACATCCTCGTCGTCGCCAACGAAGCGCTGATCCAGTCCGCCGCCGCCGACTTCAAGCAGTTCGGCACCGAGGTGACCGCGGTCGAGGCGGACCTCTCGACGATCGAGGGTGTCGACAAGCTGCTCGCCTCGACCAACGGCCGCAAGGTCGACGTGCTGTGCGCGAACGCCGGCCAAGGTCTCGGCCACGGCTTCCTCGACCAGACGCTCGCCGACTGGCGCAACGTGGTCGATACCAACATCACCGGCACGCTCTACCTCGTCCAGAAGGTGCTGCCCGCGATGGTCGCGCGCAACGACGGCAAGGTGCTCGTGACCGGGTCGGTCGCAGGCTATATCCCCGGCGCGTTCCAGGCGGTCTATAACGGCTCGAAGGCGTTCATCGACAGCTTCACCGAGGCGCTCCGCAACGAGATCAAGGAGGCGGACGGCGTCACGCTGACGACGCTGATGCCCGGCCCCGTCGACACCGAATTCTTCGATCGCGCCGACATGAACGATACCGACGTGGGCACCGATCCGAACAAGAGCGACCCCGCCGACGTGGCGAGGGATGGCTGGGACGCGCTGATGGGCGGCAAGGCATCGATCTTCTCGGGCTGGAAGACGAAGATCCAGGGTGTTCTTGCCAATGTCACACCGGGTTCGGTGCTCGCGGAACAGCATCGCAAGATGGCGGAACCGGGCAGCGCCAAGGACTGAGCTTTCGCCCGGATCACGAACGAGATCGATTGGCCCCGCCATGCTTGACGGGGCCAATCCTGTTTTGAGCGGGCGTTCGCGTGCAGACTTCGGCGCCTCGCACAACACCGACAACCGTTTCACACGCCTATGTTGTGATGCCCTAGGGTGTCCGCTGATCGTTCGGTGAGCGAGTCACAGCGTCACGAGGACGTCCTGGGTTCCCCTGTCGACATGATCGGGCGACACGGCTGTGCCGCCCGATCAAGGTATCACCGACGCGGCGCCGCTGCGAATGCCGCCTTTAGCCGTGCCACGGCAAGGTCGTTCGCATCCTTGGCGCCGCGCACGACCTTGGCCATGCCGAAGAACTCGTGCGTCACACCCGGGAACGTCTTCTGCTCGACCTTCACGCCAGCGGTCCGCATCGCGGTCGCCAGAGTCTCGCCATCCGACCGCAGCGGGTCGATCTGCGCGTTGATGATCGTCGTCGGCGGCAGCCCGCGCAGGTTTGCCGCAACCAGGTTCAGACGCGGATCCTGCGCATCCGCCGAGCTGGTCTGATAGTAGTGGCCGAACCAGTTCAGCATCGCACCGTTCAGCGGCTTGGCATTCGCCGAATCGCGGCGTGACGGCAGCGTCTTGCTGCTGTTCGCGATCGGATAGACCGAAACGATGTGCCGCGGCACGGTCAACCGATTGTCGCGTGCATAGATCGCGGTGGCGACCGCGAGGTTGCCGCCGGCGCTTTCCCCTGCGACCGCGATCTTCGCGGGATCGGCACCCCAGCTCGCGGCATTCTGCAGTGTCCAGCGATAGGCTGCGGCCGCATCGTCGTGCTGTGCCGGGAATTTGAACTCGGGAGCGTGGCGATACTCGACCGACACGACGACCGCATTCAGCGCCTGTGCCATCGCCCGCGGTGCCGCGTCATAGGTGTCGACGTCCGCGATCACCCAGCCGCCACCGTGATAATAGACGATCACCGGCATCGGCGCGCCGCCGGCGGGCGCCGCGGCAGGCTTGTAGATGCGGGCGAACTGCTTGGGGTCCGAGCCATAGGGCACGTCCTTCGTCGTCACGGCGGCATCGGGCGTCGTCGGCATGCCCTTCTTCGCCATCACCGCCTTCGCGCCGTCGGCCGCGGACGGCTGCATCCGGGCTTCGGCGGGGGTCAGCGTCTCGATCGGCTTGCCGCCCAGACCCGCCAGCGCGTCGAGCACCATCTGCATGTCGGGCGCGGCCTTGGGAGGCTGCGTCGCGGTTGCCGGCGGCGGCGGCGGGGGTGGTGCGCTGGGCTGGCGAGCGGACTGTGCGAGCACGCCCGCGGACGCGGTGAGCAGGCTTGCCAGGACGACCGCACGAGCGGACGAACGCTTTGAAATATTGAACATATCTTACTCCTGTTGTGCGACATGAACAAACGGGAGGTGTCCACGTTTCTGTACGGAACCGTGCCAATCAGTCGCGCCGGTAATCAGCGGAGACGGCGTTGCCACCGATTGTCAGCCTTCAGCACACGATGTTTGCAGGGGAATCCCCGCGGTTCGAAGGCCGGTCGAACAACCGGCTTCTGGCCAGCCTGTCCGATGCCGACTTCGCGCTGTTGATGCCCCATCTCGAGCCGGTCTGCTTCGCCGCGGGCGATTTCGTCACGCGCGCGGGCGATCCGATCGAGAGCATCTGCTTTCTGGAACAGGGCATTGCCGGGGTACTCGAAACGCTCGACGGCGATCGTAGCTATGCGATCGGCCTGGTCGGGGTCGAGGGGTTCATCGGCTGGCCACGCCTCCTCGGCACCGACCGGTCACCCTATGACGTCACGGTGCGGGCCGAGACCGGCCATGCGCTGCGCGTGTCGTCGAAAGCATTGATCGCGGCGGTCGATCACAGTGCGACGCTGCGCGCGGCGCTGCTCCGCTTCGTCCACGTGTTCATGCTGCAGATGGGGCGCACGATCGTATCGTCGCTCGCCCACTCGATCGAGCGGCGCATGGCGCGGTGGATATTGCTGTATCACGATCGCGTGCAGGGCGACGAGATCTGCATGACGCACGAGGAATTCCGGCTGATGCTCGGCGTTCGCCGCAGCAGCGTGACGGACGCGTTGCACCGGCTCGAGGAGGAACGCGCGATCCGCGCGATCCGCGCGCGAGTGGTCGTGCAGGACCGGGCAAAACTCATCGCGCTCGCGGGCGGGACCTATGGGCGCCCCGAGCAGGAATATTCACGGCTGTTCAGCGTGTAGCGATCGGTCATCTGGGTGCCGAACGCGCTCAGGTCACCGGCTTCGACGCGTTCGGCACCAAGGTCACGCGAGGCTGCGGCATGACCCTTGCCTCGCCCGACACCCGGTTCCGCCCCGCCGCCTTGGCACGATACAGCGCGCGATCGGCGCGTTCGATCAGGTCGGTGGCGAGCAGATCGGTGGTCAGTCGCTCCGAGCCGAGCGACGCATAGCCCGCACTCACCGTCAGCACCGCTTTCGACGGATCGGGATGCTCGACCTGCAGTGCCTCGATCGCGGCGCGTATATTTTCCGCGACGATCGCGGCCGTACGCGTGGTTGCGTTGGGCAACAGCACGGCAAACTCCTCGCCGCCAAAGCGCGCGACCAGATCGCTGGCCCGCCGCACGACACCGCGGATCGCATTGGCAACAGCCTTCAGGCATGCATCGCCCTGCTGATGGCCATAGGTGTCGTTGAAGGTCTTGAAATAGTCGATGTCGACGAGGATCAGCGACAGGTCATTGCCCGTCCTTGCCGCCCGGCGGATTTCGTCGACCAGCGTCATGTTGAACCGCCGCCGATTGGCAACCGCGGTCAGCGCGTCCGAAAACGCATGGCGCGTGGTCTCGTTGTGAAGCTCGACGGATTGGTGATGTCGGTCGCGATCTTGACGATCCGCGTGGGCTTGCCGTTCGCATCCAGGATCGGGTTATAGCTCGCCTGCAGCCAGATCGGCCGGCCGTCGCTGCCGATCCGGCGAAATTCCGAACGGATGAACTCGCCACGGCGAAGCCGCTCCCAGAACCGGTCGTAGCTCGGATCATGCGCGTCTTCGGGGGTGAGGAACATGCGGTGGTGACGGCCGCGGATGGCGAACTCGGTATAGCCCGTGATCGCCAGATAATGTGCGTTGGCGGACAATATCGTGCCGTCGAGCGCGAATTCGATGATCGCCGTCGACCGCGAAATCGCCTCGAGCATGCTCTGATGATCGGCGGCATGTTCGCGCGCGTTCGTCACGTCCTGCGCGATCTTCAGGATCTCGCGCGGCTCACCGACGGGGTCGCCGATCGTCATGTACGTCGCCTGGAGCCAGACCTCCCGACCGTCCTTTCCGACCCGGCAGAACTCCGACTGCATCGACCGTCCGGTTCGCAACGTATTCCAGAACATCGCATATCCGGCGCTCGCCGCTTCGTGCGGACGGATGAAGACGCTGTGATGCCGCCCGATGACATCGACCGCGTCCATACCGAAGATGTTCAGATAGCGGTCGTTCGCGAACAGCACGGTCCCGTCCAAGCCGAACCGGATGATCGGCATCGTTCGCGCGATGGCGTCGACGACGTGTCGGGACTCGGTCATGTCCCAGCAAGTCTCTGTACCGGTAAGGTTATCGATCGCGCTCATGCCGACACTCATGGAAATGGGCTTCAAGACCCCCGCCCCACCTCCTTTATAGGCTGCACGCGCACCAACCCGACGTCATCGCCATCTTTCAATGCTCGTGGCGCTGCAATCGTGTGGCGAATGCGTATGCCGCAAGCATGCACAGAATCGCGCCGCAACCAATGAGCGCCCCCGGCAGAAAGATCATCGCGGCTGCAATATGCGGCATGTTCTTGTACAAAAGATAATAGGGTCTGTCGGATATGTACAAATACAGGCCGCTCAGAATAAGCGCCGCAGACAAACATATGATAGATGCCGGCATCGCGACATCCCATCTTTTCTGCATTGCAACCACCTCGTCACCCTCACCTTCGGAGATGACGGATAGTGCATATGTCGCTGAGAATCCGAATACTATTCCTACAATAAGTATGACGACAGGCATGTCCAAAATGAGCGAGCAGGCAAGTACAAAGCCGGTCGGAACCATGATCCCTAGTGCAGTGCACAATATAATTGTGAGAAACCTCATTTTCATGGCTCGTCATGTAGCATGCATCTGATCCATCAGACTGTTCATGTAGATATACGTACGGCAAATAGTCGCAACTGTTAGTTTGTAATGACTTTCATTTTCAGGGAGCCTGCCAGCCAGCTTGCCCGCCCGACGCCGCGATCACCCCGTCTGTGCAAACCCACGCAGCGCCACTGCGCGTCTTGTTGGGCGTGCACCCCATGGGGCGGTCGCAAGCGCGACGAACGGTCCGGCCGCGGCCTTGCACTTGCCGGGTTCGTCGGCTATGCGCGCCAGCTTCCAACATCCGATGGTGGAACCTGCGGGAGGCGCGCGTCGTACGCGAGCCGTCATTACCGCTAGACTCGAAACCGGGCGGAACGCGATCGTGTTCGCAGCCCCTATCAAGAGAGTGACATGGCTAAAAAGATTACCGGATACATCAAGCTGCAGGTCCCTGCAGGCGAGGCAAAGCCCGCGCCGCCGATCGGGCCTGCGCTGGGTCAGCGCGGCGTGAACATCATGGAGTTCTGCAAGGCGTTCAACGCCGGCACGGGCGAACTGAAGAAGGGCATGCCGATCCCGACCGTCATCACGGTCTATGCGGATCGCTCGTTCTCGTTCGAGACGAAGACCCCGCCGGCATCGTACCTGATCAAGGAGGCCGCCGGTCTTAAGTCGGGTTCGAAGGAGCCGGGCAAGGTCGTCGCAGGCAAGATCAAGCGCAGCCAGCTGAGCGAGATCGCCACGACGAAGATGAAGGACCTCAACGCCAACGATATCGACGCTGCGACGAAGATCATCGAAGGCAGCGCCCGCGCAATGGGCCTCGAAGTGGTGGAGGGCTGATATCATGGCAAAGCTGACCAAGAAGCAGAAGGCCGTCACGGTCGACACCGTCAAGCTGCACGCCATCGACGAGGCGATCGCGCTCGCACGTTCGGGCGCCACGTCGAAGTTCGACGAGACGATCGAAGTCGCGCTGAACCTCGGCGTCGATCCGCGTCACGCCGACCAGATGGTCCGCGGCGTGGTGACGCTGCCCAAGGGCACCGGCAAGACCGTCCGCGTCGGCGTGTTCGCCCGCGGCGCGAAGGCTGAAGAGGCTCTCGCAGCAGGCGCAGACGTCGTCGGCGCCGAAGACCTGATGGAAACCATCCAGGGTGGCACGATCGATTTCGATCGCTGCATCGCGACCCCGGACATGATGGGCATCGTCGGTCGTCTCGGTAAGGTGCTGGGTCCCAAGGGCCTGATGCCGAACCCGAAGCTCGGCACGGTGACGATGAACGTCGCGCAGGCGGTCAAGGACGCCAAGGGCGGCCAGATCGAATACCGCGTCGAGAAGGCCGGCATCATCCATTCGGGTATCGGCAAGGCGTCGTTCCCGGCCGAAGACCTGCGTGCGAACTTCGACGCGCTGGTCGACGCCGTGGTCAAGGCCAAGCCGTCGGGCGCCAAGGGCAAGTACGTCCGCAAGGTCGCGATCTCGTCGACCATGGGTGCAGGCATCAAGGTCGACACGACCGAAGTGGCTGGCGCCTGAGCCTGAGCCGCACGTGGCTGGCCCGAGCCAGCCACGTGCGGTGCAAGGCCGGCCGGCGCGGTTCCACCGCGACCGACGAGGACGGGATTTACGCCCGTCCTGCTCCAGACATGAGAAAGGGCCGGGAGCGATCCCGGCCCTTTTCTTGTCTGGAGCTATCGGCTCCGTCCTGCGAGCGGCGCTTATTCCGGGAAGTCGGCACCGAGACTCACGTCCCGCGCGCGCTCGATCGCCTCGAGCCGCTCCTTCAGCTTGGCGGTGATCGCGTCATAGCCCCATTTCCCGAGCACCAGATGCCGCGGCGGGTTCGCCTGCTCGACCGCCGCGATGATCGCCTCGCCCGCGCGCACGGGGTCGCCCGCCTGCGTGCCGCTGACCTGCTTGGTCCCCTCCATCCGCGCCTTTGCCGTCTCGGCATAGTCGGCGATCCGGCTTGGCGTCTGGCGCAGCGATCGCCCTGCCCAGTCAGTGCGGAACGGCCCCGGCTCGACGCAGGTCACGCCGATCCCGAGCGGGCCGACCTCGGCGAGCAGCGCGTCAGACCAGCCCTCGACCGCGTGCTTCGATGCCGCATAATAGCCCGATCCCGGAAACCCGATGAGCCCGGCGACCGAGGTGAAGTTGACGATGTTGCCGCTGCCCTGCGCGCGCATGATCGGCAGGACCGCGCGCGTGATCGCGAACAGCCCGAACACGTTGGTGTCGAACTGGGCGCGGATCTCGGCCTCGTCGCCCTCTTCGGCGGTCGCCTGATAGCCATAGCCTGCATTGTTCACGAGCACGTCGATCTGCCCGAACTTCGCGTTGGCCGCGGCAACCGCTTCGTCGACCTGCGCCTGGTCGTTGACGTCGAGCGCGAGCGCGAGCGCGGTCTCGTCATGCCCCTCGACGAGGTCGGCGACCCGGTCGGCGTCACGCGCGGTGACGACGGCACGCCAGCCGCGATCGAGGACCAGCCTGGCGAGATCGCGGCCGAAGCCGGTGGAGCAACCCGTGATGAACCAGACGGGCGATGCGGGGAGAGTCATGGTCGAACCTTTCCGGAGACGCGGGATGCGCGTTCGGGACAGGTAACGCCGGACGCGGGGGACGGGTCCGTAACGCGACCCGCCCCCTGCCCTGCTTACAGCCCGATGATGCCGCCATCGTTCTTGGTGATGACGATCGTCGACGAGCGCGGACGCGACGGGGTCGCGACCGCACCGGCCTGGTTCGCGGGCCAGCTGCTGGTGATGTTGGTCGGGCCACCATTCTCACCGGGATGCTGGATGTTGACGAACAGCGAGCGGCCGTCCGGGGTCGAGTGGATGCCCGTGATCTCGCATTCCTTCGGCCCGACCAGGAAGCGGCGCAGCGTCGTGGCCGGTGCCTTGCCGATCCGCGTCGTCACGGTGTTGCTGGTCCCGCCGAGCGTGCTCGTCACGGCGCGCGTGCCGCCGTCGCCGACACGGCCCGGGATCGCCGCGAGCAGCATGCAGTTGGTGACGTCGGTATAGGCGCCGTCATCGGTCTCGATCCACATCACCGGGGTGACGTTGCCGGTCGGATTGCTCGGCAGGCCGAACCACAGGCCATCGGGCGACGAGAAGTCGTTGGTCGCGTCGAGCCCCGACAGGTTGATGTTGGTCGCGTCGAGATCGCTGCCCGCACCGAACGCGTAGATGTCCCAGGTGAAGGCGGTCGCCTCCGACGTGTCGCCGGTCTCGCGCAGACGGATGACATGGCCGTTGGCATTGCCCGTCGTCTGGCCGCCGGTGGTCTTGGGGTCGGTATAGGCGCGCGGGTTCGACGCATCGACATTGCCCGCGGTGCGCGACGAGTTGTTGGTCAGCGTGCAGTACATCTCGCCCGTCGCCGGGTTCACCGCGGTCCATTCGGGACGATCCATCTTGGTCGCGCCCAGGACATCGCCCGCCAGACGCGCGTTGATCAGCACATCGGCCTGATCCGCAAACGGATAGGTCGTGTTGGCGCTGGTCAGCACCCCCTGCCCGAACACCAGCGGCAGCCACTGGCCCGACCCGTCGGCGTTGAGCTTGGCGACGTAGAGCGTCCCCGAGTCGAGATATTTGTCGCCGATCGCGAGCCGGTTGGTCGCGGTCGCGTCTGCCGCCGACCAGGGCGTCGCGGACACGAACTTGTAGATATATTCGTTCTGCGCATCGTCGCCCATGTAGAAGGCGGGCTTGATGCCCGCGATCGTCCGGCCGATCTCGCAGCCCTCATGGTTCATGCGGCCGAGCGCGGTGCGCTTGCGCGGGGTCGAGGCGGGATCGAACGGATCGATCTCGACTACCCAGCCATATTGGAACGCCTCGTTGCGGAAATCGCCGGTCGCATCGGTCGCGGCGGTCGTGGTGACGTTCCAGCGCGCATAGAGCGTGTTGGCGGGATCGGCCGGCACGACCGACGCCCAGCCGTAATTGCCGTTGAACGTCGTGGCATTCGCGGTTTCGCGGATACCATAGCGCGCGAGCGAGATATTCTGCTTGGCGGTCGCACCGCCGCGTGCGGCGACGTCACCGAACTGGCGGCGGAAATAGCCCGCCCAGTTTTCTTCGTTGGTGAGATAGGTGTGCCACGGCATCGTGCCGTTCGCGCAATTGTTGATCGTCCCGCGACCCGCGGTGCCGTCGGCCGAATAGCGCGTCCGGAGCAGCGCGTTGCCGCGGACTGGGCCGTTGAAGCTCATCGGCGTCAGCGGCGTGATACGGCGGTTGAGCGCCGAGGCGGGGACATAGCTCCACGCGATGGCCGACCGGCTGATTTCGATCACCGAGACGCCGTGGCATTCCATTTCCTTCAGCGCTTCGGCTTCCGGGCGGACACCGCCGACGCCGATCGCGCCGCCGGTGCTGGTTGCGCCGTTGACGTGCAGATAGGGCTGGCTGATATTCTCGTGGTTGAGCACCAGCAGGCCGCGCGAGTTGCTGTTGGCGTCGGGGGTGCTCCCGGTCGCGGCGAGACCGAAATAGCTCATGCCGTCGTGATGGTCGCCCGCGCGCCGCGCGAAGTTGGTGTCGCTGCCGTCATTGGCATAAGCCCCGACGCCGCTCGCGATCGGATCGCCGAGGCGGTACAGCACGGTGACGCTGTAGCCGGCGGGCACGGAGACGACGTCCGCGAGACTTTTGGGAACCGCGGTGAAGTCGAGCCGCGCGGGGCTGACCGTGACGCTGGTCGTCGTCTCGCTGCGGATATTGTCGCTGCTCGTGCCGGTAAAGGTGAAGCTGAGGACGGTGTCGGTCGCGACGCTCGGCGCGGTGAAGGTCGCCGTGGCGGCATTGGCATTGGCGAGCGTCACCGTGGGGCCGCTGACCTGCGCCCAGCCGACGCCCGTCGCGGTACCCGAGGACACCGTACCCGTCAGCGTCACGGTCTTGCCCGCCGATGTCGCGCCGCTCGATCCCGCCTCGATCGTCACCGCGCGCGCGGAGGAATCCTCGTCGCAGCCGGCGAGCAACATGCCACCGAACACGGCCGCAGTCGCCGCCGACAGCCCGCCCATCAACGTCTGGCGCCGCGAATAGCGCACCGCGATCAGGTCGTTGAGGTGCGGATTGGCGCTGGTGTTCGTGTCGATGTCGCCATCGTGATAGGCCATGGTTGCGTTCGTCGGAATCTTCATACGTCCCCCCGGAGCGGCCAGACTGGCCTCTGCGCCGACCTTGTGGCGCGTGAAAAAGGCAGCGCGGTTAAGGTATGAAGACGTCACGACGTCGATTCGGTTACGGTTTTGCGTCGCGCGGCGATGGTGCGGTCCTCACGGGGGATAAGTCGGCGGGTTGGGGAAGGACGCTTCCTGCCGGAACGCGATCGGCGGGACGTTGACTTCGCCCGCGATTCGTCTATGCGGCGGCTTCGTTCGGCGGGCCTGCCCGTCGAACTCCGTCCGAGACAGTGGGTGCACCGGGTTTGCCGGCGCTTAATCTCCCACCTAGACGGGGAATGAGATTTTGTCGGCCCATCTGCGTGCCGCCCCTCTCCCATGCCCCATCTGGGATCCCATCAAAGTATTACTTTGATGGGTGCCCTGTCGAGACACCCGGAAGCGCGGGCTTGTCTGCGCCTCCGGTTAGTAACCGGGTCCACCGTGCAAATGGTGAACCTGAAAACGTGGAGAATGGCATGGATCGTGATCAAAAGACCGCGGCCGTAGCCGAGCTGAACCGCACCTTCTCCGAGGTCGGCGTCGTCGTTGTGACGCGCAACCTCGGCCTGACCGTCGCACAGTCCACTGTGCTGCGGAACAAGATGCGCGACGCCGGCGCGACCTACAAGGTCTCGAAGAACAAGCTTGCCAAGATCGCCATGGACGGCACCGACTACAGCTCGCTGGGCGACATGCTCACGGGTCCGGTCGGTCTGGCCAGCTCCATCGATCCCGTCGCGGCCGCCAAGGTGGCCGTGGAATTCGCGAAGACGAACGACAAGTTCGAAATCGTGGGTGGGGCGATGGGCGCGACGACCCTCGACGTCGACGGTGTGAAGGCGCTCGCAACGCTGCCCTCGCTGGATGAACTGCGTGCCAAGATCCTCGGCCTCATCGTGGCACCTGCCACGAAGCTGGCGACGATCACGCAGGCTCCGGCAGCGCAGCTCGCGCGCGTGCTTTCCGCCTACGCGGAGAAGGAAGCCGCCTGATCTTGCAGGCTCTTTCGTTACTTTTTGAACTGATGGGGCACATGCCCCGAGATGGAGATTTATCATGGCAGACCTGAACGCGCTCGTTGAGAGCCTGAGCGAACTGACCGTTCTCGAAGCAGCTGAGCTTTCGAAGCTGCTCGAAGAGAAGTGGGGCGTTTCGGCCGCAGCAGCGGTTGCAGCACCGGCAGCAGGCGGCGGCGCAGCTGCTCCTGCAGCAGAAGAGCAGACCGAATTCGACGTCATCCTGACCGGCGACGGTGGCAAGAAGATCAACGTCATCAAGGAAGTCCGCGCGATCACGTCGCTCGGCCTGACCGAAGCCAAGACGCTGGTCGAGTCGGCTCCCAAGGCCGTCAAGGAAGGCGTGTCGAAGGACGAAGCCGCCAAGATCAAGGCACAGCTCGAAGCAGCTGGCGCGACCGTCGAGGTCAAGTAAGCCGCAGCTGGAGAGGCGATTTAGCTTCGGCTAAATCGCACTCCAGCAAGGCCGGCCGGCGGTGCCTGCACCGACCGACGAAGCAGGGGCTTTGCCCCTGCTGGCTGCAGCTACAGAAAAGGGCGGCCCCAGCGATGGGGTCGCCCTTTTTCTATTGCGGCCATGACGAGCCGCGCGGGAGCCGACTGGCCAGCCCGAAGCCCGACGGCGCAGCCGACCTCAGCGGTCGACGGCAACCGCGTGCGGACGTGCGGCGATGTTATCGTACATCCGCGCGGGCGCATCGAGCCAGAACGGCGCGAGCTTGGCGGAGTCGACGCGCTCGACCCCGATCGCCCAGGCGCGCGCGGTCTGCGCCGGACCGTCGCCACTGTCGTACAGGATGTTGACCGCGACGATCGGCACGAACATCGGCCGGTTCGCCGCGGTCATGCCGTGGATGGCATCGCGCGGTATCGCCGAGACCGTCCGCACCACGCGGCTCTCGCCAGCGGCGAGCGCGAAGGGCGCGGTCGCCGGCCGGGTCACCGGCGCCGCATTGATCGCTGCGAGATCCGCGTCCTGCCCGGCATGCGCGGTCAGCAGGCTCGCGTGAATGCGAATGCCGCTTGCGGGTTCGACCCCCGTGTTCGTGACGACGATCTGGCATTCGGCCGTCGCGCTGAGCAGGTTGAGACCGGCCCGGAGCGGGCGAAGCTCGACCGAAAGTCGCGCGCGTGCCCGCGCCGGCGCACGCGGCTCGAGAAAGCGTGGCGCGGCCGGCTCGGCTGCGGCTGGTGGAATCGCGACAGCGGCTGGTACCGCAGGCGTGACGGGCCGGGGCGACGGCCGCGTGTCAGCAACGCCCGCTCCGGTTTCTGCAGGCGGCTGGACGATCGAAGCGTCCGGCGCTGGATCAGCCGTTTCCCGCACGTCCGCCCGATGATCTTCGAGCTTTGCGGTCCGGGGGCGGCGCTGCAGCAGCCAGACGACGCCGCACACCAGCGGGATCACCGCGAGCCATAGCCAGAAGGGCATCGACCGCCCGGTTTCGGGGGCCGCGATGGAGGTCTGCGACGAAGCCGCCGGCTCCACGGCGGGCGCGACTGGCGCCGGTGACGGTACAACCTGAGTCTGCGGTTCCGATGCCGAGCCGGCTGGCGGCGCGGTCGCAGGCACCGACGCGGACACGCGCGCTTCGTTGGGCTGGCGGACGTCCTGCTCGACCCGCGCTGGCTGTGACGCAGGCCGCGCGTCGGGCGCAGGATTGGCGCGGTCGCTACCCGTGCCGGGACGCGGTTCGCGAGCTGCCGGCGCCGGTTCGGATCCGCGCTGCTGCCGATCGGTCGGCGACGCCGGCGCGGCCTGCCGCGGCTGGCGCTGGGTCGCAGTATCGCGCGGAGGCCGCGCCGCACTGGGCAGGACGAGTGTCGGCGTATCGGGGACCGGGATCGGCGTGTTGCCATTCGCCTGCAGCGCTTCGAGGCCCCGCACGGGTTCGGTCGTGGTCGGCGACGTGGTCTGCGCGCTGCTCGCGCTCGCCAAGGTCAGCAGAAGCATGGCCGGCGGGATCAGCCCTGCCCCACCCGGTTTGGTCAACATCGTCGGAATTCCCTCACGCAAGACTGCGCGGGGACCCGGAACCCGGGACGACGGCAAGCCGGCATGCGATGAGTTGCACGGCACGAACGACCAGACGATCCGCCTCTCCGCCGCTCAATAGGGCCGGATATGCGCGAACGTCCCTGCCGGCATCGGCCGCCCCCAGTAAAAGCCCTGCGCGAGCGTCGCGCCCAGTCGTCTGGCGACGACGAGATGCTCGTCGGTCTCGATCCCTTCGATCACGGTCTGGACGCCGCGTTGCCGGCACGACCGGATCACCTGCTCGAGAATGCCCAGTCGATCGGGATGTTCGAGACATTGCCGGAAAAACCCCCGGTCGATCTTCACTTCCGAGATCGGCAGGTTGAAGACACGATCGAAGTTCGTCGCGCCCTTGCCGAAGTCGTCGAGCGAAAACCGGATCCCGGCCTCGCGCAGCGTCGTCATGTCGGTGACCAGGGCAGCGATCGGCACGGGCCGGGCGTCTTCGGTGATCTCGATGAGCAATACGCCGACCGGCACTGCGCGGTCGCGGACCTCGCGTTGCAGCGCCTCCTGGAATCCCGGATCGGCGAGGACCGCCTGGCTGCAGTTCACGGCGACCGCCGCCGATCGCTGTTCGATGGCGAGCGCACGCCACAGGGTCAGCGCGGCCCGCACCGCGCAGAGCGTCGCCGCGATCTCAAGCGGCAGGTCCATGACCGCGGTGAACAGGATCTCCGGGTTGATCGACGGGAGGTTGCGCAGCCTTGCCAGGGCCTCATAGCCGGCGATCGTGTCGCGGCGGAGATCGATCTTGGGCAGGAAGTCGTAATAGAGATTGTCGAGCAGGCAGCGTCCGTCAGCCAGCGCATCGAGCATCGCTCGCTCGAGCACCGCAGCGTCGCGCTCCTGCGGCGTGACGGCCGTCAGCATCTCCGTCAGCGCGTCCATCTTGTAGGCCTGGTCGAGCACGCCGAGCACGAGATGCGATCCGCCCGCGGGGCGCCGATCGGGCGCTCGCCCGGCAGGCGCAGCCGGCTTGATGACGACCATCGGGCACGTGCCACCCAGCGCGGCGAGGAGCTCGTCGACACGCCCGCCGACCGCGGCACGGTCACCGACGACCACGTCCGGTCCAAAGGCAACGCCCGCCGCGATCTCCTCGCCGCGGCCGATCCACGCGACCGGATAGCCGATGCCGCGAAGCTCCACCTGGGTCTGACGCGACACGGGATCATAATCATGGACGAACAGGATCCGCGGCAGGCCGCTCGCATACGGCACGACGTATCCCGGCACGGTCCGGGCATCGCTCGGGAGTGGCGAAAGCCGGCCGGGCATCGGCGGCAAGGGCTTCGGGAACTTCTCGTGGATCACCGGCATGCCCCCTGCTGCGCGAGTATCGCTGTCGCGCTGGAGCGCATGGTTTTGGGAGAGGTCACAAACGTCGTGCTCGTCGCGGCAACGGGCCAGTCCCGGTACACCCTTCCCACCTACTGATCCGAATTAGTACTGTCATCCCTTCTCCTCGGTTGCGAGGCGAATGTCGGAACAGGCGATGAGCAAAACGTTGCCGAATAACCCTTTTTATTTTTACAATTCGGCCGCGCGGTCCCGGTGGCCGGGATGCGTCCGCGCCGCACCGTCGACGGGAGCCGCCCGAGACACTGCAGCACGAGGCTTTTGACAGCGCGGTTCGCATCACCTATATGGGCCTCTCACCACAGCATCCGGGAAATGACACGCCGTCGCGCAGCATGTCGATCGTATTGGATGCCGGGGTTTCATACGCCGAAAGCCGCCGCACCTGATGCGCGCGGCCTTTTGTCGTTAATGCACGTCCCGTCCGGGGGTTCCCGGGCACGAAATTACGGCTGACCCGTCAGTTTATTGAGGGCAAATAACCTATGGCTTCCAAGGCGATCAACGAAGGCGGCACGGCCAAGCGCCGCATCCGCAAGGTTTTCGGCAACATCCACGAAGTCGTGCAGATGCCGAACCTGATCGAGGTCCAGCGCGAGAGCTACGAGCAGTTCCTGCGTTCGGACAAGTCGATCGGCCATGTCTCGGGTCTCGAGAAGACGCTGCGCAGCGTGTTCCCGATCCAGGATTTCGCCGGCACCGCCTATCTCGATTTCGACGATTACGTCCTTGAGCCGCCGAAGTTCGACGTCGAGGAATGCCGCCAGCGCGGGATCACCTATGCCGCGCCGATGCGCGTCACGCTGCGTCTGACCGCGTTCGAGGTCGATCCCGATACCGAGGCCAAGTCGGTCATCGATATCAAGGAGCAGGACGTGTACATGGGCGACATGCCGCTCATGACCGAGAACGGCACGTTCTTCATCAACGGCACCGAGCGCGTCATCGTCAGCCAGATGCACCGCTCGCCGGGCGTCCTGTTCGATCATGATCGCGGCAAGACGCACGCATCGGGCAAGTATCTGTTCGCCGCGCGCGTCATCCCGTATCGCGGTTCGTGGCTCGATTTCGAGTTCGACGCCAAGGACATCGTCAACGTCCGCATCGATCGCAAGCGCAAGCTGCCCGTGACGGCTTTGCTCTACGCGCTCGGCATGACGTCGGAAGAGATCCTCAACTATTTCTACAACCGCGTGACGTTCGTCCGCGGCCAGGGTGGCTGGATCGTTCCGTTCCAGGCCGAGAACTGGCGTGGCCAGAAGCCGATGTTCGACATCGTCGATTCGAAGACCGGCGAAGTCGTGTTCCCGAACGGCCAGAAGATTTCGCCCCGCGCGGCGAACAAGGCGTTCAAGGACGGTCTCACCGACCTGCTGATCCCGACCGAGGAAATCTTCGGCCGCTATTCGGCATACGACCTGATCGACGAGTCGACCGGCCGCATCTACATCGAGGCCGGTGACGAAGTGACCGCCGAGAACCTCGAACTGCTCGACCAGGCAGGTATCGAGCGTCTCGAGCTGCTCGACATCGATCACGTTGCTACGGGTCCGTGGATCCGCAACACGCTCAAGGTCGACAAGGCCGAAGAGCGCGAGCAGGCACTGTCCGACATCTACCGCGTGATGCGCCCTGGCGAGCCGCCGACGCTGGAGACGGCCGAGGCGCTGTTCTCGGGTCTCTTCTTCGATCCGGATCGCTACGACCTGTCGGCCGTCGGCCGCGTGAAGCTCAACATGCGTCTCGACCTCGACGTCGAGGACACCGTCACGACGCTGCGTACCGAGGACATTCTCGAGGTCATCAAGACGCTCGTGAACCTCAAGGACGGCAAGGGCGAGATCGACGATATCGACAACCTCGGTAACCGTCGTGTCCGTTCGGTCGGCGAGCTGCTCGAGAACCAGTACCGCGTCGGCCTGCTCCGCATGGAGCGCGCCGTGAAGGAGCGCATGTCGTCGGTCGACGTCTCGACCGTCATGCCGAACGACCTGATCAACGCGAAGCCCGCGGTTGCCGCGGTCCGCGAATTCTTCGGCTCGTCGCAGCTGTCGCAGTTCATGGATCAGACCAACCCGCTGTCGGAAGTCACCCACAAGCGTCGCGTGTCGGCACTTGGACCAGGTGGACTTACCCGGGAACGTGCTGGCTTCGAAGTCCGCGACGTTCACCCGACGCATTATGGCCGCATCTGCCCGATCGAGACGCCGGAAGGCCCGAACATCGGTCTGATCAACAGCCTCGCGTCGTTCAGCCGCGTCAACAAGTACGGCTTCATCGAGACGCCGTACCGCAAGGTCGTCGACCACAAGGTGACCGACGACGTCGTGTACCTGTCGGCAATGGAAGAGGCCAAGCACACGATCGCGCAGGCCAACGCCGAGCTGACGTCGGACGGCGGCTTCACCGAGGAGCTCGTCTCGTCGCGTCAGGCAGGCGAATTCCTGATGGCGCTGCCCGACAACATCACGCTGATGGACGTCAGCCCCAAGCAGCTCGTCTCGGTCGCCGCATCGCTCATTCCGTTCCTGGAAAACGATGACGCCAACCGTGCACTGATGGGCTCGAACATGCAGCGTCAGGCCGTGCCGCTCGTCCAGGCCGAGGCGCCGTTCGTCGGCACCGGCATGGAAGAGACCGTGGCACGCGATTCGGGCGCCGCGATCTCGGCCAAGCGTGCGGGCATCGTCGACCAGGTCGACGCGGCGCGTATCGTGATCCGGGCTACCGGCGAGATCGATGCCGGCAAGTCGGGCGTCGACATCTACACGCTGATGAAGTTCCAGCGCTCGAACCAGTCGACCTGCATCAACCAGCGTCCGCTGGTGAAGGTGGGCGACGTGGTGAAGGCCGGCGACGTGCTCGCCGACGGTCCGTCGACCGAGTTCGGCGAGCTGGCGCTGGGTCGCAACAGCCTCGTCGCGTTCATGCCGTGGAACGGCTACAACTACGAGGATTCGATCCTGATCTCCGAGCGGATCGTGAAGGACGACGTGTTCACGTCGATCCATATCGACGAGTTCGAGGTGATGGCCCGCGACACCAAGCTCGGGCCTGAGGACATCACGCGCGACATTCCGAACGTCGGCGAGGAAGCGCTGCGCAACCTCGACGAGGCGGGCATCGTGTATATCGGTGCAGAGGTCGAGCCGGGCGATATTCTCGCGGGCAAGATCACGCCGAAGGGTGAATCGCCGATGACGCCGGAGGAGAAGCTTCTCCGTGCGATCTTCGGCGAGAAGGCCAGCGACGTGCGCGATACGTCGCTTCGCCTGCCGCCGGGCGTGTCGGGTACGGTCGTCGACGTTCGCGTCTTCAACCGTCACGGCATCGACAAGGACGAGCGCGCGATGGCGATCGAGCGCGAGGAGATCGAGCGCCTGAAGAAGGATTCGGACGACGAGCGTTCCATCCTGAACCGTGCGACGTGGTCGCGTCTCCGCGAGATGCTGCTCGACCAGACGGCCACCTCGGCGCCCAAGGGCGTCAAGAAGGGCGTCGTGATCGACATGGATCTGCTCGACAGCGTCGACCGCCACGAATGGTGGAAGTTCGCGGTCGCCGACGACAAGATCCAGAGCGATCTGGAAGCGGTCAAGATCCAGTATGACGATGCGGCCAAGCTGATCACGGACAAGTTCCACGATCGTCGCGAGAAGCTGGAGCGTGGTGACGAGCTGTCGCCGGGCGTGCTGAAGATGGTCAAGGTGTTCGTCGCGGTGAAGCGCAAGCTGCAGCCGGGCGACAAGATGGCCGGCCGTCACGGGAACAAGGGCGTCATCAGCCGCATCCTGCCGGCGGAGGACATGCCGTTCCTCGCCGACGGGACGCCGGTCGATATCGTGCTCAACCCGCTGGGCGTGCCGTCGCGCATGAACGTCGGGCAGATCTTCGAGACGCATCTGGGCTGGGCCGCACGCGGCCTGGGTCAGTCGATCACTGCGGCGCTCGAGACGTGGCGCGAGGAGAATCCCGAGGCCAAGGCCGGCGCGATGCCGGAAGCGGTCCGCGATCGCCTCAAGACCGTTTACGGCGAGCAGTATCACGCCGAGATCGACGCCCGTTCGGGTGACGAGATCGTCGAGCTGGCCAAGAACCTGAAGGGCGGCGTGCCGATGGCGACGCCGGTGTTCGACGGTGCGCGCGAAGCGGATGTGTCGGCGATGCTGGAACTGGCGGGTCTCGACCCGTCGGGCCAGTCGGACCTGTTCGACGGACGTACCGGCGACAAGTTCGATCGCAAGGTAACGGTTGGGTATATCTACATGCTCAAGCTCCACCATCTGGTCGACGACAAGATCCACGCACGCTCGATCGGGCCGTACTCGTTGGTCACGCAGCAGCCGCTGGGTGGTAAGGCGCAGTTCGGCGGCCAGCGCTTCGGCGAGATGGAGGTCTGGGCGCTCCAGGCCTACGGCGCGGCGTATACCTTGCAGGAAATGCTGACGGTGAAGTCGGACGACGTGGTCGGCCGCACCAAGGTCTACGAGGCGATCGTCAAGGGCGACGACACGTTCGAGGCCGGCATCCCGGAGAGCTTCAACGTGCTCGTCAAGGAAATGCGCTCGCTCGGCCTGAATGTGGACCTGAAGCAGTCGGAGCCCGGCTTCGACAGCGACGGCATCCAGATCGCGGCGGAGTAAGCCTCAGCTAATAGCTCCCCTCCCGCATGCGGGAGGGGCCGGGGGTGGGCTCCCGGCCAGTGATGGAGCGCCAAGATCGCACCGGGTGCCCACCCCTTCCCAAGCAAGAGCTTGGGCCCCTTCCCCTCCCGCTTGCGGGAGGGGAGTTGGAAGGATCAATATATGAACGAGATGACCCCCTTCGCCAATCCGGTCGCCAAGACCGAGACGTTCGACCAGATCCAGATCGGCATCGCGTCCCCCGACAAGATCCGTTCGTGGTCGTTCGGCGAGATCAAGAAGCCCGAGACCATCAACTATCGCACGTTCAAGCCCGAGCGTGACGGCCTGTTCTGCGCGCGCATCTTCGGTCCGATCAAGGATTACGAGTGCCTGTGCGGCAAGTACAAGCGCATGAAGTACAAGGGCATCGTCTGCGAGAAGTGCGGCGTCGAAGTCACCGTCTCGAAGGTCCGGCGTGAGCGGATGGGCCATATCGAGCTCGCCGCCCCGGTCGCGCACATCTGGTTCCTGAAGTCGCTGCCGTCGCGCATCGGCCTGCTGCTCGACATGCAGTTGAAGCAGCTCGAGCGCGTGCTGTACTTCGAGGCGTACATCGTCATCGAGCCGGGCCTGACCCCGCTCGAGAAGTACCAGCTGATGACCGAGGACGAGCTCCTCGACGCGCAGGACCAGTATGGCGAGGACGCGTTCTCGGCCGGTATCGGTGCCGAAGCGGTCCGCATCATGCTGGAGTCGCTCGATCTCGAGGGTGAGCGTACCACGCTGCTCGAAGAGCTCGCGGTCACCAAGTCCGAGCTGAAGCCGAAGAAGATCATCAAGCGGCTGAAGGTCGTCGAGAGCTTCATCGATTCGGGCAACCGCCCCGAGTGGATGATCCTCGAGGTCGTGCCGGTCATCCCGCCCGAGCTGCGCCCGCTGGTGCCGCTGGACGGTGGTCGTTTCGCGACGTCGGATCTGAACGATCTGTACCGCCGCGTGATCAACCGCAACAACCGCCTGAAGCGCCTGATGGAGCTCCGCGCGCCCGACATCATCGTCCGCAACGAGAAGCGCATGCTGCAGGAGGCCGTCGACGCATTGTTCGATAACGGTCGCCGCGGTCGCACGATCACGGGCGCCAACAAGCGTCCGCTCAAGTCGCTGTCCGACATGCTCAAGGGCAAGCAGGGCCGCTTCCGCCAGAACCTTCTCGGCAAGCGCGTCGACTATTCGGGTCGTTCGGTCATCGTGACGGGGCCTGAGCTGAAGCTGCACCAGTGCGGCCTGCCGAAGAAGATGGCGCTCGAGCTGTTCAAGCCGTTCATCTACGCACGTCTCGACGCGAAGGGTCTGTCGATGACCCTGAAGCAGGCGAAGAAGTGGGTCGAGAAGGAGCGCAAGGAAGTCTGGGATATCCTGGACGAGGTGATCCGCGAGCATCCGGTCATGCTGAACCGTGCGCCGACGCTTCACCGTCTCGGCATCCAGGCGTTCGAGCCGGTGCTGATCGAGGGCAAGGCGATCCAGCTTCACCCGCTGGTCTGCTCCGCGTTCAACGCCGATTTCGACGGCGATCAGATGGCCGTGCACGTCCCGCTGAGCCTCGAGGCCCAGCTCGAAGCGCGCGTCCTGATGATGTCGACGAACAACATCCTGTCGCCCGCCAACGGCAAGCCGATCATCGTTCCGTCGCAGGACATGGTCCTCGGCCTCTATTATCTGTCGATGATGAAGGAGAACGAGCCGGGTCAGGGCATGATGATTTCCGACATGTCGGAAGTGCATCAGGCACTGAACGCGCAGTCGGTCACGCTGCACACCAAGATCATCAGCCGCGTTCCGCAGACCGATGAGAAGGGCAAGCAGTACCTCAAGCGCTACGAGACGACGCCGGGCCGCATGCTGCTGGGCGAGTGCCTGCCGCACAGCCACAAGGTGCCGTTCGACACCGTCAACCGCCTGCTCACGAAGAAGGACGTGGGCGACGTGATCGACGAGGTCTATCGTCACACCGGCCAGAAGGAGACCGTGCTGTTCGCCGACGCGATCATGACGCTCGGCTTCCGCCACGCGTTCCGCGCCGGCATCTCGTTCGGCAAGGACGACATGATCATTCCGGACGCCAAGGTTGGTCTGGTCGACGACACCAAGGCGCTCGTGAAGGACTTCGAGCAGCAGTATCAGGATGGTCTGATCACGCAGCAGGAGAAGTACAACAAGGTGATCGACGCCTGGAGCCGTTGCGGCGACCAGGTCGCGAACGCCATGATGGACGAGATCCGTGCGGTGAAGGTCGACAAGGAGACCGGCCGTGAAAAGCCGATCAACTCGATCTACATGATGGCCCACTCGGGTGCCCGCGGTTCGCAGGCACAGATCAAGCAGCTTGCCGGCATGCGCGGCCTGATGGCCAAGCCGTCGGGCGAGATCATCGAGACGCCGATCATCTCGAACTTCAAGGAAGGCCTGACCGTCCTTGAATACTTCAACTCGACCCACGGCGCGCGTAAGGGCCTTGCGGATACGGCGTTGAAGACGGCGAACTCGGGGTACCTCACGCGTCGTCTGGTCGACGTGTCGCAGGATTGCGTCATCATCGAACCCGATTGCGGCACCACGCGCGCACTCGAAATGAAGGCGATCCTTCAGGGTGGTTCGACGATCGCAAGCCTCGGCGAGCGCATCCTCGGTCGTACGACCGCGGAGGACATCGTCGATCCGAAGACCGGCAAGGTCATCATCCCGTCGGGCACGCTGCTCGACGAGCCGATGATCACGACGATCGAAGGCCTCGGCACGCAGTCGTGCAAGATCCGCAGCCCGCTGGTCTGCGAGTCCAAGATCGGCGTCTGCGGCAAGTGCTACGGGCGCGATCTCGCCCGCGGTACGCCGGTGAACATCGGTGAAGCTGTCGGCGTCATCGCCGCGCAGTCGATCGGTGAGCCGGGCACGCAGCTGACGATGCGTACGTTCCACATCGGTGGTGCAGCGCAGCTCAACGAGACGTCGAACCTCGAGGCGCATGCCGACGGTACGGTGCAGTTCCGCGATCTGCGTATCATCGTCGACCAGCGTGGCCGTCGCGTGGTGCTCAGCCGCTCGGGCGAAATCGCGATCGTCGACATGGACGGCCGCGAGCTCTCGGTCGATCGTATCCCGTACGGCGCCTATGTGCTGTTCGACGATGGCCACATCGTGTCGCGCGGCGACCGTATGGCCGAGTGGGATCCGTTCACCATGCCGGTGATCACGGAGAACCCGGGCACGATCAAGTATGTCGACCTGATCGAGGGCAAGACGCTCACCGAGCAGACCGACGAAGCCACGGGCATCGCCCAGCGCGTCGTGATCGAATATCGTGCGGCGACCAAGTCGAAGGAGGATCTGCGTCCGCGCATGACCCTGCTCGACGAGACGTCGGGCGAGACCGGCCGCTACATGCTGGCGATCGGTGCGACCTTGTCGGTCGAGGATGGCGCACAGGTGTTCGGCGGCGACGTCGTGGCCCGCGTCAGCCGCGAGAGCGCCAAGACTCGCGACATCACCGGTGGTCTGCCGCGCGTTGCCGAGCTGTTCGAGGCGCGTATCCCCAAGGACTCGGCGATCATCGCCAAGATCTCGGGCCGCGTCGTGTTCGGCAAGGATTACAAGGCGAAGCGCAAGATCGGCATCCAGCCCGAGGATGGCGGCGACGTCGTCGAGTATCTGGTGCCGAAGTCGAAGGTCATCGACGTGCAGGAAGGCGATTACGTCAAGCGCGGCGACAACCTGATCGGCGGCTCGCCCGATCCGCACGACATCCTCGAGACGATGGGTATCGAGCCCCTCGCCGAGTATCTCGTGTCGGAAATCCAGGAGGTCTATCGTCTCCAGGGCGTGAAGATCAACGACAAGCACATCGAAACGATCGTTCGTCAGATGCTGCAGAAGGTCGAGATCACCGACGGCGGCGACACTACGCTGCTCAAGGGTGAGCAGGTCGATCGCGAGGAAATGGACGCGACCAACGACAAGCTCGACAAGAAGCAGGCACGCGCACAGGGCAAGCCCATCCTGCTCGGTATCACCAAGGCGTCGCTGCAGACCCGCAGCTTCATCTCGGCGGCATCGTTCCAGGAAACCACGCGCGTCCTCACTGAGGCGGCTGTCCAGGGTAAGCAGGACATGCTGATGGGCCTGAAGGAAAACGTCATCGTCGGCCGGCTCATCCCGGCAGGCACCGGCGCAGGCCTCAACCGTCTGCGGGTCGTGGCGAACAGCCGCGATGCGTCGATGCGCGTCGCGCAGCGCAAGATGGCCGAAGCGTCGATCGTCGCACCGAAGTCGGCGAAGGAAGAGCATGACGCCGAGCTGGCCCGCTCGCCGCGCGATGCCGGCGGCGTAGGTGAAGACCCGCTCGCAACCGTCGTGACGTCGGGCACCGGCACCGATGCGGATGCCGGCGACTATCTGAACACGCCCGAGTAATCGGGCGCGTCAGACGCTGACGGCAAAAAGGCCGCCGTCCGGGAAACCGGGCGGCGGCCTTTTTCATGGTCCCGGTCGCGGCGGACGCGGACTAGGCGGGGATCGTGTCGAGCGTCCGCGGGATCGTTTCGAACGCACCGCCGGTGACGCGGATTTCGTTGAACGCCGCGGGGCTGCCGCGAGTCCGCTTCGACAACGTCCCGGCACCGATCATGCGGACGGTCCGACCGCTCCGCTCGACCGGCACGTCGAACGGATCATGGACGTGCCCCGACAGCACCGCATGCGCGCCCGCATCGGCCAGCGCGGTCAGCGCGACGTCGCCGTTGCGCGTCTTGCCCGTGGCGCTGGTCCCGCCCTCGATCAACGGATGATGCGCGGCGACGAAGATCAGATTGCCCGCGGGCACCTGTCCCATTAGCGCGAGCGCACGCGACAGGGATCCCGACCCCACACGCCCCTTCGACCAGTTCCACCGCCATTGTGCGCGCGCGGTCGTCTTGAGCGGGACGATGGTTATCCCGGGCAGTTCGAGGGGCCGCTCAATCATCGTCTCGACCGCCGCATAACGCTGATAGGGGGCGAACAGGCGACGGAACGGGTCCCAGTAATACGGGATGTCGTGGTTGCCGACCTCGAGCGTCACGGGCACGCCGAGGCTTCGCAGCCAGTCGCCGCCCTGCTGGAACTCCGCCTTGGTCGCGCGCATCGTCAGGTCGCCCGTCATGATCACCGCATCGGGACGCTCCGCCTTCACGCAAGCGGAGAACCACGCGATCGCCGCGGGGTCCTCCGCACCGAAATGCACGTCGCTGACATGAAACAGCGTCAGGCCGCGACCACCCTGCCCCGCCTCGTCAGGCAATGTCGGACATCCGTGACGGCTCATGGATCGGGCAGCCGTTGAACGAGCCCCGGAAATCCGCCGACAGCTCGTAGGTTTCCTTGCGCGCACGGTTGATGCCGCCGAGCGGCTGGTGATCGGTGACGCCGTGCCAGACGCTGAACGATAGCGAATCCTCGGTCATTTCGCTCGCGCCGTTCTCCCACGACACCTGCGGTTCGACGGTCAGTTTCCCGACCGTCACGAACGGACTTTGCGCCTGGTCCCATTCCGCCGACGCATCCTCGATCGGCATCGTCTCGAGATCGGTGTTGAGCTGCACACGCAATTCCCACGTGCCGCCATGCTCGATCAGTTCCTCGCGCACGACTTCGCGCAGCGCATCGGGACGCGCGGTGATGTCGACGATGTCACCCGTCAGCCGCGTCAGTTCCGGGGCGACGGGGAACAGCGCGAACTTGGCGATATATGCGCCGTAGCGGAACGGCGTCTGCGAGAAATAGGTCTCACCAAGCGGATGGACGGGCTTGGCGCCCCCCATCGTCTTCAGCGTCGCCGACTCGGTGCCGACGGCTTCCAGCGCGGATTCGACGACGCGCAGCGTGGCCGACATCGCCTTCTTGAGACCATCGAGCCGATCCGTCGTCTTCGACAAAAGCTTGAGGTTCTTCGAGAATGCCTTGGCATCGGGCGCGGCAAACGCCGGTCCGTTGACCATGATGAAATCCTGCGTGGTCGCGTTCTCCGCACCCGGCAGCCGGCTTCCCTCGACGTCGAGGATCTTCAGCGCGACGCCACGCGGCAGGCTCACGCTGTCGTCGAGGATATCGCCCGCGTTGGTCGAAATGCGCAGGATCGCGTCGTGCGTGCCCGGCGTCGCGAAGATTCCCTGCGCGAGGACCGGGGGCAATCCCTCTGCGACGGTGAACATGCCCCGGACGATGCCGTGCGCCTTGGCATGCACGGCGCGGACCGCATGGCCATAATCCTTCGACGTCGTGTCGAGAATCTCGCGAAAGCTGTCCTTGAGCGATGCAAGCGTCTCCGCCTCGTCGTCGGCGATCGTCTCGACCGAGGGGTCAAAACGTACGGGCTGTGTGGCCATGGCGAATCTCCTATCGTTACCTAGCCGTAACCCTCCGCCCTATCACGGCGTTCCCGTTCAACGCGTTGCGTACGGTCGCGCACCGTTGCCGTCCCACCGGGCGACGCCCTGCCGGACGGGGCTGGCACAGCGTTGCAATGCCGGGCCGCGCGGTCCAACGCGCTCCGACCCGAGCCCGGGCTATCGGAGGAGAACCATATGCAGTGTCCCGTCGTCACCGCCCCCACGATCGGAATCGCCGGCGCGACCGATCGCTTTCCCGTCCGCAGGATCTTCTGCGTGGGTCAGAACTATGCCGATCACGCGCGCGAGATGGGCTCCGATCCGGAGCGGCAGGAGCCGTTCTTCTTCTCCAAGCCCGCGGATGCGGTCGTGCCGGGCGGCGGCACGCTGCCCTATCCCAGCATGACGCAGGACCTGCATCACGAGGTCGAGCTCGTCGTCGCGCTCGGTGCCGGCGGCAAGGACATTACTGCCGATGACGCGCTCGCGACGATCTTCGGCCATGCCGTCGGCATCGACCTGACACGGCGCGACCTGCAGGGCGCTGCGAAAAAGGCAGGGCGCCCATGGGACATGGCAAAGGGGTTCGACCGGTCCGCCCCGATCGCGGCACTGACACGCGGTGCGCCGCCCGCGGCAGGACCGATCGCGCTGACGATCGACGGCGAGTCCCGGCAGGCCGGTGATCTGTCGATGATGATCTGGTCGGTAGCCGAGGTGATCGCCGCGCTGTCGCGCTTCGTCGAGCTCGCGCCGGGCGACCTGATCTTCACCGGGACCCCCGCCGGCGTCGGCCCGATCACGCCCGGCCAGCACGTTCGCGCAACCATCGCCGACCTCGAACCACTCGAGATCCGGTTCGCCGACTGATCGTCGCGGCGCATGCGATTGTCCCGGGCCGAGACCTAAGTCGGGTTTCTTTTCGTACAATCCGCCCGCATGGGTGATCGCAATAACTAAAGGATGATGATCATGGCGGATGGATTGACCGGGGGCCTGCTCGACCGGGCACGCACGGTGGCGAGGCCAGGCTTCAATCGCTGGCTGGTCCCGCCCTGTGCGCTCGCCATCCATCTGTGCATCGGCATGGCCTATGGCTTCAGCGTCTTCTGGCTGCCGCTGTCGCGCGCGATCGGGATGACCGATCCCGTCGTCTGCGAGAGCATGACGCTCGTGCAGGCGCTGACGACCACGACGTGCGACTGGCGGGTCAGCGATCTTGTCTGGACCTATACGCTGTTCTTCGTCGTGCTCGGCGCGGCCGCCGCGATCTGGGGTGGCTGGCTCGAGCGCGCGGGTCCGCGCAAGGCTGGCGTGGTCGCGGCCTTTTGCTGGTGCGGCGGCATGGGGATTGGCGCGATCGGCGTGTCGATGCACCAATTATGGCTGATCTGGCTCGGCTCGGGCGTGATCGGCGGCATCGGCCTCGGTCTCGGCTATATCTCGCCCGTCTCGACGCTCATCAAATGGTTTCCCGATCGCCGCGGGATGGCGACGGGCATGGCGATCATGGGCTTTGGCGGCGGCGCGATGATCGGCAGCCCGCTCGCCAACGCGCTGATGAAGTATTTCGCCAGCCCCACGGGCGTTGGCGTCTGGCAGACGTTCCTCGTCCTCGCGGTCATCTATTTCGTGTTCATGATGGCCGGCGCGCTTGGATATCGTGTGCCCGCCGATGGGTGGAAGCCCGCCGGCTGGACGGCGCCGACCGACGCGAAGGCCGCGATCAGCCGCTTCAATGTCCATCTGAAGGATGCGCACAAGACGCCGCAATTCTGGCTCATCTGGGTCGTGCTGCTGCTCAACGTCTCGGCGTCGATCGGTATCATCGGCGTTGCCTCGCCGATGCTGCAGGAGATATTCGGCGGGCGGCTGATCGATGCACCCGGCGTCATCTTCACCGCGTTTTCGGAAAGCCAGAAGGTCGCAGCCGCCGCAGTCGGCGCCGGTTTCGTCGGTGCGATCAGCCTGTTCAACATCGGTGGTCGCTTCTTCTGGGCATGGTTCTCCGACCGCCTGGGCCGCAAGCCGCTCTACGCGGTCATCCTCGCGATCGGTGCCGTGCTCTACGGTATCGCGGCACCCGCACTGGCAGGCAGCAGCCTCGGCCTGTTCATCCTCGTCTTCTGCATCCTCGCCTCGACCTATGGCGGCGGCTTCGCGACGGTGCCCGCCTATCTCGCGGACATATTCGGGACCAAGTTCGTCGGCGCGATCCATGGCCGCCTGCTGACCGCATGGTCGACGGCCGGCGTGGTCGGGCCGCTGCTGGTCGCCAACATGCGTGACGGCCGGATCGCCGCGGGGATTCCGCGCGATCAGGTCTATCAGCCGATTTTCCTGATGCTCGCCGCGATGCTCGTCGTGGGGTTCGTCGCGAACCTGTTCGTCAAGCCGGTCGCCGACCGTTTCCACATGCCGGCGGACGAAACCCCCGCTCCCATCACCGTCGATGGGTCGACGTCCGCGGCCGAAGCGCTCGAGGCGAAGACCGGATCGAGTCCCATGGTCGTGTTCGCCTGGGTCGCGGTCGGGATCCCCATCCTGTGGGGCATCTACATGACCGTGTCGAAGGCGGTCATCCTGTTCGAATAACCTGTCCCGGGCGCCGTCTCACACAGGCGGCGCCCGTCTTTCGCAGACGCGTTCAGAGGATGCCCTGCGGCCCTGCGGCCCAACGTTCCAGATCTCGGGTTTTTTGTCGCAGCGACTGGAGCGGGTGAAGGGAATCGAACCCTCGTCACTTGCTTGGGAAGCAAAAGCTCTACCATTGAGCTACACCCGCATGCCGTATCCGTGCTGGTCGATCGACCAGCCGAACCGCATCGCACTGCGATGGCGAGCGTCTATCGGCTCGGCGCGGACGGCGCAAGATGCTTCTGAGCGATCGGCGCCGCGATCCAGGTCGCGCGCGACACGGGTGACGACTACGTCACTGAACTGTCACCGCCACGTCACCCAGATGCCATCCGCGTCCCATAGGCACCCCCGCAGGCCAGCCGACCAGCTGGACCACTGGGGGAAGTATCATGATCATCGGCCTGTCGCACCGCTCACGCGGTCCCGTTCTCCTGCGCGCGCTGTTGCTCGGCTGTGCGGTGATGCCGCTCGCATCGGGCATTGCGCGCGCCGAGACGAAAGCCGACCCCGCCGGGGCGCCGCGCGCGAGCGGCAGCATCACCGGCGTCGTGTCGCAGCAGGGTAGCGGCGACTATCTCGATGGCGCGTCGGTATCGATCCCCGCGCTGGGCCTCGCCACCGCCGCCGACCGGACCGGGCGGTTCTCGCTGACCGGCGTTCCCGCTGGCACGCACGATGTCGTGATCCGCTATGTCGGCTTCCCCGACGTCACGCGCAGCGTGACGGTCGCGGACGCCGCGGTGCCGCTCGACGTCGCGATGACGGCGTCGGCCCCTGACGCCGATGCGGAGATCGTGGTGTCTGGTTCGCGGCCGATCGCCGAGTCCGAAGCCGCCGCGCTTCAGATCCAGCGGACCAGCCCGTCGCTCGTCTCGGTCATCGCCTCGGACTCGATCGGACGCCTGCCCGACCAGAACGTCGCGCAGGCGGTCAGCCGGCTGCCCGGCGTCGGCGTCCAGCGTGACCAGGGCCAGGCGCGGTACATCACGCTGCGCGGCGCGCCGATCAACTGGACCACACTGTCGTTCGACGGGATCAACGTCGTCAGCCCGGAGGGCCGCGATGCGCGCTTCGACTCGATCCCCTCGGCGATCGCGTCGCAGATCATCGTCCGCAAGGCGGTGACCCCCGACATGACCGGCGAGACGATCGCGGGCAATGTCGACATCATCACGCGCTCGGCCTTCGACTATCCAGGGCTGAAGGTGCAGGCCAAGGGCGGGGCGGGCCATGTCGAGCTCGGCAAGAAGACGGAATATGAAGGCTCGCTCGTCGTCTCCGACCGGATCGACACGGGGATCGGCGAATTCGGCATCGTCTCGTCCGCCAGCCTGTATCGGCGCGGCATGGTCACCGACAATTTCGAGACCGATTTCGAAGCGGTCGATCGCGACCTCCGCCCGGGCTATCAAACGCGCAACTGGGCGCGCGAGACCGAGAACAAGCTCTACCGGCTGACGCGCAAGAACTATTCGCTGTCGACCCGGCTCGACTGGCGCCCTGCCCCCGGTCACAAGCTGTTCGCCGAGACGATCTATTCGGCGTTTCAGGACGACGAGCAGCGCAACAACTACATCTTCGATCTCGATGACCAGCAGTCGCGCACGCCCAACGGCACTGCCGCCTGTTCGGTGAACGCGCGTCCCGCCTCGGGGACCACCGGCTATGCCGACGTCTGCACGGGCAACACGCCGCTGCTCGGGACGGTGTACGGCGTCGATCTCAATTCGAACTTCACGGTGCGCAAGTACAAGCAGTCGGTGTTCACCAACACGCTGGGCGGTGATCACGAGCTGGGCGACTGGAAGGTCGCATGGCGCGGCAACTTCACGCGCTCGATCGACGACCGGTCGCAGCCCGCGCAGCTGAACTATGACAGCCCGTCTTTCGGGACCAACGGCGCCAATGCCGCCAACCGGCTGACCGTCGGCTACGACCTGACCGATCCGCAGCTCGCCAGGGTCGAGTTGTACCGCACGATCCGCAACCCCGACGGCACCTTCTCGCGCGGCGACCGGGTGACCGCGATCGAGGATTTCCCGCGCACCCTCTCGCGCCTGCGCTCGCTCAAGGCGCAGGACGTCACCGAGGCCTATACCGCAAAGCTCGACATCAGCCGTGCGGCGACGGTGTTCGGGGCCTCGACGGTGTTCGCGGCCGGCATCCGCTATGACGACCGCACCAAGATCTCGAACGAATATCTGCTCGACCTGAGCACGCCCGCACAGTTCGCCGCGGCCGGCATCCCGACCAACTATGCGGCGATCGCCAAGCCCGGCGGGTTCCAGGGCGAGATCCCGCTCGGCTACACCTTCCAGTATTTCGACCGCGACAAGGTCCTCGGGCTTGTCGACCAGGCACAGGCCGTCGGCAGCTATGTCCGTACCGATGCCAATTTCTACGACGTGGGCGAGAAGGTCTACGCCGGCTATGCGATGGCGACCGCGACAACCAACTGGGGCAGCGTCATCGGCGGCGCGCGCGTCGAGCATATCCGCAACGATGCGCAGGCCTTCTCGACCGTCGGGTTGCTCGACGTGAAATCGAGCCAGACGCTCGTCTATCCGAGCCTTCACCTAAACTGGGACGTCAACGACCGGATGAAGGCGCGGTTGTCGTTCAACACCGGCGCCGCACGCCCCGATTACGACCAGCTTCGCCCCAACCTGTCTTATGACGACGCGAACCGGACGATCAGCGGCGGCAACCCGGACGCGAAGCCCGAAAAGGCCAAGGGTGTCGATCTCTACGTCGAATATTACACGATGCCGCGCGGCTTCCTGTCGATCGGCGCCTATTACAAGGACGTCACCGACGTCCTGTTCGACTCGACGCAAAGCTTTGGCCGGTCGATCCTGAACACCAATGGGGTCGATCGCTCGGACTATGTCTTCTCGACCGTCGTCAACGGCGGCAGCGGCTATATCATGGGCATCGAAGGCGCGATCCAGCAGCAGCTCGATCCGTTCGTCGCCGATCTTGGCCTGCCCGACTGGATGGGCGGGTTCGGCGTCCAGCTCAACGCGACGATCAACAAGAGCCGCGCCGAAACCCCCGGCACCGCCGCGCTGCCGTCGCGCAAGGTCCCGCTTCCCGGTGCCTCCGACGCGATCTACAACCTGATCGCCTATTACGAGAAATACGGCTTTTCGGCGCGTGTCTCGTATCAGAACCGGTCGGCATGGCTCGATGCGATCGGGGGCACCGCCAATATCTCGGGCCTCGTCCGCGGGATCGACGGTGGCGATTTCTATTGGGCCAAGGACAATGAACTCGACGCGAGCGTGCGGTATGCGATCAACGGCAATGTCGAGATCTACGGCGATTTCGCGAACCTGCTGAACGGTCCCGGTCGCCGCTATGCCGGATCGTCGGCCTACACGATCGAGCACGAGACGTTCGGACGCCGCTACACCGGCGGCGTGCGAGTGACGTTCTGATGCGCGCGTCTCCCCTTGCCGCGCTCCTGCTGTGCGGCTGCGTGACGCAGACGACGTCGCCGCCAGCCGCCGTGCCGACGGTGGCGGCGACGGTGGCGGCGACGGCCGAGACCGATCCGGTGGACAGCGTGTCGGATGCGGCCGATGATCCCGCGATCTGGCGCAACGCGGCCGATCCCGCGAAAAGCCTCGTGATCGGGACCGACAAGCAGGTGGGGATCCATGTCTACAGCCTTGCCGGCAAGCGGCTGAGCTTCACCCCCGCCGCGCGGCTCAACAATGTCGACATTCGCACGTCGGGCGGGCGCGTGATCGCCGCCGCGAGCGACCGTGCCGAGCTGGCGACGGCGCACGTCGCGCTGTTCGTGCTCGACACGGCTGCGGCGCGGCTGATGCCGCTCGGCCGGTTTCCGGTCGGTCCCGGCGAAGCCTATGGCATGTGCCTGTGGACCCGCGCCCGCGACAAGGCGCTGTTCGGCTTTGTCGTCCTTAAGGACGGCCGGATCGACCAGGTCGCGATCGACATCTCGGCTGCTGCCCCCAAGGTCACGACGGTGCGCTCGATGAAGCTTGCCAGCCAGGCCGAAGGCTGCGTCGTCGACGACCGGACCGGGCTGCTCTACGTCGCCGAGGAGGATGTCGGGCTCTGGCGGTTCGACGCGGATCCTGCGGCATCGCCGACCGCGACGCCGATCGCGAAGGTCGACGGCAAGACGCTCGTCGCGGATGCCGAAGGGCTTGCGCTCGCCCCGTCCGGCCGCACGGGCGGCTATCTCGTGGCCTCGAGCCAGGGTGACAATGCCTACACGCTTTACCGACTGCCCGGCGCGACCTTTGCGGGGCGGTTCCGTATCGGTGGCGGCGCGATCGACGGCACGAGCGAGACCGACGGGATCGAACTCGCGCTCGGCAATTTCGGGCCGGACTATCCGACGGGGCTGTTCGTCGCGCAGGACGGCGACAACGCGCCCGACACGCAGAATTTCAAGTTCGTCAGCTGGTCGAGAATACGGCGCGCGCTCAAACGCTGAGATGCGCGCGGCGTTCGACAGCGCGACCACGGAACGTCCGTCCCGGTCCCGCGCTATAGCGGCATGCGCGCGGTCCGATGATCGGATCGCGCGACCGCGAGGACGATGATGACCGAACCCCGTACCGCCACGCTGCACCGGATGGTGCTCCCCGACCATGTCTGCCCGTTCGGCATCCGTGCAAAGCAATTGCTGCAGGCAGAAGGCTATGACGTCGATGACCGCATCTTGCGCGATCGCGACGCGGTCGAGGCGTTCAAGGCCGAGCATGGCATCGCGACGACGCCCTTGATCGTGATCGACGGCGAGACGATCGGCGGCTGCGACGATCTCGAACGCTATCTCGCGGCGCGCTGAGTGATGGCGCCCCCCCTCCCCGCTACCAAGGCCGCGGACGATGCGGTGAACTCGGGCGGCCCCGCGCTGTCACGCGCCGCGTCTGCGCTCATCATCGTCGCGGTGCTCGGCGTGAGCGCGGCGATCGGGCGGCGTAACGCGCCCGATCCGTCGCACCCCGCGACCCGGCGCTGGTACCAGCGGCTCGACAAGCCGTCCTTCACGCCGCCCGATGCGGTCTTCGGTGCGGTCTGGCCCGTGCTCGAGACCGGGCTCGCGGTGGGCGGCTATCGCCTGCTCCGTCAGCCCGCCAGCACGACGCGTACGGGCGCTGTCGGACTCTGGCTGCTCAACACCGCGATGGTCGGCGGCTGGACCGAGGTCTTCTTCCGCAAGCATGCGCTGCGATCGAGCGCCGCCGTCGCCGGCGCGATGGTCGCGACCGGCGGCGCTTACGTTGCGACCGCGGCGAAGGTCGACCGCCCGGCGGCACTGCTCGGCGTGCCGTTTGTCGGCTGGCTGGGCTTTGCGACGCTGCTTGCCGCGCGGATCAGCGCGACCAATACGGATCGCGCCCGATGACCCGCCTGACCGTCTGGCATGACGGCGACTGTCCGTTATGCCGACGGGAAATTGCGATCATGCGGCGCCTCGATCGGCGCGGTGCGATCGAATTCATCGATGCGACCAGCCCCGACGCGACGTGTCCGATCGACCGGCGCGCGCTCTTGGCGCGGTTTCATGCCCGCGAGGACGGCACACTGCTATCGGGCGCCGCCGCGTTCGCCGCGATGTGGCGCGCGATCCCGGTGCTGCGGCCGCTCGGCAAACTCGCACGTAACCCGCTGGCGCTGCGGCTTATGGAACGCGCATATCTCGGCTTCCTCGTCGTCCGCCCCCGTCTGCAACGGCTGCTCGGGGGGCGGGACGCCGTCTGACGCTAGAGGCCGGCACCGCGACGCGCGACGAGCCCGATCGCCGCCCAATCGACGTCGGGACCGTCCTGCGCGATTGCCGTGCGGAGGTGATCGCGAACCACGCCGAGGACGGGCATCGGCGTGCGAAGCGTCCCTGCGGCGGCATCGACGAGGTTCATGTCCTTGAGCCCCAGCGGCGCGGCAAAGCCTGCCGGCGTAAAGCGGTCCTCGACGAGGATCTCGCCATAGGTCTTGTAGACCGGCGCCCCGAACAGCGTCCCCGTCAGCACTTCGAGCAGCATCGCGCGATCGACACCGCCCTTCTCTGCCAGCGTCATCGCCTCGGCCATCGATTCGATCGCCGCCATGATCATGAAATTGCCGCTGAGCTTGACGAGATTTGCCGCCGACGGTGTATCGCCAACGCGAAACACGCGCTGGCCGATTGCCGCAAACAGCTTTTCGCACCGGTCGATGCGGTCATCCGCCCCCGCCGCAACGATGAACAACGCCCCCGCCGCAGCGGCCGGCGGCCGTCCGAACACCGGCGCCGATACGAATCCCCCATCATTCCCCTGATCCGCCGTCAGCCGCTCGGCGAGCGCGACGCTGATCGTGCTGTGCGACACATGCAAGGCGGGGCAGCCGCGGATGCCTCGCTCGCCGTATACGACCGTCTCCAGCGCGGCATCGTCCGCGAGCATCGTCATCACCACCTCGCCTTGCGCCGCGTCAGCCGGCGTCGCCGCCAGCGTCGCGCCGCGTGCCAGCAGCGGGTCGGCCTTTGCCGCCGACCGGTTCCACACGGTGACGTCATGTCCCGCGTCGATCAGGTTGGTCGCCATTGCGATCCCCATCTGGCCCAAGCCGATGAATCCGATCTTCATATGCCGTAATCCTTGTCTCACCACGATGGCGGCGGCCGCCACCTGTCCGTGCCAAAGCGACCAAGCGCTGCTCGCGTTCCGTCGCGGCCAGCACGGGGCCGCCGCCCCTCGCGCCAGCGCGTCCGGCAAACCCCGTGCGATCACTGGACGTTTTCCGCGCCGGGCCTATATACCAAGCGGTATGAATAGGATTTGCGCATTCACCGCCCCGAAGGGCCGCCCTCGGGAGTTCGATCTCGATCAGGCGCTTGCGGCGGCTTTGCGCGTGTTCTGGCGGAATGGCTATGAAGCGGCATCGATGGCCGAGCTGACCGCCGAGATGAAGATCACCAAGCCAAGCCTGTATGCCGCGTTCGGTAACAAGGAAGCGCTGTTTCACAAGGCGCTCGACCTCTACGAGCGTGAGAAACTGGCCTATATGACGTCCGCGCTCGATGCGCCCAGCGCGCGCGCGGTGGCCGAACGGTTGCTGATGGGCGCGTTGCAGATGCAGACGAGCAGCTGTGATCCCAAGGGCTGTCTCGGCGTCATCAGTTCGGTCGCATGCGGCGCCGAGGCCGAACCGATCAAGACCGAGGTCGTCAAGCGGCGCGCATCCTCCGAGGCCGCGCTCATCCGCCGTTTCGACCAGGCCAAGGCTGCAGGCGAGTTTCCCCCCGGGCTCGAGTCGCCCGCGTTGGCGCGGTACCTGTTCGCGATCATGCAGGGGCTGGCGATCCAGGGAGGTTCGGGCGCGACGTGCGACGAACTCAAGCAACTCGTCGCGACGAGCATGATGGTCTGGCCGACGCGCTGAGACCGGTCGGCATCCGGCGGCGACAGCGACGCGGTATGCGACCCGCTTAAATTACCGGCCAGTACAGAATGTGATTGACGCCTCTCCGCCCGCTTAATATACCGACTGGTATTGAAGCTTCGACCGGGTCCGGTTGACGTCTTCTGGGTCAGCTTCGGCGGCCCGACGGGAATTGGCACTACACGCCTCGATACAGACGAGCCTGCGATTGGACGCGTGCGTCACGCTTGCCGGCAGTGTCGATGCGCGATCACGGGACAAGGGGATTCAGCATGGCATATCTCGACCTCGACAACATGTTTGCCGCGCCCTCAGGGTGCCGCGCAGCCTCCGCCACCGTCACGCCGACGGGGTTCTCCGCGATCGAATGGAGCGTCATCGCGATGGCGAAGCGCGACACGTTGCGAAGCCTGACGACCCCCGGCCGTGTTTCGCGCGCGATGGGCAGCCTGTTTGGTCTGGGCGCTGCGTCGCGCCTCGCTGACCCGCGTCTCGAAGCGCTCCGCCGTCTTGCGGTCTATGCCTGGCGCCGCGGCTTCGCGCTGCCGACGGGCGAGATCGCCCGGTTCCTCGACGCGGGCTATACCGAAGCGCAGATCGAGACACTCGTCATCAGCGTCACGGGCATGCGCGTCGGTTCGCAGTCAGCACGCGCGGCGGCTTGACGCCAAATCCTGTTCTGACTGCCGTCAGTCGATCGGCCGACCCGAACGGACCGGGCGCAACGCGACGAAGGCGAGTGCCAAGATCGGCAACGCGGCAATACATCCAATGATCGTCAGCATTACATTGCTCGCAGTCATACAGCCTCTCCATTATTTTTTGAGAAGCTAGACCGAGATCGCGACGCCATGCAAGCGCGTTGCGTGATCCGCAAAAATCGCCGCGAGCGCGCGACACCGTCGCCCGGAGGCGGCTAGATCCCGTCGGGTGCGACCACCCGCCCCGCGGCCTCGAGATCGCGGACGAGATCGGCGATGCACCGGTCGACGAGGTCCGTGTCGGCGCTGCGCACCACGAAATTGGCGCCCGTCCGCCCGTCGCGGAAGAAGGGATAGCTGCCGATCGCAACGCCTTCATGCGCCTTTTCCGCATCGCGCAGCAGGTCGGCCACCTCGCTCTCGGCGACCCAGCAGCCGATCGTCCTCGACACCACGGGGCGACCGCCCTCGAGCGTCCCCGTCAGCGCATCGAGCATGCCCGCGGTGATATGCGGGACACCCGCCATGATGAAGATGTTGCCGATCCGGATGCCCGGCGCGCCCGATACCTTGTTGTCGATCAGTTCGGCCCCCGCCGGCGTCCGCGCCATCCGCGCGCGCGCTTCGCTCAGCCCGCCGCGGGTCGCGTAATAGCGCTCGAGAATGGCCATCGCGCGGGGATGATGCTCGACCGCGACACCCAGCGCCTCGGCAATCGCGTCGACGGTGATGTCGTCATGCGTCGGCCCGATCCCGCCGGTCGTGAACAGATAATCGTTGCGCGCGCGCAGCGTGTTGACCGCCTCGACGATCGCCTCCGTCCTGTCCGCGACCACGCGCACTTCCGCCAGACGGATGCCCTGCACGTTGAGCCACGCCGCGATCTGCGCGACGTTCTTGTCCTGCGTCCGACCCGACAGGATTTCGTCGCCGATGATCGTCAGCGCGGCCGTCCAGATGCGTTCCTGTCCCATGGCCTTTGCATAGCCTCGCAAAAGCTCCGCCGCCACGCTATATCCTTCACCATGACCGAATATGTAACCGTCACGTCCGACGCTCCCGAGGCACGCACCGGCGCCATCAAGCTTCATGGTCCCGCCGCGTTCGAGGGCATGATGAAGGCCGGCCGGCTCGCTGCCGAGACGCTCGACATGATCGTGCCGCACATGGTGCCAGGCGTCACCACGGCCGAGATCGACCGGCTGATCTACGACTTCGTGACCGCTGCGGGCGCCGTGCCTGCGACGCTCGGCTATCGCGGCTACACCCACAGCGTCTGCATTTCGATCAACCATGTCGTCTGCCACGGCATTCCAAGCGAGAAGACGCTGAAATCGGGCGATATCGTCAACGTCGACGTCACCCCGCTGCTCGACGGCTGGCATGGCGACACGAGCCGGATGTACCTGATCGGCGACGTGCCGATCAAGGCGAAGCGGCTGGTCGAGGTCACGTATGAGTGCCTGATGCTGGGTATCGAGCAGGCGAAGCCCGGCAACCGCATGGGTGACGTCGCCAACGCGATCCAGCGTCATGCCGAAAAGCACCGCTACGGCGTGGTCCGCGATTTCTGCGGCCACGGCGTCGGCCGGCTGTTCCACGACGCGCCCGAGGTCGTCCATGTCGGCAAGCCCGGCACCGGCCCCGAACTGCGCCCGGGGATGATCTTCACGATCGAACCGATGATCAACATCGGCCGCCCCGACGTGAAGCTGCTCGACGACGGCTGGACGGCCGTGACGCGCGACCGCTCTCTGTCCGCGCAGTTCGAACATTCGATCGGGATCACCGAGACCGGCTGTGAGATTTTCACTCTCAGCCCCAAGGGCTACACGCAGCCGCCCTACGTCTGATCGCTTGAATTTCGTATATGCACCGACGACGCGACGATCGTCGGTGCATGACGAGGGTCGGGATTGGGGGTCATGCAGTGGTCCCCGCCCGACGCAATTCGAGCGGCAAGAATAGGTTCGGTTCTACCCTGCCATCATTTGCCCACCGGCGGCCGGTAGACGATGAAGCGCTGACCATTCCAGACCGCCATCGCGCTGGATACGCCGTTGCCATATTGCAGCACGTCGCCGGCGTCGCAGGCGTATCGAGACAGGGACGCGAAATCACATGCGGCGCGGCGATCGACACGGTTGACCTTGTTGAACTTGAAATCGTTGCCGACCTCGACCTTCATTTCGACCATAACCACGTCGGACATGAAGGATCGGTACATCATCACCTTGTGAAGATTACCATCCTTGGAAATGGCGACGCGATCCATTCGCCCATCCCTGTCAAAATCACCGGTGATTACTGCGCCCGGTCCGGCCGCTGCTAGCATCATGGCAAGTAACATTGTGCTCTCCCCCCTTTGATGGGAGGAGAATGGCACATTTACGATAGTTGTCCAGCCGCGCCGGCCCGGGTCTGCAGGAAAAGGGCATCCGTGCTGGAAACTACCAGGGCGGGCGGCTATGGCCTCCCCCCATGACCGAGATCACGCCCCAGATCGTCGCCGACCACGGCCTGTCCCCCGAAGAATATGAGCGCGTCCTGCACGCGATCGGCCGCGAGCCCAATCTCGTCGAGCTCGGCATCTTCTCGGTGATGTGGTCCGAGCATTGCAGCTACAAGTCGAGCAAGATCCACCTGATGAAGCTGCCCACCAAGGGCGAGCGCGTGATCTGCGGGCCCGGCGAGAATGCCGGCGTCGTCGATATCGGCGACAACCAGGCGGCGATCTTCAAGATGGAGAGCCACAACCACCCCTCCTATATCGAGCCGTACCAAGGCGCAGCGACCGGCGTCGGCGGCATCCTGCGCGACGTCTTCACGATGGGCGCGCGGCCGATCGCCAATTTGAACGCGCTGCGCTTCGGCCGGCCCGATCACCCCAAGATGCGCCACCTGATCTCTGGCGTCGTTCACGGCATCGGCGGTTACGGCAATTGCGTCGGCGTGCCGACCGTCGGCGGCGAGGTGAACTTCCACAGCGCGTATGACGGCAACATCCTGGTCAACGCGATGACCGTCGGGATCGCCGATCAGGACAAGATCTTCTATTCGGCCGCCAGCGGCATCGGCAATCCGATCGTCTATGTCGGTTCCAAGACCGGTCGCGACGGCATCCACGGCGCGACGATGGCGAGCGCGGACTTCGGCGAGGATTCGGATGCCAAGCGCCCGACCGTCCAGGTCGGCGATCCCTTCACCGAAAAGCTGCTGATCGAGGCCTGTCTCGAATTGATGGCGACCGATGTCATCGTCGCGATCCAGGACATGGGCGCCGCCGGCCTCACCTCCTCGTCAGTCGAGATGGCGAGCAAAGGCGGCGTCGGCATCGAACTCGTCATGGACGACGTGCCGCAGCGCGAAACGGGCATGACGCCGTACGAGATGATGCTGAGCGAGAGCCAGGAGCGCATGCTCATGGTCCTCAAGCCCGGCCGCGAGGCCGAGGCCGAGGCGATCTTCAAGAAGTGGGAGCTCGATTTCGCGGTGATCGGCCGCGTGACCGACACCGGCCGCATGGTGCTGACGTTCAAGGGCGAGACGGTCTGCGACATCCCGCTCGGGCCGCTCGCCGACGAGGCGCCGCTCTACGATCGCCCGCACGTGCCGACCCCCAAGCCCGCGCCGCTCGCGAACGCGCCGCACAGCAACGACATCGCCGCCGATCTGGTGACGCTGATGGGCTCGCCCGACATCGCCTCGCGCCGCTGGATCTGGGAGCAATATGACCACATGGTCGGCGCCGACACCGTCCAGCGCCCCGGTGGCGACGCCGCGGTCGTCCGCGTCCACGGCACGCAGAAGGCGCTGGCGATGACCACCGACTGCACGCCGCGCTATTGCTTCGCCGACCCCGTCGAGGGCGGCAAGCAGGCAGTCGCCGAAGCGTGGCGCAACCTGACCGCGGTCGGCGCGCTGCCGCTCGCGGTCACCAACTGCCTCAACTTCGCCAACCCGCAGCGGCCCGAGATCATGGGCCAGATCGTCGGCTGCCTCGAAGGGATGAGCGACGCGTGCATCGCGCTCGACTTCCCGATCGTTTCGGGCAACGTCTCGCTCTACAATGAATCGAAGGCGACTGGCGGCGGCTCGGCAATCCTGCCGACGCCCGCGATCGGCGCGATCGGCCTGCTCGCCGACTGGCAGAAGAATGCGACGATCGCGTTCAAGGGCTCGGGCGACATCATTCTCGCGGTCGGCACGCGCGGCGGGCATCTCGGTCAGTCGCTGTGGCTGCGCGAATGCCATGGTCGCGAACAGCGCGACGCCGGCCCACCGCCGCCCGTCGATCTCGCCGCCGAACGCCGCGTCGGCGACCTGATCCGCGAGGCGATCGCGCTCGGCCAACTGACCGCGGTCCACGACGTCTCGGACGGCGGCATCGCGGTGACGCTCGCCGAGATGGCGCTTGCGGGCGGCATCGGCGCGATGATCGACCGCAAGCAGCCGTTCGACTGCGCGCGCGCGTTCTTCGCCGAGGACCAGGGCGTCTACATCGTCACGGTCGAGGATCACGCGTTGCTCGACTTCCTCGGCGCGGCGCATGCTGCCGACGTCGAAGCCGAGCCACTCGGCCGCACGGGCGGCAAGCGCCTGATCTTCGAGCGCCCCGACCGCGACGACGTCATCACGCTGGATACGCTTCGAACTGCACACGAAGGCTTCTTCCCCAAGCTCATGGGGACGGACGCGGCGCTGCCCTGAGTCGACCGATCCGGCGTGGCAGTGCCCCCACGCCGGACACCAGGCTTGTTGCGAATAGAACGCAAAAGCGCTTGCGACTGGTTCGCATTATCGCTAGATCATGCGCCTCATAGAGGAGCATTCATGGTCGTCTGCGTTTGCAATGCCATACGAGAATCCGACGTCCGCAGCTGCGCGCGGGGCGGATGCACCACGCCTTGCCAGGCGTTCCGGTCACTCGGCCGTCGGCCGAAATGTGGGCAATGCACGTCGGTCGCGCGCGCGATCATCGAAGACGAACGCGCTGCTGCATAGCGTTTGCATCTAATAACTCTCGGAAATCGGCCAGTATCCGGGCTTGCCGTCTGGTCTGTCACCCCGCTACATGATCGCCAGAGGTGACGGAGATATGGCCATGCGCGGCGACCCCCAAGTAATCGACCTGCTCAACGAGGCGCTCAAGAACGAGCTGACCGCGGTGAACCAATATTGGCTCCACTACCGGATGCTCGAACATTGGGGGGTCTACAAGCTCGCTCAATATGAGCGCATGGAATCGATCGACGAGATGAAGCATGCCGACTGGCTGTCGGAGCGCATCCTGTTTCTCGATGGCCTTCCCAACTTCCAGCTGCTCGGCCGCCTGCGGATCGGCGAGACGGTCGAGGAGGTGCTGAAGTCGGACCTCGCGCTCGAGGTCGAGGCCACGGTCCAGCTGAAGGGCGCCATCGCCTATTGCGAGAGCGTGAAGGATTATATCAGCCGCGACCTGTTCGCGCGGATCCTCGCAAGCGAGGAAGAGCATGTCGACACGCTCGAACGCCAGTTCGAGATGATCGCCCGGATGGGCATCCACAACTACATCCAGCTCAACTCGATTTCCGAGCACGACTCGCCCAAAGCCGGCGCGGCGCCTTATCTGAAGGCGTGAGCGACGCGGTATCCGCTGATCACGATCGCGAGTGATCGGGTTCAGCGGGCCGCGCGTCCTACAAGAATGATCGCGGCCTGACGGCGCGTTTATTCGGTGCCGAAACCGGTGGGTACGGCACGACGCCCGAAGCCACCGCCGACCGGACGGCGCGCGACCACCGGATTGGCTTCCCGCTCGAGCAACGTCAGTGTTTCGCCGAACAGCGGGCGCAGCCGTGCGACATGCTCGAGCGCGGCCTCGGGCGTATCATGCACTTCGATACAGTCCCGCGCGATCGTCTCGATCGTTTCGGCGAGATCGGCGAGCGGCTCGGCGCCGAACTGGCGCGCCTCCCCCTTCAGCGTATGCGCGGGAATGATCAGCGCCGCCGCACTGCCCGCGCGCATCGCCGCCTCGATCGCCGCGACGGACTTGACGCCATCCTCACGGAAATAACCGAGGATGCGGATGAACCCGCCCCCCAATTCGCTGCGGGCCTGCTGAAAGGCAGGCCAGTTGACCAGAGTGCTTCCCTCGAACGACACCGACACCTTCTCCCGTTCGGCTGGACTGCCATGAAGGACGTTCGCGACCTTATGGCGATTGTGTAAAGACAGTGTTGCCGACCGGCCGTCGTGTCACGACAAAAGTTGGCGCAACTGCATCCGTATTGATCGACATATCGGCGCCGGCCGCCGCGGCGACCAGCTTCAATTCGGCAGGCGCCTGCGGATCGTCGGCAAGGATCGTCACCGCGTCCGCGCCCTGGCGCAGGGCCTTGGCAAGCCGGACGGCGGGCCAGGGGCAGCGCAGTCCCCTGGCATCGATATGCATCATCCGCCGCCCCGCTTACTTGTCCTCGTCGTACGGGTTCTTCGGCGCGCGGAACATCAGCCGCACGGGCACCGCGCCGAATCCCAGATCCTTGCGCATCGAGTTCACCAGATAGCGCTCATAGCTCGCGGGCAGCTGATCGACACGCGTGCCGAAGATGACGAAGCTTGGCGGACGCGACTTCACCTGCGTGACGTAGCGCATCTTGATCCGCTTGCCGCCCGGTGCGGGGGGCGGCGTCGCCTCGATCGCGCGTTCGAACCAGCGGTTGAGCTCGCCCGTACCGACGCGCTTCGACCAGGCCTCGCGCGTGTCGAAGCACGCCTGAAGAAGCTGGTCGATGCCCTTGCCGGTCGCGCCCGACACGGTCATCACGGTCACGCCCTTGACCTGGCTCAGCCCGTCCTCGAGCGCGCGCTTGACGCCGTTGAACAGCGACGACGGGCTTTCCGCGACATCCCATTTGTTGAGCGCGATCACGAGCGCGCGCCCCTCCTGCAGGACCTTGTCGGCAATGCGCAGATCCTGCGCCTCGAGGCCCAGCGTGGCATCAAGCAACAAGACCACCACCTCGGCGAAGTCGACCGCGTGGAGCGCGTCTTCGACCGACATCTTCTCGAGCTTGTCCTGCACCTTGGCGCGCTTGCGCATGCCCGCCGTGTCGATCAGGCGAACCTTGCGCGCTTCGCCGCCGGTCGGATGCCAGTCATAGTCGACGCTGATCGAGTCGCGCGTGATCCCCGCTTCGGGCCCCGTGATCATCCGGTCCTCGCCGAGGATACGGTTGACCAGCGTGGACTTGCCCGCGTTCGGACGCCCCACGATCGCGAGCTTGAGCGGCCCCTCATATTCGTTGTCGGGCTGTTTCTCGGGAAGCTCGTCCTTGCCCTCGAGCAGTGGCAGCAGCGCCTCGAACAGATCGCCCATCCCCTCGCCATGCTCGGCGGAGAGCTGGACGGGATCGCCGAAACCCAGCGCGAGCGACTCGAGGATACCGTCCTCGCCGGCGCGTCCCTCGGCCTTGTTCGCCGCCAAGATCACGGGAACGTCGGCGGTGCGCAGCCAGCGGGCGATCTCTTCGTCGAGCGGGACGATCCCCGCACGCGCGTCGAACAGGAACAGCGCGACATCGGCCTGATTGACCGCCGCCTCGGTCTGCTGGCGCATCCGGCCCGGCAGCGTCTGCGCGTCGTGATCCTCGTATCCGGCGGTGTCGATGATGCGGAATTCGAGCCCGATCAGCGACGCGTCGCCCTCGCGACGATCGCGCGTGACGCCGGGGCGGTCGTCGACCAGCGCAAGCTTCTTGCCGACGAGGCGGTTGAAAAGGGTCGACTTGCCGACATTGGGGCGGCCGACGATTGCGACCACGGGGAGTTTGGACATGGCCCGCCCTTAGCGTGCGAAGCGGCCGTCGTCACCTGTTACCCCTCTCCCCCGCGGGAGAGGGGCGCCGGGTTTACCGATAGGCGGTAATCTTGCCCTTCTGGTCGAGCGTGTAGAGCGTTGAATTCGCCACGATCGGCGGCAGCGTGAACGGCGTCTTGGTCTCGATCGTGTTCGCGACCTTGCCGTCGCCGGGGTTGACCGAGACGATCTCGCCGCGGGAATTGGTGAGCAGCAGCCGCTCACCCGCGAGCACGGGACCGTACCAGGTCACGGGGCCCTTCTTCTTTTTCTCGTTGTCGAAGCGCTGGAGCTGCGCGATCCAGCGCGCCTTGCCGTTCGATCGCGAAAGGCAGACCAGCCGCGCGTCGTCGGTCACGACGAACAACCATTCGCCCGCGATCCACGGCGTCGAGATGCCTGCAAAATTCTGCTCCCAGAGCCGCTGCCCGGTTGCCAGCTCGAGCGCCACCATGCGACCGCCCTGCCCGACCGCATAGACGCGCCCGCCGTCGATCACCGGCGCGGCATCGATGTCCGACAGGCTCGATACCGACGTCGTGATCGACGTGCGCGACAGCGCGTCCTGCCAGAGGATGCGGCCGTTCTCGTAGCGATACGCGCTGAGTTCGCCGCTCGAGAAGCCCGAGACGACCGTGCCCTGGCTGACCGCAGGCGCCGCGACGCCGAACACGCCCTGCGTTTCGAGCGTGCCCGACTGGACCCACTGGATCTTGCCGTCGCCCTGGTTGATCGAGAAGATCTGGTTGTCCTGCGTGAGGACATAGACCGCGCCGTTTGCAACCGTCGGCGAGCCGCGCAGCGGACCGCCCGGCTTCGCGCGCCACAGGATGGCGCCGTCCGAGGCGTTCATCGCGACGACGTCGCCGACGCCATCGGTGGCGTAGACCTTGCCGTCGTCATAGCTCGCGCCGCCGCCGAAGCGCGCGGACTGGTTGGTCTTGCCCTCGGTGATCGACACCGTCCAGAGCGCGGCCCCGGTATCCGCGGCATAGGCATGGACCATGCCGCCGACGTCCATCGCGAACAGCTTGTTCTCGCCGACGACCGGCGACGCCGCCATGCGCTCGCGGTTCGAACCACCGTTGATCGTCGCCTGCCACGCACGGTTCAGCTGCGCGCCCAGCGCCAGCTGGCCCATCGACTTGGCCGGGTTGCCGCCGGGCTGCGCCCAGGCGTCGTTGACCGCCGGCGCGGGCAGCAGGACCTGGACGTCGGCGATCGTCGCGTCCGTCTCGACGCCGTTTTCCGAGGTCAGGATCGACACGCGGTCGCCGACCGTCGGTGTCTTCTTCACGCTACCCTTGAAGATACCGCAGCCGCTCAGTGCCATGAGCGCAGCCACTGCGACCGTCACCCGATAAGACTTCGTCATTGCGCTTTGGTATCCTCGTTAGAAGCAGTCCCGGTGTTCGATGCGGTTGGCGCTGCGCCGCTGGCTTTCGACGCCGCCGTATCGACCACGGCATCGACGCCCAGTACACCGGCCATCTGAACCGCGCGTTGACGGATCGTTTCCGGCACGCCCGCGTCGCGCGCGATCTGGCCGAACATGGCCCCCGCCTGCGGACGCTGGCCCTGTCGCAGATAGGCGACCGCGACCATTTCGCCCGCGCTCCCGAACCACGGATTGCCCGTGACCGCGAGGCGACGCAGCCGCTCGACGACGACCTGCGGCTTGAGCGTGTCATACTCCGCCGACGTCTGGCGAATCAGGGCGAGATCACGGAACGGCTGGGCAACCGACGTGTCGGCAGCAATCGCCGCGAGCTTCGCCGCGCCGCCCTTCATATCCTCTTTCTGCAGCAGGATGTCGGCCTCGGTGAACCGCGCGAGCGCGCTGTATCCGGCACTGTCCGACGTCGCCAACGGGGTCAGCGTCTTGCTGGCCTCGGCGACCTTGTCGGCGGACAGCGCGTCATAGGCGATCTGGAGCTGTTCGCCCTCGACACCCGCGGTGGTCTCGCGGCGGTGCTGCCAGTACATGTACCCCGCAAGCGCGACGAGTGCCGCGACGACGGCGACGGCGACCCACTTGCCCCAGGTCGTCCAGAACCCGGCGAGCTGGTCGCGGCGCAGCTCCTCGTCGACCTCACGGAGAAAGGCTTGATCGGTTTTCGGCGGCAGGGCCAAGGGTAACTCCGGAAACTATGGAGGGAACAAAACCGGGAATGGCTGTGAAGAGGCGGGACCTTAGCGGCCACTCGGACGAAACGGAAGCCGGATCGATCCCGCCCCCGCGCCCGCGCCTCCTGCGCGTATCAGTCCTTTGGTGCGTAAGTCTGATCGGGTCCGGGAAACGCGCGCGACCGGACATCGGCGGCATAGGTCTCCGCCGCGCCCGAAATCTTCGAGGCAAGATCCTCGAACCGCTTCACGAACCGCGCGGTCCGGTCGAACAGGCCAAGCATGTCCTCGGCGACAAGGACTTGTCCGTCGCACAGGGCGGATGCACCGATTCCGATCGTCGGACAGGCGACAGTGCGGGTGATCTCGATCGCGATGGGTTCGACGACGCCCTCGATGACGAGCGCGAACGCACCCGCCTCGGCGACCGCCTGCGCATCGGCGACGATCTTCGCGGCCTCCTCGGGCGTCCGCCCGCGCGCGCCGTAGCCGCCCAGGATATTCACCGCCTGCGGCGTCAGCCCGACATGGCCCATGACCGGGATACCGCGCTCGGTCAGGAACTTGACGGTCGGCGCCATCGCCGTGCCGCCTTCGAGCTTCACCGCGGCGGCCCCCGTCTGCTTGAGCAGCCAGGCGGCGCTCTCGAACGCCTTTTCGGGCGACGCCTCATAGCTGCCGAACGGCATGTCGATCACGACCACCGCATGATAGCTGCCCCGCACCACCGCGGCACCATGCGCCGCCATCATGTCGAGCGTCACCGGCACGGTCGACGGCAGCCCGTAGATCACCTGCCCCAGGCTGTCGCCGACGAGCAGCATGTCGCAATGTGGATCGAGCAGCTGCGCATTGCGGACGGTGTACGCGGTCAGCATCACCAACGGGGTCGCCCCCTTCTGGCGGCGGATCGCCGGGATCGTCAGCCGCTTGAGCGGGGCCGGGGTCGGGTTCGCGCGACTCGTCGCGGTATCGAGGGTGTAGGTCGTTGACATGCCGCTATCCTAGCGTCCGCAACGCCGCTCGCCCAGACCACGTCCCGTTCGCGTCGCAAGCCCGCGTCAGACCGTCCAGCTGTTGCGCCGCGCGTGCGTCGCGAGCCAGATCGCCGCGAGCGCGATCAGGGCGATCACGAGCGGGACCGCCAGCGTCTCGGCCATCCCCTTTTGCGCCACGATATCGGTCGCGGTGAAGAGCCAGCCGAACTGGACGACGATGGCGAGCAGCGAGGCGATGAGAAAGGGGCGGGCCGCGGCGCGGCGCATGAACAGCAGGATCGCACCGACCAGCCCGGTCAGCACTGCCGTGGCGAACACCGGATCATACCAGCCGGGCAACGCCGCATACAGCGCCCGGTCGTAATCGGTCGCCGCGCCCATCGCGTCCGCACCCAGTCGCATTTGCTGGATACAGCTGAAGCAGCCGATCAGCGCCCACAAAACCAGCAGGACGGTAGCGATCCTGAACCACATCGGCCCCCGCCTCACGAAGATCATTCCCGTCTGCCCTGTCTGCTGCACCCGATGGCGCCCTGTTAATTCAGGTTAACAGACTGCGCCGGACTGGAGGGATAGGCAAGCGCGACGCTCAGACGATCTCGACGCCTTTCCAGAAAGCATAGCGTCCCTTGATCGGCGCGGCCTTGGCGGAGGGCTCGGGGTAATACCATGCCGCGTCGACGTTGCGCTTGCCGTCGACGACCAGCGTCTTGTAGCTCGCCACTCCCTTCCACGGGCAATTCGAATGGGTCGGGCTGTCTTCGAGCAGCGCGGCATCCACGCTGTCGGCGGGGAAATAGTGATTGCCCTCGACGACGACCGTATCGTCCGAGCTCGCGATCACCCGGCCGTTCCATTGCGCTTCTGGCATCGACTCGATCCTCAGTTGTTTCCCAGCCCCGCCGCCTCATAGCGCTCGGGCTTGAACCCGAACAGCAGCGTGTCACCCGTATCGAGCACGGGACGCTTGATCGTCGACGGCTGCGCGATCATCAGCGCGACCGCCTTATCGGTGTCGAGATCGGCCCGATCGGCCTCGGGAAGCTTGCGGAACGTCGTCGACGCGCGGTTCAGCACGGCATCGAGGCCGGCACGGTCGATCCAGTCCATGAGATGCCCGGCATCGATCCCGGCGGTCTTAAAGTCGTGGAATGCATGGGCGACACCCTGTGTATCGAGCCACGTCCGTGCCTTCCGGACCGTGTCGCACTGCTTGATTCCGAACATCGTGATCGTCAAAACACCGCTCCCTTTCGACGCCTGAAGCATCGGTGCCACCGCACCGAGCCGCCTCGCGTCATAGCGATCCGGCCCCGCCTTTCCCATCGTCAATACGCGCACTAGGGCGCAGCCTGCCCGCCAGCGCAGACACCGCCGCGGCGGGGATGGCGAGGATACACAGGATCATCACCCCGCCGATCATCAGCGCGCCGGGTTGCGCATGCACGGCCATCACCGGCAGTTGCGCGACGGTGACGACCGCCCCCGCGAGTCCCCAGCGCGATCGCAGCACAGAACCCGCGACCCCCGACAAAGCCAACGAAACGGGATACCAGAGCCGCCAATAGCCACCCGCATCCCATGGCTCCGCCACGCCGGACCACTGACTCACCAGCTGCCAGTACATCGCGCTCACGAGCAAAAGCGCGAAAAGCCGGATCGTGCGGGTCTTCATGCCCCCGCCTTCTCACGATATGCCGCGCGGCGCCAATGTGTGCACAGCGACGGCGGTGCGCCGCGGTCCTTTTTCGCACGCCGCCGTCCTTTTTCGCAAGCCGCCGCCCTTTTTCGCAAGCCGGTGGCGTGGCGCGCCGGGGGCGTTTATCGGAGGCGCATGACGCATCCATTCTACGCGATCCATAGCCACGGGCTGATCCGGGTTGCCGCAGCGACCCCGCGGGCTTCGGTGGGCGACACCGCCGCCAACGCCGCAGCGACGATCGCGCTCGCGCAGGAGGCGGATGACCGCGGCGTCGACCTCGTCGTGTTCCCCGAACTCAACCTCACTTCCTATGCGATCGACGATCTCCACCTCCAGACCGCACAGCAACGCGCGACGCTCTCGGCGATCGCTACGGTCGTTGCGGCGAGCGCAACGCTGCGGCCGGTATTGCTGGTCGGCGCGGCGCTGGTGCGCGGCGGGCGGCTCTACAATTGCGCGCTGGCGATCGCGCGCGGGCGCCTGCTCGGCGTGGTGCCGAAGTCGTTCCTGCCCAATTACCGCGAATTCTACGAAAAGCGCTGGTTCGCCAGCGGCGCGGGGCTGGCCGGCCTGACGATCGAGCTGGGCGGCGAAACCGTGCCGTTCGGGACCGACCTGATCTTCGCCGCGCGCGACCTGCCGGGCTTCGTCTTCCATGCCGAGATCTGCGAGGACTACTGGGCGCCCACCCCGCCCTCGACCATGGGCGCGCTCGCCGGCGCGCTGATCTGCTGCAACCTGTCCGCCTCGAACATCGTCATCGGCAAGGCGCGCGAGCGGGCGATGCTGGCCGCGGCACAGTCGGCGCGCGCGATATGCGCCTATGTCTATGCCGCTGCGGGACCCGGCGAGAGCACGACCGAAGTCGCGTGGGACGGCCAGGGGCTGATCCACGAGCTTGGCGAACAGCTTGCCGAGTCGAAACGGTTTGCGACCGAGCCGGAGCTTGTCGTTGCCGATGTGGATTGCGAGCGGATCACGCAGGAACGCCTGCGCTTCGGCACGTTCAACGACGCCGCGGTCCTCGCCGGCCACCCCGAAACGCGCATGCGGCGGATCGCGTTCGACCACGCGCCGGACCACGACGACACGTCGTTCACCCGCACGGTGCGCCGCTTTCCGTTCGTCCCCAACGACCCGGCGCGGCGTGACGAGGACTGTTACGAGGCGTTCAACATCCAGGTCGAGGCGCTGTCGAAACGGCTGGTGGCGGCGCATGCCGAGACGATCGTGATCGGTGTCTCGGGCGGGCTCGACTCGACGCACGCGCTGATCGTCGCGGCCAAGGCGATGGACCGGCTCGGCCGCCCGCGTACGAACATCCTCGGCTTCACGATGCCCGGTTTCGCGACCGGCGAAGGCACGAAGGCCAATGCCTGGGCGCTCATGCGCGCGCTCGGCATCACCGCGGAGGAAATCGACATCCGCCCCGCCGCGCAACGCATGCTGGAGGATATCGGCCACCCCTTCAGCGACGGCGAACCCGTCTACGACATCACCTTCGAGAATGTGCAGGCGGGGTTGCGCACCGATTACCTCTTCCGCCTGGCGAACCAGCGCCGTGGGATCGTGCTCGGCACGGGCGATCTCAGCGAGATGGCGCTCGGCTGGTGCACCTACGGCGTCGGCGACCAGATGAGTCATTATGCGGTCAACAGCGGCGTGCCCAAGACGCTGATCCAGTTCCTGATCCGCTGGTGCATCCGGACCGACCAGTATGACGCGACGACCGACGCGATCCTGTCGACGATCCTCGCGCAGGAAATCTCGCCCGAGCTCGTGCCCGCCGGTGCGGACGGCGCGTTGCAGAGCACCGAGTCGATGATCGGGCCCTATGCGCTCAACGACTTCTTCGCGCATTACGTGATCCGCCACGGCCTCGCGCCGTCGAAGATCGCGTTTCTGGCGTGGCACGCATGGCGCGACGCGTCGGTGGGCGCATGGCCCGCGGACCTCCCCGCCACGGCCCGCGTCGCATATGACCTGCCGACGATCCGGCACTGGCTCGAGAAGTTCCTGCACCGCTTCTTCACGACCAGCCAGTTCAAGCGCTCGGCCATGCCCAACGGCCCGAAGGTCTGCGCGGGCGGCGCGCTGTCGCCGCGCGGGGACTGGCGCGCCCCGTCCGACGGAAACGCCACGCTATGGATCGAAGAATTGCGGTCAGGCGTTCCAACGGGTTAACCGCGCCATCTTGCATAAGTCTCGAGCGGCGCGCATTATGAAAATCCTATGACAGTGGCTCCACCGGATGGATCGCGCGATCGCCGGATCGAGATCCCATCTAACCTTTGGCTGATTCACCCGGCAGGCCGCGCGCTTTTGCCGATTGCGCTCGCGCGTTGCGTGTCGGCCAACGCTGTGTCGATAGCCGGGCTCTGCCTTGGCGGCCTCGCGGCGTTTTCGTACATGCAGTGGGATCGACCGGCCTTTGCGCTGCTGGGTCTCGTGCTTTCGGTGGGCTGGTTGATCGCCGACGGTCTGGACGGGATGGTCGCACGCGCCACCAAGACCGCCAGCCCCCTGGGACGGATGCTCGACGGGCTTTGCGATCACGGCGTCTTCGCGCTGATCTATGTCGCACTGGCGGTGACGGTCGGCACTGCGGAAGGGTGGGTCCTCGCCTTTGCCGCCGGTGGCGCGCATGCGGTGCAGTCCAATCTGTATGAAGGCGAGCGCTCGCGGTTCCATCGCCGGATCAAGGGAGTGGCGCTTGCCGCGCCGCCCGTTCCGACGGGCAATGCGCTGGTCCGCTTCTACGATGGCGTCGCCAGCCGCATCGACCGGATCGCGATGCCGTTCGAACGCGCGCTGGGCCAGGCGGCCGATCCGGTCGAGCTCGGTCATCGCTACGCGGTCCGCGCCGTCGCGCCGTTGCGCTTCATGGCCTTGCTTACCGCGAATGTCCGGGTATGGGCGATCTTCGTCGCCTGCTTCGCCGGCAACCCACGCATCTTCTGGTGGTTCGAGATCGTCCCTCTGACGCTCGTCGCCATCGTCGGGCTCGTCTGGCACCGTCGTGTCGAACGCGCTTTCGTTCGTAATACCACAACGCCGCGACCAAAGACCGCGTCGCGCATGCATCTTTCTTAAGGAACAGGGTCAATAATGAATAGCATTCGGATCGCCGTGGTCGGCATCGGCAACTGCGCGAGCTCGCTCGTGCAGGGTCTCGAGCATTATCGCGAGGGGGCCAACGACCAGGTCGGCCTGATGCATTTCGACATGGGCGGCTACAAGCCGAGCGACATCAAGGTCGTCGCGGCCTGGGACGTCGATCGTCGCAAGGTCGGCAAGGACGTCGCCGAGGCGATCTTCGCCAAGCCCAATTGCACCGCAGTGTTCGCCCCCAATGTCGGCAACACCGGCACCATCGTGAAGATGGGCAAGACGCTGGACGGCGTCGCCGACCACATGGCCGACTTCAAGGACGACCGCACGTTCCTCCTCGCCGACGCCGCAGAGCCGACGCGTGAGCAGGTCATAGCGGATCTGAAGGCGTCGGGCGCCGACGTTCTGATGAACTACCTGCCCGTCGGTTCGCAGGAAGCGACCGAATTCTATGCCGAGTGCGCGATCGAGGCGGGCGTTGCGTTCGTCAACAACATCCCCGTCTTCATCGCCTCGAACCCCGTCTGGGCGAAGAAGTTCGAGGACGCCGGCGTCGCGATCATCGGCGACGACATCAAGGCACAGCTCGGCGCGACGATCGTCCACCGCGTGCTCACCGACCTGTTCGCCAAGCGCGGCGTGAAGCTGGATCGCACCTACCAGCTCAACACCGGCGGCAACACCGACTTCCTCAACATGTCGAACCATCGCCGTCTCGAGTCGAAGAAGATCTCGAAGACCGAAGCCGTCCAGTCGGTCGCGGCCGAGCGCATGGACGACGACAATGTCCATATCGGCCCGTCGGACTATGTCCCCTGGCAGAACGACAACAAGGTCTGCTTCCTGCGCATGGAAGGCCAGTTGTTCGGCGGCGTGCCGATGAACCTCGAGCTGCGTCTCTCGGTCGAGGACAGCCCCAACTCGGCGGGTGTCGCGATCGACATGATCCGCTGCGCCAAGATCGCCAAGGACCGCGGCATCGCCGGCGTGATCGATCCCGCCTCGGCCTATTTCTGCAAGCACCCGCGCACGCAGATGACCGACGATCTCGCGCAGATCGAAGTCGAGCGGTTCATCAAGGCCGCCTGACATGATCGAGACGGCTGTCATCCTCGCCGCCGGGGAAGGCAGCCGCCTTCGTTCCTCCGCCCCGTACAAGCCGCTCTGCGCGGTTGCGGGGCGGCCGCTGATCGCGCACGCGCTTGAAGGGCTGGCTGCTGCCGGCATCAAGCGCGCATTCGTGACGGTCAGCTATGGCCGCGACGCGATCGAGGCGTATCTTGCCAGCCATAGCTGGCCGCTGATCGTCGAAACGATCGCCGCCGACCATCGCCAGCCCAACGGCGTCTCCGTCCTGGCTGCCGGGACCGCGCTGCAGGGCGAGGAGGCCGTGCTCGCGATGTGCGACCACCTCGTCGTCCCGACTCTCTATGCGCGGATGGCGAAGGCGGGCGCGGGGGACGGGCTGCGGCTCGGTATCGACCGCCGGCTTGGCCATCCCTGGGTCGATCCCGAAGACGTCACCTGCGTCGCGACCAATGGCAGCATGATCACTGCGATCGGCAAGGGCCTCGAACCGCACGATGCCTATGACACGGGTGTGTTCGCAATCGGGCCTGCGCTGATCGCCGCGCTGGCGACGCTCGAGGCGCCGTCGCTGACCGAGGGTGTCCGTATCCTCGCCGCCCGCGGCACCGCGCGGATCGTCGATTGCAGCGACCTCGACTGGATCGACGTCGACGACGGGCCGGCGCTGGCCAAGGCCGAACAGTGGATGACCCAGGCGGCCTGAACCACCCGGAGCACGACTTCCCTCACCCCAGCGGCGCGTCAATCGACTGTGGTGGCGTGCTGAACCAGCGTGGGCCGGCATCGGTCATGTGGAAACAGTCCTCGATCCGGATCCCGTAGCGGCCGGGGTTGTAGATCCCCGGCTCGTCGCTGAAGCACATGCCCGCCGCGAGCCGCGTCGTCTCGCCGCGGACGAGGTTGACCGGCTCGTGCCCATCCATGCCGATCCCGTGGCCCGTCCGGTGCGACAGGCCCGGCAATGCATAGCCGGGGCCATAGCCCAGCGTCTCGTAATGGCGGCGGACCGCATCGTCGACGCTCCCCGCGGTGGCCCCGATCCGCGCCGCTGCAAAGGCGACCTGCTGGCCGCGTGCGACCTGATCCCAGGTCTTGCGCTGGTCGGCCGAGGCGGCGCCGTGGACCCAGCTGCGCGAGATGTCGGACTGATAGCCCTGCACCGTGCAGCCGCAGTCCATCAGCACGACCTGTCCGTCCGCGACGCGGTGAACCTCCCGGCTGCCATGGGGATAGGCCGACGCCTCGCCGATCAGCGCGAGTGCGAATTCGGGCGCCCCGCCCAGTTTCCGCGTCGCCGCGGTCATCAGCGCGCCGATCTCGGCACCGGTCATGCCCGTCTCGACTCGCGGTTTGGTCCAGTGATAGGCGGCGAGCGTCACGTCGGTCGCGATCTGCATGAGCGCGATCTCGGCGGGCGTCTTGATCATCCGACAGCCACGGACGACCGGATTGGCGGAGACGATCGTCACCCCCGGCAGCGCGCGCGTCAGCCCGTCCGCGGCGAAGAAGCGGACCGTCTCCTCAACCGCGACCGGTCGCCCTGCCAGCTTGCGATCGCGCAGCACGCCCGCGACCACTGCCAGCGGGTTCTGGTCCTCCTGCCACACCCTAACCTCCGCGGGCACCGCGAGCGTCTCGCGCACCGACGGTTCCTCGAAGAACGGCGTGACGATGCACGGTTCGCCCTCGACCGGCAGGATCGCCGCGGTCAGCCGTTCGCTGCGACCCCAGCGTACGCCGGTGAAATAGATCATCGACGATCCCGGCTCGAGCAGCACCGCGCCGATCCCCGCCGCCTTCATCATTGCCTGCGCGCGCGTCAGCCGGGCCGCGCGTTCGGCGGCATCGATCGGCCTGGCCGCGCCGGTGATATCGGACAGCGCCGACAGGTCGGGCTCGGCCGCGCGCAGGACCGCGCCGAACGACAGCAGCGGGAGCGCGGCCGCGGCACCGAGCAGGTGACGACGGGTGGGGAAATTGGACGGGATCGACATCGCCGGACGATAGGGTCCTTGACCCGGGCGCCGCAATCCCCTTCCCTCGCCGGCGAGTTTCGGGAGCGATTAATGGCCAAGCGGCTTACCTATTACATATTGTTCGGGCTGGTCGCGGGCATGGCCGTCGGCTGGATCCTGAACGCGTCGATCGACGACGGCACCGCGCAGTCCGCGGCGCAACTGAAGGACATTGCGGGCTATTTCTCGATCGTGACGTCGCTGTTCCTGCGACTGATCAAGATGATCATTGCCCCGCTGGTCTTCTCGACGCTCGTCGTCGGCATCGCGCATATGGGCGATACCGGCGCGCTTGGCCGCGTGGGCCTGCGCAGTCTCGGCTGGTTCATCTGCGCAAGCCTGTTGTCGCTGACGCTCGGCATGATCCTCGTGAACGTGCTCCAGCCGGGCGTCGGGCTCGCGCTTGCGATCCCGCCCGCGACCGCCTCCAGCGGGGTCGATGCCGCGGCGTTCGATCTGGCGAAGTTCATCTCGCACATCGTCCCCGACTCGATGATCGCCGCGATGGCGAGCAACGAGATCCTTCAGATCGTCGTGTTCTCGGTGTTTGTCGGCGTGGCGATCACCGCGGTCGGCGAGAAGGCTGCCCCGCTCGTCAAGGCGATCGAGGCGCTCGTCGCGGTCATGCTGCAGATCACCAATTACGTGATGCGGTTCGCACCGTTCGCGGTCTTCGCCGCCGTCACCGCGACGCTTGCCGAACGGGGCCCGAGCATCCTCGGCGATCTCGGCTATTTCATGCTGACCTTCTATCTCGGGCTCGCGCTGCTCTGGGTGATGCTGATCGGGATCGCCTTCGTGCTGATCGGCCCGCGCACGCGGCTGTTGGTGCGCTATATCCGCGATCCGCTGATCCTCGCCTTCTCCGCGGCGTCGTCGGAGGCGGCGTATCCGCGTACGCTCGAGGCCCTCGACCGGTTCGGCGTGCCGCCGCGGATCGCGAGCTTCGTGCTGCCGCTCGGCTATTCGTTCAACCTCGACGGGTCGATGATGTACATGACGTTCGCGTCGCTGTTCATCGCGCAGGCGTACGGCATCGACATGCCGATCGGGCAGCAGATCGCGATGCTGCTCGTGCTGATGGTGACGTCGAAGGGGATTGCCGGCGTGCCGCGCGCGTCGCTCGTGGTCATCGCCGGCACGCTGTCGATGTTCAAGATCCCCGAGGCGGGCATCCTGCTGATCCTTGCGGTCGACCATTTCCTCGACATGGGCCGCTCGGCGACGAACGTCATCGGCAATGCGGTCGCAGCGACGGTGGTCGCGAAATGGGAGGGCGGGCTCGACGAGCGCGAACCCGCCGACCGCGATCCGCCCGCCGCACCGACCGGCCACGGGCCGAAGGTGAATATCGACAGCTACGACAAGATCGGACCGGGACAGGCCTGACTCTGGCGGGGCCGTGCGTCAGGCGTAGGCGTACGGCCCACCCTTGGCGAGCGCCGCCTGATACGCCGGCCGCGCATGGATCTTGCTCAGCCACGCCATCGTCGCGGGCCGCGTCTCGTTCAGACCGCCCCGGCTCCGCGCGGCCTCGAGCGGAAAGCTCATCATGATGTCCGCGGCGGTCATCTGGTCCCCCGCGAACCACGGCCGCTGCGACAGTTCGGACTCGACGTAATCGAGATGCACGTCGATCATCGGCTGGATCTTCTTCACCGCGATCTTCCCCATGACCGGGATCCGCGCGAGCACCAGCTTCAACAGCAGCGGCGGCATCATCGAGCCTTCCGCATAATGGAGGAAGAAGCGATAGCGCAGCGCCGCGGCGCGCTTCGACGGCGCGCCGAGCCGACCGTCCGCCTTGTCGACCAGATATTCGACGATCGCCCCCGTCTCGGCGATCACCAGCCCGCCATCGGCGTCACGGTCGTCGATCACGGGGGACTTGCCGAGCGGATGCACCGCCTTCAACTCCGGCGGCGCCAGCATCGTCTCCTTGTTCCGCTCATACCGCTTGATGTCATAGGGAAGACCAAGCTCCTCGAGCATCCAGAGAATACGTTGCGAGCGGGAGTTTTCGAGATGGTGAACGATGATCATGACGTCGTGCTTTCACAAGGGGCGACGGGCTTGTGTGCCGTCCATATCCAGGCCGCCGCAGGAAATTCCACCACGTCGCCAACACGGTAACGCTCGCAGGCCGTGACAAGATGCGCGATCCTCGCGGCGCGCTCGTCGTCGGGCGCATCGCGGATCCACGATGCGGCGGGACCGATACGGCGAAAATACGCCACCGCGTCCGCAACCGGATCGGCGCCCTCGCCCGCACGATAGGCGAACTCGACATAGTGCGGCGATGTCGTCTGCCAGCCCGCACGCGTCAGTATGGCATCGACGTGATCCGGATCGGCGAACGCGAACGGTCCGGGCGCAGTCGATACGGGCGCCCCGGATGCCCCGTCGTCGTCGCCGCCCGTCGCGGTCGTCTCCGTCGCCCAGCGATTTGCGGCGCGGTCGGCGAAGCACGAGAAGATCAGGGTCGCCCCCGGCGCTGCCGCGCGCGCGAGCGCTGCAAAACTGGCGACCGGATCGGCGAAGAACATGACACCGTGGCGCGACATATAGAGGTCAACCGGCGCCCAGTCGTCGATTGCCGCAGCGACGTCGCCGCAGGTGAATACAAGCCGGCCGGAGTCGTCGTCCGCGGGCACGCGCGACCGGGCAATCTCTATCAGCCGCGACGACAGGTCTATGCCCACGATACGCGCGCGCGGGACCGCGGTGCGGATCGCGCGCGCGATCGCGAGCGACGTCCCGCCCGCGCCGCACCCGATATCGACGATCGTTCGGGTGTCTGTTCCCGTCGCGACGACGACGGCAGCGTCGAGATGCCGCGACAGGCCGGCAAAGCTCCGGTCGGTGCGCACCCACTCGCTTGCCCAGATATCGCCTACGCGGTTGGTCCAGTCATACGCCTCGGTCATGCCCCGTCATAGACCGCGCGGCATGCCAAGACGAGGCGATACGTCATCGTCGATCGTGGCGGATCGATCGGCCGATACGCAGTGCCAGCGCCAGACGCGTTATCGATCCGCGTAACGGGCGCCGGGACGCTCGAGACGGCGCGGCGCATCAATCGTGGCGCAGTCACGGTGCTGGCCATTTCTCACGCAAAAAGGCCCGCCATTGCCGACGGGCCTTTCCAAATCCGGTCAGTCCGATACCGGCGATCAGACGTCGTCGTCGGCTTCGGGTCCTGCCATCATCTCTTCCGCGACCTTCTCCGTGCGTGCACGGATCGCCTTCTCGAGACGATCCGCGGTCTCGGGATTGTCCTTGAGGAACGTCTTCGAGTTTTCGCGACCTTGGCCGAGACGGACGCTGTCGTAGCTGAACCAGGCACCCGATTTCTCGACGAGACCGGCCTTCACGCCGAGATCGAGGATTTCGCCGAGCTTCGAGACGCCCTGCCCGTACATGATGTCGAATTCGACCTGCTTGAACGGCGGCGCGACCTTGTTCTTGACGACCTTCACGCGGGTCTGGTTGCCCGTGACTTCCTCGCCGGTCTTGATCGCCCCCGTGCGACGAATGTCGAGCCGCACCGACGCATAGAATTTCAGCGCGTTGCCGCCCGTCGTCGTTTCGGGGTTCCCGTACATCACGCCGATCTTCATGCGCAGCTGGTTGATGAAGATGACCATGCAGCGCGAACGGCTGATCGACCCCGTCAGCTTGCGCAGCGACTGCGACATCAGACGCGCCTGGAGGCCGACATGGCTATCGCCCATCTCGCCCTCGATTTCCGCGCGCGGCACGAGTGCTGCGACCGAGTCGACGACGAGCACGTCGATCGCGTTCGAGCGCACCAGCGTGTCGACGATCTCGAGCGCCTGCTCGCCGGTGTCGGGCTGCGACACGATCAGTTCATCGATGTTGACGCCCAGCTTCTTGGCATAGACCGGATCGAGCGCATGCTCGGCGTCGACGAATGCTGCCGTCCCGCCCGTCTTCTGCGCTTCGGCGATCACGTGCAGTGCAAGCGTCGTCTTGCCCGAGCTTTCCGGGCCGTAGATCTCGATCACGCGCCCGCGCGGCAGGCCACCGACGCCGAGCGCGATGTCGAGTCCGAGCGATCCCGTCGAGATCACCTCGACCTGCATCGTTTCCTTCGAACCCAGGCGCATCGCCGAGCCCTTGCCGAACGCGCGGTCGATCTGCGCGAGAGCGGCGTCGAGCGCCTTCTGGCGGTCGTTGGTTGCGGTTGCCATGCCGGTGTTGATCACTTTCAAATTAGCGGCCATCGAAGAAGCTCCCATCGCTAAACCAAGCGCGCATGCCATTCAACGCGTCAAACGCCATGTATTCCATTTGTTCCCCAAGAACAAGAGCGGAACATGATCCATCCCGCACGTTTGGCGCTCCGAGATCGGTCGACATTCGTCCGATCGCGTTCGCGGGTCACACCAGCGTCGTCGCCAGCGTCCACCACCCCCGGGCCGCTGCCCCAGCGGCGGCGGCATCGCGCGCCGCGATCGTATCGAACACGGCAAAGCAGGTCGCGCCCGAGCCCGACATCCGCGCCAACACCACGCCGTCAGCCGCGTCGAGAAGGGATCGCACCTCCGCAATCACCGGTGCGAGCGCGATCGCGGGTAGCTCGAGGTCGTTGCGGCTTGCACGCGCACGCGAAAGCAGATCGCCCTCGGGGATCGGTCCGCGGTCGCGCCCATCCCAGGCGCCGAAGACCGTCGCGGTAGAGACCGCGACGCCGGGATTGACCAGCAGCAAGGGGGTTCCGGCCAGCCCGGCGAGTTCGACCAGGACCTCGCCCTTGCCGACGCCCAGCGTCGTACGGCTGACCAGGCAGGCCGGCACGTCCGCACCGAGGCGGGCGGCGATCTCGTGGAGGCGCGTGTCGGTTGCCGCGATACCGTGAAGCCGGGCGAGCGCGCGAAGCGCCGCCGCCGCATCCGCCGATCCGCCACCGATGCCCGAAGCGATCGGAAGATGCTTGTCGAGGATGATCGCGTGGCGCGCATCGATGGCGAACATGGCGCCGAACGCGTCGGCGGCCGCAGTGACGAGGTTCCCGTGCCAAGGGGCGTTCCCGGACGTTTCCCGGGCAGCGGCGTGCGCGTGCGTTTCGTGGACGTCCGACCCGCCAGGCGTGAGAAGCGCCGCAGCAAACGGCCCGACGATCGTGAAGCTGTCGGTCTGAGCGATCTCGACGGTCACGCGATCACCGTCCGCGGCGAAGGCGAACAGCGTCTCGAGGTCGTGATAGCCATCGGGCCGGCGCGCGCGGACGTGGAGCGCCAGGTTGATCTTGGCGGGCGCGGGTTCAACGATCATGGTCATCGTCGCGCCGCTCCGGGCAGGCCATTCGCGATCTTGTCGGCGATACGCGTCATGTCCTTGGCCTCCGCGGTCAGGCTGGCCGCGCGCCAGGCATAGCGTGCCTCGTAGCGCCGTCCGACGGTCCAATAGGCATCGCCGAGATGATCGCTGATCTCCATGCTGGTCGGTTCAGCCTGCGCGGCCCGTTCGAGCAGCGGGAGCGCGCGCGGGGTCCTGCCCGACAGGTGATACGCCCATCCGAGCGAGTCGGTGATCGACGCATTTTGCGGGTCGAGCCGGCTGGCACGCTCGAGCATGCCGGTCGATGCCGCGATGTCGTCGCCATGCTCGATCTGCGCAAACCCCAGATAATTCAGCGCGAGCGGTTCGGTCGGCGCCTGCGCGACCGCCCTTGCGAGCGCAACGCGGGCCTCGGGCCACCGCCCCGCCTGATCGAGCGCGCCACCATATTGCAGCCACGCGCTCCACGTCGCGTCGTTCGCCGCGACCACCTTGCCGTACCACCGCGCCGCCGCGACGGGATCGTTCGTCGTTACAAGCAGGTCGGCATAGCGTTGCCAGTCCGCGACAGCCGCCGTCTTCGCCTCCGCGCGCGCCGACGCCAGTGCCAGCGCTTCGGGTTCGCGGTCCGCATTCAGCAGGATATCGATCCGCTGGTTCATCGCGGCATCGGCGAACGCCCCTTTCGGATCGACGCCGTCGAGCACCGCGAGCGCACGATCGACGATCGCGTTCCGCGCAAGCCCAGCCGCCAGAACGACGCGGTTGCGATCGAAACCGGGATCGGCGAGCAAGGCAGCCTGTGCCAGTGCGACGGACAGCGGCGAGGGTTCGCCGCCGACGAGATCCCCCGCCAGGCGTCCCAACAGCCGCGAGACGCCGATCGCAAGCGCCTGCTTGCGGGGCGCGTTGGCGAGCAGCGCGCGCGTTTCGGCAGCAAAACGGTTGGCGACCGGGTCCCTTGCCGCGGTCGCCAGGGCGGGCGTCGGATCCTGCCCCTCCGCGTGCGCGATCCACCCATAGAGCGAGGGCGCCAGCACGACGAGCGGTCCCTTGGCCAGCGTAGCGACCGCTGCGCTCGCGGCGCTGGCGTTTCCTTTGCGCGCCGCCTCCGCGAGCGGGAACAGCGCGGCGTCGGCAGGCGCCACCCCGGCCGCATTCAGAACGCGCGCCGCGCGATCCACCAGCGCCATGTCGCCCGCCTCGATCCCCTCGCGATACGCGCGGATCGCGAGAACCGGATCAGCGGGATCCGCCGCGAGCGCCTGTGCATAGGCCGCCACCGCGACATCGACCCGGCCATCGGCATCGGCGGCACGCGCCTGGAGATAGGCCGACAAGTCGCTCGTCCCCGCCATGGCGGCGCTGGGCGCCATGCCGATGACGAGACCGAGCAACAGGCGTTTACATATTGGGATAGTTCGGGCCTCCACCGCCTTCGGGGACCACCCAGTTGATGTTCTGGGTGGGGTCCTTGATGTCGCAGGTCTTGCAGTGGACGCAGTTCTGCGCGTTGATGACGAACTTGGGGTCGCCGGTCTCTTCGCCCACCACCTCGTAAACGCCAGCCGGGCAATAGCGTTGCGCCGGCTCGTCGTACAACGGAAGGTTGTACGCGATCGGAACCGACGGGTCCTTCAGCGTCAGATGGACCGGCTGGTCCTCCTCGTGATTGGTGTTCGAGATGAACACCGAGGACAGGCGATCGAAGGTCAGCACGCCGTCCGCCTTGGGATAGACGATCGGCTTGACCAGGTCCTTGCGCCACAGGCTCTCGTGGTCGGGATGGTGATGCAGCGTGAACGGCACCTTCAAGCCCCAATGCTCGAGCCACATCGTCACGCCCGCAAGCCCCGACCCAAGGAAGTCCCCGAACTTCTTGACGAGCGGCACGACGTTGCGAACGACCGACAGCTCCTTCTTGACCCAGCTCTGCTCGAACGCCTGCGGATACGCCGCCAGCTCGTCGTGGCCACGCTGCGACACGATCGCATCGACCGCGGCCTCGGCCGCCATCATGCCCGACTTCATCGCGGTGTGCGTGCCCTTGATCCGCGGCACGTTGAGGAAGCCGGCGCTGTCGCCGATCAGCGCCGCGCCCGGCATCACGAGCTTGGGAATCGACTGCAGCCCGCCATCGCTGATCGCGCGCGCGCCGTAGCTGACGCGCTTGGCGCCCTTGAGTAGCGCGGCGATCTCGGGGTGAGTCTTCCAGCGCTGCATCTCGTGGAACGGCGAGAGGTGCGGGTTGGTGTAGTTGAGCCACGTCACGAAGCCGATCGAGACCTGGCCATTCGCCTGGTGATAGATCCAGCCGCCGCCGTTCGAGCCGTCGGTCTCGGTCAGCGGCCAGCCCTGCGTGTGGATGACGCGACCGGGCGAATGGAGCGCGGGATCGATGTCCCACAATTCCTTGATGCCGAGACCATAGACCTGCGGGTCGCTGTCCTTGGCGAGATCGAACTTGGCGATCAGCTGCTTGGTCAGGTGCCCGCGGCAGCCCTCGGAGAAGAAGGTGTATTTGGCGTGCAGTTCGAGCCCGGGCGTATAGTCGCCCTTGTGCGTACCGTCGCGCGCGACACCCATGTCGCCGGTCGCGACGCCCTTCACCGATCCGTCGTCGTTGAACAGGATCTCGGCGGCGGCGAAGCCCGGGAAGATCTCGACGCCGAGCTCCTCCGCCTTGCCCGCCATCCAGCGGCACAGGTTGCCGAGGCTGCCGGTATAGGTGCCCTTGTTGTGCATGAACGACGGCGTGACGAAGTGCGGCATCTCGCTCTTCTTCGTCTTGCTGAGGATCCAGTGATGGTTCTCGGTCACCGGCACTTCCGCCAGCGGGCAGCCGTCCTCGCGCCAGTCGGGGAGCAGTTCGTCGAGGCTCTTTGGGTCGATGACCGCGCCCGAGAGGATGTGCGCGCCGACCTCCGAGCCCTTTTCGAGCACGCAGACCGAGATGTCCGCGTCCTTCTCGGCTGCCAGCTGTTTCAGACGGATCGCTGCCGAGAGGCCGGCCGGACCAGCGCCGACGATCACCACGTCGTAGGGCATCGATTCACGTGTCGTCATCATCGTCTCCCGGGGGATTTCCCCTGATTGCCCGGCATCCTGGCCGTCGCGCTCGTTCGGGCTCGGGCCGGCACCGTCTTGTCCATGTCTTGTTCGTTTAGGCGATTGCGCGAGTTGACCGCCACGTCAACTCCACAGCATAGGGTAAATGGTGGGGGCGGACCGAAACTTCGACTGGCAAAATGCCGTGCTGAGCACCCTCGATTGGTGGCAGGAAGCGGGTGTCGACACGCTCGTCGACGATGCGCCGCGCGACTGGTTCGCCGCACCGCAGGCCCCGACGCCATCGATACCGGCGGCTGCCGTTCCCGTCATCGCGCCATCGTCGATGCCGCACGCGCTCGCCGATTTCCTGACGTGGCGAAATGGTCCGGACGTTCCCGAGGCGAGCTGGGGCGGCATATCGCTGACCGCGGCAGGCCCGGCTGACGCTACGGTCATGGTGCTTGTCGACTGCCCCGATCGCGACGATTGCGACGAGACGGGGGGCGGCGCGCTGTTGAGTGGTGCGTCCGGCCGGTTGCTCGACCGGATGCTCGCGGCCATCGGGCTGACGCGTTCGGAGGTCCATCTCGCGTCGGTCTGCGCGAAGCGCCCGACCGCCGGACGGATCCAGCGCGAGGTCGAGGATCGGCTTGCCGAGATTGCCAAGCATCATATCGAGCTGATCGCGCCCCCCCGGCTGCTTCTGCTGGGGAATGCGGCGAGCCGTGCCATCCTCGGGATGGAATTGCAGGCAGCGCGCGGGCGTTTAAACGACTTTAACCATAAGACCGGAGAGACGGGGGTCGTTGCCAGCTTTCATCCGCGCTTCCTGATGGAAAAGCCGGCGGCAAAGGCAGAAGCCTGGAAGGACTTACAGATGCTAATGGCGGCAAAAGCGGCATGACCCGGACATTTGCAAGGGTGCTGCGCCATGGCGCGCTGCTCGGCGGTGTCGCGCTGACGATCCCGGCCTGGACTGCGCCAGCGACGGCCGCCCCCGCGGCGGTCGCCCCCGTCGATACCGGCGCGGCCGATGCCGGTGCCGACGCCCGGCTGATCGGTGCGCCGACGCTCGAACAGATTCCCGACCAGCTCGATGCCGAGCAGCGCGGCGCCTATCGCCAGGTCTTCGCCGCGATCCGCGACGGCAAGTGGACCGATGCGCAGATCCAGCTCGACACGATGAAGCCCGGTCCGCTGCACGCGATCGCGCGCGCCGAGATGTACACCGCCAAGGGCTCCCCCAGGGTCGAGCTGGAGCCGCTGGTCGCGCTGCTCAACGAAGCGCCCGAATTGCCCGAGGCCGAGCAGGTCGCACGTCTCGCCTCGCTGCGGGGTGCGGTCGGCCTCCCCCCCCTGCCCGTCGCCCAGCGATTGATCTGGCAGGACGGTGCACCGCGCCGCGTCCGCGCGAAGAGCCTCAAGGGCGACCTGATCGCAGCCGATCTCGCGCTCAAGATGCAGCCTTACGTCAAGGCGGACATGGGCCGCGAGGCGCAGTCGCTGCTCGACAGCACGGTCGGGCTTACGCCGGAGGCGCTGACCGAGTGGCAGCAGAAGATCTCGTGGATCTATTTCCTGCAGGGTGACGATGCCAATGCGCGCGTCATGGCTGCCAAGGCGCAGGACGGCGTCGGCGAATGGGCCGTGCAGGCCCGCTGGGTCGGCGCGTTGTCCGCTTGGCGCCAGAACGACTGCGCGAGCGCCGGCGCGGGATTCGAAGGCGTCGCAGCGCGCGCGGGCGATGTCGATCTGCGCGCCGCCGCGCTCTACTGGACGGCACGGTCGGACATGGTCTGCGGACGGCCCGACAAGATCGAGGGCCGGCTGAAGACCGCGGCGCAGTTCAGCGAAAGCTTCTACGGACAGCTCGCGCGACAGCAACTCGCGATGAAGGACAAGGGCACCCGCGTCGGCGGCGTCGTTGCCAGCGACTGGAACGTCGTCGGCAAGCGCCCCAATGTCCGTGTCGCCGCGGCACTGGTCGAGGTCGGCGAGACCGACCTGGCAGACACCGTCATCCGCCAGCAGGCGAAGATCGGCGATCCGCGCGAGTTCGCGCATCTGGTCCGCGTCGCCGAGGCGCTGAGCCTGCCGGCGACGACGGTGTGGCTCGCCCATAACTGCCCGCAAGGGGTCACCTCGACCGCCGAAGCACGCTACCCCACCCCGAACTGGACGCCCGACAGCGGCTGGCGCGTCGAGAAGGCGCTGGTCTATGCGCACACGCTCGAAGAATCGCGCTTCCGCAACTCGGTGCGCAGCCCGGCCGGCGCATATGGCCTCATGCAGATCATGCCCGCCGCCGCGACCGACTTCGCGCGCGAACGCGGCACCTCGATCGACCTCAAGGCGCTGACCAAGCCGTCGACCAACATGGATATCGGCCAGCGCCATCTCGAGCGCCTGCGCGATATGGCAGGCGTGACCGGCGGCCTGCTGCCCAAGGTGATCGCCGCGTATAACGCCGGGCCGCGGCCCGTCGGCGACTGGAACGCGATCGTCCATGATAACGGCGATCCGCTGCTCTATATCGAGAGCATTCCCTATTGGGAGACGCGCGGATACGTGACGACGGTGCTGCGCAATTACTGGATGTACGAAGCGCAGGGCGGCAAGAAGGCGTCGACCAGCCGGACCGCGCTGTCGCAGGGCATGTGGCCACGCTTTCCCGGCCTGCCCGGCGCGGTCGCGGTGCGCATGAATGCCACGCCGAACCGCCGCGCGAGCGCAAGCACTGCCACTTTGGGCAACGCCATGCAGCCGAACATCGCGGTCAACGCGCGCGTCGGGATGCAGTCGACCACCGTCACGCGGGCCGACTGAACGCCATGCCGATCGACGAAAGCCGGACCTTCCTCCCGGTCCGCATCGCCGTGCTGACCGTATCGGATACGCGCGGGCTGGCCGAAGACCGCTCCGGCGACACGCTGGTCGCGCGCCTTGCCGAGGCGGGACACATCCTCGCCGACCGCCGGATCGAGAAGGACGATGTCGACACGATCGTCGCGCGACTCCATGCCTGGATCGAGGATCCCGAGGTCGACTGCGTCATCACGACCGGCGGCACCGGCGTCACCGGGCGCGACGTCACGCCCGAGGCGATCGAACGGGTCGCCGAGAAGATGATCCCGGGCTTCGGCGAGCTCTTCCGCATGTTGAGCTACAAGACGATCGGCACCTCGACCGTGCAGTCGCGCGCCTGTGCATGCGTTGCGCACGGAACCTACATCTTCGCCCTGCCCGGATCGACGGGAGCGGTGAAGGATGGATGGGACGGTATCCTGCGCGATCAACTCGACAGCCGCCACCGGCCCTGCAACTTCGTCGAACTGATGCCGCGCCTGCTCGAACGCTAGATCGCGGTCACGCCGGATCGCTCGGTTTTGCCGCGCGGATCAGGTCAGTCAGCTGGCGGTTGATCGAGGCGCCATGGAGATGGAGGTGCACCGCCTCATACCCCTCGCGACGAAGCCGCTGGCGCAGCGCGTTGATCGACTCGCACTCGCCCGATCGCGCCAGTTCGAACGCCCGTTCCATCGTCGTCATGTTTTCCGCCATGGCCTCGCCTACGCGCAATCATGGCGGAGTGCGAGCATGCAAAGGACCGGTACGGCACAGATTGCTGCAAAGCCCTGATTATTGGCGTTAACGTCGTATCAGGATTAACGCAGGATAGGTGACCCGAGACGGTCCGGCCATGGGGGACGGACCGGACGGGAAATCACTGTCATGCGCACCACTCACCTGCTCGCCCTGTTGACCGCCGGAACGCTCGCGGCACCGGTCGCCGCGCAGTCCTATGACGGCGTTCCACTCGATTCGCGCGGCAATCCGGCGAGCCTTGTATCGGGGCTGCGCGTCGAACCGCGGATCGGGTATGAGCGGGTCATCGCCGAGTTGAACACCGAGACGGCCACCGACTCGAACAGCGTCCGCGAGGCGAAGAGCGGCGTAACTTATGGCGGCGAGGTCGGGTACGATGCGCAGGTCGGCAGCGACACCGTATTGGGCGTCTATGCCGGCATCGAGGGATCGAGCGCGAAGACCTGTGCGAGCGACCTGTTCTTTCCCGACAACGGCGATCGTACCTGCCTCGCGACCGATCGCAACCTGACCGTCGGCGCACGCGGAGGCTATCTGTTGTCGCAGACGACGTTCCTGTACATCAAGGGTGGGTTTTCGCGCGGGCGTCTCGAGCTGCGCAACACGAATGCGGCCGTTCCCGCGAATAACTTTTCCGAGAAGGATTCGCTCAGCGGCTTCCACGCCGGCGCCGGATTGCAGACCAGCTTCTCGCCGCGCTTCTATGGCAAGGTCGAATATGTCTACACCGACTATAACGGGTATGAGACGTTCGACGGCGTGACCAAGACCAGCCTTGACTTCAGCCGTCACCAGGTGAACGCAGGCTTCGGCGTCCGCTTCTGATCCACAAGACGAGACGGGCGGCGTCGATGCTGCCCGTCTCGTTCTTTATTTGTTCCAGGCGGTCTGCTATCATCCGGGGATGACCAAACCGCGTCCCGTTCGCGGTGCGACGCTCAACGGCGAAAGCACGCGCTTCAATCTGCCGCAGACCGAGGCCGATGGCGACTGGCTGGATGCGCGCACGGACGTCGACGGGGTCGTCCCGCGATTGCGCACGACGGTGACCGTGGAGCGCGCGCGGACGATCATATCGCGCAACGCCTCCCCCGACGTACCGTTCGACCGCTCGATCAATCCCTATCGCGGCTGCGAGCATGGCTGCATCTATTGTTTCGCGCGACCCAGTCATGCGTTCCACGATTTATCGCCGGGGCTCGATTTCGAAACGCGATTGTTTGCCAAACCCGACGCGGCCGAACTGCTGCGGGCCGAGCTCGGCAAGCCGGGCTATGCGGCGCGGCCGATGGCGCTCGGGACCAATACCGATCCGTATCAACCGATCGAGGCGGATTGGCGGATCACGCGCAGCATTCTCGAAGTGCTCGCGGAAACCGACCACCCGGTGACGATCACGACGAAGTCGGATCGCGTGGTTCGCGACATCGATCTGCTCGCACCGATGGCCGCCAAGCGTCTCGCGACGGTGGCGATGTCGATTACCTCGCTCGACCCCAAGGTCGCCGCGACGATCGAGCCGCGCGCTCCGCATCCCGAACGTCGGCTGAAAGCCGTGCGAACGCTCGCCGATGCCGGGATTCCGGTGTTCGTGTCGATATCGCCCGTCATCCCAGCGATCACCGATCACGAAATCGAGCATCTGCTGGCGCGTGCCGCCGAGGCGGGCGCGACGTTCGCCTTCTTCATTCCCGTACGGCTGCCGTGGGAAGTCGCGCCGCTGTTTCGCGCATGGCTCGACGAGCATTTTCCCGATCGTGCGGGTAAGGTGATGGCGACGATCCAGTCGATCCGCGGCGGGCGCGACAATGACCCGGGCTTCGGCACGCGGATGAAGGGCCAGGGACCCTGGGCGGATCTGCTACAGACCCGGTTCGCGATCGCCTGCCGCAAGCACGGGCTCAATACCGATAGGATCGGATTGCGGAGCGACCTGTTCCGTCCACCCCGCGGGCCGCAAGGCGACCTGTTTGCATAACCCGGTCGCGACGATACGACGTGTGCTTATCCGTGCGTCACGAGCCTGAGGCCGTCGGGCGCTATGTCGACCCCCAGTCCGCGGTAATCGACGACGCTGGTATATTCCGCGGCGACGGTGGATGCGGCGCCGTGCGTCGCAGTGATAGCCAGCACGTCGGAGCCCGCCGCCGTCGCCGCCGCGAAACCCGCCGCCGCGTCTTCGAACACCAGGCAATCCGCCGGTGCAACGCCGAGCCGTTTTGCGCCAAGCATGAAACAGTCCGGTGCCGGTTTGCCGGTCGTGACGTCTTCCGCTGCGATCATCCCCGTCGGGACCGACAGACCAGCGGCGCGCAGGCGACACTCGGCAAGCGCACGTGGGGCCGACGTCACGATCGTCCAGCGTTCGGACGGCAGCTGCGCGAGGAACGCCGCGGCGCCCGCGATCGGCGAGATATCCGCCACGTCCTCCATCTCCGCCGCGGTGATGGCCGCTGCCTCTGCGACGGGATCGACGCCCGGCAGGTTCAGTCGCCTGATCGTCTCGACCGACCGGACACCATGGATCGTCGGCAGAAAGGTGGCGACGTCGAGCCCGTGCGCGATCGCCCACCGCGTCCAGCATCGCTCCGCCGAGGCGATCGACGTCAGGATGGTACCATCCATGTCGAACAGAAACGCCTGGTACCGTCGCGTGGGGATCATGGGGACGCTCATATGTGAAAAGACCGATAGGGCACAAAGAAAAGGCCGTCCCGGTTTCCCGGAACGGCCTGTATTCACGTATCAGGTGAAGCTTAGATGTCGTCGCCGAGTGCGCCCTTGACGCTGCCCTTGACATTCTGCGCAGTACCCTTGGCCTGCTGTGCTTCGCCTTCTGCTACCAGACGGTCGTTGTCAGTCGCCTTGCCGACGGCTTCCTTGACGTTGCCGGCGACCTTGTTGCCTGCTGCTGCGACCTTGTCGGTGAATTCGCCCATCAGAGCCTCCATCTGTTTCGCGACACGCCAGTCGTGCCGCTCTGAACTTGTGAAGGTATAACGGTCATGTTTACCGGCGGTTCCGTGACGTCTGCGTCATGAGGTCGCCATCAGATCAGCCCGGCCAGCGGGCTCGACGGATCGGCATAGCGTCGCTGCCCCATCCGGCCGGCACGGTAGGCGAGCCGCCCGGACTCAACCGCGGCCTTCATCGCCGCCGCCATCATCAGCGGATCCTTCGCCTCGGCGATCGCGGTGTTCATCAGCACGCCGTCGCAACCGAGTTCCATCGCCACCGCCGCATCCGACGCGGTGCCGACGCCCGCATCGACGAGAACGGGCACGCCTGCCCCCTCGACGATCAGCCGGATCGTCACGCGGTTCTGGATCCCCAGCCCCGAGCCGATCGGCGCGCCCAGCGGCATGATCGCGACCGCACCCGCATTCTCGAGCCGCTTCGTCGCGATCGGATCATCGACGCAATAGACCATCGGCTTGAAGCCCTCGTTGGCGAGCACTTCGGTCGCGCGCAGCGTCTCGACCATGTCGGGGTAGAGCGTCTTCGCCTCACCGAGCACCTCGAGCTTCACCAGGTCCCAGCCCCCCGCCTCACGCGCCAGCCGCAGCGTGCGGATCGCCGATTCGGCATCGAAACAGCCCGCGGTGTTGGGCAGGTAGGTGATCTTCTTCGGATCGATGAAGTCGGTCAGCATCGGCGCGTTGCGATCCGACACGTTGACGCGGCGGACGGCGACGGTGACGATCTCCGCGCCCGACGCCTCGACGGCGGCCGCGTTCTGCGCGAAATCCTTGTACTTCCCGGTCCCGACGATCAGTCGCGAGCGGAATGTCTGCCCGGCGACCGTCCAGCTATCCGCGTCGATCGCTGCGACATGATCGCCGCCGCCCACGAAATGCACGATCTCGAGATCGTCGCCATCCTCGACCATCACCTCGGCCAGCGTCGAGCGCGGCACGACTTCCATGTTGCGTTCGACCGCGATCTTCTCGGGAATGAGTCCCAGTTCGGTCGCAAGCCCGGCAAGGCTGAGGCCGGCGGAGACCCGCTTGTGCTCGCCGTTCACGGTGATCGAGACGGTGCCGTCGGAGTGGGGCATGCAGAGTTTTCCGTTCGTTTCGACCGAAGTCGGGAAACCACCCGTCCGCTGCCGGTCTCATGTCTCGACTTCGCTCGACACGAACGGGTAAGGGAGGTGCATATAGGGGGTGGTTCGATGCCCCTGCAACCAGGAGCAGCCCTTGCCCGCGACAGTCTTCGTCCTGAACGGCCCCAACCTCAACCTGCTGGGCACGCGCGAGCCGGAGATCTACGGCGACGAGACGCTCGACGACATCGCCGGCCAGCTCGAAGATCGCGCGCGCGAGCTCGACCTGACGATCGACATGCGCCAGTCGAATCACGAAGGGCATCTCGTCGACTGGATCCAGGAAGCGCAGGCGCGCGGCGCGAAGGCCGTCATCCTCAACGCCGGCGCGTTCACGCACACCTCGGTCGCGGTCCATGACGCGATCAAGGGCGTCAAGACGCCGGTGATCGAAGTGCATCTTTCCAATCCCCACGCACGTGAATCGTTCAGGCATGTAAGCCTGGTCGGGCAAGCGTCGAAGGGTACGATCGCGGGTTTCGGCGCGCTTTCGTATCTGCTCGCGCTTGAAGCCGTCGCACGGTTCTGACAGGAGGCCCCGCCATGACCGATACACCAGAAACAACAGGCGCAATGCAGGTCGATGTGACCCTGGTGCGCCAGCTCGCCGAACTGCTCGACACCACGCAGCTGACCGAGATCGAGGTCGAGGACGGCTCGCGCCGGATCCGCGTCGCGCGCAAGGCCGCACAGGCTGCGCCCGTTGCGCATTACGCGCCCGCCCCCGCCGCGCCCGCCGTCTCCGCACCGCTGGCGATCCCGCAGGCCGAAGTCGGCGCCTCCGCCCCGGCAATCAGCGCGAGCGCGGTCAAGTCGCCGATGGTCGGCACCGTCTATCTCGCCGCCAACCCCGAGGCGAAGCCGTTCTCGACCGTCGGCCAGAAGGTCAATGCGGGCGACACGCTGTTGATCATCGAGGCGATGAAGGTGATGAACACGATCGTCGCGCCCTCGGCCGGCACGGTCACCGCGATTCTCGTCGAGAACGGCCAGCCGGTCGAATTCGACCAGCCGCTGGTCGTGGTCGAATAATGAAGCAAATCAAGAAGCTGCTCATTGCGAACCGCGGCGAGATCGCGCTGCGGATCCACCGTGCCTGCCATGAGATGGGCATCAAGACGGTGGCGGTCCACTCGACCGCCGACGCCGACGCGATGCACGTGCGGCTCGCGGACGAGGCTATCTGCATCGGACCGCCGTCGGCCACCGACAGCTATCTGAACATCCCTAACATCATCTCGGCGGCCGAGATCAGCGGCGCGGACGCGATCCATCCGGGATACGGCTTTCTTAGCGAGAACGCGCAGTTCGCCGAGATCGTCGAACTGCACAACATCCTGTTCGTCGGGCCGAAGCCCGAGCATATCCGCACGATGGGCGACAAGGTTCAAGCCAAGCGCACCGCGGGCGCGCTCGGGCTGCCGCTCGTCCCCGGCTCGGACGGCGCGATCAGCGACATCGCCGAGGCCAAGCGGATCGCCGACGAGATCGGTTATCCGGTGATCATCAAGGCCGCGTCGGGCGGCGGCGGCCGCGGCATGAAGGTCGTCAGCGACGCCGAAGACCTCGAGACGCAGATGCAGCAGGCCGGCAGCGAGGCGAAGGCCGCGTTCGGCGACGCCACCGTCTACATGGAAAAATACCTCGGCAATCCGCGGCATATCGAATTCCAGATCTTCGGCGACGGCGAAGGCAACGCGATCCATCTCGGCGAGCGCGACTGCTCGCTCCAGCGCCGCCACCAGAAGGTGCTCGAGGAAGCGCCTTCGCCGATCATTACCGCGGAAGAGCGCGAACGGATGGGCGGGATCGTCGCCAAGGCGATGGCCGACATGGGTTATCGCGGCGCGGGGACGATCGAGTTCCTCTGGGAAGCAGGTGAGTTCTACTTCATCGAGATGAACACCCGGCTCCAGGTCGAGCATCCGGTGACCGAGATGATCACCGGCCTCGATCTCGTGCGCGAACAGATCCGCATCGCCGAGGGGCATCCGCTGACGCTGCGCCAGGAAGACGTGCAGTTCCGCGGGCATGCAATCGAATGCCGCATCAACGCCGAGGATCCGCGCACCTTCGCGCCGTCGCCGGGGCTGGTGAAGCTCTATCATGCGCCCGGCGGGATGCATGTCCGCGTCGATAGCGGGCTTTATGCCGGCTACCGCGTGCCGCCTTATTACGACTCGATGGTCGCCAAGCTGATCGTCTACGGCGCGACGCGTCAGGGCGCGCTGCGGCGGTTGCGGCGTGCGCTCGAGGAAATGGTGATCGAGGGCGTCACGACGACGATTCCCCTGCACCGTGCACTGCTCGACGATCCCGAGTTCCAGGAAGGCGCGTATACGATCAAGTGGCTGGAAGAGTGGCTCGCCAAGCAGGGGGCGTAAGCGGTCCTGCTTCCTAGAGTGTTCTCCCGCCTTCGCGGGAGAACAAGAAGCGGGCGTGACGCCTGTTCTGGCGGGGTGAGTTCGATAATGACGGAGCATTCGTGAAGGCGACGATCTACCACAACCCACGCTGCTCCAAGTCGCGCGAGGCGCTCGCGCTGCTGCAGGATGCCGGCGCGGACGTCACGATCGTCGAATATCTCAAGACTCCCCCGTCGCGCGCTGAACTCCTCCGGCTCTACGACCGCGCGGGACTGACGCCGCGTCAGGGTCTGCGCATGGCGGAAGATGGCGCCAAGGCGGTCAAGCACGGCGATGCCGAGGCGATCCTCGACGCGATGATGATCGATCCGCTGCTGATCGAGCGTCCGCTGGTCGAGACCGACAAGGGCGTCCGGCTCGGACGGCCCATCGCACGGCTGCACGAAATCCTGTGATTGCTGCCCCTGCATCGTGCACATCCGTTCCGGATGCTGTATTTTCGGGCAGGGTTTCGAGATGAATCGGTCGTTGCCCGAGGCGGCGACGACTGGCACGCTTGGTGCAAGGCGCCCTGTAGGGCGTTGGTTTCAACGACAATCGGGGGCGTACCTGTGAAAAAGATCGAAGCCATCATCAAGCCGTTCAAGCTTGATGAGGTGAAGGAAGCGCTGCACGAGATCGGCGTGAGCGGCATTACCGTGACCGAGGCCAAGGGCTTTGGCCGGCAGAAGGGCCATACCGAGCTGTATCGTGGCGCCGAATATGTCGTCGACTTCCTGCCCAAGGTGAAACTCGAGGTCGTCGTCGAGGACGGTCTGGCGCAGCGCGTCGTCGAGGCGATTGCCGCGGCCGCGCAGACCGGCCGGATCGGCGACGGCAAGATCTTCGTGATCCCGGTCGAGAGCGCGCTGCGCATCCGTACCGGCGAGCGCGACGACGACGCGATCTAACCGCCTCCCTGACACCGACTTCATTTGACGCGGCGCAACAATCTGTGGAAATAGCGCGCTGCGCCGCACTATCATTTCCGGCATACGTGCCGACCTATCGAGCAAAGAGGGCTTAGCATCATGGCAAATTCGGCCAACGACGTCCTGAAGATGATCAAGGACCAGGAGATCGAGTGGGTCGATCTGCGCTTCACCGATCCCAAGGGCAAGTGGCAGCATCTGACGATGGTCGCCAGCCTGATCGGCGAAGACGAGCTGACCGACGGCCTGATGTTCGACGGCTCGTCGATCGAGGGCTGGAAGGCGATCAACGAGAGCGACATGACGCTCAAGCCCGATCTCGACGCGGTCTATGTCGATCCGTTCTCGGCGACGCCGATGATGATCCTGATCTGCGACATCAGCGATCCGTCGACCGGCGAGCTGTACGCGCGCGATCCGCGCTCGACCGCCAAGCGCGCCGAGGCGTATCTGCTGACGACCGGCGTCGGCGACACCGTCTATGTCGGCCCCGAAGCCGAATTCTTCATGTTCGACGACGTCCGTTTCGAGAACAGCTATTCGACCAGCTATTACAAGATCGACGACATCGAGCTGCCGGGCAATTCGGGTCGCGAATATGAAGGCGGCAACCTCGGCCACCGTCCGCGCGCCAAGGGCGGCTATTTCCCGGTCGCCCCGGTCGACAGCGCCGTCGACATCCGCGGCGAGATGGTCTCGACGATGATCGAGATGGGCCTGCCCTGCGACAAGCATCACCATGAGGTCGCGGCCGCGCAGCATGAGCTGGGCCTGACCTTCGGCACGCTGACGCAGACCGCAGATCGCATGCAGATCTACAAGTACGTCGTCCACCAGGTCGCGCATGCGTACGGCAAGACGGCGACGTTCATGCCCAAGCCGATCAAGGAGGACAACGGCTCGGGGATGCACACGCACTTCTCGATCTGGGACGGCAAGACGCCGCTGTTCGCAGGCAACGGCTATGCGGGCCTCAGCGACATGTGCCTGTATTTCATCGGCGGCATCATCAAGCACGCCAAGGCGGTCAACGCGTTCACCAACCCGTCGACCAACAGCTACAAGCGTCTCGTCCCCGGTTACGAAGCGCCGGTGCTGCTCGCCTATTCGGCACGCAACCGCTCGGCCTCGTGCCGTATTCCGTACGGCACCGGCCCCAAGGCGAAGCGCGTCGAAGTGCGGTTCCCCGATGCGCTCGCCAACCCGTACCTCGCTTATGCGGCGCTGATGATGGCGGGCATGGACGGCATCCTGAACAAGATCCATCCGGGCGAGGCGATGGACAAGAACCTGTACGACCTGCCGCCGGCAGAGCTCGCACAGGTCCCGACCGTCGCGGGGTCGCTCCGCGAGGCGCTCGAATGCCTGCTCGCGGATCACGACTTCCTGCTCAGGGGCGACGTATTCTCGAAGGACCAGATCGAGAGCTATGTCGAGATCAAATATGCCGAGGTCGCGCGTTGGGAAATGACGCCAAGCCCGGTCGAGTATGACATGTACTACAGCGGCTGAGCCGTGCGGGCCGCACGGCGGTGCGCGCGAGCGCACAGCCGCTGTCGGCCGGCGTCGCGAACAGCGACGGCCGACGACGTGGCTTTGCCACGGCGCTGACATAGAAAAGGGCGTCCGGAGCAATCCGGGCGCCCTCTTTCGTTGACGTACTCTGCAACGTCCCCCCGGCGGGAGAGGCTTAAACGAGCCCAAACACCAAGATCGTGTGTCCCCGCGAAGGCGGGGACCCAGTCTGGGCTCCCGCCTTCGCGGGAGAACAGGATTGCAGCGGGCTCAGGCCAGCAGCACGCTGCTCCCGACCGTCTCGCCCGCCTCGAGCGCCCGGTGCGCCTCGGCAACCTCCTCCAGCGCGAAGGTCTGGCCGATCTCGGGCTTGAACGCGCCCTGCGCGAGCATCGCGAAGACTCGGTCGACCATCGCCTGCCGGTGCTCGGCATAATCGAACAGCGTCGGGCGCGTCACGAACAGCGACCCCTTGGCCGCGAGCACGCCGAGATTGACGCCGTCCACCACGCCCCCCGCATTGCCATAGCTGACGATCAGCCCGCGCTTCGCCGCGCTGTCGAGCGATGCGGTCCACGTCGCGCCACCGACGCCGTCGAGCACCACGGGGACGCCCTTCCCACCGGTGATCTCGCGCACCCGCGCTGCAATGTCCTCGGACCGGTGAAGGATGACGTGATCGGCCCCCGCCTTGCGCGTCCGCTCGGCCTTCGCCTCGCTGCCGACGCTCGCAATCACGGTGGCGCCGATCGCCTTCAGCCAGCCAACCAAGATATGCCCGACGCCGCCCGCGGCAGCATGGACGAGCACCGTCTGCCCCGCCTCGACGCGCGCGCAGCGTTCGATGAGGAACTCCGCGGTGCAGCCCTTGAGCAGGATCGCGGCCGCGGTGCGGTCATCGAGCGTGTCGGGCAGGTGGAAAAGCTCGGCCGCGGGCACGTTGCGCTCGGTGGCGTAGGCCCCGCGCGTCGGACCGAACGTGCCGACGCGGTCGCCCGCAGCGAATTCCGTGACGCCCGCGCCCACCGCCATCACCACGCCGACCGCCTCGCTGCCGAGCCCCGAGGGCAGCGCCACCGGATAGACGCCGCTGCGATGATAGGTGTCGATATAGTTCAGCCCGACCGCGGTGTTGCGCATCCACACCTCGCCCTTGCCCGGCGCGGGCAGCTCGTCGTCGTCCCACTGGATCACCTCGGGGCCGCCGGTCGTCCTGATTGTCGCTACGCGTGCCATGCCCGTCTCCTGTTGATCCTGCCCCCTAACTAGGCGCCGCGTTTCGGGTTGCAACCGCCCGGCCCGACGCCCATTCCTTCAGCAAACACGATGCGGAGAGGCATGATGAAGAGCTATCTGAAGCAGTATATCGACGGCGCCTGGGTCGACAGCGACGGTGGTCGCACCCACCAGGTCATCGACCCCTCGACCGAACAGCCCTGTACCGAGATCACGCTCGGCACCGCGGCCGATGTCGACAAGGCGGTCGCCGCCGCGCGTGCCGCGTTCGACAGCTGGAGCCAGACGAGCGTTCAGGAGCGGCTCGAAATGCTCGGCCGGATCATGACCGAATACAAGGCACGGATGCCCGATCTGGCCAAGGCGATGTCGCAGGAGATGGGCGCACCGATGGCGCTCGCGTCGATGGCGCAGGCCCCGACCGGCCTCGCGCATTTCTCCGCGACCGCCAAGGCGCTGGCCGCGTTCGCATTCTCCGAAGTCATCGGCAAGGCGACCGTCGTGCACGAGCCGCTCGGCGTCGTCGCGATGATCACGCCGTGGAACTGGCCGCTCAACCAGATCTGCGCGAAGGTCGCGCCCGCGCTGGCGGCAGGCGACACGATGATCCTGAAGCCGTCCGAGGAGGCGCCGTCCTGCGCGATCATCCTCGCCGAGATCATAGATGCGGCCGGCGTCCCCGCGGGGGTGTTCAACCTCGTCAACGGCGATGGTCCCGGCGTCGGCGCGGCGCTGTCGAGCCACCGCGACGTCGACATGGTCAGCTTCACCGGCTCGACGCGCGCGGGCATCGCGGTGGCGCAGGCAGCCGCACCGACCGTCAAGCGCGTCCATCAGGAGCTGGGCGGCAAGGCAGCGAACCTCGTGCTCGAGGGCGCCGATCTCGCCAGCGTGCTGCCGCCGACGGTGGCGGGCGTGCTCGCCAATTCGGGGCAGAGCTGCATCGCGCCGACGCGGCTGCTGGTCCATGCCAGCCAGGTCGCCGAGGCCACCGCGATCGTGAAGGCGATGATGGAGCAGACCAGGGTCGGCGACCCCGCCGAGATGGGCCAGCATATCGGCCCGGTCGTCAACAAGGCGCAGTTCGACAAGATCCAGGGGTTGATCCAGTCGGCGATCGACGAGGGTGCGACGCTGGTGACCGGCGGCGTGGGGCGTCCCGACGGGCGCAACGCGGGCTATTACATCCAGCCGACCTTGTTCGCCGATGTCCGCCCCGACATGCGGATCGCGCAGGAAGAAACGTTCGGCCCGGTCGCGACGATCACCGCCTATGCCGACCAGGACGAGGGCATCCGCATCGCCAACGCGACCGAATACGGGCTGTCCGCGACGATCTCGGGTGATCCCGCCGCCGCCGCGAAGGTCGCGCCGAAACTGCGCGCCGGGCTCGTCACGATCAATTCTTGGAGCCCCGACATCGGCGCGCCGTTCGGTGGCTACAAGCAATCGGGCAATGGTCGCGAGAATGGCCGCTACGGGCTGACCGACTTCATGGAGGTCAAGACCGTCGTCGGCCTGCCGAGCTGACATCTGTGCCGTGAAGCGCCTGCGCCACGCCGGGGGCAGGCGCTTCACGGGCAGCGGGCGCAGCGGTCAATAGTCGCGCGACACGCGCACGTTCGCGCTCTGCCGGCCGAGTGTCGAGATGCTCGACAGAAGCGAGAGCCAGCGCGTGACCTGGAATTCCACCTGGGTCGCGCTGTACCCCTGCCCATCGGTCACGATCTCCGCATAGAGCCGTCGCGTGACGTATTTGCCCGCGGCGATCGACGTCCCCTGCCCGGTCTGCGGATCGGCCGGCAGGATGCGCAGACGGTCGAGCCCGGCGGCGCGCCGGACCGCGTTGATCGGATTGATGCCATTGCCACCGTCCTGCAACGCCGCCACCGCGGCAGCGAGCTGCAAGGCCTCGGGCGCCGACAGGTTGGTGATCGACGTGCCGAACAGCAGCCGTGACAGCAGTTCGTCCTGCGGCAAGGCGGGGGTGCTGGTAAACCCGATCTCGGGTTTGAGCGCATAGCCCGTCACCCGGATGGACGCGTTCAGTCCAGTGGAATCCGCATTGGCCTCGATGTCGAGCGCAGGGTTGGCGGGCACGCCGCCGTCGAAGCGGATCACCCCGCGCGCGAGCTCGAACTCGCGGCCGGCGAATTCATAGTCCCCCCGGATCAGCGTCGCCCGCCCGGTGATCGCCGGATTTTGTGGCTGCCCCGCAATCTGCAGGTTGGCGGACCATTCGCTTGTCAGACCGAGGCCGCTGACCATCACCTGGTTGGGCGCGCGCGCCTTGATCGCCAGCGTCCAGGGCTGGGTCGGGGCCGCGACCTCCTCGCCGCCATCGGGGAGGTTGATCTCGCGGATGTTGAGCTGCGGAACCGCGCTCGACGCGGTCGCCTGCCCGAGCCGGTAGCGGCTCTTGTTCATGACCACGTCTCCGGCGATCACCCCGCCGCGGCCATCGGACGTGAAGGTCAGCGGTCCGCTGACGGTCGCGCCGATATCGTCGCGGTTGATCATCACCGCATTGTCGGCCAGCAACCGCAGATCGATGCCAAGGCCGTTTCTGGCGGCGAAGTCGAATCCGCCCGTGCCCGTGACGCGCCCGCCCTTGCCCGCATCGGCCGCGAAGCGATCGATGACCAGGCGCGAGCCACCGAACCGTCCCGTCGCCTGCACGTTCGACAGGATCGTCCCCGTCGTGCCGCTCTCGATCCTCGCATTGGTCGCGCGAACGACACCGCGAATGACGGGATTGTCGAGCGTACCGGCGACGTCCGCCCCGATCGCGACCGGCCCCGACAGATCGAACAGCTCGACCCCCGTCAACCGCCAGAGCGTATCGGCGGGGCCGCTGTAGCGCACCTGCCCGAACAGCCGCGCCGCGCTGATCCGTGTCGCCAGATCCCCCGCACCGAGCGGCGACAGCTGCGCCTGCGCACGCCCGATCGTCTTGCCGGCGGACGCGACGACGGCGCGCAACCCCAGCTTGTCGGGCGAGAGCAGCGCGGCGATGCCGACGTCGATCGGCTGCGACGACAGCACCAGCCCGGCGCGGCTCAACCCGCGGATCGTCAGGTCCGCCTTGCCGGTCGGTGCCGCACCATTTGCGGTGACGATGCTGAAACTGCCCGAGGCGAGCCCGCCAAGGCCTAGTCCCGGATAGCCGATATCCATGATCGCCAGCGGCATTCGCGTCAGGCTCGCATCGATTGCGGTCGTCGCGGCGGTAAACCGTCCCCCGACCATCGCCTCCCCGCCCGAAAAGCTCAGCCGAGTCGGTGCAAGCCGCCACCCGTCGCCGTCGCGCGTCACGATCGCCGGTGACAGGAGTTTGAGCGGGCGGCGATCGAGCGTTCCCTGTGCGGCGATGCTGTAGCTGTCCGCGGTGACCTGCGTGACGCTCTGGATATCGAAACCGCGACCCCGCGACCCCGCGATCGACGCCCTGATCTGTCCGACGCCCCCGCGCAGCGACGCCGTACCGCCGAGCCGCGCGATGCTCAGCTTGCCCCGCCGCAACCCCTGCGCGGTCACCTTCGCCTCGATCGACATTCCTGCGGGATCGAGCACCGTCACGAGGTCGAGGTGACCGCGACTGAGCGTCCAGCCCGCGAGCGCGCCGGTACGGGCATCGAGATGCGCCTCGATCCGTTGATCGTCGCCGACCGGACGGAACAGCAATTCGCCGGACAGGCCGCCGCCGCCGACCGCGAGCCGGCCGTTGAAGCCGCCAGCGACGATCGCGAGGTTGCCGGTAGCGCGGGTCCCGCTGACGTCGAGCGCGCCGATCGCGATCGTCGCTCCGGCGCCGCGTGGCAGCAGGATCGCGCCATTCGCGGTGAACGGTCCGAGTCGCGACCCGCCTGCCGCATTGAACGCATAGCCCTGGGCCGTCGGATCGAGATGCGCGCGGACGTTCGACAGGCCGAGCGTCGCATTGGGCTGCGCGAAGACGAGGTCGAGCGTCGGCCGGTCGATCCTGCCGTCGAGCGTCAGCGTCACCGCGCCATAGGTCTGCTGCCGCCCGCCGCCTTCAAAATGGAAGCTGCCGTCGCGACGCCGGTATCCGTTGCCGCGAAGCTGGATCTGCGGGGCAACGAGAACGAGATCGGTGAAGTGGAGGATGCCGTCGGCTGTCCGCTCGAGCTTTGCGGTAAGCCGCGGGAGTCCCCCCGCCAGGCTCCGGAAAAAGGCGTTGTCGAGGCGTATCATCTGCGCCGAACCCTGTCCGACGACGCGCGTGCCCCTGCCATTGGGGCCGGGCACCACGCGCAGGTCGGACTTGACGTCGACGATGCCGAGCCCCGGGATCAGATAGCGCCCGAGCGTTCCGTTCACCCCGACCTCGAACCGTCCGGTCCGCAGGTCCAGTTGCAGGTTGATCCGTCCGTTGAGCTTGTCGGATCGCAGCACGAGGTCGTCGCCGGTGAGCAGCGCGGGGGTGATCCGGAAGCGTCCATCGACCGACAGGTTGCGCAGGATGCCGCCCGCGACATCGCCCACCCCCGTCACGCGCGCCGCGGTAAAGCGGATCGGGACGATCACGGGCGCGGCGGACAACCGCCCCTTGCCCGCCGCGCGCGCGCGCTCGAACCCGGTTTTGTCGAAGGCGATACGCTCGGCGTCGATGCGATAATCGAAGCTGGCGGTCGCGAACGGACCGTCGAGGATCGTTCGGACTTCGATCGCACGGCCACTCATCGTTCCGATCAGCGCCGATGGCTGTAGCAGCCGTGCCTTGATCCGCACGTCGCGGAACGCGTTCGCGCCGAGATCGACAATGCCCGTCGTGTCGATCGCCAGCGCGCGCGACCGCACCGAAATCTGTCCATCGATCCGCCGCCGTTCGAAGGTGGCCGCACCGTTCACGCGAATTCGCGGCGCGGTCAGGCGCTGGAGCCGCCCGGTCAGTATCGCGGACGGCGCAAGCGTACCCGACAAGCCATAACGGCCGCGGGTCTGCTCGAGCGCGAGGTCGATGACATCCGTCCCACCCGCCCGGCCCCTGGCGCGTCCGGTCCAGCGTGCCCAGCTGCCGTCACCGGTAACGTCGAGGACGACGCTGCGCCGGACGCCTGCCATGCGGGCGAGAACCCCGTCCGCGGCCCCCTGCGCCGATACGTCGATGTCGAAGCGATCGCGCGCGGGTTCCGCGTCAATCCGCAACTTCACCCGATCGCTCCCGGCAACGCGTGCCGCGAGATCGACCAGCGCGCGCCCGGACCGGATGTCGGCGCGCCCATCGAGCCGCGCAACGCGCCGGGTGCCGAGCACGCCACGCGCGAGGGTCAGCTGTCCCACCGAAAGCCGGGCGATGCGGATATCGAAATCGGGCAGGATCGGCGTGTGCGTGCGCGACGGGCGCGTCCGCGGCGTGTGCAGCAGCGCCGCCCGATCGATCGCCAGACGATCGATATCGAGCGTGTTGGAGAACCAGCGGAACGGGGACCAGTCGAGCGCGACACGCGGCGCCTCGAACACCAGCCCGTCGAGATCGTAGACGCGGAGGTCGACCAGCCGCGTGTTCGAATAGAGCGAGCCGTCGATCCGCCCGACGGTGAACCGCAGCCCGTTCGCGGTGCGGATGTCGCCGATCCGGTTCGCGACATAGCGATGCCCGATATCCGTATCGACGACGAGCAGCGCGGTCGCGACGATCGCCAGCAGCGCGATGATCGCCCCGACCAGCCACCGCCACCAGCGGATGCCGCGCGTGCGCGGCGCCGCCGCGGCTGGCGTTTCCGCCTGGTCCTGCGCGTCCATCAGAATGCCTGCCCGAGCGACACGTAGACGGCGATCCGGCTGTCACCAGGCTGCGGATTGATCGGCGTCCCGACATCGAGCCTGATCGGTCCGAAGTTCGAATAATAGCGCACGCCGATCCCGGTGCCATATTGCAGGCCGGTGAATTTGGGCAGCGGCGAGGTATAGATATTGCCGGCGTCGAGGAACGGCACGACACCGAAATTGCCGAACGCCTTGACGCGGGCCTCGATCGAGAATTCGGTCAGGCTGCGGCCTCCGATCGGGTCGTTGTTGGGGTCGCGTGGGCCGATCGACTGATAGCCATAGCCGCGTACCGATGCGCCGCCGCCTGCATAGAAGCGCCGCGACGGCGCCACCTCGTCGCGCGGTGCCCCCACGATCGTCCCGAGACGCGTGCGCCCGGCGATGACGATCCCGTCCCGCACCGTATGGTACACGCTGGCATCGACCTGCGTCCGGGCATAGCCGAACACCGAGCCCTGGAACGATGCCTCGGGACTGAGCCGGCCACCAAGCCGGAACCCGCGCGTCGGGTTGAGCAGGTCGTTGGACCCGTCATAGTTCAGGCTGGTCGGGAGCGCGCCGATGAAGAAGGTCCGCCGCCTCGGGTCACCCGTCGTGACGATCACGTCGCGCTCGTCCGAGGCGACCAGTTCGGCACCGAGCGACCAGGTCCAGGTTTTCTGAAAGAAGATGTTCGTCTGCCGCTCGACGCTGCCGGCGAGCGTGAAGGTGCGCGCGTCGAAGGCGTCGCGATTGATGTGCACCGCCGAAACCTGCGCGGTCAGCACGCGGTCGCGCGCATGAAAATTGTTGCGGCGATAGACGATCGACCCGAGTTGCTCCTGCGTCCCGATCACGCTGCGCAGCGTCAGCGCACCCTCGGGCGGAAACAGGTTGCGGTGCGTCCAGCTGACCTCCGCGCGCGCGCCCTCCCCCGTGCCGTAGCCCAGTTCACCCGCGATGGTATGCGGGGGCGCGGGGTCCAGCTTGACGCCGATATCGACGCTGTCCGCACGCGCGCCGGCGATCGGCCTGACCTCGACCGAGGATACCAGGCTCGTCTGCACCAGCGCGCGACGCAGGTCGTCGAGGTCGTTCGCATCATAGGGCTGGCCGGGCGAGAATCGCGCGATCTCCTGGACATGGCCGGCGTCGAACACGCGGTTCCCGGGCAACGCGACGATCCGGCCGAACCGCTTGGCACCGCCGGGAACCACCGACAGGTCGAGCGTTGCGGTCCTGGTGGCATGGTCGACCACGATCGCCGAGTCGCCGACCTTGGCGAACGGAAAGCCCTCGCGCCCGATCTGCGTCGTCAGTTGCGCCTCGCCGGCCACGATCGCGTCCGAATTGACCGGGTCATCGGCCTTGACCCCGAACGCCTTGGCGAGTGCCGGTGCCTTGTCCCCGGCCGCCGCGAGCCCGTCGATCGTGACGCCCTTGAAGACATAGCGCGTACCGGGTTCCGCGGAGACGATCACGAGCGGCTTGGCGCCGGGTTCAACCCGCGTCGACACGCGCGCATCGTAATAGCCCTCCGCGCGAAGCAGGCTGTTGAGCAGATCGGCGTCCTCACGCGCACGCCGGTCGAGCTGCGCGGCATTCGCGACCTCGCCGTCATTGGCGTTGAGCGTCGACAATTGCCTGAAGCGCAGTTTCAACAGCGTGTTGTCGATGCCGTCGATACCGTCGAGTCGCCACACATAGCGCGCCTCGGCCACCGCATCGGTGGTCGTTGCGATCGTCACCGGATCCGCGGGCGACGCCGCAAGGTCGGGCCACGCCACGCCGATATCGGGCATCGCGTCGAGCGGCGCATTCGGATCGAGCGCAACCTGTCCCGCCGGATCCTGCACCTGTGCGCTGCCGGCGGGCGTGCCCGTGGCCGTGGCCGTGGCCGTGGCCGTGGCCGGTACCGCGTCGCGCGCCGACGCCGCTGTCTGCGCGACCGCAACGGACGTCGCGGTGAAACCGGGTACGACAAGGATGGCGGTGGCCGTGCCGAGCCGGACCCACCCGAAGCGGAACACCATGACCGCGTCCTAGCCGGGCTTCCGTCCGCGCGACAGTCATTCGTGACGCATTTTCGCCACGTTTCATCATGGAGCTTCGGAAACTTGGCGGGCGATCAATCGATTAGGACAGCTGCGCCGGGTTGCGTGCCGCCAGCCCCCCGGCCGAGTCCCCCGTCACGTCGATAGCAAGCTGGTATCGCGCACGATGTCGTGGCAGGCACAGCCTATGTCTGAAAAACGTCCCAGTGCCGCCGGCGGCGCCCTCATTGCGCTCGGTATTCTCGCAGGTGCCGCGATCGGATTCGCGATCGGGCAGGCGACACCCGGGCTGCTGATCGGGACTGCGATCGGTGTCGCCGCGGCGGTCGTGATCTGGATGCGGGACCGCCGCTAGTCGGGCTCGCGCATCTGCCAGACGACACGGCCGATCACGACGACGTCACCGGCGGGCACCGCATCCGCCGCCGGATTGTCGCTCGTCACCGTCAGCGTGCCCCGCGATGTCGCGACACGTTTGACCATCACGAGATCGCCGATCCTGACGACATAGGGAGCCCCGCGTGACCGTGGTGCGCGGTCGGCCGTGTCGACGACGATATGGTCGCCGTCGCGAAACCCCGGCTCCATCGAGCTTCCCCTGACGCGGATGATCGCGGCCTTGCCGTCGCGCAGGCCGAGCCGGCGCGCGAGTGCGCGATCGATCACGTCGGTACCGACGACGACCTCGTCGTCGACAAGGGTACCGGGGCCGGCCGACGCCCGTACTGCCAGCCGCGCGATGCGGAACCCCGTCGCCTCGACGGTATCGCCCCCGAGAATGGCCTCGGCCACGCCGAAATATTGCGCGAGCGTCCGGCGATCGCCCTCCGCCAGTCGTCGTGGCGACCCGCGCTTCACGAACTGCTGCAGATAGGCCGCGTTACGCCCGAGCATTGCCGACAAGGCTGCAAGGCTGTCGCCGCGCGCCTCGGCGAGGACCGCCAACGTCTCCCGGGGATCTGCGTTCGGCATGCCCGACCATAGCATAGGAAAAATCCTAGACAAGCTGCACTCAAAAGAACAGAAGAGGAACACAAGCGAATCCAGCGGGGATCGCGTCGAAAACCGGAGGGCAGGCGGATGGATGTGCTGATGAGGATGGACGAGTATCTCGGAGAGGCAGGAATGCCGCCCACCACGTTCGGACGGCTGGCTGCGCGCGATCCGCGGCTGGTCCGGGATCTGCGTCGCGATCGCAGGCCGCGCCCGCCGATGATGGCGCGCCTGCAAAGCTTCTTGAACCGTCATCACGCCGGCCATCAGGCATGAGGATGGAGGAGATCCGCCGCCCCGATGCCGCGACGCTGTTCACGCGGGCGCTTCGCAGCGAGGCGACCACCGCGGGCCATACGATCGACGTCACGGAGATCGCGAGCCGGTGCTGGTCGAGTGCGACGTTCACCGGGGACCAGATCCTGCTCAGGATCGTCATCGCGTCGACAACGCAGGATGGCATACCCGGTATTCTATCCTGGCTGTCGACGCTGCCCGAAGCCGCTTTCTGCCTGCGCGGGCATATCGTCGCCGATCTGGCAATCGACTCATCCGCGGTGATCGGCGCGGAAGTGCACGCAACCATCGCCGTGCTCACACTGATCGACGTCTAAACGCCCGCGTGGGGCTGGACTTTCGACCGCCGAACCACGAAGTCGGCGGTCAACGAAGGAGATGACGATGGCTGGGATGGGCAAGTTCGACTGGGCAGATCCGTTCCTGCTCGACGATCAGTTGAGCGAGGACGAGCGCATGATCCGCGACACCGCGCGCGCCTATGCGGAGGACAAGCTGGCGCCGCGGATCATCGACGCGTTCCAGCACGAGCATACCGATCCCGCGATTTTCCGCGAGATGGGGGATCTCGGGCTGCTCGGGCCCACCATTCCGGAAGAATATGGCGGCGTCGGTGCGTCCTATGTCGCCTATGGTCTCGTCGCGCGCGAGGTGGAGCGGATCGACTCAGGCTATCGCTCGATGATGTCGGTGCAGTCGAGCCTCGTCATGTATCCGATCAACGCGTTCGGCTCCGAGGCGCAGAAGAAGAAATATCTGCCCAAGCTTGCGACCGGTGAGTGGATCGGCTGTTTCGGGCTGACCGAGCCCGATGCCGGCTCCGATCCCGGCGGCATGACGACGCGCGCGAAGAAGACGGCCAATGGCTATGTCATCTCTGGCGCCAAGACGTGGATCTCGAACTCGCCGATCGCCGACGTGTTCGTCATCTGGGCAAAGTCCGACGAGCATGGTGGCGGCATCCGCGGCTTCATCCTCGAACGTGGCATGAAGGGGCTCGAGACGCCCAAGATCGAGGGCAAGCTGTCGCTCCGTGCGTCGATCACCGGCATGGTGATGATGGACGAGGTCGAGGTCGGCGAGGATGCGCTGCTGCCCGACGTGCAGGGGTTGAAGGGGCCGTTCGGCTGCCTCAACCGCGCACGCTACGGGATTTCGTGGGGCGCACTCGGTGCCGCCGAATTCTGCTTCCATGCCGCGCGGCAGTATGGCCTCGATCGCAATCAATTCGGCACGCCGCTCGCCGGACGCCAGCTGTTCCAGAAGAAGCTCGCGGACATGGAGACCGAGATCGCGCTCGGGTTGCAGGCGTCCTTGCGCGTCGGCCGGCTGATGGACGAGGGCCGGTTCGCGCCCGAGATGGTTTCGATCGTCAAGCGCAACAATGTCGGCAAGGCGCTCGATATCGCGCGGATGAGCCGCGACATGCACGGCGGCAACGGCATTTCGGGCGAGTATCAGGTGATGCGCCACCTGATGAACCTCGAGACGGTCAACACGTATGAGGGCGCGCACGACGTCCACGCGCTGATCCTCGGCCGCGCGATCACGGGTATCGCGGCGTTTTGAGAGCGGCCAGCGCACCGTCCCCTACACCCGTCACCCCAGCGAAAGCTGGGGTCTCCCGCGGCAGGCACGCCCGCTGCTACGGGGATATCCCAGCTTTCGCTGGGATGACGGGCGTTTCGGCATGGTGAAGGACACCCCCCTCACCGGCCTCAAGGTCGTCGAACTCGCCCGCATCCTCGCCGGCCCCTGGGCGGGGCAGGTGCTCGCCGATCTCGGCGCCGACGTCGTCAAGATCGAGAGCCCCGCCGGCGACGACACGCGCAGCTGGGGCCCGCCGTTCATCGACAACCCCGACGGGACCCGCGACGCGGCCTATTTCCACGCCGCGAACCGGGGGAAGCGCTCGGTCGTCGCCGACTTCACCACCCCCGAAGGCCAGGCGCTCGTCCGCGACCTGATCGCCGACGCAGACGTCGTCATCGAGAATTTCAAGGTCGGTGGGCTCGCCAAATACGGGCTCGACTACGCCAGCCTCGCCGCCGTCAACCCACGGCTCGTCTATTGCTCGATCACCGGCTTCGGGCAGGACGGCCCCTATGCCCCCCGCGCCGGCTACGACTTCATCGTCCAGGGCATGAGCGGGATCATGGACCTCACCGGCGAGCCCGAGGGCGCCCCGCAGAAGATTGGCGTCGCCTTCGCCGACATCATGACCGGGCTCTATTCCGTGATCGCAATCCAGGCCGCGCTCGCGATGCGCGAGCGGACCGGCAAGGGTCAGCAGATCGACATGGCGCTGCTCGACACGATGACCGGCGTGCTCGCCAACCAGGCGATGAACTGGTTCGCCAGCGGCGTCTCGCCGACACGTGTCGGCAACGCGCACATGAACGTGTGCCCCTATGCCGTCTTCCCGACGAGCGACGGCTGGTTCATACTCGCGGTCGGCAATGACGGCCAGTTCCGGCGGTTCTGCGACGCGATGGCGCTGCCCGAGATGCGCGACGATCCGCGGTTCGCGACGAATGCCGGGCGGCTCGCCTTCAAGGACCTGTTGTTCGCGGGGATCGAGGCGGCGACCTCGTTGGTGCCCAAGCTCGAGCTGCTTGCGCGGCTGGAGGCCGTCGGCGTGCCCGCCGGTCCGATCAACACCGTCGCGCAGGCGTTCGACGATCCGCAGGTGATCGCGCGGGGCATGCGTGTAGATGCCAAGCGACCAGATGGCTCAACCGTACCGGGGCTCCGCACGCCGATACGCTTCTCCGACGCCGATCTCGCGACCGGCCGCGCCGCACCGCCCCTCCCCCGTCCGTCATCCTGACGAAAGTCAGGATCCAGAGCCACATACGCTAGCGGTCGTGGCTCTGGATCCTGGGTCGAGCCCAGGATGACGAGGGGTTCAGGCGACTGCCTCAGCCACCGGCTTCCGCGCATACAACCCGTACGCCAGGATCAGCGCGTAGCAGATCGCCGGGAGCAGCAGCGCGAAGTGCAGGCTGCCCGACGTATCGGCCAGCATCCCCGTCAGATACGGAATGATCGCACCACCGACGATCGCGGTGGCGATCACGCCCGACCCTTCGGCCGCACGCTTGCCGAGACCTTCCGACGCCAGCGCGAAAATCGTCGGGAACATCACCGCGTTCATCAGGCCGATCGCCAGCAACGCCCAGCCCGACGTTGCGCCCTCGGTGTTCGCCGAGATCAGGATCAGCGCCAGCGTCCCCGTCGCGACGCCCGCGAGCACCTTGCCCGGCGACACCTTGTTCAGCACATACGCGCCGATGAACCGGCCGACGAGCGCGCCGCCCCAGTAGAACGGCACATGCTTGCCCGCCGCGACGTCGCTCAGCCCCATCACGCTCGGCTGCATCAGATAGTTCACGATCAGCGACCCGACCGCGACCTCGGCACCGACATACAGGAAGATGCACGCCGCCCCCATCGCGAAGCGCGGGCGCTTGAGCAGCGTGAACGCGTGGAAGATGCTGCCGGTCTGCTCCTGCTCTTCGTTGAGCCGGTTGCGCCTCGTCCATACGACCGCGGCGACGACCAGCAGCGCGATCGCGAGGCCGATATAGGTGTGGACCACCGTCCGCGACGATTCCGTCCGGTACGCGTCGAGCGCGGCGCCGGTGAGCTTGGAGGAATCGACCGTCGCCAGCCCGCCGAGGATCAGCGCCGAGCCGACATAGGGGAAGATCGTGGTGCCGAGCGAGTTGAATGCCTGCGCGAACGTCAGCCGGCTCGACGCGGACTTGGGATGCCCGAGCGCGGAGATCAGCGGGTTGGCCACGACCTGCACCACGGTGATGCCGGCGCCGAGCACGAACAGCGCGAACAGGAACATGCCGAAGCTCGCCTGCCCCGCCGCCGGGATGAACAACAGGCACCCTGCGGTCATCGTCACGAGACCGATCGACGCGGTGCGCATATAGCCCGCCTTGCGCACGATCGCCGCGGCGGGGATCGAGAACAGCGCGTAGGCGAGGAAGAACGCCGACTGGACCAGCATCGCGGTCGCATGGTCGAGCGTGAACAGCTCCTTCATCTTCGGAATGATGATGTCGTTCAGCGAAGTGATGCCGCCGAAGATGAAGAACAGCGCGAACACGAACACGCGCAGATCGGGCGCATCATAGCCGTGGCTGGCATCGCCGTCGGCGGCATGGCCATGCGCCGAGGCGGTGGAATGGGTATCGACGTGCATGATCTGGGGCGCCCTCTCGCGTACTTTGGCCGCGGCATAAGCCGTGGCGGCGGGGCGTGGCAATGCCGAACGGCAATTGCCCGGGTTTCAGGGTTCGGGTATGCTGCACCGGACAAAAAGATTGGGAGAGCATCCGATGGCGACCGCGGTCCTGCGCAATTCGACGGTCTCGACTGCGGAATGGGAGGCGCGCCAACAACTTGCCGCCTGTTACCGCGTGTTCGACATGCTGGGCTGGTCGGAGATGATCTACAACCACATCACGCTCAAGATCCCGGGCGAGGATGGCGCGTTCCTGATCAACCCGTTCGGACTGCATTTCAGCGAGGTCACCGCATCGAGCCTCGTCAAGATCGACATCGACGGCAACAAGCTCGACGACAATCCCTATCCGGTCAATCTGGCGGGCTTCACGCAGCACGCCTTGTTCCACAAGCATTTGCCCGACGCACACTGCATCATGCACACGCATACCACCGCGGGCATGGCGGTCAGCGCGGTCGAGGGCGGGCTGCAGCCGACCAATTTCTATGCGTGCAACTTCATCGGCCAGATCGCCTATCATGATTTCGAAGGTGTCACCGTCCGCTCGGAAGAAGGCGAACGGCTGATCGAGCATCTCGGCGACAAGCGCGTCATGCTGCTGCGCAACCACGGCATCCTCGTCATGGGGCGGACGCTGCCCGAGGCGTTCATCAAGCACTGGTCGCTGCAGCGCGCCTGCGAGATCCAGGTCGCGACCGCGTCGATGGGGACGCCGATCCTGATCCCCGACGACGTCGTCAAGGTCCACCAGCGCGATCTTGGCAAGGTGTCGCTGCCCGGTGGAGCCGGAAAGGCCGATTTCGACGCGATGGTCCGCCTTGTCGACAAGCAGGATACGGGCTGGCGGCAATAGCCCCTTTCCGCGGACCTCGGCGATGCGCTAGCGCTCGCCGATGACCCGTTTCACCGTCAACAACCAGGCGATCGAATACCGGCTCGATCCGGCCACGCCGCTGCTCTGGGCGCTGCGTGACGCGTCGAACCTGACGGGTACCAAATATGGCTGCGGCACGGGGCAATGCGGCGCCTGCACCGTGGACATCGATGGCCGTGCCCGGCGCAGTTGCCAAGTCCCGATCGGGTCGATCGAGGGCAGCTATGTGACGACGATCGAGGGACTGTCGCACGAGCGCAATCATCCGGTGCAGCTCGCCTTCATCGCCGAGGCCGTCCCGCAGTGCGGCTTCTGCATTCCCGGCATGATCATGGCCGCCGCCGCGTTGCTGCACGCCAATGCGGATCCGAGCGAGGCGGACATTCGCACGCACATCACCAATCTGTGCCGCTGCGGCGTGTATCCCCGCATCATCGAGGCGGTCCAGCGCGCCGGTCGTGCGACGCGCGGCGAGGAGGTGCTGCCCGCGGGCCCGCGCCCCGGAATCGACCCCGCGGATTCGGCCCGGCTCGTCCCCGCGCTGGTGCCGCCGCCGGCCCGCTAGCATCCCGTGGCGGTCGATTCCTGTCGGATCGCTGACGAACCAATTCAGCTTGGCCTCACGGAGGCACGGGTAGACCGGGTCCACCATAGGAGCCGGCTCGTGCGCCGGCAGTCGAGGACGACCGCGATGACGCGTAGGTTTCTGAAGATGTTGCTCGTTGCATCCGTGCTCGTACCGGTCGCCGCGCAGGCGCAGCGGTTCGGTGCCGACGCTCAGGTCAGCGGCGAGACACGCGGCGATCGCGGCGAACGGCCTGATCGCGGCCAGCGCTTCCAGCGGGCCGATCCTGCTGCCGGGGCTGATCCTGCACAGTCGTTTCGCAGGGAGCGTCCCGCCTTCGACCGCGATCGCGGCGGTGACCGCCCACAACGTCCGGCGTTCGAGCGTGACGGCGCGCGTCCCGACTGGAATGGCCGGCCGCGGGCCGATCGCCAGCCGATCGATCGTGCGCAGATCGACCGCCAGCAATCCGCGCGCCCCGAATCGGATCGTCAGGCCGATCAGGTCCGTGACGCCTGGATCCGGAATTCGGCGGATCGTCGCGGCGATGGTCGGGGTTCCGAGCGCGGCGGTTTCAGGAACGATCGCGGCCCCGGCTTCGACCGCGGCTCCCGCTTAGATCGCAATCCCGGGTTTGATCGCGGCCCCGGTTTTGGTCGCGATGGGCGTGGTGACCGCCACGATCGGTTCGATCGCGACGACCAGTTCGGAGGCGACGGTCGCTTTGCGCGCGATGATCAGCGCGGACGGGGCTTTCAGAACCGCCAGCAGTTCGGCGGCTTCGCAAATGCGCCCGGCTATGGACGCGGTGGCTACGACACGCGTCGGATCGATCAGCGCGGAACGTGGAACCGGGGATGGCGCAGCGACAACCGTTATGGCTGGAGCAGTTACCGCGCATCCAACCGGGGCGCCTACCGCCTGCCGCGCTATTATGCGCCAAGCGGCTGGGGCTATGGCTATCGCCGCTTCAACATCGGCTTTTCGCTCAACAGCATCCTGTACAACCAGAATTACTGGATCCAGGATCCCTATACCTATCGTCTTCCCGAGGCATATGGGCCCTATCGCTGGGTCCGCTATTACAATGACGCGCTGCTCGTCGACCTCGACAGCGGACGCGTCGTGGACACGGTGTACGACATCTTCTGGTGACCAAGACGGAGCGTGGCCAAGCTTTCAGCCTTGGTCACGCTCCGCCAGGGCAGCAATGCGCCGTCGTTATCCGGCGTGAGACGATCCCGCGTCGACCCCAGTCCCCGTCCCTCTTGCGTTTCACCGCGCCACTGCGCAGATTCAGACGCATGGGCTTCTTCTCCAAAGCAAAACAACAGGATCCGATGGCGACGGTGCGTCAAGCCGCTGGCGCGAGCGTGGCCGCACGGCTCGACGCCAACCCGAAGGTCGAGCGCGTCGCGATCGACGGCGTGCAATTCTACCACCACGCCGATTTCGCCGATGCGGCGACGTGCAAGAAGCTCGTCGCGCTGATCGATTCGAAGCGCCGCCCCTCGACGCTCCTGTCCGATCGCCCCAACAGCAGCTTCCGAACCTCCGAAAGCTGCGACATGGATCGCTGGTCCGCCGACGTGCAACCGACCGATGAGGCGATCGCACAACTGCTCGGCATCGATCTGCCGCATGGCGAGACGATGCAGGGACAGCGTTATGCCCCCGGCCAGCAATTCCGCGCGCATCACGATTATTTCCATGCCAGCGAAAGCTATTGGGAGCGCATGCAGCAACAGGGCGGTCAGCGGACCTGGACCGCGATGCTCTACCTCAACGACGTGGCCGAAGGCGGCGCGACGTGGTTCCCGCACGCCGGTATCAAGGTCGCGCCGAAACGCGGACTGCTGCTCGCCTGGAACAACATGAGCGCCGACGGCAGCCCGAACGCGCTGACGCTGCACGAAGGCATGCCCGTCGTCGACGGCGTCAAATATATCGTCACCAAATGGTTTCGCGAACGGCCGTGGATCAAGTGATCTAGCGCGCCGCGGCACCGCCTTTGTCCGCCCCGCTTTTAGCGGACACCCCGTCCGCATGACGTGATGCCTGCTGCCGGCGTGCCGACGGCAGAGGCGAATGCGTCGTGCCCGGGTCGCATGCGGCGCACGCACGCCGCTCGACAATCGCCCGACAGCCACTACGTCCGACGCATGACAGTTCTCGGCGTAACCTCGTCCATCCTTGGCCAGCCGTGGCGCTGGCGCGCGCTTGCCGCAGACGGCCGCGACGGCTTCACGGGCGACGATCTCGTCACCCAGCTGCTCCTCGCGCGCGGCTGTCCGCGCGAGGGACTCGACGCGCACCGCTCGCCGTCGATCCGCGCCTTCATGCCCGACCCGTCGATCTTCCGCGACATGGACCGCGCCGCCGACCGGCTCGCCGATGCCGTTCAGGCGGGCGAACAGGTCGCGATCTTCGGCGACTATGACGTCGATGGTGCGACGTCCGCCGCGCTGATGGTGCTCGTGCTGCGCGACCTCGGCATCGAGGCGCGGCCCTATATCCCCGACCGGCTGCTCGAAGGCTATGGCCCATCGGGCGAAGCCATGGTCCGGCTCGCGGGCGAAGGCGCGTCGCTGATCGTGACCGTCGATTGCGGTGCGCAGGCGTTCGACGCGCTGGACGCCGCGCGCGATGCGCCGGTCGACGTCATCGTCATCGATCACCACAAATGCTCGACGACGTTGCCGCACGCGCTGGCGGTCGTGAACCCGAACCGGCTCGACGAGGACGAAGGCGCCGCGCACGGCCACCTCGCCGCGGTCGGGATGTGCTTTCTCACCGCCGCCGCGCTCGTCCGCACCTTGCGCACGCGCGGCTTCTTCGCCGATCGGGCCGAGCCGAAGCTGATCGACCTGCTCGACATCGTCGCCCTCGGGACGGTCGCCGATGTCGCGCAGCTGCGCGGGCTGAACCGTGCGTTCGTCGCGCAGGGCCTGAAGGTGATGGGTGCGCGTCGCAACATCGGCGTCGCCGCGCTCATCGAGGCCTCGCGGCTGACACGCAACCCGACCTGTACCGATCTCGGCTTTGCGCTGGGCCCGCGGATCAACGCGGGCGGCCGTGTCGGGCGTGCCGACCTCGGCGTCCGCCTGCTCACGACGCAAGATCCCGACGAGGCGCGGACGATCGCGGCTGAACTCGATCGGCTCAACGAGGAACGCCGGACGATCGAGACGGGCGTGCAGGAAGCCGCCGACCTGCTCGCCAGCCGCAATCGCGCGGTTGCCGTCGTCGCGGGGCATGGCTGGCATCCCGGCGTCATCGGCATCGTCGCGGGGCGGCTCAAGGAAAAGCTCGGCCGGCCCGCGATCGTGATCGCGATCGACGAGCATGGCGTCGGCAAGGGATCGGGACGCTCGATCCCCGGCGTCGATCTTGGCGCGGCGATCATGGCGGCACGCGAGCACGGCCTGCTGAGCGCGGGCGGCGGGCATGCGATGGCCGCAGGGCTGACAATCACCGCGTCCGCGATCCCCGCCTTCACCGACTTCCTCGAGGAGCGGCTCGCGGCCGCCGTCGAGCGATCCAATGGCGACCGTGCGCTTCTCCTCGACGCGGTGCTTGCGCCCGGCGGCGTCAATCCCGGCCTCGTCGACTCGCTCGAGGTCGGCGGACCGTACGGCATGGGCTGGCCAGCGCCCCGCGTGGCGATGGGTCCCGTCCGGGTCATCAGGGCGGACGTCGTCGGCAACGGCCATGTCCGGACCGTCGTCGCGGGCGACGATGGTCGCAGCATCAAGGCGATGGCGTTCCGCGCTGCCGACAGCGCACTGGGCCAGGCACTGCTCGGCGCCGCACCGCACCGCAAGCTCTGGCTCGCCGGCCGCGCGAAGATCGACGACTGGTCCTCGCGTCCATCGGCGGAATTACACGTCGAAGATGCGGCCTGGGCCGATTGAGGGGTTGACGCCTCGCCGCCTTCCTTTTAGGCGCCTCCCACCACGCAGGCCCCTTCGTCTAGCGGTTAGGACGCGGCCCTTTCACGGCTGAAGCACGGGTTCGATTCCCGTAGGGGTCACCAACAGCAGAAATCAGTCATTCTCGACCTGCTACTGGTGGTCAGTTGATCCGCAGTATTTTGCGTTTGCCCCTCGTGTACGAGCGCAGACGGATTGGACACGACATGCCAGCTGACTGGAAGGCTTTGACGGTTGCAGTGATGCAGCGAAGTGGCTGATAGTTTTGCCCTTCTGAAAATGGCCGGATCGGCCAGTTCCAAGCGAAAGTTCGCCCCCCGGTCGGCGCAAACCACCGCCCGCAGACTCGACGAAGCGTGCAAATTGGGCGCCCGGAACGTCTGAATCGTCTGCTGGTTCCCGCTCAAAACGAAAATCTGGCGAGCCCGTTCATCTGCGGTCAATCTGCGGAAGGGCTTTGGGGCTGAACGGTTTCGGGATGATCCGTCCACAGAAAAACGCCGGATTACTCGCACTTACCGTGAACTTTAGGGAACCAAGCGCTGTACGGGGATAACCGTGCGTCGTCCGGGACGGGGAACAGAGCATGTTACGCGACGCGACTATCGGAAATGAGATTTTTCTGCAGGGTCAGTATCTGAGCCTGGGCATCAACGGCAGCGGCACGCTCGGGACGCGCGCGACCGCACCCGTGGGGTTCGTCACCGATGCGGTCAACGGCTATATCCGCCTGGGGCTGGTTGGCGACACGGATGGCTTCGGCAAGGGTGCGGCACCGACGCGCGACGCGATGCTCGCGGGAACGCCGGTCGAGAGCTTTTCGATCGGCTATGATATCGGTGCCAAGCATTACACCAGCGTCAACAGCGAGCGAAACGGCAAGAGCGAAGTCGCCGGCGGGGTCTCCTCCGATCTGTCGAGCAACGGCGTCGGCAAGGCCGGCTGGACGGGCGCGACGACCGAGGGCGTCAAGGTCGCGCAGACGATGTCGCTTGCCGATGGTGCCAAATACATCAAGGTCGACGTGACGCTGACCAACACGACGGGCAAAGCGGTCGCCGATCTGCATTACATGCGCTCGATCGACCCCGACCACGGTGCGGGCTTTGATACGGTCAACACGGTGATCGAGCAGGGTGGCGACGGCGCAAATGGCGCGCTGATCGCGGCCTATGCGTCCAGCGGCAAGACGCCACTATTTTACTACACCGCCGATGATCGCGCGAAGGTCTCCACCTTCAAGGGCTATGTCAACGAGAACCCCGACGCGGCCGCGACCTTCGATACCGCTCCGGCCGAGGGCTATTCGCTCAAGGGCGACAACGCGATCAACATCAATTTCGGTCTCGGCACGCTCGCCGCGGGCCGATCGACGACGTTCACCTTCTACATGGGGATCACCGACGATCTGAACGCGACCGTCGCCGCGATCAAGTCCGGTGCGGGCGCGCCCCCGGTGCCCGCCAACATCGCTCCTGTCGCGGTCGACGATACGTTCGCGATCGTCGCGGGCAAGAGCGAGACCGGCAACGTTCTGACCAACGACCGCGACGGCGATGGCGACGCGCTCACCGCCAGCCTCGTCAAGGGTCCGACGCATGGCTCGTTGCTGTTCAACGCCAATGGCGGTTTCACCTATGTCGCGGACAAGGGCTATGTCGGCAGCGACAGTTTCACCTACGCGGCAAGCGACGGGAAGGCCTCGGACAACGGCGTCGTCACGATCGCGGTCACGGCGCCACCGGTTACTCCCCCCGTCGGCAAGCCAACGATCCAGGACGGCAGCAGTTCGGCATCGCAGACGCTCACGGGGACGTCGGGCAACGACATGTTCTTCTTCGACATTGCGAAGAACAGCGGCACCGACACGATCAAGAACTTCAGCCACGAAGACGTGCTCGCCACCACCGCCAAGCTTTTTGACGGCAATGGCGACGGCATCATCAAGTTCGCCGCCAACAGCCTGTCGCTCGATGCGCCGAAGAGCGATGATTACGCCGTCATCGAAGGCGTTTCGGCGCTCCGCCTGATGGGCACCGATGCCGCAGGGCGATATATCTATGCCGATGCGAGCGTCCGCCCCCAAGGGGCAGAGGAAGGCACGCTCGCCAACGACAAATTGTCGGGCGATTCGACCGAGAAGACGGCCAGCCAGTTCTTCTTCGATACCGCGCTCGGGCGTGATCTCGGTCACGACACGCTGTCGAATTTCGGCAACAAGGATGTGCTGGTGACCACGGTCGCGCTGCCCGACGACGGCACCGGCCACGTCAAGCTTGGCGCCAAGGGCGTACTCGACCTGGGCAGCAACGCGGGCGTCGATCTGGGCGATGTCGCGATCGGCGGCCTGAAGGGCGCGTCCGTTTCCACGCTCGAATTCGACGGCGCGGTCTCGCACGACGGCACGACCTATTATGTCTACAGCCTCGACGGGTCGGCTGCCGGAACCGCAGCGCTGCAGTTCTGAGCGGAAGATCATGCCGGGCGACTCCAGTCGCCCGGCATGCTCTTCAAGCACGCAGCGCACGCGATATTTCAAGCCGTGCCTTGTCCAATGGTTTCACCACACCCCCACAGGTATAGCGGACCCGGAGTTATCTGCGCTTCGACTCGTGCAGGGGCGTGTCGTCTGTCACTGTTCCGTGACGTCCAATGGCAGGATCGCGCTGCCATCGTGACCGCAAGTAACCACTGAGCAGCAGGCTTTATTCCGCCTGTCTTCAGCATCGCCGAAAGCTGCGTTGCAAAGGTGGGCACTCTGTCTGGCATAGATGCCGGCAAGCCGGTCAACTCGAAATCTGGGTACGTCACAGAAAAATGCCGGTGGTCAGCGTGCCGGAAAAAATGCTGATAAAAACCGGCACGCTGACCACCTGCAGGATACCAATCAAAAGCTTAAGATTGGCCGCACGCACTGTGACGCCCGCTACATACGACCGGCAGTTTGACTGTCCTAGTTCGCAATCGATTAACCTGAATCAATTTGTAAAGAACAACCGCCCTGCCGCATGTCGCGATCGCAAGCGCAGACCGGTCGAGGCCACGCGGTCGGCCAGTTCTGTAGCTGCGCGCTAAACCTGAGGGGGCCTCGGGCGGGCCGACCGGAGCACTTACGGAGCCATTCCGGCGCGTCGCCAACGAGCGATCTCGCCGTTTATATTCATCAAAGGTAGAATAATGACGATGGCATCCGAGCCGCGTGGCTTCGTCATGCCCGGTCGCCTATCAGCACCCGCGAGGCGGCAGGCCTAGCCTACAATTTGACCGTCTTGGTGTGGACAGCCAAGCTTGGCACGAAATTGCTGGAGCATGGTTCCGGCGGTTCGACGCAGCGCGTGCTCCTGCCGTACAGCATGGTGCTCATGGGCGCTCTAGGCATGTGCCGGCCTCGATCGGCACGCCGATCCGAGCTGGCATTTCACCAATTTCGCCGCCGAGCGCGACCTATTCAATCAGCTCGATGAACGACACCCATCTCCGAAAGTCGACAAATATTACTAGCGCTGGCAAAGTCTCGGCCCGCCCGACATTGTGGACTATCGTAGCTTCTCATCGTTTCCAGCCGATCTGCAATCAATAGCTGAGACGGTAACGAGAGAGGCGTTGAAGGGATTTGGCTTTATGCCGGGCGCGGAGCCGATCCGACGAGGGCACGGCGACTGTCCTGTGACGATGCGCTCCCGGCCGGGTGGTTCGACAGCATTGCGTCGAAACCATCAGCGAACCCCTTTGTCGGCACCGATGCAACGAACCCGGCAGGTTTACCCAAATCGAGACTTACGACGTCAACGTCTTCATCGGCCGGGTCATTCTGATATGCCAGATCGACAACGTACCAGCCGCGGCGACCGGCTATTCGTATATCTTCCCGAATGGCGTCGATAAGGCTAAGGCGTCCGTCGTCTACCCACGCCGTGGCGTCGGAACCGAGTGTCCTTAGTTCGCCCGTTCCTTTGGCGTCAGTGGCTATCCGAAGCTGGACCGCGTCAGCGGCTCGGTGAGGCGAGAATGGAGATGGCCGAATTCCACCCGCCGGTTGGCTGGCTTTGGTCGAAGCGTCTCTACGCGGTCATATCGGTCATGACGACGTCGATCGGCACCGGCAACAGCTACACCCGCATGGGTGCAATCATCATGAGGCGCAACGCATGAACCGTTTTATCGCACTTGCCGCTCTATTGATCACCACCCCCGCGCTGGCAGGCCCCGCCCGACCGCTCAAGCCGGGAACGGTCATCACCAAGGCGAAGAATCTCACGAGCTATCGCTATATCGACGCCCTTACGGAAGCCAGTGGGCTTCGGATGGATGGCTTTCAGCTCCGCTATGATCGCGCAGGCATTCGCCTGCGGGGCGATGCGCACGATATCGTCATCCGCAACGGTTCGATGGCAACCAAGAGAGAAACGACGGGTAGCGATTTACCCGTCGGGATTGATCTTGCTGGCACCGTACATGATGTTCTGATCGAGGGAGTGACGGCTAGCGGGCATCGCATGCAGCCCGTATTAAAGAAATATACCAACGGCGACGGCTTCAGTCAGGAAGCCGGGGTGTACCGGGTGACCTATCGGCGCGACGTGTCGACGAACAACAGCGACGGCGGCTTTGACCTCAAGGGGCAGGCTCGGCTCGAGGATCTGATCGCCGAGCGCAACGGCCGGAACTACCGCTTCTGGAACGACATCACGGCGACAACGCTGACCAGTAGGGATCCATCTGGCGCACACGTCTGGCTTAACGCCAAGGCACCGCAGAACGTCACGATCGATCGCCTGGTTGTCCTTAGCACGACAATTGCGCCGGTACTTCGCATCGAAAACGCGTTTCCGGTCTCGGTCACGGTAAAGGAATGTGTCTTTGCAGTACCGCGTGGCACGTTGCTTCAGTGGGGCGGCAAGTCTGCCACAGTGAAATGGGGCCGAAATTGTCTCCGTGATGCCAACGGCTACGCTATCAACACGTAAAGGGGACCGGCCGTTGCCTCGTAACGACCTGCCTCCTACGCCGGCGAAATCTTCACCGGTAAGGACAGGTATTGCCGGTAGGGCTTAGCAGTTCAAAGACGCGTTTGGTGAGGGTGCCGCGTGGCACGGCATCACGGTCCGTAGACAGGGTTTGGCATCAAGTAGCAAAGCAGTGTGATTACCGAAAATACTATATCATTATAGATACGCCATCCCGCGCCGCCTCATTTCTATCGCTTATAACTGGTCAATCGAGCACCCAGTGCAATTCCCGGCTTCTCATCGTAGCGAGGTTTTAGCATGGCAAGGGCAAATGTTATACCCACCGCGCTAGTAAAGACTATAATTTGCATAGTTTTTGTAGGAAGTGACGATGCGCGTAGCAAGTATATCAATGTATGCAGCGGTGTCATGTGGATGAGATACAGCAAATATGAGGTCTTCCCCATACGAAACAAAGGGGGTGCTTCCAAATCGGCGAGCGAGCAAGTCGCTGTAGCAATGGGGTGGCAATGATGCTGACCATACGACCGATAGCCAAATTTCTAGGGATACGAGTTATACAGCTCCATTCTTGACAACTGGAACCACTACGAGCTTAGACAAGCATAACATCCGGATTTGTATATCTAGCCGCCTCATAACATTGCAAGTTTACGCGATAATGCCTCTAGTCTTGGCATGCTATCGGTAAAGCATCGATGTACTGATAAAGCCGGACGAATGATCAGGACATCCAGCATCAGCTTGCTGCCAGAAGGTTCCGCAAGCGCCTCGTCACGAACCGTGACCCTGCATTCGTCAAATGATCATCGTCTCGATACAGTATAGACCCTTTGTCATAAGTAACGCACCCTTCAGTGCTACACATGAAGTCACGAGGTAGCACGAAATAGGTGCCCTGCAGCGATATAGCCGACAATACGCCATCGGCTTTCTCGCCCCAATAACCGTCACGTGCGGGAGATCTTTGACATGTCGTGATGTCGCGATTGAACTGCGCTGCTCGTGCAAAACATGTCGCAGGCCAGAAGGTAAATTCTGGAGTCGAGCCTACGAATATCAGCTTTACGCGATGGCCAACGATTTGGCGGACGCGATCCTCAAATCGCACAACAAGCGCCTTGAACTTTGCTGTGCCGGCAGGCGTCCTGTCCCTCGCGGTAAACTCCGGGAAAGACGTACTCCAGCGCATGCTGATAACAACAGCTTTGAGGTTCGGCTGCTGCGCCGCCTCCGCCAACGCTGCTTGATGAAACTTCCTGCACGCCGCCTGGCGGCCATCTTCTGACGCAATGACTAAAGGAGTGCACCCCGAGACGGTCGCCTGCCTGACAGCAAAGCCGTGCAGACGCCCCAAGTCCTCCATACCGGGCATAAGGTGGTCAGCGTGAGAGTCGCCCCAAAGGAGAACCGAGTAATTGCCCTTCGAGCTATTCCCCCCAATGCATCGCGAGGGGTCATTGAGTTGGTTCACGCCGTCGGCGCTATGACACGCGGAGCGACGCGGATTGACACTTCTTATTGCAGCATCGGCGATCTGCACTGACGGCGAAGCGTAAGCCCTGAAGCCATGGGTCGCCCACAGGGTCAGGCCGATTGCTCCCGTCAAAATACAAACGCTCGCACTTGCCACCAATACGCTTCGGCGTGACAGCGGGATTGTGCCTTTTCCGCGAAACGGCTTCTCGACAAAGCGCAAAGACAAGGCGCCCAATGCGTAAGCCGCCGCAAGTGCAACGAACGCCTCCCACGGGAGAAGCGGTCGATTGAGCGCTATCCGTGACAGCACCAGGATTGGCCAATGCCAAAGATATAGGCTGTATGATATCAATCCGGTGAAAAGTATCCATCGCAGCGACAAGGTCCGTCCAATAGCCGTTGAATATCCTTGGCCGGAATGGATCAGCAGAAGTGTACCCAGGCATGGCGGGATCGCAGCCAACCCAGGGAAGGGCGTCTTTTCCGAATACAAGAACATGGGGACGACGATCAGGAGCAAGCCGATACAGGCCAAAGACTCACGCCAACCGGGTTGTCTGATAGCAGGGACGGCGCCCACAGCGAGCAACGCACCGAAACCGAGTTCCCATGCCCGATAGGGAAGTAGATAGAACGCCTGGCTCGGCGCCAGCTTGACCATGATTATTGATGCCGCGAGCGAGCAGACAACCATGCCGATCACGAACAAGCCGAGAGTCCGTGGCCTTCCCTTCGAAATCAGGAAAGCCGCAATCAACGGCCAGAATATATAGAACTGCTCTTCGACAGCGAGCGACCACGTGTGCAAAAGTGGCTTATCGATTGAGTCAGTATCAAAGTAGCCGCTGCTACTCCAGAATATGATATTAGATACAAACGCCGCAACTCCTATCAAGCTTTTTCCATACGCGGCAAGCTCAAATGGTGGCAGTATATGGAGCGACGCAATCGATGTCACAATAAGCATTGCAAGAAGTGCGGGAATGATCCTGCGAAACCTTCGCTCATAGAACGTGGCGATTGAGAATCGATCGGACTCTGCCTCGGTGCGGATTATAGACGTGATCAGGAAGCCGGACAGCACGAAGAAAACATCGACACCAATAAATCCGCCGGGCAGGAGATTTGGGATTGCGTGGAAAACAACGACGCCCCCAACCGCCACGGCCCGCAAGCCGTCAATGTCCGACCTATATTGAGTCACAAGTTCCCCCCGATTTTTGCTTCAGGCCAGTCCCCGCCCCGCCCCCGGAGAGGCAGGACGGCCAGCTGCTACGAGCCAAATTGAAACAGTCGCAGGCTCTAAGCACGACACGCACCGCCAACGCGTTGATCTTGCGCAAGCGCCTCGCTTTCAAATGCCCCCTCTTCCTTAAATTATTGATATGCGCAGGGAGAAATTCACCGATTTCGAGCAACCAACGGTAAAGACAAGGTATTTTCCGCCCCTGGACCGAACGCGAGGGTTTGCCCCGGGAAGCCGTCAACGGCATCTATGAACGTCGCAGGCGGTCGAGCGGGCGAGAAGTTCGAAAGACCGAAATCTTCCAGCCTGATGCCGCCGAATGTCCCCCGGCATGGCAACGAAATCGACCCCATCTTAAAACGCCAAGTGCATGCCATCCCCGCAATATAACCTTCCCCGATTTTCGATATGATTGGTATTGTTTTGATACTGCGAACGTGACAGCATGTGCTTGTCCGATGGGTCCGGATGGTACTGCCGAACAATGTCAGCAAGTCACGGGGCGCCAGATCCCGATGAACGAGCAGCATGAGGTTCATCGACTGCGTCCGAACAGGGTCGGAAGGCAGTCGACAGCGCGCGGCATCATCCATGTGACCCGATCGGCGACACAGGGGGGCTAGAATGATGGTGTTAAAGGGGTTGATGGCCACGACATGTTGCGTGGCTGCGTTGATGGCATTGCCGGCACAGGCACAGGTCCAGTCGTCGGATAGCGGCATGCCGGATCCGCAGGCAGCGGATATGCGCGGCACGGGAAGTGCCAGCGGAAATACCGGCGCGCAGGATGGCCAGGTCGCGATCGGCGATCCCGTCGCCTCCGCCAAGCTCGCCGCCGATACGCAGCGCACCGGCGAACCGCGGGATGGGTCGGACATCGTCGTCACCGGCACGCGCATCGCTCGCCCGAACAACCGCTCCGCCGCACCGATCGTCACGACGACCGCCGCGGAAATCGCGGCACAGGGCGCGACGACGATCGAGGAGGTGCTGAACCGCCTGCCGCAGGTCCAGGTGAACTCGGAACAGAATTTCAGCGATTCCGAAGGTCGCCAGCGCATCAAGCTGCGCAGCCTGGGCTATGAGCGCACGCTGACGCTGATCGACGGCCTGCGCATGGGCCTCGCCAACACGGTCGACGTTGGGATCATCCCCAACGCGCTGGTCGAGCGGATCGACGTGCTCACCGGCGGCGCCTCGTCCGTCTACGGGTCCGACGCGGTGTCGGGCGTCGTCAACTTCGTTCTGAAGAAGAATTTCGAAGGCATCCGGCTCGACGCGAACTACAGCTTCTACAACCACGACAATGGCAGCAACGCGGTCACCGATGCGGCCGGTCGCGCGGGTTTCGCCGCCAAGCGCGGATTGACCAATGACGGTGGCCGTTCAGACGTCAGCCTGGCGGCCGGCACCAATCTGTTCAACGACCGCGTGAACCTCACCGGGTTCATCAACTACCGCCAGTCCAACCCGATCGAGCTGGTCGATCGCTCCTATTCGGTCTGCGAGGCGGTCCAGCCGACCAACACGTCGCCACTCGGCTGTTCGCGGGCGAGCTTCACGCCCGCCGGCACGATCGTCCCGCAGTCGGGGCCGCGCGCTGGGCAGATCCTGGTCAACAATCCCAACGGCAACGGGACCTTCATTCCGATCAACAGCGGGCCGCAAGGCTCGTCTGCCAACCCCTATGACAATTGGGCGGTCCAGCGCGCGTTCAATCGCGTCAACCTTGGCGGTTTCCTCACCGCCAAGATCAGCGACGACATCGAGCTGTACGGCAACGGGCTGTTCTACCGCGACAAGTCCTACAACACCCAGCTCAATCGGACCTTCAACTTCGGGGCGTACGGCTCGGACCCGTTCCGCGTGAATTGCGACAACGCATTCCTGTCGTCCTCGCAAGCACAGGATCTGTGCGGCGCCAATGCCGGGGTCGCGGGACAATATGCGCCGATCGACGTCCGGTACCGCTTCGACGGGCTGCCACTGGTGCGGCAGCGCTTCACCAACGAGGGCTATCGCATCGTCGCGGGGCTGCGCGGGCGTGGCTTTGACGACGTGTGGTCGTACGATGTCGCAGGCATGATCTCGCGCGCGCGTCTCGACACGATCGACGTGCCGATCGCGCGCTTCGACAACATCAACCGTTCGCTCGACGTCGTCCGCGTCAACGGCACGCCGACCTGTCGCGCGGTGGTCAACGGGACCGATCCGTCCTGCGTGCCGTTCAACGCGTTCGCGCCGTTCAATCAGGATGCGGCGCTCAACCAGTATCTCTACGGTGGCGCGACCGGCGGGATCAGCACGCGCATTCCGCGCCTGTTGCAGTTCGTCGGTACCGTCAGCGGCGATCTGGGCCGATATGGCATTACCTCGCCGCTCGCCGAGCAGGGCATCGCGATCGCGCTGGGCGCGGAATATCGCGAGGAAATGGAACGGACGATCGTCAACGAGATCTTCCAGCAGAACAATGGCGGCGAGAACCAGCGCTTCACGCAAAGCATCCTCGAAGCCAATGCCGAGGTGCAGGCGCCGCTGATCGAACACCGCCGGTTCGCCGAGCTGTTGCAGGTCAATGCGGGCTACCGCGTGTCGCAGTACAACCGCCTCGACGGCAAGTTCGATACCTGGAAGGTCGAGGGGCTCTGGTCGCCGGTGGCGGACATCACGCTGCGCGCCTCGTACAACAAGTCCCAGGCCGCGCCGGGCGTCAGCACGGCGCAGGGTGCCGCGAACATCTTCTGGAACCAGGGTTTCTATGCCGATCCCTGCGCGCCGCGGATCGATCCGTCGAACCCCAACGGCGCGCGACTGGCGCCGTCCGCGACGTTGCAGCAGTGCCGCAACACCGGCCTTGCTGACAATCTCTATGGCAGCGCCTCGTTGATCTGCCCTGATGATCGGTGCACCGTGCGCGAGGGCGGGTTCAACCTGACGCCCGAAAGCGCCTTTACCAAGACGTTCGGCGTCGTTCTGCGCCCCCGCTTCATACCCGGCCTGACCGTGTCGATCGACCGCTGGCTGATCGATCTGAAGGACCAGCTCGACTTCCTCCAGCCACAGAACATCATCGGCGAGTGCTTGGCCACCGGGAACGATTATTTCTGCCGCGGCATCGTCCGCAACCCCGGCACCGGCACGCTGTCCAGTTCGCCCGCGAGCAGCCCGGCGACGGGTTGGGTGGCGCGCGGCTCGGCCAATGGCTACAAGTCGCAGTCACACGGCTGGGATTTCCAGGGGCAGTATAATGTCGGTCTGGGCGGCGTCGGCCGGCTCGACATGAGCTTCAATGGGACGCTGATGACCCGCGTCGGCTCGCAATCCTCGCCGACGATCGAACCGCGCGACTGCGTTGGGTATTTCGGCAATCTCTGCGGCGAGAGCATGCCGCGCTGGGCGCACCAGCTCCGCACCACCTGGACCGCACCGGATCGCACGACCAGCCTGTCGGTCAACTGGCGCCACCGCGGCGCGATGCCGCTCGACATCTATGCGCCCGAGGACACCGGCATCCCCGCGCAGGACGCAAGTGCCCGGCGCGATCAATATCCCGGTGTCGGTTCGTACAACTGGATCGACGTCGCGCTCAGCTTCGACATCAACAAGCAGATGACGTTCCGGCTGGCCGCCAACAACATCTTCGACCGCGATCCGCCGCTCGTTCCGGACAGCCGTTCGCGGATCGGTCTGCTGCGCGGCAATACGGTGATGGGCTACGATCTGCTCGGCCGGCAGCTCGTCGCGGGTGTGTCGCTGCGGCTGTGATCGTGATCTGCAGGCATGGGTTAGCACTGCGCTGCCAGACCCATGCCGGCAGGATCGGCCTGCGATCGGTCGTAGGCGTGCTCCCCCGGTCAGCCAGCCGGCAGCGCGTCCATCGTCCGCGTCACGCGGCGCCGCAGCCCCGGGTCCCGCGTGATCTCCAGCATCGCGCCCAGACTGCCACGCGCCGCCGCGACGTCGTGATCGACCAGCTCGAGCCGCGCGCGTTCCCACCAGGCGTGCGGATAGGCGGGCGCCATGGTCGTCATGCGCGCATAGAGGTCGAGCGCGCGTCGCCCCCTCCCCGCCTGTTCGGCCCGCGACGCGAGGTTCTGCAGGAGCCTGACGAGCACCGCCCGGTTCGGCATCGCTGCGACATGCGTCGCCGCCCGGCCAGACCCGGCGTGTCGCTCGACCAGCGCGGCAAGCCCTGCGGCATCGACACGCACGCCGCCGGCGAACGGGTCGACGATGACCGGCGCAGCCTCCGCACCGACGACAACGAGAACATGGCCGGGGACGTCGAGCACGTTCGCGCTCCAGCCGAGCCGCCTGGCCATCGCGACCCAGAGTATCGAAAGGCTCACCGGCAGGCCGCGACGCCGATCGAGGACGGTGATGAAATCGGCATTGGCGGGATCGTCATAGCTCTCGGAATCGCCCGCGAACCCGAACACATCCGCAAGCACTGACGCGAGGGCGCTCGCGCGCTCGTCCGGCGTCTCGGCATCACCTGCGACGGTGGAGAGCTGCGTCTCGATGGCGTTCAGAAGCGTGTGCGAGGGTGTGAGATCGATGCCGGGTCGGTCGAGACGTGCAAGCGACAGCGCGGCCTCATCGAGGACGATGTCCTCGTCGTCGATCAGGCCCAGGCGGGTAAGGTCTTCGGTCATCACGCCAACATGGGGAGGCTGCGCGGCAATGGGAACGCGCGATCGTAAGACCGGCGGGTGCCAAAGTCGGTCCCGAGCGTTCGTGACGGCATGAGGGATGCCAATGGCGCTACGTGAACAGGCCCGTCGCGATATCGTCCGACATGTCCGGGGGATGTTCAACGATACGGCACGCGGGGAACAGCCCGTGATCCGCAGCAGCGACGCGCTTTTCTCCCCCGATTCGATGATCTGGCGCGTCCATGGCGACGTCGCCAGCATGATGGTCGGTGGCGTCTCCGCGCTGTTGCTCCAGATGTTGCACCCCGCTGTCCTTGCCGGGGTCTGGGATCATTCGAACTTTCGCACCGACATGCTCGGCCGGCTGCGGCGAACCGCGCGTTTCATCGCCGTCACCACCTATGGCGCGCGCGACGATGCCCAAAGCGCGATCGCCCGTGTCCGCTCGGTCCATCGGCATATCGGCGGCACCCTACCCGATGGAACGCCGTATCGCGCCGACGATCCCGCCCTCCTTGCCTGGGTCCATATCTCCGAGGCGTGGTGCTTCCTCGCCGCCTGGCAGCGTTACGGAAATAACCGCCTCTCGCCCGCACAAGCCGACCAGTATTTCGACGAGTTCGCCGACATCGGGCTGGCGCTTGGTGCCGGGGTGGTGCCGCGTGATCGGCTCGCGACTCAGCAGGCGCTGCACATGGCGCGGCCGCATCTCGTCGTCAGCGACCGCACGACCGAGGTCGCGCGCCTCGTGCTAGAGCATCCTCCGGCGAACCCGCTATCGATCCCCGTCCAGCGGCTCGTGATGCAAGCCGCGATCGACCTGCTTCCGACATGGGCAAGAGAGATGCATCATTTGCCGGAATCGCCGCGGCTCATGGGTCCGCTTGTCGTGTCGGGGACGCGGCAGTTGGCAAGAACGCTCCGCTGGGCGTTCGCGGACCGCTGAAAGCGTGACCTGCAAGGCGCAGCGTCCACATCCCGACACCATCTACTGGAGCAAGTGTTTCGTCGTCCGGAGCACCGGGCGGCAGCCATAAATTTGTCCGGCGCCGCAAACCATCCGCGCGCGGCCCCCTCTATAATCAATCTAGCCTTGATGCGCGGTTCCCCGAATCCTCGACGAGCAGGATATTCGAGATCCGCACAACGACGCGTGATCGCTGCGTGATTTCAAGATCGGTCTACATGGTGCACAACAAAGGAACCCGTTGATGTTGGCGAATATCCTTGGCGGCGTCTCATCAGACGTCATAACGTCTGAACTCGCTCGCCTCGAGAGCATGTTTGCCGATGGCGACCTTTCGCAGCGGGCGAATACGTCGCTTGCCAATGCGCAAACCCAGGGCGTTCTTTGCGCGGTCAACCAGATGCTCGACCGGGCGCTTCGTCCCGTCGGCCAGCTGAACGCGCGTATCGAAGAATGGAGCGCAGACCATGACAAGGGCGACATCGACGCCGCCTTGCCGGTCGAGGAATTCCGCGGTGTCTACGCCGCCATCGCCAAGCGGCTGAACCTCCTGGTCGGCAGCCACATCACCGTCAAGAAAACCGCGATGGCCTGCGTCAGGGAATTCAGCGTCGGCAATTTTGCTGCCCCCCTCGAGCGATTTCCCGGCAAGAAGGCGTTCATCAACGAGACGATCGAGACGCTGCGCGCGAACCTGCAGGGGTTGATCAGCGAGCTGAACCACATGTCCTCCGAGCACGACAAGGGCGACATCGACGTCACCGTCGCAGCCGAGAAATTCGGTGGCGACTTCGGTGTCATGGCGCGCGGCGTCAACACGATGGTCGCCAACCACATCGCGGTGAAGAAGAAGGCGATGGCGTGCATCAAGGAATTTGGCGAAGGCAATTTCGACGCGCCGCTTGAAGCATTCCCCGGCAAGAAGGCGTTCATCAACGACACCGTCGAGGCGCTGCGACGCAACCTGCGCGACATCATCGGCGAGGTGCAGCGGCTGATCAAGGCCTCGACCGCGGGCGAGCTTGGCGAGCGTGGCGACGACAGGCGCTTCGTCGGCGATTTCGCGGGCCTGATCGCCGGGATCAACGCCATGCTCGATGCGACGCTGCTGCCGATCGAGGAAGGCAACCGCGTCCTCAATCTCGCCAGCGTGGGCGATCTGCGCGAAATGGTCGAGATTGCCTGCGCGGGCGATCACCGCCGGATGAAGGATTCGATCAACGCGCTGATCGACAATCTGCGGGTGAGCGCCAGTCTGGCGGACAAGATCGCCGACGGTGATCTGAGCTTTGCGCACCAGCCGCTCTCGGACCGCGATATGCTCGGTCAGGCGATCGTGCGGATGGTCGACAATCTTCGCGTGAGTGCCGACCTGGCCGACAAGATCGCCGATGGCGACCTCGCCGTGTCGCACCAGCCCCTGTCCGACAAGGACGTGCTCGGCCAGGCCTTGGTGCGGATGATCGAGCAGCTGCGCAACGTCGTCGGCAATGCCAGCGCCGCCGCCGACAATGTCTCGGCGGGAAGCCAGGAGCTGTCGGCAAGTTCCGAGCAGGTCTCGCAAGGCGCGACCGAGCAAGCCGCCGCCGCCGAAGAGGCGTCCTCGGCGATGGAAGAGATCGCCGCCAACATCAAGCAGAGCGCAGACAATGCCTCGCAGACCGAGAAGATCGCACGCCAGTCGGCCAAGGACGCCGAATTGAGCGGGATCGCGGTGCAACGCGCGGTCAATGCGATGCGGACGATCGCGGAAAAGATCGGCATCGTGCAGGAAATTGCCCGGCAAACCGATCTTCTCGCGCTCAACGCGGCGGTCGAAGCGGCGCGCGCCGGCGAACATGGCCGCGGCTTTGCCGTCGTCGCGTCCGAGGTACGCAAACTCGCCGAACGCAGTCAGGTCGCGGCGGCGGAGATCGGATCCGTCTCCTCGCAGACCGTGGCCGCGGCGACCGAAGCCGGCGAGATGCTGACCAAGCTGGTCCCCGACATCAGCCGCACCGCCGAACTTGTCGCCGAGATCAGCGCCGCCTGCCGCGAGCAGGACATCGGCGCTGCGCAGATCAACGAGGCGATCCAGCAGCTCGACCTGATCAGCCAGCAAAATGCGGGTGCGTCCGAGCAGATCACCGCGACGTCGGAAGAACTGGCATCGCAGGCCGAGGAATTGCAGGCCAGCATCGCCTTTTTCAGGATCGGCGACGGCGCGGACAATGCCCATCGTCGGCCGCTGCCAGCCGCCCACCGCAAACCCGCTGCGCGCAGCCCGGTTGCCGCACGGCCGGCCGCCAAGGCCAAACGCGTCAAACCCAATTCGATCGCCGACCAGAAAGCCCGCGTGAATGGCTTCGCGCTCGACCTGATCAAGGGCGGCACCGACGCGGAAGACGACAATTTCGGCGCGCAGGCAGCCTGAACGCCGATCGGCGCGGCGTGCAGGGGTTCGGGGATACCTGGCCTGAGCGACTGACCCGGCCAGCAAGGCATATTGCAGCCCCCCGTGCGATCGCGCCCACCCCGGCGCGATCGCCGTCGTGCGATTCGGCGGCATTGAAAGGGAGCGTATCCAGGCGCCGTCCCAGCTGCATCAACGTCGGACCGCGCGGTCTCCGCAGCACGCTTTCGCACGCCGATGATAGCCGCCCGCCAAAATAAGCGAGGCTTCGGGAACGGACATCTGTCCGCCCTCTATAATGAATCGAGTGAACCCCGGCGCGAGGACGACCACGCCACCGGCCGGAGAGAGAGGGAACGCATGGCACAGATGGTCCTTGTCCCGGCAATCGTCACGACCGCGTCGGTGTTGCCGTTCGCCGCGGAACTCGCGTCGCAGCTCGAGCGCAACGACGCGATCGAACTCGATCTCGCCGCGGTCACCGACGCCGATGTCAGCTTCCTGCAGCTCGTCTGCGCGGCGCGCCGTCAGGCCGAGCATGACGGCAAGACCCTGCGCCTCGCCCACCCCGTCCATGCCGAACTCACGGCGCTGCTCGAGCGCGCCGGCTTCCTCACCGATATCCCCTCAGCCGATCAGACTTTCTGGTTTCACGGAGACCTGCCGCGATGACCGCATCCATCCTTATCGTCGATGATTCCAACAGCGTCCGGATGGCGATCCGCATGGCGCTGACCGGGGCCGGCTATGCCGTCACCGAAGCCGCCGACGGCGCCCAGGGCCTGAGCAAGGCCAATGGCGGTCGCTTCGACATGATCATCACCGATCTCAACATGCCCAACATGGACGGGCTGTCGATGATCCGCGCGCTGCGCAAGAACCCGGCGCAATGCGGTACGCCGATCCTGTTCCTGACCACCGAGTCCGAGGACGCGATGAAGCAGCAGGCCAAGGCCGCCGGTGCGACCGGCTGGCTGGTCAAGCCGTTCGTCCCAGAGCAGCTGACCAAGGTCGTGCGCAAGGTTCTTGGACGGTGAGCGAGACCGATCCCGTCGCCGCGTTCCGCGTGGAGGCGGGCGAAGTCCTCGAGCAGGTCGAGCAGGGCCTGCTCGATCTCGGCCATCGGCTCGACGATCATGACCTGATCGATGCGGTGTTCCGCGGGCTGCATACGCTCAAGGGCTCGGGCGCGATGTTCGGGTTCGACGCGCTGGCCAGCTTCACGCATCACTGCGAGACCGCCTTCGACCGCGTGCGCAAGAACCTGACGCCCGCGACGCCGCAGCTGATCGCCGTGATCCTGTCGGCGCAGGACCACATGCGCGCGCTGATCGACGGCGACGGCACCGAGCGCAAGGCGGACGGCGACGCAATCCTCGCCAAGCTGCAGGCGGCGCTCGATGGCGCGCCCGCGCCGACACCGGCGCCCGCGCCTGCCGAGCAGGGCTGGCGCCTGTCGCTCCGCCTGCCGCCCGAGGCGATGCAGAACGGCATCAACCCGCTCACTTTGCTCGACGAGCTGCGCACGCTTGGCGACTGCCGCGTCGTCGCCCGAACCGAGCAGGTTCCGTTGCTCAGCGACCTGGTGCCGACGCACTGCATGATCGGCTGGGACGTCGAATTGCGCGGCACGGTGGCGAAAGCCGACATCGAGGACGTCTTCATCTTCGTGATGGACGACATGGATCTGCAGATCGAGCAGATCGGACCTGCGCTTTGCGACGACGCGCGAAACGCCGCCGCGGCGCCTGCCCCGTTTGCGTCCCCGTCCCCGTTTTCGTCCCCATCTGCGTCTGCGCCTGCGTCTTTGCCCGCGCCGATCGACGATCCCCGGCCCGCCAATGCGCAGGAACCGGCGGCCGCACCGAATGGTCGCGGCGCGCCGAAGACGGGCGAGAGCGTCCGAGTCCCCGCCGAAAGGCTCGACCTGCTGATGGACCGGGTCGGCGAACTCGTCATCGTTCAGAGCCGATTGTCGCAGCTCGCGCATAGCAGCGCAGCAGACGTCGCGCTCCACTCGATCTCGGAGGAGATCGAGCGGCTGGCGAGTGAATTGCGCGACACGGTCATGGTGCTGCGCATGGTCCCCGTCGCCACGCTGTTCGGCCGCTTCCGCCGTCTGGTCCACGACATCGCGCGCGATACCGGCAAGACGATCGAGCTTTCCACCGATGGCGAGACGACCGAAGTCGACAAGACCGTGATCGAACGGCTCGCCGATCCGCTGATCCACCTGATCCGCAACGCCTGCGACCATGGGGTCGAGCATCCCGAGCAGCGTCTCGCCGCGGGGAAGCCCGTCGCCGGGCATGTGCGGCTGTCGGCGCGTCAGGAGGGGGGCGAAGTCGTCATCACGATCCGCGACGACGGTCACGGGATCGACCGCGATCGCGTCCGCGCCAAGGCGGAATCGCACGGGTTGATCCAGCCCGCGCAGGTCGTGAGCGACCAGGAGTTGCTCCAGATGATCTTCCACCCCGGCTTCTCGACCGCACCGCAGATCACCAGCCTGTCAGGCCGCGGCGTCGGGATGGACGTCGTCAAGCGCACGATCGAGAGCCTGCGCGGCACGATCGACGTTGAAAGCGTCCTGGGCCAGGGATCGACGGTCTCGCTGCGCATCCCGCTGACGCTCGCGATCATCGACGGTCTGCTGATCCGCGTCGGCGACGGTCGCTACGTCATCCCGCTCGGCGTGGTCGAGGAGTGTATCGAGCTCAGCCTCGAGGAGGATCTGCGCTCGCGCGGTCGCAGCTTCATCACGCTGCGCGACCGGCTCGTGCCGTTCGTCCGCCTGCGCGAGATGTTCGTGACGGGGACCAAACCGAGCGTCCACCAGAAGATCGTCATCATCGCGACCGGCACCGAGCGCGTCGGGCTGGTGGTCGACCAGATCATCGGCAGCCACCAGACGGTGATCAAGCCGATGTCGCCGGTCCACTGCAACGTCCCGACCTTCGCCGGCGCGACCATCCTCGGCGACGGCGGGGTCGCGCTGATCCTCGACGTCGTCCAGCTCGTCGCGCTTGGCCAGCACCAGGAGGAGCGGCTTCGCGCCGTCGCATGACCATGGAAGAAACATCGCAGACCGAGTGGGACGAAGACGGTCGGCTCGAAGTGCTGACGTTCGACCTGCAGACCGAGAAGTTCGCGGTCGAGGCCGTGCTCGTCCGCGAGATTCTCGACCTGCTGCCCGAAACGGTCGTGCCGGGCGCAGACCGGCTGGTCGCCAGCGTCGCGAACTTTCGCGGCAAGATCATCCCGATCGCGGACCTCCGGCTCGCGTTCGGCCTGCCCTCCGCGGACTCGACGATGGACAGCCGGATCGTGGTCGTCGAACTCGACGTCGACGGCGTCCAGACCCAGATCGGCATCCGCACCGACAAGGTGCACGAGGTGACGACGCTCCACCGCGACGCCAGCGAGACACCGCCCACCGTCGGCCTGCGCTGGCGCCGCGATTATATCCGCGAGCTGGTGCGCACGCCGCAGGGCGTCATCGTCCTCGCCAACCTCGCGCGAATCTTCGACCCGCTGCTGGGCGGCCGCGGCACGACCCCCGTGCTCGCACCCTCACTCCTCTAGGCTGGAAGGCCAGACATGACCGTGCCAATCGGACGACGCTTCGCAGACACCTCGGATCAGCCCCGATTGTCCGGATGGCGCAGGGCTGGATCGCGCCCGACCGTCATGCGGTCGCTCCCCCGCACCGCAGCCGTTGAACGGCGCGCGGCATGAGCGTCGCGGGAGAATTGCAGGCCGTGACCTTCGGTCTGGGCGCCGAGACGTTTGCGGTACCTGTGACGCTGGTGCGCGAGATCCTCGACTGGAGCGAGACCTTTCACATTCCGAACGGGCCCGATTATCTGCTGGGTCTGACCGATCTGCGCGGCGAGGGCGTGACGACGATCGACTTGCGCCGTCGCCTCGGCCTGCCGCCTGTCGCGCCGACGCCGAGTACGCGGATCCTCGTGATCGACGTCCCCGTCGACGGGCGCGACCTTGTGCTCGGCCTCGTCGTCGACCGCGTCCTGGAGGTCAGCACGTTCGACCGCGGCCAGATCGGGGCCGCCCCCGACATCGGGATCAGCTGGCCGTCCCGATACATCGCCGGGGTCGTCAAGCGAACCGAGGGTTTCGTCGTGCTGGTCGACGTTGCGCAGATCTTTTCCAGTGCGGACGTCAGCGCGTTGCGCGCCTGCGCCGCATGACGGCGTCGCATCCGCCCTATTGAAACCAACCCCGCTGGTTCCGTTTCCGACGGCCCATCGTCTTATTGGAGCTGGCTCCCGTGACCCTTGCCCCCCCGATCGTGAAAGCCCCGGCGAGCGCCACCGACCAGATCGGGTCGCGCGATTTCGCGCTACTGGCCGACTATATTTTCGAATATGCGGGCATCCGGATGCCGCCGAGCAAGCGAACGATGCTCGAAGGGCGCTTGCGCCGCCGCCAGCGCGCGCTGGGGCTCGACACGCTGGAGGCCTATTGCCGCCATGTCCTGACGGGCGACAATCTCGATCGCGAAGGCGTGCACCTGATCAATGCGGTGACGACCAACAAGACGGACTTCTTCCGCGAGCCCGTCCATTTCGATTTTCTGCGCGACGTCGCGCTTCCGGCGCTCGAGGCGAATTATCTGCGGAAGATCCGCGCGTGGAGCGTGGCCTGCTCGACCGGGCCTGAACCCTATACGATGGCGATGCTGCTCGACGAATTTGCCAGCGCACGCCGCGGTGTCACCTACTCGGTTCTGGCGACCGATCTCGACACCGAGGTTCTCGAGATCGCCCGGCTGGGTATCTACCCGTCCGATCTCGCAGCGCCGGTGCCCGCTGCGTTGCGCAAGAAATATCTGATGGAATCGCGCGATCCGGCGCGCGGTGAAGTCCGCGTGGTCCCCGAGTTGCGCCGTGCGATCGCATTCGCGCGGCTCAACCTCATGGACGAATGCTATCCGGTGGGCGAACCGATGCACCTGATCTTCTGCCGCAACGTCCTGATCTATTTCGACAAGCCGACGCAGCACAGCGTCGTTTCCAAACTCGTCGGCAAGCTGGCCCCGGGGGGTTATCTCTTCCTCGGCCATTCGGAGTCGATCGCAGGGCTCGACCTGCCGCTCGTCCCGGTCGCCCACACCGTTTTCCAGCGGAGCTGAACCATGGCCGTCCGAGGGAAAATCCGCGTACTCATCGTCGACGACTCCGCGGTCGCACGGCACGCGCTGGCGGCGATCCTCGAAGAGGATCCCGACATCACAATCATGGGCACCGCCGCCGACCCGTTCAGCGCGGCGCGTCGGATCCAGGAAGAAGTGCCCGACGTGATCATGCTCGACGTCGAGATGCCGCGGATGGACGGCATCACCTTCCTCAAGAAGCTGATGGCGCAATGCCCCCTGCCCGTGGTGATGTGCTCGTCGGTGAGCGAGAAAGGGTCCGACGCGATGCTGCAGGCGCTCGAGGCCGGAGCGGTCGACGTCATCGTGAAGCCGCGTGCCGGGCTCGCGGAGCATCTCGCCGATCACAATCTCCAGATCCGCGACGTGATCAAGGCCGCGGCGAAGGTGCGGGTCGCGCTGCGTACCTCGAATGGCAGCCGTCCGGGCCGTCTCGAGCAGAAGCTGACCGCGGACGCGGTCCTCCCGCCGCCGAGCGGTCGAGGGGTGAACCGTGCGACGGAGCGCGTGGTGTGCCTTGGTGCATCGACCGGAGGAACCGAGGCGCTGCGCGAGGTGCTCGAGGCGCTGCCCGCGACCGCGCCGGGTGTCGTCGTGGTCCAGCACATGCCCGAGAACTTCACGCGCGCGTTCGCCAACCGGCTCAACACGCTGTGCGTCGTGAACGTCAAGGAAGCCGAGGATGGCGACCCCGTCCTGCCCGGCAATGTCCTGATCGCACCCGGCGGCAAGCACATGATGATCGAGCGACGCGGCGCACGCTATTTCGTCGCGGTCCGCGAGGGGCCGCTCGTCTCGCGCCACCGGCCGTCGGTCGACGTGCTGTTCCGCTCGGCGGCGACCGCGGCGGGCTCGAACGCGATCGGCGTGATCATGACGGGAATGGGGGATGATGGCGCGCGCGGTCTTCTCGAGATGAAGCAGGCGGGTGGTCGCACGTTCGCACAGGACGAGTCGTCGTCGATCGTCTTCGGTATGCCCAAGGAAGCGATCGCGCTGGGCGGCGTCGACAAGGTCATCCCGCTGAAACACATCGCCCGCGACGTCTTGCACGCAACGGTACAATAGGGGCCAGGACGATGGGATGCGTCGAACACAAGGCTTTCGAGGCCGATCAGGGCATCGCGCAGGCGCCCGCGTGGCGCGTGCTCGAAGCCGAACTCGCAAGCGTCGCGAGCGGGCTCGACCAACGCTTCGTCGATGCCGGACACTCGCTCGAACGCGCCTATGACACCGTCGGCAGGCTGATCGGCAGTCTCGAAAGCGTCACCAATGCGCTCGACCGCGACGCCGCCGATCGCGCGGTCGCGACGATGCGCGCCAATGCCGACCGGCTCGCCAGCCTGCCCGCGCGGCAGAAGAAGCGACAGCAGTCGCTCGACGTCCTCCAGCAGGCGAGCGGCGCGGTGCAGAAGGAGATCGTGCGCGTCGACCGGACGCTCGACCTGCTGAAGATCTGCGGTCAGTATCTCAAGGTTGCCGCTGCCGGCGCGCACGGATTTGCCGAGTTCGCCGACGCGATGGTCTCGGAGCTCGATGTCAGCGAACGCGAGATTCATGAGATCAGCAAGGACGTCGGGCAATTATCGTCGACGGTTCCCTGCGTGATCGAGATCAACCGGGTGCTCGATTCCGAATGCGCGCGGCTGTGCCCGCATGTTCCCGACAAACTGACCGCGGACGCGACCGGGCTCCAGCAGAACCAGATCGATGCCGCGAAACGCGCGGAGTCGATCGCGACGATCGCCCGTGACATCCGCGCCAAGCTGTCGGCCGCGCACGGCGCGATGCAGATCGGCGACATCACCCGGCAGCGGCTCGAACATGCCGCCCAGGCCTGCCGTTTCCTCGGTACGGCACTCGAGGATTTCGATCGCGTCGACGCTTCCGCGGCCAAGGCGCTCGAAGGCCAAGTCATGGCCTTGCTCGCGGCCCAGGTCGCCGATGCGACCGCGGACCTGCAAAAGGAAACGCGGGCGCTCGGCGCCAGCTTCAGGGGAATCGCCGCACAGGTCGCCTCGATGCTCGCACCGCACGAACCCCGCACCGTCGACGCCGCGAGCGACGGCGCGTTTCTGCAACTGCTCGAAGACAGCGTTGCCGAAGTCGATGCGGTCACCGCACACCTGCGCGACGCCGATACGCGCTCGACGCAGCTCGGGTCCGAAGCCTCCGCCACGGTCAGACGGCTTGGCGAACGCCTGACGACGATCCACCGCGTCACCGGCGGTGTGCGCATCATGGCGTGGAATTCCGATCTTCGCTCGTATCGGATGGGCCGTGCGGGCGACGGCCTTGCGCGTATCGCGGCGGAGATCCGCTGCTCGGTCAACACATTGGAGATGGTGTCGGGGGCGGTTGCGCGCGCATTCGAACAGTTGAGTCATGCGGCGGAGGCGATCGGATCGGCCTCGGACTGCGCCGAAGACACGAATGATTCGCTGCCGGAGGCGCTTGCCGTCATTCGCGCGGGCGCCTTGCTCACGCGCCAGGGCATGTCGGGTCTCGACCGCGATGCCGGCGCGATCCACGACATCGTCGCGGAAATGACCAGCGCGGTGGACTGCGAGACCGCCTTCGCCGAACCATTGTCGCGCATCAACGCGCAGCTCGAAGCGCTGGCGATGCCCCTGGTCGACGCAAGCCAGACCATGACGCCCACCAGCGAGCAGGTCTTCCACGCCATAAACGCGATCTACACGATGGCGCAGGAACGGCATGTCCACCGCCGTTTCCTTCCGGGCGACGATCAACCCGGTGTGCAGGCTTCGACAGCGATGGCGGACGCCGACGAGTTCGACGGCTTGTTCTGACCCCCGGATAGGGAATGGGGCTTGGTAGTCGAGGGCTGCCGAACAACGTTGCGAACGCCCGCGAACACGACGAGTCGCCAGCCTGACGATGCCGGCGCTGAGCATGGCCGCGGCAGCCGACGGCGTGGGCTGGGCCGTGGTCAGGCGCCTCGGTGGTGGCGGGTACGACAGCGTCGTGACGTTCGTTGGTATCGGAGCGATGATCGTCGCCAGCCTTATCGTTGCGACGCTCGGCTATCGCTTGTTCGAGGTACCGCTCGCCAAATTTGCGAAGCGGTTGACAGCACCCCGGCGTCGTGTCGCGACAATGGTCGATCCCGGCGTCCAGCCCGTCTGATCCGGGCCACGCACAGGGCGAACACGCGGAACGATAACGTCCGCCGATCCGGGAAACAGGCGGTGGTGGGGCCAGGATCTGCGGTCACGCCCCCGCCGCCACCGGGACTGCGCGTACGGGCGGCGGGCTGGCGCCGCCGCCCGCGTGCGTCACACCATGTGCACGGTCTTCGACACGAGATGCGCCGCGACGCCTTCGGGGCCGTCTTCCGAACCGTGCCCGCTGTCCTTCATCCCGCCGAACGGGCTGTCGGGCGCGCTGAGCTTCACCGTGTTGATGCCGATCATGCCGGCCTCGATCGCGTCGCCGAGCATGTTCTGGCGGCGTCCGTTTTCGGTGAAGCAATAGGCGGCCAGCCCGAACGGCAGGCGATTGGCCTGCTCGACCGCGTCCTCGACCGTTTCGAACGGCCGGATGAGCGCGATCGGACCGAACGGCTCCTCGTTCATCGCACGCGCGTCGAGCGGCACGTCGGCCAGCACCGTCGGCGTGAAGAAGAAACCGCCGCCCGACTCCTCGAGGCGACCGCCGCCCGCGAGCAGGCGCGCGCCCGCCGTACGCGCGTCGTCGACCAGGTCCGCCATCGCCTGAGGGCGCCGGGCGTTCGCCATCGGCCCCATCTGCGTCCCGGACGCCATGCCGCTGCCGACCTTCAGCGCCTTGGTCCGCTCGGCAAAGCCCGCGGCGAAGCGGTCGTAGATACCTTGCTGCACATGGAACCGCGTCGGCGCGACGCAGACCTGGCCGGCGTTCCGGAACTTGTGCGCGACCAGGATGTCGAGCGTCTTGTCGAGATCGCAGTCGTCGAACACGAGGACCGGGCCATGCCCGCCGAGCTCCATCGTCGTCTTCATCATCGTGTCCGCGGCGAGCTTCATCAGATGCTTGCCGACCGGCACCGACCCCGTGAAGCTCAGCTTGCGCGTAATCGGCGATGCCAGCAGCTGGCGTGACACCATGTCGGGCACGCCGAACACGCACTGCGCCACGTCCCCGGGCAGCCCGGCATCCTGGAAACAGCGCAGCACCTCGACGGCGGATCCCGCGGTCTCTTCGCTGGGCTTGATGATGATCGAACATCCCGCGGCGAGCGCGGGGGCGATCTTGCGCACCACGTTCATGATCGGGAAGTTCCACGCGCAGAACGCCGCGACGGGGCCGACCGGCTGCTGGAGAACGAGACTGCGCGTGCCCTGCGGACGCGGCAGGACGCGCCCGTAGATCCGCTGCGCCTCGCCGGCGTGGAATTCGAGCAGGCTTGCGGCGAACGCGACCTCGCCTTTCGCCTCGGCCTGGATCTTGCCCTGTTCGAGCGTGGCGATCCGCGCGAGGTGGTCGGCGCGTTCGCGAAGCAGGGCCGCGGTCTTGATGAGGATGGCGGCACGCGCCTCGGGCGCGGTGGCGCGCCACAGCACGAAGCCGCGCTGTGCCGCCTCGAGCGCGGCGTCGAGATCGGCGGGCGTCGCCAGCGGCAGCGCCGCCTGCCCGGCACCGGTCGCGGGGTTCAGCACGTCCTGCGTCTCGCGTCCGTCGCCCGTCAGCCACTCTCCACCGATATACAGGCCTAGCCGAGCGTCATAATCCGCAACCATCATCGTCTCCTTCGGGCCGACGCGATCGCGCGCGGCATGTCGATCGACTCAACGCACGCGTGACCATGTCCGACGCGCGATATGCCGCAGCCGGTGAAGCGGTGCCCGTAAAAAACCATCCGTCTGCCGCGAAAATGATGGGCGCACCCAATTGGAACGTCCGGGCGTTCCCGCGGCATGAGCCAATCAGAATCCCCGCGCTATGCCTATCGTCCGATCATCGATCGCCCGGATTATGACTGGCCCGGAGGGCGTCGCCTCGCGCTGTATTTCGGCATCAACTACGAGGTCTTCGACTTTGGCGGCGGGCTCGGTGCCGAGCTTGCACCTGCAAAGTCCCAGCCCGACGTCATGAATTATGCATGGCGCGACTATGGCAATCGGGTCGGCGCGTGGCGGCTGTTCGACCTGTTCGACCGGCTGCAACTGCGCACGACCGCGCTGCTCAACGCGGACGTGCTCGATCGCTGTCCCGGTCTTGCCGAAGCATGTCGCGACCGCGGCGACGAGATCGCCGCGCATGGCAGCACGAATGCGCAGGCGCAGGGCACGCTGACGAAGCGCGAGGAACGCAAGATCATCGCGAGCGTCACCGACCGGCTTGCCGCGATCGGCGCGCGTCCGACCGGATGGCTGGGGCCGTGGATTTCCGAGAGCGACCACACGCCGGACCTGCTCGCCGAGGCGGGCTATCGCTACGTGCTAGACTGGGCGCATGATGACCAGCCGACGCGGTTGGCGACCAGGACGGGCTCGCTCCTGTCGGTGCCCTATTCGCAGGAGATCAACGACATTCCGGCCGTCATCGCGCGCAAGCAAGAGGCGCACGGGTTCGCGACGATGCTCCAGGACGCGGTCACGCAGCTATTGTCCGAATGCGATCGCCGTCCGGTCGTGCTCGGGGTCGCGCTGCATCCGTACATCATGGGCCAGCCGCACCGCGTGCCCGCGCTGGCCAAGGTGCTGCAGACGCTGCGCGACGCGGACGATCCGCGGATCTGGTGGACGACCGCCGGCGCGATCGCCGACCATGTCGAGCAAGCGGGCGTGGCGGTCTAGACGAACTCGCCGCGCCGTTCTGGTTTAGGGCTTTGCGCGGGCATGGAGCGCCCGGATGGGTTCGGCGAATTCGGCCACGGGTCCCTCGGCCTCGGCCTTCGCGATGACCGCAGTGATCGGCAACAGCTCGATGCCGAGCGGCGGCCGGCCGAGTTCGTGCATCCAGACGCCAAGCTGCTGCGTCGAGGTGGCGTAGACGATCCGGCCAAGCCCGACGAGGCCGTGGGCCGCCGCGCACATCGCGCAATGCTCGCCTGACGTGTAGGTCACCGCTGCGCGGCGCTCGTCGGGTGAGAGGTGCTCCGCGGCCCAGCGCGCGATCGCGAATTCGGGATGCCGCGTCGCATCGCCCTGCCCGGTCCGGTTGCGATCCTCGAACAAGACCTCGCCGGCGCCCGAGACGAGGACCGATCCGAAGGGCGAGTCGCCCGCATCGGTCGCGATCGTGGCCAGTTCGACGCAGCGTCGCAGATGTTCGAGGTCGTCTTGGGTCATTGCTAACGGTCCATCGTGGCGGGTATCCTAGATGCCGCGGGACGCCTTTTGGTTCCGCATGGGGCCGTGCCGCCCGATGCCCCGCCGCCGGGGACACGGTGTCGCGACGTCCCCGCACAGAGTGGGAACTGCATGTCCGTCTTTCAGCCTATCCTCGCGGGCGCCACGCTGCCCGACCGCCTGATCGCGTGCGTCGGCGCCGCAATCGGCATCGCGCTGACGATCATCGTCTGCGGCGCGTTGCCGCTGTCGACGGTCGACCTCCCGATCATCGTCGCGCCGCTCGGTGCGTCGGCAGTCCTGGTCTTTGCGGTGCCGTCGAGCCCGCTGGCAAAGCCCTGGCCGGTGATCGGCGGAAACATCCTGTCCACGCTGGTCGGCGTCGCGGCATTCCGTCTCGTGCCCGGTACCGCACTGGCGGCGGGCGCTGCGGTCGGCGGTGCGATCCTCGTCATGTCCATCGCGCGGTGCCTCCACCCGCCCGGCGGAGCGGCGGCGCTCACCGCGGTGATCGGGAGCGAGGGGATCCATACCGCGGGCTATGGCTTCGCGCTGACCCCGGTGGGGATCAATTCGGTTGCGCTCGTGCTGGTCGCGCTGCTGTTTCGCCACGTCGTGGCATCCCGGCCCGCCGCCGCGCCGCGCCCCTCGGCGCCACCGCCGGTTCGACTGCACGATAGTGATATCGACGCGGCACTCGCCGACATGCATACCAGTTTCGACATCAGCCGCGACGATCTCGACACGCTGCTGCGCCATGCCGAACGCCATGCGGCCACGCGAGTGAAACCTTGAGCGCGTGGTGCGCGGGTTCGGTCAGCAGCGGAACGGCAGCGGCCTAGCCATCGCGCCACGTGCCCGGCGCCACACCGTCGACGGTCCATTCGCCGATGCTCCACCGTATCAGCCGCAGGGTCGGATACCCGATCGCCGCCGTCATGCGGCGCACCTGCCGGTTACGTCCCTCGCGGATCGTAAGCGTGATCCAGCTGTCCGGGATGCTCGCGCGGACGCGGATCGGCGGGTCACGCAGCCACAGCCCGGGATCGGCGATCCGCTCGGCGACGGCTGGACGCGTCGGCCCGTCCTTCAGCACCACGCCGTCACGCAACCGGTCGAGCGCCGCGTCGTCGGGTACGCCCTCGACCTGCACGAGATAGGTCTTGGGCAGCTTGAATTTGGGATCCGCGATCCGCGCCTGCAGACGGCCGTCGTCAGTCAGCAGCAACAGCCCCTCGCTGTCGCGGTCGAGCCGTCCCGCCGGGTAGACGCCGGGCAGGTCGATGAACGCCGACAGCGTCTTTCGCACGCCGTCGCTGCCGCGATCGGTGAACTGGCTGAGCACGTCATAGGGCTTGTTGAAGAGGATCAGTCGCGACATCCGCCCGCTCCTAGCCGCTCGGGTCGCGCGGGGGTAGGCGGGCGCGACGGCGGCGTTACGGCGTCGTCGACAATCCCGCCGTCGCCTGTGCCATCCGCGCCCTGCGCCGCTCCATCATCTGGTGCGTGGACACGACACTCTTCGCGCCTGCCATCTTCGACTGCATCTTGGGCTTGTGGTCCTCGAGCACGCCGAGCGTGATGATTGCGCCGAACGCCATCACGGCCAGGCCGCAGGTAATGACATTCATCCGCCGATCGGCCTGTTGCTGTTCGCTGGTCATTCGATCAATCCTCCCGCTTCCACGCTTCTGCGACGGGGACAGCGAAGGCTGAACCCGTGAACGCGCGATGAGATCCGCCAGCCGGCACCATGCCAGCCGTCACCACGCCATCGTCACCGACACCGTCGCCAGCGGTACGATCGTATCCGTCGTGCCGCCGGGCGCATCGAGCCGGCGCAACCCGTCGTCGCGGACCAGCGCCAGCACTTCGGCCTGAACCGATGCCGATGCCCCGCCGATGCGGACCGGCTTCGCCAGCGTCAGCCCGGTGCTGCCATAGACACGGTCGCCTGCGCCCGCCGCATAGAAGCCTTGCCACCCTACCCCGACCGTCGCCGGCAGCGTCAGCGTCGCGGCAGACTCCCCGTCGCCGAGCGCGAATTGCGGCGCGATGCCGAAGATCGTGTAGACGCCGCCATTGCCTTTCGTACGACGCGTGACCGCGACCCGCGGCGCGAGCGCACCGATCGCGTCCTTCGCGGAATACAGAAAGCTCAGGCTCGCCTCATGCGTCGTGGCGGCGATCCCGTTCGGACTCGTCTTGATCGCATAGGCCGCCGCCGTCGTAACGCCTTCGACCGGGCGCCATGCCAGTCCGACGATGGTGTTGCTTTCATACCAGGCCCGCGGCCGCGTACGCTCCTCTGCACTGGGCGCGTGGAATCCGTTCGAGCTCTGGCCAACCACGAACACGCTTCCCCGGCCATCGGCATCGCGCCGGAGCACAACGGCACCGCCGATGGCGACATGCACGGGTACGCGTCCCAGCCCTGCGGCGTCGTCGTCGAGCGCGCCGCGTGCATAGTCGCCGTTGCGGACGTCGAAGGACAGGATCGGATGCACATCGCCCTCACCGACGTCGATCCCGGACAGCGTCGCGTCCTCGGTATCGAGGAACGGGACCGACTGCGCCGATGCAGCGGACACGGACAGCGCGATCGAAGCGGCGACGAGCGACGCGCCCGCCGCCCGCCGAAAACGCCGGGTCACGACGAGCGTCGCACCATCCAGACGGTGTCGCCGGCGTCGTCCACCACGAACACCGCGCCGTCCTCGCTGGTCTGGACGCTGACGGGGCGGCCATAGACCTCGCCTTTCTTCTCGTCCGCGACGAACCCGGTCAGGAACGGCCGCGGCGCCGCAGTCGGACGCCCGGCTGCAAACGGCACCGACAGCACGTCATAGCCGATGAAACTCGACCGGTTCCACGATCCGTGCCGCGCGACATAGGCGGTCTGCTGCGTCGTCGGCGTCCCCTTGGCGAACGCCAGCCCCAACGCGGCCGCATGCGGCCCGACCGCGACGTCCGGCATCAACGTCGTCGCCAGCAATTCGCGCTTCTCGTTGGCATGCCGGGGATCCTGCTTGCCGTAATAGCTGTACGGCCAGCCATAGAAGCCACCCGGCTTCACGCCGACGAGATAGTCGGGCGAGATGTCGTCGCCCAGTTCGTCGCGTTCGTTGACCGCGGTCCACAACACCGGCGAACCGGGCGCCCACGCCATCCCCACCGGATTGCGCAGGCCCGAGGCGTACAGCGTCTCGCGGCCGCTGCTCAGGTCGATCGCCAGGATCGCGGCGCGACGCTTTTCCTCGTCCATGCCGTGCTCGCCAACGTTCGAGGCAGATCCGACCGAGACATAGAGCGTGCGCTGATCGGGACTGATCAGCAGGTTTCGCGTCCAGTGGTTGTTGTACCCGCCCGCGGGAAGCGCGACGAGCGGCTTGGGCGCTGCATCGATCCGCGTCTGGCCCGGCGTGAACGGGAAGCTGACCACGCCGTCGGTGTTCGCGACGTAGAGCCGGCCATTGGCATACTGCATCCCGAACGGCTGGTTGAGCCCGTCGCGCAGGACGAAACGCTGCTCCGCCACGCCATCGCGGTTCGTGTCGCGCAACAGCGTGATGCGGTTGGCGCTGAACCCGGTCGTCTTCGACAAGGCCTGCCCCCGCTGGACTTCGGGATCGGCATCGAGCTTGGGCTTGGTCCGCGCCTCGGCGACGAGCACGTCGCCATTGGGCAGCAGCAGAGCCTGGCGGGGATAGTCGAGCCCGCCGGCGAACTTGGTCACCGCGAATCCCTGCGGTGCGACCGGCTTGCGCCCCTCGGGCCATCCGATCGTCCTGGGGTGATTGATCACCGACTTGGTGTCGTAAGGCGCCGGCTGCGATTTCAGGCCGATGACCGGCTGTGCGCCGGCTTTGGCATCGCCCGGTACCTGCGCACCCGCGGATGTCGCCAGCCCGATCAGGCTGGCGGCGACAAGGATCGTTTTCATATTGGCTCCCGACAACAGATATTGCCTTAACCGTCTGAAGAGCCTCGGTATCCTTCTGCGCGGGAAATCCTGCTGTTTCGCGCTGTGATCGTGAACAACCGATGCCGCCGCCCGTTGTACAGACGTGCAGCCCCTTCCCTATTCACCGCGTCCGGAGGCCGCCGGATGGCGTCCGCGACGCCTGCTGATCACGCGGTCGGCACGCGGTTTCGCGCACGGGCGATCGATCGTCGACCGGGCGGCGGCGCTCGGCGTCGAAATCGTCGAGTTGCCCGGCGATCGGCTCAATCTCGATTTCGCCGACGACCCCCGTCGCGCCTATGTCGATGCGAAGGCGACGCTCGCCGTCGTCGTCGCGCCGCCGTCGAAGCGCAAATTCCAGCCGATCGCGCCCAGTGCGGACTGGCGGGTCGACCTTGCCGAGGGCTGCCCCGCACATTGCAGCTATTGCTATCTGGCGGGGTCGCTCAAGGGGCCGCCGATCACCCGCGTTTATGCCAATCTCGACGAGATCCTCGACGCGCTCCCCGCCTATCTCGGCCAAGGGATGATCACCACGCGCAGCGCGCACCGCGCGCACGAGGGCACGACGTTCGAGGCGTCCTGCTATACCGATCCGCTTGCACTCGAACCGCTGACCGGGTCGCTGTCGACGATGATCGCGGCGTTTGGGCGCTGGGACGCCGACGCGCAGTTGCGGTTCACGACCAAGTTCGCCGACGTCGCCCCGCTCCTCTCGCTCGATCACGGTGGCCGGACGCGGATGCGCGCATCGCTCAACCCGAAGGCCTTTGCGCGGTTCGAAGGCGGCACCGCGCCCGTCGGTCGGCGCCTGCAGGCATTGCGGCAGATGGCGGAGGCCGGCTATCCGATCGGACTGACGATCGCCCCGATCATCGCCGCGCCGGGTTGGGAGGATGCCTATGCGGGCCTCATCGACGACGTCGCCACCGCGCTGCACGGGCTGCCCGAGCTCGACCTGACGGTCGAATTGATCACGCACCGGTACAATCCCGGGTCGAAGGCCGTGCTCGACAGCTGGTATCCCGGATCGGCGCTCGACATGACCGGCGCCAACCGCGTGACGAAGCGGACCAAGTTCGGGACCGAGAAGCAGGTTTACGACGCCGCGACGATGCGTGCGCTGCACACCTGCTTCGAACGCGCGATCGCCGACCGGCTTCCGCATGCGCGGATCCTGTACTGGACCTAGCCGCCGTTGCCGCGGGGGAGGCCGGGACCCGGCGTTGCCGCCGCCGATCCCGACCGTCCTGCAACCGCGAACCGCCTAGTAGTGAATCGCGCGGCCATAGGCGGCGAGGACGCTCTCGTGCATCATCTCGCTGAGCGTCGGGTGTGCGAACACCGTTTCCATCAGCTCGGCCTCGGTCGTCTCGAGCTGGCGCGCGACGACATAGCCCTGGATCAGCTCGGTCACTTCCGCACCGACCATGTGCGCGCCGAGCAGCTCGCCGGTCTTCGCGTCGAACACCGTCTTCACGAACCCCTCGGCCTCGCCGAGCGCGATCGCCTTGCCGTTGCCGATGAACGGGAATTTGCCGACCTTGAGCTCATACCCGGCTTCCCTGGCCTTCGCCTCGGTCATGCCGACGCTCGCGACCTGCGGGCGCGAATAGGTGCAGCCGGGGATGTTCGCCTTGTCCATCTGGTGCGGCGACCCGCCCGCGATCTTCTCGACCGCGATGATGCCCTCATGGCTCGCCTTGTGCGCGAGCCACGGCGCGCCGGTGACGTCGCCGATCGCCCAGATGCCGTCGACATTGGTGCGGCCATAGCCGTCGGTCTTGATGTGCCCGCGATCGGTCTCGACGCCGAGCGCCTCCAGCCCGATATTCTCGGTGTTGGGGACGATGCCGATCGCGACGATCGCGTGGCTGAACGTCTCCTCGACGACCTTGCCGTCCTTGTGCTTGATCTTCGCGGTGACGCCGCTGCCCGATGGCGCGAGGCCTTCGAGACCGGTGCCGGTCAGGAGCGTGATGCCCTGCTTGGTCAGCGCCTTGTCCATAAACGCGGAGACTTCCTCGTCCTCGACCGGCAGGATCCGCGGGAGCATCTCTACGATCGTCACGTCGGCGCCCATGTCGTTGTAGAAGCTGGCGAACTCGACACCGATCGCGCCCGATCCGATGACCAGCAGCTTGGTCGGCATCTCGGTTGGCACCATCGCGTGACGATAGGTCCAGATCGTCTTCCCGTCGGCTTTGGCGAACGGCAGGTCGCGCGCGCGCGCGCCGGTCGCGACGATGATGTTCTTGGCTTCAAGCTCGACGGTCTTGTCGCCCTGCTTGACGCTCAGCTTGCCTTTTGCGGTCACGGTGCCGACGCCTTCGACGACGGTCACCTTGTTCTTCTTCATCAGGCCCTTCACGCCCGCGTTCAGCTGGCCCGCGACCTTGCGGCTGCGGTCGACGACCTTGGCGAGGTCGAACCCGACATTGTCCGCTTTCAGGCCATAGCTCTCGGCGTTCTGCATGTAGTGATAGATTTCCGACGTGCGCAGCAGCGCCTTGGTCGGGATGCAGCCCCAGTTGAGGCAGATGCCGCCGAGGCGCTCGCGCTCGACGATCGCGACCTTCAGGCCGAGCTGGCTCGCGCGGATCGCCGCGACATAACCGCCCGGGCCCGAACCCAGGATGACCAGATCAAAGGTGTCAGCCATGAATAGAGTCCTTCATTGAATCAGGAATTAGCCGGCGGCACGGGCCGCGGTTTGCGGTCGTCGCCGACCGCCACGAAAATGAAACGCGCCTGCGTGACCTTGCAGCTGTCGTTGCTGTGGCGCGCACGGCGCCAGGCCTCGACCTCGATCGTCATCGACGTACGGCCGACCGCGATCAGCTCCGCATAGACCGATACCTCGTCGCCGACGATGACGGGCATGTGGAACTTCATCGCATCCGCCGCGATCGTCACCGCACGACCACCGCTGCGCCGCGACGCGACCGATCCGGCGGCAAGATCCATCTGCCCGATCAGCCAGCCGCCGAAGATGTCGCCGTACGGATTGGCGTCGGCGGGCATTGCGGTGACGCGGATCGTCGGCGCCTTCTCGGGTGGCAGCTCGCTCACGCCTCGCTCCTGTTCGCCTGCCTATCAAGGACGCGGGCCTGCCGCAGCGGCCCGATCCCCATGATCACGGTCACGACCATCGCCGCCGCGCCGCACCACCAGATCACGTCCTGCCCGAGCGGATAGGACCAGGCCGCCGCCCATGTGATCGCGACCGCGACCGCCAGCCCGGCGAGGATGTGCAGGATCTCAATGGCCGTCCTGGTCATGACGCGCGCCGGCCCAATCCCGTTCGTGCCGAGCGAAGTCGAGGCACATGGGACTCATGCCCTTCGACTTCGCTCAGGGCGAACGGGAGAGGGGCCACAGCGGTCACGGTCTTACGCCAGCATGCCCAGCGGATTCTCGACGAGATGCTTGAACGCCTTCATGAACTGCGCACCGTCCGCGCCGTCGATCGCACGGTGATCGAAGCTGCCGGTCGCCGACATCACGGTCGCCACGGTAAGCTCGTCGCCGACGACGTACGGACGCTTCTCGCCCGCCCCGACCGCGAGGATCATCGCCTGCGGCGGGTTGATGACCGCATCGAACTGCGTGATGCCGAACATCCCCATGTTGCTGATCGAGGCGGTGCCGCCCTGATATTCCTCGGGCTTCAGCTTGCCGTCGCGTGCGCGCGCAGCGAGGTCCTTCATCTGCGTCGATATCGACGACAGCGAGGCGGTGTCCGCGCCGACGATGATCGGCGTGATCAGACCCGATGGCGTGCTCACTGCGACCGAGATGTCGGCGCGCTGGAAGCTGATCAGCTGGTCGGGCGTGAACATCACGTTGCAGGTCGGGACCTGCATCAGCGCGACGGCCTGCGCCTTGATCAGCAGATCGTTGACCGACAGCTTCACGCCACGCGATTCGAGGCTCGTATTCAACTCGCCGCGCAGCTTGAGCAGCGCGTCGAGACGGATGTTCACGGTCAGGTAGATGTGCGGAACGGTCTGCTTCGATTCGGTCAGGCGACGCGCGATCGTCTTGCGCACGTTGCTGAGCTTGGTCGCCTCGTGCGGGATGTCCGGCACGGTCGCAGGCTTGGCGGCAGGCGCCGGGGCGGCAGCGGACGCGGCCGGCGCAGCGGCTTCGGTCTTCGCGGCGGGCGCTGCGCCCGGCTTCGCGCTGTCGACGTCGGCCTTGACGATGCGACCCTTCGGCCCCGAACCGGACACCGCACCAAGGTCGATGCCCTTGTCGGCGGCGAGGCGACGCGCGAGCGGGCTCGCCTTCACACGATCACCGCTGGCAGCAGCGGGCGCGGGCGTGGGCGCAGGTGCGGCACCAGCGTCGGCCGGGCGCCCATGATCCTCCGCCGTCTCCGCCGTCCGCGACACGGGCTTTGCCTCGCTGCCGGTATCGTTCGGATCCTTGGGATCGGGCTTGCTCTCGGATTCCTTGGCGGCGGGCGCGGGCGTCTCGCTCTTGGTCGGCGCTTCGATCGACGATGCATCCTCGCCTTCCTCGGCGAGGATCGCGATGACGGTGCCGACCTTCACGTTGTCGCTCGCCTCGGCGACGAGGATCTTCGCGATCACGCCTTCATCGACCGCCTCGAACTCCATCGTGGCCTTGTCGGTCTCGATCTCGGCCATGATGTCGCCGGACTTCACGGTGTCGCCTTCCTTCACCAGCCATTTGGCGAGGGTGCCCTCCTCCATGGTCGGCGACAGGGCAGGCATTTTGATCTCGATCGACATGGATTTCCCCAGGGCGTTACGTAACGGCACGCCTACTCGCGCCCCCGCCCCTCCGGGTCAACCCCGCGGCGGTCTCATCCCCTTGCGCGAACCGCATCCGCACGTCACCAAGAGCGCGAAAACGGGAGGGGAAACGAGATGCGCGTCTATCTGGTGGTGATCGACGAATCGCCCGAAGCGGGGATCGCATTGCGCTTCGCCGCGCGCCGTGCGGTGAAGACCGGCGGCGGCGTCGAGATCCTCACGCTGATCCCGCCGCAGGAATTCATCGCCTTTGGCGGCGTCCAGGCGACGATCGAGGAGGAGGCGCGGCTGCATGCCGAGGGTCTCGTCGCGGCTGCGGCAGGGACGCTGATCGAGGAATCCGACCTGCGGCCGTCGATCACCGTCCGCGAGGGCGAAGGCCCCAGGATCATCCGCGAGATGATCGCCGCCAACCCGGACATCGCCGCACTCGTCCTCGGTGCGGCCGCGAGCGGTGCACCGGGCGACCTGATCGCGCATTTCTCGGGCACCGACGCGGGCGCGCTGCCAGTGCCGGTGATGATCATTCCGGGATCGCTGACGAGCGAGGCGATCGACCGGTTGAGCTGACGGCGCGTCATCCTTACGACCTCGTCATCCTGACGACCCCGTGTCGCCGAACGACCCCGTCATCCCGAAGACCCGTCATCCCGAAGACCCGTCATCCTGACGAAAGTCAGGATCCAGAGCCACAGGCGCCACCATGGGAACCCTGGATCCTGACTTTCGTCAGGATGACGGCGGTGGGGGATGACGGCGGTGGGGGAAGACGGCGGTGGGGGAAGACGGCGGTGGGGGATGGCGGCGGTGGGAGGTAACGGCGGCACGTGACGGAGATGAGGCGCTAAACCACGCAAATCCCACACTCCCCGCTTGAGCTCCCCGGCCGAAGCCGCCACGATGGCGGCGATGCCAATCCTCGCCCTTCCGCTGCTCGCTGCAGCCGCCGCCGCGCTTCCCGCGCCCTCCGCCACCCGCCTCAAGGCCGATGTGACCGCGATGGTCGGGTTCGGCACGCGCCACACCGCCTCCACGACCACCGATCCGAAGCGTGGCATCGGTGCCGCGCGCAGCTGGGCCGCGGCGCGCTTTACCGAGATCGGTCGCGGTTGTGGCGGCTGCATCACGGTCGAGCGGATCGGCCGCACCGTCTCGGGTCCGCGCGCACCGACCGGCGTCTATGTCGAGGACGTGCTCGGCATCCAGAAGGGCCGCGACCCGAACCGCGTTATCATCGTCGGCGCGCATATCGACAGCCGCGTGACCGACGTCATGAACGTGACGAGCGATGCGCCGGGTGCGAACGACAATGCCTCGGGCGTCGCGCTGGTGCTCGAGGCGGCACGCGCGCTGTCGACGCGCACGTTCGACGCGACGATCGTCTACGCGGTCTTCTCGGGTGAGGAGCAGGGGCTGTGGGGCGCCGAACTGCTCGCCGATACCGCCAAGGCGCGCGGCTGGGCGGTCAGCGCGATGCTCAACAACGACATCGTCGGCAACACGGTCGGCCAGGGCGGCGTGCGCATGGCGTCGAGCGTCCGGGTGTTCTCCGAGGGCATCCGCGCCTCCGAGGATCTCGCCGCACAGATCGGCCGCCGGGCCGAGGGTGGCGAGGACGACGGCCCCAGCCGCGCACTCGCCAAGACGATCGACGGCATCGCGCAGACGATCCCCGGCGGGCTCGACGTGATGCTCGACCGTCGCCCCGACCGGTTCGGCCGCGGCGGCGATCACGAGCCGTTTCTCAAGCTCGGCTATCCGGCCGTGCGCTTCTCCGTCGCCGCCGAGAACTGGGATCGCCAGCACCAGGATCTGCGCACCGAGAACGAGGTCGAGTATGGCGACACGATCGCCGCGATGGATTTCCCGTATCTCGCCAAGGTCACCGCGATCAACGTCGCGACGCTCGCGCGCCTCGCGGCCGCGCCCGCCGCGCCCGCCGACGTGACGATCGCCGGCGCGCTGTCGCGCGACACGCAGGTGAAATGGGCCGCAGTGCCGGGTGCTGCGGGCTACCGCGTCCGCTGGCGGCGCAACGACACGCAGGACTGGAAGGACATGCGGGATGTCACCGCCACCGAGACGCTGCTCAAACAGACCCCCGTCGACGATCACTTCGTCGGTGTGTCTGCCCTGAGCGCGGACGGTAGCGAGAGCACCGTGACCTTCGCCGGCCGCGAACGCCGCCGCTAGTCGCGGTCGAGCGTCCCCGCGCGCCGCCTATCTGCTGGCGCGCGACTTCACGTACCGCGTCTTGCTGCGTGTCGTGCGTGGGCCATGCGTCGTGTAGCGGACCGGCTCGGTGATGTATTCGGTCGTCGTCGTGGTCGTCGTGACCGGCGCCGACTGGATCACCACCGTCGTCGACGACCCGCCCGGATAACTCCGGACCGCGGGATAGGCCCCTCCCGTCGTCGTCACGGTCGTCATGCCGTCGGGCGACACCCAACGCCCGCCCGCGAGGCCTGCCCGGCCATCGACATAAACCGGGCGGTCTTCGTAGCCCGGATCGTCATAGCCCGGCCCGTCATAGCGCGGATCGTCGTAGCCACGCCCGTCGAAATACCGATCGCTGGCGCGCGGGCCGTCGTAGCCGGGATCTTCGTACCGGGGATCATCGTACCGGGGGCCGTCAAAGCCGCGCCCGCCGTCCACGGCACCCGCATAGACCCGACCGGCATCCCGGTCGCGATAGTCCAGACCACCACGTCGCGGCGGCAAGGGCGGCGGCGCGGGACGGCCACGGTCCTCGGCCTTGTCGATGGCATAGCCCGCCGCCGCGCCGACGCCCGCGCCGATCAGCGTCCCGCCCAGCCGGTTGCCACGCCCTGCGATGACGTTGCCGGCCAGACCACCCACCGCGGCGCCCGCGACGGCGCCGCCTGCGCCCGTGTCACGCCGCGGCGGCGGGGATATCGTGACGCGGTCGTCGCCCTGCAGCCCGCGTGGGGCCGCGATGCGCGGCGCGGGATAGGCCGGCCGGGCGGTGGCCGAGGTCGTCCGGTCGACCTGCGCATAGTCGACACCGGGGCGCACGGGCCGGTCGACCCGGTCCCAGTCGAGCCCACCCATCGTGTCGTACACCGATCCGCGACTGTCGATGAGGACCGCATCGTCGTAATAGCGGGTCCAGGCATAGCCCTGCGGTGGTTGCGGCAACGCATAGCTGGACCAGTCGTTGACCGCGAACCGCGGCGCGATCCAGTAGGGCGGCAACGCCGAGCCGCGCGTCGGCCGGCGGTAGCTGTTCCAGCCACCGGGAGCATTGGCCCCGGCCCACCAGCGCCCGCCGATCTTGCTGCCCCAGCGCGCACGGCGCGGCGTTGTGGCGGTCGGCGTCGCGGAATGGACCAGGCGCGGCGCGGCAGCCGGGCGGGTGCCGGCAGGCGGCGCAACCGGGCGGGCCACGGCCGCGGGCCTCGCACCCGGCGCGCGATAGGTCGTGCCGGGCGGTTGCTGGGCCACGGCGAGGCTGCCCGTCGCGGCGAACGCCAGTCCGACGCCTGCAATCACCCTGTTCCGCATCGTCTCGCTCTCCCTGCGCCCGTCACCCCCGCCGCATCTCGGCCACGCGGTCTGCGCTGGATACCAAAGCGGTGACCGACCTGCCAGCAACGAGACAGTCCCGATTCGGAGCACCCCGGGGCGCTCCAACCGGCTCAGGCCATCCGCGACGCCAGCAGCGCGACGAGCTTTTCACAGCCTGCCGCATCCTCGCGATCGAACCGCGCCGGCTCGGGACTGTCGAGATCGAGCACGCCGATCAGTCGCCCGTCGGTGACGATCGGCACCACCAGTTCGGACCGGCTCGCCGCGTCGCAGGCAATGTGGCCGGGGAACGCGTGTACGTCCTCGACCAGCTGCGTCGTACGCTCCGCCGCGGCGGTGCCGCACACGCCCTTGCCCATCGCGATCCGGATGCAGGCAACCTTGCCCTGGAACGGCCCCAGCACCAGTTCGCCGTCGACCGCGCGGTAGAACCCGGCCCAGTTCAGGTCGGGCAGATATTCCCAGATCAGCGCCGCGGCATTCGCCATGTTCGCGACCGCATCGCGCTCGTCATGCGTCAACGCGTCGAGCGCGGCGAGCAGGTCGCGGTACAATTCGGCCTTCGAGCCACCGGAAATATCGAACTGGTACATGATCGCCTTTCAATCACCGCGTCCTGTGGATGCGCATCTAGAGCGGGGTGAACGCCGCGCCAACCGGCGCCCGCGGAAACGATGCTTTGCAAAAGGCCGTGGAACCCGATCGATCCGTACACGCGCGCCGATCGATCGCAGCGGTCAGCCAGACACCGGCTCAATCCTCGCGGACGCGGCCCCGCCCCGCCTTGACCGAACTGCGCACCTTCTTCGTATCCACCCGCCGGGCCTTGGCCGCCTTGGACGGCTTGGTCTTCACGCGCCGCGCCTCACGCTGCTCCGCCTGTGCGATCAGCTCGAGCACCCGCTCGCGCGCGTCGGCGCGGTTGGCCTCCTGCGTGCGGAAGCGCCGCGCGGTCACCACCAGGACGCCGCTCGCGGTCATTCGGCTGCCCGCCGCGATCTTCAGCCGGCGATACGTCTCGGGATGCAGCCCGAGCGCGAAGACGTCGACGCGCAGCTGGCACGCGGTCGCAACCTTGTTGACGTTCTGCCCGCCAGGCCCGGACGCCGCTAGGAACCGCTCCTCGATCGCCCCCTCGAACAGGGAAGCGCCGGGCAGTTCAGCCATTGTCGGATTCGGCGTCGGTCTCCGCGACGACGGGAGCGGGTGCGTCGGGTGACTCGGGCTCGGCATCGAACCCGGCGACCGCGAACCGCTCGGGCAACGGCGCCACGCCGATGACGTCAGGCTTGCCGGCACGCGGCACGACGAGCTTCTGCGCGTGGAGCATCATGCCCAGCGGGTCCTTGCGGCCATAGACGGGATCGCCGACCACCGCGGCGCCCAGGCCCAGCGCCGCATGGACGCGGATCTGGTGCGTCCGGCCCGTCTGCGGGATGAACTCGACCAGCGATCGCCCGTCACGACTCGCCAACACGCGCCAGCCCGTCCGCGCCGCCTTGCCCTTCGGATCCTCGACCATCCGCCAACCCTCCGCGGCGGTGCTCACCTTGCCAAGTGGGATGTCGATCAGACCGCTCTCCTCTGCAGGCACGCCGTCGAGTACCGCGAGATAGCGTTTCGATACCAGCCCCTGCTCGAACGCCTGCTGCAACCGCGCATGCGCCTTGGGATTGCGCGACAGGAGCAGGCAGCCGCTCGTGTCGCGATCGAGGCGGTGGACCGCCATCGGCCAGCGCTGAAAGCCGAACTTCAGGCTTTCGAGATGGTTTTCGAGGCTGAGAGAGCCGTCACGAGGGGGATCGACCGGCAGCCCTGCGGGCTTGTCGATCACCAGGGCCTCGCCGTCGAGGAAGAGTACGCGTTCACCATGCATCGCCCGCCCTTGCCAGTATCGGCGCCCGCATGCCAGAGCCTGCATCATGTTGCGTTGCACACTCCTGCTGGCGGCGCTCGTCGTTCCAGCCGTCGCCAAGGCGCAGCTTTGCGCCGGACAAAGCGCCGCGATCGCCGCCGACGGGCGCGCCTTCGGGCATCTTCCCTATGGCGACGCGCCGCTCGACGAACTCGTCGCGACTCCGGCCGAGTTCACGATCGGGCAGCCATGCATCGTCCGTCGCGACATCCTGCCCGACCTGCTCCGCCTCATCGCAGCGGCGCAGACCGATCCCGCCGTCATGGGCCAGATCCGCGGACTGTCCTGCCAGCGCTCGATCGCCCGACAGCGCAGCGTCTTTTGTCGCGAGTCGGGCGCCGATGCCTCCGACCGCGCGATCTCGGTCGCGCCGCCCGGCTATAGCGAGCATTCGACGGGCTATGCGCTCGACTTTGCGGTGCGTCCCGCCAATGGCTGCCCCGATGCCGAGGCGTGCATGGCCGCCACCCCGGCCGCGCGCTGGCTCCGGGCCAACGCGCCCCGCTTCGGGTTCGAGCAGAGCTTTCCCGGCGGCAACAAGCAGAACGTCAAATGGGAGCCGTGGCACTGGCGCTGGGTGGGGACCAGCGGCGATGCCCCGGGTGCCGCTAGGGCGCGTTTCGTCTTCGCCAAGGCACGCAGCCTCTATCCGGCCGACCCCGGCATCCAGCCGATCGTCGTCCGCTTCACCGCGGTGCCGCCGATTCCCGTGATTGCGGCCCCGGCGATCGATCCAAAGAAAAAGCGCCGCAGACGCTGATCGCGGCTGCGGCGCTTTCGCCATCGGTTCGTCGAGCTCGTCTTACTTGAGCTTGGCGGCCGTCTCGGCAATCCGCTTGCCCTGATAGCGCGCGCCGTCGAGTTCGACGCTGCTCGGCATGCGGCTGCCGTCGCCGTCGGAGATCGTCGTCGCGCCGTACGGCGAGCCGCCCTTGACCTCGTCGACGCCCATCTGCGCCTGGAAGCCGTAATCGAGCCCGACGATCGTCATGCCGTGATGGAGCAGGTTGGTCAGGATCGAGAACAACGTCGTCTCCTGCCCGCCATGCTGGCTCGCGGTCGAGGTGAACGCGCCGCCGACCTTGCCGACCAATGCGCCCGAGAACCACAGCCCGCCGGTCGTATCCCAGAACGATGCCATCTGCGCGGGCATCCGGCCGAACCGCGTGGGCGCGCCGACGATGATCGCGTCATAGTCCTTCAGCGCGTCGGGGCCCTCGATTTCGGCATGCGCGCTGTCGGTCTTGAAATGCGCGGACTCGACGACGGCCTTCGGCGCGGTTTCCGCCACGCGACGGATGTCGACGTCGGCCCCGCCGGCGCGCGCGCCCTCGGCGACGGCATCCGCCATCTGCTCGATATGGCCGTAGGACGAGTAATAGAGGACGAGAACCTTGGTCATGCAGACTATCCTTCGCGTGAGATGCCCTTCCCAATTTGGAAGGGCGGAGTGTTATTCCGAGTCCACCAGAACGATCTCGGCGTCGTCTTGAGCCGTGATCGTCACCGTCTGGCCGCCCGAAAGCGCCGCGCCATCGCGCGCGGCATAGCGTTCGTCGTCGATCGTGATCGCGCCCGTCGCAGGCACCAGATAGACGTGGCGTCCGTCGCCGATCGCATAATCGACGCTGTCGCCGGCCTTCAGCGTTGCCGCGAGCACCCGCGCGTTCGCACGGATCGGCAGCGCGTCGGCATCGTCGGCAAAGCCGCTGGCCAGCGTCACGAACTGCCCCGACCGCTCGCCCTTCGGGAACGGCTTGGCGCCCCAGCTCGGCGAACCACCCTTGCGGCTTGGTTCGATCCAGATCTGGAAGATCGTCGTCGTCTCGGGCTCGAGATTATATTCGGCATGCCGCACGCCCGATCCGGCGCTCATCACCTGGACGTCACCCGCCTCGGTACGCCCCTTGTTGCCGAGCGAATCCTGGTGCGTGATCGCACCGCTGCGGACATAGGTGATAATCTCCATGTCCTGGTGCGGATGCGGCGGAAAACCCGATTGCGCGCCGATCTCGTCGTCGTTCCAGACGCGGATCGCACCCCAGCCCACCCGGGTGGGGTCGTAGTAGTTCGCGAACGAAAAATGATGCCGCGCCTTGAGCCAGCCGTGATCGGCGTGGCCAAGACTTTCGAACGCGCGACGCTCCGCCTTGACGGGGGCGGTCGCGCGGGAAGTGTTGAGAGTCGTGGTCATTGCATGTCTCCACCTGTTGGCACCAAGATAGGCGATGCGATCACGCCGTAAATAGAAACGCTGGAAACCGATCGTTTCCCCCGCTAGCTATAGCGCTTTGCTGCGGAGAGCCCGTCCATGCGCCTGCCCGATCTCGAAGCTTGGGCGATTTTCGCCAGCGTCGTCGAGCATCGTTCGTTCAGCGCCGCCGCCGATGCGATCGGGTTGAGCAAGGCGACGGTGTCCAAGGCGATCACGCGTCTCGAGGCGCATCTGGGCCAGTCGCTGTTCCATCGCACGTCGCGCCGCCTCGCGCTGACGGAAGCGGGCAAGCCGCTTGCCGAGCATGCCGCCCGCATCCTCGCCGAAGCCCGGCTTGCCGAGGAATCGGCGAACGATGCCGCCACCGCGCCGACGGGGCGCGTCCGGCTGGCCGCGCCGATGAGCTTCGGCATCACCAACGTCGCGCCGCTGCTCGCGGAATTCCTGCTCGCGCATCCGGGGATCGAGATCGACCTGCATCTGTCCGATGCGCGCGTCGACATCGTCGCGGAGGGGTTCGACGTCGCGCTCCGCATCGCCGAACTGCCCGACAGTTCGCTGCGCGCGCGGCGATTATGCACGATCCAGACGCACATCGTCGCAGCACCCGCCTATCTCGCCACCAACGGAACGCCGACGCATCCGGGGCAACTCGGCGAGCACCGGCTGATCGGCTATTCGAACGTCGTTGGTCCGTGGCGCTTTCATGGCCCGGGTGGTGCCGACGTGTCGGTGCGTCTGCAGGGACCGCTGACCGCGAACAGCGGAGAGGCGGTGGTTCCGGCGCTGATCGCGGGGCTTGGCATCGCGCGCCTGCCCGATTTCATCATCGACGCGCATCTCGCGTCGGGGGCATTGGTGACGATCCTCGACGACTGGGCGCCCGCGCCGATCGGCCTCCATCTGCTCACCCCGCCCAGCCCCTTGCGTCCTGCGCGCGTCGAGACGCTGATCGCATTTCTCGGCGCGAGGCTGCGCGACCCGGGCTGATCCGCCGGGCGATCGTTCGTGCCGCTGCGATCGGCTGGCGGGGGAACAATGCGGCGTGCCGGGCACTTGCAACATAGATCGTGAAAGGAAACCGATGCCCGTACAGCCGCTGTTCCGGACCGTGACCGCATGACCGTACCGATAGCCCCTGCCCCGCCGACGACGCTCGTGATCTTCGGCGCGATGGGAGACCTGACGCGCCGCCTCCTGATGCCCGCGCTGACCAACATGACCCGGCTCGGCATGCTGGGGGCGGATTTTTCCGTACTGGGGATCGGCATCGAGCCCGGCGATGACGCCGCAATGCGTGGCGCGCTCACCGATTTCCGCAAGCAGGCCGGCAGCCATGCCACGCCTGACCAGGACGAAGCATGGTCGCGGCTGCAGCAGCACATCCATTATATCCAAGGCGATTTCACGCAGGACGCCGTTTACGACCAGATCAAGGCGCGCGTTTCGGGCAACGCCGCATTCTATCTGGCGGTCCCGGCCAAGTTCTTCGGCGACATCGTCGACAAGCTCGCCGATCACGACCTGACCAGGGAGCAGCGCAACGCGTTCCGCCGTATCGCGATCGAGAAGCCGTTCGGCCACGACCTCGCGTCCGCGCAGGCGCTCAACGCGCGCATCCTCGCCAAGGTCGCCGAGACGCAGGTGTACCGGATCGATCATTTCCTCGGCAAGGAAACCGTCCAGAACATCATGACCGCGCGCTTTGCGAACATGATGATCGAGCGTGTCTGGAACGCAGACTGTATCGCCCATGTCCAGATCACGGCCGCCGAGACCGTCGACGTCGGCACGCGCGGCCGCTTCTACGATGCCACGGGTGCGCTGCGCGACATGGTGCCCAACCACCTTTTCCAGCTGCTGGCGATGGTCGCGATGGAACCGCCCGCGAGCTTCGACGCCGAAGCGGTGCGCAACGAGAAGGGCAAGGTGCTGAAGGCGGTCCGGCGTTACACGCCGACAAAGGCCCGCCGCAACGGCGTCCGGGGTGTCTATACGCACGGGCGGATCGGCGAGCGCGACGTCGCCGGCTTTACCGAATCGCCCGATATCGCCGCCGACAGCACCACCGAAACCTATGTCGCGCTCAAGCTCATGGTCGACACATGGCGCTGGGCGGGTGTGCCCTTCTACCTGCGGACGGGCAAGGCGATGGCGATTCGCGACACCGAGGTCGTCATCACGTTCAAGCCCGTCCCCTTCGCGCAGTTCCACAAGACCGCCGCCGAAATGCTGCCCCCCAATCGGCTGATCATCCAGATCCAGCCCGACGAGGGACTGAGCATGGACATCAACATCAAGCGCCCCGGCCTCGAAGTCGACACCGCGCCGATCGCGCTCGATTTCCGCTACGCGGATCGGTTCGATATCGGCGCGATGACGGGATATGAGTCGCTGATCCACGATCTGTTCGCCGGCGACCAGACGCTGTTCCAGCGCGCCGACGCGATCGAGGCAGGCTGGGCCGCGGTGCAGCCGTTCCTCGACATATGGGCAGAAGATGGCGCGCCCGACCCGTATCCCGCGGGAAGCCTGGGTCCGGACTCCGCCGACGCCCTGCTCGAACGCGACGGATTTCACTGGCATTCCCTCGCGCCTGCCGGAAATACTACGCCGTGATGGTCCATAAATCGGCGCGAAGTCTTTACGTGCCGGTCGCGCGCTTCCGCGTGAAACTTGTCGTATTCGTGCAAAAACACAGCGACCTTACGCACTTAAGTCGAAATTAACCTTTTGCCTTCAGATGTTGTTTGGTTAATGAATCAAGGCGAATAGCGGAGCAGGGGCTGTCGCGTTCGTAAACGGGGAACGACCCATGCGCGTGCTGTTGATCGAGGACGAACCGACCACCGCCAAGGCGATCGAGCTCATGCTCACGACCGAAGGATTCAACGTCTACATCACCGATCTCGGTGAAGAGGGCCTCGATCTGGGCAAACTATATGATTACGACATCATCCTGCTCGACCTGAATTTGCCGGACATGCACGGCTATGACGTTCTCAAGCGCCTGCGCGTGGCGCGTGTCGCGACCCCGGTGCTGATCCTGTCGGGCGTCAACGAGATGGACTCGAAGGTCCGCAGCTTCGGGTTCGGTGCCGACGATTACGTCACCAAGCCGTTTCACCGTGAGGAACTGATCGCGCGTATCCACGCCGTCGTCCGTCGTTCGAAGGGTCACAGTCAGTCGGTCATCCGCACGGGCAAGCTCGCGGTCAATCTCGACGCCAAGACGGTCGAGGTCGACGGCAGCCGCGTCCACCTGACCGGCAAGGAATATGCGATGCTGGAGCTGCTTTCGCTGCGCAAGGGCACGACGCTCACCAAGGAAATGTTCCTCAACCACCTGTATGGTGGGATGGACGAGCCCGAACTGAAGATCATCGACGTCTTCATCTGCAAGCTGCGCAAGAAGCTCAGCCTGGCCTGCGACGGCGAGAACTACATCGAGACCGTCTGGGGCCGCGGCTATGTCCTGCGCGAGCCCGACGAACTGGTCGAAACCCAGGTCGCCTGACGCGCCATCGACGGACAATGAAAAGGACCGCGGAGCCAGGGGCGCCGCGGTCCTTTTCATGTCGATGCTCTCAGGCCCCGATGCCGGCGGCGCGCTGCGACGCACCGCCCCCGTCCGGCACGGACGCCGCGCTTATTTCCGCTCCCACATCTTTTCGCCGCCGATCCAGGTCTGTTCGACCTTGGTCGTCCGCAGGTCGGTGGGCGACGCGAGCGTCGGATCACGGTCGACGATGATGAAGTCCGCACGCTGCCCCGGTGCCAGCGCACCGAACTTGGTTTCCGCAAATCCCGCATAGGCGGCGGCCCCGGTCATCGCCCACCACGCCTGCTCGCGCGTGATCAGTTCCTGCGGCTGCCATCCGCCCTGCGGCTGGCCATCCGCATCCTGCCGCGTGAACGCCGCGGCCCATGTCGCGAACGGGTCGGGCTTCTCGACCGGGAAGTCGGTCCCGAACGCGAGCTTCGAGCCATTGGCCAGCATCGACTTCCACGCATACGCGCCCGTCAGGCGGTTCGGCCCGAGCCGCGCCTCGGCCATTGCGCGGTCGCTCGTCTGGTGCGTCGGCTGCATCGACGCGATCGTGCCGAACTTGCCGAAACGCGGAAGGTCGGCGGGATCGACGATCTGCGCATGCTCGACACGCCAGCGCCGGTCGCCGGTGTAGGTCTCGCTCTCGACCTGGATCGCGTCGAGCACCTGCTGATCGGCCTTGTCGCCGATCGCGTGCACCGCGACCTGGAACCCGTCCATCGCCGCGCGGCTCATCTGGTTCTGCAGCTGCGCATCGGTCAGGAACCCCAGACCCGTCTGCCCCGGCGCATCGGCATAGGGCTTGAGCAGCCACGCGCCGCGCGACCCCAGCGCACCGTCCGCGTACAGCTTCACGCCGCCCATCCGGAGATGGTCAGCGTACAGCCACGGCGTCGGCCCCTTGCCGCCGATCCGCCCCGCGGTCTCGACGCCCAGCGCATAGCTCATGATCCGCACCCGGAGCCCGCCCAGATCCGCCATCCGGCGATAGGTCAGCCAGTCGTCGAGCGTCGTCCCCATGTCCGCGACCGCGGTGACGCCATACTCCAGCAGGATCCGTTGCGCGGTCAGGAACGCGGCGTCGCGCTCCTTGGGCAGGGGTTGCGGCACCACCTTCTCGATCAGCCCCTGCGCGGCGTCGACGAACACGCCCGACGGGGCGCCGCCGCTTTTCTCGATACGCCCGCCAGCAGGGGCAAGCGTCGCCCCGGTGATCCCCGCTTCGCGCATCGCGACGCTGTTCGCCCAGCCCGCATGACCGTCCGCGCGCGACAGCCAGATCGGATGCCCGCCCGCCACCGAGTCGAGATCCGCGGCGGTCGGAAAGCGTCCCAGCCCCCAGGTCTCCTGGTTCCAGCCGCGTCCAAGGACCCATTTGCGATCGGGGTTGGCGGCGACATACGCCGCGATCAGCGACTTGGCCTCCCCCAGCGACTTGGCCGACGACAGATCGAGCGACAGCGCGCCGAAGCCGAGCTCGAGGACATGGCCATGCGCGTCGACGAACCCCGGCAACGCGGTCTTGCCGCGCATGTCGATCCGCCAGTCGTACAACGGCTTGCCCGCGTTCTTCTTCAATTCCTTGCGGCTGAGCTTGGGCGGTTCCTCGCCCGGCGGGACCAGCCGCGTGACGCGACCGTCCTTGTCGACCAGGATCGCCTTGAACCGGATGATCTTGCCGCCCTCGGCGACCGTGATGCCGTTGACGTTGTCGACGATCCCGTCGGCGAAGGCGGGACCGGCGAGCAGCGACGCTGCCGCCGTCGAAATCAGAAAACGCTTCACTTGGGCAATCTCCGCACCAACGCGCTCGTATCCTGGCGAGCACCGCCCATCGCCTGGACATCGGCATAGAATTGATCGACGAGCGCCGCGACCGGCAGCACCGCACCATTGCGTCGCGCCTCGTCGAGCGCGAGCCCCAGGTCCTTGCGCATCCAGTCGACCGCGAAGCCGAAGTCGAACTCCTCCCTCGCCATCGTCGGCCAGCGATTGACCATCTGCCAGCTCTGCGCCGCGCCGCCCGAGATCGCCTCGAGCACCTTGTCGAGATCAAGCCCCGACATTTGCGCGAACCGCAGCGACTCGGCGACGCCCTGGATCACGCCGGCGATCGCAATCTGGTTGCACATCTTCGTCGTCTGCCCGGCGCCCGCGTCGCCGACATGGACGATCCGTGCTGCATAGGCCTGCATGAAGGGTTCGGCCTTCGCCATCGCCGCCGCCGAGCCGCCGCACATGATCGACAGCTTGCCGCTCTCGGCGCCCGCCTGTCCGCCCGATACCGGCGCATCGACGACCAGCGTGCGCTCCGCCGCGAGCCGCCGTGCGATCGCTGCGGATACCGTCGTGTGATCGACGAACACCGCATCGTCGCGCATCGCTGCGAACGCGCCGTCCTCGCCGAGCGTCACCGATGCCAGATCGTCGTCATTGCCGACGCACGCGAACACCGCATCCGCCCCCGTCGCGGCTGCCGCGGGAGTCTCGGCGACGGTCCCGCCATATTTCTCGGCCCAGGCCCGCGCCTTGGCCTGTGTGCGGTTATAGACGACGACGTCGTGCCCGGCGGCGACGAGATGCCCCGCCATCGGCGCGCCCATCACGCCGGTCCCGATGAATGCCAGTTTTGCCATGCCCCAAGCGCATAAGCGGTGTTTCCCCTGCGCGCCAGATGGTCTAGCGCATCGCGCATGGCTACCCTCGCTGCCGTAGCGGCACCCACCCTTCCCGTGTCCATCGACGACGTCCGCGCCGCGCATGACCGCATCCGCGCCTCGATCGTCCGCACGCCGACGCTGATCAGCCGGACGCTGAGCCAGATGACGGGCGCGACGGTCTATCTGAAGTTCGAGAATCTTCAGTTCACCGCGGCGTACAAGGAACGCGGCGCGCTCAACACGCTGTTGCAGCTGTCGCCCGAGGCGTGCGCGAAGGGCGTCATCGCGGCTTCGGCGGGCAATCACGCGCAGGGCCTCGCCTATCACGCCAACCGGCTCGGCATCCCCGCGACGATCGTCATGCCGACCAACACGCCGACGGTGAAGGTCACGCAGACCGAGGGCCATGGTGCCAAGGTCGTGCTGCACGGTGACACGTTCGACGCCGCCTATGCGCATGCGCGCGTGCTCGAGGGTGAGTGCGGCTTCACCTTCGTCCACCCGTTCGACGACCCACGCGTCATCGCCGGGCAGGGCACGACCGCGATCGAGATGCTGCAGGACGTGCCCGACATCGACCTGATGGTCGTGCCGATCGGCGGCGGCGGGCTGATCTCGGGCGTTGCCACCGTGACGCGCGCCGCGACGCAGGAGGGCGGCCACCCGATCGAGGTCGTCGGCGTCGAGGCCGAGCTGTTCCCGTCGATGTACAACCGCATCAACGGGACGACGATGCCGTGCGCCGGCGATACGCTGGCCGAAGGCATCGCGGTCAAGGAACCCGGCGGCATCACGTCGAAGATGGTCGCCGAACTGGTCGACGACATCGTCCTCGTCAGCGAGCGCAGCCTTGAAATGGCGGTCAGCCTGTTGCTCCAGATCGAGAAGACGGTCGTCGAGGGCGCGGGTGCCGCAGGCCTCGCCGCGCTGCTCCAGCATCCCGAGCGGTTCAAGGGCCGCACCGTCGGCATCGTGCTGTGCGGCGGCAACATCGACACGCGGCTGCTCGCCAACGTGCTGCTGCGCGACCTTGCCCGCTCGGGCCGGCTCGCACGTCTGCGCATCCGGCTTCAGGATCAGCCTGGCGCGCTCTACAACGTTGCGCGGATCTTCGACCAGGAACGCGTCAACATCATCGAGGTCTATCACCAGCGTGTCTTCACGACGTTGCCGGCAAAGGGGCTGATCACCGACATCGAGTGCGAGGCCCGCGACCGCGCGCATCTCGACCGGCTGGTCGCCGCGCTCAAGGCGGCCGGATACGAGACGAGCACCGTCGAACTGGCCTGATCACCGGGTAATCCCCGCGCTGCCGCACGCGACGAAGTTTTTACTGCGTCGCGTGCGCCCGCTTTTCATCGTGCCGCATACTATTCATATACCTCTGCCGCCTAAGATCGCGGTGGAGCCGGAGGGGGGCAATTCCAGATGACTGCACCGTTCCGCTTTCCCCGCTTCTTCGTGACCAGTCCCGGCCCCTGCCCGTACCTGCCGGGGCGACAGGAACGGAAGGTCTTTACCGAACTCACGGGCCCGCACGCCAACGACCTCAACGACGCGCTCGGCCGGATCGGGTTCCGGCGCAGCCAGGGGGTCGCCTATCGTCCGAGCTGCGCGGGGTGTGTCGCCTGCGTGTCGGTGCGCATCGTCACCCCGGAATTCGCCCCGAACGCGACTCAGCGCAAGCTGCTCAAGCGCCACGCGGACATCGAGGCGCGCGTCTGCAAGGCCTGGGCGACCGACGAACAGTTCCAGCTTCTCCGCCGCTATCTGTCGACGCGCCATCCCGGCGGCGGCATGGCCGGCATGGACGAGGACGATTATGCCGACATGGTCGAGCATTCGCCCGTCGAGTCGCTGATCGTCGAATATCGCGAACCCAGCGCCAACGGCGTACCGGGTGCGCTCATCGGCGCCTGCCTGACCGACCGGCATGCCGATGGTCTTTCGATGATCTACAGCTTCTTTGCCGCCGACGATGCGACCCGGCCGGGGCTCGGCAACTACATCATCCTCGACCACATCTTCCGCGCGCGCGATGCCGGCCTGCCCTATGTCTATCTGGGCTATTGGGTGAAGGGATCGAGCCGGATGGAATACAAGATCCGCTATCGCCCGATCGAGCGGCTCGGTCCCGCGGGCTGGCGACTTCTCACCGACGCGGACATCGCCGAACCGCTGCCGCCGCAGCCCGTCGAGCAACCGCCGCTCGCCTGAATCGCTACTGCGTGTTGCGGGGAAGATCGTCGCCGTCGCTCGAGACCACCACGTCGACGTCGAGCCGTTCACCCCCCTCACCCAGCCGCGAGCCCGCGACCGGCGCCGCGCCCGCCGCATCGAGCGCGACCGCCATGCGGACATGCTCCTCCTCGGGACAGGCGCCGACAAACGGATCGAAGCCGATCCAGCCAAGCCCGTCGACATGGGCCTCTGCCCAGCCATGCGGCGTCGGACGGTGATCGTCGTCGCGATCGGTGAACAGATAGCCGGACACGTAGCGGGCGGGTACGCCGAGCGCGCGTGCGCCGACGATGAACACCTGCGCCATGTCCCGCGACGTGCCGCTGTCGAGGCGGAATGCCGCGGCCGCGTCGAGGTCCGGCTTGGGCCGCCCCAGATCCGGCGCCAGACGCGCGTGGACCGCGTCGTTCAGCCGGTGGAGCGCGCCGATGCGACCGCTCGCCCCCGACGCCGCATTCTCCGCAAAGCGCGCGATCGCACCGTCCTGCGGTGTCGTCGGCGTCGACCGCAGGAACAGCGCGGGCGGAAGCACCTCATGCGCGCCGTGGACGACACCATCCGAATGGCTCGTCAGCACGTCGCCGGTGACGCTGATCTCGATCCCGTCGATCGGACCGTCGATATACAGCATGGTGATGACGTTGCCGAAGCCGTCGCGCCCCTGACGCAGCCGCGCGTCGCAGTCGACGTCGATCCGCCAGCGCGCGACGGTCTGGTCATGCGTATTCTGCGGCGTCATGCGGAGCATCTGGACGAGCCGGCTCTGCGGCGTTGTGAAGCGATAGATCGTGCGGTGATCGACCGACAGACGCATCAAAGGAACTTGAACTGCCGGCCGATTGCGCTGTGAAGCATCGCGTTTTCCTGGATGAAGGCCTGAAGATACTGGTGCAGGCCCGATGCGATCACCTCGCCCGATCGGGTCCGGCTCAACCGCGATGCGCGCAATCGCGCCATCCGGTCGGCCTCGCCATGCTGTCCGGTGCGTTTCGCAAGCAGGTTCAACACGTCGACGGTCTCCTCGACAGAGGCGGCAAGGCTGCGCGGCAGTTCCGCTCGCGCCAGCAACAGGTCGATCACGTCGGCCGGACGAAGTCCATCGTTATACAGCCAGCGATAGGCGGTCACCGCGGATACGGTCTGCAGGATCGTCGTCCACTGGTCGCGGTCGATCGCGCCGCCAAGCTGCTGCCCCTCGGGTAACAGGATGTGGTATTTGACGTCGAGCAGCCGCGCGGTGTTGTCGGCGCGTTCCACCGCCTGCCCCAGCCGGATGAACCACGTCGTCTGATTGCGCAGCATCCGGTGGATCGCCCCCTCGAAGCCGCGGGTCTCGTTCTTGACCGCCTCGACCAGATTGAGCTGCGCGGTGGTGCTGCCCGGCGTCGCGCGGTTCTCGAACAGTAGCCATGCCCGGTTGATCGCGGTCCATGCTTCGCGCGTCAGCGCGGTACGCACCGCCTTGGCGTTGTTCCGCGCCATGTCGAGACAGCGTACGATCGATCCCGGATGGCTCGCGTCGAGCGTCAGGAAGCGCACGACGTCGCGCTGTGCAACGGGCACCCCGGTCCGCGCGAACGCCTCGTCGGTCTCGGTGACGGCCAGCGCGGACGCCCAGGCGTCCTCGCCCGCGGGTTGCGGGGACAACACGTCGAGGCGGACCGTCGCCTCGACCAGCCGCGCGATGAAGTCCGCGCGCTCGAAATAGCGACCGAGCCAGTAGAGCGACGAAGCGGTACGCGACAGCATCAGGACTGTACCTCGGGCTGCGACGGAACAGTGCCGAGTGTCTGCGACATCCCGCCCATCGTCTGCGTCATGCCGCCTGCCACCATGCGCTGCGACTGGTCCGCCATCAGCACGAAGCTGTCCTTCGTTCCGCCGCCCTGGCTCGAGTTCACGACCAGCGACCCCTCCTTGAGTGCGACGCGCGTCAGCCCGCCGGGCACGACCTGCACCCCCTTCGATCCGGTCAGCACGAACGGCCGGAAGTCGACGTGGCGCGGGCACAGCCCCGCCTCCGCCATCGTCGGCACGGTCGACAGCGCCAGCGTCGGTTGCGCGATGTAGCGGTGCGGCTCGGCGATCAGCGCGGCACGGAAATCCTCGATCTCCTGCTTCGTCGCGGTCGGCCCGACCAGCATGCCGTACCCGCCCGAGCCATCGACGAGCTTGACGACGACGTCCTCGAGATTGTCGAGCACGTATTTGAGCGCCTGCGGTTCGCGGCAGCGCCAAGTCTCGACGTTGGGAAGCTTGCACGTGCCGCCCGAATAGAATTTCACGATATCGGGCATGTAGCTGTAGATCGCCTTGTCGTCGGCGATCCCGTTGCCCGGCGCATTGATGATCGCGACATTGCCCGCGGCATATGCGGCGATCAGTCCCGGCACGCCCAGCGCGCTGTCGGGGCGGAAGACGAGCGGGTCGAGATAGTCATCGTCGATCCGGCGATAGATGACGTCGACCTTCACGCGTCCGGCGATCGTCCGCATCCAGACGATGTCGTCGTCGACCACGAGATCCGCCGCCTCGACGAGCTCGACCCCCATCGAGTCCGCAAGGAAGCTGTGCTCGTAATAGGCCGAATTATAATGGCCGGGCGTCAGCACGACGCAGGTCGGCGCACTGACTCCGTGCGGCGCGACCGATTTCATCGTCTCGAGCAGCCGATCGGGATAGCTGTCGACCGCAGCGACGCGGAACTCGCGGAACAGCTCGGGGCAGAGCCGCAGCATCGCCTCGCGATTTTCGAGCATGTAGCTGACACCCGACGGCGTCCGCGCGTTGTCCTCGAGCACGAAGAAGTCATCCGGCCCCGTGCGGACCAGATCGATCCCGCAGATATGCGCCCAGATCCCGTGAGGCGGACGCATGCCTGCAATTTCCGGCCGGAACTGCGCATTGCCCATGACCAGATCCTCGGGGAGGATGCCCTCCTTCAGAATGCGACGATCGCCATAGATATCGTCGAGGAAGGCATTGATCGCCTCGACGCGCTGGATCAATCCTTCGGACAGGCGCGTCCATTCGTCATGCAGGAAGACGCGGGGGACGATGTCGAACGGGATGATGCGCTCGGCGGCTTCGTTCTCGCCATAGACGGCAAAGGTGATGCCGAGTTGCCGGAACGTCGTCTCGGCCGCCTGCTGACGTCGCCGCAACTCTACGTCGGGCGTGTCCTCGATCCAGCGTCCCAATGCCGCAAGTTCGGGGCGAACGGTATTATCGTCCGACGCCCCCATGATTTCATCAAACGCTCGTTTCCCCATCGGAACGGTAAATTCCCCATCAAGCGTTACGGTTCCATGCTGCATCGCATCGCTGCGCCGCACAAGCGTCGAATGTTCGTGAGCGACCGCGATGCTCCGGCGTAGCCGGGGCGGGTCGCGCGTAGGACTGCAGCACCTCTCCCCTCCCGTCATCCTGCCGAAAGTCAGGATCCAGGGCCATGGAGCGCAAGCTCGGTAACCCTGAACCCTGCCTTCCGCCGCGACGACGGAGTGGAAATCAGCGCCCCAGCGCTTGCAGCAGACCGGGCGTCAGGACCTGCGGCAGGACAGTCGGCTCGGCGGCGCCGGGGGCGTAATAGAGGTAGAGCGGGACGCCGGCGCGGTTATGCGCCTGGATGAAGCGGCCCATCACCGGGTCCCCGTCGGTCCAGTCGCCGATCAGCGCCGCGACGTTGTTCTTCGCGAACGCATCGCGCACGCCCGCGGTGTCGATCGCCGCCTTTTCATTGACCTTGCACGTCAGGCACCAGTCGGCGGTGAAATACACGAACACCGGGCGCTTCTCCGCGCGCAGCGACGCGAGCCGGGCCTCGGTGAAACCCTCGTCGCCAGCCGCCGCGACCTTTGCCGATGCGGGTGGCGCGCGCGCGATGAGCACCGCGCTGCCGACGAAGACCACGGCCAGCGCGATCTGCGCCGCGGCGCCGAATGCCTTGCCCTTGCGCTGGCGCGACCCGCCGATCCAGAGCACCGCGCCCACCGCCAGCACCGCGATCAGCGCGAGCGTCAGCGTGTCCACGCCGGTCTGACGCCCCAGCACCCAGCCGAGCGCGATCGCGGTGAGGAACATCGGCACCGACAGGATATGGCGGAACGTCTCCATCCACACGCCGGGCCTGGGCAGCCAGCGCCGCCATGCGGGCACGAACCCGATCGCGAGGAACGGCAGCGACAGGCCGAGCCCGAGCCCGCCGAACACCGCCAGCGCCGCCGGCCATGGCAGAACGAGCGCCGCACCGAGCGCCGCGCCCATGAACGGGCCGGTGCACGGCGTCGCGATGAATGCCGCGAGCGCCCCCGTCGCGAACGCGCCACTCGCACCGCTTTCGCCCGCAAAGCGCGGCGTCGGCACCTCGAACAGCCCGGCAAGGTTGAACGCGATCGCCGCGCTCAGCAGGAGCAGGACGACGATTGCCGCGGGATGCTGCAACTGGAACGCCCAGCCGACTGCGGAACCGCCTGCACGCAGCGCGAGGATCGCCGCCCCGAGCCCGAGGCAGACCAGCACGACGCCCGCGGTATAGGCGAGCGCCTCGCCGCGCGCGTCCTTCTCGCTTGCCCCGCCGCGCGCGAGGCTGAGTGCCTTGAGGCTGAGGATCGGGAAGACGCACGGCATGATGTTGAGGATCAGCCCGCCGAGCACCGCGCCCGCGAACGCGACCAGCGCGGTCAGCCAGACATTCTCGGCGGTCGCCGTGCCTGATCCGCTGTCGGCCACCACCCCGGGCGTCGCCTTGACGCTCAGTCCCTGCGCGTCGCCGATCCGCAACACGCCCTCGACCGGCCCGCCGCTTTTTGCGTTCGCCGCAAGCTTCGTCTCGATCGTCAGCCGGTCGCCGTCGCGCGTGACGTTCTGTCGAGCGCCATTGTCGATCACACCGGTGGTGACGGGGAAGAAATACGCCGCGTCGGTCTTGGCGCTTGCAGGGAACGGCACCGCGATCCGCATCGTCCCGTTGCTCGCGGCATAGGTCGCGCCGGAATCGAGTGGCTTGGGGATGGCGCGCCGCCAGTCGGCAAAGGCCGCCGTCTGTGCGGGCGCGCCGTCGCCGATCGTCAGGTCAAGCGACAGCGCCTGCTCCTCGGGAACGCAGATCGTCGCCGAGCAGACGAGATAGCTCGTCTTCAACCGGATCGGCAGCCTGGTCCCCGCCGCAAGGCCCGCGGGAACCTGGATCGTCACGAGTGGCGCATAGGGCGCCTCGTAGACATAGTTCATCAGGCCCGCGATCAGCAATGTCGTCGGCACCGGCCATTCGGGTTCGCCGGCCTTTGCGCCTGCGGGAAGCGTCCAGTCGAACGTCGCCGGAAACCCCGCATCGCCGGGATTACGCCAATAGCCGTGCCAGCCCTTTTCGGGCGTCGTCGCGAGCGCGATCGTCAGCGGCGCGCCGGCCTTCGGGCGATCGCTTTCGGCGACCAGCCGCATCGACAGGTGCTGGCTCGATCCGTTGAGCGATTCCGCGAACGCAGGCGACAGGCCGCACAGCGCCAGCAAAACCGTCATCACGACGCAACGTAAACTGCGCATGGCCATCCTTGTGTCGTTCATCGCGCAAAGCCATAGCGGTGGCGATGTCGTATTGCACTTCAAAGCGACGGCTGCTCCCGTGGTCGCCGCTTGCTAAAGGACTGTTCGTGAAAGCACTTATCGCCGCGCTGCTGCTGACCTCGGCCGGTTCGGTCTCCGCCCAGACCGCACCGCCGGCCCCGACGCCCGCCGCGGCCCCGACCACGCCGCCGAAACTGATCGTCGCGATCTCGGTCGATCAGTTCGCCGCCGATCTTTTCCAGCAATATCGCAACCGGTACACCGGCGGTTTCGCGCGACTGCTCGGCGGCGTCGTGTTCCCCAGCGGGTATCAGAGCCACGCCGCGACCGAGACCTGCCCCGGCCATTCGACGATCCTGACGGGCATGCGGCCTGCGCATACCGGGATCATCGCGAACAACTGGGTCGACCAGCGCGCCGGGCGACCCGACAAGATCGTCTATTGCTCGGAGGACGAGCGCGTTACCGGCAGCACGCACGACAGCTACACCGTGTCGGACATGCACCTGAAGGTGCCGACGTTGGGCGAGATGATGAAGGCACGCGATCCGCGGACGCGCTCGGTGTCGGTCGCGGGCAAGGATCGCGCGGCGGTGATGATGGGCGGCCACAAGGTCGACGAACTCTGGTGGTGGGACGGCAAGACCTATGTCTCCTATGCGGGCCGCGCGGTGCCGCCCGCGGTGCAGCGCACGCGCGACGCGGTCGCCAAGTTGATCGCGCTGCCACAGGCGGCGCTGCCGCTGCCGGGCTATTGCGCGGGCGTGAACCATCCGATCGTGATCGCGGGCAAGACCTATGGCCAGGGCCGGTTCGAACGCGAGGCGGGCGACGCCAAGGGCTTCCGCGTGTCGCCGGCGTCCGACGCCGCGGTGTTCGCGATGGCGGCAGCGCTCGTCCAGGACATGAAGCTCGGCACGGGGCCGCAGACCGACATCATCGACATCGGCGCGTCGGCGACCGATTATATCGGCCACTCCTACGGCACGCAGGGGTCGGAGATGTGCATCCAGATGGCCGAGCTCGATCGGACGCTGGGCGGGTTCTTCGCGGTGCTGGACGAGACCGGCGTCGATTACGAGGTGGTGCTGACCGCAGACCACGGCGCGCACGACGCGACCGAGCGCCAGCAGCAGCGCGCGATGCCGATGGAAGCGCATATGGACGAAAACGTGCTGGCCAAGCAGGTCGGCACCGCGATCGCCAAAGATCTGGGGCTGAAGGGCAGCGTGCTGCTCGGCACCGAGGGCGACGTCTATATCGACGATACCCTGCCCGCCAAGACGAAGGCGAAGGTGCTCGCCGAGGCGCTCCGTCGCTATCGTGCCTTGCCGCAGGTCGCCGCCGCCTTCTCGGCCGCCGAGATCATGGCGACGCCGATGGCGAAGACGCCGCCCGAGACCTGGACGCTGATCGAGCGCGCGCGCGCCTCGTACAGCGAGGGCCGCTCGGGCCAGCTCGTCACGCTGCTCAAGCCGCGCGTGACGACGATCGTGTCGCCGGCCGGTGGCTATGTCGAGACGCATGGGTCGCCATGGGATTACGACCGCCGCGTGCCGATCCTGTTCTGGCGCAAGGGGATGACCGGGTTCGAACAGCCGCTGTCGGTGGAGACGGTGGATATCGTCCCGACGCTCGCGGCGACGATCGGGCTGCCGGTTTCGGGGCTCGACGGCCGGTGCCTCGATCTCGATCCGGGCGCAGCGAGCACCTGCCCGAGCTGAGGCGCGCTCACGCACGCCCGAAGTGCTGTTCTCCCGCCTTCGCGGGAGAACAGTCGCGGTTGATGCTACGGCCTCCAACGCCCGGCCCTCCGTCATCCCAGCGAAAGCTGGGATCTTCCCGCACCGGCCACTCGCTGTCCCAGCAGGGCGAGCCCAGCTTTCGCTGGGGTGACGGGGTTTTCAGGCGCCAGCGCCACCGACCCGCTCGACTTCGAACGCGGTGGCCCAACTACCGCGTCTCGAACGCCCGCAACCCCGCGCCCAGCCGGTTCGCCCCCAGCGCCAGACGGTCATGGCTGTAATCCGCAAGGAACGCAGGGCTGCTCGTGTCCCCCGGTGACAGCCGCGCATCATTGTCCTCGACCCGCAACCCGGTCGAGCGATAGGTCTTCGCCTCCGCCGCGACGACGATCAGCCCGGTGTGGTTTTCCTTCTGCTTGCCCTGCACGAAGGTATTGCGCGCGATCAGCCCGGTTGCGCCTTCTGGCAGGTCGATCATGTAGTTGGTCTTGCGGCCCGCGCTGTCGTCGAAACTGTTGTCGGTGATCGTCACGGTCGGCACGCGCAGCTTGACGTAATGACCGCCGGTGCCGCGCTCGAACCGAGACCGGGTGATCGTCACGCTGCCTTTGTTCGCGAGATAGATGGCGTGCGCACAGCTCGGCGACTGGTCGCACTGGCCGAGCCCCGAAAAGGTCGACTGATCGATCGTGATCCGTTGTCCGTTCGGCTCGCCCCCGAGGATACCCTCCTGGCTGTCGAGGAACATCGCGTTGACGACGCGCAGGTCGCCCATCTCGGTCCGGATGCCCGCGCCATTGCCGTCCGCGACGCTGTAGCCGCGAAAGACGAGGCCATCGACCACCGAGCCCTGGCCGCGCAACACCAGCGCAGCCTTGTCCTCGCACGCGACGCGCTCGAAGATCGCGGTGCCCGGCTCCGCCGCCTTGAAGGTGATCCGCCCGCCCGCCTGCACCGCGCATTCGCGGTATATGCCGGGCGCGATCAGGATCGTCGCGGTGCCCAGACGGATCGACGACACCGCCTCCTGCAGTGTCGCGAACCCCTGCCCGTCGATTGTAAAGGGCGCAGCGCGGCGTACCGGCGCCTGCGCCGAAGCGGACGCGGCGACCATCGCAAGCAGCAGGAGAGATCTGTTCACGCAAGGCACTCCTGATCCGGCACCATCATCGTGCAGGCATGCGCCATCCTAAGCGGTTCGCGTGTGCTTGCCGATAGCGGGTGGCCTGTCGCGCGTCCCGCAATGACGCACCTGATGGATTGGTCGAGTCCGGTGCGATCGGGTCGCCGCATATTGCCCCCGCCACCCCGGCGGCATACCACGGTCCCACGAGACAGCCGGCGGGGGGGCCCCGACCGCGCGCAGGGGGGATTGCATGCACGCCATGACGCCGACGGAGGTCTTCCTCCTCGCGATGCTGATCATTTTCACGGTGCCCTATCTCGTGTGGCGGCTCGGCCGGACGGATTACTGGGCGCCACTGGTGGTCGTGCAGATCTTCGGCGGCATCCTGCTCGGGCCGGGCGTGCTGGGGGCGATCTTCCATGACTATTACGCGACGATCTTCACCCCCGTCACGCTCGGCTCGCTCAACGGCGTCGCCTGGTGGGCGGTGATGATGTTCGTCTGGGTCGCCGGCATCGAGCTCGATCTCGGCGAAGCGTGGCAGCGGCGGCGCGAGACCGGGGTCACTGCCGGGCTCGCGCTCGCGGTGCCGCTCGTCACGGGCAGCATCGCCGCGGCGGTCATGCTGCGCTATCCGGGCTGGGCAGGTCCGTCAGGCGCGCGCTGGCAGGTGATCCTCGGCGTCGGCATGGCCTGCGCGGTCACAGCGCTACCGATCCTCGTGCTGTTCCTCGAAAAGCTCGAGGTGCTGCGCGAGCCGATCGGCCAGCGCATCCTGCGCTATGCCAGCCTCGACGATATCGCGATCTGGGGCGTGCTCGCGCTGATCCTGCTCGATTGGGAACGCGTCGGGCGGCAGGGCGCGTTCCTCGTCGGCTTCGCGCTCGCCACCGTGCTCGTCCGCCGGCTGATGGCGCGGATTCCCGAGCGCGATCGCTGGTATGTCAGCCTGATATGGCTCGCCGGCTGCGGGTTCGCCGCGGACTGGGCGGGGCTGCATTTCATGGTCGGCGCGTTCCTGTCGGGCGCGGTGCTCGACGCGAAATGGTTCGACCAGAAGCGGATGGACGATTTCCGCCACTTCGTCCTGCTCGCGGTGATGCCGGTATTCTTCCTGTCGACCGGGCTGAAGACGCAATGGGCGGTCGGCGGGGTCGCGGTGTTCGCCGCCGCCGCACTGCTGCTGCTGGCCTCGGTCGGCGGCAAGCTCGCCGGCGTCCATGCCGCCGGCCGGCTGCTCAAATGGCGCCCGGGTGAAGCCCCGGTGATCGGCTGGCTGCTTCAGACCAAGGCGCTGATCATGATCATCTTCGTCAACATCCTGCTCGACAAGGCGATCATCACCAACGAGACCTTCACCGCGCTGCTGCTGATGGCGCTGGCCAGCACGATGCTGACCGTGCCGATGGTCGCGCCGAAGCTGAAGAAACTGGCGGGGCTGGTCGGGCGTAGCGCCTGACACGCCGTGTTCACCCGCGGGGGCGGGTGAACACTCGTCTAGTCGAGGTTCGGACGCAGCCAGCGTTCCGCGGTCGGCAGGTCGACACCGCGGCGCGCCGCATAGTCTTCCAGCTGGTCGCGGCCGACGCGCGCGACACCGAAATACTCCGCCTGCGGATGGCCGAAATAGAAGCCCGAGACGGCCGCGGTCGGGAACATCGCGAAGCTCTCGGTCAGTTCGAGCCCGGTCGCGGCTTCGGCATCGAGCAGGTCGAACAGGATCGGCTTGAGGCTGTGATCGGGGCATGCGGGGTAGCCGGGCGCAGGGCGGATGCCGCGATACTGTTCCTTGATCAGCGCGTCGTTGGTCAGCTGCTCCTCGGGCGCATAGCCCCACAGCTCCTGACGGACATGCTTGTGCAGCCGTTCGGCGAACGCCTCGGCGAAGCGATCGGCGAGCGCCTTGAGCAGGATGTCATTGTAATCGTCATGCCCCGCCTTGAACCGCGCGATGTGCGCGTCGATCCCGTGGATGCCGACCGCGAACCCGCCGAACCAGTCGCCCGCAGGATCGACGAAATCGGCGAGACACATGTTCGCGCGGCCTTCGCGCTTGGCGATCTGCTGGCGGAGCATGGGCAATCTCACGTCCTTCTGCTCCCTCTCCCCTGCGGGGAGAGGGTCGGGGTGAGGGGCTGTCCCAAGCGCAGCATTGCTTGGCTGCCCCTCACCCCAGCCCTCTCCCCGCAGGGGAGAGGGAGCAGTGACCACCACGTCGTCCCCCTCGCGCCGTGCGGGCCAGAGCCCGACCACGCCGCGCGGCGTCAGCCACTTCTCCGCAATGATCGTGTCGAGCATCGCCTGCGCGTCTGCGTAGAGCGAACTTGCGCTCTCGCCGACCACCTCGTCGGTCAGGATCGCCGGAAAATTGCCCGCCAGCTCCCACGCGCGGAAGAACGGCGTCCAGTCGATATAATCGCGCAGATCGGTCAGGTCCCAGTCCGCGAACACGTGCACGCCGGGCTTCGCCGGCGCCCCCGGCTTCATCGCGAAGTCCGCGACGAACCCGCGCTCGCGCGCCGTCTCGATCGGGAGCAGCTCGCTCTGCCCCTTGTTCGCGCGCGCCAATCGGACCGCCTCATATTCGTCCGCAGTCTTCGTCACAAACTCGTCGCGGATCGTGTCGCTGACGAGCGTCGACGCAACGCCGACCGCGCGGCTCGCATCAAGCACGTGCACGACCGGCCCGTCATACGCCGGTGCGATGCGCAACGCCGTATGCACCTTCGACGTCGTCGCGCCGCCAATCAGCAGCGGCATCGTCATCCCTGCGCGCTTCATCTCCTCGGCGACCGTCACCATCTCGTCGAGGCTCGGCGTGATCAGCCCGGACAGCCCGATCATGTCCGCATCATTCTCGTTCGCGGCCTCTAAAATCTTCGACCACGGGACCATGACGCCCAAATCGACCACGTCGAAGCCGTTGCACTGGAGCACGACGCCGACGATGTTCTTGCCGATGTCATGTACGTCGCCCTTGACGGTCGCCATGATGATCTTGCCCTTGCCACGCGCGCCGGGCTCCTTGGCGGCCTCGATGTACGGCAGCAGATGCGCGACCGCCTTCTTCATCACGCGCGCCGATTTGACCACCTGCGGCAGGAACATCTTGCCGCTGCCGAACAGGTCGCCGACGACGTTCATCCCGTCCATCAGCGGGCCTTCGATCACCTCGATCGGGCGACCGCCATTGCCGTCGATGATCTGGCGCGCTTCCTCGGTATCCTCGACGACGTGGAGGTCGATGCCCTTGACCAGCGCATATTCGAGCCGCTTGTTGACGTCGAGCGAGCGCCATTCGGCCGCCGCCTTCTCGGCGACGACATCGGTGCCGCGATAGCGTTCGGCGAGTTGGACGAGCCGCTCACCCGCCTCGGGATCCTTGTTGAGCACGACGTCCTCGACCGCCTGACGCAGCTCGGGATCGATATCGTCGTAAATGTCGAGCTGGCCGGCGTTGACGATCGCCATGTCCATGCCTGCGGGGATCGCATAATAGAGGAACACGCTGTGCATCGCGCGGCGCACGGGCTCGTTGCCGCGGAACGAGAAGCTGAAGTTCGACAGTCCGCCCGAGATATGGACGTGCGGGCAGCGCGCCTTGATCTCGCGGCACGCCTCGATGAAGTCGACGCCGTAATTGTCGTGCTCCTCGATCCCCGTCGCGACCGCGAAGACGTTGGGATCGAAGATGATGTCCTCAGGCGGAAAGCCGATCCCGACGAGCAGCTTGTACGCGCGCTCGCAGATCTCGACCTTGCGGTCCTTGGTGTCCGCCTGCCCGACCTCGTCGAACGCCATCACCACCACCGCGGCGCCGTACGCCATGCACTTCTTGGCCTGGGCAAGGAACTGCTCCTCGCCCTCCTTCATGCTGATCGAATTGACGATCGGCTTGCCCGAAACGCACTTCAGCCCCGCCTCGATCACGCTCCATTTCGAGCTGTCGACCATGAACGGGATGCGCGCGATATCGGGTTCCGCGGCGATCAGCTTCAGGAACGTCGTCATCGCGTGGTGCGCGTCGAGCAGCCCCTCGTCCATGTTGACGTCGAGCACCTGCGCGCCGCTCTCGACCTGCTGGCGCGCGACCTCGACCGCGGCGGGATAGTCGCCCGCCATGATCAGCTTCTTGAAGCGCGCCGAGCCGGTGACGTTGGTGCGCTCGCCGATGTTGACGAAAGAGGTGGAGGAAGTGGTGGTCATTGTCTGTTCTTCAAAAAGCCCTCTCCCCTCCGGGGAGGGGGTTGGGAGAGGGGCTGTGTCTCACCGAGAGCGGCACTGCTGGGCAGCCCCTCTCGCCGACCCTCTCCCCGCAGGGGAGAGGGAGCAGCGGCCTCAGGCCGCCATCGTGAACGGTTCGAGGCCGGCGAGCTTGGTCCGCACCTCCGGGCTCGCGACCACACGCGGTTCCAGCCCGCGCACACCGTCCGCCATCGCCTTGATATGCGCCGGCGTTGAGCCACAGCAGCCGCCGAGCACGTTGACCTGCTTGGCCACCGCCCACTCGCCGACCAGCCCCGCGGTCGTCGCGGGCATCTCGTCATACTCGCCGAGCTCGTTTGGCAGCCCGGCGTTCGGGTAAATCATGATCAGCGTGTCCGCGATCCCCGACAGCGTCTTCACATGCGGCCGCAACTGCTCCGCACCGAACGAGCAATTGAGCCCGATCGTGATCGGCCGCGCATGCCGCACCGCGTGCCAGAACGCCTCGACCGTATGCCCCGACAGGTTGCGCCCCGACAGATCGGTCAACGTCATCGACAGCATGATCGGCACGTCGCGGCCGAGATCGTCGCCCGCCTCGATCGCCGCCATGATCCCGGCCTTGGCGTTCAGCGTATCGAACACCGTCTCGATCAGGATGAAGTCGACGCCGACCCCCTCGCCGCCCTCGAGCAGCGCATCGATCTGTTCGCGGTACACGCCCTTCAGATAATCGAAATCGATCTCGCGAAAGCCCGGATCGTTGACGTCGGGCGACAGCGACAGCGTCTTGTTGGTCGGCCCGATCGCCCCTGCGACGAACCGCGGCCGGCCGTCCTTCGCTTCATACTCGGTTACGAGGCGGCGGGCGATCTTCGCGCTCTCGACATTGATCGCGCGCACCAGATGCTCGGCGCCGTAATCCGCCTGGCTGATGATGTTCGCGCTGAACGTGTTGGTCGACACGATGTCCGACCCGGCCTCCAGATATTCGCGCGTGATCGTCTCGGGCACGTCTGGCCTGGTGATCGCCAGGATGTCGTTGTTGCCCTTCTGGTCGTGGCTGAGCTTCAGGTCGCCCGCATAGGCCGCCTCGTCGAGCTTCCAGTTCTGGATCTCGGTCCCGAACGCGCCGTCGGTGATCAGGATGCGCTTGGCGGCTTCGGCGTTGAAACGGTCACGTACATTCATCAGTTTCACTCCGTCATCTCGGACTTGATCCGGGATCCAGGACAACAAAGAGCACCGCTTGGCGCTCTGGATCCCGGATCAGGTCCGGGATGACGACGGGGTCTATGCCGCGGCGACCGTTTCGGCCGACTTGGCGCGCACGCCGAGCATATGGCAGATAGCATAGGCGAGTTCGGCGCGATTGAGCGTGTAGAAGTGGAAATCCTTCACGCCGCCCGCATAGAGCCGCCGACACATCTCGGCCGCGATCGTCGCCGCGACGAGCTGCCGCGCGGCGGGATGATCGTCGAGCCCTTCGAACAGCCGGTCCATCCAGGCCGGGATCTCCGCGCCACAAAGCCCTGCGAACTTGCGTGTCTGCGCGACGTTCGACACCGGCAGGATGCCCGGCAGGATCTGCGCGGTGATGCCCGCCGCCGCAACCCGGTCGCGGAAGCGGAAATACGCCTCGGGCGAGAAGAAGAACTGCGTGATCGCACGGCTCGCGCCCGCGTCGAGCTTGCGCTTCAGATTGTCGATATCGGCATTGGGATCACCCGATTCCGGATGGGATTCGGGATAGGCCGCGACCGAGATCTCGAACGGATGCAGCTTGCGCAGGCCCGCGACGAGCGCCGCCGCATTCTCATACCCGCCGGGATGCGCCTGATAGGGCTGGCCGAGCGTCGGCATGTCGCCGCGCAATGCGACGATATGGCGCACGCCCGCCGCCCAATATTCCTCGGCGACCTGGTCGATCTCGGCCTTGGTCGCCTCGACGCAGGTGAGATGCGCCGCCGCGTTCATCGACGTCTCGCGCTGGATCCGTGCGACGGTGGCGTGCGTCCGCTCGCGCGTCGAACCGCCCGCGCCGTAGGTCACCGACACGAAATCGGGACCGAGCGGCTCGAGCGTGCGGATCGCGTCCCAGAGCTGTGCGTCCATCTTCTCCGTCTTGGGCGGGAAGAATTCGAAGCTGATGCCGACATCGCCCGCCAGATCCGCAAACAGCGGCTCTTCGAGTGCGCGACGGGCTTCCGCCAATTGGGGAACCGAAATGTTCGTCATGCCGCCTTCACCTCACGCAGGCTCGCGCCGACCTTTCGGCCGAGCCATAATTTCACCGTCAACTCGCCGCCCTCGAGCGTCTCGACACGGGCCGTCTGGAGCCCTGCCGCGTCAAACCATGCCGCCATCTGATCGTCCGCGAACCCGAGCCGCGTATGCGCATCGCGGGTCCGGAGATCCTCGCGGTCGTGGCTGGCAAAATCCGCGATCAGCAATCGTCCACCCGGTTTGAGGACGCGGGCGGCTTCGCCCACCGCGGCCCCGGGCTGCTGCGCGAAATGAAGGACATGGTGCAGGATCGCGACGTCGGCAGCGGCATCGGCCAGAGGCAGCGCGTAGAGATCCGCCTGGCGAAGTTCCGCATGCGCCATGTCATGGAGCTTCGCACGCGCCAGTCGCAGCATCTCCGAGCTGCGATCGATGCCGAGCGCGACCTTTGCCCGGTTGCCGAACAGTTCGAGCATGCGCCCCGTACCCGTGCCGATGTCGATCAGCGTTCCCATCGCGGCGTCCCCGAGCATCGCTGCCATCGCCGCCTCGACTTCGCTCTCGGCGATATGCATCGACCGGATCGCATCCCATTCGCCGGCATGGCCCTCGAACCATGCCGCGGCACTCGCCGCCCGGTCCGCGCGCACCGCCGCAAGGCGCGCGACGTCGGCCACCGCCCAATGGTCGGGCTCCGCCTTGTCCCACTGGTCGAGCGCCGCGGCGATGGGTTCGATGATGTCCGGTCGGCCGAGCGCGACGAAGACCCAGCTGCCTTCCTTGCGCCGCTCGGCCAGGCCGGCGTCGCAGAGGATCTTCACATGCCGGGATACGCGTGGCTGGCTCTGACCCAACACCTGTGCAAGCTCGCCGACCGACAGCTCCATCCGCCGCAGCAATGCGAGAATCCGAAGCCGGGTCGCGTCCGCCATCGCACGGAAGATTTCGAGCGCCATCGTCATGCAGCAACATATAAAGAATTCTTTATATGCGGTCAACGCAGCCCGTGGCATTCTTCGCGACGTGCCGTCGAACGACATCCTGTCGCATCCGACGGATCATATCGGCACGACCCGCGTTCGAGTGCGCTATGGGCTAATGAACCTAGCTCACAGGGACATATCCCCCCGGACCAATACCCGGGTTCCTCGATGGGAGTGATTGCACATGAAGAAGTTCCTTATTCCTGCACTGGCCCTCGCCGCTGGTCTTTCGGCCTGCAGCAACAATGCCCAGAACGAGACCGCCGAGGCCGCAAACGCGATCGCCACCGATGCGACCGCAACGACCGAGAATGCCGTCAACGACGTCGAAGCCGCCAGCGACCGCGCGCTCGGTTCGGCAGAAGCCTCGCTCGACAACGCCGGTGCGCGCCTCGACCGCGCGGGTGACCGCCTCGACGCGTCGACCGACCGCGCCGGCGATCGCATCGAAGCCAATGCGGATCGCGCTGGTGCTTCGATCAACAACGGCGCAGACCGCGCAGCAGACGCGACGGGCAATGCGCTGACCCGCGCAGGCAACGCGATCAAGGACTGACCTGATGCGCCCTCACTTGCCCGGTCTCGGATTGCTGGTGGGGGCGCTTCTGGCGTCGTCGGCGTGTTCACCGTCCGACGCGCCGCCGGGCGCCGTCACGGCGGACGAAGCACAGCAACTCAATGACGCGGCGGCGATGCTCGACCAGAACAGCGTCGATCTCGATCAGATCAACGCCGAGACCGTACCGAATTCCGTAACAAACCAAGGTGACCCGCCCCGATGACCCAGCGCCGCCTCGGCTCGACCGACCTGAAGATCGCCCCGCTGGTCCTGGGCGGCAACGTCTTTGGCTGGACGGCAGACCGCACTGCCAGCTTTGCCGTGCTCGACGCGTTCGTCGCCGGCGGCGGCACGATGATCGACACCGCGGACGTCTATTCCGCATGGATCGACGGGCATTCCGGTGGCGAGTCGGAGAGCATGATCGGCGAATGGCTGAAGACGTCCGGCAAGCGTGACGCGGTGCTGCTCGCGACGAAAGTCGGCATGCTCGCGGGCGATGGCGGCGAAAAGCTCGCACCGGCGCGTATCGCGGCGGCGGCCGAAGCCTCGCTCAAGCGGCTCGGCACCGATCGCATCGATCTCTATTACGCGCACCAGGACGATGAGCAAGTCGCGCAGGACGATGTTCTCGAGGCATTCGGCAAGCTTGTCGACGCAGGCAAGGTCCGCGTCATCGGCGCGTCCAATTTCCATGCGGCGCGGCTCAAGTCCGCGGTCGACATCGCGAAGGCGTCGGGCCTGCCGCGCTATCATGTCCTTCAGCCCGAATATAACCTCGTCAGCCGCGAGAAGTTCGAAGGCGAGCTGCAGGATTACTGCGTCACAGAAAACATCGGCGTGCTGCCCTATTACGGGCTGGCATCAGGGTTTCTCACGGGCAAATACCGGACGCGCGACGATCTCGACCAGAGCGTGCGTGGACGCGGGATGGGAAAGTTGCTCGAAGGCAGAGGCAAGGACGTTCTGGACGCGCTGGACGGCGTGGTCGAGGAGACCAGGGCGACGCATGCACAGGTCGCGCTGGCCTGGCTGATGGCACAGCCGGGCGTCACCGCACCGATCGCAAGCGCAACCACCGTCACGCAGGTCGAGGACCTGTTGCCGGCGATGACGCTGACCCTGTCTGACGATCAGCGCGACCGCCTCACCATGGCGGGCGCCTGATCGTTACCGGAGTTCGTCGACGATCGCCGAATATTCATAGGGCTTCTGGAAGAACGCGACATCGTCGGGAAGCCGATCGACCGCGCGCGGCTTCCCGCCGGACGTAACCACAACCCGGATATCGGGCCAGCGCTCGCGCACCACCATCGCGAGCGCCAGCCCGTCCATCGTCCCGGGCATGTCAATATCGGTAAAGACCGTGCGCACGTCGTTGCGTGTCGCGAGGATCTGCAGCGCCTCATCGGCGTCGTTCGCGACGAGCGTCGCCATCCCCGCATCCTCGATCTGCGCGGTCGCGGTGATCTGCACCAGCAGATGATCTTCGACGATCAGAACAACACCCGCTTCGGGGTCCCTGATGGGTGGAAACATGTTCAAGGTGGACGCCCCGTGGAAAAAACTCGACCGTAACGCGCCAGATTGCCTCGTGAAATAAGAGGGATTGGCTTGGTCCCACCATAAACGACCAGATTGGGATTTGGCCTCGCATCGGTTCAAATATTCTCATGACCAAGGCGTCAATCAGGATCAGTCCCCCGCAAAGGTCAACGCCGACGTCCGGCGCTCCCGCTCGTTGACGATCAGCGCGCGCCCCGCGGGGGCCGCCGAGCGCTGCGGGCAATCGCCGCGGAAACAGGCGCGGCAGCCAAGGCCGATCGGCATCGCCGCCCCGGCCAGGTCGATGCCGCTTGCCGCGACCAGCCCGGTGGCAAGGGAGGCCTGCACGCCGAGCCCGATCGAGAACTCCGCGCGTACCGCGCCGAACCGTCGCCCCTGCGGCGTCACGGTCCGTGCCATCGTCAGCCACCGCGCACCATCCTCGAGCTCCACGAGCTGGACCGCCAGACTTCCCGGCCGATCAAAGGCGTGGTGCAACTGCCAGAGCGGACAACGCCCCTCCCCCTCGACCAGCGCCGCGCCGCTCGCGCCAGGATAGCGCTTCGAGGCCTGCCCGGCGCGATCGATCCGGATCATGAAGAACGGCAGACCGCGCGCGCCGACGCGCTGCAGCGTCGTCAAACGGTGCGCGACCTGCTCGAATCCGGCGCCGAACCGTCGCTGCAGAAGCTCGATGTCATAACCAGTGGCCTCGCACCCGCGCAGGAACCGCGCATAGGGCATCATCACGCCCGCCGCGAAATAGCTGAGCAGATGCCGCCGATACAGGCGTTCCGCCGCGCGATCCGAAAACGCCGCGCCCTTCGCGAGCGAATCGATCTCCGCGCGCGCCTCGATCTGGCCAAGCTGGAACGCGACGGCAAACGTGCGCGATGCGGGATCGAGCACCTCGCTCAGCTGCAGCTGCCGGGCGTGAAGATCGAGGCGGCGCAACGTATCGGGCAACACGTCGGCGGGGAGCACCCGGATCGTGATCCCGTGCCTGGCGCGAAGCCGTTCGGCGATCGCGCCGTACAGATCCCCCGCGCCCAGACGCAAATCGTCGGCGAGTTCCTCGGCAGCGGCGTCGAGGTCGGCGAAATGGTTACGCCAGCGTTCGATCTCGCGCCGGACCAGCCCGACGGGATCATCGGGCACTGCCGCGTCACCCGCGCTTCCGATCCGGTCGAAGACGCGCGCGAATGCCTCTGCCCCGCCGGGCGCGCTCGCAAGCCATTCCTCGACCTCGTTGCGATCGATTTCGAGATCGGCGAACATCGGATCGGCAAGGCGTCTGCGGATCGCGTCCGCGCCGCCGCCCGGCTCGCCGGCCGCCAACGCGCGCGGATCGAAATCAAAACTCTCGGCGAGCTTCACGAGCAGCGCGGCCGAGATCGGTCGCTGGTTGCGCTCGACCAGATTGAGGTAGCTCGGACTGATCGCCATCATGTCCGCCATCGCGGCCTGCGTCAGGCCGGCGCCGCGCCGCAACCGCCGGATCGCATGCCCCGCCAACAATTTGCGATCCGCCATACCTCTCTCCGTTCTGTCACGAACTTTACAGAACTACACGAGGCACGCAACCCGGGGCGACAGCCCGACGCCGTGCCTTGATGGTTCACTCTGTCCACGACCTGCTTTGTCAGGCTTTACAGATGCATTGCCGCTTCCCGTACATGATCGAGTGTAAAGGAAGAGACAAAGACAAACACGACGGAGGAAACCCATGACGAACGAACCCGCCCGCGCTCGCGCCGTTTTCTCGACGGAGGATTTCGCACTGCTCAAGGAAGCGATCGGCGAGCTCATCCCCAAGGTCGCGGTCGACGACAGGAAGATGAGCCGGCTCAGCGCGCTGTATCACCGCCTCGGTCGCCTGGGCTGATCCGTCCCTAACCCACTGGAAAGAAAAGCCCGTCGATGGACTATCCATCGGCGGGCTTTCTCGTATGGAACCGGCTTTCGCACCCGCGCAGGATTCCCGATGACCGACGGACTGATCACGAGAATCAAGGACGACATCGTCCTGTACGGCGCGCTCGCCGCCAATGTCGGGATTGCCGTCGCGAAGTTCGTCGCCGCCGGGATCACCGGCTCGTCCTCGATGCTCACCGAGGGCGTGCATTCGCTCGTCGACAGCGGCAACCAGGTCCTGCTGCTCTATGGCCAGTCGCGTGCCAAGCGTGCGGCGGATACCGCGCATCCGTTCGGCTATGGTCGCGAGCTGTATTTCTGGGCGTTCGTCGTCGCCATCCTGATCTTCGCGGTCGGCGCGGGCGTATCGATCTACGAAGGCTATCGGCACATCATCGCGCCCGAGCCGCTCAGCGATCCGCTCATCAACTATGTCGTCCTCGGCGTCTCGGCGTTGCTCGAGGGGACGAGCTGGACGATCGCGGTGCGCGAATTCGCGCGCGCGAAGGGCGACCTCGGCTGGTGGCAGGCTGTGCACCAGTCGAAGGATCCCGCGGGCTTCATCGTCCTGTTCGAGGATTCTGCGGCGCTCGCCGGACTGATGATCGCCGCGCTGGGCGTCTGGGCGAGCCACGCGTTCGGCGATCCGCGGATCGATGGTGCGGCATCGATCGCAATCGGCCTGATCCTAGCACTGGTCGCGGTCCTGCTCGCGCGCGAGTCGAAGGGGCTTCTGATCGGCGAGCGTGCCGACCCTGCGATCATCGCGTCGATCCGCGAAATCGTGCAGGCGCATCCCGCGATCCTCGCGGTCAACCATGTCCGCACGATCCACACCGCTCCCGACAGCATCTTCGCAGCGATCAGCGCCGACTTCGACGACTCGGTGACGATGGGTGAAGGCGAGGCGATCATCGAGGTGCTGGAGACACGCCTCCGCGACGCCGTACCGACACTCGCATCGATCTACATACGTCCGGAAAACAGCGCGGCAGCGGCTACGGCCGCCGCATCGCAGAGCGCTCCCCATCCCTGAACCGCAGCATGGCTGCGCGATGTTGCACAGCGCCCACAACCGGCGCTAGCATCCGATATCATGAGACTTATCAAGCAGTTCGCCGCGCTCCTCGTCCTCCTGTTCGTCGCGCAGCCTGCCCAAGCGGCGGTGACGATCACGTTCTGGAGCCATGAACTCGGCAACAGCTTTCCCCACGCGTTCGTGACGCTACGCGGCGTACCCGACGCCGGCGGTGCGCCGGTGGACGTCAACTACGGCTTCACCGCAAGGACGCTGAGCCCCGCGCTGCTGTTCGGTCCAGTCGCGGGCGCGCTCGACGTGGCGACGCCGTCGTACATCAAGGGCAGCAACGCGCAGTTCTCGGTCGTGATGACGGATGCGCAATACGCGGCGATCGTCGCGCTGGCCGCCGAATGGAGCGGCGCCACGGGCAGCAGCGAATACCGGCTCGGCGATCGCAACTGTGTCCATTTCGTTCAGGAAGCCGCCCGGCGCGTCGGCCTGACCGGGCTTCAGCATCCCAAGCTGATGAAAAAGCCCCGTTCGTTCCTCAAGGCGGTGGCTTCGGCGAACACCGGGCACGTCACGCTGATCAACCAGCACGGCAAGGCGCATCTGGAGACGCTGCCGCCGCTGACACGCGCGCCCGCCGCCTTGTCGACCGCAACCGCCGGCACGCGGTCATCCCGGCAAACGGCCGCGTCGGCGACGAACGCCGCACGGCCCACGCGACCGGCGGCGCAGGGCACGGCTCAATAGGCACGGCCGATCAGGACGCGCTCGACCGAGGGCTCGCCGGTGAAGATGCACGGACCGTTATCCTGGCCGGTCTGTCCCATCGGCGCATTGCGGATCGTGAGCTTCAGCACCTTCAGCCGCTCGACGACCTTGTCGAGCGCAGCGCCGGTGGGCCTGGACCAGCGGACGTCGACCCAGCCCGGGTTCTTGATGCCGTCCGCGAAGTGCGTCTCGAGCGCGGCGAAATCGTCGACGGGGACAATGTTGGCCTTCAGGCGGTTCATCGACTCGACGTGGAGCGCCGCCTGCACGTCGTGCAGCATGCCCGAGACCTCGGCGACGAAGTCGGTGCGGGCGACCGCATTGCTGTCGAGCTTGCCGTCCTCACGATAGAGGCGATCGCGGCGAATGACCGAGACGTTGCCGCCCGCCATGTCGCGCCCGCCGACCTCGATGATGATCGGCGCACCCTTCTTGACCCAGCCCCAGCGCTTGGTCGCGGCCTTGGCGGGCTTGAGATCGAGCAGCGCACGCACGGGTTCGCCCAGCGCGGACTGCTTGGCGAGCTCCGCCTGGAGCGACTTGCAATAGTCGACGATCGCCGCGTCGTCGGGATTGTCGCGCAGCATCGGCACGATCACCACCTGCCACGGCGCGATCATCGGCGGCACGCGCAGCCCGTCGTCGTCGCCGTGCACCATGATGACGCCGCCGATCATCCGCGTCGACACGCCCCAGCTCGTCGTGTTGGCGAGCTCGAACTCGCCGGCTGCGTTCTGGAAGCGGATGTTCTGCGCCGACGCGAAATTGGTGCCGAGGAAATGCGAGGTGCCCGCCTGGAGCGCCTTGCCGTCCTGCATCATCGCCTCGATCGAATAGGTCGCGACCGCGCCGGGGAAGCGCTCGTTCTCGGGCTTTTCGCCCGCGATCACGTGGAGACCAAGGCACTCCTCCGCAAAGTCACGATAGACTTCGAGCATCTTGAGCGTCTCGTCGCGCGCCTCCTGCGGGGTGGCGTGCGCGGTATGCCCCTCCTGCCAGAGGAACTCGCTGGTGCGCAGGAACATGCGCGTGCGCATTTCCCAGCGGACGACGTTGGCCCACTGGTTGATCAGCACGGGCAGGTCGCGCCACGACTGGACCCAGCGCGCGAACGCGGCGCCGATGACCATCTCGGACGTGGGCCGCACGACGAGCGGCTCCTCGAGCTTCGCCTCGGGATCAGGGACGAGCCGGCCATAGCCGTCGGCCTTCAACCGGTGATGCGTGACGACCGCCATTTCCTTGGCGAACCCGTCGACATGCTCTGCCTCCTTCTCGAAATAGGAGAGCGGGATGAAGAGCGGGAAATAGCAATTCTCGTGCCCCGTCGCCTTGATCCGGTCGTCGAGCAGCCGTTGGATGCGCTCCCAGATGCCATAGCCCCAGGGCCGGATGACCATGCACCCGCGGACGCCCGATTCCTCGGCGAGGTCGGCTTCCGAAATGACGGCCTGGTACCAGGCGGAGAAATCCGCCTCGCGGGTGACGGGGAGTGCGCGCTTTATCATGGGGTCGCGGATAGCGGCTGCGGCTGGGTTCGTCACTATGCGTTGCGAGCGGCGTCCCGCCCCCGCCCGTCATCCTGACGAAAGTCAGGACCCAGGGTACCACCCGCAGCGCTTCTGGCTCTGGATCCTGACTTTCGTCAGGATGACGGATGTTTCGGGTGGGATCGCGGGCGTCCTTTGCGTAGACGTCCCGCATGCCCTCAGACCGCATCCTACCCGCCATCGGCATGCGGCTGCTGTCGGTCGTGATCTTCGCGTTGATGAACACCGCGATCAAGCTGGCCGAACGCCACGGCGCGAGCGTGTCGGAGATCCTGTTCTTCCGCCAGTTCGGCGCGTGCCTGCTGGTGTCCGCGGTGATCCTTGCCGGACCCGGCCTCCCCTCGATCGCGACGCAGCGGCTGCCCGCACACATAATCCGCGCGGTCGTCGGGCTGTCGGCAATGGCGTTCACGTTCAACGGGATCGTCGCGCTGCCGCTGGCGGAGGCGACGACGATCGGCTTCACCGTGCCGATCTTCGCGACGATCCTCGGTGCGCTCGTGCTGCGCGAGCCGACCGGGTGGCATCGCTGGGGGGCGGTGGCGGCGGGGTTTGCGGGTGTCCTGATCGTCGCGCAGCCGGGCGGCGATCACTTTCCCCTGTGGGGCGCGGGCTGTGCGCTGGCAGGCGCGTTCGGGACGGCGAGCGTGTCGATCCTGCTCCGGCAGATCGGCAAGACCGAGAGCGCGCTGACGACGGTGTTCTGGTTCTCCGCGCTGTCGTTGATCCCGTTGTCGGTATTCTACGCACAGGCCGCGCAGCCGCACGACGCCATCACCTGGGCGTGTCTCGCGACCGTCGGGATCGCGGGGGGCCTCGCGCAGATCGCGATGACGACGTCGCTGCGGCTCGGGCCGGTGTCGGTGGTGGTGCCGATGGATTATTCGAGCCTGTTATGGGCGACATTGCTCGGCTGGCTGGTATTCGACACGCTGCCCGCCGAGGCGACGTGGTTCGGCGCACCGGTCATCGTCGCGAGCGGGCTGTATATCGTCTGGCGCGAGCATGTACGCCGACAGGACGAAACCGACCGCGCGATCGCTTGAGGGTTTTCAGGGACGCCCCCCGCCCGTCATCCTGACGAAAGTCAGGATCCAGGGTTACACAGCACCGCCCTGTGCGGCTCTGGACCCTGACGTTCGTCAGGATGGCGGCGTGGGCAGGACTCGCGCGGCTTCGAGCATTTGTTTCGCACGCAAATACATCTCGATCCGTTGCATGGTGAGCAGGCCGAGCGCGAGCGCGACCAGCATGTCGGTGACCGCGAACGGGTCGAGGTGCAGCGCGTGGCCGTCACCGATAACCGCGCGCGCCCCGGAGCGGATCGCGACGATCGCGACGAGGAACAGTACCGCGGCGGGCGACGACGTCGTGTTGAGCGCATGGCTGTCGGGATCGATCGTGATCCGCATCATCTTGCCGCGCTGCCAGCCGAGCGCCGCGCCCATGACGAGCGCCAACGCGCAGAACAGCCAGGCGAGACCTTGCGGCGGATACATCACCGCCATGTAGAGCGCGACCGCAGCGTACAGCGCCGGGAAGACCCAGAGCCGCTCGAGCTTGAGCGGCTTGACCACGCTCATCCGCCGCCAGCGGACCGCAAAGACCACCGCGAGGACGACCGGCGTGAGCGCGTAGCTGATCCAGCCCTGGATATCGTTCGCCTGCATCGATTCCCCCTGCGACCTTACCCCTTGCGGTGTAGTATGGTCACAACACAGCGGGAGTAAAGGGGGCATACGGCAAAGCCCCTCCCCGGCGGCGGCCGGGGAGGGGTCCGTGCTACTCCGCCGCCTGCGCGAGCGGCGCTGGGTCCTTCCAGACCAGCACCGGCTTGCGTGCCGCGAGCGTCTCGTCGAGGCGCGCGCGGGGGGCGAAGTGCGGCGCGGTCTTGAGGCTGGGATCGCCCGCCTTGGCGCGTTCGGCGACCGAACGGAGCGCGGCGATGAACTGGTCGAGCGCCGCCTTCGACTCGGTCTCGGTCGGCTCGACCAGCATCGCGCCGTGGACGACGAGCGGGAAGTACATCGTCATCGGGTGGAAGCCTTCGTCGATCAGCCCCTTGGCGATGTCGATCGTCGAGAAACCGGCGGCGAGGCCCGAGTCCGAGAATAGCGCTTCGTGCATGCACGGCCCCGATGGGCCGAACGGCGCGTCGAGCGTCGTGTCGAGGCTGCGCAGGATGTAGTTCGCGTTGAGCACCGCGTCCTCGGACACCTGCCGCAGGCCGTCCGCGCCGTGGCTCAGGATGTAGGTCAGCGCGCGCGTGAACATGCCCATCTGGCCGTGGAACGCGACCATCCGGCCGAAGCTGCCGGCGTGATGTTCGCCCGCGGTTTCCTCCTCGACGAGGACGAACTGGTCCCCCTGCTTTTCGACGAACGGGAGTGGGGCGTAGGGCGTGAGCGCCGCCGAGAACACCACCGGACCCGAACCCGGACCGCCGCCGCCATGCGGGGTCGAGAAGGTCTTGTGCAGATTGATGTGCATCGCGTCGATGCCGAGATCGCCCGGGCGGACGCGGCCGACGATCGCGTTGAAGTTCGCGCCGTCGCAATAGACGAAGCCGCCCGCCGCATGCACCGCGTCCGAAATCTCGCGCATGTCGCGCTCGAACAGGCCGCAGGTGTTGGGGTTGGTGATCATCACGCCGGCGACGTCGGGGCCGAGGCGTGCCTTCAGCGCGGCGGTGTCGACGCGGCCCTCGGCGGTGGCGGGGATATCCTCGACGCCATAGCCCGCGAACGCGGCGGTCGCGGGGTTGGTGCCGTGCGCGCTCTCGGGGACGAGGATGACCTTGCGGTGCCCTTCACCCTTGGCTTCGAGCGCGGCGCGGATCGCGAGGATTCCGCAGAGTTCGCCATGTGCGCCGGCCTTCGGACTCATCGCGACGCTGGTCATGCCGGTGAGCGTGACGAGCCAGCGCGCGAGCTGGTGGATCACCTCGAGCGCGCCCTGCACGGTATCGACTGGCTGGAGCGGGTGGACGTCGGAGAAACCGGGGAGCCGCGCCATCTTCTCGTTGAGGCGCGGGTTGTGCTTCATCGTGCACGAGCCGAGCGGGAAGAAGCCGAGGTCGATGCCGTAATTCTGGCGCGACAGACGCGTGTAGTGGCGGACGGTTTCTGGCTCCGACAGACCGGGGAGGCCGATCGGGGCCTTTCGCGCCAACGCACCAAGCTTGTTTCCCCGCGAAGGCGGGGACCCAGTCTGGGCACCCGCCTTCGCGGGTGAACAAAAATCGACACCGGTGGTGTGGCTGTCGCCGATCTCGAAGATCAGCGCTTCCTCCAGCATCAGCGCCTTGTTGCCGGTGACGCTGGCGGGGACGTTGCCCTTCCCCTGCTCGGGCGCGGTCGGGCGCCAGCCGCTCTGGTTGATGCTCATGCCAGTATCTCCCAAACCATTCCGTTCGTTTCGAGTAGGCATCGAGCTTGTCGAGATGCCGTATCGAGAGACAGGTGCCTCGATACGAGCCCTCGACAGGCTCGGTCTCTACTCGGCACGAACGTTAATAAACGATCGCTCATGCCAGTATCTCCTGGAGTGCGGACGCAAGCGTTTCGACGTCCTCCGCGGTGGTCGTTTCGGTCACCGCGACGACGAGGCCGTTCGCGAGATCGTCCTTGCCGGGATAGAGACGCCCGAGCGAGACGCCCGCGAGGATGCCGCGATCGGCGAGCCTGCGGACGACGGGGCGCGCCTCGACGGGCAGCTTCAGCGTGAATTCGTTGAAGAAGCTGTCGTTGATCAGCTCGACGCCGGGGATCTGCGACAGGCGCTCGGCGGCGGCCACGGCGCCGGCATGGTTCACCGCGGCGAGCTGGCGAAGGCCCGCCTCACCCAGCAGCGTCATGTGTATCGAGAAGGCCAGCGCGCAGAGGCCTGAGTTGGTGCAGATGTTCGACGTCGCCTTTTCGCGGCGGATATGCTGCTCGCGCGTCGACAGCGTCAGCACGAAGCCGCGGCGGCCATCGGCATCGACGGTTTCGCCGCACAGCCGGCCGGGCATCTGGCGGACATATTTGTTCTTGCACCCGAACAGCCCGACATAGGGCCCGCCGAACTGGAGGCCGACGCCGAGCGACTGCCCTTCGCCGACGACGATGTCCGCGTCCATCTCGCCGGGCGAGGTGATCGCACCGAGCGCGACGGGCTCGGTGACGACGGCGATCAGCAGAGCCTTCTTCGCATGGCACGCATCCGCGAGCGGACGCAGATCGGCGATGCGGCCGAGGATGTCGGGATACTGGACGACCACGCACGACGTATCGTCGTCGATCTTCGCGATCAGCCGGTCGAGGTCCATCTCGGGCACCAGCCGCGGGTCGGTCGTGTCGAGCACGTCGCCGGTGAACTTGGCCATCGTGTTCGACACAGACACGTAATGCGGGTGCAGCCCCGCCGACAGGATCGCCTTGCCGCGCTTGGTGATACGCCGCGCCATCACGATCGCTTCCCAGCACGCGGTCGAGCCGTCGTACATCGACGCGTTGGCGACGTCGGTGCCGAGCAGACGCGCGACCTGCGTCTGAAACTCGAACAGCATCTGCAGCGTGCCCTGCGCGATCTCGGGCTGGTAGGGCGTGTAGGCAGTCAGGAACTCGCCGCGCTGGATCAGGTGATCGACGCTGGCGGGGACGTGATGCTTATACGCGCCGCAGCCGAGGAAGAACGGCGCTTCCCCCGCGGTCAGGTTCTTCTTGGCGAGCGCCGACATGTGGCGTTCGACCGCCATTTCGGAGGCGTGCATCGGCAGGTCACGGACGGGGCCGTCGAGGCGGGCGGCCTCGGGGACGTCGACGAAGAGATCATCGATCGTCGCGGCGCCGATGACGGCGAGCATCGCCTCGCGGTCGGGCTGGGTCAGGGGAAGGTAGCGCATGGGATGTCTCCTTGCCCCTCCCCTTTAGGGGAGGGGTTGGGGGTGGGGCGTGTCCGCAGGCGGCGCGTCGGTCGCACTGCCCCACCCCAACCCCTCCCCTGAAGGGAGGGGCTTTGACGGTTTACAGGCCTTCGACGAACGCCGCGTAGGCGGCTTCATCCATCAGGCTGTCGAGCTCGCTCGGATCGCTGAGCGTCAGCTTGAAGAACCAGCCGGCGGCTTCGGCGTCCGAATTCACCAGGCTCGAATCGTCGGCGAGCGCGGCGTTGCCCTCGATGACGGTGCCCGACACTGGCGAATAGACGTCCGACGCGGCCTTGACCGATTCGACGACCGCGGCATCGGCGCCCTTGGTCAGCTGCTTGCCGGCCTCGGGGACCTCAACGAACACGACGTCGCCGAGCTGGCTCTGCGCATATTCCGAAATGCCGACGGTGCCGACGTCGCCGTCGACATCGACCCATTCATGATCTTGCGTGAAGAAACGGCTCATATCACTTGGCTCCTGCGCGGACGTAGCGGTGGGGAATGAAGGGCATCGCGGTGACGGTGGCGGTATGGACCTTGCCGCGCTGTGCGATCTCGATGCGGGTGCCGGGCGCGGCCAGCGCGAGTGGCACATAGGCCATCGCGATCGGCTTCCCGAGCGTCGGCGCGAAGCCGCCGCTGGTGAGGCGGCCGATCGTCGCACCGGTGTCGTCGATCACCTCGGACCCTTCGCGCGCGGGCTGGCGGCCCTCGACGATCAGGCCGACGCGCTTGGTGGCGGGGCCATGCTCGCGCTGGGTGAGGATACGCTCGGCACCGGGGAAGTCGGCGGCCTCGCGGCGACGCTTGGACAGCGCGAAGCCGAGATCGGCCATCACCGGCGTGGTCTCGGGATCGAGATCGTGACCGTAGAGCGGCAAACCGGCTTCGAGACGCAGCGAATCGCGCGCGCCAAGGCCGATCGGCTTGATCTCGGGCAGTGCGAGCAGCGCGTCTGCAAACGCGACGGCGTGTTCGGCGGGAAGCGAGATCTCGACGCCGTCCTCGCCGGTATAGCCCGACCGGCTGATCCAGAGCGGCACGTCGTGCCAGTGGAACGCGCCCGCGGTCATGAACACGAGGCTGTCGATGCCGGGGACAATCTGAGCAACCGCCGCGACTGCCTTGGGGCCCTGCACCGCGAGCAGCGCCTGGTCCTCGAGGATGTTGATCGTGACGTCGTCGGGCAGATGCTCGATCAGGTAGCTGACATCGTCGTATTTGGTCGCGCCGTTGACGACGACGTAGAAGCTGCCGCTCGCGGTCGGCGACGGGTGGAGCGGGTCGTACGCCTCGGGCTCGACGTCCTGCGCCGAGAAGGGCGAGGGCTGATCGTCGGGCAGGCGCGTCGCCATCAGGTCGTCGAGGATACCGCCATCCTGCGCGAGCAGCAGCGAATAGCGCATCTTGCCCTCGCCAAGCCCGGCGATGTCGCCCGGCAGCACGGTTTCGAGCGCGTGGGCGACGCCTTCGCCCGAGAAGACGAGCTGGCCCATATGGCTGACGTCGAACAGGCCCGCCGACTCGCGCGTCCAGGCGTGCTCAGCCATGATGCCGTCATACTGGATCGGCATCTGGTAGCCTGCGAACTCGACCATCCGCGCGCCCTGTGCGCGGTGCCAGGCGTCGAGCGGCAGCGGCAGCACCTCGGGCTCGACGTAATCGTCGGCCTCATCGATGATGCTGGCATAGTCGCGAATGTCGGCGTCGCTCATGTCGGTCTCCGTCGAAGGGGCGCGCGGCACCCTGTGGTGCTGCGATCCGACCCCCTCTGTCACGGAACCTGAGAGCTTTCACCGCCTGATTGGCGGCTTACCCCTTCGGTGGCCCTCGGCGCGGACGCCAGGACGCTTTCCAGAGTGTCGATCAGCCCCGCGCGGTCTCTGGTGCCTGAGAGATTCCGGGGTGGTTGCTCCTTCGGCGGTTCCATCAGCCCTCAAAGGACCGGAAACGCTCTCCCGCGCGGTGCCATGCCGGTTGCCCGACATCGACGCGCCAAGCTGTGACGCGCCGCACAATCTTAGTCAATCGGGCTTGGTGTTCGCGGCCCGAGATTGTCGAAACTCCCGTTCTCCCGCGCGCGCGGGAGAACGAATCGTCTGCGACAACCCCGGTCCGATTAGGCGGCGTCAGCGGGTGGCGTTGTACTTCAGCTGCGCATCGGTGAGCTGGAAGCCGACCAGGGCTTCGAACGTCGCGCGCTGGACGGCCTGGCGCACCTCGGGGGTGCTGAGCGGATCGACGGCGGCATCCTCGTCCCCCGCCTTGCGCTTGCGCGTCAGCCGCTCGCGCACTTCGGGCGGCAGCGTGGCGGCGGCGCGCGTTATCGTCGCCGTGCCCTGGCCATCGGCCTGTGCGCGCGCCTGTCCGGCATCGAAATGCAGCGAGACGCGACCGACGCGCTTGGCGACCACCGCGCTGCCGCCGCGGACGACCGTCACGAAGTACGGCACCGTCACGTCGCGCGCCGCCTCGGTCCGCGCGCGCCGCGCCTGTACCGTGAAGGTCACGGTGGTCAGGATCGGATCGGTCGCGTCGGCGCAGGTCGAGCGGACGTTGGTCATCAGTGCGGTGACGTCGATCGCCGACTGGTCGCGGCTGGTGACCGGGTCGAACATGGTGATGTCCCCGGTCGCGGCCGGAACCGCCACGGTCGGGCAGGCCGAGCGAATGGCGGAGATGCCACCGGTCGCGTCGATTTCACCCTTCGACGCACAGCCGCCCAAGGTGAGCGCGAGGATCGAAGCGGCAAGGATGGGGGCTTTCACGGGGACGCGTACCTTCTCGAACGAGCGAAAGGGCCTGCGCAATCGCACCGGCCCCTGTCGCCGCGCACCATAGGAACCGGCTTTCGTCCAGGCAAGCAATCGCGTAGAGCCCGACGACTATGAGCATCCCCGCAGAGTCCGCCGCAGACCCCGCAGCCGTTCCCGCGACGACGCGCGGCGACAAACCCGCGCTCGAACTGCTGATCGCGGCACCACGCGGCTTCTGCGCCGGCGTCGACCGTGCGATCCGCATCGTCGAGCTAGCGATCGAGAAGCATGGCGCACCCGTCTATGTCCGTCACGAGATCGTCCACAACAAGTTCGTCGTCGACACGCTCAAGGCGCAGGGCGCGGTGTTCGTCGAGGATCTGAGCGAGGTGCCCGACGATGCACCGGTCGTGTTCTCGGCGCACGGCGTTCCCAAATCGGTACCGCTCGATGCGCAGGCGCGCGGTCTCGAATATCTCGATGCGACGTGTCCGCTGGTATCGAAGGTGCACCGCCAGGCCGAGCGGCTGGTCGCGCAAGGGCGGCATATCGTGTTCATCGGTCACGCCGGGCATCCCGAGGTGATCGGCACGTTCGGCCAGGTCCCCGAAGGCGCGATGTCGCTGATCGAGACGGTCGAGGATGCCGAGGGCTTCACCCCCGCCGACCCCGCCAACCTCGCCTTCCTCACGCAGACCACGCTGTCCGTCGACGACACCGCCGCGGTCGTCGCGACGCTGCAGCGCCGTTTCCCCGAGATGCAGCCGCCGCGCGGCGAGGACATCTGCTACGCGACCTCGAACCGCCAGGCGGCGGTCAAGGCGATCGCGCATGGCTGCGACGCGATGCTGGTGATCGGTGCGCCCAACTCGTCCAACTCGGTGCGGCTCGTCGAGGTCGCGCTACGCGAGGGCACGCCCGCGATGCTCATCCAGCGCGCGAGCGAACTCGACTGGGACTTCCTCGCGGGCGTCGGAACGCTCGGGATCACCGCCGGCGCGTCGGCCCCCGAATTGCTCGTGCGCGAGCTGGTCGACCGGCTGTCGGAGCGGTTCGAGGTCTCGGAGCGCGAGGTCGAGACCACGCGCGAGACGATCGCGTTCAAGCTGCCCCGCGGACTCGAAGCCGCGGCCTGACGCGTGGCGGTCTATACGCACGTCTCGGCCGAAGCGCTTGGCGACTTCCTCGCGCGGTTCGATCGCGGCGAGCTGCTGTCGGCAAAGGGGATCGCCGAGGGCGTCCAGAACAGCAACTACCTGGTCGAGACGACCGCCGACCGCTTCATCCTGACGCTGTACGAGGAATGGACGTCGACCGACGACCTGCCCTTCTTCCTGGCGATGCTCGACCATCTGGCGGCCGCGGGCAATCCGGTCCCGCGCGCGCTGCCGGACCGCCGCTGCGTCGCGATCCAGCAGCTCGCGGGCCGCGCCGCGTGCCTGATCGAGTTCCTGACGGGCGTCTCGGTCTCGCACCCGACGCCGCGACAGGCGCATGCCGCGGGCGCGGCGATGGGCCGCATCCATACCGACCTCGCCGACTTCGCGCAGGCGAGGCCGAACCCGCTCGGTGCGGACACGTGGCGTCCGCTTCTCGAACGGTGCGGACGCGGGATGGAGACGATCGAGCCGGGGCTGTACGACCGCGTCGACACCGCCCTGGGCGCGGTCCTTGCCGACTGGCCGCGCGATCTGCCGGTCGCGGCGATCCATTCCGACCTGTTTCCCGACAATGTCCTGATGCTCGGCGACCGGGTGACGGGGATCATCGACTTCTATTTCGCGTGCACCGACATCCGCGCCTATGATCTCGCGGTGATGCACACCGCCTGGTCGTTCGACGCCGAGGGCCGGCGTTTCGACCCGGCGATCGGCCGCGCGCTGATCGATGGATATACCAGCGTCGCGCCGTTGTCGGTGGCCGAGCGCGCGGCGTTGCCGACGCTCGCGCAGGGTGCCTGCCTGCGATTCCTGCTCACGCGGGCATGGGACTGGGTCAACACACCGGCGGATGCGCTGGTGACGCGCAAGGATCCGCTGGCCTATTGGCGGCGACTCGACGCGTATCGCAAGGACGATCTGTTTGCATGACTGACGACGTGATGACGAAGGTGGAGATTTTCACCGACGGCGCCTGCAAGGGCAATCCCGGCCCCGGCGGCTGGGGCGCGGTGATCCGGATGGGCGTGCACGAGAAGGAATTGTCGGGCGGCGATGCGCAGACGACGAACAACCGCATGGAGATGACCGCGGCGATCGAGGCGCTGAACATCCTGACGCGGCCCTGCGCGGTGACGCTGTACACCGACAGCAAGTACGTCATGGACGGGCTGACCAAGTGGGTGAAGGGCTGGCAGCGCAACGGCTGGAAGACCGCCGACAAGAAGCCCGTCAAGAACGCCGAACTCTGGCACGCGCTGCTGGCTGCGGTGGCGCGACACAAGATCGAGTGGCAATGGGTCAAGGGCCATGCCGGCCACCCAGAAAACGAGCGCGCCGACAAGCTCGCCAGCGATGCCGCGGTCGCGTCGATCGCACCCGGAGCAGCGCGACGCCGCTGACCGCTTGCCGTCCGACGCCGCCGCGATCAGTCGGCGTCGAACCGATCGGGCGCGTAGCGCTCCGCGTCGATGTTCGCGACAATCGCATCCGGCGCGCGCTTCAGCAGCAGCGCCGCTGCCAGGCGCGCGGCGGCGGGCGCGGTCTGGATCCCGAACCCGCCCTGCCCCGCGCACCAGAAGAACGCGGGATTGCGCGGATCGAACCCGTACACCGGGTGACGATCCGGCGCGAACGTCCGCAGCCCCGCCCAGCGCCGCTCGACCTGCTCGACGCGCCAGTCGACCGCCTGCTCGAGCCGGTCGATCGCGATCGCGACGTCGATCTCCTCGGGCGCGGCATCGCATGGATCGGTGGGCGTCTCGTCGTGCGGGCTCAGCCATAACCGACCGCCGGGTTCGGGCTTGAAATAGAAGCCCCCCGCGATATCGGCGACATGCGGCAGACCCGGCGCGACGGGCGGATCGGTGCGAAGCTGTACCATCGTCCGGCGATAGGGGCGCATGCCGAGCGGACGAACCCCGGCGCGCATCGCCACCATATCGGCCCAGGCGCCCGCGGCATCGACCAGCATGTCGGCCCGGAACGTGCCGCCGCTGGTCTCGATCGTCCATTGCCCGCCGGCATGGGTCGCCGTCTCCAACGTCGCATGCGTGACGATCTCCGCGCCCGCGCGTCTCGCGGTGGCCAGTTCATGCGCGTGCAGGCCCGCGACATCGATATAGGCACAGCTCGGCTCGGCCACGCCGAGCGTCCATTCGGGACGCAGACCCGGCACGACCGTCGCCGGATCGACACGGTCGAGCACCACCGCGCTTCCTGCGAACTCCGCGATGAACCGATCGACCGCGCGCGCATCACCGGCGCGACCGATATGGAGCGATCCGAGCGGCTGGAGGAATCCGCCGACCTGCAGGATCGGACCCGACGCGGTCGTCAGTGGCTGGATTCCCGGCCCGCCATAGGTTTCCGACCAGAAGGCGGCCGAACGCCCCGTCGCGTGATAGCCGGGGGCATCCTCCCCCTCGATCACCAGCACGCGCGCTTCCGGAGCGATGGCGGCGGCCAGGCTGGTCCCGGCCATCCCGCCGCCGACGATCGCGACGTCGTAGCGTGTCATCATGCCGGCACCGCGTCGTCGAGGAACCCGTCCATCGCCGATAGCGCACGGTCGCGCACCGCATCCGATTCGCGCAGGATCTCATGCGCCGATTCGGGCCCGAACCGCACCAGGTCTGCATGGGGCAGGCGCGCCGCGACTCGGGCAGCGGCACGCGGGTCGACCAGCCGGTCGGCGTCCGCCACGAGCATCAGCACGGGCACCGCAATCGCCTCGACGCGCCGATCCCGCGCGAGCGCTGCGCAGCCGTCGAACGCCTGCGACAGCCACGACCAGCTCGGCGGACCGAGTTGCAGGCCCGGGCTGGCGTCGTGCCACCAGCGTTCGTCGCGATACCGCTCGATGTCGTGCGTCAACAGCCGCTGGCGGGATGCGACGGGGCCCGGCCGTTCATTCTGCCGCCACGCCGCGCGCATGGGCAGCCGGCGCGCCATATAGCGCGCGATACGCCCCGACATCTCCGCGCCGAGCGGCGACCGCAGCCCCAGCATCGGCGCGACGAGGATCGCGGCCGCAGGATCGATCGTCCCTGCCGCAAGCGCGCGCATCACGAGCAGCCCGCCCATCGAATGGCCGAGGATCGCCGCCGGGCTCTTGCCCCCGTCCTCGCTGCGCCACTGCTGCCAGAAGGCCGCCAGATCGGCGTCATAGACCCCGAAGTCGGTGACGTGACCGACATAGGGATCGGGCGACAGACGGCCCGACCCGCCCTGCCCGCGCCAGTCGAGCGAGGTGACCGACCACCCCGCGAGGTGCAGGTGCGCAATGGTTTCGAGATATTTCTCGAAGCTGTCGCCACGTCCCGCCTGGAACAGGAAACGACCACGCGGACGCTCTGCAGGCCAGTCGAATCGCCGCAGCATCCAGCCATCGGGTGCTTCCCAGACCCCCACCTGCGCCGCTGGGGGAATCGCGCGACGTGCGTCGGCAGCGAGCGTGAACGATCGCCGCGAAGGCGCCGGTCGGGCCGGCTTTTCGCTTACCAAGCTACTAATTTCGCAGGGAAAATGATCGACTTTGGCGGGGGCGGTATCGGGCATTGGCGTGACGGTTACTTTTTTGAAAGCCATAGGAATTAAGACCTAACGCATGGGGTCGGATTTTACGCTTTCATTTCTACTTTTCGCGCTGGCGGGCATGCTCGTCCTGGCCGCGATCGAGGATGCGCGCGTGCGTGAGATCGCCAACTGGAAGACCGGTGCGATCGCACTGCTGGCGCCTTTGTGGTGGTTTGCCAGTGGGATGGCGCCCTGGCCCGACATGGCGATCCAGTTGGGCATCGCGGTCGCGGTGTTCGCGATCTTCTGCGTCGTCTTCCATTTCGGGATGATGGGCGGCGGCGACGTCAAGCTGATCGTCGCGCTGTCGCTGTGGCTGCCGATCGGGGCGTTCCTGGTGATGCTGGTGGTGATGTCGGTCGCGGGCGGGGTGTTGACCGCAGGGATGCTGATCGACCGCCGGATTCGCCGGAAGCCCGGACCGCAAAGCCCCCCGATCGAAGTTCCCTACGGCATCGCGATCGCGTTCGCGGGCCTGTTCGTGCTGCACGAACCACTCCTTAACACCCTCTGGTAGATACTTAATGTTGGATCAACCAACCGGCGCCCGAAAGGCACGATGAGACATGGATAGTCGCAAGGTCATATTGCTGGTGGGCGCGTTGTTCGTCGCGGCGATCACGGCATTCTTTGCCCGGTCGCTGATCGCGGGCAGCGCAACGCCGCAGGCGACGGCAGTGTCGATGCAGCCCGTTGCGATCGACGGGCCCGAGGTTCTCGTCGCCACGCGTGCGCTGCCGGTGGGGACGATCCTCGACGCGTCCGCGCTGAAGTTTCAGCCCTGGCCCAAGGAGCTCGTCGACAACGCCTATTACCTGAAGGACAAGACCGACCTGAAGGCGCTGCAGGGCACGGTCGTCCGCAACATCATCACCGCGGGCCAGCCGGTCACGCAGGGTGCGCTGGTGAAGCCCGGGGATCGCGGGTTCCTGGCGGCGGCGCTCGGGCCGGGCATGCGCGCGGTGACGGTGCCGGTGTCGGCGCAGGCGTCGGTCGCGGGCTTCGTGTTCCCGGGCGACCGCATCGACCTCGTGCTGACGCAGGCGGTCGCCGGCGGGGGCGACGGCGATCCGCTGAAGGTGTCCGAGACGATCCTGCGCAACGTCCGCGTGCTGGCGACCGACCAGCGTACCGACAACAAGGTCGGCGAGGACGGCAAGACGGTCGTGAGCACCTTTTCCAACGTGACGGTCGAGGCGACGCCGCGGATGGCCGAGCAGATCGCGGTCGCGCAGACGGTCGGCACGCTGTCGCTGTCGCTCCGCTCGATCGCGGACAATGCGAGCGAACTCGAGGAAGCGATCGCATCGGGCAGCATCAAGGTGCCCGCAGGCACCGACCCCAAGGCGGAGCGCGCGATGATGGCACGGCTCGCCAGCCAGCCTTCGGGCGGCGCGGCGAGCTATGCCACGGGTGCAGACGTATCGCGCTATCAGCGCAGCACGGTGCCGGGTCGCCCGCCGGTCGCCGCGAACGGCAATGCGGCGTCGGGGATGCCGTCCCCCGCGACCGCGCCGGGGCAGCCGGGCCAGGCCATTACCGGCCCCGTGATCCGCGTCGCACGCGGCAACAGCATGACGATCGTTCCGGTCGGGGGGAAGAATTAAGATGCGTATCCGCATGACAGGTTTGCGCGCGCCGCTGGGATGGCCGCTTGCGGCGATCCTCGCAGCGGCAGGCACGGCGCCCTCCGCGATCGCCGACGCGCAGAGCAACTCCCCGCGGACGATGCGCGCCGCGGTGCAGGCGCCCCCCTCCGGGCTGGTCCAGGTCAACACCGGTCGCGGCCGGCTGGTGACGCTGTCGCGGCCGATGAGCGACCTGTTCGTCGCCGACGACACGATCGCCGATGTCCAGGTCCGGTCGCCGACCCAGCTCTACATCTTCGGCAAGAAGACGGGCGAGACGACGATTTCGGCCACCGCGAAGGGTGGCGCGATCGTCTACAGCTCGACCGTCCGCGTCGGCAACAACCTCGATTCGGTCCAGCAGATGCTCGGGCTGGCGATGCCCGAGGCGCAGGTCGTCGCGACGTCGATGAACGGCCTCGTGCTGCTGACCGGAACCGTCGCGGCACCCGAGGACGCCGCCGAGGCGGAACGGCTGGTCCAGGCGTTCGTTGGCGATCAGACCAAGGTCCTGTCACGCCTCAAGACCGCGACCCCGCTGCAGGTCAATCTGCAGGTGCGCGTCGCCGAGGTGTCACGCAGCTTCGTCAAGACGATCGGCGTCAACCTGACGAGCCGCGGATCGGGCAATTTCCTGTTCAACATCGCGCAGGGCGGGCGACAGGGCGCGATCACCACCGTCCCCGGAGTCATCGGCGCACCGGGCACGCCGATCGACGCGAACGGCGCGTTCCCCGGCAGCACCTTGTTCGGTTTTCCGGCCAAGGCCGACAACGCGACCTCGCTGGGGCTGGCCGGACGGCTGCTCGGGCTCGACCTGCTCGCGGCGATCGATCTCGGCGAGCAGACGGGACAGGTCTCGACGCTCGCCAACCCGAACCTGACCGCGCTGTCGGGCGAGACGGGCACGTTCCTCGCCGGCGGCGAGGTGCCCGTGCCGATCGCGCAGGCGCTGGGAACGGTGACGGTCGAGTATAAGCAATACGGCGTCAGCCTGGCCTATACGCCGACGGTGCTGTCCGACGGCCGCATCTCGCTGCGCGTCCGTCCCGAGGTGTCGCAGCTCGATTATTCCAACGCGGTGACGCTGAACAATACGCGCGTCCCCGGCCTCACCACGCGGCGGACCGAGACGACGGTCGAGCTCGGTTCGGGGCAGAGCATGATGATCAGCGGGCTGCTGTCGAACGCGCACAACAACACGTACGACAAGACCCCGGGGCTCGCGAGCCTGCCGGTGATCGGCGCGCTGTTCCGCTCGAACAGCTTCCAGCGCAACGAGACCGAGCTGGTGATCATCATCACGCCGTATCTGGTCAAGCCGGTCAACAACCCGTCCGACATCGCACTGCCGACCGACGGGTACAAGGCGCCGACCGATGCCGGCCGCGTCCTGCTGGGCGAACTCGGCAACGGCACGACGGGCGAGCGGCGCCCCGTCCCGACGGTCGCGCCGACGGGCTATGCGACCCCGGCGATCGGTGCGACCGCCCCCGTCGGTCCGCTGTCGCGTCCCGACCGTCAGAACCCCGTGGCGGATACCCGCTCGCTGCCCGCGGCGGCGCCGGCCAGATCGGGCAAGGGCATTGTCCCGATGCCCGGCTTCTCCCGCTGACCCCGCGCACCGTGTCCAAAGGATTTCACGCAATGACGACACATCCGCTCCTGCTGGCGACGCTCGGATCCGCGCTGCTGCTCGGTGGCTGCATGGGGACGCAGAATCGCGGCCTCGAATCGGTCCACCAGCCGGTGGTCAGCCGCGCCGACTATGCGCTCGACCTCGGCACCGCGGGCGATGGGCTGGCTCCGGGCGAGGCGCGCCGGCTCGCAGGCTGGATGAACACGATGCGGATCGCCTATGGCGACCGCGTCGCGATCGACGACCCGGCGGGCGAGACGCCCTCGGCGCGCGCGCAGGTCGCCGACGTGGTCGCGGGCTATGGCCTGCTGCTGTCGGACGACACGCCGGTGACGCAGGCGCCGGTCAGCCCCGGCGCGATCCGCGTCGTCGTCAGCCGGATGCGCGCGGAAGTGCGCGGGTGCCCCGACTGGTCGCGCAACGCCAGCAACGAGATCGCAAGCCATACGTCGGCCAATTACGGCTGCGCGGTGAACAGCAACCTCGCGGCGATGATCGCGCGACCGGAGGACCTGGTCCGCGGATCGGCGGTCAGCGAGACCTATGACCCCGCCTCGTCCTTCAAGGCGATCGACACGTACCGCAAGGCGGTCCCGACCGGCGCCGGCAATGCGTTGAAGTCCGAAACCGTGGGAGGGAAGTAATGAACGCCCCCTGGAAACCCGGCGGCATCGCGCACCGCGAGCCCTTCGCCGCCTATGTCTGCGACGAGATCACCGCCGAGGCGCTCCGGCCGATCGCCGCCGAGCTCGGCTGGTCGGTCGACAAGGTCAACAAGGGTGGCCTGCGCAACGCGATCCAGTCGCTGTCGGTATCCGCATCGCCGCAGATCCTGTTCGTCGACCTCGCCGAGTCGGGCGACCCGCTGAACGACATCAACGCTTTGGCCGAAGTCTGCGAACCCGGCACGATCGTGATCGCCGCGGGTCAGGTCAACGACGTCCGGCTGTACCGCGACCTCGTCGCGAGCGGCATCCACGACTATCTGCTCAAGCCACTTCACCCCGACATGCTGCGCGACACGTTCGGTCATGCGCAGACGATCCTGAACGCGCCCAAGCACGTCGAGGCCTCCACCGATCGCGCGCACTGCTCGATCGCGGTGATCGGTACGCGCGGCGGCGTCGGCGCGTCGACGATCGCGACGTCGATCGCGTGGCTGATCGCCGACCGCGAGAGCCGGTCGACCGCACTGCTCGACCTCGACGTCCATTTCGGCACCGGCGCGCTGTCGCTGGACATCGAACCCGGTCGCGGCCTGACCGACGCGATCGAGAATCCGAGCCGTATCGACGGGCTGTTCATCGAACGTGCGATGGTCAAGGCGTCGGAACGGCTGTCCGTGCTGAGCGCGGAGGCGCCGATCAACGCGCCGCTGATGACCGATGGCGCCGCCTTCTACCAGTTGCAGGAGGAGATGAGCGCCGCGTTCGAATGCACCGTCGTCGACCTGCCGCGCGCGATGCTGGTGCAGCACCCGCATCTGATCAACGACGTGAACACCGTCGTCGTCGTCACCGAACTGACGCTGGCCGCCGCGCGCGACACGATCCGCATCCTGTCCTGGCTCAAATCGAACGCGCCGCAGGGCAAGGTCGTCGTGCTCGCCAACCGGATGCACGCGGGCGGGCAGCTCGAGATCACGCGCAAGGATTTCGAGGGCTCGATCGAACGCAAGATCGATTACGTCGTGACCTTCGACCAGAAGCTCGCGTCGCAGGCGGCCAAGCTCGGCAAGCCGATCGTCGAGGCGGGCAAGGCATCGAAGACGATCGCACCGATCGTCGCGATGGTGAACGAGATGATCGTGAACATGGACGCAGGCGACGACGCGGTGAACGGCGCGTCGGGCAAGGGCGGCTCGCTGCTCGGCAAGTTCGGCGGGCTCAAGGGCCTGATGGCGAAGCGGCCGGCGAAGAAGAAGTGACGGTGATGCCGACCAATATCCCGCAATCCGCGCGCAGGGAGGCCTAGGCCGTCATGGACATGATGCCGTTCGTGATGGTGATGCTCGGCGCGACGCTGGTGATCGGGATGATCGTGTTCGCGTTCGCCGGGCCGTCGACGGGCCGTGCGCAGACGCGGCGGATCGCATCGCTGCGCGAGCGGCACGGCGAAGGCGCGGTGATCACCGAGGCGCAGATGCGCCGGATCGCGAACGCGCGCGACACGCGGATGGATCTGGCGGTCGGCCGGATCCTGCCCAACCCCGCCGAACTCGCCAAGCGGCTCGCGATGACGGGCAAGGACTGGACCGTCGGGCAGTACGGCGTCGCGACCGCGGTCATCGCGCTGGTGGTGGCCACGCTGATGCTGTTGAAGGGGCTGCCGATCCTGCTCGCGCTGTTCGTCGGGCTGTTCATCGGTGTCGGCCTGCCGCACCTCGTGGTCGGCAAGGTCATCACGCGGCGCGTCGGCAAGTTCACGCAGAAATTTCCCGACGCGATCGAGCTGCTGGTCCGGGGCCTGCGGTCGGGTCTGCCGATCAGCGAGACGATCGGCGTCGTCGGCAGCGAACTCGACGGCCCGGTCGGCGAGGAATTCCGCTCGGTCAGCGACAAGATGAAGATCGGCCGGACGATGGACGTCGCGCTGCAGGAGACCGCGGACCGGCTGGGCACGCCCGAATTCCAGTTCTTCGTGATCACGATCGCGATCCAGCGCGAGACCGGCGGCAACCTCGCCGAGACGCTTGCCAATCTTGCCAACGTGCTGCGGATGCGCGCGCAGATGAAGCTGAAGATCAAGGCGATGTCGTCCGAATCCAAGGCGTCGGCCTATATCATCGGCGCGCTGCCGTTCATCGTGTTCGGGCTGATCTGGTTCATCAACGGCACGTACATGCAACGTTTCTTCATCGACGAGCGGCTGATCGTGATCGGGCTCGGTGGGCTGTGCTGGATGGCGATCGGGTCGTTCATCATGTCCAAGATGATCAGTTTCGAGATTTAGGACCAAGACGATGGGCGAGACCGCCGGACCTACGCTGCTCGGAATCGACGTGATCACCGCCGCGACCATCCTGTCGGGGATCGCGGCGTTTGCGGTGATGATCGCGATCTATGCGGTCACCACCGTCAGCGACCCGATGACCAAGCGCGTCAAGGCGCTGAACGACCGGCGCGAACAGCTGAAGGCAGGCATCACCGCCTCGACCAAGCGGCGCGCCAAGCTGGTCCAGCGCAACGACACCGCCGACCGGATGCGCGGCTGGCTGTCGTCGATGAAGGTGCTGCAGGACAGCCAGGTCAAGGCGGTCCAGGTCAAGCTCGCGCAGGCGGGGATCCGGTCGAAGGAATGGGCGCCCGCGGTCATTTTCGGCCGGCTGGTCTTGCCGATCGTGATTGGCGGCGCGATGCTGATATGGGTTTACGGTACCGACGGGTTCGCGACCTGGGGCCCGCTCAAGAAATACGGGCTGGTCGCGATGAGCTTCATCCTGAGCTACAAGGCGCCCGACCTCTATCTCGACAACAAGATCAAGAAGCGCACCGATGCGATCCGCAAGGGCCTTCCCGATGCGCTCGACCTGCTCGTGATCTGCGCCGAGGCGGGGCTGACGATCGACGCCGCGTTCCACCGCGTCGCGCGCGAGCTGGGGCGTGCCTATCCCGAGCTGGGCGAGGAATTCACGCTGACCGCGATCGAGCTGGGCTTCCTCACCGACCGGCGCAGCGCGTTCGAAAATCTCGCGAACCGCGTGAAGCTCGACGCGGTCAAGGGCGTCGTCACGACGATGGTGCAGACCGAGAAATACGGGACGCCGCTCGCGTCTGCGCTGCGCGTGCTGTCGGGCGAATTCCGCAACGAGCGGATGATGCGTGCGGAGGAAAAGGCGGCGCGGCTGCCGGCGATCATGACGGTGCCGCTGATCCTGTTCATCCTGCCCGTGCTGTTCGTTGTCATCCTCGGCCCCGCGGCCTGCTCGATCTCGGATGCGCTGCTCAAGGGCTGAGGCAACCGCAGCCGCGGCGGATCGTTGAGCCCCCGTAACAGGAGGGTTTCACGATGCCGTTGTTTTCCACACCGACGCAGTTCGCCGCACTGGGGCTGGTCTTGATCGCGGGCTGGCTGCTGGGTCTTGCAAGCCATCCGGGGGGCAAGAAGTGGAAGGCGCGCTATCTCGCCGAACGCGATGCGCATGGCGCCGCCAAGAAGGACGCCGATGCCCGCACGACCGCCGCCGAGAAGCGCGCGGTCGAGGCCGAGCATGAGAATGCACGGCTGGTAAAGGCAGCCGCCGCCGCACCGGTCGCGGCGCCTGCCGCTGCACCCGGTTTCGTGTCGGCACCGGTGACGACGGATACGCGGGTTGCCGCACCGATTGCGCAGCGGACCGCGGTGGCGGGCCAGAGCACCCGGCCGGCATTCGCCGCCGATGGGGCCAAGCGCGGCTGGTTCGACTTCAACCCGCGTCGCTGAGGTTCGGGGACAAGAGTGGCGTTTCCCCGCCACCTGTTCTCCCGCGAAGGCGGGAGCCCAGCCTGGGTCCCCGCCTTCGCGGGGAAACAGTCTTCTGATCTTGCCCCACCCCGGACTTTGCCGGGGTGGGGTCGTATTCTCCGCCGGCGTTACTTCTCGGTCAGCGCCGCCTGCGCCGCCGCGAGGCGGGCGATGGGCACGCGGTACGGGCTGGCCGAGACGTAATCGAGGCCGACCTTCTCGCAGAACGCGATGCTGGCCGGGTCGCCGCCATGCTCGCCGCAGATGCCAAGCTTAATGTCGGACCGGGTCTTGCGGCCACGTTCGGCGGCGATCTCGATCAGTTCGCCGACGCCCTCGACGTCGATGCTGACGAACGGATCCTTCGCGTAGATGCCCTGTTCGACATAGGCGCCGAGGAACCGCGAGGCGTCGTCGCGGCTGACGCCGAGCGTCGTCTGCGTCAGGTCGTTGGTGCCGAACGAGAAGAACTCGCCGACTTCCGCGATCTCGCCGGCCCGCAGCGCCGCGCGGGGGAGCTCGATCATTGTGCCGACGAGATACTCGATCGTACGGCCCTTGTCGGCGAACACCGCCTGCGCGGCCTTGTCGACGACCGCCTTCATCAGCTCGAGCTCGCGGCGGGTCGCCACCAGCGGGATCATGACTTCGGGGATGGGTGCCGCGCCCGACTTCTCCGCGACGTGGACCGCTGCCTCGAAGATCGCGCGCGCCTGCATCTCGTAGATCTCAGGATAGGTCACGCCGAGACGGCAGCCGCGATGCCCGAGCATCGGGTTGAACTCGTGCAGTTCCGCCGCGCGCCGCTTGAGCGTGTCGACGTCGATCCCCGCGGCGTTTGCGACCTCGGCAAATTCTGCTTCCTCATGGGGCAAGAATTCGTGCAGCGGCGGATCGAGCAGGCGGATCGTCACCGGCAGCCCGGCCATCACCTCGAGGATCTCGGTGAAGTCCTTGCGCTGTTCGGGAAGCAGCTTCTCGAGCGCGACGCGGCGCCCCTTCTCGTCGGTCGCGAGGATCATCTGGCGGACGTTGGTGATGCGGCTGGTTTCGAAGAACATGTGCTCGGTCCGGCACAGCCCGACGCCCTCGGCACCGAACTCGCGTGCGACGCGGCAATCTTCCGGCGTCTCGGCGTTGGCACGGACCTTGAGGCGGCGAACCTCGTCGGCCCACACCATCAGCGACGCGAAATCGCCCGACAGCTCGGGCTGCACGGTCGCGACCGCGCCGATCATCACCTCGCCGGTGGTGCCGTCGATGGTGAGCAGGTCACCCTCCTTCACCTCGCGACCGCCGCAGCGCATGATCTTCGCCTTGGCGTCGATCGACAGCGTGCCTGCGCCCGAGACGCACGGGCGCCCCATGCCGCGAGCGACGACGGCGGCGTGGCTGGTCATCCCGCCGCGAGCGGTGAGGATGCCCTTGGCCGCGTGCATGCCGTGAATGTCTTCGGGGCTGGTCTCGGTGCGGACGAGGATGACCGCGACGCCGTCAGCGGCCTTTTTCTCCGCGGTGTCGGCGTCGAACACGACCGTGCCCGAAGCCGCGCCCGGCGATGCGGGCAGCCCCTTGGTCAGCACGTCGCGCGTCGCGTTGGGATCGAGCGTCGGGTGGAGCAACTGGTCGAGCGCCATCGGGTCGACGCGCTGGATTGCCTCCTCGCGCGTGATCAGCCCCTCGTTCGCCATGTCGACCGCGATCTTGAGCGCGGCCTTGGCGGTGCGCTTGCCGGCGCGAGTCTGGAGCATCCAGAGCTTGGTCTTCTCGACCGTGAACTCGATGTCCTGCATGTCGCGATAGTGGTTTTCGAGCGTGTCGAACACGTCGGCGAGCTGGCCGTAGACCTCGGGCATCGCCTCTTCCATCGAGGCGGGCTTGGCACCGGCGTCTTCGCGCGCAGTCTTGGTGAGATATTGCGGGGTACGGATGCCGGCGACGACGTCTTCGCCTTGGGCATTGATCAGGAACTCGCCATAATAAGCGCGGTCGCCCTTCGACGGGTCGCGCGTGAACGCGACGCCGGTCGCCGACGTCTCGCCCATGTTGCCGAACACCATCGCCTGGATGTTGACCGCGGTGCCCCAGGCGGCGGGAATGTCGTTGAGGCGGCGATAGACTTTCGCGCGCTCGGACTGCCACGAGCCGAACACCGCGCCGACCGCGCCCCAGAGCTGGTCGTGGACGTCCTGCGGGAAGGGCTTGCCCCACTGCTTTTCAACGAGGCCCTTATATTCGGCGACGAGCGCGCGCAGGTCGTCGGCGCTGAGTTCGGTGTCGAGCGTGAAGCCCTGGTCTTCCTTGGCGATCTCGAGCGCTTCTTCGAACGCGCCGTGATCGAGCTCGAGGACGACGTCGGCGTACATCTGGATGAAGCGGCGATAGCTGTCCCACGCGAAGCGCGCGTCCTCGGACTTGGCAGCGAGGCCCTCGACGGTCTCGTCGTTGAGGCCGAGATTGAGGACGGTGTCCATCATCCCCGGCATCGACGCGCGCGCGCCTGAGCGGACCGAGACGAGCAGCGGGTCGGCGGCGTCGCCGAACTTCTTGCCCGTGACGCCCTCGATATGCGCGAGGCCGGTCGCGACCTCGTCGCGCAGGCCCTGCGGGAACTGGCCGCCCTCGTCGTAATAGACCGCGCAGAACTCGGTCGAGATCGTGAAGCCCGGCGGGACCGGCAGGCCGATCGACGCCATCTCGGCGAGGTTCGCACCCTTGCCGCCGAGCAGGTTCCGGTCGCCCTTGCCGCCGTCCGAAACACCGCCGCCGAAGCGGTACACATATTGGGTCATCACGGGTCCTCTAGGTGTTGTTGCGCGCAAGGCGGCAGTGAAAGTCCATGCAGGCGGGGCGGGTCAGCCCTCGATCTTCGAAAAGTCCGCGACGTTGTGCACTGCGGCGCGAACGCGCTCAAGTAGCGCGAGACGGGCGGAGCGCTTCGCAGGGTCGGGATCGTTGACGATAACGCTATCGAAAAACGCATCGATCGGCGCACGCAGCGACGCGAGCGCGGCCATCGCCGCGGCGAAATCCTCCGCGGCGATTGCTGCGGTCGCGCGGGGTTCGGCGGTGTCGAGCGCGGACTGGAGCGCGGCCTCTGCCGGTTCGGGCGCATACTGCTCCCTCTCCCCKRSGGGGAGAGGGAGCAGAAGGGGCTTCCTTCTTGAGGATATTGGCGGCGCGCTTGTAGCCGGCGAGCAGGTTCCTGCCGTCCTCGGTGGTCACGAACGCCTGGAGCGCGTGGACGCGCGCGAGCAGGCGGACGAGATCGTCCTCGTCGCCGAGCGCGAACACCGCGTCGATCAGGTCGTGCCGGACACCGGCTTCCCGTTGCTGGACTTTGAGGCGGTCGGCGAAGAAGCTTGTCACTGATGCGATCAATTTCTCAGTCGGAGACATACCGACAGAGGCATAACCTTGAGCTACAATACCGCTGCCCTGCACTGCTTGCTTAAGCGCCAAATCAGCCTGTTGAACGGCTTTCATGATTGAAGGCTCGGCGAACGTCAGGGCCTTGGACAATGGCAACCTGATACCGACATCGTTTAGAATCGCAATCACGCCCAGCGCGGCACGCCGAAGCGCGAATGGATCGCGAGATCCAGTAGGCTCGAGCTGAACAAAAGTATGAAAGAATCCAGCAATAGTATCCAGCTTGTCCGCCAAACTTACCGCAACCGTCACCGGGTCGGTAGGGACGTCATCGCCCTGCCCGACCGGCTTGTAATGGTCGCGGATCGCGGCGGCGACGGCGGGGTGCTCGCCTTGGGCTGCGGCGTAGTAGCCGCCCATCAGGCCCTGCAATTCGGGGAACTCGCCGACCATGCCGGTGACGAGATCCGCCTTGGCGAGACGCGCGGCGCGCTCCGCGAGGTCTGCCATTTCACCACTCCCCTCCCGCKWGCGGGAGGGGAGCAGAAGACGTGACGATGCCCTCTTCGACCAGCCAGCGCGCGAGTTTCGCGACGCGGTCGACCTTGTCGGCCAGCGTGCCGAGCTTTTCGTGGAAGACGATCTTTTCGAGCTTGGCGGCCTGCTCTTCGAGCGGCACCTTCAGGTCGGTGTCGTAGAAGAATTTCGCATCCGACAGACGTGCGGCGAGGACCTTGCGGTTGCCCTCGACGATCTTCGCGCCGCCGTCGTGCGCGGCGATGTTAGCGGTACAGACGAACGCGTTGGCGAGCGTCCCGTCGGCGCTGCGGCAGACGAAATATTTCTGGTTCACGCGCGCCGTCAGCTGGATCACCTCGGGGGGCACGTCGAGAAACGCGGGGTCGAACTGGCCGAGCAGCGGAATCGGCCATTCGGTGAGCCCGGCATTCTCGGCGACGAGACCCTCGTCGTCGATCAGCTCGAGCCCGGCCTGCATCGCGGTCTCGCGCGCGTGATCGCGGATCAGCGTCGCGCGCTCGTCGTGATCGACGATGACGTGGCAGGCGCGCAGCTTCTCGACATAGTCGTGCGCGCCGCCGATCGTGATCTGGTACGGGTGGTGGAACCGGTGGCCGAGCGTGGCGGCGCCGCTTGCGATGCCCGCGATCTCGAACGGCACGATCTCTTCGCCGAGCAGCGCGACGATGCCTTGCAGCGGGCGGACCCAGCGCAGGCTTTCGGTGCTGGCGGACGCGTCGCCCCAGCGCATCGACTTCGGCCACGGGAACGCGCGGACGATCGCGGGGATCGCCTCGGCGAGCACGGCGGCGGTGGCGCGGCCGGGCTTTTCGGTGACTGCGAAGAACGTGCCGCCGCGATCGACCAGCTGCTCGCGCGTGAGGCCGGTTTTCCGCAGAAACCCTTCGAGCGCCTGTGGGGGGGCGGAGGTCTTGGGGCCCTTCACCTCTTCGGAGACCGCGGCGGTCTCGAACGGCAGCTCGCGCGCGATCAGCGTCAGGCGGCGCGGCGTCGCGTAGGTGACGAGCGCGCTGGTGGCGATCCCGGCCTTGGCGAGCTCTGCGGTGAAGAGCTTGGCGAGATCGTCACGCGCCTTCGCCTGCATCCGGGCGGGGATTTCTTCGGAGCGGAGTTCTAGGAGAAAGTCGGTCATTTGGGTTCGCACGCGAAGAAGGGAGAATTTTGTTCACGCGGAGACGCGGAGACGCGGAGCAGAAGGGGAGAAGAAAGGTTTGGGGCGCTGCGCGCGGCTGTTCGACGCCGCAGGCGTCTCTCACCATGCTGGATGCTAGGCGCGAGACTGCCGAAACGCGACACGTCGCCGACCTTCTTCTCCGCGGCTCCGCGTCTCCGCGTGAACCAATCTTCTACCAAGCCCATCACGCCGCCCATCCGTGCTTGTCCATCCAGGCGGCGCAGGCGCCTTTGGCGAGGTCGCGGACTCGGCCCATATAGGCCTGGCGTTCGGCGACCGAGATCACCCCGCGCGCCTGGAGCAGGTTGAAGACGTGGCTGGCCTTGATCGCCTGCTCGTAGGCGGGGATCGGCAGCTGGTGGTTCAGGCTGTTCTCGCATTCGGCGACGTGCTTGCGGAACTGGTCGAACAGCGAGTCCGTGTCGGCGACCTCGAAGTTCCACTTCGACATCTCCTGCTCGTTCTCCAGGAACACCTCGCCATACGTCACCCCGGCGTCGTTGAACGCGAGGTCGTAGACGCTGTCCTTGTCCTGGATATACATTGCGAGGCGCTCGAGCCCGTAGGTCAACTCGCCCGCGACGGGCTTCATGTCGAAGCCGCCCATCTGCTGGAAATAGGTGAACTGGGTCACCTCCATGCCGTCGCACCAGACCTCCCAGCCGAGACCCCATGCGCCGAGCGTCGGGCTCTCCCAGTCGTCCTCGACGAAGCGGATGTCGTGCTTCAGCATGTCGATGCCGATCGCCGCGAGGCTGCCGAGGTAGAGTTCCTGGAGGTTGGCGGGCGATGGCTTCAGGATCACCTGATACTGGTAATAATGCTGGAGCCGGTTGGGGTTCTCGCCATAGCGACCGTCGGTCGGGCGGCGGCAGGGCTGGACGAACGCGGCGTTCCACGGTTTCGGCCCGAGCGCGCGCAGCGTCGTGGCGGTGTGGAAGGTGCCAGCGCCCATTTCCATGTCGTAGGGCTGCAGGATCAGACACCCGTGCTCGCTCCAATAGTCATGGAGCGTGAGGATCATGCGCTGGAAGCTGAGAGGCTTTTTCAGGGGCTGGGTCACGCGCGGGCTTTGGCGGATGGGGGTGCGAGAGGCAAGTGGTGCGTTTGAGTGGGGCGTCCTACATGGGGGCGACCAACGATAAGGATGCCCTCGCCTTGAAGCTGTTTTCGAAGATCGCCTCGTTCCGATCCGCCCTCTCTGCAATGGCGATGGCGTTCGCGCTCCCCGCCTGCGCGCAGGTCGCGCCGAAGCCCGTGCAGGCCGCCAACGATGCCGATCCGGCCCTGTGGGTGGTGAAGGACAAGGACACGACGATCTATCTGTTCGGGACGATCCATGTGCTCAAGCCCGGCATGACGTGGTTCGACGAGGCGGTGAAGACCGCGTTCGACCGGTCGCAGCAGGTGGTGCTCGAGCTGGTGATGCCCGATGCGAACAAGATGCAGAGCCTCGTGATGGCGACCGGCGTGGCGAAGGATGGCCCGACGCTGACCGAGCAGCTGCCCGCGGACAAGCGCGCGGCCTATGCCAAGGCGGTGACCGACCTGGGGCTGCCGGCGAATGCATTTGATCGGTTTCGGCCGTGGCTGGCGGCGACCAACCTGTCGATCGCGCCGCTGTCGAAGCTTGGCTATGACTCGGAGAACGGGCCCGAGCATGTGATCACCGCGGCGGCGAAGGCGGCGGGCAAGCCGGTGATCGGGCTGGAGACGGCGGAGCAGCAGCTGGGCTATTTCGGCGGGCTGTCGCAAAAGGCGCAGCTGCAGTTTCTCGGCAGCACGATCGACGAGCTGCCCAAGCTCGAGACGACGATGGCGACGATGGTCGACGAATGGGCGAAGGGCGATCCCGAGGCGCTCGCGAAGGAGATGAACGAGAGCCTGAAGGATTCCCCCGAGGTGGCGAAGGTGTTGCTGGTCGATCGCAACGCGCGCTGGGCGGAATGGGTCGCGAACCGGATGAAGACGCCGGGGACGGTGTTCGTCGCGGTCGGTGCGGGGCATCTGGCGGGACAGGACAGCGTGCAGGCGCAGCTGGCGAAGCTCGGGATGAAGGCCGAGCGGGTTCGGTATTGAGCGACTTACCCTCTCCCCTCGGGGGAGAGGGAGGGAGGCGCACTTGCGCCGGAAGGGTGAGGGCACGCGTTTGGGGCAGACCGTGCCCTCACCCTCCCACTGCTTTGCAGCGGGCCCCTCCCTCTCCCCCGAGGGGAGAGGGGTAGAATTGCTTTTCCCCCTCACTTCCGCTATGCGCCCGCGCTTCCGGTCCATGGTCATCCCTGGAGGCGTGGGCGGGAAGGACAACAAACGAGTTTCGGAGAATATCGATGAGCGAACAGTTGACGCTCGCAGCCGAGACGCGTGACCGGGTTGGCAAGGGAGCCTCCCGGGCGCTGCGTCGTGATGGCCGCGTGCCTGCCGTGATCTACGGCCAGAATCAGGAACCGACGTCGGTTCACCTCGAGGAAAAGGCGCTGATGAAGGCGCTGATGACCGGCCACTTCATGAATTCGGTCGTGATGGTCAACGGCATCCGCACGCTCCCCAAGGACGTCTCGTTCCACCCGGTCAGCGATCGCCCGATCCATGTCGACTTCCTGCGCATCGGTGCGCACTCGACGGTGACGGTTGCCGTGCCGGTCGTTTTCACCGACGAGGACGAGGCACCGGGCATCAAGCGCGGCAACGGCGTGCTCAACATCACGCGCCATGAGATCGAGCTGGTCGTCGACGCATCGGACATCCCGGGCGAGATCACGATTTCGCTCGCCGGCAAGGAAATCGGCGATTCGATCCACATCAGCGACGTGACGCTGCCCAAGGGCGCGACGCCTGCGATCGACGACCGCGACTTTGCGATCGCCACGATCGTGCCGCCGACCGTCCCGACCGTCGAGGACGAGCAGCTCGAGGCTGAAGTCGCCGAGGCGCAGGCCGCCGAGGCTGCTGCCGAGGAAGAGACCCCGGTCGAGCCGAACGACGACAACAACGACGACGACAAGATCACGCCGCAGAAGAAGGACTAATCTCCTTCATCTTCGGATGATGGTTTCGACGTGATCGGGCGGGCGGGAAAGCTAGGGCTTTCCCGCCCGTTTCATTTTGTAAGCCATTCCGCCCACCCAAAAAAACCGTCATTCCCGCGCAGGCGGGGATCCAGACCCTCAGACCTTCCTATGGAATCGAGAGGCTTGCCATTATGGGTTCCCGCCTGCGCGGGAATGACGGCTTGGGGCGCGGGCAATGATCGTTTTTGGAGAATATTAACGTGCAGATCTGGGCGGGACTCGGCAATCCGGGGGCGCAATATGCGATGCACCGGCACAATGTCGGGTTCATGGTCGCCGACGCGATCGCCGCGGTGCACGGCTTCGGCGCGGTCAAGAAGCAGTTCCAGGGATGGACGCAGGAGGGGCGGATCGGATCGGAGAAGATCCTGCTGCTGAAGCCCGCGACCTTCATGAACGAAAGCGGCCGCGCGATCGGCGAGGCGCTGCGCTTCTACAAGCTCGACGTCGACGCGCTGACGGTGTTCCACGACGAACTCGATATCGCCCCCTTCCGCGTCAAGGTGAAGACCGGCGGCGGGACCGCGGGGCATAACGGGCTGCGCTCGACCGACCAGCATCTGGGCCCCGATTTCCGTCGCGTGCGGCTCGGGATCGGGCATCCCGGGCACAAGGACCGCGTCACCGGCTATGTGCTCGGCAACTACGCCAAGACGGAGATCGAGCCGCTGTCCGACATGCTCGGCGCGATCGCTGCGGAGGCGGCGTGGCTGGCGGCGGGCGACGACGTCCGCTTCATGAATGATGTCGCTGTGAGGATGCAACCATGACCACCCGCTCGCTGTTCGCCACGCGCTTCTACGAGGCCGATCTCGGCGACGACGCTCTGGTCGAGGAGCTCGAGGACGCCGCGCTCGAACTGTCCAAGGCGGACCGTGCGGGTGTCGCCTGGTCGAAGGCGCATGGCTATCGCGGGTATACGTCGTACGCGTCGCTGAACGACCTGCCGTTGCGCGATCCGCGGTTCGGCGATCTGGTGCGGTTGCTCAACAAGCATGTCGCGGCGTTCGCGAAGGACTGCGCGTTCGATCTGGACGGGCGGAAGCTGAAGCTCGACAGCCTGTGGGTGAACGTCCTCAAGCCCGGGGGCGCGCATTCGGGTCATATCCATCCGCACAGCGTCGTGTCGGGAACGATGTACGTGACGATTCCCGAGGGCGCGGGCGCGCTCAAGCTGGAGGATCCGCGGCTGCCGATGATGATGGCCGCGCCGACCCGCCTCGACGATGCGCCGGAGGATCTGCGGACGTTCGTCTATGCGCTGCCGAAGCCGGGGAGCGTGTTCTTGTGGGAGAGCTGGCTGCGGCATGAGGTCGTGCCGAATGCTGCCAAGGGCGAGCGGATCAGCATCAGTTTCAATTATCGGTGGTGAGGCAGGGGCCCCCCCCCGTCATCCTGACGAAAGTCAGGACCCAGAGCCAAGAGCGTAAGCACCCGTAACCCTGGATCCTGACTTTCGTCAGGATGACGGGGAAAGAGGGCAGCACGCAACGCGCGCCGCCCCTGCCCGATCAGGCCGTCGGCATCGACGCCATGTCGATGACGAAGCGGTACTTCACGTCGCTCTTGACCATGCGGTCATACGCCGGCTCGATCTCGTCCATGCGGATCATCTCGATGTCCGACACCAAGCCGTGCTCGTTGCAGAAATCGAGCATTTCCTGCGTCTCCGCGATCCCGCCGATCAGCGAGCCCGCCAGCTGGCGGCGGCGGAAGATCAGGTTGCCGACCGAAGGCGACGGATGCGGCTCGGCGGGCACGCCGACCAGAGTCATCGTGCCGTCGCGCTTGAGCAGCTCGAGGAACGGGTCGAGATTGTGCGGTGCGGCAACGGTGTTCAGGATGAAGTCGAAGCTGTTCGCATGCTCCGCCATCGCATCGGCATCCTTCGACACGATCAGGTCCTTGGCGCCCAGACGCTTGGCATCGTCGCGCTTGTTCGGCGAGGTCGAGAAGACATAGACCTCGGCGCCCATCGCGTTGGCGATCTTGACGCCCATGTGACCGAGACCGCCGAGACCGACGATGCCGACCTTCTGGCCGGGGCCGACCTTCCAGTGCTTGAGCGGCGAATAGGTCGTGATGCCCGCGCAGAGCAAAGGCGCGACCGCGGCGAGATCGGCCTCGGGATGCGAGACCTTGAGCACGAAGCCCTCGTCGACGACGATGTGATCCGAATAGCCGCCGAAGGTGTGGCCGCCGAGCACGGGATCGGGGCCGTTATACGTGCCGACGAAACCGGTCGTCTCGCAATATTGCTCCTCGCCGTCGGTGCACGACGGGCACTGGCCGCAGCTGTCGACCATGCAGCCGACGCCGGCGATGTCGCCGACCTTGAACTTGGTGACGTCGCTGCCGACTGCGGTGACGCGGCCGACGATCTCGTGGCCGGGGACGCACGGGTACAGCGTGCCTTCCCACTCGCCCTTGGCGGTGTGGAGATCCGAGTGGCAGACGCCGCAGAACGCGATGTCGATCGCGACGTCGGTCTTGCCCGGCGCGCGGCGCTCGAAGCTGAACGGCGCGAGCGGCGTTGCGGGGGATTGCGCGGCAAAGCCGTTGGCGGTGGTGGTCATGCTATTCCTAAATTATGGCTGGCAGAACGCGATATACGCACGGCGATCCCGATATCTACCGACCGGTACGATAATTTTGCTGCATTGCGACAATCGGTTACGTCGATCAGTCGCGCACTCCGTCATCCTGACGAAAGTCAGGATCCAGAGTAACGGATGGCGCCCCTTGCGACCCTGGATCCTGACTTTCGCCAGGATGACGGGAGAGTTGGGCGAAGGCTCAGGCCTGATGCTGGCGTTCCGCCCCGCCCTGCCCTAAAGCGCCCGCACATTCTTATACCAAGGGCATATCATGGGTTTTCGCTGCGGCATCGTGGGGCTGCCGAACGTCGGCAAGTCCACCCTCTTCAACGCGCTGACGCAGACGGCCGCGGCGCAGGCGGCGAACTATCCGTTCTGCACGATCGAGCCGAACGTCGGTAACGTGGGCGTGCCCGACAAGCGGCTCGACTCGCTGGCCAAGATCGCGGGTTCGCAGAAGATCATCGAGACTCAGCTCGGCTTCGTCGACATCGCCGGCCTCGTACGTGGCGCGTCGAAGGGCGAAGGGCTCGGCAACCAGTTCCTCGGCAACATCCGCGAGGTCGACGCGATCGTCCATGTGCTGCGCTGCTTCGAGAATGGCGACGTGACTCATGTCGACAACAAGGTCGATCCGATCGCCGATGCCGAGACCGTCGAGACCGAGCTGATGCTGAGCGATCTCGAAAGCCTCGAGAAGCGCGTCCCCAACCTCGCCAAGAAGGGCATGCAGGGCGACAAGGAGGCCAAGATCGGCGCGGCCGTGCTCGGCCAGGCACTCGAGCTGTTGCGCGAAGGCAAGCCCGCGCGGCTGACGGTGCCCAAGGACGAGGACGAGGCGCGCGTGTTCGCGCAGGCCCAGCTGCTGACCGCCAAGCCCGTCCTCTACGTGTGCAACGTCGACGAGGGTGATGCCGCGAACGGCAATGCGCTGTCGGCGCGCGTGTTCGAGAAGGCGGCGGCCGAGGGCGCCGAGGCGGTCGTCGTGTCGGCGGCGATCGAGGCCGAGATCGCGACGATGCCCGCCGAGGATCGCGGCGAGTTCCTCGGCGAGCTGGGGCTGGAAGAGACCGGCCTCGCCCGTGTCATCACCGCCGGCTACAAGCTGCTCCAGCTGCTGACCTTCTTCACGGTCGGCCCGAAGGAAGCGCGCGCCTGGACCGTGCATGCAGGCGCGACCGCGCCGCAGGCCGCGGGCGAAATCCACGGCGATTTCGAAAAGGGCTTCATCCGCGCCGAGACGATCGCGTATGACGACTTCATCGCGCTGGGCGGGGAATCGAAGGCACGCGAGGCGGGCAAGCTGCGCGCCGAAGGCAAGGCGTATGTCGTCCATGACGGCGACGTGATGCACTTCCTGCACAGCTGAGCCGCGACCCGCGCGGATGGCTAACCGACGTCGCGTTGGCCGTTTCGCAGCGTGAGATACACGCTGTCGCTCCACACGCCGCCGATGTTCCAGGTGCGGGAGGCACGCCCCGTCTCCTCGAACCCGGCGCCGTGCAACAGCCGAAGCGAAGCCGCGTTGCGCGGGTCCACGTCCGCCTCGACGCACGCCAGACCATGCACCGAAAAGGCGCGATCGAGGACGGGGGTGAGCGCTTCGCGTGCATAGCCGCGCCCCCAGGCGTCGCGGTGCAGGATGAAGCCGATCTCGGGAAACTGGAACAGCCCCAGCTTCCCGATCACCCGCCCGTCCTGCTCGATGACGAAATCCTCCCCGCCGCCCGGGCTGATCGCCATCATCGCGGCAACCCAGTCGCGGGTTTCGGCTTCGTCCTGGTGCGGGGGCGTCGACCAGAACTGCATGGCTGCAGCATCGCTCAGGATATTGTGGAACGCGGGCACGTCATCCATCGATGCGGGCCTCAGCAAAAGTCTCTCCGTGCGTATCTCAACCATGCGTTCGCCTCTCGTCGTCGCCGTGACGGTCGGCGCGCGGGAGGCCCGACGCGGCGCACTCTCGCACCGGGTCCCCGCACACCTTTATTTCGCCGGGACGCCGCGCGAGTCGCCGATTTCCAGCCAATAGCCGTCGGGATCCTGCACGTAGATCTGCCGGACGCCGTCGAAGCGAAGTTGCATCGTCCGCTGCGTCCCCGCGAGGTCGGTCCATACGAGATGGCGCTGGTCGAGCCATGCGGTCACCGTGGCAAGGTCGTCGACGTGGAGCGCCAGATGCTCGTTCCGGTTCGACGGCTTGGGCGCCGTGCGTCCGTCGAGGATGTGCAGGGCGAGCCCGTTTCCGAGGTCGAGCCATCGGCGGTTCTTCAGCGGCGTCGGGATGACCCGCAGCCCGAACGCCTCGTGATAGAAGGTCGCGCTGCGATCGATGTCCGCGGCCTGGATCGCGACGTGCTCCGCCTGCGCGGGCTTCGTCGGCGCCGCCTGCGCGGGCATCGCGGCCGCCGCCTGTGGTGCCGCGGCTAGGGCAAGCAGGACTGGGAACAAGATCATGAACGGGTCACTCCGGAACGATGGATGCACAGGCTAGAGCAATCGCGGTCAATCGCCAGCGTCGCGATCGGGCGGGGCGAGCGCGCGCCGTGCCCCGGTGCGCCCCGCGGCCGCGACGACGACGGCGGTCGACAGGAGGATCGCGGAGACCAGAGCGCCGGCCGACAGCATGCCCGCGGTCGTGACCGACGCATCGAGCGTCGCGCGCTTGCCAAACCGGATCGAAATCCTGGCGGCGTTGCGGGTACGCGCTTCGCGTCGTCCGGACTGGTCTGCGATCGTCATTGGCGGAGGCTGGACGCTTTGCGGCCGTCCGGCAAGCCCGCGACCCCGCGGCAAGCATGACCACGGCCCGACCGTCGCAGCCGTCCCTGCCATTGGCTCCCCCAAAGGCTCGGAGGTTGTGGTGGGTCGCATCGGCGCCTAAAGCGACCCGATGATCGCGCGCCTGATCCTGGCCCTCCTCCTTGCTGCGTTTGCGTTTCCTGCGGTCGCGCCCGCAGCGTGCCATGACGCGCCTGCACCGCGCGGGCATGCCGCGGCGATGGACATGGCGGGCATGGTCATGGCCCCGACGCACGTCATGGCCGACGCAGGCCCGGATCATGAGGCGCCCGAGCGCAAGGCGACCGCACTGCATGGCTGCATCGGGTGCGTGCCGCCATCGAACTGGAATGGCGCGCGGATCGAGGGCACGCCGATGCACGAGCGGCCGCTGCTGATCGAGCAGGCCGCGGTGCTCGATCTGGGGGCGGGCATCGCGCCGGCCTTGCGGCCTCCGCGGGAGGGCTGATCGCCGGGTGCCGACGCACGCCGACTTTCAAGCTTTTCCAAGGATTTTTGATGATTGTTCGATCGAGGTTGCTCGCGGCTGGTGCCGCGAGGACGATGCTGCTTGTCGGCGGTGCAGGATTCGCCGCGATGCCAGCGGACGCGCTGGCGCAGCATGCCATGCCGATGGGCGGCATGACGATGCCCGATGCCGAGCCGGAACAGAGCCCGGCCGGGACGGCGAAGCCGCACACGATGCCGGATCGTCCCGCGACGCACGCGGCGGAGTCGGGCGAGACGGTCGATCATGCGACCATGGACCATCGCGCGATGGGGCATGCCGTACAGGCGCCGGCTGCGACGCCCGACCCGATGACCGGCATGGACCATTCGCAAATGGATCATGGCGCGATGCCCGGCATGGCGGCGGAGCACGCGGCGATGGCGCATGCAGCGATGGGCCATGCGATGATCGCGGACCCGGCGTATCGCGCGGCGTCCGATGCGGCGTCGGCGAGGATGCCCGCGGGCTCGGCGATGGCGGGGATGGCGATGGGGACGTCTGCCGGATTCTACGGCCAGGGCAGCGGGACGTCGCGGCTGCCGACCGCCGAGGGGCCGATGCGCGGCTATATGACGCAGGCCGGCGAGTGGATGCTGATGGCGCACGGCTATGCCTGGGGCGTCGCGACCGACCAGGGCGGCCCGCGCGGCCGAAGCGAGGCGTTCGTCCAGTCGATGGCGATGGTGATGGCGGATCGCGATCTGGGCGAGCGGTTCCATATCCAGCTGCGCGCGATGAACAGCCTCGAACCGCTGATGGGCGCGCGCGGCTACACGAACCTGTTCGCGACGGGCGAACTCGCGAACGGACGCCCGCTGGTCGATCGGCAGCATCCGCACGACCTGTTCATGGAGCTGGCCGCAAAGCTCGATTACCGGCTGGGCAACGGCGCGACCGTCTTCGTCTATGGCGGCCCGGTGGGCGAGCCTGCGCTGGGGCCGAGCGCGTTCATGCACCGCGGATCGGCACGCTATCAGCCGATGTCGCCGATCACGCATCACTGGTTCGATTCGACGCACATCACCTATGGCGTGGTCACCGCCGGCTATGCGACGCCGGCATTTCAGCTGGAGGCGTCGGCGTTCAAGGGCCGTGAACCCGACGAGCGTCGCTGGGGGATCGAGACGCCGCGGCTCGATTCGTGGAGCATCCGCGGCACCTGGACCCCCTCCCCTTATTGGGCGGTGCAGGCCAGCCATGGTCGGCTGAAGGAACCCGAGGCGCAGCATCCGGGCGAGGATGAGAAGCGCTCGACCGCGAGCGTCCAATATGCGCGCGCGGGGCTGTCGACGACCTTCGCCTACAGCCTGAAGGACCGCGTGCCGGGCGAGAAGCTGAGCGCGTTCCTCGCGGAGGCGACCTATGAGCTGACGCCGCGGCACGCCGTCTTCGGGCGCGTCGAGAACGTCGCCAATGACGAGCTTTTCCCCGATCACGACGATCCGCTCCACGACGTCAAGTTCCGCGTGACGAAGGCGGAGGCAGGCTATGCCTATCGCCTGCCGATCGTCGGGCCGCTCGGACTGGCGCTGGGCGGGACCGTCGCGGTCTACGACAAGCCCGCCGCGCTGAAGGCGGCGTACGGGGCCACGCCGGTCAGCTGGACGCTGTTCGGCAAGTTCGCGGTCGGCCTGTAACTCCGGCAAGGATTCGACCAGATTCCAGGGGATTGGAAGGTGACGGGCGCGCGCGTCGCGGTTAGGGCCGGTCACCTTCCCCACAGGACGAATGGCCATGAGAAACATCCTGCTCTCGGCACTCGCGCTGACGCTTGCGGGGTGCGCCTATCCCGGCACGCCCCCTGCCCTTGCGCCGATCACGACCGCCGCCGCTGCGCCCCCGGGTACCGCCGGACAGACATCGTCCGTCGCGCAACGCAGCGATGAGGCGCGGGCGCCGGTCACGATCCTCGTGTCGATCGACGGCTTCCGCCCCGACTATCTGGATCGCGGCGTGACGCCCACTCTCAACCGGTTGCGGGCGGGCGGCGTCTTCGCCAGCATGCGCCCGTCGTTTCCGAGCGTCACCTTTCCCAATCACTGGACACTCGTGACCGGGCTGCGCCCCGATCGCAGCGGGATCGTCGGCAACAAGATGCAGGACGCCGCGCGTCCGGGCGAGACCTTCACGATGGCGAGCGACGATCCGTTCTGGTGGAGCGAGAGCACGCCGATCTGGGTCGATGCGGAACGCGCGGGCATCCGGACCGCGACGATGTTCTGGCCCGGCGCCAATGTCGCGGTCGGCGGTACCGCCAAGCCCGACAGCCACGGCGCGATCGCGGGGGGCACGCGCCCACAGGACTGGCAGCAGTTCAACCAGCAGGTGTCGGGCACGCAGCGCGTCAACGCGGTACTCGACTGGCTGCGGCGTCCGGCCGCGATCCGGCCGAAGCTGGTGACGCTGTATTTCGACACGGTCGACAGCGTCGGTCATGCCAACGGCCCCGACGCCGCCGCGACGATCCAGGCGGTCGCCGATGTCGACGCCAGCATCGGCATGCTCGTCGACGGCCTTGCGGGTCTCGACCAGACCGCCAACCTGGTGATCGTCGCGGATCACGGCATGGCTGCGACGAGCAGCACACGTGTCGTCGCGCTCGACCGGATCGCCGACGCGGCGGATTACAAGACGGTCGAAACGGGCGCCTATGCCAGCCTGAACGCGGTGCCCGGGCATGAAGCATCGCTCGAGGCGCGGCTGCTCAAGCCGCACGATCACCTGCAATGCTGGCGCAAGGCGGAGATCCCGGCGCGGTTCCATTATGGCCGGAATCCGCGTGTCCCGGGCTATCTGTGTCTCGCCGAGACGGGATGGCGTGTCGAGCAGAGCGTGCCGACCAAGGTGTCGAGCGGCGGATCGCATGGCTTCGACCCGTTCGCGCCCGAGATGCGCGCGGTGTTCATCGCCAACGGGCCCGGCTTTGCGCACGGCAAGACGCTGGCGAGCTTCGACAATGTCGCGGTCGCGCCGTTGCTCCGCGATCTCGTCGGACTGCCCGCGAAGCAGGGGCTGGACGGCAGCAGCGTGCGCTTTCACAACGTGCGGAAGCGGTGAGGAGCGGCGGCATGCAGTATTTCGAGGATATCTCGGTCGGCGCGACCGCGTCGTTCGGCCATTATGCGGTGACGCGCGAAGAGGTCACCGCCTTCGCCGCGAAATATGATCCGCAGCCCTTTCATTTGTCCGACGAGGCGGCGGCGCAGACGCATTTCGGACGGCTGTCGGCGAGCGGATGGCACACCTGCGCGATGGTGATGGCGATGGTGGTCGAGAATCTGAAGGCGAACCGGCAGGCGGGGCTTGGCTCGCCCGGGATCGACATGCTCAAATGGCTCAAGCCGGTCTATCCGGGTGACGCGCTGCGCTGTGAAACCGAGATCCTCGAAAAGCGCGTGTCCGCCAGCCGGCCCGAAATGGGAATCTACAAAAGCCTGATGCGCGTGTTCAACCAGGACGACGTGATGGTGATGACGTTCGTGTCGAACGGGCTGGTGCAGACGCGCCCCAAGGACGCGCCTGCAGTCTGACCCGTCTGGGACTTATTTGGGCGTGCGAATGCCCTCATAGGGGTTGCCGCCACCGCCGCGCCCACCGCCACGATAGCCATTGAAGCGCGGCGCGCTGCCGCGGTTCTGGCGATATTCGCGGCGATCCTGTCGCGCTTCCCCGCGATACGCCTGGCGTGCACCACGACGCTCTGCGCGGTACTGGTCGGGCGTGATCTGGCCGCTGCGCACCTGCCCGCGGTCGTCACGTCGGTCGCGACGGAAATCGCGGTTGGCCTCACGCCGATCGCCGCGATATTCGCGCGCCGCCGGGCTGTTGCCGCGGGCGAAGCCGCCCCAGTTGCCGTTGCCGCGATAGTCGCCGCGACGCCCCTGCCAATAGCGCTGCTGCGCGCCGTTCCAGCGATGGGGGCGACGGTACCGATCATAGACGAAGGCGCCCGACCCCGGATAATAATAGCCGTTGGACCAGCCATAATAGGAGCCGAGCCCGACGCCGGCATAGCCTGCGCCATACCCGCCCCCGTACCCGCCGCCAAAGCCGCCGAACCCGTCGTCATAGCCATAATAGGGATCGCTGGCGTACCCGATACCGCCGCCGCCATATCCATAGCCATCCGTGCAGCCGGCGACGCCAAGTCCGAGTCCGATGGTCAGACTGACCAAGCCTATGCGTTTGAAGAACATGAGAAATCTCCCATACGTGGAGAGCGGACCCAACGCGCCGCCATTCGCCGTATAACCCTATCGGCATACCGCAGGTTCCATGAACCGGTGCTGACGGGCGTCGGGGGCGGGGTTGCGAGAGGTTTGGTGGGGGGTGTGATTCCGGTCGGTCATGTGCGGTCGTGAGCACGCGTTCGAGAGCAACGGGAATCCGAACCCGCCCGCCCCCCGTCCGTCATCCTGACGAAAGTCAGGATCCAGGATCACGAACGCCAACGCTGCTTTACTCTGGATCCTGACTTTCGTCAGGATGACGGCGTGGGGGTGGGATTGGCTCCCTGAGCGCATAGGGCGCTTCTGATTCGGCATCAGGGCGGGCGTCGCGAGCGAGTATCGCCCTCGCGACGCTGATTTGCGAGAGCCCGCCGCCTAGCGCATCTCCACATTCACAAGGCCCGCACAGCAGAACGGCGGACCCGGCCTTGCCGGATCCGCCGTTCGAACCTTGGTCCAGAAATCACCCGACCCGCACGACGGCGGGCCGTGCGATCAATGTTTCACGTCGCGCCAGACGTTCTGGTACGCGCCCCAGGCGAGGCCGCAGAAGATCAGGATGAAGATGATCGACGCGAACCCGGCGGCATGGCGTGCCTCGAGATTGGGCTCGGCGGTCCAGGTCAGGAAGGCCGACACGTCGGTCGACATCTGATCCACGGTCGGCTTCGTCCCGTCCGCATAGGTCACCTGACCATCCGACGTCAGCGGCGGCGGCATCGCGATGTTCAGGTTCGCGAAATACGGGTTGTAGTGCAGTCCCTCGGGCGTCTTGGCATCCGGGAACTCCTGGAGCAGCTTGGCGGGCTGTGCCTGATAGCCAGTCAGCAGCGAATGGACATAGGCACCGCCGTCGTGACGCGCCTTGGTCATCAGCGAGAGATCGGGCGGCAGCGCGTTGTTGTTCGCGGCGCGCGCGGCGACCTCGTTGGCGAACGGCGACGGGAAACGATCCGACGGGATGTTCTTGCGCGTTGCCGGCTCGCCCGTCTCGGGATTGATCGACGGCTGCTCGATCACCCACTGGCTGGCGATAGCCTTAACCTCGGGCTCGGTATAGCCGATCTTCTGGAGGTCGCGGAACGCCACCAGCCGCAGCGAGTGACAGGCCGCGCAGACCTCCTTGTAGACCTGGAACCCGCGCTGGAGCTGACGGCGGTCGAAGCGACCGAACACGCCGTTCGACGCGATGTCGAGCTCCTTGGGGTGGTGGTGATATTCACTCTCGGCCGTCGGGGCCGCCGGATCCGTGATGGCCCCGGAGACGCTGCCGAACAGCGCGATACCGAGCACCAGGACGAAGGCCGCGCCGACGAGGGATGCGATGAGACGAACCATGTGTGTGTCCTCTAGTCCGTTTCAGTTCGCGGGGTTCGTCGCGAGCGCGGTGTGGGCAGGGCTAGTGCCGCCACGCTTGTTCAGAACCGCCTCAGTGATCGAGTTGGGAAGCGGCCGGGGCCGCTCCGACCGCGAGATCAGCGGCAGGATGATCAGGAAATGCGCGAAGTAATAGGCAGCGCAGATCTGGCTGAGGATCACGTAGAACGCCGTCGCCGGTGCGCCGCCGCAATAGCCGAGCACCAGGATGTCGACGACCAGCACCCAGAACGCGATCCGCGCCTTGGGCCGGTAATTGTTCGACCGCACCGGCGAATTGTCGAGCCAGGGCAGGAAGAACAGCAGCAGGATCGAGCCGAACATCGCCAGCACGCCCCACAGCTTCGCCGGCAGGATGAAATCCGCGGTGAAGGCGCGCAGGATCGCGTAGAACGGCCAGAAATACCATTCGGGGACGATGTGCGCGGGCGTCGAGAGCGGGTTCGCCGGGATGTAATTGTCCGGGTGGCCGAGATAGTTCGGGAAGAAGAACAGCAGGCCGGCAAACACGAGCAGGAAGATGCCGAGCCCGAAGCCGTCCTTCGCGGTGTAATAGGGGTGGAACGGGACGGTGTCCTGCTCGCCCTTCACGTCGACGCCGGTCGGGTTGTTCGAGCCCGGGATATGCAGCGCCCAGATGTGCAGGATGATGACGCCCGCGATCACGAACGGCAGCAGATAATGCAGCGAGAAGAAGCGGTTGAGCGCCGCGTTGTCCGGCGCGAATCCGCCGAGCAGCCAGATGCGGATGGTGTCGCCGACGAGCGGGATTGCCGAGAAGAAACCGGTGATGACCTGCGCGCCCCAGAAGCTCATCTGCCCCCAGGGGAGCACATAGCCCATGAACGCGGTCGCCATCATCAGCAGGAAGATCGTCACGCCGAGCAGCCACACCATCTCGCGTGGGGCCTTGTACGAGCCGTAATAGAGCCCGCGGAAGATGTGCGTGTAGACGACGATGAAGAACATCGACGCGCCGTTGGCGTGCGCATAGCGCAGGAACCAGCCCGCGTTGACGTCGCGCATGATGCTTTCGACCGAGTCGAATGCGACCGTGCCGTTGGCGGCATAATGCATCGCGAGCACGATGCCGGTGACGATCTGGATCGCCAGCGCGGCGCCGGCGAGGACGCCGAAGTTCCAGAAATAATTGAGGTTGCGCGGAACGGGATAACCGCCGCCGAGCGAGTTGTAGACGAGCCGGGGAACGGGAAGCCGCTCATCCAGCCACCGCGTCAGCGGCAGCTTCGGTTCGTATTGCTTGGCCCAGGGAAAGCTCATGTCGTTTTCCTCAGCCTACCGTGACGACGGTGTCGGAGTTGAAGGCATAGTCCGGCACGTGGAGGTTGGTCGGTGCAGGGCCTTTGCGGATGCGCGCGGCGGTGTCGTACGCCGAACCATGGCACGGGCAGAAATAGCCGCCGAACGGGCCCTTGTTCTCGCCCTCGCCCGCGCCGAGCGGGACGCAGCCGAGATGCGTGCAGACGCCCAGCGTAATCAGCCAGTTCTTCTTGCCCGCCTTGGTGCGCTCCTCGAGCGTCTGCGGATCGCGCAGCGTCGAGACGTCGACCGCGTCGGCCTCGGTGATTTCCTTCGGCGTCAGGTTGCGCACGAATAGCGGCTGCTTGCGGAACGACGTCTTGATCGCCTGGCCCGGCAGGATCTTCGACAGGTCGATCTCGGTGGTCGACTGCGCGAGCACGTCCGCGGACGGGTTCATCTGGTTGATGAGCGGCAGGACGATCGCGACCGCACCGACGCCGGCAAAGGAGACCGCGGCAATGTTGATAAAATCACGACGGCGTGGGTCGTGAGCCGCCTCTTCGAAGGGTTCTGGCGTTTCGCCTGGAGGAACCATGTCGTCGACTGCAGCCATTCATCTCGCCCTATACGTTCTTATATCGTGGGCACCGCGGGCAACGCGTTCGTTCGAACCGTATGCCCACCATGCCTGACCGTCCCCACGGAGGCAGGGGCGGTGATAGACGGCGCAACCCCGCTTTGCCAACAGCATTTTGACCCGGCGGGGTTTCCCGCTAGTGACCCGGCCATGCGTATCGCCCTCTACCAGCCTGATATCGCCGGCAATGTCGGCGCAATTCTGCGGACCGCCGCGTGCCTCGGATTGGGGGTCGACCTGATCGAACCGATGGGATTCACGTGGAGCGAAAAGGCGGTCGCGCGGTCCGGGATGGATTATGTCGGCGCGGTCGACGTCGTCCGGCACGTCGACTGGGACGCGTTCCTGGGACAGGTCAGCGGTCGGATCGTGCTGCTGACGACCAAGGGTGCGGTGCGGCTCGACGCGGCGGCGTTCCGTGCGGACGACGTCCTGCTGATGGGCAGCGAAGGCAAGGGCGTCCCCGACGACGTGCATGCGCGCGCCGACGTCCGCGTGGTGATCCCGATGCGGCCGGGGCTTCGTTCGATGAACATCTCGGTGGCGACCGCGATCGTCGCGGCAGAGGCCTTGCGGCAGACGGGCGGCTGGCCGGCCTAGGGGCTGGTTTTCGCCCCCGTCATCCTGACGAAAGTCAGGACCCAGGGTAACGCGCGCCGCCGTTTATGGCTCTGGGTCCTGACTTTCGTCAGGATGACGGGTCTCTGTGATGAGCGCCGTTTGCCTATTAACGGCCCCCCTCCCCGCCCCGTTCCGGATCGGGTAGGGATGGCGCCATGATCGAACTCGACCCCCAGCAAGCCGCCGCCCGTCACTGGTTCGAATCGCTGCGCGACCGCATCTGCGCGGCGTTCGAGGCGATCGAGCGCGAGGCGGGCTCCGATGCCGCGTTCGCCTATACGCCGTGGGACCGGATCGATCCGTCGGGCGGGCCGGGCGGCGGCGGCGTGATGGGCGTGATGAAGGGGCGCGTGTTCGAGAAGGTCGGCGTCAACGTCTCGACCGTCGGCGGCACGTTCGAGGGCGAGTTCGCCAAGTCGATCCACGGCGCGGGCGACGATCCGCGCTTCTTCGCGACCGGGATCAGCCTGGTCGCGCACATGGCGAACCCGCACGTGCCTGCGGTGCACATGAACTGCCGCTTCCTCAACACCACCAAGCGGTGGTTCGGCGGCGGCGGCGACCTCAACCCGCCGTTGCCGATCGCCGAGGACACCGCCGATTTCCACGCGACGATGAAGGCGGCGTGCGATGCGCACGACCCCGCTTATTATCCGCGGTTCAGGGACTGGGCCGAAACCTATTTCTACATCCCCCATCGCAAGGTGGAGCGCGGCGTCGGCGGGATCTTCTTCGATCATCTCGATGGCGATTTCGACGCGAATTTCGCGTTCACGCGCGATGTCGGCGAGGCGTTTCTCGACGCCTATCCGCGGATCGTGCGGCGGCGCATGGCAACACCCTTCACCCCGGCGGAAGAGGCCGCGATGCTCGAATGGCGCGGGCGCTATGCCGAATTCAACCTGGTTTATGACCGCGGGACGCTGTTCGGGCTGAAGACGGGCGGCAATATCGACGCGATCCTGATGAGCCTGCCGCCGCGCGCGACATGGTCGTGACGGGCGCCTGACGCGGTGGCGCTGATCCCGGTCGCGAACGACGTGCTGGCGACGATCGTCACCACGCTCGAGATGCGGCGCAGGCCGCCGCTTCGGCCGATCCCGGGGTCGCGCTTCCGGCTGGTGCGCTGGGAGCGCCCGGCGATCGACCGCTATCGCACGCTGTTCGCACGCGTCGGCGCACCGTGGCTGTGGTTCTCCCGGCTGGTGATGGCCGACGCGGCGCTGTCGGCGATCCTCGACGATCCGCTGATCCAGGTCCACGCGGTGATCGATCCGGCGGGGATCGAGGTCGGGATGGTCGAACTCGATTTCCGCCAGCCCGCCGCGTGCGAGATTTCGTATTTCGGGCTGGTGCCCGAGCTTGCCGGCCAGGGCCATGGCCGGTGGCTGATGGCGGAAACGCTGGCACGCGCGTGGACCAAGGGCGTCGAACGGGTGTGGCTGCACACCTGTACGCTCGACCATCCCGGCGCACTCGGCTTCTACCGGGCGCAGGGGTTTGTCGCGGTCAAGCGGACGATCGAGACGTTCCCCGATCCGCGCACCAGCGGCGTCCTGCCGCGCGACGCCGCGCCGCAGATCCCGCTACTCGCCTAACGATACAGCCGGCGATAGACCGAGACGGCGATCAGTGCGGTCGCGATCCCCGACGCGGTCGCCGCGACCGCCGCCCCTGCATCGACCAGCGCGATCGCTATGGGATTACCCTGCCCGCTGGCGCGCATTGCCCGGTCGAGCGCCATGAAGGGCGCGCCGAGCAGCCAGCCACTGAGATAGCTGAACGCCGAGAGCGACATGAGCTGCAGCCCGGCGCCACGCGTCAGCGACAGGCTGCGACGGATCGCGGCGAATGCGCCGATCGGCCCCTCGCTGACCAGCACGGGCCCGGTCAGCATCGTCCGCCCGAGAATATACAGGCCGGGCAGCGCATAGAGCAGCAGCCCCGCCCCCGCGGGCAGCGAGACGAGGATCATCGCCAGCAGATAGCGCGGCAGGATCGCGCCGCACCGCTTCAGCGCGGTCAGCACGTCGACGCGGTCGCGGTCGAGATACAGCGCGTAGACGAGCGCCATCCCGAAGAAGCTCAGCGCATAGGCCAGGCAATACCAGCCGCCGTTCGTCCCGGCCCAGTCGGTGACGGCCTCGGCCCAGGCCAAGGCCTGCGTCTCGTCGCCGCGCGCATCCGCTTCGGGCATGGGCGGGTCGGGAACCACCAGCGCCAGCGCGAAGGCCGGCAGGAACAGGAACGGTCCGACGATCCGCACCAGCAGATCGCGGTCCCGCTTGAACAGGGTCCAGGCGTCCTTCAGGACCCCGGCAAAGTCGATTTTCATTCGGCGGTCGGCTTCTCTCGTGTGGCGACATACAGCTGGGCGGTGAAGACATAGGCGAGCGCCATCAACGCTGCACTGACGAATGCGCCCGCAATGCCCGCTAGGAAAAGCGCGGTCGCGACCTGTTCGCCGCCAAGGATCAGCCGGAACACGAGCCCGACGACCGCCTGCGCGGCGAAGGTCGCGACGCCGAACACGATCGCGAACAGCAGCAGGACGCCGACAAGCCGCCATGTCAGCCCCCGGCTGAGCGCGATCGCGCGACGGATCGCGCCAAGGCCGAGCCGCTCGTTGAGCACCACCGCGGTGACGAGCATCAGCCGCGCACTGGCCCAGAAGGCGAGAATGACCAGCGCGAGCCCGTACAGGACGATGAAGATCGCCACGCCCGGCGCGAGCGACGGCATCGACTGCGGCGTGTTGGCGTTCGCCGCGTCCGATGCGGCGGCGAAGTCGAACCCGGTCGCGGCGAGCGCGATGACGATCGGCGCCATCAGCAGCAGCGCGATGATGCCGATTTCGAGCGAGACGCCGATCGTCGGCAGCAGCCGCGCGGTCGCCTGCCGATAGGCGGAGGATCGATCCGTCGACGGGTGCGTCGCCAGCGCCAGGATTGCGAGCGATCCCCAGATCGAGAGGACCGCCGACGCGATCCCGACCACGAACGTCAGCAGCTGCGCCGCGGGCGGCTGGGGCGCGAGCAGCACCAGGGCGCCGTTGACGATCGGGGGCAGCACCAGTGTCAGAAACGCGACCGACGCGATCACGCCGCTGCGCCCGCTGAGCACCTCGGTCGTCCGGTCCCAGACCCGCTCGATCGTCACCCGCCGTCCCGTCGTTCCGTCTGTCGCCATCTGCCTGATCCCCCGCACGATCCGAACCCAAGGCCCGAGCCCCAAGGCCCGGCCCCCAGCCCCGAGCAAAAGCCCCGGGCCATCCTCATGCCGACCTGTCCGCGGTCGCCGCGGGTCGATCGACCATAAGCGCGGAGGACTAGCCGAACCTCCCGACCTTGACCACCGGTGTCGATCGCGGACGCGCTGCACCGGAAACCGGGCTCGCTTGCATCGCGCCCCTCGAATGCGCAGATGGGCCTGGTGACGATATTTCCCACCCCTGGCACCGCCCCCGGCTCGCCCGATGCGGCCCAGCCCCCGGCCACGCCCGGTTCGCCGACCCTGCCGGGCGATATCGAATGGCGGACGAGCGCGGGGTTAAGCCCCTACGCCGCGTCGCTGGCGGAGATGGAGGCACGCGCGGCCGCGGTAACCGCGGGGGACGCACGCGAGCTGATCTGGCTGCTCGAGCATCCCCCGGTCTACACCGCGGGGACCAGCGCCGATCCGGTCGATCTGGTCGATCCGCGCTTTCCGGTGTTCGATACGGGGCGCGGCGGCAAATATACCTATCACGGCCCCGGTCAGCGGATCGGCTATCTCGTGCTCGACCTCGGCCGGCGGGGGCGCGACGTCCGCCGGTTCGTCCACGCGGTCGAGGACTGGGTGATCGCGGCGCTCGGCGAACTCGGCGTGGACGCGTTCTCCGTCGAGGGTCGGGTCGGAATCTGGACGCGCGACCCGTCGCTTGGCGGCCGCGAAGCCAAGATCGGCGCGATCGGCGTACGCGTCAAACGCTGGGTCACGCTGCATGGCTTTGCCGTCAACATCGACCCCGATCTCTCGCATTTCGGCGGAATCGTCCCCTGCGGACTCGCCGAATTTCCCGTGACGAGCCTGAAAGCGCTCGGCATTCGCGGCGATATGGCAACTTTTGATGCCGCCCTGGCGTTGACGCGCAGCACGTTCCTTGAAACACTTTCTTTGGCTCAAGAAAACGAGGCTTGAGGGCCAGGCCTTAACAGATTAATGTCCACCACGATTTGGGTATATACCTGGCCTTCAGGGCTACCAAATCCTCTATCTAGGGAGCTTCCAATGCGTTCACTCATCTCCAAGGTTCTGACCGGCTCGCTGATCGCCAGCGCAGCACTCGCCGTTTCGGCATGCGGTCCGAAGACCGAGACGACCGACAACACGATGGTCACCGACATGAATGCCACCGAGGGCATGGACACGATGACCGACAACATGACCGCCGTTGACGGTGCGATGAACGACGGCATGATGGCCAACGACACCATGATGGCGAACGACACGATGATGTCGAACGACACCATGATGACCAACAACATGATGTAATTTCCGGTTCCGGAAATTGACGTGATGCGGAGGGCCGCCCGGGAAACCGGGCGGCCCTTTGTCATTCCGGCGATCGGGCCGGGTACCGGTGACCGCTGCTCGTTTCGGTTGCGACGAAAAAGCGACGCGAGAGCCGCCACGAAGCGCCTGTCCAAAGGTTCCAACCCCTCGAAAACAGTTGGGAGTTGCCGCGAAACGCTCTAGAATCGCTGGCAGCGAATGCCCGGGGAGTTGGGAATGAAGATGGTGCGTACTGCGCTGGCGCTTTGCGCGGCGACGGGGGGAATGGCGCTGGCACAGCCCGCTTCCGCCCAGTTTTTTCTGCAGTCCCGTGATTTTTCGGCACCCGCCGTCACGGGCGACGAGGCGGATCTCGGCCAGGCGATGCCCGACGCGACCCCCGCCGAACGCCGTGCGGCGATGGTCTGGCACATGCGCGCCGCGCTGAACGTCGCGGCGCTGCAATGCCAGTTCGAGCCGACGCTGCTGACCGTGTCGAACTATAACGCGATCCTCGACGACCATGACGTCGAGCTCAAGACCGCGTTCGACACGATCAGCAAATACTTCCTGCGCGTCAACAAGGCCAAGGGCGTCAAGGCCGGACAGGCCGCACTCGACCAGTTCGGGACGCGGACCTATTCGAACTTCGCGACCGTCGCGGCGCAATATGGCTTTTGCCAGACCACCGCGTCGATCGGCCGTGACGCGCTGTTCACGCCGCGCGGCCAGTTCGGCGACCTGACGCTGGCGCGCACGCGCGAGCTGCGCAACAGCCTGATCCCGTGGGGCGAGCAGCGCTTCCCGCGCTATATCGGGCGCGACCGCGTCAAGATGCCGCGGCTCGATGCGATCTGCTGGAACAAGAAGGCCGAATGGGTCGCCAAGAAGTGCGGCGCACAGGACTGGCCGCCCGCCGTGGGCGTTGGCATCGCCAACCGCTGAGCATGACGCCCCCGGGTCCCGATGGGCCGGGGGTTTTTCCTGGGTCCTGACGTTCGTCGGGAGGACGCGACGCGCGAGCGCCGGTCTAGCGCAGACCCAGCATCTTGTGCGTCTGGAGCGACAGCCGCCATTGCGGGCGCTCCATCACCAGCGCGACGCACGCGTCGCGGTTCGCATCCGCCTGCGGGTCGTCGAGCGGCTGGAGCAGCAGGTTGGCGAAGTCCCAGCGCTCCACGTCGGCGATGTCGGTGCCGGGCTGCGGCCAGACCAGCTTCAACTCGTCGCCGCTGCGCTGGACGACGATGCTGCCCGCCTTCGGGCTGATGCAGACCCAGTCGATCCCGGGGTGGACCGGGAGCGTCCCGTTGCTCTCGATCGCGATCCTGAAGCCCGCGGCGTGGAGCGCGTCGACGATCGCATCGTCGATCTGGAGCATCGGCTCCCCCCCGGTCAGCACGACGAAGCGGTCCTGCTCGCCTGCGCCCCAGAAGCCCGAAACCGCGTCGGCAAGCGCCTGCGCATCGGCGAACTTGCCGCCGCCCAGACCGTCGGTGCCGACGAAATCGGTGTCGCAGAAGCGGCATACTGCGGTGCTGCGGTCCTGCTCGCGCCCCGACCAGAGGTTGCAGCCGGCAAAGCGCACGAACACCGCGCGACGCCCGGCGTTCACGCCCTCGCCCTGCAGCGTCAGGAACATTTCCTTGACCGCATAGCTCATCGTCAGACGGGCTTCACGGCATAGAGCGTGGGATCGGCGATCCCCGCCTCGTCGAAACCGCGCGACCGCAGGCGACAGCTGTCGCACTCGCCGCAATGCCTGCCGTCGGGGGTCGGATCGTAGCACGACCAGCTGAGCCCGAGATCGAGCCCGAGCCGCGTGCCCTCGCGGACGATATCCGCCTTGGTCATGTGCTGGAGCGGCGCCTGGATGCGGAACGGATCACCCTCGACTCCGGCCTTGGTCGCGAGTTCGGCGAGCCCCTCGAACGCGGCGATGAATTCGGGGCGGCAATCGGGATAGCCCGAATAATCGAGCGCGTTGACGCCGATATAGATGTCGCGCGCGCCCGCCGCCTCGGCCCAGCCGAGCGCGAGGCTGAGGAAGATCGTGTTGCGCGCAGGCACGTAGGTGACGGGGATGCCGCCGCCGTCCTCGGTGCCGAGGCCGTCCTTGGGCACGGCGATATCGGCGGTCAAAGCCGAGCCGCCAAACGCCGACAGGTCCATCGGCAGGACGATATGGCGTTCGGCGCCGAGCGCGGTGGCGACGTTGCGGGCGGCGTCGAGCTCGATACGGTGGCGCTGATTGTAATCGAACGACAGCGCGAGGAGGCGGCGCCCGGAGTCGCGCAGCATCGCCGCGGAAACCATCGAGTCGAGGCCGCCCGAGACGAGGGCGACCGCTAGGGGAGCAGGAGATGTCATGATGCGCGACGCGCTAGGCCAGACCGCGGCAAAAAGAAAGGGCCGCCCGAAGGCGGCCCTGAGGTTGGCGCTTGCAGCGCCTCAAGGGAGAAACGTGCTGAAACCTGTAAAGCACGAGGAGACCGATACCGCCGCAAGGTGAAGGCCGCGTTAACGAGGCCGCGTTTCAGGCATCAACCGGGACCGGAAATTTCTTCGCGCAGAACGCACAGTCGACCTGGATGAAGCCGGTTTCGTCCGCCATCGACCGGCGCTCGTCGAGCGGGAACTTCGCGATCACGCCCTTGATATAGTCGGGGTCGCAGCGACAGCCGCGCATGATCGGGATGTCGGCGAGGATGCGGACATCCTCCTCCTCGTTGAACAGCCGCCACACGAGCGTCTCGAGCGGGAGCGCCGCGTCGGTGAGTTCGTCCGCGCCCATCGTGCCCCCGAGCGTGGCGACATGCTCCCATTCGGGATGGTCGAGCTTGGTATGCAGCCGCTCGCGCCCGTCCTCGCCTTCGGGAAGGTGCTGGAGGAACAGACCGCCCGCGACGCAGCGACCGTCTGGCCCCTTGGCCATGCCGGTGCGCACCATCGTCGGAATCTGTTCGGACTGCGTGAAATAGCTCTGCGCCGCCTGCGACAGCGTGTCGCCGTCGAGCGGGACAATACCCTGATAGCGCTCGTTGCTGCTCGCCATGTCGAACGTGATCGCGAGATAGCCCGCGCCGAACAGCGCGAACAGGCTCGGCTCGGCGGGGACTTCGGCGAGCTTGGCGGCGTCATATTCGATGTACCCGCGGACTTCGCCGCCGCGGTAATCGCAGACCAGCAGCTGGACGACGCCATTGTCCGTGCGCGTCTGCATCGTCAGCTGGCCGCTCGAATCCTTCAGCGTCGAGCCGATCAGCGCGGCGAGCGTCAGCGCCTCGGCGAGCAGCTTCTCGATCGCGGGCGGATAGGCGTGCGCCGCGAGCACCTCGTCGAGTGCGGTGCCGAGGCGGACGACACGGCCGCGGGCGCTGCGGGCGGGAATCGCGAACGCCAGCGCGCGGTCGAGATCGGTCATGTTGGGGTCGTTCACCATCATTCCTTCGTCATTCCCCACGCCGTCGTCATCCCCGCGCAGGCGGGGATCCAGAGCGGCAAGCGCTCATGGGCTGACCGTGAGCTCGGAGTTCCTGGATTCCCGCCTCCGCGGGAATGACGGAAATGGGGGCGCGCAAGCGCTCGATCAACCGATCGGGCGCCCGGTCTCGCCCCCGTCCGTCGCCCCAGCGAAAGCTGGGGTATCCCGATTGGCGGACGCTGCGGCCCGAACGGGGAGATCCCAGCTTTCGCTGGGATGACGGATCAGATCCAGACTAGCCGATCTGCCCGAAGCACCAGCGCAGCACCGATTTCTGCGCGTGGAGGCGGTTTTCGGCCTCCTGCCAAATCAGCGACTGCGGGCCGTCGATCACCTCGGGCGTGACCTCCTCGCCGCGATGCGCGGGGAGGCAGTGGAGGAACTTCGCGTCGGGCTTGGCGCGCGCCATCAGCGCCGCGTCGACCTGATACGGCGTCAGCGCCTTCAGCTTGGTCTCGGCATGTGCCTGTCCCATCGAGATCCAGGTGTCGGTGACGATGATGTCCGCCCCCTCGACCGCCTCTTGCGGTGACGCCACGACCTTCGCACGGCCCTTGCCGAGCGCGACGTCCGTGTCGGTCGGCTGATAGCCTTGCGGACAGGCGGCGACGACGTCGAACTGCATCAGCCCCGCCGCCTCGACGATCGAGGCGAGCACGTTGTTGCCATCGCCCAGCCACGCGACCTTGAGCCCGGGCAGCGTCTTGCCGCACTCGATGATCGTCAGCAGGTCAGCCATGATCTGGCACGGATGCGACGCGTCGGTCAGGCCGTTGATGACGGGGACGCTGGCGTAATGCGCCATCTCCTCGATCTTGGCGTGATCGTCGGTGCGGATCATGATCGCGTCGACATAGCCCGACAGGACGCGCGCGGTGTCGGCGACCGATTCGCCGCGCCCAAGCTGCATCGAGCCCGCGTCGGACACGATCGAGGTGCCGCCGAGCTGGCGGATCGCCATGTCGAACGAGAAGCGCGTGCGGGTGGAATTCTTCTCGAACACCATCGCGAGCGTATGGCCGGCGAGCGGCGCATCGGCGTCCGCGCGGCCCTTGGGGAAGCCCGCGCGCGCGGCCTTGCGATCGAGCGCGTCGGCGAGCATCGCGGCGATACCGTCGGCGCCGGCGTCGGTGAGGTTCAGGAAATGGCGGGTCATAAAGTCTTCCCCTGCAAGGAAAGGGGGACCGCTCGCGCAGCGAGGCGTGGATGCGTTTCCACGATCACTGGGGGCGACACCCCTCCACCAGCTGTGCTGGCCCCCTCCCCCGCTGGGGGAGGGGTAGATGGTCAATCGTCGGCGGCGGGCACATAAACGCGCGCAGCGGTCGACAGCTTGTCGATGCACTCGGCGATGTGGTTCTCGTCGATCACCAGCGGCGGCAGGATGCGGATGACGTTCTCGCCCGCCGACACCAGCAGCAGATTGTGATGATCGCGCGCAAACGCGACGAACGCGCGGCTGTCGCTCTTGAGCTTGAGCCCGAGCATCAGCCCGGTGCCGCGGACGCTGTCGAACAGGTGATCGTGATTGGGGATCATCTGCTCGAGCCCCTGCCGCAGCCGGTCGCCCATCGTGGCGACATGATCGAGGAACCCGTCCTCGAGGATCACGTCGAGGATCGCCTCGCCCGCCGCCATCGCGAGCGGGTTGCCGCCATAGGTCGAGCCGTGCGTGCCCGCGACCATGCCCTTGGCCGCCTCCTCGGTCGCGAGGCACGCGCCGAGCGGGAAGCCGCCGCCGATGCCCTTGGCGACCGACATGATGTCGGGGGTGATGCCGTACAGCTCGTGCGCGAAGAACTTGCCGGTCCGGCCATAGCCGCACTGGACCTCGTCGAGGACGAGCAGCAGGCCGTGCTCGTCGCACGCTTTCCGCAGACCCTGGAGGAATTCGGGGCTCGCCTGGCGTATACCGCCCTCGCCCTGGATCGGCTCGACCAGGAACCCTGCCGTATGGTCGTCGATCAGCGCGAGCGCGCCTTCGAGATCGTTGAACTTGGCATAGGCGAATCCGGGCAGCAGCGGCTCGAACCCGTCGCGCATCTTGGCCTGGTTGGTCGCCGAGATCGCACCCAGCGTGCGGCCGTGGAACGCGGTGTCGAACGTGATCAGCGTGTGCCGCTCGGGATTGCCGTTGGCGAAATGATAGCGCCGCGCGGTCTTGATCGCGCACTCCACCGCTTCCGCACCCGAGTTGGTGAAGAACACGGTGTCCGCAAACGTGTTGTCGACGAGGCGCTGCGCGAGATGTTCGCCCTGCGGGCTGCCGTACAGGTTCGACACGTGCATCAGCGTGGCGGCCTGGTCGGCGATCGCCTTGGTCAGATGCGGGTGCGCGTGGCCGAGCGCGTTGACCGCGATGCCGCTGGCGAAATCGAGATATTGCTGGCCGTCCTCACCGAAGAGGTACGCGCCCTCGCCTCGGACCGGACGCACGCCACACCGCGGGTAGACGGGCATGAGCGGGGTGATGGTCACAGGCGCTTCCTCTTCGAAACGAGAAGGGCGGCCCGTGATGGACCGCCCCGGAGGCGCCTGATACCGGTGACGGGGGATGGGCGTCAACACCGCGGGCGACGTGCGCTGCTCTGTCCTATCCGTACCAAGACGCGGACGTCGCTTGCGGCACCCCGGCGGCGCGCGCAGTCTTCGCGCCGGCCCGGTCCGACGTCGCAAACGCGCCCGCCCGAGTCGAGTCGCGTCCCCATCGAGAGGAGGTTGACGGATGAAACGCTTTGCGACCGGCCTGGCCCTGCTGCTGGCCACGGCCCTTGCCACCACCCCCGCGCTTGCCAGGGGGGTGTTCGACGGCACCTGGAAAGGAGACGTAAGGGCAGGCAAACCCGCGGAGAAACCCTCGATCGTCCTCGTCCAGGCGGGCATCTTCAGCTGCACGACGTGCAAGCCCGCGCTCAAATTCCCCGCCGATGGCGCATTTCACCCGATCGCCGGCAACCCCTATTATGATGCGGCGTCGGTTGCCGTGGTCGATGCGACGACGATCAAGCGGGCGTTCCGGAAGGGCGGCAAAACGGTCGCCGAGGCGACGGTGACGCTGGCCGCGGACGGGCAGAGTTCGTCGTCCGCCTTCGTCGACCGCACCGCCCCGAGCGGCGTCGAGGTGACGGGGACGACGGTCAACGCACGCGTCGCGCCTGCCCCGGCGGGCGCGCATGCGTTATCGGGCGCGTGGCGCGAAACCACCGATACGCAGGTGTCCGACACGGGCCTCGTCTTCACCTTCGCGCAGGAGGGCAAGACGATGACCTTCTCGACGCCGACCGGCATATCCTATGTCGCGACGATCGACGGCCCAGCGGCGGCGGTGACCGGCGACCCGGGGTGGACGAAGGTCGCGCTGAAACAGACCGGACCGACGACGCTGGTCGAAACGGACTATGAAGGCGACGTGCCGATCGGCACCTACACCATGTCGCTGTCGCTCGACGGCACGACGATGACCAGCGCGGTCAACGACCTGAAGTTCGGGAAGACCTCGACGATGGTCGCCCACCGGCAGTGATCCGGGGGCAGTGATCCGGGGGCAGTGATCCGGGGGCAGTGATCCGGGGGCAGTGATCCGGGGCAGTGATGCGGGGGCAGCGGGGCGGCGATCGGACCGCCCCCGCTGCCCCAACGATCACGCGTCGATCGCTTCCTCGTCGAGCCGGCCGGCATTCTCCTGGATGAAGGCGAAGCGGTGCGCGGGGTTGTTGCCCATCAGGCGGTCGACGAGATCCTTCACCCCTGCGCGTTCCTCATATTCCTGCGGCAGCGTGATGCGGAGCATGCCGCGCGTCGCGGGGTCCATCGTCGTCTCGCGGAGCTGGCCGGGGTTCATCTCGCCAAGCCCCTTGAAGCGGCCGACGTCGACCTTCTTGCCCTTGAACACCGTGCGTTCGAGTTCGGCGCGATGCGCGTCGTCGCGCGCATAGACGCTCTTCGTGCCGACGGTCAGGCGATAGAGCGGCGGCTGCGCGAGATAGAGGTGCCCGCGGCGGACGATGTCGGGCATCTCCTGGAAGAAGAACGTCATCAGCAACGTCGCGATATGCGCGCCATCGACATCGGCGTCGGTCATGATGACGACGCGCTCGTAGCGCAGATTGTCCGCGACACAGTCTTTCCGCGTGCCGCAGCCAAGCGCGAGCGTCAGGTCGGCGATTTCCTGGTTCGCGAAGATCTTCGCACTCGTCGCCGACGCGACGTTGAGGATCTTGCCGCGGATTGGCAGGATCGCCTGCGTCTTGCGATCGCGCGCCTGCTTCGCCGAGCCGCCGGCCGAATCACCCTCGACGATGAACAGCTCGGTCCCTTCGGGCGAGTTGGCGGAGCAGTCGGTCAGCTTGCCGGGCAGGCGCAATTTTCGCGCAGACGTTGCGGTCTTGCGCTTGACGTCGCGTTCCTGCTTGCGGCGAAGGCGCTCGTCCATCCGCTCGAGCACATAGTTCAGCAGCGCCTTGCCGCGGTCCATGTTGTGGCTGAGGAAATGATCGAAATGGTCGCGCACCGCCTTTTCGACGAGCCCCGCGGCCTCGGGGCTGGTGAGGCGATCCTTGGTCTGGCTCTGGAACTGCGGTTCGCGGATGAACACCGACAGCATCAGCTCGCTGCCGATCATCACGTCGTCCGCGCTGATATCCTTGGTCTTCTTGTTGCCGACCAGATCGCCGAACGCGCGCAGGCCGCGCACCAAAGCCTGCCGCAGGCCCTGTTCGTGCGTGCCGCCATCGGGGGTCGGGATGGTGTTGCAATACCAGCTGTACGAGCCGTCGCTCCACAGCGGCCACGCGATCGCCCATTCGACGCGGCCCTGCGTCTCGCCCTGCGCGCTCGGGAAATCCTGCGAGCCCGAGAAGAAGTCTGCGGTCGCGCATTCGCGACCCGCGACCTGGTCGCGCAGATGGTCGGCGAGCCCGCCGGGGAACTGGAACACCGCCTGCGCGGGCGTATCGTCGCTGATCAGCTCGGGTGCGCAGTGCCAGCGGATCTCGACGCCCGCGAACAGATAGGCCTTGGAGCGGACAAGCTTGTGCAGCCGCTGCGGCTTGAAGTTGAGCTCGTTGCCGAAGATCTCGGTATCGGGGGTGAAGGCGACGCTGGTGCCGCGGCGGTTGGGGGTGGTCCCGAGCCGCTCGATCGGGCCGAGCGTCTGCCCCTTGGCGAAGCGTTGGCGGTAGAGCTGGCGGTCGCGCGCGACCTCGACGACGGTGTCCGACGACAGCGCGTTGACGACGCTGATGCCGACGCCGTGCAGACCGCCCGAGGTCGCATAGGCCTTGCCCGCGAACTTGCCGCCCGAATGCAGCGTCGAGAGGATCACCTCGAGCGCGGACTTGTCGGGGAATTTGGGATGCGGATCGACCGGGATGCCGCGGCCATTGTCGACGATCGTCAGCCGGTTGCCGGGCTCGAGCGTGACCTCGATCCGCGTCGCGTGACCCGCGACCGCCTCGTCCATCGCATTGTCGAGCACTTCGGCGGCGAGATGGTGCAGCGCGCGCTCGTCGGTGCCGCCGACATACATGCCCGGGCGGCGGCGGACGGGTTCGAGCCCCTCGAGCACCTCGATCGAGGAGGCATCATAGGTCGGGGCGGTCTTGGGCTGGGACGTGAACAGGCCTTCTGGCAGGTCTTCTGGCATGGCTCGGTATATGGCGCAGCCGGCGATCCACGCAAGCGATCAGCGCTGTTGCGCGAAAGCCACACCATGAACTTTCTGTCATGTTCGCGTCATCTGGAGGGATATATTTCCCGGGACGGCCCGTTCCTAAATTGGTTTAGATAAACAATCCCGGAGTTTACATGCGCACTTCCTTCTACGCCGCACTTGCCGGCGCGGCCGCTCTCGGCCTGATCGCGTCCCCCGCCTTTGCGCAGGAGACCACCGAGGACGCGCCGTTCAGCGGCATCTATATCGGCGCAGCGGGTGGCTATGACGTCCAGCCGAACGATGCCGGTTCGTCGATCCTGTTCGACCGCAACCTCGACGGCCGGTTCGGCGACACCGTGACGACGGCTGCCGGCGCAAACGCGTTCAGCAGCGGCTTCTGCAACGGTGCGACGCGCGCGACGACGCTCGCCGGCGGCGGCGGCTGCCGCAAGGACAAGGACGGCGCCGCCTATTACGGCCGCGTCGGCATGGACACGCAGCGTGGCAACATCGTCGTCGGCGTCGTCGGCGAATTCGGCAAGAGCGAGATCACCGACAGCGTGACCGCGTTCTCGACGACCCCTGCCAGCTACGTCATGACGCGCAGCGTCGATTGGGAAGCGTCGATCCGTGGCCGCGCCGGCTATGCGGTCAACACCACGCTGTTCTACGGCACGTTCGGTGCAGGCTATGCCAGGATCGACCGCGACTTCTACAGCACGAACACGGGCAACGCCTATCAGCAGAGCGGCAAGCGCCAGCAGTTCGGCATCCTCGGCGGCGGCGGCATCGAGCAGAAGGTCACGCCGAACATCTCGGTCGGCATGGAATATATGTTCCATCAGTATCAGGACGACGACTTCCGCGTCCGCGTGACGCAGGGCACGCAGCCTGCGACCAACCCGTTCGTGCTCGCGCCGAACACGACCGGTACCGACTTCCGTCGCAGCGACGACAATTTCCGCTGGCACAGCCTGCGCGCAACGGCCGCGTTCCGGTTCTAAGCGCAGGGGATGTGACGCCAGCAGGCGTCACATCCCCAAGCTCGGCCGGCGTCGCCTCGGCGACGTCCGACGACGCGGCTTTGCCGCGGCGCGGGTGAGAATAAAGGGTCGCTTCCTGCTACGGGAGGCGGCCCTTTTCTTTGACCTGTCGCATTCTTTGGGCCCACCCCGGAGCCCAATTGGGGGTCGAAGGCAACTTTGCGTCGCTCGCCATTACCCCGGCCTTCGCCGGGGTGGAGCTGTGGACCTGGCTCGCGGGAGGAATACCCGGGCCGAGGGGGGCGAAAACGCCCCCCCAGTCTTAGCGCGCGCGCGGCCCGCCAAAGGGCAGTGGTGGCGTCGGACGACGGTCACGGCGCGGGAGCTGTGCCTGATAGGCATGGCCGCAATGCGCGACGCAATACGGGAACCCCGGGTTCACCTTGTCACCGCAAAAGTGGAAATCGGGCTCGCCGGGATGGCCGAGCGGCCATTTGCAGATGCGGTCGTTCAGATCGAGCAGGCTCGTCTTGTCGGCCATGTCCGCGGATGGCTTCGCGGGGACGAGACGACGCGGCGGTGCCGGCGTGCTCGGCGGCTGTTGCTCGCCGGGTGCTTGGCGCAGGAAGCCACCGGGCCCGATCGAGCGAAGGATCGGCTGTGGCGCACGCACCGGCGCCGCGGCCGGCTCGACCGCGTCGTCGTCATCCTCGTCCTCGTCGTCATCCTGATCGACTGCGCGAGTCGCAGGGGCCGGCGCAGCCTCGACCGGCGCGTCCACCGGCACCGTCGCCACCGGCTCCGCACGCGGTGCAGGAGCCGCCGCGACGACGGCGGGCTTGGACACGGGCGGCGGCGGAACCGCGGCAGGCTCTGACGGGACGGGCTGGGCGGAGACCGGTTCGGCCCCGGCGACCGGCGATGGCGCGACGGCCGCATCGCCAGACTTTTCAGCCGCCTTCGCGTCGGGATCGTTGGGCTTTACCGGCGATGGGCGCGCCTGGAGTTCGAGGCGGTGCGCCTTGCCGATCACGGCGTTGCGGCTGACGCCACCCAGCGCTTCGGCGATCTGGCTGGCGGTCTGGCCGGCTTCCCACATCGTCTTGAGCGTCTCGATACGCTCGTCGGTCCAGGACATGTTCGTTCCTCAGTCTTCGGGTCGGCCGACATGGTCTTCGTCAACCGGGTTGCGGGCGGCAGCGGCAGCGATTACCCGCAACCCCCATGAGCAGCCAGCCCCCAATCGGTGAAATCCAGTCGGCGGTGCAGTCCGCCCCCGGCGTTCCCGTCATTCGCAACGTGAACTGGGAGGGACTTCGTACCCTCTATATCAAGGAGGTGCGCCGTTTCTTCAAGGTGCAGCTGCAGACGGTGTGGGCACCGGCAATGACGACATTGCTGTTCCTGATCGTTTTCACGATCGCGACGGGCGCCAAACGCCCCGTGCTGGTCGGCGGCGAGACCGTGATGTTCGCCGACTTCATCGCCCCCGGGCTGATCATCAGCCAGGGCATGATGGGCCCCGCCTTTGCTAATGCGAGCTTCTCGCTGCTGGTCGGCAAGATGCAGGGCACGATCGTCGACTATCTCCAGCCACCGCTGTCGACCGGCGAGCTGCTCGCGGCCCTCGTCGGCGGTGCGGTGACGCGCGCGGTGCTCGTCGGGTGCGTCGTCTGGGCGGCGATGGCGCTGTACCCCGGCGTGCATGTCACGCCGCATGCGCCGCTTGCGATCCTGTGGTTCGGGCTGCTCGGCGCGACCTTCCTTGCGCTGCTCGGCGTGCTGACCTCGATCTGGGCGGACAAGTTCGACCATGCCGCCGCGGTAACCAATTTCGTGGTCGCGCCGCTGTCGCTGCTGTCGGGCACCTTCTATTCGGTCGACACGCTGGCGCCCGCGTTCCGCACGTTCAGCCACGTCAATCCGTTCTTCTACATCATCTCGGGCTTTCGCTACGGCTTTCTGGGCGTTGCCGATTCGCCGGTGATCGTCGGCGGCCTCGTCATCTTGGCGATCGACGTCGTGCTCGCCACCCTGTGCTACATGCTGCTGAAAAGCGGCTGGAAACTGAAGAACTAGGTCATGACCACCGACATCGCCATCGCCCGCAGCGTCGCGCTGCGCCCCATCGCGCAGATCGCCGACGCGCTCGGCATTCCCGATGACGCGGTCGAGCCCTATGGCCGGTTCAAGGCGAAGGTCTCGCTCGACTGGCTGCAGGCGCAGCGCGAGACCGGGCGGCGCGGCAAGCTCGTGCTCGTCACCGCGATCAACCCGACGCCTGCGGGCGAGGGCAAGACCACGACCTCGGTCGGGCTTGCCGACGCGCTCAACCTGACGGGTCGCAAGACCGTGCTCGCGCTGCGCGAACCGTCGCTGGGGCCGTGCTTCGGGACCAAGGGCGGGGCGACCGGCGGCGGGCGCGCGCAGGTCGCACCGATGGAGGACATCAACCTCCATTTCACCGGCGATTTCCACGCGATCACCGCGGCGCACAACCTGCTCGCGGCGATGATCGACAACCATATCCACTGGGGCAACGCGCTGCAGATCGACGTGCGGCGCGTCGTGTGGCGCCGCGTGCTCGACATGAACGACCGCGCGCTGCGCGACATCGTCCAGTCGATCGGCGGGGTCGCCAATGGTTTTCCCCGCGAATCGGGCTTCGACATCACCGTGGCGTCCGAGGTCATGGCGATCCTGTGCCTGAGCGAGGATCTCGCCGACATGGAGCGGCGGCTGGGCGACATCGTCGTCGCCTATACGCGCGACCGCAGCCCCGTCACCGCGCGTGACCTGAAGGCGGACGGCGCGATGGCGGTCCTGCTCGCGGAGGCGATCAAGCCCAACCTCGTCCAGACGCTCGAGGGGAACCCTGCCTTCCTGCACGGCGGGCCGTTCGCCAATATCGCGCATGGCTGCAACTCGGTGATCGCGACACGCGCGGCGCTGGCGCTGGGCGATTACGTCGTGACCGAGGCGGGCTTCGGCGCGGATCTGGGCGCGGAGAAGTTCTTCGACATCAAATGCCGCCAGGCGGGGCTCTCCCCCGATGCGGTGGTGATCGTCGCGACGGTCCGCGCGCTCAAGATGAACGGCGGCGTCGCCAAGGGTGATCTGGGCGCGGAGGACGTCGAGGCGGTCCGCCGCGGCGCGGTCAACCTCGTCCGCCATATCGAGAATATCCGCCAGTTCGGCGTCCCCGCGGTCGTCGCGATCAACCATTTCCACACCGACAGCGAGGCCGAGATCGCGGTCGTCCACGAGGCGGCGAGCGCGCACGGCGCCCGCGCGATCCTGTGCCGCCACTGGGCCGACGGCGGCGCGGGGGCGACCAAGCTCGCCGATGCGGTCGCCGATCTGTGCGACACGCACGCCGCCAATTTCGCGCCGCTCTACGGTGATGAGCTGTCGCTGTTCGACAAGATCGATACGGTCGCGCGGCGCATCTACCGCGCGGAGCATGCTGTGGCGGAGCCGAGCGTGCTGGCGCAGCTCAAGCGCTGGGAAGATGCCGGTTATGGCCACCTGCCGGTGTGCCTCGCCAAGACGCAGTACAGCTTCTCGAGCGACCCTGCGCTGCTCGGCGCGCCGACCGGGCATATCGTGCCGGTGCGCGAGGTGCGGCTGGCCGCGGGCGCGGGTTTCGTCGTCGCGATCTGCGGCGAGATCATGACGATGCCGGGCCTGCCGCGGGTGCCGGCGGCGGAGGCGATCCGCCTCGATGCGGACGGACTGATCGAAGGGCTGTTCTAACACTGATCCTCCCCGTCAGGAGGAGGTGGCGCCGAAGGCGACGGAGGGGGAGGACACGCAACTTCGGTTGCCCTTCCCGCCCCCTCCGTCAGGCGGCGCCTGCCACCTCCCCCTGGCGGGGGAGGATCGCTTATTTCTTCTTCGAGCGGCGTAGGTGGAGACGGCGGAACAGGCCCCGCTCCGAGAAGCTCTCGAACATCTCCTCGGGGCCCTCGGGATCGAGCACCTCGTTATCCGCAAGCCATTCCTCGACCGCGGTCAGGTCGGGCGCCTCATAGGCGCGCAGCGACTTGCCCTGCCCGCGCAGCCGTTCGATCGTCTCGATCAGCGATCCGGTCTCGGCGATCGTCGCATTGACCACCTCGATATCGACCGCGAGATGCTCGGCAATCAAGTCGTTGCGGATCGCGGTGATCCCCGTGCTCGTCGCCTCGTCCCGCGCGCGGATCGCGAGGTCGCATTCGGTATCGAGCCGCAGCGACCGGTTGTTCATGTTCGACGAACCCAGCCGGAAGACCTGATCGTCCGCGATCAGGATCTTGGCATGGCAATAGATCGCCTCGCCGCCGCTGGTGTAGGGATGGTACATGCGCAGCCGCTTGTGGACGTCGCGGTGCGCCAGCGCGGTCATCAGCCGGGCACGCGCGGTGTCCATCGCGATCGGCTCGAGCCAGCCTTGTGCAGTCACCGGGTTGATGATCACGATCTCGGGCCCGTCCGCCTCGTCGAGCCGGCGCGCGACCGCCTCGGCGATCTTGCGCGACGCGAAATACTGGCTCTCGATATAGAGATGCCGCTTGGCGCCGGCGATCTGCGCGAGGAACAGCGCCTCGCTCTCGTGCACCGGGACCTGGTCGTCCATCTCGGGTTCGGTCCGCGCGATCGCGACGTCGACGTCGCGGAAATGCACGCCGAGTTCGTCGGGCCAGCAGGCCGCCCCCGGGCTCGCCTCGGCGATCGGCACGCCGCCCGCCAGCACCCAGCGATCGCGGAACAACTGCCCCAATGCGGTCGCGACGGGGCCTGCGACCGCGCTGATCGCGTCGTGCCACGGCTTGTAGGCGCGCCCCGAGGGACGCAGACGGCGCGGATCGTCGTGGCGATGCTCGCGCGTGTCCCAGCGATCGCCGGTCATGTCGATCCCGCCGCAAAAGGCGAGGCAGTCGTCGATGATCACGATCTTCTGGTGATGCGATCCCGCGGTCGGGTGATGCCCGTCGAGCTTGGTATGGATACGCGGATGCCGCATCCACTTCATCATCGTGAACAGCGTCGAACCGCGGAACAGCGACTTGATCGCACCGGTATCCCAGCGGAGCAGGAAGATCTCGAGATCGGGCTGGCGTTCGACCAGCCACAGGATGAACGCGCCGAGCGTGGGCGGTTCACCGGGGCGGTCGACACCGGGCTCGAGCTGGATCCGCGCATCGAAATCCCAGCCGATCAGCATGATCCGCCGCTTGGCATTCAGCATCGCGACACGCGCCTGGCGGAAATATTCCTCCGCATCGACGATCACGGACATCTGGTCCGCGCGTTCGATACGCCAGCATTCGGTTCCGATCCGCACGTCAGGTCCCCTTGTCGGCGCAGAGCGCGCCCGGCCGAATTTGCTCAACGCCGTAACGACGCTCTGTTTCCGCGCGGCGTCAGGGCCTATCTGCGGTGCAGATGGCCGCCCCTCCTACCCACCCGCCGGTCCAGCGCAAGATCATCCATGTCGACATGGACGCCTTCTATGCCTCGGTCGAACAGCGCGACGATCCGTCGCTGAAGGGTCGGCCCGTCGCGGTCGGCGGATCGCGCGCGCGCGGGGTGGTCGCGGCGGCAAGCTACGAAGCGCGCGCATTCGGCGTCCACAGCGCGATGCCGTCGGTCACCGCGCTGCGCAAATGCCCCGATCTGGTCTTCGTCCCGCCGCGCTTCGACGTCTACCGTTCGGTCTCGGATCAGATCCGTGCGATCTTCGCCGACTATACCCCGCTGGTCGAGCCGCTCTCGCTCGACGAGGCGTATCTCGACGTGACCGACGATATTCGCGGCGTCGGGTCCGCGCAGGCGATCGCCGAGGAAATCCGCACGCGGATCAAGGCGGATACCGGGCTGACCGCGTCGGCGGGCGTCAGCTACAACAAGTTCATCGCCAAGCTCGCCTCGGACCAGAACAAGCCCGACGGGATCTGCGTCATCACGCCAAAGCGCGGCGCCGCCTTCGTCGCGTCGCTCCCGGTCAAGCGCTTCCACGGGGTCGGACCGGTGACTGCCAAAAAGATGGAGCAACTCGGCATCCTGACTGGTGCGGACCTGCTCGAGCGGCCGCTGCCGTTCCTCCAGGCGCATTTCGGCAGCTATGCCGACTATCTCTACGGTGCGGCGCGCGGGATCGATCACCGCCCCGTCCGCGTCAATCGGCCCGCCAAGTCGGTCGGCGCGGAACGGACGTTCGAGACCAACCTGAGCGACCCGGAGGCGCTGCGCGAGGCGTTGCACCGGGTTGCCGATGCGGCCTGGCTACGGATCGAACGCCACGGCACGCGCGGGCGGACGGTCACGCTCAAGCTGCGCCATGCCGATTTCCGGACGATCACGCGCGCGCGGTCGTCGAACAGCGCGGTCAACGACAAGGCGGCCTTCCTGCGCGCCGGACTCGACCTGTTGATGGCGCAATTGCCCGTGCCCGACGGCGTCCGGTTGCTCGGGCTGACGCTGTCGGGGATCGTCGGCGAAGAGGATGCGCAGCCGATATTGCTGTGATGCCTGCCAAGACGGGCGGGGCTAGCGAAGGGCGCGGAGCGGGGCCCGGCTCGACGCATCGCTCGCCTTGCCGACCGCGGTGAGCGGCCCCGACGCCGCCATCGTCCGCGCGGTGTCGGCACAGATCGGATGCGAGAAGAAATAGCCCTGGAGATGGCTCGCCCCCGCAAGCCGCAGCGCCTGGACCTGCGCCTCGGTCTCGACCCCTTCGGCGATGACCCCGAGGCCGAGCGCGCGGCCGAGATGGATGATCGAATGCACGATCGCCGCGCTCTCGCGCTCGCGGCCCATCCCGTCGATGAAACTGCGGTCGATCTTAAGCGAATCGAGCGCGAAGGTGCGGATGTTGTGGAGGCTCGAATAGCCCGTTCCGAAATCGTCGAGCGCGATCCGGAAGCCGTGGCTGCGCAACGTCGCCAGCGTCTGCGCGGCGCGTTCGGCATCGTCGAAGATCGCGGGTTCGGTGATCTCGATCTGCAGCCGCGTAGGTGCGACGCCGGCGCGCGCCACCCGGTCGAGCACATAGTCGACGAAATTGTGCCGGCGGAACTGGCGCGGGCTGAAATTGACCGAGACATATTGCCCCGGCCAGTCCGCCAGTACCGCGAGCGCGTTGTCGAGCACCCAGTCGCCGAGATCATGGACGAGGTTGGACTCCTCTGCGATCGGCATGAACAGCGCGGGGCTGATCGCGCCGTGCGCCGCGGTGTCCCAGCGAAGCAGCGCCTCGAACCCGACGACCGCGATCGTCTCGCGCGCGACGATCGGCTGATACACGAGGCTGAGTTCGTTGCGCGCGATCGCCTGGCCGAGCCAGCCCTCGATCCGCCGGCGGAAGCGGATATCCTCGTCCATCGTCTCGTCGAACACGCGGACGATCCGGCGGCCGTTGCGCTTGGCGTCGTTGAGCGCGAGATCCGCGCGGCGCATGATGTCGAGCGGATCGATCCCCTCCCCGCCTTGCGTGACGACCAGCCCCGCGGAGGCCCCGCCCTGAACCGAATTGCCGAACACCTGCAGGCTGACCGAGCACGCCGCGATGATCACGTCGCAGGCGCGCACCGCCTCCGCCTCGCCGGACGCATCGAACAGGACGCCGAATTCGTCGCCGCCGAGCCGCGCGACCATCGCGCCCTCGGGCGCGGACCGCATCAGGATCATGCCGATCTCGCGGATCAGCGCATCACCCGCCAGATGGCCCAGCGTGTCGTTGACCAGCTTGAAGCGATCGAGGTCGATCATCACCGTCGCGAAATCGCCGTCGACGCGCGCGCGCTCGCCCAGCACGCGCTGGAACGCGAGCCGATTGGGCATGTCGGTCAGCGAATCATGCGTTGCCAGATGCAGCGCACGGCTCTCGTTGGCGGCGAGTTCGGCGGCACGGACCTCGAGCTGGTCGATCCGCCGCGCGAGCGTGGCAAGCGTGGCGTCGTGCCGGCGGTCGACGTGCCACCGCTCGGCGAGCGCCACCGCGGTCTGGCGGACCTCGGCGGGCGTGAACGGCTTGGCGATGTGGAAAAGCTTGTCGATCGGCCCGGCGTCGCGCGCGATCTCGTCGAGGCGGATCGAGGCAAGCCCGGTGACGATGACGATCGCGATGTCGGGATCGAGCGCGCGGATTCGCCGCGCGGTCTCGCGGCCGTCGATCCCCGGCGGCATCCGGATGTCGATGAACGCGACCGCGAACGGATCGCCATCGGTCCGCGACTGCGCGACCGCATTGACCGCCTCGAGCCCCTGCAGCGCATGCGCAAGCTCGACGATCCGGCCGTTGCTTCCGCCAAGATCCTCGGCGGGCGCAAAGGCGGCCCGGTAGCCGTCATGGACGGCAGCCTCGTCGTCGACGATCAGAATACGCATGCACAACCGCTCCTCGCGAGACGGGATTCCGCTGGATAGGGCGGTGTCCCGTGCTTCGCGTCGTTCGTCGGCGGGCTAGGCAAACAGCGTTAAGATGGCGTGAAAGCGGCCGCGATTTGTTGGCCAAGCGCTTGTGTACCAAGCACGATTGCGCCGAGCGGCCCCGCATTGCCGCCGAGTGACGGCGGCACGATGAAGCTGTCGACCAGCGCGACTTCGGGAAGCGTGACATAGCCGCCGAGGCTGCGCGTCATCGCCGCGCGGATCCGCGGATACAGATGGCCCGCCCCCATCACGCCGCCGCCGATCACGATCCGCCGCGGGATCCCGGTGAGCACCAGCGTATGACATAATTGCCCGAGCGCCTCGGCGACGCCGTCCCACACCGGGTGATCGGCGGCTGCATCGTCGGCCGGATGACCAAGCCGTGCGGCGATCGCCGGCCCCGACACCAGCCCTTCGAGACACGCGCCGTGGAACGGGCATGCGCCGATCCAGTCGTCGCCCGCGACGCGGACCGGGCGGATATGGCCGAGTTCGGAATGCGTCAGACCATCGACCGGACGGTGATTGGCGATCAGGCCGGCGCCGACCCCCGTCCCGACCGTGACATAGGCGATGTCGGCAAGGCCCTGCGCTGCGCCCCAGCAGGCCTCTGCCAGCGCGGCGCCGACGACGTCGGTGTGGAAGCCGGTCGGAACGCCATAGCGACGATGCAGGCGCCCCGCGATATCGGTGCCCGCCCAGCCCGGCTTGGGGGTCGAGGTGATGTGCCCGTAGTCGCTCGCCCCCCGGTCGATCGAGACCGGACCGAAGCTCGCGATGCCGATCGCGGTAAACCCGCTCCACCGGTCGAGCACCGCCTCGATCGCGGCCAGCGTCTCTTCGGGCCGCGTCGTCGGGATCCGGACACTCTCCTCGATCGCATCGGGGCCTCGCGCGAGGATGCAGATGCACTTGGTCCCACCAAGCTCGATCCCTGCCACCAATGGTGCTTCGCTCATATCCGATCCCCGATCCTGCGTCGGGTCGCTTCACCGTGGTCGGTTCGATCCGTCAAGCGCATTGGCACCAAGGAGGCGACGCACCCACGGGGTGACCGAGCCGCGGCGACGCCACGCCGCTGAAGATTTCATTATATGTTAATAACATAAGTTTAGTTTGATTCGTGTGGCCGCAAAACCGCGGTACGACTGGAGCACCGTATGTCCGTATCGGATGAAGGCGCCCGGCTCTATGCCTTGCGCCAACTCAATCTTCTCGACACGCCCCCGAGCGAGAGCTTCGACCGGATCACCCGGATGGCGTGCCAGATCTTCGGGCTGCCGATCGGCGCGGTGTCGCTGACCGATACGGATCGCCAATGGTTCAAGTCGCGCGTCGGCATCTCGCACGACACGATCGCGCGGCACAAGGCACCCTGCGCCGAGGTCACCGAAACGGGGGCGATGCTCGTCATACCCGACCTCGCCTCGGACCCCTGCTATAGCGACAGCGCGCTCGCGGACGCCGGGATCCGGTTCTACGCGGGCGCACCGCTGGTGACGCATGACGGGCACGGGCTCGGCGCGCTTTGCGTCCTCGGCACCGAGCCGCGGTCGCCGGCGCCCGAGGAGACCGCGGCACTGACCGATCTGGCGGCCATGGTGATGGCGCAGATCGAGCTTCGCCATGCGTTCGGCCGGGTCGATCCGGTCAGCGGCCTGCCCAACCGGTTTCAGTTCGTCGAGGATTTCGAGGATCTTACGCGCGACTGCCCGGGGCAGCAGCGGTTCATGGTGATGGTCGATCTCGCGCGCGCCGATGAACTGGGAACGCTGACGCGCGTGATGGGCGCAAGCTATATCGAGACGTTCGTGAAGGACGCCGCACAGACGGTCCGCACGCTCGTCGATGCGGACCGCGTCGTCTATCACATCGCCGCGACGCAGTTCGCGTTCCTGTCGCGCGCGGACGTGTCGTTGAGCGCCTATATCAAGGTGGTCGCCGCCGGGCTCGAGACATCGCGCACGACCTCGCTCGCGCGGTACGTGACGACGACCGCCGCCGGCATCGTTCCGGTAACGCTGGGCACGATGCGGTCGCAGGAACTGCTGCGCGCCGGACATGGCGCCGCGCAGGATGCGCAGACGGCGCCGGGGTTCATCAGCGTCTTCACGCGGGCCAGCGAACGGGAGACCGAACAGTCGCGCAACATCACGCTGCTTCTGGCGTACGGCGCGGCGCTGGAAACCTGCGGGCAGATGCGGCTGGTCTATCAGCCGCGGATCGACCTCGCCCGACGCCGGTGCGTGGGCGTGGAAGCGCTGCTGCGGTGGCGGCATCCGCAGCTCGGCGAGGTGTCGCCGGGCGAGTTCATCCCGGTGATCGAGCGCACCGCGCTGGCAAAGCCGACCACCGCGTTCGTCCTCGAGACCGCGCTGCGTCAGCATCTCCACTGGCGTGACGAAGGACTCGTGCTGCCGCTGTCGATCAATATCGCGACATCCAATCTGGAGGACGACGATTTCGTCGAACAGATCACCGCCGCGCTTGCGCGCCACGCGATCCCGCCGGCGATGCTCGAACTCGAAGTGACCGAAACCGCGGTGATGGAGAATTCCGTGCTCGCGCTCGCCCGGCTCGAGGCGCTGGCGGCGACTGGCATCCGGATTGCGATCGACGATTTCGGCACCGGACACAGCAGCCTCGCCTATCTCCAGACGCTGCCTGCGGACGTCGTCAAGATCGACAAGTCGTTCGTCGATGCGCTCGGCGCGGACGACGGGCGCGGCGAGACGATCATCGCGACGATGATCACGCTGATCGGCGAGCTCGGCCTGCGCGTCGTTGCCGAGGGCGTCGAGACGGCGGAGGCGGTCGCGATGCTGACCAACATGGGCTGCGACGAGGTACAGGGCTACGCGTTCGCCCCCGCGCTCGAGGCGGACGCGCTCCTGCCGTGGATCGCGCAGTTCAACGGCACCGCAGGCGCCGCGACGATCGAGCGCGCCGCAGCCTGAGCCTCGCGCCGCGGCGCCCGCCTATTCGACCGTCACCGACTTGGCGAGATTGCGCGGCTGGTCGACGTCGGTGCCCTTGAGCACCGCGACATGATAGGCGAGCAGCTGGACCGGCACCGCATAGACCAGCGGCGCGATCAGCGGATGGACCTTGGGCATGGTGATCGTCGCCATGCAGCCCTCGCCCGCCGCCTGGATGCCGTCATAGTCGCTGATCAGCACGACCTTGCCGCCGCGCGCCATCACTTCCTGCATGTTGCTGACGGTCTTGTCGAACAGCGGCCCCGACGGCGCGATGACGATGACGGGGACATGCTCGTCGATCAGCGCGATCGGCCCGTGCTTCATCTCGCCCGCGGCATAGCCCTCGGCATGGATATAGCTGATTTCCTTCAGCTTCAGCGCACCCTCGAGCGCGAGCGGATAATCCGTCCCGCGGCCGAGATACAGTACGTCGCGCGCGCCCGCGACGGTGTGCGCCATCGCCTCGATCGCCTCGTCATAGGCGAGCGCGCCGTTCAACGCAGCGGGCGCCTCGGCGAGGTGCCGCGCGATCTCGCGCTCCTGCTCGCGGTTGAGCAGCCCCTTCGCCCGCGCGAGGTTGGCGGCGAGCGCGGCGAGGACCGCGAGCTGGCAGGTGAACGCCTTGGTCGATGCGACGCCGATCTCGGGGCCCGCATGCGTCGGCAGCAGCAGGTCCGCCTCGCGCGCCATCGAGCTGGTCGGCACGTTGACGACGACCGCGATCTTCTGCCCCTCGGCCTTGGCGTGGCGCAGCGCGGCGAGCGTGTCCGCGGTCTCGCCCGATTGCGAGATGAACAGCGCGAGGCCGCCCTCCTCCATAACCGGCGCACGGTAGCGGAACTCGGACGCGACATCGAGGTCGACGGGGACGCGCGCGAACTGCTCGAACCAGTATTTGGCGACCATGCCGGCGTAGAAGCTCGTTCCGCACGCGACGATGGTGACGCGCTTGATCGTCGAGAGGTCGAATTCGGGGATCGGCAGCGAAACCTCGCCCTCCATCCGCTTCAGATACGAACGCAAAGTCTGCGCGACGACGATCGGCTGCTCGTAGATCTCCTTGAGCATGTAATGCTTGTGGTTGCCCTTCGAGATCACCTCGCCGGTGATCCCCGACAGCGTGATCGCGCGCTCGACGGGCGCGTTGTCGCGGTCATAGACCTGCGCGCCGTCGCGGGTCAGCACGACCCAGTCGCCCTCGTCGAGATAGGCGATACGCTGCGTCAGCGGCGCGAGCGCGAGCGCGTCCGAGCCGAGGAACATCTCGCCCTCGCCGTGGCCGACGACCAGCGGCGAGCCGAGCCGCGCACCGATCAGCAGGTCGGGATGCTGGCGGAACAGGATCGCGAGCGCGAACGCACCGTGCAGCCGCGGCAGGATCTCGCGCACCGCGGACACCGGGTCCATCCCCGCCTCGACCTTCTCGCTGACGAGATGCGCGACGACCTCGGTGTCGGTCTCGCTGGTGAAGGTCCGACCGCGCGCGATCAGTTCCTCGCGCAGCGGCTTGAAGTTCTCGATGATGCCGTTGTGGACGACCGCGACCTCGCCCGTGGCGTGCGGGTGCGCGTTGTTGGTGGTCGGGCCGCCATGCGTCGCCCAGCGCGTGTGCGCGATCCCGGTCTTGCCCGGCAGCGGATGCGCGGCGAGTTCATTCGCCAGGTTGACCAGCTTGCCCGACGCGCGCCGCCGCTCGATCGCGCCGTCGAAATCGGTCGCGATCCCCGCCGAATCATAGCCGCGATATTCGAGCCGCTTGAGCCCGTCGAGCAGCCGGCCGGCAACGTCGTCGTTGCTGAGGATTCCTACGATGCCACACATATGATTACGTCCGTTCGTTCAGTCGACCGAGCGGAGCTGATCGCCCCGCGCGATGAAAATCTGGGTCTGGTAATAATATTTGCCGGTCGGTCGGCCGTCGGTCAGGAAATCGATCCTCACCCGGCGCGCCTCGCCCTCGATCTCGATCCGCCGGCCCTGGAGCGCGGTCTCGACGGGCGCGCCGAGCCGCATCTCGAGCTGCCCCTGCGCGACCGGCGCGATCTCGAGCGTGACGTTGCGCTGGTCGCGGTAGTCGGTCTCGGAATTGAGGTACAGATGGCCGTCCTGCCGCCCCGACGCGCGCACCGTCAGCACGAACAGCCCGCGATAGGCGCCGGGTGCGAGCGCCGCCGCGCGCTCGATCGCGACCATCGCCGGAAGCGCGTCGCGCGACGGCTGCGGCGTGGCGCAGGCGGCGAGGCCGAGCGCGGCGACGAGCCCGACGGTGCGCAGCGTCACGCCCTTGCCGCCTTCATTGCCAGCATCTTTTCGCGGAACCGTGCCGCCCAGCCGGGTCTCGCGACCTGCGGCGGGCGAACCAGCGCGAGCGCGTCGGCGGCGACATCCTGCGTCACCACGGAGCCCGCTGCGACGATCGCGCCGTCGCCGATCGTGACGGGCGCGACCAGCGCGGAGTTCGACCCGATGAACGTCCCCGCGCCGATCACCGTGCGATATTTGAAATAGCCGTCGTAATTGCAGGTGATCGTGCCAGCGCCGATGTTCGCGCGCGCGCCGATCTCGGCATCACCGATATAGCTCAGGTGGTTGACCTTCGCACCCGCGCCGATCGTCGCCTTCTTCACCTCGACGAAATTGCCGACGCGCGACCCCGCGCCCAGATCCGCGCCGGGACGCAGACGCGCGAACGGCCCGACATCCGCGCCCGCACCGATCGTCGCGCCCTCGACATGGCTGAAGGCATGGATCACCGCACCGTCGGCAACGCGGACGCCGGGACCGAACACGACGTTGGGCTCGATCGTGACGTCGCGCCCGAGGATCGTGTCGTGCGCGAACCAGACCGTGTCGGGGGCGATCAGCGTCACGCCGCCGGCCATTGCCTCCGCGCGGCGCGTCGCCTGCCATGCCGCCTCGACACCCGCCAGTTCGCCGCGGCTGTTGACGCCCGCGACTTCGTCCGCCCCTGTTTCGATCACTGCGGACGCCTGGCCATCCGAACCTGCCAGCCCGACGATATCGGTCAGGTAATATTCGCCCGCGGCATTGTCGTTGCCGAGCCGGTCGAGCAACGCGAACAGGTCGGACGACCGCACCGCCATCAGCCCGGAATTGCACAGCGTCACCGCCCGTTCCGCCGCCGACGCGTCCTTATACTCGACGATCCGGTCCATCCGGCCGGCAGCATCGGCGATGACGCGACCATAGGCACCGGGATCGGCGGGGCGGAAGCCGAGCACGACCACGGCCGGCGTATCGTCGCCGTGGAGGCGGTCGATCATCCGCTGCATCGTCGCGGCGGTGACCAGCGGCACGTCGCCATAGAGGACCAGCACGTCGCCTTCGAGTCCATCGAGCGCCGCGCGCGCCTGCGCAACCGCATGGCCGGTGCCGAGCTGTTCCGCCTGAAGCGCGGTGGCGATGCCGAGCGGCGCGACCGCCGCCTCGACCTGCGCGCGGCCCGCACCGGTGACCACGACGGTACGCGCCGGCGCCAGCGCGCCCGCGCTCGCGATCAGATGCAGCAGCATCGGTCGCCCCGCAATCGGGTGAAGCACCTTGTGCAGATCGGACTTCATGCGCGTGCCCTTGCCCGCGGCAAGGATGATGACCGCGATCGGCTGGTCTGGAGAATCCGTCGTCATGGAAGGACCGCTGCCACGAAAGCCTTGCCAATTCCATAGTGCCGCTGGCAGGCACCCGGGCAATGACGCATTTTTCATTCGATATCGTCGGGTTCGACCTCGACGGCACGCTGCTCGATACCAGCGGCGATCTGGCCGCCGCGGTCAATCACGCGCTCGCGCTGGCGGATCGCCCCGCGTTGAGCGTGGACCAGGTCAAGCCAATGATCGGCGGCGGCGCGCGGCACATGCTCAAACAGGGGCTGACCGCGACGGGCGGCTATGACGAGGCGATGCTCGACCGCCTCCATGCCGCGCTGCTCGCGCATTACGAAGCCAATATCTGCGTGCTGACGAGGCCCTATCCCGGCGTGATCGATGCACTCGACGCGCTCGCGGCGCGCGGGGTCACGCTCGGGATCGTCACCAACAAGATCGAGCGGTTCGCGCGCATCGTCCTCGACCAGCTCGACCTGACCGATCGGTTCGCCTGTGTCCTCGGGGGCGATACGCTGACGCAGTCCAAACCCTCGCCGATGCCCATCCACGAGATGGTCCGGCTCTGTGCGCAACAGGCCCGGGGCGACCGGGCGGCGTTCGTCGGCGATTCGATCTTCGACATCCAGGCGGCGCAGTCGGCGGGGCTTCCGGCGATCGCCTGCAGCTTCGGGTTCCTGATGCAGCCGGTCGACGAGCTTGGCGCGGATGCGGTGATCGACGCGTTCGACGCGCTGATCCCCACGCTCGAAGGCCTGTCGCGATGAGGCGCGACCGCGACCTGACCGGATTTTTCAAGATCGCGCTCGTCGTCGCGATCGTCGTCGCGATGACCATGGCGCTGTTGCCCAAGCCGCCGCATTTGCCGATCGACCGGTTCGGCGACAAGTTCCAGCACATGCTCGCCTTCGCCACGCTCGCGGCGCTCGCGTCGTTCGCCTATCCCGCCGCACGCGGATGGAAGGTGCTCGAACGCCTGTCGTTTCTGGGCGCGATGGTCGAGGTGCTGCAGTCCATTCCGTCGCTGCACCGCGATTGCGACATTGGCGACTGGATCGCCGACACGATCGCGATCGCGCTGGTCGTCGCGATCATCGCGCTGGTCCGACAGAGCCGCCCACCGCGGATACGCACGCTGCACTAGACGCGCGCGCGGGCCTTGCGCCATTTCGCCCATAGATGCCGCGCGAGCATCGCCGGCGGCATGCGCAGCCAGTGCGACCGGATGTAGAACGCGAGCCGCGTGACCGGCCGGGTCGGTCGCCCCCAGCCATCGCGCGCGGTCATCCGGCGGACGAACAGCCGGTCGATCCCGGTCGCTGGGCGCTCTCCGAACAGGCATTCGACGAGACGCACCGCGCGCTCGACCTCGATCCGCAAACCGTGGCGATCCGCGTCGTCCGCGAGACCCTGCGTGCCGAATTCCTCGATCAGGCAGCGGACGTCCCACAGGTTGCGCAGGCCGCCGGCGAGATCGCCATCGGCGAACAGATGCGCGGCGGCATGGACGATCATCCCGTTCGGCGACAGGACGGACAGCCCGTTGCCGAGCGGCACGCTGTCCGCGATCAGCGCCACCGGGTCGGGCGTGATGCGCGCGGTAAGCGGCAGGATGCTGTGGTGGACGTCGATCATCCGGTCGCGCTCGCGGTGGATGAGCGGCGGCAATTCATGCATCCAGCGCCGGTAATAGGCGTCGTCGTACGGATCGGGCTTCACCCATTCCCAGCCCGCCGCCAGCAGCGCCGTCTCGGCCGCATCGAGCGCATCGCGCGGGACGAGGATGTCGAGATCGCCGATCGACCGCCCCTGCCCCGCCATCAGCCCCGCGGCGACAAACGCGGTCCCCTTCAGCACCACCACCGGACAGCCAAGCGGCGCGAGCGCCCGCCGCGCCATCTCCGCTTCCCACAGCGCGGCACGCCGGCCCTGCTCCGCGGCGGCGCGCGCGTCGGCGAGGATAGCGGCGACCGCCCCCGGCATCGGCAAGCCGTCGAGCCGCATCGCGAGCGTTCCGATCAACTGCTCCGCCCGCGCCATCGTCAGCACCGCGCTCCAGCCCGCCGGATCGAGACGCGTCACGATCGACGGTTCGGCCAGTGCCTGCGCGAGAAACCGCGCGCTCGCCGGGGTTCGGGTGACGGGGTCAGTCATCGCGGCGCGCACAACGCCTCGACCTGCGCGACCGCGCTGTCACCGTCGGGATAGTCGATCGCGATCGACGGGATGCGGGCGATGAGCCCCGTCAGCGCTGCGAACCCGGGCTCGCCGAGCGCGACATAGTTGGTCGAGGCCTGCGTCATCCGCACGAACGCCTCGGCGGGCGGAACGGCGCGCACCGCCGCCGCGAACCCGTAGCGCGGGAACAGCAACAGCGCCGGCGTCGCCGGCACGTCCATCGCCGCGATCGCGCGCGCGTCGGGAACCATGTGACGGATGTCGCCCTTCGGCGTCGACGCCAGCAATGGCCCCATCCGCGCGTTCGGCCACGCAGCCTGGGCCGCTGCGATCGCCTCGTTCTTGAGGCTGATCAGACGCGGGAACGCGTGGACCAGCCCGGTCTCGGGGTCGAGCAATGCGAACTCGTCGCCCATGAACCGCCACCCCCGCGCCGCGAGCAATGTCGCCAGCGTCGACTTGCCCGCGCCCGAGATGCCCGTCATGAGCACCGCGCGCCCGTCACGCTCCACCGCCGACGCGTGGAGCAGCAGATACCGCCGCGCGCCCAGCGCCATCTGAAGGTTCATCGCCATCTCGGCCGCGAGCAGGCCCTGCCGCAACGGCAGCGGCGCGGCCTCAGGCAGCATATAGTCGCCCCCGATCTCCACCGAGGGGCGAATCCACCGCCGCCAGGGTCGCCGCGCGAACAGCCGCACGGTATAGTCCGCGACCCCGTCGTGCGGTTGCGGATAGTCACGATAGAGGCTGCGAAGCTGGTCGATCGGCGCGCGCCAGTCCGACCCGATCCGAAAGCCGATCGGCCCGATCCGCAGCGATACCGCGTGTCTCACGACGCCGTCACCAGCCCTGCCACGACGAGCTCGTCGAGCCGCGCCGCGAGCGCGTCGCGCGTCGGGTCGGCAAGATCATAATCCTGCGAAAGACGCGCGAGCAGCGCGTCGAGCGACAGGCTGTGCTCGCTCAGGATCGCCAGGATCTGCGGCGCGGGTTCGGTGAGCAGGTGCGTGATGCCCGACCGGCGATGATAGACCGCGGTGAACGCATCGAGCGGCGCGGCCCGCCGCGCATCCGCCGGATCCGCGCGAAACGTCACCGGCGCGGCATCGTCCACGGCGTCAGCCGCGCGGCATCTGCAACGAGGCAAAGCAGGTGAAGCCGCCCTGGCCACGCTGCAACCGGCGGATATAGTTCACATAGGCGCGGCTGCGTTCGGCGTCGGTTCCGGGCAGCTGCGCGCCGGTCGCCAGCGTGCGCTTGACCTCCTCGCCCTTGAACGGCCGCGTCGCACCGGGGAATGCGCCCTTGGTACCCGATGGCACCACCTTGCCCTGCGCATCGATGAAGCTGCCCGCGCGGCCCGGGTCGGGTACCGGGATGTCGCAGTTCAGCACCGATCCCGCGGTCTGCGCGAGCGCGGGACGGATCGAAACGACCGCCGCCGCACCAACCGCGCCGAGCGCGAGGACGCGACGCCGGCTCGCCACCGGGTCGGTGCCGATCGGCTGGTCGTCATCGGGGCGCGTATCGTCGCTCATCGGGTCTCCGCTACACCAAAGCCCTTTCACAAAGCTGAAGACGAGGCAAGCAACGGCCCCGTCGCGTCGGCCGCGCCGTGCCGTTGCGGGACGGGCTGGCGCCGTGCCGCCGATGCGGTAGACAGGCGCGCATGTTGACCGGATTTGGCCTGCGCACCTTTTGGGCGATCATCGTGGCGGCGGGTGCGGCGGGCGCCGTCTTCGCGATCGGCCAGTCCGTCCAGGAAACGCTCGTCGCGCTGGTCGGCGGCGTCGCGGCGGCGTTGGTCGCGGCCGGGACCGGCGACGAATCGCCGGCCGCCACCGAGGAGGCACCGCCCCCCGGCACGGCGATCCTCGACGAGACTCTGGACGCGATCGTCGGCCCTGTGCTGCTCGTCCGCGAAGGGCGGGTGGGGCTCGCGAACAGCGCCGCCCGCGCGCTGCTCGGCGACCATATCGTCGGCGAGGATGCGCGCGTCGCGATCCGCCACCCCGCCGCGGCGGAGGCATTGTCGTCCGGATCCGTCCTGCGCGAGACGCCGCCGATCGCACTGGTCGGGCTCGGCACGCGTGACCAGCACTGGGAGATGCGCGTCGGTGAAGTGTCGGACGGTCAGCGCATCGTCCATCTGATCGACCAGACCGGCCATCATGCCGCCGAGCGGATGCGCGTCGACTTCGTCGCGAACGCGAGCCACGAACTGCGCACGCCGCTCGCCTCGATCCTCGGCTTCATTGAAACGCTCAGCGACGAGGCTGGCGAGGATCCGGCGATCCGCGCCCGCTTCCTGAAGGTCATGGACGACGAGGCGAAGCGGATGCTGCGGCTGATCGAGGACCTGATCTCGCTCAGCCGGATCGAAGCGGAGAAATATCGCGTTCCCGACACGCCGATCGACCTTGCCCGCCTCGTCGAGGACGTCCGCTCGGAGCTTGCCGACGGCGCGAGCAATCGCGGACGCGACCTGGTCGCGACGATCGCCCCCGACGTCGATACGGTCTCGGGCGACCGTGTGCAGCTGTCGCAGATGCTGCACAATTTGGTCGGGAACGCGATGAAATATGGCCGCGCCGGGACGCCGATCGCGATCACGCTGACCCGCGACGACAGCGGAATGGTGCGCCTGTCGGTGCGCGACGAGGGCGACGGGATCGCCGCGATGCATATCCCGCGGCTGACCGAGCGGTTCTACCGCGCCGATGCGGGGCGGAGCCGATCGGTCGGCGGGACGGGGCTTGGCCTCGCGATCGTCAAGCACATCGTCGAGCGCCACCGCGGTCGTCTGGACATCAGCAGCCAGGTCGGCGTCGGCACGACCGTCTCGGTGACGCTGCCGCCGGGGCGCAGCGGGGCGAGCGATGCGGCCGGCAATTCGACGCGTGTCATCAAACGGTAACGCAACTGTCACACAGGATCCGCTCAAGCCACGCTAGGACGCGGCCATGACGGGGATCGACGTGCAGCGTATCGGGATGATTTCAGGGCTGGCGATCGCCGTGCTCTCGGCCGGGTGCGTCGATCAGGCCAATGGCGGCGGCGCGGGGTCGCGCGATCAGATCACCGCGGTGGGATCGTCGACGGTCTATCCGTTCACGACGATGATCGCCGAGCAGCTGGTCGCGAACGATCCCGACGCCAAGGCGCCGGTCATCGAGTCGACCGGCACCGGCGCCGGCATGAAGCTGTTCTGTGCGGGCATTGGCGCGGGACATCCCGATATCGAGGATGCGTCGCGCCGGATGAAGGCGAGCGAGTATAAATCCTGCGCGGCCAACGGCGCGGGCCAGATCCTCGAGATCCAGGTCGGGATCGACGGCATCGCCTTTGCCGAGGCGAAGAACGGCCCCAAGATGCAGCTGACGCCGACCGACCTGTACAAGGCGCTCGCCGCGCGTCCGGGCGGCGCGCCCAATACCGCGCGCGTCTGGCGCGACGTGAACCCAGCGCTGCCCGCGATCCCGATCCAGGTCTATGGCCCGCCCGCGACGAGCGGCACGCGCGATGCGCTCGCCGAACTGATCCTGACCAAGGGGTGCGAGGCGAGTGATCCGACCGCCAAGCCGCTCGCCAAGTCCGATCCCGACGCACACAAGGCGCTGTGCACGCGCGTCCGCGAGGACGGGATGTATGTCGACGCCGGCGAGAACGACAATCTCATCGTCCAGAAACTCCAGTCCAACCCCAACGCGATCGGGGTGTTCGGCTACAGCTATCTGGAGGAGAACAAGAACGACGTGAACGGCGTCGCGATATCCGGCGTCGCGCCGACCTATGCGACGATCGCGGACAATCGCTACCCCGGATCGCGCCCGCTCTACATCTATGTGAAGAAGGCGCATCTGAGTGCTATTCCGGGACTGCGGACATTGCTGAAACTCTACGCCGCGAACTGGAGTGCGACCGGGCCGCTGGTCAGGCGCGGCCTGATCGCCGCCCCGCCCGAAATCCAGGCACGATCCGCGGCGATCATCGCCAACGAGACGATCCTCGATCCGGCGGTGCTGTCGTGATGCCCCCGCTTTTGCCTTCACTCAGAGACGGCATTATTTCGGCGAAGGCCGGAATGGTACGGATCGGCATTCGCGTGGCGCCTGCCCAGGTGGCAGCAATGGAAGGCCACGCCTGATGTCGCCGATCGCATTGCTGTTCCTCGTGCTCGGGCTCGGGCTGATCGCGTGGCTGAGCGCCCGCATGCGCGCGGCGCGGTTCCGTGTCGGCAGCACGGCGCGGTTCAGCTCGCTGCCCTCGCATCATGGCTGGTATGTCGCGCTGTGGACCGCGATCCCGCCGCTCGTCTTCCTCGTCGCCTGGTCGCTCGTCGCGCCCGCGCTGGTCACCGACACCGTGCTTGCCAGCCCCGCCGCGGTGCAGCTGCCGCCACCGGGCTTCGACCGTGCGTCGATCCTGTCGGAGGCGCGCAGCCTCGCCGAAGGACGCAGCTTCGGCGCGTTCCACGAGCTCGCCCGCGTGCTGTCGCCGGTCTATGCGGCCGCGCAGTCGCGGTTCGACTGGATCGCGACCGCGCTCGCGCTGCTACTCGCCTTTGCCGGCGGGACCTTCGCGTTCCTGCGCGTGCGGCCGGGGTTCGGCGCGCGGACGCGGGTCGAGCGGATCGTCATGATCCTGCTGCTCGGTGCGTCGCTGATCGCGATCCTGACCACGGTCGGCATCGTCGCCTCGCTGCTGTACGAATCCGCGCGCTTCTTCTCGATCGTGCCGATCACCGACTTCCTGTTCGGCACGCACTGGAGCCCGCAGGTCGTCGATGCGCGCGATCCGGGCGCGTCGCTCGGCGCAGTGCCGCTGTTCTGGGGGACGTTCTTCATCGGCGCGGTAATCGCGATGATCGTCGCGATCCCGTTCGGGCTGATGAGCGCGATCTACCTCACGCAATATGCCGCCCCGACCACGCGCAAGTGGATGAAGCCGATCCTCGAGGTGCTCGCGGGCGTGCCGACCGTCGTCTATGGTTATTTCGCCGCGCTGACGGTGGCGCCGGCGGTGCGCGATTTCGCGGTGTGGATCGGGATCAGCTGGGCCTCGTCGGAGAGCGCGCTGGCCGCCGGACTCGTGATGGGGATCATGATCATCCCGTTCGTCTCGTCGATGGCGGACGATTCGATCGCCGCGGTCCCCTCGTCGATGCGCGACGGCAGCCTGGCGATGGGCGCGACCTCGTCCGAGACGATCCGCCGCGTGCTGCTCCCCGCCGCGCTGCCCGGCGTCGTCGGCGGCGTCCTCCTCGCGGTCAGCCGCGCGATCGGCGAGACGATGATCGTCGTGATGGCCGCGAGCGGCGTCGCGACGCTGACGCTCAACCCGTTCGCCAGCACGACGACCGTCACCAAGCAGATCGTCGACCTGCTCACCGGCGAGGCCGAATTCGACAGCGCGAAGACGCTTGCCGCCTTTGCGCTGGGGCTGACGCTGTTCGTCGTCACTCTGCTCCTCAACATCGTCGCGCTGACGGTCGTGAAACGGTACCGCGAAGCCTATGAATAGCGTCACCCCCTTCATCGGCACGCCAGACGCTACGGCCTCGGCGAAGCCCGCCACGGCGCGCGTGCCGACCGACTGGACGACGAAGGCGATGCAGACGCGCATCCGCCGGCGTTATGCAGCCGAGCGCCGGTTCCGGCTCGCCGGGCTCGCCGCGGTCTGGCTGTCCGCAGGGTTCCTCGCCTTCCTGCTGGCGTCGATGCTGTGGCAGGGCGCGAGCGGGTTCGTCGAGACGCGGGTCGCGTTGCCGATCGACTTCACCGCGGTCGCGCTGCCGATCGATCCTGCGCGATTGCAAACGCGTGGTGCCGATCTGGCGCTGGCCGGTGCCGGGCTCGAGGGCGCGGTCGACAGCGCGGCGACGGACGCGTTCGGCAAGGATGGCGAAGGCCTGTTGTCCGACGGCGCGTGGGTCACGGTGCGCGATGCGCTGAAGGCGGATCCAGGCCTGCTGTCGCGCAAGACGGTGATCGACGTGCCGGTCGCGAGCCCGATCGACATGGCCGCCAAGGGCGACGGTCCGCCCGAGGCGGAGGCGGTCGTCGCCCGGCTCAAGGCGCGCGGCGTGCTGACGCGCGGGCTGAGCATGACGTTCCTGACCACCGCCGATTCGACCGATGCGACGCGCGTCGGCATCTGGGGCGCGTTCAAGGGATCGCTGCTGACGATGATCGTCACGCTGCTGCTCGCCTTCCCGATCGGCGTGCTTTCCGCGCTGTATCTCGAGGAATATGCGCCGAAGAACCGCTGGACCGACCTGATCGAGGTGTCGATCAACAACCTCGCCGCGGTACCCTCGATCATCTTCGGGCTGCTCGGGCTTGCGGTGTTCCTCGGTACGTTCGGGATGCCGCGCTCGGCGCCGATCGTCGGCGGGCTGACGCTCGCGCTGATGACGATGCCGGTGATCGTGATCGCCGGGCGCAACGCGATCAAGGCGGTGCCGCCGTCGATCCGCGATGCAGCCCTCGGCATCGGCGCGTCGCCGGTCCAGGTCGTCTTCCACCACGTCCTGCCGCTCGCGCTGCCCGGCATCCTGACCGGCACGATCATCGGCATGGCGCGTGCGCTGGGTGAGACCGCCCCGCTGCTGATGATCGGCATGCGCGCGTTCATCGCCGCACCGCCATCGGGGCTGCGCGACCCTGCGACCGTGCTCCCCGTGCAGATCTTCCTGTGGTCCGACCAGGTCAGCCGCGGTTTCGTCGAGAAGACGTCGGCCGCGATCATCGTCCTGCTCGTCTTCCTGCTCGCGATGAACGGCGTCGCGATCTACCTCCGCAACAAGTTCGAGACCCGCTGGTAATGACCAACCATAAAATGACCGCGCGCGACGTCAGCGTCTATTACGGCCAGAAGCGCGCGATCGACAACGTGTCGATCGACGTCGACATGGACAATGTCACCGCGTTCATCGGCCCGTCGGGCTGTGGCAAGTCGACCTTCCTGCGGACGCTCAACCGCATGAACGACACCGTCGCGAGCGCGCGGGTCGAAGGAAAGATCGAGCTCGACGGGCACGATATCTATGCCGCCGACATGGACGTCGTCCAGCTGCGCGCGCGCGTCGGCATGGTGTTCCAGAAGCCGAACCCCTTCCCCAAGTCGATCTACGAGAACGTCGCCTATGGCCCGCGCATCCACGGGCTGGCGGGCCCCAAGAGCGACCTCGACCAGATCGTCGAGAAGTCGCTGCGGCGTGCGGGTCTGTGGGACGAGGTCAAGGATCGCCTGACCGACAGCGGCACCGCGCTGTCGGGTGGGCAGCAGCAGCGGCTGTGCATCGCGCGTGCGATCGCGGTCGATCCCGAGGTGATCCTGATGGACGAGCCGTGCAGCGCGCTCGACCCGATCGCGACCGCCAAGATCGAGGAGCTGATCCACGAGCTGCGCGGCCGCTATGCGATCGTGATCGTCACGCACAACATGCAGCAGGCGGCGCGCGTCAGCCAGCGCACCGCCTTCTTCCACCTCGGCACTTTGGTCGAATATGGCGACACCTCCGCCATCTTCACCAACCCGCGCGAGGAACGCACGAAAGATTACATCACCGGCCGCTACGGCTGATGGGGACGGGACCGATGAACACGCATACCGTAAAGGTCTTCGACGACGAGATCGGCCGCCTCCGGGGCCTCATCTCGCAGATGGGCGGCCTCGCCGAGGACGCGATCGCCAACGCGATGAAGGCGCTCCAGCGCAACGACATCGCGCTCGCACGCGAGGTCCGCGCGGCGGACAAGCAGATCGACGCGATCGAGGCGGAGGTCGAGCGGCTGGCGGTGCAGATCATCGCACTGCGCGCACCGATGGCGATCGACCTGCGCGAGGTCGTCGCCGCGCTGAAGATCGCGGGCGTCGTCGAGCGGATCGGCGATTACGCCAAGAACATCGCCAAGCGCGTGCCGATGATCGAGAGCGAGCACCGGATCGAGCCGATCTCGATCCTGCCCGCGATGGGCCGGATGGCGAGCGAGATGGTCCACGAGGTGCTCGACGCGTTTGCCGCGCGCGATTTCGAGGCGGCGATGCACGTCGTCGAGAGCGACGCCGCGCTCGACGATTTCTACGACAGCATCTTTCGCACGCTGGTGACCTACATGGTCGAAAATCCCAAGACGATCAGCCAGGTCGCGCACCTCCTGTTCGTCGCGAAGAATCTCGAACGGATCGGCGACCACGCGACCAACGTCGCCGAGATGGTCTATTTCGCCGCGACCGGCACCCAGATGGCCGACCGGGATCGTGGCGGCATGCAGGAGTTGGAGTCATGACCCGAGCACGGATGCTGCTGGTCGAGGACGATGCCGCGCTTGCCGAGCTGCTCGTCTGGCATTTTAAGCGCGAGGATTTCGAGATCGCGCATACCCCCGATGGCGAAGAGGCGCTGCTGCTCGCGCGCGAGAAGGTGCCCGACATCGTCCTGCTCGACTGGATGGTCGAGGGGTTGTCGGGGATCGAGGTGTGCCGCCGCCTGCGCCGCGCGCCCGAGACGCAGAACGTGCCGATCATCATGCTGACCGCGCGCGGCGAGGAGGAGGACCGTGTCCGCGGGCTCGAGACGGGTGCCGACGATTACGTCACCAAGCCGTTTTCGCCGCGCGAACTCGTCGCACGTGTCGGCGCGGTGCTGCGGCGCGTCCGGCCCGCGCTCGCCGGCGAAGCGCTGACCTATGCCGATATCGAGATGGATACGGTGGGTCACAAGGTTCGCCGGTCGGGGGAGGTCGTGTCGCTCGGGCCGACCGAATTCCGGCTGCTCAAGCATTTCCTCGAGCATCCCGGCTGGGTGTTCTCGCGCGAACGGCTGCTCGACGCCGTGTGGGGGCATGATTCGGACATCGAATCGCGCACCGTCGACGTGCATATCCGGCGACTGCGCAAGGCGATCAACACCGGCGAGCGGCCGGATATCATCCGCACCGTACGATCCGCTGGCTATTCGCTCGATACTGGCGGGTAATTCGCGCGTCGCGCAAACAGTCGCCCGGCGTGCCTATAGTGCATCGGCAGGATGGTCCGGTTGGAATCGGATGCGAAACGAAGGACCCAACCGGGAGTTAGTGCGTTCACCCGTCGCGCTAACAGATTTGCGCTCCAAGAATTTAGGAGATTCGCATGAAGTCCATCCTACTCGCCGCAGCAGCGCTGCTCGCAACGCCCGTGATCGCGCAGACCGCGCCGCAGACGATGCCACCGGCTGACCCCGCCGCGCAGACCGCACCGGCCGAGCCCATGGCACCGCCGCCGCCGGCTGATCCCGCAGCACCGGCAGACCCCGCCATGGCAGCAGATCCCGCAGCACCTGCCGCACCGATGGCACCGCCAGCACCCGCTGCACCGATGGCAGCCCCCGGTGGCGCGAACATCGTGTTCGGCCAGCCCACGGTGACGCCGCCGACCCCGGCGCCCGCGGAATATCCGACGTGCTCGCGCACGGTGAAGGACGGCTGCAAGAACCGCGGCGGCAAGTAAGCCCTGACAGGACGGCCAGGCGGTGGAACATCCCACCGCTTGCGCCGTCCGCCTTACGTTCTAGGAAAGGCGCTCCAACGATAAGAGAGGAGCGCCTTTTCCATGTCCGACAGCTTCGGATCGATCAGCTTTGAAGGCCGCGTCGCGATCGTCACCGGCGCCGGTGGTGGCCTCGGCCGCGAATATGCCCGCGAACTCGCCCGGCGGGGCGCGAAGGTCGTCGTCAACGATCTCGGCGGCGCGCGCGACGGCACGGGTCAGTCCGACGCAGCCTTGCAGGTCGTCGAGGAAATCCGCGCGGCGGGTGGTGAGGCGATCGCCGATGGCGGCAGCGTCACCGATTATGACCAGATGGTCGCGATGGTCGCGCGCGCCACCGAAACCTGGGGCGGCGTCCATATCCTCATCAACAATGCCGGCGTGCTGCGCGACAAGAGCTTCGCGAAGATGGAGCCGGCCGACTTCAAGTTCGTCGTCGACGTCCACCTCAACGGGTCCGCCAACGCCACCAAGGCGGTGTGGGACACGATGCGTGCGCAGAATTACGGCCGCATCCTGATGACCGCGTCGTCGACCGGTCTCTACGGCAATTTCGGTCAGGCGAATTACGGCGCGGCCAAGCTCGGGCTTGCCGGGTTGACCAAGACGCTCGCGATCGAGGGCGCGAAAAACAACATCAAGGTGAACACGATCGCGCCGACCGCGGGTACGCGGATGACGCAGGACATTTTTCCCGAAGAGGCGTTCAAGGCCTTCTCCCCCGACAAGGTCGCGCCTGCCGCGGTGTACCTGGTCTCGGAGGACGCACCCACCAACATGATCGTCGGCGCCGGCGCCGGCGTGTTTCAGGCAGCCTATGTCACGCTGACTCAGGGCAAGCTGCTCACGGGTGACGACCTGTCGGTGGAGGGTGTCGCGGCGCACTGGGCCGAGATCATCGACCGCGACGCCGAACTCGTCCCGCAATCGGGTGCGGACCAGTCGATGAGCATCCTGGCGAAACTTCAGGGGCGCTGATCACGCAGGCACGCGCGCGACGCCATCATCCCGACCACCGGTGTCGGGATGATGGCCGGCGCGCGCGATCGGCCCACACGTGATCCTTGCAGGACTAGTCCTGAACGAGCTTCATCAGCCGGCGTTCGACCGGAGCCAGTACGGGTCCGAGCTCGTGACCGCGCTTGATCACCGCCCCGCCCTCCCCGACAAGCGCCCACATCCCCTGCCGGCTGCGCAGCGCGGGACGTTTCTCGATCCGGAACTCGGGCCGCTCGGCCGCACGACGGAAACATGCGAAGACCGCGGCGTCCTTGCCGAGATCGATCGCGTAATCGCGCCAATGTCCGGCGGCGACCATGCGGCCGTACAGGTCGAGTATCCGTGACAGCTCGACCCGGTCGAATCCGATCTGGCTCGGCGCGGTCGCACGCGTCGGAAAAGGGGTGACGTTGCTCATCAAGCGCGGTCGCGCAGGTCCTGTCGGATATCGAGAGCATCGACCGCGTCCGCCTGCCCGGGGCCGCGCGCACCGAGCACGTCCTGCTCCGCGAGCAACGAATCGAGACGTTTTCGCATCGTCTCGAGCTCGCAGCGCATGATCTCCATCTTCTGCGTCGCCGGGTCGAAGCCTTCGCTGCACGGCGTACCATAGGGCACGAAGCGCGGCGCTTCGGGCGCGGCGCCGCCCTCGACCGTGGTGGCGCGCGCGGGGATACCGACGACGGTCGTCCCCTCGGGGACGTCGCGCGTGACGACTGCGTTGGCACCCACGCGCGAGCGGCGGCCGAGCGTGATCGGGCCGAGCACCTGCGCGCCCGAACCGATGATCGCGCCGTCCGAAATCGTCGGGTGCCGCTTTCCGGCAACCCCGTTGTCGGGGCTGGTCCCGCCGAGCGTCACGCACTGATAGATCGTCACGTCGTCGCCGATCAGCGACGTTTCGCCGATCACGACGAAGCCGTGGTCGATGAAGAAGTTGCGACCGATCGTCGCGCCGGGGTGAATGTCGATCGCGGTCATGAACCGCGCAAAATGATTGACGCACCGCGCGAGGAAAAACGCGTCGGACTTGTACAACCGATGCGCGACCCGGTGCAGCCCGAGCGCCCAGACGCCGGGGTACAGCATGATCTCCGCGCGCGAATGCGGTGCAGGGTCACGCGCCCGGATCGAATCAAGATAGGCGGCAAGCCGGCTCAACATGCGCATTCCCCTTAGCGGTTCGTTCATTTAGGAGCTCGTCCGGCCGATTTCCAGCCGGCCGCATCTCGCATGGGTCCGGTCGCGCGCCGGGCTCGCCATCGTGACCCGCAACGCCCGCCCCATGATCGCCGCGCTCCACGCGTGCATCGATTTGGCGGCGAGCGTCGTTGTCGCACTTGCCGTCGCGTTCAACGCGCTGTTTCCGTCGCGTTTCACGCGCTGCCGTTTCCTCGCCGAAGGCACTTGAAGGACCTGTCTTGATCGATCTGATCAGTTCCCATCTTCCCTATATCTGGCCGTTCATCCTCGTCGGCTTCGCGGCACAGGTCGTCGACGGCGCGCTCGGCATGGCGTTTGGCGTGATCTCGAATACGTTGCTGCTCTGGATCGGCGTCTCCCCTGCCGCGGCCTCGGCCGGCGTCCACACCGTCGAGACCTTTACCACAGCGGTCTCGGGGATCAGCCATGCGCTCCATCGCAATGTCGATTGGCGGTTGTTCTTTCGCCTCATGATACCCGGCGTCATCGGCGGCGTGCTGGGCGCGTACGTCCTGTCGAACGTCGATGCGAGCACGACCAAGCCGTTCATCCTCGCCTATCTTACCGGGATCGGGCTGTATCTACTCTGGCGCGGGCTTCGGCATCCGCCAGCGCGCAAGACCCCGAAGATCGTCGAGCCGCTCGGGCTGGTCGGCGGATTCCTCGATGCCGCCGGGGGCGGCGGCTGGGGGCCGGTGGTGACGTCGAACCTGCTCGTCCAGGGTGCCGCACCGCGCACCACGATCGGCACCGTCAACACCGCCGAGTTCTTCCTGACGACGACAATCTCCGCGACCTTCATCACGCAGCTCGGCTGGGGCGCATTTACCCAGGCCACGGTCGGGCTGCTGATCGGCGGGATGCTCGCCGCGCCCTTCGGTGCGATCCTCGCCAAGCGCGTTCCGGCGAAGGTACTGATGACGATGGTCGGCGCGATCCTGACGCTGACGAGCGTGTTCGGCCTGTACCGCGCAATGACCGTGTGACCGCAAAACCCGCGCGCCGGTCATCGACGCGGCATGGACAATAGGGGGGCGGCGATCGATATGGGCGATCAATGGCTGCAACCTATCTCCCCACGCTCAAGCAACTCCAATATCTCGTTGCCCTGAAGGATCATGGTCATTTCGGTCGTGCGGCCGAAGCCTGCTTCGTCACCCAGTCGACGCTGTCGGCGGGTCTTCGCGAGCTCGAGACGCTGATCGGCGTCGTGCTCGTCGAGCGGACGCGGCGCGTCGTCCGCTTCACCCCGCTCGGCGATCGGATCTCCGACAAGGCACGGCGCGTGCTGCGCGAGGCCGAGGAACTCGGCGACATCGCGCGCGCCGCCGGCCGGCCGCTGTCCGGCGACATGCGCATGAGCGTGATCCCGACGATCGCCCCCTTCATGCTGCCGCGTATCCTCCCCAGGCTGCGCCGCGACTATCCCGACCTCAAGCTGTTCCTGCGCGAGGAACCCAGCGGTGCGGCGTGCGAGGGGCTGCACAACGGCCGGACGGACTGTGTCCTGCTCGCCCTGCCCTATGCCTGCGGCGAGGTCGCGTTCGAGACGCTGTTCGACGACAGGCTGTTCGTCGCCTTCCCGACCGACGACGTGCCCGCGGACCGGACGTCGATCCCCGCCTCCGCGATCCCGGCCTCGGCGATCGACGAGACGCGGCTGTTGCTGCTCGAGGACGGGCATTGCCTCAAGGATCATGCGCTCGCCGCGTGCAACCGTCCCGAGATCCGGGCAGAGGCGACGATGATGGGCACGTCGCTGCACACGATCGTGCAGATGGTCGACAATGGCCTCGGCATCACGATGCTGCCCGAAATGGCGCTGAATGCGGGGATCCTCGAAAATACCGGGATCACCGCGCTGCCGCTCGATGCGGACAACGCCTTTCGTCGGATCGCGTTGGTCTGGCGCAAGGCGTCGCCACGCGAAAAGGATTTTCATCTGCTCGCCCAGGCGCTCGCCGACGCGCGCTGACGATGCAGCCAGCCGTCACGCGGTGATCGTGACATCCCTGCAACAAACACCGGGTTCAGCCGTATTTCCCTGCGACTGCGCCCGTTCCCTAGGAGAAGACATGTCGAAGTCGAACCTGCGCCCGCTGTATATCGGTCTGGGCACCACCACCCTCGCCGCGCTGGCGCTGGCCGCCTGCAGCAGCGGCAACAACGATCTCGGCACGCCGACCGCTCCGCCGCCCGCCAACCCCGCCTTGTCCACGCCCAATGGTCCGATCGCGGTTGCCAATCCGACCGTCGGCGGCGTGCCGATGATCGCGACGCGGACGATCGTCGATAATGCCTCCGCTGCCCCCAATCTCTCGACGCTGGTCACCGCGATCAAGGCCGCCGACCTGACTGCGACGCTGTCGGGTACGGGCCCCTTCACCGTGTTCGCGCCCAGCAACGCCGCGTTCGGCCGGCTCGCACCGGGCATGGTCGACACGCTGCTCAAGCCCGAGAACAAGGCGTCGCTCGCGAAGGTGCTGACCTATCACGTCGTTGCGGGGGACATCACCGCCGCCGATCTGAAGGCGCGCGTGGCGGCGGGTAACGGCACGGCGACGCTGCCGACGGTCGAGGGCGATCCGATCACCGTGACGCTGGTCGGCGACATCATCGCGTTGACCGACGTGAATGGTAACAAGAGTTACATCGAGACCGCGGATGTTCGACAGTCGAACGGGATGGTTCACGTCGTCAATGGCGTCATCGTCCCAAGATTGTCGTGATAACAAGAGGATAAAACCTGTCGGTTCGTCGTGAAGACGGATCGGCTGGCCCCTTTCCCCGCCCGGGAACTTCGCAAACGGTCGCCGCGTTGCCTATCTTGCATTGCAACAATGTTTCCAGATCGTGTCCAACCAGGAGAAACCCATGATCACCAAGACCAACCTGATGATTGCCACCGCATTGATCGCAGCGGCCCCGGCCGTTGCCCAGACGGCACCAGGCCGGACGCCAATGGCGCCCGCCGCACCGACGCAGAGCGCCCCTAACGCGGCGGCCACGACGACGCAGGCACCACAGGCCGGCCAGTCTGCACAGATGGATCCCACCGCACAGACCGGTGCGACGCCCGCCGCGCCTGCCGCTGCTGCCCCCGCTGGCGCGGCAGCCCCCGCGCAGGCCGCACCGACGTCGACGATCGCCGCTGCACTGCCGACGCTGCCGAACCGCGCGACGCTGACCAAGCTGGTGACCGCGGCGGATTTGACGACGACGCTGTCGGGCCCGGGTCCGTTCACCGTGTTCGCGCCCAGTGACGAGGCGTTCACGCGTCTTCCCGCCGGCGCGCTCGATACGCTGATGAAGCCCGAGGCCAAGCCGACGCTGGCGACGATCCTGAAGTATCACGTCGTGTCGGGCGCGGTCACCTCGGATCAGCTCAAGCAGAAGATCACGGCGGGCGGTGGCAAGGCCGTATTGACCACGCTTGCAGGCCAGCCGCTGACCGCGTCGCTCGGGGCGAACGGCAACATCGAACTGACCGATACCGCAGGCAGCAAGGCCTATGTCGATCAGGCCGACGTCAAGGCGACCAATGGCGTCGTCCACCTGACGAACGGCATGAGCGTGCCGAAGATCGGCTAACGCTCCCAGCGCGCGGCGGCGGCCTCGTCGGCGTCGCGCGCTTCTACCCAGCTGGCCTCGGCGCCGCGGGTTTCCCGTTTCCAGAACGGTGCATCGGTCTTGAGCCGATCGATCAGATAGGCGCACGCCTCGAGCGATGCGCCGCGGTGCGCAGAGGCGGCCGCGACGAACACGATGCGTTCGCCCGGATGCATCGGCCCGACTCGGTGAACGATCGTCGCCGCGCTCAACCCCCAGCGTATGCATGCGCCCTCGGCGACCTTCGTCAACGCGCCTTCGGTCGCACCCGGATAATGTTCGAGCTCTAGCGTCTCGACGCCGTCATCGGCGCGCACGAGGCCCGTGAACGTGGCGACGGCGCCTGCCTCGCCCTCGACCCGTACCATCTCCGCCATGATGTCGATCGGCGACTTCTGTACGACGACGCGGATCATCCGCCCGTCACCGGCGGGAACAGCGCGATCTCGCGGGCCTGCCCGATCGGCGTGTCGAGCGGCACGAAGTCCTGGTCGATCGCCGCGCGCAGCCGCCCGCGATCGGCAAATGCCGCGGCATGCCCCGCGCTCGACGTGGCCAGCCAGTCCACCAGATCGGCGATCGTCGTTACGTCGTGCGGCGGGGTGACGGTTTCCTCGCCCGCCCCGATCCGCTCGCGCACCCACGCGAAATACAACAGCGTGATCGTCATGACATCAATCCATATGCTTCAGGCCGACGCGCAGGTAATCCCAGCCCGTCACCACCGTCATGACCGCCGCCGCCCAGAGCGCCGCGAGGCCCACCACCTGCACCCAGCCAAGATCCGGTAGCGCACCGGCCAGGATCAACCCGCCGAGCGACACCAGCTGGAACGTCGTCTTCCACTTGGCGAGGCGCGACACGGGCACCGACACCTGGAGCTGCGCGAGAAACTCCCGCAGACCCGACACGGCGATTTCGCGCAACAAGATCACGAGCGCGGCGATGACGTGGATCCCGGCGATGTCGCGCGTGCCGACGAGGATCAGGATGACCGCCGCGACCATGATCTTGTCAGCGATGGGGTCGAGGAAGATGCCGAGCTTCGACACCGCGCCGTTCGACCGCGCAAGATACCCGTCGAAATAATCGGTGATTCCCATCAGGCAATACAGCGCGAATGCAATCGCATAGCCTGCCGCCCAGCCGGGCCACCACAGGAAGCCGACAAGGAGGGGTACCGCGACGATGCGCGACAGCGTCAGGAGATTGGGAAGGCTCAGCACGTGTCACTCCTACTCCCGAGATGCCGTCGGCGAAACCGGGTTTTGCGGATCGGGCACGCGTACCGGTCTCCGGAAGGGCAAACCGGGGCATGCCGGCGCCCGTGGAACCGCGGCTGCCCCCCTGTTGTCGGTACCGTTCGGTGGCTCATGGGGGTGACGGCGAGCCGGGACGACCACCCGTCCAGCGCGCCACCGCCTTCAACGCCCGGCGCGTGCGAGAACCGATCCGCCCTAAGCCATTGGCGTGCCGGACCCGCTAGGCTAAGGCCGCTTACCTTTTGTTGCCACGATCAGGACTATTCTTCGCATGCGCAACGCACTCGGGTTGCTGAAGCAACGACGCTTCCTGCCCCTGTTCACGACTCAGTTCCTGGGCGCCTTCAACGATAATCTCTTCAAGACGTCGATGGTGTTGTTCGCGACCTACGCGATCTTCAACGATCCGCGGATGGAGGCGAATTTCAACGCGCTGGCGACCGGGATTGCGATCCTTCCCTTTTTCCTGTTGTCCGCACTCGCGGGGCAGCTGGCGGACAGCCACGACAAGGCGCGGATCATCCGACTCGTGAAGAGCGCGGAGATCGGTATCATGGCGCTTGGCGCGACCGGCCTGCTGGTCGCGCGCAGCGGGCATTCGACGATCGGGCTCGGGCTGATGCTGGGCGCGGTGCTGTGCCTCGGCGTCCATTCGACGTTCTTCGGGCCGATCAAATACGCGATCCTGCCGCAGCATCTGCCGCCGTGCGACGTGCTCGGCGGTACCGGGCTGGTCGAGGCGGGCACCTATCTGGCGATCCTGATGGGGACGATCACCGCCGGATTCATGACCGAACATATCGAGCGGGCGGCAATCGCGGTGCTCGCGATCGCGGTGATCGGCTGGTTCGCGGGGCGCGAGGTTCCGCCGGCACCGCGCGAGGGCCCGCCGCTCGTCCTCAACTACAATCCCTTCACCGCGTCGTGGCGATTGATCAGCGCGACGATGCACATCCCGCGGCTGTTCCTCGCGATCTGCGCGATCAGCTTTTTCTGGACGATCGGTGCGGTGCTGATCGTGGTGTTCCCGCCGCTGGTGAAGAACGTCCTGACCGCGGACGAGCGCGTCGCCAGCTTCGTGATCGCGGTGTTTTCGGTCGGGGTCGCGATCGGCTCGGTGGTGATCAACACGATGCTGAAGGGGCGCATCTCGGCGAAGTTCTCGCCCGCCTCGGTGATCGCGATGGGGGGCTTCGTCGTCCTGTTCTCGATCCTCGTCCGGACCTGGCACCCTGCCGCCCCCGGCCATTATTACGACTGGACCGAGTTCCTCGCACAGCCCGCCGCCTGGCCCGTGCTCGGCTCGCTGATGATGATCGCGATCACCGGCGGCATGTTCGTGGTGCCGCTCTACGCGTTCCTCACGACCACGGTGGAAAAGGATCAGACCGCGCGCACGGTGGCGGCGAACAACGTCGTCAATTCGGGCGCGATGACGATCGGCTCGATCGCGGTGATCGGCATCACCATGATGGGCGTGACGCCCGAGGACATGCTGTTCCTCGTCGCGGCGATGTGCCTCGTGTCCGCCTGGATCGCGCAGAAACTCCACCGCGCCTGCGACGAGCCGACCGACGGCTGTCTTCCGTCGATCAGAAAATGAAGCTGTAGAAACAGGTGAAGAACGCGACGAAGCTCAGCGCGAACAGCTTGATGTCCTGATCGTCGTTCTTCGCGACCGGTACGACCGGCGGCGGCAGGGTGCGACGAAAGGGATGGCGCGCGGCTTCGTTGGTAAGGACAAGGCGTCTGGTCATGATAGAGCGTTAACGCGGCGTTTACTTTTTGGACCAGCGGCAAAACCGTCCCATTTCGCGCTGTCCGCGAATGGGACACATTTCGGGAGGTCGTCGATGCGGCTTGGATACGGATTTCTGACGGTACTGGCCGTCATCACGCCACTGCACGCACAGACGGCACCGCCGCCGCCCGTCGCCCCGCCCCCGATCGCGGGCCCTTCCGCCCCCCTATCCGCCCCCCCATCAGCTCCGGCCGATCCCGCCGCCCCCAGGCCGGCGACCGTGACGGTACGCCTCCAGACGAGCGAGGGCGCGCTCGTGCTCGAGCTCGAGAAACAGCGTGCCCCGATCACCACCGCCAACTTCCTGCGCTATGTCGACGCGAAGCGGCTCGACAACACGACCTTCTACCGGGCGATGAACCTCGGACCCGACACCGGGCTTATTCAAGGCGGGATCAAGGGGGACGGTGCACGCGCGTTTCCGCCGATCGCGCATGAGCCGACCAGCAAGACCGGCATCCTTCACACCGACGCGACGATCTCGCTCGCGCGTCTGGCGCCGGGTACCGGCCGTGCGGATTTCTTCATCACCGTCGGCGCCGTCCCGTTCCTCGACGCGCACCCCGATCAGCCCGGCGACAATAGCGGCTATGCCGCGTTCGGCCATGTCGTCGAGGGGATGGACATCGTCCGTCGCATCCTCGCCGCGCCGACCTCGCCCACCGCTGGCGAAGGCGCGATGAAGGGGCAGATGATCGCCGCGCCGATCCGCATCCTGACGGCGCGGCGGATCGACCCGGCACGGCGCTGAACGGGCGCAAACGCACGCGCAAAATTCGGCATTAATTCTGGTTAAGTAACAGAGTTACAACCATTTTGGGCGATCTCGGGTGGATGCAGATCCAGTCGGCGTCCGTTCTCTCCCATACCCTCCAGACGCTTCGTGGCGAGGAAGCGGATCGGTCGGACGACGCCCAGGCGCTGCTCGGGATCGCGCTGGCGGCAATGACCGACGGCATCGTCATCTTCGATCGCGACGAGCGCATTGCGGCGATCAATCCCCGCGTCGCCGCGCTGTTTCGCATCGCGTGCGACCGCGTCCGCCCGGGCATGGACCTTTCCACCTATCTCGGGATCGTCGGCGAAGCGGTCGGATGGCCCGCCGCACGAACCGCGGCGGTCATCGAGAATCATCGGCTCTGGTGGTCCAGCGAGTCGACCTACGGGGTCGATCACCATTTCGACGACGGCATGATCCTGCAGATCGCCTTCACGCCGCTCTACGATGGCCGGGCGGTCATCACCTACCGCGACATCAGCGTCGAGCGGCGGCTCGCAGACGCCGTCGCGGCGCAGACCGCGCAAGCCGACCGGTTCCGCCAGACGATCGCCACCGTCGTCGCACAGACCGACGCGGCGGCGGCCGAGGGTCAGGCGATGGGCCGGGCGGGCGAGTCCGAACTCGAACTCATCGTCCGCGACCTGGGCGAGGTCGTGATCGCGGCGCAACAGTCGACCGCGGCGATGCAGGATGCGGCGCATACCTCCGCGCTCATGGCGGGGATGATCGATACCGTCGTCGACCAGATCCATCATACCAGCACGGCGGCGAGCGGTGCGATGGCGCATGCGGATGAAACCGTCCATCTGACGCAGGGCCTGTCGGACCATGCCGCGTCGATCGGCTCCATCCTCGACGTCATCAGAGGCATCGCGAAACAGACCGGGCTGCTCGCGCTCAATGCCGCGATCGAGGCCGCGCGCAGCGGCGAGGCGGGACGCGGGTTCGCCGTCGTCGCGACCGAGGTGAAGGCGCTCGCGACGCAGACGTCTGCGGCAGTGGCCCGGATCGGACCGCAGATCGCAGCGATGCAGGCGGCCACGGGCGACGTGGTCGCGGCGAATCGGGCGATCGCGCGCGACATTGCCGATATCCAGCAGCGTGCGGTCGTCGTCACCGACACCGCCCGCGATCAACATGATCGGATCCTGGCGATCAGCGCGGCGATCGACGAAACCGCCCTCACCGCGCGTGCGATGACCGAGGGCGTCGAACAGCTCGCCAGTCGCAACCGGCGGTTCAACACCACGGCGATGCAAATTCGCAGGAATCTGGAATCGGTCCACCTGCTGACGCACGATCTCAGCGTCGCGACCGAAAGCTTTCAGGCGACCTATTGAGCGTGAAGGTAGCGGGGATACCCAGAGGCCACATCGCGGTCCGGCGGAAATGGTGGAGCCGAGGGGGATCGAACCCCTGACCTTTCGCATGCCATGCGAACGCTCTCCCAGCTGAGCTACGGCCCCATTCCCGTTGGGAGGCGGGTCACTAACCGGACCCGCCCGGGTTGGCAAGCGGCGTAAACACCGCTCGCCAAATTTCTTTCGATTAGCGCTCGTGCTCGTCCTGCGGCGTCTCGACGCCGAGGTCGTCGTCGCCGCCCAGATCGACTTCGTCGTCCGCGGACGGCTCCTCGTCCTCGCCGGTGATCGAGGCGATATCCTCTTCCTCGTCACCCTCGAGATCCGCGTCGGGCTTCTTGGTGTCGGGCTTGGCGACCTCGAACGGCAGCGGCTGCTTCGACTTCAGGATGGGCTCGGGCTCCCACGCATAGCCGCATTCGATGCAGGTCACGGGGTCGGCTTTTTCGAGGTCGTAGAAACGCGTCGCGCATTTCGGGCACGAACGCTTCGTGCCCCATTCCGGCTTGATCATGCCGATAGAACCTTTCGAATGGATAGATTGTGGGGGATGCCCCCGCAAAGTGGGCGCGCCTTGCCATAGCGCAAGGCCACTGTCAAAAGCCCGGCCCGATGACACACCCCCTCCCCCAGCCTCTCGACGTGGTCGCGCGCGGTCCGCTGACCGGTTCGATCGCGGTTCCCGGCGACAAGTCGATCAGCCACCGCGCGCTGATGTTCGCGAGCCTCGCGGTCGGCACCAGCCGGATCACCGGGCTGCTCGAGGGGGAGGACGTGCTCGCCACCGCGGCGGCGATGCGCGCGATGGGCGCGACGATCGCGCGGCAGGACGACGGCATCTGGGTCGTCGACGGCGTCGGCGTCGGCGGACTGCTCCAGCCCGAGACCGCGCTCGAGATGGGGAATTCGGGCACCTCGACGCGGTTGCTGATGGGGCTGGTGTCGAGCCATCCGATCACCTGCACCTTTACCGGCGACGCCTCGCTGTCGGGACGGCCGATGGGCCGCGTGATCGAGCCGCTGTCGCAGATGGGCGCGGACATCACCGCGTCGCCCGGCGGCACGCTGCCGCTGATGGTGCGCGGGATCTGCCCCGCGGTGCCGATCAGCTACACGCTGCCGGTCGCGTCGGCACAGGTGAAGTCGGCGATCCTGCTGGCGGGGCTCAACACGCCCGGCATCACCACGGTCATCGAGCCGGTCGCGACGCGCGATCACAGCGAGCGGATGCTGACCGGGTTCGGCGCTAAGCTGACCGTCGAGGAGACCGAGGCGGGCCGCGTGATCTCGATCACCGGGGAAGCGGAGCTGACCCCGCAGGATATCGTCGTGCCGGGCGATCCGTCGTCCTCGGCGTTCTGGCTGGTCGCGGCGTCGATCGTGCCGGGGTCGGATATCGTTGTGCGCAATGTCGGGCTGAACCCGACGCGGATCGGCATCGTCACCGCGTTGCGCATGATGGGCGCCGACATCACCGAACTCGACCCGCGGACCGTCGGCGGCGAGCCCGTCGCCGACCTGCGCGTACGCCACGCACCCCTGACCGCGATCGAGGTGCCCGCCGATCTGGCGCCGAGTATGATCGACGAATATCCGGTGCTGTTCGTCGCCGCGGCGTTTGCGACCGGCACGACGGTCGCGCGCGGCGCGCACGAATTGCGCGTGAAGGAATCGGACCGGATCACGACGATGCGGATCGCGCTCGAGGCGTGCGGCGTGGTGTGCGAGGAATATGAGGACGGGATGGCGATCACCGGATCCGGCGGCGCGGCGATTCGCGGTGGCGCTCGGGTGGCCTCGAAACTCGATCACCGCATCGCAATGAGCATGGTGGTGGCTGGACTTGGCGCCTGCGAGCCCGTCACGATCGACGATGTATCGCCGGTGGCGACGAGCTATCCCGTGTTCTTCCGGTCGCTCGACGCGCTTACCGGCCAGGGGAATTAAGATGATCATCGCAGTCGACGGCCCGGCGGCATCGGGCAAGGGCACGATCGCGCGCGCATTGGCCAGGCATTACAAACTTCCCTATCTCGACACCGGGCTGCTGTACCGCGCGGTCGCGTTGAACGTGGCGCGGATGGGGCTCGATCCGGAGACCGAGGCGGACGCGGTCGCCGCATGCGATTTCGACGATGCGATGATGAGCGATCCGGCGCTGCGCGACGACGATATCGGCGCGCTGGCCTCGATCGTGTCGGCGCATCCGCTGGTCCGCGCGGCGCTGATGCAGCGACAGAAGCGGTTCGCGGCACAGGAGGGGGGCGCGATCCTCGACGGGCGTGACATCGGCACGGTGATCGCGCCCGATGCGGACGCCAAGCTGTTCGTGAAGGCGACCCCCAACATCCGCGCGCAGCGGCGGCATGCCGAGCTGCAGGCGCGTGGCGGGACCGCGAGCAAGGATCGCGTGCTGGCGGACATCCGGGCCAGGGATGCGCGCGACAGCGGCCGCTCGACCGCGCCGCTGGTCATGGCGGACGACGCCGCGTTGCTCGATACGAGCTTCCTGTCGATCGAGGCCTCGGTGCAGCGCGCGGTTGCGCTGGTCGAGGCGCAGCGGGCGAGGAAGGCGGCGGTTTAGGCCCTTCCGCTTCCCGCCCCCCTTCCGTCATCCTGACGAAAGTCAGGATCCAGGGTAACGAAGGGCGAGCTATGCGGCTCTGGGTCCTGACTTTCGTCAGGATGACGGGGGAAGCCAGCGCGCCTACAGCGCCGTCGCGAGCGTGATCGCGCCCAGCACCACGCCCGGGAAGTTCGCCACCGCGATCGGCCAGTCGCGCTTCGGCTTCAGCACGCCATACGCCACCCAGAGCCCGCAATTGACCATGGTCGCGAACGGCTGGACCACCGATCCCTTCTGCCCGGCGAGGTTCAGCATGATCTGGTCGATATACGACAGATACATCACGATCGCCGTCGCCGTGGCGATCCAGCCCAGCACGAGAATGCCGCGTTCGCTCAAATCTTCGCTCCTGTTGTGAGCAGCCCCCAACGCAGCGCCCGGCGACTTGCTCCCGGGGCAGCGAACTTGCCCCGGAGCGCGGTTTGCGCTACTGCAATGCGTCCGGCGAGCGATGCTCGTGGAGGAAGGCGCGGAGACCTCTGAGTCTCACGCGCCGTTTTCGCATGCAGCGTCTACGTCCTCCGCACCTCGTGCCGTCCGGATGCCGCGCCGACGTTCGGTCGTCGCGGCAACGAAGGCCAAGACCAGCGGACCCAACCGCTTGGCCGGAAACAGACTAGGATTACTGAATTCTATGGCAACCCAGGTAATGCCGACCCGCGACGATTTCGCGGCGATGCTGAACGAAACGCTCGGCGACGCCGACAGCTTCGAGGGCCGCGTGGTGCATGGCACCGTGACCGGCATCGAGAACGACATGGCCGTCATCGACGTCGGTCTGAAGTCGGAAGGCCGCGTGCCGCTTCGCGAATTCGCAGCGCCGGGCCAGAAGGCTGACCTCAAGGTCGGCGACGAAGTCGAAGTCTATGTCGACCGCGTCGAGAACGTCCACGGCGAAGCGATGCTCAGCCGCGATCGCGCCCGCCGCGAAGCCGCATGGGACAAGCTGGAAACCGAATTCTCGAAGACGACCCGCGTCGAGGGCGTGATCTTCGGCCGCGTGAAGGGTGGCTTCACCGTCGACCTGAACGGCGCCGTGGCGTTCCTGCCGGGCTCGCAGGTTGATATCCGCCCCGTGCGCGACGTCACCCCGCTGATGGACATCCCCCAGCCGTTCCAGATCCTGAAGATGGACCGCAAGCGCGGCAACATCGTCGTGTCGCGTCGCGCCGTTCTCGAAGAGACGCGCGCAGAGCAGCGTTCGGGCCTGATCCTGAGCCTCGCCGAGGGCCAGATCATCGACGGCGTCGTCAAGAACATCACCGATTACGGTGCGTTCGTTGATCTCGGCGGCATCGATGGCCTGCTGCACGTCACCGATCTCAGCTACAAGCGCGTCGGTCACCCGAGCGAAGTTCTGAACATCGGCGACACCGTCAAGGTGCAGATCATCCGCATCAACAAGGACACCCAGCGCATCAGCCTCGGCATGAAGCAGCTGGAGAGCGATCCCTGGGATGGCGCGATGGTCAAGTATCCGGTCGGCGCAAAGCTCACCGGCCGCGTCACGAACATCACCGAATATGGTGCGTTCGTCGAGCTGGAAGCGGGCATCGAAGGCCTGGTCCACGTGTCGGAAATGTCCTGGACCAAGAAGAACGTCCATCCGGGCAAGATCGTGTCGACCTCGCAGGAAATCGACGTCATGGTCCTCGAAGTCGACTCCGAGAAGCGTCGCATCTCGCTCGGCCTCAAGCAGGCTCAGGCCAATCCTTGGGAGGCGTTCGCTGCCGCGCATCCGATCGGTTCGACCGTTGAAGGCGAAGTCAAGAACGCGACCGAATTCGGTCTGTTCATCGGCCTCGACAACGACGTCGACGGCATGGTCCACATGTCCGACATCGCCTGGGGCGTTTCGGGCGAGGACGCGCTCAACCTGCATCGCAAGGGTGAGACCGTCGAGGCCGTCGTGCTCGACATCGACGCCGAGAAGGAGCGTATCTCGCTCGGCATGAAGCAGCTCGAGCGCGGCGGGCCTTCGGCCGGCGGCATCGCAGCAGCAGGCGACAAGCTTAACAAGAACGCGATCGTCACGGTCACCGTTCTCGAAGTCCGCGACGCGGGCCTCGAAGTTCAGCAGGGCGACGATGGCGCGACCGGCTTCATCAAGCGCACGGATCTGGGTCGCGATCGCGACGAGCAGCGTCCGGAGCGTTTCCAGGTCGGCCAGAAGTTCGACGCGATGGTGACGGGCTTCGATCGTTCGAAGAAGCCGACCTTCTCGATCAAGGCGATGCAGATCTCGGAAGAGAAGCAGGCTGTGGCGCAGTACGGGTCGTCGGACTCGGGCGCGACGCTCGGCAACATCCTGGGCGAGGCTCTCAAGGCCCGCACGGAAGCCGAAAAGAAGTAAGGCAGAAGGGGACCGGGATGCGTTGATGCATTTCGGTCCCTTTTGCTTTTTGACACCAGACCAATTGGTGCTATCGCCCCTTTTACTGACCTAGATCAGTTTTTTGCATTTTATGGGCGGGGGCTCTCGACAATGATACGATCCGAACTGGTCCAGAAACTGACGGATGCACATCCGGACCTCGAAGCACGCGAAGTCGAACTGATCGTTTCGTGCTTTTTCGACGAGATTTCAAAGCGACTCGCTGCCGATGGCCGAGTCGAGCTCCGCGGCTTTGGCGCATTTTCGACGCGCGCACGCGATGCGAGGACGGGGCGCAACCCCCGGACCGGCGAAGTCGTCGAGGTCGGCGCCAAGCGCGTCCCCTATTTCAAGCCCGGCAAGGAAATGCGCTCGCGGCTCAACGTCGACTGATATCGGGACCGCAGGGCGATTCGCCGGACGACGCGGCGCGAATTCGCGTTCGCCATGGGTTGACCCTGCGCGCCGCCTCGTCTTTCTGATATTTGTGTGCGGACGTGGCGAAACCGGTAGACGCAGGAGACTTAAAATCTCCCTCCCCTGGAGTGCGGGTTCGAGTCCCGCCGTCCGCACCACCATGTCCGCGCTGGCCGCGCTCGTCCTGCTCGCGCCGGCGGCGTGCAATCGCCGGCTCGACATCGGCACCGTGGTCGTCAGCGCGATCGGCGAACCGCCGCGCGTGGCAGACGCCAGCCGCACGCCGCTTGGTACGCCCGACCGGCTGCTGATCGACGCGACCGCGCAGGGACTCGTCCGGTTCGACGCCGCGGGTCAGATCGAGCCCGGTCTTGCCGAGCGCTGGATCGTGATCGACGGCGGCATGAGCTACATCTTCCGTCTGCGCGAAGGCCAGTGGGGCGACGGCACGCCGGTGACCGCGAACCAGGTCGTCGGGCTGCTCGACCGCCAGATGGCGCGCGGGTCGCGCAACCCGCTCGCCCCCTTCCTGACCGCGGTGGACGAGATCGTCGTGATGACGCCGCAGGTCATCGAGGTCAGGCTCAACCGGCCGCGCCCCGACCTGCTGAAGCTGTTCGCGCAACCAGAACTCGCGCTGTTGCGCGTGCGTCCGAGCGGCGGCAGTGGACCGTTCCGCGTCGCCGCGTTCGGCACCGCACCGTTGCTGCGCCCCGCCTATGACCCCAATCGCGCCGATCCGGAGGACCAGCGGGAAGAGGAACCCGAGCGCGACGTCCGGCTGATCGGTGAGCGCGCGGCGCGGGCGATCGCGCGCTTTGCCGCGCGCGACTCGGACATGGTGAGCGGCGGCAGCTTTGCCGACTGGCCACTGCTCGCGACGACGGACATCGCGCCGGCTTCGATCCGCGTCGATCCCGCGGTGGGCCTGTTCGGACTCGCGATCATATCCCGCAGCGGCTTCCTCGCGACGCCTGCCAGCCGGTCCGCGCTGGCACAGGCGATCGATCGCGTCGCGCTGACATCCGCGATCGCGCCGAACTGGGAGCCAGCGGATCGCATCCTCCCCGATCCGCTCGATTCGGCGGGGCTGCCGCAGGTCCCCGCCTGGACGCTGCTGACGCAGGACGAGCGCCGCGTCGGCGCACGTCAGCGCGTCGCCGCCTGGGCGAGCGAGAACGGCGGCGCACCGATCCGCCTGCGTATCGCGCTCCCCGCGGGTCCTGGCGCGACCTTGCTCTATGCGCACATCGGCGCGGCGCTCTACGCGATCGGCATCACGCCGGAGCGCGTGCCGATGGACGCCGCCGCCGATCTCAAGCTCGTCGACGCGGTGGCGCCGTATGACAGCGCACGCTGGTACCTCGCGACCGCGTGCGCGCCCTGCGGCGAGGCGGCAAGCGCGGCGGTCGAGGCGGCGCGTCAGGCACCGACGCTCGCGACGCGCAGCCAGCGGATCGCGGAGGCGGATGCGGCGGTCAACGAGGATGTCCCGTTCATCCCGCTCGCGCGGCCACTCCGCTGGTCGCTGGTCGCGGCGCGGCTCGCGCAGTGGCAGGCGAATAGTCGCGCCTGGCACCCGTTGAACCGGCTGCGTACCGACACCAACTGATACATATGACCAACACAGCGTCCCGTTTCGATCCCGCGCAGCTTGCCGCTACGCTTCCGCTGGGCCGCGATCCGGCGGCTGTCCGACAGCGTGTCGAGGCGCTCGAGCGCATCCTCGAACGCGCGTTCATCCTGCCGGGGCTCAACCGTCCCGTCGGGCTCGATTTTATCGTCGGGCTGATCCCGGTGGTCGGCGACCTGATCGCCGCCGCGATGGGCAGCTGGCTCGTCTGGGAGGCGCGCAACCTTGGCCTCTCGAAATTCCAGATCGCGCGGATGATGGGCAATGTCGGCTTCGACGCCGTATTGGGGTTCATCCCGTTCGTCGGCGACGCTGCCGACCTGTATTTTCGCTCGAACACGCGCAATCTGAAGATCATCAAGCGGCATCTCGACAAGCATCATCCGTCGACCGTCACGCTGTCGGGCTGAACCCGGCCCGCGCCGGGTCAGCGGCCGCCGCGCCAGATCTTGATCGCGGTGCCGCTCGTCACACCGCCCGCATGCGCCGGGCAGCGACGATAGCGGAACCGCGTGTCGAGGCAGATCCAGAGCTCGTCGAGCCACCCCTGCCGGGTGGCCGTGACGCGTATCATGCTTGCCTCGAGACCGGGATTGGCGCTGGCCATCGCGCTCGCCAGTCGTCCCGCGGTCATCGGCGTGCGCGACAGCGCGTCCATGTCGGGATAGCGCAGGCGAGCGTAGAGACTGCTCGACTGGCGAAAATAGCGCGCCGGTTGGTATCCCGGCATGCACGTCCCGTGCTTGGCCCATTCGTGCTGGATCAGCTGCGCGGAGGGCGTCGAACAGAGTTGCCGCTTGATGACGGCCTGCGGCACGATCGCCGTCGCGGCGCAATATTGCGGCCAGGTCCTGCCCGCGCCGTCCGGCCACAGGCCGTGAAGCGTGAAGCCGAACCGGTTGCCCGCGCCGCACTGGAATGCCGACCCCGGACGATCGCCATTGTCGCGGCAATATTGCGGCGCCCAGGTAATCGCGAGCGTGTAGCTCGCCACGGGCATGACGCGCGCCGGTTCGCGCTCGGACGGAAGATCGGGACGGACCCGCTCGATCCCGCCGGGGACCGAACAGCTATAGGCCTGTCCGACCGCGACACCGGGCAATCCCGTCGCAAGCGCCAGCGCCGCGCGCAGCATCGTGTTCGAGGCGCGGATCATGCCTCGCGCTCCGCATCATCGACATCGCCCTCATAGTCGTCGTCGCGGTACGCCATGTCCGCGAACCAGGCGCGTGCGCGCGGGCGGAACAGCAATACGATGGGGATGAGCGTGAGGACGAGCTGGACGATCGTCAGCACGCCATTGAGGCCCGTCGCGAGGATCCCGTTGCTGACCTGCACCGCCACCCCGAGCGCGCCGAGCGCGGTCAGTGCGATCAGCAGCCAGAGCGCGATGCGGCTGGCCTTGCGCGTCGTCAGGATCAGCAGCAGCAACGACAGTCCGATCCCGAACGCGGTCACGCCGCCGGCGAGGATCACGCCGCCCTGCGCAACCGCCGCGTCCCAGGTCAGCACGCTGATGAGGACGAGGATCGCGATCGACGCCAGATAGAGCCGTTCGGCCAGGACCACGGATTTCGGACGCATCTTCACCCTATCGGTTCGTCAAAACTTCGGCCGCACGCTACTCGCTGCGGCACGATACGCAAACGTCAAAGCGGGTCCGGGCGCCGGGGATCAGAGCGGGGCGAAATCGAGGCCGATATCGGCCGCCGGCGCGGACTGGGTGAGCCGCCCGACCGAGACATAGGTGACCCCCGTCTCCGCGATCGCGCGGATCGTCTCCAGCGATACGCCCCCCGATGCCTCGGTCGGCACGCGCCCGTCGACGAGCGCCACCGCACCGCGCAGGATTGCCGGCGGCATGTTGTCGAGCAGGAGATGCGTCGCACCGGCGGACAGCGCAGGCTCGATCTGGTCGACCCGGTCGACCTCGACGATGATCTGCGCGATCCCCGCCGCCCTGGCGCGGCGGACCGCTTCGCCGACATCGCCGGCGACCGCGACATGGTTGTCCTTGATCATCGCCGCGTCCCACAGACCCATGCGGTGGTTCTTCGCGCCGCCCATCCGCGTCGCGTATTTTTCGAGCACGCGCAGCCCGGGAATCGTCTTGCGGGTGTCGAGCAGGATCGCGCCGGTTCCGTGCATCGCCTCGACATAGGCGCGCGTCATCGTCGCGATCCCGGAAAGATGCTGCACGGTGTTCAGCGCCGAGCGCTCCGCGGTGAGCATCGCGCGCGCGCTTCCCTCGAGCCGCATGAGCTGCGTTCCCGCCGGAACCGCCTGCCCGTCCTCGACCAGATGCGTGATCCGCACGTCGCGGTCGAGCGCACGGAAGAACGCGTCGGCGAGGTCGAGCCCCGCGACGACGATCGCGTCGCGGCTGTCCATCACCCCCGCGAACCGCGCCTGCTCGGGGATCACCGCCGCCGACGTGATGTCGCCGACGGTGCCGAGATCTTCTGCCAGCGTTGCCGCCACGAAGGTGGCGATGTCGAAGCCCGACAATTCGGTCATGATCTGATCCTGGTTTCACCGTGCCGATCCCGCGTTTGCCGCACCGCGCGGTCACCGGAAGGGACGGTATTAATCGTACAATAAATAGGGCATATCATGATCCCGGCGCCGGGCGGAATCGACGCTGAACATCAGGAACCGCAATGCCGTCGGATACGCTTACCCAAACCGCGCGACTCGTCTCCCTGCTCACCGAAGCGCTGGCGCTCGCCGACGCGATCGGCCTGCCGCTCGCCGCGATCCATATCGATGAGGCGATCGCCGGCATCACGCAGGCCGACGATCCGCAGCAGGCCTGATCAGTCGCCCGTCACCGTCGCAGGGCCGAGATCGCCCTTGCCGACGGTGTTGGACGCCATCGCCAGCATCGCATCGAGACTCGTCTTCGCACGCAGCCTGAGGCTTTGCTCGATCTCGATCCGCGGCGACAGGTCGCGCAGCGCGACGTACAGCTTTTCCATCGTGTTGAGCGCCATGTACGGGCAGATGTTGCAGTTGCAGTTGCCGTCCGCACCCGGCGCCCCGATGAAGCGCTTGTTCGGCAGCGCCTTCTCCATCTGGTGGATGATGTGCGGCTCGGTCGCGACGATCAGCGTGTCGCCGGGCATCGCGATCGCATAATCGAGAATACCGCGCGTCGAGCCGACATAATCGGCGTGGTCGAGGATGATCGGCGGGCATTCGGGATGCGCGACGATCGGTGCGCCGGGATTGGCGGCCTTGAGCTTGAGCAGTTCGGTCTCGCTGAACGCCTCGTGGACGATGCACACGCCCGGCCACAGCAGCATCTCGCGCCCGGTCTTGCGCACCAGATACCCGCCGAGATTGCGATCGGGACCAAAAATGATCTTCTGGTCCTTGGGCAACTGCGCGAGGATCGTCTCCGCCGACGACGACGTCACGATGATGTCGGACAGCGCCTTCACCTCGGTGGAACAGTTGATGTACGTCAGCGCGATGTGATCGGGGTGCTTGGCGCGGAACGCGGCGAACTGCTCGGGCGGGCAACTGTCCTCGAGGCTGCACCCCGCATCCATGTCGGGCAGCACCACGGTCTTGTCGGGGGACAGGATCTTGGCGGTCTCGGCCATGAAGCGCACGCCGCAGAACGCGATCACGTCCGCGTCGGTCGCCGCCGCCTTGCGCGACAGGTCGAGGCTGTCGCCGACGAAATCGGCGATGTCCTGCAATTCGGGCTTCTGGTAATAATGCGCGAGGATGATCGCGTTCTTCTCCTTGCGGAGGCGTTCGATCTCGGCCCGAATGTCGATGCCCGCAAGGTTTTGCTGAAGTTCCATGGTCGTATCCCGGTTTAGTTGCGGTTCCCTAGCACGTCCTGCAGCGAACGCGACGCATCCCATCGTTCGGAATTCGCGACGGGTTCGTCGGCAAAGCGCACCGTGACGGTCGCGTCGACGCCCGCCGCGCGCAGCGGCATCGCGAAGCTGCGCTCGACCGCACGCCGCGTCGCGTCGCGGGCGAGGCGGATCATCGCCGGCTCGCGCGCCTGGCGCATCAGTTCGACCTGCCCCGCACGACGGTTGGCGGTATCGAGCCGCTTCTCCGCATCGGTGAGCGTCGCGAGCAACCCGCCCGAGCTATATTCGCGCAGCGCGTTCAGATCGACCTGGGGCCCGTCGATCTCGACCGCGGGAAGCCGCACGCCCAGTGTCCGCGTCTCGGCGTTCCACGTGACGTCACGCTGCGTCAGTTTGGCGAGATCGACATCGTACCGCACCATGCCGGGCATGATCAGCGTCTTCTCGGTCGAGAAGCCAAGCTGCGATTGGCGCGAGGTGACGACCGCGACGAACCGCGCGGCAAAGGTCGACAGCCTGTTCTGTTCGCGCAGCCCTTCGAGGCTTGCGCTCGCGATCGTCGTCGGATCCGGCGTGAGCCGACTCTCGACATAACGCTGCACGCCCCAGAGCGCGATCAACGCCGCGAGGGCAAGCAGGACGAGGACGCCTGCCGCCTTCGCGAGGAACGCACCTATGCCCCCACGCTGCCGGACCGGCGCCACGCCGGCTGGCTCGTTCACTCCGCGATCCGCCATGCGCCGCCCTCCCTCGTCTCGTCGACCATCATGCGGCCACGCAGGTCATACAGGTGCGCGAGCACCGAACCCTTGGCCCCCGGTACCAGTTTCGGATCCAGCCCGACATACATCTGCGTGACGAGCTCGCCGACCGTCCGGCCGCGCTCGCGCAGCAGTCGCAGGATCTGCCCCTCGCGCTGCTTGCGGTGCCCGAGCATCCCGCGGACCAGCCGCTGCGGCCGCTCGATCACCTCGCCATGCCCAGGATAATACACCCTGTCGCCGCGCTGCATCAGCAGTTCGAGGCTTCGCATATAGGCGGTCATGTCGCCATCGGGCGGAACGACGACCGTCGTCGACCAGCCCATGACGTGATCGCCCGAGAACAACGCCCCCGTTTCGAGCAGCGCGAAGGCGAGATGGTTGGACGTATGACCCGGCGTCGCGAGCGCCTCGAGCGTCCAGCCCTCACCGCTCACCCGGTCGCCCGTCGCCAGGACGCGATCGGGGCGATACAGCGGATCGAACGCAGCCTCGCCACCGGCCTTGTCCGGGCCGAACGGCGCGGCGCCCACGATCGGCGCGCCGGTCGCGGCCTGAAGCGGCCGCGTCGCAGGACTGTGGTCGCGGTGATGATGCGTGACAACGATCGCGGTGACCCGGCGCCCGGCGATCACGCGCTCGAGCGCGTCGAGATGCGCGGAGTCATCGGGGCCGGGGTCGATCACCGCAACGTCGGCCGTACCGACGATGTGGGTCTGTGTGCCGGTAAAGGTATAGGGCGACGCGTTCGGCGCGAGCACGCGCGTGACAAGCGGCTCGAGCTGGATCGGGATGCCGGTCGGATGCTCAGCCATTGCCAGGAAATGGCGGCTCGGCGCTGTCAAGGCAAGAGGGGCCGTGCGGCGGCGCGCGGGCCTGTGTCGGAAAGCTTTACAGGAGGCCGGGTATCGATCGGCCGGTTAACCATCGTGACGCGCGGAAATCGGTCATCGGTCAGGATTGGCACGGCGCGTGCTAGGATAGTGATGTTACCGAGCGTTCAGCGCTTTGCAGGGTGGACGGCCCGCTATTCCAGTCTCGCGACCGTCCACCCTCACCCGGTATCCGCTGAAATCAGCTGGCCGTCTTCTGCGCCTCGAACAGCTGCTTCAGCTCGCCGCTCTCGTACATTTCCATCATGATGTCGGAGCCGCCGAGAAACTCGCCGTCGACATATAGCTGCGGAATCGTCGGCCAGTCCGAATAGGCCTTGATGCCCTGACGGATTCCCTGGTCCTGCAACACGTCGACCGTCTCGAACTCGACCTCGAGATGGTTGAGAATCGCGATCGCGCGGCTCGAAAAGCCGCATTGCGGGAACAGGGGGCTGCCCTTCATGAACAGCACCACGGGATTGGCCTTAACCAGCGCGTCGATGCGGGCGTTCGTATCGTCGGTCATGTCGTCGTCCTTATGCAATCACGGTCGTAAGTTGGAGCGCATGCAGCGTGCCGCCCATATGGCCGCCCAGTGCATCGTAAACGCTCTTGTGCTGCTTCACCCGGCTTAGCCCGGCAAAGCTGCTGCTGGTCACCTTCGCGGCGTAGTGATCGCCGTCGCCCGCCAGATCGGTAATCTCGACCTGCGCGTCGGGGATCGCTATACGGATCATCGTGCTGATATCATCGGCAGTCATCGGCATCGGGCTACTGAGCCTCCATAAGTTGACGGCGCGCCTCGATCATCTGCTGCGCCAGCGCACGGCGCACCGTCGCTTCGTCGTGATCGAGCCCCGCCGCGGTCATATCTCCAACCAGTTTGCGGACGACGTCGTCATCGCCGCCGCCCTCCAGGTCGGCATGGACGAGCGCGGTCGCATAGGCGTCCGCTTCCTCGCGGGTCAAACGCATCTCGGCCGCAGCCCACTGACCAAGAAGGCGATTCCTGCGCGCGGTGATCCGGAAAGCCATTTCCTCGTCACGCGCGAACTTTGCCTCGAAAGACCGTTCGCGATCGTCAAAGCTCGTCATGGCGGTTGTTTCCCCTGCGGCGTCTCGGCGCTTGAGATAGGTAGCACCCAAGGTGAACGCAATAAATTGGTTCCCGGCTGGAACAAACCCGGTCGATTAACCATATTATGAGACGGTCACGTGACACAGCACACGGACATGGAGAGCATGATGGCAGGATCTCATATTTTGCACGCGTCGGGCCATCGGTCCGTGTCGGCCAGCCTCAGCCCATCCGCTCCGACCTCGAAAAGCCGGCGTGGTCCGCATGCGATGCAGGGCATGTTTTACGGCGTCGTGCTGTCGAGCGTGCTCTGGCTGCTGATCGCACTGCTGGTCATCAGTCTGGTGTGATCCGACACCGGCCTGGCCGGATCGTTCTACCTGCCGACCTCGACGACCAGTTTTCCGATCGCGTTACGCGCCGCCATCTTGGCGATCGCCTTGCCGCCCTCCTCGAACGCAAAGACCTCGGTCACGCGCGGCGCGATCTTCCCATCCTTCCACAACGCGAACAGCGTTTCGATATGCGCCTGGTTCGCCTTTGGATCGCGCGCCGCGAACGCGCCCCAGAACACGCCGCACACATCACAGCTCTTGAGCAGCGTCAGGTTGAGCGGCAGGCGCGGGATGCCCGCGGGGAAGCCCACTACCAGATACCGCCCCTCCCAGGCGATCGAGCGCAACGCCGGCTCGGCATAATCGCCGCCGACGGGATCATAGATGACATCCGCGCCACCCTTGCCGACCGCCGCCTTGAACTGTTCGGCGAGCGCCTTGGACTGGTCCTTGTCGAACGGCGCGCGTGCATAGACCAGCGTCTCGTCCGCGCCCGCGTCCCGCGCTGCGGCGGCTTTTTCATCCGACGAGACGGCCGCGACGACGCGCGCACCGAACGCCTTGCCAAGTTCGATCGCCGCCAGCCCGACGCCGCCGGCCGCGCCCAGCACGAGCAGCGTCTGCCCCGCTGCGATATGCCCGCGGTCGAGCAGCGCGTGGATCGTCGTGCCATAGGTCAGGATCAGCGACGCCCCCTCGGCAAAGCTGCGGCCTTCGGGCAGGCGGTACAGCTTGGCCGGGTCGGCGATGACCTTTTCGCACAGGCCGCCATGGCCGAGCATCGCGATCACGCGATCACCGACCTGCCAGTCCTCGACGCCCTCACCCACCGCATCGATGACGCCGGCGATCTCGCCACCCGGCGCGAACGGGCGTTCGGGCTTGAACTGATATTTGTCCTCGATGATCAGGACGTCGGGAAAGTTGATCGCGCACGCCTTGACCGCGATCACGACCTGTCCCCGACCGGCGACCGGATCGGGTAGTTCGGACAATGTCAGAGTTTCAGGTCCGCCCGGCGCCGTCGACAGCAATGCCCGCATATCCGCTTTTCCTCTCCAGCCAGGGGCGGTGTTCGACCACCGCCTCCTCGAATTTAGAAATCGCGGTATCCCTTGCCAGTGTCAGACCGACTTCGTCCAGCCCCTCGATCAGGCACTGGCGGCGAAAGGGATCGAGTTCGAAGGTGAAACGGTCCTGGAACGGGGTGGTCACGGTCATCGATTCGAGGTCGATCGTCACCGGATCGGTCTTTGCGACCTCGACCAGCCGGTCGACCGCCGCCTGCGGCAGGACGACCGCGACGATGCCGTTCTTGAACGCGTTGCCCGAGAAGATGTCCGAGAAACTGGGCGCGATCACCGCGGTGATGCCCATGTCGGCGAGCGCCCAGGCGGCATGCTCGCGACTCGATCCGCAGCCGAAATTGTCCCCGGCGATCAGGATCGGCGAGCCGGCGAATTCGGGATCGTCGAACAGGTTGCCCGGCTGCGCGCGGATCGTCTCGAACGCGCCGCGCCCAAGCCCCGTGCGCGTGATCGTCTTGAGCCAGTGCGCGGGGATGATGACGTCGGTATCGACGTTCTTCGCCCCCCAGGGATAGGCCCGCCCCGATACCGTCGTGACCGGCCTCATCGCGCGCTGGCCGCCGTTCGTCCGCCGCTGGCCTCCGGGCCGGCCGCAATGCGCGCGGTTTCGCGTCCGAGCGTGCCGGGGACGGTCCGCGCCGCGGCCATGTACGCCGCGACGCCGCTCACCACCGCGCCTGCCATCAGCAGGATCATCACACGCTTCATACTTCGCCCCTCATCAGATCACGCACGTCGCTCAGATGGCCCGTCACCGCTGCCGCGGCGGCCATTGCGGGCGACAGCAGATGCGTTCGCGCACCCGGCCCCTGCCGCCCGACGAAATTTCGGTTGCTCGTCGATGCGCAGCGCTCGCCCGGCGGCACCTTGTCGGGGTTCATCGCGAGGCACATCGAACAGCCCGGTTCGCGCCATTCGAACCCGGCGCTGGTGAAGATCCGGTCGAGCCCCTCGGCCTCGGCCTGCCGCTTGACCAGCCCCGACCCGGGCACGACCAGCGCGCGCACCCCGTCGGCGACGTGGCGGCCATTGGCGATCGTCGCTGCCGCGCGCAGATCCTCGATCCGGCTGTTCGTGCAGCTGCCGATGAAGACGTGCTGGATGCTGACGTTCTGCATCGCCGTCCCCGGCGTCAGTCCCATATATTCGAGCGACTTGCGCGCCGCCGCCTGCTTCGACGGGTCGGCGAAGCTCATCGGATCGGGGACATGGCCGGTGATCGGCACGACGTCCTCGGGGCTCGTCCCCCAGGTCAGCCCGGGCGCGATGTCGCTCGCCTGCAAGATGACCGAGGCGTCGTAGCGTGCGGACGGATCGCTCGGCAGCGTACGCCACCAGGCCAGCGCGCGCTCCCACGCCTCACCCGACGGCGCCATCGGCCGCCCCTTGATATAGGCAAACGTCGTCTCGTCGGGCGCGACGAGGCCAGCACGCGCGCCCGCCTCGATCGACATGTTCGCGACCGTCAGGCGCCCCTCGATCGACATCGCGCGGATCACGTCGCCGGTATATTCGAGGACATGCCCGGTCCCGCCCGCCGCACCCAGCCGGCCGACGATCGCGAGGATCACGTCCTTGGGGCTGACGCCGAACCCGAGCACGCCGTCGACGCGGACCTCCATCGTCTTGGACTGGCTCAGCAACAGCGTCTGTGTGGCGAGGACATGCTCGACCTCGCTCGTCCCGATCCCGAACGCCAGCGCGCCGAGCGCACCATGTGCCGACGTATGGCTGTCGCCGCACACCAGCGTCGAGCCAGGCAGCGTAAAACCGAGCTCGGGGCCGACGACATGGACGATCCCCTGCTCCGCCGCGGTCGCGTCGATATAGTCGATGCCGAACTCGGTCGTGTTCCGACGCAGCGCATCGAGCTGCTGCGCGCTTTCGGGGTCGGCGATCGGCAGCGGCACCCCCGCGGCATCGACCCGCGCCGTCGTCGGCAAATTGTGATCGGGCACCGCGAGCGTCAGGTCGGGCCGCCGCACGCGTCGGCCGGCGACGCGCAGCCCTTCGAACGCCTGCGGACTGGTCACCTCATGGACGAGATGACGGTCTATATAGATCAGGCACGTACCGTCGTCGCGACGCTCGACGACATGCGATGCCCAGATTTTTTCGTACAATGTTTGCGGACGGGAAGCCATGACGCCTCCGTTAACCGATAATAGCTGCCGAGCAAACGCTTGCGGCAATTTTCATGCGTCAATTGGACCGGTCGTGCTTCTTGAACGGTGACGACCTCCACTGCATGATGTCGACGGGACTTGCCGAGGCGAAAGCCACGACGGTGCCACCCCTGTCGGCCGCCCCAACCGCCACGCCATCGCCCGGCTGGTTGATTCCCCCGGCGCGATCACCATTTTTCAGCCTGAATTCTTCTGTATCGACGACGATACGTCACCCCCAGATGGTATGATCATGGCAACCGCATTCATCAACGCTGATCCTCTTGCCGAGCCGCTGGCACGCGCGGCTGCGGCCGTTGCGCGCCCGAAGGCCGCGCAGCTGGGGCAGGAAGACGGGGCCATGATCAAGGCGGCGGCGACGCTGACGCGCGATCTCCATGCCGCACGTCCGGTCGTGTACTGGACCGACCTGATCGCGTCGGCCGGGATCGGCTATGCGGGGCTCGCGGTGGCGATCGTCGCGACGCCGCTCTGGGCGAAGCTGCTCGGCGGAGTCGTCGCGGTGCTCGCGCTGTACCGCGCGCTCAGCTTCATCCACGAGCTGTCGCACATGAAGCCCAATGCGGTGCCGGGCTTTACCGCCGGGTGGAACATCCTGTTCGGCGTGCCCGTCATGATGCCGTCGCTGATGTACGAGGGCGTTCACACGCTCCATCATGCCAAGACGCGCTACGGGACCAACCGCGATCCCGAATACATGCCGCTCGCCCGCGGGCCGGTGGTGACGCTCGGGCTGTTCGTCCTGGTGTCGGCGCTGCTCCCGATCGGGCTGATCCTGCGCTACGGCGTGCTCGCCCCGCTGTCGCTGCTGTCGCCCAAGCTGCGCGAGATCGTCGTGACGCGCTATTCGGCGCTGGCGATCAACCCCCAGTTCCGCCGCAAGTCGCCCGAGGGCAAGGCGCTGCGGAGCTGGCGTATCTGGGAGACCGCCGCGAGCATCTGGGCGATATCGTTCGTCGTGCTGACCGCGACGGGCGTGTTCCCGCTTGCGGCGTCCGCGACGTTCCTGATCATCGTCTCGGCGATCGCCGTGCTCAACCAGGTCCGCACGCTCGTCGCGCATCTTTGGGAGAATGAGGGCGATGCGATGAGCATCACCGACCAGTATCTCGACAGCGTCAACGTCCCGCCGCCCGGCCTTCTGGCCGAAGTGTGGGCACCGGTCGGGCTGCGCTATCACGCACTGCACCACCTGCTCCCCGGGCTGCCCTATCATGCGCTGCCCGAGGCGCATCGGCGGCTGACGGGAGAGCTCGGCGACGGTTCGTCCTATCACCGCGCGAATTATTCGACGCTGTCGGGGCTGGTCGTCAATCTCGTCAAGGCGTGCCGGAATGCCGTGCGGGCGTGATCGCCCCGGTATCGCTTGACGCCGTAGCACGCTAAGCCCCGCGCGGACCCTTTTCGGTCCGCGCCGGAGTGCATCTGTGATACCGAAAATCTACCATCAGTGGATCGACTGGATCGGCGACGGCACCGGCCTCCCCGACACGATCCTTCATATCCATGCCGGCATGGCGTTGCTGATGATCGCGCGGCTGATCACGCGGCGCTCGTTCGGGACGTTCATTCCCTTGACCGTCGTCGCCGCCGGCGAGGCGTTCAACGAGATCATGGACCGCTTGAACTATGGTTCGTGGCGCTGGGACGATACGCTGCTCGACATTGCCAACACGATGTTCTGGCCGACCGTGATCTGTCTGGGAGTCCGCCTGCGCCCCATCATCGCAAAGCGCGGATAACCGCGGCGACAGCTGGACCGGCGGGCCGTCGAAAAGCCCCGTCCCGGAGGGGGCGGAGCCTTTCGATCGTACCTGCGGCGAGACGGGCAACGCGTCTCCCCAGAGCCGTCTCAGGCGGCCTTTGCGAGCTCGATATAGCGTTGCAGATGATGGTCCTCGTCGCCGAGTTGGTGGTCGATCATCACGAGCCGCTTGGCATAGTGCGACACCGCATATTCCCACGTCATGCCGATCCCGCCGTGCAGCTGGATCGATTCCTCGGCTACCAGCGCGCCGGTCCGGCCGATCGTGTATTTCCCCGCGGCCAGTGCGCGGTTGCGCGCCGTGACGTCGTCGCCGTCGAACGCGGTCGCCGCGTTGATCACCGCGGACTGCGCCTGCTCGATCTCGAGCAGCACCGTTGCCATGCGGTGCTGGAGCGCCTGGAACTTGCCGATCGGCACGCCGAACTGCTTGCGGTCGCGCAGATAGCCGAGCGTCGCCTCCTTGACGAAGTCCATCGCCCCGACCGCCTCGGCCGATAGCGCGAGCAACCCGGCGCCGACCGCGGCGTCGACGACCGCCTGGCCCTGCCCCTCGCTGCCGATCCGCGCATCACCTGCGACCGTCACGCCGTCGAACGAGACGTCGCCCGCCGCGCCGCCTTCGACGGTGTTGTAGCTGCGCACCGAAACGCCGGGCGACTTCGCATCGATCAGCAGCACCAGCGGATCCCCGTCCTGCTCGACCGTGACGACGAGGAGCGACGCCGCGCCCGCCTGCTGCACGACCGCCTTCGATCCGCTCAGCGTCCAGCCATCGCCATTTGGCGTCGCGGTGACCGGGGTTGCGCCGTCTTCATGCGCGAACGCCGCGATCGTTTCGCCCGATACGATGCCCGCCAGCGCGGCGTCGTGCCCGCCGCCCGCGGCGAGCGCCCGGCCTGCCATCAGCGCGCCGAGAAACGGCTCGACCACAAGCGCGCGGCCAAGCGCCTCGAACACCACCATGATGTCGAATCCGCTGCCGCCGAAGCCGCCCGCGGCCTCGTCGAACAGCGCCGACACGATCCCGAGTTCGTTCAGTTGCGCCCAGACCGCCGGGTCATACCCCGCCTCGCCATAGGCACCCGCGTTGCGCGTCTCGATGGGATAGCCGTCGCGCAACGCCCGGACGAGCGTGTCGGCCAGCATCCGGCGGTCATCGCTATGTTCGAAGTTCATGTGCTCAGAGACCCAATATGGCTTTGGAGATGATGTTCTTCTGGATCTCGTTCGATCCGCCGAAGATCGACAGCTTGCGATTGTTGAAATAGCTCGGCGCCGCCATCGCCGCGTCCTCCGGGCCGACATCCTCGCCGTTCCAGCCGGCCTCCAGCGCCTCGGGTATGTAGGGCGCGGCATAGGACCCATAGGCACGCCGGGTCAGCGCGGTGATCTCCTGCCGGATCTCGGTGCCCTTGATCTTGAGCATCGAGCTCTCCGCGCCGGGCGCGCCGCCACCCGCAACCGCCGCCAGCACGCGCAGGTTCGTCGTCTGCATGTTGGCGAGGTCGATCTCGACCCTGGCCATGCGCGCCGCGAACAGCGGGTCGTCGGCAAGCGCACGCCCGTTCTTCCGTTGCGACTGCGCCACCTCCTTCAACCGCTCGAACGACGCGATCGAGAAGCCGACGCCGGCGATGTTGGTGCGCTCATAGGTCAGCAGATACTTGGCGTAGGTCCAGCCCTGGTTCTCTTCGCCGACGAGGTTGGCGACGGGCACCTCGACATCGGTGAAGAACACCTCGTTCACTTCCTGCTCGCCGTCGATCAGCGTGATCGGGCGAACCTCGATGCCGGGCGACTTCATGTCGATCAGCAGGAAGCTGATGCCCTCCTGCTTCTTCGCGGCGGGATCGGTGCGCACGAGGCAGAAGATCATGTCGGCATGCTGGCCGAGTGTCGTCCACGTCTTCTGCCCGTTGACGACATAGACGTCGCCACCCTCCCGCGTCTGGCGAACTGCGGTGGTCTTGAGGCCCGCGAGATCGGACCCCGCCCCCGGCTCCGAATAGCCCTGGCACCACCAGTCGGACCCGTCGAGGATGCGCGGCAGCCACGTCTGCTTCTGCTCCTCGGAGCCGTATTTGATCAGGACCGGACCGAGCATGTTGACGCCGAACGGCACGACGCGGGGCGCGTGCGCGAGCGCGGATTCGTTGTCGAAGATAAACCGCTGGATCACGCTCCAGCCCGGACCGCCCCATTTTTCGGGCCAGTGGTTCGCAAGCCAGCCGCGTTCGTTCAGGATCGCGTGCCATTCCTCCATGTCCGCCTTGCGCAGCCGCTTGCCTTCGCGGACGAGCGTCGACAGTCGGGCGGGAAGTTTGTCGCGGAAGAAGGCGCGAACCTCGTCGCGGAACGATTCTTCCTCGGGCGTGAAGCTGAGATCCATGACCATGTGACTCCTTGTGCTGGAGACCATGTGCCACAAAGATCGACCGAATTGAAGGACCGGTATGGTCGAAATCGTACGAAGTGTCGGCGGTATGTCGCAGGTTAATTCAGGCGGTATCGCGCCTGCCCGCCCCGGCCGTCATCCTGAGTGTCGTCAGGATGACGGATTGGGGCGGGCAGCCACGCCCGATCAGAAGCGGTAGCTGAGCCAGCCCGCGAGGAAGTCCGAGTTCTTGTAGTTCGCACGGGTCAGCGCAGGCCCCGCGATCAGATGCTCGTAGCGCCCGGTGAACGACAGGCGCGAGGTGATCGGATAGACCGCCTGGAACCGGATCGTGTCGGCGATCTTGCTGCCCGAGACATTCTGCGTGCCCGCAAACGCCGTGCCGTTGGCGCGGTAGACCGCATCGCTCTGCGTATCGCGCCACGACAGCTGATATTCGGCCGTCAGCCGCAGCTTGTCGAACACGCTGAAGCTGACGTTCGGCGCAACCGCGATCAGGTTGGTCGGCGTCGCGAACAGCTGATAGCTGTAATAGATGTTGTTGCCGAACGGCGCGAGCGCGGTGCGCAGCGTGCCGTTGCCATAGGCGCCGCCGCCGCTCGCATAGTCCGCGTGGAAGCCGATGCGCGGCGCGTTGCGGCCCTTGCCCAGCTTGTAGGTCTGCGCGAGCAGGATCAGCCATGCCTCGATCGAGCGGTTGTCATAGCTGCCGCCCTGGTAATTGACCGTCCAGTCGAGATTGACCGGTCCCGCATCGCCCCAGAAATGCAGCCCGTAGAAATTTCGGACTTCGCGCGCATTGTCGGTCCCCCAGACCGCGTTGCGATTGCGCAGCCGCCAGAGAAACGGGTCGAGATAGAGCTTCGAACCACCGAACAGCGTGTCGGGCAGGACGATGCCGGTCGAGATGCCCGAGAAACGCCGGGCGCTTTCCGCATCGTCGTCGCGCGTACCCTGCGTGCCGTACGCGGTCGGCTTGAAGTCGAACACGTCGGCGCGCACGTTCTTGGCCCGCGCCCAGCCGCGGAAACCGTTGAACCCGAAATACAACGTGTTGTTGTCGCGCGGCACGACCAGCAGGTTCGGGCCGTCGGCAAAGGTCTGCCGACCATAGCGGACGCCGACATCGACATCCGCGACCGTCCCGGTCAGGTCGACGAACGCCTGCTGCACCGCGAGCTTGTTGCGCAGGTTCGGCAGCACGTTGCCGAGATTCTCGCCCTCGAGCGTGCCGTGCGCGAGTTCGCCATAGAAGCGCAGATGCTCGCCGACGTGCAGGTCCGCGCCGCCGAACAGACGGAGAATGTCCTGACGCTGCGCTTCGCTGTCGCGGAGATTGGGGTTGGTGGTGTGGTTGACGCGCAACCGCGCCTCGCCCGACAGCGTCAGGTACACGTCGCCGTCGCCCGCGATCGAGATGAATTTGAGCTGGTCGATGATGTCCTTGCGCTTGGCCGGATCGCGCAGCTTCGACCAGTCCTCCGCCCAGCGCGACTGGTTGTAGCCGCCCGCGGTGACGCCGTCGCCGACCGCGGCATTGGGATAGCTTTCGGAAATCGGCGACGCCGCGCTGGTGCTGGCGGCATCCTTGGACACGGGGCCGAGCCGTTCGCGCGCCTTGGGCGACGCGGTCTGGGGAGCGGCCTGCTGCGGCGCGGCCTGGGCCAGCGCCATCGCGGGGAGGGTCGCGACGGCAAAGCCCGCCGCGTGGCGCACGCGGCGCATCATCATCGAGGTCATATAAGCTGTCCGGTACTGGTCGCGGGGCCGGCGCGTGCCGGCCCCGTCGGGATCAAGCGGCAGGAACCGCGGCGGTGGCGACCGGCGCCGGTGCGAGTTCGGGCAACTTGCCCGAGAGCGCCGCATCGAGCTTGTCGCGGTCGAGCGCGCCTTCCCAGCGCGCGACGACGATCGTCGCGACCGCATTGCCGATGAAGTTGGTGAGACTCCGGCACTCGCTCATGAAGCGGTCGACGCCGAGGATCAGCGCCATGCCCGCGATCGGCACGGTCGGGACGATCGACAGTGTGGCCGCCAGCGTGATGAAGCCCGCGCCGGTGACGCCGGCGGCCCCCTTGGACGAGATCATCGCGACGACGAGCAGCAGCAGCTCCTGCCCCAGCGTCAGGTCAGTGTTCGTCGCCTGCGCGATGAACAACGCCGCCAGCGTCATGTAGATGTTGGTACCGTCGAGGTTGAACGAATAGCCGGTCGGCACGACCAGCCCGACGACCGACTTCTCGCAGCCCGCAGCCTCCATCTTCTGGATCAGGTTCGGCAGCGCGGCTTCCGACGACGACGTGCCGAGCACCAGCAGCAGTTCGGCCTTCAGATACTTGATCAGCTTGAAGATCGAGAAGCCCGTCAGGCGTGCGACGGTGCCGAGGATGACAACCACGAACAGCGCCGCGGTCAGATAGAAGGTCGCGACCAGCGCGCCGAGATTGGCGAGGCTGCCGATCCCGTATTTGCCGATCGTGAACGCGATCGCGCCGAACGCACCGAGCGGGGCTGCGCGCATCAGGATGCCGACCAGCTTGAAGACGATCAGGCTGAGACGCTCGAGGAAGTTGAGCACGGGCTTGGCAGGCTCGCCGACCAAGCTCAGCGAGATGCCGAACAGGATCGCGATCAGCAGGATCTGCAGGATGTTGCCGTCGGTGAACGCGCTGACCATCGTGTCCGGGATGATGCTCATCAGGAACCCGGTGATCGTCGTCTCATGCGCCTTGACCGTATAGTCGGCGATGCCCTTGGTATCGAGCGAGGCGGCGTCGATGTTCATCCCCGCGCCCGGCTGGACGACGTTGGCGACGATCAGGCCGACGATCAGCGCGAGCGTCGAGAAGAACAGGAAATAGGCGAACGCCTTGCCCGCGACCCGGCCGACCGAGCCCAGTTCCTTCATCCCGGCGATCCCGGTGACGAGCGTGAGGAAGATCACCGGGGCGATGATCATCTTCACCAGCTTGATGAAGGCATCGCCCAGCGGCTTCAGCGCCGCGCCATAGGTCGGATAGAAATGGCCGAGCGCCGCGCCCAGCACGATCGCGATCAGCACCTGGATATAAAGCTGGCCCGTCCAGCGTTTCCGGCGGGGCGTTTCCGCGACCGCATATGCCTGGGATGGAATCGTCAACATCGCCTCCTGAAGTCGCACCAGCTTGTGCTGGCGGTATCTGACGGACGTAATGCCGTGCCGGACCTGACACTTCAACCGCACGACCAGCACCTGATAAACCCGCGGTTTTGCGCCATTTTTTGCCATACCGGCATTTCCAATGTGCGGATTTTGCACCATTATGCGGATGGCGCGCACCCGATGTGTGTGATAATCCGCACAAAATGACGTGGACGCGATCGGCTCTTTTCAGCGCGGCAATGACCGTCCTTCTCGCCTTCGTTCTGCTTGGCGTGATGGTCGCGGGCACGGCGTCGATCTATGGCCGCCGCGCGGTCGCGGATGCCGCGGCGACGGTCCAGATGGCCGCCACGCAGCAGACCCGGACCAACCTCCAGCTGCTCGAGGCGGAGCTCCAGACGTATCGATTGCTGCCGATCATGCTCGGCGAATATCCCGACGTCCGGGCCGCACTCGAATCGGGGCGCGTGGATGCGGCGTTGAACCAGAAGCTCGCCCTGCTCGCCGAACGGACGGGCGCACCGGTGATCTACGCGCTGGACAGCCAGGGGATGACGATCGCCGCGTCGAACGCCGCGCGCCGCGACAGCTTCCTCGGTCACAATTATCGCTTCCGCGAATATTTCACCGAGGCGATGGCGTCGGGCGCGACCGAATTCTTCGCGCTTGGCAGCGTCAGCGGGCGGTCCGGACTCTATCTCTCGCGGCGGATCGACCGCGGCGGCAAGCCGCTCGGCGTGGTCGTGGTGAAGGTCGAGTTCGACAAGATCGCCCGCGCCTGGATCCGGTCGCACATGGCGACCTTCGTCGTCGATCCCGACGGCGTGATCCTGATCTCCAGCGATCCCAGACTGCAATTCCATACCACCCGCCCGCTATCGCCGCGCCGCCGCGCGCTGCTCGCGCGTACGCGTCAGTTCGGCTCGATACGGCTCGTCCCCGCCCCGTTGACGATCGCCGGCGAGCGGTCCCGGCTTCCCGATGGCACGCCGGCAGTGACGGTGTCGCTGCCCGTGCCGATCGCGGGCTGGCGGCTGGTGCACATGGAGCCGCTCGACGTGGCGCTTCGCGTCGCTGCGACGCGGACGCGCTGGGCGACCGCGCTGGCCGGATTGGCGACGATCGCGACGATGGCGGCGGCGTGGTGGGTCTATGCGCGACGTAAGCGCAACGCCGGCGCGCGCGCGGAGCTCGAGGCGGAGGTCGCACGCCGTACCGCCGAGTTGCGCGCGACCGCCGAACGATTGCAGGTCGAGGTCGAGCAGCGCGAGGCGTCCGACCAGCGCTTCCGCCAGGCACGCGAGGAGCTGGCGCACGCGAACCGCGTGGGGTCGATCGGCACGATCACCGCCAGCGTCGCGCACGAGATCAACCAGCCGGTCGCCGCGATCCGGACGTTCGCCGACAATGCCGCCGCGTTCCTCGAGCGCGGCGAACCGGCACGCGCGGCGACCAATCTCCAGTCGATCGTCGACCTGACCAGCCGGATCGGCGCGATCACCGCGGGGCTCCGGCGCTATGCCCGGCGAGGGGCGGGATCGATCGGCCCGGTTGCACTCGACGCGGTCATCGACGGCGTCCGGCTGTTGATCGGCGACCGCTACCGCGCGAAAGGCGTCACGCTCGCGCTGCCAGACGGGCCCGAGGCGCGGCTGACGGTGATCGCCGGGCGCGTGCGTCTCGAACAGGTGCTCGTCAACCTGCTCCAGAACGCGCTCGACGCGGTCTCGGAGCGGCGCGATGCCCGCGTCGACGTGACGATCGGGCGACGCGGTCGCGACGTCGTGCTGACCGTCGCCGACAGCGGCCCGGGGATTGCCGCCGACATCGCCGACCACCTCTTCACGCCGTTCGCGACCAGCAAGAAGGACGGGCTCGGCCTGGGCCTCGGGATCGCGCGCGACATCATGACCGAGTTCGGCGGCACGCTCGACCTCGTTCCCTCATCCCAAGGTGCCATCTTCCGCATGATCCTGGTGAAGGCATGAGCGACCCTGCGCGAACGGAACAATCGATCCTCCTGGTCGACGACGACGACGTGCTGCGCGGTGCGCTTGAGCAATCGTTCGAGCTCGCCGGCATCTCGGTCATCGCCGAACGCGATCCGGTCGCGGCGCTCGCGCGGGTCGATGCCGGGTTCGACGGTGCGGTCGTCTCGGACATCCGCATGCCCAAGATGGACGGGCTCGAGCTGTTCCGCCGGATCGCCGCGATCGACCACGAGATCCCCGTCCTGCTGATGACCGGCCACGGCGACGTCGCGATGGCGGTCGCCGCGCTCAAGAATGGCGCGTTCGACTTCATCCCGAAGCCGTTCGCGACCGATCACCTGATCGCGGGCGCACGCCGGGCGCTCGACATGCGCCGGCTGGTCCTCGACAATCGCCGCCTGCGCGCCGCCGCCGAGGAGACGATCGGTGCCGAGCCGCTGATCGGCGAGACCCCGGTCATGATCCGCCTGCGCGACACGATGCGCCAGATCGCGCAGGCCAATATCGACGTGCTGATCGAGGGCGAGACCGGGACCGGCAAGGAACTGGTCGCGGTCCTGCTGCACCGCTGGAGCAACCGCCGTTCGCGCCCGTTCGTGGCGCTCAACTGCGCGGCGTTGCCCGACGTCGTCGCCGAGATCGAGCTGTTCGGCCATGACGGCGATTCGCGGCTGCCGCGCACCGGCCGGATCGAGGCGTCGAACCGCGGCACGCTGTTTCTCGACGAGATCGAGAGCGTGTCGTCGACCGTCCAGGCGCGGTTGCTGCGCGTGCTCGAGGAACGCGAGGTGATGCCGATCGGCGGCGACCTGGCACGCGCGCTCGACCTTCGCGTGATCGCGGCGTCGAAGCCCGGGCTCGATCACGCGGTCGAGGCCGGGCGGTTCCGGGCCGACCTTCTGTTCCGGCTCGATGCCGTGCGATTGCGGATCCCGCCGCTGCGCGAACGCCGTGACGACGTGCCGTTGCTGTTCGGGCACCTCCTCCACCAGGCGGCGGAGCGGTTCGGCCGCGAGGTACCGACGATCGACACCGCGACGCTTGCCTATCTCGGGCAGCATGACTGGCCGGGCAACGTCCGCGAACTCGACAATCTGGCCAAGCGCCTGGTGTTACGCGTCGAGGCCGACGAACCGGATGCCGAGCATGCCGACATGCCGTTGCCGGCGCGCGTCGACAAGTTCGAGGAAGCGACGATCCGCACGACGCTGCGACAGGTCAGCGGCGACGTACGATCCGCGCTCGCCGCGCTCGGCATCCCGCGCAAGACCTTCTACGACAAGCTCAAGCGCCACGAGATCGACGTCGAGGCCTATCGCCCGACCAAGGGGTGACCGTCATCCTGACGACAGTCAGGATGACGGCGATGATGGGGAGGTACGGGGTCAGGTCGGAATGACCGGCGGCACCCCGCCCTGCCGCGTGGCGACGAACCGCGCGAGTGGTGGCCCGATCAGCAACACGCCGAGAAACCGCATCACCTGCAACGCCATCACGAACGGCACGTCGACCGGGCTCGACGCGGCGATGATCGCGACCGAGTCCATCCCGCCCGGGCTCGAGGCGAGATAGGCGGTGACCGGGTCGATCCCCGCCCAGCGCGTCAGCGCCGCCGCGATGCCACCGCAGAACACGATCAGCAGTCCGACCGACAGCAGGATCCGCGGCATCGCTTTGCCCGCCACGCGGAGCGTATCGCGCGTGAACGACAGCCCGATCTTCCACCCGACCACCGCATAGCTGATCGCGAGCAACCATTGCGGCAGCACCGGCTGCGCGATCCCGGTGACGTTGAGCACCCCCGCCAGCACGAGCGATCCGAGCAGCGCGCCTGCCGGCAACCGCAGCAAGACGCCGACCGCCGCGCCCACCCCCGCGATCGCCACCGTCCGCAGCACCGCGACCGGATCGACGCTGGCGAACCAGGTCGCGGCAGGGTGATGCCCGCTGCCGCCGCCGACCATTACCGCGGCCAGCACGGAGGCGACGACCGCGACGCACACGACGCGCGTATAGGTCATCACTGCGACCAGCCGTGAGTCGGCGCCGTACGCCTGCGCCATCAGCACCATCGCGCTCGCCGCCCCCGGCGTCGATCCCCACACCGCGACCGTCCCCGGCAGCACCTGCCAGCGGCTGAGCAGATAGCCGAGCACGCTGCTCGCCGCGAGCGTCGCGACATTGACCGCAAGGAACACCGGCCAGTGATCCGCGACGGTCGCGACGATCCCGGTGGTGATCGACCCCGCGATCAGCGTGCCGACCGCCGCCTGCGCGCTCCGGAAGGCCAGCACCGGCACGCCCAGCGACCAGCCGCGCACCGCGAGCGCGACCGCCGCAATCATCGGTCCGAGCAACAGCCCCGCGGGCAGTCCGATCAGTTCCAGCGCCCCCGCCACGAGCGCCGAGAGCGCGATCAGCAGAAGCCAGCGCCAGATCATGAATTGGTGGCGAACCAGATTACATGCCGTGCGCCGCCCTTGCGCGTCGCGCGTGCGACGACTTCGTCGACCGTAAAGCCAGCCTCGTCGAGCCGTCTCGCGAACGCCTTGCTCGGCGCGGCCGACCATACCGCCAGCACCCCGCCGGGCCGCAACGCCGCGCGCGCGCGCGCCAGCCCCGCCGCGCCGTAGAGCCGGTCGTTACCCGGCCGCGACAGGCCGTCGGGCCCGTTGTCGACATCGAGCAGGATCGCGTCCCACCCGCCCTCGGCGATCGCCTCGGCGACATCGCCCTCGACGATGCGCGTGCGTGGGTCGCTCAGGCTGCCGCCGTGCAGCGTCGCCATCGGCCCGCGCGCCCATGCGATCACCGCGGGCACGATCTCTGCAACCGCGACCTCCGCATCGCCCGGCAGCCGCGCGAGTGCTGCACGCAGCGTGAACCCCATGCCCAGCCCGCCGATCAGCATCCGCACACCCGGCCGCGCGCCGATACGATCGCATGCCTGCTCGGCAAGCGCCTCCTCCGACCCGCTCAGCCGGCTGTTCATCAGCTCATTCGCGCCGAGCATGATCGAGAATTCGGCACCGCGCTGGAACAGCCGCAGCTCGCCGCCGCCGGGCACCTGCGCGGTGTCGAGGCAGATTCGCGGGATCATGCCGACCACGCCGCGATATCGTCCTGCTCGCCGATCAGCGCGAGCCCGTGCGCGATCGACGTCAGCTCGCCGCCGCTCATGATCGCCGCGTCGCCGAACCGCTCGGTAAAGATTCGCCGCACGCGCGGGATCAGCGACGATCCGCCGGTCAGGAACACGCGGTCGATCTCGGCGCTCTCAACGTTCGCCACCGCCAGCGCGCGGTCGACGGTCGTCTCGATCCGCGCGATGTCGTCCGCGATCCAGCCCTCGAACTGGTCGCGCGTCACGTCCGCCTCGATCTCGAGCCCGGCGCCTGCAAAATGGAAGTGCGCGTCCTCACCCGTCGACAACGCACGCTTGAGCGATCCGACCGCATCGTAGAGCGGATAACCGAGCTCGTTCTCGATCACCGCGATCATCCGGCCGATCGCATCGGGATCGACCGCGGTCTTCTGCAACCGCTCGAGCTCGGTCATCGTCTTCCGGTTGCGCATCAGCGCGAGCCTGGACCAGTCCGCGAAATCCGCGAAATAGGCGCGCGGGATCTCGAGCTCCTTGCCGAACGACTTGTACGCGCCGCCCTTGCCCAGCATCGGCAGCACCAGCCGGTCGAGGATGCGGTAGTCGAACCGGTCGCCCGCAATCCCGATGCCCGCATGGCCGAGCGGCGTGCAACGCCGCGCCGCCCCCGGTTCGGCGACACGCACGACCGAGAAGTCGCTCGTGCCCCCGCCAAAATCGGCGACCAGGATCGTTGCAGGCTCGGTCAGCCGCGTCGCATAGCTGTACGCCGCACCAAGCGGTTCATAGACATAATGGATCTCCGCGCCGAAGCCCTTGAACATCGCGTCGTAGCGCGTCCGCGCGAGCGCCTCGTCGGGCCTGGCGCCGGCATATTCGACCGGACGCCCGACGACGATCCGGTGCGGCCGCGTGTCGAGCCTGCCGCCCGCATGCGCGATGAGCTTGTCGAGGAACAGCTTGCCCATCTCCTCGAAGCGATAGCGCTTGTCGAAGACCGAGGCCTGTTCGAACGTCTTCATCGCCGCGACCGACTTGAACGACTGGATGAACCGGCTGTCGAGCGGATATTCCATATACTCCGCGATCGCCCACGGCCCCGCATCCGACGCGAGCCCCTTGCCGCTGTCGTCCTGCCAGAAGCACAACGCGGACCGGAACACCGGGCTGGTCTCGGCAGGTGCGGCAAACGTCACCAGCTCGGGTAAGCCACCGGGTGTGCCCAAAGCCACGACGCTGTTGGTCGTGCCGAAGTCGAGCCCCAGGGCGGGGCCGGCGGCTGCGGTTGACATGAAACTCTCCAGGGACCGGATGGCGCCCGCCTATGGCGACCGGGGGGGCGGGATGGCAACCGGTAAAGTGGTTTCGTGGCGAACCCCGCGCCGCCACCGCTCAGCGCGCGACCATCGTCCTGATCCGCGCCGCCAGCACGTCGAGCGCGAACGGCTTGGTGATCATCTCCATCCCTTCGCCCAGAAAGTCGCCGCGAACCGCGGCCTTTTCCGCATAACCGGTGACGAAGAGGATCTTGAGACCGGGCCGATGGCGCCGCGCGACCTCGGCAAGCTGGCGGCCGTCCATTCCGGGCAGGCCGACGTCGCTGATCAGCAGGTCGATCCGCGCGCCATCCGCGAGGATCGGGATCGCCGCACCCGCGTCCCCCGCTTCGAGCACCGCATAGCCTAGGCTGCCGAGGATATCGACGATCAGCATCCGTACCGCGACATCGTCCTCGACGACGAGCACGCATTCGCCGTTCGCGCGCGGCAGGTCCTGCTCGACGGCCTTGGTCGCGACCGCCGCGCTCCCGTGGAAGCGCGGCAGGTACAGCCTGACGGTTGTACCCTTCCCTTCCTCCGAATAGATCCCGACATGGCCGCCCGACTGGCGTGCGAAGCCATAGATCATCGACAGCCCCAGCCCGGTCCCCTGCCCGATCGGCTTGGTCGTGAAGAACGGGTCGAACGCCTTGGCAATCACCGCCTTCGACATCCCCATGCCCGTGTCGGACACCCCGATCGCAACATAATCGCCCGGCGCGAGACCATCGATCGCATCGGTATAATGCGCGTCGAGATGCGTGTTCTCGGTCTCGATCGTCAGCCGCCCGCCGTTCGGCATCGCATCGCGCGCGTTGATCGCGAGATTGAGCAGCGCGCTTTCGAGCTGGTTCGCGTCGGTCGTGACGGGCCAGGTTCCGTCCTGTCGCCGGATCTCGAGCCCGGCATTCTCGCCGAGCGTCCGCGACAGCAGATCCTCCATCTCCGCGATCAGCCGGTCGACATCGGTCGCCTTCACGTCGAGCGACTGGCGGCGCGAAAACGCAAGCAGCCGCTGGGTCAGCCCCGCGGCGCGCTGTGCCGACACGGTCGCCGCATCGAGATAGCGGTCGACCTTCTCCGCGCGCGGTTCGGGGACGTTGCGGCGGACCATGTCGAGCCCACCCAGAATGCCCGTCAGCATGTTGTTGAAATCGTGCGCGATCCCGCCCGTCAGCTGTCCGACCGCCTCCATCTTCTGTGCCTGGCGCAACGCGTCCTCGGCCCGCGCGAGCTGTTCCTCGCGCGCCTTCTCCGCGGTGACGTCGCGGCCGACCGCGTTGATCAACCCGTCGCCCGGGCGCGCCGCCCAGCTGATCCAGCGATAGCTGCCGTCCTTGTGACGATAGCGGTTGTCGAACCGCGCGAGGGTCTCACCGCGCGCAAGCCCTGCCGCCGCGTCGCCCGTCCGCCCGACATCGTCGGGATGGAGGAGGTCGAACAGCGACATCCCGACGATCTCGTCCACGCGCCAGCCGAGCATGGCGAACCAGGCCGGGTTCGCCGCCGCGATCATCCCGTCGAACGTCGCGCGCAGCATGATGTCGGACGACAATTCCCAGAGCCGGTCGCGATCCGCGGTCGAAACCACCACGGCTTCCTCGAGCCCCTCGTTGATCGCGCGAAGCTGGCGCTCGACCGCCTTGCGCGACGACTGGTCGAGCATCGCGCCGATCATCCGTACCGGCGCCCCCGCCTCGTCGCGAATGACATAGCCGCGATCGAGCACGTCGGCGTAGCTGCCGTCCGCACGCTCGAAGCGATATTCGTCGACCCAGTCGCTGCCGTCGCCATCGATGATCGCATGGATGCTGGCATCGACGCGGCCGCGATCATCGGGGTGGATATGCCGCAGCCACCAGTCACCGGTCAGTTCGACCGTCGCGAGGTCGTGCCCATAGGCCCGCGTCAGCGCCTCGTTCCAGACGAGCTGGTCGCGGCGCAAGTCCCAGTCCCAGATCGCATCGTTGGTCGCGCGGCTCGCGAGCCGCAACCGCTCGCTCGTCTCGCGGAGAACCGCCTGCGCCCGGCGATCCTCGGTGACGTCGACCACCGTGCCGATCAGCCTGACGGGTTCGCGATCCTCGAAAAACGCGACCCCGTGCGCTGCGACATGCCGCTCGCAGCCATCGATCCGGCCGATCGTCCGGTATTCGGCATCGAACCGCCGCGATCCGTCGGGATCGAGCGCGCCCGCGACCACCGCATCCAGGCGGCTGCGATCGTCAGGGTGGAGACCACCCAGGAATACCGCATAGTCGACCGGCGCTTCCGCGGGCAGGCCGAACAATTCGCGGCACCGCGAATCCCAGTTCAGCCAGCCCGTGCGCGGATGGAAATCGAACCGCCCGAGCCGCGCGACGCGGGTCGCAAGCTCGAGCTCCTCGCGACTTTCGGCGAGTGCGATCTCATTGCGGCGGCGCTCGCTGATGTCGTTGAACAGCACCGCGACATGATGCAGTTCGGGCGCATCGACGCGGTAGGCATAGACTTCGTACCACCGGTCATCGAGCACCGCCGCGGGATCCTCGAACCGGAGCGACTCGCCCGTCGTCGCGACGTGGCCATATCGGTCGAACCAGTGCTGCTCCATGTCCGGCGCCAGTTCGCGCATCGTCCGGCCGATGACGTCGTCGAGCCCGGTGTTGCGATGGAACGCCTGGTTGACCTCGACGAATCGATAATCGACCGGCCGGTCGCCGTCGAACAGCATCTCGATGACGCAGAACCCGGCATCGATCGAGTCGAACAGCGACCGATAGCGCCCCTCGCTCGCCTTGAGTGCGAGCTCGGCGCGGAGCCGGTCGACCGCATCCATCGTGCGCAGCGCGACATCCTCGACCAGCGCCAGCTCGGCCTGGCTCCAGTGTCGCGTACCATCCTCGTGCGCATACAGGATCGCCGCGAGCACGCCGTCGCGGATCAGCGGGACCACGATCAGCGCGCAGATGCCGATCTTGGCCCAGGTCTCGGAATTGACCGGGTCGGCCGAGCGCGGATCATTGTGGCAGTCGCTGACGAAGACGGTTCGGCCGCCGCGAAGCTCGTCGAGCACGCCCGCACCGAGCGTCGCGAGCACGCACGGCTCGCCCGCGAGACTCGGCAGTGCGCCGCTGGTCCAGTCGCCGCTGCCGTGGATCACGACACCCTCGCCCGAAACCTCGCCATAACCGCAGCGCGCGACGCCGAGATGCGATCCGAGCGCGGCAGCGGCGGCGGCCATGATATCGTCGGGGCGCCGCATCACGCGAAACAGATCGACGAGCGCCAGTTGAAACGCTTGCCGTGCCAAGAGTTCGTCACGATCGAGTAAGCCGGAGCGCATAATCCCTGCTTGCCCGGTGCAACCGGCAAAGTCGAGTGATCCGCGTCGGTTATACTCTTTTGAGTTTCACCAGTGCTGTATCGAGTGCCGAGAGAAAACTCGACCGGTCGGTCTTTGAGAAAGGTGCGGGCCCGCCGATCACATCGCCGCCCGCGCGCAGATCGGCCATGATCGCACGCGTCGCGATCGCGCCGCCGATCGAACTCGTCGTAAACGGCTTGCCGGTATTGGCGAGCACGGTCGCGCCCGCCTTCACGCAGCGGTCGGCGAGCAGGATGTCCGCGGTGACGACCACCGTCTTCGCATCGGCCTGTTCGGCGATCCAGTCATCGGCGGCGTCAAACCCGTCGCTGACGACGACGCGGCTGATCAGCGGGTGGACGGGGATGCGGAAATGGCTGTTCGCGACGATCGTCACGGGGACTTCGTGGCGCCACGCGACCTTGTAGATCTCGTCCTTGACGGGACACGCGTCGGCGTCGACGAGGATGCGGAGCGAGGATGGCGTGTCGGTCATGGTCATGTCACGCCCTACCCCCCTCGTCATCCTGACGAAAGTCAGGATGACGGAGGTAGGGGGGGCGGCACCAGCGCACCGTGCGCAATCCGCAAAGCCGATACCCCTCGATCCTCCCCCGCCAGGGGGAGGTGGCAGGCGCAGCCTGACGGAGGGGGCGGTAAAGGCAAACCGCCGTTGCGGGTCCGCCCCCTCCGTCACCTTCGGCGACACCTCCCCCTTGCGGGGGAGGATCGCAACACCTCAGCTGCGCTCGCGATTCCCGCGATACGGCGCCTTGCGCGCCGGTGCGGGACCGCCCCGCGGGGCCGAACGATGCAGCGTCGAGCGCGGACCGCTCGCATTGCTGCGCCCACCGCCATCATGCCGCGCACCGCTCTCGGGCGCGCCCTGCATCGCCTCGATCGCGACGCCGCTCTCCTCTTCGCCCGCTTGCGCGGTACGCTGGATCGCCGCCGAGAAGCGCGACGCGACGGCGCGCGGAATCTCGAACGCAGTCTCGTTCGGGCCGATGCGGATCGCACCGATCTCGGACTTGGTGATGTGCCCGCGACGGCAGATCAGCGGCAGGATCCAGCGCGGATCGGCGTTCTGGCGACGACCGATGTCCATGCGGAACCAGACGGTGTCCTCGAAGCCCGCGCGCGGACCCTGCGACCGATCGTCGCTGACCGACTGCTTGCTCTGGTCGATCAGGTCCTCGGCCTGCGGCATCGTCGCGCGGTGCATGTGCACCAGCGCCGCAGCGATATCCTCGGGGGTCTTCTCGGCCATCAGGCGGACGGCGAGCGCGCGATCCTCGTCCTCGACCTCGACGGGCTGCAACAGCATGCCGATCAGCCGCTCGTGATCGTTCTTGCGGATGTCCTCGGCGGTCGGGGCGTTGACCCACTCCGCGTTGATCTTGGCACCGCGGAGCATCATGTCGACGCGACGGCGGCGCGGGAACGGCACGATCAGGACGGCGGTGCCCTTCTTGCCCGCACGACCGGTACGACCCGAGCGATGCTGGAGCGTCTCGGCATCGCGTGGCAGCTCGACGTGCACGACGAGGCTCAGCGTCGGCAGATCGATCCCGCGTGCAGCAACGTCGGTCGCGACGCAGACACGCGCACGGCGATCGCGCAGTGCCTGAAGCGCGGCGTTACGCTCGTTCTGCGAATGCTCGCCCGACAGCGCGACCGCGGCAAAGCCACGCTCGACGAGGCTGGCATGCAGATGGCGGACGTTATCTCGAGTCGCGCAGAACAGCATCGCCGTCTCTGCCTCGTGGAAACGCAGAAGATTGATCACCGCATGCTCGATCTCGGACGGCGAGACCGTGACGGCCTGGTACGAGATGTCGCCATGACCGCGATCCTCACCGACGGTCGAGATCCGCACCGCGTCGCGCTGGTAGCGCTTGGCGAGCGCAACGATCGGCCGCGGCATCGTTGCCGAGAACAGCAAAGTCCGGCGCTGCTCGGGCGACGCGTCGAGGATCTGCTCGAGATCCTCGCGGAAGCCCATGTCGAGCATCTCGTCGGCCTCGTCGAGCACTGCGACCTTCAGGGCCGAGAGGTCGAGTGCGCCGCGCTCGAGATGATCGCGCAGACGGCCAGGCGTCCCGACGACGATATGCGCACCGTGTGCGAGGCTGCGACGCTCCTTCGACGCGTCCATCCCGCCGACGCAGGTCGAGATGCGCGCACCCGCCTTGGCATAGAGCCACATCAGCTCGCGGCTGACCTGAAGCGCGAGCTCGCGCGTCGGTGCGATGCACAGGACGAGCGGCTTGTGCGGCGCGGGCAGGCGCTGGACGCCGTCCTCACCCGCTTCACCCAGCAGCTCGCCGGCCATCGCCAGACCGAACGCGACGGTCTTGCCCGACCCGGTCTGCGCGGACACGATCAGGTCGCGACCGACCGCGTTCTCCTCGATCACATGCGCCTGGACGGGGGTGAGCGCGGTATAGCCACGCGCGGCGAGCGCTTCGGAAAGAAGCGACGGAATATTTGAAAAAGGCATGTACGTCCTAATTGGTGGCCGGCTTGACGCTACGGCAAAGCACTGGCGTGGTGGTCCCTACAGGACTTGGCCCGCGGCCCACCCGCTCGCCCATGCCCATTGGAAGTTGTAGCCGCCGAGCCACCCTGTGACATCGACCGCTTCGCCGACCGCATACAGGTTTTTTACGCGTTTGGCTTCCATTGTTTGCGAAGAAAGCTCAGCAGTGCTGATTCCCCCCGCCGTCACCTCCGCCTTGGCATAGCCCTCGCTGCCATTTGGCGTGAATTGCCAATGACTTAGCGCGCGCTCGACGTCCTGGAGCTTGCGGTCGGTGAGCGTCGAGATCTCCCCCGTCATCCCCAGCCGCTCGCTCAGCGTCTCCGCGAGCCGGTCGGGCAGCGTCCCCCCGAGCAGTTTGCGCAGCGTCGCGCGCGGCGTGGTGCGCTTGGCCGCGGGGAGCCAGCCGGCGTCGCGGTCGGGGACGAAATCGATGCCCACGGGTTGGCCGTGCCGCCAATAGGACGACGCCTGCAGGATCGCCGGGCCCGACAGCCCGCGGTGGGTGAACAGCGCGGCCTCGCGAAACGCGGTCTTGCCGGCCGTGGCGACGACGTCGGCGGCGACGCCCGACAATTCGCGGAACAGGATCTCGTCGCCGCCGAGCGTCAGCGGGACAAGCGCGGGCCGCGGCTCGACCACCTTCAACCCGAATTGCCGCGCGAGATCATAGGCAAAGCCGGTCGCACCCATTTTCGGGATCGACGGTCCGCCGGTCGCGATCACCAGCGCGGGCGCGGTGACCGCGCGGCCGTCGATCGCCACGCGGTAGCCGCCATCGCCATGCTCGACCGCGGTGACCGCGCGCCCGAGTGACAGGTCGACACGCCCCTTGTCGCATTCGTCGAGCAGCATCTCGACGATCTGTTTCGCCGAGCCGTCGCAGAACAGCTGCCCCAGCGTCTTTTCGTGCCACGCGATCCCGTAGCTCTCGACGAGCGCGAGGAAATCCTGCGCGGTGTAGCGGCCAAGCGCGGACTTGGCGAAATGCGGATTGGCGGAGATATAGCGGTCGGCGGCGGTGTGCATGTTGGTGAAATTGCACCGCCCGCCGCCCGAGATCAGGATCTTCTTCCCCGCCTGCTCGGCATGATCGACGAGCAGGATCTTCCGGCCGCGCTGTCCGGCGACGGCAGCGCACATGAGGCCGGCGGCGCCCGCCCCGAGGATGATTGCGTCGTAGTCGGACAAGTATCGCTCCACGCGGCCTAGGTCGGCGGCCGCCAATCAAGACTGTTCTACCGCGAAGGCGGGGACCCAGGCTGGGCTCCTGCCTTCGCGGGAGAACAGGGTTGGTGTAGCGCACGCGAAAGCAGCCCTATAGGCGCCACCTGCTCTCGATAAAAGCACCACCCCGGCGACGGCCGGGGGCCAATTGGGGGACGGCAATGAGGCACGCTGCGCGCCATCACCCCCACCTCCCCAATTGGACCCCGGCCTCCGCCGGGGTGGTGCATTTGGTCAATCTTCCGTCATCCTGACGAAAGTCAGGATCCAGAGCCATAAGCGGCGACACTGGCGGCTCTGGATCCTGGATCAAGTCCAGGATGACGAGTGATTACCGCAGCTTCGCAATATTCAGCGAATCTTCCTTCGCGCGCGTCTTCACCGATTCCTCGCTCCGCGTCAGCGCCTTGGCGATCGCCTTCAGCGCCATGCCCTTCTTGGCGAACGTATGCAGCTTCTGGATCTCGTCCTGAGTCCAGGGCTGGCGATGCCGTTCGAATTTCGCCTCAGCCATTACACGATCTCCAGAATGTCGATCGCATCCGCCTTGCCGGCAAACGCGACCGTCTCGCCCACCGCAGCGCCCATCAGTGCGCGCGCGAGCGGGGCCGAAAACGCCAGCCGGTCTTCCCCCGGCTCCGCCTCGTCACCGCCGACGATCGCGATCACCCGCTCGGCCCCGTTCATCCGGATCCGGACACGCGACCCGATCCCGACCTCACCCTCTTCTGGTTCGGGCGCGAGCTCGGCGGTGGTCTGGCGCGTATGCCAGTAGCGCAGGTCACGCAACAGCACCTTGCGTGCTTCCTCGTCGGTCTCGGCCGCGACGGCCGCCTCGATCGCGACCACCTGCTCGCCGATCAGCGCAAGGCCGCGCGCCGTGACCAGATTGGGTCCCGGCGCGATCGGCTGTTCGAACTTCGGTTCGAGATGTTCCTCGTCGCTTTCGCGGCGAAACGCGACGCTCATGCCGTCACTTCAGGCATGCGACGATCCCGGCGATCGCCGCCAGCGTGCCATCGACATTCTTGACCTTCACGACGTCGAGCCCGAGCTGCTCGGCCGGATAGTCGTTACCGCCCGGGAAGATCGCGTCGCCGATGAACATCATCTTGTCGAGCGCGATGCCGCTCGCCTCGTTGAGCTTCTTGAGGCCATACGCCTTGTCGACACCCTCGCGCGTGATGTCGATCGAGGTCGCGCCGCCCATGTTGATCGACAGACCCGGCAGACGCTGGCGCAGATCGGCCTGGATCACCTTGCGCTTGGCGAAGTCGGGATCCCAGCTGTGCTTGGCGTCGATCGGCGCTTCCTGGCCGAGCGCGGAGAAGGTGATCTGGCTGCCGCGATCCTCGATCCGCTCGCCCCAGGTCTGCTCGGGCACGAACCCGGTCGCCTCGAGCGACTCGTCGAACGCCTTGAGGATCTTCTGCTTCTCGTCTTCCTCGAACAGCTCGGCATACACCGCACGCCAGGCGTCGTCGAACCGGTACAGCTTGGTGCCGGTCGTCGGCATCAGCCACAGCTTGGTGCGATCGGCGCGCTCGGGCAGCCGGCTCGCGACCTGCTTTTCGAACTGCGGCCAGTCGCCGCCCGAGATCACCGCGACATGCGCGACCTCGAGCAGGTTCGCCAGCGCCTCGCCCATCGGCTCCTGCAAGGGCTGCTTGCTTTCGGCCAGCGTGCCATCGAGGTCAAAGGCAACCAACTCTTTCATGCGGAAACTCCAGTCAGGATAAACGTGTCGATCGCATGCGCGACACCGTCGGCATCGTTCGCGGTGGTGATTTCGTGCGCGACGTCGCGGACGGACTGCGGCGCATTGCCCATCGCGATCGCCAGCCTGGCCCGCTTGAGCATCGCGATGTCGTTCGCCTGGTCGCCGATCGCCGCGGTCTGCGTCAGGCTGATGCCGAACGCGTCCGCGAGTTCCTCGATCCCGCTGCCCTTGTTGCCCGCGACGGGCGTGATGTCGAGATAATAGGTCTGGCTCTGGACGATCGTCGCCTGCGCCTCGAACTTGGCCGCGACCCTGGCGTGCAGGTCGCGCAGCAGCTCCTCGTCGTCGCTGACGAACGTCACCTTGTCCGCCCTGGCGAGCAGGTCGGTGAAGTCGGCGACGATCACCGGATCCTGCGCCGAGGCCTTGCGCTCGCTGTCCACATGGCTGCCCTGATCGGTGCTGGCATACCAGATGTCGTCGGCGAAGATCCAGGTATCGACCGGCGCGTCACCGATGATCTCCATCGCGCCGCGCACGACGTCGATGTCGACCATGTGATGCTCGATCACCGTGCCGTCGCGCTTGAAGACGATCCCGCCGTTGAACGCGCCCATCGGCTCGTCGATGCCGAGCAGCTCGGCGATCGGCATCATTCCCGAGCGCGGCCGCGCGCTGATGATCGTGAAGCCGAGGCCCGCCGCCTTCAGCCGCTTGACCGCATCGACGGTCGCGGGTGCGACCTTCTTGTCCTTGTCGACAAGCGTGCCATCGACATCGGAGACGAGCAGCTTGATGCTCACTTGCCCGTTCACTGGGGCATCTCGACATGCCCGCCAAAGCCGAAGCGCATCGCCGACAACAGCTTGTCGCCGAACGTGTGGTCGACCCGGCTGCGATAGCGTGCGTAGAGCGCGGCGCTCAGCACGTTGGCGGGCACCTTCTCTTCCATCGCCGCGTCGATCGTCCACTGGCCCTCGCCCGAATCCGCGACGCTGCCGCTGAACCCTTCGAGCGTGCCGTCCTTGGCCAGCGCGATCGCCGACAGGTCGAGCAGCCACGACGAGATCACGCTGCCGCGACGCCACACTTCGGCGACATCGGTCAGGTTGATGTCGAACCGCTGGTCCTCCGCGACATGCTCGCCCGACTTGCCCTTGAGGATGTCGAAGCCCTCGGCATAGGCCTGCATCAGGCCGTATTCGATGCCGTTATGCACCATCTTGACGAAGTGCCCGGCACCCGGAGGGCCGGCGTGGATATAGCCCTTTTCCGCGCGTGGATCGGCCTGCCCCTCGATGCGGCCCGGCGTGCGGACGATCTCGCCCATGCCCGGCGCCAGCGTGTCGAAGATCGGGTCGAGATAGTCGACCGTGGCCTTTTCGCCGCCGATCATCATGCAATAGCCGCGGTCGAGACCCCAGACACCGCCCGACGTGCCGACGTCGACATAGCGGATGCCCTTTTCGGCGAGTTCCTTCGCGCGGCGGACGTCGTCCTTGTAGAAGCTGTTGCCGCCGTCGATGATGATGTCGCCCTCGGCGGCCTTCTCGGCGATCGCCTGGACGGTTTGCTCGGTCGGCTCGCCCGCGGGTACCATCACCCACCAGATCGCCGGCGTGTCGAGCTTGCCGCGCATGTCGTCGAGCGAGTCCGCGCCGATCGCACCGTCCGCCGCGAGCTTCTTCACCGCCTCCGCATCGCGATCGAACGCGACGACCTCATGGCCGTTCTTCATCAACCGGCGCGCGATGTTGCCGCCCATCCGGCCGAGGCCGATCAGTCCGATCTTCATAAGGAAATCCTTGTCTTCTCCCTCTCCCCWSCGGGGAGAGGGAGCATAGGTCTTACGCCGTCGCCGGCTGCTTCTTCGCGATCGACCCGAGCAGATCGTCGAACGCCTTCACGAACGATGCGACGCCCTCTTCGACCAGCGTGCCGGTCACGCCGGTGAGATCGAGCCCGAGCCGCTCGGCTTCCGCCAGCGTGCGCTTGGCCGCATCGACATCCGCAGTGATCGTCTCCGCCGCGGTGCCATGGTCGCGAAACGCGTCCATCGTCTTTGGCGGCATCGTGTTGACCGTGTCACGGCCGATCAGCGTGTCGATGTAGAGCGTGTCAGGATAGCTTGGATCCTTGACCCCGGTCGATGCCCACAACAGCCGCTGCGGCTGCGCGCCCTTGGCCGCCAGCGCCTGCCAGCGATCCGACTTCAGGAATTCCAGATACCATTGATACGCCATCTTCGCGTTGGCGATCGCCACCTTGCCGCGCACGGCCTTTAGCGCATCCGCCTCGGCATCACCCTTTTCGAGCCGTGCATCGATCTGCTTGTCGATCGTCGAATCGATCCGGCTGACGAAGAAGCTCGCGACGCTGGCGATCCGGTCGATCGGCTTGCCCTCGGCGACGCGCTTCTCGAGCCCTGCCGCATAGGCCTCGGCGACGCGGACATAGGCGTCGATCGAGAACAGCAAGGTCACGTTGACGTTGATCCCTTCCGAGATCGCGGTCGAGATCGCCGGGCCGCCCGCGCGCGTCCCCGGGATCTTGATCATCAGGTTCGGCCGGTCGACCGCCGTCCACAGCTTGCGGGCCTCGGCGATCGTCGCGTCGGTATCGTCCGAGATATAGGGCGACACTTCGAGGCTGACATAGCCGTCCTTCGCGGCGAGCTTGTCGTACACGGGCTTCAGCGTCTCCGCCGCCGCCTTGATGTCCTGGATCGCGAGATGCTCGTAGCGGTCGATCGTCGCCGCGCCGGGGTTCTCCTTGTCGAACTCCGCGAGCGTCGAGTCATAGGCGTCGCCATGCCCCATCGCCTTTTCGAAGATCGACGGGTTCGACGTGACACCGGTCAGGCCATCCTCGTCGACCAGCTTCTGGAGACCGCCGGCCTCCAGGAACTTCCGGTCGACGAAATCGAGCCACACCGCCTGGCCGAAGCCTTCGAGGTCGTTGAGCGTGCCCATCACTTCGTCTCCATAACCTGGCGGGCAACCTTGACGACATTGTCGACGGTGAACCCGAACTTGTCCTGCAGTTTGGCGAGCGGCGCCGAGGCACCGAAGGTCGACATCGTCACGGTCGCGCCGTCGAGCCCGACATAGCGGTCCCAGCCGATCGACCCGGCCATCTCGATCGCGACGCGCGCCCGTACGCCTCGCGGCAGCACGCTTTCCTTGTACGCGGCGTCCTGCAGTTCGTAGCGATACCAGCTCGGCATCGACACGACCCGGCTCTTCACGCCGTCCGCGATAAGCTTCTCATGCGCGTCGATCGCGAGCGACACTTCGCTGCCCGTCGCGATAAGGATCACGTCGGGGGTGCCGTCGCAGTCGGCGAGCACATAGCCGCCCTGCTCGACGCCGTCCGCGCTCGCATATTTGGTCCGGTCGAGCGTCGGTAGCGCCTGACGTGACAGGATCAGCGCGGCCGGCGTGCTCGCGTCCTTCAGGACCGCCTTCCACGCCGCGGCAACCTCGTTCGCATCACCGGGACGCAGAGTGTCGAGGCCCGGGATCGCGCGCAGCGTCGCCAGATGCTCGATCGGCTGGTGCGTTGGGCCGTCCTCGCCCACGCCGATCGAGTCGTGCGTGAACACCCAGACCGCGCCGACTTCCATGATCGCCGACAGGCGCACCGGTGCGCGCATGTAGTCGACGAAGACGAGGAAGGTGGAGCCGTAGGAGCGCAGATGCGACAGCGCCATGCCGTTGACGATCGCGCCCATGCCATGTTCGCGAATGCCGAAATGGAAGTTGCGGCCGGCATAGTTGTTCGCCTCGAACGAGGGCTGGCCCTTGATGTCGGTCTTGGTCGACGGCGCGAGATCGGCCGACCCACCGATCAGCCACGGCACCTTGGCGGCGATCGCGTTGAGCACCTTGCCGCCCGAATCGCGGCTGGCGAGACCCTTGGGATCCGCCTCGAACACCGGAATGTCCGCGTCCCAGCCCTCGGGCAGGTCGTCCTTGAGCAGCAGGTCGAGCTCGGCCGACAGCTCGGGGTGTGCACCGCGGTACTTCTCGGTCAGCGCGACCCATTCGTCCCGCAGCTTCGCACCACGGTCCGCGATTGCGCCGTTGAAATGCTCGATCACGCCGTCCGGCACGTAGAACGACTTGTCCTCGGGCCAGCCATAGGCCTGCTTGGTGAGGCGGATATTCTCCTCGCCGAGCGGCTCGCCGTGCGCCTTCTCGCTGCCCGCCTTTGGGCTGCCGTAACCGATCACCGAATGCACGACGATGAAGGTCGGCTTGTCGGTGGTCGCCTTGAACGTCTCGATCGCACGCGACAACGCGGCCGTGTCGTTGGCGTCGTCGACATGGATGACGTTCCAGCCATAGGCATCGAAGCGCAGGCCCACATCCTCGTCGAACGCGAGATCGGTCGCACCCTCGATCGAGATGTGGTTGCTGTCGTAGATCCAGCAGAGATTGCTGAGCTTGAGATGCCCGGCCATGCTGGCGGCCTCGGCGGAGACGCCCTCCATCATGTCGCCGTCACCGCACAGCGCATAGACGTCATGGTCGAACAGCGTGAAGCCGTCCTTGTTGTAGCGCGCGGCGAGCCAGCGCTCGGCGATCGCCATGCCGACCGAATTGCCGCAACCCTGGCCCAGCGGCCCGGTAGTGGTTTCGACGCCCGTCGTGTGGCGATATTCGGGGTGGCCCGGGGTCTTCGACGAGAGCTGGCGGAACTGCTCGATATCCGCGAGGCTCACGGCCTCCTTGCCGGTCTTGTTGCCGTCGGCGTCGATCTCTTCGATCTTGGCGAGGTGGATCAGCGAATAGAGCAGCATCGACGCATGCCCGACCGACAGCACGAAGCGGTCGCGGTTGGGCCAGTCGGCATGCTTCGGATCGTAGCGCAGGAACTTCGACCAGAGCGTATAGCCGACCGGCGCGAGCGCCATCGGCGTGCCGGGGTGGCCCGAATTGGCCTTCTGCACCGCGTCCATCGACAGCGTGCGGATGGTGTCGATCGCGAGACGCTCGGGCGAGCCATCCTCGTGCAGCATGGGGTCCGCCTTGGGGGCAGCGGTTGCGGTATCGGTCATGGAAGAAAGCCTCGCTCTAGACTGACCGAACGCCGCGCATCCGATCTGGTTGCCAAGATAGGGTGCCTTTAGGCGGATGCACCCGAGCGTTCCAGTCGCGTAACGACGCCTTTGGATGCAATATAGGCGGCATCGACCTCGTCGAGGAACAGCCCGTGGCCGAGCACGCCGGGAATCGCCGACAGCGTCGCTGCCAGCACGCGTGGATCGCCGAGCGTCGGGAAATGGCAGTCTGCGACAAGATTGCCCTGATCCGTCCGATACTTGTCCCGAATCACCGGCACCCCGCCGAGATCGGCCAGCACGCGCATCACATAGCCCCGCGCGAAGGGCAGCAGCTCGACCGGCAGCTTTGCCGCGCCGATCCGGTCGACGCGTTTCGAGCCGTCGGCAATAACGACCATCCGTGCCGAGCTTGCGGCGACGATCTTCTCGCGCAGCATCGCCCCGCCCGCACCCTTGATCGCGAAACAGCGCGCGTCGATCTCGTCGGCGCCGTCGATCGTCAGGTCGACGGACGCGATGTCGGCAAAGTCGAGCACCGCGATACCCACCTCCCGCGCCAGCGCGCCGCTCGCCTCGGACGTGACGACCGCGCGGACGTCGAGCCCTGCTGCGACGCGCTCGCCCAGCGCGCGGATCGCAAACGCCGCGGTCGACCCCGTGCCGAGCCCGACCAGCATACCGTCCCGAACCTCCGCCACCGCCGCTATCGCCGCCGCCTGCTTGTCGTCATCGATCATCGTGCGATCCCCCCGCATGGTTGTCAGTGCCCACCCGAGGAACGCACCCCCGGCAACTCTGGATCCTGGCTTGAATTCGACGGGACGGGGCCGCGCCGAGTCGCGCCCGTCCAACCCGCCCGACCGCGCATCCCCCGAATGCGTCATCCCGACGAAAGCGCGTTGCCGGAGCAAAATTGCGCCGCGGTTGACGCCCGTCGCTGCCGCTCGAGAAAAGCGAGCCGCCACCGCACGTTACCGAGCGCCGTCAGCGCCCGCCGACGGCGGAAAAAGCACCGGCAATCAAACAGGTTACTTTCCCTGCCCTATTTTTCACGTCCGCTTTTCAACTGACATACTTCTGGTACATCCGCATGGTTTAGCCGGCCCTCATCTGATCGCGGATACCCCACTTGATAGTCACACGACTTACCCCTCGGCGCTACGCCCTGATGGCACCCGCGCTGATCGCGCTTGCGGCCTGCTCCGGCGGCGGCGACGACGCCGCAAAGGGCAAGGGCAAGGGCGGTCAGCCCGGCCAGGGAACGCCGACCGTCGGCTATGTCGTGATCCAGCCTTCGAGCGTCGCGATGACCACCGAACTCAGCGCACGCACGACCGCGTTCGAAAGCTCGGATGTCCGGCCACAGGTCACCGGGATCATCCGTCGTCGCTTCTTTACCGAAGGGACGCTCGTCCAGAAGGGCCAGCCGCTCTACGAGATCGATCCGCGCCTCTATCGCGCCGCCGCCAACGAGGCCCAGGCGAACCTGCAGAGCGCGCGTGCGAACGAACAGGCGCAGCGCGTCCTCGCCAACCGCTACAAGCCGCTCGCCGAGATGGAGGCGATCAGCCAGCAGGACTATACCAACGCGATCGCCACGTCGCGTCAGGCGACCGCCTCGGTCGCGCAGACACGCGCCGCGCTGGAAACCGCGCAGATCAACCTGAAATTCACGACCGTACCCGCGCCGATCACGGGGCGGATCGGCCGCTCGCTGTTCACCGTCGGCGCGCTGGTGTCCGCGACGCAGACCGACCCGCTCGCGCAGATCCAGCGGCTCGACCCGATGTTCGTCGACATCCAGCAATCGTCGGGCGACCTGCTCGCGCTGCGCCGTTCGCTCGGGCAGAACGGCATCGTCCCGACGCGCGCCGAGGTCCGGCTGAAGCTCGAGGATGGCAGCGATTACGGCGCGACCGGCACGGTCGAGTTCGCCGAGGCGCTGGTCAACACCGAGACCGGCACCGTGACGCTGCGCGCGCGCTTCCCGAACCCGCAAGGCCTGTTGCTGCCCGGCATGTTCGTCCAGGCGCGGTTCGCGCAGGCGATCAACCAGCGCGCGTTCCTCGTCCCCCAGGCGGGCCTGTCGCGCGATGCCAAGGGCAATGCGACCGTCTATGTCGTCGATGCGAACAACAAGGCGGTGCAGAAGAAGGTCAAGGCCGACCGGACGCAGGGCGCGTTCTGGGTCGTGACCAGCGGGCTCAACCCCGGCGACCGCATCATCACGCAGGGCCTGTCGAAGATCGCGCCGAACCAGGGCGTGAAGCCCGTGCCCGAGAATACCGCGCAGCGCATCGAGGCACCCAAGCAAGATTCCTCGGGTGGCGATGCCAGCCAGAAAAAGGCCGGCTAACCCCTCATGATGTCCCGTGTCTTCATCGATCGCCCGATCTTCGCCTGGGTGCTCGCGATCATCGTGATGCTCGGCGGCATCGGCGCGATCATGAGCCTGCCGATCGCGCAATATCCCGACGTCGCGCCGCCGCAGGTGACGATCCGCGCCACCTTCCCGGGTGCCAACGCGCAGACGATCCAGAACAGCGTCACGCAGGTCGTCGAACAGTCGCTGACCGGGATCGACGGGCTGATCTATTTCAGCTCGTCCTCGTCGTCGCGCGGCTCGGTGACGGTCACGGTCACGTTCGAAAAGGGCACCGATCCCGACATCGCGCAGGTCCAGGTCCAGAACCAGGTCCAGCAGACGCTGTCCCGCCTGCCGCAACAGGTTCAGCAGCAGGGCCTCGTCGTCCGCAAGTCGAACCCGGACAATCTGCTGATCGTCGGCGTCTATGACGAGACGGACAAGCTGACGAACCAGGACGTCTCGGACTATCTCGTGTCGAACCTGCAGGATCCGCTCGGCCGTATCCCGGGGATCGGCGACAGCAACGTGTTCGGCGCGCAATATGCGATGCGCATCTGGCTCGACCCGAACAAGCTGGCGAGCTTTCAGCTGATCCCGAGCGACGTCACGACCGCGATCCAGGCGCAGAACGCCGAAGTCGCGGCGGGCGAACTCGGTGGCCAGCCACAGCCCGACACGCAGATGCTCAACGCGACCGTCACCGCGCAGTCGCGCCTCCAGACGCCCGAGCAGTTCGCCAACATCATCCTCAAGACCACCAACGACGGCGCCACCGTCAAGCTGCGCGACGTCGCGCGGATCGAGCTCGGCGCCGAGAACTACAATGCGCGCAGCCGCGTCAACGCGCATCCGGGTGCGGGTATCGCCGTGCTGCTCGCGCCGGGTGCCGACGCGCTCAAGACCGCCGAACTCGTCAAGGCCTATGTCGAGAAGTCGGCGAAGAGCTTCCCGCCAGGGCTAAAATTCGCCTACGCCAACGACACCACCGACTTCATCAAGCTGTCGATTGAAGAGGTCATCAAGACGCTGATCGAGGCGGTGATCCTCGTCGTCATCGTGATGTTCGTGTTCCTGCAGAGCTGGCGCGCGACGTTGATCCCGACGATCGCCGTCCCCGTCGTGCTGCTCGGGACGTTCGGAATCTTCTATCTCGCGGGCTTCTCGATCAACACGCTGACGCTGTTCGGGCTCGTGCTCGCGATCGGCCTGCTCGTCGACGACGCGATCGTCGTCGTCGAGAATGTCGAGCGCCTGATGGAGGAGAATCCCGACATGTCGCCGCGCGAGGCGACGATCGAGTCGATGAACGAGATCACCGTCGCGCTCGTCGCGATCGCGCTCGTGCTGTCGGCGGTGTTCCTGCCGATGGCGTTCTTCGGCGGGTCGACGGGCGTGATCTACCGCCAGTTCTCGCTGACGATGGTGTCGGCGATGATCCTGTCGGTGCTCGTCGCGCTGATCCTGTCGCCGGCCCTCACCGCGACGCTTCTCAAGCAGAAGAAGAAGGACGCCGAGGGCAATCACGAGAAAAGCTGGGGTGAGCGCAAGTTCCCCAAGGTCGCGCACGTCTTCACGCGGGCCGGCGAGAAGTTCAACAGCGGGTTCGACAAGGGTACGCAGAAATATACCAATGCGGTCCAGTCGGTGATCAACCGCAAATGGCTGTTCCTGGTGATCTATGCGGGCACCGTGGCGTTGCTCGCCGTGCTGTTCCTCCGCCTGCCGACGGGCTTCCTGCCGACCGAGGATCAGGGTTCGGGCATCGTCCAGTTCCAGCTTCCCGCGGGCGCGACGCAGGGCCGTACCTTCGCGCTCCAGAAGCAGATCGAGCAATATTACTTCACGCAGGAGAAGGCGAACGTCCGCACGATGTTCACCGTCAGCGGTGGCGGTGGCGGTGGCGCGAGCGGCCAGAACACCGGACAGGGCTTTGTCTCGTTCGCGCCCTGGGACCTGCGCGAGGGCAAGGAGAATACCGCCGAAGCGATCACCGGGCGCGCGTCGAAGGCCTTTGCGGGATTCCGTGATGCCCAGGTCTATTCGCTCGTTCCCCCCGCGGTGCGCGGTCTCGGATCGTCGAACGGCTTCACGATGCAGCTGCAGAATACCGGGAGCCTCACGCAGACCGAATTCAACGCCGCACGGGACAAGCTGCTGGCGCTCGCGCGCGCCGATTCGTCGCTGACCGCGATCCGCCTGACCGAACTGCCCGACGTCGCGACGCTCCGCGTCGACGCGAACCAGCAGAAGCTGTCGACGCTGGGCCTGACGCAGGCGAACGTCAACTCGACGCTGTCGACCGCGTGGGGTGGCCAGTACGTCAACGACTTCATCGATCGCGGCCGCGTCAAGCGCGTCTATGTCCAGGGCGATGCGCAGTTCCGCGCCGAGCCGTCGGACCTTGCGCAATGGTTCGTCCGCGGCGCGAACGGCCAGATGGCCCCCTTCTCGTCGTTCGCGACGACCAGCTGGGGCCAGGCGCCGACGACGCTGTCGCGGTTCAACGGCATCTCGTCCTATGAAATCCAGGGTTCGGGCGCGGCCGGCGTCAGTTCGGGCGACGCGATGGACAAGATCGCGCAGCTCGCCGGCCAGATTCCCGGCACGTCGGTGTCGTGGTCGGGGCTGTCCTATCAGGAACGGCTGTCGTCGGGCCAGGCGCCGATCCTCTACGGCCTGTCGCTGCTGGTCGTGTTCCTCTGCCTCGCCGCGCTGTACGAAAGCTGGTCGATCCCGATCGCGGTGCTGCTCGTCATCCCGCTCGGCCTCGTCGGCGCGATCCTCGCGGTGACGCTGCGCGGGCTCGTCAACGACGTCTATCTGCAGATCGGCCTGCTCACGACGATGGGCCTTGCCGCAAAGAACGCGATCCTGATGATCGAATTCGCCGAGCAGGAGGAAAAGAAGGGCAAGCGCGTCATCGAAGCGGCACTGTCGGCCGCCAAGATCCGTCTCCGCCCGATCCTCATGACGTCGTTCGCGTTCATCCTCGGCGTGCTGCCGCTTGCGCTCTCCACCGGTGCCGGCGCGAACAGCCGCATCGCGATCGGCACCGCGGTGGTCGGCGGGATGCTGACCGCGACGATCCTCGCGATCTTCTACATCCCGCTGTTCTTCGTCCTCGTCCGCCGCGGCGCGCGCGACGGCATCGCCAAGCTGCGCGGTCGTCCGACCGGGTTCCAGGGCGATCATCACGACGACGACGGCGCCCATGACGAGCCGCTTGGCCCGCCCGAACCCCAGGGCCCTCACCGGCCGGAGCCCGCATGATGCGCTCGCTGATCCTGATCCTCACCGCCTCGACCGCGCTGGCGGGCTGTTCGCTCGCGCCGAAATACGCGCGCACCGAATTGCCGGTGCCGCCGTCATGGCCGGTCGGCGACGCGTATCTGCGCCAGTCGGAGGCGGCGCTGCCCGCGATCACCTACCGCGACGTCTTCCGCGATCCGCGCCTCCAGCAGATCATCACGCAGGCGCTCGCGAACAACCGCAATCTGCGCGTCGCCGCGGCAAACATCGCCGCCACGCGCGCGCAATATCGGATCCAGCGCGCCGATCTCTTCCCGCAGATCGATGCGAGCGGTCGGTACAGCTATTCGGGCGGCGGTAACGGCGCACGCAGCACCGCGACGAGCGGTGGGGGCACTGGTACAGGAACCGGCGGCACGGGCACAGGCGGCACGGGCACAGGCGGAACAGGCACAGGCGGAACGGGGACAGGTGGCACGGGGACAGGTGGCACGGGGACCGGCGGGACCGGCACCGGGGGGATCGGAACGGGCGGCACGGGCGCGGGTGGCACCGTCATCAGCTCGTCGAACTCCAACAGCGCGTTTTCGGTCGATCTGGGCACCACCGCGTTCGAGCTCGACCTGTTCGGGCGAATCCGTTCGCTCACCGGAGCCGCGCTCGACCGCTATTTCGCGACCGAGGCCGCGGCGCGCGCGACTCGGCTGACGCTGGTCGGCGACATCGCCGATGCGTGGCTCACCTACGCGTCGGACCAGAGCCTGCTCAAGATCGCGCAGGACACCGTCACGAGCTCGCAGCGCAGCGTCACGCTGACCAACGCACGCCTGCGCGGCGGCGTGTCGCCCCGGACCGACCTCCGCCAGGCCCAGCAGATCCTCTACACCGCGCAGGCCGATCTCGCGGCGCAGCGCACCGCGCTCGCGCAGGATGTCAACGCGCTGCAACTGCTCGTCGGCGCCCCGGTCGACGCTGCGCTGCTCCCCGTGTCGATCGAACAGGCGTTGCCGACGGTCGCGACATTGCCCGCGGGGCTCGACAGCGGCATCCTGCTGCGGCGCCCCGACGTGGTGCAGGCGGAATATGAGCTGCGCGCGACGAACGGCGAGATCGGCGCGGCGCGTGCCCAGCTGTTCCCGCGCATATCGCTCACCGGGCTCGTCGGGTTCGCAAGTACCGCGCTGTCATCGCTGTTCAGCGGTGGCGCGTTCAACTATTCGGTCGCGCCGTCGGTCAGCTACCCGATATTCCAGGCCGGTGCCGGGATCGCCAACGTCGCGTTCACGAGAGCGCAGCGCGACGCCGCGCTCGCGACCTATGAGCTGTCGATCCAGACCGCGTTTCAGGAAACCGCCGATGCGCTGGCACGGCAGGGGACGATCGCGGATCAGCTTCAGGCGAACCAGAATTTCGCCAACGCCGCGCTCGATACGTTCCGCCTGTCCGATGCGCGCTATCGTGGCGGCATCGATACCTTCCTCAACTCGCTCGATGCGCAGCGTTCGCTGTATACGGCGCAGCGCAATCTCGTCGCGACGCAACTCGTCGGCGCCAGCAACCGCGTGACGCTCTATCGCGTGCTAGGCGGCGATTCCACGCTCGAGGCGACGGCATCCGGCCCACAGCCGGTAACGCAGGGCGGCGCACCGCGACCGGAGTAACGGTGCGCGCCGGTCACCGGCTTGCTCCAGTCATTCTGCCACACGGCAGAGTAACCAGAACGGGCGGCTTCGACCCGAAGCCGCCCGCGTAAACGCCCGCCCCGCGGCGATCAGCTCTGCCCGCCGCCCTTCAACGGGGCCACCGCATCGCGACCGAACTGCATGATGAGTTCGCCGATCTCGCGCGCCTGGCTCATGCTGCGCTGACCCTGCGACTGCATGAATGCGCTCTGGATCTTCATCACGTCCGACAGGTCCTTCGCGCTCGCCGCCTCGCGCATCGCCGCGAAGGCCTCGCGTGCGTTCTGCTCGGCCTGGTCGATCATCTTGGCACCGATGGTCGAGCCGGTCTCCGCGATCTTGCGCCCCGATTCCTGCATCGCCTCGCCAGCGCGCTGCGCCGGGTCGGCGACATGTTCGCGGAAATTGGCCTGTGCGGTGTCCGCGCCCTGCTGCATCCGGTCGGACGCCGCCTTCAGCGTATCGGCACCCTTGTCGATCGAAGCCTTGACGTTCTCGGCCATGACAGCGCTCCTCTTGCCTATGTTTGATGCCTTATTGCACCCTCTATCAACCGGCACAAAGGCGGTTGGTTTCATGGGCGGGAGGCCTAGTCCGCCGCGACGTGCCCTTGCATCGGCGACGCGCGCCGCGTGAGCCATACGATCGCGATCAACGCGACGCACAGCCATGCCGACAACCGGAACAGATCGGTCGACGCCAGCAGATAGGCCTGCCCGACCATCTGCCGCGTGATCGCGCCCGCCGCCTGGACGTCGCTCATCCCCATCCGGCCCAGCGTGTCGCGCGCCACCTGCAACGGCATGCCCGACCCGACCGCCTCGCTCATCCGGCTCTGGTGGAGCGCCTCGCGCCGATCCCAGGCGGTGGTGATGATCGATGCGGCAAAACTGCCCGCGACGATCCGCGCGAAGTTCGACATTCCCGTCGCCGACGGCAGCCGCTCGCCCGGGATCCGGTCGAGCGAGATCGTCAGCATCGCCAGGAAGAAGGTGCTCATCGCGATCCCCTGCACCATCATCGGCACCATCAGGTCCCAGGTGCTCGCGGTCGTCGTGAACCCCGATCGCAGATAATAGGAATAACCGAACGACGCGAACGCGACCGTCGCGAGCAGCCGCGCATCGATCCGCCCCGCGAGTCGTGCCATCAGCGGCGTCAACAGCACCGCGACGACGCCGCTGGGCGCCGCGACCAGACCCGCCCATGTGGCAGTATAGCCCATCTGCGTCTGCAGCCAGAGCGGCAGGATCAGGATGTTGGCGAAGAACACCGCATAGCCGAGGCAGAAGGCGAGATTGCCGAGCGCGAAGTTGCGGCTCCTGAACAGCGACAGGTCGACCGCCGGGTTCGCGGCGGTCACCTCCCAGATGATCCAGGCGACGAACCCGGTCAGCGCGACCGCCGCCATGACGACGATCCGCGTCGACTGGAACCAGTCGTCGTTCTTGCCGAGATCGAGCATGATCTGGAGCGCGCCGACCCACAGCACCAGCAGGATCAGCCCCCCGGTGTCGATCGGCAGCTTGCGCGTCGGCGTCTCGCGGTCCTTGAGCCCGCGCCAGCAGAAGAACGCGACGAACACGCCGAACGGCACGTTGATCAGGAAAATCCAGCTCCAGTGATAATTGTCGGAAATATACCCACCGAGGATCGGTCCCATGATCGGCGCGACGAGCGTCGTCATCGACCAGATGCCAAGCGCGGTGGACCGCTTCTCGGGCGGGAAGACCGAGATCAGCAACGCCTGGCTTCCCGGCATCATCGGCCCCGAGAAACCGCCCTGGAGGATCCGGAACGCGATCAGCGAGGGCAGGCTCCACGCGATCCCGCACAGGAACGACGCCAGCGTGAACAGCATGACCGAGACGCAGAACGTCCTGACCACCCCGAACCGCCCCATCAGCCACCCGGTCAGCGGCACCGCGATGCCGTTGGCGACCGCGAATGCCGTGACGACCCACGTCGAATTGTCCGCGCTGACGCCCAGATTGCCCGCGATCGTCGGTAGCGAGACGTTGGCGATCGTCGTGTCGAGCACCATCATGAACGTCCCGAGCGCGAGCGCGAACGCTACCAGCGCGAGCTTTCCCCCCGTCAGCGGGGCGGGTCCCGCGCCCGTTCCGCCCGCTGCGGGCGCCGCCATCAGCGGTTCGCCGCGATGATCTGACGGATCTTCGCCTCGACCTTCGCATCGTTCGCGTCAGTCGACGCCTGCGCGAACGTCCGTCGCGCCGGCCGGCCGATTCGCGTCCCCGACACGTCGGCGGTATCGACGATGGTCGTCACCGACAGCCCGACGCGCAGCGGATTGGCGTTCAGCTCACGCGCATCGAGCGCGATCCGTACCGGGACGCGCTGGACGATCTTGATCCAGTTGCCACTGGCATTCTGCGGGGGGAGCAGCGCGAACGCATTCCCGCTCCCCGCGCCCAGACCGACGACGCGCCCGTGATAGACGATGTCGTCGCCATACATGTCCGCGGTCACCGTTGCCGGCTGGCCGATCCGGAGGTCCTTGAGCTGCGTCTCGCGGAAATTCGCGTCGACCCAGACACGGTCGAGCGGCACGACCGCGAGCAGCGGCATCCCCGCCTGGACCTGCTGCCCCAGCTGGACCGTACGCTGCGCGACGACGCCGTCGATCGGTGCGGTGATGTGCATGTGGTTGCGCGTGATCGCGGCGCGGCGATAGGCGGCGATCGCCGACAGGACCGCAGGATTGTTCGACACCGTCGTCCCCGACACGCTGTTGCGCGACTGCGCCTGCTGGCTGCGTGCGAGCGCGAGATTGGCCTGCGCGACCTTCACCGCATCCGCGGCATGGCTGAGTTCCTCGCCCGAGATCGCCCCCTCGGCCGCCGCCCCGCGCCGCCGCTGCAGGTCGCTCTGTGTCCGCGTCAGCTCGGCCTGCGCCTGCACCACGGCTGCGCCGGTCTCGTTGACCTTCGAGAAGTCGGACCGCGTCGCGCGCACCGCCTGCGCGAGCTGCGCCTCGGCGGATACCAGCCCGACATCCGCCGCCGCCGCATCGAGATCGATCAGCGGCGCGCCGGCCTTCACCAGCTGCGTATTGTCGGCGTGAATGCCGATCACCTGCCCCGGATCGCGCGCGGTGATCGACACCACGTCGCCGGCGACATAGGCGTCGTCGGTCTCCTCCTCGGGCTTCGCCAGCAGGAAATGGAAGACGGCCCAGACGATCAGCGCGATCGCCACGACGATGCCGAGGACGGTCAGCCAGCGCTTGCGCGCCTTCGGGTTACCCGCGGGATCTGGCGAAGCGGGCGTGCCCGTCTGCGAATCCGTCTGCGTGTCGGTCATCGAATCGGGTCCTGCGAAGAATCGAAACCGCCCCCCAGCGCGAGCACCAGCGCGATCCGCTGTTGCGCCGCGTCGGCGGCGAGATTGGCGTCGGCCTGTTCGGCCTCGAGCGTCCGCACGTCGTTGTCGACGAGGTCGAGCCGGCTATCGAGGCCGCTCGACACGCGGATCGCGTTGAGACGCCCCGTCTCGGCAAACCCCCGCACGACCTCACGCTGGCGAACGCGGTCCGCCTCGATCGCGCCAATCCGCGCGAGCGCGTCGGCGGCTTCGCGGACCGCGCCGACGATCCGGTCGTTATAATCGGCGGTCGCGGCGTCGAGCAGCGCGGTCGAGCCGGCGAGCTCGGCCTTCAACCGGCCATTGTCGAACAGGGGCAGATGCAGCGCGGGCCCTGCCCCCGCCGTTCCCGCATCGAGCGATACCAGATTGCCAAGCCCGACCGCCTGGAACCCCGCCATCGCCGCCAGATTGACGTTGGGATAAAAGGCGCGACGCGCCACCTGGCGCCCCGCCGCCGCCGCCTCGATCCGCGCCTGCGCCGCGGCGATATCGGCGCGACGGGCGAGCAGGTCCGCCGGCACTGCGCGCGGCAACGGCAAGGCGGCATCGAGCCGGATCGCGGTCGGCCCGATCGTCGCGGGATAATCCACGCCGCGCCCCGCAAGCGCCGCCAGCGCGGTCTTCGCCAGCACTTGCGCGGCCTGCGATCGCAGCAGCGCCTGTCGCGCCTGCGCCAGCAGCGTCGCGGCCGCCTGCGCCTCGAGCTTGCTCGACAGGTTGTTACGGATTCGCACGTTGACCAGCCGGAGCGAGTTTTCGCGCGTGGCGATCGTCCGCTGGGCGATCCCGGCCTGCATTTCGGCGCGCGCCATGTCGACATAGGTCTGGACCACCGCCCCCGACAAAGTAAGCCGCGCGGCAGCGACGTCGAGCGCCGCCGCCCGAACCGACGCCCGCGCACCCTCGATCGCAGCCTTCTGGCGCCCGAACAGGTCGAGGTTCCAGCTCAGGTTCGCGGCCGTCGACCCGATGAACCGCGTCGACCCGGCAAAGGGGGGCGGGATCGTGTAGCGCCCGCTCAGCCGCGCAACCTGCTCCGATGCATCGAGCGTGACGTTCGGTCCGTTCTCGGCGTCGCGTGTCGCCAGCACCGCGCGCGCCTGCGCCACACGTGCCAGCGCCGCGTCGAGCGACGGATTGCCCGCAACCGCATCACCGACGAGCCGGTCGAGCTGCGGATCACCAAAGCCGCGCCACCAGTCCGCCGCGATCGTCGGTGCCGGGGTAGCGGACAGCCCCAGCGCCGGCGCCGCGAGCGGCGTGACGAGCGGCTTCGACTCAGGCACCGCGCACCCTGCCATCAGCCCCGCGGCGATGAGGACCGCGCGCGTCACGCGGACTGGCCGCCGCCGCCCGCGCGCCCGTCGACCGCATCCGCCTCCATCGTCGCGCGCAGCTTCTGCATCAGGCTGATCAGCGTCGTCACTTCGTCGGGCTTCCAGTCCTTCAGCCACCGGTTCCACCGCTCGATCACCCGGTCGCGACAGCGCAACGCGACGACACGCCCGGCGTCGGTCAGCGCGAGGTGGACGATCCGCCGATCCTCGACGCTGCGCGTCCGCGCTACCCAGCCATTATTTTCGAGCGTATCGACCAGCCTGGTCATCGCCCCCTTGTCGTGTGCCATGTCGCGCGCCAGCGTCGCGCACGTATTTCCGCGTCCGAACCAGATCGCGATCATCGCCGACCACTGCGTGTGCGTCAGCCCCTCCTCGACGAACAGCGGCTCGAGCGACTGGCCGCCCATCTGATGGATCTGCCGACCGAGGAATCCGATCGAACAGTCGGGCGCAAAGTCCTGTACGGAATAAAAGTCCATAAAGTTGCTTTAGCAACCACTGCTCAAGCATAAAAATGACAAATCGTTCATGTCGCCGTGCCTCGCCGGCGGCGAATTGGCCTTGCGAAACCGCAGGATCGGCGAAACCCGCCCTTCCCCCGCTCGCCCCCCCTTGCTAAGGCCCGCGCAGTAACCGCATTCAGGTCGGTCCCCTACGCGCCCCCGCGGTCCCATAGGCCGCTTTCCCCTCGGCGCCCGGCGGCCCGACGCCCACGGGAAGGACCCCTATGACTGCCATCGGCCAGGACACCCTAAAGACCCGCACGAGCCTCTCCACCGGCGGCAAGTCGTATGACTATTACAGCCTTGCCAAGGCCTCCGAGCAGCTCGGCGACATCAGCCGCCTGCCCTTCTCGATGAAGGTGCTGCTCGAGAACCTGCTGCGCTTCGAGGACGGCGTGACCGTCACGCGCGACGACATCCAGGCGATCGTCGACTGGCAGAAGGAGCGTCGCAGCGACCGCGAGATCCAGTATCGCCCGGCGCGCGTGCTGATGCAGGATTTCACCGGCGTGCCCTGCGTCGTCGATCTCGCCGCGATGCGCGATGCGATGACCAAGCTCGGCGGCAACCCCGAGAAGATCAACCCGCAGGTTCCCGTCCACCTCGTCATCGATCACTCGGTGATGGTCGACGAGTTCGGCACGCCCAAGGCGTTCGAGGATAACGTCGATCTCGAGTACGAGCGCAACATCGAGCGCTACGAGTTCCTGAAGTGGGGCAGCAAGGCGCTCGACAATTTCCAGGTCGTCCCCCCCGGCACCGGCATCTGCCACCAGGTGAACCTTGAATATATCGGTCAGGCCGTCTGGTCGTCGGCATCGTCGGGTGACCACGGCGACGGCACGATGATCGCCTATCCGGACACGCTGGTCGGCACCGACAGCCACACGACGATGATCAACGGCCTGGGCGTGCTCGGCTGGGGCGTCGGCGGGATCGAGGCCGAGGCCGCGATGCTCGGCCAGCCCGTGTCGATGCTGATCCCCGAAGTCGTCGGCTTCAAGCTGCTCGGCAAGCTCAACGAGGGCATCACCGCCACCGATCTCGTCCTCACCGTCACGCAGATGCTGCGCGCCAAGGGCGTGGTCGGCCGCTTCGTCGAGTTCTTCGGCCCCGGCCTGTCGTCGATGACGCTCGCCGATCGCGCGACGATCGCCAACATGGCGCCCGAATATGGCGCGACCTGCGGCTTCTTCCCGATCGACGACAAGACGCTCGACTACATGCGCCTCACCGCGCGCTCCGACGAGAATGTCGAGCTGGTCGAGGCCTATGCCAAGGCGAACGGCTTCTGGCGCGACGAGAATGCCGAGGACCCCGTCTTCACCGACACGCTCGAGCTCGACATGGGGTCGGTCGTCGCGTCGCTCGCCGGCCCGAAGCGCCCACAGGACCGCGTCAGCCTCAACAAGGTCGACGAGGTGTTCAACAGCGACCTCCACAAGCTGTACCACAAGGAACAGCCCGCGCGCGTCGCGGTCGAGGGGCGCGAGCATGACATCGGCGACGGCGACGTCGTGATCGCCGCGATCACCAGCTGCACCAATACGTCGAACCCGTCGGTGCTGGTCGCCGCCGGCCTCGTCGCGCGCAAGGCGAACGCTCTGGGTCTCAAGTCGAAGCCCTGGGTGAAGACCTCGCTGGCGCCGGGTTCGCAGGTCGTCACCGACTATCTGGACAAGGCTGGCCTTACCGCCGACCTGAACGCGCTCGGCTTCAACCTTGTCGGCTATGGCTGCACGACCTGCATCGGCAATTCGGGCCCGCTGGCGCCGGCGATCTCGTCGGCGATCAACGAGAACGACCTCGTCGCGGCCTCGGTCCTCTCGGGCAACCGCAACTTCGAGGGCCGCGTCTCGCCCGACGTACGCGCCAACTTCCTGGCCAGCCCGCCGCTCGTCGTCGCCTATGCGATCAAGGGCACCGTCACGACCGACATGATCGAGACGCCGCTGGGTCAGGGCACCGACGGCCAGGACGTGTATCTGCGCGACATCTGGCCGACCAACGAGGAAGTCCGCAGCACGATGGACGCCAACATCGACGCGTCGATGTTCGGTGCGCGTTACGGCGACGTCTATGCGGGCGATTCGAAGTGGCGCGGGATCGACGTCACGGGGTCGGACACCTACGCCTGGCGCGCAGGGTCGACCTATGTCGCCAACCCGCCCTATTTCGAGGGCCTCAGCATGACGCCGTCGCCGGTGCAGGACATCATCGACGCCAAGCCTCTCGCGATCCTCGGCGATTCGATCACCACCGATCACATCTCGCCCGCAGGCTCGATCAAGGCGGACAGCCCCGCCGGCCGCTTCCTTCAGGAGCATCAGGTCAGCAAGGCCGACTTCAACAGCTATGGCGCACGCCGCGGCAACCATGACGTCATGATGCGCGGCACCTTCGCCAACATCCGCATCAAGAACGAGATGGTCCCCGGCGTCGAAGGCGGCATGTCGAAGTATGACGGCGAGGTCATGGCGATCTACGACGCCGCGATGCGCTTCAAGCAGGACGGCACGCCGCTCGTGATCGTCGCGGGCAAGGAATATGGCACCGGCTCGTCGCGCGACTGGGCGGCCAAGGGCACCAACCTGCTCGGCGTCCGCGCGGTCATCACCGAGAGCTTCGAGCGTATCCACCGTTCGAACCTGGTCGGCATGGGCGTTCTGCCGCTGCAGTTCGCCGAAGGCACCGATCGCAAGACGCTCGGCCTCGACGGGTCGGAGACGTTCACGATCCTCGACGTGGCGAGCATCCGCCCGCGTCAGGACGTGACCGTGAAGATGACCCGCGCCGACGGCACGAGCGAGACCTTCGAGACCAAGTGCCGGATCGATACCGTCAATGAGCTGGAATATTTCCTCAACGGCGGCATCCTGCAGTACGTTCTGCGCAAGCTGGCCGCGTAAGCGACTGACGTCGTCCCGGAGCGATCCGGGGCGACGGCTTCGCCTTCAGCTACCCGAGCTACCGTCATCCCAGCGAAGGCCGGGATATCCCCGTGAGGCGCATGTCGCCCATCACGAGGAATATCCCGGCCTTCGCTGGGATGACGTATTTCGGATCAGGAAGAGTGGTGGACGCCGCGTCGCGGTCGCGACCCCGAAAAGGCGGGGCGACCATGACAGTCGCCCCGTAGTTCAGGGAGGGAACCGGGACAGGGGAGGCCCGGTCATGTCGCCGTCCACAGGGGGAAGAGGGAGCGGCGACGCCCCTCCATCGCGCCGATATGTTGCACGAATGTGTCGGCCGCGACGAATGACAATAATTTTACAAAAAATTGCCCGCCGAGCCTGCATCCGTCAGGCTGGCGTGCGTCGCGGATGAGGGGCCGATACGTCACGTGCGGTACGCCGCCGCGACGTCGCCGCGAGGCTAAAGCGCGCGGCCTGCCACAGCGTCCAGCTTTGCGACGAGCGCCGGATCCCGCGCATCCCGCGCGGTGATGATCGCGCTGTCGAGACACGTATCGATCGGCGACGCCTCGCGCTCCGCCGGCAGCGCGCGCAACAACGCCATCACCATCGCGCGCGCCTTGGCCGCATTCGCGCCGAGCTGCGCAACGACTTGCGCGACATCGACCCCCGCCTCGCCCTCGCGCCAGCTATCATAGTCCGTCACCATGCCGACCAGCGCGTAAGGCAGCTCCGCCTCGCGCGCGAGCTTCGCCTCGGGCATCGCGGTCATGCCGATCACGTCGCACCCCCATTGGCGGTACAGCCGGCTCTCCGCACGCGTCGAGAATTGCGGGCCCTCCATCCCGAGGTAGGTGCCGCGGTCATCGACCGCTGCCCCCGCGTCACGCGCGGCGTCGGCGGCGTAGCGGGACAGGCGCGGACACACCGGGTCCGCCATCGACACATGCGCCACCAGTCCGGTTCCGAAGAAGCTCGACGGCCGTCCCTTGGTGCGATCGATGAATTGGTCGACGATCGTGAAGCTCCCCGGCGGGCGCGCCTCGACGAGCGAGCCGACCGAAGACACCGCCAGCACGTCGGTCACCCCCAGCCGCTTCAGCGCATCGATATTCGCACGCGCATTGAGCTCGGACGGCGCGATCCGGTGCCCGCGTCCATGCCGCGGCAGGAACGCGACCCCGACAGGCCCGACGCGCCCGGTATAGATCGCGTCCGATGGCGCGCCCCACGGCGTCTCCACCGTCTGCCAGCGCCCGTCCTCGATCCCCTCGACCCCGTACAGCCCCGAACCACCGATGATCCCGATCGTCCAGCCACTCATTCAGCAAGCGCCCGTGGCCGGGCGTAGACGAAGTAGATCACCAGCCCGAGCAGGTTCCACAGCCCGAAATACAGCTGCGTCTTCGAAGGCAGGCTGAAGAATAGGTACAGGCAGCCGAGAATGCCGACGATGCCCACAAGCGTCGCGGCCGGCGCACGGAAGGTGCGGATCGCATCGGGCGCACGGCGGCGCATCACCAGCATACACGCGCACACCGCGACGAACGCGGCGAGCGTCCCTGCATTCGCAAGCGCGGCGATCTCGGCGAGCGGCAGCAGCCCCGCGATCACCGCGACGATCGCCGCGGTGATCCAGGTGATCCGCACCGGCGCGCCGCGCTTCGACACCTTGGCGAGGCCCAGCGGCAACAACCCGTCGCGCGCCATGGTGAAGAAGATCCGGCTCTGCCCGAACAGGAAGGCGAGCAGCACGGTCGGCAATGCGACGACCGCGGAGGCGCCGAGGAACGTCGCGAACCCCGGCCGCCCGATCTCGCGCAGGATCAGCGCGAGTGGCTCGGCAGAGCCGGCGAACCGCGTGTAGGACAGCGCACCGACGGCTGCGACCGCGACGAGGATGTAGATCGCGATGCACGCCACCATCGACCCGAGGATGCCGATCGCCAGGTCGCGGCCGGGGTTCTTGGTCTCCTCCGCCGCGGTCGAGATCGCGTCGAACCCGTAGAAGGCGAAGAAGATGATCGCCGCCGCCGCCATGACGCCGCGCTCGGCGCCATCGGGCGCGACTGCCTTGGGGAAGCCATAGGGCATGAACGGGTGCAGGTTCGCGGCGTTGAAATAGTGCAGCGCGATGAACACGAAGACGGTGAGCGCGATCATCTTCACGCCGACCAGCACCGCGTTCAGCGTCGCGCTCTCGCGCGTCCCGAACGACAGCACGCCCGCGACGACCGCGATGATGACGATCGCCGGCACGTTGAGGATCCCGCCAAGCTCGGGGCTGAGCGTCAGCGCCTCGGGAAACCCGAACGCGCCGCGCAGCAACGGCGCGGCATAGCCCGACCAGCCGACCGCGACGGTCGACACCACCAGCGAATATTCGAGGATGAGGCTCCAACCGATTACCCAGGCGATCAGCTCGCCGAGCACGACATAGCTGTACGTATAGGCGCTGCCCGACGCAGGGATCATCGTCGCCATCTCGGCATAGGCGAGCGCGGCGCAGGCACAGATCCCGCCGGCGATGACGAACGACAGGATGACCGCCGGGCCCGCCAGACCCGCCCCCACGCCGATCAGCGTCAGGATGCCGGTGCCGACGATCCCGCCCACGCCCATCGCGACCAGATGCGGCCACGACAGCGTCCGCGCGAGCTGATGCTCGGGCGGCTGCTCGGTGACGATTTTTCGGCGAAACAGACTGGCCACGTAGATCCCCTCGTCAATCTGGACGCGGATCATTCCGTTCGGTCCAGCGCGCCACCCCGGCGCACGGCCGGGGTCCAGTTGGCGCCGCCCTTGTAGCGAGGTCCGTCCCGTCGGCAACCTTTGCCCGGTCGGGCGGCCGCATGACGGTAACGCCCCCAACCCCCTACCGTCATTCCCGCGCAGGCGGGAATCCAGACTGGCTGAGCTCGCGATCGATCACCACAGTCTGCCGCTATGGATCCCCGCCTCCGCGGGGATGACGATCATAGGAGGAGAAACGCCCCCCCCCCCCGCTCAGACCGTGAAGCTCTCCCCGCACCCGCACGCGCCCTTGGCGTTGGGGTTCTGGAATACGAAGCCTGCGGTAAAGTCGTCCTCGACCCAGTCCATCGTCGACCCGATCAGATACAGGATCGACCCGCCATCGACGAATAGCGTGCCGCCGGGGGTGTCGATCCGTTCGTCGAACGGCTTGGCCTCGCTTACATAATCGACCGAATAGGCAAGCCCCGAACACCCACGCTTGGGCGTCGACAGCTTCACCCCGACCGCATCCCCGGGCGCGCGCGCCATCAGATCGGCGATCCGCGCGTGCGCCGTCGCCGTCAGGTTCAGCGCCGCCGGGCGTGCTCGCAATGTCGTCGCCATGGCTCGTTCCTTCCATCTAAAGCCCCTCCCCTTCAGGGGAGGGGTTGGGGTGGGGCGCCCGACCAGACCGCGCGCGCGGCGGCGAAGGCCCCACCCCCGTCCCCTCCCCTGAAGGGGAGGGGCAAGTCACTACAGCATGCCCAGTTCGAGCTTGGCCTCGTCCGACATCTTCTGCGGATCCCAAGGCGGATCCCAGACGAGGTTCACTTCCGCAAACCCCACGCCCGGCACTGACCCGACCCGCATCTCGACCTCGGCGGGCATGGACTCCGCGACCGGGCAGTTCGGCGTGGTCAGCGTCATCGCCACCACCGCATGCCCGTCCTCGGTCACCTCGACGCCGTAGATCAGCCCGAGATCATAGATGTTCACCGGGATCTCGGGATCATAGATCTCCTTCAGCGCATCGATGATCGCATCGTACACCGCGCCACCCGGCTCCCCGGGCGAGTCGACCTGCGGCTTCTGCGCCAGGAACCCGGCGAGATAGTCGCGCTTACGCTCCGCATCGCCGTCGGTGTCGAGCACGACACGCGCCTTGGGCGGCGACTGCACCGCCTCGACTTCCTCGATCTCGAACCGATCGCTCATCCAAATATCCTCGTTACTCGCGCGATACCGCGCACCAGCGCATCGACGTCGGCAGGACCGTTATAGACCCCGAAGCTCGCGCGTGCCGTCGCCTCGACGCCCAGCGCCTCCATCAGCGGCTGCGCACAGTGATGGCCCGCACGGATCGCGACGCGCTCTTCGTCCAATATGGTGCCGATGTCGTGCGGATGAACCCCCTCGATCGTGAAGGAGACGATCCCCGCCGAGTCTGCCGGGCCGTACAGCCGCACCGAATTGATCCCCGACAGCGCCTCGCGCGTCGCAGTCACCAGCGCGGTCTCGTGCGCATGGATCGCGCCAAGCCCGATGCTCTCGACATAGTCGATCGCCGCATGCAGCCCGAGCGCGCCGACGATATGCGGCGTCCCCGCCTCGAACCGTCCCGGCGGCGGCGCATAGGTGGTTTTCGCAAACGCCACCTTGTCGATCATCGACCCGCCACCCTGATAGGGCGGCATCGCCTCGAGCAGCTCGGGCTTCGCCCAAAGCACGCCGATCCCGGTCGGGCCATACAGCTTGTGGCCCGAGAACACGTAGAAATCGCAGCCGATCGCCGCCACGTCGACCGCAATCCGCGGCACCGACTGGCAACCGTCGATCAGGATCTTCGCGCCGACCGAATGCGCGATCTCCGTCGCGCGCTTCGCGTCGAGCACCGAGCCGAGCACGTTCGACACATGCCCGAGCGCGACCAGCTTGTGCGCCGGCGTGATCATCCGCTCCATTTCGTCGAGGTCGATGCAATGGTCCGCCGTCAGCGGCAGCACGTCGATCGCGACACCGCGCGCTTCGGCGATCATCTGCCACGGCACGATGTTCGAATGATGCTCAAGCATCGACAGCAGGATGCGGTCGCCCGCCTTGAGCTGCGTGCCCGCCCAGCACGTCGCGACCAGGTTGATCGCCTCGGTCGCGCCGCGCACGAACACGATCTCGTCGGGCGATCCCGCGCCGATGAACCGCGTGACGGCCTTGCGCGCCTGTTCATAGGCGACCGTCATGTCGGCCGAGCGCTGGTACACACCGCGGTGCACGGTGGCATAGGTCTCGCCGTACGCGCCCGTGATTGCATCGACCACAACTCGCGGCTTCTGCGCGGTGGCGGCCGTATCGAGATACGCCCAACCCTCGGGGATTGCCGGGAAGTCCGAGACCCGATCGAGCGGGCGCGTTTCGAGCGTCAGCGTCATAATGCCGCCTCCAGCCACGCATCCGCGTCCGCGACGAACGCGTCGCGCACCGTCTCGTCCGCGATCTGCGCGAACGCATCGCCGACGAACGCGCGCGTCAGCAGCGCCTGCGCCTTGGCATGCGGGATGCCGCGGCTCTGCATGTAGAACAGCGCGCGCTGGTCGAGCTCGCCGACCGTCGCGCCATGCGCGCACTTCACGTCATCGGCGAAGATCTCGAGCTCGGGCTTCAAGTTGACCGTCGCGGTCCGCTTGAGCAGCAGCCCGCGCAGCGACTGAACGCCATCGGTCTTCTGCGCATGACGCGCCACCTCGACGCGTGCCGCAAGGCTCGCGGTCGACGTATCCGCCGCGACCGCGCGCCAGATCTGCTTGCTCTGCCCGTTCAGCGCGGCATGCCGCACCGACAGCGCGCATTCCTGCTTCTGCGCGTTCCGCGTCAGCAACGCGCCGCCATATTCGGCGAACGCATCGCCGCCCGACACGGTGATCGCGCCGTCGATCCGCGTGCCAGCATCGCCCGCGCCGAGCACCGTCACGATCAGGCTCGCCTCCGCGCCGACATCCGCCTCGTCACGCAACGACACGAAGCCGCTCGCCTGAAGCAACCGCACCGCGCGCGTCAGCTTCGCGCCTGCGCCGAGCGTCATCCGCGTCGACCGGTTCGACCAGCCGGTGCCGACATAGGTTTCGACGACCGACGCCTGCGCGCCATCCGCCAGCACGATTTCGGCCGGCAGCTGGTTGTCGCCACCGGTCGAGATATGGACGATCTGGATCAGCTCGGCCGACGCATTCGCATCGACGCGCAGCGACCAGCCATTACCGGTCGTGCGACGGCCGAGCACATGCTCGCCACCCTCAAGCGGCGCGATCGCGACATGGCGCAGATCGCTCCGCCCCGCATCGAGCACGCCATCGACGAACACCGCGCGCGCGCCCTCCAGATCGAGGAACCACGCGCCCGCGAGCGCCTCGCCGCGCGGCAATCCAGCCGCCGCGGCGATCGCTGCCGGATCACCCCAGCGCCACGATTCCTCGCGCGTCGAGGGAAGGTCGAGCAGCATCGTCACGCGGCGATCCCCACATAGCCTTCGCTCTCGAGCTGCTGCGCGAGTTCCTTGCCGCCCGACCGGACGATGCGCCCGTCGGCGAGGACATGGACGAAGTCCGGCTCCACATAATCGAGCAGCCGCTGGTAATGCGTGATCAGCAGCACCGCCTTGTCGGGCGCGCGCATGATGCGGTTGATGCCGTCACCGACGACGCGCAGCGCGTCGATGTCGAGGCCCGAGTCCGTCTCGTCGAGGATCGCGAACTTCGGGTTGACGATGCCCATCTGCACCATCTCGTTGCGCTTCTTCTCGCCGCCCGAAAAGCCGACATTCACCGGCCGCTTGAGCATGTCGTAATCCATGCCGAGCAGATCCGCCTGCCCGCGCGCAAGCTTCAAAAACTCGCCGCCCGACAACGCCTTCTCGTCGCGCGTCGCGCGCTGGGCGTTGAGCGCCTCGCGCAGGAACTGGACGTTCGACACGCCGGGGATCTCGACCGGATACTGGAAGCCGAGGAACACGCCCGCCGCGGCACGCTCATGCGCCTCGAGCTCGAGCAGGTCGACGCCGTCGAACGTCACCGATCCCGCCGTGACCTCGTAACCCGGCCGCCCGCCGAGCACATAGCCCAGCGTCGACTTGCCCGCGCCGTTCGGCCCCATGATCGCGTGCACCTCGCCCGCATTCACCTCGAGCGAGAGGCCCTTGAGGATTTCCTTGCCGTCGATCTCGGCGTGAAGGTTTTCAATTTTCAGCATCGAATTCTGCCCAATTCCAAATCTCTAAATTTCCGCGGCGCGTCCTGCGCCAACCCCATCCCGTCATTCCCGCCTGCGCAGGAATGACGGAGGAAGGGGATCACCCCACAGACCCTTCCAGCGAAATCCCCAGCAGCTTCTGCGCTTCCACCGCGAACTCCATCGGCAGCTGCTGCAGCACCTCGCGCGCGAAGCCGTTGACGATCAGCGCGACCGCCGCCTCCGCATCCAGCCCGCGCGACATCGCGTAGAACAGCTGGTCCTCGGAGATCTTCGACGTCGTCGCCTCATGCTCGATCTGCGCGGACGGGTTGCGGACCTCGATATACGGCACGGTATGCGCGCCGCACTGGTCGCCGAGCAGCAGGCTGTCGCACTGGGTGAAGTTGCGCACGCCTTCCGCGGTTGGCGCGACGCGCACCAGCCCGCGATAGGTGTTGTCCGAGCGCCCCGCCGAAATCCCCTTCGACACGATCGTCGAGCGCGTGTTCTTGCCGAGATGGATCATCTTCGTGCCGGTATCGGCCTGCTGGCGATTGTTCGTCACCGCGACCGAATAGAATTCGCCGACCGAGCCATCGCCCGCCAGCACGCACGACGGATATTTCCACGTGATCGCGCTGCCCGTCTCGACCTGAGTCCAGCTGACCTTCGAATTCTTCCCTTGGCACAGCGCGCGCTTGGTGACGAAGTTGTAGATCCCGCCGACGCCGTTCTCGTCGCCCGGATACCAGTTCTGCACGGTCGAATATTTGATCTCCGCATCGTCGAGCACGACGAGTTCGACGACTGCCGCATGCAGCTGATTCTCGTCGCGCATCGGCGCGGTGCAACCCTCGAGATACGAGACGTACGAGCCCTTGTCGGCGACGATCAGCGTGCGTTCGAACTGCCCGGTATTCTCGGCATTGATCCGGAAATAGGTCGACAGCTCCATCGGGCAGCGCACGCCCTCGGGAATGTAGACGAACGTACCGTCGGAGAAGACCGCCGAGTTCAGCGTCGCGAAGTAATTGTCACGCTGCGGCACGACCTTGCCGAGCCACTTCCGCACGAGGTCGGGATATTCCTTGATCGCCTCGGAGATCGACCGGAAGATCACGCCCGCAGCCTCCAATTCTTTGCGGAACGTCGTCGCGACCGAGACACTGTCGAACACCGCATCGACCGCGACGCGGCGCTTCGGCGTGCCGTCCTCGTTAAGCGGATCCTCGACCACGCCCGCGAGCATCTTCTGCTCGCCGATCGGGATGCCGAGCTTTTCATAGACGCGCAGGATCTCGGGATCGACCTCGTCGAGGCTCCCCAGCTTCGGCTTTGCCTTGGGCTCCGCGTAATAATAGGCGTCCTGGTAATCGATCGGCGGCACGTTGAGCTTCGACCAGTCGGGCGCTTCCATCGTCTGCCACAAGGCGAACGCCTTCAGCCGCCAGTCGAGCATCCACTGCGGCTCGCCCTTCTTGGCGGAAATGAAGCGCACCGTGTCTTCCGACAGGCCCTTGGGCGCGAATTCCTGTTCGATGTCCGAGGAGAAGCCCCACTCGTACGTCTTGTTCGCGGCGGCATAGGCCTCTGCGTTCCGGGTAGCCATTACGCTAAAACTCCTCCCCGGCGAAGGCCGGGGTCCAATTGGGTAGGTTGATGTAGTTGCGCGCCGTCTTCCGCCAATGCACGATCCCCAATTGGGCCCCGGCCTTCGCCGGGGTGGGGCGAGGACAGCGACGCCAGCGTCACGCCGGCGAGCGCACCGCGGACCGCGCCGTTGACCGCGTTCCAGTGCGGCTTCACCTTGCACGTCTGGTCGATGCAGCAATCCTGCGCCGCGCCGTCGATGCACACGGTGAGCGCGATCGGGCCCTCGACCGCCTCGATGATGTCGGCGAGCGAGATCGACGCAGGCGGCCGCGACAGGCGAAACCCGCCGCCCGTCCCGCGCGTGCTCTCGATCAGCCCCGCCGCCGACAACCGGCTGACGAGCTTCTGCACGGTCGGCAGCGGCACGCCGGTCTCCTCGCTCAGCAGCGTCGCGTTCAGCCGCGCGATACCACCGCAATGACGCGCCGCGGCGCTCATCATCACGACCGCATAGTCGGCTAGGCTGGAAAGACGCATGGTGGCTTGTGAGTCCAATCGGACCGATATGATCCGATTGACAAATGGGCTTTGCGACCGGCAGCGTCAACCCGTCCGCCAGTGCTAACGACTCGCAACTGAGCATGCCCTTTCGACTCCAAAATCCACCGTCACCCCAGCGCACGCTGGGGTCTCCCGGCTCGGGTCGGGCGGCCGTAACCGGGAGACCCCAGCGTRCGCTGGGGTGACGGCGTGTGGCGGACACCGGAATGCGGCATAGCCAAGGCTGCACCTTGACGCTCCCCCGCCGGGACGCGAGGACGGGGCATGGCCTTCTACCACCCGCTTCTCTTCCGCCTCGACGCCGAACGCGCGCATGGCCTGACGATCGCCGCGCTCGCCGCCTGGGGCAAAGCGGGCACGCCGCTCGCCCCATCCGTCCCGCGGCTTGCAACGACAGTGGCGGGGATCGCCTTCCCCAACCCGGTCGGTCTCGCCGCCGGCGTCGACAAGGACGGCCGCGCGATCGACGGCTTTTTCGGCCTTGGCCTTGGCAGCGTCGAGATCGGCACGCTCACCCCCCTGCCCCAGCCCGGCAACCCGAAGCCGCGCATCTTCCGCCTCCCCGAAGACCGCGCGGTGATCAACCGCCTCGGCTTCAACAATGGCGGCCTCGACGCGGCGCTCGACCGCGCGAGAGCACACACGCGCAGCAAGGGCGTGCTGGGCATCAACGTCGGCGCGAACAAGGACGCGGCCGATCGCACCGCGGATTACGTCCACGGCGTCACCCGCGCCGCGCCGCACGCCGATTACATCACGATCAACATCAGCTCACCCAACACGCCCGGCCTGCGCGACCTGCAACATGGCGCAGCACTGCGCGACCTGCTCGCCGACTGTACCGCCGCCAAGGGCACCACGCCGATCTTCCTCAAGGTCGCGCCCGACCTCGAGCCCGCGGATATCGACGACATCGCCCGCGCCGCGATCGACAACCGGATCGACGCGCTGATCGTCAACAACACGACGATCGGCCGCCCCGGCCTGCGCTCGGCGAACGCCAAGGAAACCGGCGGCCTGTCGGGTGCCCCGCTCGCCCCGCTCGCCCGCCAGCGCCTTGCCGATTTCCGCAAGGCGACCGGTGCGGCGATCCCGCTGATCTCCGTCGGCGGCATAGGCAGCGGTGCGGAAGCCTATGCCCGGCTGCGCGCGGGGGCGAGCCTCGTCCAGCTCTACACAGCCTTGGTGTACGAAGGCCCCGGCCTCCCCGCACGGATGCTGCGCGACCTAGACGCACTGCTGATGCGCGACGGCTTCGCCACCATCGCAGACGCGGTCGGCGTCGACGCCCGCTGACACATTTCGTCATCCCAGCGAAAGCTGGGATCCAGAGCCACACACGGTGATCTTCGTGGCTCTGGATCCTGGGTCGAGCCCAGGATGACGGTGAGATTGAGGCGGACGCCTTGCCACCCACCCGATCCGCGCTAGGTTCGCGCGCGATGAAGACTCCCCTCCTCGCGCTCGCCCTCCTCCTCCCCACCGCCACCGCCGAAGCCCACCAGACCGCCCCCGCCCCCGGCCCCACTCCGGCGAAGGACCAAGGCATGGTCAGCGCCGCCGACCCGCGCGCCGCCGCGGCGGGTGCCGAGATCCTGCGCGCGGGCGGCAGCGCGACCGACGCGGCGATCGCGACGATGCTGGCGCTCAACGTCGTCGAGCCGCAAAGCTCCGGCATCGGCGGCGGCAGCTTCTGGGTCAGCCACGCGGCGAACGGCGCGATCAGCACGATCGACGCGCGTGAAAAGGCGCCCGCCGCCGCCGATCCGCGCTGGTTCTACGCTCCCGACGGCACCCCGCTCACCCACCGCGACGCGGTTCCCGGCGGTCGGAGCGTCGGCGTCCCCGGCGCGCTGCGCGGCATGGCGCTCGCGCACCGGGCGTCGGGCAAGCTCCCCTGGGCGCGGCTGTTCGACCCCGCGATCCGGCTCGCGACCACCGGCTTCAAGGCCACGCCGCGACTCGTCAACGGGATGAAGGCCTATGGCAGCCACATCACGCCCGAGACGCGCGCGCTGTTCTCCGCCCCCGACGGATCGCCCGTCGCGGTCGGCGCGACGATCCGGAACCCCGCGCAGGCCGCGCTCCTCCAGCGCATCGCGACCCAGGGCGCCGACAGCTTCTATGTCGGCCCGCAGGCGCAGAAGATCGTCACCGCGGTCAACACCGCCGCGCGCAATCCGTCGAAGATGACGACGGGCGACCTCGCCACCTACGACGCGAAGTCGCGCCCGCCCGTCTGCGTCAGATACCGCGTCTACCGCGTCTGCGGCATGGGCCCGCCCTCATCGGGCGGCATCACCGTGCTGATGATCCTGAAGCAGCTCGAACGCTTCGACATGGGCAAGCTCGGCAAGGACAGCGCGCAGGCCTGGCACCTGTTCGCGGAAAGCTCGCGGCTCGCCTATGCCGACCGCGACCTCTATGTCGGCGATCCCGATTTCGTGCCGGTGCCGGTCAAGGGCATGCTCGACCCCGCCTATCTCGCGTCGCGGTCGGCGCTGATCCAGCCGACCGCGACGATGCCGAGCGTCAGCGCAGGCTCGCCCCCCGGCGCCCCCGCGCGGCAGTCCGCACCCGTCAGCGAGGTCGCCGGCACGACTGATCTCGCGATCGCCGATGCGCGCGGCAACGTCGTCGAGGTGACGACCACGGTCGAGGGCTATTTCGGCTCGGGGCTGAGCGTCGACGGCACCGTGCTCAACAACCAGCTCACCGACTTCGACACCGTGCCCGACAAGGACGGCTATCTCGTCGCCAACCGCGTCGAGGGCGGCAAGCGGCCGCGCAGTTCGATGAGCCCGACGATCGTCTACGGCCCCGACGGCAAGGTCCGGCTCGCGGTCGGCGCGGCGGGCGGCTCGACGATCATCGCGCAGGTCGCGAAGGCGATCATCGGCGTCGTCGACTGGAAGCTGTCCGCGCAGGATTCGATCGCGCTCGGGCTGATCTACGCGCCCGGCCATGTCGCCGCGGTCGAGAAGGGCACCGAGCGCGAGGCGATGGTCCCCGCGCTCGAGGCGCTCGGCGAGACGGTGCAGGTTACCGCGCTCGGCCTCAAGGCGAACGCGGTCGAGCGCGTGGGTGGCCGCTGGGTCGGTGCTGCGGACCCGCGCAGCGAAGGCGTCGCGATCGCGCAGGACGGCACGGTGACACAGATCCAGCGCGTGGGTGCGCTGCAACGCGCGCCGGAATGAGCGTTTAAACCATCGTCATCCCGGGCTCGACCCGGGATCCAGAGCCAAAGGCGACGCCGGTCGCGGCTCTGGATCCCAGCTTTCGCTGGGATGACGAATATTGTTATACTGCCCGTGCTTTGAAGCATGCCGCAGTGTCGAATATCGAGCAGCAAGAGCGCCCCAGGAGAGACCATGCCCCGCCAGCTCGAACGATTCCCGAACCTCGTCACGATGTTCTTCACGCGCGCCGCCGAGCGGGGTGACGCACCGTTCCTCTGGACCAAGCAGAGCGGCAGCTGGGTCGCAACCAGCTGGGCGGACGCCGCGCGTCAGGTGGCGAGCCTCGCCACCGCACTGACCGCGATCGGCCTGAAGCCCGGCGACCGGGTGATGCTGGTCGCCGAGAATCGCCCCGAATGGTGCCTCAGCGACCTCGCGATCATGGCGGCGGGCTGCGTGACGGTGCCGACCTATGTCACCAACACCGAACGCGATCACCTCCACATCATCGAGAATGCGGGCGCCTGCGCGATCATCGTCTCGACCGCGAAGCTGGCGAAGACCGTGCTCCCCGCGGTCCTGCGCTCGAACCAGGCGCAGATCGTGATCGGGCTCGAGGACATGCGCGTCCCCGCCTCGATCGATTTCCACAACTGGCACGCGCTGATCGCCGCGCACCCGACCACGCCCGAGGCGGCGGCGGCGCGTGCGACTTTCACCCGCGACGATCTCGCCTGCATCATCTACACCTCGGGCACCGGCGGCGCCCCGCGCGGCGTGATGCAGCATCACGGCGCGATCCTCCACAATTGCGCCGGATGCGCCACGGTGATCTCGGAGGATTTCGGCTGGGACGACGAGGTCTTCCTCTCGTTCCTGCCGCTCAGCCACGCCTATGAACATACCGGCGGCCAGCATTTCCCGATCTCCTTGGGCGGCCAGATCTATTATGCCGAAGGCCTCGAAAAGCTCGCCGCGAACATCGAGGAGACGCGCCCGACGATCATGTTCGTCGTCCCCCGTCTGTTCGAGGTGCTGCGCACGCGCATCTCGAAGACCATCGAGAAACAGGGCGGCGCGTCCGCCTATCTGCTCGCCCGCGCGCTCGACATCGGCGCCAGGCGCTATGCGGGCAAGCTCCGCCTGATCGACCGCCCGGCGCAGGCCGCCGTCGCGACCCTGTTCAAGCCGAAGATCGCGAAGAAGTTCGGCGGCCGACTGAAGGCGATGATCTCCGGCGGCGCGCCGCTCAATCCGGAGGTCGGGCTGTTCTTCGAATCGATCGGCCTGACCTTCCTCCAGGGCTATGGCCAGACCGAGGCCGCGCCCGTCATCTCGTGCAACCGCCCGCAAGCCGGCGTGCGGATGGACTCGGTCGGCCCGCCGCTCAAGGATACCGAGGTGCGGATCGCCGAGGATGGCGAGATCCTGGTGCGCGGCGAGCTCGTCATGCACGGCTATTGGCGCAACGACGCCGAGACCGCGAAGGTGCTCAAGGACGGGTGGCTGCACACCGGCGACGTCGGCGAGATCGACGACAAGGGTCGCATCCGCATCACCGATCGCAAGAAGGACCTGATCATCAACGACAAGGGCGAGAATGTCGCCCCGCAGAAGATCGAGGGGATGCTCACGCTCCAGCCCGAGATCGTCCAGGCGATGATCGCGGGCGACAAGCGTCCGTACATGGTCGCGCTGGTCGTCGCCGATCCCGAATGGACGCAGCAATGGTGTGCGGCGAATGGTGACGTCTGCAGCTTCGGAAAACTCGCCGAGAACAGCGAATATCGCACCGCGATCGGTCATGCGATCGAGCGCGTGAACAAGGATCTGACGGTGACCGAACGCGTCCGGCGCTTCGTCCTTGCGGACGGGCCGTTCGCGATCGAGAACGAACAACTGACGCCGAGCCTGAAGATCCGGCGTCACGTCATTCGGCAGGCCTATGGCGAACGGCTCGACGCGCTTTACAAAAGCTGATCGTACCGCACCCGGACACGGGGGACCCGCCGGTGGCGGGCCCCGCTCGTTCAGGCCGCGCCGAGCGGGATGTTGCTCCGCTTGCACACATAGGTCGCAAGCTCCTCGCGCAGGGGCAGCCCCTCGATCGGCCGCAGCGGGCCGTCATACGCGATCGTCGTCTCGACCAGCGAGCGTCGGGCGGCGACGCCGAGCACATGGAACAGGCGGTGCTCGCAATCGACTTCGGTGCGGGCATAGGCGACGCGCCCGGCATGCTCCTGCCGGATGATCGCGATCACGGTGCCGCCGATCGCCCGCCGTTCGCGCAACAGGAAATACCGCGACGCGGTGTCCGACGGGGTGGGGATCAGATCGCCCTTCACCGTGAACGACGCCGGTGCCGGCGCCGCGATGTTCGATTCGCCCAGATTGCGCAGTGACACCATCGCGTCGCCCGAGTCATTCGTTGCGCCCGTATCGTTCGCAGTGCCCATTTCGTTCGAGGCCGAGCCCGAACAGGCGGACACGCCCAGTCCGCCGGCAACCGCCAGCGCTAACCACGTCTTATTCATCAATACACTCCCGGGTATGAACGACTTAGCAACGCCCGCGACCCGGCGATCGATCCGGCCCCCGGGCGCGATGTTCGACCAACTGCGCTGAAATTACGCCGTTCGACGCCGGGCGAGGGAACTTTTTGCCGCCGGGAGCGCGCGCTTCGGGTCGGCCGGGGTTGCCCCCGGCCCCCGTGCTATTTTGCTGGCGCCTTTGGCCCGGCCGCGGCAGCGGGCACCACTGCCATCGTCCAGTCGCGGTCCGGCCGCAGATACTTCGCCGCGATCGCCTGCAACTCCGCAGGCGTCGTCGCGACCAGATCCTCGGCGATCCGCTTGGTCGCGTCGATCCGTCGCGGATCGTAGGTGGCGCCGCCGAGCTGCTGCAACCAGAACTGGTTCCCGGTCGAGGCACGCAGGATGTACTGCCCCATCGGCCGCTTGATCCGCTGCAGTTCGTCCTCGGCGATCGGCGTCGAGACAAGCTCGGCCGCGATCTTGCGCGCGGTCTCGAAGAAGAACGCGACCTTTTCGGGCGCGACCTGGCCGATCGCGACGAGCCGCCCGCCGCTGTCCATTCCGACCGGCCACTGGCTCTGGACGTTCGGACTGTAGCTGGCGCCCGCCGCCTGCCGCAGCCGCTCGAACAGCCTGTCGGCGAACACCTGTGCCAGCACGTCGAGCCGGCGGCTGTCGGTGATCGCCGCGATGCCCCCGCCGGTCGGCCAGGCGATGACCGCCGCCGCCTGGTTCTCCGGGCCGGTATGCGTCCGCATCACCGGCGTCGCCACGTGGGCGGGGAAGCCGACCGGTGCGCCGGTGCTGGTCGACGCCTTGCGCGCCGCCATCGCGCCGAAGCTGTTGGCAACCGCCGCCACCGCCTCTTCGGTCTTCACGTCGCCGAACACCGAGACCTCGATCGGCCCCGTCGCGAGCACCGGCTCCCAGAACTTGCGGAAGTCCTTTGCGTTGAGCGTCTCGACCGCCTTGCGCGATGGCGTGCCCCAGCGCGGATCGCCATCGCGGAGCAGGCCTTCGAGATCGCGCGACAGGACGCCGTCGGGGGACGAGTCATACCCCGCGAACGCCGCCAGTGCCGCCGCGCGCGCGCGCGCCACCGGCGCCGCGTCCCATGCCGGGAAAGCGAGCTTGGCCGCCATCAGCTTCAGCTGATCCGCATAGTCGGCCGGCGACGTCAGCGCGCCGAGCGTGAAGGCATCGTCGTCGATCCCGAAATCGAGCCCGATCCGCCGTCCCGCCGTCAGCTGGTCGAGATCGCCCTGGTCGAGCTTGCCGACGCCACTTGCGACCAGCGCGAGATCGCCCGCCCATGCGGGGCTTGGACGGTTGGACGGGATCGCCTGATACCCGCGTCCGAACCGGACCCGCACATAGACGCGGCCGGTCTCGCCCGTGTTGGGAAACAGCAGCAACCGCGTGCCGTTCGCGAAATTCACCTGCTCCATGTCGAACGCGGCGATCTTGGCGCGCGACGCGATCGCGCCGGGCTTGCCGAGCGACGGCAGCGCGGCGAATGTCACCGCATTCTGCTGGCGACGCGTGCCCGCAAGCCCGCTGACATCCGCCTTCAGCGCCGCTTCAAGCTTGGCGGCTGCGGTCGAATCGGGCGTGATCGTGTTGACCAGCGCACGCGTCGCGGTTCCTTCGAAGATGCGCTTCGACGCCGCCAGCAACGTGGCGGGCGTGAACATGCCCTTGGCCTTGGCATCCTGAAGGATCTTGTACGAGGTTTCAGGCCCGGCGACCGTCTCGCGGATGTCGAGGGCTCCGACCATGTCGTCGGCCTGTCGCGCCCCCGCCTCGACGCGGGCGGTTTCGACCTGCGTGCGCATGATGGTGTCGAAATCGGCATATTCGCGGTCGACCTCGGCCTGGCTCGGCGCGTTGGTCTGCGCGTCGAAGATGACCGCGCGCACGTCCTTCAGCGCGGCTTCCCAGTTCGTACCGATCGGCACGATGTTGACGCTGGTCAGGTTCGCGGAGCGCGATACGTCGTCGATCGACACGCCCGCCTGGAGATAGCTGCCGCCCGCACGCGCGCGCGTTTCGAGCCGGCGGCTGATCAGGCGGGTGGCGAGAACGTCGACCAGCCGCGTCTGGTTCATGATCGCGGTGTCGTCCTTGTAGACCCAGGGGCGTACCACGCCGAGCGTGACGATCGCGGGCAGCGACGATTCGGCGATCGTCGTCGCGGCGGGCGCGCTCGGGTCGGGCTTGCCGAAGCTCGGCGCCGGGGTGAACGGACCCGCGCCCTTCCAGTCGGCGAAGTTCTTGACGACCAGCCGCCCGAACAGTGTCGGGTCCATGTCGCCCGAAATGATCACGACGGTGTTCTCGGGCCGGTACCAGCGGTCGTGGAATGCCTTGATGCTCGCGCCGGTCGCGGCCTCGAGCGTCTTGATGCTGCCGATCGGCGAGCGATCCGCCAGCGGCTGGCCTGCAAAGAAGGTCGAGCGCACGGCATCCCCGATCCGCACTTGCGGCCCCGGCTGTTCACGCTGCTCGGCGAGCACGACGGGACGTTCGGCCGTGACCGTCGCATCGGTCAGGACGGGCTTTTCCATCATCCCCGACAGGATCTTGAGGCTTTCGTCGAGCCCCGCCTCGGTCGCCGAGGGCAGGTCGAGCTTGTACGTCGTCGAGGTCGGCGTCGTCTGCGCGTTGGTGTCCGACCCGAACGTCGCGCCGAACCGCTGCCAGACGCGCTTCGCCTCGCCGTCGGGAACATATTCGGATCCGCGGAACGACAGATGCTCGATGAAATGCGCGTATCCGCGCTCGTCATCGGTCTCGTTGAGCGATCCCGCGTCGATCCGCACGCGCACCGAGACCTGGCCGGGGGGAACGCCGTTCTTGCGCACCGCGAAACGCACGCCGTTGGGCAGCGTCCCGAACTTCCATTCGGGATCGCGCGTGAGGTCGCTGCCCTTGTACAGCCAGGCCGTCGTGTCGACGCCGGTCAGTCCGGGCAGCGTCGGCGCCTCGCCGGGCATCGCGACCTGGACGGGACGCTGCGGCTGCGGGGCGGCCGCCTGGCTGGAGACAGGCGCTGGTTTCGCGGGGACCCGACGCTTGGCGGGGGAGTCCGATTGTCCGCTGACGGGGATCGCAAGACCGGCCACGAGGGACAGGAGAAGAGCAGCGCCGAGCGCACGCGGTAAAGACACCATGACGCCCTGTAGCGCCCCGCGCCGCGCTCCGCCAGCGCTGCGGCGCCGTGGCGGGTGCGGACGTGATATCCGGGCAAACCCATAGAAACGCCATCATTTCGTCTCATAGTTGCAATATCGGCCGACCATTCGAAGGCCGCGAGCCGACGATGTTGACGGCGGATGCCAAATGGAGCGCGAATGCTTGTGGAAGGCCATGCAGGACACCTGCCTGTACAATCGCGAAAATTTGGCCGCGGGCCGTCGCGGGGCGATCACCTGGTCCCCGATCTGAACGTCATATCCGGCGCGCCCGTCCCCGGGGCGAAGATGCAGGCCGAACCCGGCCGCCCGCTGATCATCCGCGTCGGCAAGCATCTGCGCGGCGTCTTCGACACGCTCATCGCCTCCTCGTCGCTGGTCTCGAACGAGCCCGTCCTCGACGTTCGCGACTTCGCCTGGACGCAGCATCTGCGCGAGCATTGGCAGGACATTCGCGACGAGGCGGTATCGGTCGCGCTGCGCGGCGAGGCCTCGCCCAGCCTGGCCACGATCTCGCCCGATCACCGCGCGATCGCCGAGGTCGACAAATGGCGGTCCTTCTTCCTGTGGGGCTATGGCTATCCGATCGACGACAATCTCGATCGCTGCCCGAAGACCCGCGATCTGGTCGCGACGATTCCCGGGCTCAACAGCGCGTTCTTCTCGATCCTGGCACCCGGCACGCATATCCCCGAGCATCGCGGCGTGACCAAGGGGCTGATCACCTGCCACCTCGGCCTGATCGTGCCGCGCGACGGCGATGTCCGCATGCGCGTCCACAACCGCACGGTTCGCTGGTCGGAGGGCGAGACTTTGGTCTTCGACGACACCTATAACCACGAGGTCTGGAACGACACGTGCGGGACGCGCGTGGTGTTGCTGATCCAGTTCGAACGCCCGTTGCGCAATCCGGGCAAGTGGATCGCCGACCTGTTCCTCAACGTCGTCCGGCGTTCGGCGTTCGTCCAGGATGCGGTCCGCAACATCGGCGACTGGAACGCCGCGGTCAAACAGCTCGACGTCTGATCGCGCTGTGCCGCGCGAAAGAAACCGTTTCCCGTTCCCCGCTTGATCCCCCGCCCCGCCCGGGCCACATGCCCTTCTATGTTGATCGAAACGGAATCCACCCCGAACCCCGCGACGCTGAAGTTCCTGCCCGGACGCACCGTCATGGAATCCGGCACCCGCGACTTCGCCACGCCAGAGGAGGCCGAAGCGAGTTCGCTCGCCGATGCGATCTTTGGCCTCGGCGACGTGACGGGCGTGTTCTTCGGTCGCGACTTCGTCTCGGTCACCGCCGCGCCCGGCACCGCCTGGTCCGACCTGAAGCCCGACGTGCTGGCGATCATGCTCGATCATTTCTCCGCGGCGATGCCGTTGTTCCGCCCCGCCAGCGCTGGATTCTCGGTCCCCGCCGACGAGACCGTGTTGAGCGACGATCCTGCGGATGCCGACATCGTCGCGCAGATCCGCGAGCTGATCGACACGCGCGTTCGCCCTGCGGTGGCCAATGACGGCGGCGACATCGTCTATCGCGGGTTCGACAAGGGCAAGGTGTTCCTCCAGCTCCAGGGCGCCTGCGCGGGCTGCCCGTCGTCGAGCGCGACGTTGAAGAACGGGATCGAGCAGCTGCTCAAATATTATGTCCCCGAGGTTACCGAGGTGAGAGCCGTTTGATGCCCGCCAAACTCGACGACGGCGTTCTCGATGCGGTCTTCCGCCAGGCGCGCAGCTATAACGGCTATACCGACACGCCCGTCTCGCAGGCGGAGCTCGTCGCGATCTGGGATCTGATGAAATGGGGCCCGACATCTGCCAATCAGATGCCTGCGCGATTGATCTGGTGCGTCAGCGACGAATCGAAGCGCAAGCTCGCCGACGCCTGCAGCGCGCAGAACCAGCCCAAGATCCTGAACGCGCCGGTATCGGTGATCATCGGCATGGATACCGAATTTCACGAGCATCTGCCCGAACTGTTCCCGCACGTCGATGCGAAGTCCTGGTTCGACGGCAATGCCGAACTTCGCGCAGCATCGGCGTTCCGCAACTCGACCCTGCAGGGCGCGTATTTCATCATCGCGGCACGGATGCTCGGGCTCGACACCGGACCGATGTCGGGGTTCGACGCAGGCAAGGTGGACGCGGCGTTCTTCTCCGACACGCCTGCGGTGCGGACGAACTTCATCTCGACGCTCGGCCATGGCGACCCCGCCTCGATCCACGATCGCTCGCCGCGCCCCGATTTCGCAAAATTCAACACGGTCGCGTGACGACGGCCCGTTCCGCGGAATGGGTTATGGCGGGCATCGGGACGTCTTCAGGGTGAGGTCCCTTCCCGGGGCGACAGGAACAACGACGTGCGCACGCTGATCATCGAGACATCCACCACCGCATGTTCGGTCGCGCTGATCGAGGACGGCGCGGTCGTTGCGCGCCTCCACGACGTCGTCGGTCGCGGGCATGCGGAACGGCTGATCCCGATGGTCGCCGCGCTGCCGGGTGGCGGTCGCGCCGGGCGGGTGCTGGTCGACTGTGGTCCTGGCAGCTTCACCGGCATCCGGGTCGGGATCGCCGCCGCGCGCGGATTGGCGCTTGGCTGGGGCGCCGAGATCGCGGGCTTCTCGGCGTTACCGCTTATCGCAGCGATGGGTTTTTCCGACCGGTTAACCGATGATATTGCAGTGATTCTCGAAGGCGGTCACGGTGAGGTCTTCATGCAGGCCTTCAATGCCGATCTGACGCCGTGCTCCCCGATGGAGTCGCTGAAGCCTGGCGATGCGCTTGCTGCGCTGGCGGGACGGCGCGCAGTGGGCAACGGCGTGCGCTGGCTCGCCGATCTTGGCGTCGATCTCGATCTTACCGACATGCTTCCCGATGCCGCCGCCGCCGCGTTGCTGCCGGCGACGCTGACCCGCCTCGCGCCGCGGCCGATCTATGGTCGTGCGCCCGACGCCAAGCCGTCCGTGCCGCGGTGATGCTCGGCCGATCCGTCGGCGCGCGCAGGGCCGCGGGCCAGATCGTCACGCTGCGCGCGGGCGACGCGCGCGACCTCGCGCTCGTCGACATGATCATGCGCAGCGCGTTCGACCCCCGCTACGGCGAAGCCTGGACGCGCAGCCAGTGTCTCGGCGTTCTCGCGCTGACGGGCGTCCACCTCACGATCGCGCTCGTCGACGACCAGCCCGCCGGCTTCACGATGACCCGGATGATTGCGGACGAAGCCGAGCTACTGCTGATCGCGGTCGCACCCGACTTCCACCGACGCGGCGTGGGAACCGCGCTGCTCCGCGGCGTGATCGCGGCGTGCCAGACCGCGGCGATCACCCGGCTCCACCTTGAGGTCCGCGCGGGAAACGCCGCGGTCGACCTGTATCAGGCGCATGGCTTTGCAAAGGTCGGCGAGCGTCGCGCCTATTACCGTGGAAGCACGGGTCAGGCGTTCGACGCCCATACATTCTCGCGTGAGATCGCCCGATAGTACTTATTGCGAGTCAGTATCCCTTTTCGCAACAGCGTGAAGGCCCTAAAGGGGTCGCAACGAGGGAATGACAATGCCACGCAAGATCGATCTGGAAGCACTCTGCAACGAGAAGGGCTTGCGTATCACCGAACAGCGCCGGGTGATCGCGCGCGTCCTGTCCGAGGCGGACGATCATCCCGATGTCGAGAAGGTGTATGAGCGCGCATCCGCGATCGACCCCGGTATCTCGATCGCCACCGTCTACCGCACCGTTCGCCTGTTCGAAGAGGCCGGGATCCTCGACCGTCATGACTTCGGCGACGGCCGTGCACGCTACGAACCCGCACCCGAGGCGCATCACGATCACCTGATCGACGTCGAGAGCGGCAAGGTCATCGAGTTCGTCGATCCCGAGCTGGAGCAATTGCAGAAGGCGATCGCCGAAAAGCTCGGCTTCCGCCTCGTCGACCACCGGATGGAACTCTACGGCGTCGCGCTGACCCGCAAGGACTGATCCCATCGACGGCCTGCGTCTCTCCGCACGGCTCGCGGCGCTTCTGCTCGCGCTGGTCACCGCGCTGCCGCTGCACGGTGCCTGGCGGCTGGTCGGAGCCAAATCACCCTGGCCGCGGCGGTTTCTCGGGCTGGTGGCGCGGATCGTCGGGGCAAGGCCGCGAATCGTCGGTACGCCTCGGCGTCACGACGTCGTCTTCGTCTCGAACCATCTGAGCTGGATCGACATCCTGCTGCTGGCCGGTGCCACGGGCAGCGCGTTCGTCGCAAAGGCCGAGCTGCGCGGCGTCCCGCTCGTCGGCTGGCTGTGCACGCTCAACGCGACGATCTTCGTGTCGCGCGCCGACCGCATGGCGGTCACCGCGCAGATCGCGCAGGTTCGGGCGACGCTTTCCCAGGACTGGCCCGTCACGCTGTTCCCGGAGGGGACGACGGGTGACGGCGTCGTGCTGCTCCCGTTCAAGGCCGCGCTGATGGCAGCGCTCGACCCTGCGCCACCGAATATCGTCGTCCAGCCGGTGCGTATCGACTATGGCGCAGCGACCGGCGAACTGGCCTGGGTCGGCGAGGAAACCGGCCAGCATCACGCGCTGCGCGTGCTGCGCCGCAAAGGCAGTTTCGCGCCGACGCTGCACTTTGCCGAACCCTTCGACCCGGCGCAGATCGGCGACCGGAAGGCGATCACCGCTGAGGCACGACGTCGCATCCTCGCGCTGTAAACGACAACGCCGCCGGTCTTTTTCGCAAATCCCATCGATCCGAGCGCGCCATTGCCGGTGAGGACGAGCAGGTCGGCCCGGGACAGGCTGTGGCCGTATTAACCGGTTCGACGCCCGCGGATCAGTCCTCCTCGTCGAGCGGGACCACCGGCGGATGCAGCCGCAGCCGGTTGACGCGACGCTCGTCGGCTTCGGTGATCTCCAGCTTCCAGCCGCTCGCATGATCGACGCATTCGCCGCGTTGCGGAACATGGCCCGCGAGCAGCGCGGCCAGTCCGCCAAGCGTGTCGATATCGCCGTCGGCCTCGGCGAGGCGTGCGTCGATCAACTGCGCGACGTCCTCGAGCTCGGCACGCGCATCGGCATCCCATGCCCCGCCATCGATCGGTACCAGCAGTGCCTCGGGGGCGTCGTCATGCTCGTCCTCGATGTCGCCGACGATCTCCTCGATCAGATCCTCGATCGTCACGAGCCCCTCGGTTCCGAAATACTCGTCGAGCACGACCGCGAGGTGCACGCGCTTCTGACGCATGTCGGCCAGCAGATCGAGCGCGCCGCGCGACATCGGCACATAGAGCGGTTCACGGATGAGATCGGCGATCGCGGCGGGATGCTCGGCACCCGTGGCGAGAATGTTGAACACGTCCTTGATATGGACCATGCCGATGATCGTATCGAGCTTTTCGCGGTACACCGGCAGCCGGCTGTGTCCCGCCTCGGCGAACAGCTGGACGAGATCGGCGAAACTGGTCCCCTCCTCGACCGCGACGATGTCCGCGCGCGGCACGCCGACGTCGCCCGCATCGCGCTCGCCGAAATGGAGCAGGTTGCGGACCATCTGCCGCTCGAGCGGGGTCAGGTCGCCGACCGCGTCGGGGGTCGGATCGCCCTCATGCTGGTTGATCGCATGTTCGAGCTGGTCGCGCAGCGTTTCCTCGGGTGCTCCGAAGATCAGGCCCTTCAGCCCGCGCCATATGCCGCTCTCGGTACTACTGTCGCCGTTTCCGGTATTGGGGCCATCGGCCATCGTGGTCGTCAGTCCTCTGTGATGAGATAGGGATCATGGAGTCCGAGTGCTGCGAGCGCGTCGCGTTCGATCTGCTCCATGCCCTCCGCCTCGTCGTCGTCGATATGGTCATAGCCTAGCAGATGCAGCGCGCCATGCACCATCAGATGCATCGCATGATCCTCAACCGAAATGCCGCGCTCCCCGGCCTCGGCAACGCAGACGCCGTGTGCGAGGATGATGTCGCCGAGCAGGACCTCGCCGTCGTCCGAATTCTGCGCGATCGTCTCGAGCAGGTCGGGCTGGACCATCGGGAAGGACAGGACGTTGGTCGGCTTGTCCTTCTGGCGATATTGCTTGTTGAGCGTGTGCACCTCGTCGTCCGAGGCGAGACGGACCGAGATCTCGACGGTCGCCGGGCTAGTCAGCAACTCGCCATGCGGGGTCCGTTCGATCGCGGCACGCACCGCGCGCAGCGCGAGCGCGTCCCAGTCCTGGTCGGGCCAAGGTGCGTCCGACGATAGCGCGATTTCAAGCATGCAGATCCTCAGGCAAAACCGGTGTCCGCGAAATCATTAGCCGCGCGCAGAAGTTCCGCATCATGTTTTCGTGCCGCCCGGGTTTTCACGCGCGCGGTGTCAGTGACCCGTCCGGGGTGCGCGGCGGAACGGCCGCCGCGCACCGGTGCTCAGCCGTCGGTTCCCTCATAGGCCTCGACGATCCGACCGACGATCGGATGGCGGACCACGTCGCCCGACGTGAAGCGGCACATCGAGATGCTCTCGACCCCATCGAGCCGCGCGACCGCATCCGCCAGCCCCGACGCCGCGACCCCGCCGGGCAGGTCGACCTGCTTGGGATCGCCACAGATCACCATCCGGCTGTTCTCGCCGAAGCGGGTCAGGAACATCTTCATCTGCGCGGGCGTCGTGTTCTGCGCCTCGTCGAGAATAATGAACGCGTCGGCCAGCGTCCGGCCGCGCATGAACGCGATCGGCGCAACCTCGATCTCGCCGCTCGCAAGACGGCGCTCGACCTGTTCGGCGGGCAGGCAATCGTACAGCGCGTCGTAGAGCGGGCGCAGATACGGATCGACCTTCTCCTTCATGTCGCCGGGCAGGAAGCCGAGGCGCTCGCCCGCCTCGACCGCGGGCCGCGACAGGATCAGCCGCTGGACGCTGCCGGTGATCAGCTGCTGCACCGCCTGCGCGACCGCGACATAGGTCTTGCCGGTACCTGCCGGTCCGAGCGCGAAGATCATGTCGTTACTGGTCAGTTCGCGCATATAATGCGCCTGTGCGGGCGTGCGCGGGACGATCGTCTTCTTGCGCGTGCGGATCATGATCGGCGGCGCGGCACCGCCGCCCGCATCGGCACGGATGATTCCGGCGAGCACCGGCTCGTCGGCCATCGCGATCGACGCGTCGACGAGGCCGGTATCGATGTCCTCGCCGCGCTGGATCCGGGCGTAGAGATCGTGGAGCACGTCACGCGCACGCGCGACCTGTTCGGCGGTCCCCTCCAGCCCGATCTTGTTGCCGCGCGCGGTGATGTACACGCCGAGGCGGTTTTCGAGCGCCACCAGATTCTGGTCGTACTGGCCGAAGAGCCGGACGAGCAATTGGGGCTTGTCGAACAGCAGTTCGACTCGGGCGCGGTCACCGGACTGGGCGGGAACGGGTTTACGGCTCATGCGGTCCTTTCGGGGGCAGGCGTGTCGGAACGGTAATGGGGCAAATTCCGGCCGACACGCATCACGCCTGGGATGGCGTCCGACCAGAGATGAGCATGGGAGGCCGCGCGTTCAAGCGGCGCCGGGGGGCCCGGCCGGAGATGATTCGTGTCGCGTGGGCGAAGCTGCATCGAGGGTGAGTGTGGCAGGCGATTCGGGTGGTGGACAGCGAAATCGCGGGAGGCATGCGGGAACACGCCGGGGTGTTGCCGCCGCGCCTCATGGGGGGCCGCCGATCCTCCCCCGCCAGGGGGAGGTGGCGCCGAAGGCGCCGGAGGGGGAGGACACGGAACGCGGGCCATCGCTTACCGCCCCCTCCGTCAGGCTGCGCCTGCCACCTCCCCCTGGCGGGGGAGGATTGGTCGGAGCCGTCAGGCGGCCTCGGCGATCCGCTCCACGCCGGTCAGCGAATTGGGGCCGGCGGCGGCGAGCGTGACGTCGACGAGGTCGCCGATCGCATGGTCGCCGATCAGGTGGACCGATTGCAGCCAGGGCGACTTGCCGATCAGCTGCCCCGGCAGCTTGCCGTTGCGTTCGAGCAGCACCGAACAGGTCCGGCCGACGCTCGCCGCGTTGAACGCATGCTGGTCGCGATTGAGCGCCGCCTGGAGCCGCTGGAGGCGGTCGTCCATCACGTCCTCGGGCACCTGCTCGACGATCGCTGCGGCGGGGGTGCCGGGGCGCGGGCTGTATTTGAAGCTGTACGCCTGCGCATAGCCGACCGCGTCGACGAGGCTGAGCGTATCGGCGAACTCGGCATCGGTCTCGCCGGGAAAGCCGACGATGAAGTCGCCCGACAGCGCGATGTCGGGACGGACCGCACGGACGCGGTCGAGCAGGCGGAGATAGGAATCGCGACTGTGCGACCGGTTCATCGCCTTGAGCACGCGGTCGCTGCCGCTCTGGACGGGCAGATGGAGGAACGGCATCAGGCTCTCGACGTCGCGGTGCGCGTCGATCAGGCCCTGCGTCATGTCGTTGGGGTGGCTCGTCGTATAGCGGATTCGGGCAAGCCCCGGGATGCGGTCGAGGTCGCGGATCAGGTCGTGGAGCCCGCGCGCGTCTTCGGACCACGCGTTGACGTTCTGCCCGAGCAAGGTGATCTCGCGCGCGCCTGCGTCGACCAGCGCCTTCGCCTCGTCGACGATCGCCGCGAACGGCCGGCTGATCTCGGCGCCGCGGGTGTAGGGGACGACGCAATAGGTGCAGAACTTGTCGCACCCTTCCTGGACCGTCAGGAACGCCGAGGGCGCGACCTTGCGCCGCGACGGCAGTGCGCCGAATTTCGACAGCAGCGGCATGTCGGTGTCGAGCGACGGCGCCCCCGCCGCGGCCCGCGCGACGAGTTCGGGCAAGTTGTGATAGGCCTGCGGGCCGACGACCACGTCGACCTTGGCCCGCGTGAAGATCTCCTCCCCCTCGGCCTGCGCGACACAGCCCGCGACCGCGATCATCGGCGTCTTGCCCGATTTGCGGCGCTGGTCCTTTCGCAGCCGGCCGATATCCGAATAGACCTTTTCGGTGGCGCGCTCGCGGATGTGGCAGGTGTTGAGCACGACGATGTCGGCATCGACCGCATCGGCCTGAGTCATCCCCTGCGCGGCCATCAGTTCGGCCATGCGCTCGCCGTCATAGACGTTCATCTGGCAGCCGAACGACTTGACGTGATAGGTCTTGGGCGGTGTCTTCGGGGGCGTTTGGGTGGGAAGCGACATCGTGCGCCTATAGCGCCGTCGGCGCGCAAGCTGAACCCGTTTCACGCCGATCGCCCGCGCGGCGCAAACGCGCGCCGATACACCATAGGCCGACGCCGCCATTGCCCCGGCCCGCGCCCCGGACTAACTCTCGAGGATGCGCAAACATATCCTCATCGTCCTGGGCCTGATCGTCCTCGTCGGCATCGCTGGATTCGCCTATCTGGCGTGGCCGGATACCGCGAAGCTCGACGTCAATCAGGTCGCGGGCAAGACGCCCGACATCACCGCCCCGCGGATCCAGATGCTCCCGACGATCGGCGTGGCGAAGGCGGTCGGCTGGCCAAAGGGTGCGATGCCGACGCCGGCCGCGGGCCTCGGCGTGCAGCCTTTCGCCACCGGGCTCGACCATCCGCGCTGGATGTACCGCCTCCCCAATGGCGACGTGCTCGTCGCCGAGACTAATTCGCCGCCGCGCGAAGGGCCGGGGATCGTCACGCGCGTGATGAACTTCCTCATGGGGCGCGCCGGTGCGGGCGTTCCTTCCGCCAACCGCATCACGCTGCTGCGCGACGCGGACGGCGACGGCACCGCGGAGACGCGCTCGACCTTCATGACGGGGCTGAACTCGCCATTCGGCATGACGCTGATGAACGGCCAGCTCTACATCGGCAACACCGACGCGCTCGTCCGCGTCCCCTATGCCGATGGCGCGACGAAGATCACCGCCAAGCCCGAACGCGTGATCAAGCTCAACGGCGGCGGCAACCACTGGGCGCGCAACGTGATCGCCGCTGCGGACGGCAAGACGCTGTATGTCGGCGTCGGCTCGTCGTCGAACATCGCCGAAAACGGCATGGACGCGGAGAAATACCGCGCGAACATCCTGCAGGTCTGGCCCGCCGACAAGAACTGGCGGATCTACGCCGCCGGCCTGCGCAATCCCAACGGCATGGCGATCAACCCGCGCTCGGGCCAGCTGTGGACCGTGGTCAACGAACGCGACATGCTCGGCTCCGACCTTGCCCCCGATTACCTGACCCAGGTCGAGTTCGGCGACCATTTCGGCTGGCCCTGGTATTATTGGGGCGGCTATCCCGACAGCCGCGTCGAGCCCAAGAACCCCGCGCTGCAGCAATATGCCAAGCGTCCCGATTATGCGCTCGGACCGCATGTCGCCGCGCTCGGCCTGACGTTTGCGAACGACGCCAAGCTCGGCGCCCGCTTCACCAACGGCGCGTTCGTCGGCGAGCACGGCTCGTGGAACCGCAAGCCGCTCTCGGGGTACAAGGTCGTGTATATCCCGTTCGGCGATACGGGCTTCCCGGCGGCGAAGGCCAAGCCCGTCGACATCCTCGGCGGGTTCCTCAACGCGGACGGCGAAGCGCAGGGTCGCCCGGTCGGCGTCATCACCGACAAGACCGGCGCGTTGCTTGTCGCGGACGACGTCGGCAACGCGATCTGGCGCGTCAGCGCGAAGTAAGTGCCTCCTCCCCCGTCATCCTGACGAAAGTCAGGACCCAGGATCACGAGCGCGCCGTGTGTAACTCTGGGTCCCGACGTTCGTCAGGATGACGAGCGGGGGCCGTATCAGACCGCGCAAACCCTCAGCGCAGCAGCTTCGGCCCTTCCTTGCGGATCATGTCCTGCACCTTGCCCGCGAACAGGCCGAGCAGCCCGGGCAGATCGACGATCGCATGGACAGTGTCCTCGAACACCGTGACCTTGCTGCCGATGACCTGCCCCATCGCGCTGACGGTGAAGTGCAGCGTATCGCCCTCCCAGCGCCGATCGGTCACCGATCCGCCGGGGATCTTAGACCCGATCGTGTCGATGCCGCTGTCGAGCCGCGAGCGCACCCCCGCCTTGCCGAGCTTGTGGGGGATATCGACCGAAATGGGATTGGACATTCTGTGATCCTCAGGTTGCGAACAGCATCGCATCATGTGCGAACGCCTTGAACTCGAGCGCGTTGCCGCTCGGGTCCATAAAGAACATCGTCGCCTGTTCGCCGGGCTCGCCCTTGAAGCGGATATGCGGCGCGATTCCGAACACCACGCCTGCGGCATTGACGCGTTCGGACAACAGGCTCCAGTCGTCCATCGTCAGCACGACGCCGAAATGCGGCACGGGGACGTGATGGCCGTCGACTTCGTTCTCGATCGCGACGGGCCTGGCCGAGGCATCGAGATGCGCGACGATCTGGTGACCGAACAGGTCGAAATCGATCCAGCTTTCGCTGCTCCGCCCCTCGGGGCAGCCGAGCGTCTCGCTGTAGAATTTACGCGCTGCGTCAAGGTCATGGACAGGAAAGGCGAGATGAAAAGGGCGCAAGGTCATGCCTCAAGGATAGGTCGGCCGGTCGCATGAGTCACCCCGGACATTTGCATGTCGGGCCAGATGAGCGATCGCGAGCACGCACGGCGCCATGCGGCGACACCCGATGGCGCGCTGTGTTGTGCGAAAACGGCAGCGATGCCGCGGCTTGCTAAGTCGTTGCCGACCCTGCCGCATCACGTCATATCGCACGCGTGATCCGTTTTCCCGCCTCCGCATCGCTCATCCTCGGCGCCATCGCCGCGACCGGCTTTGCCCCGCTCGACCTGTGGCCATTGATGCTCGTCGCGATCGCGGCGTGGCTTTGGCTTGTCCATGCGGCGCCGAGCCTGCGCAGCGCGCTGTGGCGCGGCTGGGTGTTCGGCGTCGGCCACTTCACGGTCAACAACAACTGGTTCCAGCACGCGTTCGACTTCCAGGACGCGATGCCGCCGGTGCTCGGCTATTTCGCCGCGGTGGGTCTGGCGCTGTATCTCGCGGTGTTCCCGATGGCCGCCGCGGCGATCGCCTGGCGGTTCGGCCGCGGCAGTGGGCGCCGCGGCCCCGACCCGGCGTTCGTGCTCGTCTTCGCCGCGGCCTGGATCGCGTCCGAATGGCTGCGCAGCGTCCTGTTCACCGGCTATGCCTGGGATCCGCTCGGCGTCGCATGGCTGCCGCTGATCGGCGTCGCCCGGTTGTCGGCCTGGATCGGCACCTATGCGCTGTCGGGCGTGACGATCGTCGCGGCGGGTGCGCTGCTGATGCTGGCGCAGCGGCGCTGGACGATGCCGCTTGTCGTCGTCCCCGCGCTCGCGCTGGCGGCGCTGTCCGCGCTCTGGACCGATGCCCCGTCCGCACCGGCCGACGCACCGCGAGTCCGCGTCGTCCAGCCCGATATCGGGCAGGAGGATCGCAGCGAATCGGACGGTGAACGCGTGCTGTCCGCACTCGAACGGCTGTCGGGCACGCCCGGCCGCGCACCGCGACTGATCGTCTGGCCCGAGGGCGTCGTGCGCGACTATCTCGAGGATGGCTACCCGTTCTACGCCTATGACTGGTCGAGCCCGCTTTACCTCCGCCGCCGCATCGCGCGCCTGCTCGGCCCCGACGACATCCTGCTGACCGGCGGTACCGCCTTGTCGTTCGACCGCGACGACAAGATCACGGGCGCGACCAACTCGGTATTCGCGATCGACGCGCAGGCGCGACTGCGCGGCCGCTACGACAAGGCACACCTCGTCCCCTATGGCGAATATCTGCCCCTCCCGTGGCTGCTGAAGCCACTCGGCCTCGCCCGCCTCGTGCCCGGCGATATCGACTTCACCTCGGGCAAGGGCCCCGCCAGTCTCACGCTGCCCGGGTTCGGCGCAGTCGGCATGCAGATCTGCTACGAGATCATCTTTTCGGGGCAGACCGTCGACCGCGCGCACCGCCCGAAGCTGTTGTTCAATCCATCGAACGACGCTTGGTTCGGAAGCTGGGGGCCGCCCCAGCACCTTGCCCAGGCGCGGATGCGCGCGATCGAGGAGGGGCTGCCGATCGTCCGCGCGACCCCGACCGGCATATCCGCCGTGATCGGCGCCGACGGGCGGCTGGTCGGCACCGTCGCGCATGAAAAGGCGGGCGCGGTCGACGTCCCCATCCCCCCCGCGCTCGTCGTCACGCCGTTCGCGCGGCTCGGCAATCTTGCGGCGGCACTGGTGGCCGCGGCGATGATCGCGATGGCCGTTGCCCTGCGCCGCCGCGATCGTTAGAAGCGTCATATAAAGCTTTCCTTATATGACGCTTGCCGACCCTTTCGCGGCAGGCCTTTTGCGAAGAGGTTCCATGCGCAAGTCCTTTCTCTTCACCTCCGAGTCGGTCTCCGAAGGCCATCCCGACAAGGTCGCCGACCAGATCAGCGACACCATCGTCGACCTGTTCCTCGCCAAGGATCCCGAGGCCCGCATCGCCTGCGAGACGCTGACAACCACGCAGCTCGTCGTCCTTGCCGGCGAAATCCGCTGCCGTGGCGTCTATGAATTCGGGAAGGTCGAGTGGAAGGACACTGACTACTGGGCCCCCGGAGCCAAGGACGAGATCGAGGCGGCCGTCCGCAACACCGTCAAGGAAATCGGCTACGCGCAGACCGGCTTCCACTGGGAAACGTTCCGCTTTGAGAACAACCTTCATGGCCAGTCCGCGCACATCGCGATGGGCGTCGACGAGAGCGGCAACAAGGACGAGGGCGCTGGCGACCAGGGCATCATGTTCGGTTACGCCACTGACGAGACCCCCGGCCTGATGCCCGCGACGCTGTATTACAGCCACAAGATCCTCGCCAAAATGGCCGAAGACCGTCATTCGGGCGCAGCACCGTTCCTCGAGCCCGACGCCAAGAGCCAGGTGACGCTGTCGTACGAGAACGAAGTGCCGGTCGGTGCGACCGCCCTCGTCGTCTCGACCCAGCACGCGCCGGGCTATTGCGAGAAGGGCGACAACGCCGATCCCGCCAAGTACGCGGTGCTGCGTGACTATGTCATGGGCGTGTTCAAGGACGTGCTGCCCGACGGCTTCATCACCGACGCGACCGCGATCTACATCAACCCGACTGGCCAGTTCGAGATCGGTGGCCCTGACGGCGACGCCGGCGTCACCGGCCGCAAGATCATCGTCGACACGTACGGCGGCGCAGCCCCGCATGGCGGCGGCGCGTTCTCGGGCAAGGATCCGACGAAGGTCGATCGTTCGGCCGCCTATGTCGCGCGCTATCTGGCGAAGAACGTCGTCGCCGCCGGGCTCGCGCGTCGCTGCACGATCCAGCTGAGCTACGCGATCGGCATCGCCGAGCCGCTGTCGGTCTATGTCGACACGCATGGCACGGGCACCGTGGAAGAGGCCAAGCTCGAGGCGGTTTTGCCGAAGCTCGTGCGCCTGACGCCAAAGGGCATCCGCGAGCACCTCAAGCTCAACGCACCGATCTACAAGAAGACCGCCGCCTACGGCCATTTCGGGCGCGATCCCGAGGGCGACAGCTTCACCTGGGAAAAGACCGATCTGGTCGAGAAGCTGAAGGCCGCCACCGCGTAACACGGCGCGTATCGGCTCATGAAAAAGCCTCCCCCGGACGGTCCGGGGGAGGCTTTTTCGTATCTGGAGCAGCGTGCGCGGGGGCGGGCCGGTCAGTCCGGCCCCGCCCTGCCCGTATCCCGCTCGACGACCAGCGGCGCACCCGCGGGCTGACGATGTCGCTGGTCGGTCAGGATCTGCCATGCCGTCAGGAACAGCGCCGCGACGAGCGGTCCGACGACGATCCCGCTGAGACCGACGAGTTCGATCCCGCCCAGCGTCGTCACCAGCACGATATAGTCGGGGATCCCCGTGTCGCGACCGACGAGGATCGGACGCAGGATGTTGTCCGCCAGCCCGATCACCACCACGCCCGACACGATCACCGCGAGGCCCTGCCAGATCGCCGTGGTCGCGAGCAGGTACACCGCGACCGGCACCCAGACGATCGCCGGTCCGAGCGCGGGCAGCAGCGACGTCAGCGCCATCAACAGCCCCCACAGCAATGCGGCCGGCAACCCGACGATCCAGAACGTCAGCGCGCCGAGGCCGCCCTGCACCAGCGCGACTATCACGGTCCCCTTGATCGTCGCACGGACGACCGACACGAACTTCTCCACCAGTGCACCGGTCACCCAACGCTCGAGCGGCAAGGCGTCGCACACCTTGGGTCCGATCGTCTCGCCGTCGCGGAGCAGGAAGAACATCACGTAGAGCGCGATACCGAACGCCAGCAGGAACGCCGCCGCGTTGCGACCGATCGAGAGCGCCTGGCTCGCGATCGTCCGCACGCTGTTGCCCATCGTCTCCGACAGCCGCGCCTGGATGCGTTCGATCGAATCGAACCCGGCCTTGTCGAGCAGCGTCTGCAGGCGCGTCGGCAGTGCGTCGTGCACCTGATTGAAATAGGCGGCGAAGTTGATGTCGCCGCTCTGGATGCGCGTATAGACCGTCCCGGCCTGGTCGACGATCATACCGCCGATGATCATGCTCGGAACGACCACCGCGAACAGGATGATCAGCAACGTCAGCGCCGCGGCGAGGTTGCGCCTGCCGGGCATCCGCGTCAGCAGCCACTGGTACAATGGCTGGAAGAGTATCGCCGCCAGCGCCGCCCACAGCAGCGCGAGCGCAAAGGTCGACACCACGACCGCAAGCGCGACCGTGATCACCATCAAGAATATCAGAAAGCCGCCCGTTTCGAGCCGACGCCGATCGATCATCGTGTATCCCCCATGAATCCCCGCCGCATGACTCCCCCGGGCGTCATGGCGGTACGGCGCCGGTGCTCCGGTCGACACCCGATCCCCCAGCACCTGCCGACGGGGATCGGGTGGATCGATCAACGGAGCTTTGCGCTGCCGTTGACGAGTGCCGCCTTCTGCGTGTCCGACATTGCGGCGGCGTTCACGTCCGCATCGTCGATCGCTTCGCCCTGCTTCTCGCCCTGGTCACGCACGGCCTCGGCGCGATCCTCGAGATTGTCGGCAGCCGCTTCAAGCGCGTCCGCGCGATTCTCGGCGGCACCCTCGACCTGGCTGCCGAGCTTGTCGTCGCCCTTGCCGCCACAAGCGGCGAGCGGGACCGTGAGCATGCCCAAGATCAGTGCGGTAGCAATTGTCTTCATTGGAAAAATCCCTTTCTAAGGCCGACGTAACCGTCACGCAGGTGTAACGGTTCCCTCGGCGATGAATCACGCCTTTCGTGGCGACGATGCCGTGCGATCCACGCGCCTATCAGTCTTGCGTATCAGGCCCGCCCGGCCGCGACGATGTGCGCGTCGTCGACCGGCGGAAATACCCGGTCGAATACCGCACTCACCATCGCCTCGGCGATCCAGCCGACGGCTGCACCGACGACGAGATCCGACAGATAATGCTTGCCGTTGACGGGTTGCGCGGCGGCGACCGCGATCGTCGCGAGCGCGGAGGGCGCTGCCACGCCGTCGATATCGCGCGACGCCGCGCGCGAGACCGCGACCGCGCCGGCGGTATGCCCCGACGGGAACGAGGTTTCCTCATGATCCTCGCTGTCGCCGGGTTCGAAGCGTGCGCGCCCCTTCTCGATCGCGGGCGCGGGGCGCGTGCGATCGACCGAGTGCTTGATCGCCGATTTTGCCATCGTCGCGGCAAAATGCGCGGCCAGCATGCGTGCGCCACCCCGCGTCAGGTCGGGCCGTCGCGCGATCAGGCCGATCACCAACGTCCCGATGGACGTCGCGATCAGTTGCGGCTGGTCCGCGACTTCGGCGAGGAACCCCGTCGCCTTGACCAGCGGCGCATCACGCTTCTCGGCGAGCTTGTACGTCGTCTTGCGGTCCGCCTCGACGAGTGCCGCCGCCGTATCGTTCTTCGCCGTCATCGTTGCGTCTCCCGTCGCCGTCCGCCCGATACCGCAGGCGGCGGCACCCTCGCGACTCGGTCTGCCTGCCCATCCGGGCGATCCGGACCCACCGGATTTGGCCATTACGCCATTGTAACGGGTCGCTCGACGCTTTGCTCCGTGGCAATCGACCGCTAGAGCGCGCGGCGATGACCGACCCCTCCATTATCCGCCGCCTCTATGGCCGTCGCCAGGGCCATAAGCTCCGCCAGGGCCAGTCCGCGCTTGTCGAGGACATGCTGCCACGCCTGTCGGTGCCCGAAGACGGGCCGATCGACGCGATGCGGCTGTTCGGCGACGACCGCCCGCTGCACGTCGAGATCGGCTTCGGCGCAGGCGAACATCTGGCGGGGCAGGCCGCGGCGAACCCCGATATCGGCTTTATCGGCTGCGAGCCGTTCCTCAACGGCGTCGTCGGCGCGCTTGGCCATATCCGCGATGGCGCGCTGGACAATGTCCGCCTCTATATGGGCGACGCGCTCGAGGTGATCGAGCGGCTACCCGATGAGAGTCTCGACCGGCTGTACCTGCTGCATCCCGATCCGTGGCGCAAGGCGCGCCACGCCAAGCGCCGGATGGTCAACCACGGTCCGCTCGACACGATCGCCGCCAAGCTCAAGCCGGGCGGCGAATTCCGGCTCGGCACCGACGATCCGACTTATTGCCGCTGGTCGATGATGATCATGGACCAGCGCCGCGACTTCACCTGGCAGGCGCGGACCCCCGCCGACTTTCTGACGCGCCCCGACGACTGGCCCGAAACGCGCTACGAGCGCAAGGCACGGCGGCAGGGCCACGAGGTCTGGTACTTTCGCTATATCCGCGACTGAGCCCGCGACTCAGCCCGCGTCTGGCGGCCGCCGCTGCGTCGCCATGCGTGACGCAGCATCCGTCCCGCCAGCGCCGGCAGCCCGGGCCTGAGCAGCAGCCAGTCACGGATCGGTGCGCCCTGCGTCGCGCCGATCACCTGCTTGTACCCGCTGTCGCCGGCGCCCCAGTCGACGCGCGCCGCGCCCCGCGCCATCGCCGCCACGAGGTTGCGCCAGTAGAGCAGCTTGCCCGGCGAATGCTTGGCAAAGCGCGGATCATAGCTGTTGGCGATCGCGTAGATCAGCGCGCCCGTGTCGATGTCGAACGAGAAGGCGGCGGGCGCGCCGTCGACGTCGAGCACCGCGGCCCGGAACATGTCGCCGAGCACCGGGTCGACCACCGCCGCGGTCCAGAAGGCGAGATGGCCCTCCGCGACGAACTTCATGTCGCGCCGATCGGTGTCGTGCGCGACCCAGCTCGTCGCCTCGACCGCGCCAAGGTCGGCGAAACCCTGCGGCCAGTCGGCACCATCGAGGAACCGCCAGTCGAGCGCGCCATGCCCGGCCAGATGCTTTTCGTGAAAGCGGTTCTTGCGCAGCGTCGAATTGCGCGGCCAGGGCTGGCCGTCGACGACCGGCGCGAGATCGAGCACCCAGCTGTCACCGACATGCCGGTCGATCGCGGTCCAGCCCGCTCCGCGCGCGCGCGCGATCAACGCGGTCGCCGCCGGATCGCCGTCCTCGACCGGGCCTATCCGCAAGCCGTTGATATGCGTGGCGAGCGTGGTGAGGGCAGCCGCCTGCGCCGCCTCGCTCGCGCCGATCGCCATGCCGAAGCTGCGAAACGGCCAGTAACAGCCCGGCACCGTCGCGAGCCGCAGCATCGCTGGCCCGAGCGGCACGAACGGCAATGCCAGCACGGGCACGTCGTCTTCCTCGACGACGAGCGTGCGCGCCTGCCCGCCATAGGCGGCGAGCGCCGCGGCATACCAGCCATAGCGCAGGAAGCGGTGGCTCTCCGCGGCGCGTTCGGCGACCGTGTCGATCGCCGCGCTGAGCCCCTCGACCAGCCCCACACGGACGTCGGGTGGCAACTGCACGAAGTCGGACAGGAGCATGGGCTTGGACATCGATCGCTGCATAGCATCGATGCGTTACCAAGCCGTGCCCCTTCTTCGCTGCGAACACCCCCGCGATGGAGGAGCGCGCGATGGCGATGGCGCGCACGGCGCTTCCCTAGGACGCGGTTATTCCGCATGGTGGCCGCGATGATACCGCTTCCCGCCCTTTCGACGATCGCGCAGACGATCCAGCTGTCGCTTGCCCCCGTCTTCATGCTCGCGGGCATCGGCCAGTTGCTCAACGTGCTGGCCGGCCGGCTGTCGCGCGTGATCGACCGCGCCCGACAGCTCGAAAAGCTCCACCCGAGCAGCGCGGGACGCGAACGCGTCCGCCATATCTGGGAATTGCGGCTACTCGACCGGCGGATGACGATCATCAACGCCGCGCTCTTTCTCGCGGTCTCCAGCGCGATCATGACGTGTATCGTGATCGCATTGCTGTTCATCGCCGAGCTCGCCAAGCTGCATTTCGGCACCTATGTCGCGGTCTCCTTCATCCTCGCGATGGTCCTGCTGATCGCCGCCTTTGCCAGCTTCATGATCGAGGTGCGGATCTCGCTGGTCGCCTTCAGGATCCGTCCCGAACTGCTCGACACCGCCGAACTGATCGACAAGCTGTCATGATGCGCGAACGGCGCCTGTTGCAGGCCGTGGTCGCGGTTGCGTGCCTGTTGCCGCTGCTCGTCGGCGGTCAGGGCGTCCTCCACGGCCCCGCCCCGTTCGGACACCTCGCCGATGTCCCGCGCGATCTCGACAGCCACTTCCGCTATATCTCGGGCATCTTCTTCGCGACGGGGATCGGGTTCGCGAGCTGCATCCCGCGGATCGAGACGAAGGGGCCGCGGTTCAGACTGCTGGGCGGGCTGATCGTGATCGGCGGGCTGGCGCGGCTCGTCTCGCTGATCGACGTCGGCGTCCCCTCGCCCGGCCACGTCCTCGGGCTCGGCATGGAAACCGTTGTCGTGCCGCTGCTGATGCTCTGGCAATGGCGGCTGTCGCGCCGCCCCCTTCCAAACGCGGCCCCGACGATCTAGACCGCCCGACCATACCCGGTCCTCGAAAGGTCTTAGCATGCGTGAAGCCGCCATCGTCTCGACTGCCCGTACCGCCATCGGCAAAGCCTATCGCGGCGCGTTCAACGCGACCGAGGCCCCGGTGCTGGCGGGGCATGTGATGAACGCCGCGGTCGAGCGTGCCGGGATCGATCCGGCGCGCATCGACGAGGTGTTCTGGGGGGTCGGCAACCAATGGGGGACGCAAGGGGGCAATGCCGGGCGGATGGCGATTTTCGCGGGCGGGCTTCCCGAATCGGTGCCGGCGTTCACGCTCGACCGGAAATGCGGGTCGGGGCTGACCGCGGTCGCGCTCGCCGCGCGCACGATCATCTGCGACGAGGCCGACGTCGCGCTGGCGGGCGGGATGGAGTCGATCAGCTACACCGTGACGAAGGACGCCCCCCGCTTCGTCAACCAGAGCGTCACCGAGAAGCAGCCCGCCGCCTATATCCCGATGATCGAGACCGCGGAGATCGTCGCGGCGAAATACGGGATCAGCCGCGAGTCGCAGGACGCCTATGCCGCGATGAGCCAGCAACGCGCCGCGGCCGGCATTGCGAACGGTGCCTTTGCCGAGGAGATCGCGCCGATCACCGTCGAAAAGGCGCTGTTCGACAAGCAGGGCAATCGGACCGGCAGCGAGACCGTCACGCTCGCGCAGGACGAGGGCATTCGCGCCGGTACCACGCGCGAGGCGCTCGCGGGGCTCAAGACGGTCTGGCCGGGCGGCGATTTCTCAGGGCCAGGCACCAGCGTCACCGCGGGCAATGCCAGCCAACTGTCCGACGGCGCGTCCGCACAGCTGCTGATGGACCGGCGGACCGCGGAGGCGGAGGGCAAGGACATTCTCGGCATCTATCGCGGCTTCCAGGCTGCGGGTTGCGACCCCGCGGAGATGGGCATCGGCCCGATCTTCGCGATCCCGAAGCTGCTCGACCGCGCCGGGCTGTCGGTGGCGGATATCGGCCTGTGGGAGCTGAACGAGGCGTTTGCGTCGCAATGCCTGTACTGCCGCGACCATCTCGGCATCGATCCCGAGCGGTACAACGTCAATGGCGGCGCGATCGCGGTCGGCCACCCCTTCGGCATGACCGGCTCGCGCCTCGTCGGCCACGCGCTGATCGAGGGGCGCAAGCGCGGCGTCCGCTATGTCGTGGTCTCGATGTGCACCGCGGGCGGCATGGGTGCCGCCGGCCTGTTCGAGATCGTCTGACGCGGCGGGAGGGGCTAGGATGCCGCGCCCTAACCCCTCCCGTCATCCTGACGAAAGTCAGGATCCAGGGTAACCGGCCACAGCGCTCCTGGCTCTGGATCCTGACTTTCGTCAGGATGACGGGGGGTATAGAGGGCGACCCCTGTTCAGAATGACAAGGTCGTGCCCCGCGTATGCGTTTCCTGTTCCTCCCGGCGCTCGCGCTGCTGGCCGCCCCGGTCGTCGCCGCCCCCCAGAAACAAGCCCCTGCCAAACCCGGCACCGTCCGCGTCCGCCTCACCACCTCCGAAGGCCCGATCACGCTCGCGCTCGACACGCGCCATGCCCCCAAGACCAGCGCGAACTTCCTCGCCTATGTCGATGACGGCCGCTTCGACGGCACCGACTTCTACCGCGCCGCGCGCAGCAAGAAGGCGCCGAAATTCGGCTTCGTCCAGGGCGGCATCCGCACCGATGCGCGGCGCATCCTGCCCGCCTTCCCGCTCGAGACGACGACGCAGACCGGCATCCGCCATCTCGACGCGACGATCTCGATGGCGCGCGGCAGCGAGCCCGGCTCGGCGGGCGGCAATTTCTTCATCACCGTCGGCCCGACGCCCGCGATGGACGCACGCCCTGGTTATCTGGGCTATGCGGCGTTCGGCCATGTCGTCGGCGGCATGGACACGGTCCGCCGCATCCTCACCAAGCCGACCGGCGGCGGGCTCGACGCGTTCAAGGGTCAGATGATCCTCAACCGCGTCGCGCTGATCAGCGCGAAGCGGCTCGACGGCACGCCCCGCCCGACCAGCGGCCCGCGACCATGGCTGATGAAGACGCGCCCCACCCCGCCACGGCCGCGCTGACGCCCCACGGTCCGGGACCTCAGTCCGCGAACAGCAGGACCGGCGTCTCGAGATATTTCTTCAGCCCCTGGACGAAGCTCGCCGCATCCCAGCCATCGACGACACGGTGGTCGCAGCTGATCGACAGATTCATCAGCTTCGCACGGACCACCTCGTCTCCCTTGAAGACGGGGCGTTCGACGATCTTATTCGGCCCGATGATCGCGACCTCGGGCCGGTTGATCACCGGCGTCGTCGCGATCCCGCCAAGCGGCCCGAGCGAGGTTACCGTGATCGTCCCGCCGCCCATCTCGTTCGGCGCGAGCTTGCCCGCGCGCGCGGCTTCGGCAAGCCGGCCGATCTCGGTCGCGAGCTGCCAGACATTGCGGTCCTGCGCGTCGCGGATGACGGGCACGGTCAGCCCCGCATCGGTCTGCGCCGCCATGCCCAGATGGATCGCGCCGTGCCGCGTCACCACGCCCGCCTCGTCGTCATACCGCGCGTTGAGCATCGGAAAATCGGGGATCGTCTTGCATATCGCGACGATCATCAGCGGCAGCATCGTCAACTTGGGCCGCCCGCCGCGATTGGCGTTCAGATCCGCGCGCATCGCCTCCAGCGCGGTGACGTCGATCTCGTCGACATAGGTGAAATGCGGGATCGCGCGCTTCGACGCGGCCATGTTCTCGGCGATCTTGCGCCGCATGCCGATGACCTTGATCGGCTGGTCCGCGCGCGCTCGGGTCGCGCCCGGCGCCTGATAGCCCTGACCCGCACCGTACCGCAGATACGCGTCGAGATCGGCATGACGGACCCGGTCGGACTCGGTCTTCACCGAGGCGAGATCAATCCCCAGATCCCGCGCACGAGCGCGCACCGCAGGCGATGCCAGCGCATGCGCCTGCTGCTCGGCCGGAGCGCCAGCGGCCCCCTTCTGCTCCCTCTCCCCTTGGGGGAGAGGGCTGGGGTGAGGGGCTGGGGCAGGTGCCGGCGTTTCCGCCTGGGGCTGCCCCTCACCCCGCCCCTCTCCCCCGAGGGGAGAGGGAGTTTCGGTTGCGACCTCTTCGACTCCGGGGTTCTCGGCCTCGTATTGCTCGGCCGTCTCCGCCTGCGCCGCGGTTAGCGGCGCGGCCACGACCTCGTCCGCGACATCCACCGCATCCGTCTCGATCACGACCAGCGCAGCACCGATCGACACCTGATCGCCGACCTCGCCCGCGAGCTCGACGACGACGCCCGTGACAGGCGACTCCATCTCGACGGTCGCCTTGTCGGTCATCATGTCCGCGATCGGCGAGTCCTCCTCGACGCGGTCGCCCACCGCGACGTGCCACGCGACGATCTCGGCTTCCGAAATGCCCTCGCCGATATCCGGCAGCTTGAAGGTAAAGCGAGCCATTATGCGTCCTTCATGATCTTCTTGAGGGCCTCGGTGATACGAACCGGCCCCGGGAAATAAGCCCATTCCAGGCTGTGCGGATAGGGCGTGTCGAACCCGGTCACGCGCTCGATCGGTGCCTCGAGATGGTAGAAGCACCGCTCCTGCACCAGCGCCGACAGCTCGGCGCCGAACCCGCTGGTCCGCGTCGCCTCGTGGACGATCATGCAGCGCCCGGTCTTCTTCACCGACGCCTCGATCGTCTCGATGTCGAGCGGGACGAGCGTGCGCAGGTCGACGATCTCCGCGTCGATCCCCGTCTCGGCGATCACCGCCGCGCAGACATGCACCATCGTGCCGTAGGCAAGGATGGTCAGCGCCTCGCCCGCCCGGACGATCTTCGCCTTGCCGAGCTCGATCTTGTAGTATCCCGTCGGCACTTCACCGGCCGGATGCTTCGACCAGTTCTGCGACGGGCGATCCCAATATCCGTCGAACGGCCCGTTATAGATGCGCTTTGGCTCGAAGAAGAGCGTCGGGTCATTGTCCTCGATCGCCGCGATCAGCAGGCCCTTCGCGTCATAGGGCGTCGACGGGATCACCGTCTTGATCCCCGACATGTGCGTGAACAGCCCCTCGGGGCTCTGGCTGTGCGTCTGCCCGCCGAAGATGCCGCCGCCGAACGGCGATCGCACCGTGATCGGCGAGGTGAACTCGCCCGCCGAGCGATAGCGTAGCCGCGCGGCTTCCGACACGAGCTGGTCGAGCGCGGGATAGATGTAATCCGCGAACTGGATCTCGGGGACGGGACGCAGGCCGTAGGCGCCCATGCCGACCGCGACACCAATGATCCCGCATTCGGTGATCGGCGTGTCGAACACGCGCGTCTTGCCGTGTTTCGCCTGCAACCCCGCGGTCGCGCGGAACACGCCGCCGAAATAGCCGACATCCTCGCCCATCACGATCACGTCGGGATCGCGCTCCATCATGATGTCCATGGCGGAGTTGATCGCCTGGATCATGTTCATGCGGGTGGTTTCGCCGCCGTCCGCTGCTTCGGAAGCGGGTGCTTCGATCATGTCGGTCATGCCTTGCGATCCCATGGACGGCCGCTTGCCGTCTCTTCATCGAGCATCTGCTGACGCTGCTCCTTCAGATGCCAGGGCAGCTCCTCAAACACGCCGTCGAACAGCGATTCGAGCGGCTGGTGCAGCCCGTGGCCGAGGATGCCGTTCTTCTCGGCCTCCTTCTGCGCGGCTTTGACCTGCTCGGCGAGCTCCTTGTCCTGCGCGGCGTGACGCTCATCGTCCCATTCGCCGATCGCGATAAGGTGGTCCTTCAACCGCTTGATCGGGTCGCCGAGCGGCCACGCATTGGGCTCGCCCTCGCTGCGATACTGGCCCGGATCGTCCGAGGTCGAATGACCTTCCGCGCGGTAGGTGAAATGCTCGATCAGCGTCGGCCCCTGATTGGTCCGCGCCCGCTCGGCGGCCCACTGCGTCGCGGCGTACACCGCCAGCGCGTCGTTCCCATCGACCCGAAGCCCGGCGATACCGTAGCCGACCGCGCGCGCGGCGAACGTCGTCGCCTCGGCGCCGGCGAACCCGGAGAAGCTGGAGATCGCCCACTGGTTGTTGACGACGTTGAAAATCACCGGCGCGCGGTAGACCGCGGCAAAGGTGCACGCCGAATGAAAATCCCCCTCCGCGGTCGATCCCTCGCCGCACCAGGTCGCCGCGATCCGCGTGTCGCCCTTCGCCGCCGACGCCATCGCCCAGCCCACGGCTTGCGGATATTGCGTCGTGAGGTTGCCCGAGATCGAGAAGAACCCGGCTTCCTTGACCGAATACATGATCGGCAGCTGCTTGCCGCCAAGCCGGTCCGCGGTGTTCGAATAGATCTGGTTCATCATGTCGACGAGGCTCCAGCCCCGCGCGATCAGCAACCCCTGCTGGCGGTAGGAGGGGAAGCACATGTCCTCGTAATCGAGCGCATAGGCCGCCGCGACCGCGACCGCCTCCTCGCCCAGCGCCTTCATGTAGAAGCTCGTCTTGCCCTGCCGCTGCGCGCGGAACATGCGCTCGTCGAACGCGCGGAGCAGCGCCATGCTGCGCAGCATACGGCGCAACATATCGGGCGAAAGCTTGGGATCCCACGGCCCCACCGCATGGCCCTCGTCGTCGAGAACGCGGACCAGCGTATAGGCCAGGTCGGTGAAATCGCTCGCCTTGTCCGCGGTGTCGGGGCGTCGCGCCTGCCCCGCGGGCGGCACGTCGACTTCGGCGAAATCGACCGGATCGCCGGGTCGAAACTTCGGTTCGGGCACATGCAGCGTCAATCCGGGTAGATTGCGCAGCGGCTGCGAATCGGCGCGAGGGTGCTCGCTGGCCATCGTCACTCCATCTCCATCGCCCGGCGGCGTACGCGCCGGATCGCTCTTCGCGGCCTTGTTATAAAATTTCAACGGCATTGGCGAGAGGGAGTTTTGCCCGGTTGCCGCATTCGCACCGGCCGCGTGCAACGCCGTGCGATCAGTGCGATAGCAGCACCCTGCGGACGCGGGGATACACGGGCAGACAGGGGGAGGGACAGCGCGACATGCTGCAGGACTGGAACGCCGTCGTCGCGATCGGATGCACGCTGCCGGGTGTCGAGCCGGGCACCAGCTACGGCCGGCCCGCACTCAGGTTCCGCGGCAAGACACTCGCGTCGACCACCGCGCCCGATCCCGGCAGCTTCGTGCTCCATATCGGCCGCGACGAGAAGGAGATCCTGCTCGACACCGACCCCGCGACCTTCTGGCAGACCGATCATTATGACGGCTGGCCCGCGGTGCTGGTCCGCTACGGCACCGGCGCGGGCGAGCGGATCGCGGATCTGCTCGCCCGCGCCTGGTGGGACCGCGCTACCGCGGCTCAGCGCAAGGCCTATGGCGAGCGGCCCTAGCCGACTCGCGCGCTACTCTACCGTCTGCTCGATCACCCCGAAGATCGGGCGATGCCGGTCGTCCTCCGCCCAGATCCGCACCGTGTCGCCCTTCTTCAGGAACGGGGTCACCGCCGCGCCGCCTGCGATCGTCTCGATCGTCCGCACTTCGGCCAGGCAGGAATAGCCGACCCCGCCCTCTGCGATCGGCTTGCCCGGCCCGCCATCCGCGCCGCGGTTCGACACCGTGCCCGACCCGACGATCGTTCCCGCACCGAGCTTCCGTGTCTTGGCGGCATGAGCGATCAGCGTGCCGAAATCGAACGTCATGTCCTCGCCCGCCTCGGCGCGGCCAAAGGGCTGGCCGTTCAGGTCGACCATCAGCTTGCGGTGCAGCTTGCCGTCCTGCCACCAGTCGCCAAGCGATTCGGGCGTCACGAACACCGGTGAAAACGCACTGGCGGGCTTGGACTGGAAGAACCCGAACCCCTTGCCCAGCTCGCCCGGGATCAGGTTGCGCAGCGACACGTCGTTGGTCAGCCCGACCAGCCGCACCGCCGCCAGCGCCTCCTCGCGGCTCGCCCCCATCGCCACGTCGCCGGTGACGACGACGACCTCGCCCTCCATGTCGCAGCCCCAGCTCTCGTCGGAAAGCGGGATCGGGTCGCGCGGCCCCAGAAACCCGTCCGATCCGCCCTGATACATCAATGGATCGTGCCAGAAGCTGTCGGGCATCTCGGCGGCGCGTGCCTGCCGCACGAGCGCGACATGGTTCACATAGGCCGAGCCATCCGCCCACTGATAGGCGCGCGGCAAGGGCGACGCCGCGTCATGCTCGTGGAACCGCCGCATCGGGATCATCTCGTGCTCGAGATCGGTCGACAGATTCTCGAGCATGGGCGCGAGCCGGTCCCAGTCGTCCAGTGCGGCCTGCAGCGTCGGCGCGATATGCGTCGCATCGGCATACCAGGCGAGGTCGTTCGACACGACGACAAGCCGGCCGTCACGGCCCCGGGCTGGATCTGCGTCCTTCAGGCTGGCGAGTTTCATGCGGCGGATCCTCTCGTTGTTTTCGCCTTCCTACGCCCGGGGCGGCGCGGAAGTCGAGTGGCGCGCGTGGCCGAACGCCGCACGACTTGACGCTCCGGCCGATCGCCAGCACGCTTCGGCAAACGGCGGACACACGCCGGACGATCGAGAGGATTGCCATGACGCTCGACACGCTCGCTGGCCGATTCGCGTATAACGACGATCATGAGGCGTTCCGCCGGACGGTGCGCAGCTTCCTCGAACGCGAAGGCGTCCCGCATGTCGCCGCGTGGGAGGCCGAACGGCTCGTCCCGCGCGACTTCTGGTGCAAGGCGGGCGCGATCGGCATGCTCTGCCCGAGCGTGGCGGAACGCTATGGCGGGCCCGGGCTCGATTTCGGCTATAACGCGGTGGTCGACGAGGAGATGGCCTATGCAGGCGTCCCCGCCGGCTTCTCGCTGCAATCCGATATCGTCGTCGGCTATCTCGAACATTATGGCTCCGACGAGCAAAAGGCGCAGTGGCTGCCCCGGATGGTCTCGGGCGAGGTCATCACCGCGATCGCGATGACCGAGCCCGGCACCGGCAGCGACCTGCAGGCGATCCGCACCACCGCGCGGAAGGACGGCAACCATTATGTCCTCAACGGCACGAAGACCTACATCACCAATGGCCAGAATACCGACCTGACGCTGGTCGTCGCCAAGACCGATCCCGACGCGATCCCCGCGTGGAAGGGCATGTCGATCATCCTGGTCGAGAGCGACCGCGCGGGGTTCCGCAAGGGCCGGAACCTCGACAAGATCGGCCAGGAGGCCGCCGACACCTCCGAACTGTTCTTCGACGACGTCCGCGTGCCGATCACGCATTGCCTCGGCGAGGAGGGCAAGGGCTTTACGTATCTGATGAGCCAGTTGCCGCAGGAACGGCTGTCGATCGCGATTAGCGTTCAGGCGTCGGCGCAAAAGGCGTTCGACGAGACCGTTGCCTTTACGAAAGATCGCAAGGCGTTTGCCGGCGTCGTCTTCGATTTTCAGAACACCCGCTTCGTGCTCGCGGGACTGAAGGCGAAGCTGCAGGTCGGCTGGGCGCATCTCGACTGGGCGATCGCGCGGCACCTGAAGGGGGCGCTCACCAACGAGGAGGGGGCCGCTGCCAAATTGTGGCACAGCGAACTGCAGTGGGAGGTGATGGACCAGTGCCTTCAGCTTCATGGCGGCGCGGGGTATATGAACGAATATCCGATTGCCCGGAGCTGGCGCGCGGCGCGCGTCAGCCGGATCTATGGCGGAACCAGCGAGATCATGAAGGAAGTGATCGGCCGCAAGCTGTAGCGCCACGCCGTCGACGCGCCATGCCGGGCCACGCACCCAGGACGCATCGGAGCGACCCTCCCCGCAACCTTGCCCGCGCCGCACCGCCACCCCCATATGCCGGACCGCGCAATCGCCTTCGAAAGCCCCCACATGCCCCTCGACATCGTCCGCGTCCCCGTCCTCAGCGACAATTACGCGTGGCTCGTTCACGACACCGAGAGCGGCGAGACGGTCGCCATCGACCCTGGCGAGGCGGATCCCGTGCTTGCGGCGGCGGCCGATCGGGGCTGGCGGATCGACCATGTGTGGACCACGCACTGGCACCCCGATCACACCGGCGGCAACGCCGCGATCAAGGCGCAGGGCGCGACCATCACCGGTCCCGGCGCCGAGGCCGCGAAGATCCCGACGCTCGACCTCCGGGTCGGCGAAGGCGACAGCGTTTCGCTCGGCGCGCATGTCGCGCGCGTGATGACCGTGCCGGGACACACTCAGGGCCACATCGCCTTCCACTTTCCCGACGACGCGGTGATCTTCACCGGCGACACGCTGTTTGCGATGGGTTGCGGCCGCCTGTTCGAGGGCACGCCCGCCGACATGTTCGCCAACATGCAGCGTTATGCGGCGATGCCCGACGAAACCGCAGTCTTCTGCGGGCATGAATATACGCAGTCGAACGGCCGCTACGCGCTGGTCGCGGAGCCCGACAATGCCGCGATCGCGCGTCGCATGATCGACGTCGACGCCGCGCGGGCGCGCGGCGAGGCGACCGTCCCGACGACGATCGCACTCGAAAAGGCGACCAACCCGTTCCTCCGGGCGACATCGGCTACGCAGCTCGGCGACTATCGCGCAGCCAAAGACGCGTTCAAGGGTTGATACGGCAGGGCACGCGCCGCAGGGCAAGCTATTCCGCGGGCGCACCCTTATATGGGGGACGAAGGAGCATCGCATGCGCAACCTCGGCCGGATCCTGTCCCTCTCAGTCCTGACGGTGGCGGCGGCGTGCACGCCGACCCCGCGCGAACAGCTCGCGATCGACCAGCGGCTCAAAACGGAACAACAGAAGCTCGACGCCAGGCTCGCCGGGCTGACCCCGGGCAAGCCCACCAGCTGCATGCCGCAGTTCGGCAATCCGCAGGTGAGCAGCTACGGCCCGACGCTGCTCTACCGGGTGAGCAACTCGCTCATCTACCGGACCGACACGACCGGTGGCTGCGCGGATCTCGACCGCAACATCCTGATCACGCGCACCCCCACGGGGCAGACCTGCCGCGGCGACATTGCCACGACGATCGACACCGCAAGCCGCTTCATGACGGGAAGCTGCAGCTTCGGGGAGTTCGTCCCCTATCGGAAGCGCTGATGCGTGGCCGGCGAATCGCAGCACTGCTGGCGACCGGCATCGCGCTTGTTGCGTCGCGCGACGATCCGCTCGCCGGCCGGATCGCGGGGCCACCCGTCGCCTGCATCGATCTCGCCCGCGTCCAGGGGCCGACGATCCTCGACGACAAGACGATACTCTACCGCCAGTCGGGCAAGCGCGTCTGGCGCGCCGTGCCGATCGGATCCTGCGAAGCGCTGCGCCCGCCCGCGACCATCATCGTCGACGTCTATGGCGGACAGCTCTGCCGCAACGACCGCTTCCGCCTCCTCTCCTACGGCATGACGATCCCCTCGAGCTATTGCCGGTTCGGGAATTTCACGCCCTACGACAAACCCGACCGTCCCTAGGCGCGGCTGAACGGATGACCGGCGGCAGGCCCTGTCGCGAGCGCGACGCGCCCTCTCGATGATATGTTGCAACATTGCCACAGCGACGCGCCTAATGCCGCAGCTGCGAACAACATCTTTGATATGATACATCATCGAGGCTAAATGACGGCTCCGGGTTGTAGGAGCGTATCGATGAAGACTGTTTTCGGGATCAGCGCACTGGCGATCGCCACCGCGCTCGCCACATCACCCACCGCGACCGCGCAGACGCTCGACACGCCCGCCGCCAGGCCCGCGCCGAAGCCCGCCGCCCCAGCGGCGCAAGCGAGCCGCGGCGAGATCATCGTCACCGCCCCCGTTCGCCAGAGCGAGACCGACGTCCTGCAGGGCACCTCGATCCTGTCCGGCGCCGAACTGACGCGCAACCTGCGCCCGACGATCGGCGAGACGCTCGCGCGCCAGCCGGGCGTCTCCGCGACCTCGTTCGGTCCGAGCGCGTCGCGCCCGATCCTGCGCGGCTTCCAGGGCGAGCGGATTCGCGTGCTGACCGACGGGATCGGCTCGATCGACGTCTCGAACACCTCGGTCGATCACGCGGTGATCATCGATCCGCTGCTCGCCGAGCGGATCGAAGTGCTGCGCGGCCCCTCCGCGCTTCTGTTCGGATCATCCGCGGTCGGCGGCGTCGTCAACGTCATCGACACGCGCATTCCGCGCACCGTGCCCGAGAACGGCTACCGCGTGAACGGCATCGCCAGCTACGGATCGGCCGCCAACGAGCGCTCGGGCGGCGCCGCGGGTGACGTCGCGGTCGGCGAGCATCTCGTGCTCCATGCCGACGGCTCGTATCTGAAGTCGGGCAACCTGCGCACCGGCGGCAACATCCTGTCGCCCGAGGCGCGCGCCGCCGCACGCAGCCAGGTCGGCCTGCCGCAGGACACCGACGAGCCGATCGACTTTGCCCGGTCGGCATCGCTCCGCGGCAAGCTTCCCAACACGCAGTCGGAGACCTGGACCGCGGGCGTCGGCGCCTCGGTCATCACCGACACGGGCAATCTCGGCATCTCGTACAGCCATTACGACAGCCTCTACGGCGTCCCCATCCGCTACGCGACCGAAGTCGGTCAGGAGCAGGAGGCACCCCGGCTCGACGTCGTCCAGAACCGGTTCGATCTGCGCGGCGAGATCAACACCGGCGGCGGGTTTCTCGACAGGATCCGCGTCCGCGCGGGCCACGCGACCTATCGCCACTTCGAGCTCGAGCCCGATGGCGGGGTCGGCACCGCCTTCTTCAACAACGGCACCGAAGGTCGCATCGAGCTCGTCCAGGCCAACCGTGGCGGCTGGCAGGGCGCGTCGGGCGTGCAATATTTCAACCGCCTGTTCGACGTGAACGGCGACGAGGCGTTCCTGCCGCGCAACGAGACCAACCAGACCGGCCTCTTCACGCTTCAGCAATACAGCGCCGGCGCGTTCCGCGCGGAAGGCGGGCTGCGCTACGAGCACACCGCGCTCGACGCCAAGACGCCGCTCGACGATCTCCGGTTCTTCCGCGGGACGCGCAGCTTCGATGCGGTGTCGGGGTCGCTCGGCGGATCCTATGGCCTGACCGACGCGGTGCGGGTCGGCGTGAACGTCTCGCGCACCGAACGCGCACCGTCCGCGGAGGAACTGTTCGCCAATGGCGGGCATGCCGGGACGCAGGCATATGAATTCGGCAGCCCCGACTTCCGGCTCGAAAAGAGCTGGGGTCTCGAAGGCACGCTCCACGCGCATGGCGACGGCTTCAGCTTCGACGCGTCGGCCTATTACAACTGGTTCTCGAACTATATCTCGGAGAACCAGGTGGCGCAGGACGTCTGCCAGCTTGCCGCAGATCCGTCGGGCCGCGAGGTCGATCTGCCCTGCTTCCAGTATCAGCAGGCCGATGCACGCTATTACGGGTTCGAGGCCAACGCGTCGGTCCGCGTCGCGCAGATCGGTGGCTATCTGATCAACGCTGATCTTCTTGGCGACTATGTCCGCGCGACGATCGTCGACGACGGCCCCGTTCCCCGCATCCCGCCGATGCGCGTGCTCGGCGGGATCGAGGCGCAGGGCGACCGCGTCAACGGCCGGCTCGAGGTCGAGCACGTCTTCGAACAGGACCGCATCGCCGCATTCGAGACCACGACGCGCGACTATACGATGGTCAACGCGACGATCGGGTTCAGCCCGTTCGGCAAGGACAGCAAGACCTCGATCCTGGTCAGCGCGAACAACCTGTTCGATGTCGAGGCGCGCCGCCATGCGAGCTTCCTCAAGGACTTCGCCCCGCTCGCCGGCCGCGACATCCGCGCGACGCTGCGCTTCGGACTCTGAAGACGTCCGGTCGCGGGGGGGGGGTGTCTTCCTCGCGACCCACCACGCTTGGGCGCACGGGGTAGCTGGCGGCCCGTACCAATCGTATAGCGCGATCGATGCGCCCGATCCTCTACAGCTTCCGCCGCTGCCCCTATGCGATGCGCGCGCGCAGCGCGGTGGTGGCGAGCGGCGTGCAGGTCGAGCTCCGCGAGGTCGTGCTGCGTGCCAAGCCCGCCGCGCTGCTCGCCGCCTCCGCCAAGGGCACCGTGCCCGTCCTCGTCCTGCCCGGTGGCCGCGTCGTCGACCAGAGCCTCGACATCATGCGCTGGGCGCTGGGCGTTGCCGATCCGCAGCACTGGCTCGATGGCGACGACCAGGCGCTGATCGCGATCAACGACGGCGTCTTCAAACACCATCTCGACCGCTACAAATATCCAGAGCGTCACGGGTCGGACCCGCTCGCGCACCGCGCCGCCGCCACCGACATCCTCGCGGCGCTCGACACGCGTCTCCAGGCAAATGGCCACCTCGTCACGCCGTGGTTCGCGCTCGCCGACATGGCGATCGCACCGTTCGTGCGGCAGTTCGCCGCGACCGACCCCGGCTATTTCGACGCGCTCCCGCTGCCCACGCTGCGCGATTGGCGGGACAGGTATCTGGTGAGCCCCGTCTTCGCCGCGATCATGCCGAAGTTCGAACCCTGGGCTCCGCACGCGACACCCATGGCTTTTCCCGCCTGATCGGTACCTTACAGAGGCGCTGCCCCCGAAACCGAGAGGCTGGCGCTCGTCGCCCGCGCGTGCGAAACGATCCAATTCTCCCGTCACGAGGACCCCGACGATCCGCCAGATCGCTGCACTCCCTTATCGGATCACCGTCGACGGACGCGCCGAGATCCTGCTCATCACCTCGCGCGAGACGCGGCGCTGGGTGATTCCCAAGGGGAATCCGATCACCGGCCTCACCTCGCACGAGGCCGCGGCGCAGGAAGCCTTTGAGGAAGCGGGCATACGCGGTATCCCCTGTCCCACGCCCGTCGGCGATTTCGTCTATGACAAGCGTCGTCGCACGGGGCGGCTGCGGCCGACGATCGTGACCGTGTATCCGCTGCAATTCGTCGAGCAGGTCGGCGAATGGCCCGAGCGGGATCAGCGCGAGACACGGTGGTTTCCGCCTGATAAGGCCGCCGCCGCGGTCGACGAACCAGAGCTGAAGGCTCTGATCAGAGGATTCCGCGAGCCACCGATTCCGGTGGCGTTCGAACAACGCGTTATGCCGGTGCTCCGGACGCGAATGAGGAGGCGATTTCCAATGCTGGGCTGGTTCCAGGCACTCATGCCCAAGCAGGGACGGTTCTTCGAACTGTTCGACGCGCATGCCGCGACGCTCGTCGCCGGCGCGGATGCGCTCGCACGGCTGCTCCACGGCGAGGGCTCGATCGAGGGCCAGATCGCCGAGATCGTCCGCCGCGAGCATGAGGCCGACGACATCACGCGCGAAGTCCTGCAGGACGTCCGCCGCGTGTTCGTCACGCCGTTCGACCGCAGCGCGATCACCGACCTGATCGGCGTGATGGACGACGCGATCGACCAGATGAACGGTACCGCCAACGCGATCGCGCTGTACGAAGTGACCGACTTCGCGCCCGAGATGCGCGACATGGCGGGCATCATCGTCGAGGCCGCGCGAATCACCGCGGAGGCGATCCCACTGCTCCGCTCGCTCGGCAGCAACGCCGGCCGGCTGCACGACCTCACCGCGCGGCTGATCCAGATCGAGGGTCATGCCGACGACATCCACGACACCGGGCTGCGCGCGCTGTTCGCCGCGTCGAAGAGCCATGCCGACCCGATGGCGTTCATCATCGGCCGCGAAATCTATTCGAGCCTCGAAAAGATCGTCGACCGGTTCGAGGACGTCGCCAACGAGATCCAGGGGCTCGTCATCGACCATGCGTGAAGCGTCGTTTCGGCCCGAGACCTCCCCGAAAGCGCCACCCCGGCGAAGGCCGGGGCCCAATTGGGGGACGGCAATACCTGCGGACTGCGCACCGTTACCGCGGCCTTCGCTTTTGGGCCCCGGCCTGCGCCGGGGTGGTAGTTTGGCACCGACAGGCATCACCGCATGATCCTCTCGCTCCCCGTCCTGATCGGGCTGATCGGGATCGCGCTGCTGTTCGATTTTCTCAACGGCCTGCACGACGCCGCGAACTCGATCGCGACGGTCGTCTCGACGCGCGTGCTCAAACCCCAATATGCCGTGCTCTGGGCGGCGTTCTTCAACTTCATCGCCTTTGCCGTCTTCGGGCTGCACGTCGCGCAGACCGTCGGCACCGGCATCGTCCACGCGCAGGTGATCGACGCGCAGGTGATCTTCGCCGCGCTGATCGGCGCGATCGCGTGGAACGTCATCACCTGGGTGCTCGGCATCCCCTCGAGCAGCAGCCACGCGCTGATCGGCGGGCTGCTCGGCGCTGGCGTCGCGAAGATCGGCTTCGGCGCGATCGTCTGGAGCGGCGTGATCAAGACCGTCAGCGCGATCTTCGTCTCGCCCGCGGTCGGGCTGCTGCTCGCGCTGCTGCTCGTCCTGCTCGTCGCCTGGACCAGCCTCAAGCTCACCCCGCTCGGCGTCGACAAGCGGTTCCGCAAGCTCCAGCTGATCTCCGCCGCCCTCTATTCGCTCGGGCACGGCGGCAACGATGCGCAGAAGACGATGGGGATCATCGCGGTGCTGCTCTATTCGCAAGGGCTGCTCGGCGGCGAATTCCACGTGCCCTTCTGGGTCGTGCTGTCGTGCCAGGCGGCGATGGCGCTCGGCACGCTGTCGGGCGGCTGGCGGATCGTCCACACCATGGGGTCGAAGATCACCCGGCTGACGCCCGCGCAGGGCTTCTGCGCGGAGACAGGCGGCGCGATCACACTGTTCGCGGCAACCTTCTGGGGCGTGCCGGTGTCGTCGACGCACACGATCACCGGCGCGATCGTCGGCGTCGGCGCCGCGCGCAGGCTGTCCGCGGTGCGCTGGAACGTCGCCAGCAACATCATCGTCGCCTGGACCGTGACGTTGCCGGCCGCCGCCGCGATCGGCGCCGGGACCTATTGGCTGACAGGGCTGTTCACCTGAATCCTGGCGGCGAGGCCGGTCCGTTAAGCATGATCGATAAGCAATTGTGCAACGCCTCGCGCGCTATACGGCATCATGTCCTGGCGATTTCCCCCTCTCCCTGTGCGTGATCACCCCCAGGCCTCGATCACCACCCTGTTCGGCCTGAACGAGAACGATCACGAACAGATCAGTGCCGCGCAGCATGCCCGGCTCCTGTTGTCGGCGACCGTGTGGCCGGTCGCCGCGCTCGCGCATCTGACCGCGTGCGCGTTCATACTCGGCGTCGTGTTCGTCAGCCTGCCGGAGCTGGTCGTCGCGACCGTGGTGAACGTCGCGCTGGTCGCATTGTTGTCGCTCGCGATCCTCGCACTGCTGCGCGCGCCGCTGCTGCAGCGATGGCCGATCCACCGGCGTCATGCCGTGCTGGCGGTGTGCATCGCAGGGCTCACCGCGGCGCTCGCCGCGTTGTTGTGGGTGACCACGGATCTGCCCCCCGGACGATGGGAGCTCGCGAGTTTCGTCACCGTGATCGCCGCGCTGATCATCACCGCGATCACGATCCAGCCCGTCCGTGCCGCATCGCTGGGCTTCGGAGCAGGTCTGGTGGTGCTGCTCGGGATCGTGTCCGGCCTCGACGTCGCGTTCGCGATGGCGGTTCTCGCCTTTGCCGCGCTGGTCTTCGCGGCGCACCGGATGGCGCGGGTCGATTATCACGCCGCGCTCGATCAGGCGGACGACGCCAGCGAGGGCCGCCGCGCGATGAAGCTCATGGCGGAGTTCGAGGAACAGGGCGCAGGCTGGCTGTGGGAAGCCGACCGGCGCGGCCGCATCACCTATATGTCCGCCAAGGTCGCCGACGCGCTGACTGCCTGCGCCGCCGACGACGCGCAGGAGGGCGGGGAACCGGCGGCCACCGCGGTCGTCGGCAGCCTGCTGACCGACATATTCCGGATGGACAGCGACCAGCCGGGCACCGAACGGACGCTGGCATTCCATATCTCGTCGCGCACCTCCTTCTCGGACTATTCGGTGTGCGCCGCGTGCGACTCGTCGGCCGAGCGCTGGTGGTCGATCTCGGGCCGTCCGGTCATCGACGAGATCGGCCGTTTCCAGGGGTTCATCGGCTCGGGCTCCGATCTGACCGAGCAGCGCCGGGCGGAGGCGGAGATCAACCGGCTGGCGTTGTTCGACGGCTTGACCGGGCTCGCCAACCGTCAGCGGATGCGGCTGTCGCTCGACAAGACGCTCGCGCAAAAGGCTGGCCCCTATCGTCCGACCGCGCTGTTCCTCATGGACCTCGACCGGTTCAAGGCCGTCAACGACACGCTCGGGCACCAGGCCGGCGACCTGCTGTTGAAACAGGTCGCGCAGCGGCTGCAGCGCGTGGTCGGCGACACCGGGCTCGTCGGGCGTCTGGGCGGCGACGAATTCCAGCTCGTTGTCCCCGGTATCGACGACCGCGACACGTTGGGGACGCTCTCGCGCGAGCTGATCGACGCGATCTCGCAACCCTATTTCATCAGCGGCGCGTCGGTCTCGATCGGCTGCTCGATCGGCATCGCGCTCACGCCGCAACATGGTCGCGATTCGGAGACGCTCGTCCGCAACGCCGACCTCGCGCTCTACGCCGCAAAGGCGGATGGCCGCGGCGTCCACCGCTTCTATTCGGACGAGATGCTCGCGGGTGCCAAGTCGCGCAAACAGCTCGAGGACGATCTGCGTGCGGCGGTGTCGGAGGGGTCGTTCCACCTCTGCTATCAGCCCGTGGTCAGCACGAACACGACGCGGATCGTCGGCTATGAGGCGCTGATCCGCTGGAAGCATCCGACGCGCGGCATGGTGTCACCCGCCGATTTCATCCCGATCGCCGAGGAATGCGGGTTGATCGAGGCGATCGGCACCTGGGTCCTGCGCACCGCCTGCGCCGCCGCGGCGCGCTGGCCCGCCGATGTCCGCGTCGCGGTCAACGTCTCGCCGATCCAGTTCGCCAACCCCGCGCTGCCCTCGCTCGTCACCAGCGCGCTCGCGCAATCGGGCCTGTCCGCGAACCGGCTCGAGCTCGAGATCACCGAAGGCGTGTTCCTCGACGAAACCGCCTCGTCCGACCAGATGTTCAAGGCGCTCAAAGGCATCGGCGTCCGCCTTGCGCTCGACGACTTCGGTACCGGCTATTCCTCGCTCGGCTACTTGCGCACCGCGCCGTTCGACAAGATCAAGATCGACCAGTCGTTCGTGAAGGGCGCCGCGGAGCCCGGCAACCGCAACGCGGCGATCATCAAGGCGATCGTCATGCTCGCCGACACGCTCGGCATGGAGACGACCGCGGAAGGCGTCGAGTTGCAGGACGAGATCGAACTCGTCCGCGACCTGGGGTGCAGCCATATCCAGGGCTATGTCTATGGCCGCCCGGTGCCCGCCGAGGAGGTGCTTCTCCAGCTCGGCGTCGATGCGGGCGTCGCGACCGCCGCGGGGTTCAAGACCAGTCGCGCGCCGCGAGTCCGGATGCTCCGGTCCGCACGGGTCACGATCGACGGCGCGACCGCCGACATCCGCATCCGCGACATCTCGACGAGCGGCGCGATGATCGACGGCCTCTCGATTCGCGGCGACGCCGTCGGCATCATGCTCGCGATCGAGCTGGTGGAGAATCAGCGTGTCGGTGCGCGCATCTGCTGGGCGCGCGACGGCAAGGCGGGAATCGCGTTCGATCACCCGATCGACCTCGAACATCTCGGCCCGCCCCCCGCCTCGCGCGGGCTGCGCCGCACGGGCTGACGCGTTTCGCCACGTCAGTGCCCCCGGGTCCGCTGACGCCGGGGGTGAGCGGGCAGCGGTAGGCGGATACCACCGCCCCATTTGCGACGAAATTTTTTCGCGCGCCCACTTAAATCCTTGCGTATCGCGAAACCGGCTCAAGTCCACGCGTCGCGGCCGGCGATCCGCCGCTCAGCCCCGCGGCGATCGTCGAAACGGCGCGATCGCGCGCCAGACCCGCTTGCATGACGCGGCGCTTTGGCACAATCTGTTGGGGCTAGAACGACGGACAGGCCCCATCTCTGGTAGAACGACGCGGCGCTGCCAAAGCCGCCGCGGTGATCGATCCGCTGCTTTACGCAGCATGCATGATCATATTTTGTTCTCCTCCCGGGCCGCGCGGTGATAGCATGGGGCTTGCTCCCGATTCGAACGAAAACAGAACATTAGGAGCGGTCCTTTGGATTTCAGAGACAGCAGCCGGGATAGCGACATGACGACCGACACGATCGAACAGACCACCGAAACGCCCGCAGCCGCCAAGGCGCCGCGCCAGGCGCAGGACAGCCATTCGGTGCGCGCGCAGATCTACCCGGTCGAGGTCGATCACAGCCGCGACGCGCTGCTGACCGAATTCGGCAAGGAGACGCTGAAGGACCGCTATCTGCTCCCGGGCGAGAGCTATCAGGACCTGTTCGTCCGTGTCGCGTCGGCCTATGCCGATGACGCCGGCCATGCGCAGCGCCTGTACGACGCGATCTCGAAGCTCTGGTTCATGCCCGCCACCCCCGTTCTGTCGAACGGCGGCACCGGCCGCGGCCTGCCGATCTCCTGCTACCTCAACTCGGTCCCCGACAGCCTCGGCGGCATCGTCGACACCTGGAACGAGAATGTCTGGCTCGCCTCGCGCGGCGGCGGCATCGGCACCTATTGGGGCAATGTCCGCGGCATCGGCGAGCCGGTCGGCCTCAACGGCAAGACCAGCGGCATCATCCCGTTCGTCCGCGTCATGGATTCGCTGACGCTCGCCATCTCGCAGGGCTCGCTGCGCCGCGGGTCGGCCGCCGTATACCTCGACGTCTCGCACCCCGAGATCGAGGAGTTCCTCGAGATCCGCAAACCCTCGGGCGATTTCAACCGCAAGGCGCTCAACCTGCACCACGGCGTGCTGATCACCGACGACTTCATGGAAGCCGTCCGCAACGGCGAGGAATGGCATCTGCGTTCGCCCAAGGACCAGGCGATCCGCGCGACCGTCGACGCGCGCTCGCTGTTCCAGAAGCTCGTCGAGACGCGTCTTCAGACCGGCGAGCCGTACATCGTCTTCGCCGATCACGTGAACAAGGCGATGCCAAAGCACCACCGCGAGCTCGGCCTCAAGGTCTCGACCTCGAACCTGTGCAGCGAGATCACGCTGCCCACCGGCAAGGACCATCTCGGCAACGACCGCACCGCGGTGTGCTGCCTGTCGTCGATGAACCTCGAGACCTGGGATCAGTGGAAGGACGAGAAGGGTCTGATCGAGGACGTCATGCGCTTCCTCGACAACGTGCTGCAGGACTATATCGACCGTCACGAGCCCGGTATGGAACGCGCCGCCTATTCGGCGGGCCGCGAGCGCTCGGTCGGCCTTGGCGTGATGGGCTTCCACAGCTTCCTCCAGGCGCGCGGCATCCCGTTCGAGGGCGCGATGGCCAAGTCGTGGAACCTGCGGATGTTCAAGCACATCAGCAGCCAAGCGAACGAAGCCTCGATGCAGCTCGCGATCGAGCGCGGGCCCTGCCCCGATGCCGCCGATACCGGCGCGATGGAGCGGTTCAGCTGCAAGATGGCGATCGCGCCGACCGCGTCGATCAGCATCATCTGCGGCGGCACGTCGGCGTGCATCGAGCCGATCCCCGCGAACATCTACACGCACAAGACGCTGTCGGGCAGCTTCTCGATCAAGAATCCGTATCTTGAAAAGATGCTCGCCGAGAAGTCGAAGAACTCGGACGCGGTGTGGAACTCGATCCTCGAACAGGGCGGTTCGGTCCAGCATCTCGACTTCCTCTCGGTCGAGGAAAAGGACTGCTACAAGACCAGCTTCGAGATCGACCAGCGCTGGCTGCTCGAACTCGCCGCGGACCGCACGCCCTATATCGACCAGGCGCAGTCGCTGAACCTGTTCATCCCGGCGGACGTGGAAAAGTGGGACCTTCTCATGCTTCACTTCCGCGCCTGGGAGCTTGGCATCAAGTCGCTCTACTACCTGCGCTCGAAGTCGGTGCAGCGCGCCGGGTTCGCAGGGGGAGTCGAGACCGACAACACCATCGACCTGCGTCAGATCGACGTGGAATCGAAGGATTATGACGAGTGCCTCGCCTGCCAGTGACGGCGCGCACGGCGTGATCGCGGAGGACGGCTCGATCGGGTTCGAGCCGTCCTCTCCTCGCGCGCTCCGGTCAGGTCAGGGCCCGACGTCCACCGCGCCGCTCTCGACCCGCAGCGCCCGGCCTGCCTTGAACCCCAGGGCCGCGCCGACGCGGTCGTCCCAGCCATAGGGGTCGTTGCGGACGATCGGTTCGCCCGCATCGTCGAACAATACCGTCTGATAGAGCATCCGGACCGGGATCTGCCGCGGCAGCTTCACGAACGTCTCCTTCCCCGTGGCGCGCGCGGCGTGCCACTGGTCGAGCAGGCCGGCATCGGTCGCGAGCATCTCGGCGAACCCCAGCGCGTCCTCGACCCGGACGCAGCCGTGACTGCGCTGCCGCTGCACCATCGCGAAGATCGGCTTTGCGGGGGTGTCGTGCAGGTAGATGGCGTGGTCGTTCTGCATGTCGAACTTGACCAGGCCGAGCGAGTTCTTCGGGCCCGGCTGCTGCACGATCCAGCCATCCTTCCAGACCATGTTGTTCGCCCTCATATAACCTGCCCCCTTGCCGGCAATCTCCTTCTTCTGGATCGACCGCGGGACCGTCCAGGTCGGGTTGGCCACCAGGCGGAAGATCGGCGACCCCAGCTGCGGGGTTTCGGTGTCGGGCTCACCGACGATGACCTTGCGACTGTCGACGATCTTGCCATCCCGCCAATAGGTCAGCCGTGCCGCGGCGAGGTTGACGTCGATGCGCGTCGCCGGCGGCGTGCGCTCGAGCCAGCGCAGCCGCTCCATCGCCACGGCGATCGCCCGTGACCGGTCGACGTCGGACATGTTGAGGATCGCCAGCGCCTCGCTGCCGATGATCCCGTCGGGCTTCATCGCATAGTCCGCCTGCATCCGACGGACCGCCGCAACCATGTCGGGGGTGTAGCGGTCACCCTGCGCCAACCCGTTGTCGAGATATTCGAGGATCACGAGTTCGCGCGCGATCGAAGGTATCCGCGGATCGGTCCCGCCCGGCTCGATCGCCTCGCCGGTGGTGACGATCGCCGCCGCCGGCGCATCCGGCTGCCGCTGGAGCTTACGGTACGCGACGGACAATTTCCGGTAGTTCGCATCCTGCGGGGCAAGACCTTCGAGCCACGGCGTCAGGTCGCCCGCGCGCAATGCCGCCGCCAGCCCCGCCTTGATATCGGGCGCCGGCCGCGGGACCGTATAGACCTCGTATAATTTCGTCGGGTCGGTCGCGCCGCGCCCGAGCGCGGCTGCAAAGCGCAGCGCCTGCGCGGTCAGCGCGGCATCGTCCTTCGGTGACGGACCGAAGTCCACATGATCGAGCGCGTGGATTCCGCGCGCATCGATCGCCTTGCGCAGCTGCCCCGCGGTCGAGTCACTCCAGCGTGCGGGCGCCGCCGCCTCTCCTGCGTTGGCGGTCGCGTTCTGGTCCGACCCGATCTCCACGCTGCATGCGGACAGCAACAGCCCGAGCATGAGTGATTTTCCCCACGGTGAACGCATGACATACTCCCAAGACCTGTCCGGAAAACGCACCGCTGCGCAGTCGGCTCCCGCCGCAGCGCGCCCTCTGCCGCGACCGTCGTCGACACGCAATCGGGCAGGCGGTTGGTCCGCTGCGACAAGCGACTGTGCCTAAAGGAAACTTTTACGACATCATGGTGTAAGCCCGGGCTCTGCCATTCACCGGAATTATGATTTGTCTCACACTCTTCTTACGCGCCGTGGCCTGATCAGCGGTGGGACTGCCGCGCTTGCGATGGCCGCGCTGTCGGAACGCGTGTCCGCCCGGACTCCCGAACGCCGGCTGGCCTTCGTCAACGCCAACACCGGCGAGCGGTACGACGCCTGTTTCTTCGCCAATGGCCGCTACCGCGCCGATGGGCTTGCCGAACTCAATCATGCGATGCGCGACTGGCGCACCGGCGCGACGCGGACCATGGACCCGAAGCTTCTCGATCTGCTGGTCCAGGTGCGCGATCGCCTCGACGTCGCACCGCACAAGCCGTTGCGCCTCGTCTCCGCCTATCGCAGTCCCAAGACGAACGGAGCGCTCCATGCACGATCGCACGGCGTCGCGAGCAAGAGCCAGCACATGCTCGGCAAGGCGACCGACATCGCGATCCCCGGGATCCGTCTCGACCGGCTGCGCAGCGCGGCCATGTCGCTGCACGGCGGGGGCGTCGGCTATTACCCGCGTGACGGGTTCGTCCATGTCGACACGGGCGCGGTGCGGCACTGGAGCTGAGACCGACCGCGCGCTGGCGGTCGCTGCCCCCCGGTGCCGGATCGGAAAAATTGCCGGAAAAGCCCCATATCGGACCTAGATGGACCTGATAACATACGGTAACGGCGGCAGACTTCTTACGAAAGCCGTCCATGCCGCGTCGTATTCGTTCCTTGCTCAACGCGCTCAGCGCAGAGGTTTCGTCCCACGCCAAACAGGCCGAAGACATTGCGGACCGCACCAACCTGCTCGCGCTCAACGCCACGATCGAGGCGGCGCGCGCGGGTAACGCCGGACGCGGTTTCTCGGTGGTCGCGCAGGAGGTGAAATCGCTCGCCGGCGCCGCGCGCTCGGCTGCCGCGACATTCCGCGACGACGTGCTGGGTCACCTCGAACACGGCGCAGAGCTCGCCGACGACCTCGCCCGCGACATGGAGGGCGGGCGTCTCGCCGATCTGGCGCAGTCGATCGCGGACACGCTCGCGCGCACGCTCTACGATCGCTCGATCGATATCCGCATGCTGGCGACCGATTACTCGATCGTCGAGGCATTGCTCGTCGATCGCGGCGCGGCGCGGATCGAGACGCGCGCGCTCGACCGGCTTCGCGCGCTGCTCGGCTGTTCTCCCTATTTTCTGAACGCGTTCGCGGTGAACGCGGATGGCGAGGTCGCGGTCTGCGCGCACGACAACGCCGCGGTGCGCGAGGTCAATTTCAACGGCTACGCGCAGTTCAAGCGCGCGATGGCGGCGCCCGCCACGGTCGAATGGATGACCGATGCGGTCTGGCGGAATCCCTGGTCGAACGATCGCCACGTCTTGATCTACGTCGCGCCGGTCCGCGCGGAGGGAACGACGATCGGCGTGTGCTACCTCGAGTTCGACTTCGAGGGTCAGGCGGGCGCGATCATGAACGTCGTCAACCGGACCGCGACCAACGCGGTCGCCTCGATCGTCGATCATGCGGGCAAGGTCGTCGCCACGACGGGCAGCTATGCGTGGCAGGCTTCGCATCCGCATGCGACGAAGGCGGCGGCCACGACCGTCAAGGCGTCGGACGGCCTCAACATCGCACAGGCGCGGGTCGAGTCCGTATCAGACCGGGCCATCGCCGACCTCGCGCTGTGTTGCATCATCGAGGAACATGTCGCGACCGAGCAGGCGATCGCGGCGAGCCTGGCGCAACGCCGCCGATAGCGACCGCGATCCGGACGATCGTCAGGCCGGCCATTCGCCGGCGGCCGCGGCCGCCGGATGACTGCCATCCATCCCGGTCCCGATGATCCCGCGCAGCGCCTCGGCGAGTTCGGCCATCGAATAGGGTTTGCGCAGCAGCGCAAAGCCATGCGCGCCTTCCTTCGAAATCACGTCGCTATATCCGCTGGTCAGCAGGACGCGCGCGGCGGGAAAATGCCGCCGGATATGCCGGCCGAGCTCGACGCCGTTCATGCCGGGCATCATCACGTCGGAGAAGACCACCTCGATGGGGGGCATCGCCGCCGCGAGGAGCTGCAACGCCTCCTCGGCATGCCCCGCAAAGACGACGTCATGCCCCAGATCGGACAGCGCCGAGATCGCGAAGCGGCCGACATCGGGATTGTCCTCGACGACCAGAACGCGGATCGGGCCGCCGGCCTCGGGCGCGGGCACCGAACCGCGCAACGTCTCGGGCAGGCCGATCGGCTGGCGGGGCAGGTAGAGGACGAACGTCGCGCCCGCGCCCGGCAGGCTCTCGACGATCACCTCGCCACCGGATTGCTTGACGAATCCGAACACCTGCGACAGCCCCAGGCCGGTGCCGTGGCCGATCGCCTTCGACGTGAAGAACGGCTCGAAGATGTGATCGATATGCGCCGGGTCGATCCCGCTGCCGGTATCGCTGACCGCGATCGTCACGAAGTCGCCGACCCGGACCTCATGCCCGCGCACCGCGGGGATCGCGTCGGCGCGGTCGACGCGGATCGTCAGCGCGCCGCGACCGGCCATCGCATCGCGCGCATTGACGGCCAGATTGACGATCGCGGTCTCGAGCTGGCTCGCATCGGCGTTGGCGAAACAGGGGGTCTCGGCCAGCGCGATCTCGATCGCGATGAACGACCCCGACAGCGTCGACAGCATGTCGGTCATCCCGCGCACCACGGCGCCGACGTCGAGGATCTCGGGCGTCAGCGACGATCGCCGCGCAAAGGCGAGCAGCTGGTTGGTCAGCTTGGCGGCGCGGTCCGCGGTGTCGGCGATCGCCGCGACATACCGGTTGCGGCGATCCTCGCTCAAATCGGGGCGCTTCAGCAGGTCCGCCGAGCCGCGGATCACCGTCAGCAGATTGTTGAAGTCATGCGCGATCCCCCCGGTCAGCTGGCCGAGCGTCTCCATCTTCTGTGCCTGACGCAGCGCCTCGTGCGCCTCGGTCAGCTCGACCGTACGCTCGATGACGCGCTGTTCGAGCGTATCGTTGACGTCCTGCACCGCCTTGAAAAGCCGGGCATTGTCGATCGCGATCGCCGCCTGCGCGGCTACGCCGACAAGCAGCCGCTCGTGGCGTTCATTGAACCGCGCGACCTCGGAATGGCCGAACAACAGCCCGCCCAGCACAATCCCCGACCGCGACGTGACGGGGACGGACAGATAGCTGCGCACGGGCAGATGACCCGGCGGCATCCCGTAATGCGGCGCGCTCTGCCCGTAACGCGGATCGGCGCGGATATCGTCCGACCGGATCACGCCTTCGTTGCGAAAGGTCGGGCCGAACACCGCGGTCGCACGCGGACGACCCAGCGCCTCGAACGCGGACCGCTCCGCCCCCGCCAACGTGAACAGGTGCAGCCGCTCGCCGGTCTCATCCATCAGATTGTGGAAATACGCGCCGAACTGCGCGCCCGTCAGCTTGACCCCGGCATCGGTCACCATCTGGATCAGCGGCTCCAGCTCGAGCTCGGCCGCGAGCGCAGCCCCCGTGACGTTGAGCGTCTCGAGCGTATGCGTCTCCCAGCGCAGGCTGCGCTCGGCCAGCACCGCGTCGGTCGTCTCGACCACCACCGCCAGCGCCCCCGCCGGCATGCCGCTGCCGTCGAGCACGGGCGAATAATTGAGGTCGAGATAGACTAGCCCCGGCTGCCCGTTCCGGTACAGCGTCATTTCCTGCCGCGCATAGCTCAGCGTCTCGCCCGCCATGCAGGCCCGCACGACATGGTCGTTGAACGCGTGTGCCTCGGGCCATGCCGCGCGCACGGGCATGCCGAGGATCGCAGGATGCTTGTCCTGCGCGATGTCGGCATATCGCTCATTGTAGAGCAGGACACCGTCCTCACCCCATAACAGCGCCATCGGCACCGGCGCCCGAAGGATGATCGACACTGCGGTTTTCAGGTGCTGCGGCCAGGACTCGATCGGCCCCAGCGACGTCGCGGACCAGTCCCGCGCGCCGATCAGCACGGCAAGCGGTCCCGCCTCTCCCAAAAACGCCGTCCGCTCAAACACCGTGTCCACCATCATCCCGTTTCGACCGACAGCGAACGGACAGGCGGAACGAACGATCCCCCCGGCTACTGCCACACGCACTTCCGCCACCGCGGTCTTGCGACGCCAGATAGCCCAGCGCCTTGACGTCGATCAATGATCCCATGCGCATTCTGACGTCGCTATCCGCCGGGGCTCGGTGTGCGGCGCCACGCGACACGATGTCACGTGGTGATATCGCCGCGCTGCACGACGCGTTCGAGGATCGCGAGCGGCATCGCGCCCTTTGCCAGGATGTCGTGGAACCCCTTAAGCGTATAGCCGGGCTTTTTCTGCGCCTCGGCACGCAGCCGCGTCCACATCGTATGGCCGATCTTGTAGCTGCACGCCTGCCCGGGCCAGACCGTATAGCGATCGATCTCGCCCTGGCTGCGCCCGCGCGCGATCCCCGTCGTCGCGATCAGATAATCGGTCGCCTTTTCGCGGCTCCAGCGCTTGGCGTGCATGCCGCTGTCGACCACCAGCCGCGTCGCGCGGAACAGCAGCGACTGGAGATAGCCGACCTGCCCCAGCGGATCGCCGTCATACATCCCCATCTCGTCGGCGAGCTGTTCGGCATAGAGCGCCCAGCCTTCCGAATAGCCGCTGAAGAACCCGCGCCGCCGGATCAGCGGGATCTGCGTGCTCTCAAGCGCGACGCTGACCTGCAGATGGTGCCCCGGCACGGCTTCGTGGTGAGTCAGCGTCGCCAGCCCGAATTTCGGCCGGTCGAACGTATCGCGCAGGTTGATGTAATAGATCGCCGGTCGCGACCCATCGAGCGACGCGTTCTGATAATAGCCGCCCGGCGCGCCCGCCTGGATCGTCGGCGGCACGCGACGGACCTCGACGGGGGCCTTTGGCAGCATGTTGAACGCCTCGGGCAGACGCGCCTGCATCGCCGCGATCTGACGGTTGAGCTGCGCGAGCAACGCGTCACGACCCGGATCGGTATTGGGGTATAGCTGGTCGGGGCGCTTGTTGAGCGCGACGAGGCGATCGCCAACCGTACCCTGGGTCATGCCCTGCGCTTTCAGGATCGTGTCGATCCGCGCGCCGATCTCGGCGACCTGCGCCAGACCGAGCCGGTGGATCTCCTCCCCCGTCATCGCCACCGTCGTGGCCGCTTCCGCCGCCGCCGCATAATAGGCGTCGCCATCGGGAAGCCGCCAGCATCCCGCGTCATGGACCGCCTTGGTCCGCAACCCCGCCACCAGCGCGCGCTGCCGCTCCAGCGCGGGGAACACGTCGCGCTCGACGATCGCGGTCGCCTTGGCCACGCGGTCCGCGGGCAGGTTCACCGCCTTCAGCTTGGCGGCGAAGCTCGTCACCATCACGGTGCGATCCGCGGGGCCCTCCATCGCGCTGGCGAGCTGTTTCAGCGTCGTGTCGAGGATGTAATCGGGCGCGAACACGCCGCGCGCGGCATCGCTGCGCTGTTGCTCGCTGCTGTCGTCGATCGCCTTGGGGAATGCTGCGAGCCGCGCGAGATAGGCGTCGGCCTCGCCCGCATCGCGCACCCGGGCCTGCGATTCGAGGAAATCGGGAACGTCGCGGTACGGCCCGGTCAACTGGCTCAGGACATAGGGCGCGTACCGGCCGAGGCTGCTGCCATAGGTGAACCGCGCGGCGCCGGCGGTCGCGCGGCTGAGCTGATACGTCACGATCTCGTGATCGAGCGCCGCGTCGCGCGACAGTCCCTGCGTCCCGAACGCCTTGAGTTCGCCGAGCTCGGCCTTCGCGCGCGCCAGTTCGCGCGCACGCCCGGTCGCGGACTGGTCGTCGAGTTTCGCCCTCAGCGCGATGCGGCTTCCCGTGTCGAGCCCGAGACGCGTCGCCTGTTCGGGAGATTCGTCGAGCCGCGCATAGAAGAACCGGTCGAGCATCGTCCGGAGCGCGGCATCCCGGCCGCCCGCGGCTGCGCCCGCGCGCATCGGCAGCGCACCCAGAACCGACGCGGCAGCCGCGCTTGCGAGGAAACGACGACGATGCATGCTTTTCTCCCTGTGCCGGTCTCCGGGACCAGGGCTGCGGTGTAGCATCGTCGGTCGGGGGGTCCACCCGTCACGCACCCGCGCGGCCGAAACCAGGCCGTCGGTGATCGCTCAGGCCGGCGCGACGCCATCGGCATTGACGAGATCGGGGGCCACCAGCGTCCCGACCAGCCGCACGCGCTTCTCGACCAGATCGACCGGTGTCCGCTGCAGCTCGAGCTGATACCGGCCGCCCAGGTCGCGACGCAAGAAGAATGCGCCGCCGTCGCGGATCAGCGTGCCGGTCTCGTCGACCTTGGTCCCGATAGTCGTCATGGCATGTCCTTCATCGTCCTGCCCGATAGCGGTCCATCCCCGCAGTGCAAGACGTGCCGCGCCGCAGAACCGCCGGCCCGCCCTATCCCCGCGCCGCCCGCCACGTCCGCAGCGCCGCATCATAGCGCGCCTGCGCGTCGTCGCGCGCCGTCTGCGCCGCGTCGAGCGCCGCCGCCCGGTCGCGGTCGAACACCCGACGTTCGCGTGTCAGCGCCGCCTCACGTGCCGCCAGCGCGCGCTCGCGTCCTGCATAGTCCGCCTTGACCGCCGCCAGCGTCTCTTCGGCAGCATCGAGCGCGGTTCCGCTCGGCTTCGGATCGGGCTTCGCACGAGGCGGAGGTTTGGCCGGGGCCTTGGACTTCGCCCCGGCCGAGCCGGGCGATGGTGGTTTTGCGCGCGCTTTGCCCGTCGAGGCATCGCGCTCCGGTGTGTCTGGCTGCGGATCGGGCAGCGCCGCGATCTGTTCGGCGCTCGTCCCGCGCGACCGCTTCACGACGGTGCCCGGCGCGGCCAGCGGTTCGGCGGTCAGCGCCGGGTCGGTGACCTGTTCGGCGATACCCCGCGCGAAGAGGTCGCGGTCGCTGCCCCATGCCCTGAGCGCCGCCTTCTGGCTCGGCGCGGCGACATAGGCGTCGTGGAATCCCGCGACCGTCCGGTACACCTTCAGTTTCGTCGCACGCGCCATCGATCCCGGACCCCGGCCTGCGCACAGCCTCGCGCAGACGGCCAAGGGATACCACGGGGTCGTTCCTCCGTTGAGCACGAAAGCGCGAGCCTGACCGCCGCGATTAGGAACCCCATGTCACTGACCCCCCGATTGTCCGGCAAGCTTGCCGCGCGTGCGCATCATTCGCCCGTTGCCGCGTCGTTTCTCCACCGGATCGCCCCGTTCTTTGCCGCCGACCAGGTGGTTGGCGGCCCGTTGCTGATCGCGACGATCATCGCGCTCGTCTGCACCAATTCGCCGCTCGCGCATGGCTATGAGGCGCTGTGGGACAATGTCCTCGAGATCCGTCTGGGGACGTTCCGCGCGGCGCATCCGCTGGCCGACTGGGTCGACGAGGCACTGTTGCCGTTGTTCTTCCTGATCATCGGCGCCGAGGTGAAACGCGAATTCACCAAGGGCTCGCTCTCGACGATCCGCACCGCGACCTTCCCGCTGGCAGGCGCGATCGGCGGGATACTCATGCCCGTCGCGGTCTATCTCGCGTTCAACCACGGCACCGATACCGCGAGCGGCTGGGGTACGGTGATCACCTCGGATACCGCGTTCGCGCTGGCGATCATCGGCATGTTCGCCACCCGCCTGCCCGCGTCGCTGCGCGCGGTGCTGCTCGCCTTTGCCGCGATCGACGATGTCGGCGGCCTGCTCGTGATCGCGACCGCCTATACCGAGGCAATCGACATCCGCATGGTGATCACCGCGGTGCTGGCCTATGCCGCGATCTTCGCGCTGCTGCGGCTCCGGCTCGTCTCGCCGATCCCCTATGTCCTACTCGGGTTGATCGTATGGGCGGCGACCTATGCGTCGGGCATCCACGCGACGATCGCCGGGGTCATGCTGGGGCTGCTGTCACCGACGCGCTCGCGGCTGTCCGAGGATCGCTTCGCCGACCGCGTGCAGGAACCGATCGACCGGTTCAAACGCGCCGTCGCGGCGGCAAGGACGAACGAAGCGGCAGAGTCCGGCCACGACGAGGGCGCGCCGACGGCATCCGCGCAGAAGCAGCTCGGCTATATCGAGGAAATGGCCCAGGCGACGGACGAACCCGCCGAACGGCTCGTCCAGACGCTCAACCCCTGGGTGTCGTACGTCGTCCTGCCGCTGTTCGCGCTGTCTGCCGTCCGGATCCATTTCTCGGCCGACCTGCTGTCGGATGCCGCGGGATCGCTGCTCGGGATGGGCGTGTTCGCCGGGCTGGCGCTGGGCAAGCCGCTGGGCTTCCTGCTGGCGACATGGCTCGCGGTGACGACGGGTGCGGCGCAGCGTCCCGACGGCGTGACATGGCGGATGGTGCTGGGTGTCGGCGCGCTGTCGGGAATCGGCTTCACCATCTCGCTGTTCATCGCCAATCTCGCCTTTCCCGATACGCAGAGGACGGAGATGGCGTCGCTGGCGATCCTCGGTGCGTCGGTCGTGTCGGCGGTGATCGGCTATGTGATCCTGCGCTCCGCCGCGGTCGAGGACGCACTGTCCTGAGCCGCCGCGACCGGGTATTTCAGCCGAAACCCGCGATGCCGCGTACATCGCCTATCTAGTGTCGCCACCCGCCTTTCAGCACTACCCGTTGGGTTCAAGTCGCCGAACGAAAAAGAAACAGGATAGCGAAAGCCCGTCCGATCATGTAGACGGATGCCACCGCAGAAACCGCCAAACGGCACCGGTAGCGCGTAGCAAGGACGGAGACGACATGCGCAGCATCCCGCCGTTTTCCGTCACTTCCCTACCGCGATTCGCGGGTCGGTCGGGGCGCCGCATCGCCGACGCCAACCCGGTCGCGATTCGCGGCGCTTCGCCGTGTCAGCGCGCGTCGGTCCGTATCACCCTCCACGCAAAAGGGCGTCCCGGACTACTCCGGAACGCCCTTGCCGAGACGCGTATCTCGCGACGGAATAACCGGTCCGGCACGCCCCCGACGGGAGCGTGCCGCGCCGCCTTACTCGCTCTCTTCGAAATTGATCGCGTTCGCGCCCGTCGCGCTGAGGCGAACCTTGTCGCCCTCGACTTCGGCGACCAGGCCGAGCGAGATGTAGTGATGCTTCGCGCCCTGCCCGTCCTCGGACTGCGGCGAATCGTTCTTGGTCAGCTTGATGCGGTCGCCGTCGACGTGATCGACGGTTCCGACATGGACGCCGTCCGCGCCGATGACTTCGGCATGTTCCTTGATCTGGCTTGCATCGACCATGGTCTATCTCCTGCGTTTGAGTCGGGTGCTGAACGCACGCCGAGGAACTTGGTCGCATGACCTATGGCAGCGCAATCATGTTCGTCGTCGCGGGCGTGCTGGGGCTGGTCGGCACCGTCCTGCTGCTCCGCCTGCGCCGCACCGACGTCACGCAGCAACAGGTCTATGCGTTCCGGATGATCGGCATCATGCTGACATCGGCCGCGGTTGTGCTCGCAATGTCCGCGGGTGCGATGTGGCAGTGGAGCATCGAGCCGTGATGCGCCGGTCATGAACATGTCGATGAACACCGCCGTACTGATCCTCGCGGTCGCGGGCATCTGCGCCGCGAACATGATGATCGGCCGCCACTGGAGCCGGCTCGACCATAATCCATGGTCGGGCGAGTTCCTCGGCGGTACCGTCTGGGGCCCCACCCCCGGCTGGAACCCCGGCGCGATGGATCTCGCCAGGATCCGCCAGCGCGGTCGCGTTCTGATGATCGCCGCGCCGGTCGCGTCGATCCTCTTCCTCGTCGTCGTGATCGTCAGTTCAAGCCGTTTCTAATTCGCTCATAATCTTCAGTTTCTCTCGGAGTATCCCATGTCCCTCCTTCACGCCTCCAAGCAGTACAAGCCGTTCGAATACCCCTGGGCGTTCGAGTTCTGGAAGCGCCAGCAGCAGCTCCACTGGCTCCCCGAGGAAGTCCCCTTGGGCGAGGATTGCCGCGACTGGGCGCAGAAGCTCAGCGACCACGAGCGCAACCTGCTGACGCAGATTTTCCGCTTCTTCACGCAGGCCGATGTCGAGGTGCAGGATTGCTACCACGAGAAGTACGGCCGCGTGTTCAAGCCGACCGAGATCAAGATGATGCTGACCTCGTTCAGCAACATGGAGACGGTCCACATCGCCGCCTACAGCCATCTGCTCGACACCATCGGCATGCCCGAGAGCGAGTATGGCGCCTTCCTCGAATATGCCGAGATGAAGGAAAAGCATGATTACATGCAGAATTTCGGCGTTGAGAACGACCAGGACATCGCGCGCACGCTCGCCATGTTCGGCGGCTTCACCGAGGGCGTCCAGCTGTTCGCGTCGTTCGCGATGCTGATGAACTTCCCGCGCTTCAACAAGATGAAGGGCATGGGCCAGATCGTCACCTGGTCGATCCGCGACGAGTCGCTGCACTGCGAGGGCATCATCAAGATGTTCCACACCTTCTGTCATGAGCGCCAGTGCCTCACCAAGGCGGTCAAGGACGACATCGCGGACGTCTGCCAGACGACGATCCGCCTCGAGGACAATTTCATCGATCTCGCCTTCGAGATGGGCCCGGTCAACGGCATGACCCCCAAGGAGATCAAGAAGTACATCCGCTTCATCGCAGACTGGCGCATGACGCAGCTCGGCCTCAAGCCGATCTACATGATCGACGAGCACCCGCTGCCGTGGCTCGCACCGATGCTCAACGGCGTCGAGCACGCCAACTTCTTCGAACAGCGCGCCACCGAATATTCGAAGGCCGCGACCAAGGGCCAGTGGAACGACGTCTGGGACTCGTTCGACAAGCGCCAGACCGCAAAGAAGGGCCCGGCCGCCAACGAGGATCCCGGCCAGAGCGGAGACATGTTCTCGCTCGCTGGCGTGGCAGCGGAATAAGTCGCATCACGCGCGGGGTTTAACGACCGCTAAACCCCGCACCCGCCGGCGGCGCCACCAGCGCCGGCCGGCGGCATGGGTTTTGCTCATGCCGACCGATCCAATCCCGACCATCTTCGCCTTTTGCCGCGTCCCGGCCCTGCTACGCTACGCTACGGCGTCGACAGGGAGAAACCCGTGCCAAGGTCATGCGAAGCGCGCCGGGCACGATAGACGATGGACGCGTCGCCCTCCGTCGAAATCCGCCAGACCGCAATTTTTACCCGCTGGTTCGCCGGACTTCGCGACATCCGGGCCAAGGCACGGATCATCGCGCGCATCCGCCGGCTGTCGCTCGGCCAGTTCGGCGACGTCAAACCGCTCGGCGGCGGAATCGGCGAACTGCGCATCGACTATGGTCCCGGCTACCGCATCTATATCGCGCAACGCGGCACAACGCTGGTCGTGTTGCTGGCGGGAGGTGACAAATCCCGGCAGAACGCGGATATTGCGCGCGCCCGCGACATCGCCGCGGCCTGGGAGTCCGACTGATGGACATCGAAACGACCCGCTGGACCGCCACCGACCAGCTCGACAGCGACGCCGCGGTCCTCGCCTATCTCGAAGCCGTGTTCGAGGATGGCGACCCCGCACTGATCGCCGCCGCGCTGAGCGATGTCGCCACGGCGCGCGGCCTTGCCCGCCCACCCGCCGCGGAGCCCGACATCGCGCTCGACTCTGTCATCCGGACGCTGAAGGCGCTCGGCCTCGAACTGACGGCAAAGGCGGCATAAAGCGGCCTGCACCGGTGCGTGACATGCAAGACGCGTAAGGAGCGAGATGTAGCGACCACGCCTTGATCGAGTGTGGCCGGCCCGGCTCGCCCTTGGGGGGCCACCGCTGCAACCACGCGCCGCGGCGCTAATCCACGCGGCACCCCCTCAACACCAAGGCGACCGCTTCCCGCCGCCATAATGCCGCGCGAGGCCGTGGCGGACGAGCGCCGCCCCCAGCGACACCCCGTCGCGCTCGACGATGCGCAGCTTGCGGCCGTAGCGGTCGACGTCGCGCTTGATCGGGACCAGCGTGAACGGCCCCGCGTTCAGCATCGCCTGCATCTTGAGCGTCGCCGCCTTCCCCGCGCGCGCTTCGGCCTTGCAGCGCGGCGGATGCGTTTCGGGGGTGTCGATGTCGGCGATCCGGACCTTGGTGCCGCGCAGCCAGAAGGTGTCGCCATCGACCATGCAGGTGATCCGCTTGCCATGGCCGCAGATCGTGAAGCGGGCGGTCACCGTCTTGCCGCCACCGCCGAGGCCCTCACCGCCAAGGCCGGCACCGCCAATGCCATCACCGTTGCCGGCCCCGCGTCCCGCCGCCACCGCGCGCCCTGCCGCACCGGCTGCCGCGGCCCCCGCCGCTGCCGCGCCTGCGGTGATACCCGAGACCGACGGCGCCGCGGCGACCGCGGCGTCCTTCGCCCGGCCCCAGCCGCCGGGCACGTGCAGCCCGCCCGCGGGCCAGGCGATCCCGAACCCGCTCGGCCAGTCGATCCGCACTCCCGGGGGTACGAGCGCGAACCAGTCGATCTGGCGGATCACCGGCATCATCAACCCGAGCAGCACGCCGTAGAACACCAGCCGGAGCTGTAGCGCGATGCTGACCCCGCCGCGGCGGCGCGCACCGCTCGCACGCCCGCCTCCGGCGCGATCTCCGCCGAGCGAACGCATGAAATCAAACACATACTCCATCGCCCCCGCGCCTACGCGCGCGCGAGTCGATGTCACTGGCATCGACCACCCGGTTGCGCCAAGCGGAGTCGGAAACACGCCAGAACGCATCGGGAACGCAGCAGGACGGCGTTCCCGTCCCGTCCCGGCTTCGTTCCGGCCCGCGTCGCGGTGGCGCGGCCCGGCGCGACGTCACGGGCTTCGCGCACAAAAAAAGGCGGGGCGCGACTTGTGTCGCGCCCCGCCCCTTTCAGACAGTTCCAGCCGAAGCTTAGAAGTGCGTCACGATACCGAGCATCGGACGGAAGCTCTGCGCGTCGCCGAAGGTGTTGACCTCGGCGCGGATGCGGAAGCCTGCGTTGCCCGTGATGCCCTTCAGGCCGATGCTCTGCGGACCGACTTCTGCGCCGATGCCGTAGGTGATCGCGCTGTAATCGCGGTTGGTGTTCTCGACGGTGTTCGACCGGCCCGAGAAATGGTCGAAGTTGACCCACTGGTAGCCGACCTTGCCGTAGATCAGGCCGCTGTCACCAGCGCGGAAGCCGAAACGGCCAGCGGCACCATACTGCCAATCGATGTTGCCATCGATACCCTTGATCACGTTGCCTTCAGCACCGACGAAGACCGGGCCCAGCGGAACGTTGACGCCCAGGACACCCTGAACGAGCGAACCCGATGGCTTGTAGCCGGTGCGCAGCGTGCCGTTGGCGTTCAGTGCCTGCGGAATGCCGTGGCCGCGCTCGTTGTCGAACTGCTCCCAGCCGCCCATGACGCCGAAATACGGCTCGATACCGAACGCCTTCGAGCCGTCCGGAGCAGCGGCTTCGCCGGGTGCTGCGCTGTTGTCGGTGGGGGCGGGAGCGGACATGTCCTGCGCGAATGCTGGGGCAGCAAGCGCTGCGGCGGCAACGGCGAGTGCGATGGAAAGCTTACGCATATTCGAAAGACCTTTTTGTTTCGTTCTGGGTCCGGCTGTCCAGGACCCTCCGGGACCCGCTTAACTCCAGGTCCCTCCAAACCGGCCTATGACGAAAATGTTGCACTGCCGAGAGCAGAAATGTGGAACTGAACCGCGCTGTGGCATCCGGGCAACGGTTCCTGACAGTCTGATGAACCAAACGGGTCGAAAGCGAGGCCGATGTGGCCGAAACATGGCGGCGATCCGGCATGACTGTGGACCGCGGGTTGCAAGGACTTAGCGGCGTTGCGCGCGGTTCTGCGGCGGTCGGGCGGCGGGCGGCATCCACGGGTCGACGGTGGTCGATTCGATTCGCCAGAGATGGTCTTCAACGTCGGATGTCTCGATTCCGTCATTGGTGCGCTGCAGCATAACCGTCCCGCGCAGACGTCTTGGCTGGCCATCGGACGATGTCGCCAACACCTGGACAGGCACCGCGACATGGACCTTGCCGATCCCCGCGCTGACGCTGCCGGGCGCTCCGACCTGCGCCTCGTAGCGGGAGAAACGGGCATAGCCGCCGGTGAAGGCGGATTGATCCAGTCCGCTTGCGCGACCGTCATCGACCCACAGGTCGCGCGCCGCGGCATAGTCGTGCCGCGCTATCATCCGGAAATAGGTGCGGACGACCTTTTGCGCGGCTTCAGGCATCATGTCGGCGGCGGCGGCCGACATGGTTGGCTGTCGCGCCGCAGGGTGCACGACGGTGCTCACCGCGGCGTAGTTGGCGATGTCCGCCTGCGCCCGCGCCGCTGCTGCGGTCACGTCGACGTCCTTCTGCGCGGCGCTGTTCGAAGCGCCCGAACATCCGCCGAGCGTCGCCAGCGCCACACAGGGCCCAAGCCGCCACGCCAGCCTGTTGAGGCGGCTCACGATCGCCGTACGCATACTGTGCTCCGATAAGGAAGCGTGGTCGGCGGCGCGGGGATCGTCGCTGCGCCACCGCCGATTGAAGAATGGGGGATCAGGGCTTCAACGCGACGTCGTCGCTGTCGTCGAGCTCGTCATCGTCGATGCTGCCGTCATCCAGTTCGTCCTGGACGTCGTCCTCGTCGGTGTCCGCCTCGTCCATCGACACGCTGCTGTCGATCTCGCCAACCTCTTCGGAATCCATGTCGAGATCGTCGATCGACTCGCTCTCCGCATCGTCGTCGCCGAGATCGGGGTTGAGATCGGTCATGATCGCGCCGTCGACGGGGCCGTTGCGCGTCGCTTCGAGGATCTCGGCACGCTGGCTCTCGTCATAGCCTTCCTCGTCATACCCGTCGTCGCCCGTGCCCATGCCGGGAATCTGGTGTCCGCCCATGTTCTCGCTCCTGCTATGGCCGCGTCGTGCGGTCTTGGCTGAGGAACGGCGGGCGAGGGCGACGGGTTCCTTCGCTACGCCGCTTTGGACGCAATCGCCGGGCGGAACAGCCGGCCGCGTTCGGTCAGCGCGACGAACGCCAGTGCGACGAGCCCCGCCAGCAGGAAGCCGGCGACGAGCGGCACGGTGGTCCCGTCGAACGCCTGCCCGATCATCGCGCCGATCACGGCCCCCGCGGTGACGCTCACGAACCCCTGCACGCTCGACGCGGTGCCCGCGATCCGCCCCATATTCTCCATCGCCATCGCCGAGAAGTTCGACACCGCGAGCCCGAAACAGCCGAGCGTCAGCGCCTGGAACACCGCAAAGCTGACCAGGCTCTCCCACCCGATCAGGATCGCCGCGAGATGGATGATCGACACGACCACGAGCGCACAGAGCGAACCGTGGCTGATCAATCGCGTCCCCAACCGCATCACCACGCGCGAATTCATCAGGTTCGCGACCGCCATCGTCACCGAGGTCGTCGCGAAGATCAGCGCGAGCAGGTTCGGCCGGTGGAACACGTCCGCCATGATCTGCTGGATCGAGTTGAGATAGCCGTAGAGCGACCCCATCAGCGCGGTCGCGGCCAGCGTATATCCCAGCGAAAGCCGGTCGCCGAGCGTCTGCCGCCAGTCGGCGAGAATCCGCTGCGGCGTGATCGGCAGGACGTTCTCGGGTTCGAGCGTCTCGGGCATCCGCATCCAGAACCACGCCATGATCCCCAGCGTCAGCACCGCGATCACGCCGAAGATCGCACGCCAGTTGCCGAACTGCAGCACCGCCCAGCCGAATGTCGGCGCCAGGATCGGGACGATCATGAACACCATGAACGCGATCGACATGACGCGCGCCATCGCGCGGCCGTGATAACAGTCGCGGACCAGCGCGATCGTCGCGACGCGCGCCGCAGCGATCACCGCGCCCCCCGCAGCGCGTGCGACGAGCAACAGCACGAAGCTCCCCGCGGCGGCGCACGCGACATTGGCAACCGCGTACAGCCCGAGCGACCACAGCAGCACCGTCCGCCGGCCATAGCGATCGGCAAGCGGACCATGGACAAGCTGCGCGACGCCGAACCCGATCACGAATGCGGTGACGATGAACTGCCGGCTGTTCGCGCCGGTGATGCCGAGCGAGGTGCCGATCGCGGGCAGCGCCGGCAGCATCGAGTCGATTCCGAGCGCGGTCAGCGACATCAGCGCCGCGACCAGCGCGACGAACTCGACGAAGCCGATCGGTGCCCCGCGCATCGCCTCCGCGTCGGACATGGGAGGATTGACGGTCATGATGCCGCCGCCCTTACCCGCTTATCGAACGCCGCGTAACCCGCGCCCCGGTGTCTGCGTACGAGGTGAGGAACCTAACGACCCCAGATGTTTGCGGCCGCGCGCATTCGGCATGCCGGCATTTGGCAGCACGCGCGCGCGTCGCTATATCGGTGCTCCCTTATCCGGACACCGATACATGCTCGATACCCCCGCCGCCCAGGTTCCCACGCTCAGCCTCGCCGATCAGGCGCGCGACCCCGATGGCTTTGCCGCCGCGCTCGGCAACTCGTTCGAACGCTTCGGCTTTGCGATCGTCGCCGATCACGGCATCCCGACCGATCTGATCGACCAGGCCTGGGCCGAGACCAAGGCGCTGTTCGACCTGCCCGAGGACGAGAAGCGCGGCTATTTCGCGCCCGGCGGCGGCGGCGCGCGCGGCTACACGCCCTTCAAAACCGAGATCGCGAAGGACGCCAAGGTCGTCGATCTGAAGGAATTCTGGCATGTCGGCCGTGAGCTGCCCGCCGGCCACCGCTACGAAGCGCAGATGTCGCCCAATGTCTGGCCGACCCGGCCCGAGGGATTCAAGCCGGTCTTTCTCGACCTGTTCAAGGCGTTCGACACCGCGGGCGACAAATTGCTTTCCGCGATCGCACGCCACCTGAAGCTTGCACCCGACTGGTTCGACGCTGCGGTCAAGGACGGCAACAGCGTGCTGCGCCTGCTCCATTACCCGCCGATCCCCGTCGATGCCGAGGGCGTTCGCGCCGGCGCGCATGAGGACATCAACCTCATCACGCTGCTGCTCGGTGCGGAGGAGGCGGGCCTCGAACTGCTCGACCGCGCCAACGGCCGCTGGCTGTCGATCAAGCCGCCCGAGGGCGCGATGGTCGTCAATGTCGGCGACATGCTCCAGCGGCTGACCAACCACGTCCTGCCCTCGACCACGCACCGCGTCGTCAACCCGCCGCCCGAGCGCCGCGGCCATTCGCGCTACTCGATGCCGTTCTTCCTGCATCCCGCGCCCGATTTCCTGATCGAGACGCTCCCGGCGACGATCACCGCGGAAAACCCCAACCGCTACCCGACCCCGATCACCGCGCACGACTATCTCCACGAACGCCTGGTAGAGATCGGCCTGATCAAGAAGTAACCGGCGCTCCTGTCCCCGCAAAGGCGGGGACAGACTGGGCTCCCGCCTTCGCGGGAGAACACGAAGAGCAAGTGCCCCCCCAAAGCCTGTTTCCCCGCGAAGGCGGGGACCCAGTCTGCCCTCCGCGCTTGCGGAGGGCAAAGCCCGCTCAATCGAACCCGTTCGCCAGAAACCGCTCCGCCACCGCGCAGTGCACTGCAATCCCGTGCGCCATCACCCGCTCGTCGATCGTCATCTTCGTATTGTGCAGCGGCGGATTGGTCCGCGGGTCGCTCCCCTCGGGTGCCGCGCCGATGAACGCCATCGCGCCGGGCAGCTTCTGCAGCACGTAGGAAAAGTCCTCCGCACCCATCATCGGCGGCATCACCTGATACGCGCCCTCGCCGCCGATCGTCGTCGCCACCGCCTTGATCAGCTCAGTCGCGCGGGAATCGTTGACGGTGACCGGGTAGCCCTCCTCGATCGTCGGTGTTCCCACCGCGCCGTGCGCCGCGGCGATCCCCTCGACCATCCGGATGAACGCCGCGCGCACCTGCTCGCGCGTCCGCTCGGACAGCGTCCGCATCGTCCCCAGCATCTCGACGCTCGACGGGATGACGTTGTGCGCGCTCCCCGCATTCAGCTTGGTGATCGACAGCACCGCGGGATCGGTCACCGCCACCTGTCGCGCGACATAGGTCTGCAGCGCGGTAACGATCTCGCACGCGATCGGCAGCGGATCGAGGCAGTCGTGCGGCATCGCCGCATGCCCGCCGCGCCCGGTGATCGTCGCGCGCAGCGTGTCGGTTGACGCCATCAGCGTGCCCGACCGGCTGACGACATGCCCCATCGGCATGTTGGGCGAGATATGCAGCGCAAACCCCGCTTCGGGCAGCGGCGCATCGAGCAGCCCGTCGGCGATCATGTGCCGCGCGCCGTGATGCCCCTCCTCGCCCGGCTGGAACATGAACACGACGGTGCCGGGCAGCTCGTCCCGCCGCGCGCACAAGGCCTTGGCCGCGCCGACCAGCATCGCGGTATGCGAATCATGCCCGCACGCATGCATCGCCCCGTCGACCTTTGACGCGAACGGCAGCCCCGTCTCTTCCTGCATCGGCAACGCATCCATGTCGCCGCGCAGCAGCACGGTCCGGCCATTGCCGCCTGCGGTACCGCCGCCACGCCCGCCGCGCAGGATCGCAACGAAGCCGGTCGTGGACGTCCCCTCGCGGATCTCCAGCGGCAGCCCCGCCAGCGCCGCCTTCACCTTGTCCGAGGTGCGCGGGCAGTGCAGCCCGACCTCGGGATCGGCATGGATCGCGCGGCGCAACTCGATCGCCGCGTCGAGGCTCTTCTCGCCGATCGCGGCCCAGTCGGTGGTGGATTCGAAATCGAGCGACATGATCGGGTACCTCTGCAAGACGTGGTGCACAGGGCCGGCCAACGCCCGGCCCGTGCCGATGCCGCTCTATACCACAGCACCCCACCCCCTCCACCACCTCGGCGAACGCTCGGGCTCATCGGGGGACGGCAATGATGCAGGACGGCGCTCCGTTACCGCAACCTCCCCATTTGGGCCCCGGCCTCCGCCGGGGTGGTATGCGCTGAATCACACGCTCCCGGCTTCCCCTTGTGTCCCCGCGAAGGCGGGGACCCAGTCTGGGCACCCGCCTTCGCGGGTGAACCTGGTGGGGAAGCGCCGAACTCACCCCCAACGCCACCACCCCGGCGAAGGCCGGGGCCCAATTGGGGGACGGCAATAACCTCGGACGGCACTCCGTTACAGCGACCTCGCCATTTGGGCCCCGGCCTCCGCCGGGGTGGCAAGGGCAGAAGCGGCAACACCCACCCCGATCACCCCCGAAACAACCCTCCCAGAACCCCGCGCAACACACTCCCGACCAACCCGCCGCCGGACGCGCCCCCACGCGACCGGCGGCGCGTCGTGCCGAACACCTGCTTGCCGATCTCGTTCGCCACCTGCCGTCCGATCGACGAGCTCGCCGCACGCGTCGCCGACGTCGCCATCTTGGTCCAGGGCGAGTTCGCTGCCGCGCGATCGGCATCGCGCTGCGCCCGGTCCGCCTCGCGCTGGTCCGCGGCCCGCGTGCGCTCCGCCTCCCGCGCCGCCTTCGCGTCGACCTTCGCCTGCGCCGCCGCCGCCTTTTCCGCCACGGTCGTCGCTTTGGCCTCTGCCGCCGCGGCGCTCGCCTCCGCGGTCTTCGCCGCCAGCAGTTCCTCCGCCGACTCGCGATCGAAAGCCGTGTCGTATTTCGCGCCGATCGCATCGGTCTCGATCATCACCTTGCGCTCGACCGGCGTGATCGGCCCGACGCGCGAGGCGGGCGGGCGGATCAGCGTCCGCTCGACCGGCGTCGGCGACCCGTCCGGCTGCAACAGCGACACCAACGCCTCGCCGACCTTCAGCTCGGTGATCGCGGTCGCGACATCGACGCCCGGATTTGCCCGGAACGTCTCCGCCGCGGATCGCACCGCCGCCTGGTCGCGCGGCGTGAACGCGCGCAGTGCATGCTGCACCCGGTTGCCGAGCTGGCCTGCTACGGTATCGGGAATGTCGATCGGGTTCTGCGTGATGAAATACACGCCCACCCCCTTCGACCGGATCAGCCGCACGACCTGCGCGATCTTGTCGAGCAGCGCCTTGGGCGCCTCGTCGAACAGCAGATGCGCCTCGTCGAAGAAGAAGCACAGCACCGGCTTGTCGGGATCGCCGATCTCGGGAAGCTGTTCGAACAGCTCGCTCATCAGCCACAGCAGGAAGGTCGAATAGAGCTTGGGGCTCGCCATCAGCTTGTCCGCGGCAAGGATGTTGACGATCCCCCGCCCCCGGTCGTCGACACCGATGAAATCGGTCATCTCGAGCGCGGGCTCGCCGAAGAAATGCTCCGCGCCCTGCGTGCGCAGCTGGAGCAGCGACCGCTGGATCGCGCCGATCGACTGTTTGGACACATTGCCATAGGTCGTCGTCAGCTCGTCGGCACGCCCCGCACATTCGGTCAGCATCGCCTGCAGGTCGTCGAGGTCGATCAGCAGCAGCCCTTCCTTGTCCGCGACATGGAAGGCGATCGTCAGCACGCCCTCCTGCACCTCGTTCAGGTCCATCAGCCGCGCGAGCAGCAGCGGCCCCATCTCGCTGATCGTGGTGCGGATCGGATGCCCCTGCGCGCCGAACAGGTCCCAGAACTGCACGGGGTTGTCGGCATAGGCCCAACCGGTATCGCCGATCGCCTTCGCGCGCTCGGCGAACGCCGCGTGCATCTTGGCGGTCGGCGACCCCGCCATGGCGAGCCCCGACAGGTCGCCCTTCACGTCCGCGACGAAGCACGGCACGCCGCGCGCGGAAAACCCCTCGATGATCCCCTGCAGCGTCACCGTCTTGCCGGTGCCCGTCGCGCCCGCGATCAGCCCGTGGCGGTTCGCGCGCTTCAACTCGAGCGTCTGCTGTGTGCCGTCCACGCTGGCGCCGATGACAATGCCGTCGCTCATGCTCTCATCCTCTTACCCGTCACCCGATCCTAACCCCGGCCGCCGCAAAGGAAAAGGACCGCCGCCCGGTGGGGCGACGGTCCTTCGTATCCCGCAATCCGGTGAGGGATTACTTGATCTTGACGGGCAGGAACTGCGCCGGACCACGGCCGCGCTTGACCTGGAGAAGGACCTGCGGACGCCCCGCGGTCTTGGCGGTGGTCACCGCGGTCTGCATGTCGGCGGCCGTTCGCACCGGCGTGCCGTTGACCGACATGATCACGTCGCCACGCTTGAGCTTGCCGAACGCATCGCTCGTCTGTGCGACGACCGCGATCACCACGCCCTGCGTCGTCGGATCGACCCCGACCGCCTGCGCGATCGCCGGGGTCAGCGGCTGAACGCCGATCCCGAGCGCCGCGCCCGCGGTGGGAGCGGCCGTGCTGCCCGTATCGTCGTCGTCACCGTCTTCGCTGCCAAAGCCCTGCGCGTCGCCACCGAGCGTGGCCGCAAGCTTCTCGGCGCTCGGACGCGGTGCGACGACCACGTTGGCGGACGCCGGCTTGCCGTTGCGCAGGATGTCGAGACGCGCGGTCTGGCCGGGCTTCACGTTCGAGACGAGATAGGAGAGCGACTGATCGACCGTGACCGCCTGCCCGTTGACGCGCGTGACGACGTCGCCCGCACGCACACCGGCCTTTGCCGCAGGCCCGCCCGCGGTGACGTCGTTGATCAATTCGCCCTGGTTCTTGGCGATGCCGAGCGCGGCAGCGGTGTCCTCGTTGATCGTACCGCCCGGCTGCAGCTGGACGCCGATATAGCCGCGCTCGATCGTGCCGCCCTTCATGAAGGTCGCGATGATCGGCTTGGCGGTCGCCGCGGGAATCGCGAAGCCGATCCCGATATTGCCGCCCGACTGGCTGAAGATCTGCGAGTTCACGCCGATCACGTTGCCGCTCAGGTCGAACATCGGACCGCCCGAATTACCCTGATTGATCGACGCGTCGGTCTGGATGAAGCGGTCATACGCACCGCCCTGGCCGGTGACGCGGTTGATCGCCGAGATGATGCCTGCGGTCACCGTGCCGCCAAGCCCGAAGGGCTCGCCGATCGCGAGCACCCAGTCGCCGACGCGCGCGCCGTTGGAATCGCCGAACTTCACGAAGGGCAGGTCCGCCGCGTCGATCTTGAGCAGCGCCAGGTCGGACTCCTGATCCTTGCCGATGACCTTGGCGACATATTCCTTCTTGTTGCTCAGCGTCACCGTGATCGAATCGACCGTCGCGCCCTGCGCGCCCGGCGAGATCACATGGTTGTTGGTGACGACATAGCCATCAGGCGAGATCAGGAAGCCCGAGCCGAGCGACGCGCCCTCGCGCTTGACCGGCGGGCCACCCTGCGGGCCACCGCCCATGCCGCCGAACAGGTCGCCGAACGGCGTGCCTGCGAACGGATTGGCCTGCTGTTTCTGGACGATCGTCTGCTTGGTCGAAATGTTGACGACGGCGGGCTGAAGCCGCGCGACCATGTCGGCGAAGCTCATCGGCGCACCGGGCTTCGGCGAGACCGCCTGGATCGCCCCGGGTTCGTTCTGCGCCACCTGGGCAGTGCCCGGCTGGAGCGCGAGCGTCGCGGTTGCGCCGCCTAGGAGAAGAGCACTGGTAATGGCGTAGGCATAACGCACTAGATGTTGTCCTCTCGTTTCATCGTTCGAAACAGACCGCCGTTAGGCGAGACGTGCTGAACGATGGTTGAATAGGGGGGAAGCTGGAAAGGTTCCGCCAAAGGCAACGGGCGCGCCTTAGCGCCCGCGACCCTCGAACTCCCGCAGATAGCTGTTGTTGGGCGACAGGATGATCGACGTCGATCCTTCCGGCGGGGTGCCGCCATCCGCCCCGAAGGTGTGGCGGTAGGACTGCATCGCGCGGTAGAAATCGTAGAAATCGGCATCCTTGCCAAAGCTTTCCGCATAGATCTTCGCCGAGTCGGCATCCGCCTGCGCGCGGACGATCTGCGCCTGCTTCTGACCCTCGGCACGGATCGTGATCGCCTCCTGCTGGCGTGCGCTCGACATCCGCTTGAGCGCGCTTTCGAGCGGCAGGCCAACGGGCAGGTTGGCCTGCTTGATGCGGACATCGACGATCTCGACGCCGTACTGGCTTGCGACTCGCTGCAGCCCCTTCTGGATATTGTCCATCAGTTCCGACCGCTCGGGGCTGAGCAGTTCGACGAACCGCCGCTTGCCAAGCTCGTTGCGCAGCGCGGACCCGAGAATCGGGCGCAGCTGGTCGGGGATGCGTTCCTCGCTGCCGACCGCATTGCGCATCTTGCGCGGGTCGACGACGCGGTACCGCGCATAGGCATCGACCTCGAGCCGCAGCTGGTCGGTCGACAGCACCAGCGTATTGTCGAGCTCGATGTCCTGCACGCGCTTGTCGATCCACACGATGCGGTCGATGAACGGCACGCGCGCGATCAGCCCGGCGCCCGTGTCACCGAACGGCTGGTTGGGCGCATAGGCGTTGACGGTGCGGATCGGCTGACCGAACCGCAGGATCACTGCCTGCTGGGTCTCGGGGACGATCGCGAAGGTCGCGGCCGCCAGGATGACCAGCACGAGCGCGATCGCGCCTGCGACCATCGGGTTGCGGATGCTCACGCCGTTCACTGCGCTGCCCCCTGCTGGGCGGGAACCGGCGCTGGTGTCGGCTCGGCCGCACGCGGTGCCTGCGGGTCGGTCAGCCGCTTGCCGTTCTGCAACGGCAGGTACGGCACGACGCCACCCGGGGTCTCGACGATCGTCTTGTCGCTCTTGGCCAATACCGCTTCCATGGTCTCGTAATACATCCGTCGACGCGTGACTTCGGGGGCCAGGCGATACTGCTCGTACACCTTGTCGAACGACGCGGCCTCGCCCTGCGCGCGCGCCACAACCTGTTGCGCATAGGAACGCGACTGGTTGAGGTTGGCGATCGCCTCCTGCTGCGCCGCGGTCACCGCGTTGAAGTCCTCGACGATCCGCGCCGGCGCTGCCGCCTGCTTGATCGCAACGCCCTGGATACGGACACCCGACTTGTAATCATCGAGGATCTGCTGCGTCAGCTCGGCGACGCGCTGCTCGATCACCGTGCGGCCCGTGCCGATCGCCTGCTCCAGCGTCGTCGTCGCGACCACCGCGCGCATCGCGCTCTCGGCGGCGGCGCGCACCGTGTTGTTGGGCTCGGCCAGCTGGAAGACGTAATTCCGCGGATCCGCGATGTCCCAGCGCACCGAATAGGCGAGGTCGATGATGTTCTGGTCACCGGTCAGCGTCAGGTTCTCGCCATCACCGACGGGGAAATTGTCGGTGCGGATATTCTGTACGTCGACCACCTCGACGCTCGCGATCGGCGCGGGCGGGGTCAGGCGGATGCCCGGATCGAGCGTGCCGGCATATCTGCCGAAATAGGTGACCACGCCGCGCTGCTGCGGCCCGATCTGGTGGAACGAGGTGAACAGGATCCACACCAGCACGATGATCCCTGCACCGATCGCCCACAACGCGCGCGCATTGGCGCCCGATGGCAGGCCACCGAAATTACCGCCGCCCCCGCCGCCGCCGCCGCCATTGCCACGCGCCTTTTTCAGGAACTCGTCGAGCGCGCTGGGCTTTGCGGTCGCCTTGCGTCCGCCGGGCGGCAATGCCCAGGGATTGCGTGGCCCGCCGCCCTCGGCACCAGTATCGTCACCGGACCCGCCCCAGGGGCCCTTTGGCGTTTCGACGGCGAGAATTGGGGGACGCCGGAACCAGCGCGAGAAGATCGTCATCTAACCTTTATAGGTGCGCACCCGCGGAAAAACAGTGCCAAGCAGCCGCCACGGGCCTATCTGACGAGGATGATCGACATTGAAGCGGTAAAGGCGGCGATCGCCGCAGTGGCGGGACCGCGCGCCACGGTACGCCTCGAAGGCGAGCGGCTGGGCATCGTCGTCGACGCCACCGGACTGGACCCCGTGGCGCGCGACGCGCTGGAGGCGACGATCCGCATGGCCGCGACCGCGCCCGGCGTCACCGACGTCCGGATCGTGATGACCGCCGAGCGTACCACCCGCCGGCTGATCGCGGTCGCCAGCGGCAAGGGTGGCGTCGGCAAGTCGACGCTGTCCGCCAACCTAGCCATCGCGCTGAGCCGCGCCGGCCGCCGTGTCGGCCTCGTCGATGCGGACATTTACGGCCCGTCGCAGCCGCGGCTGATGGGGGTCGAGGGCACCCGCCCGACCGCCAAGGACAAGGTGCTCGACCCCGTCCCCACCCCCTACGGCGTCCCCCTCCTGTCGATGGGCCAGCTCGTCGATCCCGGTCGCGCGCTCGCGTGGCGCGGGCCGATGGCGGCGGGCGCGCTCGGCCAGCTGGTCGAGGCGGACTGGGGCGCGACCGACACGCTCGTGCTCGACCTGCCCCCCGGCACCGGCGACGTCCAGCTGACGATGGTCCAGAAATACCGTCCCGCGGGCGCGATCATCGTCTCGACCCCGCAGGATCTCGCGCTGATCGACGCGCGCCGCGCGATCGACCTTTTCGAGAAAGCGGGCATCCCGATCATCGGGCTGGTCGAGAACATGGCGGGTTATGTCTGCCCGCATTGCGGCGAGAGCTCGGACCCGTTCGGCCATGGCGGCGCCGAAGCTGCCGCGCGCGAGCTCGGCATCGCGTTCCTCGGCCGCGTGCCGCTGACGCTGTCGATCCGCACCGCGTCCGACGCAGGAACGCCCCCCGCAGCCGAGCCCGACGACGTGATTTTCGCCGCCCTCGCCGCTCAGGTCGTCGCATGGATTGGAAAAATGTGAAACGTTTTGCGGCCCGCGCCGTTGTGATGTTACCGGTCGTGCCTAGCGCGTAGAGCTACGGCACGAGCGGACCAGGTTTCTCGAGACGCGTCCGACCGGTCCATGTATCGACCCGTCCGCGGCGCACTCCACCAAGAGGACGAGCCGATGCCTCTGACCGCCGACGCCGATATCAAGACGCTGCTCGAGGGCGCACGGACGATCGCGCTGGTCGGCGCCTCCGACCGCCCCGATCGCCCGTCCTACGGCGTGATGGCAAAGCTGCAGGCGCATGGCTACCGCGTCATCCCGGTCAACCCACAGATCACCGGCGAACACGTCCATGGCGAGTTCGTCTTCCGCGAACTCGCCCAGCTCGGCGACCCGATCGACATCGTCGACATATTCCGCAACTCCGCCGCCGCGGGCGAGGCCGTCGACCAGGCGATCGCGATCGGCGCGAAAGCGGTGTGGATGCAGCTCGGCGTGATCAACGACGCCGCCGCCGCCCGCGCCGAAGCCGCCGGGCTTCAGGTCGTGATGGACCGCTGCCCCGCGATCGAGATCCCGCGCCTCGGCGTCGCCACAATAGATCGGGATCGGACCGACTGAGGCTTGCCCGCGCGGGGTCCCATGGTCAGTCTCTCCGCGATTGATGGTCGAGGACGGTACCGATGCTCGCGATCCTGCTGACGATGGTCCAGACGCTTGCCGCAGTCCCGCCACTTGCCCTGCCCGCATCGACGCGAGCGCCCGACCCCGCCGCGCACGAAGACCTGCTCGTCCGTGCCCGCACCCGGATGGCGGCGGAACAGCGCTGCGTCATAAATCCCAGCGTGACCGACATCACCGTGTGCGGCCTGCGCCAGGCGGACCGGTTCCGTGTGCCGCTGGCCACGCACACCGCCGACCGCCGCGACATGGTGGCGGAGGGGCGCGCCGCGCTCGTCCATGCCCGTACCCCGATGGAGGACATGGGCCCGTTTCTGGTCGGCGGCGGTGCCACCGGCGTCCGCGCGACGGTCGCGTTCGGTCCCGGCGAAGGCTCGGGCAGCGTCGCCGCCGGCGGGATGCGGACACCCGCCCCGTGATGCCGGCCCGGTGAGGCCTGCCCGGTGATGCCCGCTAGTCGTCGGACAGTCGACGGCGGCCAAACCACCGTATAGGGTTGATAACCGTGTTCCGTCACGATCACCGCGGACCGATGAGGTACCTTGCATGATTCTGGTCACGCTGCTCGCGCTTACACAGGCCAGCGCCACACCTGCCACTACGCCGGTGTCGTCCGCCCCGACCGAGAAGAGCTGGTCGATCCTCAATCCCCCCGACTGCCCGGTGGTGAAGGAGGGCGACAAGACGATCGTCGTCTGCGCACCCGGGACCGAATCGGGTGCGCGCCTCCCGCTCCCCGACTGGGGCCCGCCCGACCGGCCCGTCGCCTCCAACCCGAACATGACCGCGATCCGCGCCCTCGAGCTCGATGGCACGCCCTGCGCCGCGACGCAGCGCGGCTGCCAGTCCGGTTTCGGCCCGCCGATCGCCCCGCTCGTCGCTGGCGCGGTCGCGCTCGCCAAAAGCGCGTTTGCGAAGAAACCCGACAAGACCGGCCGCATCGCGATCGACCTGACGGATCCGGCACCCCCGGCCCCCGCCAGGCCATAACCCGCCCCGTCATCCTGACGAAAATCAGGACCCAGAGCCAAACCGCGCAACGCTCGCGGCCCTGGGTCCCGGGTCAAGCCCGGGATGACGAAGGAGGCGGCCGCCTTTTCCCCCACACAAACCCGTCATCCTGACGAAAGTCAGGATCCAGAGCCACACAGCGCAGCCATCCGCCACCCTGGATCCTGACCTTCGTCAGGATGACGGCGGAGAGAGGCGCCGCCACGCACCCCCAAAATCACCCCAGAATATGCATCCACAGCGGCTGGCCCACCAGACTCTGCGACCCGCGCAGTTTCTCCAGCGCCTGCGCGACCGACCGTTCCGGCCCCTCATGCGTCACGATCGCGACGAGCACGCTGCCGTCCGCCATCGCGCCGCGCTGGATCAGGCTCTCGATCGAGACGCCCGCGTCGCGCATCGCCGCGGCGATCTCGGCCAGCACGCCGACCCGGTCCGCGACCGTGAAGCGCAGATAGGCGCGCCCCCGCCGCTCGCCGCTGTCCGCGGTCGCCGCCGCGACCAGCGACGCCGCCGGCATCGCATAGGGCGGCCCGTATTCGCCGCGCGCGATGTCGATCAGGTCCGCGACCACCGCGCTCGCGGTCGGCCCGTCGCCCGCGCCTGCGCCCTGGAACAGCAGCCGCCCGACGAAATTGCCCTCCGCGACGACTGCGTTCAGCGACCCCGTCACATGCGCGAGCGGATGGTCGACCGGCACCAGATGCGCATGCACGCGCTGGAACAGCCCGTCCGGCCCGTCCTCCGCCAGCCCGAGCAGCCGCACGCGGTAGCCCAAAGCCGCCGCCTCGGCGATGTCCGCGCCCAGCAGGTGCCGGATGCCGCTCGCCGCGACCGAGTCGAACGCCGGCCGCGTCCCGAACGCGATCGAGGCGAGGATCGACAGCTTGTGCGCCGCATCCACCCCGTCGATGTCGAAGCTCGGATCCGCCTCGGCAAAGCCCAGCGCCTGCGCCTCGGCGAGGATCTCGGCGAAATCGCGCCCTTCCGCCTCCATCTTGCTCAGGATGAAATTGCACGTCCCGTTGAGGATGCCGTAAACCCGCCCGATCGCGTTCGCCGCCGCGCCCTCGCGCAGCCCCTTGATCACCGGGATCCCGCCCGCGACCGCCGCCTCGAACTTCAGCGCGACGCGCGCCGCCTCCGCCGCGGTCGCAAGCTCATAGCCGTGATGCGCGAGCATCGCCTTGTTCGCGGTCACGAACGACTTGCCCGCATTCAGCGTCGAGCGCGCGAGCGTCAGCGCGGGGCCGTCCGATCCGCCGATCAACTCGACGACGACGTCGACGTCCGCCTGCTGCGCCAGCGCGGTCGTATCGTCGACCCAGGCGAACCGCGTCAGATCGACGCCGCGATCCTTGTAGCGGTCGCGCGCCGACACCGCGACGACCTCGATCGCGCGGCCGGCCCGTCGGGCGATCAGCTCGCGGTTCGCGTCGAGCAGCCGGATGACGCCGCCCCCCACGGTTCCCAGGCCCGCCAGTCCCACGCGCAACGCTTCGCTCATCGTCTTCCTTTCGCCAAACCCGCGCGAAGACCTAGGGTTCGGGAAGGTTTCCCGCAATCAAGATGACGAATGGCCCCGCGCGCCCTATCTGGTCCCGCATGACCGGCCGCTTCGATCACCTGCCCAACCGCCGCGCGATCATCGATCGCCGCGCGGTCGCCGACACCATCGCCGCGCTGGACGAGACCGACCCGGTCGCGCTCGGCCGCCAGGCGACGATCCTGCTCAAGGCCGCGCTCGACGCGGGCCGGGTCGAGGTCGCCAAGCGGCTCGCCGAACATCCCAGCCGCGGGCTCGAGGTGTCGAGCGCGCAGGCCTATCTGATCGACCAGCTGCTCCGCCTGCTGTTCGATTTCACCACCACCCGGTTGCACCCCGCGCCCGCCCCCACCCCCGACGACCGGCTCACGCTCATCGCGGTCGGTGGCTATGGCCGCGGCGAGATGGCGCCGCATTCGGATGTCGATATCGGCTTCCTCACGCCGGCCAAGCAGACTTCGCGGGTCGAGCGCATCATCGAATCGATGCTCTACACGCTCTGGGATCTCGGGCTGAAGCTCGGCCAGTCCAGCCGCTCGCTCGACGAGATGATCCGCCAGGCCAAGGCCGACATCACCGTCCGCACCGCCCTGCTCGAGGCGCGCTACGTCACCGGCGACATGGATCTCTACGAAGAGGCGTCGCGCCGCTTCAAGGTCGAGGTCCAGGCGGATACCGCGCGCGCGTTCATCGCCGACAAGCTTGTCGAGCGCGACCTGCGCCACCGCAAGATGGGCGACACGCGCTATGTCGTCGAACCCAACGTCAAGGAGGGCAAGGGCGGCCTGCGCGATCTCCACGCGCTGTTCTGGATCGGCAAGTACATCTACGACGTCCAGCGCGCGGCACAGCTCGTCGATGTCGGGCTGTTCACAAAGGCCGAATATCGCCTCTTCCACCGCGCCGACAACTTCTTCCAGGCGGTGCGCTGCCACCTCCACAGCATCACCGGTCGCGCCGAGGACCGGCTGACCTTCGACGTCCAGCGCGAGATCGCCGACCGGATGCGCTTCTCCGACCGCCCGGGCAAGCCGAAGGTCGAGCGCTTCATGCATTTCTACTTTCTCCAGGCGAAGACCGTCGGTGACCTCACCGGCGTCTTCCTCGCGCATCTCGACGAGAAGTTCGCCGCGCGTGGCCGTCGCTTCGGGCTGCCGACGATCCGCCGCAGCCCGCGCCGGCTGAACGGCTTCGTCCTCGACCGCGGCCGGCTGGCGCTGCCCGACGACGACTTCTTCCGCGCAAGTCCGGTCCGGCTGATCGAGATCTTCCAGCTCGCCGACCGCAACACGCTCGAGATCCACCCGCTCGCGATGCGCGCGGCCGCACGCGACGTGAAGCTCGTCGACGACATTCGCGACGACCCCACCGCCAACGCGCTGTTCCTCGACGTGCTCAGCTCGCCGCGCGATCCCGAACTCGTCCTGCGCTGGATGAACGAGACCGGCGTGTTCGGCCGCTTCGTGCCCGATTTCGGCCGCGTCGTCGCGCAGATGCAGTTCGACATGTACCATCACTACACCGTCGACGAGCACACGATTCGCGCGCTCGGCCTGCTCGCGCGGATCGAGAATGGCGCGCTTCGGGACGACCATCCGCTCGCCAGCGCGATCTTCCGCCAGATCGTCTCGCGCCGCGTCCTCTATGTCGCGGTGCTGCTCCACGACATCGCCAAGGGACGCGGCGGCGATCACTCGATTCTCGGCGCGGAGGTCGCGCAGCGCCTCTGCCCGCGCTTCGGGCTGAGCGCGGCGGAGACCGAGACCGTCGCCTGGCTCGTCCGCTGGCACCTGCTGATGTCCGCGACCGCGTTCAAGCGCGACCTGTCGGACTTCAAGACGATCCTCGATTTCTGCGACGTGGTGCAGAGCCCCGAGCGACTGCGGCTGCTGCTGATCCTCACCATCGTCGATATCCGCGCGGTCGGGCCGGGCGTCTGGAACGGCTGGAAGCGCCAGCTGCTCGGCGACCTCTATGAATCCGCCGAGGAGGTGCTCCGCCTCGGCCACAAGCAGAAGGGCCGTGCCGAACGCATCGCCGCCAAGCACGAAACGCTCCACGCCGATCTCGGCTGGAGCGACGCCGAATTCGACGCGTTCGTCCGCCGCATGCCCGAGGCCTATTGGATCGCCGAGCCCGAGGACGTGCTCGTCCACAACGCGCGCTTCCTCGCCGGCACGGGCGACGCGCAGCTCGCGATCGACGCGCATGTCTATCCCGGCCGCGGCGCGACGCTCGTGACGATCTATGCCGCGGATCATCCCGGGCTCTTCTACCGGATCGCGGGCGCGATCCATGTCGCGGGCGGCAACATCATCGACGCTCGGATCCACACCACGCGCGACGGCATGGCGGTCGACAATTTCCTCGTCCAGGATCCGTTCGGCCGCCCGTTCGACGGCAGCGAACAGCTCGCCCGGCTCAAGACCGCGATCGAGGATGCGCTCGCCAACCGCGGCAAGCTCGCCGACCGGCTCGTCGCCAAGCCGCTCCCGCGCGCGCGCGCCGAGGCGTTCGAGATCGTCCCCAACGTGATGATCGACAACCGCGCGTCGAACCGCTTCACCGTGGTCGAGGTCAATGCGCGCGACCGGCCTGCGCTGCTCAACCAGCTCGCCAACGCGCTGTTCCAGTCGAAGGTGACGATCCACTCCGCGCATGTCGCGACGTACGGCGAACGCGCGGTCGACACCTTCTACATCACCGACCTGACCGGCGACTGCATCACCGCCGCCGCCCGGCTGAAGACGCTCGAACGCCGCCTGCTCGCGGCGGCGGCCGGCGAGGAACTCGACCTCGTCGCGTGATCTGACGTCAGCGACGGGGGGGATCGTCGTTCGGCAGCGCTCGCGACCGCGCCGCTGCCGAACGACGGATCGGGTTTATGCGGCGTCGTCCTCGCCGGTTCCCGCGGCAGGCCGCTCGAACCACGCCTCGACCGGCCCCGACAGCTTCAGCGTCAGGGGATTGCCGTTGCGATCGACCTTCTTGCCCAGCGCGACGCGGATCCAGCCTTCGGAAATGCAATATTCCTCGACGTCGTGGCGCACGCCGTCCTTGAAACGGATGCCGATCCCGCGTTCCAGCAGGTCCTGCTGAAAGAACGGGCTGCGATGGTTGGTCGACAGGCGATCCGGGGGCGTATCGCCCGTCGCGGTCGGCTGTTCGGTTGCGGGTGTCTCTGGCGTGTCGGTCATGGTCGCGGCGTCTAGCGGCAACCGCCGCCGCAACGCCACAAAAAAGCGGCGCCGGGATAACCCCGACGCCGCCGCGTGCTTCGATCGGGTCGACAGGCCGACCGTCGAACTGACCTTAGCTGCAGACCTGAACCTGGACCTGCTCGCCATAATAGGGGTCGGTCCGCCACTCGCTCCAGCACCGCGGACGATAGTCCTCGCGGTAATAGGTGCGTACCGGGGGCGCGTAATAGGCCACCGGCGGCGGCGCGTAATAGCCGCGGTCGTAATAGCGCGGACGATTGCTGCTCGCGATCGCTGCGCCCACGCCCAGACCCAGGATGCCGCCCAGCACCGCCGCGCCCGCCGCGTTGCCGCCGCCACGGTGATGGTATCCACCCCAGCCGCCGCCACGATATCCACGGCCCCAACGCTGCGCGTCGGCGGGCGCCGCCGCGGTCAACACGGTCGCGGCCAGCGCGACGCCAAGTCCTGCCTTCTTCATCAAACCGTTCATGTCGAACCTCCTGACATTCTACGCCGGTCGTCACGAGCCAAACGCATGAACCGCGACCGTGTTGCAGGTCATGCCCGACCCGGCCTGAACCGCGCCGGAATGCGTTGTTCACGCAGCGTTTAGCGACACTTGGCGTGCGGAAGCGTCAGCGGTCGTCGCGGTATTTCATTTCGAGAAAGCGCCCGCGCGTCGCGAGGCTGTCGAGGTCGGTTTCGGCGAGCCGCGCCGTCATCTCGCCGATCTCGCGTTCGATCAGCGACAGCCCGGCGACCAGTTCCGCGTCGGGCGTCCGCCCGTTGCGCGGCGTCGTCCGGAGCGACGCGGGGACCTTCTCGTAATCCTTCACGAACGCGGGCAATTGCTCGCCGACCAGCTTGCGCACCTCGATCGCCTCGGGCGCATCGTCGGCAAAGCGCGCGAGCTGCGGCGCGAGCGTCTCGAGCCGCAGGCCGATCCGGTCGACCAGCGGGATCGCCGGGGCGGGCAAGGCGGGACGTTGCGCCTCCAGCCAGCGTTCGGTCTGCGCCGGCAGTCCCTTGATCTCGACCGATGCCAGCCGCTCGGGCGTCGGCGCGCGGTCCGCGGGCCACACCGCCAGCAGCATCGTCGCCGCGACCAGCAACGCCATCACCAGCATCGCCCCACCGATCCCCAGCGGCGCGATCCACCCGATCACCATCGCCGAGATGAGGATCACCGCGTCGGCCACCACGATCCGCGTCAGCCGCTTGCCGATCGCCTGCGTCTGGCGCGCGCGCCCTCGCGACGGCGCGCGTGGAATGACGGCGCCGGTGCGGTCGTCAGAGATCCGCGACCAGGAGGCGCGCGCGCTCGCGATGGCGTCGTCGACTTCGCTCACGCCCTACATCGCCTCCAGCTTGAACGCGCTCGGCGACGGACCGCCCAATTGCCCCTGCGTCGCGCCCTCCGCCCGCGCGATATACCCACGCGACTTGTCCACCTCGTTCGACAGCGCGCCGACCGTGGTCTTCATGCTGTCGAGCGCCTTCAGCTTGAACACGTCGATCGCGTCCATCGTGTCGTAGATGTTCTGGAACGCGCGTTGCAGCGTCTCGAGCGGGATCGTCGCGGACGCCGCCTGTTCGTGGATCTGCGCGGTCTGCGACTTGAGCAGCTTGCCGGTCGAATCGATGATGTTCGCGGTCGTCGTGTTGAGCGCGGTGATCTGTTCGAGCACCAGCTTCTGGTTGGTCAGCGCCTGCGCCACCGTCACCGCGGTGCGCAGCGCGGACACGGTCGTGGTCGAGGCGCGATCGACGCCCTTCACCAGCTCGACATTGTTCTTCTTGACCAGATCGAGCGCGAGATAGCCCTGGACGGTGACCGCCATCTGCGTCAGCAGGTCCTGCGTGCGCTGGCGCGTATAGAACAACGCCGTCTCGCGGATCGCCTTCGCCTTGGCCGGATCGCTGTGATCGAGCTCGTTCGCGACGTCCTCGAGTTTCGCGTCCATCGTCTTCGACAGATGGATCATCTGCTCGAGCCGGCCCATCGCCGCCCACAGGTTCGCGCGCTCGGTGTCGATCGCGGCATTGTCCATCAGCAGCTCGTCCTTGCCCGACGACAGGCTCTTCAGGATCTGCGCGATGTGCGTCTGCGACGATTTATAGCCGTCGAAATAATTGCGCATCTTGCCACCGAACGGGATGATCCCGAACAGCTTCTGCGGCGCGGTCAGGTTGCCCTTCTTGCCCGGATCGAGATCCTCGACGACCCGGCGCAGCTCGGCGAGATCCTTGCCGACGCCCGTTTCCTGATCCATCGCCTTGACCGGGCGATCGAGGAACCGGTTCGACTGGCCCGCCGCCTCGCGGATTTCCTTCGCGCCCATCGCGGTGATCGCATCGACGCGCTTGCCAAATTCGGGGCTGTTGACGTCCTGCGCGACGAGATCGGTGACGAACCCCGACACGCGCTCGTCGAGCTGCGACTTCACGCCGGCATCGACGGGCACCAGCCCGGCGGCCTTCGCGGCGGCGACGGTCGGCACCGGATCGGGCGGCGTCAGTACCAGGCTCGGCTCAGTCAGCGTTTCCGGGGTCGTGGCCATCAAGTGTCTCCGTTCGGTAGCGCATGGTGGCTGCAACCCGCGCCGCGTTCAAGTGGCGTATATAGATAATACACCTGGCTTGCCAACCGCTGCGTGGAACCAGGGAGGGGCGTCGGCGGCTTTGTCCCCATATTCCAGGAGACACAGCATGCGCGCCATCGGCTACACCCAATCGCTCCCGATCGACGATCCGCAGTCGCTCGTCGATCTCGACCTGCCCAAGCCCGAGGCGACCGGCCGCGACCTGCTCGTCGAAGTGAAGGCGGTGTCGGTGAACCCGGTCGACACCAAGATCCGCCAGCGTCGCGCGGATCCCGACGGCACGCCGCAGGTGCTCGGCTGGGACGCCGCCGGGACCATCGTCGCGATCGGCGATGCGGTGACGGGGTTCGCGGTCGGCGATGCCGTCTTCTATGCAGGCGCGATCGACCGGCCGGGGACGAACGCCGAATATCACCTCGTCGACGACCGCATCGTTGGGCACAAGCCGCAGACGCTCGACTGGGCGCAGGCGGCGGCGCTGCCGCTGACCTCGATCACCGCGTGGGAAACGCTGTTCGATCGGCTCGATGTACGCAAGCCGGTGCCCGGTGCGGCGAACGCGATCCTGATCATCGGCGGGGCGGGCGGAGTCGGCTCGATCGCGATCCAGCTGGCGCGGCAACTCACCGACCTGACCGTGATCGCCACCGCCTCGCGCGACGAGACGCGGGGCTGGGTCGAGGATCTCGGTGCGCATCACGTGATCGATCACCGCAAGCCGCTCGCCGACCAGGTCGCGGCGCTCGGGCTCGGCGCGCCGGGCTTCGTCTTCTCGACGACGCATACCGACGAGCATGTCGCCGAGATCGCGACGCTGATCGCACCGCAGGGCCGGCTCGCGCTGATCGACGATCCCGAGACGCTCGACATCAGCCCGCTCAAGCAGAAGTCGATCTCGGTCCATTGGGAGCTGATGTACACGCGCTCGCTGTTCCAGACCGCGGACATGGTCGAGCAGGGCCGCATCCTCGACGAGGTCGCGCAGCTGGTCGACGCGGGGACAGTGCGGACGACGCTCGCGGAGAATTTTGGGCGGATCGACGCGGCCAACCTGCGCAAGGCGCATGCGCGGATCGAGAGCCACACCGCCAAGGGGAAGATCGTGCTCGAGGGGTTCTGAGTCCCACGTCGGCGCCATCTCTCCCGCTTCTTACCACCCCGGCGAAGGCCGGGGCCCGATTGGGGAACAGCGGTAACGGCTGGCAGCGCGTCATCATTGCCACCTTTCCAGTTGGGCCCCGGCTTCCGCCGGGGTGGGGCTTAAGTGGGCTTTCCGATCGCCACTACCTCACGATCCTCCCCCGCCAGGGGGAGGTGGCAGGCGCAGCCTGACGGAGGGGGCGGCAGGCGAGCACGCCCGTTGCGTGTCCTCCCCCTCCGTCACCTTCGGCGACACCTCCCCCTTGCGGGGGAGGATTGTGATATCCGCTCTGGCGCTCTCGCTAGCACACGATACGCTGCGCAGCATGCTCCGCCCGCTGATCCTCGCGCTCGCCCTCCTCCCCGCGGCCGCCACGAATCGCCCGCCGCCCGCCGACCCGCTTACCGCGACAATCCACACCGAAGACGCCGACCGCTTCGCCGCGCTCTTCGCCAGAACCAAGGGCAAGCCCACCGCCACACAACTCAAACGCGACTATCTCGACAAGGGCAGCGTCGCGATCGGTGTCTTCACCCCCGGCCGGATCGGCGACGCCGACACGCTCGCCCGCGCGATCGCCGCCAATCCCAACCGCTATGCGCAAGCGATCAAGACCTGCCTCCCCGCCGCCAAGGCCGCCACCGCCGATCTCCGATCGATCTATCTCGGTCTCCGCGGCGCGCTCCCCGACGCGAAACTTCCGCAGGTCTATATCGTCTTCGGCGCGAACAGCTCGGGCGGCACCGCCAAGCCCGGCGCACAGGTGCTCGGCCTCGAAGTGCTCTGCCGCATCTCCCCGACCCCGGAGAAACTGCGCCAGACGCTCCGCCATTTCTTCGCGCACGAGACGGTGCACGCGATCCAGGAGGATGCCGGCATGACGCTCGCGCGCGACCCCCTGCTCACCGCGATCCTCGTCGAGGGCGCCGCCGACTTCATCGCGCAGCTCGTGACCGGCGAGGAGCCCGACACCGCCCGCGCCGCCTGGGCAACCCCGCGCGAGGCCGAGCTCTGGCGCCAGATGCAGGCCGACATCGCGCTCACCCGCAGCCTGACCGACAAGGACAACCCGGACGAGGGTTCGCCCGAGGCCAAGGCATACGCCCGCTGGGTCGGCAATTACTCCACCCCGCCCGCGGGCTGGCCACCCGAGCTCGGCTATTGGATGGGTCTGCGGATCTGGCAACGTTATTATGCCGCCGCGCCCGACAAGCACGCCGCGCTCCGGGCGATGCTGGCGGTCCGCGATCCGCGTGTCATTCTCGCCGCGGGAGCATACAAGCGCCGCCCCCCGTCATCCTGACGAAAGTCAGGATCCAGGGTAACAAGCGCGGACCTACGTGGCTCTGGATCCTGACTTTCGTCAGGATGACGGGACGGTGCGTGAGTCCCCGAACCCGCCCGGTCTTCCCGCGGCGCAACAATTACGCTATGGCGCGCGCCAACCCCGTTCCTCGTTTCAAGAGAATACATTCATGAGCCTCCGCAACGTGGCGATCATTGCGCACGTCGATCACGGCAAGACGACGCTGGTCGACCAGCTCTTCCGCCAGTCCGGCACCTTCCGCGACAACCAGCGCGTCGAAGAGCGCGCAATGGATTCGAACGACCTCGAAAAGGAGCGTGGGATCACCATTCTCGCCAAGCCGACCTCGGTCGACTGGACGCCCCCGGGCGAGAGCGAGAGCATCCGCATCAACATCGTCGACACGCCCGGCCACGCCGATTTCGGTGGTGAAGTCGAGCGCATCCTGTCGATGGTCGACGGCGTCGTCCTGCTGGTCGATTCGTCGGAAGGCGCGATGCCGCAGACCAAGTTCGTCACCGGCAAGGCGCTGGCACTCGGCCTCAAGCCGATCGTCGTCGTCAACAAGGTCGATCGTAACGACGCGCGCATCCAGGAAGTGCTCGACGAAGTGTTCGATCTGTTCGTGTCGCTCGACGCGAACGACGACCAGCTCGATTTCCCCGTGCTCTACGCGTCGGGCCGCAACGGCTACGCTTCGACCGACATGGACGCGCGCGAAGGCACGCTGATCCCGATGTTCGAGACGATCGTGAAGCACGTGCCGCCGCCCAAGGTCGAAGTCGCCGGCGTGCCCTTCACCTTCCTCGTTACGCTGCTCGATCGCGATCCGTTCCTCGGCCGCGTCCTCACCGGTCGCGTCAATTCGGGTACCGTGAAGACCAACCAGGCGATCCACGCGCTCGATAACGACGGCAAGATCATCGAAACCGGTCGTGCGTCCAAGATCATGTCGTTCCGCGGCCTCGACCGCGTGCCGGTCGACGAAGCCAAGGCCGGCGACATCATCTCGCTCGCAGGGCTTTCGGTGGCCACGGTTGCCGACACGATCGCCGACATCACGGTGACCGAGCCGCTGCACGCGCAGCCGATCGATCCCCCCACGCTGTCGATGCGTTTTGCCGTGAACGATTCGCCGATGGCGGGCCGTGAGGGCAGCAAGGTGACGTCGCGCATGATCCGCGAGCGCCTGTTCCGCGAGGCCGAGTCGAACGTCGCCGTGAAGGTGACCGAGGCCGCCGACAAGGACAGCTTCGAAGTCGCCGGTCGCGGCGAGCTTCAGCTCGGCGTGCTGATCGAGACGATGCGCCGCGAAGGCTTCGAGCTCGGCATCTCGCGTCCGCGCGTGCTGTTCGGCGAGGACGAGGACGGCAAGAAGACCGAGCCGTACGAGACCGTCATCATCGACGTCGACGAGGAGCATTCGGGCACCGTCGTCGAGAAGATGAACATCCGTAAGGCCGAACTGACCGACATGCGTCCGTCGACCGGCGGCAAGACCCGCATCACCTTCTCGGCGCCAAGCCGCGGGATGATCGGCTATCACGGTGAATTCCTGTCCGACACGCGCGGCACGGGGATCATGAACCGGCTGTTCGAGAAGTACGGTCCGCACAAGGGCCAGATCGAAGGCCGCAAGAACGGCGTGCTGATCTCGAACGGGTCGGGCGAAGCGAACAACTACGCGCTGGGTCCGCTTGAAGAGCGCGGCATCCTGTTCGTGGGTCACGGCGAGGCGCTCTATGAGGGCATGATCGTCGGCGAGAACGCCAAGCCGGACGACCTTGAGGTCAACCCGATGAAAACCAAGGCGCTGACCAACTTCCGCGCAAGCGGCGGCAAGGACGACCAGGTCCGCCTGTCCCCGCCGAAGCGTGCGACGCTCGAGCAGGCGATCGCGTATATCGACGACGACGAGATGGTCGAAGTCACCCCGAAGTCGATCCGTCTGCGCAAGCGCTTCCTCGATGCGAACGAGCGCAAGCGGGCGAGCCGGGCTAAGCAGAGCGCCTGAGGCCAGCACGGCGAAGCCGGCTGAGCCTCAGGCGCTCGGCCGGCCTCGCTACAGCGAGGTCCGACGACACGGCTTTGCCGGGTCGCGCCACGGACACGAAAAAGGCCGGAGGGAAACCTCCGGCCTTTTTCGTGTCCAGCCCAGCACCCAGTCCTACCCCAGGATAGCCGCCGCCCGATCCGCCAGCCGCGCAATTGCCGCGCGGTGGATCCCGCGCGTGCTCGCGACGACTCCGAACGCCTGCGGGCGCGGCTTGTTGAACACCAGCGGGATCCCGACCGCGTCGGTCACCGCCGCCCCGGCCTCGCTCGCGACCAGCGCGGCGGCGGCGATGTCCCACTCATTCCCCCAGCGCAGCGTCGCCACCAGATCAGCGCGGTCGGCTGCGACCATCGCGATCCTCAGCGCGATCGAGTTGGGCTTGTCGACCACCGCCAGATCGCGATCCGCCTTGGGCAGCGCATCGGTCGGCACACGCGATCCCGGAAGGTCGACGCGGTCGCCGGCACGCAACGCGGTACCGTTGAGCGTCGCGCCCTGCCCCAGCGCCGCCGACCAGATCTCGCCCCGCGCCGGCGCATCGAGCACGCCGATCACCACGCGCCCGCGCTCGACCAGCGCGATCGACACGCACCAGCCCGGGCGTGCCCGGATATAGTCGCGCGTGCCGTCGATCGGGTCGACGACCCAGAGCCGGTCGCGCGCGAGCCGCGCGGGATTGTCCGCGGTTTCCTCCGACAGCCAACCGGCGTCGGGCAACAGCGCGGACAACCGCGCCTTCAACATCCGGTCGATATCGATATCGACCTCGCACACCGGGCTGCCCGGCGTCTTTTCCCAGCGTCTGAAATCGGTCCCGTACCGCGCAAGCGCCATCTGACCCGCCTCGGCGGCGATCGACTCGACGGCCTCGATCAGTTGGGCCCCATCACGCAGGGTCGGTTCAGCCACTCGCCACCGTCATGCCCTCGACACGCAGCGTGGGCACGTTGATGCCATAGCGGAATTCAAGATCGTTCGCGGGCGTCATCGCCAGGAACATGTCCTTGGCATTGCCCGCGATCGTGAACTCGGCGACCGGGCCGGTGATGACGCCGTTCTCAATCCGGAACCCCGCCGCACCGCGGCTGTAGTCGCCGGTCACGCCGTTCGCGCCGCCGCCCATCAGCTCGGTGACATAGACGCCCGACACGATATCCTCGATCAGCGTCTCGGGCGGCATCGTCCCCGCTTCCATGAACACGTTGCTCGTCGACACGCCCGGCGCGCCGTTGACGCCGCGTGCGGCATGGCCGGTCGGCTCGAGCCCCAGTTGGCGCGCCGACGCCGAATCGAGCAGCCAGCTTTCGAGCATGCCATGCTCGATGATCGCCGTCGGCGACACCGGCAGCCCCTCGCCATCGAACGGCCGCGACCGCAATCCGTAAGGCCGATGTGGATCGTCGCGGATCGTGATGCCGTGCGCAAACACCTGCGAACCCAGCGAATCGAGCAGGAAGCTCGTCTTGCGCGTGATCGCCTGCCCCGCGATCGCCGCGATCAGATGGCCGAGCAGCGAGCTCCCGACGCGCGGGTCATAGACCACCGTCATCGGCCCGCTCGCGAGCCGGCCGGGATTAAGCCGCGCGACCGCCTGCTCGCCCGCGCGCTGCCCGATCGCCTCGGGCGATTCGAGATGCTGGCGGTGCCGCACGCTGTGATAGGCATAGTCGCGCTGCATCGCGCCGCCCTCGCCCGCCAGCACGCTCGCCGACACGCCGTACGCGGTCGAGGCATAGGCGCCCGCGAACCCATGGCTGGTGGCCAGCGCCCACACGCTGCTCGACGCGCTCGCGCCGCCGCCTTCGCTGTTCGTCACGCCGGCAACCGCACGCGCCGCATCCTCGGCAGCCGTCGCGGCATCGCGGAGCTGCTCGGGCGAGACCACGCCATCGTCGGCAAGCCCCAGCATCGGCGGCAGGCCGTGCAGCAACCGGCTTTCCGGCGCGAGTCCGGCCCAGGCATCCTCGGGAGCCTCGCGCGCCATCGCCACCGCGCGTGCAGCGAGCGCGTCCATCGCCGCGGACGACAGGTCGGAGGTCGAGACGCTCGCCGATCGCTTGCCGACGAACACGCGCAACCCCAGGTCCTCGCTCTCCGACCGGCCGATATCCTCGAGCTTGCCGAGGCGGATCGAGACGTCGAGCGAGGCGTCGGCGGCAAAGACCGCATCGGCGGCGTCGGCGCCGGCGGCCTTCGCGCGCGCTACGATGTCATGGGCGCGGTCGCGGGCTTGGTCGGGTGTAAGCATCCCGACGATCTAGGGTCACACACTCGTGCCGACAACCACGCAGGCGAGGAAGATCAGCAACCCGGTGAAGCGGTTGGCGCGAAAACGGGCAAGCGCGCCCGTACCGTCCTCGGCGCGCAGCGTGAGCACCTGCCACCCCAGATGCAGCGCCGCGGGGACCAGCGCGGCGATCGCGAGCGGATCGGGACGGATCGTCCAGAACGCCGCTGCCCAGAAGAGGATCGCGATCGCATAGAAGATCCCGACCCCCGCCTTGACGTGGCGCCCCATCCGCAAGGCGGACGACCGGATGCCGATCATCGCGTCATCCTCGCGGTCCTGCAGCGCATAGATCGTGTCATAGCCGATCACCCACGCGATCGACCCCGCATAGAGCAACCACATCGGCAACGTCAGCGCGCCCTCAATGTCGCTCCACCCGACCAGCAACGCCCAGCTGAACACCAGCCCGAGCCATGCCTGCGGCCACCAGGTGATGCGCTTCATGAACGGATAGGCGGCGACCGGCGCCAGACTCGCCAGCGCGACAACCGCAGCGAGCGGCGTCAGCTGCAGCAGCACGACCAGCCCGACAAGCGCGAGCACGCCCAGCCAGATCCAGGCGAGCCGCAGCGAGACGAGCCCGCTCGGGATCGGTCGCGCGCGCGTCCGCGCGACCTGCGCGTCGAGATCGCGGTCGACGATGTCGTTGAACACGCAGCCCGCCCCGCGCATCGCGATGCTGCCGACCAGAAACCACGCGATCAGGTCCCACTGCGCCCATGCCCCGCCCGCGAGCGCGATCCCCCACGCGCCGGGCCAGAACAGCAGCCACCAGCCGATCGGCCGGTCGAACCGCGCGAGCAGCGCCAGTCCCCGCAGCGTCGGCGGCAGCCGTGCGACCAGACCGCGATGTTCGCTGTCGGGGACGATGTCCGGCGGGGTCGGGCTGGTCTGCATGCCGCGGGGCGTAGGAAGACGGCGTTTGGCGCGCAAGCCCGCAGCGGCTAGGATCACGCCAGTGTCGCGTTCGAGCCCCCTTGCATGATCGGCCTGTCGGTTGCGGTCGGCCGTTTCGTCGAGGCGCTTTTCTGGGGCATCTTCCGCGTGGCGGGCGCGGTCGCGGGCATGCTGATCCTCGGCGTCTCGGTCGCGATCATCGTGTGGATCGCAGCCCGCAAACTCTGGAACCGCCGCTAAGCTAATCCTCCCCCGCCAGGGGGGGGGTGGCAGGCGAAGCCTGACGGAGGGGGCGGAAACGCAACAGACGTGACCCCTTCCTCCCCCTCCGTCGCCTACGGCGCCACCTCCCCCTGGCGGGGGAGGATCAGGCGAGGCCGAAACGCCCTCCCCGTCACCGACCGGATTTGCTAGGGCTTCCGCCATGCCTGCAACCCCAGCCTGGCCGCCGCAATCCACGCCGCGGCTGTTCGTCGACACCCCGCTCAGCCCCGGCCCGCTGCCGATCGACGGTCCCGCCGCGCATTATCTCGCGGGTGTCATGCGGCTGAAGATCGGCGATCCGGTCAAGCTGTTCGACGACCGCACCGGCGAATGGCTGGGCACCGCGATCAGCGTCGGCAAGCGCGATCTCGTCCTCGACGTCACCGAATTGCTGCGCGAACGCGAGGCGGTACCCGATCTGTGGCTCTGCGCCGCACCGCTCAAAAAGGGCCGGGTCGACTGGCTCGCGGAAAAGGCGTGCGAGCTCGGCGTCGACCGGCTCGTCCCCGTCGTCACGCGTCGCACCGTCGTCGACAAGCCCAATACCGAGCGGCTCACCACGCACATGATCGAGGCGGCCGAGCAATGCGGCCGCACCGCGCTGCCCAAGGTCGCCGAGCCCGTCAAACTCACCGCGCTGCTGCGCGACTGGCCTGCGGAGCGCACGCTGTTCTTCGCGGACGAGACCGGCGGCGCGGCAGCCCTTGCGGCGATGCGCGCGCGTCCGGGCCCGGCGGCGATCCTGATCGGTCCCGAAGGCGGCTTCGACGCGGACGAGCGCGCGGCGATTCGCGCGCACCCGCAGGCGGTCGGCATCGGACTCGGCCCGCGCATCCTGCGCGCGGAGACCGCAGCGGCCGCGGCCGTCGCGCTCTGGATGGCCGCGACTGGCGACTGGACCGCTGACATATCAACGACTTGACCCATAAGGCGGCGGCCCCGATCGCTGGCGGCACGACATTGCTACCGACCGGTCCGAATCCCCTCTAGCACGCTCGTTCATCGACGCGTAAGGCGCGGCGATGACGAGCAATACCGCCCCCGCAAAGACCAGCGCGACGATCGAGTCGCGCGACCAGCTGATCGCGAGCTTCGCGCGTGGCGAGAAACCCAAGGACCGCTGGCGGATCGGCACCGAGCACGAGAAATTCGTGTACGCGAAGGACGACCATCACGCGCCGTCCTATACCGAGGCGGGCGGCATCCGCGCGCTGCTCGGCGAGCTCGAGCAGCATGGCTGGGCGCCGGTGCTCGAGCGCGGCCCCGACGGCACCGAGAACGTGATCGCGATGACCGGCGCGGACGGCAGCATCAGCCTCGAGCCCGCAGGCCAGTTCGAGCTGTCGGGCGCGCCGCTCGACAACCTGCACGAGACCTGCGCCGAGACCGGCCGCCATCTCGAACAGGTCAAAGCCGCGGGCGAGAAGCTCGGCATCGGCTTCCTCGGGCTCGGCATGTGGCCCGACAAGACGCGCGCCGAACTGCCGATCATGCCCAAGGGCCGCTATGCGATCATGCTGCGGCACATGCCGCGCGTCGGCAGCATGGGGCTCGACATGATGCTGCGGACCTGCACGATCCAGGTGAACCTCGATTATGCGTCCGAGGCGGACATGGTGAAGAAGTTCCGCGTCGGACTCGCGCTCCAGCCGCTGGCGACCGCGCTGTTCGCCAATTCGCCCTTCACCGAGGGCAAGCCCAACGGCATGCTCTCGTATCGCAGCCATATCTGGTCCGACACCGATCCGCACCGCACCGGCATGCTGCCCTTCGTGTTCGAGGATGGCTTCGGCTATGACCGCTACACCGACTATGCGCTTGATGTACCGATGTACTTCGTCTACCGCGAGGGCCGGTATATCGATGCGGCGGGGCTTAGCTTCCGCGATTTCCTGAAGGGCGAGCTCAGCGTCCTGCCCGGCGAAAAGCCGACGCTCGACGACTGGACCGACCATCTCTCGACCGCCTTCCCCGAGGTGCGGCTGAAGACGTTCCTCGAGATGCGCGGTGCCGATGGCGGGCCGTGGAATCGGATCTGCGCGCTCCCCGCGCTCTGGGTCGGGCTGCTCTACGACCAGGGCGCGCTCGATGCCGCCTGGGATCTGGTCAAGGACTGGACGATCGACGAACGCCAGTCGCTGCGCGATTCTGTCCCGAAGCTGGGCCTCGACGCGCCGATCGCGGGGGGTGGCCGTCTTCGCGACATCGCCGGTGCGGTGCTCGACATCGCCGGTGCGGGCCTGTCGGCGCGCGCGCGCCTCAATCAGGCGGGCGACAACGAGACCGGCTTCCTCGACCCGCTGCGCGAGATCATCCGCTCGGGCAAGGTCCCGGCCGAGCTGCTGCTCGACAAGTATAACGGCGCCTGGGACAAGGACGTCGCAAACGTCTATCAAGAATCCCGGTTTTAGCGCATCATGCCGGGAGGCAAGGATGGTCGATCACCCGACGCCGATCGCCGACGGGATCGAAGCAGCCCGGAACCCATTGGTGCGGCTTTCCATCGGCACCGCGCACCCCGCCGGTCAACCGGACCGTCGGTATCAACGCCCCACGCCGCGTTCGTGCGCCCAGACGATCGCGGCGCTCCGCCGGTTAACGCCGATCTTCGCGTAGAGCCGCGCGACATGGTTGCGCACCGTGTTGCGCGACAGCGCGAGCCGTTCCGAGATCGCCGCGTCGTCGAGGTCCTGGCATATCAGCTCCAGCACCTCGCGTTCGCGCTTGCTGAGTTCGACCGTCGCTGCGGCGGAACCCGTCGCGGTGCGGGGATTTCGCAGGGTGGCCAGCTTGTCCATGATCGACCGGCTCAACCAGTTCGCGTCCTTCATCACCGCGTCGATCGCTTCGACGAGTTCGAGCTCCCCGCGTCGCCGGGCCGAGATGTCTTGGTACAGCCACAGCACGCACGGCGTTCCGTCGACGCTGATCCGTTCGGCGGACACGAGGCAGTCGAGCGCCTCGCCGGCCTTGTGCAGGAGTTGCACGTCGCGGCCGCGGAAACCGCCATGCTCGCCGATCTCGGTCTCGAGGTCTTCGCGCTGGCCCGCGTCGTTCCACAGCTGGAGATCGTCGGCGATGCGGCCGATCACGGCGCGGTCGGCATAGCCGGTCAGCGCCTTGAACGCGGCGTTCACCTGGACGATGCGGTTGTCCCGGCCTTCGGTCACGACCATCGCGACCGGGGCCATCTCGAACACCGATGCAAAGTGGCGTTCGCTCGCCTTCAGCGCATGTTCCGCGCGCCTACGCGGTTCGAGGTCGGCGAAGGTGAACAACAGGCAGTCCTGGTTGGCGAGCTCGATCGGTTGCCCGGCAAGGATGACGAGCGTCGTCGTCCCGTCGGCAAGCGGCAATTCGGCCTCGAGCTGGGGAATCGTCCTGCCGGACGCGACGCAATCCCGGACGAACGGCTTGCGGTCGACGTCTGCCAGAAAGTCGAAATCGAACAGTGTCTTGCCGACGATCCAGTCGCGCTCATAGCCTGACAGGTCGAGAAAGCCCTGATTGACGAGCACGTAACGCTGGTCGGCGATGCGGATGATGAGCGCGGGCGCAGGATTGGCGTGGAACATCGCCTCGAACCGGGCTTCTGCGTCGAATCGTTCGGAGACGTCGTTGATGACCAGGCCCAGGCAATCGGGTTCGCCGCCATCCTCGTCCATGACGATGTCGCGCACTTGGTGGACCCACCGCGGCTCATCGGCGTCGACGGGCGTGACCTCGACGATCAGATCGGGAAAGCTCTCGCCCGCGAGCAGCCGCATCAGCGGATACTCCCGGCGCGGCAGCTTGCGGTGATCGCGGTAGCGCAGCTGGAAGCGCGTGGCATAGTCGTCGGCGGTCTGCCCGAGATCCTCGACGCGCCTGACCCCGTGCATCTGCAATGCGGCGGGGTTGGCGCTGAGGATCGTCCCGGTCGGATCCATGAGGATCACGCCCTCGAGCAGCCCCGTCATCAGCTGTTCGAGATGGTGCAGCGTCGGGGCGTGTAGCGGTTTCGGGGGCGTGTCGGTCATGCCGGTTCAGCGCCCCGCAGAGCATCGGGTTCCCGTCGCGCGCGGTACAGCTCTACCAACGCCGCTGGTGCGTGCGCACCAATATCGAAATCGCTGGAAATCGTCCGGACTGAACGGATCCCGGCTCCAGAGTGTTGAAGCACCTGTACCCATATTGTCCAGGAGCCCTATCATGAACCTCATCATCCTTCTCGTCGTCGGCGGTCTTATCGGCTGGGTCGCCAGCATGATCATGCGGACCGATGCACAGCAGGGCGTCTTTCTCAACATCGTCGTCGGCATCGTCGGTGCGCTGCTCGCAGGCGTCCTCATCACGCCGCTGATCGGTGGTGCTTCGATCATGGACGGCGCGCTCAACATCCAGTCGATCCTGATCTCGCTGGTCGGCGCGGTCATCCTGCTCGCGATCGTCAACATGTTTCGCCGCGGCACGGTTCGCTGAGCGTAACGAAGGGCGGCGCACCCGTGTCGCCCTTCACCCCGTCCGACACGCGCGCGCGCCCAAGGCCCGTGCGGATCTGCGCGGTATCGGCGGTGGTCGACGTCGGCATCGCCGTCGCGGGCCGCGCAGCGAGCGGACCGATCGTCGGCGGTGCTGACACCCTCATTCTTCCGCGCGACGCCTTCGAATTCACGCGGATTAACGCGATGGGAACGATGTCGGCGGTATCGGCGCGTCGATGGCTACCCGACTCATAGACGACACATACCCTGCCTGGCTCGGCAAGGACGAACGCCAGCTCGTGCGGATTCCGGTTGCCTGGAATGCGACGATATCGGCGGACAAGTTTGACGAGCAGTCGGTCTGCATCTCCGACTGTACGGCGCGGGGGTGCCGTGTCGAGACGCAGCTGGCGGTGACCGTCGGCACGTTCGTCCATCTTACGATCCCGCGATTCGCCACGGTGCCGGGATGGGTCGCCTGGAGCAGTCCGGAGGCGATCGGGATCGACTTCAGCCACCCGCTCCCCAACCGCGTGCTCGAGTGCATCATCGAGCGCAACGCCCCCTTCTAAGAACCGCAGATCGCTGATCGCGAACGGGTTGTACCGGCAGGTCGGGACAGCTAGCGCAGGGTCGCGTTACATCGACGCGGCGTCACGCTCCGGCGTGCGGTCGCTGCATTGGCGCTGATCCGGGAGATCGGATCGACGACGTCCAGCGAGGCTGCGAAAGGACAAGTTCATGGCCATGCGAATGTGTTTGCCGTCGCCGGTACAGGCGATCGCGCCCTGAACGCCGGCGCCGCTGTGTCGATCGAGCGGTTTGTCGATGCGCAGGCCCCGGTCTACGCCGACGCGCTCGCGGAAATCCGCCGGGGCGCCAAGCGCTCGCACTGGATGTGGTTCGTGTTTCCGCAGCTGGCCGGGCTGGGCCGGAGCGAGACGGCCAGATATTTCGGCATCCTCTCGCTCGACGAGGCACACGCCTATCTGGCGCATCCCGTACTTGGCCCGCGGTATCTGGAATGCGTGTCCGCGCTGCAGGATCTGGCGAGCAGCGACCCGGTGGAGGTGTTCGGCGCGATCGATGCGATGAAGCTTCGATCATCGCTGACGCTGTTCGAACTGGCGGGCGCGGGTGCGATGACAGGCGTCGCGCTCGATCGCTGGTTCGGCGGCGAGCGCGATGGGGCGACGCTCGCCTTGCTGGCCCGCTGATCTGCGGCTGTCCGGTTCGATCACCCGATCGACACGGACAGCCGTCATGCGCTTCAGGCCTTCGTGCGCACGGGAGCGGGTCCTACCGGACCGGCGCAAACGAGAAGAGCTGCGTCTTGATCGATGCCGGCGCGCCGGGCTTGAACCAGTTGGTGTCCTGGATGTGGCTTGCGGTCACGTACATCCGGCCATCGGGCCCCTCGGCGAAGGTATCGGGCCAGCGCAGACGCGGGTCGGTCAGTACCGGCTCGGTGCGGTTGCCGACCAGACGTGAGATGCCGTTGGTCGTGGGCGAGGTGATATAGAGGATACCCGCCTTGCTCATCCACAGACCGTCGGCGACGTGAGTCTGCGCCACCGTCCTCACACCGGTACCGCGATCCGCCTCGCTGACGTTCGCGCGCAACAGCGCAGTATCGATCGAATAGAGCGTCTTGCCCGTCAGCGCCTGGTAATACAGCGTCTTCCCGTCGTTCGAGATCGCGATACCATCCGAGGCGAAGGCGGGTTGACGTCCATCGGGGCGGACCAGCGGCTTGCCATCGGTCCTGACCGTCACCGTCTTGTCGATCTGTGTCGAGGGATGGCCGTCGAGCGCACGAAAGCCTTTGCCGGTCTCGAGATCGATGACGATGATCGCACCGCGCGTGCCGCTGTCGGTGATGTAACCGGTCTTGCCGTCTGGCGAAAAGCGGATGTCGTTGAGGTAGGTGCCCTGGAGCGCGACATCGAGCGGCACCTTGATGACCTTGGTCACGCGATTGGTGGCGAGGTCGATCCGCACCAGCTTTGGCGCGCCTTCAAGGATCTTCTCGTTGCCGGGCGCGCCCGGGTCGAGCACCCAGAGATTGCCGTGACCGTCGGGTACGATCGATTGCACGCAGACGAAATAATCGCCGACCGGGAGCATGCTCGCCTTGGCGTTGCGCCAGCTGTTCCACTTCTCGTCCGGATAGGCCCTGAGCGTGCCGTCCTTCATCACCTCGGCCACCGAAATCGGCGCGTCGTCGGTCCAGCGCGGGAAGTTGACGAAACGCCGGCCATCCGCCGTCACCGCGACGCCGGTCGCCTGGTGATCGAACTGCGCGACCTGCGTCAGGGGCGCGGCGGGACCCTGCGCCTGTGCGATACCGATCAGCGATGCGGCGACGATGCCGGCGGCGGCGATGCCGGCCAAGAGGGTTTTCGAACTGGGCATGATGCGGCTCCGGTCTGTGGGGTCTGTGACGTCGGCGGGATCGCCGGTGAAAAGCTGGATGAGATGATGCGCGACCGCGGTCGGGTTCTCGCGCTGCGGGAAGTGGCCGACGCCGGCGAGCGTGACGACCGCGAACGGGCCGTCGAACTTGCCGGCTACGTCCTGGCTGGCCGATGGCGGGTTCACGCCGTCGACCGCGCCCCGGATATAGAGCGCCGGCAAAGAAAGCGTCCGGGCCGCCTTCACCTTGTCCTCGAGCCACTGGCTCTGCGGATCGGGGTCGGCCTCGTCCCAGCGCGCGCGATAGCTGTGCAGCGTGACGTCGGCCCAGTCGGGGTTCTCGAACGCCCGCGCGACACGGTCGAACGTCGCCTCGTCGAACCAGCCGGGCGGCGACCAGTTGACCCAGTGAATATGCGCAAAGCCCTTGCGATCGTCGCGGACCGCCTGCGCGCCGCGCCTCGTCGCCATGAACCAGTGATACCATTGCCGCTGCGCCTGCTCGAACGGCGGGGTGGGTATCCCGCCAAGCCGTGGCGGCGTGGACAGCATCGCCAGGCGCTCGATCCGCTCGGGCCAGCCGACCGCCATCGCTTCGGCGGTATTCGAGCCCCAGTCATGCCCCGCGACCATGAAGCGGTCGATGCCGAGGCCATCCATCAGCGCGATCATGTCCATCGCCAGCATGGCGCTGTTGCCGGTACGCGCGGCATCGCCGACGAACCGCGTCGCGCCGAACCCGCGCAGCGTCGGCACGATCACGCGCAGCCCCGCATCGGCCAGCGCGTGCGCGACCTCGTCCCATGTCGAGGCATCGTCGGGCCACCCATGGATGAGCAGGACGGGCTGCGCGGTCGGCGCGCCATAGTCGGCATAGTGAATCGTCAGATGCTCGGTGGAAATGTCTGGCATGCGCTCGCACTGCTGCTGTGATCATCGTCACAACCCGGGCATGCGCAGAGCGTTCCGGGCATAAGTCCTTGACCCTCATGGACTATCGGCCCGGCCGCCCGGCGGCGTTGCAAACCGCGTCGCTGTTTTTCATTCGGGATTAGCAGGGCATGGTCGGGGGGTGCTGTCATCGCGAGCAGCGGCAACAGGCTGGAATCGTGCCACGCGGCCGCCACCCGCGCGATCGGATGGCCGGTCCGATGGAACGGTTCGATCGAGCGATCGTCGGGCAGGACAAGACCAGACGCGATGCCCGTCATCCGGCGAATGCCCGACAGAGAAGGACCCGATCATGAGCAACAATGAAACGTCGCGCCGCGGCATTCTCGGTGGTGCCGCCATCGGCCTCGCCGCGGCATCCGCGCCGGGCGCCGCGCTGGCGCAATCGGCGGCGCAATCGGCAATAGCCGGGGGCAAGGGCGCGGCGCCCAGCCTGCGTGATCCGCGCGACAAATACACGCGCACGCCCTTCCCCGAGCAGCGCCAGCCCTGGCCCGCGCTCGCCGGCAGGATGAACCCGCGTCCCGATCACGGCGAGACGAGCTATCGCGGCGCGGGGAAGCTGGTCGGCCGAAAGGCGCTGCTGACCGGCGGCGACAGCGGAATCGGACGCGCCGCCGCCATCGCGTTCGCCCGCGAGGGGGCGGACGTGGCGATCAACTATCATCCCAGCGAGGAAGCGGACGCGCGCGAGGTCGCCGACCTGATCCGGCAGGCGGGACGCAAGGCGGTGCTGCTGCCCGCCGACATCCGGACGCAAAAGGCCTGCGAGGACACCTTCAGGAAGGCGATATCGCAGCTTGGCGGCCTCGATATCCTCGTCAACAACGCGGCCTATCAGCAGTCCAAGGCGGACATCATGGAGATCAGCGACGAACAGTTCGTCCGCACCTACGAAACGAACATCTACCACGTGTTCCGCTTTTCCAAGGCCGCGATACCCGCGATGCCGCCCGGGTCCGTCATCATCAACACCATTTCGCAAAATGCCTATGATCCGAGCGACGACCTGATCGACTATGCGTCGACCAAGGCCGCGATCCAGAACCTGACGCGGGGCATGGCCAAGCAGCTTGCCAAGAAGGGCATCCGCGTCAACGCGGTCTCGCCGGGGCCGATCTGGACGCCGCTCCAGGTCGCGGGCGGGCAATTGCCCGGCAAGATGCACGAGTTCGGGCAGGACACGCCGCTCGGTCGCGCGGGCCAGCCCGCCGAACTGGCATCGCTGTTCGTCGTGCTCGCCTCCGACGAGGCAAGCTATTCGACGGGGACCGCGGTCGGCGCGCATGGCGGCAAGGGATTTCCCTGACCGCCGGACCGTGACATTCGCGATCATATCACAGGGAGAGGCCGGCAATGTCCGACGATTATGCACGCGGGCGACGCGATGGGCTGCGTCTGGCGCTGTCGATCCTCGAGGCCGAAGAGGACAAATGGGAGGCGCTGCTCGGCGGGAGCACATCCTGGCGGACCAACGCGACGCGCGCGATCCGCCACAAGGCGTATCAGGTCGCGCGCAAACGCGTGCAGACCGCGCTCAACCGTCTGCTGCCGAAGTCGGACTCCGCGTTACCGGTCGAGGTTGCATCGATGATCGATCGGGCTGGATTATAGGCGGACCACATCGGTTCCGTCCTCCTGCTGCGGGGCCGCACTGCCCTTAGGCGTTCGACCGCAAGACTACCGAAGCCCCGCTGCCTCAGAAGTTTACCGTCAGCTTGACCGTGCCACTATGGCTCTGGAACGCGTCGCGGATCTCGCCGTCATATTGCACCCCGATGCGCAGCCGATCGCTGCGGCTGAACGTCAGGCCCGCGCCGAGAACCGCACCGTCCCTCGGACCCCGCGTCGACGTGCTGGTGAAGGTCACCCCACCCAATATGGCGGTCAGCGGAATCGGGCCATTCACGTAATTGTGGATCCACCCGAGCTTCACCGATGGCGCGAATCGGCCCGAGGCGGTGTCGTAGATCGCCCCGCCCTGCACCCCGATCTCGTGGTTGAGCGAATCGACCGAGAGCCGGCGGACCTGCATGTTCGCGGTGCCCGCCTGGCGTTCGGTATAGCCGTCATTCCGCAGATGGATCGCGCGCAGCCCGGCATAGGGCGTGAGCGACGCGCTATTCCCTAGCGGCACCGTGTCGCTCACGCGGAGGCTGCCGAGATATTGCTGCCCGTCATAGGACGCCCTGGCAGTCCGGCCGAGAAAATCGATCCGCCGCTGCTGGCGATACGCATTATAGCCAAAGCCAAGCTGGCCATCGACCGCGAAGCCGCCATTTTCCAGATCGCCCGGCTGCCACGTGAAATAGGTGGTCGCCTGATAGCTGTCGAGCCGGGTCCGGCTCCCGGTCAGGTCGGCGCGGCCATTGGCGGTGCTGTTCACCCAGCTCACCGCGCCGCCGACGAGCAGCGTGCTGCTGCCAATCAGGTCGACACCGGCGATGATCCCGAAGCTGTCCGCCGCATAGGGCGACGAGCCGGCCGCCACGCCGCGCCTGGCGGTATTGAACAGCAGCTGCCCCCAGACATTGCCGCGCTGGCCCTGAGACCCCGCCGACATACCGCGTTCCTCGCGGCCACTCGCATTCGCCGCCAGGACGTCCTGATGCTGCACGATCGCGTTCACCGCCGGCGACACCGCGAGCGCGACGACCTGCGGCGTCAACTGGGTCGGCGAAAGCTGGACGATCGCGCGCTCCTGCTCCGCGGCCGGCAACGCGGCCAGCGGGACCAGCACGTCGTTGATGACCGGGAGTGCGGCACCGGTGTCCGCACCGTTTCCGGCCACGACAATCGCGTCGAGCGCGGCACCGGTCCCGACGCCGGGTCCGCCAGCCGAGACGCCGATTGGCGCGAACTGCGTCGCGGGCACGTTGTTCTTCACCGTCAGTACCAGATCGGACGTACCGCCGCCGGTGGCTGTCGAAAAGCTGCCGTCGAACCCGGCGATGGATGAGGTAAGCCCGCTATAGGTCAGCGCACCTCCGGCCTTCACCACCGTATAGGGCGTACCGGCCGCCAGCGTAGTGCTGCCCAGTGCGACGAGCCGCACGTTCGTGTTGGTGAGGCTTGCCGATCCGCTCACCTGAAGCTGGCCGTAGACGCTGGTCGACGTGACGCCGATCAGGAGCGCGCCGCCGACCTGGCTGTAATTGCCCGTCAGCCGCACCGCATTGTTCAGCTGCAGCGTCGCGCTGCTGACGAGGCCGCGCGTGCCGAGGTTGATCGCGTCGTTGAGCAGGAGGTTGCCGCTGAGCACCAGATTGCTCGCCAGATTGGTGATCGTCCCCTGGCTGCCCGCAGCGAAGCCGGTCAGCGTGCCGAAGCTCGTGCCGCTGCCGCCCGCGATACGCAGGTCCGTGCTCGCGAGGTTCTGAATATTCCCTGCGATCACGCCGCTATTGCCGATCGGCCCCAGCGTGCCCGCATTGTAGATCGCGGCGATAGCCCCGCTCAGCGTGCCGGTGTTGGTCAGGCTGTCGAGACTGCCCCCCGCGGCAACATAGACCGGATGGTCCGCCACCAGGCTGCCGCTGTTGGTCAGGCTCGTCAGGCCCGCGCCGACATAATTGTTGTTGGCGGTGACGACCAGATTGGTACCGCTGGTGCCCGACGTCAGCGCCAGCCCCGAAATTGCCCCGGTGGCGACCGAGACACCCGTATAGGCCGATCCCGCGCCGCCGGCGACCAATGTCGCCGCCGTGGTGCCGGCGAGATAATTGGCTGCGCCCGGCAGCGTCGTCGACACGGTGCCGCCGCTCAGCGTCGCCGCGCCGCTGACGTTGAGCTGCGCCCCGCTCGCCAGCACCAGCCCGCCCGCCGTCTGGCTGAAGGCACCGGTGATGCTCGAACTCGTCGCCAGGCTCAGCACCGCGCCGCTGTTCGCCACAGCGCTTGCCACGACATCGTCGCCCAGCAGCAAATTGCCCCCGGCGAATACCACGCCCCCGCCGGAATTGGTGATCGTCCCGCGCCCGCCATTCAGCCCGGTCAGCGTGCCGATGCTGCCGCCGCTGCCGTCGGAGATCGTCAGCGCCTGCGCCGCCACGTTCTGGATGTTGCCCGCAATAACGCCGCTATTGGCGATCGGCCCCAGCATGCCCGCATTGTAGATCGCCGCGGCCGCGCCGCTCAGCGTGCCGCTATTGGCCAGGCTGCCGAGACTGCCGCTTGCCGCGACATAGACCGGATAGTCCGCCGCCAGGCTGCCGCTGTTGGTCAGGCCGGCGAGAGTAGCGCCGATATAATTGTTGTCGGCCGTCACCACGAGGTCGTTGCCGCTCCCGCCCGCCGTGAGCGCCAGCCCGGTGATCGGGCCGGTGGTCACCGACACGCCGGCATAAGTGGAGCCGGCGCCGCCGGTGACCAGCGTCGCCGCCGTGTTGCCAGCAAGATAATTGGCCGCGTTCGGCAAAGTGGTCGCCACGCTACCCCCCGTCAGGCTGGCTACGCCGCTGACATTGAGCTGCTGGCCGGTAGCCAGCACCAGCGAGCCAGCCGTCTGGCCAAAGTCGCCGGTGATCGCCGCACTGTTCTGCAGCGTCAGTACCGCACCGCTGTTGGTCACCGCATGGCCGGTTGCCACGACATCGTCGTCGAGCAGCAGATTGCCCGACGCGAACACCACGTTCCCCGCAAGGTTGGTGATCGTGCCGCGTCCGCCATTCTGGCCGGTCAGCGTGCCCATGTCGGTGCCGCTGGCACCAGTGAAGGTCAGCGCCTGTGCGCCCACATTCTCGATATTGCCGGCAATCACGCCCGTGTTGGCGATCGGCCCCAGCGTGCCGGCATTGTAGATCGCCGCCACCAATCCGCTCAGCGTGCCCGAGTTGGTCAAACTGCCAAGGCTGCCGCCTGCTGCCACATAGACCGGATTGTCCGCCGTCAGGCTGCCGATGTTGGCCAGGCTGGCGAGGCTCGCGCCGATATAATTGTTGTCGGCCGTCACCACGAGGTCGTTGCCGCTTGCACCCGCCGTGAGCGCCAGCCCGGTGATCGGGCCGGTGGTCACCGACACGCCGGTATAGGTGGAGCCGCTGCCGCTGGTGACCAGCGTCGCCGCCGTCATACCCGCGAGGTAGTTGGCCGCGTTCGGCAGCGTCGTCGCCACGCTGCCGCCGGTCAGGCTGGCGGTGCCGCTGACATTAAGTTGCTGGCCGGTGGCCAGCATCAACGCGCCTGCCGTCTGGCTGAAGTTCCCGGTGATCGCCGCGCTGTTCTGCAGCGTCAGCACCGCGCCGCTGTTCGCCACGCCGGTCGCCACGACATCGTCGTCGAGCAGCAAATTGCCCGCAGCGAACACCACGTTGCCGCCCGTGTTGCTGATCGTCCCGCGCCCTGTGCCCTGGCCGGTCAGCGTGCCCATGTCGGTGCCGCTGGCACCGGTGAAGGTCAGATCCTGCGCCGACACGTTCTGGATGTTGCCCGCAATCACGCCCGTGTTGGCGATCGGCCCGAGCATGCCCTCATTGTAGATCGCCGCCACCGATCCGCTCAGCGTACCGCTATTGGCGAGTGCCCCCAGGCTGCCGCCTGCGGCCACATAGACCGGATAGTCCGCCGTCAGGCTGCCGCTGTTGGTCAGGTTGGCGAGGCTCGCGCCGATATAATTGTTGTCGGCCGTCACCACGAGGGCGTTGCCGCTTGTGCCCGCCGTGAGCGCCAGCCCGGTGATCGGGCCGGTGGTCACCGACACGCCGGCATAGGTCGAGCCGGTGCCGCCGGTGACCAGCGTGGCCGCCGTTGTGCCTGCCAGATAATTCGCAGCGTTCGGCAAGCTGGTCGCCACGCTACCGCCGGTCATGCTGGCTACGCCGCTGACATTGAGTTGCTGGCCGGTCGCCAGCATCAGCGCGCCCGCCGTCTGGCTATAGTCGCCGGTGATCGCCGCGCTGTTCTCCAGCGTCAGCACCGCGCCGCTGTTCGCCACGCCGGTCGCCGCGACATCGTCGTTGAGCAGCAAATTGCCCGAGGCGAACACCACGTTGCCGCCGGTGTTGCTGATCGTCCCGCGTGCTCTGCCCTGCCCGGTCAGCGTGCCCATGTCGGTACCGCTGGCACCGGTGAAGGTCAGATCCTGCGCCGACACGTTCTGGATGTCGCCCGCAATCACGCCGCTATTGGCGATCGGCCCTAGCATGCCGGCATTGTAGATCGCCGTTACCGCCTGGATCGTGCCGCTATTGCCCAGTTGCCCCAGCGTCCCGCTGTTCAGGATGCCATAGGTGGCACCGGTAATCGTTCCGCTGTTGATGGCGACATTCAGCGTACCCGCGTTGTTCAGCGCGGCGCTGTCAGGTGCCGCCGAGTCGAGCAGGATACCGCTATTGTTCAACGTGCCGATGCTGCCGCCATTGTAGAGCGCGAGTTGGCCGGCGATCGTGCCGCTGTTCGTAACACTGTCGATCCAGCCGTCATTGTACAGGCCGCGCGCTTCGCCGCTGATCGTCCCCTGATTGATGACCGCGCCGATCACGCCGGCATTGTTCAGCCCCGCGGCCAGGATGGCCGGCGTGTCGATCATGCTGCCGGTGTTCAGGATCGTGCCGATCGTACCGCCGTTGAACACACCGACGGTGCCGCTCATCGTCCCGCTGTTCGCGATCACCCCGATGGCGCCGCTATTGTTGAGCCCGAAGCTGGTGCCGGCAAGCACGCCGCTGTTCGACAGCGTGCCGATGTTGCCCGATGTCGCGACAACGATCGCGGTCGATACGCCCGAAATTGCACCGGCGTTGTCGAGATTGGCGAGTGTGCCGCCGACATAGTCGTTCTGCAACGTCAGCAGCAGGTTGACGGTGCTACCGATCGTACCGACGCTCGTCGCGATCGACAGGCCGTTGATCCCCGACGCCACGCCGACGCCCAGATAGCTGGAGCCCGCGCCGCCCTGCACCAGCGCGCCGCCATTGCTGCCGGCGATGTAGTTGCCGGTCGCGTCGAACTGCGTCGTGGTGATCAGGCCGCCGCTGATGTTGGCGATACCGCTGACCAGCAGCGAAGACTGGCCCAGCGCCAGCGTGCCCGATGCCTGGGCGTAATTGCCCGTCACCGCGACGATGCTGGTCAACTGGAGGGTCGCGCCGGCATTGATCAGCGTGCCCGTGCCGACATTCACCGCGTCGTTCAGCACGATGCCGCCCGACCCCATCACGACATTGCCGACGAGATTGGTGATCATGCCCTGGCTGCCGGCGCCATGGCCGGTCAGCGTGCCGAACGTTCCACCGGTGCCGCCGGTGAACACGAGATCCTGTGCCGCCACATTTTCGATATTGCCGGCGATCGTGCCGGTGTTGGCGATCGTGCCGAGCGATCCCGAATTGAACAGCGCGACCGGGCCGGCGATGGTACCGCTGTTGGTGAGCGCACCCAGCGCTGCGACGTTGACGATCGCGCCGACCTGCCCCGATCCGGCCGAGACCTGGCTGTTGATCAGCACGCCGCTGTTGTTGATCGCGGCGATCGTGCCGCCGTTGTAGATGCCCGCCGATGCTGCGGCGACAATGCTGCCGGTGTTGTCGAGTTGGCCAATGCTGCCAGTGTTGACGACCGCGGTGCCGCCGACGTCGAACACGCCGCTATTGGCGATCCCGCCGATCATGCCCTGGTTGGCCAGACCGACATTCGCAGTGATCATGGCGCTGTTGAGGAGCGCACCGATCGATCCGGTGCTGGCGACGTAGATGGCCGTGTTTCCGCCCAGGCTGCTGGTGTTGCTCAGCGTGCCCAGCGAACCACCGACATAGTCATTGGTCACGCTCGCCAGCAGGTTGGTGCCCTGCGTCGCGCCTGCAATCTCCAGCCCGCCGACATTGGCGGTATAGGCCAGCCCCGTATAGGCCGATCCCACGCCGCCCTGGATGATGGTGCCAGCCGTATCGCCCGCAAGATAATTGCCCGTCGCCGAAAGCCCGCTGACGGCAATCATCCCGCCCGTGAGATTGGCCGTACCGCTGACGATCAGGCCGCCGCTGGCGACCACGCCCAGCGTACCGCCGGACTGGCTGAAATTGCCGGTGACGTCGACCGCGCGGTCCAGCTGCACCGATGCACCGGTGTTGACCAGCGCGTGCCCGGAGACCGCGACGCTATCGTCAAGCAGGATCCTGCCAGATGCCAGGACGACATCGCCATTCGCGCTCGAAATCATGCCCTGCGCGCCGCTCTGCCCGGTGAACACGCCGTTGCTGGCGCTGCCGCCGACGATCGTCAGGTTGCCCGCGGACTGGTTGACCACATCGCCCATCACGGTGCCGGTGTTGACCAGCGTGCCCAGCGTGCCAGTGCTGGCAACATACACCGCCGTGGCGGCGCTCAACGTTCCGCTGTTGACGATCGAGCCGAGCGTGCCGCCGACATAATCGTTGTTCACCGATAGCAGCAGGTTGGTGTTGCCGCCGATGGTGGCAACCGATCCGACCGCATCCAGCCCGGTAACGCTTCCGCCGCTGACGATGGCGCCACTGTAGGACGATCCCGCCCCGCCCTGGATCAGCGTGAAGGAATCGCCCGCCAGATAGTTGCCGGTGCCGGACACCGCCGTGAGGACGCCGCCGCCGCTGACGTTGGCGATGCCGCTGACCACCATGCTGCCCAAGCCCGGGTTCAGCACCAGCGCACCCGCGGACTGGGTATAGTTGCCGGTAATGCTGGTGGTGCCGAACAACCCCAGCATCGCGCCGCTGTTGACGACGCCATGCCCCGTCACATCGATCGAACTGTCCAGTACCAGCAAGCCGCCGCCGAACACCAGGTCGCTCGCGGTGTTGCTGATGACGCCCTGGCCGGAAACGCCGCTCAACGTGCCGATGGTCGTGCCGCTGCCGCCCGTGATCGTCAGATTCTGCGCCGAGTTGTTGACGATGTCGCCCCGGATGACGCCGCTGTTCGCGATGCCGCCCAGGCTGCCACTGGCCGCGATATAGATCGCGCCCGCATCGCCGCTGAGCGTTCCGGAATTGACCAACGTGCCGAGCGTCGCGCCGGTGATGTAGATGCCATGTCCGGTGTTGGTGATCGTCCCGCTGTTGCTGAGCGCACCGACATTGCCGGTCATGAACAGCGCGGTCGCGCCCGCAATCGTGCCCTGATTGTCCAGCGAGGCGATCGTGCCGCCGGCGTTGAAGATGCCGATATTATTGCCGATCAGCCCGCTGTTCGTCAGTGTCCCGATGCTGCCGGCATTCTGCAGTCCGGTGCCGAATGCGTCGTTGGTCGTCTTGATCGTGCCGGTGTTGACCAGCGCGGTGATGCCGCCGGTGTTCGCATTGTACAGGCCCGGATTGCCGCCCTCGATCAGGCCGGCGTTGCGCAACAACCCGACCAATCCGACATTGTACACGCCGTTGCTGGTGCCCGACAGCGTGCCGCTGTTGTCGAGCGTCCCCAGATTGCCCGTCGCCGCGACATAGACCGCCTGCGCGACCCCGCCGATGCTGCCGCTATTGTTGATCGAGCCGAGCGTGCCGCCGACATAATCATTGGCGACGGCCACCACGAGGTTGGTGCCGCTGGTGACCGGGCCGGCCGCCAGGCCCGTCGCCCCGCCCATGCTGATGCTGACACCGGCATAGTTCGAGCCCACGCCGCCGGACACGAGCGTTCCGGCATTGCTGCCGGCGAGATAATTGCCCGTGGCGGAGAAGCCGCCCGCAGCAATCGTGCCGCCGGTGAAGTTCGCCGCCTGGGTAACGACCAGCCGGCCGGTGGTGCCCAAATCGAGCGAGCCAGCGCTCTGGCTGAAATTGCCGTCGACGTTGACGATCGTCGCCAGCGTGATGTCGGCGCCGGTGTTGCTGACGGTCAGCGCGCTGGCAGCGATGTTGACGGCTTTGATCGTATCGTTGAGCAGCAGCGCACCCGCGGCGAAGGTGAGGTTGCCGCTGGCGCCGATCGTGCCCTGGGTCGTCCCGGTGGAGCCGGTAAACGTACCGATCGCGCCGCCGCTGCCACCGATGATGGTGCCGATCACGCCGCCGGATGGGTTGATATTGCCGCGGATCAGGCCGCTGTTGATGACCGTGCCGAACGTGCCGGCAAGCGCGTTCTGGCCCGACAGCGTGCCGCTGTTGTCGACGACGGCGATCACGGCGTTGTTCTGGATCGCGACCCCGGCGCCGGTAATCACGCCGCTGTTGGTCACGGTGCCGATCGTGCCGCTGTTCAGGATCGCCCAGCTGCTGTTGGTGATCGTGCCGCTGTTGACCAGCTGGCCGATGCTGCCTTGGTTCCACAGCGCGGTGAAATTGGCGTTGGTGATGCGACCGGAGTTGCCGAACGTGCCGATCGTGCCGCGGTTGTTGACGCCGAATTGCGCGCCGCCCAGCGTGCCGGTGTTGGACACCGTGCCGATAGTGCCGGTCGTTGCCACGTAAAGGCCGGTGGCGGCGCTGGTGAGCGATGCCGCGTTGGCCAGCGTGGTGAGCGATCCGCCGACATAGTCGTTGGCAATCGCCAGGAGCAGGGTGTTCCCGCTGATGCTCGACGAACTCGCCAGCCCGGTGACGGTCCCGGTCGAAACGGTAGCGCCGGAAAGCGACGAGCTCGCGCCGCCGGAGACCAGCGTATAGCTGCTCGCCAGGTAATTCCCCGTGCTGGACAGGCTCGCCAGGACGGTGCCGCCGCTCAGGTTGGCCGCCCCGCTGACGATCAGGCTGCTGGTGCCTGGGGTCAGGCTCAGCGTGCCCGCCGACTGGCTGTAATTCCCGGTGATGCTGATGTTGCTGGTCAGCGACAGGCTGGCGCCGGTGTTGCTGACGGTGCGTCCGGTCGCGATGATCCGGTCGTTGAGCAGCAGGTTGCCCGACGCGAACACCACATTGCTCAGCGTATTGTTGATCGTACCGATGCCCGACGTACCAGTCAGCGTGCCGATCGTGCCCGCCGCACCGCCGGTGATCGTCAGGAGGTTGGCGGTCTGGTTTTCGATCCTGCCCTGGATCAGGCCGCTGTTCGAGAGACCGCCCAGATTGCTGGAGACGTATACTGCGTTGTTGCCGGTGATCGTGCCGCCATTGGCGTTGACGAGCGTAGTCAGCACTCCTGCGACGTTCACCGCGTTGAACGCGCTGATCAGGCCGGTGTTGATCATCACGCCGAGCGTTCCGCCGATCAGCAGGCTGGTCGGGCCCGCGATAATCGTGCCGCTGTTGTTCAGCGTGCCCGTGGTGCCCCCAAGATAGACCCCCTGCGGCCCGCCGCCGATGGTGCCCGTATTGCTCAGCAAACCCAGCACGCCGTAATTCGCGAAACCCACCGAACCCGACGAGATGAGGCCGGCGTTGGTCACCGTCCCCATCGACGTATCATTCTGCAGACCCGCCGCAGTACCGCCCAGGATCGTGCCGGTCGCGGTGTTGACCAGATTGGTGATCGTCGACTGATTACCCAGCCCCTTCTGCCCGCCGCTGATGAGGCCGCTGTTCGACAGGCTGCCGATGCTGCCGTTGTTGTTGACCCCGTCGGCCAGACCCATCAGCGTTCCGCTGTTGGTGAAGGTGCCGATCGCACCGGTGTTCGCGACGTAGAACGGATAGGTCTCGCCGCTGATCGAGCCGGTATTGTCGATCGAGACCTGCGCGTCGCCGACATAGATGTTGTTGGCGGTGAGCAGCAGGTTGTTGCCGCTGGTCGTACTGCCGAAGGCCAGGCCGGTGAAGCCGCCGCTCGTCGCGATGCCGACGCCCGTATAGCTCGAGCCGACCCCACCGCTCACCAGCGTGCCGCCGGTCGCCCCTTTCAGATAGGTGGCGTTGGGGGAAAAGCCGTTGGCGCCCGCGCTGATCGTGCCACCGGTGATGCTCGCCGCTTGGGTGACCACCAGCTTGCCTGCAGTGCCCAGATTCAGCGAGCCCGCGCTCTGGCTGAAATTCCCGTCGACGTTGACGATCGTCGACAGCGTGATGTCGGCGCCCGTGTTGCTGACGATCAGCGCGCTGGCCGTAATGCTCTTTGCGACGATCGAGTTGTTGAGCAGCAGCGCGCCCGAGGCGAAGATGAGGTTCCCGTTCAGGCCGATCGTACCCTGCGTGCCGCCGGTATAGCCCGTGAAGGTACCGATGGTGCCGCCCGTTCCGCCGATGATCGTGCCGATAACACCGCCGCTATCCCCGCTGATATCGCCGAGAATCACGCCACCGTTTCGGATCGTGCCAAAATTGCCGGCGAGCGCGTTGCCGGCGCCCGACATCGTGCCGCTATTGTCGACCAATTGGATGAGGCCGTCGTTCTGAATGGCGTTCCCATTCGAAGATCCACCGGCGATCACGCCGCTGTTGGTCACCGTGCCCAGCGTGCCGCTGTTCAGGATCGCCCAGCTGCTGTTGGTGATCGTGCCGGTGTTGACCAGCTGGCCGATGCTGCCCTGGTTCCACAGCGCGGTGAAGCTGTTGTTGGTGATGCGGCCCGAATTGGTCAGCAGGCCGATCATGCCGCGGTTGTTCACGCCGAACTGCGCGCCGCCCAGCGTGCCGGTGTTGGAGAAGGTGCCGATGCTGCCCGTCGTCGCGACATACAGCCCGGTATTGCTGCTGGTCAGCGCCGCAGCATTGCTAACGGACGTCAACGTGCCGCCGACATAGCTATTGTTGATCAGCAACTGCAGCGCCGTGCCGGTCGCGTTGGTCGATCGGTCCAGGTTGGCGAGTGTGCCCACATCGACCGTCGCACCGAAGATGTTCAGGCTGGACCCACCGAGCAGCGTGTAGGTGCCCGCCAGATAATTGCCCGTGCTGACGAAGTTCGACTGGATCGTGCCGCCGCTCGCGGTCGCCACGCCGGTGGCGATCAGGCCGCCCAGCGGGTTCACGTCGAGTGTGCCTGCGGTCTGCGTATAGGCGCCGGCAACGTTGATGCCGCTGTTGAGCAACAGGGTCGCACCGGTGTTGCTGACCGTGCGCCCCGTCGCATTGATGTTGTCGTTCAGCACCAGGTTGCCCGTCGTGAACACCAGGTTCGCCAGCGTGCTGGTGATGCTGCCCTTGTTCGTCAGCGTGCTGCCGGTCAGGGTGCCGAACGTGGCGCCGGTACCGCCGGTGATCGTCAGCACGTTGGCGCTCAGATTGTTGATGTTGCCGGCGATCACGCCGCTGTTGGTGATGGTGGGCACGGACACGCCCGATCCGAGATACAGCGCGATTGCGCCGCTCAGCGTTCCGCTGTTGATCAGCGAATTGAACGCGCCGCTCCCGATCGAAATACCGTAGCCGCCGCCGCTGATCGTCCCGCTGTTGTTGATCGTGGCGATCGTGCCACTGGCATGAAAGACGCCGGCCTGGGCGCCGATGATCCGGCCGGTATTGGTGACCTGGGACATCGTCCCCGAGTTCCACAGCCCGCCGGTTGCACCGCTGATCAGGCCGCTATTGGTGATCTGGCCGATCGAGGCGCTGGTCTTGTTGTTGCCGATGCCGCTGCTGGAACTGCTGACGATCGTGCCGGTGTTGAGCAGCGTCAGGATCGAGCCGCCATTGTTGGCGATGCCGCCCGCAGCCCCGGCGGCCCCCGCGGCCACGGTGATCGTACCCGAATTATCAACGGTGCCGATTATGCCCCCGACGGCATTCTGAATACCGCGGGTCGTGCCCGCAATCACCCCGGTGTTGCTGAGCGATCCGATCGATCCTACGCTGGTGACGGCCGTGCGTCCGCTGATCCGCCCGGCGTTGGTTAGCGCACCGATCGTACCAAGCGCATTGATGAGGATACCCGTCGCGACCGCGGAGATCGTCCCGGTGGCCATATTGGCAAGCTCGGCGACGCTGATCGTGTCCGTGCCGGTTGCGCCGACAAAGATCGCCGTGCCAGTCGGTGCCGTATCGTTGACCCGGCCGCTGTTCGACAGCGTGCCCAGCGTCGCGCCAGGCCCGCCGGTGATCGTGATCGCGTTCGGATCGGGCGTGCTGATCGTACCGGTTGCCGTAATCGTGAAGTTGCTGCCGGGGGAGGTCGCCCCGCTCCATATGGTCCCGGTGGTGACCGAAGTCGCGATCGTGGTGTCCTGCGCCAGCACCGGCGGCGCGGCCAGCGCGATGCCGATGACGACCAGCGAGGAACCCGCCAGAACTGCCCGGTTGCGATTCGAACGCATTGATTCCTGCCCCTAACTGCTTCGCTAGACGGAATTCCAACACTATCAATCAGCAATCGAGGCGATGATTTCTACGGGTCGGTTACGCTATTCTAAATAACGGAAATAGCCTCAATATTTTCCTATCGGAAAGCCAATTGCGAAATACCCACCTGTCGAACTTTTTTTCTTTATGAAATACTCGACGAGTCTTTTTGGACTTGCGATGACGCGTCGTCAACTATCCCATAGCGTCCAGTCATGGGCTTTTATTGAACCGCACTGGTTGCATCAGACGGCTCCGGGCGCGTGTAGCGAGCCAATGCCGCGGCGACGCGCGCGATGACCTGATCCCATCGACCCCATTCCGTCTGCCGGAACAGCGTTACCGAGGGATACCAGGGTGTGTCATCGCGCCCCTGCAGCCAGCGCCAGTCGGGCAGCAGCGGCAGCATCACCCAGGCCGGGCGGCCCAGCGCACCCGCGAGATGGACCGGCGAACTGTCGATCGAGATCAGCAGATCGACCTCCGAAAGAATCGCCGCCGTATCCTCGAAGTCACGGATTTCCGGACTGAGGCTGACAAGGGACATGCCCGGCGGCGGCCGCAGCGCATCGTCTTCGCTCGGCCCCTTCTGGATCGAGAAGAAGGTGACGCCGTCCTGCCCCAGCGGTGCCAGCATCGCGAGCGACATCGACCGGTTGGCATCGTTCATGTGCGTCGGCCGCCCCGCCCACAGGCACGCGACCTTCAGCCCCGGATACGGTGCAAGGCGCGCGCGCCACGCCGCACGCCGATCCGGCAGCGCCGTTATATAGGGCATCGGATCGCCGGGCAGGTCGTCGAGCGTGAGGCTCATCGCCATCGGCAGGCTCATCATCTCGCAATGCGCGTCGAACGGTGGCGGCAGTTCGCCGCGCAGCGTCACCGCATCGAAGCCCGGCATGCGGCGCGCGATGCTCGCCATCTCGTGGTTGATCTCGAGCACCACTTGCGCCTGGCTGCGCTGCTTCGCCCAGGCGACCATGCGCAGGAACTGGAACGTGTCGCCATAGCCCTGCTCGTCATGGATCAGCAGCGTCTGGCCCGGCATCGGGCGCCCGTCCCAACGCGGCCGCTGGACCTTGCGCTCGATGCGCGTCGTGTGCGCCAGACTGTAGCGATAGCTGTACTCGCGCCAGCCGCGCGCGAAATCGCCGAGCAGCAACAGCGTTTCCGACAGGTCGAACCGGGTGGGCAGATGGCCCGGCAGCGCATCGACCAGCATTTCCTGGATCGGCCTTGCCTCCGCCACGCGTCCCTGCACGCGATACGCCTGCGCCAGCATCGCCCACAGCCCCACGGGCCCGCTGCCGCCCGCGAGGATCGGCCGCAGCATTGCCTCCACCTCGGCACCGCGCCCTGCTGCCAACAGCAGCTTCGCCTGCGCCTCCAATGCCCCGGGGTCCGTCACCGCGCCGCTCAATGCCCCGCCACGGGTTTTTGCGCGCGCTTGGCCGCAGCCTTGGTCGCGCGCGTCGCCGCGACGGGCGCGACCGCCGGCGCCGCAGCAGGATCGATGCCAAGCGTCTCGAGCAACGGTCCGAGGTGATCCGCATAGGCGCGCCAGCGGCCGATGCTGCTGCGGTACAACGGACGCCGGACCTGGTTGAGGCTGGCGGTGCGGATCGTGCGGACGGTGGTGTGGAAGTCGAGACAGCCGGGATCCCAGTCGAGCCCACAGAATTCGATCAACCGGCGCGCTTCCGGCTCGATGTCCGCCACGACATCCTCGTAGCGCACCTCCAGAAACCGGTCCGCCGGCAGCACCGCGCGCCAGTGCGCCATCAGCCGTTCATACCCGAGATAGAAGCGTGCCAGCTCGATCTGGTCGTAGCTGAACAACTGCTCGCGCGTGAACAGCTTGGTATAGCAGGACAGGCAGGTGTCTGCGGGATCGCGCCGCACATGCACGATCCGCGCGTCGGGCAGGATGCGGTGGATCAGCCCGGCGAACAGGAAATTCGACGGCATCTTGTCCACCAGCCGACGGTGGTTGCCACCCAGCGTCGCGGTCGCGTCCAGATATCGCTGCCCCAGCGCGACTTCGGTCTCCGCCGAGAGCTGCTGGGCGATCGCCGGATAGCCGCCGCCCTGCTGGACGATGGTCTGCAGCGTCGCCAGCTCCCCTGCCCCGGCCACGGCAGGATGCGAAGCGAGGATCTGCTCGATCAGCGTCGTACCCGATCGCGGCATGCCGACGACGAACACGGCCCGCTCGCTGCCCTTGGTCGCCGCGCGCGGGCGGGCGCACATCGCTGCGGGAAACGCGGCAGCGATGGCCGAGAACCAGCTGTCGATCGCGTCGGCATCATAGGCGAAGGTCGCCCGCTTCTGCCGGTTGCCCGCATCGAGATGGGTGAAGGCGCGCTCGGGGTCGCCGGCGTCCATCCATGCCTTGCCGATCGCGAAGTGCAGCGCGGTGCGATCCGCCTGCACCTGAACGCCGCCGGGGCCAAGCAGCGCCTCCATCGCCGGAATAGCCGGGTCGCCGGGCATGAAGTCATGCAGATCCGCCAGATTGAACCACGCGGACGCGGACCGCGGATATTGTGCCAGAACCCCCTCGAACGCCGTCCTGGCCGCCGCGCGATCACCCTGCTCCATCAGCACCACGCCACGGTTGATCAGCGCCTTCTCACGGCCGAAGCCCGGCAGCTGCGCGGCGCTGTCGTACGCGGCCATCGCCTCGTCGATCCTGTCCTGCGCCTGCAGCACCTCGCCCAGGATATTGAGCGCCTCCCCATTGCCAGGCGCTGGCGCCGCCGCCACCGCGCTGCGGGCGTCGGCCAGCGCCTCGTCCAGCCGGCCCAGCCGGCGCAGGATCGTTGCCCGCACCCCCAGCGCGCCGGCATGCATCGGCACCGCGATCATCAGCGAACTGACCCAGCGCAGCGCGTCCTCATACCGATCGCGCGCGACTTCCACCGCGGCGGCGTTGACATAGGCGTCGGACAGGCGCGGATTGGCCTCGATCGCGCGACGCGCATAGGCGAGCGCCTCGTCGTGCAATCCCAGATCGTTGAGCAGGTTGGACAGGTTGCTCAGTGCTTCGGCATAGGTCGGGACGAGGTCGAGCGCCTGCTGGTACCGCGCGCGCGCCTCTTCCAGCAGGCCGAGCCGCTTCAGCGTGTTGCCCAGATTGTTCTGCGCCTCGGCATAGCCCGGCTCAAGCGCCACGACCCGTTCCAGGCATGTCCGGCTCTCGTCCAGCTTTCCCGCTTCCTGGAGGACGATGCCGAGATTGTTCCAACCGGCGACCAGGCCGGCGTCCAGCGCCACCGCCCGGCGACCGGCCTGCTCGGCGTCGACGAGCTGGCCACTCTGGCGGCACATCTCGGCCAGGTTGCTCTGATAGATGGCGGGCGCGCGCGGCGCCTGGCAGGCGCGGCGCAGATGCTCGATCGCAACGTCGAGATTGCCGTAAGCATGCGCCATCAGCCCCATCAGGTGCAGCGCGTCCGACTGCCCGGGCCAGAGCGCGAGCACCTGCTGGCACAGCCGTTCGGCCTGATCCGCCTGTCCGGCATTCCAATGCGCGTTGGCCTGGGTGAGGGCCTGATCGACGGTCAGAGTCTGCGGTGACGTGGTCATAGCTGCGGCTGGCTCGCTCTATGGAGGGGGTGCGGCCAGCTGGGACGCGGCATGGCCGTCGCGGCGCGGGGGATCACGGGGTCATGGCCGCGACGATCCCGGTCGTCGATCGCCCCGCCAGCAGCGGGGTGATGACCACTTCGCCGCCCGCATCGCGGACCAGATCGGCACCCACGATGGTCTCGGCGCTATAGTCGCCGCCCTTGACCAGGATGTCGGGTGCGATCGCCCGGATCAGGTCGAGCGGCGTATCGTCGTCGAACGCCACGACATGATCGACCGCCGCGAGCGCACTGAGAACCTCGGCGCGGTCGGCAAGTCCGTTCACGGGACGCGCGCGCCCCTTCAGCCGCCGCACCGACGCATCCGAATTCAACCCGACGACGAGCAGGTCGCCCTTGCGCCGTGCCATATCGAGCAGGCGGACATGGCCCGCATGGAGGATGTCGAAACAGCCATTGGTGAACACGATCCGCGCACCACCGGCCCGCGCCTGGCGCAGCCGCGCGGTGAGCAGCGGCAGCGATACCAGCTTGCTCGCGCCATGGGTGCGCCGATGCAGCCGCTCGTCCAGATCGGCGCGCGTGACGACATAGGTGCCCGGGCGCGATACGGCGATGCTGGCGGCAACGTTCGCCCGATCGATCGCGGCGGCGATCGGCAGTCCTTCGACGATGCCCGCGACCAGCGCGGCGATGATCGTGTCGCCGGCGCCGGTCACGTCGAACACCTCCAGCGCCTCGGTGGGGTGCTCGACCACCTCACCCGTGCGCGACACCATCAGAATCCCCTTTGCACCGCGCGTGACGACGAGACAGTCGAGATCCAGCTCGGCTAGCGCCTGCACCGCGCGCTCCGCGATCCGCTCCTCCGCGCAAGGCCCGAACAACGCGTGGAACTCGCGCGCATTGGGCTTGAGCAGCGTGGCACCGGCATAACGCGCGGCATCGGGCGCCTTGGGATCGACATAGCTGGGCACGCCGCGGCGGCGCGCAACGGCGATCAGCGCTGGCAGATCAGCGAGCGCACCCTTGTCGTAATCGGAGAAGATCACCGCCTGGACGCCGTCCAGACGGCGCTCGAACCGCTTCGCCAGCTCCGCTCGCGCCGCCGCGCCGGTGGTGCCGTCCTGGTCGATCCGCGCGATCTGCTGAACACCGGAGATCAGCCGCGTCTTCTGCGTCGTACGCTCGCCGGTCTCCACCACGGCATCGAGCGTGACGCCGTGCTCCGCCATCAGCCGGACGAGCTCCGTGCCTGCGCCGTCATCGCCACGGATCGTCAGCAGGCTGCACCGCGTCCCCAACCCGGCGACGTTGGCCGCCACGTTCGCGGCGCCACCCGCGCGCGCCTCCTCGCGGCCGGCACACACCACCGGTACCGGCGCTTCCGGCGAGATGCGGTGCGTCTCGCCGATGATGTAGCGATCGACCATGGCATCACCGACCACCAGCACATGGGGGCGCCCGGACAGCGACACGCTTCGGGTCATGGCGCCTCCGGTCCCCAGCCCGGAATATGTGCCAGATCGCCGTGCATCGCGAGCTCGGGCCAGCGCGCAGCCCAGCAGCAATGATGGTCCTGTCCCGGAACGATCACGATCGTCGCCGGCGCATCGGCTGCCATATGCGCCACAAAGGCGCGCGCGATTGCCGGCGAGACGGTGCGATCGTCACCGCCAACGATATGCACCTGCGGCAGCCGTGACAGCCGCGCCGCGTCGATCGCCGGATCAACCGAGCCCGACAGCGGCGTCAGCCGATGGGCGGCGGTCCACGCACTGAGATCGAGGTTGGCGGCAATCGTCACCAGCGCGGCGACGTCAGCGCGTCGCTCCGCCAACAGCGCCGCCAGCGCGCCACCGCCCGAATATCCGACGAGAATGACCCGGGATGCGCCGCCGGCATCGGCCTTGAGCCGGTCCAGCGCGGCACCGGCGCTGTCGATCACCGCGGGGGCAAAGCGGGCGATGCTCCAATAGTCGCTGCGGCAATTTCGGGCTCGGGGACCGTATTGGCAGGGTCGCGCGAGCCAGGCGACCGGCCCGCTCCCTGGATGCTGCAAGGCCAGCCGCAGCGCGAGCGGATCGGTCGGGGTGGGATCCATCGCCCGGCGGCCGGGGGCGGCATAGGCCAGGCCGTCGCCTTCGACATACACGGTGAGGACGTTCGAGCTGCCGCGGCCGGGACGCTGCGCCACCACCAGATCGAAATCGCCGGCCGGGATCACTGCCGATTGCCACCCCGCCTCGCGCGCCAGCGCCACAGCAAAAACCCGCGCGACAGCAGCATGATTGCAAGTAATTGCAAGAGCAATGAAAAGTGTTTTCACGCTACGCATTAATACGTAACCGGCACGTAGTTGGCCATCAACCCCCTCCCTTTCATTGGTCCATTTGATAATTGGACATGCTAGTCTAACAGTTACTGCATGATCTATTCAACTGGTCGTTCCTGGGTGAATTGAGAAATGGCAAACGCCCCATTTCATGGTGCAATGCAGCAGGATCACACACCAAGTCGTGCGGTATTCTTCGATCGGGACGGGGTGCTGATCGTCGATACGGGCTATCCCTCGAAGCCCGACGAAATACACTGGATCGATGGCGCGCAGCGCGCGCTGATACGACTTGCCGCGCTGGGATACCGGCGGTTTGTCGTGACCAACCAGTCGGGGGTAGCGCGCGGATATTACGAGGAGGGCGCGGTCGAGAGCATCCATGCCGCGATGCAGGCCGCGCTACCCGATGCGGCGCGGATCGACGACTTCGCCTATTGCCCGCACCATCCCGGTGGCAGCGTGGCGCGCTATGCGACCGCCTGCGATTGCCGCAAGCCGGCGCCCGGCATGCTGAACAGCCTGATCGCGCGGCACCGGATCGATCGGGCGGGCAGCTTCCTGATCGGCGACCGGGCGAGCGACCTCGCGGCCGCGGCCGCCGCAGGAATTGACGGCTTCCTGTTCCCCGGCGGCGATCTCGACCGGTTCGTCGTCCAGCTTCTGCGCGGCGCGTGACCCCGGCAGAGCCCGCCTTCTGGACCGGCTGGCTGTGCCGTCACGCGCTGCCGCTGTGGAGCAATGCGGGCCATGACGAGCACGGGTTTGTCGAACGTCTCGCGCTCGACGGCACGCCGCAACCCGACGTGCCGCGCCGGGTGATGGTGCAGGCGCGGCAGATCCATGCGTTCGCGATCGCGGCGCGGCGTGGCTGGTACCCGTGCGCCGCCGATCTCGCCCTGCGTGCCGGCGAAACGATGGTCACCCGCTACTGGCAGGCCGACGCGCAACCAGGCTGGGCGTTTTCCTGCACCCGACGCGGCGCCGTCGCCGATCCCCGTCGCGACCTCTACGCGCATGCGTTCGTCCTTCTCGCACTGGCCGCACTGATCCGGCTCGACCCCGCACCGCGCACCGTCGCGCTGGTCCACCAGACGCTCGCCTTTCTTGACCAGACGCTGACGCATCCCGCAGGCGGCTATGTCGAGGCGTGGCCGGACACGGTTCTGCCGCGGCGACAGAACCCGCACATGCATCTGCTCGAATCGCTGCTGACGCTGCACGAAACCGGGGCGTGCGGCGATCTCACCCCCCGCATCGCCGCGTTGATCGCCCTGTTCGACACGCGCTTCCTGCCCGCCGGCGACGACGTGCTGGCGGAATCCTATGCGCTGGACTGGACGCCCGCAAACCCCGGCTGCGGCTTCGAACCGGGACATCATTTCGAATGGATATGGCTGCTCGAGCGCACCGCGGCCCTGACCGGCATTGCGGTGGGCGACCGGGTATCCCGGCTACGCCGGCAAGCGCTGCGCGGCATGACTGCCGATGGCCGCGTCGTCGACGTCATGGGCCCGGACGGCGCGATCGCGGCAAGCTGCCGACTTTGGCCCGCGCTGGAAGCCGCGAAGGTGCTGACGGGTCACGCGCGCGATCAGGTGCTCGGCACGGCATGGCGCATCTTCTTCGCGCGCGCGCATCCGGGCGGCTGGATCGACCATGTAGATCCCGGAGGCGATCCTCTGGTCGCGTTCATTCCCGCGAGCACACTCTACCATATCAGCACTGCCGTGGATCATTTTGGCTGAGGCGCCGCCGGATGATGCCCCTCTGCTCAGGCAGCAATGCGGACCGGCCGTTTTCGCGCGCGGTTCCGGCAGCGGCGCGGGTTACATGCCGTCCTTCCGGCACCCCACAAGATCGAAGAATTGCCTATCGCGAAAGGCAATATCCCTCGAACCTCCTGAGTCCGGGAAAAGCATATGCGCCGGAGCAGCGTCCCCGAGCTTCGGAACATGGTTGATCAGTTCATACGTATTATCGGTTCCGATATAGCGCCGGTCTCCGTACGGACGGGGGCCCCCATCCGGACTTGGCGGCCGCCACCCCTTGACGGTGACGTCTTCGGTCGAGGCGATGTTTTGGAGGCCGTTGGAGCCACCATTCCACGGCAACCACCAGAACGTCGCCTCCGACGCTTAATAGTGGAAGACGAGCGCAACATGGCTCGGCCAGTCCGGGCCCCGCGATCGACGGCGAGTCTTTGCCCTGAACCTCCCCGCCGCCGCCCCCGGACATTGCGCTTGATGGCCGAAAAAAGATGGCCTCGCCCCGAAACGATCGCTGTGGATGGCACAGAGCAGCAAGAGAGCGGCTGATTGGCACCATTCGCGTGAGGCACCGAAGGTGCACCTAGGGCTTCTCCAAATACGCGATCACAGCCGTACCTCGGAAGGCAAACTGACCGGCGACACCCTTGGCCTGATCGACGGCCATGATGCAAGCAGGCGGCACGTTGAACATGTGGCGCTCAATGCTTTGGGATTGAAATAATCACCCGGGGTGGAGTTTGATGTCTCACCGATTTGTCCCGCGGCGGGGGGTATGCCCATAAGGTGCGAGAACCCAATATCTGGCAAATTCTGTGGCTTGGTTGGCTGACTACAGTGCATTCTGCAGCCAACCCATAAAGCACCGAACGTGAGAGGCGAATCCGTTCGCCGCGATGCCCGAGAAGGGTGGTCCGTGCGAATCGCTCTTTGACGTGCTTGTCAACACCATTGCATCGTCCAAGGCTATGCGAAATTGTAGAAGTTTTGAGTTGTCGACTAAGTTCTTCGCCAATATGCAACAATACTCTGGTCGTATACGGGGGATGGGGAATGGGCGTTCGCACATCGGCTTCGATCAGAGTCTTGATCAGTGTTGTCTTGCTCAATTATCTAGCCGCCTGTCGCGGTGAGTGGATAGACTCTGCGAGTTCGAAGAGTATCTCCAATACACTCGGCAAAGTAACTGACAATTCTTGTTGGCTTGGTCAGGGAGCTGAGGCTGCTGCGTCGATTGCTTATGAAGATAGCTGTCGGTTCGATCGTCAAGTGCGAGGATCCCTATCATCCCCCCTACCGGAGGTCACGGTCACGACCGATGGGGCGTTTAGGCAGGACGCCATGCCGACCCGGCTCGGCAACTGGCTAGAACGAGTTAGGTCGTCGGGAGGATCAGTTGCGACCTGCACAGTCAATGACGGCAGCATGGGTATCATCGTGATCCTCCCGCTGCTGTGGAAGGTTTTCGATGCAGTCAAGACTTACGCGTTGTATGACCCGGCAACAAAGTACGATGCAGCCATAGTTTCAGCGAAGGGCGGATCCATTGACAGGGTCGTATTCACGAGGCGGACCACCGTACTACCCTGCCCCGCCGGGACTACCAAAACCACTCCGGCCCCGTAATGCATTTACCGGCAGCTATGTTGCGCATCGGCGTCATGATTTTACTTGGGGTTGCTCTATGCGGGGGCGCTCCATCATTGGCTGCGTGCGTCACGTCCATACCCGCGGCCAAGGCTGGAACATCAGCAAAATGCGAATTTAAGGAAGGGGAGCTTACGGCAATCGTCGCCAGTGAATGTACCGCTGCTGCCCTGCTCATTGGCGTGGGCGCTTACCAAGAAAATTGGGGCGAGTTGGCAAATTCGGTTAGCGACATCCGCCGTATTGGCCATGCCTTGCCGTCGACTTTCTCACAGGTTCGCGCGGAGAACTGCTCTGCCGCAGATCTAAGATCTGCGATCCATGAATTTGTAGCGTCATCCAAAAAAGTCGACGTCGCATTCGTGTATATATCGGCGCATGGCTTTGAATATGGTGGTCAAAACTACATCGTACCCATTACTACGGCTACTCCCGGCGGATGGACAATTAATAAGAGCTATTTAACAGATGATTTTAAGGTATTTCTTGAAACTAATTTCATTAACATATCTTCGTTTATACCAAACATACTACCTAAAAGGTATAGTTTGATATTTCTTGACGCCTGCCGGGAAGACCCCCTCAAGGCGGCTACCAATGTAGCAAAGTTTTCCAGCTCATCCGTCATTGACAACGGAGGGCAGCTTATAGTTTACTCTACGCTGCCAACCTATATTTCTTATAATGCCGTCCCGTCGGGCACATCGCCCGGCCCCTTCGCAAGCGCATTTGCCAAGCGATTGACGACGCCCCACAACAGCATTGAGGATATAATTGCCGGGCTCACCGCCGAGGTGGAAGACCGTACCGCGAAACTCAATCCGAAACAGCGGCCATTTACCAGTGGTTCATCACGCGTAAAATTCTATTTCCGTGCGGGGGTAACCGTGGGATCACCCAGCCCCCTTAAGCAGAACGACGTTAAGCAAGCGCTCGGCGGTCAAGACCAAACACTGTCCTCATTTTTGACCTTACAGATCACGGATCAGGAATTGAGACTTCTCGATGGCGCCGTCCTCGCTGATCTGGCGACGCAGCGGCACAAAATCGCCGAGCTAGAAATGCTGGCGAACAACGGCCTTGGCGATGCAGCCTATCTCCTGGGCTTCCTTTACCATTACGGTGTTGGGGTCGCGGCTGACAGGAAGGGCGCCAAGCGATGGCTGGAGGCTTCAGTGAAACTGGACAGTGCTGCCGGGAAGACGTCATTGGCCTATATTCTCGCCAGCGAGGGCAAAGCTGGTCGCAGGCGGGCTGCCGATCTTTTTGAACAAGCGAGCGCTGTCGGCTTCCCGCGGGCCAAAGCTAATCTGGGCTATGCGCTCGTTAACGGCACGCTCGGGCCGCGTGACGAACGGCGCGGATGGGAGCTGATAAGCTCAGCCGCGGAGGACGGCTACATATGGGCGATCAAGACCCTCGCCAAGCGTCCGAATGCTAATGAAAGTCGAAAACGCGCCATCGTTTTAATGCAGAATCTGGCCGATGAGAATAACGCAGATGCCGCTAACTGGTTGTGCATGACGTTCGCAGCGGAACAGAGCTTTTCTCAGGCCTTTCCCGTTTGCCGCGCCGGCGCCGAGAGTGACCAGACAGCGAGTCAGGGTTATTTGGCCATCCTTTATGCGAATGGCTGGGGCGTCACGAAGTCGATTGCAGATGCTCGATTTTGGAAAAATATTGTCAGGGCGAAGGCTTATGAGAAAGATCTGCCGAAAGTAACGGCCAAATGGCTCCGTACCGAATTAGCGAAAGTCTCGGATAACACGGTGAACTGACAACCCCCTAGCCCAGTAACTGATTCGCCCATTAGCACATTAAACTTGGCATTTGATCAAAGCTCATGGGATAGCTATTACAATCGCCGTCTGCTTGATCCACATCGCTTTCGATGACTCTGTTCGTAACGATCACGATCGAGAAGTAGCCGATTTCGGGTCGACAGACGGATAACAGGAAAAGTGATTAGGGCGCTCAACAACCGCGCGCACGTAAAGAGATTCGGCCGTGTTTAGTAACGGCCTCCCCAACGAGTCCGGCGGAGCGCAGCCCAGCACATATGCTCGTGCCCCGATTGAACCGCCCCGAGCTTGTCGGAGGCTCCAACTCCTGAGAAGGTGGAGCCATGACGAGCAAGACGACGAACAAGTTTGCGCCAGAAGTCCGCGAGCGGGCGGTACGGATGGTTTTTCGATCACGAGCGGGAATACCCGTCCAGATGGGTGACTGTGGTATCGATTGCCGAGAAGATCGGCTGCGTTCCGCAGACGCTCCATGAGTGGGTGAAGAAGGCCGAGGTCGACAGCGGAAAGCGTGGTGGTGTCCCGACCGAGGTGGCGGACAAGGTGAAGGCACTGGAGCGCGAGGTCCGTGAACTACGGCAAGCCACGAGATCCTGCGCAAGGCATCGGCATATTTCGCGCAGGCGGAGCTCGACCGCCCGTTCCCGAGATGATCGCTTTCATTGACGATCACCGCGATGCCTATGGGGTCGAGCCGATCTGCCGTGTCCTGCCGATCGCTCCATCCACCTATTATGAGCACGTCGCGCAGCGACAGGATCCATCGCGTCTGTCGGCACGGGCGCGTGAGGATCTGATCCTCAAGCCCGAGATTGCTCGCGTGTTCGCGGAGAACTTCGCGGTCTATGGCGTGCGGAAGATATGGCGGCAGATGATGCGGGAGGGCTTTGTGATCGCCCGTTGCACCGTCGAACGGCTGATGCATGAGATGGGCTTGGCAGGTGTGATTCGGGGCAAACCGGTGCGTACGACCATCAGCGACAAGGCGGCGCCGTGCCCGCGCGATCACGTCAATCGCCAGTTCTTCGCGCAAGCGCCGAAGAGGCTTTGGGTTTCGGACTTCACCCTCGCCTCCGCGAGGGCAGGCTCTACGTCGCGACCTGGGCAGGGTTCGTCTACGTCGCCTTCGTCATCGATACCTACGCCAGACGGATTGTAGGCTGGCGCGCCAGAAGGGCGGCGCACGCCAGCTCCGTCCTGGATGCGCTCGAACAGGCGCTCCACGATCGCCGTCCGACCCACCGTGGCAGCCTGATCCATCATAGCGACCGTGGGTCGCAATACGTGTCTATCAAGTATACCGAGCGCCTTGCCGAGGCCGCCATCGAGCCATCGGTCGGCAGTGTCGGCGACAGCTACGACAACGCTCTGGCCGAAACGATCAACGGCCTCTATAAAGCCGAAGTGATCCGCCCGCGCGGACCTTGGCGCAGCTTCGAAGCCGTCGAGTACGCCACGCTCGAATGGGTCGACTGGTACAACCATCGTCGGCTGCTGGAGCCCATCGGCAGCATCCCGTCCGCCGAAGCCGAAGATCAATATTATGCTGCCGCGGACAACATCGATATGGCAGCATGACACACAACCCAAGGCCTCCGGCAGACCCGGGGCGGTTCACATCCAGCCTGTCATAAGCTCCCGCCAGGACCTTTTGGGCCATGGCATATCAGCTTTTTGTACCCCCGCCATGTACCCCAGCGACGCAGGAGCGCACGAAAAACTGCGGCTTTCCCGTGTTATCATGATGCTATCTGGAATTTGGTGCCGCTTACAGGACTCGAACCTGTGACCCCCGCATTACGAAGGCTAGCGGCGCACTAGATTTTGGCGAGCTATTACATATGGTTAGTGGCCAATACCCTGTGTCATGGCGGCGGCACCCAGCCTCTTCCCAGTTTGGGCTGAGACCGCCGACCGGCCGCTTCCTATCGAACGCGCTTTGGTTTGGGAAAGGCTTGAATGGCGACCTGCGCCATACCTGCGAGCACGTACTACCGCAGCTACGTGTCGGGCCACGATCCATCTCCCTCCGGTGGCGCTGCCGGAGAGAGATGAAAAGTGCCATATAGCTACGCAGTCAAGTCTGGAATCGAGGCCTCGTTGGATAGCCCATAATAATAATAGGTGACGTCGCCATCGACGATCGAGTTAACAAAGGCCAGTTGGGTAATCGTTCTGCCGGATGTTCCGAAGACGGCGAGAGTACCTCCCCCGCCTCCGGCACCGCCGTCCGCATCAGGCAGGTCGAGCAGCCGATCTCCGCCAAATCCGATCAAATTGTCGCCGTTTGCATCGTAGATGGCCGAGGTGGTCACGATCCGGTCGCCCACCCCAAAGTTAATGATCTTATCCGGGCCCAGCCCGAGGCCGAGAGCGGTATCGAAGAAGAATTCGTCCGCCTTGCTCGTACCTCGCAGCAAATCGTTGCCAACACTGCCCTCTACTGCGCCCTTTGGCCGAACCGTCGCATCCGCGTAGAAAAACTCGCCACCACGGCTACCAAGTGATCGAAGGCCGTCACGGCCATCAATACCAGCGAGTTCTACCGTACCGCCGCCTGCATCCGGACCTTCAAGGTCCAGAGCTCCATTCCGCCCAAAAGTGATGATTCCATCTCGATTGCTATCTGCAAGCGCGGTATCCAGCACCAAGCTATCGTTCCGACCGAACTGGGCCACCAAGGCATTGTTGCTGGCATTCTCAGGTAGTCGGTATTGGTCCGGACCTGCCGTCCCATTAAGCACGGTCCTGCCTCCGCCCGCTTCCTCGACATCCGTAACCGTGATTGCCAGGGCCTGAACGTCAGCGGTCAAGCCATCGGAAGCGCTAACGATGACCTCGTACACGTTGTCGCCATTGGCATCACCTGCCACCTCGAAGTCCGGTGCAGTCACGAACGCGAGTGCCCCGGTCACGGGATCCAGTACAAATCGCCCGGCGTCCGCTCCGCCGTCGATCGCGTAAGAAACGATAGCACCTGTATCGGGATCGACGGCATTGACGACGGTCACTGCGATGCCGCCTTCGACAACAGAAGCGGTCGCGTTATCACCGCCGCCATTGGAGCTAATTACCGGAACGCGATTGGCGGGCGTTTCGATAATCTCGAACAATGCAGCCGTTAAATCGTCGAGGCTGTCAGTATCAAAGAATCGCCCGCCGTTCTGCGCCAGATCGGCGACATTTTCACGCGTGTCGAGAAAGTCACCGTTCGGACCGACAAGGATCGAGAAAATCCGGACTGGCGCAGGCGTGGGCTCGCCTTTTGCAGCGGCGAAGGTGATTTCTGTCACCGATCCGGCCGCCGTGCGTGCGGTGCCCATAGATCGAATAGCTACGCCGACGTCAGCGGCATATCGAGCGACTTCGCTTGCAAGGTAGGTATCCTTTACGTCGGCATCGGTGAATATTGCAATGTCACGCTTGACGGCTGTGTCCCTGAAAAGCCCCGCCGATCCCTTGAGGGCATGGAGGAGCCCAGAGTTGTCGCCTTCTGGGAAATCTCCTCCGCCAGAAACGCCGACACTGTTAATAGCCGTGATCGCGGCAGCCTTGCGTGCCGCCAAGTCATCCTGCGATGTAAAGTTTAGGATCGTCGTCGTCTCGCCTGGATCCTTGAATCCAACAATAGAGATTTGCGCGTCAACGGACTCCGAGGCCAGCAGGCTGTCTACAATCTCCGCCATCTTCGACTTCACTTGATTTATATAAGGCGACATGCTGCCCGTAGTGTCAATAACGAGGGCAAAGTCTGTCTGCGTGGTTACACTGTTTACCGCTAGCGCAAAACCTTGGTCATCGAACTTGGCGTTCTCAACAGAACGCAACGTATCGCTACCCTCTGTCTTGGCGCCACGTACATGAGATATCGTATAGGTGTCATCTTTATTATGGACAATCTTGTAGTCTATTGCGTTTCCTTTGTAGACAGCGGTGTCAAGACCTTGGCCGCCATCCAGCGTATCGTCGCCAGCGCCCCCGATCAGCACGTCGTTGGCCTCGCCACCGTTCAGGATGTCGTTACCCTCACCGCCATATACGACGTCACGCCCGGCACCTGCGTTGACGGTATCTGCGCCGCCTTCCCCAAAGATCAAGTTACTCAGCGCGGTGCGTGAGGCCGGGATCGCAGCGATCGCTTCATCACTCGCGCTGTCTACAATTACGGCATGTCGGTCGCTGAAGTTCAGCCCTTGCCCAAAATTATCCGATAGATATTTTATGGCCGGTGCGTAGGTCGCGTCGACCTCGTTCTTGGCGTCAGCGGTAGAGAACTTTCGCGCCGTCAAGTAGGTCTCCAACGCGTTATTTTTGTCCTTGCTATCCAGAAAGCTGAATATCGCCTTCGCCTCGTCGCCATTCTCACTCGTTGCAGGTTTGTTATCGGAAGAGTAAAGATCAAAAAGATGCGCTTCTTTGAGCCGCCTGGCTTCAAGGCCCCGAAGATTGGCAGCGGCATTGGAAAGAGAGGTACTATCGAAGGCGACCTCGTAGTAGATCGACGCACGCTGGATGGACGCCGACACAACATCGGTCGGATCCTGCTGCAACAGGCCAATCTCTGTGGGAATGGCGTTCTTTCCCAGATTGTAAGTCTGCGAAATCAGAGCGGCACGCTCCTTTGACGGCCCCAGGTCATCACCGCCGAGCTTGGCCGTGAGCGAATCCTCGTAAGGCTGGACCGTGACGCTAAGTAGCACCGTCGCCTCCGCGTCGTTTACGGTAACCCCGCTCCATGCCGACTTGAACGTAGCCTCGCTACCTGTTGCCTTGTACGTCTTCAGCGCCTGCTTCTGAGCATCGTTCAGAACTATCCCCGCGGACGCAAAGGTCGTCAGAATTGTGTTTTCGGAATTTACATCAAGGTCAAAGCCATAACCGATGAACAGATTGCCGCCGCCATCGACTTCAATACTAACACGACTCACAGCACCCGTCGCTAACGGCGCATTTTCTACTACCTTGATAAGGTCATCACGTGTTTTCGTGTAGGCGGGAATGCTAATCGCATCGACGTTCTGCAAAGCCATGATCTTCTCCTTTGTTAAGACATATACGGCATTCTTAAAGAATAATGGGTTATAAGAGTTGACATAGTTAGCGATAAGCTCCGTTACGCCACTGGCACTGTAGCTTGACCGAGTACTTTTCAAGCGAAAATGTATAGATATCTTTGTTCTGTTTTTTCTTTATTGCACCAAGTTCAGTGATACCCACAAATAGAGTGCCTTCTTCACGACGTATGCTTACGGCAACACGGCCGGCAAAAGGCGCTGCCGCGACACGACCGGCGTTGATAGGACGTGGTTGCATGCCGCTTCGATCAACAAAGTAAGGCGTGCCGCTCAACCCTGCCTCCAAGCAAATCCTGCGTTGCTCTCGAGGTCCGCACAGGACGTATAAGCGTTGAAGCTGACGATACGAGTTTCGTGAAGACCCCTGTAGCAGGGTTGAAAGTATCAAATCGGGAGACGCATTTAGTGCCGAAGCTGCATAGGCATAGCTATCGGCGCGGAACGACGGCGCTTCCACGATTGAAATAGGCAGGTCAGCAGGAAGGCCCGCATGCCAGCGCACCGCCTCATGTTCCAGCACAGCTATACCGTTCACTGCACGCGGCGTGTCATACGCTACGCGATCATCGCAGCGGGGGGCAGGCATGCCAGCGAACGTCGTCAGACCCGCTGCGCCCATTATATTAATCCACGCGATCAGTGCCACAGCCTAACCCCCTAATAAGACTAACGTCTTGCCCAAGTCATTTTAAGTCCTGCTTTTAAGGCTTCAGAAAATCACCCATGGTTACGTACGTAAGTAACGTAAGGGGCGGGTTTCTCGACTTATTAACGTTCAACATTTTGAAAGCCTTTGGTTCTAACCCTAATCGGCGGGAGGGACCAGGAGAGAACCTCTACGCCCCGGCCATCTACACTGAAGCCGCAGTAGACTTACAGCGGTTGCGCGGTTCACCGGCAGTAAAACCACTCGCGCCCCAGACTCGTTCGCGATCAGGAGACCAGCATTTTCTTTTCCGATTTAGCGATGCGAGAAAACTCTACAGATTCCTTCGCAGACTTTTATATCAAAAGCGATAGCCGATCGATAGTTGTATAATCGGGTAGACATTATAGTCATTTACATCGTCTTGTAGACTGATTCGTTCGCGCTCAAGATCGGCCGTGAAAGCCGCGTCGCCTGCGAGCCCGCCAGTTGCTGTGAACTCTCGCACTCTAATAGTACCCTGAAATAAGACGCCCGCATCAAAGCCGAACATAAAACCCTTACGGTTTTTACCGCTCCAGCCCAAGGTAAGCGCGGGAGCAAAGTTCTTTACTTCGGCTCGTCCTTTTAGGATGCCAATTTGGGCGGGAGTATAAACGTCGTCGCCGATCTCTACATCTTGCGATGGCATTGCATCGAGCCGGACGTAGCTCTTATTTATCCTGGCACCGCCGGAAATTCGGAAGTGCCCACCCATGGGATAAACATCGAGCATCGCGCCAAACGACTTCAACTTAATTTTGCCATCATATTCAAGGTCATCTGATTCGTAATTGCCGTTGATGCCAAGAAACGATGCGTTGCCGCGAATGCCCAAATGGTCCGAAATACGGAATCCCACCTCAGGACCAATTCCCAATGTGCCCGCTGTTAGGCCAACCGCGACTCCGAGTCCTTTATCGGCCGGAAGAGCCTCTTGTGCCGCCACGGCAGCTGGGATCATGGTGACGAACGCTACCGACATCGCGTAGGCAAGTTTCAAAATCGACATAGACAGTTCCCCTTTGATCTACGACGGCATCATTACGCTGTGATCCATATCAAACGCCGCCGGCAACTTGCTCTCCAGATATTCCGCACCTGGACGCTACGTTGATTGACAAAGCGCACCCGTGTCCGCATCCCGTAGATTGAGGATAACCTTCTGTTAGGGCGTTTTTTTAGTAGAAAATTATACAATTACTGCCGGGGGGGGCGACATGACGGATGATGACATGACTGACATCCTCGAGCGGTTTCGCTCGGCGGCGATGGGCATGGTCGATTGGTCGGATGCGTTAACCGCCATGATGTCGGTTACAAATGGACGGATCGGACAGCTTGCAGTTTTAAATACTGGCGGCGACCTGTTGTTCAACATGATCGTAGGCTGCAGCGAGGAAGAGCAGATCGCCTATTATGCAGCCGGCGGGCCTGATCCCGCACTGAATCCCCGTACGCGGGCACTGACTATGGCCCGTCCTCTTCACTGCATTACCGACGACGACTTTATTTCGCCCGAGATGCGAGAGAGATCGGCAATCTACACCGGGCTTTTTCGCGAAAGCGACGTGCCGACATGCGCCATGGTACGGCTCGACACCACCGATGGTCTGTGTGCAGCCCTAAGCATCCATCGACCTGCCGCACGCGGTTCTGTCGATCCTGTCGAGACGCGCTTTATTACCGCGCTGGCGCCCGCAATTAGCGCGGTCGTCACGGCGTCCATCGCGCTCGGATCAGCTATCGACCAAGCTAGCCTGGTGACGGCCGAAAGCCTTGTGGGGGCCGCTGTAATGCTTGGGGCGGACATGAGGATCGTCGCCTTATCGGCGGATATGGAGAAACTGCTAAGTGCCGGCACGCACGTGCGCATGATACGTGGTCGCCTTGTTCCAACGTGCCAGCGCGCGGAAACCGAACTAGGGCGCGCGTTTGCGATGTTGAGCCGAGACAGCGCTAATTGGCACGGCGCCGTGCCGCTTACCTTTCCAGACGCTGGCCCGGCACGGCCTCTTATCGCTGATCTATGCCCGATGCCGGGACGTTTTTCTGGGCCACTTTCACAGGCACGTGCCATGCTCGTGTTCAGACAGCCTCGCACAGGGATGTCGTCGACGAGCAACGTGTTGATGACCATGTTCGGGCTTACCCAATCCGAAGCGGAAGTCGGGCGATTGCTGGCAGGGGGTATCCAAGTCGCCGATATCGCAGCGCGCCGCGGCACCTCGCTAGCAACTGTAAGAAGCCAGATAAAGGCAATATTTGTCAAGACTGGCTGTAATCGACAGCTCGATCTCTCAATACTTTTAAGGCCTCATTGTGAGCCTATTTGATGAATATGGTCGTAATCGAGAGTCCAATTATGACGGTGATCGTGACCTGCAATTACAACGTAAATAGCGGGATCGTGACGGCGACGAATAGAGCCACGAACTTGCATAAAATAGGCTAGAAGAACATGAGAAAATCTTGAGCGAGCGCCTTTACTGCCGCGTCCCCGGCCCACGCGCCTTCTCGGACTCGACTGCACATTGCCATGAGGAAAGCATATGAAGACGCACCCCAAGGCCGAAACCGATGCTCGATCATCGTGGCGGAACGATGGAATGACCCGGACACGAGTTACTGCAGCCATCGCTTTCGGGATTTTAGGTGCGGGCGTGGCGCTGGCAATGCCCGATAGCACGCCTTTGAAGATATTGGGGATTACGGCCATCGGTATCGTTGGCGGCGCTCGACTACCTGAGACGTTGCAAAAGCGACGCGCTGAGCAGGCGGCGACAATAAACAAGCGAGCGAATCTGACTGACCCGGAAAAGGGCCTGATCCGGTCAATCTGGACCGTCGTGGCGAGGGGCACGGCGATCGAAAGAGCAGTCTTGGTAGTGTTAGCCATTGCGATCGGCATCGGGATTCTCAGGACAGCAGGCTGATTCATAGAGATACGGCAGACAACACGGGCTATTAACACATGCGTATCTACACTGACGGCGTGTCGATGCTCATCCAGCAGGCTCAGACGCCATTTACGCCGCTCGGCGCCCCTTCGCCAGGGACGTACGAGCCGCAACTCCAAAGACCAATTGACCCATTGGTTGAACGTGCGATGGCGCTTGCAAAAATCGGCGCTTGGTCTTGCAATCTTTCAGACAGCCGCCTGAGCTGGACCTCGGGCGTCTATGATCTTTTTGGTTTGCCGGCCAACAAGGCCATCGACCGGCGACAGACGGTCGAAATGTACACCGAAGAGTCCCGCGAGGCTATGGAAAGGCTCCGCTCCCAAGCGATCCTTGTAAAGGGCACTTTCACTCTCGACGCGCAGATCGTGCGTTCAGCCGGCGACGTTCGGTGGATGCGCGTTACCGGCGAGATGACCTACACCGCGTGCGGAGGCCCTTTCCTACATGGCTTGAAGCAAGACGTGACGGAGGAGAAACTGCGCTCAGAGACATTACGACGTCTCGCGGAAAATGATGCGCTCACCGGTTTGGCGAGCCGCGCCGTCTATGAAAACCGCTTCCTGAACAGACGACGCACTGCCCCACCCAACCTCCCATTAGGCGCACTGATCCTTTTCGATCTCGACGGCTTTAAGGGGATCAACGACCGGCTAGGCCATCTAGCGGGAGACGCTTGCCTCAAGATATTCGGCGAGCGGCTGACCGCAAGTTTTCCCGACGCACCACTGATCGCGAGAATAGGCGGGGATGAGTTTGCCGTCATCGTCGGCAATGAGACTACACCGGCATCGGTCAAGGCGCGCCTAGCCCGCTTCCATTCCCTGTTAACCGCACCGATGATCTGGCGGGACCAGATGTTCACAGTCGCCGCGACCAGCGGCATGGCCGTTCCCCGAGACCCATATTCCTATGATCCTGAAGAGCTGTTCGTAATCGCCGACGCCGCGCTCTACGCCACCAAGAGGAAATTACAGCGCATTAGAGCCTCCGACTCCGCCTAGGAGCGAAAACCCGTCGGGGGCAGATATTGGCTTTCGCTAGATCGGGCTTGAGTACACTTTTACAACGTACCGCCAGCCTGGATCTATGCCTCTTGCAGTGCCTTCAGCACCGTCGTGAGGCTCCCCCTAACGACGACGTAATTGCCCTTTTCGAAGTTCACAGCGCTGGCGTCATTCCCGCCGCGATACCGGCGCACGAAGTTTACGCGATCCACGTTCACAACGATTGGATCGCCTTCAGGACTTTCAAATTCCACGTAGCCGTTCATGCGCGTCTCCCGCCCTAATTAACTGCCTACGTGCGGTCCGGCGATCTGGCGGCAATCAGCGAAGCGATCTCACCTTCGTTGATCGTCCGCTTGTCCCAAGTGTCTTCGACCACGATCGACTTCTCGTCGCCGCGCATCGCGATCATCTCGGCGGCAGTGGCTAGTGCCTCGTCGAAGCTGTTCCGGTGAATGCCCACCGTGGACAAATCGCCGTCTTTCCGGATTACGTAACGCATGGTGGTGGCTCCTGTTGGCCTTGATCACTAACTCAACCGGACGGGAACCCCAATGCGTTTAAGCCGACGTGCCCCCATCGTCGAGAAGATGATAGAGTGCGCTGTAAACGTGCTTGGCGACTTTCCTACCGCCGCCGCAGTTCGACCGTGATCGAGATAAATGACGCAGTGCCTCAGATTTACTTGCCGTTTCCGAGAGGGCCAGTCAGTGACTTTATCTCCGATTGGTCCACCGGAACATTAGATCTCGCCCATTGGCTCAATCGCAGGAAGTGGCGTGCTCGCTCTTCGATGCCGCACTCTGCCAGAGATTTATTGAGGACAGGCTTATCGGCATCATCACTCACGCTTCAAATTCCTCGCGCCATAGGGTTTCGGTATGACCTTGCTTTCAGTGAAATCCAAAGGACGGTTTTTTTCGCTCAAGATCCGCGCGAGCTCAAGGACCCGCTCCACGTCAATAAGAGGGAGATCGCGGCTGGTCCCAAACCAGTTGCCCAACAGCGCAACACCGCGAAAAGAGATATTTCGGGCTATATTTATGCTGCCTTCTATGTGCGACTCAGTTAATTATTCCGCCATCTGTTGCTATTAGGAAGGCGGGAACGCCGGACATCTTAAACGCGAGATCAGCCGGCTGTTTATGTAACTGCAATTAATTGTGCCTCGGCCAAGACTTGGCTTCCGCCCTGTCGCCGAGCCTGACGCGAAAGCCGGATCGCCGCTTCGGCCACGTCTTTCGTCGAACGCCCCCGCGTCGTCGCCACACCGGCCGATAACGTAACCTGCCCCAGCGGCTCGTTGTTCTCACGTAGCTTTAACTGCCGCGCACCCATGTTGGCACAGGCAAGCTCTAGTTTCGCGATGCCCGTCGCGAGGTCGGGATCGTCGATCAGCATCATAAATGAAGCATCGCCCCATCGCCCAACCTGATAGGGTGAACACGAGTCCTTTAGTGTCATTGCCGCTGCTTTCAAAACGCGATCGCTCATCTCAGGGCCATGCAGGGGAACGGCATCTAACTGATCGACATCGATGATTGCGATGGAGCAACTGCCGACCGCTGCGATGCTCGCTTCCAATCGCTGCACCATGGACTCGTATCCCGGCAGACCAGTTAGCGGATCGCGGCCTACTTCTTCGTTCACGCCATTCAGCGTGTCGCGCAGCACCTGCGCTTGTTGCAAGGCCGCTGACAGCGAGGTTTCGGCTTTAGCCGTGCGTTCGATCATGAAGATCACGAGTTTGCGGACCTGTTGCGGTTCGGCCGACACCAACTCGGCTGCGGTCCGCGTCAGGTCTTGGTTCAGCCCGTCGGTGGCTAAAGCAACCTTAGTCAGCAGTTCGAGCAATTGAGTCGTCAGCCGGTCGAACACTCCACCGGCGAAGGGCCACCTGCCCTGTGGCATTAGCGCGCGTACCGCCTCCTGTCGCAACCGTACGCCCCCTTCAATTTCACGATCGACAGCGTCTGAAAACACCCGATCAGCGCCCGAAAGGTATTGATAGGCAAATGCGTAGTGTTCAGGACTATGATCAAGCTTTTGCGCATCAAGGAACTGAATCGCTCGCTCGCCGATACTTTCTTTTTTTGCCAATGCCCGCACCCGCTCTGTTCATACCGTTTTAGGCGTTATGTCTTAATGATAGACTACCTATCGGAGCGATAATTTTCTTCACAGAAATGGTGAACCCGTGTTTGAGCGCATGCCTAATGGAAGGCCTGCGAAGCAGAGAGACGCCAACGCAACATAAAACACCCCGTGCGCCGAAGGATTCTTCAACACTTCGGCCGTCCCGCCTCGCGCTTTTCCCTTGTCGCTGAGACGGGGCCGGTATCAGTCAGACTTCCACCGAGAGTTTGTTTAGCCGCTGTGAACGCATTGTAGGCTGCGGTCGTACTTGGTGAGCCGAGATGACCCAATATTCTCCGGCCCGCCCGCCTCGCGACTCCCGTTGCATGGGGCGGGCCGTACATCCTGGCGACACCTCACAGCTGATCGCAGGCTTTCCCGTTCTGGGATCAGTCGAACGACACCGCGGCTTGTAAAGCGATGGGGTATCCCCGACGTTGTGAAAAGAGCTTGCCTCCCCAAGACGGCAATTGCTCGGCATCTCGCCCGCGGCATACACGGTGTCACACGGAGCGGGCGGGATGCTTCATCGGATCATAAAGCCGCTGGCCTACCTCTGCCACCGAAGTTTTCGTACCCAGCTCGAACTGGTCTTAGCGCCTCGCTTGTTGCAGTCATACGGACATGCGGGGCGCTTATCACTGCATATTTGATCAGTTGGCGGCCCTTACGGGGCGGCTAAGCGACGGCTTTCTCCTCCGCCTCGACATCCGACGGCCGGTAGAGAGCGCTGTAGATGTGCTCGGCAATCTCAAGTCGTGCATCCGCCCTCAACCGCTCCTGCGGCACCGTGAGCGCTACGAGCGCCCAGCCTGGAGCTTGCGCGAGCAAGTCCGCGATCCGTTCGGCGGTGATGACGCTCGCCATCAACCGAACGTCATCGCATGGGGTGAAAGACCGCGTCTCGCGAACTCCGCCTCGATCGGCGCCAACAAGCTTTCGGGGCCGTCCTCCATGCACTGGAAGTAGACCGTCTGCATCTCGGCGGGCCGCAGTTCAGGCAAGATTTCCGCGATCAGATGGTGCGTCTGAGACAGCTGTTCAGCGCCATGGCGCATCGACTCGGGTGCCTGTTCCATGAGAACAAAGGTGGAACATTTACTTAGACAAGTCAACGACTGGGCAGCGTGACGTGACGGCCCGTGCTCAGCAAGTATCTCCGAGAACGCTCCGAACGAGTTCGCTGGGGTCAGCCGCCGGGTTCCGCCAGTCAGCGCGACCTGGATGCGTGACCGTCACCACGCTGCGTCCATCCGCGGCGCGGTGCGCGGTGGACCTCCACTTCCGCGCGTTATCTTCGAAGAATTCGGCGATCAGTTCGTGAGCGCCTAGCTTCTGACGCACCCATCGCCCCGCCGTCGTTCCGAGGGCGAGCACGCATCGAACGCCCAGCGAGCCGAGCACCGCCTCATGCACGGGCCAAGACGCTCGCAGGAGTTCGTCCTTCTCTTTTTCCAGTGCGGCCTCATCCTTGGACCTGACAAACACGACGTTGGCGGCGGGGACGTTCCGCGGGTTCAGTCCGAGCTTCGAGAACATATCGATCATGCGCGGCTGCATCCCGTGCGTGCCCGCGGGGCGCCCCTCCCAGGACTCATCGGTGTAAGCGGACCAGTGATCGTTTGGCTCGTCGCGCCACGCCTGAACATTCCGTTCGATAGTGTTTTCCGCCTGCATCACCGGGGAGCCGCCGGGATTGAGACCGAGGATGTAGAGGGGGCTTTGCTGCGCAAACGCAGATCGCCCCGTGTAGAAAACCGAGCCCGATCGCCGCAACATGTCGCCGGTCAGTTTGCTCAAGGCCTCTTGTATCGCCGGTGCAACCATCGCTCCCATCCTCCCCTTGCCGCCGCCTATAACGCTCTGCAATGTTGCAGACCGGGAAGCGATTGAGCAACCGTCTTGGGGGGTGGTGATGGTCAGAAGTCTCGTGACGTTGAAAGGCGAAGGATCGCAGGCAGGGGCATTATCTGAAGGTGGCAACACACCCCGGGCCGCCGCACACAATTATTTGCTCCTCGTGGCCGAGCAGATGAACCTCAGCGCGGAACCGCATTCCTCGGCAATTTCCGCGGTGAAGCTCCTCGACGGGAGGCGCCGATACCTATTTTCCTGGATCATCAACGCTCATCACCTGCTGTTTTACATCCGCAAGCCCGCGCTCAAACTGATGCCGAGCTTGAGTTCCGGTGCGCTTGAGCATCTTCGGAACGTGAAGATCAATCCGGCGGGAGAGGTAACTATCCGGATTGAGACTGGCGCCGACGCGAAGGCTTTGACCGAATGGCTGTTCTCACCTGCCACCGGGTCCGATCGTTTAAACAGTGAGCAACAGAGAGCCACCGACCAGACAAAGCAGCCCGCTAAAATCACGGATGGACGGCGCTGAACTTCCAGTGCCGATCGGCGGGGGCCGTAAACAGTCCCGTTTCGTTCAATCTAAACTACGACCACAAGGTAGCCTTTATGAATGACGTGATGACGGTCAAGATGGCCACCCGCCGGGAGATTACGGACAAACTCGATCGCCTCGCCGTATCCGCGGACGTCAAACTGCTGATGACGCAGCTGGCCGCTCTCACCATGAAGGTCGGGGACGCCATCGTGGAGGTCGGGCGACGCATCATGTCGTTCGTGTTTGAGACCGTGAAGCTGTTTCCTCACATCACGCTGGGCGTGATCGTCGGCTTCACGATGTGGTGGCTCATCGGTTCCGCCGCGATCCTGGGCGCTCTGCTGGGACCGATCATCGGCCCGTTGCTCGTCGCGTTCGGCCTCGGGGTGGGCGCCATGGCTGACGTCGCGGACGGTGGCCTTCGCGCCCGGGTCGAAACATTGGCGCGATCGTTTGAAACGCCTAGTCAAGGCTGACCGCATGGAAACCGACTTCGAGCAGGTGATCGCTGATCCCCTTCGTCTCAAGCGCAAGCTGCGCATCGGAGAGGACGCCTATAAGCTTCTTCGGACCCGCAAGACGCTGAACTCACTTTGGGAGACCGGCGGCGCAGGCTGGACCGGCGTCGGCGTCGCCAAATCGACATGGGTCGCGAGTTCGTTCTTCGCGCCCGCGGCTTCCACAGGCGTAATGGGATGGCTTGGTCTGGCCGCTCCCGCCGCCGCCGTCACGCCGATCGGATGGGTAGTGGTCGCCGGCTTGGTTGCGGGCGGTAGCTACTACGGCGTCACGCGATGGCTCGCGAGTGGCACCGATCACTTCGTCGACACCATCCCGACTTTCATCAACACGCCGATCGACTTGCTCGGAGCAGGACTGTTCGACCTGACGGCCCCGCTGGCTATGCAGGTGGCCCGCGCTGACGGTTTTATCCACGACGCCGAACGCGAGACGATCACCGAGCACTTCGTGCGAGATTGGGGTTTCGATCCAGCTTACGTGGCTGCGGGTTTGCGGCTGATCGAAAGTCAAACGGACGCCGGACGGGTGACCGGGCTAGCCAAGGCTTTGGCGGAATTCCAGCGAGCGAGCCCCGACTGCAACCCGCGCGCCATGCAAGACGAGTTGATGCAGTTTCTGAGGGAAGTGATCGAAGCCGACGGCGTCATCAATCCGCGTGAGGAGCGGGCGTTGACGGCGATAGACGCGGTCTTCAAGTCAGAACGCGCTGTGATCTCGCGAGAGACCTCTCGTCGAGCACGGTCGATGGCCATTGGCGTCCGAGACACAATCGAGAAAAAAGCCGCGTCGGCGGGTGCCGCAGTCGTGGACGCGACAAAAGCGGCGGGATCGTCGTTGGAGGTAGCGGCAACCGCGGTGCGTACCACCGCCGAAGAGATGGCGAAGCGCTCCGCCGCCGTCGCCGACCGGATCAAGCAAAGTCGGCATCAGGGCTAGACCGTCCTCAGACGACCGGATTGCGTGTTATCTCGGGTCGCGAACCTGTGGCCGTTGGCTGAGCCCGGAACGCGAACAGACGGCGGCGCGCGGCAACATCGCCGAACCTGCCTTTTCGCACTCCTGGAACAGGCGAATGAGGTTTCCTTTGAACACGAGTGGCACACGAGCGGGGTTCGGCGTGCGAGCCGAGCGCGTCAGTCCCTAATCGCGGCCGCCAAGACAGATGAACCTCTTTCTCCCCGAGAGCGTGCTACACAACCGGCTAAAGGGGGGCCGGCGGCTATCTTTTCGCGCGGCTCTCGTACGATGCCTCTCGCGCCGCAGAGGTGATGGCTTCCGGCCGGTTCCATTCCGGATCGTGTCGCTGCATCATCGCCTTTTTGAGCGCCCCGATAATCTTGATGTTTTCTGGCGATCGATCCATCGTGATGACGTAGGCGTCCAGTTCTGCACTGCGTTGCCTCAATGTCTTGAGGCCCCACCCTTTATCTCCGGACGAGTTCTTTACATAAGATCTCGCCAAACCACCACTTAGCCCTGACCCACGCTTGTTTGCGGCAGCCGCTATATAGAAAAATTTACTACCTCGCGTCGCAGCCCAGAGTCCGACTTTATGGCGAAGTTTCCGTTGGGGGGCTACGAACCCTTGCGGAACGAGCTTCCACTCGTCGTCCCACTTCGCGATCGACAAGCCATTGACTTCCGTAACTGGATCCGCCGCAAGCTTCTTGCGTTTCATAAGTATGCGTTCCCAGCTTTTCAGTCGCGCCAACCATACGATGAATGACCGCGACAGGTTCAAAAAAAATAGGCGAGGGAATTACCCCACCCGCCCACCGACCGAAGCCAGCGAGCGGGTGGGGAGAGAGATCAGGCCGGTTGGGCTTGCTTGGCTGCGCCCGCCTCGACTGCGGCGAGCAGTGTGGTCGAGTTAAGGTGCGAATACCTCTGCGAGCTCTGCACGGAGGCGTGACCAAGCACTTTGCCAACCGCAAACAGGTCTACTCCCGCGGCTACGAGGAAGGAGGCGCAGGCGTGCCGACAGTCATGGAGGCGGAAGCCCGGCAACCCCGCCGCGTCCCTAGCGGTCTGCCATGCGTGCTTGATCGACACGAAGGGCTGCCGCGTTTCCGGGTTAGGCACTAGCCACGGACACCCCTCGAACCGCCGCAGCGACGCGATGGTATCCAACGCGGCGCCCGACAGCGGGACGTGGCGGGGCTTGCCTGTCTTGCTGGTCGGGATCAGCCAGAGACGCCGCTCAACATCGACGTTCTCCCATCGGGCATCCAGCAGCTCCCGGAGGCGGCAGCCTGTGTTCAACAGCAGGTCGACGATTGGGCCGAGTTGCGTGTTGTTAGACGCGGCCGCTGCTGATCTTAGCCGGGAGGCCTCTTCGGCGGTGAGGAAGCGTTCACGGGCATTATTTAGCGGCTTGCTCTGCACCCCGCGGACAGGGTTCTTGTCGCAGCCCGCGATGCCCCACCGCAGGCCGAGTTCGAACGAACGACCGAAGATCGCCTTGATTTTGATAACCGTCGCAGGGGCCAAACCTTCGTCGCTTTTGGCCGCAAGCCATTGAGCAACCGCACGACCGTCTATGTCGGTCAGCCGGACCTTGCCCCAACGCGGGATGATGTGTCGCCGGACGTACATTTCGGTCGTGTCGAACGATTTCTGATACAGCTTGGCATCGGCGAGATGCATCGCGGACAATTCCGCGTAGAGCGGAACAGCCTTGATCGCGGCCTTGGCCGCGGCGGGATCTCCGCCGAGCGTCACTTCGGAGCGCAGCTGTCGAGCCTTGCGTCGGACCTGGTCGAACGTGGCGTCCTCCCACTTCGCGAGCTTGACCTGACACTGGCGTCCGTGTGCGTTCTCAAACCTCAGGTACCAGCTGCGGCCGCCAGACGAGCGAACCTCAAGGACCAGCCCTATGCATGTGGTTCCGTCGTCGTAGTAGTCGACTTTCTTGCGGCCATCCTCGCACCGCGCGGCCGCGGCGAAGGCGGCAGACAACTTTGCCTTGGGCATTCTGAATTTCCTTTTAAAAGCGCGATAACGCGGAGCCGCTGAAGGCGTCCGGGGTCGGCGGGGGTTGGGATCCACGGGTGCGCGGGTCGGCGCTGTGGCGTTCGGCGAAACGGCCGCACGGTGAGATAGGGCTGCGCGGCCGGGAGTGCCGACGTCAGGCCAGCAGGTGATAGTGTCCCGTTTCGCTCTTCGACCAGCGATGTCGAGCGGGGTCGGATCCTGCACCGTATTTCAAGATCGCCGCGACGTGGCTCGTTTTGAACCCGAGGCGGGCCATAACCTCACAGATGGCTTTGATCGTGTCGACGCGTTCGCCGATGCAAACCGTTATCGCGACGATGGCCTGATCGTTTTTATTAGTGCCACTGTCGGCAACAAGCCGTCGCAACCGCTCGAACAGATTGACCGACTTAGGCTTAATTTTGATGTGGGCGGCCGAAGCCTTGCCGTTTTGATTCTGCATGATGAAATCCTTGCGTTGAGTGCGTTGGCCATCCCCGCGCGGACACGATGCCGGACGGTGTCTAGAGGCGGCCAAACGGGGGTGCGGGCCAAGTTGGCCGAGAGTTTTGCTGGTATTCGTTGTCGTTCGCCCATGCGAAGGACGACGGAGACGCAGATGGGGGGTGGGGCGGCAGCGACGCGAACTTCTGTCGGCCACGTCGTCGGCGCCGGATCGCTCATCGAATTTACCGATCTCCTACCCCTCCCCCCACTGCCTCCCCCCTTTTCAGGTTTTCAGTTCAATCAAATTTATCGAATGGCTTCTTTTGAGGCTGTTCATTTAAAGCATCGGACGATGGGTCAGGACGTAACGGGACGCGCCATTTATCCCGACCGTTGATGCGCTTCGGCTCGCCGAACCACTCGCGCAGGAACGACGCACATTCCTTCGCTTGTGGGTTGGTTGGGTGGTCGAAGCCGGCCGCCTCCAGCACCTCACTCGCCGTCATAGGCTTGCTGGCGCTGGTATCAGTTACGTCCGGATCGATGACCGTTACGAGACGATCACGTATAAGGCTAAAGCTACGATGCAGGCTGTTCTGCCGTTCGAGCAGTACCTCTTGATCGCCGGTCAGCCACCACGTCTCGCCGTGCTCCAGGAGCACCGCGCACTGGGCGAAGACCTGTTGCATGTCGATGTCGTGCTGATGGTCTATGTGCTCGCAGGCGATGGTCCAGAACCGGGCGTTGCCGGTGGAATCTACGAGAAAATCCGCAGCGTTGACGGTCGCGTAGAACACCGTTCGTCGTTGCGTCTCGACGGCGGCCTTGCCGTAGGGCCGACGAATCTTATCGGTCCCGTTGGTCAAAAACCCCTTCAGCCGCGAGATGTCGCGTTTCAGCGAACTCTCCAGTTCGCCGACCTCGACGATCAGATGGTCGATCGCGCCGAGCTGGCTGTCCTTGTTGCCAGCATCCAGGTGGTGATCGACCTTGATCAGCTGCTTAGCGAGCCGTTGGTCGCTGATGAGTTTCAGGCCCCAGCTGGTTTTGCCGATGCCCTGCGAGCCCTGCAGGGTAAGCACACCCCTGCAACGGAACCCGTCCGGCATTATGGCCGCCGCCGTCACGCTGAGTATCCACTTGCGCATAAGCAGGTCGCGGAGTGCGAGCGGATAGCCCTCGCGCGGAGTGATCGTTCCGCAGAACGCCGGGAGGCGATCCACGCGGTCCCACGGTCGGCCGTTGATCCAGTCGGCGGCGGGATTGAACGAGTTCTCATCTCCGATTGCGTCAACGATCGGCGGGACGAGTCCCGTGGGCATGCCGTACTGACTGGCGAGGCTCAAGATATGCGTCATCGACACGGCGTCGTTGTTCTCGGTCGTACCGAAAATCCACGGCACCGTTATCTCCGTGCGCTTCCGGATGATGTTGTAACGGACGGTCACGCCGTTGGCGTCGAGCATGTGTCGCACGTTGGCGATCGTGCTGGGCGGACCGTCTGAGCGCCGCGCCGGTTGATCCGGGAACGACGCTATATCCAGGTCTAGCGGACGCGATGATTTCGCCCCCGGTGACCTATTCACCTTGAGGTTAGATATTGATTTCACTGCTGCTTCCTATGGTTGCGGCTTCAAAGAGCAGATCGCCCGCGGCGATCAGAGCGCGCTGCACGCGCGGAGGGCATGGTCGGCCAGCGACCGCCGACCCTGAAAGGTCGACGGCGCTATATGCGGGTGACTACGCGATCAATGGGACGTAGGTGTCGTCGCAGAGCCGTGTCCAAAGATGGTATTGGGCGTTTATGCCGTCGTAGGCATCGAGCAACGTCTTGATGGTTTCTAAGTCGAACTTCGAGCCGCGGGTCGCCAGATAACTGGATATCTCGTTAGGATCATCCATGCCGCGGCCCAAAAGGGAAAGCATGATCGCGAGGGTGATTGCGAGGCCCGCGTGCTCAAGATCGAGCTGTATTTCAGGTTCACAGCGTAGTGCTTCTCGGACGCATTGCGACTCGAAACGAATACCCTGTATAAAATTATGCATAAAGTAACATCCTGGCTCTGTCGGTCACTGACCGAACGTTAGTTAGAGCGCACCGGTCATTAACCGACGACTTGGGCGGATGCCTTGAAGATTCGGCTGATTGATTAGCCGAACGGTGGGTAGCTGGGCGCTGCAACCTCGCTTGTCAACGCCGTTGCATCAATTTTCAGTACCGACCGCTACTTAACAGGCGGCGACATAACACCGGCACAGGTGGCGCAGTTCGGGGATCAGACCGTCTGTATCTTGGATCAGCAGTACGTAGGCAAACGTGCTCCCGAACGAGGCCGACATCTCGTACCAGCCGCCGTGGTCCACCAGCCAGTCAATCCCGCCGATATGGTAGCCAGCCTCGCCGTAACGTATGCCGTCGAACGGTTCGACCAAGGGACTGAATCCGACGTGTCGAACGATATCGGCCTCAGTGTCGCCGGGTTCGACGACGAGATACTCCGTCCAGTCGATCAGGTCCTCTCCCAGCGCCAGGATGCGGTCCTTGAGCAACCGCCTGAGTTTCGGGTCGAGATCGAGCGTCAACGCGTCCGCCATCGTGGCGCGGTCGTATAAATGCAGCATGAGAAACCTTTCGGGCATAAAAAATGCGCCCGAGGCGGAATTGCCTGGACGCTTGCGGTCGGTTGGTGATGCGATGAGGTCAGACGGCGGCGCACCGGCGTAGCAGCAGCGTGATGTTAGGATCGACTGTGATCGTGTCGGGCACGAGCAACACAACCGCGAACCCGTCATCATTCAGGATCATGACTGCTTCCAAGAAGCCGTTCTGTCGTTTGACGTATTCGAACAGAGGCTCGAAGTCCGGATCGCCCAAGCGCCGACCGTCGATCGGATTAATACTGAGCGCCACGCCTGCTTCCGTCTCCACCGCCGCGAGGGTGTCGCCGTTGCGCACGACGATGAAGTGGACGAGGTCGCCCAGGTCTTCGTCCCCGTCACTGATCAGCTGATCGCGGCGAAGCGTCAGAAGCGCGCGAAGATGCGGTTCCAAACAGCCGTTGAGGACCCGCGCGAGATCGGCGGAACTGCGAATTGAAATCATGGTGAGGCTCCAGAAATGCAAAAAGCCCCTCGGCTTTCGCCAAGGGGCTTCAGAGGTTGATGATGCCACCGGTTGCCCGGCGGTTTAGATTGAGATCAACGTCCTTCTATGACCTCTTCCGGCCTTCGGGATCGATCCCATTGCTGGGACGGTTGGTTCAGGTAGGTTTTCGGCTCCCAGGGGAAGGACACGGCGACCCGCACATTGGTCATGCCGGCCGCTTTCAAAGGTTGGAGCGCCAGATTGGTCACCACCGTCCGCGCGTTCTCACGAGCCTTCGTCATATTCTTCGGGTCGTACGCAAACGCGCGCGACTTCGCCTCCGCCCTGACCGAAACTTGCCGAGCCATGGCGAGCGCGGCCTCGCGCGATATGAATGATCCGTGCTGGCGTATGATAGCCGCCCCCTCATCTATGTTCGGCTTGGCGACTGTGACGTCGGGCATGTCGATGGTCAGCGTGCCGTTCCTGGCGTTCCAGTGATAAGCCTCCTTCCCCATACGATCGAGATTGATGAAATAATCCACCGTGACGGGGAAGAGCGACTCCTGCGTCGGCGTGAATATCCGGCCCTTAAATTCCGCCTTCGCAACGACCGTACCTTTAATGACGCCGACCTTGACCGCCGCCGCCTTCTCGAACTTGGCCCCGACCATGCGGGCCGCCTCCAGTCCCAGATCGAGTTCGGCCTTGGCAGTTTTTGCCTCCGCCGCCTTGCGAGCGGACCACAGGTAGTAGCCGACCGCGCAGAGAGAGATGAGCGCAAAGAAGATAAAGGCCTTACTGTTGCTCTGCCTCCTCGCTGGGAAGGCGGCCCGCTTGTTATTTCGCCTATTGGCCTGCATTGCCGCCTCCCCGGTGCCTGCGCCGGATCATCCACGGATTGTTGAGCAAAACAATCACTTCCATTTCGCGGCGGCGAAAGCACGGCAGGCCGTGCGGGCCTTGATGATGTTACGGCCGCTCGAGACGCGGATGGTCTGCTCGTTGATCGGCTCGATCTCACGACCGCGGGTTTTGGCTTCGTCGTAGGCGCGGGCCGTTACGAGCGATCGGCAAGCCACCAGCAGCGCGCTCGCCTCGGGAACGAACTGGTAGCGGGAATAACGAACCTCGACACTGAACCCGCCGGCGAGGTCCTTGACGGTGAAGTGGGCGTTCTTGTCGGCAACCTCGGTGAGAGGACGGGACACGTCCGCTGGATGGGTGCAGGCGGCAAGCGCCAAGGCCGTGACGGCAATGAGATACTTCATGGTGTGCTCCTTTGAGAGGCCCTTCGTCGGGCGTGGTGAGACACCAGCCGCCGGTGAGATTACCGACGGTTGGAGGCAAAGCTAGAAGAAGTGGGACTCATAGTCCGTGGTCCGATCGACCACATATCGGCTCAGGCTGGCGGATGGACGTCCGGCATCGACTGGCTGCGAATATGAAGCGGCTGCGCAAGGAGCGTGGTTGGTCGCAGGAGACTCTGGCCGATGAAGCAGGCCTCGATCGGACCTATGTCAGTGGCATAGAACGGGTTGTACGGAACCCTACAGTCTCAGTGCTAGAGCGGATCGGCTTCGCGCTAGATTGCCAATTGGGAGATCTGCTCGATTAGCCTGCCAAACTACAGCCTGTTAAGGCTGCCATCAAAAGGACAGCCATATGCCGACAGATATGTTTAATAAGCCTGCCGATGCAGGTGAAATGACCACGGAGGAATTAGAGATTGCGCAGTGGCGTATCGACGTGACCGACGAAGGCCTTAAAAAGATTGACGAGATTTATGGGGAATATTGGTCTGATCAAGCAGACAAAAAGCGCTTCGGTAAGATTTTCAAAAAGGCAGTTACTACCGGACGACTCAAACGGGTGGAGCTGTACGTGGAAAATGGTCGAGAAGTTCTCGCTAGTGATCGACAGCTTCAGTACGTAGTCGGATAATTTAATTTTGGCGCGAACGCGCGCCATCATCGGAAGCTGAAGGGGATGTCGCAGGCGCGGTTGGCGGTCGATGCGGGTTATGGAACGCGGCTACGTGCGCGATCTCGAACACGGCACTAGGAACCCGTCTGTGCGATCACTGGGGCGACTGGCGACGCGCTTGGGATCGAACCTAAGCTGCTGCCGGAACGACAGTAATGTTGCCGTTCCTGTATAAGATGCCCCATCCTCCGCGTTCTCAGAATGCGCTTCCGATCCTGGAACGTGGTCCTGCTCTCATTGTGCGTGTATCGGCGGCCTTGCCCTGCTGAGGATGTAGGCAAATACGGCGGAAGCCCGCATCTCGACCTCGCTCGGGGTATAGCTTTGAGGAAGGCCCGTTCGGTCGTCGTAGAGAAAGTCGGTGATCGCAATCCGGACCGTGTCGCGTGTGGCTTGCTTCCCGGCAAAGCCTTGGATGACGTCGAGCTGCTGCTTCAGAATTTCAAAAAGGCCCACGGCGACCCGCTTGAGCTTCGCGATATCGCCCTTGTCCAAGTCGGGCTTCAGCAATAGGTCAAAAAGAGCGAGAGTCTCTTCGTCGAGCCCCTCGCGCATTGCTCGACGCTGTTCATCATCGAGTTCCGCCGCAAGCACCAGCAAAGCGGCGAAGACGCGTTCGATCTGCACTGCATCCTTCTGGCTGTTATAATCCGCCACTAGTTCTTCGAAATGCTTCTGGAAATCTGTGCGCAACGGGTTCTGGCGTAGCATCATTTCCAGCTTAGTCTGAATTGCGTTTTTCAGGCTCTGAACGGTGGTATTTTTGCGCGGACTGCGCTCGAATTCCTTTTTTAGCTTTTCGAAGTCTATCTTGCTTATATCATAAAGACGATCGTCTTGGTCGTAGGCATCAATGCTCGTTTCGATGCTCGCATTCACAACAGCGTGCAACTCGCGCATGATGTCGGAAATGTCCGCCTTCGCTACATCATCTTCCACACTGTTGTAGATGACCTTGATCGCTGCAAAGCGTTGCCGATAGGCGTTCACGGCGCGGAAGTTCACGCATGCCTTGAATTTCTTGAAGACCTCGCGCGCCATAATCTGGAAGCGTTTGCGGCTTTCGTCATTCTCGTTGACTACTTCCTTTGCGTCGATGATCGCCCTGTTCCGCTCGAAGCCAGTCTTTTCCAAGATATCGAGCAACCGGAAATCGCGCGCCGCGAGAAAACCGTCTACCGCGTCGATCGCCTCTTCCAGATCGGCCAGCAGTTCTTCGGGCGGGCGCACCGGATCGATTTCGGGCGGCGGATCGCCCGAATTGCCCAGCCCGCCGCCGGGCGTCCCGGCATAGGTCGCCAGCGCCTTGCGCAGATTCTTCAATATCCCGCAATAATCGACGATCAGGCCATTGTTCTTGCCCGCGTGCACCCGGTTCGCACGCGCGATCGCCTGCATCAGCGTGTGCGCTTTCAGCGGCTTGTCGAGATACAGGGTCGATAGGCTCGGCACGTCGAAGCCGGTCAGCCACATCGCGCACACAATGGCGATGCGGAAGGGATGATCCTCTTTCTTGAACGCCGATTCCAGATCCAGGCGCTTGCCATCATCGGTCTCGAAACCGTTCTTGATCAGCGCGCGGTGCGGGTTGATGTCGAGGCCCCATTTGCGGAACCGATCGACCTCGCCCTGTTCCTCAGACACCACAACCGCCGCCTTGGTTGCGCGCACCCAGGCCAGTTGCCGCTGCCGATCCGCCAAATCCTGCTCGTCGGTCGCCTGCGCCAATTCCTTCTTAAGGCTGGCGATCCGCGCATCCCAATGCTTGGCGATCAGCGCGTGCATGCGGACGCACGTTACCTTATCGATGCACACCAGCATCGCTTTGCCGGACTCCCAGCCGGTCGTGTAATGCTCGACGAAGTCCGCCGCTACCGTCTCCAGCCGGGTCTCTGCCGTGATGATGTGATATTCGCGCTTCAGCTCTTTTTCGAGCCGCTCGGTCACACTGGGATCGTCCAACTCCAGTTCTTCGAGCTTGGCCGCGATCTTCTCGTTCAGGTCGTTCGTCGCGATGCCAAGCTTGTCGCCGCGCGCGTCATAATAGAGCGGCACCGTGGCGTTATCTTCCACCGCCCGCTGGAAATCATAGGTGGAGATATAATCGCCGAACGTCTGCTTTGTCGTCTCGTCGCCGGTCATTAGCGGCGTGCCGGTGAAGCCCAGGAAGCTGGCGTTGGGCAGAGCGTTGCGCATGTTGAGCGACAGCAGACCATTCTGGGTCCGGTGCGCTTCGTCCGTGATGACGATGATGTCGTCGCGATCCGAATAGGGATCGTCCGGGTTCACGTCCAGATTGAAACGATGGATCAGCGTGAAGACATAGGGCTTCTGCACCGCCAACAAAGCTTTCAGCTCCGCGCCCGTCCCGGCCCGCACCTGCGCCTTGTCGTTATTGACCAGCCCGCACCCGGCAAAGGTGCCGTAAATCTGCCCGTCCAGGTCGATGCGATCGGTGACGACCAGAAAGGTGAAGTTCGCCCCGATTTTGCGGTGCACCTTCTGCGTCAGGAAGGCGATGGAATAGCTCTTGCCCGACCCCTGCGTGTGCCAGAACACCCCCAGCTTGCCGTCGCGCGCCTTGCGATCGCGCACCGCCGCGATGGCGCGGTTGACGCCCAGAAACTGGTGATTGCGCGCGACGATCTTGACCATCCGTTCGCCGCCATCATCGAACAGGATGAAGTTTTCCAGCAGGTCGATGAAATTGCCCTTGGCGCACACACCCTTCAGCATCGTTTCCAGATGGACGACGCCTGGCTCATCCTCCTCCAGCCGCTTCCAGTCGTTGAAATGCTCGTATTTGCTGGAAAGCGAGCCGATCTTCGCTTCGTGACCGTTGGTCAGGATGATGAAGGCATTGTGGTGGAACAGGTGCGGGATCGTGTCCTTATAATCGGACAGATTCTGTTCATAGGCGTGGCGGATGTCCTTGTGGACCGCCTTGCACTCGACGAACAGCAGCGGCAGGCCGTTGACGAAGCCGATGATGTCGGCGCGGCGGCGATACAGGTCGCCCTTGATCCACAATTCGCGCACGCAAAAGAAATGGTTGTTTTCGGGCGTGTCGAAATCGATCAGGCGCAGCCGCTGCTTGACCAGCGCACCCTTCGCATCGCGAAAGCTGGCGAGCACGCCGTCCTTGATCAGCGCATAGGCATCGCGGTTGATCGCCAGCAAGCTGGAGCCGAGCGGCACATCGGTAATCTGGCGCAGCGCGTCCTTATAGGCTGCATCCGGCAGGCCGGGGTTCAGCCGGATCAGCGCCTCGCCCAGATGGCGGGTCAGTATGACATCGTTTTCGGACGCGCGCCCCAACGAACCTTCCGCGCCCAGCGTTTCGGTGTTGAACGCAAACACGCTGTCCCAGTCAAGCGCGTCGGCTAGATAGTCGGCCATGGTCGCCTGAACCAGCGTGTCTTCGTTCAATGCGGTCATACCGCGATGGCTCCGCTCATTAGCTTGGGGAGGAGGAGGTCGCGAACTCTGGCAGTTTGTTTGTTTTGCCTGGCCAGGTTGTCGATCAATTTAAAAATGTGCTGCGCGGTTTCGTCAAATGTTTCCAATAGTCGTACGCTTGGCAAGAGGACTGGCGCCGCATGAGCCACCTTTCGATCCAAGGTCGGCACCGAAGCTCCGCCGTTGAACTTCTCCAAACCCATCTCAGAAAGCAGGAAATACGCGAACCATGCGCTCGCTCGCTTAAACTCTCGCACCCACAGTGCGGTATTTAGTGGCCAGCAAGGGATGGAGACGAAACGGACTTGCCCAAGTGATCCAGACCGGCCTGTGATCAGCATTGGAGCGTCAACCTTCGCTACGTCATGAAAACCCACAATGCCGGTCGATCCATAAACCGGCGCGGCGCCTTCATTTCGATCGGACACAGGCAGGTCAAAACCACGTTGAAGGGTTAGCACGTCACCAAGTGGAAGCCGCTCCCACCCCTCCGGCACACCGTCGATAATTTTGACATGTTCATGACCGGGGAAGCGGAAGCGGACGAACCATTCCTTGTAAAGCTGCCGCGCGACCTCCTCCAACAAGGCAATCCGCTGCCGGTTATTCTCGATCAGATCATCATAGGCGGAGAGAATGGCGGCGATGCGCTGTTGTGTTTTGAATGGCGGAAGCGGGACCGGAAGCCTTTTTATCAACCCCAAATTAAGCAACGGCACTGCTCCGCCATTATTTTGAGACTCTATGTAAGAAACCATTTTCCGCGAAGACAACCAAAAATATACAAAAAGAGGGTCAGCTATATCTTGATTTAACCGGGCGCGTATTTGCTTATTTGAGATTATATACCTATCAAATCTGCAGTTCTTTGGTATAATTCCTACTTGCCCGATCGACCCCGCAGCAGTAAAAATAATATCGTTCTCTAATGCAATACAATTAGGAAATTGACTGGCTTTCGATTCCGTCAAAAAAACGAACCCATTATCTCGGAATTTTTCACTTCCTTTGGTTAAGTTATTTCCTCGAATGACAGGGACACCCTTATTAACAAAGAAACGCGAACCTATGTTCGACCCAAAAGGCCCAGAAACCAATGACCCCTTTACTGGAAGGATCAGGTCCGAAAGTTTTGTCTGATTCCAATTCACAGTCCAAGCCCTGCAAGATTTCCCTGAATCTGTGCTGCCAACACTGCCGCTTCCGCATTCAGCCCGGCCAGCTCGATATGGATATCGCGCATCACGCCTTCGAAATCAAAATCCTCATCCTCTTCTTCCGGGGCCACACCGACATAGCGACCCGGCGTCAGCGACCAATCATTCGCCGCCAGTTCGGCATGATCCACCAGCTTGACCAGCCCCGGCACCGCGACCAGTTCCGCGTCGGGAAAGCGGCTCAGCAGCCAACGTGCCTGCCGATGGAAATAGCGCACTAACTTGAGCTGATCGACGGCATCGATCCGCGCTTCCTCCAGCACCTTGACCGGACTAGCCCTGCCGCGCTTGCCGCCCGCATCGCGGTGCGCCTTTTCTGCCAGTTTGAAGAGCTGATCTATCTGCTTGATCAGATCGCGGCTGGCCTCCGCCAACGGCTCCAGATCGTCATGGGCTTCGTGCAGCAGGCGCGCGGTAACGATGCCGTCGCTCCAGTCATCGCCCAGCGTTGTGGTCGTCAGCACATGCGCGTCCCAATCCGCCTGGAATACCGCGCGGGCATCGGTGAGCGGTTCCGGCCCGCCATCCTCCAGCGTCTCGATCAGCGCATCGAGCGCTTCGAGGAACGGCTTCATCGCTGCCTCGCAAGCCCGCGCCTCCGCCATCGCCCTGTCGAGATAGACGGCAACCAGATTGCGGAACCGCGCTTCCTGTCCGCGATACAGCCAGAAAATGGCGGTCAGATTCTGCAATTGTTCGGGCGAGAAATCGAAGACCTTGCGCGTCACCTTACGGAACACCTGCCGCGCGTCGAGCATCAGCACTTTGTCGGCACGTTCCGGGGCCTTGGCCTTGTCGAACATCCACAATTCGCACGGCACGCTGCGGGTGTAGAAGAAATTGCCCCGAAGCGCGATCATCGCATCGACATCGCCGGTCTGGATCAGCTTTTGCCGAACCTTGGCCTCTTCGCCGCCCGCACTCGACGCCTGCGACGACATAACGAATCCCGCACGGCCTTTGTCTGACAGATAGCTGTAGAAATAGCTGATCCACAGGTAGTTGCCGTTGGAGACTTTTTTGCCCTTGTTCACGCCGGGCAGGCCGAACGGCAGGCGCGGGTCCTTCCTAATCTTTTCCGCGTCCACTTCGTCAACGTTGAACGGAGGATTTGCCATCACGAAATCGGCCTTTCCGACCAGTTCGTGCGCGTCGGTGTAATAGGTAATGCCGGGTTCGATCCGCCCTTCCAGCCCGTGAACGGCAAGGTTCATCTTGGCCAGCCGGATAGTCGTTGCGTTCTTTTCCTGACCATAGAAGGTGGCGACCTTGGTCGGGTCTTGCTGCATCTTCTCGATAAAATGCGCGCTCTGCACGAACATGCCGCCCGAGCCGCAGGCGGGATCGAGCACGCTGCCATGATCCGGCTCGATCGCGTTGACGATCATCTGAACGATCGACGGGGGCGTGAAAAACTCGCCGCCGTCGTGTGCGCTCTGATCGGCAAATTGCGTCAGAAAATATTCGTAGATGCGCCCGAACACGTCGCCCTTGGCAGTTTGCAGCGCGGGATCGTTGAAGATGCGCAGCACGTCGCCGAGCACGTCGTTCTCAAGCGTCTGATACTCATTCTTGGGCAGGACGCCCCCGAGCGCCGGATAGTCGCGCTCGACCGCCTCCATCGCCGCGATGATTGCCGCCGCACGGTCCGCACCGTCGGGCAGGCTGGCGAGATGATCGAACTGCGCTTCGGGTTGCAGGAAGATCGCGCCCCGGCTTGTGAAGTCTTCCTTAGTCAGCGGACGAGTCACGCCGCCCCGACTGGGCAAGCCCGCTTCGATCTGAGGCTTGACGGCTAGATAGCGGCTATAGGCATGCCGCAGAAAGATCAGACCCATGACCGGCAGGAAATATTCGTTGCTGGCGAAATCGCTGTTTGCGCGCAATTGGTCCGCCGCCGTCCACAGGCGCTTTTCGAGTGCTTCGATGTCGTTGAAACTCATTATGCTGGCCAGCCTCCCGTAATGCCGTTGAGGTCTAGGGAGGACTAACCATTGCTACAAGGCGTGACGCCTATGCCTTTGCCCCCATGCTCCGAGTTGGCGCCCAATGATTGGATCAGACACGGGTACGGCCTGGGTCGATCCAGCCTCCCTACCCAAGGCGCTCCGAGCGGGATCTAAACGGCTACTCAGCCGAACAGCCCTTGAGCTTCAGCCGCCTCCGCTCCCTGTTGAAAATGCTCGCAAAAGGTGGTGCTGCGAACCGTCAGACTCTGTGCAAAGCAGTGCGCTGCTCAAGCCCAAAAAGGACGTTCTCACCGTCGGGGAGCACGTTTGTTGTTAGGGTAAGAGGCAAAACATCAAAAGCAAAGGACAGCCTTACACCCTGACAGCCGCCAAGTCGCTGAACCCCCTCGTGCAATCGGTACTCCAAACCCCGCAAGTCAAAGGTGGTATAGAACGCGGATGGCGCAAGCACACGAAGATCGACGCGTTCGGCGGCAAGGAGCGCAGGTTTGGTGACCGGCGGGTACTTCCGCGCTAGTAGCCAAAGGCTTGCATAACCCAGAAGTTCGACTGCGGCGAAAAGCGGGGTGTCGCTCGCGATCTTCAATTCAATAAGTTCGTAGTGGCCCTCTCCGCGCCGCTGCCCAAGGTCGATCGCGCGCCTCCCGTCGGAAGCACCTAGGATGAGCCCAGACGCGACCGGAATTTGATTGGTCCAATCTGTTCGACCTGCCGCAGCGCAAGCTGACGCAATCGCGCGCTCCAACACCACCTCGGGGCTCCGGTTCTCGGCGCCAATTTGCGGTTGGAGTGTCCAACGCCAGTTCTGGCGCGAGCGATCTTTATTTGCATCAGCATCACCAGCCAGCCAATTGGCCGCTATCGTCTCGTAGACCGTGGCAGCGAGATCAACGTCGTCAGGGATTTTTAGGGAGTGAAGGGCGGACCCGTGCCGGACGTTGGCGATACCAAGCGCGTCGGAAATGGCCGCCTCGACGCCGTGCAGCAGGGATGAAGGCAAAGGTGCCGTAGTTTCGATCACAGAGCCATCCTAACCGATGCAAAGACCAATCAAAAGGTTGAAAGCTGGTCTCGGCAATTAACCGGGTATCCGTTGTGTCGAGGTGCCGTTCCTGACCCAAAGCGCCCCAAGCAGACCTCAAACGGCTGCCCAGCCGAACAACTGTTCATCCCAAGCCGCCGCCGTTCCCTTGTGGAATTACCATAAAGTAGGTGGTGCCGCTGACGGGTTGTGATCAGTCAACGAGACGTATGATTATCGGTATCGTAGACTGCGGCAATCTCATACCATGCCTCATCGCCGCGACTCGCCAACGGCATGGCGGCGACTGAGAGACGCTGCAGCGCTCCCGCTTGATGGAAGCAGAAGCATGTGCACCGCGAGCGATCTCAAGACCCTTGTCCGCAACGAAGAGAAAGCCCGAGAACAGGCGGCGGCCTGTATGGACGTCTCAGCTCGCATGGCTCATTTAGCGCGCGCCGACGGGTACGCCAAAATGATCAAGGCACTCCGCCCGTGATAGCTCGTGAGACCGCCGCGCAGCACCTGGAACGGCTGATTGCCCTAATTGGAGAAGCGCTAGCCGTTGCCGACGACGGCGATCAACCTTTGTTAGGCGCCCATTTAGATAACGCCCTTAGGGCAGCTATCGCTCGGCGTGCTATTCCGGATGTATCGACAACGAGGCCGAGTCCTCTTGATCGGCAGGGCAAATAGTTCTGACAGGTCGCGGCACTGCCGCTTGGTTGAGCACGCTTCCAACTCAAAGCCCTTTCGCAAGCAGGACCCAAACGGGCTGCCCAGCCGAACGACCTGCCAGTCTCAGCCGCGGCGGTCTCCTTGTAAAAGTGCCATAAAGCAGGTGGTGCCGCTTACTAAAGTCCGTGCAAATGACCCCTCGATAAGAAGCGGTTTGTCTGGTATTAACCGGCAACGGCGATCATCGCTTATCCAAGAGCGGTCGAATCAGTGTCGCGGTTCAGTATGGCGTTCCTCTTCTTTTGATTTGGAGCCTTCTCATGACAATTCTTTTCGTCGCCGCCGCATTGATTGCCGTCTCGCCGCCGGCCTCTCAAATCGTAGTTCAAGCTGCTTCTGCTACTCAACAAACCGCTCCGTCCATGACCACCAGCGCGACATCGGCCGAAACCCTTTTAAAAGCGCTCCTCAAAGGTGCCGCACCTGGGGGTAAAATCGATTACAGCGCGATGACGCCCGAGGTCGCGCAGATTGTCAGGGATCACCCCGAGGGCGGCGAAATGATCATCAAGCTGGGCACCCCACAAACCGTCACTTATCTTGGCGCTCCTCCCGGCGGACATCTGTTCCGCATCACCTTTGCGACCGCAAAGATCGACTTTTTTATGGCTGTCAACGGGGCGGGAAAGATCAGCTCAATGTACTACCATCCGTCTGTGGACATGCCATCCTAGCCGGCGACGGAGCCTCGCCCGTTTGCTTTCAAGCTTGCGGGTATCTTCGGTTTGATTTCCGACTTAACGTCGGACATCGTCGAGACTTACCAACAGCATGACGGTGACCGATATACGTTGGAGCACTCCCGTTTGATGGGCGCCACTGAGTGGATAAACCGTATCGCCTCGACGAGTTTGTTTGGACCGCGCACAAAGCGCGAGCACGCAAGGGCCGCTGTTATTCAGTACTAACACAAGCCCGCTCTTAACATCCGGCACACCCGATTTTGCGTACAACCGTTATTTAACATTCGAACCGTTAAACGTCGTTAGCGGGTATTCGACCTATCGCTTTCGTTATTAACGCTCGGGGTTGGTACGATGCCATCTTTAAGAGAACGTGCTTGCAGCAACACCGCTTCGATAGCCGCCATGCCTGATCCAGAAAGTGTCAGTTCGTCGTCTAGGCTCGCGTCACCGTCGCCGACGAGCAAGCCCTCGGACGAAAGATGCCTAAGCCAACGTGACATAACGTTCGGTGACGCTTCGTTTCGTTCTGCGGCGATCCTCCCGATCATCGGGGCACCCACGGCGTCAGCGACGAAGACTTCTAGCAGTAGCTCCCACGCCGGCTCACCAAAAATATTCGGTGACAAAGCCCGCGAACGGTAACGTCGAAATGACAGAATGGCACTGGCAATCTGCGCGGCCTCCTCATTGCCCTTCATGATCACTCCATACCCGAGGCCGGCAACAACGAACCTATTCCGTAGCGGAAGACAAGCCCTGTGAGGCCCCAGTGATTGCATTTATGCGGTTCAGCGCCTGCGAAAGCCAAGCGCCGAGCACGAATTCCTCATGAGCATCCGCAAACTCAATCATGCTCTCAAGCTGACTGGCGAACTTGCTGGGGTCTGCTTGATTCATCACATCAGTCCTCAACCCGCGCTGCATAGGTTGCCGCAGCGCGCAATTATTCACCTCCACTCGAGGGCGGCAGCTTCGTTAACCTTGAAACAGAAGCTTCGTTCCTGGAAACGTCGTTAGCGGTCACATACCTGTCATTGGGCGATGGTTTGGAAAATTATAGGGACATAAATCGCTCAGCCGTCTTCGCTCCCCAAAGCGTTCGAGGCAGCGAGTTTAGGTGAAAGGCCGTTTACCCCTCAGCCGCCGTCGTTACCTCGTGAAGGCGCTGTAGATTGATGGCGCCGAATACGGGTGTCAGTCCCGAACACGCTGCAGCTTCGCAGACGCGCTTCCAACCTCGACTTCCAGCACATCGGCGTTCGCATCCAAGGCCCTCGCCTCGAAGTCGAACGGTTCGACGTCGCTCGGGTAGTAGGTGAACCGGTAGCTGTTCGCTCCACCGGCTTTCATGGGGAACGTCGCCAGACCCTTGCTGTCGGCTTCTCGTTCGATGCTCACCTCCCCGATGACCGGCCCCTCTTCCAGCCTAGTCTCGTTCTTGCCATCGCTCATGTAGAATAGCCCGGCGGCGTTGGGCCACGTCACCGCGAGGCCTTCAGCGGGCGAACCGTCCGGTAACTGCGCGACGACACGCAACGCGACGCTGGGGTCACGCGTGGGCGCCCCCACCTGCTCCAGCTTGACCGGTCCTGGCTTGTTGAAAATGTGGATCCTCTCGCCGCGTACGTCCCACGTGCCCTCGGCGCGAATGCCCACACTTCCTCCGATGCTGTAAACCGCGGTGCTGTCCGCATTCAGGCTAACGTTGATCGCAATGCCCTCCTCCTCAAAGTGGTACTTGCCCACGAGAAGTTGCTGATTGGGAGGGAGCACGGTTTGGGACGATGCGGGGGCCACAGCTACCAGTCCAGCCAAGGCAAAGACACAGATCAAGCGAAGCATAGCCACCACTTCCTACCCAAAGCGCCCCACGGAGGACCCAAACGAATAGCCTAGCCAGTCCGCCTCCCGTAGGAAACACACTGTTGACCAACGTTATGTAACTTAAAGAAGGGTGGTGCCGCTTACAGGACTCGAACCTGTGACCCCCGCATTACGAATGCGATGCTCTACCAGCTGAGCTAAAGCGGCCCGACGATGGATCTCTCCGGTCGAGGGGGCGGCGCTTAACAGGGGAAATTGGCGCTGACAAGCGCCAACGCGGATTTACGCTCCGTTTACCAAACGCGGTGCACAGCATGGTACCATGACACGGGGAAGTTTTGGCATGACGAGTGCGCGCGAACTTGATGACGGCCAGGCCACGATGCGGGCCGAGGGCAGTGCAGCCACCGCCGGCGCCGGCGATGCCGCCGATGCCGGGATCAACGACGTCATGTTCGATCTCGGCGGCGACGAGCGGCGAATGCATGTCCGTGCGTATAATCACTGGGTATCGCTGCTGAAGGGACGCCCCTATCCGACGATCGCCGATCTCGATCCCGGCTCGATCGCCGATTTCGGCCCGCACAGCGTCCTGATGGATTTCAGGACCACGAACGGCGCAGATCCGCAACGCGGCGGGATGCCGATCACCGACCCCGGAATCGCGTTCCTGGGGACCGCGCTGCGCGAGGAATGCGGGCTCGTCGGGCGGATCGATTCGATCGCCGACGTACCCAGCCGCTCGCTGCTGTCGCGACTGACCGATCACTATCTGCAGATCATCGCGAATCGCGCACCCGTCGGATTCGAAGCCGAATTCGTCAACAGCCGTGGCCGGACCACGCTGTACCGCGGCATCCTGATGCCGTTCGCGTCGAACGACGAGGGAATCGATTTCCTCTACGGCGTGATCAACTGGAAGGAGCTGGCCGACGCGGGGCTGCAGGCGACGCTGGCGGCCGAGCTCGACGCCGCGGTGCGTGCGATGCCGCCGCGCAGCCATGCGGGCCTCGCAGCCTACGCCATGACGGCGCCAGACATGCCGGGGCTTGGCGGTATCTCAAGTGGCACCCAGGGTGGCGCGTCCGTCGGTCATGCGCATGCCACGTCGCCTGGCGTCCCGATCTGGGCGGACGGACCGAGCGCTCAGTTCGACTCCCCGCCCCCGTCGGCGCCGTCATCCGCCGACATCGCCGCCTCGCCGATGCACGCCAGCGCCAGCGCCGTGCTCGCGCATGTCGCGATCGACGGCGCAGCACTACCTGCCGGCGTGCGGACCGGTGACGTCGTGCTGCTCGTCGCGCGCGTCCCGCCGGGCGGCGGTTTCGACATCGTCGGCGCGATCACCGATGACCAGCCGCTCATCACACGCGCGCTGGAGGCGATCGACAGATAGGGTGTCAGGCGGCAATGCTACGCGCCCGCGGCGGCACCGCGATCCAGGTCCGGACCTGCACATCCCGCACTGCAGCATGCATCTTCGCAGCCGCCACAAGCCTTGAGGTCGATCAACGCCGAGCGCATAGGCTCGCGCATGGCTGATCATTCTTCGACCCTCATCGACCCGCTGACCGAGGCGCTGTCCGCTCGATTGACCGAGCGCGCATTGCCCGGCGAACTCAACGATTTCGGCAAGGCGGAGGCAGGACAGGCCGCGGCCTTCGTCGCCGCCACCGCACGCCAGCGCGGCGACGGACTGCCCGTGATCGCGCTCGAGCCGATCAGCACGGACGACACGCGGCGGCGGATGCGTCTGGCGATCGTCAACGACGACATGCCGTTCCTCGTCGATTCGATCGCCGCCGCGATCGCCGGGCAGGACATCGCGATCGACCGGATCATCCACCCGGTCGTCCACACCGTTCGCAGCCCCGACGGCGTCCTGCAGTCGATCGGCGATTCGGGTAACGCCGAATCGATGATCTATCTCGAGATGGAACGTGCCGACGCGCGCGATCGTCGCGGGCTCATCGAGGAACTGACGTCGGTGCTCGCCGATGTCCGCGCCGCGGTGAAGGACTGGCGCGCGATGCAGGGCGCGATGGCGACCGACATCGCACTGCTCCACAGCGACGGCCCCGATGCGGAGGGCGCGGCTTTGCTCCGCTGGTTCCTCGATGGCCATCTGACGCTGCTGGGGCATCAGGTCTGGCATCGTGACGGCAGCGCCGGCGCCGCGCTGGGCATTGCGCGCAACCAGCATGCCGTCCCGATCCTTGCCGAAGCGTCGCGGATGCTCGCGATCGAGTGGTTCGAGGCGGGGAACCTCGCGCCGCTGCTGCTGAAATCGAACCTCATCTCGACCGTCCACCGCGCGGTGCCGCTCGACCTCGTCGTCGTGCCGGTGATGGAAGGCGACCGGATCGGCGGACTGTCGATCTATAGCGGGTTGTGGACCAGCGCGGCGCTGGCGGCGATGCCGCGCGACGTGCCCGTGCTCCGCACGCGGCTTGCCGCGATGAAGGCGAAGTTCGGGTTCGATCCGCGCGGCCATGCCGGCAAGGCGCTGACGCATGCGTTGACCGCGCTCCCGCACGACCTCGTCGTCGCCTTTCCCCCCGATGCGCTCGAGGACCTCGCGCTGACCGCGATGAGCCTCGCGGATCGCCCGCGCCCGGCGCTCGTGCTGGTCGAATCGGCGCTCGGCCGCCATCTGTTCGGGTTCGTCTGGCTGCCGCGTGACGACGTCACGACCGGGCGCCGCGTGGCGATCGGCGACATGCTCGCCGAGGCCGCCAATGCGAGCATCCTCAACTGGTCGATCGCGCTGGAGGACGGCGAGGTCGCGATGCTGCGCTATACGCTCGACCTGCGCGGCGACGGCCGGATGCCTGATGTCGCGCCGCTCGCGCTGCGGCTTCAGCGGATGGTCCGCGGCTGGGTGTCCGACGTCGAGGCGGCCCTGGTCGAGACGTTGCCGCCGCCGCGCGCCGCGCGCCTCGCGCTGCGCTGGGCCGCGGCCTTCCCGCAGAATTACCGCAACGTCAGCACCGCGGCCGATGCCGCCGCCGATATCCAGCGGCTTGCGGCGCTCGACAATCCGGGATCGCGCGGCGTCCGCCTGATCGAGAGCGCGCCCGGCGAGGATCGCCAGCTCAAGATCTACCGTCTCGGCGGTGCGCTCAAGCTGTCCGATGCGGTGCCGGTGCTCGAGAATTTCGGCTTCCGCGTGATCGGCGAGTTGCCGACGCGGCTGCGCGAGGACAGCGATCCGTTCGTCCACGACTTCGTGCTCGAGGCGAATGACGACGCCTCGCACACCGACGCGGCGACGCTCGAGCGCGCCATCGCGGCGGTACTCGAGGGCGCGGCCGAGAACGACGCGTTCAACCGCCTGATCGTCGAGGTCGGCATGAGCCCGCAGGCGGTCGTGCTGTTCCGCGCGTGGTTCCGCTATCTGCGCCAGGCGGGGCTGCCCTACGGCCTGACCACCGTGGTCGACGCGCTGCGCCGCGCACCGAAGGTCGCGACCGCGTTGATCGCACGCTTTGCGGCCGCGCATGATCCCGCGAACGACGGCCACCCGGCGGATGCCGACGCCGCGATCGAGGCCGGGCTCGATGCGGTCACCGCGATCGACGACGATCGCATCCTGCGCGCCTATCACAGCCTGGTCGGCGCGACGCTGCGCACCAACGCCTTCACGCCTGCCGCCGCCGAGGCGCTCGCGTTCAAGCTCGACAGCCACCTGATCCCCGGCCTCCCCGCGCCGGTGCCGTGGCGCGAGATCTGGGTGTACAGCCCGCGGATCGAGGGCATCCATCTGCGCGCCGGCCCGGTGGCGCGCGGCGGGCTTCGCTGGTCCGACCGGCGCGACGATTTCCGCACCGAGATCCTCGGGCTGATGAAGGCGCAGCGCGTCAAGAACGCGGTCATCGTGCCGACCGGCGCGAAGGGCGGCTTCTATCCCAAACAGCTCCCTGCCCCGTCGAACCGCGATGCGTGGCTGGCCGAGGGCACCGAGAGCTACCGGATCTTCATCCGCACCCTGCTGTCGATCACCGACAACATCGTCGAGGGCAAGGTCGTCCATCCGGCGGGCGTCGCGATCCTCGATGGCGAGGATCCCTATTTCGTGGTTGCCGCGGACAAGGGGACCGCGACGTTCAGCGACGTCGCCAACGCGCTCGCGCTCGACCGCGATTTCTGGCTCGGCGACGCGTTCGCGAGCGGCGGGTCGGTCGGCTATGACCACAAGGCGATGGGGATCACCGCCAAGGGCGCCTGGGTCTCGGTCCAGCGGCACTTCGCCGAGCGCGGCATCGACGTGCAGAGCGACCCGATCACCGTCGTCGGCTGCGGCGACATGTCGGGCGACGTGTTCGGCAACGGCATGCTGCTGTCGAAATCGCTCAAGATCGTCGCCGCGTTCGACCATCGCCACATCTTCATCGACCCGGATCCCGATCCCGCGGCGAGCTGGGACGAGCGCGCGCGGATGTTCGCGCTCCCTCGCTCGAGCTGGGCGGACTATGACACCGCGCTGATCTCGGAGGGCGGCGGCGTCCACGCGCGCACCGCCAAGGTCATCAAGCTGTCGAAACAGGCGCAGGCCGTGCTCGGGATCACGCTCGACGAGATCGAACCCGGCGCGCTGATCTCCGCGATCCTCAAGGCGCCTGCCGATCTGCTGTGGTTCGGCGGCATCGGCACCTATGTGAAGGCGGCGGCGGAGAACAACGTCCAGGTCGGCGACCCCGCCAACGACCGTCTGCGCGTCAATGCCGAGGACCTGCGCGTCACCGCGATCGGCGAAGGCGCCAATCTCGGCGTGACGCAGGCCGCGCGCATCGCGTTCGCCGAGCGCGGCGGGCGGATCAACACCGACTTCATCGACAATTCGGCTGGCGTCGACTGCTCGGACAACGAGGTCAACATCAAGATCGCGCTCAACCGCGAGATGATCGAGGGCCGGCTCGACTACGAGACGCGCAACGCGCTGCTCGCGAGCATGACCGACGACGTCGCGCATCTCGTGCTCGAGGACAATCGTCTCCAGACGCTCGCGCTGTCGATCGCCGAGGGCGCGGGTGGTGCCGCGATCGGCGTCGGCCCGGCGGGTGGCGTCGCTGCGACCGGCGGCGGTGGCCCCGCGTCGATGCCGAGCTATGTCCGCGTCATCGAGATCTTCGAGGCCGATGGCCGGCTTGATCGGGCGGTCGAGGGGCTGGGCTCGAACGACGACCTGCTGCGTCGCGGGCTCGACGGGCACGGCCTGACGCGTCCCGAGCTCGCCGTGCTGCTCGCGACCGCCAAGCTCGCGTTGCAGGATTCGATCGAGCAGAGCGGTCTGGGTGACGATCCGGCATTGCTCCCCGATCTCCATGCAGCGTTCCCCAAGGCGATGCGCGACACGTTCGCGCAGGCGATCGAGGAGCACCGGCTGCGCGGCGAGATCGTCGCGACGAAACTGGCCAATCGCATCGTCAACCGCCTCGGCGTGCTCCACCCGTTCGAGCTCGCCGAAGAGGAAGGCGCGGCGATGGGCGACATCGCGGCGATGTTCGTGGTCGCCGAACGGTTGTTCGACCTGCCCGCGCTGTGGACGGACATCGAACGGCGATCGATGCCCGAGGCCGCGCGGATCGCGCTGTTCGACGAGGTCGCGGTCGCGACCCGGTCGCAGATCGCCGACCTGCTCCGCGTGTCGGCGCCGGGAACGATGCCGGGCACGGTGCTCGACCGCCTCGGCAAGGGCATCCATCATCTCGACGGGCAGACCAAGGCGCTGCTGCTCGAGGAGGCCAGCGCGCAGAGCGGACGGATCGCCGCGCAGCTCGAGGCTGCCGGCGCGCCGCATGATCTCGCATTGGCCGTCGTCCGGCTGTTCGAGCTCGATGGTGCGGTCGGGCTTGCCGATCTGGGTGAGCGGCTGTCGCTCGACGAGGCGGTGCTGACGCGCGCGTTCACGCATCTCGGCCAGGCGCTCGGTCTCGACTGGGCGCAGGCGAATGCCGCGCGGATCACGCCGAGCGATCCGTGGGAACGCCTGCTGATCGCGGGGCTTGCCCGCGATTTCCAGCAGCTGCGCCTCGAATTCCTCGCCCGGTGCGGCGCGAAGGACCCGCAGGGCGCGGTCGATGCGTGGCTCGCCGCCAATGCCCCGCGCATCACGCAGTTCAGGGCGGTGATCGACCGCGCGCGTCACGCCGCGGTACCGAATGCGGCGATGCTTGCGCAGATCGCCGGTCAGGCGCGCGTCCTGCTCGGGCGATAAGCGGACAGGCGACACCGCCGGGCGGAACTCCGCGCCTGCCCGGCGGTTCGTCACACTCTTCCCGCCAATCGCATACGCAGCGGTTGAGTAACGCCCCGCGCTTGGCCTAGAGCTACCGGGAACACGAGGCCAATATGACCGATATTCCCAATACCCAGCCCGACAGCCGCGAAACCACGATCCTCGACGCCCCCGACCGCATGGTGAAGGTGCGCGAGATGTTCGGCATCGATTCGGATATGGAGGTGCCCGCCTTCTCCGAAGCCGACGAACGCGTCCCCGATCTCGATCCCGCCTATGTCTTCGACGCGGACACCACGCTCGCGGTCCTCGCCGGCTTTGCGCACAACCGCCGCGTGATGGTCCAGGGCTATCACGGCACCGGCAAGTCGACGCATATCGAGCAGGTCGCGGCACGTCTCAAATGGCCGTGCATCCGCATCAATCTCGACGCACATATCAGCCGCATCGACCTGATCGGCCGCGACGCGATCGTCCTCAAGGACGGCCAGCAGATCACCGAGTTCCGCGAAGGCCTGCTCCCCTGGGCGCTGCAGACCCCGACCGCGCTCGTGTTCGACGAGTACGACGCTGGACGTCCCGACGTGATGTTCGTGATCCAGCGCGTGCTCGAGACCGAGGGCAAGCTGACGCTGCTCGATCAGAACCGGGTGATCCGCCCGAACCCGTGGTTCCGCCTGTTCGCGACCGCCAACACGGTCGGCCTCGGCGACACCAGCGGGCTGTATCACGGCACGCAGCAGATCAACCAGGGCCAGATGGACCGCTGGAACATTGTCGTCACGCTCAACTATCTCCCCGCCAAGGTCGAGGCGCAGATCGTGCTCGCCAAGTCGGGTGAATATGACAAGCCCGACGGCAAGAAGGTCGTCGAGAACATGGTCCGCGTCGCCGACATGACGCGCAAGGGCTTCGTCAACGGCGATATCTCGACTGTGATGAGCCCGCGTACCGTCATCACCTGGGCGCAGAACGCGCTGATCTTCGGCGATGTCGGCTTCGCGTTCCGCCTCTCGTTCCTCAACAAGTGCGACGAGGCCGAGCGGCCGCTGGTGGCGGAATATTACCAGCGCGTGTTCGGCAAGGACCTGCCCGAGAGCGTGGTGGGGAAGGCCTGAGGCCTTGGCGAACGAAACGCCTCTCGACCGGTTCAAGGCGGTTCTCGCCGGCACCGCGCGCGCGATCGCTGAGGAGCCCGAGGTCGAGCTCGCCTTCACCGCGGACGCGCCGGCGCAATCGGGCAAGCACATCAAGGTGCCGATGCCCGCGCGTGCGCTGCCGCCCGAGCAGGTCGCGGAGGCGCGCGGGTTCGCCGACGGGTTCGCGCTGCAGCTGAAGCATCACGACATCGCGCTGCATAATCGCGCCGCGCCGGTCGAGGCGGTCGCGCGTGCGGTGTTCGATGCGGTCGAGACCGCACGCGTCGAAGCGCTGGGATCGCGCGGCTATGCCGGAATCAGCGACAATCTCGCCATGGCGCTCGACGTCCGGCTGCGCGCCGACCCGATTACGCGCGCGCGCAACCGCGACGAGGTGCCGCTGTCGACCGCGCTCGGGCTGATGGTGCGCGAGCGGCTGACCGGGCAGGAATCGCCCGCGATCGCCGCCCCCGGCCTTGCACTGGTTCGCGACTGGATCGAGCAGAAGACCGATCTCGACGCGCTCGCCTATGCGATCGACGACCAGAAGACGTTCCAGGGCCTTGCGCGCAAGATGCTCGAGGAGCTCGAGCTCGTCGAGGGACAGCAGGTCCCCGAAGACAGCGACGAAGACGGCTCCGAGGACGAGGGCACCGACGAGCAGCAGCAGGACGAGGGCGACGAAGGCGACGACCAGGGCGAGGACGGCCAGGGCGAAGTCGAGGCGCGCGGCGAACAGTCCGAGCAGCAGAACGAGGAAAGCGACGGCCAGGAGCAAAGCGACGAGTCGATGGACGACATCGACGGCGAGCCCGGCGATGACGGCGAGGAGGGCATGCAGCCCGTCCGCCCCAACCGGCCCTTCGCCGACATGGGCACCGCGTTCGACTACAAGCCATGGACGACGCAGTTCGACGAGGTGATCGCCGCGACCGAGCTATGCGATGCCGAGGAATTGGCGCGACTGCGCGGCTATCTCGACCAGCAGCTCGTCCATCTCCAGTCGGCGGTGTCGAAGCTCGCCAACCGGCTGCAACGCCGACTGATGGCGCAGCAGTCGCGCTCGTGGGACTTCGACCAGGAGGAGGGCATCCTCGACGCGGCGCGCCTCGCCCGCGTGATCGTCAACCCGACGCTGTCGCTGAGCTACAAGGCCGAGCGCGAGACCGATTTCCGCGACACCGTCGTCACGCTGCTGATCGACAATTCGGGGTCGATGCGCGGCCGCCCGATCTCGATCGCGGCGATCAGCGCGGACATCCTCGCGCGCACGCTCGAGCGCTGCGGCGTGAAGACCGAGATCCTCGGCTTCACGACGCGTGCGTGGAAGGGCGGCCAGTCGCGCGAGACGTGGCTGGCCGCGGGACGTCCGCCGCAGCCCGGGCGGCTCAACGACATCCGCCACATCGTCTACAAGCGCGCCGACGAACCGTGGCGCCGCGCACGCAACTCGCTCGGGCTGATGATGCGCGAGGGGTTGCTGAAGGAGAATATCGACGGCGAGGCGCTGATGTGGGCGCATGCCCGCCTCGTCGCGCGGCCCGAGGAACGTCGCATCCTGATGGTGATCAGCGACGGCGCGCCGGTCGACGATTCGACGCTCAGCGTGAATTCGGGCTCGTATCTCGAACGCCATTTGCGTCAGGTGATCGGCTGGATCGAGACCAAGTCGCCGGTCGAGCTCGTCGCGATCGGGATCGGCCACGACGTGACGCGCTATTATGCGCGTGCGGTCACGATCATGGACGTCGAGCAACTCGGCGGTACGATCATCGAACAGCTCGCCTCGCTTTTCGATACCGAGTGAGGCCGGCGTGATCGCCGCGCCGCGCGACGGGTTTCATGGTCCCGTGAAGCGGTCGATCACGATCGCGGGCCACCAGACCTCGATCAGCCTCGAGCCGATCTTCTGGCAGGCGCTCGAAACCGCCGCGCGCGGGGCAGCGCTCCCGCTGTCGGCGCTGGTCGCGGAAATCGATGCGATCCGGATCAAGGGCGACGATCCGCCCAACCTCGCGAGCGCGCTGCGAACGTGGCTGCTCGCGCATCATCGACCGGATCGCGACGCGTCGCAATGATCGCATCGCCTGCCACTGTACGTCGTGTCGCGTCGCTGGTGGCGGGCGCGCTGTTGACCAGCCCGGTATCGGCCACGCCGGCGCGCGATGCTTTCGCATCGATCCCCAACGTCACGATCGCGCCCTATCTCGTCGAGGGTGACGATGCGCTGGCTGTCCGCCGGTCGATCGATGCCAGGCGACCGACCGATGCGCATGACGGCACGCGCGTCGACGCGGTCAGCAGCTGGGACATGCGCTGGAGCTGGCCGCGCACGCGCGGCGGCGGGTGCGATCTCCGCAGGGCGACGATCCGCTACACCGCCACCGTCCGGCTACCGCGTCTCGCGGCGACGGCGCGCCTGACCCCGGCCGAACGCACCGCCTGGGACCGTTATCTCGCGGCGCTCATGGTGCACGAGGCGGGGCACGTCGCCTATACCTATGACCGCCGGAGCGACGTGCTCGCGGCAATCCGCAGCGCGACGTGCGCGACCGCGGATCGTGCGGCCCGCGCGGCGCTGGCGGCAATCGACGCCTATCACATCGCCTATGACCGCGAGACCGGGCACGGCGCGACGCAGGGCGCCAGTTTCCCCTGACCCCGCGCGGCAGGCCAGCGGAGGCATGTCGCCGAAATCAAGCGAACGCCGCCGCCCCCTTCAGATGCTGATACGCCGCGATGACCTTCTGCAGCTCCGATTCATGCGCGCGGTCGCCGCCGTTGCGATCGGGATGATAGCGCCGCACGAGCTCGCTGTAGCGTTTGCGCAACGCCGTCCGGTCGGTGTCCGTCCCGAGCCCCAGCACGCGCAGCGACCGCCGCTCGCCGTCGGACAGCACGCGGCCATCCTTGCGCGCGCCCCCGAAACCCTGCGCCACCCGCTCGCCGAAGCGCGCGCCGATCGCGTCGATCGGGTCCGCGAAGTCCGCCCATTTCGGCGGCGTGTCGCCGCCGCCATGCGCGAACGCGCGCGTCTCACGCTCCCAGCCCGCCATCGGTCGCTGCGCATGATGGATCTCGTCCGCGGTCATCCCGTCGAAATAATTATAGCCCGCATTGAACGCACGGACATGCTCGAGGCAGAACCAGCGGAACTGTGGCGGCCCGCCATCACTGGGCCCCTCCAGCGGCGGCGCGCGGAATTCGCCCGGCTCGGCACAGCCCGGCCACATGCAGACGCGCCCCGTCCCTTCCACGCGGCCGTGAAACCGCGGGCTTGGGCGCTCCTTCCGGGCCTTGCGCCCGTCATCATGTCGATCGTCGTCCGCCACCGGCTCCCCGCGCTTCCAAAACGGGCTATATAGGGCGCATGACAGACCTCGCCACCGGCTCCGTACAGGACCAGATCACCGCGCGCCTCACCACCGCGCTCAACCCCACGCAGCTGACCGTCGTCAACGAGAGCGGACTCCACGCCGGCCACATGGGGGACGACGGCACGGGCGAGACGCATTTCCGCGTCGACGTGGAAACGCCGACGTTCGAAGGACTTAATCGTGTCGCGCGGCAGCGGCTCGTGAACCAGGCGCTCGCCGATCTGTTGAGTACGCAGATCCACGCGCTCGCCATCAAGGCCCGCGCTCCCGGGGAGCTCTGATGTCCTATATTTTGTGGTACTGGCCTTCGCTTCAGGGGCGCGGCGAGTTCGTCCGCCTCGCGCTCGAAGCCGCCGGGATCCCCTATGAGGACCGCGCGCGCCAGGTCGGCGAGGACGGGCTGATGGCAGACCTCAACGACCGCACCGGCCGCACCCCGTTCGCGCCGCCCTATCTCGAGCTGGCCGGCGCTGGAGAGGGGGGTCTGGTGATCGCGCAGGTCGCGAACATCCTGATGTATCTCGGCGAACGGCATTCGATCGCGCCGTCGACGATGGCCGACCGGCTGTGGCTCAACCAGTTGCAGCTGACGATCGCGGATCTGGTGGCGGAGGTTCACAACGTCCACCATCCGGTCGCGATGATGGACTATTACGACGACCAGAAGCCCGAGGCCGCGCGCGCCGCCAGGCAGTTCCGCGAGGAGCGCCTGCCGAAGTTCCTCGGCCATTTCGAGGATGCGGCACTGGCCAATCCGGGCGAGTGGCTGATCGACCATGCATGGAGCTATGCGGACACCTCGCTGTTCCAGATCGTCGAGGGGCTGCGCTACATGTTCCCGCAGCGAATGAAGACGCTCGAACCCGATTATCCCAACCTCGTCCGCATCCGCGACCAGGTCGCCGAGCTGCCGGGCATCAAGGCGTATCTGAAGAGCGACCGCCGGATCGCGTTCAACACCGACGGCATCTTCCGCCATTATCCCGAACTCGACGCCGCATGAGCCGGTTTCGATCCTCCCCCGCCAGGGGGAGGTGGATCGCGCAGCGAGACGGAGGGGGCGGCAAGCGATGACCGCCGTTCCGTGTCCGCCCCCTCCGTCGCCTTCGGCGCCACCTCCCCCTAGCGGGGGAGGATCAGGCCGCACCCCGCGCCCCGCCGCACGCATCCTGCTCGTCGACGGCGAAAACCGCGTGCTGATGTTCCGCTTCACCCCCGACGATCGCCCGCCCTTGTGGTGCACGCCGGGCGGCGCGGTCGATCCGGGCGAGAGCTACGCCGCCGCTGCGCGTCGTGAATTGTGGGAAGAGGTCGGCCTCGACATGGATTGCGGCCCCGAGGTCGCGCGCCGCGTCGTCGACTTCCGCACGTTCGAGGGCGTCGAGGTCACCGCCGACGAACGCTATTTCCGCGTCGATATCGAGACGTGCGACGTGGCGGCGGGCGGGCTCACCGATCAGGAGCGCAAGCTGCTCGTCGGTCACCGCTGGTTTTCCCGAAACGACATCGCGGGGCATGACGAACTCCTCTATCCAGCAGACCTCGTCGAACTCCTCGACGCCACGGAGAGACGCCATGCTGGATGATTTCGTCCTCCAGACCATCCTCCCCTCGACGCACGATCTGGGCGGGTTCAAGGTCCATCGCACCTTGCCGAACAAGGAACGGACGATGGTCGGCCCGTTCCTGTTCTTCGACCAGATGGGCCCGGCGCATCTTGAGATCGGTACGGGCATCGACGTGCGACCGCATCCGCACATCAACCTGTCGACCGTCACCTATCTGTTCGACGGCGCGATCGACCACCGTGATTCGCTCGGCACGCAGGCACGGATCGAGCCCGGCGCGGTCAATCTGATGACCGCGGGCCACGGCATCGTCCATTCCGAACGCTCGCCCGGCGACGAGCGCGCGGGAGGGCCCAGTCTGTCGGGTATCCAGACCTGGCTGGCGCTGCCCGAGGCGGTCGAGGAGATCGACCCCGCGTTCGAGCACGTCACCAAGGCGCAGCTGCCGGTGATCGAGGCGCATGGCGCGCGCTCGCGGATCATCATGGGGAGCCTCTGGGGCCAGACCGCGCCGACCACGACCTATTCGGGGACGATCTACGCCGACATCGCGCTCGATCCCGGCGCGAGCGTCCCGATCGACGCAGCCGCGGAGGAACGCGCCATCTACCTCGCGATGGGCGAGGCGACGCTCGAGGGCGTCAAGCTCGAGCCGCAGGTGCTCTACGTGCTGCGCCCGGGCATCGCGGCGACGCTCCGCTCGGCGACCGGCGGCCGCGCGATGCTGTGCGGCGGCGATGCGTTCACAACGCCGCGCCACGTCTGGTGGAACTTCGTCAGCTCGAACCGCGACCGCATCGAACAGGCGAAACGCGACTGGAATGCCGGCAATTTCCCGAAGGTGCCCGGCGACGAGAAGGAATGGATCGAGATCCCGGCGATCCCGAAGACGGTCAGCTACCCCTGACCCCAGAAAATCCTCCCCCGCCGGGGGGAGGTGGCAGGCGTCAGCCTGACGGAGGGGGAGGTATACGGACCATCGGTTTCCCTTTCCTCCCCCTCCGACGCCTTCGGCGCCACCTCCCCCTGGCGGGGGAGGATCGCAGGTTGCAGCCGGCCCTTGTCGAGACCCCCGCGGTACCGCACACTCCTGGAATTGGCGCAGACCATGTCGGCCCCCGGACCCTGTCCAGGGCCGACGAGCGGGAGAGAGAAGACATGACCGAGCTGCAAAGCCTCCGATTATCCACCGGCGTCGATCTCGACGTCGCGATCAGCGGCGACAGGGCGCATCCGCCCGTCATCCTGCTCCACGGCTTTCCCGAATCGCATCGCACCTGGCGCCACATCGCCCCCGACCTCGCGCGTGACCATTATGTCATCGCACCCGACCAGCGGGGCTTCGCGCGCTCGTCGAAACCCCAGGGCGTCGCGAGCTACTCGCCCGACAAGATCGTCGCCGACCTGCTCGCGCTCGCCGATCACCTCAAGATCGACCGGTTCACGCTGGTCGGCCACGACTGGGGCGGCGCGATCGCGTGGATGGCCGCGCTCCAGCATCCCGACCGGATCGAACGGCTGGTGATCGTCAATGCCCCCCACCCGCTCGTCTTCCAGCGGACGATCTTCGACGACCCCGACCAGCGCAAGGCGAGCCAGTATATCCGCCGCTTCCGCGACACGAGCATCGACCAGGGGCTGACCGGCGCGGGCCTCGAGAAATTCCTCGGCTCGACGTTCGCGCATCATGTGACGCACGCGATCGCGGGCGAGGACAAGGCCGCCTATCTCGACGAATGGTCGCAGCCGGGCGCGATGACCGCGATGCTCAACTGGTACCGCGCCAGCCCGATCGTCGTCCCCGCGATGGACGAGACCCCGCCGCGCCCCGCCTTTCTCGACGCGCCCTTCCCGCCGATGCGGATGCCGGTGCTCGTGATCTGGGGCATGCGCGACGCCGCGCTGCTGCCGAGCCAGCTCGACCTTGCCGACTATGTGCCCGAACTGACGATCGAAAAGATCGATGCGGGGCATTTCGTCCCCTGGGAAAAGCCCGAGGCGGTGATCGCGGCGATGCGCCGCTGGGGAATTTAGCCCCCCGACCCGTCATCCTGACGAAAGTCAGGATCCAGAGCCGCCAGAGGCTGTCCTCAGTAACCCTGGATCCTGACTTTCGTCAGGATGACGCACGCGGGCGGGGCCGAGACGCGCCACCTGTCTGTTGCCTGACCACCGCATTCTGAAAGCGTTCAGCGGCGCGGGAGCAAATCCCCTGTCATGCCGTTTGGTACGGCGTCGAAGACAGGAGAGCAGTCATGCGTAAGATGATCCTCGCGGCCGTTGCCGCCGCCACCTTGGTTCCCACGTTCGCCACCGCGCAGAGCTATGGCGAAGCCCGCCGCAGCGACCGCGAAGTCCGCCAGAGCCAGCGCGAACTCCAGCAGGCACGCCGTTTCGGCGACCGCGGCGACGTCCGCGATGCCCGCCGCGAACTGCGCGAAGACCGGCAGGAGCGCCGCGAGGACTGGCGCGACTATCGCCGCAGCCACGCCAACGTCTATCGCCGCCCCGCCTATGTCGGCCCGCGCGGCTATCGCTATCGCCCGGTCAACGTCGGCTATCAGTTCGCACCGAGCTATTACGGTCGCCAGTACTGGATCAACGACTATCAGACCTATCGCCTGCCCCGTCCGGGCTATGGCTATCAGCGCTGGGTCCGCTACGGCCGCGACGTCGTCCTGGTCGACACGCGCAACGGCCGCGTCGCACAGGTCAACAACGGCTTCTTCTACTGAGCAGCCACGACGGCCCGGGAGCAATCCCGGGCCGTTTGCCTATTCATACGCCCCGCGCCGCATGACGTAATCGCGCGTCTCATAGGGCGGCGGCAGCGCCTCGACCCAGGCGCCATGCGCATGCGTCAGCGCCACCAGCTCCATCCCCGACGCGCCCGGCCGGCCCTGCACGCGGACCTCGTGCCGGTGGAGGTCGCGATTGGGCTCCATCATCACCCAGCCAAGCGGCCGCTCGACCGTCGCCCGCTCGCCCGCCGCCGCCATCGCCGCGCGGATCCGCGCACGCCCCGCGGGCGGCAGATATTGCCACACCACCGAATGCATCAGCACGCGCGTGACGCCCGCCGCCTGCGGTTCGGCCAGCCGCGCCTCGACCCAGTCGGCCGCATCGCCGCGGACCAGATCGACGCCGCGCTCGCGCACCATCGAAATCGCCGCGGCGAGTCGCGCCTGCCGCTCGGCCGCATCGACCCAGACATAGGCCTCCAGCCGCATCGCCGCCTTGGGTGCCGCGAGATCGACCGGCTGGATATCGACGCCGCGTGTCGAGCGGATTACGACCCGCGCACGGGGCGCCGCGACACCGCGCCACTCTGGCCGGATCGTCAGCGGCGACTCGTCCGGCCCCACCATCACCCCGCCCAGATCGAACCGATAGCGATCGATCAGCAGGTTCAGCCCCGCGCTTGATCCGATCTCGAGCACCTCGAACGCCGGTCCGTAACGCGCCGCCAGCTGCAACAGCCCGGTCATCAGCCCTGCCGACCGCCCCGCCTCGTTCATCTGCGGGGGCCCGTCGAGCCAGGGCAGCAACACCGCGTCCTGCATCCGCAGCGTCGCGCGCAGGATCGCGATCACGCGGGCCGGATCGGTCTCCGCGCCTGAAAACACCGTCGACAGCGGCGGATCGATGCCCGCGCGGTGCAGCGCATGCAGCCCGCCGACCAGCCGCAACGCGAGCGCATCCGCCACGGGTTCGCCCGGCGAGTCGAGCACCCGGCGCCCAGTCGCGCTCTCGCGATCGACCGCTTCGACCAGCGCGGTGCAGACGCGCGCGGTGATCGGCGCCGCCATCGCACGGCAATAGTCCGCCTGGATGCGGAAGGAGTCGCGGTTCGTGGTTTCGTCGGCCATGCGCAGGTTGTTGCACCCGCCAAGCGCCACCCGTAAAGCCCGACGCGTGCCAGACTCCCAGATCATCATCGCCGTCCCCAAGGGACGCATCCTCGCCGAGGCTTTGCCGCTGCTCGCCCGTGCCGGCATCCATCCCGAGGCGGCGTTTTCGGACGAGGACAGCCGCGCGCTCCGCTTCGCGACGAACGATCCCGACATCTCGCTGATCCGCGTGCGCGCGTTCGACGTCGCGACCTTCGTCGCGCACGGCGCGGCACAGCTCGGCATCGTCGGGTCGGACGTGATCGCGGAATTCGGCTATTCCGAGCTCTACGCACCCGTCGATCTCGGCATCGGCCATTGCCGCCTGTCGGTCGCCGAACCCACCGCGATGGCGGCCAAGGACGATCCGCGCGGCTGGAGCCATGTCCGCGTCGCGACCAAATACCCGCACGTCACCGCCGCGCACTTCGCGGGCCGCGGCGTCCAGGCCGAATGCGTCAAGCTGAACGGCGCGATGGAGCTCGCGCCCACGCTCGGCCTCGCGCCGCGCATCGTCGACTTGGTCTCGTCGGGCCGTACGCTCAAGGAAAACGGCCTCGTCGAGGTCGAGACGATCATGGAGGTCACCAGCCGCCTGATCGTCAACCGCGCCGCGATGAAGACGCGCGCGCGCGTCGTGCCGCTGGTCGAGGCGTTCCGCCGCGCCGTCGAGCAGGAGCAGGCCGCATGATCCGCCTTGCCACCACCGACGCCGACTTCGCCGCGCGGTTCACCGCGCTCGTCGAGGATCGCCGCGAATCGGACGCAGGCGTGACGCAGGACGTCGCCGCGATCATCGCGTCCGTCCGCCGCGACGGCGAGACCGCGATCCGCGACCTGACACAGAAGCACGACCGCCATGATCTCGAAGCGACCGGTTGGCAGATCGACGCCGCCGACTGCAAGGCCGCGTTCGACGCGCTCGAGCCCGAGCTGCGCACTGCGCTCGAACTCGCCGCCACGCGGATCCGCGCTTATCACGAGAAGCAGCGGCCGCTCGACAGCGACTCTGTCGATTCGGCGGGTGTCCGGCTTGGCGCGCGCTGGCTGCCGGTCGACGCCGCCGGCATCTACGTCCCCGGTGGCCGCGCCGCTTACCCCTCGTCGCTGCTGATGAACGCGATCCCCGCCAAGGTCGCAGGCGTCGGCCGTCTCGCGATGGTCACGCCGACCCCGGACGGCCAGATCAACCCGCTCGTCCTCGCCGCCGCGCATCTCGCGGGGGTCGACGAGGTCTGGCGCGTCGGTGGCGCGCAGGCCGTCGCCGCGCTTGCCTATGGCGCGGGCCGGATCGCGCCCGTCGACGTCATCACCGGCCCCGGCAACGCCTGGGTCGCGGAGGCCAAGCGGCAGGTCTACGGCGTCGTCGGCATCGACATGGTCGCAGGGCCCTCCGAAATCGTCGTCGTCGCGGATGCGCTCAACGACCCCGAATGGACCGCCGCCGACCTGCTCAGCCAGGCCGAGCACGACGTCACCACCCAGTCGATCCTGTTCACCGACGACGCAGGCTTTGCCGACAAGGTCGCCGCCGCCGTCGACCGCCAGCTCGGCGATCTCGCCACCGAAGCGGTCGCGCGCGTCGCCTGGGATGCGAACGCCGCGATCATCGTCGTCGACACGCTGGCGGACGCGATCCCGCTGGTCGACCGGCTCGCTGCCGAGCATCTCCAGCTCGCCATCCCCGACCCGCAGGGCTTTTTCGACCGCATCCGCCACGCCGGCTCGGTCTTCCTCGGCCGCTACACCCCGGAGGCGATCGGCGATTACGTCGCGGGCCCGAACCACGTCCTCCCCACCGGCCGCCGCGCACGCTTCGCCAGCGGGTTGTCGGTGCTCGACTTCATGAAGCGCACCAGCTTCCTCGCGCTCGACGAAGCCGCTTTGCGCGAACTCGGCCCCGCCACCGTCGCGCTGGCCAACGCCGAGGGCCTCCCCGCTCACGCGAAATCAGTCGCGCTGCGGCTTCGCCTCAACCACTGATTTTTTGTTCGCGCGGAGGCGCGGAGACGCGGAGGTGTCGCCCTTGCCGCGCAGCGGCCCTCCGATCACCGGCCGATGATGAGATCGAAGCGGCTGCGCCGCACGCAACACCTCCGCGTCTCCGCGCCTCCGCGCGAACCAATCTTCTTCGTCTCGCTGCCCGGAAACGCGAAGGGCTGACACGCAAGCCCCCCGCGCGTACAGGCAACCGCTTATGTCCAGAACCGCCCCCCGCACCAAGGCGCGCGCCGCCGCGCGTCTCGCCGCCGTCCAGGCGACCTACCAGCATGAGATGGAGGGCACCGCGATGCCCGTCCTGCTCAACGAATTCCACCAGCACCGGCTCGGCGCGACGATCGAAGACGTCGAATATGCCGAGGCGGACGTCGATTTCTTCGACGACCTCGTGACCGGCGCGAATGCCCGCAGCGGCGAGATCGACCTGCTGATCGAGGGCAAGCTCGCCAAGGGCTGGACGCTCGCGCGGCTCGACAAGCCGATGAAGGCGATCATCCGCGTCGGCACGTATGAACTGCTCGCGAGGCAGGACGTGCCCGTCGCCGCGGTGATCAGCGAATATGTCGACGTCGCGCATGCGTTCTACGACAAGCGCGAATCGGGCTTCGTCAACGGCCTGCTCGACGGCATCGCGAAAGAGGTGCGGAAGTAATCTATCGTCATCCTGGGCTCGACCCAGGATCCAGAGTGACGGCGCGCATCGTTCGTGGCTCTGGGTCCTGACTTTCGTCAGGATGACGGGGGTGTTTGGGGAGCGGGAATGACCGAAGCCGAGTTCATCGCCGCGCTCCGCCGCCTTCCGCTTCACCCGGCGGCGCGAGGCCTGAACGACGACACCGCGCTGCTCGACGCAGGCCCGCTCGTCGTCACGACCGACACGCTCGTCGAAGGCGTGCATTACCTCCGCACCGACCCGCCGCACGACGTCGCGTGGAAACTCGTCGCGACCAACCTCTCGGACCTCGCCGCAAAGGGGGCAATCCCAGAGGGGATCCTCCTCAACTACCCGTTGCGCGACGACGCGTGGGACCGCGCCTTTTTGGGCGGACTTGCCGACGTCTTGGCCGCGTTCGACACCCGGATCATCGGCGGCGACACCGTCACGCTGCCCGCAGGCGCGCCCCGCATCCTCACCGTCACCGCATTCGGCAGCGACGCCACCGCCCCGGTGCGCAGCGGCGCGAAGGCGGGCGATGCGCTCTATGTCACCGGCACGATCGGTGACGCGGGCGCAGGGCTCGCCATCGCGCGCGGCAAGGATGGCCCGCCCGAGCTCCTCGCGGCGTACCGGCGGCCGCAGCCGCGGCTTGCCGATGGTCGCATCCTTGCCCCGCATGTCCATGCGATGATGGACGTCTCCGACGGGTTGCTGATCGACGCCGCCCGGATGGCACGCGCGAGCGGCCTCGCGGTGGCGATCGACCTCGCCTGTGTGCCGTTGTCGGCCGCCTATCGCGCGGTCTCGGGGGATCGGATCGCGGCGGCGACCGCGGGCGACGATTATCAGCTGTTGTTCGCAGCGCCCGCAGACTTCGTCACCGACGCGACCCGGATCGGCAGGTTCGCGCCCGGCGCCGGGCTGACGCTGCATGACTCGGGCGCGCCCGTCGCGCTTCCCGAAAGCCTTGGCTACGAACACCGCCCGTCTGCATAACTTGCGCAATGTCCCCGCACTGATAGGCTCCTCCAATCGGGACTCGGCAAAGCCGTGACCGGGGAGGAACTGAAAAAGGGATAGTGCCGTATGACGACCGTCTATTTGGCCATGATCTGCGGCGTCATCGCCGTCCTATATGGCTTCGTCACCAGTCGACAGGTGCTCGCCGCCTCCCCCGGTAACGAAAAGATGCAGGACATCGCCGCCGCGATCCAGGAGGGCGCAAAGGCCTATCTTGGACGGCAATACACCACGATCGCGATCGTCGGCGTCATCGTCGCGGCGATCCTGCTGTTCAGCCTCGGCATGATCTCGACGATCGGCTTCGTCATCGGCGCAGTGCTGTCGGGCGTCGCGGGCTATGTCGGCATGAACATCTCGGTCCGCGCCAACGTCCGCACCGCCGAGGCCGCGCGCACGTCGCTGCAGGCCGGGCTGACGATGGCGTTCCGCTCGGGTGCGGTCACGGGCATGCTCGTCGCAGGGCTCGGGCTGCTCGCGATCAGCGTGTTCTTCTGGTATCTCACCGGCCCCGCGGGCCACGCCCCCAACGACCGGATCATCGTCGAGGCGCTCACCGCGCTCGCGTTCGGCGCATCGCTGATCTCGATCTTCGCGCGATTGGGCGGCGGCATCTTCACCAAGGCGGCGGACGTCGGCGCGGATCTGGTCGGCAAGGTCGAGGCGGGCATCCCCGAGGACGATCCCCGCAACCCCGCGGTCATCGCCGATAACGTCGGCGACAATGTCGGCGACTGCGCGGGCATGGCCGCCGATCTGTTCGAGACGTACGTCGTCACGCTGGGCGTCACGATGATCTCGATCGCGCTGCTGATCCAGGCGAGCGGTGCCGAGCTGATGCGGCTGATGACGCTCCCGCCGCTCGTCGGCGGCGTGTGCATCGTCACCTCGATCATCGGCACGTACATGGTCCGCCTCGGCGGCGGCAGCATCATGGGCGCGCTCTACAAGGGCTTCTTCACCTCGACGATCCTGTCGATCCCCGCGATCTATCTCGCCACGCAATATGTGCTCGGCGACCTCCACCGCGTGATCGGCGGCGCCGGCTTCCTCGATCCCGCCACCGACGACCTGACCACCCAGGCCGCGCCGTCGCTCACGCAGAGCTTCACCGGCATGGACCTGTTCTGGTCGATGATGATCGGGCTCGTCGTCACCGGGCTGATCGTCTGGATCACCGAATATTATACCGGCACCAACCACCGCCCCGTCCAGTCGATCGCCAAGGCATCCGAGACGGGCCACGGCACCAACGTCATCCAGGGGCTGGCGATCAGCCTCGAATCGACCGCGCTGCCGACGCTCGTCATCGTCGTCGCGGTGATCGTCGCGTATCAGCTCGCCGGGATCATCGGCATCGCCTTTGCCGCCACCGCGATGCTCGCCCAGGCCGGCATGGTCGTCGCGCTCGATGCCTATGGCCCCGTCACCGACAATGCCGGCGGCATCGCCGAGATGGCGGGCCTGCCCGACGACGTCCGCCAGAAGACCGACGCGCTCGACGCGGTCGGCAACACGACGAAGGCGGTGACCAAGGGCTATGCGATCGGTTCGGCGGGGCTCGCAGCACTCGTGCTGTTCGGCGCGTACACCACCGATCTCGCGACCTATTTCCCCGACGTCACGGTCGATTTCAGCCTCAGCAATCCGTACGTCATCGTCGGGCTGCTGCTTGGCGCGCTGCTCCCCTATCTGTTCGGCGCGTTCGGGATGACCGCGGTCGGTCGTGCCGCCGGTGCCGTCGTCGAGGAGGTGCGCGAGCAGTTCCGCACCAACCCCGGCATCATGCTCGGCACCAGCCGTCCCGATTATGCCCGCACCGTCGACCTCGTCACCAAGGCAGCGATCCGCGAGATGATCGTGCCCTCACTGCTGCCGGTACTCTCCCCGATCGCGGTGTATTTCATCATCACTGCGGTCGCCGGCCAGGCCTCGGGTTTCGCCTCGCTCGGCGCGATGCTGCTCGGTGTGATCGTCTCCGGCCTGTTCGTCGCGATCTCGATGACGAGCGGCGGCGGCGCGTGGGACAATGCCAAGAAATATATCGAGGACGGCAATCACGGCGGCAAGGGATCGGAGGCGCACAAGGCTGCGGTGACGGGCGACACGGTCGGCGATCCGTACAAGGACACCGCGGGCCCCGCGGTGAACCCGATGATCAAGATCACCAACATCGTCGCCCTCCTGCTGCTCGCGGCGCTGGCGGGCGGCGGGGTCGGCTGAACCACTCGCCTCGACCCGCCGGGCCCGGCTCGAATCCGTTGCATCTCCGGTTGCGCCTGTTCGAACCCTGGGTCATCGTGCGGGTCGACAGGTATCCGGGGGGATCAAGATGAAGAGTCGAACGCCAGCTCTGGCGCGCGTTGCAGCCATGGCGCTCACATTGATCGCCGGGCCGGCCGGCGCGTCATCCGCTTCGCCGCCGGCGGCGTCGCCCTCGCCGGAACCGGCGAGGATCGACGCCAGGGAAGCCGCGAGCCTGTTCGGCGCGCGCGAACGGATCATCGATGCCAGCCTGTCTCCCGATGGCACCAAGATCGCGTTGGTCGTACCTGGGCCAAAGCAATCGACGGTCGTCCAGATGCTCGACCTCAAGACCGGCGCGGCAAAACCCGTGAATTTCGCCAACGGCGATCCGATGACGCTGACGGGTTGTGGCTGGGCCTCCGACACCCGGCTGGTCTGCACGCTCTACGGCGTGTCCAATCAGAATACGGGGGGCTGGCTCGCCTATCAGCGGTTGATCGCGATGGACGCCGATGGTGCCAATCCCGTTCCGCTTGGCGCACGTGAAAAGGTCCAGAACTGGGCGCAACAGTCCGATGGCTATGTCATCGACTGGCGCGACGGCAAGTCCGACACCGTCCTGCTCACGCGCAACTATCTGCCGTCGCGGTCCGACGGCATGCGTGCGGGGGGCATGGCGAACGGTCTCGGCGTCGACCTGCTCGATACCCGCACGGGCAAGGTCGCGCATGTCGAAAGCGCCAATGCCAGGGCCGGGGCCTATCTCGGCGATGGTCTGGGGACCGTCCGGATCATGTCGCTCGATAGCGTCAGGATGGGGGGCGAGACCCGTGGCATCACCGAATTCGTCTATCGTGTCGCAGGGTCGCGCGACTGGCGCCCGTTCAGCACCTATTCGGCGGTTTCGAATGACGGTGCCTATCCGATCGCGGTCGATGGGACCGCCAACGCCGCCTACACACTGAAAAAGACCAATGGACGCGACGCGCTCTACCGTGTCGCGCTCGACGGCAGCATGAAGGAGGATCTCGTCTATGCCGATCCGCAGGTCGATGTCGGCGGCATCATCCGCGTCGGGCGCCGCGGGCGGATCGTCGGCGCGACCTATTCCACCGACGTTCCGCACACCGCGTATTTCGACACCGACTATCAGAAGCTGATCACATCGCTCGGCCGCGCGATGCCCAAACTGCCGCTGATCCGCGTCGTCGATTCGAGCGCCGACGAACAGGTCCATCTTATCCATGCGTCGAGCGACACCGATCCCGGCCGCTATTTCCTGTACGATGCCAAGCGCAAGAGCCTGACCCCGGTCGGGCAGGATCGCCCCGAACTTTCGGGGATCGCGCTCGGCACCGTTCGCTCGATTACCTACAAGGCGGCGGACGGAACGATGATTCCCGCCTATCTGACGATGCCCCCCGCGGGGAGTGCCAAGGGGCTTCCCGCGATCGTCTTGCCGCATGGCGGCCCGGCGGCGCGCGACGAATGGGGCTTCGACTGGCTCGCACAATTCTTCGTCAATCGCGGCTATGCGGTGATCCAGCCCAATTATCGCGGGTCGGCGGGGTTCGGGCAGGACTGGTTCCAGGAAAACGGGTTCAAATCATGGAAGACCGCAATCGGTGACGTCAACGACGCGGGTCGATGGCTGGTCAGCGAGGGCATCGCCGATCCCGCCAGGCTCGCGATCGTCGGCTGGTCCTATGGGGGGTATGCCGCGTTGCAGGCCAACGTCGTCGATCCGATGCTGTTCAAGGCCGTGATCGCGATCGCACCCGTCACGGACCTCGGCATGCTGCGCGGCGAGAAGGTGGGCTTTACGAACACCACGCTCGCCCGCAACTATATCGGCGACGGCCCGCACCTGATCGAAGGATCGCCTGCGCGTCATCCTGCCAAATTCATCGCGCCGGTGCTGATGTTTCACGGCGCAAAGGACATCAACGTCGATGTCGCCGAGTCACGGATGATGGACAAGCAGCTCCGCAGTGCCGGCAAGAGGAGCGAACTCGTCGTGTATCCCGCCATCGACCACCAGCTTCGCGATTCGGACGTACGCGTCGACATGCTCACGCGCGCCGACGCATTCCTCGCGGCCGCGCTGAAACGGTGATCGGCAGACCGACTGGCGCGCGTACGGTCATCGCGACCACACCCGTTCGGGGCATGCTTCCCTTTTTCGCGAACCTGCGGTAAGGGCGCTCATCCCGAAATTCCCCCAATTCAGAGATTATATTTGGCCAAGGAAGAACTGCTCGAGATGCGCGGCCGCGTGGTGGAACTGCTCCCCAACGCGATGTTCCGGGTACAGCTCGAAAACGACCACGAAATTCTCGGTCACACCGCCGGCAAGATGCGCAAGAACCGCATCCGCGTCCTGGTCGGTGACGAGGTGCTGTGCGAGCTCACGCCCTATGATCTGACCAAGGGTCGCATCACCTACCGCTTCAAATAAGCACCGCCCGCGGCCCCGCCGCGGCGGCGCAGTTCAAGCATCGAGGCATTTGTGCTGGTACTAGCCTCTTCCTCGCCTCGCCGTCGCGACCTGCTCGCGCGGCTCGGCGTCGTGCCGTCGCGCGTGGCCTCCCCCGATATCGACGAAAGCCCGCGCAAGGCCGAGCCACCGCGCGCCTATGCTCTGCGTCTTGCCATTGAAAAGGCGAGCGCGGTCGATCGCGCGGCGGGCGAGATCGTCATCGCCGGCGACACCACCATCGCGCTCGGTCGTCGCATCCTGCCCCCGGCCGACACGCCGGAGATCCAGCGCGACCTGCTCGACAAGCTGTCCGGGCGCCGTCACCACTGCCTGTCCGCCGTCTGCGTGATCGACGCGAGCGGCCGCGTCCGCACCCGGCTGTCCGACACGATCGTCGCGTTCAAGCCGCTCTCCGCCGCCGAGATCGACGCCTATGTCGCGTGCGGCGAAGGACTCGGCAAGGCAGGCGGCTATGCAATCCAGGGGCGCGCCGAAGCGTTCGTCCGCTTCCTCTCCGGCAGCCATTCGGGCGTCGTCGGCCTCCCGCTGTTCGAAACGCGCGCGTTGCTGAAGACCGCCGGTGTGGCGCTTGCCTGAACAAGGCGCCGTCTGGCTCTACGAGGCCGGCATCGGCGAGGACCGCGCAGTGCTGGTCGAAGACGGCCAGATCGTCGAAGCCGCGCTGGAGACCGACGACGCCGCGCTGAAGGTCGGGCTGGTCGCGCATGCGCGCCTCCTCGAGTTGCTGCCGGGCAAACGCGGCCGCGTCGCGCTCGATGGCGGCGAGGCGCTGGCCAACCATCTCCCAGCAGGGATCACGCAGGGCGCGAAGCTGTCCGTCGAGATCGTCCGCGAGGCGCTTCCCGAAGCAGGGCGTGCCAAGCTCGCCAAGGCGGTGGCGACCGACCTGCCGCCCCGCCCCGCCCCTTGCCTCCACGAACGGATCGTCGCGACCGGGATCCCCGTTCTCAGCCCGCGTGCGCACGAACCCGATGCGCTCGAGGCGGCGGGCTGGTCCGAACTGCTCGACGAGGCGGTCAGCGGCGAGATCGTCTTCGCCCGGGGTGCGCTGCGGCTGTCGCCGACGCCGGCGATGACGCTGTTCGACGTCGATGGCGCAGCCCCGCTCGATTCGCTCGCGATCGCGGCTGCGCATGCGATCGCGCGCGCGATTCGCCGCCACGGCATCGGCGGCTCGATCGGCATCGACTTCCCGACGATCGAAGGCAAGGCACAGCGGCTGGCGGTCGCGGCGGCGATCGACGCGACGCTCCCGCCGCCGTTCGAACGCACCGCGATGAACGGCTTCGGATTCCTCCAGATCGTCCGCCCCCGCCCGCGCGCGTCGATCCCCGAAATCCTGCGCAGCGATCCCGTCGGTGCCGCCGTCCGCGCCACGCTCCGCACGCTCGAACGCACGCCGCCGACCGCCTCGCGCCGCCACACCCTGCCCGCCGCCGTCCATGCGCGCCTCATGGCGCGTCCCGGCTGGCTGGCGGAACTGACCCGGCGCACCGGCGTCGTCCACGACCTGGAGAGCGCCTGATGGCCATCGTCAAATGCCCGATCTGCGGCAAGCCTGCCGTCCCCGACTACACCCCGTTCTGCTCGAGCCGGCACCGCGACCGCGACCTGCTGCAATGGCTCGGCGAAGGCTATCGCATACCCGGTCGCGCAATATCGCAAACGGGGCTGGACAGCGGTGAAGAGCCCGACTAAACGCGCCCTTCCGATCGCAAGGTCGGCCCTTCATCCGATCGCAGATCGGACGATGCCCGGATAGCTCAGTTGGTAGAGCATGCGACTGAAAATCGCAGTGTCGGCGGTTCGACCCCGTCTCCGGGCACCATTTTTCCTGCTTTGCACGACCACATTATTGCGGGATGGCTGGCGCGCGCATCGCGTCCGCCGAAATTACTGTGCCGAACGCCGACCGCGTCAAACCGCACCCACCTATGATGTCAGCTAATCTGACTCCTGGGTGGATGATTGACATGGCGTGGTTCAAGCAGGTCGCACCGATACGGCTCAAGCTTCTGGTCGCATTCGGCGGCACGACGGTTCTCGTCGCGCTTGCCGCGCTGACGGCGCTCGTCATGGGGCTCGCGGGTCACGCGGTGATGGGTGCGATCGCGGCGCTCGCGTTCACGCTCGTCGCGGGCGGCGCCGGCTTATGGGTCCGCAAGGCCGTCTGCGATCCCTATGTCACCACCGTCGTCCGAATGGAGGCGCTCGCGGCCGGCGATCTCGACGCGCCGATCGCGTTTACCGAGTATCAGGATTGCGTCGGCCGCCTGACCAAGGCGATGTTCACCTTCCGCGAGACGTCGATGGCCTTGATGAAGACCGGCGAACAGGAGGAAATGGTCTCGATCCTGACGAGCCACCTGCGGCAGCTCGGCAACGGCGATCTGACCACGACGATCACCGCCGATTTTCCGGCGAACTATGGCTCGGTCAAGACCGACTTCAACGCCGCGGTCGAATCGATGCGCGACCTGATCGGCGCGGTGTCCGAGAGCACCACCACGATCCAGACCGGGTCGGGCGAGATCGCGCAGGCATCCGAAGACCTTGCGCGGCGCACCGAATCGAATGCGGCCTCGCTCGAGGAGACCGCGGCCTCCGTGACGCAGATGGACGGACGGCTGCGCGCCACCGCCACCGCCGCGGCGCAGACCGTCGCGCGCGCGGATCAGGCGATGACCACGGTCGGCGGCGGGCGCGCGGTCGCGGAGGAAGCGGTCCAGGCGATGGGTCGCGTTTCTGAAAGCGCAAAGGGGATCGACAGCGTCATCGAGGGGCTCGACAAGATCGCGTTCCAGACGCGCGTGCTGGCGATGAACGCCGCGGTCGAGGCAGGGCGCGCGGGGGATGCCGGTCGCGGTTTCGCGGTCGTCGCCGATCTCGTTTCGGCGCTCGCGATGCGCGCGGAGGAAGAGGCCAAGCGCGCACGGGACCAGCTGACCGTGACCCAGTCCGACATCGTCACCGCGGTCGATGCCGTGACCAAGGTCGACGGTGCGCTCGCGGACATTTCGGGCGACGTCGCGCAGGTCCACACGCTGCTCGGCACGATGGCAGCCGACAACCAGGCCCAATCGTCGGCGATCGCCGAGATTTCCGCCACGATCGGCACGATGGACCAGTCGACGCAGCAAAATGCCGCGATGGTCGAGGAGACGTCGGCGGCGGCACGCAATCTGGCGAGCGAGGTCGGCCGGCTCGCGGAGCAGGCCCAACGCTTCCGCATCGTCGACGCAGCCGCCGGGCGTGGCGCGATGTACCGCGCGGCGCCGGCGACCCGCACGCACGCGGCACCACAATCGCGCACGGTTGCCGCCCCTGCCCCCGTCCCCGCCTCCGTCCCCGCCATGGCGGGCGCAGACGATGGCTGGAATACGTTCTGACGCTCAAGGCGGTGCCGTGCTCGTACCGCGACACGCGGCCCGCGGCGCGCGTCGAAAGCTCTGTTTAACCTTGGCGTCCTATTGGACAGGCGAACAGGTGCGGACGAACGGAGACGGCGCCACGTGATCAGGCTCATTTACATCAGCACCGCGCGCACGACGCTCGACAGCGAGACGATGGCCGCGATTCTCGCGACGTCGCGGCGGAACAACCAAGCGGTCGACGTCACCGGTCTGCTGCTCGTCGGCGGCCGGCGCTTCCTGCAGGTGCTCGAAGGGCCCGAAGAGGCCGTGATGCAGACCTATGAACGGATTCGTCGCGACGACCGGCATTACGCCGCGGTGGTCCTCAGCCGTCGCGCGATCGAAATGCGCAGCTTCGCAGGCTGGGCAATGGGCTATCAACCTGCGGGCACGGTCCACGGCGACGGCGAGGTCGCCGATGACGTCGCCGCGATGATCGCGCCGATCGGCGATGCCGTCACCCAGGCCTATTTCGCCGAGTTCGCGCGCAAGCACGCCGCCGCGGCATATTGACGCCGTCCCGGCGGCACCGTCACCGAGTGACGCGCGTGACGTGCCCCATCTTGCGCCCCGGCCGCGCGGCGCCCTTGCCGTATAGATGCGGATGCGCCCCCGGCTCGGCGAGTAGCGCGGGCCAGCGATCGACGTCGTCGCCGATCAGATTCTCCATCGCGACACCGCGCCCGGTCAGCGTCGTTGCCCCGAGCGGCAACCCGCAGATCGCGCGGATGTGGTTTTCGAACTGCGAGCATTCGGCGCCCTCGATCGTCCAGTGCCCCGAATTGTGCACGCGCGGCGCCATCTCGTTGAACACGGGTCCGTCCGCGCCGACGAAGAATTCGCAGGCCAGCACACCGACATAATCGAGCTCGGCGGCGATCCGCTCGGCGAGCACGGCGGCCTCTTCGGCCTGTGCCAGCACCGCGGCGGGTGCGGGCACGGTGGACTCGCGCAGGATGGCGTCGCGGTGGACGTTGAGCGGCGGATCATAGCGCGCGACCTGCCCGTCGAGCCCGCGTGCGATCAGGATCGAGAATTCATGCTCGAACGCCACGAACGCCTCGAGCACCGCGGGGCCGCCGATCATGTCCCACGCCGCCTGCGCGCCGTCGATCGAGTCGATCCGGACCTGCCCCTTGCCGTCATAGCCGAACCGCGCGGTCTTGAGCACCGCGGGCGTGCCGACCTTCGCCAGACCCTGTTGCAGGCTCTCGAGGCTGTCGACCGCCGCCCATGCCGCGGGACGTCCGCCGACGCTCTCCACGAACCGCTTCTCGCCGATCCGCTCCTGCGCGACGCGGAGCGCGCGCGGGCTGGGATGGACGGGAACGCGCGCGGCGAGCCATTCGACGGGATCGCAGGCGATGTTCTCGAATTCGTAGGTGACGACGTCGCAGGCCTCGGCGAAATCGGCCAGCACGATGCGGTTGTGATAATCCGCGCGCGTCAGGCTCGACGCGGACTGCGCGGCGACGCTTTCGCGGTCGGGCGCCAGGACGTGCGTGCGATAGCCGAGCTGGGCTGCGGCGGTCGCGAGCATGCGGCCGAGCTGGCCGCCGCCGAGGATGCCGATCGTCGATCCGGGGGGAAGCGGCGTCATGTCAGTGTCTTTCAGGCTGGATCGGTGGCGACGCCGTCGGTCTGCGCCGCGCGCCATGCCTTGAGGCGGGTGGCGAGCGCGTCGTCGGCGGTCGCGAGGATCGCGGCGGCAAGCAACCCTGCGTTGATCGCGCCGGGCTTGCCGATCGCCAGCGTCCCGACGGGGATGCCGCCGGGCATCTGCACGATCGAAAGCAGGCTATCCATGCCCTTGAGCGCCTTCGATTCGACGGGCACGCCGAGCACGGGCAGATGCGTCATCGATGCGGCCATGCCAGGCAGATGCGCCGCGCCGCCCGCGCCCGCGATCACGACCTTCAGCCCGCGGTCCGCCGCGGTCGTGGCATAGTCGTACAGACGTTGCGGGGTGCGGTGTGCCGACACCACCCTGGTCTCGTACGCGACGCCGAGCGCAACGAGCGTCTCGGCGGCGTGGCGCATCGTCTCCCAATCGGAGGTGCTGCCCATGATGATGCCGACTAGAGCCATGTCCGTCCCCAGGTCCAAGGAGCGCCGTGCCTAGCGACGGGCGGGGGTTAGAGCAACTACCCGTCATCCTGGGCTCGACCCGGGATCCAGAGCCACGCTCGCCGACGCGTCTGGCTCTGGATCCTGACCATCGTCAGGATGACGGGGACGTCAGCGCTCGCTCAGATAATAGCGATCGGTCGCGTTGAGGTCCGAGTCCAGCTCGTACACGATCGGCTGCCCCGTCGGGATTTCGAGGCTCGTGATCTCGTCATCCGGGATGTTCGACAGATGCTTCACCAGCGCCCGCAGCGAATTGCCGTGCGCGGAGATCAGGACGCGCTGCCCGTCCTTCAGCGCGGGCGCGATCCGCGCGTCCCAGTACGGCAGCACGCGCGCGATCGTGTCCTTCAGGCTCTCGGTCTTCGGGATCGCGATGCCGTCGTAGCGACGGTCCTTCGACAGGTCGAATTGACTGCCGTCCTCGAGCACCGGGGGCGGAATGTCGAAGCTGCGGCGCCAGATGTGCACCTGTTCGTCGCCATGCTTTGCCGCGGTCTCGGCCTTGTCGAGCCCGGTCAGCCCGCCATAATGGCGCTCGTTCAGCCGCCAGTCCTTCTCGACCGGCAACCATAGCCGCCCCATCGCCTCGAGCGCGATGTTGAGCGTCTTGATCGCACGCGTCTGCAGGCTGACGAAGGTCTGGTCGAAATCGAGCCCCTTGGCGGCCATCAGCTCGCCCGCGGCCTTCGCTTCGGCCTCGCCCTTGGCGGTCATGTCGACGTCCCACCAGCCGGTGAAACGGTTCTCGAGGTTCCAGGTGGACTGGCCGTGGCGGATCAGGACTAGGGTGGGCATTCATGCTCCTGCGTGTACAAAATGGGGGAAATCGGTCTCGAAACCCTATCCGTCATCCTGACGAAAGTCAGGATCCAGGGTAACCGAGCGCTGTAGCTCTTGGCTCTGGATCCTGACTTTCGTCAGGATGACGAGAAGCGGTCAGATGTCGTCGATCATGTCGGCGAGCGTCTCCAGCATCGCATGCGCGAGCTGCTTCGACCGTTCGGGCGACCACCCATAGTCCGCGTCGGGATTGGCGTCGTGATCCTTGAACGGCATCTCGAGCGTCATCGACACCGCGCCGAACCGCTCCGCGAGCTGGTTGGTCGACATCGACAGGTTGGCGGTGCCCGGCGCGGACTTGGGATAGCCCTTCTCGGTCTGGAAATCGGGCGTGTGCGCCGCAAGCCGGCGGCCATAGTCGTAGAATTTCTCGCCATGCGCATCGGTCCAGGACGGGATCCCCTCATAGCCCGCGATGAAGTTCGCCGGGATCGCCTCGTCACCATGGATGTCCATCGCGACGTCGACGCCGGTCACGTCCATCGCATTGCGGACGCAGAGGACCTCCGGGCTCTTCTCGGCGGTCGGGTTCGCCCATTCGCGGTTGAGGTTCACGCCCGCCGCGTTGGTCCGCAAATGCCCGCGACACGTGCCATCGGGGTTCATGTTCGGCACGACATGGAACGTCGCCTTCGCCAGCAGCCCCGCCGTTACCGGGTCGGCCGAATCGGTCAGCCGCTCGAGCGCGCCTTCCATCCACCATTCGGTCATCGATTCGCCGGGATGCTGGCGGCCATAGATCCAGACCTGCTTCGGCCCCGACCCGATCGTGAAGCAGTCGATCGCCTGCCCCTCGAGCGACTGGCCGAGCTCGCTGTGCGCGACGCCCGGCAGCAATGCGGTCCGCGCGACGAGCGCCTCGTGCATCTCCATCGTGTACGGCGCGAAATAGGCGAACCAGGCCAGGTCGGTGTCGGCGGTGAACACGAATTCGAGGACGCCGTCGGCATAGCGAGTCTCGATCATCCGCCATGCCTGCCGGTCGGTGCTCGCCCGCGTCTTGTATCCCGGCCAGCCGAACGGGTACGCCGACGCGCCCGCATTGACGATGCGGTACGTCAGCGTCCGTCCTGCGGCGCCCGCCACGCGGAAATAGAACCACTGGAAAAAGTCGGACTCGCGGTCCTTGACGATCTCCAGGTCGATTCGATCGCCCTCGACCGCGACGACGCGGATATTGCCGCCATCGAAGGCGGCGTTGATCGAGAGCGGTGCGGCGGTGGGCGTTGCGGTCATGGCGTTTTCGGTCATTTCACCTGGATAGTGCGACCGGACTCGCCGGGGAACCCTGCGAACAGTGCGCGGGCGAGCTTTTCGGCCTGGATCTGGCTCGTCGCATCGGGCTTGCGCGCGTCGGCAAAGGTCTGCGCGCGCCCCTCCCAGACGGGCGACTGGTCGACCGTCCGCTTGATCGTCACCGCCATCTCGGTGACCAGGATCGCGTCGCGACCGCCACCACCGATCGGAATGCCGACCCCGCCGCCGAGCCCGACGCCGCCACCGCCACGACCGCCGCTGAAGCCGCCGCCGCCGATGCCGATGCTGAACGGCGACTGCTTGGGTGGGCCGGCCTGCGTCGTGCGCGTGAAGGCGACGGTGGCGACGAGCAGCGGCTTGGTGCCCGGCGCGGGCGGGTTGTACCCGACCTTGATCAACTGCCCCTGGACCGCGGCGGCATAGGCCTTGAACTCGAGGCTGGCGGGCGCGCCACCCGACAGCGGCTGCACCGCGATCGTGCCGCGGTCGAGCGGTTCGCCGAGGTGATAGCGCAGGACTTCGGTCGGCGGCAGCGACGGCCCCGTCGCGCACGCCGTGAGGGATGCGCCTGCCAGCGCCAGGACCAGGATCGAACGAACCGCCATCGGGACTTCCTTAGAATGTTGCGCTACGGTAACGCTCGGACCAGCCGGGTGGGTTCCCGGTCGGGAAGAGCGCGTCCGTTGCTTGACTTGAAGACACCCCGCCATTAGGCGATCCCGTCTTTCCGCACACCTAGATTTGAAAAGAAGCGAATCGATCATGAAGATCCGCAATTCCCTGAAGTCGCTCAAGGATCGTCACCGCGATAACCGCGTGATCCGTCGTCGTGGCCGTACCTACGTCATCAACAAGACCAACCGTCGCTTCAAGGCACGCCAAGGTTAATCCCGGGCTTGCCTGAAGGGAACAAGACCGCCGTCATTTTCGACGTCGGTCGTGTCCTTTACGACTGGGATCCCAGGATCCTGTACGAGCGCCTGATCGACGACGATCGGGCGCTCGACGCGTTCCTGCGCGACGTCGTGACGATCGACTGGCATTTCCAGCATGACGCTGGCCGCGACTTCGCCGACACCTCGGCGGAGCTTGCCGCGTTGCATCCGCAGCATGCCGCGCTGATTGCCGCGTGGGGCCCGCGGTTCAACGAGAGTATCGGACCCGCGATCGCGGGAATGCACGATATCGTCCGCGATCTCGATGCGGCGGACGTGCCGCTCTATGCGATCACGAACTTCAGCCACGAATTCTGGCCGCCTTTTCGCGCGCAGGAATCACATCTGTTCGACCGGTTTCGCGACATCGTCGTGTCGGGCGCCGAAAAGATCGTGAAGCCCGACGCCGCGATCTATCGGCTCGCGCTGGATCGATTCGGCCTGCGCGCCGACGAAGCGGTGTTCGTCGACGACAACGCGGCAAACGTGGCCGCCGCGCAGGCGCTCGGGATCGAATCGATTCTGTTTACAGATGCCGGGGATTTCCGGGCTCGTCTCGTCACGCTGGGTTTCCCGATCGCCGCGTAGCAGCTTACCGATCGAGCGATGCCAGCTGCCCGGCATTTGCCTTTGCGGTTTCCGCGTCGACGAGCGGCTCGTCCGGGATTGCCCCGCCTTCGAAATCATCGGTGACGATGACCGTCGTACCCAGCGCGGTCACGCCGAACAGCCGCTTTGCAAAACCGGCGGGTACGCGGATGCAGCCATGCGAATCGGGGAATCCGGGATTGCGGCCCGCATGGATGGCGATCCCGTCCCAGGTCAGCCGCTGCATGAACGGCATCGGCGCATCGTTATAAAGGTTCGACCGGTGCGCCTCGTTCTTCTGCAGGATCGGATAGGTGCCGACTGGCGTGCCCTTTGCCCCCTTGCCCGAGGAGATCGTCGTCGCGGCGATCATCGTCGACCCGCGATAGACGAACGCCCGCTGCGTCGACAGGCTGACGACGATGCTGACGGCTTCGCCGGTGCCGCTGTCCTGCCAGACGAACTGGTTCGCGGTCAGCTCATAGGCCGCCTGCTCGATCGGCAAGGCGATCGTCGCCAGTCCCGACGGCGCGGCCTGCGCAGGACAGATCGCAAGCACGCAGGACATCGCCAGAATCGCCATCGACCGGGGGGCAGCGCGCATCGTCCTCGTCCTTCTCGTCGCCAGAATCCATGCCCCTTATCGGTCCAAACGCGTTCACCGGCGGATCGTGCCATCACCGTTGCGCGCACGACGAACCGCCTCCGCGACGGGGCGGGCGGAAGGAACATACCAACAACTGATGGAAATGGTTGAGGAATGTTCATGCTTTTTAGGCTATAGAGGACCTAACGGGATTGGGGTCTTTCGGGAATTTCGATGCACGCTGAACATGATGCCATGCGCGATCGTCGCGCACTTCTGAAGAATGGCCTGGTACTGGCCGGAGCACTTGCGATACCCAGCGCGGTATCTGCGACACAACGCCTTACCGCACGCGATCTGAAGCCGATGACTCAGCCGCCATTGCCGCGCGCACCGGCGATGCCGATCACGTCTTCGCGCGTCGTTCGTCCGGAACTGCTGCGCCAGGCGATGGCAGCGCTGGGCCGTAACGGCAGCCGCATTGCGAACCATGACCGGATCGCGATCGCCGACTTCACCGCGTCGTCGTCGCAGCCGCGCTTCCATTTCGTCGACCTCGCCAGCGGTCGCAGCACCTCGCTGCTCGTTTCGCACGGCAGCGGCTCGGACCCCGCGCATACCGGGTATCTCGAGCGGTTCTCGAACGCGTTCGGGTCGAACGCCTCGTCCGAGGGCGCGTTCGTGACGGACGATTATTATGTCGGCAAGCATGGTCGCTCGCAGCGGCTGATCGGTCTCGATCACACCAACAACAACGCACTCGGCCGCGCGATCGTGGTGCATTCGGCGTGGTACGCGAACAAGGACATGATCGCCTCGCACGGCATGCTCGGACGCAGCCAGGGGTGCTTCGCGGTCGGCGAGAACGACCTCGATCAGGTCTTCGCACGCCTCGGCCAGGGCCGGATGATCTTCGCCGCCAAGGTCTGACGGTCGCTGCGGGAGCCTAGCGCGGCTGGACGTTGATCCCCGCGCGACGAACGCGCCCGATCATCCCCGACCACAGGAGCGCGCCCGCGCTGCGATACCCCCGGCCGAGACGGCGGGGCCTCACCCACAGAACATCGGTCACCGACAGCGTGCCACTGCGCAACCCCGCCCGTCCGATATCGCGCCACCGGCGCGCGGTATCATGCCGGATGAGACGTCGGTCGGCGGCGTCACAGGTCCTGGTCGCGAAGAAGTCCGACTCGATCGCCTGTAGCGCCCGTCCCAGCATGGCCAGCGTGCCGCGATCCGGCACCGCGCGTCGCGCGGCGACATGCCGGACGAGCAACCGGGCAACCACCTCCGCGTGCGGACCGAAAAGCGCCTCGTGCCGCGCCGCCAGCACCGCGACCGCACTGTCGTCCATCCGGTCCGCAAACTGCTTCGATATGCCCCCCGGATGCACGCGGTACAGCGTCAGCACGTCATCGAGCCGCGCGAGCGAGCCGAGACGCCGGATCCGCTGATAGAGATCGAAGTCCTCCGCATAGACCCGCTCGGGCCGCATGAACGGCGCCAGCCGGCGGGCGGCCTCGGTGCGCAGCATCACCGACGACCAGACCAACGGGTTCTCGATTCCGGTCAGCCAGTCGATCAGCATCGGCGAAGTCGCAGGCGCATGTCCCGACGCCAGGACCGCGCCATCGTCCAGAAACGCCGCGCCCGTGCCGAGCAGCACCGTCGCAGGGTGCGCGTCGAGATAGGCGACCTGTCGGGCAAACCGTTCGGGACGGCAGAGATCGTCGTGATCGAGCGCAGCGATGTACCGGCCCCGCGCCTCCGCCACGGCGCGGTTGCGCGCAAGGACCGGTCCACCGTTCTGCGGCATCGTCACCAGCCTGACGCGCGGGTCCGGCCACGCCTCGACCATCGCGCGCGTCCCGTCGGTCGATCCGTCATCGACGACGATCACCTCGAAGTCGCCAAATGTCTGTGCGGCCAGGCTGTCCAGCGTGTCCGCCAGCAACGCGACGCCGTTGTAGACGGGCATCACGACGCTGATCGCCGGATCAGGCCATGCGCGCGATCGATCGGTCATGCGTGCCGCATGCCGCATCGAGGTTTAACGGGAGCTTACTGCCGCATACGCGATATCACCGTCGAACCGCCCGCCCGCGGCGCCGCCGGATCGCGGCGCCCCGGAACCTCGTATCGCTGCCCCGGCGTCAGCCCCGGGCGATCCACGCATCGCCCATCGTCCGCAGCACGTCGAGCGGCACGCGCCCCTGTGCGAGCATCGCCGCGTGATACGCCTTGAGATCGAAGGCCGACCCCATCTTCGCCTTGGCGCGCTCGCGGATGTCGACGAATACCGAATGCCCGAGCTTGTAGCTCGCCGCCTGGCCCGGGTTCACGCAATAGCGTTCGACCTCGCGTGTCGCGAATCCCTCGGCCTCGCCCTCGGCGTCGATGAAATGGCGAATCGCCTTTTCCCGGCTCCAGCGCAGGTGATGGATTCCCGTATCGACGACACAGCGATTGGCGCGGAACAGCTGGAATTTGAGATAGCCCAGCCGCCCGAGCGGATCGTCGTCATACAATCCGATCTCGTCCGCGAGCTGCTCGGCATAAAGCGCCCAGCCTTCGCCATAGCCCGAAAAGCTCGTCATCTTGCGGATCAACGGCAGCCGGGTGTTCGACAGCGCAAGCCCGCTCTCCATCTGATGCCCCGGCAACCCCTCATGAAAGACCGTCGTCGCGAGGCAGAATTTGGGCCAGTCGGCGCTGTCCTTCAGGTTGAAATAGACCAGCCCCGGCCGTGAACCGTCGATCGCCGGCGGCTGCGCGAACGCCGCGGCGGCGCCGGCTTCGGTCTGGAGCGGCACCCGCCGCACTTCGAACCCATAAGGCGGCATCCGCTCGAACACGCTCGGCAGCTTCGCGCGGATCGCCGCCAGCCGGTCGTTGCAATAGGCGATCGCGTCGCGCTTGCCCGCATCGGTGTTGGGATAGAGCTGGTCCGGGTTCTTGTAGAGCGCCGCCATCCGTGCGCCGATGCTGCCCTTGCTATACCCCTGTTTGCGCAACAGCGTATCGAGCTGTGCCGACAACGCCTTCGCCTGGTCGAGCCCGAACCTGTGCACCTCGTCGGGTGACAGATTGGTCGTCGTCGTCGCGTGCAGCGCGGCCGGATAGAAGGCGGCCCCCTCCTTCAGCTTCCACACGCCGGCATCATGCGTCGCCGTCCGACGCAGGTCGCGCGCAACCGCGATCTGCCGGTCGAGCGCAGGCAGCACCGCCGCGTCATAGATCCGCGCGGCATCGCGACCATAGCTCCCGCCCAGCCCCTTCGCCGCCGCGCGCCGGGCGAGACTCTGGACGACCAGCGCCTCGCTCGCGGGCTGGCGTGTCTTGGTCATCTGGTCGAGCGCGAGGTCGAGGATGAAGTCGGGGGCGACCACGCCGACGCCCGCGTCATGCCGCATCCGCGCGGTGTTCGCATCGATCTGGCCGGCAAACGCCTGGAGCCGCTGCAGATAGGCGTCGGCGTCGCCCTTGCTCTCGATCCGGTGCTTGGTGTCGAGGAAATCGGGCACCGACTGATACGCACCAGACAGCTGCGACACGACATAGGGGCTGGGGCCATAGGACGTGCCGCCGAAATCGAACGCCTGCACCGCCGCCGCCGAGCGCCGCGTATAGACGACGCAGTCGAGATCGATGCGCTCCGCCGGCGACAGCCCCGCGCGGTCGATCGCCGCGAGTTGCGCGAGCTCGGCCCTGGTCTGCGCCTTCGCCGCGGCGATCCCCGCCGCCGACTGGTCCGACAGCTTCGCGCGCAGATCGGCATTGGCGCCGGTATCGAGCCCGAGCGAGGTCGCGCCCTCCGGATTGCGCCGCAATTGCGCCTGGACGAGCTGGTCGAACAGCCGCGACAGCGGCGTCGCGGGCGTTTCGGCCGCGTGCGCGAACGCGGGCAACAGCGACGCCGCGCCGCCCAGCATCGTGCCGGCGAGCACCGCGCGGCGGTGGATCTTCAACATCGTCATCCCATTCCCCCGAAATGCAAACGGCCCGCCTTCCACCGGGAAGACGGGCCGTTCTTCGTCACGTCATGATGCCAGCGGCGATCAAGCGGTGCGCGTTCCCGACAGCGGGAAGCTGCCAAATGCGCCCGCGCCGACGGTGCCGGTCATCGTGTCGCCATCGACGGTCGCCTTGCAGTCGAGCGTCATCGGCATCGGCACGGTCATCGTCTGCTTCCAGCTCAGCGTGTCGCCATCGACCTCGCCGGTCACGTCCATGCCGCCCATCGCACCCGACACCGCGCCCGAAAAGCTGGTGTCCGCGCTGTTCACGGTCAACGTCATCTTCTGATCGCCCAGCGGCGACTTCACGACGCAATCCCAGCTGCCATCGACATTTGCCATGCTATTCTCTCCTTCGATTACTTGGCCTTGGCCGCAAGCGGCGTCACCGGAACCACCGGCAGCCCCGCGACCGAAGCCGCGCTCACGACCTCGACCGGCAACCCCAGGCTGTCAAGCTGCGGCTTGACCGTCTTGGCATCGCCGACGACCACCCAGGTGAATTTCTTCACGTCGATCACCCCCGCAATCGCGGTGTTCAGCTGCGGCAGCGTCAGCGCGCCGTAGCGTCGCGTGATCGTCGCGTAATAATCGTCGGGACGCTTGAACAAATCATTCTGCTGCATCGCGCCGAGCACCGCGCCCGACGTCTCGAAGCTGCCGGGCAGCGCGCGAATCCCGCCGTCGATCGCCAGCCCGAACTCGGTCTGCGTCATCGGCTTGGTCGTCACGAACTGCGTCACGTCCTGTTGCAGCGCGGTGATCGACGGGCCGGTCTTGTCCGCCTGCACCCCCGCGGTGATGCCGTAGGGCGCATCGAACGCACCCGTCTGGAACCGCCCGCCCGCGCCGTAGGACCAGTGCTTCTCCTCGCGCAGGTCCATGTTGATCCGGCTCAGGAAACTGCCGCCCAACGCATCGTTCGCGGTGTTGAACACCAGCATGTCGTCGCTGCCCTTCAACCCGGTCCGCTGGCCCGCGAGGATCAGCGACTGCGGGCTATCGGGCCGGTCGACCAGCACGATCTTCGGCGTCACCGGGGTGCGCGTCGTCGGGAAGCTCTTGACCCCCGCCGGCCCCTGCGCCTTCCAGTCGCCAAAGCCGCGGTCGAGCACCGCCCGGACCTCGGCGAGCGGCCGGTCGCTGACGACGAAGATCTTCGCCTTGTCGGGGCGGAGCCACGCCTGCTGAAACGCGACCAGATCCGCGCGAGTCAGCGCGGCGACCGCCTTCGGATCACCGCCACCCATCGCCTTGCCGTAGGGGGTGTCGCCGTTGATCAGCTTGCCGATCACGCGGTTGCCAAGCCCCTGCGGGCTGGTCAGCTCCTGCTGGATGCCGGCCAGCTGCTGGTTGCGGACGCGGCCGACCTCTTCCTCGGCAAAGGCCGGGTTGCGCGCGATATCGGCAAACAGCACGACCGCGGGCGTCAGATTGGCGCTCGGCACGCTCATCGACAGCGTCGTCAGGTCGAGCGAGGTGCTCGTCCCGATCCACGCACCCAGCCGCTCGCGCGCCTCGGCGAGCGCGATCCCGTCGAGCGTCCGCGTCCCCTCGTCCATCACGCTCAGCGTCAGCTGCTGCGTCCCCAGCTTGTCCGCGACATCGGCGGCATAGCCCGCGTCGAAGCTCAGCACCGCCTGAGTCATCGGCACCGCGCCGCGACGCGCATAGACAAGCTCGATCCCGTTCGACAGCCGCGCACGCTCGACCGCGGGGAAGGTAAGCCCGGTCAGTGTGCCGACCGCGGGGATACCGCCGGCGCGCGTGCCCTTGACCGGCGTCTCGGCCGCGGGCTTCACCGCGACCGCGGGCGGCACGACCGCCTCCTCATATTTGTCGCGCTCGCCGTCGACGACGGTCAGTGTGTAGGCGGGGCGCGTCAGCCAGCGCGTCGCCGCGGCCTTGACGCTGGCGGGCGTCTGCGCCGCGATCGCCGCGAGCTCTGTCTTGTAGTGGCCCGGGTCGTTCGCATAAAGCGCGCCGCCCGCCAGCGCGACCGCCTTGCCGCCGAACCCGCCGACCGATTCATAGCCGCGGATCCGGCCCGCGACCGCCTGCGTCTGGACGCGCTGGATCTCGTCCGCGGTCGGTCCGGTCTTCAGGAAATCGGCGAGAATCTCGTCGAGCCGCTTCGACACGACTGCGGGGTCGACGCCCGGCCGCACGATCGCGCGGATCGTGAACATGCCGATCTGCGCCATGTCGCTATAGCCCGCGGACACGTTGACCGCGAGCTTCTCCTTGCGGACCAGCGCGTTGTCGAGCCGCGACGAGGCGAGCCCACCCAGCACCGTACCGCCGACATAAAGCGGTGCGGCATCGGCATCGAGCATCCCCGGCACCGCCCAGTTCTTGCTGATCATCACCGCCGCGACGCGGTCCTTCATCACCTCGTTCACCGGCGCGGCGAGCGTTGGCACGGTGACGGTCGGCAGGACCGACTTGGGGCCCGCCTTGATATCGCCGAAATATTTCTCGACCAGCGGCTTCGCGGTCGCGGCATCGACGTCGCCCGCGAGCACCAGCACCGCGTTGTTGGGGCCGTAATGCGAGCGGAACCAGTCCTTCACATCGGCGAGGCTGGCGCGATCGAGATCCGCCATCGACCCGATCGGGGTGTGGCCATAGGGCGTGTCCGCGGGGAACAGCCCGCCGAACAGCTTGTACTGGACGAGGCCGTAGGGCTGGTTGTCGCCTTGGCGCTTCTCGTTCTGGACGACGCCGCGCTGCTCGTCGAGCACGCCTTGCGTGATCGCGCCGGTCAGATGCCCCATCCGGTCGCTTTCGAGGAACAGCGCACGCTCGAGCGCGGCGGCAGGCACCGTCTCGAAATAATTGGTCCGGTCGAACGAGGTCGTGCCGTTGAAATCGGTCGCGCCGACCTGTTTCAGCGGCGCGAAGAAATCGCCCGGCGCATTCTCGCTGCCGTTGAACATCAGATGCTCGAACAGATGCGCAAAGCCGGTGCGCCCCTTGGGCTCGTGCTTCGACCCGACATCGTACCAGACCGACACTGCGACGACCGGCGCCTTGCGGTCGGTATGCACGATCACGCGGAGCCCGTTCGTCAGCGTGAACTGCTGGTACGGGATGTCGACCGCCTGAACGAGCGTCGCGACCGGCGCAGGCCTCGCGCCCTGCCCGGTCGGCGCCACGGCGGTCTGCGCGTGTCCCGGCGCGATCAGCGCGGCGGTGGCGACCCCCGCAAGAGCGAAGAGCTTGAACGACATCACTAATTCCCCCGGGGTACGATCACTGTCCTATGAAGCTATAACACTGAGTCGCACGCCGCAAGGCGACGTGATTCATGTTGCGCCCAAAATGGATCGAGCACGCGGGAGCACGCGTCCGGCGTGATGCTAGCGGAGCAACCCCGCGGCGCGCAGTGCGCCGTCGATCATGTCGCCAATCTGCGACCCGCCGCTCCGAGAGGCCAACGGCGACCTGACGGGACTACCCGCACGCGCTGACGCCGTTGCCGGCGCAGGCCGCGCGTCGGTCGGGCGGGCCGCGGGCTGGCCGGCAATGCCGAAAAACGCGGCGTTATGCCGTGTCGCGGAAATTCCGGCCTCGAGCATATGCGGACCGGCCTCGCCCAACCCGTCCGCACCTGTCGTGGCGAGCGGGGTGCCGTGCCCGAGCCCGCGGATCCGGTATTCCTCGACGACCACCTGCCCCTGCGCATCGCGCCACCGGCGGTGGAGATGGTCCGCCGTCTGTTCGACCTCGTCGGGCGCCTGCGCGACGCCGTGCACGCCGCGCCATTGTGCGACGGCGGCATCTGCGTTCGCCGCGACCACCGTGCCGTCGCCGTCTCCGTGCCAGACCGATATCCGGGGTATGCGCATCGTTGCGGGTGACGCGCCATCGACCAGCGCGGCGAGGGCCGCCGAATCCGGCAGGCCGCGCCCTCGCATCCGGTCGAGCGCCTGCGACATCGACGTCGCCGTTCCATAGGGCAGCCCGGCGATGATCGCCCCCGCCGCGAATAGCTCGGGATAGGTCGCGAGCATCACCGACGCCATCGCCCCGCCCGCGGACAGGCCGGTGACATAGATGCGATCGGGATCGATCGGGCAGTCGCGGACCATCGTCGTGATCATCGACCGGATCGACTGCGCCTCGCCACCGCCGCGCCGAATGTCCTCGGCGGCGAACCAGTTGAAGCACAGATTGCCGTTATTGCCCCGTTGCTGCTCGGGATACAGCACCGCGAAGCCCTGCTCTTCGGCAAGCTCCGACCACCCCGACCCGCGATCATAGCCTGCCGCGGTCTGCGTGCAGCCATGCAACACCACGACGAGCGGCATACGCGTCCCCGCCGCAGCCTCGGGGACGAAGGACAGCGCCCGCAACGCGCCGGGGTTCGCACCGAAATCCTCGAGCGCCTGGAGGCGGCCGCTATCGGCTGCCGTCTGGTCGGCATAGCCCATGCTCGCGGCGCCCATGGTCGCAGCACGCTGCGCCTGCGCGAGGCGCGCCAATGTGTCCGAAAGCCCAGCCATCGCAATTCCCGTCATGTGGCCACGCACCGAACGCCGATCAGGCGTTCGAATGGTGCACTGCAACATATCTTGGGCCGGGCCCTGCCATGCACAAGGGGAAATCGCGCAACCCCCTTGCTCGAACGTCAGCTGTTCGCCCGCGCAAAGGCCGCCGCATCGGCGACCTGCGCCGCGCTCGGCGTCACGCCGGTATAAAGGATAAACTGCTCCAGCGCCTGGATAATCGCCACCTCGGTCCCCGTGATGCACCGCTTTCCGGCCGCCGCAGCTTTGCGCAGCAGCGGCGTTTCGGGCGGATACTGGACCACGTCGAACGCGATCTCGCTCGCCGCGATCATTGCCGCGGGAAAGGCCATGGCCGCCTCGTCCGCGCCGGTCATGCCCATCGGCGTGACGTTGATCAGCATCGCGGGCTCCATGCCGTCGTCAAGGTCCGCGGACCAGGCAAAACCATACAGATCGGCCAGTCCCCGTCCCGCTGCGGCGTTCCGCGCGACGATCGTCCCGTGCACGAAGCCCGCATCGCGCAGCGCCGCGGCCACCGCCTTTGCCATGCCACCCGACCCGCGCAGCACGAACCGCGTCGCCGGATCGATGTCCGCGATCAGCGCAGCGACCGCGGCATAGTCAGTATTGTGCCCCGTCAGCACGCCGTCGTCGTTGACGATCGTGTTGACGCTGTCGATCGCGGATGCCGAGGGTGCCAGTCCGTCGAGCATCGCGATCACCGCCTCCTTGAACGGCATCGATATCGCACAGCCCCGGATGTTGAGCGCGCGGATCCCGCCGACCGCCCCCGCAAGGTCGCGCGTCGAGAACGCCTTGTAGACATAGTCGAGCCCGGTCAGCGCATAGAGCCGGTTGTGAAACCGCGACCCGAAATTGCCGGGCCGCGCCGACAAGGACATGCACAGGCGGGTATCGCGCCCGATCAGCGGCTGAGCGGGCATCGGCGTCGAGGTCTGATCGATCATCAGCAAAGACTAGGGCGGCGACGCGCCGAGGTCGAGGTTCGATACCGCGTACCGATTCAAAACGGGCTGGACGGAACCAGCGTCGGCCACGCCGCGTAGAGCCCGCGATGCGCGTCGTGACCCTTGCCCAACCCGATGATTTCGACGGCTGGCGCGACGCGGCGCGCGGTCTGATGGCTGACGACGTGCCGCCCGACGACGTCGTCTGGCAGGTCGGCGACGCCCCCGCGGACCTGTTCGGCACGCTTGCACCGGATCCCCCCGCCGCGAGCGCCGATCGCTCCACGCCCGCCTTCTCGGTCCCGCGCGCGTTTATCGACCTTGCCCGCAGCGTCATCCTCGGCAGCGATCCGGAGCGGTTCGCGCTGCTCTACACGCTGCTCGCGCGTCTGCGCCGCGAGCCGAAGCTCATCGAGGATCGCGCCGACCCGCTCGTCCGCCGTCTCGACCGGATCGCCAAGGACGTCCGCCGCGACATCCACAAGATGCGTGCCTTCCTGCGGTTTCGGGAAATCGAGGAAGACGGCACGGCACGCTTCGTGGCGTGGTTCGAACCCGATCACCACATCGTCCGCGCGAACGCCGCGTTCTTCGTCAACCGTTTCGCCAGCATGCGCTGGTCGATCCTCACGCCCGAGGTCTCGATCCACTGGGACGGCAAGGCGCTCAGCGAAGGCCCGGGCGCCAGCAAGGGCGACGCGCCCGACGGCGATCCGACCGAGGAGGTGTGGAAGACCTATTATGCCAGCACCTTCAACCCGGCGCGCGTCAAGGTCGGCGCGATGCTCAAGGAAATGCCCCGCAAATACTGGAAGAACATGCCCGAAACCGATCTCGTCCCCGGCATGATCGCGACCGCGCAGGCGCGCGAAAGCGGCATGATCGCAAAGGCGCGCGACACCGTCGGCGGCAACAGCCTGATCGCGTGGGAGGCGCTGCGCGACGAGGCGGCGGGGTGCACGCGCTGCCCGCTCTACAAGCCGGCGACGCAGACCGTGTTCGGCGAGGGGCCGATCGATGCGCCGCTGATGTTCGTGGGCGAGCAGCCGGGCGACCAGGAGGATCTTGCCGGTCGGCCGTTCGTCGGGCCCGCCGGCCAGATGTTCGATCGCGCGATGGCCGATGCCGGGCTCGACCGCAGCCGCGCCTACGTCACCAACGCGGTCAAGCACTTCAAATTCGAGCAACGCGGCAAGCGGCGTATCCACGCCAAGCCGGGTGCGGGCGAGATTGAGGCGTGCCGCTGGTGGATCGAACAGGAACAGATGCTCGTCGCGCCGAAGATAACGGTCGCGCTGGGCGCCACCGCGGCGCGCTCGCTGTTCGGCAAGGTGATGACGATCGGCAAGGAACGCGGTCGTGCGCTCCAGCTGCCGGGTGGTGGCGAGGCATGGATCACGGTTCATCCGAGCTACCTCCTGCGTCTGCCCGACAAGGTGCAGGCCGAGGAGGAATATGCGCGCTTCGTCGAGGACCTGCGCATGGCCGGCGCACGGCTGGCCTAGCGTAAAGCCCGGGCGCCTCCCCTTTTCGCCGAAGGGCAGGACCGATTGCCCCTTCCCTTCGCGCGCCGCATCGCGCAGATCGCCGACCCATGTTCGAAAAGATCCTGGCCGTACTGGCCACCTTCACGATCTGGGTGATCTCGTCCGGCGGCTATGTCGGTATCGCGATCCTCATGGCGATCGAAAGCGCGTGCATCCCGCTTCCATCCGAGATCATCATGCCGTTCGCCGGCTATCTCGTGTCGACCGGACGGTTCGACCTGTATCTTGCCGCGACCGCGGGCGCGATCGGGTGCAACCTCGGCTCGATCGTCGCCTATGAAGTCGGCAAGCGCGGCGGCCGGCCGATGGCCGAGCGCTGGGGCCGCTACGTCCTGATCGGGCCGGGCGAGCTCGACGCCGCCGACCGGTTCTTCGCGCGCTGGGGCAGCATGGCGGTGCTGATCGGCCGGCTTCTGCCCGTCATCCGGTCGTTCATCGCGTTCCCGGCGGGCGTCGCGCGGATGAAGCTGGTGCCGTTCCACCTCTACACCTTCATCGGCTCATGGCCGTGGTGCTTCGGGCTCGCCTGGGTCGGCATGAAGCTCGGCGACAAATGGGACAGCGACCCCCGCGTGAAGGCCGCCTTCCACAGCGCGGACCTGCTGATCGGCATCGTCCTGATCGCGCTGGTCGGCTTCTACATCTGGCACCGCGTCCGCGGGCTCAAGCCCAGGGGCTGACCGCCTCCGCCCGTCTTACCGAAGGAATTTTACGGAAGGACGGGCACCTCGGCAGCGCGCTCCTTGTTCTCACGGCGTGCCTCGCGGACGCGCTGACCGAAGCATCCCGTCGCGCCGCCGGCGCCGACGGTCGAGCAGCTGCCGATGCTGTTCACGCCGACACCCGTGCCCATCGTCCCCTGCGCCTTGGCCGCCCAGCTTTCGTTCTGCGGCGTCACCGCGAACTCGCGAAGCTCCTTGGGGACGCGGTACTGCTCCTGCGCGCTGCGGCGGACGCAGATCACGATCTCCTCGCCCTGCGCATTGGTCGGGCAGCGTTCGTTGCCAAACAGCGTCAGCACGCCGTTGATCGGCGCGCTGCGCGACACTTCGCCGGGTGCCGACGCGGGCTTGGGCGCCGCAGCACCGGGCTTGGCAGGCACCGCCGCGCCCGGCGTCGCGGTCTGCGCCGCCACCGGGCTGGTGGCCAATATCGCCACCGCCAATATCATCCTCATACGCATCACTCCCACAATCCGTATCCTGTCGCCGTCTCATCGACGGTCGTCTCTGGCCCTATGCTGAACGCAGCAGGCGCGCAGTCGGGTCAGATCCGCTTCGCCGTCGCGATCGCCACCTTGCAACCCGCGCGGATCAGCGCGCTCAACACCGGATAGCCCGGCGTCTCCTCGGCACCGGCTGCGATCGCGGTCGCCTTGTGCTCGAGCTCCTCGGCCTGAAAATCGAGGATCGCGGCAGTGAGCTCGGGATCGCTGTCGCCCAGCGCGACGACCTGTTCCTCGTAATGCTTGTCGATCTCGGTCTCGACCGCCGCGGTGCACGCCATCGCCGCCTTCGGACCGATCGCCGCGGTCACCGCCCCCAGCGCAAACCCCGCGACGTTCCAGATCGGCTGCAGCACCGTCGGCCGCACGCCGCGCTCGACGATCATCCGGTCGAAGAACGCGCGGTGGCGTTCCTCCTGCTGCGCCATGTGATGGATCGATCGCGCCGCGGGATGACGATCGCCGAGCACCGCCAGCTGCCCCGCATAGATACGGATCGCACCATATTCGCCCGCCTGGTCGACGCGGACCATCGCGCTGCTCGGATGCTTGCGGTCGCCGGGCTTCCAGCGTGCGCCCAGCGTCGGTGTGCCCTGCGCCGGGACGGCGTGCGTGGGTGCGGCCTGGGTCATCGTGTCTTCCTCATAAGGAGCAAGATGGTGATCGCGCCGCCCAGCGAAAAGATGGCGTTGAACCCGGCGAGCGAAATCCCCGCCAGCGTCCACTGCGCCGCGTCGCAGCGAACCATCGGTGCGTTCATGATCGCCGCGAGCCGCTCGGCCGGCGTCGTCCCCGCCATCGACACGGTCGTGGTGCAGGCGGTGATGCCGTTCCACCAATGATATTCGACGCCCGCGTGGAACAGCCCGATCGCCCCGCTGATCCCGATCAGCAGCGCGGCCACGATCACCAGCGATGCGCGCAACGACCGCTGCGGCACGAGGAACGACGCGCCCGCAATCAGCACCGCGGCGTAATGCGGCCACCGCTGCCAATGACACATCTCGCACGGATAGAGCCCGCCCAGGAACTGCGACCCCAGCGCGCCGATCAGAAGCAGCAGCGGCAGCGTGAACGTGATCGACCGGGCGATCTCCTCGTTCTTGGTCATCCCCAGCCCGCGACGTACGCTCACTTGACGGGCGCCTTGGTTGCCGCGGCGACCTGTGCCGCGCCGCCCAGCCGCGCGACGGTCTTCAGCGCGTAATAGAGCTGGAAGTCCTCGATCCCCTGTTTCTTGAGCGCCTCGGGCGTGGCCGAGAAGCGCGGATCGTCCTTGGTATCCTCCTCGAGCACCGCGTTGTCGGCCTTGACCTCGTTGATCAGGTGGCGGCGAAGATCGGCCTCGCGGAAGACCGGGCGCGCCTTGTGGTCGGGATCGCTGATTTGCGGGACCCTGATGTCGGGCTCGATCCCGCCCTCCTGCACCGACCGGCCCGACGGCGTGAAATAGCGCGCCGTGGTCAGCCGCAACGCGGTCTCCGGCCCGAGCTGGAGCACGGTCTGCACCGATCCCTTGCCGAACGTCCGCTCGCCCATGATCAGCGCGCGGTGATGATCCTGCAACGCGCCCGCGACGATCTCCGACGCCGACGCGGTCCCGGGATCGGTCAGCACGACGATCGGCAGGCCATGCGCATCGTCGCCGGGCTTGGCGTAATAGCGCTCGATATCGGTCTTCTCGCGACCGCGCTGCGAGACGATCTCGCCGTGGTCGAGGAATGCGTCGCTGACCGCGATCGCCTGCGTCAGCAACCCGCCGCCATTCTGGCGAAGGTCGACGACATAGCCGAGCGGACGATGCCCGAGCGACTTGTCGATCGCCATGATCGCCGCACGCGTGTCGGCGCCGGTATTCTCGCTGAAGGTGTTGATGTTGATATAGCCGACGTCGCCGCGGACTTCCCACTTCACCGGCTTCTGGACGATGATCTCGCGGACCATCGACACGTCGAGCGGCTTGTCGCGGCCCGGGCGGACGAGTCCCAGCGTGATCTTGCTGCCGGGCTTGCCGCGCATCTGCGCGACCGCCACGTCGAGCGAATCGCCATAGATCAGCTTGCCGTCGATATGCGTGATATAGTCCCCGGACTTCACCCCCGCGCGTGCCGCGGGCGAGTCTTCCTGCGGCGTGACGACCTTGATCGCGCCATCCTCCATCTGCACCGTCAGGCCGAGGCCGCCATAATTGCCTTCGGTCATGATCCGCAGATTCTCGTAGTCGAGCGCATCGACATAGCTCGAATGCGGATCGAGGCTGGCGAGCATCCCCTGGATCGCGCCCTTGATCAGCGTCTTGTCATCGACCTTGTCGACATAATCCGCCTTCACGCGATTGAACACGTCGAGAAACTGATCGAACTCGCGGTAGGTCGCGGTGTCGACCGCGGCCATCGCCGAGGCTGCGAGTGGCACCAGTGTGAGAGCGCCGAGGATGGCGGTAGCGGAAAGGATCGGACGGGGCATCTAAGGTCCTGAAACCGGGGGAAGCGACGATGTAGCGGGTTAACGGGTCGGGAGCAAAGCCATGCTGACCTTTGCGATTCGCATCGGCCACGGCGCGGCCGCTTCTGGTGCGTGGCCTAGTCGCACGCCGCGGGACGACGACCCGCTAGCCGATCAGCGCGGCGGCGTCGACGGCGCGTCCCTGGCGGCGCAGCTCGACCGTGACCCTTGGCTCGCTGCGTTGTGCGATCCCGATCGGCGCGCCCATCGCGACGCGTGCCCCCGGCTTGAGCGGCGTGGCCGACAGCCCGGTGACCAGGCTCGACCAGCCCGCCCCATGATCGACGATCACGATCGTGCCATAGCTGCGGAACCGCCCGGCATAGCGGACCAGCCCTGCCGCGGGCGCGACGACGCGCGCACGCGGCGCGACCGCGAAGGTCAGCCCGCGCGATCGGACGCCGGCCGCCGACACCTCGTCGAAACCGGTCACCAACTGGCCGCGGACCGGCAGGCGATAGATTCCGTGCGCGGCGGCCGGGGCGACGCTGCCGGGTGCGACCGGGCGCGGCGACGGCCCGGGCAGCGCCGCGAGCTCGCGTGCGGTCGCCTCGGCGAGGTCCGCCACCGCCATTCCGTCGACCAGATCGCGTGCCCGCTCGCCCATCGCCAGCGCACGATCCGACTCACTGATCGCGGTCCGCCCGAACGCCTGGCTGCGGGCGCGGTGATCCGCCTCCAGCATCGCGAGCGCGGACCGGTTCGCCTCCAGCCGCGCACGCCCCTCGCGGAGCGCGGTCGCCGCAAGCACCGCCCCCGCCTGCAATCGCCGCGTCCGGTCCAGTGCGGCGCGGACGCCCTGGGTCTGCGCCCGGACCACGGGCAGCGCGGTGCCCAGCACCGCCCGGACATGGACGAGATCGTCGACCGACCCGCGCTGCGCGACCGCGACGATCGTCGGACGTCGGGCGAGCGCCTGGAGCGCGGCGAGCAATCGGGCGATCGGCGTCTGCGCCGCCCCCAGCGCCGCGCGCTGATCCGTCAGCAATCGGTCGATGATCGTCACGCGAAGACGCGCGGCCTCGATATCTGCCTGCGCTGCGACAACCTTGGCGGCCAGCGCGCGCTGACGCGCATTGATGCGGTCCGCCTGCCGGCGCTCGCGTGCGGCGGCCGCCGTCAGGGTATCCGCCCGCGCCGCCGCCAGGATCGCGGTACGTTTCGCCTCGCTCAGCTGCCGGCGAGCCTCGGACAGCCGATCGCGTGGCGCGCCCGCGCCCTCGCGCGCGATCGACGCGGTGGCACCGGCGAACAGCGACAGCAGGAGGATGACGTGCGTCGCCCGCATCGTCACCCCTCGCGGTGATAGGGGTGATTGGCCAGGATGCTGGTCGCGCGGAACAGCTGCTCGGCCAGCATCGCGCGGGCTAGGAGATGCGGCCATGTCGCGCGTCCGAACGAGAACAGCAGATCCGCCTCGGATCGCGCGGCATCGTCGAAGCCGTCGGCGGCCCCGATCATGAACCGCGCCTCGCGCACGCCGTCGTCGCGCCACCGCCCGAGCTTGTGCGCAAACGCGGTCGAGGACAGCGTCTCGCCCTTCTCATCGAGCAGGATGCGCTTCGTCTGCTCGCCGACGACCGGGATCCGGCCGCCGGTATCGGGCAGTTCGCTGACCTTGGTCGGCCAGACGATCCGCTTCAGATACCGGTCGACCAGCTCGGCCTCGGGTGACCGCCCGATCCGGCCGCGGGCGACGATGTGGAGCAGCATGATACGCCCTCCGGCCGTCGCGCCGGATCAGTCTTCGTCGGTGAAGGTCGGCATCGCAGGCGGCGTCGGCGCGTCGCCGAACGCCCACATCCGCTCCAGATTGTAGAAGCTGCGGACTTCGGGGCGGAACAGGTGGACGATGATGTCGGTCGCGTCGATCAGCACCCAGTCGGCGGTCGGCAGGCCTTCGATCTTCACCGGGCGCTTGAACTCGGCCTTGATCCGCTCGGCCAGCTTCTGCGCCATCGAGGCGACCTGGCGGGTCGAGCGACCGCTGGCGATCACCATGTAGTCGGCGATGCTGGTCTTGCCCGCGAGCGGGATCGAGATCGTCTCGACCGCCTGGTCGTCGTCGAGCGACGCGAGGATCAGGCGATGCAGCGCCTCAACCTCTTCGGGGTCGGTCGCGCGAGGGGCAGTAGGGGAAGTGGCCAAGTCAGCTCCTAAGATTACCGGCCCGGCGACATGCTGGAACGGTCGGGCGGTCCGGCAACGTGCCGAAACCACAGGGGGTTTTCGGCGCGCAGGCCGGTTGCGGAGGTCGGGTCGGGTCGGAAGCGCAACAGCACAAGGGCCGGCAATCTCCACGTCGTCCAGCTCTTCGCATGGTCTGTGCGCCGTTGGAAGCGCCGCAGCCAACCCATCGCGGGGGCCGCGAGGGCGCGCCCGTCATATCCCGGCCGCGCAATTACCGCAATCGGAACCTCGCGCGCGATCTGGCGCCAGTTTTTCCACCGATGGAACTCCGCCAGATTGTCCGCGCCCATCAGCCAGATGAAGCGATTCTTCGGATGCCGCCGCTTGAGCTTGCGGATCGTGTCGAGCGTGTAGCGCGTGTGCAGCCGCGCCTCGATGTCGGTCGCGCGGATCGGCGCGCGCCGTGCCATCGCGCGCGCGGACGCCAGCCGCGCGGGCAACGGCGCCATGTCGCGCGCGGCATCCTTGAGCGGATTGCCGGGTGAGACGAGCCACCACGCCGCGTCGAGCGCGAGCGCATCGATCGCCGCGAGCGTGATTGCGCGGTGCCCGCGATGCGCGGGATTGAACGACCCGCCGAGAATGCCGATGCGCGTCATCGCATCAACCGCGGACCTGCCCCGTGCCGCGCCCGATCCACTTGTACGTCGTCAGCCCCTCGAGCGCGACCGGGCCCCGCGCATGCAGGCGGCCGGTGGCGATGCCGATCTCCGCGCCCAGCCCGAATTCGCCGCCATCGGCGAACTGCGTCGACGCGTTCCACAGGACGATCGCGCTGTCGACGCTGGCCAGGAAGCGCTCGGCGACGGCTTCATCCTCCGCGACGATCGCGTCGGTATGATGCGATCCGTGCCGCGCGATATGCGCGACCGCGCCGTCGAGCCCGTCGACGATCGCCACCGAGGCGACCGCGTCGAGATATTCGGTATCCCAGTCCGCCGCGGTCGCTGGCGCGATGCCCGGGACCAGCGCGCACGCGGCCGCGTCGCCGCGCACGACGCACCCCGTCTCCGCCAGCCGCCCGATCAGCGCCGCTCCCGCCGCATAGTCGCGGTCGATCAGCAGCGTTTCCATCGCGCCGCAAATCCCCGTGCGGCGCATCTTGGCATCGACCACGATCGCCGCCGCCATGTCCGGCGCCGCGGACGCATCGACATAGACATGGTTGATCCCGTCGAGATGCGCGAGCACCGGCACGCGTGCCTCGGCCTGGACGCGCGCGACCAGGCTCTTGCCGCCACGCGGGATGATCAGGTCGATCACCCCGTCCGCCTTCAGCATCGCCCCCACCGCCGCGCGGTCGGTGGTCGGTACCAGCTGCACCGCATCGCCGGGGACCCCGCCCGCCGCGAGTCCGGCGATCAGCGCCGCATGGATCGCACGGTTGCTCTCGACGGCTTCGGATCCCCCGCGCAGGATCGCGGCGTTCCCCGCCATCACGCACAGCGCGGCGGCGTCCGCGGTGACGTTGGGGCGGCTTTCATAGACGATGCCGATCACACCGATCGGGACGCGCACGCGCGACAGCGCCAGCCCGTTCGGCCGCTCGCGCGAATCGATCAGCTGCCCGACTGGATCCGCCAGCGCCGCGACCGCCGCGACGCCGTCCGCCATCGCCGCGATCCGCGCCTCGTCGAGCCGCAGCCGGTCGAGCATCGCCCCCGACAACCCGGCCGCACGCGCGCGCGCCATGTCGCGCACGTTGGCCGCGAGGATCGCCGCCGACCCCGCCCGGATCGCCGCGGCCGCCTGTTCGAGCGCGCCTGCCTTCGTCGCCGTCGGCATCCCCGCCAGCGACACCGCAGCAGCGCGTCCGCGCGCGCCCATATCGGCGATCAGGGTGGCGGAGGTCTCGGTGGCGCGCGGGTCGGTCATGCCCCCCGACTATCATGGCAAATCGACTCGCGCCAACGTCCGGCGTGCGTTACGCTCACGATATGACCGGGGACATGGGGGCAGCGGCGGACATCGCCACAGGGGCATTGGTCGGGCGCGCGTTCGAACCGCGTGCGGGCGAATCGACGGCTGCGCACAGGACTCACGCGGCGGAGGCGCTCTGCCTCAACTGCGGCACGACGCTGGTCGGTGCGCACTGCCATGCCTGCGGACAGGGCGCGCACGTCCACCGCTCGCTCGGCGCGATCGGCCATGAGATCGCGCACGGCGTCTTTCATTTCGAGGGCAAGATCTGGCGCACCTTGCCGCTGCTCATCCTGCATCCTGGCACGCTCACGCGGCGCTACGTCAATGGCGAGCGCGCGCGGTTCGTCTCGCCGCTCGCGTTGTTCCTGTTCACGGTCTTCCTCATGTTCGCGACGATCGGCCTGGTCGGCGGCGAGATGGCGGACCAGATCGGCGCCCCGACCGCACAGAACCGCGCCGCGCTCGAGCGCGAGTCGGCAAAGGCACGCGTCGAACTCGCGCGCGTCGAGCGCGAGCGTGCGGTCGCGGTCCGCGCGGGCGAGCCGACCACCGATCTCGATACGCAGGCCACCGTCCTGCGCGGCACGATCCGCGCGCTGGCTGCCGCGCGCGGGGCCAAGTCGGACTCCGACGATTTCACCTTCACCGACATAAAGATCGGATGGACCCGGCTCGATCACGGCATCGCCAAGGCGAACGCCAATCCCGGTCTGATGATCTACAAGCTGCAGTCGAGCGCCTACAAATACAGCTGGGGGCTGATCCCGCTGTCCGTGCCGTTCATGGCGCTGCTGTTCCTCTGGCGACGCAAGCACCACCTCTACGACCACGCGATCTTCGTGACCTATTCGCTGGCGTTCATGATGCTGCTCGCGATCGTGCTGATGCTCGGCGGGCTGGCGGGGCTGGCGAGCGGGTGGATCGTGATGGCGGCGCTGCTCGTCCCACCGGTCCACATGTTCGCGCAACTTCGCGGCGCCTATGCGCTCGGCAAGGTCTCGGCGGGATGGCGCACGGTCGCGCTGCTGACCTTCGCCTTCACCGTGCTGATCGCGTTCGTCGTGCTGCTGCTGCTCCACGGCCTGACGGACTGATCCGCGCGCACGCACGATCGGCACAGCCCCACCCAAACCACCCCGGTCATCCGAGCGACCGCTGGTATCTCCCCGTGCGGCCACGCCACCCACCAAACGGAAAGACCCCAGCTTCCGCTGGGGTGACGACATCGGGTGGCTTGCCTGGCATCCGCTACAGGCCGCGAGCCCCGCTCACCTGCTCACCGACACGGATACAGATTCGCCAGCACCCGCGCATAGCCGTCCTTCAACGGCCGCTTCTGATAACTCGCGGGCAGGTCGGACAGCCCGTCGAGCATATCCATGATCCCGACCGACTCCCCCTCGGGCACGCAGGCGATCGGCGGCTTGCCTGCCGCGGCACGCGCGGCGCGTTCGGCCTTCAACTGCGTCGTCGCGGCCTTGGCCTCGGCCTTCAGCGCGGGAAAGTCGGGCGACATCAGCGCCATCGGCCCCTGATCGCGCAGCGCATTCGCCCGTGCGAGGAACGTCCCGACGGTCATCGCCGCGGACGCGGGCATCGCCATCCCGCCGGCCAGCAATGCGGCGATCACGGCCTTCGAAAGCACAGACGACATGGGCGGCCTTTCCTTGCGAAAAGACCGCCCATGCAAGCGTTTAACTGACTAACCGCTGAACCGGATCAGGCACCCAGCGGGGTCGGCGTGCCAAACGGTCCGTTCGGTCGCCGCGTCTTCGGGATCGAGGTACCCGCACGCGGGACGGTCGACGCCTTCGCGCCCGGATCCGGCCGGTCGAGATCCTCGCCTGCGATCAGCTTCTTGATCTCGTCACCCGTCAGAGTCTCGAACTCGAGCAGCGCGCCCGCGACCGTGTGGAGCTGGTCGACATGATCGCTCAGCACCTGCTTGGCACGGTCGAGACCGCCTTCGACGATCCGCTTGATCTCGTCGTCGATCAGCTGCGCGGTCTGGTTCGACATGCGCGACGGACGGCTCGACGAATAGCCGAGGAACGACTCGCCCTCCGGCTCGCCATATTCGAGCGGCCCGACCTTGTCCGACATGCCCCAGCGCGTGACCATGTCGCGCGCCAGACCCGTGGCGTACTGGATGTCGCCGCTCGCGCCCGACGAGACCTTGTCGTAGCCGAAGATCACTTCCTCGGCGACGCGGCCGCCCATCGACACCGCGAGGTTCGCGTACATCTTGTCGCGGTGATAGCTGTAGCTGTCACGCTCGGGGAGACGCATGACCATGCCCAGCGCACGACCGCGCGGGATGATCGTCGCCTTGTGGATCGGGTCCGACGCGGCCTCGTGCATTGCGACGACGGCATGGCCGGCCTCGTGATACGCGGTCATCCTTTTCTCGTCGTCGGTCATGACCATGCTGCGACGCTCTGCGCCCATCATGACCTTGTCCTTGGCCTCCTCGAACTCGGCCATCGCCACCAGACGCTTGCCCTTGCGCGCCGCATGCAGCGCCGCTTCGTTGACGAGGTTGGCGAGATCCGCACCTGAGAAGCCCGGCGTACCGCGTGCGATCACGCGCGCGTCGACGTCGGGCGCTAGCGGCACCTTCTTCATGTGAACTTCGAGGATCTTGATGCGACCCTCGATATCCGGACGCGGCACCGTGACCTGGCGATCGAAGCGGCCCGGACGCAGCAATGCGGGATCGAGCACGTCGGGACGGTTGGTCGCGGCGATGATGATGATGCCTTCGTTCGCCTCGAAGCCGTCCATCTCGACGAGCAGCTGATTCAGCGTCTGCTCGCGCTCGTCATTCCCGTTGCCGAGCCCTGCGCCACGATGGCGACCGACCGCATCGATTTCGTCGATGAAGACGATGCACGGTGCGGACTTCTTCGCCTGCTCGAACATGTCGCGCACGCGGCTCGCGCCGACGCCGACGAACATCTCGACGAAATCGGACCCCGAGATCGTGAAGAACGGCACACCTGCCTCGCCGGCGATCGCGCGGGCGAGCAATGTCTTGCCGGTACCCGGCGAGCCGACGAGCAACGCGCCCTTGGGGATCTTGCCGCCGAGACGCGCGAACTTGGTCGGATCCTTCAGGAACTCGACGATCTCCTCGAGTTCCTCACGTGCTTCGTCGATGCCGGCGACATCCTGGAAGGTGACCTTGCCTTCCTTCTGCGTCAGCATCTTCGCGCGACTCTTGCCGAAGCCCATCGCGCCCGAGCCCGAATTCTTCTGCATCTGCTTGAGCACGAAGAACGCGATGCCGAGGAACAGCAGGAACGGCAGCGACTGGTAAAGCAGCATCGCCAGCATCGACGGCCCTTCCTCGGGCTTCGCGCTGATCGCCACGCCCTTCTCGCGCAGCTTGGGGACGAGCGTCGCGTCCTGGATCGGGTAGGCGCGGAACTTCTCGCCGCTCGACAACGTCCCCGAGATGATATCCCGCGAGATATTGACGTCCTTGACCGTGCCCTCGTCGACCTTGTCGAGGAAAGCGGAATAGGCGATCGTGTTGCCGCCGCTCGATGCGGCGGTGCGACCGTCGAACATCGTCACGAACAACGCCAGCGCGGCGAGGATGCCCACCCAGATCAGCAGGCTCTTCATCCAGGGGCTGCCATTGTTGGGCCCTTGCGGCTTGTCGCCACGGTTATCGCCGCCATTGTTGTTGTCGTTCATGGGTGCCGGATACCTTTCGAGCCCACAAGATAAGCGCACGCGGGTTAATGGCAATGGAACAAGCCCCGACTTGGTAGCAATCACATGCCGGACCGTTCGAAAGACGGCGATTCCACGACCACGCGATCATGAGGAGTCGGCAGACCGGCCCGTCGCCCTCAGGCTCACGCCCGTCAGGACGGCGCGCGGCGGGGGTGTTCGGGACTCAGGCGATGCGTCGTGGCGGCGCCGGGCGGAACCGCCATATGCCTGCGCGGGGCGATGCGATGACACCGGCCTGCGTGGCGCGCTTCCCCGCCATCAGCGCGTCGAGCAGCTTCTCGATGTTGACCGCGTTGCTCCATTCGCCCTCGACCGCCGCCGCGGGGGGGTGATCGACCGCCCCGTCGGGGATCGCTGCGCCCGCCATCTCGGCGCGGACGACGCCGATTGCATGGCGGACCAGCCTGCGGAGTACTTCGCGGGGCAGCGCGCCGACGCTCAACCGGACCTCGCCACCCGCCACCTTGGCACGGTCCGACCAGAGCCATTCGACCATCGCGCGCACATCGGCGTCCGCCTCCGCCAATGCCGCCGCCGCACGCGCGAGATTGGGGGTGCCCAGCCACTCGTTCGCATCGAGCAGGCGACGGAACCGCGTCCGGTCGTGCCGGTCATCCTGGTTCGACGGGTCGTCGAAGAACGGCACCTCCGCGCGCCGGACGATCGCGCGCAGTTCGGCGCGCCGCCAGTCGAGCAACGGGCGGATGACGGCGACGCCCGCGACCTCGGTGCGCGCGCGCACCCCCGCCAGCCCGGCGAGCCCGGAGCCGCGCGCCGCGCGCATCAGGAAGGTTTCCGCCTGATCATCGGCATGGTGCGCGGTGACGATGCATCCGGCACCGATCGCGCGGGCGTGTCCGGCCAGCAGCTCATAGCGTGCGGTCCTCGCCTGCGCCTGGATGCTCGCACCCGCGATCGGCACGCTTGGCGCCAGCGTCGCGTGCGCGATGCCGAGCGTCGCGCAGTGGCGTGCCACCATCGCCGATTCCTCGGCCGCTTCGGGTCGCAGCCGGTGATCGATGCTCGCGACCGTGAAGCCCGTCCCCAGCGCCTCATGTGCCAGCGTCAGCATCGCCATGCTGTCGGGCCCGCCCGACACCGCGAGCAGCGGGCTGCCTACCCCCTGCGCCAGCCGTGCGAAGTCAGCCGCGAAACGTCGCCCGTCATCGGTCACATCGATCATCGGTGTTCGACCTCAGCCGGCTATTTGCATTTGGCCGCCGTGCGTCCCGCCGCGACCTGCGTCTTCATCGCGGGGGGCAGCTTGGCGCCGTACACGTCGTTCAGCTCGTCATAGACCTTGCACGCATCCGCGGCCTTGTTGAGCCTGGTGAGCGCCTGACCGAGATAATAAAGGCTCTCCGGCGCCCGCTCGCCGTCGGGCATCTTCTTGTAATTGTCGTAGAACGCCATCGACGCGAGGCTGGGCTTGCCCTCGTCGAGATAGGATCGCCCGAGCAGGTTCTGCGCATAGCTTGCGCGACGATCCTTGGGATAGGTCGCGACCATCTTCTTCAGCTGCGCCTGCGCCTCGGGATACTTCTTCGCCGACCACAGCCGGTACCCGTACAGATACTCGTCCTCGGCCGCGTTGCCCGTCGACGGCTTTTCGACGTTCGCGGTTGATCCGGCCGAGGCCGACACCGTACCGCCTTCGCTCGCGGCCGCCGTCGTGCGACCGCCCCCGGTCCGCGTCGGCCGCACGGGCGCTGGGTCCTCGTCGGGACCGCCTGCACCCGACCCGCCCGTCAGATTGCCTGACGTCGTACCGGCAGCGGCGCCACCCGCGCGGGCGCCCTCGACCAGCTTGATACGCTCGTCGGTCGCGCGCCGATAGGCCTCGAACTGTTCCTCGAGCTGGCGGGTCCTGTACTGATTCTGCTCGGCCTGCCCCGTCAGCGACGCGATCTGCTGCTCGAGCGAGGTGACGCGCTGCGCGAGATCGGTGATCGCGCTGGTCGCCGGCGTGCCGGGCCCGGGGCCGTTGACCGCCTCGGGCGCGGTGACCTGGGGCTGGAGCAGCTGGCCCGCGCCGCCCGGAAAGACCTTGCGCTGAACCGCGCGCATCTCGCTTTCAAGCTTGCCGACGCGACCTTCGACGTTCGACTGCGCGTGACCCGATACGGGCACCATCGCCCCCATAAGAGCGATGGATAGAATAGTGGACTTACGCATGGGCTACCCCCCGGGGCACTGGATACCGATCGGGTATAGCTGCAATATCGTTCCTGTCGCCAGCCTTAAGGCGTGCCCGACGCATTCCCCGCCGACCCTGTCGCCGAACCCGTCGAAGCTTCCGCGGACGGCGACGGGGTTTCGCCTGCTGCGGCCCCCGCAGTCCCGGCAGCGGTCGTCGCGGCACCCGACAGGCGCGCGGCGATCGCCACCGCGCCGACCCGGACGTCCTTGATCGCACGCTCGCCGGTGCCGAGCGGCGGGACGTTGGCGCCGTTCAACGTCACGGTCAGCTTGTCGGGGCGACCGACGTTGATCATCGGATCCTTCGCATCGCGCGGCACGTCGAACCGGTCGCCCGGCTTCATCGTGCCCAGATACAGCGTCTTGTTGTCGGCGTCATAGACGCGCATCCACACCTCGTCGGTCGCCGCGAGCGTCACCTGGCCCGTCTCCGGGGTCGGCGCGGGCGCCACGACGGGTGCGGAGGCGGCCGGTGTCGCGCTCGGCACTTCGGCAACGGTGGTGGTGGCCCCCGTCGACCCCGCGCCGCCGCGGAACAGATCGGTGCCGTACCACAGGCCGACGAGCACCAGCACCGCCAGCGCGATCCCGAGCGCGACGATCGCCACGCCGCGCGACGGCACGCGCGCAGGGTCGGCCATCTCGTATGGCGCATATTCGGGCGTCCGGCGCACGACGCTGCCCAGTTCGGCGCGGACCATGTTGGCGACGCGCACCTCGTCCGCGCCGACCGCGCGCGCATAGGCCTTGGCGAACCCGACCGCGTAGGTCGATGACGGCAGCGTGGCATAGTCGGATGCCTCGATCGCCTCGAGATGGCGCAGCGGCACGCGCGTGCGCGCGCCGACATCGGCCATCGTCAGCCCCTGATCCTCGCGCGCGGCACGCAGGATGTCGCCAGCCCGATCGGGCGTGGCGGGCGCAGGAATCTGCCCGGTTGCGACGTCGTCCATTATACTCTCCGATTGCGGGCCGTACCGGTCACCCGCCAGGCAGGTCATGTTCCAGAGCCTATACCGCGTGTCAACGCGAACCCCCCAGCCAAACCGCGCTTCAGGCCAGTTCGACGCCGTTCTGCGTCGCCCAGTCGGTGAGCGCCGCCCGCATGTCGCGCGGCGGGTCGGCGAGAAGCGTCGTCATGTGCGCCGTGATCGCGCCGAGATCGAGCGATCGCGCCATCGCCTTGATCGGTCCGACCGCCGCGGGCGTGATCGACAGCCGGTCGATCCCGATCCCCGCCAGCGCCATCGCCTCGAGCGGTCGCCCGCCCATCTCGCCGCAGACGCCCAGATCGACCCCCGCCGCACGCGCCGGCGCCACCAGCCGGGCGAGGAAGCGGAGGATCGACGGGCTCAGCCAGTCATAGCGTTCGGCAAGCTTGGGATTGGCGCGGTCGGCGGCAAACAGGAACTGCGTCAGGTCGTTGGTCCCGACCGACAGGAACTGGATCTTGGGCAGCAGGATGTCGAGCATCTCGGCAAGCGCGGGCACCTCGAGCATCGCGCCGTAGCGGATCGTCGTTGGCAGCTTGCGCCCGCGCCCCGCGAGCCACGTCCGCTGCGCCTCGAACAGCGCCTTGGCCTCGTCGAATTCCCACGGCTCGCTGACCATCGGGAACATGACGTTGAGCGTACGCCCCGCCGCCGCCTCGAGCAGCGCGCGCGCCTGCACCTTCATCAGCCCGTCGCGCTCCAGCCCGAGCCGCAGCGCGCGCCAGCCCATCGCCGGATTTTCCTCGTCCGCCGCCGCCTTGTTGAGATAGGGCAGCGCCTTGTCGCCACCGATGTCGACCGTGCGGAAGATCACCGGCCGATCGCCCGCAACGTCGAGCACCTCGCGGTACAGCCTCTGCTGCCGCTCGCGCTGCGGCAGCGTGGCGGAGACGAGGAACTGGAACTCGGTGCGGAACAGGCCGATCCCGTCCGCGCCGGTCACGTCGAGCGCGGCGGCATCGTCGCGCAGGCCGGCGTTGACCATCAGCGTCAGCCGGTGGCCGTCCTTCGTGATCGGCGGCACGTCGCGGAGTGCGGCGAACGCCGCGCGCCGCTTCTGCCGCAGCGCGAGCCGCGCCTCGAATGCCTCCTCCATCGCCGCGGACGGGCGCGCGAAAACGTTGGCGTCCGCGCTGTCGAGCAGCAGCAGGTCGCCCTCCGCGATCAGCCGCCGCACGTCGCGGACGCGGCCGAGCACGGGCACGCCCATCGCGCGCGCGACGATCGTGACATGCGCGGTCAGCGACCCTTCCTCGAGGATCACGCCCTTCAACCGGCGCTTGTCATATTCGAGCAACTCGGCCGGCCCCAGGTTGCGCGCGATCAGGATCGTGTCCTGCCGCAGCCCCATCTGCGCCGCGGTGCCCATCTGCCCCGACACGATCCGCAACAGCCGGTTCGACAGGTCCTCCAGATCGTGCATCCGGTCGGCGAGCAGCGGATCGTCGATCTGCCGCATCCGCTGGCGCGTACGCTGCTGGACGCGCTCGATCGCCGCCTCCGCGGTCAGCCCGGAATCGATCGCCTCGTTGATCCGCCGCGCCCAGCCCTCGTCATAGGCGAACATCTTGTAGGTCTCGAGCACCTCCTCATGCTCGCCGCCGACGCCGAATTCCGCCTCGCGCGTCATCCGCTCGATGCCCTCGCGCATCTTGTCGAACGCGGCATAGACGCGGTGCCGCTCGGCATCGGTATCCTCGGCGACGGTATGCTCGATATGGATGCGCGGCTGGTGGAACACCGCGAAGCCCGACCCCATCCCGTCGACCAGCTTCTGGCCGGCGATCCGCATCGCCGCGGTCGATTGCGGCCGATCCGACCCGCCACCCGCGGTGTCGATCAGCCCGGCATTGGCGATCAGCTCGCTCAGCACCATCGCGACGGTCTGCAGCGCCTCGATCTCGACGTCTTGATATTTGCGCTTTTCGGCATGCTGCACCGCAAGAACGCCCACCGAGCGTTCGCGCCGGATGATCGGCACGCCGGCAAAGCTGTGATAGCGCTCCTCGCCGGTCTCGGGCTTGTACGCGAAATCGGGATGGCTCGCCGCCTCGTCGAGGTTGAGCACCTCGACCTGTTCCGCGATCGTCCCAACCAGCCCTTCGCCGAGCGACAGCTTGGTGACGTGCACCGCCTCCTGCGCAAGCCCGCGCGTCGCGAACAGCTCGAGCACGCCTTCGCGCAGGAGATAGATCGAACAGACCTCGCTATCGATCGCCGCGGCGATGATGCCGACGACCGAATTGAGCTTGGCTTGCGCGGTCGTGCGCGCGGCCATCACATCGTGAAGGCTGGTGAGGATCTCGCGGGCGGAGGCGGCGGCCGAAACGGGCATGGTCTCGAGCTACCAGAACATCGGCTTGGGTGCCACGCAACAAAAGCGTCGTCGCGCAGAAGCTGGATCGACCATTCGTATCCGCCGCGCGGTGGTCACACGTCGAACAGTCCGTCCTGGCTCCCGACCGGCGGATTGAGCCCCAGATGCTTCCACCCGCCCGCGTTCATGCACCGCCCGCGCGCGGTCCGCGCGACGAGGCCGAGCTGGATCAGATACGGCTCGATCACCTCCTCGATCGTGTCGCGCGGTTCGCTGAGGCCCGCCGCGAGCGTCTCGACCCCGACCGGCCCGCCGCGATAGATGTCCGCGATCATCATCAGATAGCGCCGGTCCATCGCGTCGAGCCCCAGCGCATCGACCTCGAGCCGGTTGAGCGCCGCGTCCGCGGTGCGCGCATCGACGATCTCCGCGCCCGCGACATCGGCAAAGTCGCGGACCCGGCGCAGCAGCCGCCCGGCGATCCGCGGCGTACCGCGCGCGCGCCGCGCTACCTCCATCGCACCATCCTTCGAGATCGCGAGCCCGAGCAGCCCCGCCGCACGCGTCACCACCCGCTCGAGCTCGTCAACGGTATAGAATTGCAGCCGCACCGGAATGCCGAAGCGATCGCGCAGCGGCGTCGTCAGCAGCCCCTGCCGCGTCGTCGCGCCGACCAAGGTAAAGCGCGGCAGGTCGATCCGCACGCTGCGTGCCGACGGCCCCTCGCCGATCATCAGATCGAGCGCGCGGTCCTCCATCGCCGGGTACAGCACCTCCTCGACCGCGGGCTGCAACCGGTGGATCTCGTCGATGAACAGCACGTCGCCATCCTCGAGATTGGTCAGCAGCGCGGCGAGGTCACCCGACTTGGCGATCACCGGCCCCGAGGTGGCGCGGAACCCCACCCCCATCTCGCGCGCGACGATCTGCGCGAGCGTGGTCTTCCCGAGCCCCGGCGGCCCGAAGAACAGCACATGGTCGAGCGCATCGCCACGCGCCTTGGCGGCCTGGATGAAGATCCGCAGATTTTCGCGCGCGGCCTTCTGCCCGACGAATTCGTCGAGATTCTTGGGGCGCAGCGCGGCGTCCACATCCTCGGGGCGACGGGCTGGCGTCAGCAGGCGTTCGGCATCGGTCATCAAGCTGCGTTCCCTACCCGTTCACGCCCGCCCCTGTCATCCCCCGTATCCACCGCCTCCCTCGTCACCCTCTTCGTCACCCTGACGAAAGTCAGGGCCCAGAGCCAAAAGTGCTGCCCCGGGTAACCCTGGATCCTGACTTTCGTCAGGATGACGGACGGTGGCGTATCGAGGGCGAAGACGAACGACGCCCGTCCCCTACCACCCGCAACCAAACCCCACTTGGCCAACACCCGCCCGCCCCCTAGCATCGCGGACATGGCCCTTCCCGACCTCTACATCGCCTCGTCCATTCCGCTCCCGCTCGACGCCGCGCTCCGCGATCGGTTCACCATCCACCGCGATACCCCGCCAGCGTCGACCCGCGCGCTCGTTGGGGGCGGCACGACGCTGGTCGACGCGGCGTTGCTCGCGCGGCTCCCCGCGCTCGAGATCGTCGCGATCCACGGCGTCGGCCACGACCGGATCGACCTCGCCGCCGCCACCGACCGCGGCGTGGCGGTCACGACAACGCCCGGCGTGCTGACCGACGATGTCGCCGACCTCGCGATCGCGCTGATGCTGGGGGTGCAGCGCCGGATCGCCGCCAACGACCGCGCCCTGCGCACCGGCGGCTGGTCGGTCCCGCTCGGCCGGCGCGCGAGCGGCCGCGATATCGGCATCTTCGGCCTAGGCCAGATCGGCACCGCGATCGCCCGCCGCGCCGCGCCCTTCGCCGCGCAGATCCATTACGCCGCGCGACACCCCAAGCCGCATCCCGACTGGATCTTCCACACCGACATGACGAGCCTCGCGCAGTCCTGCGACGTGCTGATCCTCGCCGCGCCCGGCGGCGACGCCACCCGCGGGATCGTCGACGCCGCGATCCTCCGCGCGCTCGGCGCCGACGGCATCCTCGTCAACATCGCGCGCGGCAGCCTGGTCGACGAACCCGCGCTGATCGCCGCGCTGCAGGCCGGGACCATCGCCGGCGCAGGGCTCGACGTCTTTGCCGACGAGCCGCACGTCCCCGACGCGCTCGCGACGCTCGATCAGGTCGTGCTCGCCCCGCACCAGGGTAGCGCCACCGAACAGGGGCGCGCCGAGATGGCCGCGCTCGTGCTCGCCAATCTCGACGCACATTTCGCGGGGCAGGCGCTGCCCACCCCGCTGCGGCGTTAGGGGATCAGCCGGTCCGCGCGGAGCTGCGCGAACAGGTCGAAGAACGCGTCGTCGGTCGGCTGATAGCGCGTGAAGCCCAGCCGCCGGCTCTTGCCCATGTCGGTGACGACCTCGATCGGCCGACCGAGATCGGCATCGGTGTGCCACGGCGAGGCGAGCCGCGTAAGATCGGCCTCGACCAGCCCCTCGCGCTGCGCGATCCGCTGCCACACGACCGCATCGTCCGCCATCTGCTCCTCGAGCGGTACGACCGTCCCGTCGAATGGCGCCGCCTCGATCCCGAACCAGTCGGCGATCCGCGACCACATCCAGCTCCAGCGAAACACGTCACCGTTGACGATGTTGAAGTCCTCGTTCGCCGCCTCGGGCGTCGTCGTCGCCCAGACGAGCTGCGCCGCGAGCTGGCGCGCGTCGGTCATGTCGGTCAGCCCGTTCCACTGCGCCGCCGATCCCGGAAAGCGGAACGGCCGCCCGGTCTCGCGGCACAGCGTGGCATAGGCCGCCAGCGTCGTCCCCATGTTCATCGCGTTGCCGACCGCCTTGCCGATCACCGTGTGCGGACGGTGCACGCTCCAGTTGAACCCGTCACGATCGGCCGCCGCGAAGACCTCGTCCTCCTGCGCGTAATAGAAATTCTCGACGTCGAGCCGGCCCTGCTCCTCGCGGAACGGCGTCTGCGGCAGCACGCCCTTCCCATACGCCTCGAACGGCCCGAGATAATGCTTGAGGCCCGTCACCAGCGCGACATGCCGCACCGACTTTGCGGCACGCAGCCCGTCGAGCAGGTTGCGGACCATCGCACCGTTGACGCGGATATTCTCCGCCTCGGTCGCCTGACGCGACCAGGTCGAGACGAACACCGCGTCGGGCGCCAGGTCCTTCAGCGCGGCGGCGGTGCCTGCCGCGTCGGTCAGGTCGGCGGCGACCGGGTGCACGCCGGGCTGGTCGGACGGACGCCGCGCTAGGCCATACACCGTCCACCCCTGTTCGATCAGCAGCGCCGCCGTCGCGCTGCCGACAATACCGCTCGTGCCAACCACCAATGCCGTCCGGGCCATCGTCATTCTCCGTTTCGCTTGAACGCGGTAGCTAGGCATCGCCCGCGGCGCGTTCTAGACGGCACCATTCGGGGCCCCGGGCACCTTCCGGGACCCAGCGACGTTCAGGGACCCAGCATGACAACGCCCCCCGATCACGATCCCGCCCCGGTTGCCGACGACTGGCGCGAGGACTGCGCACCGCGCCGGGTGCTCGACCTCTTCGCGACCAAATGGACCAGCATGGTGCTCCACACGCTCGACGCGCGGCACGAGGGCGGCGCGCGCACCGGCGTCCTTCACCGCAGCCTGCCCGGCATTTCGAAGAAGATGCTGACGCAGACGCTGCGCGACATGGAAGGCAGCGGGCTGATCCTGCGCGACGTGCTTGCGACGATGCCGCCCGCGGTCGAATATCGCCTGACGCCGCTCGGCAGGCGGTTCGTCGAGCCCGTCAACCTGCTCTACGACTGGGGCCGCACCAATGCCGACGCGCTCGACGCATTCGGCCCCGGCCCCGCGCCCCGCCGGTCCGCGAAACGGCCCAAGACCGACTGACGTTAGGGCTTCGACGCCTTGCGCAGCGCCAGCCGGACGAGCGCGTCGAGCGTCGCACCCGGCCCCAGCTCCTCGTCCGCCGCCGCCACCGCGACGCTCGCCTCGGCAGGCCGGAAGCCCAGGTTGAGCAGCGCCGACACCGCGTCCGCCGACGCACCCGGCGCCGCATTGACCACCGCGGGGCCGAGCCCGAGCGCGATCCCGCCGACCTTGTCCTTCAATTCCATGACGATGCGTTGGGCGAGCTTCGGCCCGACGCCGTTCGCGCGCGCGACCATCGCCTTGTCGCCGCTGGCGATCGCGCGCGACAGGTCGACGGGTTCGAGCGCGGACAGGATCGCGAGCGCGACCCGCGCGCCGACGCCCTGCACCGCGGTCAGCAACCGGAACCAGTCGCGCTCGTCCGCGCTCGAAAACCCGACGAGCCGCTGGAAATCCTCGCCGACCAGCAATTCGGTGAAGACGGTGCACGCCTCGCCGATCGGCCCGAGCGCCGACAAGGTGCGCGCCGACGCGCCGACGAGATAGCCGACCCCGCCGACGTCGATCACCGCATGGTCGATCCCGGTCGAATCGAGCCGGCCCTTCAGATGAACGATCATGCCCCTACTCCCGTGCGTCGCGACAGCGCCGCCGCGCTCGCGACATGATGCGCGTGCGTGATCGCCACCGCCAGCGCGTCGGCGGCATCGGGGCCGGCGAGCTTCGCGCCGGGCAGCAACACCGCCATCATCGCCTGAATCTGTTTCTTGTCCGCGCCGCCGGTGCCGACGACGCCCTTCTTGACGGTCGAGGGGTGATATTCGCCGATATGCAGCCCCGCCCCCGCCGCCGCGAGCAGCACGACGCCGCGCGCCTGCCCCAGCTTCAGCGTCGACTGCGCATTGGTGTTGCCGAGCACTTCTTCGACCGCAGCGCCATCCGGCCGCTCCGCACGGATGACGTCGAGCAACGCCGAATACAATGCCGTCAACCGCCGCGGCAGCGCCATCGACGGATCGGTCCGGATCTGGCCATTCGCAATATGGCTCAGCCGGTTCCCATCCGCCCGAATGACGCCCCAGCCCGTGGTGCCGAGGCCGGGGTCGAGTCCTAGAATAATCATAGGGAAGAAGGTGGGTTCACGCGGAGACGCGGAGACGCGGAGGGGGTGCGCATTTTGCGACCGTCGCGCGTCAGCGCGACCTTCACGCCGTCGGGCTGGCCGATCGGCGATAGGCCGCTGACGCGGAAGACGAACCCGCGCAGGGCATCTCTCCGCGCCTCCGCGTCTCCGCGTGAAAACACCTTCTTCATCTCAACCCCAACGAATCAACCCAGCGTCTCCATGATCTCGTCCGAGACCTCGTAATTGCCCCACACCGTCTGCACGTCGTCGTCGTCGTCAAGCGCATCGATCAGCTTGAACAACGTCGCCGCATCGTCTGCATCGACCGCGACCATCGTCTGCGGGCGCCAGGCGAGCTTCGCGCCCTCGGCCTCGCCAAGCTTCGCCTCGAGCGCCTTGGCGACTTCGTGCAGGTCGCCCTGCGCGGTCCAGACCTCGTGCCCGTCCTCGCTCGACGTGACATCCTCGGCCCCCGCCTCGAGCGCAGCCTCGAACACCGTGTCGGCATCGCCCGCGCTGGCGGGATAGGAGATCAGCCCGACGCGGTCGAACGCATGGCTCACCGACCCGCCCGCGCCCAGATTGCCGCCATTCTTGGCGACCGCGACGCGGACGTTGGTCGCGGTGCGGTTGCGGTTGTCGGTCAGCGCCTCGATGATCAGCGACACGCCGCCGGGGCCAAAGCCCTCATAGCGGATCTCTTCGTAATTCTCGGCATCGCCCTTGCTCGCCTTGTCGATCGAGCGCTGGATGTTCTCCTTGGGCAGCGACGCCGCCTTGGCCGCGTTCACCGCCGCACGCAGGCGCGGGTTCATGTCGGGATCGGGCAGGCCCATCTTCGCCGCGACCGTGATTTCCCGGCTGAGCTTGCTGAACGCCGACGAGCGCTTCTTGTCCTGCGCACCCTTGCGATGCATGATGTTCTTGTATTTGGAATGGCCTGCCATCTGTGCCTCTATAGCTGATGCGCCGCTCTTAGGCTCCGGGGCCCGTTTTCGCCAGTGCATCGATTTTGGCCTCGATCGCGTCGAGCCGCGCGAGCACCAGATGATCGATCTTGTGATGCACGCGCAGGATGTCGAGCTCGGCGCGCAGATTGGTCTCGTAATCGAGGCTCGCGGCGAGCCGGTCCTTCGCCGATTGCCGGTTCTGGCTCATCATGATGATCGGCGCCTGGATCGCGGCCACCGTCGACAGCAACAGGTTGAGGAAGATGTAGGGATAGGGATCGAACGCCCGCCCGAAATACGTGAGGATGCCCGAATTGAGCAGCATCCAGCCAAGCAGCACCGCGGTGAACGCGATGATGAACCCCCACGACCCGCCGACCGCCGCCACGCGGTCCGACAGCCGCTCGCCGACCGTCGCGCGTTCGTCGGCGAGGTTGGCGGCGTCGCGACTGACCGTCGTCCCCGCCTCGATTCCCGCGAGGACGCGGCGTTGCGCGTCGTCGAGCTCGCCCGGGCGCTTGCCGAGCAGGCGTTGCGAGAGATCGTCGAGCGGAGAGGATGTGGCCATACCGCACGGCGTAACCGCGATTGGGGATAATAACAGCCAATCCGTCATCCCGGGCTCGAGCCCGGGATGACGAAGGACTTGCGACGCAAGCCGCAAAGACTCCTTGCCCCGATGCGCCCGCACCTGCCAAACGCGCGGCATGACGGTTAGCGTGAATATGGGCACCGACGGCAATGGTAGTGCCGTCGGCGTCGACCTGGAGGAACTACTCGCCACGCGCCTGCTGGTGCAGGGCAATTCGGGATCGGGAAAATCGCATCTGCTGCGCCGGCTGCTCGAGCGATCGGCGGGGCATGTCCAGCAGATCGTGATCGATCCCGAGGGCGATTTCGTGACGCTCGCGGGCCCGCATGGTCACGTCGTGATCGAGGCGGGCGACTATAGCGAACGCGAGATTTCGCGGATCGCCACCCGCCTGCGCGAACATCGGACGTCCGCGGTGCTCAGCCTCGAGGGGCTCGAGGTCGAGGGGCAGATGCGCTGTGCTGCGTCGTTCCTGTCCGCGCTGTTCGATGCGCCGCGCGAGCATTGGTATCCGGTGCTGGTGGTCGTCGACGAGGCGCAGATGTTCGCGCCCGTGACGGGCGGCGAAGTGTCCGAAGAGGTCCGCCGTGCCTCGCTCGCGGCGATGACCAACCTGATGTGCCGCGGCCGCAAACGCGGCCTTGCCGGCGTGATCGCGACTCAGCGCCTCGCAAAACTGGCGAAGAACGTCGCGGCAGAGGCGTCGAACTTCCTGATGGGCCGCACCTTCCTCGACATCGACATGGCGCGCGCCGCCGATCTGCTCGGCATGGAGCGGCGCCAGGCGGAGGCGATCCGCGATCTTCAGCGCGGCACGTTCATGGCGCTCGGCCCCGCGGTATCGCGGCGGCCGATCACGGTGAAGATCGGCGACGTCGCCACCTCGGCGCGCAGCGGCAGCCCCAAGCTCACCCCCCTCCCCAGCGCCGCGCCGATGGACCTGCAGGACCTGCTGTCCGAGCCGGTGGTCGACGCCCCCGAACTCGGCCTGCTCTTCGATTCGCGCCCGCGTCGCGTGCCGGCGGAGGAACTGCTCGACGGCATCGCCCGCCCGCCCGAGCCGCGCACTGCCGCACCGCCGCCACCCGAAAAGACCGACGACGAGGTCGAGGCGGTCTATGCCGATGTGTTCCGCGCGATCGTCGAGGATCCCGAATCGACGCTGCGCCCGCCCTCGGTGCTGTTCCAGGATTTCCAGGTGCGCTGCCGGATGGGCGGGCTCGCCAAGCCCCCGCTCGACCTGCCGGGCTTCGTCCGTCGGCTGAGCTGCGCGCGCGCGGGGATCTTCGACATGACCGACGAGGCGTGGACGGCGGCGCTCGACGTCGCGGGCGGGCTGCCCGACGACATGCTCGGCGCGTTCCTGCTGATCGCCCGCGCAGCGCGCGAAGGCGAACCCTGCCCCTCCGACGCGCGCATCGCCGCGACCTATGGCACCAGCTCGCTCGGTCGCGTGAAGCGCCTGATCGGCTATATCGAAAGCCGCGAACTGATCGTCTGCCGCACCGACCTCGCGGGCAAGCGCTCGATCACGATCCCGGGACTGGGCTGGACGACGCTCCCGGCAGAGGCGGCGTAGCTACAGGGCGAACGCGAAGACCAGCCCCGCAACGACGCCGATCTGCACCATCGCGATGATCTGGAGGCGGCCGACGAACGGCTGCTTGCGTGTCTTGTGGCGAAAACGACGGCGCGCCCAAAAGGCGCCCGGGCTGCCGCCGAGCGCTGCGAACCACAGCAGTCGCGATTCAGGGATACGCCATGCGCGGGCAAGCGATCGGCGCTTGTCGAGCGCGAACGCGGCAACGGTGACCGCGTTGATCAGCAGAACCAGGAGTAACGCCGCAGCGATCGGGACGAGCATGTCTCACCGGTACCGCGGCGGCATTGACGCAGCGTCCCCCCCGGCGTCGATGACGCATCGCGAGGGAGACACCGCGCAGGGTCCGATCGTCAGATCATCCCCAGTGCCTGGAGATACACCTCGAGGATCGCCTCCTCCTCCTGATACTCTTCCTTCTTCTTCTTGCGGATCGACAGGATCTTGCGGATCGCCTTGGGGTCGTACCCACGGCCCTTGGCTTCGGCCATCACGTCCTTGATGTCGTCCGAGATCCCCTTCTTCTCTTCCTCGAGGCGCTCGGCGCGCTCGATCAGCAGGCGCAGTTCGTCCGCTGCGACCGCGCCGCCGCCCATGCCGTGTTGCCGTTCGTCAGACATCGAAAATTCCCCACTCGCGGGCGCCTCGGGCGCCGGCCTCAAATCAATCGAATTACCCCACGCCGATGATCGCCGTTACATGACCAATCGGGTCAAAGCGTGAATCATGCCGATGCGGATGCGGGCCAGCGTCTAGGCGTTTACCGTGTTCGGCTCAAGCGATCCGACAGCGAATACCGCCTCAGTCGACCGCGTTCTTGGCAACGCTTTCCTTCATCCGTTCGAGCTGCTCGGGCGTCGCGTCGCCCTGATGATGCGCCTTCCACTCTGCATACGGCATCCCGTACACCGTCTCGCGCGCTGCGTCCTTCGACAGCCCGCCCGCGTCCTCGACCCAGTCCGACAGGCAGTTGCGGCAAAATCCCGCCAGACCCATCAGGTCGATGTTCTGCGCATCGTCGCGGTGGCGCAGATGGCGGATCAGGCGGCGAAAGGCTTTCGCCGCTACGGCATCGTCGAGTGTGTCCAGCGTGTCGGTTTCGGCGGTCATGATCATGCTCCGTGGTTGATCGCGCGGAGATAGGGTTTAAGGCCCGTCGCGGCAAAGAGCTTCCCCGAGGAAACCGCACGCATGACCATCGCCATCGCCCCCCGCTTGCGGAAAGTCCGCATCCTCGCGACGCTTGGACCCGCGAGCAGCACCCCCGAAATGATCGCGACGCTGTTCCGTACGGGTGCGGACGCGTTCCGCATCAACATGAGCCACGGCGACCAGCAGTCGAAGATCGCGGTCATCCAGGCGATCCGCGCGCTCGAAGCGGAGTTCGGCCGCCCCTCGACGATTCTCGCCGATCTCCAGGGCCCCAAGCTGCGCGTCGGCAAGTTCGACGACGGCCGCACCGTGCTCGAGACCGGTTCGACCTTCATGCTCGACCGCGACACGACGCCGGGCGACGCGACCCGCGTCGAGCTACCGCATGACGAGATCTTCGCCGCGATCGAGCCGGGCGCGCGCCTGCTGCTCGACGACGGCAAGCTGGTGCTGCGCGTCGTCTCGCACAGCCCGCGCGAGATCACGACGCGCGTCGAGGTCGGCGGTGCACTGTCGAACAACAAGGGGCTGAACGTCCCCGACGTCGTGCTGCCGATGGCCGCGCTGACCGAGAAGGATCGCAGCGATCTCGACTTCGCGGTCGACCAGGGCGTCGACTGGATCGCGCTCTCGTTCGTCCAGCGCCCCGAGGATCTCTGGGAAGCGCGCAAACTGATCGGCGGCAAGGCCGCCCTGCTCGCCAAGATCGAGAAGCCCGCCGCGATCGAGCGGCTCGAGGAGATCGTCGAGGCGTGCGACGGCGTGATGGTCGCGCGCGGCGATCTCGGCGTCGAGATGCCGCCGCAGGCGGTGCCGCCGCTGCAGAAGCGCATCGTCGAGGTCTCGCGGCGCATGGGCCGCCCGGTGGTGGTCGCGACTCAGATGCTCGAATCGATGATCACGTCGCCGTCGCCGACGCGCGCGGAAGTGTCCGACGTCGCGACCGCGGTCTATGACGGCGCCGACGCGATCATGCTGTCGGCCGAGAGCGCGGCGGGCGCATGGCCGGTCGAATCGGTCGCGATGATGGACGCGATCGGCGTCTCGGTCGAGGCCGACCCCGAGCATGGCGACCGGATGCACTTCACCGTGATGAAGCCCGATCCGACGACCGCCGACGCGCTCGCCGAGGCGGCGAAGAACATCGCCGCGACGGTGTCCGCGGTGGCGATCATCTGTTTCACGACCTCGGGTTCGACCGCGCGCCGGATCGCGCGCGAGCGGCCTTCGGTGCCGCTGCTGGTGCTGACCCCGAACCTCGAAACGTCGCGCCGGCTCGGGCTGTTGTGGGGCACGCACGCGGTGCACACGCGCGACGTCGAATCGTTCGAGGACATGGTCGCCAAGTCGAAGCGCATGGCGCTGCGCCACGGCATGGCGAAGGCGGGCGACCGCGTGATCGTGCTGGCGGGCGTGCCGTTCCGCACGCCCGGCTCGACCAACGTGCTCCATGTCGTCCGGATCGTCGGCGACGAGCTGAAGGGCCATCACTCGCAGGTCTGAGGCGGCTCCCCCCTAGCGCTCCCTCCCCAAAGCTCCCCCCTAGCGCTCACCCGCCAAATCCGCGATGGCTGGCAAAAGGACCGGACGGGGGAGCAACCGCATGACGCTACGGGAAAAGATCGGCTGGGGCGCGATGAGCCTGCTGGGGGCGTGCGCGCTCGCGGTGGTGGCGTTCCAGCGCGGCGAGCAGGTCAACGCGCTGTGGATCGTCGCCGCGTCGGTCTCGGTCAACCTGATCGCCTATCGCTTCTACGCCCGCTACATCGCGCGTAACGTCATGCGGCTCGACGCCACGCGTCCGACCCCGGCGATCCGCCGCGCGGACGGGCTCGACTATGTCGCGACCGACCGCAACGTCCTGTTCGGCCACCATTTCGCCGCGATCGCCGGTGCCGGACCGCTCGTCGGTCCCGTGCTCGCCGCGCAGATGGGCTATCTCCCCGGCACGCTCTGGATCCTCGCCGGCGTCGTGCTGGCGGGCGCGGTGCAGGACTTCATGATCCTCTTCATCTCGATGCGCCGCGACGGGCGATCGCTCGGCGAATTGATCCGCATGGAAATGGGTGCGGTGGCGGGCACGATCGCGCTGATCGGTGCCTTTGCGATCATGGTCATCATTCTCGCGGTGCTCGCACTGATCGTCGTCCGCGCGCTCGCGGGCAGCCCCTGGGGACTGTTCACCGTCGCGGCGACGATCCCGCTCGCCTTCGCGATGGGGATCTACACGCGCTGGATCCGTCCGGGCCGCATCGGCGAGGTCTCGATCCTCGGCGTCATCGGGCTGCTGCTCGCGATCGTCTATGGTGGCCAGGTCGCCGAATCCGCGATCTGGGGTCCGTTCTTCACGCTGACCCCGGTGCAGCTGTGCATCCTGATGGTCGGATACGGCGCGGTCGCGTCGGTGCTGCCGGTCTGGCTGCTGCTCGCCCCGCGCGATTACCTCTCGACCTTCCTTAAGATCGGCGCGATCGTCGCGCTGGCGATCGGTATCGCGGTCGTCGCACCGCCGCTGCGCATGCCCGCGCTCACCAAGTTCATCGACGGCAGCGGCCCGGTCTGGTCGGGCGGGCTGTTCCCGTTCCTGTTCATCACGATCGCGTGCGGCGCGGTGTCGGGCTTCCACGCGCTGATCGCCAGCGGCACCACACCCAAGCTGATCGCCAGCGAGGGTGACGCGCCCTTTATCGGCTATGGCGCGATGTTGATGGAAAGCTTCGTCGCGATCATGGCGCTGGTCGGCGCGACGATCCTCGATCCCGGCATCTATTTCGCGATGAACAGCCCCGCCGCGGTGCTCGGCACCGACGCCGCGTCGGCGGCCGCCGCGGTCACCAACATGGGCTTCGCGATCACCCCCGAGGCGCTGGCGCAGGCCGCGCGCGACGTCGGCGAGACGACGATCATCAGCCGCACCGGCGGCGCGCCGACGCTCGCGGTCGCGATGGCGGAAATATTCAGCAACCTGATCGGTGGTCAGGCGATGAAGGCGTTCTGGTATCACTTCGCGATCCTGTTCGAGGCGCTGTTCATCCTGACCGCGGTCGATGCCGGCACGCGCGCCGGGCGCTTCATGCTGCAGGACCTGATCGGGCTCGTGGTGCCGTCGTTCCGCAATGCCTCGGCGATCGGCCCGGGCATCGTCGCGACCGCGCTATGCGTCACGGCTTGGGGCTTCTTCCTCTACCAGGGCGTCACCGATCCGCTCGGCGGCGTGAACACGCTGTGGCCGCTGTTCGGCATCTCGAACCAGATGCTCGCCGCGGTCGCGCTGATCCTCGCCACGGTCGTGCTGTTCCGCATGAAGCGCCAGCGTTATGCCTGGGTCACGATCCTGCCCGCCGCGTGGCTGTGCCTGTGCACGATCACCGCCGGGCTGCTGAAGCTGTTCTCGAGCGATCCGAAGGTCGGCTTCCTCGCGCATGCCTCCAAGTTCGCAGACGCAGCGGCGCGCGGTGAGATCCTCGCCCCCGCCAAGACGATGGCGGAGATGCAGCGGATCATCTTCAACGACCGGATCGACGCCGCGCTGATCGCGCTGTTCCTCGGCGTCGTCGTCTCGATCCTCGCGTTCGGCATCCGCACCTGCCGCGCCGCGCTCAAGGTCGATCATCCGACCGTCAGCGAGATCCCGCCCGCGATGGTCCCCGCGGAATGACACGGTCCTTCCGCACCGTCCTCGCCCGCGCGCGCGAAACCGCGCTGATGATGGTCGGCCAGCCCTCCTATACCGCCTATCTCGAGCATATGGCGCAGCATCATGAGGGGCACCCGCCAATGGATGCCGCGGCGTTCTTCCGCGACCGCGAACAGGCGCGCTACGGCGGCAAGGGCGGCGGTCGCTGTTGCTAGAGGCGCGTACCGCCGTCGCCGCGATTCGCGCCGCGACCGCGCCCGATCATGACCGCGTCGATGCGGCCTATGGCGCGTTCGATCTCGCCGACCGGACCCGTTACGCGGTCTTCCTGCGCGCCCATGCCCGCGCGCTGCCCGCCGCCGAAGCCGCGCTGGCCGCACGACCCGGCCTGCCCGACTTTCGCCGGCGGGCGCCGCTCCTCGCCGACGATCTTGCCGCGCTCGGCGAGCCCGCGCCGCCACCGCTGCGCTTCGTGCTGCCCGAGGGCGAGGCCGCCGGCTGGGGTGCGCTGTACGTGGTCGAGGGATCGCGGCTCGGCGGGATCATGCTTGCCCGATCGGTCCCCGCCGATCTGCCCGCCGCCTATCTCGGTGCGCGGCATCGTTCGGGCGAATGGCGCACGTTGCTCGCGGCGCTCGACGACGCCGCCACGCGCGCCGGCACCGACCGCTGGATCGACGAGGCGATCGCAGGCGCCCGGGCCACCTTCGACCTCTACCGCCGCGCGGCATGACTTCGCCTCGCCATGTACAGTAGATCGCTTAACATTGTATAGATAGTCATAGTCTGACGGAAGTTTTGGCTCCGACCCGGATCAGTATCCGCCCCGGCTATCGACAGCCGTTCATTTCGGTGCAACCTTCGACCCGCCCATCACGGAACCGAAGATCATGCACCAAACCGGTAAAACGGTCGTCATACTGGGCGCGGGGATCAGCGGCCTCGTCGCGGCGAAGGTGCTCGCCGATCAGGGCTGGCGGGTCACGCTGCTCGAACCCGCCGCGATGGCGGGCGGAAACCAGCGATCCCGCACGATCGGCGATTTCACCTTCGACATCGGCAGCTTCATCTTTTTCGACGACGGCGCGTTCTTCCGCCTGTTTCCGGAGGCTGGGCGCACCTGCCAGCCGGTCGCGATCGCAGCGACGCGGATCACCCCGACCGGACGCATCCACGCCTATCCGATCTCGATCCGCGACGACGTGCTGCGACAGCCGATCACCGCGATGCTGCTCGATCTGGCATCGCTCCTCTACGCGCGCATCGTCTCGCACAGGCCCGTCAGCGCGGGCTCGTTCGCACGCTATTATCTCGGTCGCCGGCTGTTCGTCCGCACCGGGCTGTCGAACTACATCACCCGGATGTTCGGGATCGCCGCGGACGACATCGATTACGCATTTGCTGAAAAGCGCATGGCGTGGATCGCGCGATCGGCCCGGATCTCGAGCCTGACCGACCGCCTCGTGCCCAAGCGGCGCGCGGCGTCACGGCCCGCAGCGCGTCCGGTCGTGCGCCCCCGCGCGGGCTTCGAAGGCCTTTTCGCCACCGCGATCGCACAGTTGCGCGATGCGGGCGTCGACGTCCGCTTCGATGTCGCGCTCGCCGCGATCGACGGGAGCATTGGCGCGATGGCGGTCCATACCAGTGGCGATACGCTGACCGCGGATCGGGTCGTGTCGACATTGCCGCTCAACCTCACCGCCGGACTTTGCGGTGTCGCACCCTCGCCGACGCTGCAGTCGGTCACGCTGCTGACGCTGTACGTCAGCTTCAAGGGCGAGCTGGGCTTCGCCAGCGGGATCCTCTGCAATTTCTCCAACGACGGCGCATGGAAGCGGCTGACGGTCCATTCGCGCGTCTATGGTCAGGTCGATGGCTATGACTATCTCGGCGTCGAGGTCCCGCTCACGTCGGGGGACGCCGATGCACAGGCCGCGTTCGAGGATTTCGCCGTGCACATGCGCCGGTCGCGTCTGCTCGATGGCGACGCGCTGCTGGTCGGGCATGACGTGACCCCGGGCGCCTACCCGATCTACCGACGCGGTTCGTCGGACGAATCCCGCCGGTTGATCGAGGAGATCGAGGCCCGGGGCGTCGACCTTATCGGGCGGCAGGGACGCTTCGACTATCTCCCGACGAGCTCCGCCGCCGCAAAGGAGGCGCGGCATTTCGCCGCGGCGATCGCCGGCGCCGACCCTGCCGGCAGCACGCCCGTCGCCCCATAGCGCGCCCTCGCGCCCCGCCGCCAACGGCCCCGGCTCAGTCCTCGATCGGCGCGGTCATGATCACGCGCAGCCCGGGCATGTTGTCGCTCGGCTCGATCGTTCCCGACAGGCGCGCGACGACGGCGTTCATCATCCGGCTGCCGAACCCGACGCGCGTGCCCGTCTTGCCGCCGCCGCGGTCGGCGACGATCAGGCGGATCTTGTTGCGATGCTGTTCGAGCGCGATCAGGATCGGGCCGGGCGCACCGCCATAGGCGTATTTGCTCGCGTTGATGACGAGCTCGGTCAGGATGAGCCCGACATTGACCGCACGGTCGGTGGGCATCAGCACGGGCGCGAGGTCGAGCCGCATCTGCGCCGCCCAGTCCTGGCCGAGCGTCCCCTGCATGTCGATCGCGAGCTCCTCGAGATAGCGCGCCAGATCGACCGACTGGACCTGGTCGTCATGGTATAGCCGACGATGGACCAGCGCCACCGCCGACAACCGCGCCTGCGCCTCGGCGAGGTGCGCGGTGACATTGGCGTCGCCCGCGGTCTTCGATTGCAGCGCGAGGAACGCGGACACCATCTGCAGGCTGTTCTGCACGCGGTGATTGACCTCCTTCATCAGGACGTCCTTCTGCTCGATCAGCCGGTCCTTCTCCGCCAGCGTTCGTTGCAGGTCACGGTTGAGCATGCGCATCCGGTGGCTCGAATACGCGTCGTGGAAGGTCCGGCGCAGGCGATACGCCGCCTCGACCTCTTCCAGCGACCAGCGCCGCGACTGGCCGCGCACCTGCTCGGTCCACGAGGCGAACGACGTGCGCGGGGTCAGCTGCGCGTGCGGATCATGCGAGACCGCCTTGTGCGGATTGCCTGCCCATTCGATCTTGGTCACGCGCTCGGCGCGGAACCACAGCAGCGTCGCGCCCTCGTCGATCAGCGGCATCGCCAGCACGCCGCTCGCCATCGCACGATAGCGTTCGGCGGGGGGATACAGCGTCGACAGCTGATGCGTGGCGACGGGGTCGCCGGGACCGCGGCGGCTGACCCACTCGACGAGATCGAGCACGTCCGCATCGCTCGGGCAGCTCCCCGTCGAATCGACGCGCAGGTCCTGGACAAACGCGAATCCGTCCCCGCCCAGCATCCGGCACAGGTCGTCGCGGACCACGGCGACGGTCTGCGCCGTGCGACCCTCCGACGTCATCTTCAGCACGACCGCATCCTCGGCCGACCGGAGCCGCAGCCGTTCGCGATAGCCCTCGGCTTCCTCCTTGGCACGGATCTGCCGCGCGAGGCTGCTCGCCAGCGTGCTCGCCGTCGCACGGACATCGGGTGCCATCCCGCGCGGCGTCATGTTGTGACAGGCGATCATGCCCCACAACAGCCCGTCCTTGACGATCGAGATCGACGCCGACGCGGCGACGCCCATGTTGGTCAGATAGCGCAGATGGATCGGCGACACGCTGCGCAGCGCGACGTCGCTGAGGTCGAGCGCCTCGAAGCCCGCCGGGCGCAGCACCGCCGGCGCGTAGACCGCATGCGGGATCGCGCGCGTCCGGTTGCGGATATACAGCGCGCGCGCCTGCTTCGGGATATCGGTCGCGGGGAAATGATGATGGAGAAAACTGTGCAGCGCGGGGTCGCGCTCCTCGGCGATCACGCGTCCGGACTCGTCGTCGAGAAAGCGATACACCATCACGCGGTCGAACCCGGTCAGCGTCCGGAACGCTGTCGCCGCCTGTTCGCACAGCGCCTGGAGATTGCCCGCGCGTTCGAACGCGCCTGCCATCGAATCGAGCCAGCCGAGCACGGTCGCCGCACTCGCGGGCGCGTGCGCCGCCGGCTCCAGTTCGACCAGCACATGATCATCGCCGCCGTGCAGCACCATGTGGAACCGCTCGGCAGTTCCCAGCACCAGCGCACCCACCGCCGCCCCGGTCATGCTGCCGCGCCCCGGCAGTTCGGCGAGCAGCTGGCGGATGTCCTGCCCGATCACGCTGACGAGGTCCGCGCCCAGCCAGTCCCTAGTCAGCCGTCCCTCGATGTCGCCTGCGCCAGCCACGATCTGCAGCGTTGCGGCATCGGCGACGAGCAGCAACCCGTGCGGCTGGATGGCGCCCGGGATATGGATGGGCTCGCGGTCGCAGTCCGTCAGGTCTATCGCGGTATCGGTCATGAAGGCGGTACTCATTTACTCGCCCGATCATGTCGCCCCGAGGCGCGAAAAGCAAATTCGCGCCGCGCGCCGCGGCCACGCGGACCGCAGCCGCGCGTCAGGCGCGCACGGCGTCCCGGTCCGCCGTCTGCGCGGTGCGGTCCGCCGCATCGGCGTAACGCCGCGCGATGATCGCACATGCGACGAGCTGGATCTGGTGGAACAGCATCAGCGGCAACAGGATCACGCCGACCTGCGCCGCGGGGAACAGCACGCCCGCCATCGGCACGCCCGACGCCAGGCTCTTCTTCGACCCGCAGAACAGCAGCACGATCGCATCCTCGCGCGGCAGCCGCATCACGCGTGCCATCGTCAGCGTCAGCGCCAGCACGATCACCAGCAGCGCACAGCTCAACAGCCCGATCAGCATCAGGTCGCCGACCGACACCCGGCTCCACAGGCCCTCGACCACCGCCGCGCCGAACGCGCCATAGACGACGAGCAGGATCGACCCGCGGTCGACGACCGTCAGCATCCCCTTGCGCCGCGTGACCCATGCGCCGATCCATGGCCGCAGCAGGTGCCCGGCGAGGAACGGCACCAGCAGCTGGAGCACGATCGCCTCGATGCTCTCGATCGACATGCCCCCGGCATTCCCCGCATTCTGCATCAGCAACGCGACCAGCGCGGGGGTGATCACGATGCCGAGCAGGTTGGAGAAGGATGCGCTGCAGACCGCGGCGGCGACGTTGCCGCGCGCGATCGCGGTAAAGGCGATCGACGACTGGACCGTCGAGGGCAGCAGCGTCAGGAACAACAATCCCGTCGCCATCCGCTCGTCGACGAACGGCAGCGCGGTCAGCCCGAGCCCGAGCGCGGGAAAGGCGATGAACGTCACCCCCAGCACCGCGAGGTGGAGCGGCCAGTTGCGCAGCCCGTCCCAGATCGCCGCGCGCGACAGTTTCGCGCCGTGGAGGAAGAACAGCAGGAAGATCGCGACATCGGCGACATAGCCGACGATCGTCGCCGCCTGTCCCCGCGCCGGCACCAGGCTCGCGAGCACGACGGTACCGAGCAGCATCAGGATGAACGGCTCGAAGATCGATAGAAAGCGCCGGATCACGGATTGGCCGTCACATAGGCCTCGAGCGTCGCCAGATGCCCGGCGATCGCCTCGTCATCGAGGAAGCTGCCGAGAAAGCTGTTGCGTGCCAGCGTCACGACCTGCCCGCGCGACAGGTTGCGCGCGCGCGCGGTCTGCCGGTAATTCTCGCCGATATACCCGCCGAAATAGGCCGGATCGTCCGAATGGATCGTCGCGCGCAGCCCGAGATCGAGCATCCGGTCGATCGGGTGATCCTCGATCCGGTCGACGTTGCGCAGCGCGACGTTCGACAGCGGGCACACGGTCAGCGTCATCGCCTCGCGCGCGAGCCGCGCGACCAGCACCGGATCCTCGAGCGCACGGTTGCCGTGATCGATCCGGTCGACACGCAGGATGTCGAGCGCCTCGTGGATATAGGCGGGCGGGCCCTCCTCGCCCGCATGCGCGCACAGCAGCAGCCCGGCGTCCGCCGACGCTTCGAACACGCGCGCGAACTTCGACGGCGGATGCCCCATCTCGGACGAATCGAGCCCGACGCCGATCAACTGGTCGAGCCAGGGCTCGGCCTGTTCGAATGTCCTGAAGGCATCCTCCTCGTCGAGATGCCGCAGATAGCTCATGATCAGCCCGACGCTCATCCCGTGCTTCGCGCGCGCCGCATCGATCCCCGCGAACAGGCCGTTGGCGACGACGTCGAACGGGATGCCGCGATGCGTGTGAGTCTGCGGATCGAAGAAGATCTCGGCATGGACGACGCCGTCCTGCGCGACCCGGTCGAAATAGGCGAGCGCCAGATCGTGGAAATCCTCCTCGGTCTGCAGCACCGCCGCGCCCGCATAATAGATGTCGAGGAACGTCTGGAGGTTGGTGAAGCTGTAGGCCGCACGCACGTCCTCGACGCTCTTGAACGGGATCGCGACCTTGTTGCGTTCGGCGAGCGCGAACATCAGCTCGGGCTCGAGGCTGCCCTCGATATGCAGGTGCAGTTCGGCCTTGGGCAGGTTGGTGATGAAGTCGTCGGTCATGCTCGATCCCGTCGCGATGTGCGTCACCGCGCAACCATTCCGCGCGTCGCGCACTTTGCGCAAGGTCGAAACCCGTTGCATGACATCTCTGTCACGGTACCGCGGACCGGCTATTGTCGCCTCATACCGATCACGCGAAGGACTCCATCGATGCCCACAGGACTGGTCGCACTGCTTGACGACATTGCCGGGATCACCAAGCTCGCCGCGGCGAGTCTCGACGATATCGGTGCCGCGACCGGCAAGGCGGGCAGCAAGGCGATCGGCGTGGTGGTCGACGATGCCGCGGTCACGCCGCGCTACATGGTCGGGTTCTCGCCCAAGCGCGAATTGCCGATGATCGGCAAGATCGCGCTCGGCTCGTTCCGCAACAAGCTGCTCTTCATCCTCCCCGCAGCGCTCGCGCTCAGCGCGTTCGCGCCCTGGGCGCTGACCCCGCTGCTCATGATCGGCGGCACCTATCTGTGCTTCGAGGGCGCGGAGAAGATCCTCGAGGCGTTCGGCGGCGGGCATACCGAGGCCGAGGAGACCGCGCCGACCGACGCGAAGGCGCTGGAGGAGCAAAAGGTCTCGGGCGCGATCCGCACCGACTTCATCCTGTCGGCCGAGATCATGGTGATCGCGCTGTCCGACGTCGCCGCCGAACCGATCTGGGAACAGGCGATCGTCCTCGCACTGGTCGGCGTCGCGATCACGATCCTCGTCTACGGCGTCGTCGCGCTGATCGTGAAGATGGACGATATCGGCCTGCATCTCGCCGAGCGGAACAGCGCGGTCGTGCAGTCGATCGGCCGCGGGCTGGTCAAGGGCATGCCGGTCGTCATGTCGGTGCTGTCGGTCGTCGGCACCGCGGCGATGGTCTGGGTCGGCGGGCAGATCATCGTCCACGGGATCGAGGATTTCGGGCTGACGACGATCCCGCACTTCATCCACGACGCCGCCGCGGGCGCCGCCGCCGCAGTGCCGGTCGCCAAGGGCGTGGTGAACTGGGTGGTCAATGCGGCGCTGTCGGGCGTCGTCGGCCTGATCCTCGGCGGCGCGATCGCACTCGGCCTCCACGCGGTAAAGAAGCCCAAGGCACACTGAGCGGCCCCGCGGCAGCGCGGCTCCTTCGTCATCCTGACGAAAGTCAGGATCCAGAGCCAGGAACGTCAGCGTCCGTTACCCTGGATCCTGACTTTCGTCAGGATGACGGCGGTGGGGGAACAGCCCGCGAAAGCCCCCCTATTTCGCGGTCCACTTGTCCATCCAGCCGATCACCTCGCCATACCATTGCAGGCTGTTCTTCGGCTTCAGCACCCAGTGATTCTCGTTCGGGTTCACCAGCAACCGCGACGGAATCCCCCGCCGCTGCAACGCGGTGAAGCTCGCCAGACCCTGCGTATACGGGATCCGGAAATCCTTCTCGCCGGTGATCACCAGCATCGGCGTCTTCCAGTTGGCGACGAAATTGACCGGGTTCCATTTCTCGAACGCGGCGGGATCCTCGTAATAGGTCTTGCCGCCATGCTCCCACTCGTCGAACCACAGCTCTTCGGTCTCGTACGCCATCGCGCGCGCATCGAAGACGCCGTCATGCTGGACGATGCACTTGAACCGGTCGGGCCACTTCCCCTCGATCCAGTTCATCATATAGCCGCCGTACGACGCACCCAGCGCGCAGGCGCGATCGCCGTCGAGCCAGCCGAACTTCGCGGTCGCCGCCGCCAGCCCCTTTTGCAGGTCCTCGAGCGGCCAGCCGCCCCAATTGTTGCTGATCGCGTCGGTGAAGGCCTGGCCGTATCCCGTCGACCCGTGGAAATCGACCGCGACCAAGCCGTAGCCCGCACCCGCGAACACCGCCGGGTTCCAGCGATAGGACCAGCTGTTGTTGCTCGACCCCTGCGGCCCGCCATGCACCATATAGGCGACCGGGACCTTCCCCGTGCTGCCGTACGGCTTCACCGCATAGCCCCAGACGGTGTCGTCGTTCGCGCCCGTGAAATTGAACCGCGTGACGGTCGGCATGTCGATGCCCGCGAGCTTGGCCGCGTTGACCGACGTCAGCCGCTCGGGCTTCGGCATCCGCTTGCCCTTCACCGCCAGCGCATAGAAATCGTCGGGCGCGGTCAGGCTGCTGATCGCGACAACCACGCCCTTGGGCGTCGGCACGACCGCGCCGACATGCCCCTCCTGCGTCAGTCGCGTCACCGCGCCCGTCGCAGGGTCGACCGCGAACACCGGCGTCTCCTGCGTGTCATCGGCGGTGACGTAGATGCGCTTGCTGTCGGGGCTCCACGCGATCGACGCGACCGAGCGGTCCCAGGCCTGCGTCACCGCGCGCACCTGACCGCTCGCCAGATCGCGCGTCATCAGCACCTGTCGATCCGCCTCGAACCCGGCGCGCGCCATCGCGAACCAGGCGAGCGTGCGGCCATCGGGCGACACCGTCGGCAGATTGTCCATGCCGGTGTTCGCCGCGGTCAGGTTGACCGGTGCCGCGGAGCCGTCCGCGGGGACCGAGAAGATGTCGAGATTGGTCGAGATCGCCTCGATCCGCCCCGCCTCGCGCAGTGCGAAATACAGCGTCCGGCCGTCCGCGCTCCACGACACTTCCTCGCCGCCACCGAACGGCTTTGACGGCGCATCGCCGATCAGACCGCGCGTTACCCCGACGCCGTCCCCCTGCGCGCCCTCGGTGGTCAGCGGCAGCACGAACAATTGCGACCGGTCGCCGTTCGACCATGTGTCCCAGTGCCGCACGAACAGCTGGTCATAGGTCCGCCCTGCCCCGGCATTCGGGTTCTTCTTGACCATCGCGGGCGCAAGGCTCGGCGCGCCGGGCTTGCGGTCGGCCCACACCACCAGCTTGTCGCCGGTCGGTGCGACCTTGAACCCGCCGAAACCGCCGTCGAAGCGCGTCAGCTTGCGCGGCGTGCCGCCGGCGATGCCGATCGACCAGACCGCGTCGCTGCCGCCCTTGTCCGACTGGTAATAGACGGTCGCGCCATCGGCAGAGAATTGCGCGCCGGTCTCGTTCACGTCGGCCTCGGCGATCAGCGGCTCGGGTTTCGCACCCTTGCGCGTCAGGTCGAGCCGCCACAGGTCGAACCGGCCGCGATCGGCGGCAAGGTCGGTCTCGCGCTGTTCCCACACCAGCCAGCGGCCGTCCTTCGACACCGCGGGCGAGGACACGCGCGACAGCTTGACGACATCGTCGATGGTCAGCTGGCGGGCGGTGGCGGGGGCGCTTGCAAGAGCGAGCACGGCGAGGCTTGCGGACAGCAGGATCTTCATGCGCGTCTGCATAGAATGCTTGCACGATCGCACGCAATCGCCACGTCGTCGCGCACGATGACGCGCAAATCCTCCTTCCCGCCCGTGGCCGCCGCCGATGCGCGGCTGCTCGTCCTGGGCAGCCTGCCCGGCGACCGGTCGCTCGCCGAGGCCCGCTATTACGCGCATCCGCAGAACCAGTTCTGGGCGCTGATGTCGGGGGTCCTCGCGCGCGACCTCGTCGCGCTGGCCTATGACGAGCGGCTGGTCGCGTTGCGCGATGCGGGCGTCGCGGTGTGGGACGTGATCGGGTCGGCGCACCGCGTCGGCAGCACCGACGCCGCGATCCTCGATGCGCAGGACAATGCGGTCGCCGACCTCGTCGCGCGCCTGCCCGACCTTCGCGCGATCGCGTTCAATGGCGCCACCGCGTTGAAGCTCGGCCTGAGACAGGGGCTCGGAACGCTCGGCCCGGCGATCGTCGCGCTGCCGTCGAGCAGCCCGCTCCACACGATCGGCCGCGCCGCCAAGCAGCCCGCCTGGGACGCGCTCGCGCCGTTCCTCGCCGTACCGCGCTAGATCCGCACCGCGCCCGCTGCGCGAACATCGGCGATCGTCGGCCAGCCATTGACCGCCATCAGCAGATCCGCCTCCGCCAGCAGGCACCGCAGCACGTGCGCCGCCCCGGCCGCGCCATCGAGCGCAAGGCCGTACGCATAGGGCCGCCCGACGCCGACCGCACGCGCGCCAAGCGCGATCGCCTTCACCACGTCGCTGCCCGACCGGATCCCTGAATCGAACAGCACGGGCACGTCGCCCGCTGCGGCGACCACGTCCGGCAGCATGTCGATCGCCGCGATCCCGCCATTGGCCTGCCGCCCGCCATGGTTCGAACAATAGATCGCATCTGCTCCCGCATCGATCGCGCGGCGCGCATCGTCGGGATGGCAGATGCCCTTCAGGATCAGCGGCAGCGTGGTCAGCGAGCGCAGCCACGCCATGTCGTCCCAGGTCAGCACCTTGCCGAACACGCCCGCCCATTGCCGCACCGCCGCCGCACCATCCTCCTCGGGCGGCTTGGCGAGCATCGCGCGAAAGACCGGGTCCGAGAAATAATTCATCAGCACCGCGCCGCGCAGCTGCGGGAAATTCGCGACGTTCAGGTCGCGCGGCCGCCATCCCGTCACCCAGGTGTCGAGCGTGACGACGATTCCCTTATACCCCGCCGCCTCGGCGCGGCGGACCAGGCTCTCGGCGAGCGCCTTGTCCTTGGGCGTGTAGAGCTGGAAGAACCCCGGCGTCTCGCCCAGCGCCCCCGCCACGTGCTCGAGCGGATCGTTCGACAGCGTCGACGCCATCAGCGGCACGCCCGTCTCGGCCGAGGCGCGCGCGGCGGCGAGATCGCCGTGCCCGTCCTGCGTGCAGATACCGATCACCCCGACCGGCGCCATGAACACCGGGCTCGGCAGCCGCATCCCGAACAGCTCGATCGACAGGTCGCGCCTGCTGCAATCGACCATCATCCGCGGCGTCATGCCCCAGTGCCGGAATGCGTCAGCGTTGTTGCGTTGCGTGAACTCATCGCCGCAGCCGCCCTGGACATAGCCCAGCACCGACGGCGGCATCGCCGCGCTCGCGCGCTGTTCGAGCGTCGCGTAATCAACGGGCAATTTCGGCACGACGCCGCTCAGGCCGGCGTTGTAGATCGCGTTCTGATAATCGCCGTAATGCGGCATCGCGCTGTTCCTTCCAGGCCTCTCGCGAAGCGAGGCCGGTCGACCGCCAGCCCTAGCTCCGTCCACAACCCTATACCGCCACCCCTCCCTCCCGTCATCCTGACGAAAGTCAGGATCCAGAGCCGCAAAGCACGACGCCCGTAACCCTGGATCCTGACTTTCGTCAGGATGACGGACGCTAGGACCTCACTCCCCCTCCCCATCGAGCTGCGCGAGGAACCCCGCCGCCTGCGCCAGCGTCGCATCCCGGTCCGCCGGCTTCATCTTCGCCCAGTTGCGATACGGCATCGCCAGTCGCGGATTGCGGTCGAGCTTGTCCGCGTTGCGCACCAGGAAATCCCAGTACAGCGCGTTGAACGGACACGCATTCTCCCCGACGCGCTGCTTCACGTCATAGCGGCAATGCCCGCAATAATCGGACATGCGGTTGATATACGCCCCCGACGCCGCATAGGGCTTCGACCCCAGCAACCCGCCATCGGCGAACTGGCTCATCCCCAGCGTATTGGGCAGCTCGACCCATTCATACGCGTCGGCATAGACCTCCAGATACCATTCATGCACCTGCTTGGGGTCCGCACCGATCAGCAGCGCGAAATTGCCCGTCACCATCAGCCGCTGGATATGATGCGCATAGGCATGATCGAGTGTCTGCCCGATCGCCTGCGACAGGCAGTGCATGTCGGTCTCGCCGGTCCAGTAGAAGCCCGGCAGATCGCGCGTCGCATCGAGGAAGTTGCGCTCGACATAGTCCGGCCCCTCGCGCCAGTAGATGCCGCGCATATATTCGCGCCAGCCGATGATCTGGCGGATGAACCCTTCCGCACAGTTGAGCGGCACGCGCCCGGCGGCATATTCCGCCTCGACCGCGCGGCACAGCGCGACCGGATCGAGCAGCCCCGAATTGATATAGGGCGACAGCACCGCGTGCCACAGGAACGGCTGGCCGGTCAGCATCGCGTCCTGATAATCCCCGAACCGCGGCAACGCATGCGTCAGGAAATGCCGCTGCTGCTTCAGCGCATCCTCGCGCGTCGTCGCGAAATCGAAGTCGTCGAGGCTGCCGGGATGCTCGCCGAACCGCGCCGTGACCATGGCGAGCACCGCGGTCGTGATCGCATCGGGGGCAAAGGAGAGCGGGCGCGGCATCAGCAGGTCGGCCTTGGCGGGCTTGCGATTGTCCGCATCGTAATTCCACTCGCCCCCCTCGGGCTTCTCGCCGTCCATCAACAGCCCGGTGCGGCGGCGCATCTCGCGGTAGAAATACTCCATCCGCAACTGCTTGCGCCCCTCGGCCCACGCCTCGAACTCGGCATGGCTGGCGAGGAAGCGGTCGTCGGCGCGGATCTCGACGGGCAGCCCGAACAGCGTTTCCCAGGCGTCGAGCATTGCTGCAACGCGCCATTCGCCCGCCTCGGTCACGACGATCCGCGTTGGATCGTGCCGCGCGATCGCGCGCGCGACTTCGCCGGTGAAGCTGTCCGTCGACACCGGATCGTCGAGCGCGACGTAATCGACGGTCCACCCGGCATCGCGCAGCGCCTGCGCGTGATGCCGCATCGCCGACAGGATATAGGCGATCTTGCGGCGATGGTGGCGGACATAGGTCGTCTCGTCGGCGACCTCCATCATCAGCACGATCGTCGTCGCCGGGTCGGCCCCGTTGAGCGACGCGATCTGCAGCGAAAGCTGGTCGCCGAGGATCGGCACGAGCGTGGTTTTCTTGGCGGGCATCGCATCCTACATGGCGAACCATGACCGCTCCTACAAACCCGTTATATCTGGGCCAGAACAGCGCCCTCCCCGCCTCGCCCGAAGAGGCCGTGCTCGATTACGTGCCCAACCCGCGCGTCGGCCGGACCTATCTGGTGCGGTTCGCGGTGCCCGAATTCACGTCGCTCTGCCCGGTCACCGGTCAGCCCGACTTCGCGCATCTCGTGATCGACTATGTCCCCGGCGAGACGATCGTCGAATCCAAGTCGCTCAAGCTGTTCCTCGGCAGCTTCCGCAACCATGCCGGGTTCCACGAGGATTGCACCGTCGGCATCGGCGAGCGGCTGTTCGACGAGATGAAGCCCGTCTGGCTGCGGATCGGCGGCTATTGGTATCCGCGCGGCGGGATCCCGATCGACGTCTTCTGGCAGTCCTCGGCGCCCCCCGCCGATCTCTGGCTCCCCGATCAGGGCGTCGCACCGTACCGCGGCCGCGGCTGAGCGGCTGACAACCGGAAACGTCTCGCCTTGTAATTCCCGGATATTGATCCCGATCAGCGCGTAAGTTTGTGTTGCAGTGCAATAAGATTGCAACTTTCGCGTGCGGTCGCGTGTTAGGGATGTGCGCACGACCGGGTTCGGTCGAAATGCGTGCACAGACAAGGGACAGGGTATGGCGTTACCGGCGGACGGGACCAAGATCACGCGGCTGGCATTGATCGGTAATTTTTTACCGAGGCAGTGCGGGATCGCGACCTATACGACGGACGTCTTCACCGCGATGCGCGCGCGTTTTCCCGACGTCGCGGTCGATGTCTATGCGATGGACGATCATCCCGGCCGGTACGCCTATCCCCCCGAAGTGTCGGGGACGATCCCCGAGACCGACCTGTCGGCCTATCTCGAGACGGCACGCAAGATCGACGCCAGCGGCGCGGATGCGATCTGGGTCCAGCATGAATACGGCATCTATGGCGGGCCGGCGGGTGATTACCTGCTCGCGCTGCTCGATCGCACGACGCTGCCCGTCGTCGTCGCGCTGCATACCATCCTCGAAAAGCCCAATCCCGACGAACGTCGCGTGATGGAGGGCCTGCTGCGCCGCGCCGCACGCGTCATCGTGATGGCCGAACGCGGTCGCGACATCCTGCAGCGCGTCTATGGCGCCAGCCCGCGCCAGATCGTCATGATCCCGCACGGCGTTCCCGATCGCGAACTCGTCGACCCCGACTCGCTGAAGTCGCAGTTCGGCTGGGAAGGCCGCAAGGTCGTCCTGACCTTCGGCCTGCTCGCGCCCAACAAGGGGATCGAGACGGTGATCGAGGCATTGCCCGCGGTCATCGAGCGTCATCCAAACCTGCTCTATGTCGTGCTCGGCGCGACGCATCCGAACCTCGTCGCGCATCAGGGGGAGGCCTATCGCGATCGCCTCAAGGCGCTGGCCGAGGCGCGTGGCGTCGCCGACAACGTCACCTTCGTCGACGCGTTCGTCGAGCATGACGAACTGCTCGGCTATCTGCAGGCGGCGGACATCTATGTGACGCCCTACACCAATCCCGCGCAGATCACGTCGGGTACGCTCAGCTACGCAGTCGGTGTCGGCAAGCCCGTCATCTCGACGCCCTATGTCCATGCGACAGAGATCCTCGCGGACGGCCACGGCGTGCTCGTTCCGTTCGGCGACGTCGCTGCATTCGCGCGTGAGATCGACACGCTGCTCTCGAGCGATCGCGATCGCCTTCGCCTGTCGCAGCGTGCCTATGCGCGCGGTCGTACGATGATCTGGCCGCAGCTCGCCGAGACGTCGATGGCGGAGATCCGCGCGGTGGTCGCGGCACGCCCTTTTCGCCTCGCCAAGCCATCGGCACCGTTGAAGCCGCTCAAGCCTGATTTCGCGGCGGTCGAGCGGATGAGCGATTCGACCGGGATGCTCCAGCACTCGATCTATTCGATCCCCGATCGTCGCCACGGCTATTGCATCGACGACAATTGCCGCGCGCTGATGTTGATGAGTGCGATCCCCGACATGGATCCGATCCTCCGCGACAAGTGGACGACGATCTACGCGTCGTTCGTGCAATATGCGTGGAACCCGGACGAGCGCCGGTTCCGCAACTTCATGCGCTTCGACCGCAGCTGGTGCGAGGATGTCGGGTCCGAGGATTCGAACGGTCGTACCGTGTGGGCGCTGGGTATCACCGCGCGCGATGCGCAGCTTGCCAAGCATCGTGACTGGGCGACCGCGATGTACGATTCGACCGCATCATGCGCGCTCGACCTCGGCAGCCTGCGTGCGCAGGCGTTCGCGATGCTCGGTGCCGCCGCGATGCTCGAGGCGAGTCCCGGGCACCAACTGTCGCTGTCGATCCTTGCAAAGTTCCCGGACATCCATCTGGCACTGCTTGAAAAGGCGCGCCGTCCGGAATGGCAGTGGTTCGAGATCGTCCTCGCCTATGACAATGCCCGCCTGCCGCAGGCGCTGATCCGTGCGGGTCAGGCGCTCGGGCGTCAGGACCTGATCGATTGCGGTCTGGCGACGCTCGACTGGATCGTCGCCAAGCAGACCTCGCCCGAAGGCCGCTTCCGCGCGGTCGGCACCGAGAGCTTCGGCCGGTCCTATGAGGATCCGTTGCAGTTCGACCAGCAACCGCTCGAGGCACAGGCGACGGTCGACGCGTGCACCGCGGCGTATGAGGCGACCGGCGACCAGCGCTGGCGCGACGAGGCCGAGCGTGCCTATCGCTGGTTCCTCGGCGGCAACGACCTCAATCTGCCGCTTGCGAGCGTCGCCGATGGCGGGTGTTTCGATGGTTTGATGCCGACCGGATTGAACCGGAATCAGGGCGCGGAGTCGATTTTGGCGCTTCAATTGGCCAATTGTGCGATTTCGGGGGTATCAAACGCAGTCCAAAGCGTGGCAGGGACCTCGCGCGTCGTCGCATAGCCTCGCTAGCGTCGACGTCCCTAGGTCGGAACGGCGCGCGAGGCATTAGCACGATGGACCTGTTTACCCACCAGCTGCGGCTGCACGCGGACCCGTCGCGGGTCGTCGTCCGGCCGTTCCACATCGCCTGGGCGGGCAATGCCGGCGCCCCCAGCCGCACCGAGCGGCTGGTCGGCGAGGTGCTCGAAATGACGAGCGCGGAAGCACGGACCCAGCTCGAGGTCGTGCTCAAGGATTTCGAAGCCCGGCACTGGCAGACGCGGCGCGTGTTCATGACGCGCTACGACGAGATCGAGGACATGCTCGGGCTCAACGGCGCCGACATCGGCGACGAGAAGCGCCAGCTGATCGGCGCCTATTTCTGTCACGAATACAGCTATGCCGCCGCCGCGCTGATGAACCCCAGCGCTGTGCCGCATTTCGACCAGTCGGGGATGCCGCCAGGCTCTCTGCGCATCCTGATGTCGATGCGCGCCGTGGGCGAGGGACACATCTCGTCGGTCGCGTTCCGCGAAGGCATCATCACCTGCGAAAACCAGATGAAGCTCGCCCCCGAGCCGCCCTTCGCGACCGCCACCGATGCGGTCGGCAGTGGCGAGGACGAGATGCCGCAGGGCCCCGTCACCGTCTATCGCCACCGCGACAGCACGCTGAGCGGCACCGTGATCTTCCCGATCACGCAGGCACAGTCGAAGGGGCTCGAGGATCTGCGTATCGTCAGGTTCAGGCACGACGACGGCGAATACGAATGGATCGGCACCTACACCGCGTATAACGGCTCGGTCATCCAGTCTGAACTGATGCGCACGCGCGATTTCCGCGCGTTCGATCTCGTGCCGATGACCGGCCCTGCCGCGCGCAACAAGGGCATGGCGCTGTTCCCGCGCAAGGTGAACGGCCAGTATATGATGATCGGCCGGCAAGACGGCGAGAACCTGTTCCTGCTCAAGTCGGACACGCTGACCGACTGGGACGACGGCGAGAAGATCCTCACGCCGCTCTACCCGTGGGAGCTGGTGCAGATCGGCAATTGCGGTCCGCCGATCGAGCTCGACGAGGGCTGGCTGCTGCTGACGCACGGCGTCGGCGCGATGCGCAAATATTCGATCGGCGCGGTGCTGCTCGACAAGGACGATCCGTCGAAGGTGATCGGCCGGACCGAACAGCCGATCCTCGCCGCGAAGGACCAGGACCGCGAGGGCTATGTCCCCAACGTCGTCTACAGCTGCGGTGCGCTGCGCCACGGCGACACGCTGTTCCTGCCCTATGGCATCGCCGACAGCTCGATCGGCTTCGCATTCGTCAAGATCACCGACATGCTCGCCGCGATGCGGTGACCGAGGCGGCGGCGGCGGGGTGTTTAGCCGCCGCCGTCCCGCCTCAGCGCGACGCCGCCTTGGTACGGCGGTACAATATCCCGGTCAGCACCGCGAACAGCAGCGTCCCGCCAACGAGCGCGATCGGCGCAAACCCGTCGCCGACGAGCGCCAGCGGCGTTTCCTCGTTGGTCATGTACACGATCCCGGCAAAGCCGACGCCCCACAGCGATTCCCCGACGATCATCCCCGTGGCGGTCAGCACCCCCATCCGCTTTGCGAGTTCGGGGTCGCGCGCCCGGTCCGCCCAGCGGTCATAGGCGAACCCCACCACCGCGCCGATCGTGACCGGCAGCGTCACCGCCATCGGCAGATACACGCCCAGCCCGACGCCAAGCGGCGGCAACCGCAGCTTGCCCGCCTTACCCAGCAATTCGTCGAGCGCGATCACGGCGACACCGGTGATCGCGCCATAGCCGATCATCGCCCAGTTGAGATTGCCGCCGAGCACGCCCTTCGCGAGTGCCGAGATCAGCGCCGCCTGCGGTGCGGCGAGCGCATTGGGCCCTGCCCCCGGCGCGCCTGCGAAGCCCAGCGTGCTGCCGAGCAGGTTGAGCACCGGCGGCACGACGATCGATCCGAACACGACGCCGATCAGCAACGCGACCTGCTGTTTCCACGGCGTCGCACCGACCAGCTGCCCGGTCTTGAGGTCCTGGAGATTGTCGTTCGAGATCGTCGCGATGCCGAACACGACGCCCGTCACGATCAGGCCATAGGCGACCAGCGCCTGCGTCGTCCCCGGCTCGACCGCGCGGCCGAACCACGCGACGAGCAGGATCGACGCCGCAAGGATGGCGAGGATCCCGATCCCCGATACGGGCGAGTTGGACGCGCCGATCAGCCCGGCCATATAGCCGCAGACCGCCGCGATCACGAGGCCGATGACGAGGATGAACACGAGGCTGCCCGCGATCAGCCCGATCGCCGACGCCTCGAGCGGTCCGCCCTCGAGCACCGTCCAGAGCAGGATGCCGATCGGCACCAGCATCGCGAGCGACGCAGCGCCGACGAACCCGATCGGAATGTCGCGGTCCTCGAGCGCGAGCACCGCACCGCCGCGTCGCGACGCCGAGGCGGCAAGCGCGGACCGGACGCCACCGACCACGGGCCCCGCGATCTTGAGCAGCGTCCAGATTGCCGCAACGCCGATCACGCCCGCGCCGAAGAACCGCACGTCAGAGCGGAACACGGTCGTGGCGATCACCTCCGCGGTGCCCGTCACGCTCCCGCCCGCGGTCAGGATCGGCAGCAGGATCCACCAGCCGATGACCACGCCGGCGAACATCGCCATCCCGACCGAAATCCCGACCAGATGCCCCGCGCCCAGCAGCGCGAACGACAGCCCGCCCGAGATCCCCGTCGCGCCCGCGCCGACGCGGAACCAGGTCGCGGCCTCCGCGGCGACGAGCTTGGTCTGCGTCAGGATCGCGAACCCCGCCGACACGAGCGCATTGACGACGATGATGCCAAGCCCGCGTGCGCTCTCCGCACCGCCCTCGCGGCTGCCCGCACCGACCTTGAGCACCTCCGCGGCCGCGCGGCCTTCGGGATAGGGCAGCACCGTGTCGACGACGAGCGCGCGGCGCAGCGGGACCGAGAACAGCACGCCCAGCACGCCGCCGAACATCGTGATCGCCGCGGTGGTGAAGAACGGAAAGCCCTGCCACCAGCCGATCATGACGAGCCCGGGCAGCACGAAGATGATCGCCGCCAGCGTCCCCGCCGCGGACGCGATCGTCTGGACGATGTTGTTCTCGAGGATCGTCGAATCCTTGAACAGCCGCAGCACCGCCATCGAGATCACCGCGGCGGGGATCGACGTCGCGAAGGTCAGCCCGATCTTGAGCCCCAGATAGACGTTGGCCGCGGTGAACAGCAGCGTGATGATCGCGCCGAGCACCACCCCGCGGAAGGTCAGCTCGCGCATTGTCGTCGGGGTCGACGGGGTCGTCGGGGGTGCGCTGCTGCGCGTCGCGTCGGTCATGTCGTAAGCCCCAGAGCAATTTGGGCGACTTGTGCCATGATGTGGGGCGGAGGGAAACCGCAACCCCCGCCACAAGGGCGAGCGGTCCTCTCCGAAACCCTACCGGTTCGCCATCCGCCGCGCGAAATGCACCTCGACTGCGCGCGTCACGCTCTGCGCGATCCGCTCCCGCCCCTCGGCACTATCGAGAAACGCCGCGTCCTGCGGGTTCGAGATATACCCCGTCTCGAACAGGATCGAGGGCATGTCGGGCGCCTTCAACACCATCAGCGACGCCATCCGGTGGAAGTTGGCCTTGAGCGGCATCAGCGGTTTCGCCTCGCGCCCCAGCAGTCGCGCGAACGTCGCCGACGCGTTCATCGTCTCGCGCTGCGTCAGGTCGATCAGGATCGACGATACGTCCGCCGGCGCCTCCCCCAGATTCACCCCGGAAATCACGTCCGCCTTGTTCTCGCGCGCCGCAAGCCGCGCGGCCTCCTTGTCGGACGCGACCTCGGACAGCGTGTACGCGGTCGCGCCGGTCGCGCCTTCGGATCCCGTGCTGTCGCAGTGGATCGAGATGAACAGGTCTCCCTTCAATCGGCGCGCCACGCCGTACCGCTCGCGCAGTATCAGGAACCGGTCGTCGCTCCGCGTGAGCGCGACGCGCACGCGGCCCGAGGCGAGCAGCGCGTCGCGGATCGCCTTGGCGACCTTCAGCGTCACGTCCTTCTCGCGCAGCCCGTCGGGGCCGATCGCACCCGGATCGACGCCGCCATGCCCCGCATCGATCACCACCAGCGGTCGCGAATCGTCCCCCTCGACGCGCGGCAGCGCCACGCCGCGTGCGCGCGCGGGCACGGGGATCGACACCTTGTAGCGCGGTGCCGGTCGCCCGACGAAGCTCAGCGGGAAGAAGGTGATCGGGCCGGCGACCCCGGCCTGCGCGAACCCGCTCGCGTCGACGCGGCGCAATGCCAGCGTCAGCTCGCGACCGTCCGAGTCGAAACCGCCATCGGCGACGATCACCGGCTCGGACAGGTCGAACAGCATCCGCAGACCCGCCGCACCATGCCGGCGCTGCGTGACGCGGGTCACCACGCCCCCCGCCCTGACCTGTGCGCCGGGCGTCACGCCCGCAATGTCGACCGCGATCTGCTGCCGTCCGGTAAGGATCTCGCTGGCCGCCCGGTCGACCGGTGCGTCGAAGCGGATGACGATCCGCGCGCTGCCGATCGCAACGCTCTGCACCGTCGCCGCGAGCGCAGGAACGCCGGACAGCCAGCCGAGCATCAGGGCGAGGACCGCGACCATCCTGCGTCCATGCCGTGCGACCGCGCCGCCGGTCCAGCGAAAAGCCATGCCACACCCTTTCGATCGGTACATTCGATCACGCCGCTCCCTCTAGACTACGCCGCCGCAAAAGGGTGTTGCGGGGTAGGGTTAACCTGCCGTTTGCCGTGATTTACCGGCAATTTCCTGCCGCCCCGGCAAACGCCCCGACCCGCAAAACCTCTTCCCTCGGCATTCCGACACACCACAAATCCGAACGCCGGGCGCCACGGGCCCCGACCCCGGATCCAGCGTACCCGAAGCCCCAACACGTCCCCGCGCCGCGCCAGTTGCGGGATCGGATATGCAGTGCTAGTCCTGTCGTGCACCCGTGCATCGCTTAAATTTTTACAGCGACGCGCCGGTCTCAACGCCCGCCTGCGATCCTCGCCGGCGCGGCAATTTCAGGTTGACGCTCGAATGACGCATTCCCCCCGCCCCGCGCACCGATCGGCCTTCGCCGACGGGATCGCGGTCGTGCGGGCGCCGCAGGGTCAGATCCCGCGGCATGCGCGCCGAGCAGAGGCAGTTTCGCATACCTTCCGCGGCTCAGGACGTCCGTGTCCGACCGCCCCACCATCAAGCGCGCGACGGCTGCCATCAGGCCCGGCGCGCGCGCGGAGACTTTATTATGACAACGCGTATGCTGATCGACGCACGCCACCGGGAAGAGACCCGGATCGCCGTCGTCAAAGGTAACCGGATCGAGGAATTCGATTTCGAGAGTGCCGAACGCAAGCAGCTCAAAGGCAATATCTACCTCGCCAAGGTCACGCGGGTCGAGCCGTCGCTCCAGGCGGCGTTCATCGATTACGGCGGCAATCGCCACGGCTTCCTCGCATTCAGCGAGATCCACCCCGATTACTACCAGATCCCCAAGGAAGACCGCGACGCGCTGCTCCGCGAGGAGGCCGAGCACGCCGCCGAGGAAGCCGCGCTGCGCGCCGATTATGATTCGGACGACGAAGAGGGTGACGACGAGGACGATATCGAGCGCTTCGAGGACGATGGCGGGGTAGACCCCGACGTCGCCGAGGAACTCGAAGGCGGCGAAGAGGCCGGCGAGGCCCCGCGTCGCAAGCGCAAGTCGAGCAGCGACGATGCCGCGGTCGAGGACCTGCGCGAGCGTCGCATGAACCTGCGCCGCCGCTACAAGATCCAGGACGTGATCCATCGCCGCCAGGTGCTGCTCGTCCAGGTCGTCAAGGAAGAGCGCGGCAACAAGGGCGCGGCGCTGACCACGTATTTGTCGCTCGCCGGCCGTTACTGCGTGCTGATGCCCAACACGAGCCACGGCGGCGGCATTTCGCGCAAGATCAGCAACGCGGGCGATCGCAAGCGGCTGAAGTCGATCATGGCCGACATGCAGCTGCCGCCCTCGATGGGCTGCATCGTCCGCACCGCGGGCCTCCAGCGCTCGAAGGTCGAGATCAAGCGCGACTTCGACTACCTCGCCCGCCTGTGGGACGGAATCCGCGAAGCCACGCTCAAGGCGTCGGCGCCCGCGCTCGTGTACGGCGACAGCGACCTGATCAAGCGCGCGATCCGCGACATCTACAACAAGGAAATCGAAGAGGTCATCGTCGAGGGCGAGGACGGCTATCGCCAGGCGCGCGAGTTCATGCGCCTGCTGATGCCAACGCACGCGCGACGCATCAAGCATTACGCCGACCCCGTGCCGCTGTTCCAGCGCGCGGGCGTCGAGGATCAGCTGTCGGCGATGTACCATCCCGTCGTCCAGCTGAAGTCGGGCGGCTATCTGGTCATCAACCCGACCGAGGCGCTCGTCTCGATCGACATCAACTCAGGGAGGTCGACCCGCGAGCATTCGATCGAGCAGACCGCGACCGCGACCAACCTCGAGGCCGCCCAGGAAATCGGTCGCCAGCTCCGCCTGCGCGACATGGCCGGGCTCGTCGTCATCGACTTCATCGACATGGATAACAATTCCAACGTCCGTAAGGTCGAGAAGGCGATGAAGGAGGCGCTCAAGAACGATCGCGCGCGCATCCAGATCGGCCGCATCTCGTCGTTCGGCCTCATGGAAATGAGCCGCCAGCGGCTGCGCACCGGCGTGCTCGAAGCCTCGACGCGCGCCTGCCCGCATTGCGAGGGCACCGGGCTGGTGCGCACCGCATCGTCGTCGGGCATCTCCGCGCTCCGCCTCATCGAGGACGAGGCCGCCCGCGGTCGCGGCTCGCTGCTGACGCTGCGCGCGAGCCAGGAGGCCGCGGTCTACATCCTCAACCGCAAGCGTGCGGACATCGCCGAGATCGAGGATCGCTACGGCGTGATCGTCGAGATCATCCCCGGCCAAGACGAGGAAGGCGCGCACATGACGGTCGAGGCCAGCGGCCCGCCGCCCGCGCATCCGCCGAAGTTCGTGCAGATCATCGAGGAGGACGAGGACGACCTTCCCGAGGAGATCGAGGACGAGATCGAGGAGGACGAGGTCGAAGAGGCCGAGGCCGAGCAGCCGCGCCGTCGTGAAGGGGGCCGTGAAGGCGGTCGTGAAGGCGGGCGTGAAGGCGGGCGCGAGCAGGGCGCACGCGAGGCGCGTGACGCAGACGGCGAAGGCGGCAAGAAGCGTCGCCGCCGTCGCGGTCGTCGCGGTCGTGCGCGTCCCGGCGAGGAGGGTGCAGCCGAAGGCGTCGCCGACACCGGCACGTTCGACGAGGCGGATGGCAACGTCGAGGAAATCGACGAGGTCGAGGGCGAGATCGTCGCGATCGGCGGCACCGGCGCGCTCGACGAAGCGGCGGACGGCGTGACGGACGACGCCGCGGACGAGGCAGCACCGGCCGATCGGACGAACGGCGAAGGCGAAGGCCGCCGTCGTCGTGGCCGTCGCGGTCGCCGCGGCGGACGTCGCAACGAGCAGGGTACGGATCAGCCGATCGCCGTCAGCAGCGTCGACGATGCCGCGCTGATCGCCGACGCCCCCGAGCCCGATCGCACCGCGACGGATACGGACGAGGTCTATGCGCCTGCCGAACCGGTTGTGTTGGGCACCGTGGCGGACGAGGCACCCGCAGACGCGGCCGAGGCGCCCAAGATGCGTCGTCGTCCCCGCGCGCGGGCTGCGGCTGCCGCGAGCAACATCGCCGAGGCGGTTGCCGATGCCGCACCGAAGCCGCGTCGTGGCCGCAAGCCGCGCGTTGCCGAGGTCGAGGCCGAGGCGGATACCGGCGCTGGCGTCGAAGACGCGGTTGCCGAGCCCGCCGTGGCCGATGTCGCGGAGCCCGTTGCGGCCGAGCCCGTCGCGGCCGAGCCCGTTGCGGCCGAGCCGCGCGCCAAGGCGGGTCGTCGTCGCCGCGAGGCGGTTGCCGACGCAACGATGGACGAGGTGAGCGCAACGCCCGCCGAGACCATCGAAGCCTCGACGCCGAAACCGAAGCGCACGCGTCGCAAGGCGGGTGACGTGGCGGTCGCGCCCGTCGCCGAAGCGCCCGCCGCGGAGGAGGCCCCTGCCAAGGTCGCCAAGCCGCGCGGTCGCCCGCGCAAGACCGCGGTGATCGAGGCGGGTGATGCCGCGCCGACCACCGACGCGCTTGCCGCCCCCGTCGAGACGGCGGTCCCCGAGGTCGAGGTCCAGCCGCAGGCCGATACGGGCAGCGGCAACGGCAATGACGACCCCGACGGCGCACCCCGCCGTGGTTGGTGGCAGCGCACGTTCGGCTGACGCCGGCGCGCATCACCCGACAGACGGGCGCGACCGAAGGGTCGCGCCCGTTTTTCGTTGCGGGCCGCTTAAGCGGGCCCGCGCCCGCGCCCAACCGCCCGAACGGCACCGTACACGCCGGCGCTGCGCCATTGCCCCCCCGCCCCCGATCGACGATAACGCCCGATATGAAGCGTTTCGTAGCCGCCGCGACCGCCGCCCTGCTGCTCTGGGTGCAACCCGCCCATGCGCAGTCGATCCTCCGCGATGCCGAGACCGAGACGATGTTCGCGGAGATGTCGGCGCCGCTCGTCAAGGCCGCCGGCCTGTCGCCGCGCGACGTCAAGGTCGTGCTGATCAACGACGACTCGATCAACGCCTTCGTCGCGGGCGGGCAGACCGTCTACGTCCATTCGGGGCTGTTGCAGGCGGCGGACAATGCCAACGAGGTGCAGGGCGTGATCGCGCACGAGCTCGGTCACATCGCCGACGGCCATGTCGTCCTCTCCGACCGCGGTACCAAGCCCGCGATGGGGATGTACCTGCTCTCGATGGTGCTCGGCCTGGCGGCGATGGCGGCGGGCAGCGGCGAGGCAGGCGCCGGGATCATGGCGGCGGGACAGCAGGCCGCGATGGGCAATTATCTCGCGTTCAGCCGCACGCAGGAATCGACCGCGGATGCCAGCGGCGCCAAATATCTGCGCGAGGCCAACGTCACCGGTCGCGGCATGCTGAGCTTCTTCAAGAAGCTGCAACAGCAGGAATATCGCTACGGCACCGCCAATATCGATCCGTACATGCAGTCGCATCCGCTGTCGGGCGAACGCGTCTCCGCGCTGACCGCGGATCTTCAGGCATCGCCCGCCTGGGCGATCAAACCCGACGCCGCGCTGGAGGAGCGCTTCCGCCGCGTGAAGGCGAAGCTTGCCGGCTATGTCATGCCCGCGCCGCGGACGCTGCAAAGCTATCCGCCGAGCGACCAGTCAATCTATGCGCATTATGCGCGCGCCTATGCCTATCACAAGTCGGGCTACCCCGAGAAAGCCGACGCGGAGGCGGACGCGCTCGTCAAGGCGAAGCCCGACGATCCCTATTTCCTCGAGATCAAGGGGCAGATCCTGCTCGAGGCGGGCAAGCCGGTCGAATCGCTCGTGCCGCTGCGCGAGGCGACCGAGGGATCACGCAACAACCCGCTGATCGCGACGACCTTCGGCCACGCGCTGATCGCGACCGAGAACAAGGCCAATTATCCCGAAGCCACGAGAGTGCTCCGGACCGCGGTCGCACGCGACGACCAGAACCCGTTCGCCTGGATGCAGCTCGGCACGGTGTACGAACTCACCGGCGACACGCCGCGCGCGGCGCTCGCCACCGCCGAACGCGCGAGCATGGGCGGCGACATGCGCACCGCGTCGTCGAGCGCGCGCTATGCGCTGGCGAACATCCCCGCGAACACCCCCGACTGGATCCGTGCGCAGGACATCGCGATGACCGCGCAAAACGAGATGGACGACAATCCAAAGCAGTATAAGCGCCGCCGATGAACAGATTCAGTTTGCCCGCGATCGCGGTGGCCGGTGCGATCCTCGGCGGGCTCGCGGTGTGGGGCTTTGACCGTCAGGGCGGCGGCGTCGAACGCGCGCAGGTCGAGGCGATCGTCCACGACTATGTCCTCGCGCACCCGGAGATCCTGCCCGAGGCGATGGAGAAGCTGCGCGACCGCGAGTCCGGCAAGACGGTGACCGCGAACCGCGCCGCGATCGTCACCCCGTTCGGCAGCGCCTGGGCGGGCAATCCCAAGGGCGACGTCACGCTGGTCGAATATTTCGACTATAATTGTGGCTATTGCCGCGCGAGCCTGCCGACGATCGCCAGGCTGATCGCGGCCGATCCCAAGGTCCGCGTCGTCTTCCGCGAACTCCCGGTGCTGAGCGCCGAAAGCCGCGTTGCCGCACGCGCGAGCCTCGCGGCGGCGCAGCAGGGCAAGTTCGCCACCTTCCACGACGCGCTCTACGCCGGCGGCCCGGTCAGCGACGCCTCGATCGCCGCGGCGGCCGCAAAGGCGGGCGTCGACACGGCACAGCCGGGCTTCGGGAAGACCGCCGACGCCGAAATCGCCAAGAACATGGAAACCGCCGCCAAGCTCGGTGTGACGGGCACGCCGAGCTGGGTGGTCGGCGACCGCGTCCTGTCCGGCGCATTGCCGCTCGAGGAGCTGCAGAAGGCGGTCGCCGCGGCGCGCGCTGGCTGACCCCTGTCCTCCTGACGAAAGTCAGGATCCAGAGCCACAACCGGAACGCGTGTGGCTCTGGATCCCGGGTCGAGCCCAGGATGACGGCAATGGGGGCTGACGGCCCCTATCAATATGTCCCCACCGCCCCCATCTCCCCTCTCGAAAAAGGGGTGCCAATGACTGAACCGATCCTGTCCGTCGCGGGCGTCACCAAGACCTACAAGAGCGGCACCACCGCGCTCCACCCCGTCGATCTCGACATCCGCAAGGGCGAGATCTTCGCCCTGCTCGGCCCCAACGGTGCGGGCAAGACGACGCTGATCAGCATCATCTGCGGGATCGTCACGCCGTCCGCGGGCACGATCAGGGTCGCGGGTTACGACGCGATCCACGACTACAAGCAGGCGCGCAGCCGCATCGGGCTGGTCCCGCAGGAGCTCAACGTCGACATGTTCGAGACGGTGCTCGCCACCGTCACGTTCAGCCGCCGCCTGTTCGGCCGGTCGGGCCACAGCACGTATATCGAACAGGTGCTCCGCGACCTGTCGCTGTGGGACAAGCGCCATGCCAAGATCATGGAATTGTCGGGCGGGATGAAACGCCGCGTGCTGATCGCCAAGGCACTCGCGCACGAGCCCGAGATCCTGTTCCTCGACGAACCCACCGCAGGCGTCGACGTCGCGTTGCGCCGCGACATGTGGAAGCTCGTCCACCGCCTGCGCGAAGGCGGCACGACGATCATCCTGACGACGCACTACATCGAGGAGGCCGAGGAGATGGCCGACCGCGTCGGCGTCATCAACAAGGGCAGATTGCTGCTGGTCGACGACAAGGCCTCGCTGATGAAGAAGCTCGGCAAGCGCGAGCTCGAGCTCTCGCTGCAGGAGCCGCTCGACACGATCCCGCCCGACCTCGCCGAATGGGACCTGTCGCTTCAGGACGAGGGCAAGCGTCTGCGCTACGTCTTCGATGCGCAGGCGGACCACACCGGCATTCCTTCGCTGCTCCGCAAGCTCGCCGAGCTCGGCATCGGCTTCAAGGATCTCGAAACCAGCAAGTCGAGCCTCGAAGACATCTTCGTCGATCTCGTCGGAGACCGCGCATGAACGCCCCCCATCTGAACCTGCACGGCATCTGGGCGATCTATCGCTTCGAGATGGCACGCGGGTTGCGCACGCTCTGGCAGAGCCTCGTCACGCCCGTGCTCACCACGTCGCTGTATTTCATCGTCTTCGGCGGCGCGATCGGCAGCCGGATGCAGGAAGTCGGCGGCGTCAGCTATGGCAGCTTCATCGTCCCCGGTCTGATCATGCTGTCGCTGCTGACGCAGAGCATCGCCAATGCGTCGATCGGCATTTACTTCCCCAAATTCACCGGCACGATCTACGAACTTCTGTCCGCCCCCGTCTCGGCGATGGAGATGGTGATCGGCTATGTCGGTGCGGCAACCACCAAGTCGGTGATCATCGGGCTCATCATCCTCGCGACCGCCGCGTGCTTCGTCCCGCTGCAGATCGCACACCCTTTTGCGATGCTGACCTTCCTGCTTCTAACCGCGGTCACGTTCAGCCTGTTCGGGTTCATCATCGGCGTCTGGGCGAACGGGTTCGAGCAGCTCAATTTCGTGCCCGCGCTGCTCATCACGCCGCTGACCTTCCTCGGCGGTGCGTTCTACTCGATCGACATGCTGCCACAGCCCTGGCGCACGTTCAGCCTGTTCAATCCCGTCGTCTATCTGATCAGCGGTTTCCGCTGGAGTTTCTTCGACAAGGGCGACGTCGCGATCGGCATCAGCCTCGCGGTGACCGCGGGCTTCCTCGTCGCCTGCCTCGCGGTGATCGCCTGGATCTTCAGGACTGGCTGGCGGATGAAGAACTGACGGTGGAAAACGCCCCCCGGCAGAGGCCGGGGGGCATGAACTGCCCGCCGCCCCCGTCGGTGCTCACCGCATGATCGCATGCATGTCAGTCGCTACCCCATGGACGCTCGCCCCTACGCGCGTCCCTCCGGGCCGGACCGTCGCCACGCGCCGCGCGCCAGCGGTCGGACCACGAGCGCGTTGAGGTCGATCACGACGTGCAGCGCGATCGCCATCCACAGCGCACCGGTCAGCCCGTAGATCACGGCCAGCCCGCCGCCGACGATTGTCGTCGCGATCATGCCGCGCACGCCCTGGTACCGATGCACCGCGCCGAACAGGAGCGTGGCCAGGATCGTCGCCATCACCGCATCGCCCGACACCATCGCGATCAGCAGCGGCAGGAACAGCCTGAAGTACAGCTCTTCGCTTACCCCGGCGCTCAGCGACAAGGCGGTGGCGGGCCACAGCTCAGAGCGCGCCTGTGGTGCGACGTCGGGCAGATGGGCGATCTCGAACGCGGTCTTGCCGCGGCGCCACCGCCAGTGCGTGATCGCCGCGTTGACGATGCTCCCCAGCGCCATCCCCAGCACCAGCGGCGTAGTCGGCAGCAGCGGCCAGTCGTCGGGTATCACCCGCATCGCGGCGGGCTGACCCGCGCCCAGCGGAGCCTGCCCCAGCAATGCCAGCCCGAGCACCGCCGGCAGCGCGAACGATACCGCGAGCCCCAGCGCCCATGCGGTCATCCTGTGCCCGCGCGTCCCGCGGCCGGGCAGCGCGAGGCGTACCCGGAACGTCCGCCCCCGCCATGCGATCGCCAGCGTGTACGCCGCGACGATCACCAGCAGGATCGGCGCCGGCAGGATCGGCGCCGGCATCAGCGCGCCGCCGGTCAGTCGCGCAACAGGTCGTTGATGCTCGTCTTCGACCGCGTCTGCGCATCGACACGCTTGACGATCACCGCGCAATACAGCGCGGGCTTGCCGTCACCGCCGCCGATCGAACCGGGCACGACGACCGCGTAAGGGGGGACTTCGCCCTTGAACACCTCCCCCGTCTCGCGGTCGATGATCTTGGTCGACGCGCCGAGATAGACGCCCATCGACAGGACCGCGCCCTCGCCCACGCGGACGCCCTCGGCGACCTCGGCGCGCGCACCGATGAACGCGCCGTCGCCGATGATGACCGGGTCCGCCTGCAGCGGCTCGAGCACACCGCCGATCCCCGCGCCACCCGACAGGTGGACGTTGCGGCCGATCTGCGCGCAGCTGCCGACGGTCGCCCAGGCATCGACCATCGTGCCCTCGCCGACATGCGCGCCGATGTTGACGAAGCTCGGCATCAGGATCGCGCCCTTGGCGATGAAGCTGCCGCGGCGCGCGACCGCGCCGGGTACGACGCGGATCCCCGCCGCGCGGAATTCGGCCTCGCCCCAGCCCGCGAATTTCGACGGCACCTTGTCGAACGCGGGCGCGCCCGCCGAGCCGCCGTCGATCACGACATTGTCGTTCAGCCGGAACGACAGCAGCACCGCCTTTTTCAGCCACTGGTTGACCTGCCAGCCGCCGCCGGTTTCGCCGCCGGTCGGCTCGGCGACGCGCGCGGTGCCCGCATCGAGCATTGCCAGCGCGCTATCGACCGCGTCGCGGACCTCGCCCCTGGTGTCGAACCCCAGGTTTGCGCGGTCGTCCCAGGCGGCGTCGATGATCGTCTGCAGCGTGCTCATGCTATCTCCAAGATGCTTTCCAGCCACGGCGCGAGCACCGGGACGGTAAAATCGATATGGTCGCGTTCGGTACCCGGCGACTGCTCGGATCCGTTGTCGACCCAGACGGTCGTCATGCCGATCGCCTTGGCGGGCGCGAGGTTGCGGACCATGTCGTCGACGAAGAGCGACTCGTTGGGGTCGATGCCGAACCGCGCGCAGAACCCGGCATAGGCCGAGGCATACGGCTTGGGCATCAGGTCCATCGCGTGGATGTCGTGGATCGCCTCGAAACTGTCGCGCAGGCCGAGCCGGTCGAGGATCCGCAGCGCATAGGGCACGTCGCCGTTGGTGAAGATCAGCTTGCGCCCGGGAAGCTTGGCGATCGCCGCGACGAGCGGTGCATCATGCTCGAGCACGTCCATCTCGATGTCATGGACATGCGCGAGGAACGCGTGCGGATCGACGTGATGCTCGGTCATCAATCCCGACAGCGTCGTTCCGTGATTGTGGAAATAACCCTTCTGGACGCGGCGCGCCTCGTCATGCTCCAGTCCCAGCAGGTCCTGGATGAACGCCGTCATCCGCGCATCGACCTGCGAGAACAGGTCGGCACTCGCCGGGTACAGCGTGTTGTCGAGGTCGAAGATCCAGTTGCGGATCGGGGCAAGGCGGGCAAGCATCGCGGCGAACCTCTAGGCACCCCGCACGGTCGGGGCAAGCAGGCTCGGTCACTGCGCAGGCTTGGTCACTGAAACGCCCACGCACAGCCCCGCTATGCCGCGCGATAGAGAATCAAGGGGTGGATGTCGGCGGGGCGCGCACCCATCTCGTCTTTCATGACACGCTATTCGCTTCTCGATCTCGTCCCTGTCGTCGAAGGCGGCACGGTTTCCCAGGCTCTTGCCAACGCCGCCGATCTCGCACGCCACGCCGAAAGCGTCGGCTTCACGCGCTACTGGGTCGCCGAGCATCACGGCATGACCGGAATCGCCTCCGCCGCCACCGCGGTGGTGATCGCGCATATCGCCGCGGCGACGCGCTCGATCCGCGTCGGCTCGGGCGGGATCATGCTCCCCAACCATGCGCCGCTGACGATCGCGGAACAGTTCGGGACGCTCGACGCGCTGTTCCCGGGGCGGATCGACCTCGGCCTCGGCCGCGCGCCCGGCTCCGACCAGCGCGTCGCGCGCGCGATGCGCCGCACGCTCGAGACCGATGCCAACGCGTTCCCGCAGGACGTGCTCGAACTGCAGAGCTATTTCGCCGACGATGGCCAGACCGGGATCACCGCGACCCCGGGTGCCGGTGCGAAGCCCGAAATGTGGCTGCTTGGATCGAGCACGTTCGGCGCGCAGCTCGCGGCCGCGCTCGGGCTCCCCTATGCGTTCGCGTCGCATTTTGCCCCCGACGCGCTCGACAGTGCGCTCGCAATCTATCGTCGCGACTTCAAGCCGTCGGCATTCCTGTCGCGCCCGCACGTGATGGCCGGGTTCAACGTCTTTGCCGCCGACAGCGACGCGGAGGCCGAATTGCTCGCCAGTTCGCAGCAACAGTCGTTCGTCGCGCTGCGTACGGGCAACCCGCGCCAGCTGCCGCCTCCCGTCGCGCATTACCGCGACACGCTGGGGCCGCAGGGCAACGCGATCCTCGACCACGTGCTGCAATGCTCGGCGGTCGGCGGCCCGGCAAAAGTCGCGCGCGGGATCGCCGCGTTCGTCGAACGCACCGGCGTCGACGAGGTCATGGTGACCAGCGCGATCTTCGACCATGAAGCGCGCAAGCGCAGCCTGTCGATCACCGCCGCGGTCATGCAGGACCTGAAACTCGCGGCCTGACGCGCGGCGGCTGTCTAGGCCGCGCGCGCTGGCGGCGCCTCATCACGGCGCAGCGTCAGAACCTCGACCCCGTCGCTCGTGACCGCGACCGTATGCTCGAACTGCGCCGAGAGCTTGCCGTCGTCGGTCACGACCGTCCACCCGTCCTCCTCGGTCGAGACCTTGCGTGAGCCCTGGTTGACCATCGGCTCGATCGTGAACACCATGCCCTCGCACAGCCGCACGCCCGCGCCCGGCCGCCCGAAGTTCATGATGTCCGGCTGCTCGTGCATTTCACGACCGATACCATGCCCGCAGAACTCGCGGACGACCGAATAGCCGTTCTTCTTGGCATGACGCTCGATCGCAAAGCCGATATCGCCGACATGCGCACCCGGCCGCACCTGCGCTATCCCCTTCCACATCGCCTCTTGCGCGACGCGCACCAGACGCTTTGCGGCGGGCGACGCGGTCCCGACCAGATAGGTCTTGCTCGAATCCGCGATAAAACCGTTCTTCTCGAGCGTGATGTCGAGATTGATGATGTCGCCGTCGCGAACGATCGCGTCCGCATCGGGCACGCCGTGGCAGACGACGTGGTTGATCGAGCAGTTCAGCACGAACTTGAAGCCATATTGCCCCTTGCTCGCCGGCCGTGCCGCCAGATCCTCCGTGATGAATTGCTCGACCAGATCGTTGATCTGCAACGTCGACATGCCGCGCAACGTCTGTCCGTCGAGCATCTCGAAGACGGATGCCAGCAGCTTTCCCGACACGCGCATCAGCGCAAGTTCCTCGCACGTCTTCACCATGTCAGGCGGCCGCCGCTTCGACACCACGGACATGGCCCGCGGTCAGTTGCGCCACGACGATATCGTTGAACGACCATGTCGGGTTTGCCTCGGCAAGCATCCCGATCTTCATCCAGAACTCGGCCTGCGCATTGATCGACCGGCACATGACACCACTGGCCCGGCGCGCCTCCTCATGCAGCGCGTCGTCAATCTTCACGATTCCCATATTCACCTTCCAATGCCACCGACGATACGGATCGTATATGTTTCATATGCTGCTTGGTCAACATCGAGGAGGAAGCCGGTTGCAACAGGTCTCAAACGCCCGGATTCCCGAGGCCACGCGCGCAATCGCCGCACACCGCACCTCATTCCACCCAATAGTTGCAGCGCCGATCTTCCCCTGATTTTGTATTAAATAGCCAAGTATTGCCGCGTCGCCCCACCACCTCCAGCATTGTCGATAGTCCGCGATCGGGATAAGATAACAGCATAAAATAGTGAGGGGGGGGGGTGAAATGCGCGGACTCTTTCTTGGCATAATCGCGACTGTTCTCGCATCGGCACCCGGAGCCGAGGCGCAACAGGGCCCTCCGGCGCAGTCAGCCGGACCAAACGACAGCGGTCCGGGGGAATTCAACCGCCAGCAGACCTTCCGTGATTTCCAGGCCGGCGTCACCGACTCCAATCGCCTGACGATGCGGCCTGTCCCGGTGCGGCCAAAGGAGATCGTGCAAGGGCTTGAAGTCCACGATGCAAAGGGCCTTGTCGTCGGCACGGTCGAGACCGTCGGCAAAGACTTTGCGGTCGTGACGAGCGCGATCGGTAGCGTCGAGGTGGATTTCCCGTCCTTTGCAAAGAACAAGAACGGGCTTTTGATCAATCTGCCCAAGAGCAAGCTCGATGGCATGATGGCGGACGGTCATCCCGCATCGTGAGGCACCGACAGGCTCGGACGCGATCCCGGGACCGTCTACAGCCTCAGTCTGAGCGCGCACCCGGCAACCCGTTCAAATAGTTCACTACGGCGATGACGGCCCGTTGGCCCGCATAGAAGACAAGTCTGCTCTTTACAGCGTAATATTTGATCCCGATTGCCAAGGCTGCAACCCTGCCGAAGAGTCCATTCAACCAGCATCTACTACTGACATAAGTCTCTGTGAGTTCAGGATGATCATATCAGGCGACGTCGAGCAACGGCAGTTGGATGGAACGCTGAGGGTGAGACACGTCGATCAACAACCGAATGCACATGCAGGCTACGATCGGGAAAAGGCTAACCAGCCCTGCGAACGATCGCTTTCGGTTGACCGTGCGAGACGACCGTACGTCTAATAATGGGCGGAAGCGGAATGACCGGATTTGGTGGAAAGCGGACCTTCCGCTTTGGAGGCCACACCTCGGAAACCGGCCACTGAACGGGCATCTCAGATGCATCAGTCTTTTGCATCGCCGAAGCACTCATTTTCCTGCAGTTCTTGGCCTGATGCGAAATCGGTGATTTTCGCATCAGCCAAGAACGGCCAAAATTCGACCAGATCTTGATGCAAATTCGATGTATCGGATATCTCGCTACGCAATGGGAGCGATCACGTGTTTTTATCGGTGCTAAGCCTGATGGCTGCTGATGTTGCGGCGGCTGTACCAACGAAATCGGTGATTTGTGCAGTCGGACGTGTCGCTGTCCGCGATCTCCCAGATATCGATGGGAGCATCAGTGCTGATTATTATTATTACCAACGTGGTCTGATTTACGCATGTCCCAAACTTAGAAAGGCGTTACCAGCCGGCTATTCAGAGGCCACCAGTGATGCTCAGGCGCGAGCAAGCATCCACGGGCCTGTGCCCGGGTACACCCCCCGCTCCGCCTACATATACGCCATTAGCGCACCGACGTTCAGCGCGGATTTAAAATCCGCTACCGTGCATTTCGATTATCAATGTACCTGGCTTTGCGGTGGTGCGTACGAGGCGCGGTACGTATTGACGCGCGACGGATGGCAACGTGAGGGCGGAGTTCGGTGGTTATACGTCTCGTAGGAGACCAGAGCACCTCCGGCGGACTAGCCAAGCGCCCACCTAAACAATGATGCAAAACTTTTAATTTTTGCATCAACGCCTGCCCGTGTTGGCATCATCGTGATGAACGGATGCCTGCGTTCGAGACTGCGAGCTGCCACTGGAACGTCCGCTACTGGGCGGAAACCGTCACGCCAGCGGCATCTCCGACCACCAGCCCAGACCCCATGCGACACCGGTCAGCTGGCGGCGGGCAGCCGCAACCGGACCATCAGGCCGCCCAGGTCCTCGCTCTCCTCAAGCCCGACCGTCCCCTCGTAGATCTCGGCGACATCGCGGACGATCGCCATGCCGAGACCGGTCCCCGGCTTCCCCGTATCCAGCCGGACGCCGCGGTCGAAGATGCGCACGCGCTGTTCCTCGGGGATGCCCAGCCCGTCGTCCTCGATCAGGAACTCGACGAACCCCGCCTGTGCGCCGACCGTCACGAACACGCTCCCGCCACCATATTTCGCGGCGTTCTCGATCAGGTTGCCGAGCATCTCGTCGAGATCCTGGCGTTCGACATGCACCTTGAGCGACTTGTCGCCCGTGATGTCGATCCGGACGTGGCGATAGAGACGCGCGACCGCGCGCTCGACCGATTCGAGGCTCGGCCAGACGTCGGCGCGACTGTGCGCGGATCCCCTGCGACCGACCGCGCGCGCGCGCGCGAGATGATGGTCGACCTGGCGCCGCATCGTCCGCGCTTCGCGGATCACCGTATCCGCCAGGTCGTCCGACTGCGCGGTCGCGGCGTTCATGATCACCGTCAGCGGCGTCTTGAGCGCATGCGCGAGATTGCCCGCGTGGCGCCGCGCTTCCTCCGCCTGCCGTTCGTTATGCTCGATCAGCGCGTTGAGTTCCTCGACCATCGGCGCGACCTCGATCGGCATCGCGCTCGACACGCGGTTCGACTGCCCCGCGCGCATCCGCGCAATCTCCTCGCGCACGCGGCGCAGCGGCCACAGCCCGTAGAAGGTCTGCAGCGCCGCGAGCACGATCAACCCGACCGCGAGCAACGCGAAACTGCGCACCAGCGTCCGCCGCAGCGTCGTGATCTGCGCATCGAGCCCGTCGCGCGCCTGCGCGACCTGGAAGCGCCAATGGATCTTCGACCCGGGCAGCACGACGTCGCGCTCGACGATGCGCAGCGATTCATCGTGGAACTGCTTGCTGTCGTAGGTGTGCACGTTGCGGTCGTCGTGCGCGGACCCGAACGCCAGCCGCCGATCCCAGAGCGAGCGCGACGGGAAATCCTCGCGCCCTGCGCCCGAGACCTGCCAGTAGAGCCCCGAGCCGGGTTCGAGGAAGCGCTGATCCGCCGCGGCGTCGCGCGTGAAGATCACCTCGCCCTCCGGCCCGATCTCCGACGAGCTCAGCAGCGAGCGCAGGACATATTCGAGCTGGTCGTCGAAATTGCGCGTCACCGCGGTCGCCAGCACGCGGTCAAGCGCATAGCCGCCCGCGCTCAACAGCACGGTGATCCAGATCGCCGCGATCAGGATCATCCGCCGCGACAGCGATCCCTTCGCGCGCGCCTGGACGTGCAACGGCAGGTCGACCGCGACGGCGGGCGTATCGGTCACGCGCGGGCTCCCGTCGGCATCGCGGAGATCAGGCGTCGGGGTCTTCGAGGCTGTAGCCGAGACCGCGGATCGTCGTGATCACGTCCTGACCCAGCTTCTTGCGGATCCGCGTCACGAACACCTCGATCGTGTTCGAATCGCGGTCGAAATCCTGGTCGTAGATATGCTCGATCAGCTCGGTGCGGCTGACGACCTTGCCCTTGTGGTGGAGCAGATAGCTCAGCAGCTTGTATTCCTGCGCGGTCAGCTTCACCGGCTCGCCCGCGCGCGTGACCTTGCCGCTGCGCGTGTCGAGGCGGATGTCGCCCGCGGTCAACTCTGACGAGGCGTTGCCGCTCGCGCGACGGATCAGCGCGCGCAGGCGGGCGATCAGTTCCTCGCTCTGGAACGGCTTGGCGACATAGTCGTCGGCGCCCGCATCGAGCCCGGCAACCTTGTCCGACCAGCTGTCGCGCGCGGTCAGCACCAGCACGGGCATCACCTTGCCCTCTTTCCGCCAGCGATCGAGCACGGTCAGCCCGTCGACCTCGGGCAGGCCGAGATCGAGCACGACCGCGTCGTAATTCTCGGTCGACCCGAGGAAATGCCCTTCCTCGCCATCGACCGCCAGATCGATCGCGTAACCGGCGCCTTCGAGGGTGTTCTTGAGCTGAGCCCCGAGATTCGGCTCGTCCTCGACGATCAGAACGCGCATGATAATCCTCTCGCTTGAAATGCTCGCGACCGACGCGACGCCGGTCGACTCCTCATCGATCCGTACGACCGACGATCTGGCCGGTGCGACCATCGACATCGACCCAGATCACGGTTCCATCGCGCAGGAACTTGAGCGTGTAAATGGCGCTGCCGGAATCATAGTCGACACCGATATACTGCGCGCCCCGCATCGTCGGGATCACCCGCGCCTCGATTTCGCGCAGCGGCAGCGACCGTCCGGTCTTGCGCGCTTCGAACGCGGACCGCTGGTCGCCGCGCCGCTGATCGGGCGCCTGCGCCGTGGCGACACCCGCGATCATCGGCATCGTCATCGGAAAGGCGGCAAGGGTTGCAAGAAACAACAGCATCTTCATTGGCGTGGCATAGCCATCCGGCATTGAACAGCCTGTGAATGGCGGTGCGCGGCACGACGATGGCACAGTGTAACTTGCCTGCATCACTCGGCCCCCCTACGTGGCGCGGACATGGCAGCACCAATCTTAGCATTCGAAGACCTCGGCCTCGTCCAGGGGTCGGGATGGCTCTTTCGCAACCTCGACATCCATATCGGCCCGCGCGACCGGCTCGCGCTGATCGGTCGCAACGGCGCGGGCAAGACCACGCTGCTGAAGCTGCTGGGCGGGAGCGTCATCGCCGACGAGGGCCGCCGGACGATCGTCCCCGGCACGCGCGTCGTGATCCTCGAGCAGGAACCCGACCTGCGCGGCTTCGCGACGCTGCGCGACTATGTGATGGCGGGCGACGACGCCCCCGTCAGCTACGAGGCCGATTCGATCGCGGACCAACTCGGCATCGACCTGTCGCGCGAGGCGGGCTCGGCGTCGGGCGGCGAGCGTCGCCGCGCGGCGATCGTCCGCGCGCTCGCGCAGGACCCGGACGTGCTGCTGCTCGACGAGCCGACCAACCATCTCGACATCGGCGCGATCGAATGGATCGAGGACTGGCTCAAGCGGTTCCGCGGCGCGTTCGTCGTGATCAGCCATGACCGTACCTTCCTGACGCGCCTCACCAAGCAGACCTTGTGGCTCGACCGCGGCGCGATCCGGCGTGCGGAGATCGGTTTCGGCGGGTTCGAGGCGTGGACCGAACAGGTGTACGCCGAGGAACAGCGCCAGGCCGAGAAGCTCGATGCACGGCTGAAACTGGAGGAGCATTGGCTGCTCCGCGGCGTCACCGGGCGCCGCAAGCGCAACCAGGGCCGCCTGACCAAGCTGCACGAGATGCGCGCCGAACGCGCCTCGATGATCGGACCGCAGGGCTCGGCGAACCTGACCACGAGCAGCGACGACACCAAGTCGAAGGTCGTGATCGACGCGAAGAACGTCACCAAATCCTATGGCGACCGCACGATCATCGGCGACCTGACGTTGCGCGTCACGCGCGGCGACCGGATCGGCATCGTCGGCCGCAACGGCGCGGGCAAGTCGACGCTCCTCAAGCTGCTCACCGGCGAGATCGAGCCCGACAGCGGCACGATCAAGCTGGCCAAGACGCTCGACGCAGTCGTGATCGACCAGCAGCGCAGCCTGATGGCGCCCGAGAAGACGGTGCGCGAAGTCGTGGTCGACGGTGGCGAATGGATCGACGTGCTTGGCGTGCGCAAGCATATCCACGGCTATCTCAAGGACTTCCTGTTCGACCCCAACATGGTCGACGCGAAGATCGGGTCGCTGTCGGGTGGCGAGCGGTCACGCCTGCTGCTCGCGCGCGAATTCGCCAAGCCGTCCAACCTGCTGGTGCTCGACGAGCCGACCAACGATCTCGACCTCGAGACGCTCGACCTGTTGCAGGAGGTGATCGGCGATTATGACGGCACCGTCCTGATCGTCAGCCATGATCGCGATTTCCTCGACCGGACCGTGACGATCACGCTCGGGCTCGACGGTTCGGGGACGGTCGACGTCGTCGCGGGCGGGTATGAGGACTGGGAAAAGCGCCGCGCCTCGACCACGACGGGCAAGCGCGCGTCGAAGAAGGTCGCCGCGACCGCGCCGCCGGCCCCCGCACCGCGCGCCAAGCTGACCTACAAGGATCAGCGCGACTATGAGCTGCTCCCCAAGCGGATCGAGGCGCTCGACGCGCAGATCGCCGCCGATGCGACCAGGCTTGCCGCACCCGATCTGTACATGCGCGATCATGCGACGTTCACGCGCCTGACCGCGGCGATCGAGGCGGCGCGGGCGGAGAAGGAGGCGGCCGAACTGCGCTGGCTGACGCTCGCCGAACAGGCAGAAGGGTAAGCTCGCCTTCCGCGCTTTTTTCCTATAGGGAACCAGAACGGCATTGCGGCGTTGCAGCATACCGTAGTTGTAAGTCTTGGAGATTTCTATGAACCTTAAGAACCTGACCGGTGGCGCCCTCGCGCTTGCCATGATGTCGACCTCGGTTGCTGCCGTTGCAGCACCTGCCAACCCTGCTTCGAGCCTGTCGGTTTCGAACGCACGCGTCGGCACGGCGACGTCGAAGAAGAGCGAGCTCGCTGGTGGCGGCATCCTCGCAGCGCTGATCGGCGCTGGCGTTGTTGCGATCGGCGTCATCGCCATCGTCAAGGACGACGACAACTCGGACAGCAACTAAGCTGTTTGCGGGACCGGGGCCTGGCCCCGGTCCCAACTTTTCCTGTCTCGATACCGCCTATTGCAGGGCGCGCCCGGCACGCCCGGCCAGATCGACGACATATTGCCACGCGACGCGCCCAGAGCGGCTGCCCCTGCGCGTGGCCCAGTTCACCGCCTCCGCGGGATCATGGGCAAGCCCGTAACGCTGTGCATAGCCGGCGACGATCGCCAGATACCCGTCCTGATCGAGCGCATGGAAGCCGAGGCTGAGCCCGAACCGATCCGCTAGCGCCAGATGATCGTCCACCGCATCGCGCGGATTGATCGCGCTTTCCTGCTCGGCGATGTCGCGCGGCGCCAAGTGCCGGCGGTTCGCGGTCACGACCAGCCGGACGCTATTCGGGCGCGGCTCTGACCCGCCCTCGAGCATCGATCGCAGCGTCCGCGCCTCGCCCGGTGCCTCGAACCCCAGATCGTCGACGAAGACGACGAACGGACGTGCGACCCCTGCGAGTCGCACGAACAGATCGGGGAGCGTCCGCACGTCGAACACCTCGACGATCGCAAGACCCGCACCGGCAGGCAGCCCGGCATCCGCATCCGCCTGCACCGCCGCCACCGCGCTCTTGACGAGCGCCGACTTCCCCGTCCCGCGCGCGCCCCACAGCAACACGTCATGCGCCGCATGCCCGCGCGCCAGTCGCCCCAGCGTCTCGAGCAGCGCCGCCTTTTGCCGGTCGATCCCGACCAGCAGGTCGAGCGGCACCGGCGCAAAGCCGCGAGCGACGTCGAGCACGCCCTCACGCCAGACATAGGCCGGGTGCGCGCACAGATCGACCATGGGAGGGGGTGGCGGGGACAGCCGCTCGAGAGCAGCCGCGATACGGTCGAGGGGATCGGTCATCGCGCGGTAGTGACGACGCGCGCCGGATCACACAAGCGTCAGCGCAGTTCCGCCAGATGGGAGGCGATCACCCCGTCGCCAGGCGCGAGCCTTGCCGCCTTCTCGAGAAGCTGCCGCGCGCCGTCGCGTGCCGTCGGGCCCGCCTCGACGTCCGCTGCCAGCGCGACGCCATAGGCATCCACCACTGCCGCATTCATCGGCGCGAGCGCATAGGCGGCGCGTGCATAGCGCAGCGCGACCGCATCCGCCCCCCCGCCATCCTCGCCATCCTCGCCCTCGCGCGCCGCCACCGCGCCATAGGCACGCGACAGATCCGCCAGCAGCAGCGCATCGCGGTTGCCGAGCTGGTGCCGAACGGCTTCGAGCGTCTCGATCGCCGCCGCCGCCTGCCCCGCCCCGAGCTGCAGTCGGCCGAGGACCCGCCGCGCGGCAACGCTCTGCGGGTTCTGTGACAGATAAAGCGCCAGCGCGGTCGCAGCCTGCTCGGCCTGTCCCGCCCGCCCGAGCGCATCGACCAGTCGCAGCATCACCGGCTCGTCGAACCGCAGGTTGGCCGCCCGCACGTAGACCGGTGCCGCCTCGCGGTAACGCCCCGCCACGCTCAGCGCGTCCCCCAGCGCGAGCAGCGCGGCGGGCGCCCCGGGACTTGCAGCGGCCAGCGTCCGCGCACGGGCAATCGCACCGGCATGATCGCCCGCCTGCGCACGACCGCGTATCGCTGCGAGCATCAGGCTCGGCACGTCGGGGGTGCGTGCGACATCGGCCTCGAGCGTGCCGATCTGGTCGTCGATCCAGAACGGCTCGGACGCACCCGTGGTGGCGCGACCGGCGCGGTCGAGATACGCCGCCACCGCCGCCGCATCGTCGGGGGTCTCGGCAACGGCGCCAAGCGCGCGCGCGAGCAGCGTCAGCGCATAGCTGTCCGCATCGCCGCGCGCACCGATCGGTCGGAGCATGTCGAGCGCCGCACGCGGATCCCCCGACCGGAGCAATGCCGCACCGAGCAGCCGGCGGACGCCGACGTTCAGCGGCTGCTGCCGTGCCAGGCCGCGCCACATCGCGCTCGCCTGTTCGAACTTGCCCTCGGCATAGTCGAGCGACCCGCTGAGCAGGATCGCACCGGGCAGGCCGTCGATCGCGCCGCCGGTCTTCTGCAACAACGACCGCGCGAGCTCGATCCGCCCGGCGCGCGCGGCGAGGACCGCCTGCAGGTACAGCGCCTGCGGACTTCCCGGCCGCGCCAGCTGGGCGCGCCGCGTCGCCGCGAGCATCTCGGCATAGCGCCCGGCATCGCCCAGCGTCGCCGCATATTCGATCAGCGCGGGGTGATAATAGGCATCGGTCGCCAACGCGCGCTCGAACCACGGCAACGCCGCGATCAGGCCGTACCGCAGCCGTATCACCTCGCCCTGCATCGTCAGCGCGGCGGGCTCGCGTGGCAGCAACGCCACCGCCTGCGCCGCGGCGGCGGCGGCGCTCCCGACGTCCCCCGCGTTCAGCGCCAGCCGGCCGAGCGCGGTCCAGCCCGCACCGTCGCGGGGCTGTTCTTCGACCTGCCGCCGCAGGATCGCCCGCGCCGCCACGGTATCACCCTGCGCCGCCATCGCCTGCGCACGAACGCGTTGTGCCTCAGCGGCGTAGCGCGGCCCCGCCTGGTCGGCCGCGTCGATCGCGCCGGCGGGATCCGCCTGGAGGAGGCGCGCCCGCGCCTGCAGATGATAGAGCCGGTCCGCCGCGACCCCGGTGTCACGGGCGCGCACGAGTTCGGCCTCTGCCGCCAGACCGTCGCCAAGCTCGAGGTCGGCGCGTGCAAGCACGGCGTGCGCGATCGCCATCGCGGGTGCGGCGCCGATCGCGGCCTGTGCATTGCGCCGCGCCGCGCTGTAATTGCCCGCGGCCAGCGTCGTGCGCGCATCGGCGAGCGCCGTTCGCGCACCCACTTTGGGGCTCCGCGTCGCCAGAACCGCAACGCCCGCGACGACCACGAGCGCGAGCAGCGCGATCGCCAGCAACCGCAGCCGCATCGGCGTGAAGACGCGCGTCCACCGGACGACGCGCTTCCGCCGGAGCAGGGGATACGGCGTGTCAGCCATGCAGGTCATAGCTTTTGAGCAGATCGTACAGCGTCGGCCGACTGATCCCCAGCATCCGCGCCGCGCCCGAGATGTTGCCCTCGGCACGCGCCAGCGCACGGCGGATCGCCTCGCGGTCGGCGACCTCGCGCGCCGCGCGCAGGTTCAGCGCATCCGCGTCGTCGGCGGTGCTGTCGAGATCGAGATCGGCTGCGGTGATCAGCTTGCCGTCCGCCATGATCACCGCGCGCTTGATCCGGTTTTCGAGCTCGCGGACGTTGCCGGGCCAGCCCCAGCCGTCGATCGCGGCGCGCGCATCGGCGGCGAGGCCGGTCACCCCTGTGTTCATCGCCTTGGCATGTTTGAGGATGAAGTGACGCGCCAGCACGCCTGCATCGCCGCTGCGTTCGGCGAGCGTCGGAATCCGGACGACGATCTCGGCGAGCCGGTAATAGAGATCCTCGCGAAACCGCCCCGCCGCGACCATCGCGTCGACATTCTGATGCGTTGCGCAGACGATCCGCGTGTCGACGGCGATCGCCTTGCGCCCGCCGACGCGCTCGATCACCCGTTCTTGCAGGAATCGCAGAAGCTTGACCTGCAACGCGAGCGGAACGTCACCGATCTCGTCGAGGAACAGCGTGCCGCCCGCGGCCTGTTCGATCTTCCCCTCGGTCGTCTTGATCGCGCCCGTGAACGCGCCCTTCTCGTGCCCGAACAGCTCGCTTTCGAGCAGCGTCTCGGGAATCGCGGCGCAGTTGATCGCGACGAACCGGCCCTGCGCGCGCGGCGATGCATCGTGCAGCCCGCGCGCCAGCAGTTCCTTGCCCGTCCCGCTCGCACCGAGCAGCATCACTGAGACATCGGCGGGCGCGACCCGCTCCAGCGTCCGCGTCACCGCCGCCATTTCGGGCGACGCCGCGATCAGGCCGCCAAAGCCCGCATTGGCGTTGCGCGCCGCGAGCCGCCGGTTTTCCGCTTCGAGCGCATGGACGTGGAACGCGCGTGCGACGATCAGTCCGAGCGCATCGATATCGATCGGCTTGGCATAGAAATCCCAGGCGCCGTCGGCGATCGCGGTCAGCGCGCTTTGCCGGGCACCGTGCCCCGATGCGACGATGACCTTGGTATCGGGTTTGAGCGCGAGGATTTCGCGCAGCGTTGCAAAGCCTTCGGTCACGCCGTCGGGATCGGGTGGCAGGCCGAGGTCGAGCGTGACGACCGCGGGCTCATGCGCGCGGACCGCGTCGATCGCCTGCGCCCGGTCGCTCGCAACGACGATCTCATAGCCGTCATACACCCAGCGCAGCTGACGCTGCAGTCCGATATCGTCCTCGACGATCAGCAAGACCGGCCGCGCCCCGCCCGAAGACCCGTCGCCGCTCATGCCGCTACCTCCATCACGTCCGCGATCGGCAGGCGGATGCGGAACCGCGTCCCCTCTCCCTCATGGCTGTTCACCTCCAGCGTTCCGCGCATCTCGCGCACGAGTTGCAGCGCCTCGCAAGCCCCGATCCCGAACCCCGTCGGCTTGGACGAGACGAACGGCTTGAACAGCTGGTCGCGGACGAACCCCGCGCTCATCCCGCACCCGTGATCGACGACGTCGACGACGACCGAGCGCCCGGCCGTCTCGACCGACAGCAGGACCGCGTCCCCCGCCGCACTCGCCTCGATCGCGTTCTGGACGAGATGCCCGAGCACCTGTTCGAGCCGCCCCGCCTGCGCGGTCGCGAACGTCGCCGCCGATACCCGCGTCGTGACGGGGTGCAGCAGCCGGTGCGTTGCCGCGACGCGTTCGATCAGCGCGCCGACCTCGATCGGCTGCACCGGTTCGTCGCGCGTGACATGATGCTGCGACAGGCGCGCGAGCAGGATGTTCATGCGGTCCGCGGATTCCTTCAACGTCGCGATCATGTCGACGCGGAATTCCGGGTTTTCGGCATGGCGTTCGGCGTTGCGCGCGACCAGGCTCAGCTGGCTGACGAGGTTCTTGATGTCGTGGAGGATGAACGCGAAGCGGCGGTTGAACTCGTCGAAGCGCTGCGCATCGGCGAGTGCGCTGTGCGCGCGATCCTCCGCCAGATAGCTCGCGGCCTGGCGGCCCGCGACGCGCAACAGGTCGAAATCCTCCCAGTCGAGCGAGCGGTCGACGGGCGGCCGCGCGAGCACGATCGCCCCGACCATCGTGCCGCCGTGGACCAGCGGGACGATCGCCCACGCCTCACGACACGCGAGCAGCCAGCCGGGGATGCGCGACCGCGTCTCGTCGGGGGCGCTGCCGTTGCGGATCGAATCGAGTTCGACGATGTGCGCGCGTTCGTGCAGGTCCAGCGCGACCGCGGCGTCGGGATCGGCGTCATGCCCCCCATGCGCCCAGTTCCAGCCGGTCGCCGTACGCAGCGCGCCGTCGCGATCGCCATCGGCTACCAGCAACAGCCCCGCAGGCGATGCGGTGATGTCCGCGACCGCCTTGATGACGCGGCATTCCAGCGTCTCGGCGGTCCGGCCCGGCGATCCGAGCGTGTCGGTAAAGCGCTGCCACTCGGCGCGGTAGTCGTAGCGATGCCGGAACAGGTGCTTGGCGACCGTGACCTGCGTCCAGGCGCGCAGCCACGGCGTCGCCAGCAGCGTCAGCAGCGCGGCGGTCGATCCGCAGATGATCGCGGTCTGGACGAGGCGCGCATAGGGCCCGGCATAGCTGTCCGCGACCTGCGTCGCGACCAGCGTCATCCCGCCATAGAGGATCAGCGCGATCGCGCCGAGCGAGCGGGTCGCAATCGGCCGCGACAGCGCCAGCGGTGCATCGCCGCTGCGATTGACCGCGACGAGCAGCGCCAACGCCACTCCGATCATCACCAGGCCCCGGGTCAGCATCACTGCACCGGCCTGTGTCGTCCCTATCAAACTCACCCCGAACGTCACGAGATCGACCGTCCACAGCACCCCCAGCGCGATCAGGACGAGGCGTATCCGACCCGCGCCCACAGCGGCGGCGGCATGCGCCTGATAGAGGTGGTTGACGAGGACGAGCGCGCTGACCGCGACCATCATCCCGAAGACCAGCCGCGCGCTGTCGAGCGCGGCGAGCGCGCTCTCGGGCATCGGCACCAGCGCGACGACGGCCATCCCCGCGGCGATCACCGCGGTTGCGATTACAGCGACATACACTGCGCTCAGCGCGAGCGTGGCGGCCCGGTCGCGTCGCGCCAGCGCGAACATGAAGCCCAGCCAGGCGATGTTGCGCGCGCTCTCGGCGATCCGCGTGCTGACGTCGCCCGCGCCGATCCCGGACACCGCGAGCGCGCATAACGCGCTCAACCCCAGCGCCGCGACGAACGCCGCGCGCGGCCAGGTCCCCGCCGGACGCCGCGCCTGCATGACCGCCAGCAGCCCGAACAACAGCCCCGCAAACGCGTGGCTCCACAATATTCCCGCCGCCATCATCACCGCGCCCCGCCCGGCCAAATCACCACCCGAAGCGTCTGCAACAGGATCAGCATGTCGAGAAACGGCGAATAGTTCTTGGCGTAGTAAAGGTCATATTCGAGCTTGTGCCGGGCATCGTCGATCGACGCGCCATAGGGATAGTTGATCTGCGCCCAGCCAGTGATGCCCGGCTTCACCATGTGCCGCTCGGCATAATAGGGTAACTGCTCCTCGAGCTGGTCGACGAACTGCGGCCGTTCGGGGCGCGGGCCGACGAAACTCATCTCCCCGCGCAGCACGGTCCATGTCTGCGGCAGCTCGTCGATCCGCACCTTGCGGATCAGCCGGCCGATGCGCGTGATCCGCGGATCCTGCTCCGCCGCCCATACCGCTTCGCCCGCAACCTCCGCATCCTGCCGCATCGATCGAAGCTTCAGGATGTCGAAATCCTGATTGTACAGCCCGACGCGCCGCTGCCTGTAAAAGGCCGGCCCCCGCGACTCCGCCTTGATCGCCAGCGCCGTCAGCAGGATCACCGGGAGCGTGATCGTAAGCAGGATCAGGCTGGCGACGATATCGAACGCCCGCTTGAACACGCTCGACAACATCCGCCCGCTCGCAAACCCGTCGGAGAAGATCAGCCAGGACGGGTTGACGCTGTTGAGATCGATCCGCCCGGTCTCGCGCTCGAGAAAGCTCGAGATCTCGCTGACCTGGACGCCGGTCGTCCGGACGCGCAGCAGGTCCTTCAGCGGCAGCGCGTTACGCCGCTCCTCGAGCGCGAGCACGACTTCGCTCGCATTGTGATCGACGATGTGCGCCGAAAGATTGGGAATGTCCTCGCGGGGAATCGCGCCGTCAATCACCGCGCCGGGTTCGCCCATCGCGACGAACCCGGCCACGACGAAGTTGATGCCCGGCTGTTCGGAAAGTGCCCGTATCCGCGCCGCCCGCCTACCTGCGCCCAGCACGATGATGCGCCGCTTGAACGTATCGCCGCCAAAGGCCCGCCCGAGCACGGCCCGTACCGTCACCAGCAGCACCGCTGCGATCACCGTCGCGTACAGGAGGTTCGACCGCCAGAACGTCAATGCCGGTACCAGAAAGAAGATGAGCGACAGGAAGATGACGCCCAGCGAGAACGCGACGGCAAGACGTGCCGCGGCGAACCGCAACGACAGGAACGACGCCACACCATAGGCCCCCACCGCAATCAGCGCGATCTGCAGCGAGGCGGCAAACGTCACCAGTTGTGCGATGCGCGTCGATATCGGCTCGACCTCCATCCCGATCTGCCGGGCGCGAACGACCCAGCCGATCTCGGCGGCGCAGATCAGGAGAATCGCGTCGACAAAGCCAAGCAGCAGGACCGCATAGGGGACGTAATGTTTGAAGAGCCTGACCATGGCTTGGCGCATCCCGACAGGGTGTCTGTAAACGCAACCGACACGTGGGCGTTCGTTTGACAGAATTTCACCAACAAACTCTGAATATGATCCGAAGCTGGCGGGCTTGACGATTGGCAGGGCCGGAATGGCCGTTATAGGTCATGGCCGATGGAGGATGCATGACGGTTCGAACGATTATTCCGGTGATTCTGTCAGGCGGCTCCGGAACACGGCTGTGGCCGATGTCGCGACCCGAGATGCCCAAGCAGATGCTTGCGCTTACCGCCGAAGAAAGCATGCTGCAACTGACCGCGGGCCGCGCCCGGGGCGAACGCTTCGCCGCGCCGATCGTCGTGGCGAATGCCGCGCATGCCGATCTGGTCGAGGAGCAGCTGAAGACCGCAGGTGCCGAGGCGCAGGCGCTGATCCTCGAACCGACGGGGCGCAACACCGCGCCGGCGATCGCGCTGGCGGCGATCGCCGCGGGTGAGACGGGTGCCGGCAGCGGCGATGCGCTGCTCGTCATGCCGTCCGATCACGTCATCGCCGACCTGCCCGCCTTCCACGCCGCGATCGCCGCGGCGTTACCGATGGTCGCGCAGGGCTGGCTGGTGACGTTCGGCATCGCGCCCGACGCACCCGAGATCGGCTATGGCTGGATCCAGGTCGGCGAGGAACTGGCCGCGGGCGTCCACCGCGTCGCGCGGTTCGTCGAAAAGCCGCCGCTCGATAAGGCGCAGGCGATGCTCGCCTCGGGCGATCATGCCTGGAATGGCGGCATCTTCCTGTTCCGCGCCGACGCCTATCTCGCCGCGCTCGCGCAGCATGATCCCGGTATCTTGGTCGCGACGACCGATGCGATGAGGCTCGCCCGCCGCGAAGGCACGCGGATCTATCCGGATGCCGAGGCCTTTGCGGCGTCGCCCGATGACTCGATCGACTATGCCGTGATGGAAAAGGCGGACCGCGTCGCGGTGATACCAGTGGCGATGGGCTGGAACGACGTCGGCAGCTGGGACGCGCTGCACGCGATCAGCGAGCGTGACGAGCATGGCAATGCGCATCGCGGCGATGGCGATGGCAGCGTGCTGGCGATCGATACGAAGAACTGCCTGGTGCGCAGCGACGGCGTCAAGGTCGCGCTCGTCGGGGTCGAGGACCTGATCGTGGTGGCGAGCGGCAACGACGTGCTGATCATGCCGCGCGGTCGCAGCCAGGAAGTGAAGAAGCTGATCGCGGCGATGAAGGACCGCTGAGGCCTCTTCGCCAATACTCGAAACGGACAAAGGGCCGGGGAGCGATCCCCGGCCCTTTTGCTTTGGGTCGTCTTGGTCGGAACGGAGGACCGGCAAAGCCGGCCCTTTTCGTCGGACGGGACTGGGGGCTTTCGCCGCCCAGCCCGCCGGCCGTCCTGATCTTGTGTCCGGGGCAGGTTGCCCTGCCCCGGTCCAAGATCAGAAGTCCATGCCGCCCATGCCGCCCATGCCGCCGCCGCCGCCCATGGGCATGGCGGGCTTGTCTTCGGCCATTTCGCTCACGGCCGCTTCGGTCGTGATCAGGAGGCCTGCGACCGATGCTGCGTTCTGCAGCGCGGTGCGGACGACCTTGGTCGGATCGATCACGCCGGCTTCCACCAGGTTCTCGTAGGTGTCGGTCGCGGCGTTGAAGCCGATGTTCGAGTCGTTGCCGTCGAGCAGCTTGCCCGAAACCACCGCACCGTCATGACCCGCATTCTGCGCGATCTGGCGAACCAGAGCCGTCAGCGACTTGCGGACGATGTCGATACCGCGCGTCTGGTCTTCGTTCGCACCGGTCAGGCCGTCGAGGACCTTGGTCGCGTACAGCAGCGCCGTACCACCACCGGGGACGATGCCCTCTTCGACGGCTGCGCGGGTTGCGTGCAGCGCGTCGTCGACACGATCCTTGCGCTCCTTGACTTCGACTTCCGACGAACCGCCGACCTTGATCACCGCAACGCCACCGGCGAGCTTGGCGAGACGCTCCTGGAGCTTCTCCTTGTCATAGTCGCTGGTCGTGTTCTCGATCTGCTGACGGATCGCTTCGGTGCGGCCCTTGATCGAGTCATGATCGCCGGCACCGTCGACGATGACGGTGTTGTCCTTGTCGATCGTGACGCGCTTGGCGGTGCCGAGCATGCCGAGCGTGACGGTCTCGAGCTTGATGCCGAGGTCTTCCGAGATCATCTCGCCCTTGGTCAGGATCGCGATGTCCTCGAGCATCGCCTTGCGACGATCGCCGAAGCCCGGTGCCTTGACCGCTGCGACCTTCAGGCCGCCGCGCAGCTTGTTGACGACGAGCGTGGCGAGTGCCTCACCCTCGATGTCCTCGGCGATGATCAGGAGCGGACGACCCGACTGAACGACGGCTTCCAGGATCGGGAGCATCGCCTGCAGGTTGCTGAGCTTCTTCTCGTGGATCAGGATGTAGGGATCCTGAAGCTCGACGGTCATCTTCTCGGGGTTGGTGATGAAGTAGGGCGAGAGATAGCCGCGGTCGAACTGCATGCCTTCGACGACGTCGAGCTCGAATTCGAGACCCTTGGCCTCCTCGACGGTGATCACGCCTTCCTTGCCGACCTTCTCCATGGCTTCGGCGATCTTCTCGCCGACTTCACGGTCGCCGTTGGCCGAGATGATGCCGACCTGCGCCACTTCCTTCGAACCCGAAACCGGCTTCGAACGCGCCTTGACGTCCTCGACGACCTTGACGACGGCGAGATCGATGCCGCGCTTGAGGTCCATCGGGTTCATGCCCGCCGCGACCGACTTCATGCCCTCGCGGACGATGGCCTGAGCAAGAACAGTTGCCGTGGTGGTGCCGTCACCGGCGATGTCGTTGGTCTTCGAGGCCACTTCGCGCAGCATCTGCGCGCCCATGTTCTCGAACTTGTCCTTGAGCTCGATTTCCTTGGCGACGGTGACGCCGTCCTTGGTGATGCGCGGTGCGCCGAAGCTCTTGTCGATGACGACGTTGCGGCCCTTGGGGCCCAAGGTCACCTTGACCGCGTCGGCGAGGATGTCGACGCCGCGGAGGATGCGCTCACGCGCGTCACGACCGAATTTTACGTCCTTGGAAGCCATGTCAGCTGCCCTTTCAGAATTTTTGCGTCACCCCAGCGGACGCCGGGGTCTTGCAGTAATTGGGAGACCCCAGCTTGCGCCGGGGCGACGGGAAGGTGGTTAGCCGACGATCCCGAGGATGTCCGATTCCTTCATGATGAGGAGGTCCTCACCGTTCACCTTGACCTCGGTGCCCGACCACTTGCCGAACAGGATCTTGTCGCCGGCCTTGACGTCGAGCGGCGTGATCGTGCCGTTCTCGGCGCGGGTGCCGGTGCCGATGGCGACGACTTCGCCTTCCTGCGGCTTTTCCTTGGCGGTGTCGGGGATGATGATGCCGCCAGCCGTCTTCTCTTCGGCTTCGAGGCGCTTCACCAGCACGCGGTCGTGCAACGGACGAAAGTTCATGGGATCCATGTCCTTTAGGTTTGTGACAGATTTCTGGCACTCGACGATATCGAGTGCCAACAGCCGTCATATGTGCCGCCCCCCGACCATCGTCAACGGGCGTCGAAACGAAAATCGCGTCAATCGGTACAATCCGCGGGTCAGGCCGAGACGAGCCCAAGCCGCTCGCGTCGCGACCAGCGCCACAGCAGCAGCACCGATACCACCGCAAGGCCCGCGAACAGCCCCCACCACACCCCCTCGCCTGAAAGCGGCGTGCGGAAGCCGAGCAGGATCGCGGTGCCGAAGCCGATCACCCAATAGCCGAACAGCGCGATCAGCATCGGCGTCCGGGTATCCTGCAACCCGCGCAGCACGCCTGCCGCGACCGCCTGCGCGCCGTCGACGAGCTGGAACACTGCGGCCACGCCGAGGAACCGCAGCGCGAGCGCGACGACGACCGCGTTCTGCGGCAGGTCGGGATCGACATAGACGCCGATCATCAGCCGCGGCACCGCCCAGATCAGCAGCGCGCTGGCCGCCATGAAGCCGATCCCGACGACCAGCGCGACATTGCCCGCGCGGCCGATCCAGACCCGGTCCTGTGCGCCATACGCCATGCCGACGCGGATCGTCGCCGCCTGCGCGACGCCGAACGGCACCTGGAACGCGACCGCGGCGATGTTCAGCGCGATCGCATGCGCCGCGACCTCGGCGACGCCGATCAACCCCATCAGCAGCGCCGCGCCGCCGAACAGCGCGCCTTCGAAGATCCAGGTCAGCATGATCGGCGTGCCGAGCCGGACGATCTCGTGAAAGCGCGACCATTCGGTCCGCCACCAGCGACCGAACAGGTGGAAGCGCCGCAGCCGCCGGTCGGTCGTCAGGATCACGCCGTACGCGATCATCATCACGCCGAGGCTGGCAACGCTGGCGAGCGCCGAGCCCTCCAGCCCGAGCGCGGGGAAGCCGAGATTGCCGAACACCAGCAGCCAGTTGCACGCGATGCCGACGAGCAGCGACAGCCCGGTGACGAGAAACGCCCAGCCCGGCCGGCCGAGCGCCGCCGCCGCGGTGCGCATGACGCCCGCGAGCACGCCGGGCAGCAGTGCAAAGGCGATGATCGTCATGAACCGGCCGGCGCGACGCGCGACCTCCGGGTCCTGCCCGGCGAGCCGCATCAGCGTTTCGCCCTGCGTGAGGACCAGGATAACGGGGAGCGAGCCGAGGATGCCGAGCCACAGCGCCATCCGCACGCTGCGCCGAACCTCACGCACCGCATGCGCGCGACGGCCGAGTTCGGCAGCGATCAGCGGCGCCGCCGCGCTGGTCAGCCCGATCAGCGCGAACATCAGCAGGTTGAAGACGAACACGCCGAGCGTCGCGGCGGCAAGATCGACCGTGCCGAGCCGCGCGACGAAGATCACGTCGACCGCGGACACCGCCATCTGGATCAGGTTCGCCCCGACCAGCGGGCTGGCCAGCCGGAGCAACGCGTAGAATTCGGCGCGGGCGTCGGCCGGCGCCGGACCGGTGGCGATGGGAACGGGTTCGATCACCCGCTCGCCCCTAGCCGGATTTGTGCAGGGAGGCACCCGCGATATGCCCTGCGCGCGACGCCGGGTGGACGACCCGTTGTGACTGGTCGGGAGCCGCGGGGCCGGGGTCGGCCTGCTGGGTTCTGGATCCTGACTTTCGTCAGGATGACGGGGGGGTGGGTCAGGAGATGTTGCGGTGACGGCGCGGGGGCGGGGTGGGGGCGGGCCGTGAGGGTCATGTCGGCCGGTGCGAGCGGTGTGCGGCGCGCGCGGAGGAGCGCTTTCGTCCCGCCCCCTCCACCGTCATCCTGACGAAAGTCAGGATCCAGGGTTACGCAGCGCTGCCCTGCTTGGCTCTGGGTCCTGACTTTCGTCAGGATGACGGTGGGGGGTGGCGCTTCCGGATGGCTGCGGTGAATCAGGTGCAGGACACGCGGATCGGCTGGGCCCGGAATTGGATAAGCGTATTGCTCCCGCATGACACACACGGCTATCGTCGCGGCAAAACCGGCATCGCCGGCATCGGATCAACCGGCATGGCCGGTACGAGGAGACGCAGGTGAAGCTGGTACGCGGCGCATGGAAGCTGTTGGTCGGGATCAAGGACGCGCTCGTCCTGATCGCGATGCTGCTGTTCTTCGGTCTGGTCTTCGCGGCGCTCAACGCGCGGCCGGGGACCAAGGCGATCAAGGACGGCGCACTGGTGCTCGACCTCGATGGCTCGATCGTCGAGCAGCCCGCGGAGCCCGCCGCGTTCGCGTCGCTGTCGGGACAGAACACGCCCAAGCAGTTCCGCCTGCGCGACGTCGTCCGCGCGATCGATACCGCGCGGACCGACAGCCGGGTCAAGGCCGTCGTGCTCGACCTCGACGGGTTCACCGGCGCCTATCCCGCCGCGCTGGGCGAGATCGGCGATGCGCTCGCGCGCGTCCGCGCCGCCAAGAAGCCCGTGCTCGCCTATGCGACCGCCTATACCGATGGCGGATACCGACTGGCGGCGAATGCCAGCGAGATCTGGGTCAACCCGCTCGGCGGGACGCTCTTCATGGGGCCGGGCGGCAACCAGATCTTCTACAAGGGGCTGATCGACAAGCTCGGCGTTAACACGCACGTCTACCGCGTCGGGCGCTACAAGTCGTTCGTCGAGCCCTATACGCGCACCAGCCAGAGCGACGACGCGCGTGCCGCGAGCCAGGCGCTGTACGGCACGCTGTTCGACCAGTGGCGCGAGGCGGTCGCCAAGTCGCGGCCCAAAGCGCAGATCGCGCAATTCGTCGCGCGTCCCGACGCCGCGGTGCTGGCAACCAACGGCGATATCGCAACCGCCAACCTGCGCGCGGGGATCGTCGACAAGCTCGGCGACCGGACCGCGTTCGGCAAACGCGTGGCCGAGATCGCCGGCGTCGAGACCGGCAAGCCGGTCGGCGCCTATGCGAAGATCACGTACGACGCCTGGGTCCGCGCGAACCCGCTGCCGACGGGGGGCGATGCGATCGGCGTGCTGACCGTCGCGGGCAACATCGTCGACGGCGAGGGCGGCGCGGGCACCGCCGCGGGCAAGACGATCGAGAAGGCGATGCTCGACGGGCTGGCCAAGAAGAACCTCAAGGCGCTGGTCGTGCGCGTCGATTCGCCGGGCGGGTCGGTGCTGGCGTCGGAGCAGATCAGGCTCGCGATCCTCGAGGCGAAGAAGAAGGGCCTGCCGGTCGTCGTCTCGATGGGCGGAATGGCGGCATCGGGTGGCTATTGGGTGTCGACCCCCGCGGACGCGATCTTCGCCGAGCCGGGCACGATCACCGGGTCGATCGGCATCTTCGGGATCATCCCGACGTTCGAGAATGCGCTCGCCAAGATCGGCATCACCACCGACGGCGTGAAGACGACGCCGCTGTCGGGGCAGCCCGATATCGTCGGCGGCACCACGCCGATGTTCGACACGCTGATCCAGGCGGGGATCGAGAATGGCTATCGCCAGTTCATCGCGCGCGTCGCGGCATCGCGCCATCTCAGCCCGGCGCGCGTCGATGCGATCGCGCAGGGCCGTGTCTGGGATGGCGGCACCGCACGCCAGATCGGACTGGTCGACCGGTTCGGCACGCTGAAGGACGCGATCGACGAGGCGGCGAAGCGCGCCAGGCTCGACCCGACCAAGGTGCATGCCGAATATCTCGAAAAGCCGCCGGGCTTCCTCGCGCGGCTCGCCAGCGACTTCGATGCCGGCGATGACGACACCACCACCGGCAGCGACGCCTTTGGCCGGATCGCGGTCGAGCGTCGCCAGATGGTCGCGCGCGCGCTGGGCGACATGAAGCGGCTGGCGAGCGCGGGGTCGATCCAGGCGACCTGCCTCGAATGCGGCGGGATCGGCCCGAGCGCGGGCGATGTCAGCGACGCGCGGCTGCTCGACCTGCTGCTCGCGCGGATCGGGTTCTGACGCGTCGCTTACGGGTCGGCGCGCTCCGCATAGGCGGGTAGCGCGAGGTGATAGCGGATCGCGAGCGCGCGCAAGGTGAACCCTGCGCTCGCCGCGATCACCGCGGACCAGCCGACTGGGAGCCCCAGCAGGACGAGGATGACATAGGTCGCCGACGCCAGCGCGGCGGCGGTGACGTAGAGTTCGGGGCGCATCAGGATCGACGGCTCGCCCGCCAGCACGTCGCGGATGATCCCGCCGACACAGGCGGAGATCACCCCCATCAGCGCCGCGGGCACCGGTGGAACGCCGTAGCCCAGCGCCTTGGCGGCGCCAAAGACCGCATAGGCGGCGAGCCCGACCGCGTCGAACCAGCCCAGCGCCTCGTCGCGCCACCACCGCGCGGGCGTCGTCCAGATCAGCGTCGCGACGAACAGGCACATGCTCGCTGCCCGCGCGTCGTGGATCCAGAACACCGGCGCGTCGATCAGCAGATCGCGAACGGTCCCGCCGCCGACGCCGGTGATGAGTCCGAAGAAGATCAGCGTGACGAAGGTCTGCCCGCGCTTGGCCGCGGCGAGGGCGCCCGACGCAGCGAACACGGCGAGCCCGGCCAGATCGAGCCAGCGCGCGGCGGCGGGGAGGATTTCGGGCGGGAGGATGGCGACGGGCAGCATGGACAGCGGCGTACCCGCTCCCGCGTCGCGCACAAGCCGGGATCGCGACTGGACGCCGATGAGACCTGCGCGTTTTTTGGTCCGCCCCGGCGTGCCGTGTGGAAAACCGCCTGTGGATAGCGGGGATAAGTTGGCGGGCGGCCCGTACTGCGCTGGATGAACGCGACGTTGTTTTGGGTTCATGCAACCGCCGGTAAAGTCCGACCGTTACGCAAACAGATCATTCAAATGGGAGTAAAAACGATGCGTAAGTTGATCATGGCACTGAGCGCGACCGCCCTTGTCCTGCCGACGATGGCAGTGCCGATCTCGGCGGCGGATGCGCAGCGCGGCAAGCGTGAGTGGCGCGGGCGCGATGGCCGCGTCTATTGCAAGAAGAACAACGGTACCACGGGTACGATCATTGGCGGCGTCGGTGGCGCCCTGCTCGGCCGGACGATCGATACGCGCGGCGACCGTACGCTCGGCACGCTGGGCGGTGCCGCCGCGGGTGCGCTCGCCGGTCGCGCGATCGACAAGGGCAGCAGCAACAACAACCGTCGTTGCCGCTAAATAAAATCACGCGCCGCCATTTGGCGAGTTGCGCGTTGAGGAGGGGTGTCGCGGGAAACCGCGGCGCCCCTTTTTCATGTCCTGGAAGGAAGAACGATGACCACACGCAGCGGTTCGGCCAAATATGACGGCCTCGGCAAGAGCGGCAAGGGCCATGTCTCGACACAGTCGGGCGTGCTCTCGGACAGCCCCTATGGCTTCAACACGCGGTTCGAGAACGAGCCCGGTACCAACCCGGAGGAGCTGATCGCCGCCGCGCATGCGAGCTGCTTCACGATGGCGCTGAGCTTCGCGCTCGCGGGCAAGGGCTATGAGGCGGGCACGCTCGAGACCAGCGCGAAGGTGACGCTCGACAAGGACGGCGACGGGTTCAAGATTACCAAGTCGGCGCTGACGCTGAACGCCAAGGTCGAGGGTATCTCGCCCGAGGAATTCGAGGCGATCGCCGCGGATGCCAAGGCAAACTGCCCGGTGTCGAAGGTCCTGAACGCCGAGATCACGCTCGAGCACACGCTCGCCTGATCGGACGACGTGTCCCTGACGGCCGGCTGAACGAATCGTAGTTTGCGGTTCACGCAACTCCGGACGGCAGCCGGCCGTTCATCGCGCAAGACAGTCAGGAGACATTTGATGCGTATCGCGCTTCTTTCGGCAGCACTCGCGGCGACGGCATTCGGCGCGCTTCCCGCCACCGCGCAGTCCACGGTTCGCGGCGCCAACCAGAAATATAACGACCAGGTCCGCGATGCGCGTCGCGACTATCGCCGCGACGTCCGCGGCGCCGATTCGCGCGGCGACGTGCGCGATGCACGTCGTGAGTATCGCGACGAGGTGCGCGACGCGCGCCAGGATCGCCGCGGTGACATTCGCGACATCCGCCAGGATCGCCGCAACGACGGGCGCAACTGGCAAAGCTATCGCGGTTATGACCATAACCGCTTCGAGCGCGGGCAGCGCGGCTATTTCGCCGACCGCTATTACCGTGATGGCCGTTATTATCAGGAGCGTCGGCTTGGGCGTAACGACCGCATCTATCGCGGCGGCAACGGCCGTTATTACTGCCGCCGCAACGACGGCACGACCGGGCTGATCATCGGCGGTCTTGCCGGCGGCGCGCTCGGCAACGTGATCGCGGGCGGCGGGTCGCAGCTGCTCGGCACGCTGATCGGTGCGGGCGGTGGCGCCGTGCTCGGCCAGTCGATCGATCGCGGCAACGTGCGCTGCCGCTGATCCGCGCGATACACGACGTGATGGGGCCCGGTGGCGACACCGGGCCCTTTTTCATGGGATCAGATGATGCCGCCGCCGAGCATCAGCCGGAGCGCGAAGATGATGATCAGCACGATGTTCAGGTTGCGCCCGGCATTGCCCGACGAGAGCGCGCCGACCGACGCGCCGACGATACCGATCGGAATGACGAGCCAGTTCATCCATCCGAGCAGCGGGATGAACGCGACGAGGCCCAGTGCGAGGGTGACGAGGCCGATGAGGATCGAGACGATATTGAGCATGCTCCCAACATGGCGAGTCGCGCCGCCCGCGACAAGACAAGCGCGGCGAACCCCTCTCTGCCGCTCTCGCGACCAAAAACGCTTTCTTCACGCCCGCCGGTGCATAAGGTCCGCGTGATGATACGCTCCCTCCCCGTCGTGGCGATGATCCTCCCGCTTGCGCTGGTCGCGTGCAACAAGCCCGCGGTCGATCAGCAGGACCTTGCCAGCCTCGATGCCGAGCTGACCAACGGCAATGCGGACGACCCGGCACTCCGCGCCGCGCTTGCCGATCAGATCATGGTCGACCCCGCGCTGACGCAATCGTCGAACGACGACGTGATCCGCCCGCCGACCCGCCCCGCATCGGGCGCGATCCCGCCCGACATGATCATCCGCCGCGGTGATCCGGTCGATCCGCGGACGCTGAAGCGTGCGCCTGCGCCCTCGACCGACTGTCCCGACTGCAAGGCCGCAGACGGCGCGCTGACGCTCGGCGCGCTTGCCGAACGGCAAGGGACGCCGAACGCCGCGGCCTGCGCGCGCGCCATCGGCTATGGCGCGGGCTGGGCGAACCGGCTGCCGGCCGATCTTCCGCTCTATCCCGATGCGCGGCTGTCCGAAGCGGCGGGTGCGGACCAGCAGGGCTGCCGCCTGCGTGTCGTCAGCTTTTCGAGCGGCGCGGCGACCCAGCGCCTGCTCGATTATTACTACACCAAGGCCAGCACCGCGGGCTATTCCGCGGGGCACAGCACCGATGGACGCCAGCACGTGCTGGGCGGCGTTCGCGGCGAGGATGCGTATGTGGTGTACGTGACCCCGCGCGCCGACGGCGGGAGCGACGTCGACCTGGTGTCGAACGCGGGACGCTGACGAGCCGAAGCCGGAGCGCGCGCAGGATCGACCGGGCAGCCACGCCGACACGTCGCCAGGCCGTACCCCACGCGCCCCGCCAACGCTGCTTTCCGTTTTGTGCGATTCGCGCTAGGGCGCGGGCATGTCTCCCCTTCTTTACGTCATGGTCGGTGGTGCGGTCGGATCCGGCGCGCGCTATCTGACGGGTCGCGCGATGACCGCGCTGCTCGGTGCGGGCTATCCGTTCGGCACGCTGGCGGTAAACCTCGTCGGCGGGCTGCTGATGGGCGTGCTCGTCGGCGTGCTCGCGCGCAATGCGGCGCCCGAGGGCTGGCGGCTGCTGATCGGCGTCGGCGTGCTCGGCGGGTTCACGACCTTTTCCTCCTTCTCGCTCGACGTCGTCACGATGGCCGAGCGTGGCGCGCCGGGCCTCGCGCTCGGATATATCCTGGTGTCGGTGATCGGTTCGATCGCCGCGTTGTTCGCGGGTCTCTCCGCAGTAAGGGCCGTCGCATGACCGCGGGCAAAAACGATAGCGATACGAACTTTCGCGAATACAATGTCGGGTTCGACGATGACGGCATCCGGCTCGACCGGTGGTTCAAGCGGCATCTGCCCGAGACGAGCTTCACGACGGTGGCGATGTGGGCGCGTACCGGCCAGCTGCGCGTCGACGGCGCGCGCGCGACCCCGGGCGACCGGATCGCGGCGGGGCAGATGCTCCGCGTGCCCCCGCCCGAAGCCGACAAGGCTGCGGCCGATGTGGACAAACCCCGGCGCGTCCGCGAGCGCGTCATCCTGTCGGACGAAGAGACCGAGCTCGCGCAGAGCATGGTCATCCACAAGGATTTCCAGGCGTTCGTGCTGAACAAGCCGCCGGGTCTGGCGACTCAGGGCGGGACCAAGACGACGCAGCATGTCGACGGGCTGCTCGACGGGCTCCAGTATGACAATGAGGGCCGGCCCAAGCTGGTCCATCGTCTCGACAAGGATACGAGCGGCGCGCTGCTGGTGGCGCGCACGTCGCGCGCGGCGGCGTTCTTCGCTAAGGCGTTTTCAGGCCGCACCGCGCGGAAGGTCTATTGGGCGCTGGTCGTCGATGTGCCGTCGATCGAGGACGGCATGATCGAGCTGCCGATCGGCAAGCAGCCCGGCACCGGCGGCGAGAAGATGCACGTCGACGAGGCCGAGGGCGCACCCGCGCGGACGCGCTACCGCGTGATCGAGCGTGCGGGCAACCGTGCGGCGTGGGTCGAGCTGCAGCCGTTCACGGGGCGCACGCACCAGCTGCGCGTGCACATGGCGGCGATCGGGCATCCGATCGTCGGCGACGGGAAATATGGCGGCGCGGCGGCGTTCCTGACCGGCGGGATCTCGCGCAAGATGCATCTGCATGCGCGACGCATCAGGGTCGATCACCCCGATGGCGGGTCGATCGACGTGACCGCCGACCTGCCGACGCATTTCGCGGAAAGCCTGAAACAGCTGGGCTTCGACGAGAAGCTCGGCGACGCGCTGCAGCTTGACGAGAAGACGCCGCCGTCGCGTGAGGAGATCAAGTCGCGGGCGCGGGCGCATGCGAAGTCGGTGCGCAAGGAACGGCGTGGCGAGCGGCGCGGCCGCGGTGTCGTGGAGGACGTCAAGGCACCAGGTGGCAAGCCCGCGGGGCCGAAGACGGGTGGCGCGCGGACGGGCGCGGGCTCGAAGTTCGGCGCGCCGCGGAGCGGGCCTCGGGTCGAGGGCGCGAAGCCTGGCGGGCGGGGTCGTCCGGGGGGGAAGCCGAGTGGCCCGCGTACGGGGCCGGGTTCGCGCTGATCTAGCGGAGAGATCGGCACGCTAGTCTAACTCCACCCCGGCGCAGGCCGGGGCCCAATTGGAGAAGTTGCGGTAACTGAGCGATGCGCTTCGTTAGCGACGTGTCCCAATTGGGCCCCGGCCTTCGCCGGGGTGGTGGTGGTGGCTGAGGGTGCCCGCCTGACTGTTCCCCCGCGAAGGCGGGGGTCCAGGGCCACGATCGTAGCGCTGCTTGATTCCTAGGCCCCCGCCTTCGCGGGGGAACACTGGTGGGAGCGGACGCCGGGCTTACCGCATCCACCCGCGCAGCAGCCGTCGCACCCCTTCGGTCACCGTCCCGAACACCATATGCGACGCGACGCTATACAGATGCGTCGACGGCGCGGTCTTCCAGGGGGCCTCACCCAGACCCACCGCCGGCACCGCCGCCTCGTCGAGCAGCGCGGTGTTCGCCAGTGCGAACGCGGTGCCGTAGCCCGCCGTCACCGCCGGGCGGTATTCCGCCGCGACCGCATAGACGACCCCCAACCCTGCCCCGAGCGCGTAATGCACCGCCTGCCCGGCAAGCGGCTTGCGATCGTCGGGGATCTCGTGCCCGACCACCACCTGCGACACCTTGTCCGCTGCCTTCTCGGTCGCAGGTTCCGCGTCGCTGTCCAACGACGAGAGCGCGGCGACGCCGGCCTGGAAACGATCCATCACGAACGACGCGGCAAGCCCTGCGACCAGCCCTGCCGCAGCGGCGGCCCAGATGTTCGGGGTGTCGGTCGGTGCGTGCGCCATCGTGGATCTCCTGAAGTCTGCGACACGAACCGTCGAGGGCGAGCCGCGTTCCGGTTTGGCGTTCCCTCGTCCGCCCGGCTGATCTACGAGGCAGGAATGCGTTGGAAACTCTCATGATCCGCCTTGCCGTGTTCGATTGCGACGGCACGCTCGTCGACAGCCAGGCGAACATCTGCGTCGCGTGCGAGCGCGCGTTCGAGAAGGCCGGGCTCGCCCCGCCGCCGCGTGGCGAAATCCGCCGGATCGTCGGGCTCAGTCTCGTCGAGGCGATGCAGGTGCTGCTGCCACAGGCCGACGAGGCGCTGCATCGTTCGCTCGCGGCCGACTACAAGGCCGCGTTCCATGCGATGCGCGCGAGCGGCGAACTCGCCGACGAGCCCCTGTTCGACGGGATCGCCGACGTGCTGCAGATGCTTGCCGACGATGGCTGGGTGCTCGGCGTCGCGACGGGCAAGTCGGACCGCGGGCTCGCGCACATCCTCGCCGCGCACGGGATCACCGACCGGTTCGTGACGTTGCAGACCGCCGACCGCCATCCGTCGAAACCTGATCCGGCGATGCTGTTCGCGGCGATCGCCGAAGCGGGTGCGACCGCGGCGACGACCGCGATGATCGGCGATACGAGCTTCGACATGGCGATGGCGCGCGCGGCGCGGGTGCGCGCGGTCGGCGTCGCCTGGGGCTATCACGCGGTCCACGAATTGTCGGATGCGGGGGCGGACGTCGTCGCGACCGCGGTATCGCAGCTGCTGCACATGGTCGCGGATTCGAGGACGGGGCCATGACCGACGGCGAAAAGCTGGCGCAGCGGCGCTGGTTCGTGCTGGTGGTCGTGCGGCTGGCGGGGGTCGCGGGGGCGTTGCTCGGCCTCATCCTGATCGCGCGCGCGCATGACATGGGACCGAAGATCCTCGGGACGGCGATCGTGCTGTCGGCGATGGCGATGATCGCGACCGTGCCGCGCAGCCTGGCGCATCGCTGGCGGAGTCCACCCCAATGAAGCGGTTCTGGAAAGACGTTGCGATCGATGCGGATCGCGTGGTGACGCTTGACGGCAAGCCGGTGCGGACGCCCGGGCGGCGGCCGCTGGCGTTGCCGACCGCGGCGCTGGCGGAGGCGGTCGCGGAGGAATGGCGTGCCGTCGGCGAGACGATCGATCCGCGGACGATGCCGCTGACCGGCCTTGCCAATGCGGCGACCGATCCGATCGCGAACGACCCGACGCAGTTTGCCGCGCGGCTGGCGGCGTATGGCGAGAGCGACCTGCTCTGTTACCGCGCCGAGGGGCCGGCGTTACTCGTCGAGCGGCAGGCGGCGGCGTGGGATCCACTGCTCGACTGGGCGCGCGGCCGGTATGACGTGACGTTCGCGGTGACTGCGGGGGTGATGCACGTCGCGCAACCCGACGCGACGATTGCGCGGCTGCACGAGGCGGTCGCGGCGTATGACGATTTCCGGCTGGCGGGGCTGTCGCCGGTGGTGACACTGACGGGATCGCTGGTGATCGGGCTGGCGCTGATCGAGGGCCGGCTCGACGCAGACGCGGCCTGGACGGCGGCGGGGATCGACGAGGACTGGTCGATCGAGATGTGGGGCGAGGACTGGCAGGCGGCCGAGCTGCGCGAGCTCAAGCGCCAGGAATTCGCGCGCGGCGTGGCGTTCCTGGGGATGCTCTGACGTCTCGTCAGCTTGGACTCGATCCAGGATCCAGAGCCGCGGACGTCGAAGCTCTTGGCTCTGGATCCTGACTTTCGTCAGGATGACGGGGTTAGCGGGTCAGGCGGCGGATGAAGCCGATCAGGCCGGTCTGGCGCGAACGCTTGAGGCGTTCGGCGGCGAGGATCGTCTTCACGCCGCGAATGCAGCTGTCGACGTCGTCGTTGACCAGCACATAATCATAGCCGTCCCAGTGGCTGACCTCGTTCGCCGCACGCGACATGCGCGCGTCGATCACCTCGGTCGAATCGGTGCCGCGGCTGGTGAGGCGGCGGTGGAGTTCTTCCATCGAGGGCGGGAAGATGAAGACGCGGACGACGTCGCCGCCGGCGATCTGGAACAGCTGCTGCGCGCCCTGCCAGTCGATGTCGAACAGCACGTCCTTGCCGGCTGCCAGCATCTCCTCGACCTGCGCGCGCGGCGTGCCGTAGCGGTGGTTGAAGACGTGCGCCCATTCGAGGAACTCGTCCTTCGCGACCATGTCGCGAAAGCCCTCGAGATCGGTGAAATGATAATCCTTGCCGTCGACTTCGCCCGGCCGCATCCCGCGGGTCGTCACCGAGACCGACATCTCAAGCTCATGCTCGTCCGCGAGCAATCGGCGCGCGATCGTCGACTTGCCGGCGCCCGACGGCGAGGACAGGACGAACAGGACTCCGCGGCGACGAAAACCATGCGGGTCGGACGGAAGTGTGTGGGGCATGCGCGCCCTTGCCGCGGACTGCGCATGGGCGTCAACCCATGCGCGGCCCGCTTGTGTCATTCGGACGGCGGATCAGTAGCCCGACTTGCGCGCCTTGTTGCGGTCATACGCCTTCTTGGCCGCATAGCCGCCGCCGAGGATCATGCCGAGCGGCCCCATACGGCGCATCAGCCCCATCGCGACCACGCCCTTGACCGCGCCCGATGCGCCACCCGAACCGTCGCGACGGCCCATTTCGCGGCCAACCAATGCACTGATGATACGTCCGATCATGACTTAACCTCTCCGAAAACCTGGTCTTTGAGTTCCGCTGCACCGCGCAGCACCGCCCAGCCGATCGCATAGGTCACGGCCAGCGGCACGACGATCTTGAGTACGTTGGCGGTGATCGCACCGATGATCGCGCCGTCCGCATTGCCGTCATCGCCGCTGAGCGAGTCGATGCCTGCGCCGATCAGCGCGCCTATGGTCGTTGCGCCCACGTAATTTCTCCTTCGCGTGTGGCGGGTTAGCGCGCGACGGGCGTTTGGGTTCCCGGCTTCACCACCACCCGTCATCCTGACGAACGTCAGGACTCAGAGCTACGATCGTCTCGCTGAGTAATCCTGGATCCTGACTTTCGTCAGGATGACGGCGGTGGAGGACGTACACACCACCCGTCATCCTGGACTTGATCCAGGATCCAGAGTTACGACGCGCAACGCTTTTGGCTCTGGGTCCTGACTTTCGTCAGGATGACGGGGTGGGATGTTAGCGGCCGAGCATCGACTCGGGCCGGACGACCCGGTCGAACGTTTCCGCATCGACCAGCCCGAGCGCGAGGCCAGCCTCCTTGAGTGTCAGTCCTTCGACGTGCGCGTGCTTGGCGATCTTTGCCGCCGCGTCGTAACCGATCTCGGGGGCCAGTGCGGTGACGAGCATCAGCGAGCGGTCGAGCAGGTCGGCGATGCGGTCGCGATTGGGCTCGATCCCGTCGACGCAGCGTTCCGCAAAACCCTCCATCGCGGTCGCGAGCAGGTCGATCGAGCGCAGCACGTTCGCGCCGATCAGCGGCTTGAACACGTTCAGTTCGAGATGCCCCTGCATTCCGCCGACGGTGACCGCGACATGGTTGCCCATCACCTGGCCGGCGACCATGGTCAGCATCTCGCACTGCGTCGGGTTGACCTTGCCGGGCATGATCGAGCTGCCGGGCTCGTTCGCGGGCAGATCGATCTCGCCGAAGCCGCAGCGCGGGCCGCTGCCCAGCAGGCGGATGTCGTTGGCGATCTTGGTCAGCGCGACCGCGAGCGTGTTGAGTGTGCCCGACAGATGGACGAGCGGGTCGTTCGACGCGAGCGCCTCGAAGCTGTTCTCCGCGGGGATGAACGGATGGCCGGTCAGGTCGGAGACCGCCTTGCAGAAATCCTCCGCGAACCCCCTGGGCGCATTGAGCCCGGTGCCGACCGCGGTGCCGCCCTGCGCGAGCCGGTTGGTGCCGTTGGTGACGCCCGGCTCGATCCGGCGGCCGCAGCGATAGACCTGATTGGCATAGGCACCGAATTCCTGGCCGAGCGTGAGCGGCGTCGCGTCCTGCAGATGCGTGCGGCCGATCTTGACGATGTCGGTCCACGCATCCGCCTTGGCCTGCAGCGCGGTCTTCAGCCGGTCGAGCGCGGGGAAGAGCCGGCGCGTCGCGGCGAGCGAGGCGGCGATGTGGAGCGCGGTCGGGAAGCTGTCGTTCGACGACTGGCTCATGTTGACATGGTCGTTGGGGTGGACCGGCGACTTGCCGCCGCGCGTGCCGGTGAGCAGCTCGTTGGCGCGGCCGGCGATCACCTCGTTGACGTTCATGTTCGACTGCGTGCCGCTGCCGGTCTGCCAGATGACGAGCGGGAACTGGTCGTCGAGTCTGCCGTCGATGACTTCCTGCGCAGCGGCGTCGATTGCGTCGGCGATTGTGGCGTCGAGGCCGTGCGTGCGGTTCACGCGGGCGGCGGCCTGTTTGACGAGCGCGAGCGCGTGGACGATCTCGATCGGCATGCGTTCGCGGGTGCCGAACGGGAAGTTCTCGACCGATCGCTCGGTCTGCGCGCCCCAATAGGCGTAGGCGGGGACTTCGATCGGGCCGATCGAGTCGGTTTCTGTGCGGGTGGTCATGGGGAGAGAACCTTCCGGGGCTTGCGTGGGTCCCTCGCCCCTTCGGGGAGAGGGAGGGAGGAGCCGCAGGCGACGGAAGGGAGAGGGGCGTGAGGCTCGGGACGCGTGTCCCAACGCCCCCTCACCCTTCCCACCGCAAGCGCGGCGGGCCCCTTCCCTCTCCCCCGGGGGGAGAGGGAGAAACGGTCACTTCTTCCGCTTGAAATCCACCGCGACGACGTTCGAGCCGTCCTCGATCGGCACCGCGGTGGGGCCGTCATTCTCGGGTTCGTCATGCTCGCCGAGCGCCTCGTCGGCGCCCTCCTGCGCCTGGAAGCGCAGTTCGAAGCTGACCGCGGGATCCTGGAACGCGGTGATCGCCGAATAGGGGATCACCAGCTTCGACGGGACCTGGTTGAAGCTCAGCCCGATCGAGAAGCGCGTATCGTCGACGACGAGGTCCCAATAGCGGTTCTGCATCACGATCGTCATCTCGTCCGGGAAACGTTCGATCAGCCGCTTGGGGATTTCCACTCCCGGTGCCTGCGTCTTGAAGGTGATGTAGAAATGATGCTCGCCGGGAAGCCCGCCGGCCTCCGACACGGAGCCGAGCACGCGGCCGACCACGGCACGCAGGGCTTCTTGCACGATCTCGTCGTACGGAATCAGGCTATCGGGCAGTCCATCGCTCATTCCCTCTGGGTAGCGGTATTCGGATGCCGGTCAAGATTGCATGCGCCGTACGGTCCGTTATGGGAGTCGGAATGCGCACCGCCACGATTTCCCGCTCCACCGCCGAGACGGCGATCGACGTCACCATAAACCTCGACGGGACCGGCGTTTACGACGTCGAGACCGGCGTCGGTTTCTTCGATCACATGCTCGAACAGCTCTCGCGCCATTCGCTGATCGATCTCACCGTCCGCACCAAGGGTGACCTGCACATCGACGAGCACCACACCGTCGAGGATACCGGCATCGCGATCGGCCAGGCGTTCGCGCAGGCGCTCGGCGACAAGCGCGGCATCACGCGGTACGGCGATGCGCTCTCGCCGATGGACGAGACTCTCACGCGGGTGGCGCTCGATATTTCGGGACGGCCGTGGCTGGTGTGGAAGGACCTGTTTTCGCAGACGCGGCTCGGCACGATGGACACCGAGATGTTCGAGCATTTCTTCCACAGCTTCGCGCAGGCCGCCGGGATCACGCTGCACGTCGAGACGCTGTACGGCACCAACAATCATCACATCGCCGAGGCCGCGTTCAAGGGCGTCGCGCGCGCGCTGCGCACCGCGATCGAGATCGACCCGCGCAAGGCCGACGCGATTCCGTCGACCAAGGGGATGCTGTGACGCTCGCGCTGATCGATTACGGCGCGGGGAACCTGCATTCGGTCGAGAACGCGCTGCGCACCGCGGGCTGTAGCGACCTGATCGTCACGGCCGACGCCGATGTCGTCGCTAAGGCCGATCGGATCGTGCTGCCCGGCGTCGGCGCTTATGGCGCGTGCGCGGCGGCGTTGCGCGCGGTGCCGGGGATGGTCGAGGCGCTGAACCGGCGCGTGCGCGACGAGGGCGCGCCGTTCCTCGGCATCTGCGTCGGCATGCAGTTGATGGCCGAGGCAGGCGAAGAGATGGGGACGCATGCCGGGCTCGGCTGGGTCGCCGGGCGCGTGCGACGGCTCGAGCCGGGGACAATGGACGCGAAGGTGCCGCATATGGGCTGGAACGACGTGGTCCCGGCCACCGCGCATCCGCTGATCGCGCCGGGCGAGGCCTATTTCCTGCACAGCTTCGCGTTTGAAGGCGCCGACGTGCTTGCGACCACCGATCACGCCGGCCCCGTCACCGCGGCGATCGGGCGCGACACGATGATCGGTGTGCAATTTCATCCTGAGAAGAGCCAGCGCTACGGCCTGGCCTTGCTCGAACGTTTTCTGGAGTGGCGGCCGTGAGCCTTATCGTTTTCCCCGCGATCGACCTCAAGGCCGGGCAAGTCGTCCGCCTCGCCGAGGGCGATATGGACCGCGCGACCGTCTATGGCGACGATCCCGCCGCGCAGGCGATGCTGTTCGCCGAGGCGGGGGCCGAGCATCTGCACGTCGTCGATCTCGACGGCGCGTTTGCGGGTGCCTCGGTCAATGGCGACGCGGTGCGCGCGATTGTCGCGCAGTTTCCCGGGCATGTGCAGCTCGGCGGCGGCATCCGCACGCGTGCCAATGTCGAGGGCTGGTTCGACCTGGGCGTGTCGCGAGTCGTGATCGGCACCGCGGCGCTCGAGGATCCCGACTTCGTGCGCGGCGTGGCGAAGGATTTCCCCGGCGGCATCGTCGTCGCGGTCGACGCGAAGGACGGCATGGTCGCGACCAAGGGCTGGGCCGACGTCTCGACGACGAGCGCGGTCGATCTCGCGCGCCGGTTCGAGGACGCGGGCGTGGCGTCGCTGCTGTTCACCGATGTCGGCCGCGACGGGATGCTCAAGGGCTGCAACGTCGAGGCGACCGTCGACCTTGCGCGGTCGGTCGACATTCCGGTGATCGCTAGCGGCGGGGTGAAGGGGATCGCGGAGATCCATGTCCTCGCGCTGCATGTCCGTGACGGGGTCGAGGGCGTGATCACGGGCCGCGCTTTGTACGACGGCCGGCTCGATCTCGCGGCGGCCTTGAGCGTGGCGAAGGCCGCATGAGGGGGCACGCGGAGACGCGGAGCCGCGGAGAGTCTTTTGGCGCCGCAGGCAGATATGGGTTCACGCGAAGGCGCAAAGGCGCGAAGAGCGAGAAAGGCAGAGCAGGAAGTCGGCTTTCTCTTCGCGCCTTTGCGCCTTCGCGTGAATCACTCTTAGCGGCTCCGCCGCGTCTCCGCGTCTCCGCGTCTCCGCGTGACCATTTTCTTCGGGCAAGCGCATGACCGTCCGCGCGCGCGTGATCCCGTGTCTCGACGTCGCCGACGGCCGCGTCGTGAAGGGCGTGAACTTCGTCGAGCTGCGCGACGCGGGCGATCCGGTCGAGCAGGCGCGCGCCTATGACGCCGCCGGTGCGGACGAATTGTGCTTTCTCGACATCGGCGCGAGCCATGAGGGCCGCGGGACGATCCTCGACGTCGTGCGGCGGACCGCCGCGGTGTGCTTCATGCCGCTGACGGTCGGCGGCGGCGTGCGGACCGCGGACGATGCGCGCGCGTTGTTGCTCGCGGGTGCGGACAAGGTCGCGGTCAATTCCGCCGCGGTCGAGCGCCCCGAGCTCGTCGCCGACATCGCCGAACGCTTCGGCAGCCAGTGCTGCGTCGCGAGCGTCGACGCACGGCGCTCGGGTGAGGGTTGGGAAGTGTTCACGCATGGCGGCCGGCGCGCGACCGGGATCGATGCGATCGCGCATGCGGTGAGGCTCGCCGACCTCGGCGCGGGCGAATTGCTCGTCACCTCGATGGACCGCGACGGCACGCGCAGCGGCTATGACCTCGACCTGATCCGCGCGATCGCCGACCGCGTGGCGGTGCCCGTCGTGGCGAGCGGCGGGGTTGGCGGGCTCGACGATCTGGTCGCCGGGATCCGCGACGGCCATGCGAGTGCAGTGCTCGCCGCATCGATCTTCCATTTCGGCCAGGCGTCGATCGGCGACGCGCACGCCGCGCTCGCGGCTGCGGGGATCCCGGTGCGAACCCCGCTGCGGTCGGCCTGACCGGCATGGCGACGCTGCCGCTGGTCGCGGTGCAGTCGGGGCATAGCGGCGTGGTGCATCCGCGCACCGGCCCCGAGACGTCGGACATCGCGCTGTTCGCGGTCGCCGCGATCGGCGTCTGGCTGGTCCGCCGCGCGCTGCGCAAGCGGTTCCTGAAGCGCCCGCCGCGCGCAAAGGATTGACCCGCCCGCGCGCCTGCGTCAGCACGCGCGGCATGGCAGACCCCGTTTTCGACCGCCTGGAGGCGACCATCCGCGCGCGCCGCGATTCGCCCGCCGACACCTCCTACACCGCCAGCCTGTTCGCGCGTGGCCGCCCGAAGATCGCGCAGAAGCTCGGCGAGGAAGCGGTCGAGACGGTGATCGCCGCGTGCTCGGGCGACGAAGCGAGCATCGTCCCCGAGGCCGCCGACCTGATGTTCCATCTCGCGGTGCTGCTGGCGGACGCCGGGCTGAGCCTCGACGACGTGCGGGTCGAGCTGGAGCGGCGCGAAGGGGTCGGCGGGTTGGTCGAGAAGGCCGCGCGGACGGGGTGATCTGCTCCGTTCGTCCCGAGTAGGGATCGAGCGAAGCCGAGAGCCCGTATCGACGGACATGCCCCGGACGCCGTCCCTCGATACGCCGTCTCGACAGGCTCGACGGCTACTCGGGACGAACGGTATAGGCGGGGCCAGTGTGCCAAGGAGCAAGCCCCATGCCGATCGACGCCACCCAGCCCTATGACGACCAGAACATCTTCGCCAAGATCCTGCGCGGCGAGATCCCGTCGAACCGCGTCTATGAAGACGCGTTCGCGATCGCGTTCCACGACATCAACCCGCAGGCGCCGACGCATCTGCTGGTGATCCCCAAGGGTGCCTATGTCTCGTGGGACGATTTCTCCGCGCGTGCGGGCGATGCGGAGATCGCCGGGTTCATCCGCGCGGTCGGGACGGTCGCGCGCGCCGCGGGGCTGGTCGAGCCGGGCTATCGCCTGCTCGCCAATATCGGCCAGCACGGGCATCAGGAAGTACCGCATCTGCACGTTCATATCTTCGGCGGGCGTCCACTCGGCGCGATGCTGGCCGGATAGCGCGGCTTTCCGCCACTAAAGCATTGCACGTAATAAAATTGCCATTAGGCTTCCCGGCTTGAGCAAGGGGGCCAGTGGACCGGCCCTCGCAATCCCCGGGGGGAACCGAATTGATTTTTGGTCGCGTTAAGTCACTGGACGCCATCCTGGCGACGGCGGAGAAGAAGTCGCTCCACCGATCGCTGGGCGCGTTCCAGCTAACCATGCTCGGCATCGGTTGCGTGATCGGCACGGGTATCTTCGTGCTGACCTCCGCCGCCGCGCAGAAGGCCGGGCCGGGCATGATCCTGAGCTTCGTCGTCGCCGGCGCGGTCTGCGTCGTCGCCGCGCTCTGCTATGCCGAGATCGCGGCGATGGCCCCGGTCGCTGGCTCCGCCTATACCTATACCTATTCGGTCATGGGCGAACTCCTCGCCTGGACGGTCGGATGGGCGCTGATCCTCGAATATGCGGTGGCCGCGAGTGCCGTGTCGGTCGGCTGGTCCGGCTACTTCGCGGGCTCGATCTTGCACGAGACGTTCGGGATAACACTCCCGACCTGGCTGTCGCACGGGCCGTACATGCCCGGCGGGTTGATCAACCTGCCCGCGGTCGTCATCTCGCTGCTGATCACCTGGCTGCTGATGATCGGCACGACCGAGAGCGCGCGCGTCAATGCGGTGCTGGTGACGATCAAGGTCGTCGCGCTGACCGCCTTCGTCGCGCTGACGCTCCCCAAGACGCAGGGCGCCAATTTCGAGCCGTTCCTCCCCACCGGCATCCTCGGCAGCAACGGGCTGGGCGTGGTCGGCGCGGCGGCGACGATCTTCTTCGCCTATGTCGGCTTCGACGCGGTCTCGACCGCGGCCGAGGAAACCAAGGATCCGCAGCGCAACGTGCCGATCGGGCTGATCGCCTCGCTCGGCATCTGCACCGTGTTCTACATGCTGGTCGCAGCGGGTGCGATCGGCACGATCGGCGGACAGCCGCTGTTCGGCGCCGACGGCGTGCCGTTCACCACCGGGTCGGCCGAACTCGCGCGCGCCTGCCTGATCCCCGCCAATGCGCAGGCGCTGGTCTGCTCGAACGAGGCGCTGGCGCATGTCCTGCGTCAGGTCGGCTATGCCAATGTCGGCAACTGGATGGGCTATGCCGCCGGTCTCGCGCTGCCGTCGGTCATCCTGATCCTGATGTTCGGTCAGACGCGCATCTTCTTCGTGATGAGCCGCGACGGCCTGCTACCCGAAGTGCTCAGCCGCGTGCATCCCAAGTGGAAGACGCCGCATATCGTCACCGCGATCACCGGCGTGTTCGTCGCGTTCGCCGCCGCGTTTCTTCCGGTCGGGCAGCTCGCGGACATCGCCAATGCGGGCACGCTCTACGCGTTCATGATGGTCGCGATCGCACTGCTGATCCTGCGCAAGCGCGAGCCGAACCGGCATCGTCCGTTCCGCACGCCGGCGGCCTGGATCGTCGCGCCGCTGACGATCGTCGGCTGCATCGGGCTGTACTTCTCGCTTCCCTATGAGGCGATGGCGGTGCTGCCGATCTGGGGCGCAGTCGGCCTCGTGATCTATTTCTGCTATGGCTACCGCAAGAGCTATCTCGGTCGCGGCATGGCCGATGGCGGCGAGCCGATCGACATGGCGCCCCCGGGCAGCCACTGAGACGGGACGCAAAAAAGGGCCGCGGGAGGAAACTCCCGCGGCCCTTTTTTTGTGCGTGGCCCGCTGTCAGATGGCAGCACCCTGATCCTCCCCCGCCAGGGGGAGGTGGCCGGCACTTGCCGGTCGGAGGGGGAGGATACGGAACTTGAGGGATCGCCTGCCGCCCCCTCCGTCGCCTTCGGCGCCACCTCCCCCTTGCGGGGGAGGATTCGTGCAGCCGTTCCTTAGCCGATATGCTTGGCGGCCAGCGCCTTCAGGTCGACCATCGGGCGGGCGCCGACGTGGCTGATGATCTCGGCCGCGCAGACCGCGCCGAGCTTGAGCGACGCATGCAGGTCATGGCCCTGCGCCTGGCCGTGGAGGAAGCCCGCCGCGAACAGGTCGCCCGCGCCGGTCGTGTCGACGACCTTGGCGATCGGCTCGGCCGTCACTTCGGCGCGCGTGCCGTTCTGGATCGCGCACGCGCCATGCTCGCCGCGCGTGACGACCAGCGTCGGGACCTGCGCCGAGATCTTCGCGACCGCCGCGTCGAAATCCTCGGTCTCGGCGAGAGCCGCGAGCTCGCTCTCATTGGCAAACAGGATGTCGATCAGCCCGTCGCTGAGCAATGTGCGGAAATCGCCGCCGTGGCGCGAGATGCAGAACACGTCGCTGAGCGTGAAGGCGACCTTGCGGCCGGCGCCGCGTGCGCAGTCGATCGCGGCGCGCATCGCGGCGCGCGGCTCTTCGGGATCCCAGAGATAGCCCTCGAGATACAGGATCGCGCTGTCGGCGATCATCGCGGTGTCGATCGCCGCGGCGGGCAGATACTGGCCCGCGCCGAGGAAGGTGTTCATCGTCCGCTGGCCATCGGGCGTCACGAAGATCAGGCAGCGGCCGGTGGTCGGGTCGCCCGCGCGGACCGGGGTCGCGAACTCGATGCCGATGCTGCGCACGTCATGCGCGAAGACCTGGCCGAGCTGGTCGTCGGCGACCTGGCCGATGAACCCGCACTTGCCGCCGAGCGCGGCGACGCCGGCGACGGTGTTCGCGGCCGACCCGCCCGAAACCTCGAGCCCGGGGCCCATCTTGGCGTAGAGCGCATCGGCCTCTTCCGACGAGAACATCAGCTGCATCGACCCCTTGGCGACACCGATCTCGGCGATGAACGCGTCGTCGGCGGTGCTGAGGATGTCGACGATGGCATTGCCGATCGCGACGACGTCATAGGTAGGCGTGCTCAAGATACAGTCTCCGGACCGAACGGGAAAACGTCGCCGTAAATCGCGCCGGACATGCGTGCAACCTTGGCGCCACGCCGACCATCGCTGGCGGGCATTGCGGGCGCGCTCCCGGATCGGGCGCCGGGTGCGCCCCGGTCAGCGCAGATAGTTGACGAGGCTGAGGCTGGAGACCTGGCCGAACACCGCATAGCTCGCCTCGAGCATCGTCTTCTGCTGCGTCAGCGCCATCGAGATTTCGCCGTAATCGGCATCCTCGTTGTCGGACACAAGTTTCTGGAGCAGCGCGGCGCGGTCGTCGGCGCGCGATGCGAGCGTCGCCATCTGCGTTTGGCGCAATCCGTTCGAGGCATTCAGCCCGCGCACCTGCGGCAGCGCGGCGTCGATCTGCCCGATCGCGCTGTTCAGTGCGTCGCGCTGCGCCCCGGTCGGCGTGTCGCCGATCGGGCCCGCCGCGGCGAGCGTCTGGAACGCGGCGAGCAGACCGCTGCCGAGATCGCGCGCGGTGATCCCGTAGGTGAGCGTCGCACCGCCGCCGACCGGCGCGGCCGCGCGGACATCGTCATTGCCGAACGCCGATTCCGGGGTGACGCCGATCGTATCGGCGAGCGTCGCAGGCTTGAACGGGACCTCGTCACCCTGCGCCCCGCCGAACAGCGGCTCGAACCCATCGGTCGCGTTCAGCGCGCTGCGGATCTGCGAGAAGGCGCTGTCGATCGCCCCGGGCAACGTCGCGGTCGAGCCGGTGCCGACCGCGGCCATCAGCTGCGTCTTGAGATCGCTCGCCACCGTATCGATCGCGGTGATGTTCACCTCGTACAGCGACAGCGTGGTGCCGAGGCGGCTGGTCGCGGCACTCTGCGCCGCCTGGGTGGCGAGCGCGGTGCGCGCCGACAGCGTCCGGACCGCCGCGCCGCCAAGCGCCGCGAGGTCCTTCGCCTTCTTGCCGCTGTTCAGCTGCAGCTGCGTATCGGCAAGGCGCCGCTGCGCCTGCTGGACCGCCCCCGACAGGGTCCGCTGCAGCGGGATCGTGGCTATGCGCGTCATCGGTCGTCGTCCTTGGTCTAGCGGATCATCTCGAGCAGGGTGTCATACATCGCGCTCGCGGTCGTCATCACGCGCGCCGCGGCGGCATAGCTGTTCTGCAGCACGACCATCTGGCCGAGCTCCTCGTCGATATTGACCCCCGACACGGTATCGCGCCGGTTGATCGCGTCGTCGCGCCGCGCGGTCATCTGGTCGGCGCGGTCGGCGGCACGCGCGGCGGCCGATCCGGCATCGCCCAGCACGACGGCCGAAAAGCGCGTGATCGTCATCGCGCCCGCATCGCCGAGATCGACCGCGGCTGCGAGTGCATCGACCATCGCGGTCGCGCCGCGGCGATCGCTCGGTCCCAGCGCCTTCTGCCCGATCGCGGTGGGCTCGAGCCGGGCGAGCGGCAACCGCGCGGGGTTGGCCATGATGTCCCGGCGCACGCCTGCCCCGGCCAGCGCTGCGCCCGTGCCCGATCCCGTGCTTGCCCCCGCGCCCACACTGCCGAGGCCGACGATCGACGAGAAGGACCGTCCGGTCCCGGCGCGGTCGGTATTGTCCGACGCCACCGACAGCGTCGCACCCGCCGCGGTCGTGCTGGCGGCGAACCGCAGCCGGCCGAGATCGTCGAGCGTGAACCGTCCATAATGGCCAAGCGGGCCTGCGTTGAGATCGGTGACGAGATCGCCATAGGTCGGCCCCGCCGCGTCGGTCAGGCTGTACCGCACCACGATCCGCCCGGCCGCATCGCGCAACGCGAGATCGACCGACTCGCCCGCGGCGAAGCCATGCGTATCCGCACTGGTGAATCCCGACGGCGTCAGCGTGGCCGCGTCGCTGCGGACGAGGTCGTTGAGCCCGAAATACTGCGACAGCCCCACGCCGCCGCGCGCGCTGGGTCTTGCAGGATCCTGCGCCACCGCGATGCCGGTCCCCGGCGCGGTCGCGTCGATCGTCAGGACGCCGCGGGCAAAGCGCGCGGTCGCCGCGCCGCCCAGCCCGGCATTGATCGCGGCGACCGCGTCGTCGAGCGTCGCGCCCGCGCCGAGCGCGTCGAAATCGAGCGTCGTGCTCGCAAGCATCGTCCCGTCCGCGCGCGTGACCGCGACCAGCGCGGCGCCGGTGAAGCCCGCACGATCGCTGCCCGACAGCGCGGTCGCGCGGCCCGCAAGCGACGCGAGTGCGGGCACCGCGGTGCCGCTGTTCGCGGCGGCGTTGACGGTCTGCGCCAGCCCGGCGAACAGCGTGTCGATCCTGCCGCTGAACGCGGGCAGCTGCCGGTCGCGCAGATCGAGCAGCCCGCCGAGCTTGCCGCCCGTCGCGGGCGTGTCGAGCGTCGTCCCGGTCGTCGCGCCGATCGTCCCGTCATGATCCGCGAACCGCAGCTCGATTCCCGGATAGTGCGGCTGCGCGATTCCCGTGCCGCTCGTCGGATAGGATAATTGCCGCAGCCGCTGGTCGAGCAGCGGCAACCCGGTTGCCGTTTCGATCGTGACGCGCCCGTTTGCCTGTTCGCGCGCGGTGATGCCGATCAGCCCGCTCAGTTCCTCGAGTGCGCTCGTACGCTGGTCGGCCGGCCCCGCCGAGCTTCGCCCGAGCCCCTGCAGCCGCGAGACGGAGGCGTTGAGCGTGTCGATCGATTGCAGCAGCAGGTTGATCCGGCCGACCGTGTCGCCGACCTCGCCCTCGATATCGCCGCGCAGCTGGTCGACGTCGCTACCGAGCTGCCGCATCGATCCGATCGCGTCCTCGACCGCGCCGACAAAGGGTCCGGCGATCGCCGCGCCCCCGCTTGCGCCCGTCATCGCGATCGCCGACGTGGTGATCGCGTCGAGCCGCGCGGGCAGCGCCGTCTCCGATCCGGTCGCGCCGAGCAGCGCCTGCAGCCGGTCGAGATAGCCCGCCTCGACCGCCGCGCGCCCGGCATCCCCGCCGCGCGTGTAGACCGTCGCCTCGAGGAACTTGTCGGCGACGCGGCCGGGCTCGCCGACGACCACGCCGCTGACCCGGCCGGACGTGATCCCGGTCTGCAACGCGACGGTCTCGCGCGCATACCCCGGCGTGTTCACGTTCGCGATGTTGTTCGAGACGGTGCGGATGCCCGCCTGCGACGCGCCCAGCCCGGACAGCGCCGACGACAGGATCTCGCTCAGCGACACGACGCCCTCCCCTTATCCCCGCGCGCGGTCATCGCTTCAGGTTGCTGACTTCCTGGAGCATGTCGTCGACCGTCGTGATGATCTTCGACGATGCGCTGTACGCACGCTGGAAGCGGATCATGTTGGTGAACTCCAGCGCCAGATCCGAGGTCGAGGCCTCGAGCTTGAACGAGTCGATCGATCCCGCGCCGAGCGACCCCGGCGGGTTGATCGCGAACGCGCCCGATTCGTCCGAAATCGAGTACGCGTTGCCCGTCGCGCGGCTGAGGCCGTCGGGGTTGGGGACGGTCGCGATCGGCAGCTGGAAGATCGCGCGGCTGGTGCCGTCCTCGAACAGCGCACTGACCCGCCCGGTGCGGGACACGCTGATCGACGAGACATTGCCGAGCGTCCCGCCATCGACCGACGAGGTGATGACCGACGACGCGCTCGAGAATTGCGTGAAGCCGGCAAGGCCGCCGTCCGACCCGAAATCGAGCGCGATCGGCTGCGCGCCCGCACCATTGGTCCATGCCGGCTGCAACGGCGTGAAGAACGCCGCGTCGCTGCCCGCCATGTCGAGGCTGCCATCGGGATTGAAGCTGATCGTGCCCCCGCGGAGCAGCCCGTTGGCCGCGCCGACGTCGCTTGCCGGGACCGCATAGATCTCGCCGGCCCAGGTGTTCGACCCGGTCTTGACCACGCCGAGCGTCAGCCGGTGCGCATTGCCCTGCTGATCATAGACGTCGAACGAGCGGTTGAAGTCGGCGGTCGCGGTTCCCGCGGCGATGTCGCCCGACGCATAGCCGGGCTGGGCCGCGGTCGTGGACTGGAAATTGGCGCGGATCTGAAGCCGGCTGGTCGCGGCGGCGGATCCGGTCAGGTCGCTGACGCGGATCGGCTCGAGCGAACCGACATTGCCGGTATTCACATAGCCGCCCGCCGCGTCGAGCCGCCAGCCCTGCAGGTACAGACCCGCGGTGTTCTTGAGAAACCCGTCCTTGTCGGGCGAGAACGAGCCCGCGCGCGTCAGCGCGACGCCGCTGGCGGGGCCGGCGCCGGTGCGCGTGACGAAGAAGCCCGGCCCGTCGATCCCGAGATCGGTCGAGCTCGACGACGCCTGGAGCAGGCCCTGTTTGGAGATCAGCGTCTTGGGCTGGGCCGCGACGCCCCCCGCTGCATAGACACTCCCCGCGCGACCGTCGCCGACGAGCGTGCTGAACTGGCTGTCGACCGCCTTGTATCCGACCGTGTTGATGTTGGTGATGTTGTCGGCGACCGACGCCATCGCGCTCGACTCGGCGGACAGACCGGACACGCCGGCAAACAGGGCGGAATACAGACTCACGGTGGGTTATCTCCCGGACGATCGGAGCGCACCGGCACTCCATTTGCATCGTTATAGGAGGGTGCGCAGCCTATCGGTCTGGCGACGCACCGATTTCTCGCGCCGATCCGGGGCGGCAAAAACTGCCGGTCACGACCGCGGGGACACCGCGCATCCTATAACGCAACCTATCGGACACGGGAGCGAATGCGATGACGTTGCGGATCACGTTGCGTGACGGCGAACAGATGGTGGTGAACGGGGCGGTGCTGCGTGCGGGCCGCCGGTGCGACCTGATCATCGAGAACCCCGCAGCGATCCTGCGCGGCCGCGAGATCATGACCCCCGGCGAGGCGAACAGCCCCGCGCGACGGCTCTATCTGGCGTGCATGATGGCGTATATCGACGACCGCCACCGTGTCGCGCATCACGACGACGTCGTCGCGCGCCTGTCCGAGTTGCTCGACGCGTTCGAGACCGAACCCGCCAAGCTCGCCTGCACGCAATTCGCGCATCTGATCGCGACCGGCGAATATTACCGCGCGCTGGCCGCCTGCCGTTCGCTGATCGCGTACGAGGCGGAGGCGTTGGGACGGTTGCAGAATGTCGCGGCATGACGCGCTGAGTCCACGGGGGCATCCACGGGGGCATCCGTCGGTGCATCCGCTCGCGATCGCGCGCGCCGCGCTGCGCGACGTACCGCTCGAACGGCATTACGGCATCGTCACCTCGGTCCGCGGGACGCTGATCGAGGTCGCGGGACTGGGGGGTGCGGCAAGCATCGGCGCGCGGCTGAGCATGGCGCTGCCGACGGGCCTGCTCGACGCCGAGGTGACCGCGCTCGATTCCGGCATCGCGCATTGCCTGCCGTTCAGCGATCCGCAGGGGCTCGCGACCGGGACCCGCGCGTTCCTCGCCGCGGGACAGGTCGCGCTGTACCCCGATTGCAGCTGGCTGGGACGGATGGTCGATGGGCTCGGCCGTCCCGTCGACGGGCTCGGCGCGCTGCCGCAAGGCATGATGCCGCGCGCGGTCCGCGCCGCACCGCCCGCCGCGGCGAGCCGCGCGCGTGTCGGGGACAAGCTCGAGACGGGCGTGCGCGCGCTCGACCTGTTCGTGCCGCTTTGCGACGGTCAGCGGCTCGGGCTGTTCGCCGGGTCGGGCGTGGGCAAGTCGGTGCTGCTGTCGATGCTCGCGCGCTGGACCGATTGCGACGTGGCGGTGATCGGGCTGATCGGCGAGCGCGGCCGCGAAGTGCAGGAATTCGTCGAGGACGATCTCGGCGCGGCAGGGCTCGCGCGCAGCGTCGTCGTCGTCGCGACGTCGGACGAGCCCGCGCTGATGCGCCGCCAGGCGGCATGGACGACGCTGGCGATCGCCGAACATTTCCGCGACCAGGGGCTCAAAGTGCTCTGCCTGATGGATTCGGTGACGCGCTTCGCGATGGCGCAGCGCGAGATCGGGCTGGCGAGCGGCGAGCCGCCTGCGACCAAGGGCTATACGCCATCGGTGTTTGCCGAGCTTCCCCGGCTGCTCGAACGCGCGGGGCCGGGCGACCGTGGCCAGGGATCGATCACGGGGGTGTTCACCGTGCTCGTCGATGGCGACGACCACAACGAGCCCGTCGCCGACGCGGTCCGCGGCATCCTCGACGGCCATGTCGTCATCACGCGCCGGATCGCCGAGCGAGGCCGCTATCCGGCAATCGACATCCTCAAATCGGTCTCGCGCACGCTGCCGCACTGCCACGCGCCCGCCGACGAGGCGCTGCGGATCGCCGCACGCCGGATCCTGTCGACCTATGGCGACATGGAGGAGATGGTCCGCCTCGGCGCCTATGCCGCGGGCAGCAGCGCGGATGTCGACACCGCGATCCGCATCGCGCCCGCGATCGAGACGCTGCTGACGCAGGGCAAGCAGGCGCGTGGCGGCGCGCGCGAATCCTTTGCCGCGCTCGAAGCGCTGCTCGCGGCACCCGCAGACGCAGCCGCAGACGCAGGCGGGGGCGCGACCGGAAACGCCGTCCCTGATCCTGCCCGCACGCTATCGGCCGGCACGCTATCGGCCCACACGTTATCGGAGCGCCCAGCATGACCCCCTATGACGCCGCATTGCGGATCGCCGAACGCAAGCTCGACGCGGTGCGCACCGCGATCGGCCTGATCGTCGCCGAGCTCGAGCGGATCGAGCACGCGCGGATCGCGATCGAGACGTCGCTGACGCGCGAGGCGGAACTCGCGTCGCGCGATCACCGGCTGACCACCGAGCATTTCTTCGTCCACGCGCGCGACCAGCATCAGCAGCTCGTCGGCGCGCGGGCGGCCGCGCATGTCCAGCTCGAGGCGCTGCGTCGCAAGGCCGTCGCGGATTACGGCGCGCAGGTCGCGCTCGAAGGCGCGGCCGCAGAGTTTCGCGCGGCGGCAGACCGCGCGCGCGATGCCGCCGAGCAGAGCGCGCTCGACGACCGCATCGGCGCCCGGCACGCCGCGCGACGACGCGCCGGCGCGGGCGTAGCCGCCACCGCCGCGCCATGACGCCCGCCTCCGCACTGGCCGCGCTGTCACCGGAGCGGCGCGCAGCGCTGATCTACGGCGCGGCGCAGGCCGAGCTGTCGGATCGCCTCTGGAAGGCCGCGCTCGGGCCCGAAGCGTCCGACACGTCGGCACGTGGCGGGACGACCGCGGACTTTCGCGACCACGACAGCCAGCTCACCGCGCTGATGAACCTGTTGTCGCTCGAGGCCACCCGGAACGGGATCGCCGCGCCTTCCCCCGCCCCGCCGCCTGCCCAATTGCCTGGCGCGCCGTCGCACGCGTCGCCCATCGGCGCGGTGTCGTCGCGCATGAGCGCTGCGCAGGGCGACACGCGCGACGCCATCGTCGATGCCGCACCGTGCAGCTTCGGGGCGAATGCGCGCTATCGCGACTGCGTCGATGCCGCGGCAGCGCGCACCGGGCTGCCCGCCGCCGCGCTCGCCGCGATCGTCGATGCCGAGGCCGCCAAGGCGTCGGATGGCAGCTGGCAAACCTATTCGCGCAATCCGCGGTCGAGCGCGGCAGGGCTTGGCCAGTTCCTCACCCGGACGTGGCAGGGGCTCGCCGAAACGCCCGGGACCTGGCTCAACCGACAGGCCGAGGCGCAGGGCTGGCTCGCGGGCGGTCGCGTCCAGGCGCATGCGCGTGGCGCGCTGCTCGCGCTGCGCTACGATCCAACCGCCGCGATCAACGGGGTCGCCGACTATGCACGACGCAATCTCGACGGATTGAAGCGCGCGGGGGTGACCGCGGACGATACCCGCGGCGTCGCGCGGCTCGCCTATCTCGGCCATCATCTCGGGCTTGGCGACGCGATCCGCTTCGTGCGCGACGGCGGCCTCGCCGGCGCGCATGCCAAGACGTTGCTCGACGCGCAGATCGGCAGCGCCGCGAGCAGCCGCAAGATTGCGCAGGCGGGCAACGCCACCGAGGCGCATCGCGACTGGATGCTGGTCTATCTCGACCGCCGCGTGCGTCCCGAAGATTTCTCGACCGCGTCCCGCCAGTCTATCGGATAGGTAATAGTGCGTATAGGATACGTTACAGGATATTAAAGCGCGAAGCCCAGAAAGACGAGGCCGGAGGGGCAGCAACGCCGCCGGTTTTCTTTGGGGGACGTTCATGTCGAAGATTACCGCCGCTCTGGAAGACGCCGTCGCTACCGTTCTTGCCAACACACCAGCCGCCGATGCCGTCCAGACCAACCGGCAGCGCGTTTACGCCGACCGTGCCTTTGCGCAGATCCTCAAGCTGATCGCGCCGCGGATTCGCCATTTCATTCGCCAATACGGCCTGACCGCGCACTGGGACGATGCCGAACAATGCTGCGCGATCGGCGTGCACCGCGCGATCCAGGCCTATGATCCGGCCAAGGCACAGTTCACCACCTTCGTGAACTGGCAGCTGCGCGGCGAGCTTCAAGGGCTGCGCTTTCGCCTGATGACCGATCAGCGTCCGTCGGCGCGCAAGGTCGCGGCCGTCACCGTGTCGCTGAGCGGGCTCGCCCGCAACGAGGACGGCGACGAGGCGGGGCTTGAGGCGATGCTGATCGACGACGGCGCGCTCGAGCGCACCGAGTCGGCGGCGTCCGCCTATCTCGCCGGCAAGACGCGCACGGTGCTGATCGACCGCTATCTCGACCATCTGCGCACCGTTGGCCTCGAGCAGCTGCAGCGCCGCGCGCGCGCCGCCGAGCCAAAGCGTGCCGCGCTGCCGGGCCAGCCGCGGTTGCGCGCCACGCTGTACCCGGTCGACCCCGCCGAACTCGCCGCACTCGAACAGAAGATCGTCGAACACCGCGACGCGATCGAGCGGCGGCTTGGCGGAACCGATGGCCATGACCATGACGGCTATCAGCCGGGCGACGACGACGCGGTGGGTCGCGAACGCGCGCGCCAGCTCGCCAAGCGCGCGGCGGGTACGATCGCCGAGCTGGCGCTGACGATGCCCGGCTTCGGCGCGTCGGACGCGCTGACCTCGCGGTGGCAGCGTGCGCGGGGCGCGACCCGCACCAATGCGGCCCACACCGGCGCTGCCGCCTGACGGCGCGGCAAGCCGCAACCGGCGGCGGCGGTTTAAATGACGCCTCGCCGCACGCCGCGATGCGGAACCTTCTAGAATAGGGTAGCCCTCCAAAAAGGTACCCTGGTGTCACCGGTTCGAAAGCCTCCCCTGCCGGATCGCGAGATATCGACGCGGTTCGGCACCGACCGTCTCGCCGCGGCGCGCGACCTGGCGACGATCGCGGGCGGGCTGCTCCAGCTCAGCGACAGCGCGCTGCTCGTGATCGCCTTGCCGAGCGATGGCTGGGGCGAGCGCGCGCCGGTCCTGCTCTGGGATCACATGCTGCGGTTGCGGACCGATCGGACTCAGTCGCTCTGGGATACGCCGACCTACGCGCCCGCGATGACCGCGCTTTGCATCGCCGCGGACACGCTGTTCGACCAGCTCACCGCGACCCGGCCGTTCCAGCTCGAGGGGAAATACCGCGGCCTCGATCTCTGCGTCGTTACCGACGGGGTCGGCGTCGGCCTGAGCGGTACCGCGCCGGCGCATCATGACGACGACGGCAGCTGGCTGCTCGATCTGGCCGGCGGCTCAGCGCCCTGCGACTCGGCACGCGGTGAGTCGCTGTACGGGGACGGGTCGAACGCGCGACGATCGCACCGGACCGCGCGGGCGGCACAGATCCTCCCGCTCGCGCCCACCGGCCCCTGGGCGCTGCTCTCGGCGGACGCGCGGGGCGCAAGCCACCATTAGGCGCCCGACCATTGGACGCCCGACCATTGGGCGCCCGACCACTACGCGCCCGACCACTGCGCGCCCGACCACTGCGCGCCGCCGCGCGTATCCCGAACGGCCGGATTGATTGCGCCGCCGGGACGTCTAAAGGATCAGCCCTTCCATATGGAAAGGGTCGGGGTGGGCGAAGTCGAGGTCAATCACAGCGCGGCGCGAACGCAAGCGTCGATGCCCCCCCCCGATCGGCGCGCAGAGATCGCGGTCGATCGCTATCGCCAGATCGTTTTTCCCAACCGCCTGCGCGAGATGCGGCACCGCCACGCTAGGCTGGCGCTGCTCCAGTTCGCAGCGCTCATCCCCCAGATATCCTATATCCGGCTTTCGAAGATCGAGCGCGGCGAGGTCTATCCGCGCGCCGACGAGATCGTCCGGATCGCGGGCGCGCTTGGCATCGCCCCGCGCGCGCTGCTGATCGATACCGATGCGCCGACGTTTGACATGGACGCGTGGTTTGCGCCGTTCGCCGAAGGGGCGGCCTCCGACGACGAGCATGAGGCACGGTTCGCGCTGTTGCTGGCCGCCGCGATCCGTGCGCGGCGCAGCGCCGATGCGACGCTGACCGCGGCGACGCTCGATGCGCGCTACGGCATCCCCCCCGTCATCCTGTCGCGGCTCGAGAACGCGCTGAAGGGTCTCTCGCGCTGGAATCCGCAGACCGTGACCGCGCTGTGCGCGCTGTTCGACACGCCGGATGTGGCGGCACTGCGTGCGCATGTCGTCGCGCTGCACGAGCAGGGTGCGCTCGATCCGTTTCTCGCGGCGATCCCCGGCGCGCCGCAGCGGCGTGCGCGTACGCGACAGCGCATCGCCGCGCTCGAGGCCGAACTCGCGGACGTGCGCCCCGCTGCGCTGGCGGCGCTGCCCGATCGCCCGGACGCGCCAGCAGCACCGCGGCAGATTCCCGCCTATGGCGCGCCCCTCGGCGCGGGCAGGATCGCAAAGACGCGGTGCGGATCGGTCGAGGCGCCCGCGCTTGCCGGGCCGCGTGCCTTCGCGGTCCGCACCGGCGCGGCGACGCTCGGCGGGGGGCTGCCCGGACAGGCGACGGTCATCGTCGACCCCGATCGCCATCCGCAACCCGGCGGGCTGGCGCTTCTCAGCGAGACCGACGAGGCAGGGATCGAATCGTACCGCCTGCTCTCGGTCGCGGTCGATCGCAGCGGCCTCCTGCAGGGATACAGCCTCAATCCCGCGCATGAGGTGGCACTCGACCCCCTGCCGCCGGGCGATGTCGCCGCGGTCGTCGCGGCCTATTTCGCCTGACCGCGCGGACGACGTCTCAGCCGCCGCGCGACAGCGCCGTCTTCAGCAACGCCTGCTGCTTGCGGTACAGGTTGGTCATCGTCGCGAAATCCGCCTGGACCTTGCCCATCTTGAGCAGCTGATCCTCGAGCGTCACGCTGTTGCCGTCGGGCTTGGTCTCGCTGATGTCGGTGTCGATCACCACATTGCCGCCATGCCGCATCGGACGTGCGCCGCGCGCTGCCATGCCGCTGGTGATCGCGACCTGTGGCCGCGCGATCCGCGCCCGGCCGCCAGCGCCGCCGTGCTGCGCGAGCAGGTCGGCGAAATCGGGCGTGGTGACCTCGCGCGCCTTGTACCCCGCGGTTTCGCTGTTCGCGATATTCTGCGCGATGACGCGCTGGCGGTCGGCGAGATGCTTCATCTCGCGCGTGATGCCTGCGAGGAGCGACGGGCCCGGGGTGGTCGGCATGCTCAGAATCCATAACTGCTGGTGGCGGACGTGCCCGACAACCGGGTCAGCGCGGCCTGGTAATTGGCGGTCTGTGCGCGCGCGATCGCGGTCGATCCGCCCTTCTGCCCCGACCGGGCGGGCGTATCGGCGAGCAACGCCTTGGTATCGTCCCAATAGAGCGATCGATAGGCGGACTGGGTGAACGAGATCGCCTGCGTGATGCGCGCCAGCGCCGCCGCCGCGTCGCGCGTGTCCGCGATCCGCAGCGTGCGGCTGAGGTCGAGCCCGAACCGGCCGCCGGGCGTGACGCGCGGGGCGCCGGGATCGGTCGCGGACGGCGCTGCGATCCGGCGCGCCTCGAGCCCGAGTCCGGGCAACGCATCCCGCCCGCCGGGCCCGGCGACGAGTTCGATCATGTTGCCCGGCTTCATGTCGATCCGCAGCGATCGGCCAGCGCTGCTCGACGGCGTCGTGACGCTGCCGACGCGGCTGCCGACGATATGGCGGACGCGGTCGGCGAGCGTCGTGATCGTATCGCCCTCGGCGATCACGATCCTGCCCGGCGCGCCGCCGTTGACGCGGATCGCGAACATGTCGCCCGCGCGCAGGCTGGTCTGCGCCTCGAGCGCCGCCGAATCGGTCGGCGTGACCGTGCCGCGGTGCAGCCCCAACGCGCCGAGGATGCTGTCGCCGCCCTTCGCGACCGCGACCTGCACCGCCTTTGCGGTTATCCCCGCGGTCCCGAATTGCGCGACGGTGTCGATCGCCCCCGTCGCGCCGTCGACGCGCGCGACGAACGCGTCGACCGTCCCGGTCCTTGCGCCACCCATTGCGCCCGCGGTCCGGCCGCCGACATGGATGTCCCCGCCCAGCCACGCCACGCTGTCCGCCTGATCCTCGCTACCGGTCGCGAGATAGGTCACGCCGGCGCCGGAAAGCGCGGCATCGACGCGCGCGACGAAGCCGTCGCGGCCCGTACCCCGCGCGTTGACCTGCGTGCCACCAAGCGCGGTATCGGTCGCGCCGACCACCGCGATGGCGCCATCATCGGCGACCGCGAGCGCACGCGCATCGCCCCGGCCCAGGTCGAGCCGACCCAGATCGGTCGTGACGCCCCCCGCGCCAAGCCTGCGGACGACCGCATGCCCGGCTTCGCTGGTCAGCGCGAGCAGCGTGCCGTCGGCAGCGACGGCGAGACTTCGCACGCCGTCGCTGCCGCGGTCCCCACTGCCCGCACTGTTGCTGTCCACGCCGTCGAACCGTCGCTGACCGACGGTTCGACCGCTGGAATCGAGATGCACGATCGTCGCGGCCGAGCCCGCGGCATCGGTCCGCCCGCCGACGAAGATCGCGCCGTCCGCCGCCACCGCGACCGCCGATGCCCGTTGCAGGCCCGGCGCGCGGATCAGGCTGGAAAACTGCTCGTCGCCCTGCGCATCGAACCGCGCGACGAGCAGGTCGCCGTCGCTCGTCGCGCCGTCGAACCCGCCGGTCACGGTGCCGGCGACGAGGATGCTGCCGTCCGGCGCCAGCGCCACCGCCGCGCCGCGCGCATCGCCGGCCGCGCCCAGCGTGCGCGTCCACAGGATCGCGCCCTCGCTGTCGAGCTTGGTCAGCGCCAGATCGGTGGCGCCGCGGATTCGATTGGCGCCGATATCGCCCGCCACCGTGCCGACGACATAGCCGAAGCCCTGTGCGTCGGTGACCATCGCGGCGGCATCGATCGCGGCGGACAAGCTGGTCGCCTTGGTCTTGCCGGTCTTGTCGGTATCGGCGGCGATCTTCAGCCGCTCGGTCGCGGGACGATCGACTGCGCCGAGCGTTGCGAAACTCCGCCGCGTCATGGCCCCCGACGGGTCGTCGATCCGTCCGAAGGCGAGGCTGCCACCTGCCCCCGCAGCGCCGCTGGCTCCGGGGCCCGCGCCTGCACTAGACACGCCCGCACCGGACACACCTGCATCGCCAATACCCCGCGCGATCATCAGCGCGTCGCCGGCGCCGGGCTGGTCGATCGCCACCGTCTCGAACCCGCCGCGCTCGATCGACAGGCCCCAGCGATCCCCCGTCTTGGCGGGCACGATCCTGACCTCCCAGCGCGGCACGGGGGCACCGTCGGCGGCGACGATCACCGCGCCCGCCGCATCCCGGCGCGGGACCGCGGCGATCGCGGTATTGATCCGGTCGGCGATCCCGTCGAGCGTCGTCTCGCCACCGAGATCGACGATCAGGCTGTCGGCCGCGGTCGCAGTCGACAGGTCGATGCGCAACGTCTCCGCGCCCGTGACGCCGGGAATGACCGACGTGCGCGTGTCGACCACGCCCTTGCCCGTGATCGTCGTCGCGGTGAGCGACGATGGCGGCGCGACCGCGATCGACTGCGCCTGCCGTGCGGTCGCGCCGAACGAGAGGTCGACCAGCCTGGAGGGCGCCGAACCGAGATATGCCTGCAGGTCGCCAAGTCCCCTGGCGAACGCGGTCTGGAGCGCGGTCCGTTCGGTGCTCCCCGTGGTCGTTTTCGCCGCGGTCTCGGCAAGCAGCCGCAGCCGGTCGAGCGCCTTGTACGTGGTGAAACTGGTCTGGACGTCCTCGGGCAGCGGACCGCTCGTCCCCGTGCCATTGCGATCGATGATCGTCGTCATCGCCTTGATCGCGGCGACCTGGCTCTGCACCGGCGGGGTCTTCGCGGCGGCCTTCCACGGCGGCGTCGTTGCCGGCGTGACGAACTGCGCGCGGGCCTTGCGTTGCGCGCGCGTCTCGACGGTCGCGGCGCTCGCCGCGAAATCCGCCACCGCGTTGGTCCCGGTCAGCATGCCGAGACCGATCAGCCCGTTCGCCAGATCCGCCATTATTGTCGTTCCATCCCGGTCACGCCGTCTCCCCTCCTATAATAGGACGGGGATGATCGCCGCGGTGCCGGATCCGGTCGGAGCTGCGCGTAAACGCCGATGCAGGAGCAGTTTTTTCGATGAACATGATGGTCCCGCCGTCCGAGCCGATCGAGATGAAGCGCTATACCGGTCCCGAGCGCGCCGCCGCGCTGATGCTGGTGCTGGGCAAGGAACACGGCGCGCCGATGTGGGAGCATCTGTCGGTCGAGGAGATCAAGGACCTCTCCTCGGCGATGGCGCAGCTCGGCCGCGTGCCCGCGTCCGTCGCCGAACACCTGCTGGTCGCGTTTTCGGGCGAGGTCGGCAGCATGAACCGGCTGCACGGGTCGTTCGAGACGACCGAGCGACTGCTGACGGGGATCCTGCCCAACGACCGCGTGCGCGAGATCATGGAGGATATTCGCGGGCCCGCGGGGCGGACGATGTGGGACAAGCTGTCGAACGTCAGCGAAGCCGTGCTCGCCGCCTATCTGCGCAACGAATATCCGCAGACCGTCGCGGTCATCCTGTCCAAGCTGAAATCGGACCATGCCGCACGCGTGCTGGGCGAACTGCCCAAGGACGTCGCGATCGACGTCGTCCAGCGGATGCTGCGGATGGAGACGGTGCAGAAGGAGGTGCTGCTCCAGGTCGAGCAGACGCTGCGCAACGAGTTCATGAACAACCTGTCGCGTGCCCAGCGACGCGACCCGCACGAGGCGATGGCCGAGGTCTTCAACGCGATGGATCGCTCGACCGAGGAGGCGATGCTGTCCGCGCTCGACGAGACCGCACCCGATTCAGCCGAGCGGATCCGCGCGCTGATGTTCACCTTCGAGGATCTGGGCAGCCTGTTGCCCGCCGCGATCGGCACGATCGTCCGACAGGCGGACAAGCGCGAGATGGCGCTGGCGCTGAAGGGCGCGCCCGAGACGATCCGCACGCTGTTCCTCAGCACGATGACCGAACGCTCCGCCAAGCTGATGCGCGAGGACATGGCGGCGATGGGCCCGGTGCGCGCGCGCGATTGCGATGCGGCGCAGGCGGCTTTGGTGCGGCTTGCCAAGTCGCTGGCGGATCGCGGCGAGATCATGCTCGTCGATCCCAAGAGCGACGACACGATGATCGTCTGAGGCAAGACCGATGGATGCCGCCTTCCATATCCGCCCGTTCGCGTTCGACCGGATCTTCCCCGCCGTCGAGACCGCGCGCGATTCCGATGATCCCGCCGCGCTGCGGGCGCACATCGCCGTGCTCGAGGCCGAAGCCGCGCTCGCCGATGTCGCGCGCGACGCAGCGCTCGGCGCGGCGCGCGACGCGGGGTTCGCGGCCGGGCTCGCCGCCGCCCGTGCCGACCGGCAAGCCGCGATGCTCGCCGCGATCGATGCGCTGCACGCGACGATCGAGGATGTCGATTCACGGCTCGAGGCGATCGCGGACGCGACCACGCGCGAGGCGGTCGTGCTGGTCGAAGTCGCGGCCGAGCTGCTGGCCGCGCGAACCCCGGCGACGCTTGCGATCGACGACGCGATTGGCCGCGTGCTGCGGCAGGTCGCGCGCGGGCAGGAGATCGAGGTCCGCGTGCATCCCGAGCTGGTCGACGAGGTCGAGCGGCTCGTCGCGGTCCGCCAGGCGGGCGACCGCCGCCGGCTTGCGATCGGCGTGACGGGCGACGCGACGCTGCCGGTCGGCGACAGTCACATCCACTGGGACCGCGGCGGCGTCCTGCTCGACGCAGCCCAGCGCAGCGAGGCGGTCCGCGCCGCGCTCGCGCTCGCGCTGCCCGGCTGATCGCCCCGCTGGTTGCCCCCCTGGTCGGGCCCCGGGTCGGTAGGCAAAGTTTTCCGCCCGGCAAAAACGGCCGCCCCGCCCGCCGCCTATAATGACAGCACGGACCACAGGCGTTCGATTGGGGGATCTGTTGGATCAGCTACGCGCCGGACTGGCACAATTGGGGCGCCAGCGATTGATGATGATGGGCGGCGTCGCCCTCGCCATGCTCGCCGCGCTCGCGTTCGTCGCGCTGCGTGGCGGCGAAAGCCGGATGGCGTTCCTCTACACCGATCTCGACCCCGCCGCGGCGCAGGCCATGGCCGACAAGCTGAAGGCGCAGGCCGTACCGTTCGAACTGTCCGCAGATGGCTCCGCGGTGCTGGCGCCCGAAGACCGGCTCGCCGAGCTGCGGATGAGCATGGCGGGCGAAAAGCTCGGCGGGAAGATCGGCTATGACGTGCTCGACGCGGAGGAGCCGTTCGGCGTCTCCGCGAGCCGCGCCAGGATGAACGAGACGCGCGCGATCGAGGGCGAACTCGCACGCTCGATCGAAACGCTCCAGAACGTCACGCGCGCACGCGTCCACATCGTCATGCCCGAGCGCGCGATGTTCGCGACCGAGACGAGCAAGGCGAGCGCCGCGGTCACGGTCAAGACGCGCGGCCGCCTGTCCGCCGAGGCGGTCCAGTCGATCCGCTATCTGGTTGCCTCGTCGGTACCCGAACTAACCCCGGAGGCGATATCGGTCGTCGATCAGACCGGCGCGCTGCTCGCGCGGGCCGGCGAGGCGGGGGTGATGGGATCGGGCGCGGCGGACGAACGCCAGGCGCAGGTCGAGGCCAAGCTGCGCGACGAGATCGAGGCGCTGCTCAAGCCGATCGTCGGCGACGGCAAGGTGCGCGCCGAAGTGTCCGCCGACATCGAGCGCGACCAGACGCGCGAGGAATCGGACGTTTTCGATCCCGACAAACAGGTCATCGCGCATCAGGTGACGGTCAACGGCAAGGACCAGAACGCCGAGACGAACCCCGCCGCGCAGCTGTCCAGCGTCGGCCAGCAGCTCCCCGAGGCGCAAGGCGCGCCGCCGGCGGCAGGAACGGGCGGCGGTCGCCAGGAGGCGCATGACGAGACGTCGGAGGACACGACCTACGACAACAGCAAGACGCACAGCGTCGTGCTGCGCGCGCCCGGACGGATCAAGCGACTGAGCGTCGCGGTGATGATCGACGGCGGCGCGAAGGGCCTGCCCGCGCCGCAGATCCAGCGGCTGACGCGGCTGGTCGAGAATGCGGTCGGCGCGGATACCGCGCGCGGCGACAGCGTGGTGATCGAGAGCATGGCGTTCGCGGGCGAAGACGCGCTCGCCGACAAGGAGGGAGGCTGGCTCGACATGCTGCCGCTCGACCGCGTCGCCGACTTCGCCAAGCTGCTGCTGATCGCGGGTGTCGGACTGATCGCGCTGCGGATGCTCAAGGCCAGGCCCGGCACCAGTGATCCCGCCGATGCCAAGGCGGATATCCTGCTGCGATCGCAGGGCACGCAGCCTGCCGCGCTGACCGGCCCCGATGGCGAACCGGTCGCGGCCGGTGGCGCGGCGGCCGACCACCAGCCCGCAATCGACCAGGAGGTCGCGCTCGATCAGGTCGATGGCCGCGTGAAGCTGTCGATCCTGCAACGCGTCGGCGAGACCGTCGCCACCTCGACCCCCGAATCCGCCTCGGTGATCCGCCAGTGGATGAACGCATGATGGAGCCGCGCATGACCGCCACGACCGACTTCGACATGGATTTGCAGGGGCCCGATACCGGCGCCGCGACGATGCCCGACCGGGAGGCCGATCCCGTCGCGTTTCTCGACGAGCTCGAGGATATCGCGCCGGGCCGTTCGGTCGTGAATCCCGCCGCAGCGGGGCCGCTTCCGGGGACGCAGCCTGGGTCGGGGACCAGTGACGAGCCCGATCTGCACGCGGTCTATGACGTCCCGGTCAAGGTCCAGGCGGTGCTCGGCCGGTCGCGGATCCCGATCGGCGAGCTGCTTGGGCTTAAGGTCGGGATGGTGATCGAGCTCGACCGCAAGGTCGGCGAACCCGTCGACATCTTCGTCAACGATCGCCTGATCGCGCGCGGCGAAGTCGTGCTGATCGACGACATGCTCGGCATCACGCTGACCGAAATCGTCCGGCAGGATCGTTGATCGCGGTGACGATGACGACCTACCCCGAGCGGGCGGACGCGGCCCGGCCTTCGCCCGCCCCCGGCCTCCCACCACAGCCCGGCGCGGTCGCCAACGGCGGCGGCCTGCTAATGATCGGCGCGCCCGGCACCGAGATGCGGATCGCCGCGGCGATGGCGCGCGAGGCGGGTGCCGACGTGGCGATGGCGGACACGCCCGACCGCGGTCTGGCCGCACTGCGCACGAGCTATTGCACGCTGGTGATGATCGACGTCGATACCGATGTCGCGACCTTCCTCGCGCGGTTGCGGCGCGAGCGGTTCGCGGTGCCGGTGCTGGCGTGCGGGATCGATGCGCCTGCCGAGCGTGCGGTCGCGGCGATCCGCGCGGGCGCGTGCGACTATCTGCCGATGCCCCCGCAACGCGACCTGATCGCCGCCGCGCTGACGATCGCCGCCGCCGCCCCCGATGGCAGCGTCGTCGGCAGGGCACCCGGGTTCCTGCGCGCGGCCGCCGCGATCGCCGCGGTCGCCGGCACGCCCACCGCGCTGCTCGTGCTCGGCGAGCATGGCAGCGGCAAGGCGCATGTCGCGCGCGCGTCGTGCGCGGCGTGTTCGCCGTACCGTCCGCTGCTAAGCGTCGGTTGTGCCGATGCGACCGCCGAACTGCTCGATGCGGAACTGTTCGGCTATCCGGCCGGCGCGATCGATGGCGTCGAGACACGGCGGATCGGCCGCATCGAACAGGCGCGCGGCGGTACGCTGCTGCTCCGCAACGTCGACCGGCTCGCGCTCCCGTTGCAGTCGCGGCTCGCCACGCGGTTGCGCGCGATGCCCGACGTCGCGACCGTCGCGACGGGGGCGCACGACCTGCCCGACCGCGTCGCGGCGGGGACGTTCGACCGGGACCTCTACGCGCAGCTGGCAAACGCGGTGGTGGAGATGCCGCCGCTGCGCGAACGGCCCGGCGACGCGGCGCTGCTCGCCGCGCATCTCGCGCGCCAGTTCAACCCCGCCGGCAGCCTCGATTCCGACGCGCTCGCCATGCTCGACCGGTACAGCTGGCCCGGCAATGTCGACGAGCTCGCCGACGTCGTCCGGCGCGCGCTGGTCCTGTCGCACGGTGCGCCGATCGCGCCCGCCGATCTGGTCCTTGCCAACGGCGAACGCCTGACGACGGTCGCCAATGTCGAGGTCGCGAATCTCGTCGGGCGCACCGTCGAGGAGGTCGAGCGCGCGCTGATCCTGCGCACGCTCGAGCGGTGCCACGGCAACCGCACCTCGGCATCGGGGATCCTCGGCATCTCGGTGCGGACGATGCGCAACAAGCTGAAGAGCTTCATCGAGGCGGGCATCGCCGTCGCCCCGCCGCTGTGACCCAACGCCCCTCGAGGACCGCCGCATGACGTCGATCGCCAGCCTGATGCAACGGATCGGCGCGAACCGCGACATGGCGCTCGCGGTCGGGGTCGTCGCGATCATCGGCATGCTGATCCTGCCGATGCCCGGCTGGATGCTCGACATGGGGCTCGCGCTGTCGATCACGCTGTCGGTGATGATCCTGATGACCGCGCTGTTCATCGAGAAACCGCTCCAGCTGTCGGCGTTTCCGACGATCCTGCTGATCGCGACGATGCTGCGGCTCGGGCTCAACCTCGCCTCGACGCGGCTGATCCTCGCGCACGGCCACGAGGGTCCCGACGCGGCGGGCGGCGTCATCGCGGCGTTCGGCGACCTGCTGATCGGCGGCGACACCATCATCGGCCTGACGATCTTCGCGATCCTCATCGTCATTAACTTCGTCGTCATCACCAAGGGCGCGGGCCGGATCGCCGAGGTCGCGGCGCGGTTCAGCCTCGATTCGATGCCCGGCAAGCAGATGGCGATCGACGCCGATCTGAACGCGGGCACGATCGACGAAACCCAGGCGCGCGAGCGCCGCGGCGAGGTCGAGGCGGAGAGCGGGTTTTACGGCGCGATGGATGGCGCGTCGAAGTTCGTGAAGGGCGATGCCGTCGCCGCGCTGCTCATAACCGCGATCAACGTGCTGGTCGGGCTGGTGATCGGCGTCGGCGTGCACGGCGTTCCGTTCGGCGAGGCGTTCCACAGCTACACGCTGCTGACCGTCGGCGATGGTCTGGTCAGCCAGATCCCCGCGCTGATCGTGTCGATCGCCGCCGGGCTGCTCGTGTCGAAGGGCGGCGTTGCGGGCAAGACCGGCGCAGCGCTCGGCGATCAGCTCGGCCGCTTCCCCAAGGCATTCGGGATGGTCGCGTTCCTGATGGGATCGCTCGCGCTGCTGCCGGGCCTGCCGTTCGTGCCGTTCGTGCCGTTCGCGATCTTCGCGGGGCTCAGCGGCTGGGCGGCATGGTCGCTGTCGCGCAAGGCCGAGGCGGTGCAGCGGCTGCGCCAGCAGGCCGAGGCCAGCGCCGAGGCCGAGGCCGCGACCGTCGAGGAGCCGATTTCGCGGACGCTCGCGATCGACGCGGTCCGGATCGAGATCGGGTACGGGCTGCTGCCGATCATCAACGACGCGCAGCGCGAGCCACGGCTCGACGACCAGGTCCGCGCGCTGCGCCGGCAGATGGCCGCGGACTATGGCTTCGTGCTGCCAGCGGTGCGGATCATCGACAACATGGCGCTCAAACCCAATGAATATGCGGTGTATATCAAGGAGACGGAGGCCGCGCGCGGCGACATCCGGCTCGACCGCCTGCTCGTGATCAACCCCGGCGGCGGTGCGCTGTCGCTGCCGGGCGAGGCGACGCGCGAGCCGGTGTTCGATCTGCCCGCGCTGTGGATCGACCGCGAATTGCGCGACGAGGCGGGCCTGCGCGGACTGACCGTGGTCGATTGCGGCACGATCATCACGACACATCTCACCGAACTGGTGAAGGACAATATCGCCGACCTGCTCAGCTATACCGAGACGCAGAAGCTGTTGAACGAGGTGCATGCCGAGTCGAAGAGCCTCGTCGCGGACATCGTCCCGAGCCGGATCTCGATCTCGGGCGTCCAGCGTATCCTCCAGAACCTGCTGTCGGAGGGGATCTCGATCCGCGACGTGCCGACGATCCTCGAGGGGATCGCGGAGGCGGCGCCGCTGACGTCGAACCTGACGCAGATGACCGAGCATGTCCGCAGCCGGCTCGCGCGGCAGATCTCGGCGCAGCAGTCGCGCGACGGGGCGATCCCGATCGTGACGCTGTCGGGCGCGTGGGATGCGGCGTTCGCGGAGAGTATCGTCGGGCAGGGCGATGACCGGCAGCTCGTGATGGCGCCGTCCAGCCTGCAGGCGTTCCTGACCGCGATCCGCGAAACGCTCGACCGGCTCGCGGGGGAGGGCGAGATCCCGTGCCTGCTCACGACGCCCGCGATCCGGCCGTTCGTCCGCTCGATCATCGAGCGCGTCCGGCCCGCGACCGTCGTGCTGTCGCAGACCGAAATCCATGCGCGCGCACGAATTCGGTCGCTCGGCACGATCGGGTGACCCGCGTTCGCCCTATAATGCGGTGATGGCCCGTAATGGGTCGGAAGGACCTCGATGCCGGTGATCGCCTCATATCCCACGCCGCCAATGCCGGGCGCGCCGCTGCCGCTCGGTGTGGCGGCGGCGCCCTCGACCGCGGCGTTCGCCGGGGCGCTCGAGCTGGTTCGCGGCGACGGACTTGCGAGCAACCAGAATGACTTGCTCAGTCCTGAGCCGATACGCCCTTCTGGTTCAGGCTATGCCGATCTCCCAACCCCGCTGCTTGCCGTCGTCCACCTGTCTGCGGCGCCTGCCCCGCCGCTCGGCGAGCCCGCCTCCACCGCGCCTGGCCTGAACGGCGCCACGATCAGCGTGGCGGACGCTGCCCCCCCGATAGCGGCACCCGAGCCTGGCACACCGGGCGGCGCACCCGATGGCACGGACGCGTCCAGCGCTGAAAGCGATGCGTCCCCGGAGGCTCTGCGCGAGATGGCGGAGCGCGATCCGCCGCCGCGCGTGCCGCTCGCCGCCAAACGCGTGTCGCCGCAGACGGAAAGCCGTCACGCCGAGACCGCGCCCGCTGCATCGCCCCCGACTGCCGCGGCACCCGCGCAGCCGCCCACCCCACCGACGACGCCCGACGTCGTCGCTGCAACGGCCGGGGATCCCAACCCCGTGCAGGGGGTGCGCGTCGAGGCGCCGCCCCGACCGGGTCGCGCCGGCGCCACGTCACCCCGGCGCCCGGTAGCTGCGGAGCGACCCGCGACGGATAGTGTGACCCAGCAAGACCTCCCCTTGCTGCCGTCGACGCCGTCGCAACCGCCGCAGACCGCGGCGAGTGGCACCGGAGCAGCCCGTACCGGAGATGCTCCCGCTGAAACGCGTACGCCAAACGCCCCTGGTCGCGCGCCGGTGGCGCTCGTCGATCGACCGGCGGGCGATGCCGGCGTCGTCACACCGTCATCCGATACCCTGGCGCGGCACGATACGCCCGGATTCGGCGACGCCGTCGGCGCGCATCTGCAGGAATCCCCCCCCGGCGCGACGCGCGAGGTCGCGACGCGTGTCGCCGCGCAGCCCGGCCGGATCGGCACCGAGATGGGCGTCGCGATCGCGCGGCATGCGGTGGCGGGTCAGCCCGAGACGATCACCGTCCGGCTCGATCCGAAGGACATGGGGCGGATCGAGGTGCGGCTGGCGTTCGACGACGCGGGGACTTTGCGCGCGGTCGTCAGCGCGGACACGTCGGCGGCACTCGAGATGCTGCGACGCGACGCGGGCGATCTCGGCCGCGCGCTGGCCGATGCGGGAGTCCGCGCCGATGGCCAGAGCCTGCGGTTCGACACGCGGACGTCCGGCGGCAACGATCCGGGCCAGCGTCACCATGGCGGCGATCCGCGCCACACGGCGTCGCCGCCGCCGTCGTCGCGCCAGCGTCACGCGGACGGCGAGTATCCCGTCTTTGCCGAAACCCCGATCTATCGCCCGCTGCGGACCAGCGGGCGCGTCGATCTCACCGCCTGAGGACCCCGATCATGAGCCTTTCACCGACATCCGCGCTCGGCGCGGCCGCCACCCGGCCGACGCTGGGCGGCGCCTCTGCCGATTACAGCATGTTCCTGAAACTGCTGACGACGCAGATGCAGAACCAGGATCCGCTCAAGCCGATGGATTCGACCGAATACACAGCGCAGCTCGCGCAATTCTCGCAGGTCGAGCAGACGATCCAGCAGACCAGCAAGCTCAACGAGATCCTCGCGCAGCTGACGACGCAGAACATGGCGCAGGCATCGGGGTTCATCGGCCAGGTCGGACAGTTCGATACCGCCGTCGCCGGGCTGACCGCGGAGACGGGTGCGAACTGGACGTACAGTGCCGCACGCCCCGTCTCGTCGCTCACCGCGACGATCACCGATGGATCGGGCAAGACCGTCGCGACGATGGCGCTCGACCCCGCGACCAGCGGGACGCTGTCGTGGAACGGCGCGTCGGCAGGCGGATCGACCGCGCCCGACGGCCCCTATTCGCTGTCGATCGCGGGAGTCGATGCGAGCGGCGCAAGCGTCCCCGTGTCGGTCACGACGAGCGGCACGATCAGCGAAGTCGTTGCGGCGAACGGCAATCTGACGCTTGGCGTCAACGGTGCGCAGATCCCGATCGGGCTGCTCACCAAGCTCCACGCCGCCGGGTAAAAGCGGGCGGGGTTAACGACGGGCGGGACGGCGGGGCGCTCGCGCGCCGCTACCCCGCGAAACTGCGCACCAGCGAGCCGCAGACCAGCGCCCAGCCATCGACCAGCACGAAGAAGATGATCTTCATCGGCAGCGATATCGTCGGCGGCGGCAGCATCATCATCCCCATCGCCATCAACACCGCCGCGACCGCCAGATCGATGACGAGAAACGGCAGCAGAAGCAGGAAGCCGATCTCGAACGCGCGGCGCAGTTCGGAGATCATGAACGCGGGGACCAGCGTCGAGAGCGCGGTCTGCGCGCGCGGGCCCGGGGCGGTCTTGCCCAGCCGGCGGAACAACGCGAGATCGTCGTCGCGGACCTGCCCGAGCATGAAGACGCGGAACGGCTCGGCGGTCCGCGCGAACGCCTGCGGCTCGGCGATCCTGCCCGCGGTGTAGGGCTTTACGCCCTGTTCCCACGCGGTCTCGAAGGTCGGCGCCATCACGAACATCGACAGGAACAGCGCGAGGCTGATGATCACGGGGTTGGGCGGCACGCCCTGCGCGCCGAGCCCGCTGCGCAACAGCGACAGCGCGACGACGATCCGCGTGAACGACGTCACCGTCATCAATATGCCCGGCGCAAGGCTGAGCACGGTGAGCATCAGCACCAGCTGGATCGCGCGCGCGGACATCGGTCCGTCGCCGAGAGACGGGAGTGCCGTCTGCGCGAGTGCCGCGCTCGGCGTGCAGAGGAGGACAAGGCCGAGCGCGGCCAGCCGCACCTTACGCATCGGCCGTCACCGTTTCGAGCATCGCCCCGAACGGCGTCGCGGCCTCGCGGACGATGCCGGTCTCGAGCACCGCGACGCGATCGGGCAGCAGGACGAACAGATGCTCGCACCCGTCGCGCCGCACGAGAACGAGCGAGCGCTTGGCGTCGATCTGGATGCGTTCGACCAGCGCGAGGCGGCGGTCGGACGCCGCACGCCCGATCCGGCCGGGCAGCGCGACGTCGTACCGACGCACCGCCCACAACGCGCCCGCGAGCAACCCGAGAACGACCCCCAGCCCGCCCAGCGTGCGCAGCATCGCGACGATGTCCATCACGCGCGCCCGCTCCGCAGGACTTCGGTCACCTCGAGCGACATCATGTCCTCGTTGACGTAGATCTTGCCCTTGGCGACCGCCTTGCCGTTGACGAAGACCTGCGTCGGCTCGTCATGCCCGCAATCGAGCGGGATCATCGCACCGCGGCTCATGTTCAGGATCTGGCGGATCGGCACATTGGCGGATCCCAGCACGATCGAGATCTCGATCTGGATATCTTCGAGCACGGACATGGGGTGGCTCCTCCTGCCCCCATGATAGGAAAATATTGCCGGGTGCGGTGCCGACCGGGTTTCCCGTTTGCCCGACCCGGAAGAAAATGCCGGGTGGCGACCGGGGGCGGCAAGTTCTGCCTATGATGACACCGAACGCAGACGCCGCGCCCGAGCCGGCCTTGCCCCAGGGAATGATGAGCATGGATCTCGATACGTCGTTGCGGGTGTCCGCATCGGGGCTGAAGGCGCAGGCGATGCGGATGCGGGTGATCGCGGAGAATCTCGCCAATGCGGATTCGGTCGCGGCGACCGCGGGCGGCGATCCCTATCGGCGCAAGGTCGCGAGCTTCCGCACCGCGGTCGACCGCGTCACCGGCGCGACGGGGGTCAAGGTCCAGACGATCGACACCGACAAGACCGCCTTCACGCGCAGCTACCAGCCGGGCAACCCGGCCGCCGACGCGACGGGCTATGTACTGACCCCCAATGTGAACACGCTCGTCGAGGCCGCCGACATGAAGGCGGCACAACGCTCGTACGAGGCCAATCTCAACGCGATCGAGGCCGCCAAGGGGCTGACGATGCGCACCATCGACCTGCTGAAATAAGGAAACGCGATGTCTATCGGAGCATTGGACGCGATGACCGCTTATGGTCGCGCGCTGGGTGTCGGCGCGGACACGGCGCCGGGCGGGCTCGGCAAGACGGGCGCCACGGGCAGAACGCAGCCCGGCGACGGGTTCGGCGGCATGGTCGAACAGCTTGTCGGCGATGCCGCGGGTGCGCTGCGCACCGCCGAGACGGCGAGCGCCAGGCAGGTCGCTGGCAAGGGCGACCTGATCGATGTCGTGACCGCGATGGGGGCGGCCGAAACCGCGCTCGACACCGTCGTCGCGGTCCGCGACCGGATGGTCAGCGCCTATACCGACATCATGCGGCTGCAGATCTGACATGACCCCCGCGGCCGCGATCGACATCGCCCGTGCGGGCATGATGCTGCTGCTGACGATCTGCGGTCCGCTGCTGCTCGTGTCGATGATCGTCGGCGTCGCGGTCAGCCTGTTCCAGGCGCTGACGCAGATCCAGGAACAGACGCTGACGTTCGTCCCCAAGCTCGTCGCGGCGGGAATCGCCCTGTTGGTGACGCTGCCGATGATCGGCCATGCGCTCGCGAACTTCACCGCGGTCGTCGCCGATCGCATCGTCGCGGGCTGATCGCACGTGGACGCGCTTCCCGTCGAGGCGACCGCGTTCCTGCTGCTGTTCGCGCGCATCGGGGCTGTGCTGATGCTGTTGCCGGTGTTTTCCGAAGACGCGATCCCCGGACGGATCCGGCTGATGATCGCGTTCGGGATGACTTTGGGGCTCTGGGGCCTGCTGTCGCCCGCGGCGCTGCCCGTGGCACGTGCCACGCAGGCCCTCCCCGGCAGCGGTCCCGCGAGCATCCTCGGCCTCGTCGTCCTCGAGCTCGCCACCGGGCTGGGGCTCGGCGCGCTCGTCCGGATCATGTTCATGGCGATGGCCACCGCGGGTTCGATCGTCAGCCTGCAGATCGGCCTGACCTCGGCGATCGTCGCCGACGCCGCGCAGGGTGGGCAGGCCAGCGTCCTGTCGAAGCTGGTCGGCGTCGCCGCCAGCGTCGTGTGCATGGCGTTGCTCGTGCATCATCTGTGGATCGGTGCGCTGGTGCGATCCTACGTGACCTTCCCGATCGGCGGGATGCCGCGCGTCGGCGATTTCGCCGCGCTGGCGGTGGCGACCGCGGGCCGGTCGCTGACGCTCGCGGTGGCCCTGGCCGCGCCGATGATCGTCTACGGGATCGTCTTCAACGTCGCGCTGGGGCTTGCCGCGCGCCTCGCGCCCGCGATCCAGGTCTTCTTCGTCGCGCAACCGATCAACCTGCTGTTCGGGCTCGCGGTGTTCACGACGCTCATCGGCGCGATGCTGACGGGGTTCGCCGGCGCGATGGCGCAGTGGATCCACACGGGCTGGGGGTGAGCGATGGCCGACAAGGACCAGAAGACGCATGACCCGACCGAAAAGCGGCTCGCCGACGCGCGCAGGAAGGGCGATACGCCGAGCGCGCCCGAGATGCGCCATGCGGCGATCTTCGCCGCGCTGCTGCTCGTGCTCGGCGGGATCGGCGTGCACAGCTTTGCGCGGCTCGCGACGATGCTCGTCCGGCTCTGGGGTCGCGCGGACGATTTCCGCATCGATCCGCACGGCGCGCAAGGACTCGCGACCGGGCTGCTCGCGCAGCTCGTGGTGGTGTTCGCGCCCCTGTTCGCGGTGCTGGTCGCGTTCGCGCTGCTCGGCGGTCTGGCTCAGGGACGCCTGAGCCTGTCCTGGTCGCGCGTCGCCCCCAAATTCGCCAAGATCTCCCCGATATCGGGCGCCAAACGGATATTCGGCACGCGCGCGCTGATCGAATTCGCCAAGACGCTCGCCAAACTTGCGGTAATCGTGGCGATCGCCGTCGCGGTGCTGCGGCCGCACGCCGCCGCGCTCGATACGCTGGTCGGGATCGATCCGGCCGAGCTCGGCACCGTCGCCGGCGGGCTGGTCGTGATCCTCGTCAAGAGCGTCGCGATCCCCGTCATCGCGCTGGCGCTGTTCGACCTGATCTATCAGCGCCGCAGCTGGTTCAACAAGCTCAAGATGTCGCTGCAGGAGCTCAAGGACGAGTATAAGGACAGCGAGGGCGATCCGAAGATCAAGGCGAAGATCCGCCAGATCGCGATGCAGCGCGCGCGGCGCCGGATGATGAGCGCGGTGCCGACCGCAAGCGTGATCATCACCAACCCCACGCATTATGCGATCGCGCTGAGCTATGACCACGGCCGGATGGGCGCGCCGGTCGTCGTCGCCAAGGGCGTCGATGCGGTCGCGCTGCGCATCCGCGAGATCGCGACCAAGGCCGGCGTGCCGATCGTCGAGAACCGCCCGCTCGCGCGCGCGCTCTATGCCGCGGTCGAGATCGAACACCCGATCCCCGCCGAACATTACGCCGCGGTCGCGGAGATCATCGGCTATGTCATGCGGATCGCCAAGGCGCGATCATAGCGGTCAGGCGATCAGGCGATCAGGTCGTGCCGCGCGAGCTCGACGCGAACGCGCAGGTCGACCGCGCGGGCGATCTCGGCCAGCTGCGGATCGTCGGGCAGCGTGAAACCGCGCGTCCAGTCGGCAAGCGCCTCGAGCGCCTCTGCGGGCGGCGCACCGGCCGCGACCTCGCGGTCGAGCCGGTCGAGCAACGTCAGCCCGCGCTCCGCCTCGACCGCCTGCTTGCGCCGCCGCTCGACCGCGGGATCGATCGCCGCGAGCGCGACCAGCATCTGCACCGAGGTCGCGGGCTGCGCGATCGACGCGACGGGCCGCGCGCCCGCCTCCGCCGCGCCGTCGCCCGTCGCTCCCACGTCGAAACGGCGCGCATCCGTGCCCGCCCCGGCGACGGGGAGCGCGAGGTTCGCCTGCAACGCGGCGCGTAGCAAGGCTGGCAGCGTGTCGATCCTCATTTCATGCCCCGCCCGACCCGTATCCGGTGAGCCTATCCTATAAGGCAGGGAGAGTTCAAACCTTCGCGAGGTCCGCCTGCATGCTCCGTACCCTGCTGCTGCCCCGCTGCCTGTCCGCGTCGGCCGGATCCGCGCTGGCGGCGGCGCTGGCGGTAGCGGCGGCGGCGGCGCTGACCATGGTGGCCACACCGGCGGCGGCGGCGTCGCGGGTCAAGGACATCGTCGATATCCAGAACGTCCGCACCAACCAGCTGGTCGGCTACGGCCTCGTCGTCGGCCTGCCGGGCACCGGCGACCGCACGAACAACGCGCCGTTCACCGAGGAGACGCTCCAGGCGATGCTCGAGCGGATGGGCGTCAACGTCCGCGATGCCAAGATGAAGCCCGCCAACGTCGCCGCGGTGTCGGTGACCGCGACGATGCCGCCGTTCGCGCGCGCGGGGTCGACGATCGACGTCCAGGTGTCCGCGATCGGCGACGCCACCAGCCTTCAGGGCGGGACGTTGCTGGTCTCGTCGCTGCGTGCGCTCGACGGCGCGATCTATGCGGTCGCGCAGGGTCCCGTCGCGGTCTCGGGCTTCAAGGCGCAAGGCGCGGGGGCGAGCGTCAGCCGCGGCGTGTCGACATCGGCGCGGATCGCGGGCGGTGCGATCGTCGAGCGCGAGGTGCCCTATGCGCTGCGGTCCGCGACCAGCCTCAAGCTCGCGCTCAAGAACCCCGATTTCACGACCGCGCGTCATATCGCCGCGGTCATCAACGGACGCTTTGCCGGGACGGCGCACATCCTCGATCCGGGCACCGTCGAGATCGCCGCGGCGGGCGGATTCGCCGGCGACGTCGTCGACCTGCTCGGCGAGATCGAGAACCTGCCCGTCGACGTCGACCAGCCCGCGCGGATCGTGATCAACGAGGCGTCGGGTACGGTGGTGATGAGCGCCGATGTGCGGATCAGTCCGGTTGCGATCGCGCAAGGCGGGCTGACCATAACGGTGAGCGAGACCCCGGTCGCGTCGCAACCCGCGCCGCTGTCGCAGGGACAGACCGCGGTCCTGCCGCGCACGCGGATCGGCGTCGACGACGGCGGCGGGGCCTCGCTCGCGATCGTGCAGGGCGCGTCGCTCCAGTCGCTCGTCGCCGGGCTCAACACGCTCGGCGTCTCGCCGCGCGATCTCATCACGATCCTGCAGACGGTCAAGTCCGCAGGCGCGCTTCAGGCGGAGATTTCGGTCCAGTGATCCCGGCTGTCGCACCCCATCCCGTCGCGACCGCGGTCGCGGACCTCAAGGCGGCGAAGACCGCGCAGAGTTTCGAGGCGGTGTTCCTCGGCCAGATGACGCAGATGATGATGGCGACGGTCGAGAGCGACGGCCCATTCTCGGGCGGGCATGGCGAAGAGATGTTCCGCGGCGTGCTGGCGGAAAAGCTCGGCACCGCGATCGCCGCAACCGGCAGCATCGGCATCGCGCCCGCGGTCCTCAAACAGATCATCGCGCTTCAGGAAGGATCCGCACCGTGACCCACGATCTCAATTCAGCGCTCGTGTCGCTCGACCTGATCCTCGACGAGGAGAATGCCCGCTTGGGCATGCCCGGCTTCGACCTGGTCCCGCGCGAACTGGTCGCGGCCAAGATGCGGGTCGTCGGCGTGATCGAAGCCGCGCAGGTGCGGCTCGTCGCGGCGCGGTCTGCCGGTGCCGCCGCTCCTGACGCTGAAGGTTGCGCTGCCACCGCGGCGATGCTCGAACGGACGATGCAGAAGCTCGCGACCAACGCCGCGCTGCTCGAACGGCGGATCGCATTGTGCGATGACCTGATGGGCGCGATCACCGACGAGGCCAAGCGGTTGTCGGGCGGGCGCAGCATGGTCTACCGCGCGACGGGCGCGCTGTCGCATGCCGAACAGCCGACGCCGATCGCGATCAACAACAGCCTCTGACTAGGATCGACCGCCTGCGCGCCGGTCGGGGCGCAGGCGTGTCAGGTGCATCAGGCGGGCGCGTTGTTGCCCTGCAACCCTTCGATGATCGCGCGGTTCACGTCGATCAGCGCGTCGACCCCGTCGCGCCCTGCCGCCACGTCGCTCGAATAGCGATCCACCCACAGCCCGAGCGACACGATCGACGCGCGCAGCGGGTCGGGCAGCGCGTTGCCGCGCGCCGCACAGGCGTTCGACAGCGCGCTCCACACCTCGCGATTGCGCGACAGCGCGGGCATCAGCGATATCCCCGACAGGCGCGCGTCGCGCGCGCGCATCAGGTCGCCGGTGACCTGCTGCATCAGGCGATGTTCCGCACCGCGCGGCGTTTCGGTGATCGTGCGCGTGCGGTGATAGGCGTTGAGCGACATGACGACTCCGCGAGGACTTAAGCCCTTATTCTAGGACGCGACCGCCAGCCGCGGTCATCGATGCCGGCATATCGTCGCGCGCACGTGCACCCCGACGCGGCCGTCCCGGCGGATCGCGGGGCGGCGGATTAAAGCCGGGCGCGCCGGACCGGCCGCTGTGCCGCGCTTCTATAAGGTAAATCACGTCGCCCCTTGGGAAGAATCGATCGCATATCATGCTTAACGGCGTCGGCCTCCTCGTCATCCTCGCATGCGTGTTCGGCAGTTTCATCTGGTCGGGCGGCAAGATGGACATCATCCTCCACGCGCTCCCGCACGAGATGATGGCGATCGCGGGCGCGGCGATCGGCGCGTTCCTCGTGTCGAACTCGATGCCGACGGTGAAGCTGGCCGGTAAGGGCCTGCTGCGCGCGTTCAAGGGCGACCGGTGGAAGAACACCGATTATCGCGACCTGCTGACGTTGCTCTTCACGCTGCTGTCCACCTTCCGCAAGGGCGGTCCGACCGCGATCGAGCCGCATCTCGATGCGCCGCACGAGAGCGCGATCTTCTCGCGCTTTCCCCGCGTCCTGGCCGATCACCACCTCGTCGAATTCATCTGCGATTACCTGCGGATGATGACGGTCAGCTTCGAGGATCCGCATCAGATCGCCGAGGCGATGGATAACGACATCGAGAAGCACCACCATGAGGAGCTCGCGCCGCAACACGCGCTCCAGCAGATGGCCGACGGGCTTCCCGCGATCGGGATCGTCGCCGCGGTGCTGGGCGTGATCAAGACGATGGGATCGATCGACCAGCCGACCGAGATCCTCGGCGCGATGATCGGCGGCGCGCTGGTCGGGACGTTCCTCGGCGTGCTGCTCGCATATTGTCTGGTCGGTCCGCTCGCCGCCAAGCTGCTCGAGACGGTCGATGCCGACTGCAAGCCGTTCCTGATCGTGAAAAGCGCGATCGTCGCCCATGCCCAGGGCCTGCCGACGCAGGTCGCGGTCGAGATCGGCCGCCGCATGACCCCGTCGGCCAAGGCGCCGACCTTCCAGCAACTCGAGACCGCTCTCGAAGAGGCCAAAAATGACCCCATCCCCGCCTGAGCCCGTGGCCATTACCGATCCGGCGCTTTTGCCGCCGCTGTCGTCCCCGCCGCCGCCGCCCCCGCTCGACTCGCTCGTCGATCGTGCGGTGCATCTGCCCGCGCATTGCGGCACCGTCGCCGCGGAGGATCTGCGCGTCCGGCTCGTGCTCGCCGCGGACCTCGACGGCGGGATCGAGGTGCGCGCCGACGCGGTCGACAGCATCGGCCAGGCCGCGCTGCAGATCCTGGTCGCCGCGCGCCGCGAGGCGGTCGCGCGGCACCAGCCCTATGCCATCGTTGATCCAAGCCCCGCCTTTGTCGACCGCGTCACCCGCTGTCGGCTGGCCGGCGCGATCGGCCTTATCGAGAAGGACGCAACACTGTGAGCAAGACGATCCTTACCGTCGACGATTCGGCCAGCATGCGAATGCTGCTGAAGGTGTCGTTGACCGCGCAGGGCTACAGCATCGAGGCGGCCAATGACGGGCGTCACGGGCTCGCGCGGATGGACGAGGTCCGGCCCGACCTGTTGATCACCGACATCAACATGCCCGAGATGGACGGTTTCGAACTGATCGAGGCGGTGCGCGCGAAACCCGAATTCCGCGGCGTGCCGATCCTCGTGCTGTCGACCGAGTTCTCCGAGGACAAGAAGGCGCGGGCCCGCCAGGCGGGTGCGACCGGGTGGATCACCAAGCCGTTCGATGCCGCCAAGCTCGGCACCGCGATCCGCCGGGTGTGCCCATGAGCGACGAACTCGACGATATCCAGGCGATCTTCTTCGAGGAATGCGCCGAGGGCCTCGCCGCCGCCGAAGCCGGCCTGTCGGCGATGGATGCCGGCGACGTGTCGGCGCCGACGATCGCGTCGGTGTTCCGCGCGGTCCATTCGATCAAGGGGGGCGCGGGCGCGTTCGGCCATGCCGCGCTGACCGCCTTCTCGCACTGTTTCGAAAACGTGCTCGACGAGGTGCGCGCGGGCCGGATCGCGCCGTCGCCCGGGGTGACGCGCGTGATGCTGCAGGCGTTCGACGTGCTGTCGGATCATGTCGCGTTCGCGCAAGGGCTTGCCGGGCTGCCGCACGACGCCGTGGTGCTCGAGGCGCTCGACGCGATCCTCGCGCAGGGTGGCGCCCCCGATCACGCTGCTGCGCCCACCCCGACGCCCGCACCGACGATCGCCCCGACGATCACGCCAATGAGCGCCGCACCGACGGCGGGGGGAGACGTCGATCCGTTCGGGTTCGAACCCGTGACGGTCGCGCTCGAACCGCTCGACCCGTTCGGGTTCGAACCCATCGCGCACGACCCGTTCGACGACGCGCTTGCCGAGCCCGCCGCAAGCGGACCGATCGCCTGGAACGTCCGCTTCGTGCCGTCCGATGCCGCGCTCGCCAATGGCAGCGAGCCGTTGCTGATCGTCCGCGAGCTCGAACTGCTCGAGGGCGTGGTCGAGGCGGTCGATCTCGACGCGCTCCCGCCGCTGCGCGATCTCGATCCCGAGCACAGCTATTTCGGCTGGACGATCCGTATCCCCGGCCATGTCGCCGAGGAGGCGATCCTCGACTCGTTCGACTTCGTCGCACCGGGCTCGATCGTCGAGGTCACGCCCGAATATGCGGCACGTCCGGCACCGACCGATATCGTTGCCCCGCCGGTGCCACCCGCGGCCGACGTCGCCGCCCCTGCGGTCGTGGCAGCACAAGTCACCGCCGCGCCGCCGCCGCAGCTTGAAAAGCCTGCACCCGTGCGGGCGGTTGAGGACAGGCCGGAGCCCGCGCGCGTCGCCGAACCCCCGCAGCAAAGCATCCGCGTCGAGCTCGTCAAGCTCGACATGCTGCTCAACCTCGTCGGCGAACTGGTCATCCGCGGCTCGATCCTTGCGGACCGGCTGAGTCCCAAGGACCAGGAACGCGTCGAACTGCCGCAGCTCAGCCGGCTGACGCGCGAGATCCAGGACACGGTGATGTCGCTGCGCGCGCAGCCGATCCGCCAGGCGTTCAGCCGCGTGCCCCGGATGCTCCGCGACCTGTCCGCCGAGACGGGCAAGGACATCAGGCTCGAGACGACGGGCGAGACGACCGAGATCGACAAGGGCGTGATCGAGAAGATCGGCGATCCGCTGACGCACATGATCCGCAACGCGGTCGACCACGGGATCGAGAGCGCCGCGGTGCGCCTCGCCGCGGGCAAACCCGCAGAGGGGACGATCCGCCTGTCCGCCGAACAGCGCGGCGCGCGCATCCTTGTGCGCGTCGCCGACGATGGCGGCGGCATCGACCGCGCGCGCGTCTTCGCCAAGGCGGTCGAGAAGGGCGTCGTCGCCGCCGATGCGGTGATGACCGACGAGGAGATCGACCAGCTGATCTGCGCGCCCGGTTTCTCGACCGCGGACACGATCTCGAACATCTCGGGCCGCGGCGTCGGGATGGACGTGGTGCGATCAAACGTCGAGGCGCTCGGCGGCCGCGTCGAGATCAGCTCGACGCCCGGCAAGGGCACGACCTTCACGATGATCCTGCCGCTGACGCTGGCGATCCTCGAGGGGATGATCGTCCGGCTCGCGGGGCAGCGCTTCGTCCTGCCGCTCGCCAACGTGGTCGAGACGGTCCAGCCCGAACGCGGCCAGGTCAAGCCGACCACGACGACCGGCGAGGTCATCGAGCTGCGCGGCAACTATGTCCCCGTGCGGCGCCTGACGCGGACCTTCGGGCTCGGTGACAACGATACCCGCCGGCCGGAGGAGTCGCTCGTCATCATCGTCGAGACGGAGACCGCGGGCCATGTCGGGCTGCTGGTCGACACGATCGACGATCGCCGCGAGGTCGTGATCAAGAGCCTCGACCGCAATCTCCACCCGATCCGCGGTCTCGGCGGCGCCACCATCCTCGGCGACGGCTCGATCGCGCTGATCCTCGATATCGAAGCGCTGGTCGGCCCGGCCACGCAGACCCCCAACCGCTATGTCACGAAAGGACTGGCCGCATGAGCACGATCGACACCCCCGGCGAACGCAAGATCGTCACCTTCTCGCTCGGCGAGCAAACGTTCGGCATCGACATGGCGTCGCTGATCGAGATCCGCGAATGGGACGAGCCGACCCCGCTTCCCGGCGTGCCGTCCTTCATCAAGGGCGTCACCAACCTGCGCGGTACCGTCGTCCCCGTCGTCGGCCTCGCCGAGCGGCTTGGCTGGTCGCCGAGCGTGATCCACGCGCGCTCGTGCATCCTGGTCGTCAACATCGCCGGCAAGCAGGCCGGGTTCCTGGTCGACGAGGTCGCCGACATAGTGCTGATCAAGGACAGCGACATCCGCCCTGCCCCCGATGTCGAGATCGGCGAACCCAGCGTGATCGCCGGACTGGTCAAGACGCAGACGCGGACCGCCGACGGTACCAATGGCAGCGACAGCCTGATGGTGCTGCTGCTTGATCTCGACGCGCTCAGCCTGACGCGCCAGCTGGACATCGCCGCATGACCGCGACCGCGGCCATCGACGCGGCCGCGGGCGGCGTGGGACCGGGCGGGGCGGGACCGGGCGGCGCGGGATCGGCGGATCAGGCGCTCCCCGGCGGGCCGCCGCTGGGCGATACCGAATTCGCCGCGATCGCCGCGATCATGCAGAGCGACGCGCGGATCCATCTGGTGATCGCCAAGAAGACGCTGGTGCATGGCCGGCTGTCGCGGCGGCTGCGGATGCACGGCCTCGACAGCTTCCGCGACTATGTTCAGCTGGTCGCACGCGATCCCGCCGAGCGCGCCGCGATGGTCGTCGCGCTGACGACCAACCACACGCATTTCTTCCGCGAGAACCACCATTTCGAGCATTTCCGCAGCGTCGCGATGCCCGCGATCAAGGCCGCGGCGCGAACGCGCCCGGTCCGGATCTGGTCCGCGGGCTGCTCGAGCGGCGAAGAGGTCTATTCGATCGCGATGTGCCTGCTCGGCACTGACCGCGCGAGTGCGGCCTGGCTGCGCGGTGCGGACGTGAAGCTGCTCGCGACGGACCTCGCGCCGCACGTCGTCGAGAGCGTCCGGCGCGGCGTCTATCCCGAAAGCGTCGTCGCGCCGATCCCCGCCGCCTATCGCAAGGCCTGGGTGCGGCCCGCCGGCAGCGAGTTCGAGATCGCCGCCGAAGCCCGCGAGATGGTGACCGCGCGCGTGCTCAACCTGTTCGAGGCATGGCCGATGCGGCAGCGCTACGATGCGATCTTCTGTCGCAACGTGATGATCTATTTCGACGAGCAGGCAAAGGCCGAGCTCGAGCACCGGCTTGCCGAGATGCTGTTGCCCGGCGGCCATCTGTATATCGGCCATTCCGAGCGGCTGGTCGGCCCCGCCACGCGAACGATGGAGAGCTGCGGGCAGACGATCTACGTCAAGCAGGGAGGCACGGCATGACCGCGCGCGTCCGAACGCTGATCGTCGACGACAGCGCCGCGATCCGCGTCGTGCTGTCGCGGATCCTGTCGGCCGATCCCGATATCGAGGTCGTCGGCATGGCGCCCGAACCCAACAGCGCGCGTGCGATGATCAAGGATCTCGAGCCCGACGTCCTGACGCTCGACGTCGAGATGCCGGGGATGGACGGGCTCTCGTTTCTCGAGCGGATCATGCGACTGCGGCCGATGCCGGTGGTGATGTGCTCGACGCTGACCGCGCGCGGGGCCGCGACGACGATCGAGGCGCTCCGGCTCGGCGCGGTCGACTGTATCGCCAAGCCGACCGGGGACCCCGCCGACCTCGCGCGCAATGCGCAGCTGCTGCGCGACACGGTCAAGGCGGCGGGGCGGTCGTCGGTGCGCGCGCGGACCGCGGCGCGGCCCGCACGGATGCCCGTCAGCGCCACGCCGCGTGCCGATGCGCTGATCGCGATCGGCGCATCGACCGGTGGCGTCGAGGCGCTGTTCTCGCTGCTCGGCGCGTTGCCCGCCGCGTGCCCGCCGATCCTCGTCGTCCAGCACATGCCGGGCACGTTCACCACCAGCTTTGCCGAACGGCTCGACCGCGAATGCCGGATGACCGTCACCGAGGCGACGCACGGCCGCCCGATCGTGCCCGGCACCGTCTATATTGCTCCTGGAAGCGAGATGCACATGGAGCTTGCCGGCACGACGGCGCGGACGATCAGGCTGGTCAAGGGCGATCCGGTCGGCGGGCACCGCCCCGCGGTCGACACGCTGTTCCACTCGGTCGCGCGTCTCGCGCCGGGGGCGATCGGCGTGATCCTGACGGGCATGGGCGCGGATGGCGCGGAGGGACTGCGGGCGATGCGCGATGCGGGTGCCCGGACCTTCGGCCAGTCGCAGGACAGCTGCGTCGTCTATGGCATGCCACGCGCGGCGGTCGCCCGCGGTGCGGTGGAACGCGAACTCAGTCTGACCGCATTGCCCGAGGCGATCCTCGCGGCGTGCGGCAAGTAGAAACGGGACCACGAACGATGCCTGCTGCATCCCAGATAAAAGTGATGGTGGTCGATGATCAGGCGAGCATGCGGGCGATGATCCGCCGGTCGCTGCAGGATCTCGGTTTCCGCGACGTGCGCGACAAGGGCGATGCCGCCGAGGCGCTCGCGGCGGTGCGCACCGAGCGCGTCCACCTGATCATCTCCGACTACAACATGCCCGACATGGACGGACTGCAGCTGCTCGAGGCGGTGCGCGGCGATCCGGTGATCGGCAAGACCGTCTTCATCATGCTGACCGGATCGTCGGACCGCGAGGTCGTCCAGAAGGCGGCGGCGCTCGGCGTCAACAACTACCTGGTCAAGCCGTTCGCACCGGCCTCGCTCAAGGACAAGATCGAACGCGTGTTCGGTCCGCTGTCCTGATGCCCGGGAACCTCTCCGAGGCGCCGCCGCGCCCGCCGGGATCGCTCGCGCCCCGGCACCGCATCACGCTGGTCCAGGGCGAGCATGTCGCGGTCGCACGGCCCGGCGCGGTCATCGCGACGCTGCTCGGCTCGTGCATCGCGGTGTGCCTGCACGACGCGGCGGCGCATGTCGGCGGGATGAATCACTTCCTGCTCGGCGAACCGGGTGCGGATCAGCATGTCCGTCCCGGCGAGCTGTCGCGCTACGGGATCCACGCGATGGAATTGCTGATCAACGCGATGATGAAGGCGGGCGCGTCGCGCAACGCGCTGCGGGCGCACATCTACGGGGGTGCGAACATCATCGCCGGGCTCGGCAAGATCGGGTCGAGCAACGCCGCGTTTGCGCGCCGCTTCATCGAGACCGAGAATATCGCGATCGGCCATGTCGACGTCGGCGGCAGTCGCGCGCGCAAGCTCGAATTCCTTCCCTACGAAGGCAAGACCCGATCGAGCTTCGTCGCCGATCCGGTACCGATCCTGGCGCCGATGCCGCTTGTCGACGGCGACGTCGAACTGTTCTGACGCCGTTTTCTTCAAGCCACGATTGCGAACCGAACATGGCCGATTCCGACACTCTTGCGGCACTTCTCCAGTCGGCGCTGGCCGAGGAGCTGCGCCACGTCCGCAAGCTGATCGAACAGCTTGCCGAGCTGCTGATCTGCGACGACCATTTCGCGACCAACTATGTCGAACAGCTCCAGGCGTTCGACCTGCTCGTCCAGTATACCGACGAGAGCGCGGCGTTGCTCGACCGGATGGCGGCGGGCGTCGGCTCGCACGATGCGGTGACGACGGTGAAGCTCGGCGCGGTCCAGGCGCGGCTGCGCGCGGCGCTCGGCAAGGCGGGCTGATCCGGTGGCGACCCACAATGCGGACACGCGTCCGATCATCATCGTCCGCAAGATCAAGCGCGGCGGGGCGGCGCATCATGGCGGCGCCTGGAAGGTCGCCTATGCCGATTTCGTGACCGCGATGATGGCGTTCTTCATGCTGTTGTGGCTGATCAGCAATCCCGACAAGTCGCGGCTGAAGGGACTCGCCGAATATTTCACGCCGAGCAGCGGCGGCGGCGGTGCCGGATCGGCGGGTGCCGACGGCGCGGGGACCGGCGCCAGCGTCGGCACGCGCCCGGCACGCGGCGGCGACACCCCCGACACGGTCGCGGTGGTCGCCCGCGGCGGGACCGCGACGATCCCCGATGCCTCGCTCCGCGTGCTCGCGCAGGAGATGCGGATCGCGATCGACAGCCTGCCGCCGGAGGATCGCGGGCGGGTCGCGACTCAGGTCGAGCGCGACCGCGACGGGCTGCGGATCAGCCTGATGGATACCGCCGCGCATTCGATGTTCCGCCCGGGGACCGCCGAGCTCAACGGCTTTGCCCGCGACCTGCTCGCCCGCGTCGCGACCAGGCTCGCCAAATCCGACGCGCCGATCGCGATCGAGGGTCATACCGATGCGCGCGGCGGCGACGGCAACTGGCGGCTGTCGGGCGACCGCGCGATCGCGGCGCGCACGGCGATGATCGCGGCCGGACTTCCCGCCGGACGCTTTGCCGAGCTGGTCGCGATGGCCGACACCAAACCCGTCTATCCCGCTCAGCCCGATCGTCCGGAGAACCGGCGGATCACGATCGTCGCCAAGGCGACGGCGTCGTCGCTGCCGACCGATGCGAGCTTCAGGTTTTGAGGACCGGCCTATGAAACCGATCGTGCGCGCGCTGATATTGCTCGTCGCCGGCGTGGGCGTGGGCGGCGGCGCGGCGGTCGCGACCAGCCGGTTCGTCACCCCCTCCGCGACGGCGAAGCCCGCCGCGCCGGTCGTGGTCGAGACGAGCTTCGTCACCGTCGATCAGATGCTGGCGCCGCTCGTGCTGCGCGATCGCCGGCTTACCGGCTATGTCCGGTTCGATGCCGGGCTCGAGGTCGCGATCGACGAGGCGCCGGGCGTGACCGAACGGCTGCCGCTGCTCCGACATGCCATAAACATGCGCTCCTACCGTGTTCCACTGGCGGCGGGGCCCGATGGCATGCTACCCGATATCGCGGAATTGCAGCGCGTCGTGGGCGCTGCGGCGGTTGACGCGTTCGGTCGTGGTGCAGTGCGAAAAGTCGCAATCACCAAGGCCGAGCCGGCATGAAGGGGACCCGGGGATGATCGAACAGGCTCACTATCCGCCGGCGCCGGAGCCGCGGAACGATGCCGATCCCGTGGCCATACCAACCTACATTATTGATCCGCCTACATATTCGGAAGCAATACCGGCCGAAGCGCAACCGGCGCGAACCTTTGCGCCACGCGAGGACCGGCTGACGCGGATCCTGCTGATCGGGCGGCTGAGCGCTGCGACCGGCGACCATTTATGCCGCGCGCGCAATATCTCGGCCAACGGCATGAACGTCGAATGCGACGCGCGACTGATTCGCGGCGACCGCGTCCGCATCGAGCTGCGCAATCTCGCGGTGGTCGAAGGCAAGGTCGCCTGGAACGACGGGACGCGTATCGGAATCCATTTCGACGCGAGCATCGACGTCGAGAGTTTCCTGCGTCCCAGCGACGATGGCACCGGTCTGACGCCGCGCGCACCGCGGATCGCCGCCGATGCCGCCGCGACGCTCTGGCACGACGGACGGACGATGAGCGCGCGCCTCCACAACCTCTCGCAATCGGGGTGTTGCCTGATCGGCGATGTGCAGGGCGCGACGGATTCGGTCGTCCGGATCACGATCGCGGGGCTGCCGCCGCGCCAGGCGACGCTGCGCTGGGCGACGGCGGATCGCGCGGGCTATGCCTTCCACACGATCTTCTCGTTCGCCGATATCGTCGCGTGGCAGCGCGCGCAGGCCGACCGGGCCGCCGCGACCGGCTGACCGGACCAGGTTCGCGACGCCCGCGTCAGCGCGGTCGCGCGCTCCCCGGCCCCGCTCCCGAGGACGCCGACCCCGCCCCCGGCTGACCTTGCGGCCTGCCGGCCGGCGGGCGGGCATAGGCCTGGCGGCGCGCCATCGCCATCGTCAGCGCCGCGGCCCCCTTGGGCGTCATCGCTGCCATGATCATCGCCGTCGACCGCTCGCGCATCCGTTGCGCCACGCGCATCTGCACGTCGAGATCGAGCTGCTCCATCACCAGCGCCGCCGCCGCGGGCTTCATCGCCTGATAGATCCGGGCGAGATCGTCGAACTGGTCGGGCGTGGGCGTTCCCGCCGTCGCCGTTGCCGGGGGCGGCGCGGCCGCCGGGTTCGACGCGCCCGCGCTCGCCTTCAGGCGCATCTCCGCCGCGCGCACCGCCTGTTCGCGCAGGTCGAGCGTCCGCCCGCGCCGCGTTGCCGCCTGGTCGCGCGCGGAGGTATCGTCGGCGATCGCGACGCCCAGCCGCGACGTGATCTTTGCGGGCGCGCCGGCCTCGTCGGCACCCGCGAGCCCGACCGCGTTGGCGACCGTCGCCAACCCCGCGGCGACCGCCGTCATCACCAGCAGCGAGGGACGACCGATCACGCTGCGCGGTCCAGCGCGGCGGTGTCGCTGCCCGCCGAGGCGGCCCCGGCGACCTCGGCGATCCGGTCCGCCGAGGCGTTGGCGATACCGATCATGACCGCGAGCTCGTCGGCGATCTCGCGCGCTTCGCCGAGCGGGCGGGCGACGTCGACGCATCCGCCGAGCGCGGTCTTCAGCTCGCACAGCACCGATCGCGCCTCGCCGGTCGCGGTGTCGAGCGCGGCGACCATCTCGGCGATCGCGCCGCCGCGCACCGCGCGCAGCGACCGCATCATCCGCATGCTCTGCACGAGCACCGCGGCGCACAGGATGATGGTGACGATGTTGGTGGCGGTGGCGAAGCTCATGTCAAAGGTCCTCTGGCTACGTCGGTGGCAAGCCGGACGGCGATGTTGCTGCGGCGCTGGCCGATCGTCGCGCGCGCGAGCGGGACGCCGCCGACATGCACCTCGAGCGGTTCGTCGGGCCGGCGGCCGAGCCTGATCGTCTGCCCGGGTTTCAGCGCGCGGACGTCGCCGAGCGTCATCGACGTCTCGCCGAGCACGACGTCGAGCGCGACCTGCGTGTTGCGGATCTCGGACGCCATGTGCGCGCCCCAGATATTCTCCGGCCCGAGCGTCTCGCCCATGAAACGCTGCGCGAGCAGATAGCGGACGGGCTCGATCGTCGCATAGGGCAGCAGCACGTTGAAGCAGCCGCCGCGCCCGTCCATGTCGACGCGCAACGTCGCCACCGTGCAGATGTTGGTGGGGCCGGCGATCGATGCGAAGCGCGGGCTGGTCTCGATCCGCTCCAGCGTCATCGTCGCCGGCGTGATCGGGTGCATCGCCGCCCCGAGGTCGTCGAGCGCCAGATTGATCATCCGCGCGACCAGCCCGGTCTCGATCCCGGTAAAGCCGCGCCCGTCGATCACCGGCCGCGCACCGCTGCGCCTGCCGCCGAGCAGCGCGTCGACCACCGCGTAGATCAGGCTCGAATCGACCGTGATCAGCCCGTAATTGCGCCATTCCTCGACACGGAACACGCCGATCATCGCGGGCAGCGCGACGCGGCCGATGAAATCACCGAAGCGGATCGAGGTGACCTCCTCCAGACTGACGTCGATCGCGTCGGAGGTCAGGTTGCGCATCGACGTCGCGAACTGGCGGACCATCCGGTCATACGCCACCTCGAGCATCGGCAGCCGTTCATAGGTGATGACGTCGGATTCGATGACGGCCTTCAGCCCGCTGCGCGCGCGTGCCGGGCCGACGTCGCCGAACAGCGCATCGATCCCCGCCTGGTCGAACGCGCCGCCCATCGGCCCCGCGACGGGGGGATCGGGCAGCGCGAAATCGTCGAGATCGGCAAAACCGTCGCTCATTGCTGGATCAGGTCCTGGACGAGGACGCCGTCGACCTGGCCTTCGCCCAGCGCCTCGCGCGCGCGCAGCAACAGCTCCTCCTTGATCCGGAACACCGCGGCCGATCCGGCGAGATCCTCGGGCCGAAGCTCGCGCAGGAACGGCTGGTACGCGTCGAGCACCAGCGGCAGCCTGGCCTTGAGGCTTTCCTCGGTCGCCTTCGGGCCGGGGACGAGCATCACATGCACCTTGAGGAAATGCGCGGCGCCATCGACCGAGCGCAGGTTGACCATGATCGGCGGCACGTCGAACGGCTCGTGGCCGCCCTCGTGCCCGCCCTCGGCTTCCGCCTCGTTGCCGCCGCCGTGCGCGCCGGCCGGCGCCTCGGCCTCGGCCGGTGCATCGCCTGCGAACATCATGTACGCGCCGCCGCCGCCGCCGAGCAGCAGGACCGCGGCCGCGGCGCCGATGATCGCGGTCTTGCGCGTGATCCGGCGCTTGGCGGTGGTGACGACGATCGCGTCGCCCTCGGCCGGCTCGATACTGGTGTCGTCCGCCACACGGCGTCTCCTTGTCCCCGGTGATTCTCGGGCCCGGGCGAACCGGGCTCTCGCATTCCCGCCTATTATAGGACGGGCAGCAGGCAGATTTTGCCTAGCGGCCGATGAAATCAGTTTTTCGGGAACGGCCGGAATGGATATCTCCTCCTATGTTCTGCTCAGCCACGAACAGGCGCTCAAGCGGCGGCTGGACGTCGCGGCGAACAACATCGCGAACATGAACACCGCGGGATTCCGGCGTGAACGACCGGTGTTCCGCGAATATGTCGCGCGCGACGACAGCCCGGCGGCGACCGCACCGTCGGCGCCGTCGAACGCGCGCACGACCTCGTACGTGCTCGACTACGGCGCGATGCACGACACCGCCTCGGGCAGCTTCCAGGCGACCGGCAGCGCGCTCGACCTGATGATCGACGGCCCCGGCTATCTGGCGGTCGCGGCGCCCGGCGGCGGCACCGCCTATACGCGCGCAGGGTTCGTCAGGATCAGCCAGGATGGCGAACTGACCACCGCCGGCGGGCTGCCGATCCTTGGCGAAGGCGGGACGCCGATCACGGTGCCGCCCGAACAGCTTTCCACGCTGTCGATCGGCACCGACGGCACGGTGACCGGCAAGGACGGCGTCCTCGGGCGGATCGCGGTGACGGTGTTCGACGACGAACGCGGCGTCAGCCCGCGCGGCGACGGGCTGATGGCGGCGACCGGCGGGCGCGAGCTCGGCGCCGCGGAAACCACGCTCAGGACGGGCGGGATCGAGGGATCGAACGTCGAGCCGATCGTCGAGACCACCGCGATGGTCGACATCCTGCGCGCGTACCAGACGAGCATGAAGATGTCGCAGGACATCGAGGACATGCGCCGCCGCGCGATCGACCGGCTCGGCAAGCTCGGCTGACGCTCCCCTTCCAGACCCCCACCAGAAAGGCCGCGACATGCGCACGCTTTCGATCGCCAGCACCGGGATGCTGGCCCAGCAGACCAACGTCGACGTCATCTCGAACAACATCGCCAACATGAACACCACGGGGTTCAAGCGCCAGCGCGCGGCGTTCCAGGACCTGCTCTACCAGCAGGAGACGCGGCCCGGCTCGGCGGCGGGCGGCGATTCGCAGACCAAGGTGCCGACCGGGATCCAGATCGGCGCGGGCGTGAAGACCGGCGGCGTCTATCGCATCACCGAACAGGGCGCGCCTAACCAGACGGGCAACCGCTACGACATCGCGATCCAGGGCCGCGGCTATTTCCAGGTCACGCTGCCATCGGGGCAGATCGGCTATACGCGCGACGGCTCGTTCCAGCTGTCGGACCAGGGCGAGCTGGTCACCGCCGACGGTCTCCGCGTCGAGCCCGCGATGGTCATCCCGCCCGAGGCGGTCGACGTCGCGATCTCGAAGACCGGCGAGGTGCAGGTCAAGCTGGCGAACACCCCCGCGCTGCAGACCGTCGGACAGCTGCAGCTCGCGACGTTCGTCAACGAGGCGGGGCTCGAGGCGCAGGGTGGCAACATCTTCCTCGAGACCGCGTCTTCGGGCCAGGCGACGATCGGGGCTCCCGGCCAGCCCGGGTTCGGCGACACGCTGCAGGGCTTCGTCGAGGCGTCGAACGTGAACCCGGTCTCCGAGATCACCGCGCTGATCACCGCGCAGCGCGCGTACGAGATGAACAGCCGCGTGGTGAAGACCGCGGACGAGATGCTCGCCACGTCGAGCCAGCTGCGATGAGCCGCGTGCGCGTTGCCGTCGCCCGCGCGCTGGCGCTGGCGGTCGCGTGCGGCGCAGGAGCGCCGGCGCTGGCCGCGGACCCGACCGAGATACAGGTCGCGATCCTGCTGCACCCGGTCGCGCGCGGCGATATCCTCGCCGCGGCGGATTTCGATCGGCAGCCCCGCGCCGCGGCGACCGCGCACGGTGCGCTGGGGCCCGACGAGGCGAACGGACGCGAGGCGGTGCGCGCGCTGCCCGCGGGGAGCGTGGTGCGCGCGGGCGATCTCGTCACGCCGCGGCTCGTCCACCGCGGCGAGGCGATCACGCTGTCGCTGCGCGGTCGCGGCTTCGCGATCAGCACCGCAGGCCGCGCGCTCGCCGCGGGGGGGATGGGCGACGTCGTCCGCGTCGTCGCGCTGTCGACCAATCACAGCGTCGATGCTGTCGTCGACGGTGCCGGCAGCGTCCGGATCGCCGGCCAATGACGAAGGGGAATGCGATGACCAGGACGTCCACGCTGCTGCTGATCCTCGCGGGCGCGACCGCGGTGTCGGGATGCGGCACGCTCGGCCAGCTGAAAACGATCGGCAAGGCGCCCAAGCTCAGCGAGATGACCGCGGTCGACACGCCGCTGACCGAAGACTCGCTGGGCCAGCCCCGCCGCCGCGAGCCTCCGCCCGCGATGGCGGCGCTGCCCCCCGATGCCTCGCTGTTCCGCGCGGGGGCGGGCGCGTTCCTCGGCGACCAGCGCGCGTCGCACAAGGGCGACATCCTGACCGTCCGGATCAACGTCGCCGACCGCGCCGAGGTCGGCAACACGACCGCGCGCACGCGTGGCGGCTCGGAGAATGCGGGGCTGTCCGCCGCGCTCGGTCTGGGCATCGCCAAGCCCGATCCGCTGATCGCGGGGAGTTCCAAGTCGCAGTTCAACGGGTCGGGCAACATCAGCCGGTCCGAGACGATCAGCATGACGATGTCCGCGATCGTCACCGACGTGCTGCCCAACGGCAACCTGATGATCCGCGGCCGCCAGGAGATCCGCGTCAATTACGAGCTGCGCGAGCTGATCGTGACGGGGATGGTGCGACCGCAGGACATCGGCCGCGACAACAGCATCCGCCACACGCAGATCGCCGAGGCGCGAATCAGCTATGGCGGCCGCGGACAGCTCACGCAGGCGCAACAGGCGCGCTGGGGCCAGCAGATCTACGACGCGCTGTTCCCGTTCTGATGCGCGCTGCAAATAATCCGCGCACCGCGACCAAGTATCCGGATTCCTTCCCAGAATAAGGGGCGGGTCGGACCTGACCGCCCCGTCGGCGAGCCGCCGTACGGCTCAAGGACGCAGAAGCGACCGACTATTCCAGAAGGAAGAATATCATGGGAATGTCCGTTAATACCAATGTTGGCGCGATGGCGGCCCTCCAGGCCCTCAACGAGACCAGCAAGGGTCTGTCCGTCGTGCAGAGCCGCATCAACAGCGGCCTGAACGTCGCATCGACCAAGGACGATTCGGCGGCCTTCACGATCGCCCAAGGCCTTCGCGGCGATCTGGGTGGCCTGAAGGCGGTCAGCTCGTCGCTCAGCCGGGCGAAGAGCGTGGCCGACGTTGCGGTCGCAGGCGCAGAGCAGATCTCGGACGTCGTCAACCAGATGAAGACGCTTGCCAAGCAGGCGTCGGACGATGGCATCAGCGACGAGAGCCGCGCTGCGTACAACAAGGACTTCACCGCCCTTCGCGACCAGATCAGCACGATCGTCGATTCGTCCGAGTTCAACGGTACGAACCTGCTCAAGACCGGCGGCGGCACCGTGAGTGCGTTGCAGTCGCTGACCAACAAGGCAACTGGCACCGACACCTACGATCCCGATACGCTCTCCATCGCCAACCAGAAAATCGACCTGCCGGCGACGGAAACCGCGTCCGCGGGTGCTGGCACCGGTGTGCTCGGCCAGGATTCGGAAATCGACACGGCGGCAAAGGCCAAGGCGATGGTCGATACCCTGGATACGCTCGGCAGCTCGCTCAACACCAAGTTGAGCGATCTCGGCTCGGGATCGCGCAAGATCGACGCACAGATGACGTTCACCAGCAAGCTGTCGGACGCCATCGAAAGCGGCGTTGGCAAGCTTGTCGACGCGGATCTGGCAAAGGAATCGGCGAAGCTGCAGGCTCTGCAGGTCAAGCAGCAGCTTGGCGTGCAGGCTCTGTCGATCGCCAATCAGGCGCCGCAGACGATCACGTCGCTGTTCCGGTAAGCCGGGGCGCACACGGACCGGCCGGGTCCCCCAAGACGCACCGGCCGGGACGTGGGGAACCGGGGCAGCCTGCAAGGGCTGCTCCGGTTTTTCGCGTTTCGAGGCGGCGCAGTCCGCCTAGGGATTTTCCCTTACTTCAAGCGTCGGTGGATTGGCGTATTGGTCAGTGCGTCGGCGGGTGACCCCCGACGACACGCTCGGAGCGCCCCGGAGAAGGTCGCACCGGCTGGTTGCAGCAGGACGGCGCGGAACAAGGGCCGCCTGCCAGGAGAGGATGCCACCATGGACTACCGCGTCTCGCTGTCGCTTTCCGTGTCCGACCCGAGCGTCCTGTGGCGCGCGGCGGCGGCGGCGGCGATGGCGGCACCCGGGATGACGATCGACGACGTCGTCGACACGATCGGCAGCGAACAGGATCCCGAAATCGCGGACTGCATCGCGCTGCTGCTCCAGCCACCACGGATCGACGGCGTGACGATGCACGACTTCACGTGTCGACGCGCAGCGCGGCCGCTGTCGGGCGCGGTGGCAGGATCGACGCCACCGACGCGCCCTGCGCCACGCAACCGTCGCCCGTCCCGTCTCGAAAAGGTGCGTATCGAGCAGGCCCGCATGGAGCAGGCGCCGATCGAGCAGGCCGCGATGGAGCAGAACCGGGCCGCGGCCGGCTGATCCGGTCAGGCGCGTCGCGCGGATACCTCGACCAGCAGCACCGCGGCGATTGCGCGATCGACCGGCCGCAGCGCGATCGACAGATCGGTCGCCAGTCGCTGCGCATCGACCGGCGAGGACGGCGACGCGCGCAACCGCGCGAACTCGATGCTCGCCGCCAGCGCCGCCTCGCGACATTCGGGCAGCCGCGTCTCGAGCGCGCTGGCACCCGCCGCATCCACTGCCTTGAGCACCAGCGTGATCTTCAGCCGGCCATCGGCGCGATCGCCCTCGACGATCGGTACGTCGAGCGGCGCCATCGCGACGAAATGCGGTGCCGTCGCGTCGCCCTCGCCGCCCCCGGAATGCCCGCCGGGTTTCGATCCCGCCGCCGCCGCGCTCCAGGATAAAGCGATGACCAGCGCACCGAGCCAGCGGGCGCAGGATCGCGGCGAGGGACGCAGGCCGAACGCGTGCATTGGGTCAGTCTCCAGCTTCATCGCCGCGCCTGTCCGGCGGCGATGGAATACCGTCCGCCACCCGACGGTGCGCGGCTTCATCCCTCTATAATAGGCGAAGCAGAGGGACAGGGAGCGCGATGAGCCACGATCAGAAGCCGGCGCGGGTCAAAATCGTCGCCAACGCCGGCGACGCTGCCGCGCGCCGCCGCAACGACAGCCCCCCCGCCCGCCCGACCGCGCCACCTGCGTCGGCACAGCCCACCGAACGGGACGGCACGCCGACGACGCGCGGCGCGACGATCATCTCCACGCTGCTCTTTCTCGGTGCAGCGGCGGCGGGTGCGATCGCGGTCACGCTGGCGATCGTGTGATGCGATTACGCGCCCTGCTCGCGGCGACAATAGTGCTGGGGATCGCGGCACCCGCCCTTGCAGCGGAACACGCGCCAGTGTCCGCTCGCGCCGACCATCCGCCCCCGCCCGCTTCGTCGCCGCCTGCTTCGTCGCCGCCCGCTTCGTCGCCGCCCCCACCGCCGCGACATGCGCCGTCTCCGTTCGCGGCGGTGCTGTCGCGCCAGCCGCTTGGTCATGGTCCCACGGCCTGGCCGACGCTGACCGAAGCCGCGGCGTGGCGTGCGCTGGCGGGCGCGACGCCGGCGACCCGCCAGGCGACGCGGTGGCGCTATGCACAGGCGTTGATCGCGCGCGACCGCGGCGGCGACGCGCTAGGCGTGCTCGATGTCATGGCGGCCGACGATCCGGCGCTCGCGCGCGTGGCGGCATGGCGACGCGCGCGCGGGATCGCACTCACGCTGCTCGGCCGGCGCGACGCCGCAATCGCCGCGTTCGACGATCGCGCGCTCGACACCGACACCGAGACCTGCCTCTGGCGGCTGCGCAGCCTCGCCAGCGCGCGGGCCGGCACCGCGCCCGCACCACCGCCGCTGACGCTGCTGCACTGCGCCCTGCCCGCGCTCAACGCACGCACGGCGTCGGCGCGACGCCCGTTCCTGTTCGCTGCCGCGCGTGCCGCGATCGATGCGGGCAGGCCCGCCCCGGTCATCGCCTGGCTTCAGCCCGTTGCCGCCGCCGATCCCGAGGCGGCGCTGCTCCGCGGCGAGGCCGAGCTCGCGGCGGGACACCCCGCCGCAGCCCGCCGCTGGTTCGCGCTCGCCAGCCGCGCCGCGGATCCCGGACAGCGCGCCGCGGGTACGCTCGGCGTGATCGACACCGGGCTGGCGGACCGCTCGGTCGCGCCGGGCGCCGCGCTGCGCCAGCTGGCCGCGCTCCAGTTTCGCTGGCGCGGCGGACCGACCGAACGTCGCGCACTGACCACGACGCTGACGCTCGCGCTGCGCCGTCACGATGAACCCGCGATCCTCGCGACGGGCGCGGCGTTGCTGCGCTATTGCGAGACCGGCGCCGATGCCGCGCCGCTGTCGGCGATGGTCCAGGCGCATCTCGTCGGGCTGCTCGCTGCGGACTCGCGCGTCCCGCTGGCGACCGCCGCGGGTCTGTTGTGGGAGTATCGCGATCTCGTGCCGACTGGCGCACCGGGCGACCGGATGGCCTGGATGCTCGCGGACCGGCTGCAACAGGCCGGGCTGTACGCGCGCGCCGCCGAGCTTCTCGAACACCGGTTGCGCGGCGTCGAGCACGACGTCGAACAGGGACCGCTCGCGGTCCGGATCGCCACGTTGCGGATCCTCGCGGGCATGCCCGACGCCGCGGTCCGCGTGCTGCGCGAGACGGGCATGGTGCCCTATCCCGAGACGATCCTCGACGATCGCCGCCGGGTCGAGGCGATCGCGCTCGAACTGCTCGGCAAGCATGCCGAGGCGCTCGCGGTGCTCGCCGACAGCCGCGATTCGCGCGCGGTCGGGGCCGAACTGCAATGGCACGCGCGCGACTGGCCGCGGCTCGTCCAGAGCGGCGAGGCGATGCTCCCCGCCGGGCCGCTGACCGAGGCGGCGCAGGTCATCGTCCTTCGCCAGGCGATCGCGCTCGCGATGCTCGGTCGCGAGCCCGCGTTGCAGCGTCTCAACCGCCGCTATGCGCGCGCCTTCGCCCCGCTGCCGGCCGGCCCCGTCTTCGCGATGCTGACTGCGCCGGTCGGGACGGTCGATCCCGATCGCCTCGGGCGTGCGATCGAGGCGCTGCCCGCGGCGGGCCCGGCAGCGATGGTCGCCGACCTGCTCACCGCGGGACAGGCCGCAAGCGCGCGATGATACCGGCCGCGCACGCGCGCGCGGCGCCCGCGGATCATGCCGGCGCCTCCGGGCGTTGACCTCCGACTGTCCCGAGGAACCCCCGGGGGGTATCTCGAAAGGACCGGCATGCCGAACGCTATCCAACGGATCATCGACGACGTCGTCGCCGAGATTGAGACGAAGGCCGTCGAGATCGAGGCATCGGCGGAGCGCAAGAACGAGGATGCAGCGCCCGGACCGATCGGCATCGCCATCGCGCTGCCGGATGGGTCGGTGCTGACCGCGGGCGCGGCGACGACGGGATTTCCGATCCAGAGCATCTCCAAGCTCTTCGCGCTCGATCTCGCGCTGGAGGCGATCGGCGACGCGGTGTTCAAGCGGGTCGGGCGCGAGCCATCGGGCGATCCGTTCAATTCGATCATCGATCTCGAGCGGACCAGGGGCCTCCCGCGCAACCCGTTCGTCAATGCGGGCGCGCTGGTCGTCGTCGACATCCTGGTCGAGGACGGCGCGAACGACAGCGGCCGCGATGCGGTGACCGCACTGGTGCGGAACCGCGCCGCGCCCGAACGCCTGTCGCATGACGCAGCGGTGATGGCGTCGGAACAGGAAGGCGGCGACCTCAACCGCGCGATGATGAGCTTCATGCGTCACCACGGCAATCTGCTGTCCGACCCCGATGCGGTGATGGAGGCCTATGTCCGCAACTGCGCGATCACGCTCGACTGTCGCGGGCTGGCACGCGCGGGGTTGTACCTCGCCGCCACCCGGCGGTCGCCCGATGACGCGGCGCGCGACGCGGTCGCGTTACGCATGCGCAAAGTGCTCGCGCTGATGATGACCTGCGGCCATTATGACGGCTCGGGCGACTTCGCGCTGCGCGTCGGCGTGCCCGCCAAGAGCGGCGTTGGCGGCGGGATCCTCGCGATCGTCCCCGGAACCGCGGCGATCGCGGTCTGGTCGCCCAATCTCGACCAGCATGGCAACAGCATCCTCGGCGTCCGCACGCTCGAGATGATCAGCCACCGCACCGGCTGGTCGGTGTTCGGACCGCCGATGCTCTGACGCCGCCCCGCGTCCGGCTCAGGCCGCGATCGCGGCGGCCGGATCTTCGGACGGTAGCGCGATGGGCGTTGCCGGGCAGGGAAGCACGTACGGAATCGCATAGGGAACGGCGACGACCGCGTCGCTGAACGGGATCACCGGACGTCCGACCAGATAGCCCTGCGCGGCTTCGCAGCCGACCGCGCGCAACAGGTCGAGCTGGTCCTGCGTCTCGACCCCCTCGGCATGCGTCAGCACGCCGAGTTCCTTGCCGATACCGACCGTCGCGCGCAACACCGCCATCGAGCGCGGATCGGTCGCCGCGCTGGTCACGAAGCTCCGGTCGATCTTGATCCGGTCGAAACGGAAGTCGCGAAGATGCGCGAGCGACGAATGGCCCGTCCCGAAATCGTCGAGCGCGACGCGGATTCCCATCCGGCGGATCCGGTCGATCATCGACGCGGTCAGCGCCGCGTCCGCGATCAGCGCGGTTTCGGTGATCTCCACCTCGATGCGGTCCGCCGCGACGCCGTGGACCAGCATCGCCTGAGCGAGGCTGTGCAGCACCGCATCGGATTTCAGCTGTCTGGCCGAGATGTTGATCGCGACGTGCAGGTGCGACGACCATCCCGCGAGCTGGCGACAGGATTCCATCACAACCCAGCGGCCAATCTCCTCGATCAGCCCGCAATCCTCGGCGATCGGGATGAAGATGTCGGGCGAAATCCATCCGCGCGCGGGGTGGTTCCAGCGGATCAGCGCCTCGTAGCCCGTCGTCCTGCCCGAGGCGAGATCGACGAACGGCTGGAACGCGAGCTCGAATCCGCCATTCTGCACCGCCTCGTGAAGATCATCGATGATCCGCTGGCGTTCGACGAGACGTTCGGCCAGCCCGGGAAGATAGGCCTGCGACCGTTTGCGACCGAGCCGCTTGGCCTCGTACAACGCCATGTCGGCGCGCTTCATCAGTTCGCCGGGCGTTGAGTCGCCGTCGAATATCGGGATACCCACGCTGCAGCTCGGCATCAGCCGGCAGCCGTCGAGGACGACGGGCCGCGTCACTCGCGCGACGATCGAATCGGCGAGCGTGGTCGCCGCCGCACCCGTTGCGTGCGTGAGGATCGCGATCTCGTCGCCGCCCATCCGCGCGATGAAGCTGCCCGTGGGGAGCAGCGTCGTCAGCTCGGCCGCGACGTGGATCAGCAGCGTGTCGCCGACCGAATGCCCGAACGCGTCGTTGATCCGCTTGAAGTCGTCGAGATCGATCAGCAGCAGCGAGAAGGGCGCGCCGACGCCGATCCGCGCCTCCTTCTCCTCGCGCAGCGACCGGCGATTGCCGAGACCGGTGAGCGGGTCATGATAGGCGAGATGCGTCAGGTTGCTCAGCGCGCGGCGTTCCGCACTGATGTCGGTGAACGTCAGGACGATCCCCTGCGGCGGGACCGCGCGTGATTGCATCTGGTAGATGCGGCCGTCCTCCATGACGCATTCGCGGTCGAAATCGGCGTCCCCCGCGATCCACTGCTGCATCTCGTCGCCGACCGACGCGCGCAGTTCGGGCGACCATTTGCGATGCCGCGCGATGACGTCGAGAACCGTGTCGATCGACGCGCCGAGCGCGATCACCCCTGCCGGAAGATCGAACAGGTCGAGGAACCGCCGGTTGAAATGGCGCAACCGCGCATCGCCGTCGATGAAGACCAGCCCGTCGGTCATGCTCTCCATCACCGCCTTCAGCGCGAGCGCCTCTTCCTCGCGGGTCGAGCGGAACCGCGCGAACGTGAGCAGGCTGGCAAGACACGCTGCCGACACGCCGAACGTCATGCAGGCGGCGACGAGTCCTGCCGACATCAGCCCGGCGCGAACGTCGTTGATGCTGCCGATCACGATATCGCCCGACAGCGACACGAAATGCGTGACGCAAACCGCCCCGGCGAACAGCAGGCAGGCGGCCAGCCGTGGCTTCGCCCAGCGGCGGCGCACCTGCCACGACGCCAGCACGACGGTGCCCGCGACGGCCCCCGCGACGTTGGTCGGCCAGGAAAAGAAATGCGCGCAGTCGATCATTCCCGTCAACCCGACCGCATGCATGCCCCAGATCCCCGCGCCAGCCGCCGCGGCCGCGATGCTCCGCGCGATGCGCGACCGCACGCGCGTGACGACGACCATCGGCACACCGACCAGCACGATCCCGACCAGTGCGGACAGCGTCGTGACGAGCGGATCGTACCGCAGCAGCAGGTCGGGGCGATAGGCAAGGATCGCGATGAAGTGCGTCGCCCAGACGCCGAGCCCCGCGGCGAGCGCGAGCGCGGCATGCCGCCAGTCGAGCGGCGCGCGTGCCGACGGGATCGTCCGGTTGCCGCCCGCGCGCGATGCGGGCGCCTCGCTAAGCTCGGTCACCAGCATCGCGACCGACCATCCCGCGGTCAGGCAGATGCCGATCGCCACCGCGACAAGGGAGAGGGAATGGTGGAAGTGCAGGTTGAAAAGGAAGACCACGATCGTCGCTTTTTGGGTTTATTTTCCAGTCGCATTAAGAGGTTAACGAAGATCAAACCCGAAGCGAGCCGAATAGACGCGGGGTGACGCAGGTTATCCTCGACCGCCGGACGCCGTCAGGACTCCGTCGTCCCGAGCGGCGTGAAGGCGATCGCGAAGACCGTGCTGCCGGGTTGCGACCGCAGCGAGACGTCGGTGCCATGCGCCTCGGCGACTTGCGCGACGATCGCCAGGCCAAGCCCCGTATTGGTCCCCGCCGACCGATCGCGCTTCCAGAACCGGTGGAAGATCAGCGACTGGTCCTGCGCGCCGATCCCAGGGCCGTCGTCGCACACCGCCAGCGTCCCGTCGCGCGACACGCGCACGTCGATCCTGGTCCCGTCGCCGCTGTGCTTGACGGCATTCTCGAGCAGGCTGCCGAGTGCCTTGCCGATCCACGCCGCATGCCCCGCGACGAGCACGCTGTCCGCGGCCGCCGACAGGGCGATGGTCTTGCCCGCGCGAAACGCCAGCGGTGCGATCGACGCGACGCCATCGGTCGCGACCTGCACGAGGTCGACGGGCGCCGCCATGTCCAGCGCCACCGTTTCGAGTTCGGTGATCTCGAGCAGTTGCTCGACGATGCGCCCGAGGCTGTCGAGGTCCGCGCGCAACGCGGTCCGCAGCGCCGGATCCGCGACGCCCTCGACCCGCAACCGCGCGACCGCGATCGGCGTGCGCAGCTCGTGCGCGGCATCGGCGGTGAAGTCGCGCTGCATCCGGTAGCTCGACGCGAGCCGCTCGAGCATCGCGTTGACCGCGCGCGCGAGCGGGCGGACCTCGGCGGGAAGCCGGTCGTCGGCGAGCCGCAGGTCGAGCGGCAGCGCATCGCCCGTCCTGAGCGAGGCGGACGCCTGCCGCACCGGGCGGACCGCACGCCGGATGATCACAACGTCGATCGCGAGCAGCGCGAGCAGCAGCGGCGTCACGATCGCCATCCCGTACAACAGGAACTGCGCGAGCAGGTCGTCGACGATATAGTCGGGATGCGCGAGATTCTGCAGGATCACGATCCAGACCGGGTCGCCCGCACGCGTGCCGATCACCGCCGGCATGCTCGTCCCGACATAGAAGGCACGGCGCGACTGGCGACGAAAGAACCGCTCCTCGGGGCCGATCGGGATCGCCGCGGTCGGCAGGACCGAAGCGGTCTGCGACGCGAGGATCATCCGGCCGCGGCGGTCGAGGATCAGATAGGCAAAGCCGCCGCCGGGCGCGAACACCGCCGAGCTGGTCGTGTCGCGCGCGAACCGCAGCCGCCCCTGCGCATCGCGCGACAGCCCCTGTCGCACCGCCTGCGCATGGACATGGAGCGTCTGGCGCTGGATCGTCGTCGCGGTCGCATCGAGGAACGCATAGACGCCGCCCGCGACCGCGATCGCGGTGATCAGCACCGCGATCGCATGCCAGCGAAGGATCTGCGCGGTCAGCGACCGCGGCTTGGCGGTCATGCGCTGCGGTCCACCATCATGTAGCCGACGCCGCGGACGGTGATGATATCGACCCCCGCGCGCGCATCGCCAAGGCGGCGGCGCAGGCGGTGGACATAGACCTCGACCGCGTTCGACCCCAGATCGCCATCCATCCCGAACAACAGATGTTCGAGATGCTGCTTGCTCACGACGCGGCCCGCGCGGCGGATCAGCGCGCCGAGCACGTCGAGTTCGCGCGCGGACAGGATCGTCGGCGTGCCGTCGATCGTCACCTCGCTGCTCGCCGGGTCGAACGACAGGTTGCTGCATTCGATCGTCCGGTCGACGATCGTCCCGCTGCGCCGCAGCAGCGCCTGGATCCGCGCGAGCAGTTCCTCGGGCGCGAACGGCTTGGCGAGATAGTCGTCCGCGCCCGCCTCGAGCCCCGTGACGCGGTGCGCGACACTCGCACGCGCGGTCAGCGCGATCACCGGCGTGCGGTCGTCGCGCGCGCGCATCGTCCTGACGACCGACAGGCCATCGGCATCGGGCAGGCCGAGATCGAGGATCACGACCGCATAGCGCGTATAGGACAGCACCAGCAGCGCGTCCGCGGCGGTCGCGGTACAGTCCGACGCATAGCCCGCCTCGTCGAGCAGGCGGACCAGCATCGTGACGAGGTCGCCGTGATCCTCGACGATCAGCACCCTCATCGCGCCGTCCTGCCTGCGCAGCGCACGCCAGCGACCGGCGGCGGCGTAAGGTTGGCGTAAGCGAGCCGCACTAGGCCGGCGGTTCCTCGCAATCGGTTCCCGATCGGGGGCTGGCCGATGCCCCCGTCACGGCGCCCCGTCTGGTCCGGGTTGCGACCACGACCCAGGCCTTCGCGCGCCGCCCGACCGGGAACCCGACGACCGTCGGGTGCGGCCGCCCCCTGCCCGCCCGCGCCGTCATGCTCACCACCGGCGGCGCGCTCGCGCCCCGCAATCAGAGTTGCCTCATGCTCGATCTCAGTTCCAATCCCGTACGGCAAACCGCCTCCATATCGTCGCGCGACCCGATCCGTGCCCCCGCCCGTGCCGCCGTGCCGCGCATCGCCGGGCACGTGGTCCGATCGACCGGCGCCGCGCCACGGCGGGTCGCGTTGTTCTCGGGCAACTACAACTATCTCCGCGATGGCGCCAATCAGGCGCTCAACCGGCTCGTCGGGTTTCTCGAATCGTGCGGCACCGACGTCCGCGTCTATTCGCCGACCGCACCCCGCGCGGCGTTCGAGCCCGAAGGGACGCTCGTCTCGGTGCCATCCGTCCGCATTCCCGGGCGCGGCGACTATCGCCTCGGGCTCGGGCTGTCCGCGGCGTTGCGCCGCGAGATCACCGCGTTCCGCCCCGAGATCGTCCACGTCTCCGCGCCCGACTGGACCGGCGTCGCGGCGCAGCGGCTCSCGCGGTCGCTCGGCATCCCGATCGCCGCGAGCCTGCACACGCGGTTCGAGACCTATGCACAATTCTATGGCGCGGGTCTGATCCGGCCGCTGATGGAGCGCCATCTCGACCGCTTCTATCGCGGCAGCGACGCGATCCTCGTCCCCACGCGCCCGATCGCGGAGGAATTCGCCGCGACCGCGCTGGGTGACCGCACGCATCTGTGGGGACGCGGCGTCGACCGCGCGCTGTTCTCGCCTGCGCGCCGCGACGAGGACTGGCGGCGATCGCACGGCTTTGCCGAGGACGACGTCGTGCTGCTGTTCTTCGGCAGGCTCGTCCGTGAAAAAGGCCCCGCGCTGTTCGCCGACATCGTCGACCGCGTCCGCGCGTCGGGGATAGCGATCAGGCCGCTCGTCGTCGGCGACGGCCCCGAGCGCGCGTGGCTCGAGCGTCGCCTGCCGATCGCGCGCTTCACCGGCAGCCTCACCGGCAAGGCGCTGGCGCGCGCGATCGCCAGCGCGGACGTCTTCATCAATCCCAGCGTCACCGAGGCCTTTGGCAATGTCACGCTCGAGGCGATGGCGTCGGGCCTGCCCAGCGTCTGCGTCGACATCCCGAGCGGCCGCAACCTGCTGCGGGGAGGCACCGGGCTGTTCTATCCGGCGGGCGATCTCGACGAAGCCGTCGCTGCGGTCCGACGGCTTGCGGGCTTTCGCGATCTGCGGCGAACGATGGCGCGCAACGCACGCGCCGCCAGCAGCGACTATGACTGGGACAGCGCGTCGGCGATGGTCGTCGACGCCTATCGCGCGCTGCTTGCCCCCGGATCGTCTGTCCCCGGCGCGCTTTCGCCCGGATCCGTGACCGGGCACGACATGGCGGATGGCGGCGTGACGGAACGAACCCGGCGGATCAGGCGCTAACCGATCCTATGACGCACCAACTACGGACCAACCAGACACGACGTCGCGGTCGCCTGCGTGCGTAGCGTCCTGAAGGCGCCGATCCTGCAGGCGCGGTCGACGCACACCGTCGCCATCGCGATCGTGATGATCGTCGTCGTCGGGATCGCCGGGGCCGCGCTGGTCCGGCTGCTCGAGGGGATCGACTGGGACGATATCCAGCGCGCGCTGGCGCGGATCGGCTGGCACCGGCTGTTCGCCGCCGCCGCGGTGACGGCGCTCAGCTATGTCGTGCTGACCGGGTATGACGTGATCGCGCTCAAGATCATCGGGCGTCAGGTCCGCTATCGCCGCGCCGCGCTCGCCTCGTTCACGAGCTATGTCTTCAGCCACAATCTGGGTTTTGCGCTGCTGACCGGCGGCACCGCGCGGCTGCGCATCTATCGTCCCGCGGGGCTCGGCATCGGCGAGGTCGCGCACATCATGGTGCTGACCGGGATCACCTTCTGGTCGGGCATCCTCACGCTGCTCGGGTTCGGCCTGATCCTGCAGCCAGGCGACGTCGCGATCGCGGGGATGACGCTAACCTATCCCGCGCATGCGGCGATCGGTGCGGCGGGGCTCGCGATCCTCGGCGCTGCGGTGCTCGCGCTGCACTGGTACCGCGGGCGGACGCTCGTCGCGTTCGGCCGCACGATCCCGTTGCCGAGCGTCCGCCAGGCCGCACTCCAGATCCTGCTCGCGGGGATCGACATCCTGCTCGCCGCCACCGCGCTGCTGGTCCTGCTTCCCGATTCGGCGGCGGGCCTCTTTCCCGCGCTGCTGCTCGGCTATCTGGTGGCGATCGTCACGGGGCTGATCACGCACGCGCCGGGCGGCGTCGGCGTGTTCGAGGCGGTGATGCTCGTCAGCCTGCCCGAGGTCGACCGTGCGACGCTGTTCGCGGCGCTGCTCGCCTATCGGCTTATCTATTATCTCGTTCCGTTGGCGATCGGCATGCTCGCGTTCGCGCTCCACGAGATCCGCGAGGCGCGCGTAAGGTCGGCGTAAGTCGGTGCGGCGATGACGGCGCTGTCCTTTGCCCGTCGATCGGAATGCCGTCATCATGATCCCCCGTGCGCTTCACAGCGCTGCGCACCCTCGCCTTGCCACCGGCCTTGCGCTCGGTCTCGCTACCCTCACCCCCGCATACGCGCAGCACGCCACCGCGCCCGCTCCCGTCCCAAATATTCCCGAGCCGATGGTGTTCGACATGATCCGCCCGCTCGGCGCGCGTCGCGGCGAGCTCGAGGCCAATACACTGGCGCAGGTCAATCTGAGCGGCACATCGCGCGACGTCGAATGGGCGCCCGAAGTCGAATATGCGGTCGCCAACGGGTTCGCGGTCGAGGTCGAACTGCCGTTCATCAACGGCCGCCCGACCGATTACAAGATCGGGCTTCAGGGGACGTTCGGAACGTTTCGCGGCGGTCGCAGCATCCACGGCGTGCAGTATCTCGGGCTGCACAATCGCCGCGACGGCGGCTGGTCGAGCAGCCTGCTCTATCTGCTCGGCAACCGCTTCGGCGATCGGCTGAGCACGATGACGATGGTCGGCGTCGGCGACGTCACGCTTCGCAAGTCCGAGGGGACCGGGCTGCTCGTCAATCACACGACCTTCTGGGATCTCGATCCCGCCACCGTGATCGGGTTCGAGATCAACCGGCAGACCGGCGACAGCCGCCACTGGCTGTTCATGCCGCAATGGCACCGCGCCTTTGCGGGCCGGCTGTCGGTTCAGGCGGGGCTCGGCGCGGAGCGTGGCCATCAGGGCCCGTTCCGCCCCCGTCTCGGCGTGCGCGTGGTGCGCGAGTTCTGACGCACGCGGCGCCGATCGTTCCGGGCTCCGGGCTCAGGGGCAGGTCGACACGGGCACCTTCTCGTCGTTCTGGATGCCGGTGCCCGACGTGTCGCGGTCGTCCCTGACCGCGAACGACGCGATCTCGGATATCGTCGGCGACGGCGCCCACATCGTCGAGATGATCGGCGAATATGTGACCGCGACCTCGGCGAAGACGACCGCGCCGGTGCTCGTCGCGGTCACCCTGTTCGCCTCGGGCCCCATGCCCTTGAACCCCGATCCCTGCGCGCCCTCACCCTGCCTGCCGTAATGCGAGGCGAACGCCATCGCGCCATAGCAACGCTGCCACTGGATCCACTGGCCGCCGCCGCTGTTGACCGTCAGGCCGGACAGGATGATCCGCCCCTTGCCCCTCATGTCGACGGTCCCCCCCTGCAACGCGGCGCCCGTGAAGAGGTCGTTGATCTGCGTCTCGGTGATCGGGCGGTTGCGCAGGATCTCCTGGATACCGATCCGCGACCCGTTGTCCGCGACCTGCAGCGCAAGCTGGCTGATCCGCTGCCGCGTCAGCGTATAGTTGGCGAGTTCGATGCCGTAGAAGACGAGCGTGATCATTACCGGCAGGACGAGCGCGAACTCGACCAGCGCCAGCCCGCGCGTGTCGCGAACCAGCCGCGCCGATCGCATCGCATCGACGATGGTCATGAACAGGTCCGCAGCGGGGCTGGCGCCTGGTCGCTCGCCGGCTGGTTCCGGAGCAATGTGCTCGACACGACCTTCAGGATCCCGTTGCCCTGCACCATCGGCAGGAAGCTGGCATAGCTCACCGTCGCGGTCAGCAGGACGACGTCCTTCGACCCGCCGACGCCCTCGGTGCCGCCCTCGAGGTCCCACGCGCCGTTATTGTTGGCGTCGACATAGGTTTCGCCCTTGTTGCAGCGGCCGTCGTGATTGCTGTCGACATATTCCTCGACCCGGTTCTGCGCGTTGCGATAATCGTGGAACGAGGTCAGCTCGAATTCGACGCGGGCGCTGTTGATCACGCGAAGGACCTGCATCCGCACGCGGTCCTGGATCAGAGCGCGTCGCACGTCGCTCCCGGCATCCTCGAGGCTCGTGTCGCGCGCGGCCTTCTGCATCTCTCCCTCGAGCACCGACTTGACGTACAGCCTGTGCCCGAACGCCAGCCCGCCGATGATCAGCAGCATCAGAACGGGCGAAACGATCGCGAATTCGATCATCGCGGCACCCCGCGTGTCGCGCCGGCCGGGGCGGCGCATCAGTGCGTCACCCGCAATTGCGAGATGCGCGCGGCGATGTCGGCAAAGGTCGTGTTGAGCTCGACCGCGTTGTTCGCCTGATACGCGCGATTGGGCGAGGCGCAGTCGGACAGCAGCGACGTCAGCGTCGTACCGAACGCGATGACCCAGACGGTGATGTTCTTCTTTTCCTTCGCGATCGTGCACAGCCGCGCCAGCCGGTCCTCGACGATGCCGTCCTGTTCGGACTTCGTCGGCAGGCTTCCCGCAGCGGTGCGGCGCCGATCCAGCGCGGACAGCCCATAGGCGTCGTAATCGGCGATGTTTGTCTCGGTATCGCCATCGGTCATGAAGATCAGGTGGCGCGAGATGTTGCTGCCGTTCGCCGCCGCGGCGTTTTCCTTCGCGAACAGCCCTTCGGCGGACATCAGCCGCAGGCCCCACAGCATCCCGATGTCGTGATAGGTCCGCCCGCGCGGGACCAGTGCGTTGAGATAGGTCGTCAGCGCCGCCTTGTCCGACGACGTCCGGATCGCGGCCAGCTTTCGCGCGGTCGATGGGCAGGCCGCGAAATCGGTCTTGTACGACCCCAGCGCGATATAGTTGTTCGAGACGTGCGACACGGTGTTGGGCTGCCAGCCGCTGATCGTCGCGCCGCCATAGTTCGACACCGACCGCGCCCAGACCAGGTCGGGCAGGAACGGGCGCCACTGCGTGTCCGCGTTCCCCGGGATCGGCACGAGGTCGACGTCGAGGTCATAGGCGGTTCCCGTCTCGTACGGGCGCAGCGTCTTGCGCTCCTCGATGCACGCGCCCTGGCTGCCATTGCCCCAGTTGATCGTCCGCGCGGTGAAGTTGTTGCCGAGCATCGTCGACAGGCTTCCGCCGCCGACCAGCCCCGTCCCGGACGCGCCCTTCAGGCTGGCGAGCGGATAATTGATCTTCTTGTAGTTCCAGTAATAGACGCGTCGGCCATTCGTTTCCTCGCCCGCGTCCGGGTTCGCTTCGACCGTCTGGTCATAGGTCTGACGATAGGCCTCGAACGTCGTCTTCGTGATCGTGCACACGCCGTTGCTGTTGCGCGACGCGCTGTACGTGGAGCCGTTGATCGTCCGCGTCGCGGTCCGCGACCGCGGGAGCGCCGACGCGGAGGGGTTCCACGCGGTATAGCTCGTCGAATCCGAATAGCTTTCATTCGGCGGGGCGACGCACTCCTCGGACGATCCCGGCTGCGTCGTCACGGTCCTGGTCCCGCTCCACGGCGAATAGTTGCTGTTGGTCGTGACGGTCGCGCCCTGCGTGCCCCCCGCCCTGTCCTCGAAGCCGTCCTGCTCGCGCGACTGATAGTCCCAGCTGTCGACCATCCATTCGCGCTTGAGAAGGAGCCCGACATTCACCGTCGAGGAATAGGGCACGAACCCGTAGCGGACCTGCGACGCGGGCGACTGCGCGTTGTCGAGCGTGGTATAGAAATCGGTGACCGACTGACGCAGCGCCTGGATCTTCGACTTGGTATCGCCCGAATTGGTCTCCGCCATCGACAGCGTGGTGTCGAGGACGAACATGATATCGCTGTTGGGCAGCTGGAGCTGCGCCTCGCAGGTCGCCTCGATCGGAATCCGGTTGTATCCGAATATCTTCATGATCGCGGTCTCGACGACGACCCCCGCCTTGCCGTGGACGATCATGTCGTTCCCGACATCATAGTCCATCGTCGGCTTGGTCGTCCCGTACTGCCCCTCGGCGAAGTTCAGCCTGAAGAACCGGTTCGCCGAATCGCGCGCCGACGTGTCGAACGTCGATGCCGCCATCGCGCGGCGCCCGCCGAGCACCGCCGCATCGCACGCATTCTGAAGACGCGATTTCGCCAGATAGGCACGGCTCATGTCGAGCGCGCCGCCGATCATCCCCATCAGCGGCAGGAGCGCAAACGCAAAGAGAATCAACGTATTACCGCGAACATCGCGCGGCAACGACGTGACCCGCCCCAGACTGTATCTCAAAATCGGCTTCCTAAAGATCGCTCTTGAAGCCGTTTTGGTTTTAAATGTTTGAAATATGGTTGAGAGAGTAAATCAGGATTAGAGCCAAGGTTATTGATGCATATCAGTGCATGAATTCTTCGCGCGTCCTGCCATGGCGCGATCCGCGGCGATCACGCCGATCGAACCCCGTCGGCCGACGCGCGGCCGCGGCTTCGACGAACGCCTAGGCCGACTGGATATAGGCGCGCATCGCCGCGGCGTCGGCCTCGATCCGGTCGATGCGGTATTTGACGAGGTCGCCGATCGAGACGAACCCGACCAGCCGGCCGCCCTCGATCACCGGCAGATGACGGATCCGCCGCTGCGTCATCAGCGACAGCGCGCCGATCACCGACTCGCCCGGGGCGATCGACTTGACCGCGGCGGTCATCACGTCGCGAACGCTCTGCGCGAGCGCCGATGCGCCATGCGCCTGAAGACAGTGGATCACGTCGCGTTCGGAAAAGATTCCGACCACCTGGTCGTTATCGAGCACCGGCACCGCGCCGATCCGGCGTTCCGCGAGCAGCGCGACCGCGTCCGCCACCGTCGCATCGGGGTGCAGCGTCACCACCCCGCCTGGCTGCCGCCCCTGAAGAATCGTCGCGATCGTCATTTCGCCTCTCCTTTCGCTGCGCCAGTCCTGCTGGCCGTCATCGCCTCTGCGGGCGCGTGGCTTGAGAAAACCATGTTTGCGCGGCAATGGGAAGCGATGACCGGTCCCCTGCATGCCCCCTCCGCCGCAGCGCCCGACGCTCGCCCCTCCCCACAGCCGAGCGGACTTGGCGACCCGGGCTATGCCGCGTTCGCCTGGGCGCGGTTCCGGACGATCATGGGCTGGATGACGCTGGCGGCGGCGGCGTGCGCGGCCGCGGTGATCACCGCGATGGCGCATATCCAGGGCCCGCTTCACCTCGTGACGATGCTCGCGATACTCGGCGGCGTCGGCGGGTCGGTGATGATGGCGGGGCTGTTGATGGGGCTCGCCTTCCTCAGTTCGGGAACCGGCCATGACGAGGACGTGACCCGCCTCGACTGATCACCTGTCGGTGATCGCGGACACCTGATCGCGGGGCATGAAAAAGGCCGGCATCGCGCGTGCGATACCGGCCTTTTCGGTTCAGGCGCGCCGGACGTCGCCGGCGCGCGCGATCAGTTCGCCTGGACCTCGTCGGGCGCGACGCGGACACGCCGGCGACGCGGCTTTTCCTCGGACGCCGCCTCACTTGCCGGCGCCGCGTCCGTCGCCGGCGCAGCATCGGGCGACGGGGTGAGCGACAGCGTCGGCGCCTTCAGCGTCGAGATGCCGAGCGACGGGGGCAGACGGTCCGCGTCGAACGCGGCCGGTGCCATCGTGTCGGCGGGGTTCGCCGCCGACGCGGGAGCCTCGTCGAGGCTGCGGTCACGCCGCGGGCGACCACGACGCCGCGGCTGCTCCTCGGATGCTGCGACTTCGGTCGGCTGGGCGGTATCCGGCGCGGTTCCGCCCTGGGTGGCCTGGCCATGGCTGGCCTCGAACGGCGCCGCCTCGACTTGCGGTGCGTCCGCCGCCGTCACCGGCCGTGCGGTGTCGCCCTCGGCTTCGGCGTGGCGCGCCTGCGCACTGCGTGGCGCACGACGCGGCTCACGCTGCGGCGCATCGCGATACTCGCCCCGTGTCTCGCCCCGCGTCTCGCGCGGCTGGCTCTCGCGGGCCTGCTCATCGCCACCCTGGTCGTCGCGCGACTGGAAGCGCGGCTGGTTCCGCGCGCCGTCACCACGGACGCGATCCTCGCGCTGGCCTTCGCTGCGCTGGCCGTCATTGCGCTGACCCTCGTTGCGGGTATTTTCGTAGCGCGGGCGGTCTTCGCGGGGCTGCGCATCACGCTGCTGGCGGGGTGCGTTCTGGTACTGTCCGTTCTGCTGACCGCCATTCTGGTCGCGCGGCTGCGTATCGCCCCGTGCCTGCTCGCGCGCCTGCTCGCCGCCCTGCTGTTCGCCCGAGCGGATCGGTTCGCCCTCGTCGCCATAATCGTCGTCGCCATCGAGATCGAACGGCTGCTGACGACGCGGCTGCTGCTGCGCCTGCGGCTGGTTTTCCTCGAAGCGCGCGCGCGTCTCGCTCAACACGCGAAAATAATGATCGGCAAACTGCAGATAATATTCGATGTTGACGCGGTCGCCCTGCATCTGCGCGTCGCGCGCCAGGTTCTTGTACTTCTCGTACAATTGGCTCGCGTTGCCGCGCGCGCGGCTGTCGATGCGGTTGCCCGTATCGCGGCCGCCCTGGCCACCACCACCGCCGCCGCCCTGGCGCTGACCGCCACCACCACTGCCGCCATTATTATTGTTGCCACGACCGCGACGGCGGCCGGCTTGCCGGTTGTTGATCAAGCTTGTGTCCTCAGTCGTCGAACCAAAATCTGGTCGTGCTCCGAAATGCGGTGCAAACCCCCCGCCGCGCATCGATGACGATGCGTCGGACTTGCCAGAGCCGCCGGACTGCAGCGACTCTAAGGCGAAGGATGCGGGCCAACGCTCAAAAACGACCATCTTGTCGAGATTGCGTGCCCCTGCCCATGTGATAGCGGCCCGGAAGGCCTTCCTACAAGTGAAATATGCGGATCCGCGCCACTTAATTCAAGTTGCGAGCAGCACGCGCGGGTTGCCGCCATAGTCGTGATGCAGCGCCGTGCGGAGCCCCTGCGCCTCGAGCAGCGCGGCGACGGCGACCGCCTGCGTCGATCCGATCTCGATCGCCGCGGCACCGCCGGGGGCGAGCAGCGCGGGAATCTGCTGCGCGAGGATGCGATAGTCGTCGAGCCCGTCGGCCCCCGCGAACAGCGCCGCATGCGGCTCATGCGCGTGAACCTCGGGCGGCAGCACCGCATCGGTCGCGATATAGGGCGGGTTGGCGAGGATCAGGTCGAACCGCGCATCGAGCGCGCCCGCCCAGCTCGCGCAGACGAACCGCGCGCGGTCCGCCATCGCCAGCGTCGCGGCGTTCGCGCGCGCATAGCCCAGCGCCGCGCGCGAGAAATCCACCCCGACCCCCTGCGCCGAGCGCCATTCGTCGAGCGCCGCGAGCAGCAGCGTGCCCGGGCCCGTGCCGAGGTCGAGGATCGTGCCGGGCGCGCGGTCACCGAAATGCCCCTGCGCGGCGATCAGCAGCATCTCGCTGTCGGCACGCGGCACCAGCGCGCCGGGGCCGACCGCCAGATCGATCGACCAGAAGCCGCGCGTGCCCGTGATGTACGCGACCGGCTCGTGCGCCATGCGCCGCTCGACGAGCCCTGCAAACGCGTCGGGCACGGCGTAGCGGTCCGGATCGAGCAGGATCGCGCTACGCTCGACGCCCAGCGCATGCGCCATCAGCAGTTCGGCATCGAGCCGCGGCGTCGCCGAGAAGCCAAGACGCGCGGCGGTGGCGGCGAGCGCCGCACGGACATCCCCGCCGCCCCCGCGCCCGTGCGAGGGGGCGGGGCCGATCTCAGCCATCCAGCTGCGCCAGCCGGTCTGCCTCGTCCTGCGACACCAGCGCGCCGATCAGCTCGTCCATCTCGCCCGCAACGATCTCCGGCAGCCGGTGCAGCGTCAGGTTGATGCGGTGATCGGTGACGCGGCCTTGCGGGAAGTTGTACGTCCGGATCCGCTCCGAGCGATCGCCCGACCCGACCATCGACTTGCGCGCGCCCGCACGCTCGGCATGCAGCCGGTCGCGCTCCGCCTCGTAGAGCCGCGTCCGCAGCACACGCAACGCCTTGGCCTTGTTCTTGTGCTGCGACTTCTCGTCCTGCTGGATCACCGTCAAACCAGTCGGGATATGGACGATCCGCACGGCAGAGTCGGTCGTGTTGACCGACTGCCCGCCCGGCCCCGACGAACGATAGACGTCGATGCGCAGGTCCTTGTCGTCGATCTTGACGTCGACCTCCTCCGCCTCGGGCAGCACCGCGACGGTTGCCGCCGAGGTGTGGATCCGCCCGCCCGCCTCGGTCGCGGGCACGCGCTGGACGCGGTGGACGCCGCTCTCGTATTTGAGTTTCGCGAACACGCCCTGCCCCGTGACGCTCGCGACGACTTCCTTGAAGCCGCCTGCGTCCGACGACGAGCCCGAGATCATCTCGACGCGCCAACCCTGCGATTCGGCATAACGCTGGTACATCCGGAACAGGTCGCCCGCGAACAGCGCCGCCTCGTCGCCACCGGTGCCGGCGCGCACCTCGAGCATCGCCGAGCGCTCGTCCGCGGAATCGCGCGGCAGCAACGCGAGCGCGAGCTTGCGGTCCGCGGTCTCGAGCAGCGTGCGATTCTCGTGCAATTCCTCCGACGCCATCGCGCGCAGCTCGTCATCGGCATCCTCGGCCATGAAGGCGAGGCTTTCGGCCTCCTGCCGCAGCCGCCGCACCTCGGTCGCCGCCTGCGCGACGGGTTCGAGCTCGGCATATTCCTTCGACACTGCGACGAAGCGGTCCGACGGCAGGTCGCCGGTCGACATCAACGCCTGCAATTCGTCGCGCCGCGCCTCGATCGCGCGGATGCGGTCCGGGGAGATCTGGGTCATGCGCGCACTCCCGCCACCGTCATCCCAGCGAACGCTGGGATCCAGGGTAACCGGGCGCAGCCTTCATGGCTCTGGATCCCAGCCTGCGCCGGGATGACGGGGAGGCTCAACGCAGCGCCTCCGCCAGATCGGCAAACGCCACCTCGACCTGCGTGCCCGCGCCGAGCGTCTTCACCGCGGCGACGCCCTTGGCGAGTTCGTCGTCGCCGAGGATGATCGCGAAGCGCGCGCCGAGCGCGTCCGCCTTCGCCATCCGCGCCTTCATCTTGCCCTTGTACGCCATCTCGACCGCCACGCCCGCACGCCGCAGGTCCGCGACGATACCCGTCGCACGCGCCTCGGCGGCCGCACCCATCGGCACCACGACCGCATCGATCGCCGCGGCCGCCGGCTCGTCCAGCAACATCGCAAGCCGCTCGACCCCCGCCGCCCAGCCGACACCCGCCGTCTCGGGCCCGCCCAGCGACCCGATCAGCCCGTCATAGCGTCCACCGGCGAGCACGGTGCCCTGCGAGCCCAACCGGTCGGTCACGAACTCGAACGCGGTGTGGCGGTAGTAATCGAGCCCGCGCACCAGCCGCGCATTGCGCTCCCACGCGACGCCCGCGGCATCGAGCCCGGCGGTCACCGCGTCGAAGAACGCGCGTGCCTCGGGCGTGAGATACGCGTCGATATCGGGCGCGCTGTCCGCGATCGGCCGGTCCTTCGGATCCTTCGAATCGAGGATCCGCATCGGATTCTTCTCGAGCCGCGTCAGGCTGTCTTCGGACAGATCGCCGCGATGCGCCTCGAAATGCGCGACCAGCGCCGCACGCCATGCCTCGCGCGTTGCCACGTCGCCCAGCGTGTTGAGCTGCAACGTCACCCCCTCGGCAATGCCGAGTTCGCGGAGCAGCTGATCCGCGAGCACCAGCAATTCGACGTCCGCCGCGGGTTCCGCCGCGCCGATCACCTCGGCGTCGATCTGGTGGAACTGCCGGAACCGCCCCTTTTGCGGGCGCTCGTAGCGGAACACCGGGCCGCTCGTCGTGATCTTGAGCGGCGCGAACTGCTGCCAGCCTTCGGTCAGATACGCGCGCGCGATCCCCGCGGTGAATTCGGGGCGCAGCGTCAGCGAATCGCCGCCGCGATCCTCGAAACTGTACATCTCCTTCGACACGACGTCGGTCGTCTCGCCGAGCGAGCGCGCGAACACCGCGGTGGATTCGAACACCGGGATGTCGATCCGCTGGAAGCAGTACAGCGCCCGCACGCGTTCGAACGTCGCGAGCACGTGCGCAAAGCGGCGCTGCTCGTCACCGAAAATGTCCTGGGTGCCACGGACGCGGCGCGGGGTTTCTATTCTGGCCATGATGGCGCGTATCTAGGCGACGTGCCTGCGAAGCGCTAGCGCCGTGCCATGAGCAATCCCGTCCGATATTGGGGGCTTGGCCAGCGCGTCGCGCCGCCGCGCTTCGTCCTGTTCGCGATCGTCTTCGCGATCGGCCTCGTCGCGCTCATTCCCCCGTTCGGAGTCGGCCTGGGGCTGGGGCGCGGCACGATGGCGGCGTTCGATATCGCCGCTATCCTGTTCCTCGCCACCGTCGCGACTCTGTTCCGCAACGCGACCGCCGAGCGCATGCGCCGCTATGCGGACGAGAACGACGCCAACCGCGCGGTGCTGCTCGCGTTCAGCGGGACGATCCTGATCGTCGTGCTCGTCGCGGTGGCGAAGGAGTTGCAGGGCAAGACCGATCTCGTCGCGATCCTGATCTCGGTCGCGACGCTCGTGCTCGCCTGGCTCTTCTCCAACATGGTCTACACGCTGCACTACGCGCATCTGTTCTACAGCGACGGCGAAGACGGCAAGGATGCGGGCGGGCTGGACTTCCCGTCGTGCGCCGAGCCCGATTACTGGGACTTCGCCTATTTCGCGTTCACGCTCGGCATGACGTTTCAGACCTCCGACGTCGAGATCACGTCGCGCCGCGTGCGGAAAGTCGCGCTGGGCCAGTGCATGGCGGCGTTCGTCTTCAACATCGGCGTGCTCGCCTTCACGATCAACGTGCTCGGCAGCAGCTGACGCTGCCCCTCGCTGTTCTGTCATCCTGACGAAAGTCAGGATCCAGAGCCCGACATGCCACCGCGCGTAACCCTGGATCCTGACTTCCGCCAGGATGGCGCGGGGAGCGTAGGAAAACCGACCTTATCGCCCTCGGTAAAGGACTGGACGACTGGCCTTTCGCGCGATTACGCTGTGCCATCGTCTCTCAGCCGGAAGGCCTTTCCTTGATCCGCAAGCTTCTCGTCGCATCCCTGCTCGCGTCTGCACTTCCCGCGGTCGCGCAAGTCCCCGCCGGCAACACTGCACCGCAGCCGGTGCCGTTCGTCGACACCATCCCCGCCGCGCGGGACACGCCCTATCCCGGCACGCTGCTCGTCGATGTCGATGCGACCGATACCGAGCGCGGGATCTTCCGCGTGAAGGAGACGATCCCCGTCGCGACGTCGGGCAAGATGGCGCTGCTGTTCCCGAAATGGCTCCCCGGCGCGCATTCGCCGCGCGGCGAGATCGAGAAGCTCGCCGGGCTGGTGATCCGCGCGAACGGCCGGATCCTGCCCTGGACGCGCGACCCGGTCGACGTCTTCGCGTTCCACATCGACGTTCCCGCGGGCACGAAGCAGCTCGACGCGACCTTCCAGTTCATCTCGGCGACCAAGGCGGACCAGGGCCGCATCGTCATGACCCCGACGATGATCAGCCTGCAGCCAAACTCGGTCAGCCTGTATCCGGCGGGATATTTCACGCGTCAGATCCCGGTGAAGATGACCGTCACCTATCCCGCGGGCTGGACCGCGGCGGGCGCGCTGCCCGCCAAGGTCACCGGCTCGACCTATGCCTATGACCGGACCAATTACGAGATCCTCGTCGATTCGCCGATCCTCGCGGGCAAGTACGGCAAGGTCTGGCCGCTGAGCCCCAAGGTCGACCTCAACGTCTTCGCCGACAGCCCTGACCAGCTTGCCGCCAAGCCCGAACAGATCGACGCGCACAAGCGCCTCGTCGAGCAGGCCGCGCGCACGTTCGGCGCGGAGCATTACGATCATTATGAATTCCTGCTCTCGATCACCGACCAGCTCGGCGGGATCGGGCTCGAACATCATCGCAGCTCGGAAAACGGCGTCCGGCCCGGCTATTTCACCGAATGGGAAACGGGCGCGTCGGCGCGCAACCTGTTGCCGCACGAATTCTCGCACAGCTGGGACGGCAAGTTCCGCCGCGGCGCCGACCTGTGGACCCCCGATTTCCGCACGCCGATGCGCAACTCGCTGCTCTGGGTCTATGAAGGCCAGACGCAGTTCTGGGGCTATGTGCTCCAGGCGCGCTCGGGGCTTGTCAGCAAGCAGGACACGCTCGACGGCTACGCCTCGATCCTCGGCATCTACGACACCGCGCCGGGTCGCCAGTGGCGGCCGCTGGTCGACACGACCAACGATCCGGTCATCTCCGCACGCCGTCCCAAGGGCTGGACCAGCTGGCAGCGGTCTGAGGATTATTACAACGAAGGGCTGATGGTCTGGATGGAGGTCGACGCGATGCTCCGCCAGAAGTCGGGCGGCAAGAAGTCGATCGACGACTTCGCCAAGGCGTTCTTCGGCATCCGCAACGGCGATTACGGTGAGGTCACCTACACGTTCGACGAGGTCGCCAAGACGCTCAACGGCATCCTCCCCTATGACTGGGCGGGCTTCCTCAACACGCGGCTGACGGAGACGGGCAAGCCCGCGCCGATCAACGGCTTTGCAATGAACGGCTACAAGCTCGTCTACGGCCCCGTGCAGAGCCCGTATCTCAAACAGGCGGAAAAGAGCCGCGGCACCGATGTCAGCTATTCGCTCGGGATGGTCGTCAACAAGGAAGGCGTCGTCACCGCGACGATCTGGGACAGCGTCGCGTTCAAGGCGGGGATCGACATCGGCACCGAAATCGAGGCGGTCAACGGCGAGTCCTATTCGTCCGATCGCATCAAGGCGGCGATTCTGGCGGCACAGGGGACGAAGCTGCCGATCCGGCTTACTGTGAAGAACAATGACCGATTTCGCGACATCTCGCTCGATTACCATGACGGCCCGCGCTATCCGCGGCTCGAGAAGGTGGGTACAGGTGACGGTGGGCTCGACAGGCTGCTGATGCCGCGCTGACAGCCACTTTATCTTCCGGTGCCGGCCGCTCTCCCCGAGGTGGAGCGCCGGCACCGTCATTTCTGAAAGGACCGCCATGCGCATCGATCTCATCCCGACCGGCAAGAACCCGCCCGAAGACCTCAACGTCATCATCGAGGTCCCGACCGGCGGCGAGCCCGTGAAGTACGAGTTCGACAAGGCGTCGGGCGCGCTGTTCGTCGACCGCATCCTGCACACGCCGATGCGCTATCCCGCGAACTACGGCTTCGTGCCGCACACGCTCAGCCCCGATGGCGATCCGCTCGACGCGCTCGTGATCGCACGCTCGCCGTTCATCCCGGGCTGCGTCGTCCGCGCGCGTCCGATCGCGGTGCTCAACCTCGAGGACGAGGCCGGTGGCGACGAGAAGCTCGTCTGCGTCCCCGTCGACGCGGTGTTTCCGTATTACGCCAATATCGGCGAGCGTGCCGACATGCCCGAAATCGTGTTCGAGCAGATCGAGCATTTCTTCACCCACTATAAGGACCTCGAGAAGACGAAGTGGGTCCGTGTCGGCAAGTGGGGCGATGCCGAGGAAGCCAAGCGCATCACGATCGAGGCGATCGAGCGCTACGAAGCGGCCAAGAAGCAGGGCGACGAGCCGATGAACGCGGACGACGCCGCAGGCCGCTGATCACAGAGCGGGGGCGTCGCGCGGCGCCCCCTTCATTGAAGTACGTCACCCCAGCGAAAGCTGGGGCCTCCCGCGGCTCAAGCCCCGTCGCCCCTGCGAAACGATACCCCAGCGTTCGCTGGGGTGACGGACAACATGTGTCCTCCCGCACTTACGGCGCCGGCCGCTCCGCCTGCGCTTCCGCCAGGTACAGCGAGAACAACCCCGCCGGATCGGTCCATTCGCGGATCGGCGTCCACCCGCCCGACCGCAGCAGGATCCGCGCATCGCGCGACCCGTATTTGTGGCTGTTCTCGGTGTGGATCGTCTCGCCCGCCGCGATATCGAACGGCCGCCCCTCGATCGTGAACGCCGCGTCGCGCTGTGCCTCGAGGTGCATCTCGATCCGCGCGCGGTCGTCGTTCCACACCGCCTTGTGCCGGAACGCCGCGACCGGCACGTCGGCGTCGAGCTCGCGGTTGATCCGCTCGAGCAGGTTCATGTTGAACGCCGCGGTCACGCCCTGCGCATCGTCATAGGCCGGGACCAGCACCGCCGGATCCTTGATCCGGTCCATCCCGATCAGCAGCATCGCGCCGATCCCGAGCGACGCACGCATTGCCTTCAGCAGGTCGACCGCCATCAGCGGGATCATGTTGCCGATCGTCGATCCCGGGAAGAAACCGAGCTTGGGCGTGTCCGCGATCGTCTTGGGCAGTGCCAGCGGCCTCATGAAATCCGCCTCGAACGGCAGGACCAGCAGCTCGGGGAACTGGTCGGCGAGCACGCGCGACGATTCGCGCAGGAAATCACCCGAGATATCGATCGGCACATAGACCGACGGCGCCACCGCCTTCAGCAGGATCGGCGTCTTGGTCGACGACCCCGACCCGAACTCGACCACCGCACGCCCTGCGCCCGCAATCTGGGCGACCTCGGGGCACGCGGTCTCGAGGATCGATCGCTCGGTGCGCGTCGGATAATATTCGGGCAGATCGGTGATCGCCTCGAACAGCTCGGACCCGCGCCGGTCGTAGAACCAGCGCGCCGGAATCGCGCGCGGCCGCCGCGTAAAGCCGTCGAGCACGTCCGCCCGGAACGCAGGATCGGCCAGGCTCTGCTCGCCGTCTTCGATTTCACGCTTCAACATCAGATATCCTTGGCAAGCCGGACGCCGGTGAATTGCCAGCGCTGGTGCGGGTAGAAGAAATTGCGGTAGCTCGCGCGTGCATGGCCGCGCGGCGTCGCGCAGCTCCCGCCGCGCAGCACGAACTGCCCGCTCATGAACTTGCCATTATACTCGCCGACCGCACCCTCTACCGCGCGAAAGCCCGGATAGGGACGATAGGCGCTCCCCGTCCATTCCCAGACGTCGCCGAAAAAGGCGGGGTCGCCGGCGCGTGCCGGCCGCGGCTCGACCGGGCCCGCCGCATCCATCTGGTTGCCGCCATCGCCGGCATAGTCCGCCGCGACGGCCTCCCATTCGGCCTCGGTCGGCAGCCGCACGCCCGCCCAGCTGGCATAGGCGTCGGCCTCGTAGAAGCTGACATGCGTGACCGGCGCGGCGGGATCGATCGCGCGCCGCCCGTCGAGCCCGAACCGCGTCCAGCTGCCGTCGCGCTCTTCCCAGTACATCGGCGCGATAATGCCTTCCGCCTTCACCCAGGCCCAGCCATCGGCGAGCCAGTGGCGCGGCTCGCTATAGCCGCCATCGGCGATGAACGCCGCCCATTCGCCATTCGTCACCGTCCGGTCAGCGATCGCATGGCGCGTCAGCAGCGTATCGTGCCGCGGCGTCTCGCAATCGAACGCGAAACCTTCACCGTCATGCCCCATCCGCGCGATCCCGGCGTCGCGTTCGATCCAGCCGATCGCGCCCGGCATCTCGACCGGTACCTTGCGCGGCGCGGTCCAGACTGCGGGCTCGAGCGGATTTTCCGAAAACAGATGGAGGATGTCGGTCACCAGCAATTCCTGGTGCTGCTCCTCGTGATGGCACCCCAGCGCCACCAGTTCGCGCGCCGCCTCGGGCAGATCGGGCAATGCCGCGATCAGCGCCGCATCGACATGCGCACGGTACGCGCGGACCTCGTCGAGCGTCGGCCGCGTGATCATCCCGCGCCGGTCGCGCGCATGCCGCCGCCCTTCCGCCTCGTAATAGCTGTTGAACAGGAACGGGAAGCGCTCGTCGTGCAACCGGTACCCCGCGACATGATCGCGCAGCACGAACGTCTCGAAGAACCAGCTCGTATGCGCGAGATGCCATTTGGTCGGCGACGCGTCGGGCATCGACTGCACCGTCGCATCCGCGTCCGACAGCGGCGCGGCGAGCGCGAGCGACAGGTCGCGAACCGCCGTGAATCGCTTGCCGAGCGCGTCGGTCTGGCGCGCATCTGCGGGATTGAGGGAGGGGACGGGGTTCGGCATCGACTGTCCTCGCGCGAGCGGTGCACACGGCACGGCCCTGTAAAAGGATGCAGCGATACGGAGCGCTATCCGCGCGTTGCCCCCGGTTTCCACAGAACGTCGCTCGCGCCGTTTTGGTTCACTGCACGCGCGGCGACGAACAGGAAATCCGACAGGCGATTAACATACGCTAATGCCATTGGATTGATCGGGTCGTCGACCGCGACCACCGCGCGCTCGGCCCGCCGCGTGATCGCGCGCGCAAGATGCAGCGCCGTAGCCCCCGGCGATCCGCCCGGCAGGATGAAGCTGGTCAGCGGCGCCATCTGCGCGGTCATCGCGTCGATCTCGCTTTCCAGCCGCTCGACCTGCGTGCCGATGATCCGCAGCGTCATTTCGGACGGCGCGAAATCGTCGCCCGGTGTGGCGATGTCCGCGCCGAGATCGAACAGGTCGTTCTGGATCCGCTCGAGCGCCGCCGCGATCGGATGATCGCCCAGCGCCACCGCGGCGACGCCGATCGCGCTGTTCGCCTCGTCGACGTCGCCGATCGCCTGCATCCGCGGGCACGCCTTAGACACGCGCGACCCATCGACCAGCCCGGTGCTCCCCGCGTCGCCGGTCCGCGTGTAGATCCTGTTCAGCTTCACCATCGTCGTCGCGTCCGAAATCAGGTCCGGCCGGCGGCGAACAGGATCAGCACGACGATCAGGATCGCGATCGCCTGAAAGAAGATCCGCTGTTGCATCATCCGGTTCGATTTCAGCGACGCAGCGCTCGGGCCACCGTCCTTCACCTGTGCGGACTGGTCCTGCAGGAACGTCACCACCCCCCGCACCAGAGCCACGACGGTCGCGATCATTGCCGCGATCAGGAGGAGGACGAGGAAGGTGTTCATGACGACAATCTAGGCGCGCCGGGACCGTCCCGCAATGGCCGGCCGCCGCCGCCCGCGAATAGCCCCGACGACCCCGTGATTTGACCACCACAGCGGATGCAATTTACCCGCAGACAGCATGGCTTGTCCTCGCTAAGTTGTGAGGAACAGGGGAAACTCTACATGCGTAATCGGCGGATCGGCGCCAGCCTGGCACTGTTGGCACTGCTCGCGTCGTGCGGCGGGGATTCGATGCTCGCAAGCGCGCCGGCGGGCACCGGGGCGGGTACGGGCGCGACTGCGGGATCGACCCCGACACCCACGGCCAGTACGGGGTGCAGCCTGCGCGAACGACAGGACTGGGCCGCGGCGCAGCTGCGCGAATGGTATCTGTTCCCCGAGACGCTCCCCGCCAGTCTCGATCCGACACCCTATACGACCGTCGACGGCTATATCGACGCGCTCACCGCCACCGCCCGCAGCCAGCGCCGCGACCGCTATTTTACCTATCTGACGTCGATCAGGGACGAGGACGCCTATTATCAGGCGGGTGAAAATGCGGGTTTCGGGTTCCGTCTCGGCATCGACGGCACCGCGCGCCGCGCCTTCATCATCGAATCGTTCGAAGGCGGTGCCGCGCTTGCGGCGCAGATCGATCGCGGCGCGGAGATCGTCGCGATCGGAACCAGCGCCGCCACGCTGCGGACCGTCAGCGCGATCTTCGCCGCGGAAGGTGGCGCGGGCGTCTCGGCCGCGCTGGGGCCCAACAGCGTCGGCACCAGCCGCGTGCTGCAGATCAGCGATGCGCAGGGGACGCGCACCGTCACGCTTGCCAAGACCGATTTCGCGCTGCTGCCCGTCTCGACGCGCTATGGTGCGAAGGTCATCACCGATGGCGGTCGCAGCTACGGCTATCTCAATCTCAGGACGTTCATCTCGACCGCGGACCCCGCGCTGCGCGCCGCCTTCGCCAGTTTCCGCGCGCAGAACGTCACCGATATCGTCATCGACCTGCGCTACAATGGCGGCGGGCTGATCTCGATCGCCGAGCTGATGACCGACCTGCTTGGCCGCAACCGCGCGACGTCCGAAGTCTCGAGCTACACGACCTACCGCACCGAAAAGTCCGCGAACAACACGACGCGCTTCTTCGCGCCGCAGCCCGAATCGATCGCGCCGACGCGCATCGCGTTCATCGGCACGGGCGGCACCGCATCCGCGAGCGAGCTCGTCATCAACGCGATGATCCCGTATCTCCACGGCAATGCCGGGCTGATCGGCACCAACACCTATGGCAAGCCCGTCGGCCAGATCGGGCTCGACCGCGCCGCCTGCGATGACCGTCTCCGCGTGGTCGCGCTCGCGACGCAGAACGCCGCGCGTCAGGGCGCCTATTATGACGGGCTTGCGGGCACGGTCGAGGCGAGCTGCCGTGCCGAGGACGATATCCGCTATCCGCTCGGCGACCCGCGCGAGGCCTCGACGCGGCAGGCGATCGACTTCCTCGCGGGCCGCAGCTGCCTGCCGGTCACCGCCACCGCGATCACCGCGTCGGCGCGCGGCAGCGCCCCCGCCCCGACGACGGATCTGCCGACGCGCACGCTTCTCCTCCCCGACCGCCCCACGACCCCGCAACGCGAGGTCCCCGGCTTGTACTGATCGCTTGGTCGAACGCCCCGACCGAACGCACCCGCACCCAAAACCGTCACCCTGACGAAAGTCAGGGCCCAGAGCCAAACACGCCGCACGTCGTAACCGTGGATCCTGCCCTGCGTCAGGATGACGAGGGGCATGGCCAGCGCTCCACAACCCCCACCCTGGATCCTGACGAAAGTCAGGATCCAGGGCCAAACACGCCGCCCCTCGGTAACGCTGGATCCTGACTTTCGTCAGGATGACGGCAGGTGGGAAGCATCCTTCGCCAGCATCGCCCGCACCCCCGCCGCGACCTTAAGCCCGTCCTCCCCCCGCTCGCGCATCGCCGCGAGCGACGGCGCGCCGGTGCGCTTGGCCAGCCGCTCCCCGTCGGCGCCGAGCATCAGCGGGTGGTGGTGATAGCGCGGCGTCGGCAGACCCAGCAGCGCCTGCAACAGCCGGTGGACGTCGGTCGCCGCGAACAGGTCGTCGCCGCGCACCACGTCGGTGACGCCCTGCGCCGCATCGTCGAGCGTCACCGCAAGGTGATAGCTGGCGGGCGCGTCCTTGCGCGCGAGCACCACGTCGCCCTGCGCGCCCGGATCGGCGCATACCGTCCCCGCCCGCGCATCCTCCCACCGGAGCGGCCCCGTGACCGCGAGCGCCGCCGCCATATCGATCCGCCAGCAATGCGGTTCGTCGATCCGCGCCGCTGCCTCGGCGGGCGTCAGTCGCCGGCACGTCCCCGGATAGACCGCGGCGTCCCCCGCATGCGGCGCGGACAGGCTCGCCGCGATCTCCGCGCGCGTGCAGAAGCACGGATAGAGCAATCCGCGGGCCTTCAGCGCATCGAGCGCCGCCTGATACGACGCCAGCCGCGCCGACTGGAACGACAGATCATCCCAGTCGAGCCCGAGCCAGCGCAGATCCTCCACGATTCCCGCGACATGCTCGGGTCGGCTGCGGCCCACGTCGATATCCTCGATCCGCAGGAGGAACCGCCCGCCGCGTGTCCGCGCAAAGTCGTACGCGCGGATCGCCGACATCGCGTGCCCCAGGTGCAGCCGCCCCGTCGGACTGGGCGCGAACCGCGTCGTGACGAATGTCGCGCCGTTCACCGGACTTGACCCCATGTCCCGCGCCGTGCTGTCATGACACCGTCATCCCGGTGCGCGATAGCGGTTTCGGGAATTCTGTGGGAGGAGCCGTGTTTCACCCCGACCTGATACGCCACCCTGATGGGTGTCCGGCGCTCGTGCTCAATGCCGATTATACGCCGCTTTCCTATTATCCGCTGAGCGTCTGGCCCTGGCAGACCGCGGTAAAGGCCGTCTTCCTCGATCGCGTCGATATCGTCGCCAATTACGAACGCGAGGTGCGCAGCGCCAATTTCGCGCTCAAGCTGCCCTCGGTGATCGCGCTCAAGCAGTTCGTCAAACCGTCGCAATTTCCCGCCTTCACCCGCTTCAACCTGTTCCTGCGCGACAAGTTCACCTGCCAATATTGCGGCAAGCTGCGCGATCTCACCTTCGACCATGTCATCCCGCGCGCGCAAGGCGGGCGCACCACATGGGAGAATGTCGTCACCGCCTGCGCGCCGTGCAACCTCAAAAAGGGCGGACGCACGCCGCGCCAGGCCGCGATGCCGCTCCATCTCGAGCCGATTCGCCCGACCAACTGGCATCTGCACGAGCATGGTCGCAGCTTTCCGCCAAATTATTTGCACGAAACCTGGCACGATTGGCTTTACTGGGACATTGAACTCGAAGCGTGACCGGGCGATCGGCTGCGCGAAGTGGGTCTTGGGAGACTGATCGATGCGGGTGATCTTGGGTGTGATGGCGGCGGGTCTGGTCGTGGCGGGATGCGGCGACAAGGACGCGCAGCGCGCCCAGGCGGATGCCGGCGCGGCCGGGTTCGTGCCCCCTTCGGTCACCTCGCGGCTCGACTTCGGCGCCAGCATGGAGCGGCGGTTCCGCACGCTCGACCGCAACGCCGATGATCGCATCACCAAGGACGAGCTGCCCTCCCCCAATGCGCGGATCAAGGCGTTCGACCGCAACAAGGACGGCGTGATCACCGCGATCGAATGGAGCGAGGGGACGCTGCAATGGTTCGACCGGATGGACCTGAACCGCGACGGCACCGTCACATCGGAGGAACGCGCCGAATCGCGCAAACGCCAGCAGCCGTAATTTTATGTCGCAAACACGCCTCGGCGCAGCCAGAATTCATCGCGCGTCGAAGCGTCGACGGTTGACCTGATCCCTGTCGCAGCGCAGCAAAGGCGGATGGCAAGTCTTCCCGCAATCGCGAACAATCCCGACATCCGCTTCCTCGGCACGCTGCTCGGCGACGTCATCCGGCTCTATGGCGGCGACCGGCTGTTCGAGGCGACCGAGACGATTCGTCGCGCCTCGGTCGAGCGCCACCGCGATGCCTCGGCGGGCCGCGACGGCGATCACAGCGCGGTTGACCTCAGCCTCGAGAAACTCAGCCTCGACGAGACGCTCGACTTCGTGCGCGGCTTCATGCTGTTCTCGATGCTCGCCAATCTCGCCGAGGATCGCCAGGGGATCGCCGCCGAGGAGGGCGCCGACCTTGCCGCCGCGATCACCCGGCTCGAGTCCGAGGGGATCGACCGTACGCAGGTCCGCGCGCTGCTCGACCACGCGCTGATCGTCCCCGTGCTCACCGCGCACCCGACCGAGGTGCGGCGCAAGAGCATGATCGACCACCGCAACCGGATCGCCGAGCTCATGCTGCTGCGCGATACCGGGCGCGATACGACTCCCGACGGCGATCAGGTCGAGGACGCGATCCTCCGCCAGATCGCCTTGCTGTGGCAGACGCGCGTGCTGCGCCGCGACCGGCTCTATGTCGCGGACGAGGTCGATACCGCGCTTAGCTATCTGCGCGACGTCTTCCTCCCCGCGCTCCCCGCACTCTACCAGCGCTGGGACCGCGCGCTCGGCGAACGCACGCCGAGCTTCCTCAAGCCCGGCAGCTGGATCGGCGGCGACCGCGACGGCAATCCCTATGTCACCGCCGACTCGCTGCGGACCGCGCTTGCCAAGGCGAGCGAGGCGGTGCTCGGCTATTATTGCGAGGCGGTCCACGCGCTGGGCGCCGAACTGTCGATCTCGACCGAACATGCCACCGCCGACCCCGCGATCGAAGCGCTTGCCGCGGCGAGCGGCGACGACGCGACCAGCCGTGCCGACGAGCCCTATCGCCGCGCGTTGTCAGGCATCTACGCGCGTCTCGCCGCGACCCACCAGGCGCTGACCGGCAAGCCCGCGCCGCGTCCCGGCCGCCTGACGGGCGCCGCCTATGCGAGTCCCGCGGACCTGCGCGCCGATCTCGTCACGCTTGCGCACGGGCTCGGCACCGCGCTCAAGACCGGCGGCGCGCTCGGCCGGCTGATCCGCGCGGTCGAGACGTTCGGCTTCCACCTCGCCACGCTCGACCTGCGCCAGAACAGCGCGGTCCACGAACGCGTCGTCGCCGAACTGCTCAAGGTGTCGGGTGTCGAGCCGGACTATTGCGCGCTCGACGAGGAGGTACGCGTTGCGCTGCTCCGCCGCGAACTCGCCAACGCGCGCCCGCTCACCACCCGCTTTGCCGATTACAGCGAGGAAACCGCGGGCGAGCTCGCGATCCTCCAGGCCGCCGCCGACGCGCATGCCGCCTATGGCCCCGCCTGCATCACCAACTACATCGTCTCGATGGCGCAGTCGGTAAGCGACCTGCTCGAGGTCAATCTGCTGCTCAAGGAGGTCGGCCTCTACCGCCCCGGCGACACTCCGACCGCGGCGATCATGGCCGTCCCGCTGTTCGAGACGATCGGCGATCTCGAGGCCGCGCCCGCGGTGATGACCGCCTGGTTCGCGCTGCCCGAGATCGCGACGATCGCCAAGGCACGCGGTCATCAGGAGGTGATGATCGGCTATTCGGACAGCAACAAGGATGGCGGCTACCTCACGTCCACCTGGCAATTGTCCAAGGCGTCTACCGCGCTCAAGCCCGTGTTCGAACAGGCGGGCGTCGGCATGCAGCTGTTCCACGGCCGCGGTGGCGCGGTCGGGCGCGGCGGCGGCTCGGCGTTCGCGGCGATCCGTGCGCAGCCCAGCGGCACCGTGCAGGGCCGTATCCGCATCACCGAACAGGGCGAGGTGATCGCCGCCAAATACGGCACGCGCGACGCGGCGATGACCAATCTCGAGGCGATCGCCTCGGCCACCCTGCTCGCCAGCCTCGAGCCCGAACGCCTCTCGAGCGCCGACACCACGCGCTTCTGCGACGCGATGGACCGGCTCAGCGACACCGCGTTCCACAGCTATCGCGACCTCGTCTACGGCAGCAACGGCGACGACCGGGGCTTCCGCACGGTCTTCCGCCAGATGACGCCCATCGCCGAGATCGCCGGGCTCAAGATCGGCAGCCGTCCCGCCAGCCGCACCAAGTCCGACCGGATCGAGGATCTGCGCGCGATCCCCTGGGTGTTCAGTTGGGCGCAGGCGCGCGTCATGCTGCCGGGCTGGTACGGCGTCGGCCAGGCGCTCGCCGGGTTCGAGGACAAGGCGCTGCTCCGCGACATGGCGCAGGGCTGGCCGCTGTTCGCCTCAGCGCTCGCCAATCTGGAGATGGTGCTGGCGAAGTCGGACATGGCGATCGCCGAACGCTATGCGGGGCTGGTCGAGGATCGGGCACTGCGCGACACCGTTTTCGGCCGGATCCGCGACGGCTGGCAGCAGACGCATGACGGGCTGCTCGACGCGACAGGCCAGTCGCGCCTGCTCGAAAAGCACCCCGCGCTCGAGGCGTCGATCCGCTTGCGCCTGCCCTATATCGAGCCGCTCAACCTGCTCCAGATCGAGCTGATCAAACGTCGTCGCGCGGGCGAGGAGGATGCGCGCATCGGCGAGGCGATCCTGCTGTCGATCAACGCGATCGCCACCGGCCTGAGAAACTCCGGCTAATCTCCCTCTCCCCCCGGGGGAGAGGGAAGGGGCCCGCGGCCCTTGCCGCGGGAAGGGTGAGGGCAAGTGAGGCCAAAACCCTCACCCCAAACCCTCAGCCCGCCCCGTCAAAGAACGGCGCCGCAATCTCCGGCCGCACGCGCAGCAACCGCCCGCTCGCGCGGTCGAGCAGCGCCCATGTCGTCACCGCGTCGAGCTTCACGCGCCCGTCATCGCCGACGAACCGCACATGCCGGTCGAACCGCGCGCCCTTCGGTCCGCCCTCGACCCAGGTCTCGCCGGTCACGGTCTCGCCCGCGACCACGCTGCCGCGATAGTCGATCTCGTGCCGCGTCACGACCCAGACATAGGCTACCTTGTGCTCGGCGGGCGCGACCGCCTCCCAATGCGCGGTCGCGATCCGTTGGATCCACTGGACCCAGACGGCATTGTTGACGTGCCCCAGCTCGTCGATATCCGCCTCGGCCGCGGTGATCGTCATCGTGAAGGTCATGCGCTGCGCTCCCGCCATTTCCGCCACGCGAACCAGCCGCCGACCGCGACCACCGCTATACCGATGCCCATCAGGATCAGCCGCTCCGTACCGATCTGCGCCAGCCAGTGTTCGAAGACGTTGCCAAAGGCATAGCCGATCGCGCTGAACGCACAGCCCCACACGATCGCTGCGGCGAGGTTCACCGCCAGGAACAAGCCCTGTGAAATCCGGCTCGTCCCGATCGCGATCGGGCTGACGGTGCGGATCCCGTAGACGAAGCGATAGGCAAAGATGAACCGCCGCGGATAGCGTTCGAGCAGGTCGATCGCGCGCGCATAGGCTGATCGCCGCCGGATCGCCGCAATCGGGCGCGACTCGCGAAAATACCGCCCGCCGGCAAAGAACAGCTGATCCGCAACGAACGACCCGATCACCGCCGCCGCCATCGCGCCCGCCAGCGACACCAGCCCCTGATGCGCCAGCACCCCGCCCGTCACGACCGCCGCCTCCCCCTCGACCCCCGCGCCCAGAAAGATCGCAACGACACCGTAGCGGGCCACCAACGCCTCGATCGTCACGCGGCAAGCGACCTTTGTTCACGCGAAGGCGCGAAGGCGCAAAGATTAAGAGTTTTCACGCGGAGGCGCGGAGGACGCAGAGCAGAAAAGCATAACATTCTCACTCGTCTCCGCGTCTCCGCGCCTCCGCGCGAACCAATCTTCTTCGCGCCTTCGCGCCATCGCGTGAACACCCCCTTCTCGGCGGTGTCACGCGACCCAGGTCTCACCCAGCCACGCCCAATTGCCATAGCACGAACGCATGCTCCTCCGCCGCCTCGCGGAGCGACTCGAACCGGCCCGACTTGCCGCCATGCCCCGCGCCCATGTTCGTCTTGAGCAACAGCACATTGTCGTCGGTCTTCATCAGCCGCAGCTTGGCCGCCCATTTCGCGGGCTCCCAATAGGTCACACGCGGATCGTTCAGCCCTCCGCTGATGAACATCGGCGGATAGGCCTGCGCCTTGACGTTGTCGTACGGCGAATAGGAACGGATCAGCGCGAACGCCGCAGGGTCCTCGATCGGATTGCCCCATTCGGGCCATTCGCCCGGCGTCAGCGGCAATTCGGCATCGAGCATCGTGTTGAGCACGTCGACGAACGGCACGTCGGCGATCACCGGGCCCCAGAGCTCAGGGTCGGAATTGACCACCGCGCCCATCAGCTCGCCACCCGCAGACCGCCCGGCGATCGCGATCCGCCCCGCAGACGTCCACTTCGCCTCGACCAGCGCCTTGGCCACGTCGACGAAATCGTTGAACGTGTTCTCGCGCTTCTCCAGCTTGCCGTCGAGATACCATTGCTGGCCGAGGTCATCGCCGCCGCGGATATGCGCGATCGCATAGGCAAAGCCGCGATCGAGCAGGCTCATCCGCCCGGTCGAGAAGCCCGGCGGGATCGCATAGCCGTAGGCGCCATAGGCATAGAGGAACACAGGCGCCGACCCGTCGCGCACGAACCCCGCCGGATAGACGATCGACACCGGAATCTCGGTGCCGTCGCGTGCGGTGATCTTCAGCCGCTCGGTCGCGTATTTCGCCGCGTCGTAACCGCTCGGAATCTCCTGCACCTTGAGCATCGTCCGCTCACCGGTATCGACGTCATAGTCGTACACCGTCCCCGGCGTGACCATCGACTCATAGCCGAGCCGCAGCACGGTCATGTCATATTCGGGATTATCGCCGAGCCCGGCGACATAGCTCGCCTCGGGAAACTCGATCCGCTTGCCCTCGGTCGGCGTCTCGTACCGGTGGATCGCGATCTGATCGAGCCCGTCCTCGCGCCCGTCGACCACGAAGAAGTCCTGATAGCACTCCACGCCCGTCATGTAGAAGGTCGGCGACGCCGGGATCAGTTCGGTCCACGCCCCCGGCTCCTCGACCAGCGCGGTGCACAGCCGGAAGTTCGGATCAACGTCGTTGGTGTGGATGAACAGCGTCCCGTCATGCTCGTCGACGTCATATTCGCGGCCAACCTTCCGCGCGGACACCAGGATCGGCACCGCCAGCGGCTCATGCGCGGGCAGCAGGTAGATCTCGCTCGTCACATGGTCGCTCGTCGCGATCACGATCCACTTGCGCGAACTCGTCTCGCCGACGCCGACGCGGAAGCCCTCGTCCTCCTCGTGGAACAGCACGACGTCGTCCGCGATCGGCGTCCCCAGCCGGTGGAACCGCGCATTGTCGGTCCGCCACTGCTCGTTCGCCAGACCGTAGAGGAAGCCCGCATCGTCCGCGGTCCACACGATCTCGCTCAGCATGCCCGGGATGACGTCGGGCAGGTGCTCGCCGGTGTTCAGGTCCTTGACCCGGACCTCGAACCGCTCGCTGCCATTGTCGTCGATCGCATAGGCGAGATAGCGCCCGTCATTGCTGACCGAGAACGCGCCGAGCCGGAAATATTCATGCCCCTCGGCCAGCGCCGGCTCGTCGAGCAGCAGCTCGTCGGGACCGCCCGCAACGGGCTTGCGCCACCATTTCTTGTACTGCCCGCCGGTCTCGTAGGCGGTCCAGTAGAGCCAGTCGCCGTCCTTTTGCGGGACCGAGGATTCGTCCTCCTTGATCCGCGCCTTCATCTCTTCGTACAACGTGTCGGTCAGCGCCTTGTGCGGCGCCATCTGCGCCTCGAAATAGGTATTCTCGGCGGCGAGATACGCCAGCACGTCTGCGTCATCGACCTCGGGATAGTTGGGATCCTTCAGCCATGCATAGGGATCCTCGATCGTCACGCCATGCGCGGTGAAGCTGTGCGGCCGCTGCTCGGCACGCGGCGGCACGGATGGGGTCTCGGGCGAGGAGATGGCAGGGGAATTCATGGTCATCCCCCCTGTTACCGCCCCGACGACCGGAAGCCAACGCAAGAGGCCCTCCCCGCCTGCACCCAGACGCAGGCAACCGCGGCCCACGCCCCCTCCCCCGTCATCCCCGCCCCCTCCTCCCGTCATCCTGACGAAAGTCAGGATCCAGGGTTGCTAACCTGAGCGCTCGTGGCTCTGGATCCTGACCTTCGTCAGGATGACGGCGAGGGCGTGCGGACGCGGCGGCAGACGGAGGACGGGATAACGACGCGACACCCCCGCCCCTCGCGAGCAAAGCCCGCTGTCCTACACGCCGCGTTTCTGTCACAACGCGCGCCATGCCCTGTCACGGCCCCGTCCCGATCCCCGCGCATACGCGCGCCGATCTGCCCGACGACCCCGTGAGAACCCGGACCGCGATGCGTCCAGCGCGTCAACGTCCTCAACTTATGCCCCGACGAGAGACCCCATGACCCCTCCGACGCCCGCCCGACTCGCAACCCCGCTCGCAGACCGTCTCTCCGCGCTCCGCGCCCATCTCGCCACCGCCGGCCTCGACGGCTTCGTCGTGCCGCTGACCGACGAGCATATGAGCGAATATGTCGGCGGCTATGCGCAGCGGCTCGGCTGGCTGACCGGCTTCCAGGGCTCGGCGGGCAGCGCCGCGGTCCTCGCCGACCGCGCGGCGATCTTCACCGATGGCCGCTACACGCTCCAGGTCCGCGAACAGGTCGACGGCGATCACTGGGACTACGCCCCCGTGCCGCAGACCAGCGTCGCCGCCTGGCTCGGCACGCACGTCGCCGAGGGTGCGCGGATCGGCTATGACGCGTGGCTCCACACCAGCGCCTGGGTCGCCGAAGCGAGCGCGGTGCTCGCCGATCGCGGGGCTGAGCTCGTCGCGGTCGACGCCAACCCGATCGACGCGATCTGGACAGACCGCCCCGCGCCCTCGCCCGCCAAAATCACCATTCAGCCCGACAATTTCGCCGGCGCTTCGTCCGCCGAGAAGCGCGCGCGGATCGCCGACTGGCTCGCCGAACAGCGCGCCGACGCGGTCGTGCTCTCCGCGCTCGATTCGATCGCCTGGACGCTCAACATCCGCGGCGACGACGTCAGCCACACTCCCGTCGCGCTCAGCTATGCGATCGTCGGCGCCGACGGCACCACCGACCTGTTCGTCGCACCCGAAAAGCTCGACGATACCGTCCGCCAGCATCTCGGCAACGCGGTCCGCGTCCATGACCGCGCCGCGTTCCAGCCCGCGCTGCATGACTATGCAGGCAAGCGCGTCGCCGCCGATCCAGAGCGCGCCGTCGCCGCGATTTCCGACGCACTGACCGCGGGCGGGGCCAAGGTGCTCGCGCTGCGCGATCCCGTCGTGCTCGCCAAGGCGCTCAAGAACCCGGTCGAGATTGCCGGCCACCGCGCCGCCTCGGTCCGCGACGGCGCCGCGCTCGCGCGCTTCCTGCGCTGGGTCGAGACCGACTGCGCCGACGGCAGCCAGACCGAATTGTCCGCCACCGCGAAGCTGCTCGCGTTCCGCGAGGCGACCGGGCTGCTGAAGGACACGTCGTTCGACACGATCTCCGCGACCGGCGCGCACGGCGCGAGCCCGCACTATCACTGCACCGAGGAGTCGAACGTCCCCCTCGAGCCCGGCCAGCTCTATCTGGTCGATTCGGGCGGCCAATATGCCGACGGCACCACCGACGTGACGCGCGTCATGCCGATCGGCGCACTGTCACCCGAACAGGGCAAGGAGATCCGCGACCGCTTCACCCGCGTGCTCAAGGGGCATATCGCGATCGCGACCGCGGTGTTCCCCGACGGCACGCTCGGCGGCCAGATCGACGCGTTTGCAAGGCGCCCGCTCTGGGAGGCGGGGCTCGATTTCGCGCATGGCACCGGCCACGGCATCGGCGCGTACCTCGCCGTGCACGAGGGGCCACAGCGGATCGCCTCGCCCAACTATCCCGGTGGCGCGGCGATGGAGCCGCTGCGTGCGGGGATGATGCTGTCGAACGAGCCCGGCTATTACAAGGCGGGCGAATACGGCATCCGGATCGAGAATCTGCTGCTCATCGAACCGCGCAGCATCCGCGGCGCGGACCGCGAGATGCTCGGCTTCGAGACGCTGACCTTCTGCCCGATCGAGCGCACGCTGATCGAACCCTCGCTGCTCACGGAGCCCGAACTCGCGTGGCTCAACGCCTATCACGCGCAGGTGTTCGAAACGCTGTCGCCCGAGATGACGGGGCACGATCTGGCCTGGCTGCGCGAAAAATGCGCGCCGATCGGCTGACGCCCTAGTCTTCGGTCGCGGCCTTCGGCGTGGGTTCGGCCGCGGCGGCGCGCGCCTGCGCCTTGCGCCGCCGCAGGTTCTCGCGCAGCGCCGCCGCCATTCGCTCCGCCTTTTCGGCGGCCTTCTGATCCCGCATATCCATAATTACGCCCTATATTGCCGCACCGTGCCTTGACAATCGCGCCGCCCTCGTCTCTTAGCCCCACTCCGCCGGCAGCGATGTCGGCGAGTGCTGCCGTAGCTCAGTGGTAGAGCGCATCCTTGGTAAGGCTGAGGTCGTGAGTTCAATCCTCACCGGCAGCACCATCTTATTCCGTCCCGCCGATCGGCCGGACACTCCACCCGCCCGACTCCGACTGAAGACCACCCCCCAGCGGGGCGCCGAGGCGGGCTAGTGCGCAATCGCCCGCAGCGCCGAAGCCTCGGTCGCGGGCAACTGGTCGATCCCGGTGCGCGGTACCTGGAACAGGCCATGGCGCATCGCCGCCTCGCCGGCCGCATTGCTCGCGGTCCAGCTCGCCAGCCACGGCGACAGCAACAGCCCCAGCGTCACCGGCGCCAGCCACAGCGCGGTCACCGGCACGGCGGGTGACAGCGCGAGCAGCGCAACGCCCGCAACCAGATGCCACCGGTAGCGCGGCAGGACGGCGCGGATCGTTAGCCCGTCGCGGTCGCGGTTCTGCGGGTTCCATCCCGACGGCTGCCCACGGAAGATGCTGATCAGGTCCATCGTCTGCGTGAGCATGATGATCGGCGCGGACAGCATCGACAGCGGGATCTCGGCCAGCGTCGAGGAGATGATCGCACGCGCGCCACCGAAGGCTTCGCGCCGCGCCGTGTCCGACACCGCCCAGATGATCCCGAGCAGCTTGGGCCCGAACAGCAGCACCACCGTCATCGCCAGCACGCGCGCGGACGTCGTCGCCTCGACCAGCTTGCTTTCCCCCGCGAACGCCTGCGCGATCGTCGTCAGGATCAGCACCAGCCATGCGGGCGACGTCATATAGGCCGAGGCGCCGATCAGCAGCTGCAGCCGATTGACCCAGTGAAAGCCATCCGAATTCAGCAGCTGCAGATGCTGGATATTGCCCTGCGCCCAGCGCCGGTCGCGCACCGCCATGTCGATCAGCGTCGGCGGAAACTCCTCATAGCTGTCGTCGATCATGATCAGGTGCACCGCCCAGCCACGCCGGCGCAGCAGCGCCGCCTCGACCATGTCGTGGCTCATGATCGCCCCGCCGAAGGGCGCAGCGCCCGGCAGCACGGGCAGACCGCAACTCTCGGCGAAGGCGCGCGTGCGGATCATCGCGTTATGCCCCCAGAAGCTCGCCTCGGCACCCGACCACCATACCAGCCCGGCGGTCGAGATCGGCCCGTAGAGCCGGCTGTTGAACTGCATCCAGCGCTGGAACAGCGTCGTGCCACCGTAGATGGTCGGGACGGTCTGCAACAGCCCGACCGACGGCCGGCTTTCCATGACCTGCGCCATGCCGATCATCGCCTCGGCGCTCATCAGGCTGTCCGCGTCGAGCATCATCATATGGTCATAGGCGCCGCCGAACCGGCTGACCCAGTCGGCGACGTTGCCGGGCTTGCGCGCGACGTTGGCGGTCCGTCGCCGGTAGTGCAGCGGCACCTGCGAGCGCGCCGCCAGCATCGCCCAGGCCGCGCGTTCGCGCGGCTCGGCATCCTCGCCCGAGTCGCTCAGGACGAAGAACGCGAAACTGCCCGCCTCGCCCGCTGCGTCGACGTCGTGCATCATCCGCGCGATCCGGCCGAACACCGCGTCCACATCCTCGTTGTAGATCGGCACGAGCACGGCGGTCTTCCCGATCAGGTTGCCGCGGTTGCGTGGTGCGGGCACGAACCCGGGGTGCATGCCCGTCATCAGCAGGATGAACCCGATCAGCGAGGTCAGGAACCCAAACGCGATCCAGCCGAACAGCGGGAAGAACAACGCGAGCAACGCGACGTCCCACAGGTCGATCCCGTCGCCGAGCAGCGAATCCTGCACCGCAGCCGATGCGGTGGTCGCGATCAGGCTGGTCAGCAGGAACAGCAGCAGACGTCGCGACAGCATCCCCTCGGGCGATGTCACGACGCTGCGCGCGGTCGCGGCGCCACCCATCGCGTCGTCCGTTGCCGCTAGCGGTCCCCCCCCCGCCCCCATCGCGCGAAAATCCTGGATGGGCATCGCGATCGGCGCATCGGGCGGCAATTGGCGTGCCGCATCGCGCGAAGAAACCGGCGGGGCGGCAGGGTCAGGGGCGCCAGGGTCAGGGGCGGCGTCAGGGGCGGGGTCGGGCATGTCAGGCCCCGATCTGTGTCAGCAGCGTTTCGCTCAGCGACAGGGTGCCGCGCTTCAAATACAGCCGGACATCGGCGATCGCACCCCGCTCGGGCTCGATATCGACGGTGACGCGCCAGCGATTGGGCTGGCCGACGACGGGATAGGCGGCATTGGCCAGCACGCGACCACGCCCGACGTCGACCTGCGCGGTCACGCCGCTCGACCGGTCGAGCCCGGCCAGCGTCGTACCGACGAAATCGACGACCAGCTTGCGCGCGCCCGCGGTGGGTGCCGAGCCGGGCCGACCCGCGGCACCGCGCCACGTGTCCACCACATGCGCCGCCGCCGCGACGGAGGCGTCGCGCGACGCCCAGGTCAGGCGATAGTCGAACGTCAGCGTCTGACCCGCCTTGGCAGGCGCTGCGGGGACCCAGAACGCCGCGACATTGTCGACCGTCTCGCTTGCGGTCGGAAACGCGTACAGCGTCACCGCGCCCTTGCCCCAGTCGCCCTTGGGCTCGACCCACAAATTGGGGCGCCGGTCGTAGAATGCGCCGTCGTCCTGATAATGATCGAACGCGCGGTCGCGCTGGATCAGCCCGAAACCACGCGGATTGCTGTCCTGGAAACTGTCGAGCGTCGGGGTGGCGGGATTGTCGAGCGGTCGCCAGATCCGCTCCCCCGACCCGCTCGCCATGGCGAGCCCGTCCGAGTCGTGGATCTCGGGTCGCCAGTCGACTGCGGCTGCACGGTTGCCCTCGCCGTACCAGAACATGCTCGTCGCAGGCGCGATGCCGAGCCGCGCGACGTCCTTGCGCAACGTGATCGTCGACGACACGTCCTGCACCACGCCACCAGCGGCGCCGGACCCGGCCGTGTGACGACAGAGGAACCGGTAGGCGCCCGTCACGCTCGGCCCATCGAGCAGCGCATAGATCGTATAGGCCTGCGCGCCGTTCGGCTCGATCCAGAAGGCGGTAAAGGCGGGGAATTCCTCCTTGCCGTCGATCCCGGTGTCGATCGCGATGCCGCGTGCGGACAGGCCATATTGATCCTGCGAGCCGGCGGTGCGGAAATAGGACGCGCCGATGTACGCCATCCAGTCGCTCTTGCCGTCCGGCGAAACCGCGCGGAACCCGGCGAGCCCCAGCGCCGCGTGGTGTCCGGCGGTCGCCTGGAACAGGTCGGGGGCAAAATCGACGGCACGCGCCTGCCCGCCCTCGACGATATGGATCGCAACGGGCGTCGGTGCGTAACGGCCGAGCGGGAACAACCGGATCCCCCCCGCCAACGTCCTGTCAGGCTTGTAGGTAATCGATCCGACCGCATCGTAATCGATCGCCTCCGCCGCCGCGACTTTCGCGGGCGCACGATAGGGCTGGCTGGCGAGCGCCGCAGCGCGCGCCTTGAGCAAGTCCCAGGAGAAGGGCTCGACCTTGCCGCGTCCCGGCTGCGCCTGACGCCGCGTGCGGGTCTGCGCGCGCGCTGCGCCTGGCAGGATGCCCAAGGCGCCAAGCGCCAGGATGATGTCGCGTCGGCTGGTTTTGCTCATCCCGGCATTATCGAACGTCGCGCGCCGCAGTGCAACATCGCCGGCTGCGGCTCGGACCCGCCGGTCTGGAAACGCGGTGGATCCCACTGCCGATCGCGCGGCGAGACGGGATGATTCGTGCGCCTACAGGGCCTTCAAGGCGGCGATGATCATCTGGCTGGTGATCCTCGCGGTCTCGACTTCCGACAGACGCGGTCGCGACAGCGTGCGATGACCAAGCCCGAACATGAACGCCAGCACGAGCTCCTCGGCGCCGTCCAGGGCCTCGGACGTCAGCAACGGATTGGCGACGCACGCCAGCTCGCGAACGACCGAGCGGAACCCCAGACACAGCGTCGCGATCGTATCGGCGACGTCGCTGTTGCGGTGCGCCTCCGCCATGATGTCGAACGACAGCGCCTCGTCCCCCTTGGCAAGCGCGTGTCGGGCAAGATGTTCGAACCCGGCCTCGATCGTCACCCGCCCCGAGGTCACGTCGTCCGTCAAGGCACGCAACTCCGCCTCCTTGGCCTCGGAGTCCTCAAGAACGAGCGCCTTGATGAGCGCATTCTTGTCGGTGAACAGGCGATAGATCAGGCCAACGCTGACATCCGCTGCCGCCGCGAGTTCTGCCATCGATGTCCGGTGAAAGCCCTTGGTGGCATAAAGGTGCCGCGCCGCGTCGACGATCCGCTTCTGCCCTGCGCTCTCATGTTGCACTGCACCCAATACGCCACTCCAAAAGGTTTTTTTGCTTGACCCGGCGTTCGCACAATCATAGCGGCCACGCAAGCGGAATGAACGTTCATTCCGGCGTGCGGTTGCACCCGTTGGTGGGAGCGAGCGAATGGGAAAGCGGAATATGCGTCGATTGGACATCAAGGGTTCGGTAGCTCTCGGGGCGCTTGCCCTCGTGATGGCATGCAGCGAGCCGGCGCCCCCGCCACCGCCGACGCCGACCGTGGGCGTCGTCACGGTCGCGCAGGACTCGGTGACGCTCACGACCGAGCTTCCCGGCCGTATTGCGGCCGTCGAGACGTCGGAAGTCCGTCCGCAGGTCAGTGGCGTGATCCGCAGCCGGCTGTTCACCGAAGGCGCGCTCGTTCGCGCCGGTCAGACGCTCTACCAGATCGAGGACGCGCCTTATCGCGCGCAGTTGGGCACCGCGCAGGGGCAGCTCGGCGCCGCGCAGTCGCAGATCAACGCAACCAGCCAGCAGGCCCGCCGATACGGCGAGCTCGTCACGCTGAACGCCGTCAGCAAGCAGGAGGCGGACAACGCCACCGCCTCCGCGCAGCAGGCGCGCGCCAATGTTGCAGCGCAGCGCGCTTCGGTCGAAGCCGCGCGCGTCAACCTGAACTTCACGCGGATCAAGGCGCCGATTTCGGGTCGGATCGGCCGTTCGCTGGTGACCGTCGGCGCACTCGTTCAGACCGGCCAGACCGATCCACTCGCGACGATCCAGCGTACCGACACCGTCTATGTCGACGTCACGCAGTCGGCGGCGCAGTTGCTTGACCTGAAAGCGGCGATGGCGTCGGGCGGGGTCACCCGCGGCGATGGCAGCGCGCGCGTCCAGCTGCTGCTTCCCAACGGGCAGACCTATCCAATCGAGGGGCGCCTCCAGTTCGCCGAAGTCACGGTCGATCCGGCGACGGGCGCGGTGACGCTGCGCGCGAGCTTCCCCAATCCCAATGGGATCCTGCTTCCGGGCATGTACGTGCGTGCCAAGCTGGTCGAGGGTGTGCGCACCCAGGCGATCATGGCGCCACAGGAAGGCATCACCCGCGATCCACGCGGCAACGCGACCGCGATGGTGGTCAACGCGCAGAACAAGGTCGAGCAGCGGACCGTTACCACGGACCGCGTGATCGGCGACAAGTGGATCGTCACCAGCGGCCTGAAACCCGGCGACAAGCTGATCGTCGAGGGGCTGCTGAACCTGCGCCCGGGCACCACCGTCAAGGTCGGCAAGCCGCAGCAGGTCACCGTCCCCGCGGGCGGCGCGTCGAAGGGCGGCGCCGGCTCGGACGCGGCCGCAGGCGGCAACACGAACGGCAATTCGGCCGCGCAGGCCGGGAAGTAACCGCTTATGTCACGCTATTTCATCGATAGACCCATCTTCGCATGGGTCATCGCGATCATCCTGATGATGGCCGGCGTCCTCGCGATCCGGTCGCTGCCGATCGCGCAGTTCCCCGAGATCGCCGCGCCCAAGGTGACGGTCGCGACGTCCTATCCGGGCGCCGACGCGCAGACGCTCGAGAACACGACGACGCAGATCATCGAGCAGCAGATGAAGGGGATCGACAACCTTCGCTACTTCGCCTCGACCAGCGACGGCGCGGGCAACCTCGCGATCACGCTGACCTTCGAACAGGGCACCGACGCGGACATCGCGCAGGTCCAGGTGCAGAACAAGCTGCAACAGGCGACCCCGCTCCTGCCGCAGGAAGTGCAGCAGGCCGGGCTTCGCGTGACCAAGGCGACCGCCAACTTCCTGCTCGTGATCGCCGCCTATTCGCAGGACGGCAGCCATGACCAGGTCGATCTCGGCGATCTGATCGCCTCGAAGCTCCAGGATCCGCTCAGCCGGATCAAGGGCGTCGGCGACACGCAGGTGTTCGGCGCGCAATATTCGATGCGCATCTGGGTCGATCCGTTCAAGATGTCGAACCTCGGCGTCACCGTCACCGACATCACCTCGGCGCTGACCGCGCAAAACGCGCAGGTTTCGGCGGGTCAGGTCGGCAGCCTTCCCGCGGTCAAGGGCCAGGCGCTCAACGCGACCGTCACCGCGCAGTCGCGGCTGCAGACCCCGGACCAGTTCCGCCAGATCATCATCCGCTCGGCCACCGGCGGCGCCACCGTGCGCCTCGCCGACGTCGCGCGGGTCGAAATGGGCTCGGAAAACTACAGCTTCCAGGCACGCTACAACGGCAAGCAGGCGGCAGGCTTCGGCGTGAAGCTGGCGCCGGGTGCCAACGCGCTCGACACCGTCACGCTGGTGAAGGCCGAGGTCGAGAAGATCGCCAAGCAGTTCCCGGCCGACGTCAAGATCGCCTATCCGGTCGACAATTCGACGTTCGTCCGGCTGTCGGTCGAACAGGTGGTCCACACGCTGATCGAGGCGATCGTCCTCGTCTTCCTCGTGATGTTCCTCTTCCTCCAGAACTTCCGCGCCACCCTGATCCCGACGATCGCGGTGCCGGTCGTGCTGCTCGGCTCGCTCGCCGTGCTTCAGGTCGCAGGCTTCACGATCAACACGCTGACGTTGTTCGGCATGGTGCTGGCGATCGGCCTGCTCGTCGATGACGCGATCGTCGTCGTCGAGAATGTCGAACGCCTGATCCAGGAAGAGGGGCTCTCCCCCAAGGAAGCCGCGAAGAAGTCGATGGACGAGATCAGCGGCGCGCTGATCGGCATCGGCCTCGTGCTGTCCGCGGTGTTCCTGCCGATGGCGTTCTTCAGCGGCTCGACCGGCGTGATCTTCCGCCAGTTCTCGATCACCATCGTCTCGTCGATGGTGCTCTCGGTGCTGGTCGCGCTGATCCTGACGCCCGCACTCTGCGCCACCATCCTCAAGCCGACCAAGCATGATCACGGCGACAAGAAGGGCTTTTTCGGCTGGTTCAACCGGACCTTCGACACCGGCGTCGCCAAATATGGCAACGGCCTGCGTCGCGTCGAAAAGGGCTGGGTGCGTACGATGATCATCTATGCGGTCATCGTCGCCGGGATGCTGTTCGTCTTCTTGCGGCTGCCCTCGGGCTTCCTTCCCGAGGAGGATCAGGGGCTGATGTTCGCGCAGGTGTCGATGCCCACGGGCACGACGATGGAAGAGACCGCGCGGACGATGGACAAGCTGCGCGATCACTTCCTGGTCGATGAGAAGGCCAATATCGCGGGCATCTTCACGATCAGCGGCTTCGGCTTTGTCGGCCAGGGCCAGAATGTCGGTCTCGCCTTCATCCAGCTGAAGCCATGGGAGGATCGCGAAGGCGACGCGAATACCGTCGCCGCCGTCGCGCAGCGCGCCAACCAGGCGCTCGCCGGGATCCGTGCGGGCATGGTGATCGGCTTCGTGCCGCCCGCCGTGCAGGAACTGGGCAACGCCAACGGCTTCGACTTCATGCTGAAGGACAATGCCGGCGTCGGTCACGACAAGCTGCTCGAGGCCCGCAACATGCTGCTCGGCATGGCGAGCCAGGACAAGCGGCTGATGCAGGTTCGCCCGAACGGGCTGGAAGACGCACCGCAGCTCAAGCTGAACGTCGACCAGGCTCAGGCAGGCGCGCTCGGCCTCAGCCAGGCGGACATCAACACCACCGTCAGCACCGCGTTCGGCGGGTCGTACATCAACGACTTCATCGACCGTGGCCGCGTGAAGAAGGTGTTCGTCCAGGCCGACGCGCCGTTCCGCACGTCGCCCGCGGACCTCGGCAACTTCTATGTGCGTGGCGCCAGCAACGCGATGACCCCGCTGTCGTCGTTCGCGACGACCAACTGGACCTACGGCCCGGCGCGTCTCGAACGCTATAACGGCGTCGCCTCGTTCGAGATCATGGGGTCGCCCGCACCCGGCGTCAGCAGCGGCACCGCGATCAAGGCGATGGAGGAGATGGCCGCCAAACTGCCGCCCGGCATCGGCTATGAATGGACCGGGCTCAGCTATGAGGAGCAATTGTCGGGTGGCCAGGCCGGCTATGTCTATGCGCTGTCGCTGCTGATCGTGTTCCTGTGCCTCGCGGCGCTCTACGAGAGCTGGTCGATCCCGATCGCCGTGCTTCTCGTCGTCCCGCTCGGCGTCCTCGGTGCGGTGCTCGCAGCGATGATCGCAGGGCTGAACAACGACATCTATCTCCAGGTCGGTCTGATCACGACGATCGGCGTGGCGGCGAAGAACGCGATCCTGATCGTCGAATTCGCCGAAGAGAAGATGGCGGACGGGATGAACGCGGCCGATGCCGCGGTCGAGGCGGCCAAGCTGCGTCTGCGCCCGATCCTCATGACGTCGTTCGCGTTCATCTTCGGCGTGCTGCCGCTCGCGCTGTCGAGCGGTGCCGGTGCCGGCGGTCAGAACGCGATCGGCTGGGCGGTGGTCGGCGGCATGCTGTCCGCGACCGTCCTCGCCATCTTCTTCGTGCCGTTGTTCTTCCTGCTGGTGAAGCGCCTGTTCAAGCAGGACAAGCCGGCAAAGAACGCTACCAACGACCATCGTGACGGCGACACGCCGCACGATCAGCGGCCGCAGGAGGCCTGACCGCCATGCCATCGTCCTTCATGTCCCGGCGCCTCGCGCTGACCTTTGCCGCCGGCCTCACGCTGGCGGGGTGCAACCTCGCGCCGAAATACGTCCGCCCGGACCTGCCGGTCGCACCGACCGGTCCGGTCGGCCCCGCCTACGCGACGAGCGATCCCGTCGGCGCGATCGTTCCGGCCGACACCGCCTGGTCGGCATTCTTCACCGACGACCGGCTGCGTCGCGTGATCCAGCTCGCGCTCGACAACAACCGCGACGTGCGTATCGCGGTCGCCAACGTCGCGCAGGCCCGCGCGCAATACCGCGTCCAGCGTGCCGATCTCTTCCCGACGCTTGGCGCAACGGGGAGCGCGACGTACCAGAAGTCGCCGTTCGGCGCGGTCGGCGGCGGAGTCGGCGGTGGGGTCGGCGGCGGTGCCGGCGGTGGCGCGGGTGGCGGTGCAGGCGGCGGTGCAGGCGGTGGCGCGGGCGCAGTTGCCGGCGGTGGCCGCTTCGACATCTATTCCGCCAATCTCGGCATCTCTGCCTGGGAAGCCGACCTGTTCGGGCGCATCCGCAACCTGACCGAAGCCCAGCAACAGGCCTATTTCGCGGCGGAGGAAAACCGCAACGCCGCACAGGTCACGCTGGTCGCCGAGACCGCGACCGCGTGGCTGACGATGGCCGCCGACCAGGACCGTCTGAGGATCGCGCAGGATACCGAGCGGGCATTCGGCCAGACGCTCAAGTTGACCCAGGATCGGTTCCGCGTCGGCATCGCGTCCGAACTCGAGGTGCGCCAGGCGCGGACGACCTATGATCAGGCTCGCTCGGACATCGCCGAAGCGACGACGCTGATCGCGCAGGACCAGAACGCGCTGAACCTGCTCGCAGGTACCACCGTGACCCAGGAGCTGCTGCCCGCCCGGATGCCGGAGACGAGCCCAACGCTCGAGACGTTGCCCGCGAACCTGTCATCCCAGGTGTTGCTGCGTCGTCCCGACGTCGCTGCGGCGGAGCATCAGCTGGTCGCGGCCAACGCCAATATCGGTGCCGCGCGTGCGGCATTCTTCCCGAACATCTCGCTGACCGCGAGCCTTGGGACGCTCAGCCTCGGCCTGTCGAACCTGTTCGGCAACGGCAGCGAAAGCTGGTCGGTCGCACCGACGATCACGCAGCCGATCTTCGATTTCGGGCGCAACAAGGGCAACCTGCAATATGCCAAGGCGTCGCGTGACGCGATGCTCGCAACCTATGAGCGGACAGTCCAGACCAGCTTCCGCGAAGTCGCCGACGCGCTCGCGCGGCGCGGTACGATCAACGCGCAGCTGTCTGCACAGACGTCGTTGCGCGACAATGCCGCGGGTGCGTTCAACCTGTCGCAACTGCGCTTCCGGGCCGGGATCGATCCGTTCCTCAACACGCTCGATTCGCAGCGATCGCTGTACACCGCGCAGCAGAGCCTTCTCGCGACCCGGCTCGTGCGCGATACCAACGCGGTGGAACTGTACCGCGCGCTGGGTGGCGGGCTGAAATAGCAGCGAGACCGCCGCCGAGACCGTCATCCCCCCGAGCGCCGGGATGACGGTCCTGGCGGGCGCGTGGTCAGTTGGCCGGTTCGGACAGCGGCGCGAACCGTGCGACCTGACGGCCGACCAGACGAAGCTGCTCGATGACCGCGGGATCGCTGGCGCCGCCCTCGTCGTCGAACTTGGTGACCTGTGTATTGATCGCGGCCGCGAACGGCGTCGGCCAGCCGCGCAGTGCATGGACGATCGAGCGCAGCGCCGCGATCGTGCTCCCGGTCGCCTGCCAGCCATAGGCGGTCGCGATCAGCCCGACGGGCATGTCGGCCAGATAGGACCGCTCCGGGTCACGCGCGGTCTCCTCGAGCAGGTCGAGCGCGTTCTTCACGACGCCGGAAATGCTGCCATGATAGCCGGGGCTTGCGATGATCACCGCCGACGCGGCTCGGACTGCGGCGACGAACGCCTGCTCGTCGGCGGTGCGCGTCGTTGCCTTTGGATCGTACAGCGGCAGCCGCGCCATGTCCGCGCCGCCGAACATCTGCGTACGATAGCCCTGTTTCTCGACCGCATCGAGCGCGATGCGCAACGCGCGCTCGGTCGACGACACGCCGCCGATCGTGCCGCCGATGCCGACGACGAGAGGGAGAGATTCGGAAGAGGTCACGTTATCACCCGGTTCGATCGTTTCGCCTGCTCTTCCCCGTTTCGCGGCACGATGACAACAGCCCATCGACGCGGTGCCCGCGTGGCGATACCGCGACGCTGTCGCTCAGCCTGCATACACGATAGGCATGCGCACAGGCTTGTCCGAACTGTAATAGAACGATAACACACCAGATGCCCGACCGCTGGAACGACCCGATGCGCCCCGATCCCTTCGATACAGACCGTTCCGGCCACGGCGGAGGCGGCGAGCGCGAACCCTATGCCTATGAACGCGAACGCCTGATCACCGAGCGCGAACGCCTGCGCGAGCGCTACGAGCGTGAACGCGCCGGCGAAGAGCCCGCAGCATTTGGCGAAACCGATCCCGACACGGGCTACACCGTCGCGCGACCACGGCGGCGGGGCGGCATTGGCCGCTGGATCATCCGCGGGACGGGGATCGGCATCATCCTGATGGTGATCGCGATCATCTGGCTCGCCTTCACCGCGCCGCTGTCAAAGTCGCTCCAGCCCCCGACGCCGCCCTCGATCACGCTGACGGCGAGCGACGGCACGCCGATCGCGCGGCGCGGCGCGATCATCGGCAAGCCGGTCGACGCCGCGACGCTCCCCCCGCACGTCATCCAGGCATTCCTCGCGATCGAGGACCGGCGATTCTATTCGCACTGGGGCATCGATCCCCGCGGCATCGCGCGGGCGGCCTGGGCGAACATGGGATCGGGCGGTGTCCGCCAGGGCGGCAGCACGATCACGCAACAGCTTGCGAAGAATGCGTTCCTCGATTCGGATCGGACCGCGACGCGCAAGATTCGCGAGGCGATGATCGCCGTCTGGCTGGAGGCGTGGCTGTCGAAGGATGAAATCCTGTCGCGCTATCTGTCCAACGTCTATTTCGGCGACAACACCTACGGGATCGCCGCGGCGTCGAAGCATTATTTTGGTCGCACGCCCGACACGCTCAATATCGGGCAGGCCGCGATGCTCGCCGGGCTCGTCAAGGCGCCGTCGCGGCTTGCTCCCACGTCCAATCTCGAAGGCGCACGCAAGCGTGAGGCGGTCGTGGTCGGCGCCATGGTCGCCGCGGGGTTTCTGACCAAATCCGAAGGCGACGCCGTCAGGCCGCAGCGCGTTCTGTCGAGTCCGCCGGCGCAGCTCCCCAGCGGCACCTATTTCGCCGACTGGATCCTGCCCGAGGCGCGCGACCAGGCTGGCGAGGTCAAGACCGAGACGACCGTCAAGACGACGCTCGATCCCCGGTTGCAGCGCGCCGCCGAGCGAAGCGTCGCACGCGCCGGCCTCCGGCAAGCGCAGGTTGCGCTCGTGGCGATGCGCCCCGACGGCCGCGTCGTCGCGATGGTCGGCGGCAAGAACTATCGCAAGAGCCCGTTCAATCGCGCGACGCAGGCACGGCGGCAGCCCGGGTCGACGTTCAAGCTGTTCGTCTATCTCGCCGCGATGCGGTCGGGCCTGACCCCCGATTCGACGATCGAGGACCTCCCGGTGACGATCGGCGACTGGACGCCCAAGAACAGCGATGGCCGCTATCAGGGGACGATCACGTTGCGCCAGGCGTTCGCGCGGTCGTCGAACGTCGCCGCCGCACGACTGACGCAGCAGGTCGGCGTGAAGGCCGTGATCAAGGCCGCGCGCGACCTCGGCATCTCGACGCCGATCCCGAACGAGGCGACGATCGGCCTCGGCACGTCGGCGGTGTCGCTGCTCGAGCTGACGGCCGCTTACGCCGCGATCGCGCGCGAGACCTATCCGGTGCAGCCGCGTGGTCTGGCGGATGTCCGCGAAAAGGGATGGTATCAGTCGCTTACCGGTGGCTCGACCGCGATTCCGGCGACGATCCATGACGAGATGCTCGATCTCCTTGCCGCCTCGATCCGCGAAGGAACGGGGCGCAGTGCGAACCTGACGGTCGATGCGTTTGGCAAGACGGGCACGACATCGGATAACAAGGACGCGCTGTTCGTCGGCTTTGCGCGTGACCTCGTCGTCGGAGTCTGGGTCGGCAATGACGACAACAGCTCGAACCCCGGCCTGTCGGGCGGCGGGATCCCGGCACGGATCTGGCGCGATTTCATGCAGTCGGCGCTGGGGATCGCGCCCGTCGCCGCCCCGCTGCCACCGGTCGAGGAGGTCGATCCCGATGCGTTGCCGGCGGACGACCCCGACAATGCGGTGCTCCCGCTCGGCGGCGAGATCGAGGGGCTCGGCTTCAACCTCAAGATGGGCGAGGACGGGACGATCTCGGTCGGCCCGTCGCGCCGCGACCGGGACGAGGGACCGCCGCCGCCACGCGACGATCGCCGCCCGCCCGAGGACGAGCCGGGGTATGACGGGGGGCAGTGATCCTCTCCCCCCGCCGCCGTCATCCTGACGAAAGTCAGGATCCAGTGCCCCGAATGACCCCGCCCGCGGCTCTGGATCCTGGGTCGAGCCCAGGATGACGAAGTAGAAGGGGACGCCGCCGCCGTTGACGCCATCACCGCATCGCAGCATGTCCTCGCCATGCGATTTTTCTCCGACAATGCCGCCCAGGTTCATCCACTCGTCATGGCCGCGATCGGCGCTGCCGACACGCTCGACACCGCCTATGCGGGTGACGCGTGGAGCCAGCAGCTCGACGGGCGCCTGTCTGCGCTGTTCGAAACCGAGGTCGCGGTCCTCTGGGTCCCCACCGGCACCGCGGCCAACTGCCTCGCGCTGGCCGCACTCTGCCCGCCGCATGGCGGGATCGTCTGCCACCGCGACGCGCACATCCAGAACGATGAGGGCGGCGCGCCCGAATTCTACACGCATGGCGCCAAGCTGTTCCTCGCCGACGGCATCGGTGCGAAGCTGACGCCCGAGACGATCCGCATCGTCCTCGATGCGATCCCCGACGACGTCCACCGCGTCCAGCCGCACGCGATCTCGCTCACCAACGCGACCGAATATGGCCGCGTCTACCAGCCGCACGAAGTCGCCGCGATCGGCGCGCTGGCAAAGGAGCGTGGGCTCGGCTTCCACATGGACGGCGCGCGCTTTGCCAACGCGATGGTCCATGCCGGGTGCTCGCCCGCCGACATGACGTGGCGCGCGGGTGTCGACGCGCTGAGCTTCGGCTTCGTCAAGAACGGCGCGATGAGTGCGGAGGCGCTGGTCTTCTTCAATCCCGAGCTCGCGGCCGTCACGCACTACCGCCGCAAGCGCGCAGGGCTGCTGCTGTCGAAGGGGCGCTACCTTGCCGCGCAGATCCTGGCGATGCTCGACGACGATCTGTGGCTCGCCAATGGCAAGGCCGCCAACGACGCCGCTGCACGCCTCGCGACGGCCGCGGGTGACCGGCTGGTCCACCCGGTCGAGGCGAACGAGGTATTCCTGCGCGTGACCCCGGACAAGGCCGCCGCCCTGCGCGCGAAAGGCTTCGACTTCTACGACTGGGCGGCGGGCGAGATCCGTCTCGTCACCGCCTGGGACAGCCCGCCGGATGCCGTGGGGCTGCTCGCCGACGCGATCCGGGCGTTATGACGGCCTCCGACATGACCGGCTCCGGCATCAGCGGACCGTCCGACCCGCCGCAGTCGACCCGCGCGGCGATCCTGATCCCGTTCGGCATCGTCACGCTGATCTGGGGTTCGACCTGGCTCGTGATCCGCGATCAGCTCGCAGTGGTGCCGCCGAGCTGGTCGGTCTGCTACCGCTTTCTCGTCGCGGGGATCGCGATGGCGATCTACGCCACCGTCCGCCGCGAAAGCCTCCGGCTCGACGCGCGCGGCTTCGCCTTTGCGGCGATCCTCGGCACCGCACAGTTCGTCTGCAACTTCAACTTCGTCTACCGGGCGGAGCATTATGTGACGTCGGGGCTGGTCGCGGTGGTGTTCGCGCTGTTGCTGGTGCCGAACGCGATATTCGGGCGTATCTTTCTCGGCCAGCGGCTGGGACGCCAGCTCGTCACCGGTTCGGCGATCGCGATGGCGGGCGTTGCGCTGCTCTTCATCAACGAGGCACGCGTCGATCCGCACGGATCGACCTCCGCACTCATCGGGATCGGCTTCACGCTGTGCGCCATCCTGTCCGCCTCGACCGCGAACGTGATGCAGGGGACGCAGACGGCGAAGCGCTATCCGATGGGATCGATGCTCGCGGTGGCGATGCTGATCGGTGCCGCGCTCGACGCGGCGTTTGCCTGGACGACGACCGGGCCGCCGGTATTCGAGATGCGCGCGGGGTATATCGCCGGCATCCTCTATCTCGGGCTGTTCGCCTCGGCGCTCGCCTTCCCGCTCTATTTCAACGTCATCCGCGCGATCGGCCCGGCAAAGGCGGCCTATTCGGGCGTGATCGTGCCGGTGATCGCGATGCTGCTATCGACGATCTTCGAGCATTATCGCTGGTCGACGCTCGCCGTTGCCGGCGCCGTGCTCGCGGGGATCGGGCTCGTGACCGCGTTAAGGGCGCGCAGGCCCGCACGGTAATCGGGCCAGACCGGCGCCCAGCCGAGCACGCGCTTCGCCTTGCCGTTCGCGACACGGCGGTTCTCGCGATAGAACCCGCGTCCCATCGCCGACAGGTCATCGAGCGTGACGAACGGCGGGGCGGGCAGCCCGAGCAGCATCGCGGCGAACGCGGCGACGTCGTTCTGCGATGCGGGCAGATCGTCGGCGATGTTGTACGCCCCCGCCGGCGCATCCATTCCGGCGATCACCCCCGAGACGATGTCGTCGACATGCGCGCGGCTGAACACCTGGCCCGGACAGTCGATCCGGTGTGCCTTGCCCTCGCGCACGCGGTCGAGCGGCGATCGTCCGGGGCCATAGATGCCGGGCAATCGGAACGTCCGCGCGCCGATCGCGAGCCAGTCCGCGTCCGCCGCCGCGCGTGCGCTGCGCCGGCCGCCGCCGATCGGGGCGGTCTCGTCCACCCACGCGCCGCCGGCATCGCCGTACACGCCGGTCGACGACAGATAACCGAGCCACGCCCGGGACCGCAGCAGCAACGGGCCGTACCGCACGAGCACCGGGTCGGCTTCGTGCTCGGGCGGGACCGACGAGAGGATATGCGTCGCCGCGGCAATCTCGGCCGCGACCGCGTCGCTATCGTCGAAGCGGATCGTGCCGTCGCGCCCGTCCCGCGTCGTGCCGACGACATGCCAGCCATCGGCGGTCAGACGCTCCGCGACCAGCGATGCGGTATACCCCAGCCCGAAGACGAGCAGGCGGCTCATTTAGCGACCGCGCCCGGGCTCATCCGACCCTTGTAGAGCGTCCCGAAATAATCGCCCGCGTTCCACACCGGACGCTGGGCGCCGTCGGCGATCTCACGCGCGATCCGGTAGTTCGCATCGACGAACCGGACACCCTGGTCCCACAGGATCGGCTGCGACAGATCGTCCGACGGCTTGTGGTAATTGTTCGCCATGAAATAGGAGACCGCGGCCTTGCCCGGCCCCTTCTGGCCCGGCCACAGGAACACCGCCGGAATGCCCTTCTGGACGAACCGGAAATGATCGGAGCGGACGAAGATCCCTTCCTCGGGCATCGGGTCGGGCGACAGCCCGACACCGATCGCCGCGACCGCCTTCTGGACGATCGGCCCCAGCGTCGAGCGCTCGGCACCGAACACGACCATATCCTCGAACTTGTAGGTGAGGATCGGCATGTCGAGGTTCACGTCCGCGACGATGTCGGTGAGCGGCACGGTCGGGTGGTTGGTGAAATAGTCGCTGCCGACTAGCCCCTTTTCTTCGCCCGTGACGGCTAGGAACATCACGGTGCGCTTCGATGCCTGGCCGCTGCTCGTGAAGCGCTTGGCCTCCTCGATCAGGCTGGCGATCCCGATCGCGTTGTCCAGCGCGCCATTGTTGAGCGCATCGCCCTCCTTTGCGCCATTCGCGGGGCGCGTGATGCCGATATGATCGAGATGCGCGGACAGGACGACGACCTCCTTGCCGAGCACCGGATCGGTCCCCGGAATGATGCCGACGACGTTGCTGCTCGCAGCAGGTGCGAAACTTGTCTTGGTCGCGACGGTCAGCGTGCCGGTCAGCGGCGCGGATCGGAACTTCGCGTTATCCGACTTCGCCTGCTTGGCGACCGTCTTCCATGACGGACCGAAGAGCTTGGCCGCGCCGATCACGCTCAGCGTGCCGAGCGACGGCGCACCCGGTGCGTCGACCTTGCCGGTGCCGTCGGGATTCGCCCAGGTCATCCGCGCCATGTCGTAATATTGCGCAGACCGCGCGAATGGCCGCGCCTTTGCCGTGCGCGGATTTTCGAGCGTGATCACGCCGATCGCACCCTTGCTCTCCGCGATCCGCGCCTTGGTCCCGCCCGACCCGAAAAACGCGCGCTCCTCGCCACTGAACCGCGCGGGGGCACCGCCGAAATAGGCGACGATCTTGCCGCGGACGTCGACGCCGGCATAATCGGTCTGCTTGTACTGCGGTGCATCGATCCCGTAGCCGACGAAGACGATCGGCGCGCTCACCGTGGTGTCCGCTTTCGCGCCGTTGGCGGCAGGGACGTAATCCTCCGCAAAGACGAGCGGCACGGCCGCCCCCGACCGCGGCGCCCAGGCGAAGCTGCCCTTGCCCGCCGCCTTGTAGCTGACCAAGGGAACGCGCTGCAGATAGCCCGCATCGTCGCCCCCCGGACGCAGCCCCGCGGCATAGAATTGCGCGGCGACATACTGTGCGGCGATGTCGAATTCGGGGCTGCCCGCCTCACGCCCCTTCATCGCGTCGGAGGCCAGGAACAGGACATGCGCCTTCATCGCGGCCTGATCCGCGGGCAGCGGCGCAGCAAGCTTTGCGTTGAGAATTGCCGGGTCGGGCTTGGCCGGCATGGTCGTCGTCGTCGCTGCCGGTTTCGGGGTGGGCGTCTGCGCCAGCGTCGCAGTCGACATGGCCGTGGAAGCTGCGAGCAACGAAAGCGCGCCGATGAACCGATACATGCCGAAATCCTCGCAAGACGAACGTGTTGCAGCCGGGTAGCACGCCGATGGCGCCGCGCAAGCTCGGCCCGCAAGCTTTGGCTGGCGGAGCCCGCGACTGTGCCTATATTCATCTGCTATGCTCGATATCCAACACAGTCTCGCCCAGCCCGACATCGCGGCCCCGGCCTCCATCCGTCGGGCGGATTATCAGGCACCGGCGTGGCTGGTACCGACGACCAGGCTCGATTTCGCCCTTGATCCGGTCGCGACGCGCGTCACCGCGACGCTGTCCGTCACGCGCAACGGCGATCATCGCGATCCGCTCCGGCTCGATGGCGCCGGGCAGCGGCCGCTGTCGATCACGGTCGACGGCGTCGCGGTCAGCGACTGGCGATTCGAGGGCGAACAGCTCGTGATCCCGTTGTCGGGCGACGCGCATGTCGTCGAGACGCAGGTCGAGATCGCCCCCGATCGCAATACGCAGCTGATGGGGCTCTATGCCTCGGGCGGCATCCTGTGCACGCAGTGCGAGGCGGAGGGCTTTCGCCGGATCACCTATTTCCCGGATCGTCCCGACGTCCTCAGCCGCTATTCGGTGCGCATGACCGCCGACAAGACGCGGTTTCCCGTGCTGCTGGCGAATGGCGACCCGGTTGCGCACGGCGATCTCCACGACGGCCGGCATTGGGCGGAATGGAACGACCCCTTCCCCAAGCCCTCCTATCTGTTCGCGCTCGTCGCGGGCGATCTGTCGGTGAATTCGGGGCGCTTCACGACCATGTCAGGCCGCGACGTCGCGCTCGGCATCTGGGTGCGCAAGGCCGATCTGCCCAAGACCGATCACGCGTTGAAGGCGCTCGAGCTCGCGATGGCGTGGGACGAGACGACCTATGGCCGCGAATATGACCTCGATGTGTTCAACATCGTCGCGGTCGACGACTTCAACTTCGGCGCGATGGAGAACAAGGGTCTCAACATCTTCAACTCGCGCTACATCCTGGCCGACCCGGATACCGCGACCGATTACGACTATGACGCGATCGCCGCGGTGGTCGCGCATGAATATTTCCACAACTGGTCGGGCAACCGCATCACCTGCCGCGACTGGTTCCAGCTGTCGCTGAAGGAAGGCTTCACCGTCTACCGCGACCAGGGGTTCTCCGCCGATCAGGGGAGCCGTGCGGTCAAGCGGATCGAGGACGTCCGGGGCCTGCGCGCGGCGCAGTTTCCTGAGGATGCCGGACCGCTCGCGCATCCGGTGCGCCCCGAAACCTATCAGGAGATTTCGAACTTCTACACCGCGACGATCTACAACAAGGGCGCCGAGCTGATCCGAATGATCGCATCGATCCTTGGTCCGCAGAACTTCCGCGCCGGCACCGACCTGTTCTTCGACCGGTTCGACGGGACGGCCGCGACGTGCGAGGATTTCGTCGCGAGCATGGAAGCGGCCAGCGGTGTCGATCTGACGCAGTTCCGCCTGTGGTATTCGCAGGCGGGTACGCCGCGCGTGACCGCGCGGCTTGCGCATGATGCCGCCGCTGCCCGCGCGACGCTGACCTTGACGCAGCATATCCCGGCGACGCCGGGGCAGCCTGACAAGCAGCCGATGGTCCTGCCGCTCCTGGTCCGACTGTTCGGTGCGGACACCGGCGCGCCGCTGGCGGAAGAACGCCTCGTCATGCTCGATACGGCTACCGATCAGGTGATCTTCGAGAATGTCCGCGAGCGTCCGATCCTGTCGATCAACCGCGGCTTCTCGGCGCCTGCAATCGTCGACAGCGATCGATCCCCGTCGGACCTCGCCTTCCTCAGCGCGCATGACGACGACCCGTTCGCGCGCTACGAGGCGATGCAGCAGCTCATGCTCGACACGCTCGTCGCCAATGCGACGACCCCCGGCCAGGTCGATCATGCCGGCGTGATCGCGGCGGTCGCCAAGACGCTCGCGGATCCCGCGCTCGATCCCGCCTTCGTCGCGGAGGCGGTCATGCTCCCGTCCGAAGCGTATATCGGCGACCAGATGGCGGTGGTCGACCCCGAGGCGATCTTCCGCGCGCGCGATGCGCTTCGCCGCGACCTCGGCCGATCGTTGGAGCCACAGTGGCGCGTGGCATACGAATCGGCCGCATCCGGCTCGTTCGTCTACACCCCCGTCGCGAAGGGGCAGCGTCGGCTGCGGACGGTGTCGCTCGGCTATATCGCCGCAAGCGGCGCGACAGACGCGGCCGATCTCGCGTTTGCGCAGTTCGAGACCGCCGACAACATGACCGACCGACAAGGTGCGCTGGCGACGCTGGTCAACGTCGCGTCCGACCATCGGCGGCGCGCGCTCGACCTCTTCTACGCGCGCTACCGCACCAATCCCCTCGTGCTCGACAAATGGTTCCAGACGCAGGCGCTGTCGTCACGCGACGATGCCGGCGCGATCGTCGCGAGCCTTGCCGGTCATCCCGATTTCAGTCTCGCCAATCCCAATCGCGCCCGTTCGCTCGTCGGCGCGTTCGCTGCCAATCAACGTGCGTTCCATGCAGCGGACGGCAGCGGCTATCGTTTCCTAGCGGAGCAGTTGATCGCGCTCGACCGGCTCAATCCGCAGACCGCGGCGAAGCTGCTGCCCCCGCTCGGTCGGTGGCGCCGGTTCGACACGGCGCGCGCCGCGCTGATGCGGGCCGAGCTCGAGCGGATCCTGAAAACGCCAGGCCTGTCGAAAGACGTGTTCGAGCAGGCATCGAAAAGTCTGGAGGAATAGGCCCCGGCGTCCGGACGGCGTCAGAACAGCCGGCCGCCGTTCGGGACCGTCCCGGACGGCTGGACGAGTACGACCTTGCCCTCCGTATCGGGAAATCCGAGCGTCAGCACCTCCGACATCATCGGGCCGATCTGCCGCGGTGGAAAGTTGACGACCGCTGCGACCTGACGCCCGACGAGCGTCTCCGGCGTATAATGCTCGGTGATCTGCGCGGACGACCGCTTCGTACCGATCTCGTCGCCGAAATCGATCGTCAGCTTGAACGCGGGCTTGCGCGCCTGCGGAAACGGCTCGGCCGACACGATCGTGCCGACGCGGATATCAACCTTGGCAAACTCGTCGAACGTGATCGCGGGGACCGGCATCTCAGAAGTCGACATTGTCATAATGTGCGGGCGGCGCGATGAGCTCCATCCGCTCGCTCAGCAAGGGACGGAAGCTCGGGCGGCTCTTCAATCCGCGATACCAGCGTGCGGTCTGCTCATGGCCCTTCCAGTCGATCCCGCCGAGATAGTCGGTGACCGAGATCTGCGCCGCCGCCGCCAGATCGACGAGACTCATCGTCGCGCCGCCCAGCCAGTTGCGATGGTCGAGCAGGTAATCGGTATAATCGAGATGGCCGACCGCCGCCTTCATCGCTTCGCGCAGCCCCTTCGCGTCGGGTGCCGCCCGGTGCGCGAGGCGCTTGACCATGCGTTCGTGGAGCAACGGCCCCGTCACGTCGCGGTAGAAATGCGTGTCGAACCACGTCACCAGCCGGCGGATCTCCGCACGGTTGGTCGCGGTGCCGTTGATCATCGCCGACTTCTCGACGGTTTCCTCGAAGAATTCGCAGATCGCCATCGAATCGATCAGCGGCGCGACGCCGCGCGACGCGTCGACCATCACCGGCGTCTGCCCCGCGGGGTTCATGTCCATGAACTCGTCGCGCCGCTCCCATGGCGATTCGCGGACCAGCTCGTAGCCGACGCCCTTCTCACCCAGCAGCAGGCGCACCTTTCGCGAGAAGGGACACAAGGGGAATTGATAAAGCTGCCACATACCCTCCGTTTAGGCGGCATGGGGCGGGTGTGTCACTAGCGCGGGTTGGGCGGCGAGTAAGAAGATTTGGTGCACGCGAAGACGCGGAGACGCGGAGGTATCGCGTTCGTCGGAAAGCAAAGCCTGTTTCCCCGCGAAGGCGGGGATCCAGACTGGGCTCCCGCCTTCGCGGGAGAACAAGGGGCGGGCGCTTGCTCAAAAATAGAAGGCACCTCCCCGGCGAAGGCTGGGGCCCAATTGGGGGCCGTCGGTAACGAAGCGCCGCGCTCCGTTACTGCGAACTTTCCAGTTGGGCCCCGGCCTTCGCCGGGGTGGAATACGCGGCAGACACTATTCCGCCGCCACCAGCTCCGCGCTGTCGTCGAGCGGATGGCTCAGCCGCGTCAGCATTTCCTTCGGTACCACCTGCCAGAAATGCGGCGCCACGCGGTCCCAGTCCTCGAGCAGGCCCTTCGACCATTTGCTGTCGGTGGTGTCGGCATGGTCGCGCACGAGGTCGAGCAGTATGTCCGCCCAGTGCAGCGCCTTCACGCGGTCCCAGGTGATGTTTTCGGGGTTCGCGCGCTTTTCGAACACGCCCTCGGGGTCGTAGATGAACGCCATCCCGCCGGTCATCCCCGCGCCGAAGTTCGCGCCGACCTTGCCCAGCACCACCGCGATGCCGCCGGTCATATATTCGCACCCGTTCGCGCCGCAGCCCTCGACGACCACGTTGGCGCCCGAATTGCGCACCGCGAACCGCTCGCCCGCCTGCCCCGCCGCGAACAGCCGCCCGCTGGTCGCGCCGTACAGCACAGTATTGCCGATGATCGTGTTGTCCTGGCTCGCGAGCGGCGAGCTTACCGCGGGCCGTACGATGATCGTCCCCCCCGACAGCCCCTTGCCGACATAGTCGTTCGAATCGCCGAACACCTCCAGCGTGATCCCCTTGCACAGGAACGCGCCCAGCGACTGGCCTGCACTCCCCCGCAGACGGATCGTGACGTGATCGTCGGCGAGCGTCGACATCCCGAACTTGCGCGTGATCTCGCTCGACAGCCGAGTCCCCACCGCGCGGTGCGTGTTGCGCACCGAATAGGTCAGCTGCATCTTCTCCCCGCGCGAGAACACCGCGGCGGCATCCTTGATGATCTGCGCATCGAGGCTGTCGGGCACTTCGTTGCGGAACGTCGACAGGCTGAACCGCCGCTGCGAATCGTCGGCATCGACCTTCGCCAGGATCGGGTTGAGATCGAGATCGTCGAGATGCTCCGCGCCGCGGCTGACTTGCCGCAACAGTTCGGTGCGGCCGATCACGTCGTCGAGGCTCTTCACGCCGAGCCGCGCGAGGATGTCGCGGACCTCCTCGGCGATGAACGTCATCAGGTTGATCACCTTCTCGGGCGTGCCGACGAACTTCTGCCTGAGCGCGTCGTTCTGCGTGCAGATGCCAACCGGACACGTGTTCGAATGGCACTGCCGCACCATGATGCAGCCCATCGCGACGAGGCTCAGCGTGCCGATCCCGTATTCCTCGGCCCCGAGGATCGCCGCGATCACGATATCGCGACCGGTCTTCAAGCCCCCATCGGTGCGCAGCCGCACGCGCCCGCGCAGGCCGTTGAGCGTCAGCACCTGGTTGACCTCGGACAGCCCCATTTCCCACGGCGTGCCGGCATATTTGATCGAGGTCTGTGGGGAAGCGCCGGTGCCGCCGACATGGCCGGCGATCAGGATCACGTCGGCATGCGCCTTCGCCACCCCCGCCGCGACCGTGCCGATCCCCGCCGACGAAACGAGCTTCACGCAGACGCGCGCCCGGGGATTGATCTGCTTCAGGTCGTAGATCAGCTGCGCCAGATCCTCGATCGAGTAGATGTCGTGATGCGGCGGCGGCGAGATCAGCGTCACGCCGGGCGTCGCATGGCGCAGCTTGGCGATGAACTCGGTGACCTTGAAGCCGGGCAGCTGGCCGCCCTCGCCGGGCTTGGCGCCCTGTGCGACCTTGACCTCGATCTCCTCGCACGCGTTCAGATATTCCGCGGTCACGCCGAACCGCCCGCTCGCGATCTGCTTGATCGTCGAGTTCGCATTGTCGCCGTTCGCGTAGGGCACGAACCGCGCCTTGTCCTCGCCGCCCTCGCCCGACACCGCCTTCGCGCCGATCCGGTTCATCGCGATCGCCAGCGTCTCGTGCGCCTCCGGGCTCAGCGCGCCGAGCGACATGCCCGGCGTGACGAAGCGCTTGCGGATCTCGGTGATCGCCTCGACCTGGTCGACCGGAACGCCTTCCGCGGGGAAGTTGAACTGGAGCAGATCGCGCAGGTACACCGGCGGCAGGTCCGACACGCCGCGCGAGAATTGCAGGTAGCTCGTATAGCTGTCGGTCGCGACCGCGGTCTGGAGCAGATGCATCAGCTGCGCGGAATAGGCATGCGTCTCGCCGGTGTGGCGCTGGCGATAGAAGCCGCCGATCGGCAGCGTCGCGACGCCTGAATCGAACGCCGCTTCATGGCGGTCGGTCGCGTTGACGTGGAGCGACTTGTAGCCCTCGCCGCTGATCTTGGCGGGCATGCCGGGGAACAGGTCGTTCACCAGGCTGCGCGACAAGCCGACCGCTTCGAAGTTGTAGCCGCCGCGGTAGGACGAGATCACCGCGATGCCCATCTTCGACATGATCTTGAGCAGCCCCTCCTCGACCGCGACGCGGTGGCGACGCAGGCATTCGGCGAGGTCGAGGTCACCGAACAGCCCGCGCGACTGGCGATCGACGATCGCGGCCTCGGCCAGATACGCGTTCACGGTGGTCGCACCGACGCCGATCAGCACCGCATAATAATGCGTGTCGAGGCATTCGGCGGTCCGCACGTTGATCGACGCATAGGAGCGAAGGCCGCGACGGACGAGATGCGTGTGGACAGCGGCCACCGCGAGCACGCCGGCGATGCCGACACGGTCTTCGCTGATCGCCTCGTCGGTGAGGAAGATCTCGCTCTTGCCCTGCCGGACGGCTTGCTCCGCCTCGTTGCGGATCCGCTGGATCGCCGCGCGCAGCTTCTCCGGCCCGCCGCCGACCTCGAACGTGCAATCGATCTCGGCGACCGCACTGCCGAAATGCGCCTTCAGCCGCGACCAGTGCTCGCCCGTCAGCACCGGCGAATCGAGCACCAGCACGCGCTCGCGCTGGTCACGGACGTCGAGGATGTTGGCGAGATTACCGAACCGCGTCTTGAGCGACATCACGTGGCGCTCGCGAAGCGGATCGATCGGCGGGTTGGTCACCTGCGAGAAATTCTGGCGGAAAAACTGGCTGATGAGGCGCGGCTTGTCCGAGATCACCGCGAGCGGCGTGTCGTCGCCCATCGATCCGATCGCTTCCTTGGCGGATTCGACCATCGGCGACAGGATCAGCTCCATGTCCTCCATCGTCTGTCCCGCGGCGATCTGGCGGCGTGCAAGCTCGGCGCGGTCGTAGCGCACGACCGCGTCCTCGACCGAGGGAAGATCGGCGAGCGTGTGGAATTCGCCGATCATCGCGGCGTAATCCGCCTCGCCCGAGATGCGATCCTTGACCGCGCGATCCTGCAACAGGACGCCCTCGTCGAGATCGACCGCGATCATCTCGCCCGGCCCGAGCCGCCCCTTGGCGATGATCGTCGATTCGGGGACGACGACCATCCCGCTCTCGGAGCCGACGATCAGCAACCCGTCCGACGTCAGCGTGTACCGCAGCGGCCGCAGCGCGTTGCGGTCCATCCCCGCGACCGCCCAACGGCCATCGGTCATCGCCAGCGCGGCGGGGCCGTCCCACGGCTCCATCACGGAGGCGAGATACTGGTACATCGCGCGGTGCTCGGGCGGCATGTCGGGCGCCGCGGCCTCGGGCACCAGCATCAGCTTGGCGGTCGGCGCATCGCGCCCCGAACGACAGATCGCCTCGAACACCGCGTCGAGCGCGGCGGTATCGGACGCGCCCGCCGGGATCACCGGCTTGATGTCCTCCGAATTGTCGCCGAACGCGAGGCTCGCCATCCGGATCTCGTGGGAGAGCATCCAGTTCTTGTTGCCGCGAATCGTGTTGATCTCGCCGTTATGCGCGAGGCAGCGGAACGGTTGCGCCAGCCACCATTGCGGGAAGGTGTTGGTCGAATAGCGCTGATGGAAGATCGCGACGCGGCTCTCGAACCGCTGGTCGCACAGATCGGGGTAGAACACCGACAGCGATTCGGCGAGGAACAGCCCCTTGTAGATGATCGAGCGGCACGACAGCGAGCAGATATAGAAGCCCTGGATCTGCGCCGCGATCACGCGCTTCTCGATCCTGCGGCGGACCAGATACAGCGTCTTCTCGAATTCGGCGGCGTCCTGCTCGTCGGGCAGCGGCCCGGCGATCATGATCTGCTCGATCTCGGGACGCGTCGCCTGCGCCTTCTGGCCGATCACCGACACGTCGACGGGCACCTGGCGCCAGCCATAGATGGTATAGCCCGCCTCGATGATCGCGCTCTCGACGATCGTCCGGCAATCCTCCTGCGCGCCCAGATCGGTGCGCGGCAGGAAGATCATGCCGACCGCGAGCCGGTTCGGGCGCACCTTGTGCCCCGACGCCGCGACCGCATCGTCGAAGAACCGCAGCGGCAGGTCGATATGCAGCCCCGCGCCATCGCCGGTCTTGCCGTCCGCATCGACCGCGCCGCGGTGCCAGACCGCTTTCAGCGCATCGACCGCCGACTGCACCACGCGTCGCGACGCGCGGCCATCGGTGGCGGCGACGAGCCCGACGCCGCAGGCATCGCCCTCATATTCGGGACGGTACATGCCCTCTTCGGCGAGACGGGCGCGTTGATCGGTGGTGAAATCGGTCATCGTCACTTCTTCTTCTGCTCGAGCGTGGCGCTGCGCCACATCGGCGATGGCAGGCTGACGACCGCCAGCGCCACGGCCCGCCGGTCAATCAGGCCGCGACCCTGGCGCTCGCGGCCTTTGCTTTCAGGTATTTGTGCATCGTCGCGGCGACATCGCGGCCGTCGCGGATCGCCCACACGACCAGACTTGCACCGCGGACGATGTCGCCCGCCGCGAACACGCCGTCGAGGCTCGTCATCAGCGTCTTGCCGTCGACCAGCACGGTGCCCCAGCGGCTGACGCCCAGTTCGGGCGTTGCGAACAGCGTCGGCAGGTCCTCCGCGTCGAAGCCGAGCGCCTTGATCACCAGATCGGCATCGACGGCATAATCGCCCGCCGGATCGGGTTCAGGCGTGCGTCGGCCGCTGGCATCGGGTGCGCCGAGCCGCATCTTGCGGACCGTCACGCCGGACACCGCGTCACCCCCGTCGAAGCTCTGCGGACCCGACAGCCAGACGAACTCGACGCCCTCCTCCTCGGCATTCGCGACTTCGCGCTGCGATCCGGGCATGTTCGCGCGGTCGCGGCGATACAGGCACTTCACCGACGTCGCGCCCTGGCGGATCGCGGTTCGGACGCAGTCCATCGCCGTATCGCCGCCACCGATCACCACGACGTTCTTGCCCTCGGCATTCAGGCTGCCGTCGTCGAACGCGGGCACCGCATCGCCGAAGCCCTTGCGGTTCGACGCGACGAGGAAATCGAGCGCCGCCACCACGCCGCGCGACCCGCCACCGGGCAAGTCCATCGCGCGCGCCTTGTAGACGCCCGTCGCGATCAGGATCGCATCGTGCCGGGACCGCAGTTCGTCGAGACTGGCATCGTCCCCGACGGCAAAACCGGCGTGGAACACGATGCCCGCCGCCTTCAGCCGGTCGATACGCCGCATCACGATCGGCTTTTCGAGCTTGAACCCCGGAATCCCGTAGGTGAGCAGCCCGCCGGCGCGGTCATACCGGTCGTAGACGTGAACGTCGTACCCATGTCCGCGCAGATATTCCGCCGCGGTGAGCCCTGCCGGACCCGCGCCGATCACGCCGACCGACTGGCCGCGCGCGGATCCCGGGACGAGCGGTTCGACCCAGCCTTCTTCCCACGCGGTATCGGTGATGAATTTCTCGACCGCGCCGATCGTCACCGCGCCATGCCCGGTAAACTCAATCACGCAATTGCCCTCGCACAACCGGTCCTGCGGACAGATGCGCCCGCAAATCTCCGGCATCGTCGAGGTCGCGTTGCTGAGTTCATACGCCTCTCGCAAGCGCCCTTCGGCCGTCAGCCGCAGCCAGTCGGGAATATGGTTGTGGAGGGGACAATGCACCGAGCAATAGGGCACGCCGCACTGCGAGCACCGCCCCGCCTGGTCCTCGGCGGGCTCGACCGCATAACGCTGCGCGATTTCCTTGAAATCGTCCGCGCGCTCAACCGCCGTTCGCTTGACCGGATAGGATTGCTCCCGCCCGACAAATTTCAACATTGAATCGTTCGCCATGCGCGCCTCCGGCTGCCGCAATATTGCGCCAGCCGGGGTTTGTCACCGGTGAATCAGCATATTGGGCAGTGATGCTGTCGCACTTTTCGATCTAATTCCAGGAGGGGAAGTTAGCCGGGAAGAGAATTGAGCCTTTAATATCCAGATCGGACCTATTTGGTCAGAAGCCAGATCAGCGCGGCGGATCCCGCCACGATGCGATACCAGGCGAAGGGCACGAACCCATGCTTGGTGACGATCCCGACGAACCATTTCACAACGAGCAGCGCGACGACAAACGACACGATCGCACCGATGGCGATCGCGAACAGCCCGACGCCCGCGCCGCTCGTCAGCGCCTCGCGATTCTTGAGCAGCTCGAGCGCACTGGCACCCAGCATCGTCGGGATCGCGAGGAAAAAGCTGAACTCGGCCGCGGTGCGCCGCTCGACCCCGAGCGCGAGCGCGCCGAGAATCGTCGCGCCCGACCGGCTGACGCCCGGGATCATCGCGAGGCACTGGAGAAAGCCGATCCCGACGACCGTCCGCAACGGGATATCCGCGACGCCGCTGATGTCGCTGCGCGGCGCGAACCGCTCGACCGCCAGGATGGCGAAGCCGCCGACGACGAGCGCGATCGCCACGACCTCGGCGTTGCCGAGCAGCGCCTCGATATAGTGATGGAGCGCGAGGCCGATCACCGCGGCGGGGATGAACGCGACGACGAGGTTGCGCAGGAACAGCCAGGATTTCGGCTCGCCCTTCACCAGCCCCATCGCGACCGCCCAGAAGGTTCGCCAGTACAGCACGACGATCGCGAGGATCGCGCCGAGCTGGATCACGACGTTGAACACCTCCCACCGGCCGGCATCATAGCCCAGCAGGCGGGTCGCGAGGATGAGATGCCCGGTCGAGGAGACGGGCAGGAATTCGGTGATCCCCTCGACGATGCCGAGGAGGATGACGGTAAGAAGTTCGGTCAAGCAGGGCTCCCGCAGCGCGGTGTATCAGGACGAGCGACGGCGATCAGGCCGCGCCGGTATCGAAATCGCTCGTGGCATGCATCTCGGCGCGCGTTGCGGCCCTGCGTCCGAAACGGCCGGCCTTGCGGAAGCGCACGAGCCAGCCCGGGGCAACGCTCGACATCGGCGTCGGCTCGATCCCCATCGCCGCGAGGCCATCGACCCCAGTGACGACATTGTCGCTTTGCAGCATCGTCCACTGGTCCTTGGTGATCGGCGCACCCGGCAGGAAGCCGGCCTTGGCGATCAAAGCGCCGGCGAAATCGGGCAGCTCGACGATCGACGGATCGCGACCGATCGTCTTGGCGATCCAGCGGATCAGCTCGCCCATCGTGACGACGTCCGGCCCGCCAAGCTCGAGCGTCTGGCCGGCAAAGCGCGCAGGCGACGTCACCGCGGCAACGACGGCGTCCGCAACATTGCCGACGAACACCGGCTGAAACTTCGCAGGCGCGCGCAACACGGGCACGACCGGCGCCTTGGCGATCATGCCGGCAAAGCGGTTCACGAACTGGTCTTCCTGGCCGAAGACGATCGACGGCCGCAAGATGGTCGCACGCGGAAACGCATCGAGCACCGCCGCCTCGCCCTGCCCCTTGGACTTGCCGTACGCCGATGCCGACGCCGGATCCGCACCGATCGCGGAGACATGGACGAGCGCCTCGACCCCGGCCTTTGCCGCCGCCCTCGCGACGGTCTGCGCGCCGAGCGCCTGGACCCGCTGAAAATCACCGGACAGGACACCGACAAGGTTCACCACCGCGTCGGAGCCGTGAATCGCGTGCGCGATCGTCTCGGGCTTGGTGACGTCGGCGCCGACGAACTGCGTCTGGCCGAGCCCTCCCAGCGGCTTGAGAAAGAAAGCCTGCCGCGGGTCGCGTTGCGCGATGCGGACGCGCGCACCAGCCGCGAGCAGCGCCTGCGCTACATAGCGACCGACGAACCCTCCGCCCCCGATCAGCGTTACCAGCTTGTCGTTCATCGCACGTCTGTCCAATATCTTTTGCCTTCGCGCCCTTTGCCCCAGCAAGAGGGTTGTTGACAAGCATTGCGACCCTCCACTAGAGGCGCCCTCCTACCCCGTGCCCGGATGGCGGAATTGGTAGACGCACCAGCTTCAGGTGCTGGCGATCGCAAGGTCGTGGAGGTTCGAGTCCTCTTCCGGGCACCAGTTTCCGATAAGCGACGTTTACAGTGTAAACGGTCGCTTATGGAGCCCTTCAATACAACCCGGTCGAACAGCTATCGCGCCAACCGCAAGGCCGCGCGATCACCCGGTGTTTGCCAGGGGTAATCGCGCGCCGTATTCTCTAGCGTGTCAAAAAAGTTGCGGACGCGCGGTCGGATGCGCGCGTCACCGTGCCGAGGGACAACGTGTCGCCAGCCTGGCGTACGACCATGCCCGCTTTGCCGAACGCGGCGAGCGTGACGCCCGCTGCTCCCGCCAGTCCAGGCCGCAGGACGAAGCTTGCACTGGCCGCAAAGGCGCTACCCTCGGTCCTTGCCGCAACCCCAATCCGTCCATCCGCCTGCGCGACGAGATAGTGACCGGGCGCATCGATCGGGACGAGCGCGATGCTCCCGGATCCTGCGAGCCCCGGCACCTGCCGGAACTGACTGGAAGGGATATCCCCGCGCCCGATCGATACGCGCGCGCCGTCGTGTCGCAGGAACGCGCGCTTGTCGCTGACGGGCGAGAAACGGTCGGGTACCGGCCCGTTGCCGACGGGAATGCCGAAATCGGGGGTGCCGTCGGGTTTGTAATAGAGACGCTGCATCCGCGTATGGCGGTTCGGATCGAACAGCGGGTCGCCCTTGATCGCCGCATAATCGCGCCCGTGATACACCAGCACGTCGCGGCCCTGCTCGTCGACGGTGAAGCTGTTGTGGCCGGGCCCGTACACCCCCGTCGTCGATGACGACACGAAGACGGGCTCGGGCGATTTCGTCCAGGAGCGCGCGTCCATGATATCCGCCTTCGCATCCGCGGTCAGCAGGCCGAGACAGTATCGCGCGTCGGTCGCGCTTGCCGAATAGGTAATGAACAGCCTGCCGTTACGCGCCAGCAGCGCGGGCGCCTCGGCGACCTTATAGCCCTGGATCTCCCAATCGAGCGTCGGCACCGCGATCCGTACCGGCGGACTGGCGAGCGTGATCGGCGTGGCGAGCGGGGCGAGATACAGGTTGCTGTTCGTGTCGATCCCGGGCTCCTTCTGGGCCCAGCACAGATAGCGCGTGCCGCGGTGCACGAACGACGTCGAATCGAGCGTGAAGCTGTCCCACGGCGTCTTGAGCTGCCCCAGCAGCGACCAGCGCGCCGTCATCGGATCGGGGCCGTCGGCGACCAGCGCATAACTGCGGATCCGGAACACGTCCTCGCCGCCGCCGCTCGGGCCGGCCGCGAAATACACGATCCAGCGGCCGTCGATCCGGTGCAGTTCGGGTGCCCAGATGAACCCCGACAACGGGCCGCTCGCAAGATGCCGCCACAGGACCTGCTCCCGCGCGGTGGTCAGCCCGGCCAGCGTTCGCGACCGTCGCAGAACGAGCCGGTCATACTCCGGCACAGATCCCGTCATGTAATAATAGCCGTCGGTGTGCCGGAACACCTGTGCGTCCGCGCGCTGGCGGACGACCGGATTGACGGGAACGGGGATCGCGGCGGGTCCCGTACCGGGCAGTCGCGCGATCGCGCCGCTCGCCGAAGCCGCACCCGCACCGGCACCGGCAAGAAACAGGCGGCGTGTCAGGTCGATCATCATCAATACTCCGCCACGGGCCAGCCATCGGCGCCCCAGGTGATGGGGGCGATCCGCAACGTCGGCGCGCCATTCTTCGTCCGGTCGTACGCGTGATAGACGACGTAATCCTTGCCGTCGGTGTCCTGCATCACGCCGGGATGCCCGGGCCCGCGGAAGCGTTGCTGCTCCTGGAGATCGGCCCGCAGGAAGATCGTCCCGCCGCCGTTCATCATCGCGCTGCCGTCCTTGCCAAGATACGGGCCGGTGATCGCCTTCGAGCGACCGACGACGGTGTAATAGGTGCTGTTCGTGCCCTTGCAGCAATAGTCGTAGCTCGCGAGCAGCCAGTAATACCCGCCATGGCCGATGATGAACGGCGCCTCGACCGGCGCGGGTCCACCCGCAGGCGCGGGGCGTCGGGCGATCGCATGGGGTTTGGCTGCCGGATCGAGCAGCTTGCCCGTCCTGGGGTTCAGCGCAAACAGCTTGATCCCGGTCCAGAAGCTGCCGAGCGACAACCATTCGCGACCCCCGGCATCGACGACGTGGTTCGGATCGATCGCGTTGAAATCGTCCTTGGCGGTCGACATCACCACCAGCCCCTCGTCGCGCCAGCCATAGCCCGGCGCCCTGGGGTCGAGCGTCGGGCTCGTCGCCAGCCCGATTGCCGAACGGTTCGAACCGAAGGTGGAGACCGAATAATAGAGCCGGTACCGCCCGTCCGCCGCGCGCGAGATATCGGGCGCCCACATCCCCTTCGTGCCCGGCACCGCCCGCGTCGCCCAGTCGGGCAGCCGTGCGAGCGGCGGCGTGCCCGCGGTCCAGTGGACCAGGTCGGGCGACGTGCGCGCGCTCAGCATCTGGCCGTCGAGCCCCGTGCCGTAGACGTAATAGGTAGAGCCTGCGCGGATCATCACCGGATCGTGGACCGGTGCGGTGTCCCCTGTCAGACTTGCGTTGAGCGCACCGCGCGACGGCGCATCGGTCGTCTGCGCGCCCACGCTGCCCGTCAGCGTCAGCGCCAGCGCGATCATTCCGGTCGCCCATCGTGGTGCGGCCATCGTCCTCTCTCCCGGTCTGTGCGCCCGCCGGTTGCTCCGGCGGGCGTCACGGTCATTTCAGTTCGAGCATCACCACCGACATTGCCGGCAACGTCACCGCCAGCGTCCCGCCGCTCAGGCGCGCGCCGTTGAACGCCGCCGGGGCAACGGCGTTGGGCGTGTCAAAGGTGTTGAGCGCGGTCATCGTCGACGCGGTCAGCACCTGTCCGGTGACGCCCTGCGCCGTCACGCCAGGCAGTGCGGCGGAGACGCTCGTCGGCCTGTTCGGATCGAGATTGGCGAGCGCGATCCGCACCACGCCATCCTTGCCACGCACCGCCGACGCGCTGACCGATGGCATCGTCCACTGGTCCTTGTTGTACCAGCGCGACTTGATGTCGATCGGCAGCACGGTGCCGTCCATGTACGGCTTGTACATCGCGAAGACGTGATAGGTCGGCGTCAGCACCATCTTGGCGCCGTCGGTCAGGATCATCGCCTGCAGCACGTTCACCATCTGCGCGATCGCGGTCATCTTCACGCGGTCCGCGTGCTTGGCGAAGATGTTGAGGTTGATCGCGGTGACGAGCGCATCGCGCAGCGTGTTCTGCTGGCGCAGGAAGCCCGGGTTCGTCCCCGGATCGCCGGCATACCACGTGCCCCATTCATCGACCGCGAGCCACATCGTCTTCTTCGGATCGACCTTGTCCATGATCGCCGCATGCTTGGTGATCAGCTCGTCCATTCTGAGCGTCTCGGACAGCGTCTCGGCCCAGCCACGCTCGTCGAACACGGTCGCCGACGCGCGCGGCGGCCAGCCGCCCGGGACGGTGTAATAATGCAGCGACAGCGCATCGACCTTGCCGACCAGCTCGCGCGCCATCGTCTCGGTCCAGTGATAGTCATCGACGTTCGCGCCGCTCGCGATCTTCATCACGCGCGTGTCCTTGGGCGCCTTGATGAAGGTTGCGTAGCGTCGCGTGAGGTCCGCGGCATATTCGGGGCGCATGTTGCCGCCACAGCCCCACAGCTCGTTGCCGACGCCGAAATAGGGCACCGCCCACGGCGCCTTGTGGCCGTTCTTCGCGCGCTCGTCGGCGAGCGTCCCCGAGGGCGAGGTCATGTATTCGACCCACTCCGCCATCTCCTGCGGCGTGCCGTTGCCGACATTGCCCGCAATATAGGGCTCCGCGCCGAGCTGTCCGGCAAGGTCCATGAACTCGTGCGTGCCGACCGTGTTGGGCTCGGTGACGCCGCCCCAGTGCGTGTTGATCTTGACCGGGCGCTTGGCCTTGGGGCCAATGCCTTCGCGCCAGTGATATTCGTCTGCGAAGCAGCCGCCCGGCCAGCGCACGACGGGCACGCCGATCCCGCGCAATGCGGAGACGACGTCGGCACGGAAGCCGCGGACATTGGGAATCTTCGACTTCTCGCCGACCCACAGCCCGCCATAGATGCCGGTGCCCAGATGCTCGGCGAACTGCGTAAAGATGCGCCGGTCATAGGTCGCGCCGGGCGTGTCGCCATGGACGGTCACCGTTGCGGCGGGCGTCGTCGGCGCCTCGGTCTGCGCCGCGCCGACCCCCGCGGTCGACAGCAACAGCGCGGCGGCCAGGCGTTTAAACGTGCGCGTCACCTTTACCTCAATCATCGAAAGCCTCCACCGATTGGCGTGTGCCGCGCAGGAACGCGTCGGCAACGAGTGTGAACGGGGTCGTGTCGACCTCGCTGCGGCGATCGCGGATCAGCGACGCGAAGCGGGCGTAGAGGCCCGGATATTCTTCGTCGTCGTTATGAACCGTACCGCTTGGCAGCGTCAGGACGGCGCCGCCCTTGGCGAGGCTGAGCGTCCCTGCATCGGTCTCGACGACGATGTCCCAGCTTTGCGGGCCCGTCTGGCGCCAATCGAGATCCATGCTGATCGGCGTGCCGGCATTGCTGCGGAACGTCAGATCGGCCGCGATCGGTGCGGCGCGGTTCGCCGGCGTCGACAGCGTGGCCGACGTCAGGAAGAACGGCTGCGGCAGGATTTCGGTCGCGATCGACAGCGCGTTGATGCCGGGATCGAACACGCCAAGCCCGCCCGGCTCCCAGATCCAGGCCTGCCCCGGATGCCAGACGCGGACGTCCTCGCGCCAGACGATCGACACGCGCTCGATCCTGCGATCGGCCAGCCACGCCTTGGCCGGCGCGACGCCCGCGGCAAACCGCGAATGCCAGCCCGCGAACACCGTCGCTCCCGCTCCGGCAGCGTGCGCCTCCAGCGCATCGACCTCGGCGAGCGTCGCCCCGGGCGGCTTTTCGAGAAAGACGTGCACGCCCTTGTCGAGCGCCATCGCCGCAAGCTCGTAGCGGACCTGCGGCGGCGTGCAGAGCGCGATCGCGTCGATCGCCGGACCATCCGCCAGCAGCGTCTCGAGCGATTTGAAGTTGGCGATGTCCTCGACGCCCGGATCGCGCGGGCTGACGCTGGCGACGAGCGCGAAATCGGCGTTGCGCGCAATCGACGGCAGATGCTGGTCGCGCGCGATCTTGCCCATGCCGACGACGGCGATGCGGATCGGATCCATCGTCACAGCGCCTTGACGACGACGGGCTGCGACGCGGCCCTGGTCAGCGTGTTGCGCAGCGGCAGCGTGAAGGGTGCGGCCTCGATCTCGAAGACGTCGCCTTCGCGCGTCGTCACGCCGTCGGCGAACGACAGCGTCGCGGTGCCGAAGAAATGGACATGGATATCGCCCGGACGCCGGAACAGGTCATATTTGAAATGATGCGCCTCGAGATTGGCGATGCTGTGCGACATGTTCGCCTCGCCCGACAGGAACGGCTTTTCCCACAGCAGCGCGCCGTCGCGGTGGATTCGGCTCGCACCCTCGATATGCTCCGGCGGCGTGCCCACCAGCAATTCGGGGCCGAGCGACGCCTGACGCAGCTTCGAATGCGCGAGCCACAAATAATTGTGCCGCTCGGTGACATGGTCGCTGAACTCGTTGGCGAGACACAGGCCGAGCCGGAACGGCGTGCCGTCCGGGCCGATCAGGTAGATGCCGGCAAGCTCGGGCTCCTCGCCGCCGTCCTGCGCAAAGGCGGGCATCGTCAGCGACCCGCCGGGTGCGACGAGGCCCGAGCCGTCACCCTTGTAGAACCATTCGGGCTGCTGTCCGCGCTCGCCTTCGCCCGGCTTGCCGCCCTCGACGCCCTCGAGGAACATCCGCATCGAATCGGTCTGCGTCTCGGCATCCGCCGCGGCGCGGTGCATCTTGTCGCGTCCCTCGGCAGAGCCGAGATGCGTGAGGCCGGTGCCGGTCATGACGAGATGCGCCGGGTCGAGATGATCGATCGGCGAGGTCAGGCGACCCGCGGCGAGTTCTGCGGCGATATCGACGCTGGCACCCGTTCCGCACGCCGCGACGGCGGTGGCGAGATCGCTGCCGTCGGCAATCGCCCGCCCGGCCAGATCGCGGACGCTGTCGATCCCGGTGACGAACGCCGCCCCCTCATCGGTGGCGGCGATCACCGATCGCGTGCCGTCGACGCCAATATGCTGCAACAGGCGCAAAGTCATATGTCTCTCCTAAGCGGGGCGCCGCTGGTTCCGGTTCGCCCCCAGATAGTCTCGTCAGTTGGCGGGAACGCCGTCGATCAGCCGCGGTGCGTCGGTGCCGTCGCGCAACACCGCCGGCAGAAGCTCGGGCATCAGGTTCTGGTACGACACCGGCCGCAGGAACCGGTCGATCGCCAGGCTGCCGACCGAGGTCGTGCGGCCGTCGGACGTCGCCGGGAACGGCCCGCCATGCACCATCGCATGCGCAACCTCGACACCGGTCGGCCAGCCATTTGCGAGGATCCGCCCGGCCTTGCGTTCGAGCAGCGGGATCAGCCGCGACGCCATCTCGGCATCGCCCGCATCCATCTGGATCGTCGCGGTCAGCTGCCCCTCCGCAGCGCGCAGGACGGCGTGAAGCTCGTCCTCGTTCGCGCACCGCACCAGCAGCGACGACGCACCGAACACTTCATGGCCAAGCGCCGTGTCGGCAAGGAAGCGTGCCGCGGTCGTTTCGAAAAATGCCGCCTGCCCCTGGGCGACGCCTTCACCGACCTGGCCGCGTGCAATCTCGTTCACCGCATCATGGCGCGCGAGCGCGGCGACGCCCTGCTCGTACGCGGCGTGGATCCCGCCGGTGAGCATGGTCGCAGCGGGCGCCTCGGGCAGCGCGGTCGCCGCAGCGGACACGAAGGCATCGAGCCCCTCGCCCTCGACCGCGAGGACGAGACCGGGGTTGGTGCAGAACTGCCCCGCGCCCATCGTCAACGAGCCGACGAATGCCGTGCCGAGCGCAGCACCCCGCGCCTTCAGTGCCTCGGGGAGGAGTACGACCGGATTGATGCTCGACATCTCGGCATAGACCGGGATCGGAATCTCGCGGGTCTGCGCCAGCTTGACCAGCGCCAGCCCACCCGCCCGCGATCCGGTAAAGCCGACCGCGGCGATGCGGGGATCCGCGACCAGCGCACTGCCGAGATCATTGCCGGGGCCGACGAGGTGCGAGAAGACGCCCTTCGGCAATCCACAGGCGACGACCGCGGCCTCGATCGCGCCGGCGACCATCGCGCCGGTCGCGGGATGCGCGGGATGGCCCTTCACCACCACCGGGCATCCGGCGGCGAGCGCCGATGCGGTGTCACCGCCCGCGGTCGAGAACGCGAGCGGAAAGTTGCTCGCACCGAAGACCGCGACGGGGCCCAGCGGGATCATCCGCAACCGCAGATCGGGGCGCGGCAGCGGCGCGCGATCGGGAAGCGCGGGATCGATCCGCAGCCCCATCCAGCCGCCGCGGCGGACGACGCCCGCGAACAGCTTCAACTGCCCGATGGTGCGACCGCGCTCGCCTTCCAGCCGCGCGCGCGGCAGGCCGCTTTCGCGCATCGCCGTGACGATCAGGTCGTCGCCCAGCGCCGCGATCCCCGCACCGATCCGCTCGAGGAAATCCGCACGCGCGTCGTTGCCGGTCGCGCGGTAGGCGTCGAACGCCGCCTCCGCGGCGCTGCACGCCGCCGCGACATCGGCAGCACCGTGAACCGCGAAGGCGTCTCCCGTTGCGGTACCGGTCGCGGCGTCGATCGAATGGAAGCGCTCGGCGTGACCGGCTTCGACGATAGTGGCGTTTTCATGCGTTTCGGACATCAGCGGCCCTCCCTTATACTCGGACATATAAGCGCGCCAAAGCTTTTGCAATCTTTGTCGTTCCTTGATTCGGGCCGGGCTGGTAATCGGGTGTCATGGAGCAGGATGCATGACGAAAATCGACGATGTAGAATATGAGGATGGCGTCGATGCCACGTCGCTTCGTCCGCCCCGCGGCACCGGGCGGCGGCTGCACGGGGCCGTCGCGCACAAGCTCGGCACCGCGATATTGTCGGGGGAATATGCGCCGGGCGATACGCTGTCGGGCGAGGTCGAGTTTTCGAAGACACTCGACGTGTCGCGGAGCGCGTACCGCGAGGCGGTGCAGGTCCTGACCGCGAAGGGGCTGGTGGAAAGCCGGCCCAAGATCGGCACGCGCGTCCTGCCGCGCAGCCGGTGGAACCTACTCGACCCCGACGTGCTCGCTTGGGCGTTTGCGGGGGAGCCCGATGTCGCGTTCGTCCGCAGCCTGTTCGAATTGCGCGGGATCGTCGAACCCGCCGCCGCTGCCTTCGCGGCGCAGCGATGCGACCGGTCGGACCTCAAGACGATGAAGGAGGCCCTCGCCGCGATGCGGCGACACACGCTGGCGACCGAGGCCGGACGCGCCGCGGATCGCAATTTCCACGATGCGATCCTGCACGCGACGCGCAGCGATGCGCTGATCGTGCTGAGCGCAAGCATCGGTGCGGCGGTAAGCTGGACGACGCAGTTCAAACAGCGTGGGCGCGCGTTGCCGCGCAACCCGATTCCCGATCACGCGCGGGTCTATGATGCGATCGCGGCGGGCGATGCCGTCGGCGCCAGCGACGCGATGCGCACGCTCGTCGATCTGGCGCTGGAGGATACGCAATTGTCGATGGAGCCCTGACGCTCCATCGACATCATCATTGGCGTTTCGACCGCCGTCAGACGATCTGCTGGTCGGGCAACGGATCGGTGACCCTCGACCCCCATACCGCATAGAACAGGATGTAGAGCTCGCACGCCGCGGTCAGCAGGAACGACGCCTGCAGCCCGTAGCGGTCGGCAAGCCAGCCCTGCACGATCACCAGCGCGCCACCGGCGATCGCCATGATCAGCAACCCCGAGCCCTCTTCCGTCAGCGGGCCGAGCCCCTTGATCCCGAGCGTGAAGATCGTGGGGAACATGATCGAGTGGAACAGCCCCACCGAGATCAGCGCCCACATCGCGACATGCCCCGTCGTGAACGTCGCGATCAGCATCACGACGAACGCGCCGATGCTGGCAACAGCGAGGACGCGCTCGGCGGGGATCGTCCGCATGACATAGCTTCCGACGAGGCGTCCGATCATCATGCCGCCCCACAGGATGAACAGGTAATGCGACGCCTGTTCGTGCGTGAGATTGCCGATCTGCGGCTGGCTGACGAAGTTGATGAACAGGTTGGCGACACCGATTTCGGCGATCAGGTAGATGAAGATCGCCGGGATGCCGAGCACGAGGTTGCGGTGCGACCAGAGCGACAGCCCCTTGCGTTCCGTCTTCGCCGAGCGCTGCGTCGATGCGCCCATCGCGGGAAGCGGGAACCGCGCGATGACCACCGCGAGCACGATCAGCACGGCTGCGACGATCAGATACGGCAACACCACCGACTGCGCATCGGCGAGCCGCTCGGCCGGCGTCAGAACCGCGGTCGAACCGGCGGCGGCGGTGCCGGACGTCGACCGGCCGAGGATGAGATACCCGCCGAACAACGGCGCGAGCGTCGCACCCGCCGAGTTGAACGCCTGGACCAGGTTCAGCCGCGACGACGCGGTCTCGGGCGGGCCGACCACCGCGACATACGGGTTCGCCGCCACCTGAAGCAGCGTGATCCCGCTGGCGATCACGAACAGCGCGACGAGCGTGACGCCATAGGACGGCAGGCGCGCGGCGGGCACCATCATCAACGCGCCGACCGCCATCAGCCCGAGCCCGAACACCATCGCGCGCTGGTACCCAACGCGCTCGATCAGCTTGGCCGAGGGGATCGACGCGAAGAAATAGGCGATGAACCACACGCTTTCGATCAGCGTCGTCTGCGTATAGCTGAGGTCGAACACGCTGCGCAGATGCGGCAGCAACGTGTTGTTAATGACCGTGATGAAGCCCCACATGAAGAACAGGCTGGCCAGCAGCGTCAATGCCGAGCGATAGCCGGGACTGCCCCCGGGTACCGCAGAGGCGGGTCCGGACCCGACCGCTTCGTACGTCTGTATCGGCATCGCCATAATCATCTCATCCTCAATGCCGTGCCGGCGACTGTTCAGCAGTCTTTTCCGGCAAGGCTTGCCCCAAATTGTCTTGTCCGACTATATAGCGATCCAAGGCGCGTCAACGGCGTCGGGCTATTAAGGACGGGAACTGGGATGCGCACAATCGGAATCAGGGACAGTGTCATCATCGGCAGCGATACGGCAGGTAGCGGTACCAGTGATGCGAGACGGTCGAGCCATGTGCTCCGTCACTCCGGTATCGTTGCCGCGGCACTGCTCGGCGCGCTGTCGGCGCAGACCGCAGACGCGGCCGAGGCCAAGCGCGCGGCGTTTGGCACGCTTCCCGATGGCACCGCGATCGAGGCGGTCACGCTGACGGGCACAAACGGCGTGAGCGCCCGGATCATGACGCTGGGTGCGACGCTCCAGTCGCTCAATGCGCCCGATCGCGCCGGACGTGTTGCCGACATCACGCTCGGCTATGACGACGCGGCGAGCTACGTCACCGCTCCCAATTACTGGGGTCAGACGATCGGTCGCTACGCCAACCGGATCGCGGGGGGACGTTTCGCGATCGACGGCAAGACCTATCAGGTCCCGCTCAACGACAAGACCAACAGCCTGCACGGCGGAACGATCGGGTTCGACAAGCGGGTCTGGACGATCGCGTCGGTCAAGAGTGGCGCGCAGGCGCAGGTCGTGATGACGCTGACCAGCGCGGCGGGCGATCAGGGCTATCCGGGCACGCTTGGCGTCAAGGTCACCTATTCGCTCGACGACAAGGGTTCGCTGACGATCGATTTCGACGCGACCACCGACGCACCGACGATCGTCAACATGACCAATCACGCGCTGTTCGATCTCGCCGGCGAAGGCTCTGCCACCGGAATCTACGCACAGCGCCTGACGATCCCCGCGCGCCGCTATACCCCCGTCAACGCCACGCTGATCCCGACTGGCGAACGCAAGCCCGTCGCGGGTACGGTCTTCGACTTCACGCGCGGCCGCCTGCTCTCGGACGGGATCCGCGATGGCCGCGATCCGCAGATCGTCGTCGGTCATGGCTGGGATCATAATTTCGTGCTCGACAAGGGCGTGACGACCGAGCCGGGTCTTGCCGCACGCGTCGAGGATCCGGCATCGGGCCGCGTCCTCGAGGTCCTGACGACCGAACCCGGCGTCCAGTTCTACTCCGGCAATTTCATCGACGGCTCGCTTGTCGGCAAGTCGGGTCACATCTACCGCATGGGCGACGGGCTTGCGCTCGAACCACAGAAATTCCCCGATACCCCCAACCAGCCGGCGTTCGGCTCGGCCCGGGTCGATCCGGGCAAACCCTATCACCACCGCATGATCTACCGCGTCTCGGTCTCGCGCTAATCCAATGGAGCATCCAGTGAGCCCTTCCCCCAAGCTGCGCAGCCGCGCCTGGTTCGACAATCCCGAAAACATCGACATGACCGCGCTCTATCTCGAGCGCTATCTGAACTTCGGCCTGAGCCTCGAGGAGTTGCGCTCGGGCAAGCCGATCATCGGGATCGCACAGACCGGCAGCGACCTCTCGCCCTGCAACCGCCACCATCTCGTGCTGGCCGAACGGCTGCGCGAGGGCATCCGCGAGGCGGGCGGGATCGCGCTCGAATTCCCGGTCCACCCGATCCAGGAAACCGGCAAGCGCCCGACCGCGGGCCTCGACCGCAACCTCGCCTATCTGGCGCTGGTCGAGGTGCTTTACGGCTATCCGCTCGACGGCGTCGTGCTGACGATCGGCTGCGACAAGACCACGCCCGCCTGCCTGATGGCGGCGGCGACGGTCAACATCCCCGCGATCGCGCTGTCGGTGGGTCCGATGCTCAACGGCTGGCACAAGGGCGAGCGGACCGGCTCGGGCACGATCGTGTGGAAGGCGCGCGAGCTGCTCGCGACCGGCGCGATCGACGATGAGGGCTTCATAAAGCTCGTCGCCTCGTCGGCGCCGTCGACCGGCTATTGCAACACGATGGGTACCGCGACGACGATGAACAGCCTCGCCGAGGCGCTCGGCATGCAGCTGCCCGGCTCGGCCGCGATCCCCGCGCCCTACCGCGACCGCCAGGAGGTCGCGTACAAGACCGGCAAGCGTATCGTCGACATGGTCGCCGAGGACCTCAAGCCGTCGGACATCCTGACCAAGGAGGCGTTCCACAACGCGATCGTCGTCAATTCGGCGATCGGCGGATCGACCAACGCGCCGATCCATCTCGCCGCGATCGCACGCCACATCGGCGTCGACCTGCCGATCGACGACTGGCAGACGCATGGTCACAAGGTGCCGCTGATGGTCAATCTCCAGCCGGCCGGCGAATATCTCGGCGAGGATTATTATCATGCGGGCGGCGTGCCCGCGGTCGTCGCCGAACTGATGAAGCAGGGGCTGATCCACGAGGACGCGATCACCGCGAACGGCCGCACGATGGGCGACAATTGCCGCGATGCGACGATCGAGGACGAGCGCGTCATCCGCCCGTTCGTGACCCCGCTGCTCGAGGATGCCGGCTTCATCGTGCTCCGCGGCAATCTGTTCGACAGCGCGATCATGAAGACCAGCGTGATCAGCCCCGAATTCCGCGACCGCTATCTGAGCAATCCGGACGATCCCGAGGCGTTCGAGGGGCCCGCGGTCGTGTTCGACGGCCCCGAGGATTATCACCACCGGATCGACGATCCCTCGCTCGGCATCACGACCGACACGCTGCTGTTCATGCGTGGCGCGGGGCCGATCGGCTATCCGGGCGCTGCCGAAGTCGTCAACATGCGCCCGCCGGCGTATCTGATCCGCGAAGGGGTGCATGCGCTCCCGTGCATCGGCGACGGTCGTCAGTCGGGGACGTCGGGTTCGCCCTCGATCCTCAACGCGAGCCCGGAGGCGGCGGCGATGGGTGGCCTCGCGCTGATCCGCACCGGCGATCGCGTCCGGATCGATCTCGGCAAGGGGACGGCCAACGTATTGATCGGTGACGAGGAGCTCGCCGAACGCCGGCGAACGCTGACCGCCGCCGGTGGCTACGCCTTCCCGCGGTCGCAGACGCCGTGGCAGGAAATCCAGCGCGCCACCGTCGGCCAGATGGAAACCGGCGCCATTCTCGAAGGCGCGGAGAAATATCAGCGCATCGCACAGACCATGGGGCTGCCCCGCGATAATCACTGATCCGACCAGCGCCCCCGCATCGTCGTTCAACGCGCGATGCGGGGCGCATTTGCACGCGACAGACCCTGCCGCCCATGCCCGTCTCGCCTGCATGATAGACCGCGGAGCCCGCGGCCGGCTCCTGTCCGAACACCCCGCTCATCAGCACTAGCAGGCCGTTCAGAACGAACGGATCGCGCGCGTCCGACGCTACGGATTCATGCGGGAAAGGCGTGGCCGCGCCAATTCGGGTTGTCGGAGTGATAACCGCGTTTGTGGCCGTTGCTGCCTGCCAGATCAACGCCCAGCCTCAGCACGCCGCGCAAGCCTGATCATCTCCCGAAATGCCGGATCTCGTCCGAACCGCGCGATCTGCAATGGTAAACGTGCAGACAGTCGGCTGCTCTAGGCGATTTCAGCACGGCCGCTCCTGCCGCGGATACAGCACCGACAGACGATCAAGACCCCGAGCCTCTTGTCCGACAAAAACTGTTGCGAGCGCAATCGGATCATACTATCGCGATTCGCAAGTCGCACGGGGAAGCTGCGACGTCAGGGAGAGATTTATGACCGCGAAAGCACTGCTTTGCGCATCCGCAGGCGTCTTGGCGCTTGCCACCGTCACGCCGGCCTTTGCCCAGACTAGCGAGGCGACACCGGCGCAGTCATCGAAGACGCCCGCGGCGGGCAAAGGGCAGGATCTTCCCAAACCGACCACCGCGTCGGATCGCAACGCCAACCCCGCAGCGCCCCAGCCATCGATCCAGGAAAGCCCGGCCGAGGACAGCGGCGAGATCATCGTGACCGGCCTTCGTCGCAGCCTCCAATCGGCACAGGCGATCAAGCGCAATTCGGACGGCATCGTCGATGCGGTCGTCGCCGAGGATATCGGCAAGCTGCCCGATACGTTCGCCTCGTCGGCGCTGGCGCGCGTTTCGGGCGTCCAGGTCTCGCGCGGCGGCGGCGAGTCGGCAGGCGTCACGGTTCGCGGCCTGCCCGATCTCAGCACGACTTATAACGGACGCGAGATCTTCACCGCCGAAGGGCGATTCGTCCAGATCCAGGATTTTCCCGCGGGCACGGTCGCCGCGCTCGAGGTGTACAAGTCGGGCACCGCGAACCTGATCGAAGGCGGCATCGGCGGGCAGGTCAACGTTCGCGGCCGGCGTCCGTTCGACTTCAACGGGTTCGAACTCTCGGGCTCGCTCAACGGCGTGAACTGGCAGCAATCGGGAAAGCTCTCGTGGAACGGCAACCTGCTCGTCAGCGATCGCTGGGATACCGGGATCGGCGAGATGGGGTTGCTCGTGAATGCCTCCTATGTCGGGATAAACTTCCTCGACTCGCTGCGTGAACAGTCGCTTGTCGTCGGTACGACAAATGCGGCGAATGCGCCCGGCACGACCGGTGGCGTGCGCTATCCCGACGCGCAGTCGCTGTTCCTCGGCTATGGGCGACGCTGGCGCCCGTCGGCGAATGCGGCCTTCCAGTGGAAGCCGACTCCCGAACTCGAAATCTATGCCGACGGTCTCTTCCAGGGGTATCGCGGGCGCGATTCGAACCGGTTCATGTTCGTGCCGATCTTCGGTGGCCCCGACTTCACGCTGACCAACCTCGCGACGCGCGCGGGGGCCTCGAACATCGCGCAGAGCGCGACGGTCACCGGCGCCAATGCGCCTGACGGATATTATGGGTCGGCGAACGGCGAGACCAACACCTATCAGGCCGGCGGCGGCGCGATCTGGAAGCGCGACAATCTCCAGATCTCGGGCGATGTCGCCTATACCGACAGCACCTACACCTTCGACCTCGTCAATATCGACTATACGTTCCGCAGTTCCCCGGTGCGCAACGTCGTCTTCGAATCCCCAGGCACCGACGGCGGTCCGACATTCGACTTCGCCAACTTCAACCTGACCGACCCGGCGAATTACATCAGCCGCGGCTTCTTTCAGGAATATCTGAAGGTCGGCGGCAAGGACATTCAGTCGCGTGTCGACGTCCAGTATGACTTTGACGGCGGCCTGCTCAAGCGCTTCCAGTTCGGCGTCCGCTACAATGACCGCGATGCCAATCGCGATCGCGGCGCCCCCTATATCTTCACCTTGCCCGCACAGCAGCCGATCACCGCCTTGCCCGTTTCGACGGAGAGCACGCTGGCCGGATTCGGCTATAACAACACCTTCCCGATCCACACGTTCGCCGCGATCCCGTCGAACAGCATCCGCGGCAATCTCGCGGCGCTGCGGACCTTCTACGGTGCCCCGGCAGGACGCCCCGAGTTCAATCCGTCAGAGAATTTCCGTGCGAACGAAAAGGCGCTGGCTGCCTATGCGCAGGTCAAATACGGCTTCGACATCGGCACGGTCGTCGTCGACGGCGTCGTCGGTGTACGCGCGGTCCGGACCAAGAACACGATCAGCGGCTTCCTGCGCGACGAACAGACGCCCGGCAATTTCCTGATCACGCCGATCACCGCGAAGAACGAATATACCGACTATCTTCCCAACGTGAGCGCACGCGTCGCCGCGACGGACGAACTGCAGCTGCGGCTTGCGTACACGCAGACGCGGACGCGGCCCAACTTCTTCGACCTCAACCCCGCGCTGACGGTCGGGTCTCCGCCGACGATCGACCCGAACAACCCGCCGAACCCGAACGATCCCAACAGCAACGTCCGCACCATCACCGCGGGGAATCCGAACCTGTCGCCGCTGACCTCGAACAACTACGATGCCAGCCTCGAATGGTATTTCTCGCGCACCGGGTCGCTCACAGGCGCGATCTTCCGGCGTGACGCGCAGGGCTTCATCTCGAACACGACGGTGTTCACCACCGACCCCGTCTATGGCCGCGTCCGCTATACGCAGCCGGAGAATACGGGCGCCACGCGGTTCCAGGGCGTCGAGGTGGGCTTTGCGAGCTTCCTCGATATCGACGGGTTGCCCGATTGGGCAAAGGGGTTCGGGCTTCAGGCAAACGGCACCTATGTCGATTCGCGCGGCGATCTCGCCTCGACGCTGGCAACGTCACCCAACGTCGCCGGCCAGCAACAGCGGTTCAACGGCGTGTCGAAATGGACCTACAACCTGATCGGACTCTATGAGCGGCCGTTCTTCTCGGCACGCCTCGCGTATAATTTTCGCTCGGACTTCGTGCAATATTACAGCCAGGAGCCGCTCGACCTCGACGCCAACGGCGCACAGCGCACCGGCGGCGTGATCGAGAAGGGCCGCGGCCAGCTCGATTTCTCCACGACGGTGACGCCGATCCCCAACGTGACGCTGGCCTTCGACATCGTCAACCTGCTCGGCAATCCGATCCGTCGGTACCGCGACTTCAACGACGCGGGCGATCAGTTCGCGCGGCAGATTTTCTATCTCGAGCGCACCTACTCGCTCGGCGTGCGATTCCGCTTCTAACGCTGTCCGTCATAGGGTGGACGATGACGTCGATCATCGTCCACCTTCGCGCGCCCACACCCCGAGGTCGCTCTTCAACCAACGCGCTGCCCGCCGTTCACCGGCGATAGACGCTCTCGACCTCAAGAACTCGATGCCTGCTGAATAGGCGCGAGGAGGCGCGGCTTGGTTGACCCGGCGCCCCTCACGACCCGACAGCCCCCGTCCTTGACCAGCGACAATGTCCGGCCGCTCGCCGATCAGGTCATGCGTGATGTGGCGCGGCGGACGGGCACGACCTGCTGCCAATACAGTTGCATCGATCGCTTGGCCCTCGCAGGCTTCAAGAGCGGCAACCTGGCCGCGAAACGCCAAGCTGAGAGCTGGCCTAGAACGGATATCAAGGTAAATCCGACACCCATCATCCTACCACACCTGGCGCTGCCGCTGTTGGAGGAGAAGTTCAGCCGCTTGCGCGAGACAGCGTCGCGGAGACGGTCCGCGGCAAAGCTGCGGAGACCCTGTCGATGCTCATCGAGCGCTTGACGATCTATCCAGACGGTAATGCTGATCCAGAAGGCGGCGTCGTGCAATGGTCGCGGATGTGCTGGCGTGCGTCACAAACGACAACGCCGCCCGTGAGGGCGGCGTTAGGTCGATGTGTGGAATTTGGTTGCGGGGACAGGATTTGAACCTGTGACCTTCAGGTTATGAGCCTGACGAGCTACCGGGCTGCTCCACCCCGCGATAGGATCCCATCAAAGTAGTACTTTGATGGGGGCCCGACAGTCTGCGCTTGCAGACATTGGGTGTGTAGAAGACGTTGTGAATGGGTTTTGATATTCGTGTG